>CAXXHV010000002.1:0-2384085 GCA_963678575.2 Sphaerochaetaceae bacterium | reverse complement strand
GATATCTGGAAGAACACCGGTGGCGAAGGCGAATGTCTGGCCATGTACTGACGCTGAGACGCGAAGGTGCGGGGAGCAAACAGGTTTAGATACCCTGGTAGTCCGCACAGTAAACGATGTACACTAGGTGGTGGGTAATTATATTCACTACCGAAGCTAACGCATTAAGTGTACCGCCTGGGGAGTATGCTCGCAAGGGTGAAACTCAAAGGAATTGACGGGGGCCCGCACAAGCGGTGGAGCATGTGGTTTAATTCGATGATACGCGAGAAACCTTACCAGGGCTTGACATATATTGGACGAAGCTAGAGATAGCTTTTCCCTTCGGGGTCGATATACAGGTGCTGCATGGCTGTCGTCAGCTCGTGCTGTGAAGTGTTGGGTTAAGTCCCGCAACGAGCGCAACCCCTACTGCCTGTTACCATCACGTTATGGTGGGGACTCAGGTGGGACTGCCGGTGACAAACCGGAGGAAGGTGGGGACGACGTCAAGTCATCATGGCCCTTATGTCCTGGGCTACACACGTGCTACAATGGCCGGTACAAAGCGCAGCGAAACCGCGAGGTTAAGCGAATCGCAAAAAGCCGGTCTCAGTACGGATTGGAGTCTGCAACTCGACTCCATGAAGTTGGAATCGCTAGTAATCGCGCATCAGCATGGCGCGGTGAATACGTTCCCGGGCCTTGTACACACCGCCCGTCACACCATCCGAGTTGGGGGTACCCGAAGTCGCTAGTCTAACCAGTAATGGGGGACGGTTCCGAAGGTATGCTTGGCGAGGAGGGTGAAGTCGTAACAAGGTAGCCGTACCGGAAGGTGTGGCTGGATCACCTCCTTTCTACTAAGAAAGGTTAGTGTTTGACCTCTCACAGTTAAACACACAACAATAGGATGTAATCCGATAGGTGGAAGACCTATCAACAAAGACCCTCTTTAAGGTAACTTGCAAGAAAATTCTCTTCCCGCTCTTTTAATTTTAGACAACGGGGGCATAGCTCAGTTGGCTAGAGCATCGGCTTTGCAAGCCGAGGGTCAGGGGTTCGAGTCCCCTTGCCTCCAAAAGAAAAAGATATTTGACATAAATAGCGTTAGGGATTGTAAAGATAATATGGTCAAGCGAATAAGGGTCCACGGAGGATGCCTAGGAGCCGCCAGGCGAAGAAGGACGTGGTTAGCTGCGAAAAGCTGCGATGAGGGGCCAACACCCAATGATCCGCAGATATCCGAATGGGGTAACCCGACAGTCTGGATGATTGTCACTATTATGTGAATAAAATAGCATAATAGAGGTATACGCTGGGAACTGAACCATCTAAGTACCAGCAGGAGTAGAAATCAAATATGAGATTCCCTTAGTAGCGGCGAGCGAAAGGGGAAGAGCCCAAACCAAGCGCTTTTAAGTGTTTGGGGTTGTAGGGGTGCATCTGGGGTAACCCGGTTAGTAAAAAATGTATTTATTAGACGAAAGAATCTGGGACGATCTGTCAAAGAAGGTGAAAACCCTGTAGTTAAAAATAAATACACTAATTGGATGCATTTCCTGAGTACGGCGGGACACGAGAAATCCTGTCGGAATCTGGGGGGACCACCCTCCAAGGCTAAATACTCGGCGGCTACCGATAGCGCATAGTACCGTGAGGGAAAGGTGAAAAGCACCCCGGGAGGGGAGTGAAAGAGAACCTGAAACCGTGGACTTACAAGCGGTCAAAGCCCGAAAGGGTGATGGCGTGCCTTTTGTAGAATGAGCCTGCGAGTTACCGTATGTAGCAAGGTTAAGGGATAGGAGTCCTGGAGCCGTAGGGAAACCGAGTCTGAATAGGGCGATAAGTTGCATGTGGTAGACCCGAAGCCAAGTGATCTAACCATGGCCAGGCTGAAGCTGGAGTAAAATCCAGTGGAGGGCCGAACGTAAATCCGCTGAAAAGGGTTGCGATGAGCTGTGGTTCGGAGTGAAAGGCTAAACAAACTTGGAGATAGCTGGTACTCCCCGAAATAGCTTTAGGGCTAGCGTTACGTGGACTGCCACGGAGGTAAAGCACTGGATAGATGCGGGCCCTTCACCGGGTACCAAGTTTAACCAAACTCTGAATGCCGTGGTATAATGCGTAGCAGTCAGACGGCGACTGATAAGGGCCGTCGTCAAGAGGGAAACAGCCCAGACCGTCAGCTAAGGTCCCAAAGATATACTAAGTGGGAAAGGAAGTATGATTGCACAGACAGCCAGGAGGTTGGCTTAGAAGCAGCCACTCCTTCAAAGAGTGCGTAATAGCTCACTGGTCGAGTAGTCATGCGCCGACAATCCAACGGGGCTAAGTATATCACCGAAGCTACGGCACAGCGCTAGACGCTGTGGGTAGGGGAGCATTCTGTGTACGGATGAAGTCAAGACGGAAGTTTTGGTGGACGGGACAGAAGAGAGAATGCAGGCATGAGTAACGAAAAGAGGGGTGAGATCCCCCTCCGCCGAAAGCCTAAGGTTTCCAGGGTAAAGTCAATCTACCCAAGGGTTAGTCGGCCCCTAAGGCGAGGACGAAAGTCGTAGTCGATGGGAAGCGGGTCAATATTCCCGCACCTCTCAGTGTTTCGATGGAACGAAGCATAGGGCGAAACGCGGCAGGGCGACGGTTGTCCCTGTCGAAGCAGCGATGCGTTAAGGTTAATAGGAAAATCCGTTAACTAAGAGGAGCTGTGAGCGATTACTTTTACGGAAGTAAGAAGCGCGTGTAGTCGTCGTGCCAAGAAATAGTTTCTAAGGTAAGGCACTGAGGGACCGTACTATAAACCGACACAGGTGGGCGAGCTGAGAATGCGAAGGCGTACGGAAGAACTCACGTTAAGGAACTCGGCAAAATGCATACGTAACTTAGGGATAAGTATGGCTCACGAGAGTGAGTTGCAGAGAAATGGCCCATGCGACTGTTTACCAAAAACACAGGTCCATGCGAACCAGCAATGGGAAGTATATGGACTGACACCTGCCCGGTGCTGGAAGGTCAAGGGGAGTGGTTATTGATTTATCAAGAAGCTACGAACTCAAGCCCCAGTAAACGGCGGCCGTAACTATAACGGTCCTAAGGTAGCGAAATTCCTTGTCGGGTAAGTTCCGACCCGCACGAATGGTGTAACGATATGGGCGCTGTCTCAACGTGAGATCCGGTGAAATTGAAGTTCAGGTGAAGATGCCTGATACTTGTGGTTAGACGGAAAGACCCCGTGAACCTTTACTTCAACTTGACATTGAAAATTGGACAAGGATGTGTAGGATAGGTGGGAGACGTAGATGCGTGGACGTCAGTTTGCGCGGAGTCGTTGGTGAAATACCACCCTTCCTTTTCCAGTTTTCTAACCCTGGCCGTGAAACCGGTTAGGGGAGAGTGTCAGGCGGGAAGTTTGACTGGGGCGGTCGCCTCCTAAAGTGTAACGGAGGCGCGCGATGGTCACCTTAGGATGGTTGGGAATCATCCCTCAAGTGTAAAGGCACAAGGTGGCTTGACTGCAAGGCTTACAAGCCGAGCAGGTACGAAAGTAGGTCTTAGTGATCTGGCGGTAGCGAGTGGAAGCGCCGTCACTTAACGGATAAAAGGTACTCCGGGGATAACAGGCTGATCTTGCCCAAGAGTTCATATCGACGGCAAGGTTTGGCACCTCGATGTCGGCTCATCGCATCCTGGGGCTGGAGCAGGTCCCAAGGGTTTGGCTGTTCGCCAATTAAAGCGGTACGCGAGCTGGGTTCAGAACGTCGTGAGACAGTTCGGTCCCTATCTGCCACAAGCGTTGGATGTTTGAGGGGTTCTGCTTTTAGTACGAGAGGACCGAAGTGGACAAACCTCTGGTGTACCAGTTGTCGTGCCAACGGCAAGTGCTGGGTAGCTACGTTTGGAAGGGATAACCGCTGAAAGCATCTAAGCGGGAAACCCTCCCCAAGATGAGACATCCCATCCTCTTTAAGAGGACTGAAGGAAACAGGAAGAATACCTGTTTGATAGGTCGAGAGTGTAAGCATGGCGACATGTTCAGCTTATCGATACTAATAAGCCGTGAGGCTTGACCATATTATCGTTACGATCCCAAATCGTACTTAAACTCGATAGCTAAAGAGATTTAGCTCTCTAGGTTTAAGTTGGCCCGGTGGCCATAGCAGAGTGGATACACCCGTTCCCATCCCGAACACGGCAGTTAAGCGCTCTCACGCCGATGGTACTACATTTTTGTGGGAGAGTAGGTAGTTGCCGGGCCTTTTTATTTTTTTACTCAATTTATATTCGATAGATAATTTAATTAATTCTCTCTCTAAATATAAGTTGATTTGGTAATCATAGCAGAGTGGATACACCCGTTCCCATCCCGAACACGGCAGTTAAGCGCTCTCACGCCGATGGTACTACATTTTTGTGGGAGAGTAGGTAGTTGCCAAATCTTTTTTTTTGCTTTATAAAACATGATATGTTTTTTTATATAAATCTAGCTCGCCATAAAAGGTGGGCTTTTTTTATCTCCTTATATTGTTATTATTCCCTACTTTAATATAGAATGAAACAAACAAATTTATTGGAGTTATGATGCAAATAAAACTAAAGCAATTGAATAGAAGCTATGGAGATTTAAAAGCTGTAGATAATATTAGTTTAGATATACCATCAAATACTGTTTATGGAATAATTGGGAGAAGTGGTGCTGGAAAGTCTACTTTAGTAAGATTAGTAAGTATGTTAGAAACTCCTGATTCAGGCGAAGTATATTATGGTGATACTAGAGTTGATAATTTAAAAAAAGATGAATTGCATAAACAAAGAAGACGAATTGGAATGATATTTCAAAACTTTAATTTGTTTTCTTCTAGAACCGCTGGACAAAATATTGCTTATCCTATGGAAATTCAAGGTTACGATAAGAATAAAATAAAACAACGAGTAAAACAAATGCTCGATTTAGTTGATCTTGAAGGAAGAGAAAATGCTCCAATAAGTACTTTGTCTGGAGGACAAAAGCAAAGAGTTGCTATAGCAAGAGCTCTTGCTACTGAACCTGATATTTTGTTTTGTGATGAAGCAACAAGTGCTTTAGATCCTCAAACTACAAGATCTATATTAGATTTAATAAAAGATATTCAAAAGAAAATGAGTTTAACAGTTGTAATGATAACTCATCAAATGGAAGTTGTTAGAGACGCTTGTGATTATGTTGCTGTATTAAATGAAGGCAAAGTTGTAGAAGAGGGCAAAGTTGTTGATATTTTTAGTTCTCCAAAAACTTCTGTAACTAAAGACTTTTTGGCACATTTATCAAATGAAGTATCTCCTTCTGAAATAGTAAGATGGAGTGCTGGGGGCTTATATACTTTACGATTTAAAGGTGTTCATACAGATGAGCCCATATTATCAACAATAACTAGAGAATTAGGTGTTGAATTTAACATAAGAGCTGGTGGAGTGCAAAATGTTGATAATATTCATATTGGAACTTTAATTTGTGATATTTCTGGTGAAAAAGAAATAGTAAAAAAAGCCATAACTAAATTAAAAGATAGTGGAATAATAGTGGAGGAAAGTGTATGAATCAATTATTTACATTAGTAAGCACATCAACAATTGAAACTTTGCAAATGGTGTTCTTTTCTACATTATTTTCTTTGATTTTAGGATTACCTTTAGGGGTATTACTTTGTGTAACTTCAAGTGAACAGCAAGGAGGTATTATCCCACGACCTATTCTAAATAATGTTTTAGGTAGAATTGTAAATGTATTAAGATCCTTTCCTTTTATTATTTTGATGATTCTATTGTTTCCCCTATCTAGACTAATCTTAGGAACTTCTATTGGTACTACAGCTGCAATTGTTCCTTTAAGTATAGCCGCTGCTCCTTTTGTAGCTAGAGTAATCGAATCTGCACTTAAAGAGGTGGATCCTGGAGTAGTTCAAGCTGCAAAATCAATGGGATCAACAAATTATCAAATCATTGTTAAAGTTTTAATTCCAGAAGCCTTGCCTGCGTTGGTTTCAGGGTTAATATTAACAATAATTAATTTAATTGGTTATTCAGCAATGGCCGGAGCTATTGGTGGTGGTGGTTTAGGTGATTTAGCTATCAGATATGGGTTTCAAAGATTTAGAGCTGATGTAATGTTTGTAGCTGTAATTGTAATTTTATTATTGGTAGAAATAGTGCAAGTTCTTGGCGATAAATTAGTGGCACATTTGATGTCAAAGAGATAAATAATATTGCTTTCTTTTTAAAAAAAGAAGGCATTTTTTTATATAGTATAATGTATAAAATATTTTAATAAAAATAAATTATGCAATTTATGTATAAATATACTTGAATTGTTTATAAAATAAATGTATTGTAACAGACAATAAATTATAAGGAGAGATATCATGATTAAAAATAATTATAAATTATTCACAATTACTATGATGATGTCTCTTATGATGATGCCCTAAGGGGCTAAATATTTATATCTAAAAAACAAATCAAAAAATTTATCAAAAATTCAATTCTAAAAAAAATAAATTAAAAAATATAGGATTACTATATCCAAAAAACAACAATGGAGAGAAAAAATATGAAAAAATCGTTATCATTATTAATTATTGTATTATTATCAGTTACTACTTTGTTTGCAAATGGTGCAAAAGAAACAAAAGATTCAAATAAAATTGTTATTGGGGCTACTCCTGAACCACATGCAGAGATGTTAAATTTAATCAAAGATGATTTAGCTGCACAGGGATATGATTTAGAAGTTGTAGAGTTTACTGATTATGTTACTCCAAATGAAGCCTTAGAAAGTGGTGAAATTGATGCAAACTTTTTCCAACATCTTCCTTATCTAGAAACTTTTAATAAAGAACATAATACTCATTTAGTATCAGCTGGAGGTATCCATGTTGAACCAATTGCATTATATTCTAAAAAAGTTAATTCAATTAAAGATTTAAAATCAGGTGCAACAATTGCAATTCCAAATGATCCAACAAATGAAGGACGTGCATTATTATTACTACAAAGTGCAAATTTAATTAAATTAAAAGCAGATGCTGGCTTAGAAGCAACTCCTTTTGATATTGCTGAAAATCCTAATAACTTCAAATTCCAAGAAATTGAAGCTGCAACTTTACCAAGAATTATTTCTGACGTAGATGCTGCAATTATTAATGGTAACTATGCTATTCCAGCAGGATTAATTGCAACCAAAGATGGTTTATTAATCGAAGGTGCTCAGAGTCCTTATGTAAATGTAGTAGCTATCAAAGAAGGCAATGAATCAGCAAAAATTGAAGCATTAGTTAAAGCTCTAAAAAGTGATAAAGTTTCAAATTGGGTAAAAGAAAAATATAAAAATGGTGAAGTCGTTTTAGTAAAATAAATTAAGTAAATTAATAAAAAAGGAATGCAAAAAAAATTGCATTCCTTTTCTTTTTATTTTAATAAATTGATGTTATTGTACATACATATGAAAACCTATTATTTAATTATAGCCATTTATTCAGTTTTATTAATAATTTTACTATTTTTCTTACTTAAGAAAAAGAAAAATAAACCCCAAAACGATGATTCATATTTAAATTTAGTTCTTACTCAAAACAATGAAACCCGTAAAGAACTTTTTCAAATATTAGAAAATCAAAGAAAAGGGTTGTCAGATCAAATACAAAGCTTTGATCAACGATTAATGACGTCTTTAGAAAATGTTGAACATAAAAATGATAAGTTAACAACTAATGTGAACTCTCAACTAGATAAAATTCGAGAAGATAATGAAAAGAGATTAGAATCAATTAGGTTAACTGTCGATCATAAATTAACAACTACTCTAAATACAAGATTAGGTGAATCTTTTAAAGTCGTAAGTGATCAATTAGAGGTTGTACATCATTCTTTAGGAGAGATGAAAGAATTAGCAAATGATGTTGGTAATTTATCAAGAATATTAATGAATATTAAAATAAGAGGAACCTGGGGAGAATATCAATTAGAAAATATTTTAGAACAAATTTTGATACCTTCTCAATGGACAAAAAATGTAATAACAAGAAAATCAACGAGTAATAGAGTTGAATTTGCAGTAATTTTACCAGGAAAAGGGGATAGCCCGATTTATTTACCTATTGATGCTAAATTTCCAAAGGAAGATTATGAGAGACTTCAAGATTATCAGGAAAAAGGTGAAAAAGATAATATAATTCAAGCAAAAAAGGCTTTAGCTATGCGGCTTCAAGCAGAAGCAAAAGATATTCATCAA
Organism: Sphaerochaetaceae bacterium; assembly: GCA_963678575.2. Taxonomy (GTDB): domain Bacteria; phylum Spirochaetota; class Spirochaetia; order Sphaerochaetales; family Sphaerochaetaceae; genus Pleomorphochaeta. Next base: position 2,375,840 of record CAXXHV010000002.1, on the reverse strand, counting down.
AAATATATAGACCCGCCTAATACAACTGAATTTGGTATCTTATTTTTACCTGTAGAAGGATTATATGCAGAAGTGTTAAACATTAATGGGTTAATTGATTCAATTCAAAGAGATTACAAAGTCGTTATAAGTGGCCCTACAACTTTTGCAGCTTTATTAAATAGCTTGCAAATGGGATTTAAAACGCTAGCTATTGAAAAAAGAAGCGAAGAAGTTTGGAAAGTATTATCAAGTGTAAAGTCAGAATTCCAAAGATTTTCAAATCAAATTGAACAAGTTCAACAAAAACTAAATCAAGCAAGTACATCAATTGATAAATTAGGGACAAGAACAAGAGTGATGAATAAAAAGTTGAATCTAGTCGATGAGACTGAAGTAGAAGAGATAGATATACTATAATTATAATATCTAGTATTTTTTATTAACATAGAATAATATAGTTTGTGAGGTACATTTATGGATAAAACTATTAATTTAAAGGGAAGAAGTTTTTTAACTTTATTAGATTATTCTAAAGATGAAATATTATATTTGATTAATCTTTCTAAGCAATTAAAAAACAAGAAAAAGAATAAGGATTATGATAAATCTTTATCTGGGAAATTACTAGATAATAAAAATTTAGTATTAATTTTTGATAAGACTTCTACTAGAACTCGTTGTTCCTTTGAAGTAGCTGCTAATGATGAAGGTTGTGGTGTTACTTTTTTAACAAATAGTCAAATGGGAAAAAAGGAATCTATTGAAGATACAGCAAAAGTTTTAGGTCGTTTATATGATGGTATCCAATATAGAGGATATAGCATGGACCTTGTTAAAGATATTTCAAAATATAGTGAAGTCCCTGTATTTAATGGTTTAACAGATGATGATCATCCAACGCAAGTTTTAGCTGATTTTTTAACAGCTCAAGAACATAATAGTAAAGCTTTTGAAGAAATGAAATTTGCATATGTTGGAGATGGCAGAAACAATGTCGCTAATGCTTTAATGATTGGTGCTGCAAAAGTTGGCATGAATTTTTCTGTTGCAACTCCTATTGAATTGATGCCAGATCAAAAACTAATGGAAAAAATATATAGTGCTGCAAAAATAAGTGGAGCAAAAATTGAAATTTTAAATGATCCTAAATTAGCAGTTAAAAACGCAGATGTAATTTATACTGATATTTGGGTTTCTATGGGTGAAGAAGATAAAATGGAAGAAAGAATAAATCTATTAAAACCATATCAAGTAAATATGGAATTATTAGAAGCAAGTGGTAATTCTAATGTTTTATTTGAACACTGTCTTCCTTCTTTCCATGATTTAGAAACAGCTGTAGGAAAAATGGTATATGATACTTATGGTCTTAAAGAAATGGAAGTTACAGATGAAGTTTTTAGATCAAAAAATTCTATTGTTTTTGATGAAGCCGAAAACAGAATGCATACTATTAAAGCAGTAATTGTAGCGACAATGAGTGATAAATTATAATAATTATTATATCATTTTTTAAGAAAGAGAATAATCCTCAATTTTATTGAGGATTATTTATTTTTATAGAATTTATCAAAAAAACAATAAATAATAGGCTATTAATTTAATTTAGGCTGTTGTGTTGACATAAATTATCTTGCATAATAGTACAAAAGGTGTGTAAACTGTCAGAAAAAATAAAAATTTTAAATAAAGTCTTTTATCTATTATTGATAAATAGCAAGGAAATATAGAATGCCAAAGAAAATTGATCATGAGCTTAGAAAAATAAAAATCTTACAAACTGCTTTAATTGTATTTGCTAAAGAAGGTTATAAAGATTCTAATCTTTCCCTGATTGCTCAAGAGTGTGGTATTTCTAGACCAACAATTTATCAATATTTTAAGGATAAAGATGAAATATATTATTATGCTGTAAAATTAGTAACAAATAAAATGTTTGAGAAATATGGCGAATATGCTTGGAATTCTAATGAAAATATTTTAGATCGAATTATAATTATTTGTTCTGATATTATTGATACTGGTGTTGAACATATTGGTGAATTAACATCACTTGTTGATGTTATGTTTTTAATGAGAAAAGAAGGGACTGATTTTAATGAAGTAATATTGAGACGTACAGCAAAATTAAATATATTATTTAAAAGACTTTTGAGGCTTGGTCTTGATAGAGGGGATATAAAACCTGGAACTTCTATTGAAAAAGTAACTGAGCATATTTCATTATTGTTACAGTCTTTTTGTATCGAGTTCGCTTTCTTAGAATTGAAAGATGCTAATAAAAACAAAGAATTAATATCGACTTATCTAAATTTCTTACGAAATGATAAAAATTAAATAGCTCTAGATAATTTAAGTTGTCAATTTGTAAATATATTATTATTTTTATATCACTTAGGGGTGAGTAAAAAGGAAGAATATAATGAATATTGAATCAATGACAATAAAAATGAAAGAAGCTATTCAAAATGCAAGTTCTATTGCAAATGAAAATGGTAATCCACAAATTACAACAGAACATATTGTCTTAGCAATGTTAAATGCTGAAGAAGGTTTGCTATCCCCATTATTTGAAAAAATTGGGATAACACCTAGGACTGTTGTCGATATTTTAAATGATAGAATTAATAAATTACCAAAAGCATATGGTGGTAATTCAGCTCAAGGGTTATCACAAGAAGCTTCTAATATTTTGTTTGAAGCAGAAAAAGAAAGCCAAAAATTTAAAGATGAGTATGTAAGTACAGAGCATTTTTTATTAGCTTTATTAAATAGTAATTGTAGTTTAAAAGATGCTTTAACTAAATTAGGTGTTAATAGAAATAATGTTATGGAAGCCCTCAAGGATATTAGAGGTAGTCAAAGAATTACTTCAAATGATCCTGAATCTCGCTATAAAAGTTTAGATAAATATTGTAGAGATATTACAAAGTTAGCTAGAAATGGGAAATTAGATCCAGTTATTGGAAGAGATGAAGAAATTAGACGAATAATGCAAGTTTTATCTCGAAGAACCAAAAACAATCCTGTTTTGATTGGAGAACCTGGTGTTGGTAAAACTGCTATTGTTGAAGGTCTTGCAAATAGAATTGTCTCAAATGATGTCCCAGATTCGTTAATGAATAAAAGAATATTATCATTAGATATGGGTGCATTATTAGCAGGTGCAAAATATCGTGGAGAATTTGAAGAAAGATTTAAAGCTGTAATTAATGATATTACAAACAGCGATGGTTCAATTATATTATTTATTGATGAGTTGCATACTATTGTTGGAGCGGGGGCTGCTGAAGGCTCAACAGACGCATCTAATTTGATTAAACCTGCTTTAGCTAGGGGAGAACTTCATACTATTGGGGCTACAACACTTGATGAATATAGAAAGTATATAGAAAGCGATAAAGCTCTAGAGAGAAGATTTCAACCCGTTTTTACAAAGGAACCAAGTGTTGAAGATACAATAGCTATTTTACGTGGTTTAAAAGAAAAATATGAAGTTCATCATGGAGTAAGAATAAAGGATGAGGCTTTAGTGGCTGCAGCAGTATTAAGTAATAGATATATTACAAATAGATTTTTACCTGATAAAGCTATTGATTTAGTTGATGAGGCTGCTAGTCAATTAAAAATAGAAATTGAGAGTCAACCAGAAGAACTTGATAAATTACATCATAAGGCCTTACAGTTAAATATTGAGAAACAAGCTTTAAGTAAAGAAGATGATTCCTTAAGTAAAGAGCGTTTAAGTAAAATAGAGAAAGAGTTATCAGAATTACAAACAAGAATGGATGCAATGAGTGCACAATGGCAAAATGAAAAGAAAGCTATTGATAATATTAGAATAAAAAAAGCACAAGTTGAAGAATTAAAAAACAAAGAAAGTTTAGCTGAAAGAGATGGTGATTTGGCAACAGCAGCTCAAATAAAACATGGGGAACTTCCAAAATTAATACAGGAGATAGAAGTTTTATCTCAAAAAATAGAGTCCTTAAAAAAAGATGGTAAATCTTTATTAAGAGAAGAAGTTTCTGAAGAAGATCTAGAGAGAATTATCAGTACTTGGACAGGTATTCCAATAAGCAAAATGGAACAAAGTGAAATTGAAAAATACTTGTATCTTGAAGATACACTTTCTAAAGAAGTAATTGGGCAAAAGTCTGCAATTGATGCTATTAGTGATGCTATTAGAAGGAATAAAACGGGAATATCAGATGAGAGAAAACCTTTAGGAAGTTTTTTGTTTGCAGGCCCTACTGGAGTTGGTAAAACATTATTAGCAAAAGTTTTAGCTAAATTTTTATTTGATAGTGAAAAAGCTTTAGAAAGAATAGATATGAGTGAATACATGGAGAAACATTCTGTAAGTAGACTTATTGGGGCCCCTCCAGGATATGTTGGTTATGATCAAGGGGGACAACTTACTGAAGTTGTTCGAAGAAGGCCTTATTCAGTAATTCTTTTTGATGAAATTGAAAAAGCTCATCCAGATGTGTTTAATGTTTTGCTTCAAGTTTTAGATGATGGTAGGCTTACTGATGGACAGGGAAGAATAGTTGATTTTACTAATACTGTTATCATTATGACAAGTAATTTAGGCTCACAATACCTTTTTGATGGAAGTAGTGAAGAAGAAGCAAAAAATAAAATTAATCAAACTATTGCTGCTTCTTTTAAACCTGAATTTATAAATAGGATTGATGAAATAGTTATCTTTAATAAACTTGGAAAGATTCAAGTAGAGAAGATTGTTGAATTACAATTGAATGAGCTTAAAGCAAGATTAGAGAAAAAACATTTTAATTTAAGTTGGGATTCTTCATTATTAGAAGAATTATATTTAGTAGGATATGATCCTAATTTTGGTGCAAGGCCAGTTAAGAGAGCTATTCAAAGGATTGTAGAAAATCCTCTTGCCAAAGAAATACTAAAGGGTAATTTTTCTGAAGGAGAAAAGATTAACTTATCTTATAATGACGGATTAAAGATAAGTTTGAAATAATCTTCTTTTGTATCAATATCATTGATATAGGCTTTATTTGAAGAATGGAAGGCTACTGTATCTTTTTTACTTAAAAAAGATCTTAAGCCTTCCTTTTTATTTATAAAATCTAAAGAAATTATTTCATCAGTGATTTTATTATTAATAAGTACTGGATGTCCATAAATTCCATTTACTAAGGGTCTTAGTGCATCATGATTTTTTAAGTGAGGAATTAAATTTAAAAAATCTTCTTTTGATAACAAAGGAATATCTGCAACACTTATAAAATATGGTTCATTATTATTTAATTCTTTTATTTTCATAACCCCTGTTATTAAAGACGATAATTGACCTAATTCATAATTAAAATTATGAATTAAATTTATTTTTTTATTTAATAAACGTTCAATTTCTTTAATTTCAGATTCAATTTCGTCTTTATAACAACCAGTAACAACAATAACCTCTAACTTTGCTTCAAATGAAGATTTTATCAAATGATGTAAAAAAGTCATATTTTTATATTTTAATAACAATTTGTTTTCTTTCATTCTTGATGATAGACCAGCTGCTAAAATTATATTAAACAAAATAATTACCTCTTGAAAGTGTTAATATAATATTATAGTTTAATATTCATGATTGCAACCATAATAAACTGTATTACAGTATTCATAGGATCTTTAATTGGATTATTTATTAAAAAGCATATAAGTAAAGAATTTAAACATATTGTTGAAAGTGCAGCAGGTTTGATTACTTTATTAATTGGTATATCAATGGGTATAGCAACAAAATCTTATGTTGTTTTATTGTTTTCAATTATTATTGGTGGATTAATTGGATTTAGTCTTAATATCCATGATGGTATATATAATTTAGGTGCTTATTTAGAAAAAAGGACATTGAATAAAGGGGATTCAGAATCATTTGCTAAAGGCTTTTTAAATGCTTCTGTATTATTTTGTTCTGGTGCAATGAGTATTTTAGGGCCGATTCAAGCTGGAACAATACAAGACTATCAACTATTACTTATAAAGAGTTTTCTTGATGGAAGCATGGCAATAGTCTTTTCTGCAACTTATGGGATTGGTGTAATGTTTAGTATACTTGTTATTTTTATATATCAAGGTTTCTTTACATTGTTAGGGTCTTTGATTTCACCTTTGCTTGGAGATGCCGGAATAAATGAATTGTCTGCTGTTGGCGGGGTAATGATTTTAATGATAGCTTTTAATTTATTAGATATAAAAAAATTTAAAACAGCAAATTATCTTCCTAGTTTAGTATTAGCTCCCATCTTAATAAAATTTATTCCACCAACAATTGATTGGTTTATAAATATATTAGCTTAATTTTATTTGTCTACAGCATCAATTTCTTCTTTTTCGATAAAATTCTCTTTGTATCTTTTTTTTCTCTTTTTTACACATTCATAAAGAAGATATTCAATTTGACTGTTTACAGATCTATAATCTTGTTCAGCCCATTGAACTAATTCTTCATACAAGGATGAGGATAATCTTAGAGGAATTTGTTTCCTTTGAGGTTTCTTATCTGCCATATAAATTTAACTCCGCCGCTTGGCGGAGTTTTTTCTTCTCCCAATTAGTTTTTTAATATAATGTTCCTGAATTAATAATAGGTTGAGCATCTTTATTTCCGCAAAGCACAACAAGTAAATTGCTAACCATTGCAGCTTTTCTTTCCTCATCTAATTCAAGAACTTGATTTTCTTTAAGTTGTTCTAAAGCCATCTGAACCATAGAAACAGCGCCATCAACTATCATTTTTCTTGCGTCAATTATAGCTGCTGCTTGTTGTCTTTGGAGCATAGCTGCAGCAATTTCTTGAGCATAGGCTAAGTGAGTGATTTTTGCTTCTATTATTTCTAGTCCAGCAAATTCAACTTTTTTCTGGATTTCTATCTTTAAACTTTCAGCTATTTCTTGAGAATCTCCTCTTAATGATAGTTTTTCATCATCTTCAGGTGAGTCATAAGGATATTGTCTAACGATACTTCTTAAAGCACTATCACTTTGAATAGATAGAAATTCATAATAATTTTCTACAGAAAAAGCAGCTTTTGCGCTATCAACAACTCTCCAAATAACGACAATTCCTATTTCTATAGGATTTCCCATAGAATCATTAATTTTTTGTTTTTGGTTGTTTAATGTAATAGCTTTTAAAGATATTTTTTTGATAGGTCGGTCAAAAGAAACAGAATTTCCATTTGAATCTTTTCTTTCTGCTTTTTTATAGCCAACTGTTGCACTTGTGTAAAAAGGGTTTACATAAAAAAATCCAGGGCCTGTTAGTGTGCCACTATATTTACCAAAAAAAGTTAGTACTCTTGCTTCATTTGGTTTTAATACTTTTAGTCCTGATAATAAAATTATTATTACGATTTCAATAATTGATAATAAAGAAATCGAAAATGCTAAATGTTTAGGTAACAAAAATAAAAAAAGAACAATTGATGCAATTTGAAATACTAGTATAAGGATTAACATAAGACCCCCATTTAGGGCTTTAGTTTTGAATTCTTTAACTTCATCCATTTTATATCTCCTATTTAATTGATATCAATTTGATATCAATTAAATTATGAAGCTATTTGCTTTTTTTGTCAATAATAAAAAAATAAAAGTGGTTTGAAAAAAATAAATTAAATCAAACCACTTTATAAAATTAAAAATATAAATTAAAACATTTTTGCATTTTCTACTGCATTTTCTTTTTGTGCAGCTCTTTTTATAGGACAAGGTTTTACATTCCAGATGTCATTAGCATATTCCAAGATTGTTCTATCAGAAGAAAATTTTGCAGAAGAAGCAATATTTAAGATTGCTTTTCTATTCCAATCATCTTTATTATTTTTGTATAAATCCCTTGCTTTTGAATGTGCAATACTATACATGTCTAAATCTGCAAATAAGAAGTATTTATCACCTTCTTCTAAAAGAGATTTTGTTAAGCGATCAAATATATGAGGTTCTCCAATATTGAAATAACCACTGTTTACTAAATCTATTATATTTTTGATAGATTGATTATTTAAAATATAATCATATGGGTTATATGAAGAGGAAAGTGCTGCAATTTCTTCTTCCGTATTACCAAATATGAACATATTTTCTTTACCAACTTCTTCAGCCATCTCTACGTTTGCACCATCTAAGGTTCCAATAGTTAGAGCACCATTTGCCATAAATTTCATATTTCCTGTTCCAGAAGCTTCTGTTCCAGCTGTAGAGATTTGTTCACTTAAATTTGTTGCTGGGATTATTTTTTCAGCCATAGAAACTCTGTAGTTTGGCATAAAGAAAACTTTAAGTACATCGTTTACTGAAGGATCATTATTTATTGTTTTAGATAAATTATTTATGAATTTAATAATTAATTTTGCATTAACATATCCAGGAGCTGCTTTTCCTCCAAACAAGAAAGTAATTGGTTCCATATCATTTTTATTAATTTCTCCATTTTTTAGTTTTGTATAAATTAATAAAATATTCATTGCATTTAATAATTGTCTTTTGTATTCATGGATTCTTTTTACTTGAGTATCAAACATCGTATTTGGGTTAATAATCAAATTTGAATCTTTTTTTAAGAATTCAACAGCTTTTATTTTACAATCTTGCTTTATTTTTGCAAAGTCTTCTCTAAATGCTTTATCATCAGCAAAAGGTTCAAGCTTTTTAATAGTAGAATAGTCTAAAATCCATTTATCTCCAATTGCGCTTGAAATTAAATTTGCTAATTTAGGGTTTGAATCTAATAGCCATCTTCTTTGTGTGATTCCATTAGTCTTATTATTGAAGCGTTCGGGGAATATTAAATTAAATTCAGGGAACATATTCGTTTTTAATAATTGACTGTGTAATTCTGCAACTCCATTTGTGCTATGAGAACCTATAATTGAAAGATTAGCCATTCTAACCATTTTAGGATTTGATTCTTCTATAATACTAATTTTACTTAACATATGAGGTTTTAAAGGGAAAAACGCTGCTGCTTTTTGCAAGAATCTATGGTTAATTTCAAAAATAATTTGCATATGTCTTGGTAGTAGATTTTGTAACATTGGTAATGCCCATTTTTCTAAAGCTTCTGGCATTAATGTATGGTTTGTATATCCTAAAGTTTTGACAGTTATTTCCCAAGCTTCATCCCAACTTAAATTCTCAACATCAATTAATAATCGCATTAATTCAGGTACAGAAAGTGAAGGGTGTGTATCATTTAATTGAATAGCAGCTAAATTTGAGAAGTCAGACCATTTATGATTTGGTTTTTGTTTGAATCTTCTAATTATATCTTGTAAAGAGCAAGAGACAAAGAAATATTGTTGTTTTAATCTTAACTCTTTTCCCATATACCCAGTATCATTTGGGTATAATACTTGAGAAATGTTTTCTGCTGTAATTTTTGCCCTAACAGCTTCAGTGTAATCACCTTCATTAAATTCTTGGAAATTGAAATCTTCAGTAGCTTTTGCACTCCAAAGTCTTAAGGTGTTTATTGTTTTACAGCCATAACCAACAATAGGCATATCATAAGCCATTCCTGTTACAATTTCTCCACCATGCCAATTAAAAATATCTTTTCCTCTATTGTTGATAATATCAACTTTACCACCAAATTGAACTTGAAATTTTAAATCTTTTCTTGGTATTTCCCAAGGATTACCATTTTTTAACCAGCTATCAGGATATTCTTCTTGCCAACCATCTTTTATGTGTTGATTGAAAATACCGTAATTATATCTAATACCATATCCAAATGCAGGAAGTTCTAAAGTAGCTAAGGAGTCTAAGAAACAAGCGGCTAGTCTGCCTAATCCACCATTCCCTAAACCAGCATCAGGCTCTTGATCTTGTAATTCTTCATAATTTTTCCCTAATTCTTTTAAAGCTTCTTTAACTTCTTTTTCAATACCAAGGTTAATGATATTGTTTGTCATAGCTCTTCCCATAAGAAATTCTAGGGATAAATAATAAACTCTTTTTACATCTTTTTTTCTCTGAGTTTCACGACTTGCATGTAATTGATGTACAATTCTATCCATAATAGATAAAGCAAGAGCATTGTAATGACCTTCTTTTGTGTTGTGGAAAATATCTGAATCTAAAGAATATTTCAAATGTTCAGCATAATCTTGAACAATATCGTTAGATGTTCTTCCAAAACGTGTCTTCTGTGTTGTTGCCATTTTTGTCTCCTTGTAGGATTTTTGTTATTTATTTATCTAAAATATAACAATCCTTATTCATTGTTACAAGATAGATGCAATATTTGTTTTAAGTAAAAGGAAATATTATATACAAATAGTAAAAAAAAGTTTAAATTAAAAGTTAAAGTTGGTTGACAAAAAGAAATGTGTTTGATATGTTGAGTTTCGCATGTATTGGTTTTTTCATATGTGATGGCAAATAATTTGCCCTTATAGCTCAGTGGTAGAGCACCACCTTGGTAAGGTGGGGGTCAGCAGTTCAAATCTGCTTGAGGGCTATAAGAAAAAACGCATTTAAACATAAAAAAGACAACTTGCTAAGGAGTAAGGATATGGCAAACAGTAAGAAAAAAGGACCTGTTGAGAAGATAGCTTTAAAGTGTACTTCTTGTAATAATAAGAATTATACTACAGAGAAAAATCGCCGTAATACACCAGGCAAATTAGAACTTAATAAATATTGTCCATTTGAACGCAAACACACATTGCACAAAGAAGCAAAAATTAAATAGTCTAATTCCTATGTTAATCGAGAAGCGAACAGGTCAGTAGCTCCAATGGCTAGAGCACTGGTCTCCAAAACCGGGTGTTGTAGGTTCGAATCCTACCTGACCTGTTGGCTTCTCGTATTGATTTTTATAAGGAATCACGTTAAAATCTCAGTAATATGCTTTGCTGGGATTTAAGCATACTTATAAGATGTGTTATTTCTCAGGTTAAAAGGTGCTCTAGAAGTGCCAAAATGAAGGTTTCCATAAAAAAAAGATTTTTTTATGGAAAATATTCTAGGGAGAAAAGATGAATAAAATTGTAAAATTTTTTAAAGAATCACGTCAAGAACTTGCAAAAGTAGTATGGCCAACAAGAGAACAGGTTATTATTTCAACTAGAGTTGTTTTAATTTCAATAATTATTTTCGCAGCTGTTTTAGGTCTTGTTGATTATTTATTACTTCAAGGGCTTTATTTAATATTCTAAAATAGGACGGGTTATGGCTAAAGGTTGGTATGTTGTTAATACTTACACAGGGTATGAGCAAAAGATAGAAAGAACAATTAATAAATTAAGAGAAAACAATCCTGATTTTGCAACTGTTTGTTCTGAAGTAAAAGTTCCTTTTGAATCAGTAATTGAAATAAAGAATGACAAGGAAAAAGAAGTTAAGAAAAAAATACTTCCAGGTTATATTCTTGTTGAACTAGATCTTCCAGAAAATTCTTGGGCTAAATGGTGTGGAGAAATTAAAAGAATTCAAGGTGTTACAGGTTTCTTAACATCCTCAGAAAGAGCTAAGCCAAAACCTTTACATCCTGAAGAAGTTAAGAGTATCTTTAGAAAAACTGGTGAATTAGCAGCAGACAAGGTTTTCAAACCTCGTCAAAACTTTTCAGTTGGAGAAACAGTTAGGATTATTGATGGTCCGTTTGACACATTCTCTGGTGAAATTGAGAAAGTTAATTTGGAAAAGAACAAAATTACTGTTAGTGTAGGTATTTTTGGACGTTCAACTCCTGTAGAATTAACTTTTGAACAAGTAGAAAAATTTATAAAATAATTTATTTTGTTTTATAAATAAGCATAAACTATGATATAGTTTGTGTGATATCGTTTTTTTATAAAATGTATTGTTTCGTTTACACTCCTCTCTGATTATTTATTTAATTAGAAAGGTGGGAGCCTGATCGTATGACAGGCGTTATAACCAGCGTAGGAGCTCGAACTATCGGTCAGCTCAGACCAAGCTCAGCTACGTAAGGAGAAAAACTATGGCAAAGAAAAAGGTTACAGCTGTAATTAAGTTACAGTGTCCTGCCCAAAAGGCTACACCTGCACCACCAATTGGTCCAGCGTTAGGCCCTCATGGCGTTAGTGCCCCACAATTTGTTCAGCAGTTCAACGATAAGACTAAGTCTTATGAACCTGGACTAACTCTTCCTGTTATCATTACAGTTTATTCTGATAGGAGCTTTACTTTTATATTAAAGACTCCACCTGCAGCAGTACTGATTAAGAAAGCATTAGGTCTTTCTAAAGGTAGTGGTATTCCTCATACAACAAAAGTAGGAAAAATCACTGATGCTCAGTTAACAGAAATCGCAAATGTTAAGATGGCTGATTTGAATGCAAATGACATCGAAGCTGCGAAGAAAATCATCGCTGGTACTTGTAGAAGTATGGGCGTAGAGTTGGAGAACTAATATGAAGCACGGAAAGAAATATCTTGAAGCAGCAAAAAAAGTTGATAATGATTCTCTTTATACTTTTGATGACGCTTCTAAATTAGTTAAGGAAATTGCATTCGCAAAATTTGATGAAACAGTTGAACTATCTGTAAAATTATCATTAAAGAAAAGCCAAACAGTTCGTGATACTTGTGTATTACCTCACCAATTTGGTTCTCAAAAACGTATTCTTGTTTTCTGTAAAGGGGATAAGGTTGAAGAAGCTAAAGAAGCTGGTGCAACATACGTTGGTGACATTGATTTAATTGATAAAATTCGTGGTGGCTGGTTAGATTTTGATGTTGCTGTTGCAACTCCAGACATGATGAAAGATGTTGGTCGTTTAGGTCCTATTCTTGGTAGAAAAGGCTTAATGCCAAACCCAAAAACTCAAACAGTTACTTTTGATATTAAGGGTGCTTTAGCTGAATTACAAAAAGGTCGTGTAGAATTCCGTTCTGACAAGACTGGTGTTGTTCACTTAGCTGTTGGTCATGTAAGCATGGATCCTGAGAAGGTTTGTGAAAATGCACAAACTGCTCTTAAGGAAATTATTCGTAAAAAGCCTGCTGATGCAAAGGGCGATTTCGTTCTTTCTCTAGCATTGTCCTCCACAATGGGCCCTGGTGTTCATGTGTCGGTCAAAGACTTTATGGCAAAATAGGAGGAATTTGCAATGGATTATAAGACACGCATTACTCCCGCTAAAGAAGATGCAGTAAAAGAATTAAGAGATGAATTCGAACAATATAGTGGGTTCATTTTCACCGATTACAGAGGTATGACTGTAGAACAAATTACAACTTTACGTAAAGAACTATTAACAAAAGATGGTGCTTATCGTGTTGTAAAAAACAGATTCGCAAAATTAGCAATGAAAGATTTAGGTCTAAATGTTGCTGATGATGTATTTGTTGGACCTACAGCAATTGCTTTATCAAAAGGTGATAGTGCTAACGAAGTAGCAAAAGCTATTTTTAAAGCAAAAGATGCTGGTGCACCAATGGTAGTAAAATGTGCAAAAATTGATGAAAAAATGTTTGATTCTGCAGAAATTGAAGCTTTTAGTAAATTACCTGGCAGACTTGAATTAATTGCATCATTAATGGGCACAATGAAAGCACCTGTACAAAAACTTGCAGCAACTTTGCTTGCATATGTCGAAAAAAACAGCTCAGACGCAGTTCAAGCTGAATAAAAATTACACAACATTAGTCTTCACGCGTAACCTGCTATTGTTGTGAAGAATATATCTTAAGGAGAAGATAATATGGCTACTAAAGAAGAAATTTTAGAATCAATCGCAAACATGAGTGTTCTTGAAGTATCAGAACTAATCAAAATGATGGAAGAAAAGTTCGGTGTAACTGCTGCTGCTGCTGTAGCTGCAGGTCCAGCTGCTGGCGCTGCTGCTGAAGTTGCTGATGAACCAACTGAATTCAACGTAGTATTAAAAGCTGCAGATGCAGCAAAGAAAATTGCTTGTATTAAAGCAGTACGTGCTATCACAGGCTTAGGTCTAAAAGAAGCAAAAACTATGGTTGAAGCTGGTGATCAAACTGTTAAAGAAGCAGTTAGCAAAGAAGATGCAGAAGCTCTTAAGAAACAACTTGAAGAAGCTGGTGCAACAGTTGAACTTGTTCCTGCTGAATAAGAACTCTTGCCAGGCCCGGATCTCCGGGTCAGGCTTTGTTTTTTTTAGCCTTACTTTTTAATAAAGGCAATATGCCACCTTTCATGGTGGCTAAACGTGTCTTTTCATTCCCCTATGGGGAGATAGGTGTAAAACACCGACTAAGTTTATCTTAGATTTTTGACGTGGAGGGTAGATGATGGGTGCCTCAGGCAAATCCATAAAACGCACATACATCGGTTCTGAATTTTATGAAGTTTGTGAACTACCAAACCTAATTGGTGTCCAGTTGGATTCTTATGAACGTTTTTTAGAGTATAACCGCAGTAAACAAAATATATCAGTTGACAGTGAAATTCCTTCTGGTTTAGAAGAAGTATTTCAAAATACTTTTCCAATTGAAAGTCCAAATGGTGAAATGCGTTTGGTTTATAACAACTATGTTATAGACTTTCAAAACCAAAAGTTAACTGAATCTCAATGTAAGAAAAAAGGTCGTACTTATAGTGTTCCAATTAAAGCAACAATAAGTTTAGAGCTTCCTGACGGAGAAATTAGAGAAAAAGAAATTTTCTTTGGTGATATCCCTATAATGACAGATCGTGGTACATTTATTATTAATGGTGCCGAACGTGTTGTTGTTTCTCAAATTCACAGATCTCCAGGTGTTATTTTTTCTTATGAAAAAACAGATAAAGAAATTTACTCTTCTAGAATAATTCCATACCGTGGTGCTTGGTTAGAGTTTGAAATTGATGATAAGAAAAAGCTTATTTATGCAAAAATTGATAGAAAGAAAAGAATTCTTGCAACTCTATTCCTTCGTGCAATTGGTATAAATACTCGTGAAGCTATCATTGATAGATTCTACAAAATAGATGAAGTTGAATTAAAAGACGATCCAGAATTATTTAATTATTTAGATTCAAGTTATCTTGCAAAAGATATTTGGGTTGATTCTGTCGACGAAAACGGTGATAAATGTAAGAAAATTTTCTTAACAGCCGGTTCAATGTTACATCCTCATGAAATTGAAGAATTATTGAAAGTATATAAAATTAACAAATTAAGTGTTGTTGATTTAAACTGTGAAGATAAATTAAATAATCCAATGATTTTAAATTGTTTAGAGAATGAACAAAACTCTAAATTTAGTTTAGATCAAAATGGAGAACCTACTAAGGAAGCTGTTTTATCTACTATTTACAACATTTTACAACCAGGTGAAATGATTGCAGTAGAAAGAGCTGAAAAAGATCTTCCTAATATGTTCATGTCTTCTCGCCGTTATGATTTAGGTGCTGTTGGTCGTTATAAATTTAACAAAAAATTTGGCACAGGTAATGATGATGAGGAAGAAGAAGATACTTCAAATACTGTATTAACTTCACAAGATATTGTTAATACAATGGATTATTTAATAAAAGTATATAGTAACCAAGATGAGAAAAAATATCATATTGATGATATTGATAATCTTGGTAACAGACGTATTCGTTGTGTTGGAGAATTATTACAAAACGCTCTTAAAAGTGCTTTCTCAAGAATGGAACGCATTGCAAAAGATCGTATGAATTTAGAAAACGATAGTGTTAGACCACAAGACTTAATTTCTATTAAGCCAATTGTTGCTGCTATTAAAGAATTCTTTGGTTCTTCTCAATTATCACAATTTATGGACCAAGTTAATCCCTTAGCTGAATTAACTCATAAAAGAAGATTAACTGCTTTAGGTCCTGGTGGTTTATCAAGAGATCGTGCAGGGTTCCAAGTTCGTGACGTACATTATACTCACTATGGTAGAATGTGTCCTATTGAAACTCCTGAAGGCCCAAACATTGGTCTTATACTATCTTTGGCAAACTATACAAGAATAAATCAATATGGATTCTTAGAAACTCCATATAGAAAAGTTGTTGATGGTGTTGCCTCAAAGCAATATAGATTTTTAGATGCAAATGATGAAGAGAAATATTTTATTGCTCAAGCATCTGCAAAAATAGATAAAGATGGTAACTTCTTAGAAGAAGATATTCCTGTAAGAAAGAGTGGAGATTATTCTACAAAGACTTCAAAAGAAATTAAATATATGGACGTAAGTCCTAAACAGGTAATTTCTGTAGCATCTTCTCTTATTCCTTTCCTTGAACACGATGATGCAAACAGAGCTCTTATGGGATCAAACATGCAACGTCAAGCAGTTCCTTTATTGTTCCCTGAAACTCCACGTGTTGGTACAGGTATGGAAGGAAAAGCTGCTTATGATTCAGGAGTATTAATTAAAGCTCGTAGAGCTGGTGTTATTGATTATGTTTCATCAACAAAAATTATAATTAAACCAGATGAAGTTGAAATTGATGGTCTTGTTGATGTTTATGAAGTTCAAAAGTTCTCTAGAACGAACCAAGATACATGTATGAACCAAAAACCTTTAGTTGATAAAGGTCAGCACGTTGAAGCTGGTGAAGTTTTAGCTGATGGTCCTGCAACAGATAGAGGTCAATTAGCTTTAGGTAGAAATATACTAGTTGGTTTCGTTCCTTGGAATGGTTATAACTATGAAGATGCTGTTCTTATTAGTGAAAAAGTTGTAAGAGAAGATATTTTTACTTCAATTCATATAAAAGAATATACTATTGATGTTAGAGAAACTAAATTAGGCCCTGAAAAACTTACTGCTGATATTCCTAATACTAGTGAAAAAATGCTAGAACAATTAGATGAAGATGGTATTGTAAGAATTGGTACTTATGTAACCCCTGGTTCTATTTTAGTAGGTAAAGTTACACCAAAAAGTGAAGGAGATACAACTCCTGAATTTAAATTATTAAATTCTATTTTTGGTGAAAAAGCTAAAGAAGTTAGAGATTCTTCTTTAAAAGTTCCTCATGGAACAACCGGTACTGTAATTGATGTACAACGCTTAACAAAAGCAAATAATGATGAATTACCTCCTGGTGTTGAAGAATCTGTAAAAGTCCTTGTTGCAACAAAGAGAAAGTTAAGACAAGGTGATAAAATGGCTGGTCGTCACGGAAACAAGGGTGTTGTTTCTAGAATACTTGCTGAAGAAGATATGCCATTTATGGCTGACGGTACAACATTAGATGTTTGTCTTAACCCTCTAGGTGTTCCATCTCGTATGAACATCGGTCAGTTAATGGAAACTCAATTAGGTTGGGCAGCTGTTGCTTTAGATGAATGGTATTCTTCTCCTGTATTCCAAAGTGCAACTATGGATCAGATTGAAGAAAAGATGATTGAAGCAGGCTTACCAGAAAATAGTAAACAAGTTCTATTTGATGGTAGAACTGGAGTTGAGTTCGTTAACCCAGTATTCTGTGGATATATTTATTATCTAAAACTTCACCACTTAGTTGATGATAAGATGCATGCTCGTGCAACAGGTCCTTATTCTCTTGTAACTCAACAACCACTTGGAGGTAAAGCTCAATTTGGTGGTCAGAGATTAGGAGAAATGGAAGTTTGGGCATTAGAAGCTTATGGAGCTGCTAATACTCTACAAGAATTGTTAACAATTAAGAGTGATGATATGACTGGCCGTGTTAAGATTTATGAAAGTATTGTAAAAGGAGAACCTTCTACTGCAGCAGGTATGCCTGAAGCATTTAATGTTCTTGTACAAGAAATCAGAGGTCTAGCATTAGATATGTCCGTCTACGACAATAAGGGTAGACAAGTTCCTCTAACCGAAAGGGATGAAGAGCTCATCGCTAAGAAAGAGAAAACACCTCTAAACTAATCAGGAGTATAACGGAATGAAAGAAATTCAAGATTTCGATAGTGTTAAAATACAATTAGCATCACCTGAACAAATAAAAGCTTGGTCTTACGGTGAAGTTAAGAAACCAGAAACTATCAATTACCGTACTTTGCGTCCTGAGAGGGATGGTCTGTTTTGTGAAAAAATATTTGGTACTACAAAGGAATGGGAATGTTACTGTGGTAAATTCAAATCTATCCGTTATAAAGGGGTAGTTTGTGACCGCTGTGGTGTTGAAGTTACTAATGTAAAAGTTCGTCGTGAAAGAATGGGCCATATTACTTTAGCTTCCCCTGTTTCACATATTTGGTATTATAGATCAGTTCCTTCTCGTATGAGCCTATTACTTGATGTTTCAAGAGCTAATTTGCAAAGTGTATTGTATTATGAAAAATATATTGTTATTTCTCCTGGTGAAACAGATTTACAAGAAAAACAAATATTAAGTGAAGATGAATATTACGATGCTCTTGAACAATATGGTGAGGTTTTCCGTGCTGGCATGGGGGCTGAAGCTGTTCGTGAAATTCTAACTAATTTAGATTTAGATAAATTAAGTTATGAACTTCGCGAAGAGATGCGTGCTAAAGAAGGCAAAATAGATAAGCATTTATATAAAAGAATTGAAGTTTGTGAAAGCTTTAGGAATTCTGATAACCAACCTGAATGGATGATTTTAACAGTTATTCCTGTAATTCCACCAGATTTACGCCCAATGGTACAACTTGATGGTGGTCGTTTTGCAACTTCAGACTTAAATGATTTATATAGACGTTTAATAAATAGAAATAACCGTTTATCTCGGTTGATTCAGTTAAATGCACCAGATATCATTATCAGAAATGAAAAGAGAATGTTACAAGAAGCTGTTGATGCTTTATTTGACAATACAAAGAGAAAACGTGTTGTTAGAGGAGCAAATAATAGACCTCTAAAATCTCTTTCAGATATGTTAAAAGGTAAACAAGGTAGATTTAGACAAAACCTACTTGGTAAACGTGTAGACTATTCAGGACGTTCAGTTATTGTTGTTGGACCTGAATTAAGAATTCACCAATGTGGACTTCCTTCAAAAATGGCTCTTGAATTATACAAGCCATTTATTATGAAAAAATTAGTTCAAAAAGGTGTTGTTTATAACATTAAAAAAGCTAAGAATTTAGTTGAACAAGAAACTGATGAAGTATGGTCAATCCTTGATGATGTAGTTAGTGAACACCCAGTTATGCTTAACCGTGCTCCGACTCTTCATAGATTAGGTATCCAAGCTTTTGAACCTGTTTTAGTTGATGGGAAAGCTATTAAACTTCACCCATTAGTTTGTCATGCTTTCAATGCTGACTTTGATGGTGACCAAATGGCTGTTCATGTTCCATTAACTCAAGCAGCTCAATTAGAATGTTGGACACTTATGCTAAGTGCTACAAACCTACTTGACCCTGCTAATGGTAAACCTATTGTATTCCCATCTCAAGATATGGTTCTTGGAGTTAACTATTTAACTCGTGAAATGAGAAATGCAAAAGGTGCAGGACACTATTATGATAGTTTAAGTGAAATTGAACTAGCAATTGATAGTGGAATATTGTCATATAATGCATTAATCAATTTTAGACTTGAAAATGGTGAAAAGATTCAAACTACAGCTGGTAGAGTAATTTTCAACTCAGTATTACCAAAAGGTATAGAGTTCCAAAACTATTGTTTAGGTGATAAAGAACTTAAAAAACTTATTGGAAATACAATTTCTGAAAAGAAAAATTCAGTTGCTGTTCAATTATTGGATGCTGTAAAAGATGTAGGATTTAAATTTGCTACAGTCTTTGGTGCAACTATTGGTTTATCAGATATGATAATTCCAGATGCAAAATCTGATATAATGAAAGAAGCTTCTGAAAAACATGCAGAAATTAAAAAACAATATAGTGTATTAGCAAGTATTTCTTCAGAAGAAAGATATAACCGTGTAATTGAGGTTTGGACTGACGCTAATGAAAGATTAGCTGATGAATTAATGAAAGACTTAAAAGAAAGTCAAAACGGATTTAATCCACTATTCTTGATGGCTGATTCTGGTGCTCGTGGTAGTAAAACTCAGATTAGACAGTTAGGCGGAATGCGTGGTTTGATGGCAAAACCTACTGGTGACGTTATTGAATTCCCAATTAAATCTAACTTTAAAGAAGGTCTTTCAATTATTGAATTCTTTATTTCAACCAACGGTGCACGTAAGGGATTATCAGATACAGCTCTTAAAACAGCTGAAGCTGGTTATTTAACTAGACGTTTAGTTGATATTTCTCAAGACGTTGTTGTAAATGAAGAAGACTGTCATACAATTAATGGTATTTGGATTGAAGCCTTAAAAGATGGCGATGATTTAGTTGAAGCATTAAGTTCAAGAATTGTTGGTCGTTGTCCAGTTGAAGCTGTACACCATCCATTTACAGGAGCAGTAATTGCCGAAGCAAATGTTGAAATTGATGAAGAAGTAGCTAAGAAAGTTGAAGAAGCAGGTATTGAAAGAGTCTTCTTAAGAACTGTTTTAACTTGTGAAGCTAAACATGGTGTATGTAGGAAATGTTACGGAAGAAACCTTGCAACGAATAGATCTGTTGAAATTGGTGAAGCTGTAGGTACTATTGCTGCACAATCAATTGGTCAACCTGGTACTCAGTTAACTATGAGAACATTCCACGTTGGAGGTACTGCATCTACTTCATCAGAAGATAATACAATCTCATTCAAGAATCCAATTATTGTAACAGGTATTGAAGGTCATAATGTTATTAGAGAAACTGATGGCATTAGAGTATTTTCAAGAAAAGGATTCTTACATTATGAAGTTGTTGTATTAGAAATTGAAGAAGGCATATATTCTACTTTATTAATTAAAGAGGGTGATGCAATTGCTAAAGGTACTCCACTTTATATTTCTAATGATGGAACTAAAGAAACAATTTCAAGTACTCAAAATGGTATTGTAAAGATTGTTGATAATAGAGTTCTTATTGTTGGAAAAGCCCAAAAGGCAGTCATCAAAACTGGTTCTGAGTTAGAAAGATATGTAAACTTAAATAGTTATATTCCTGCTGAGAAACCAATTGTAGCATTTGACCCATTCAGTGAACCATTTATTAGTGAATATAAAGGTTATATTCATTTTGTAGATATTACTGCAGGATCAACCATGGTTGAAGAGAAAAATTTTGAAACAGGTAATACTCAAAGAAGAATTACTGAACATAAATTGGAACACTTACAACCAAGAATTATGATTACAACAGGTGCAAACGGTAGTGGAGAAACTCTTGTAAACTATCAACTTCCTGGTGGTACATATTTAACATGTGAAGATAATCAAGAAATTAAGATTGGTGAGATTATTGCTAAGCTTATTAAAGGTGGTACAAAAACTGCTGATATTACTGGTGGTCTACCACGTGTTGGTGAATTATTTGAAGCAAGAAGACCTAAAAATATTGCTGTATTAGCTCAAGTATCAGGTGTTGTTGAAATTGGTAATGTTGCGAAAGGTAAGATTATTGTAAGAGTCAGAGATGCTTACGATAAGAGCTATAAACATATTGTTCCAATGAATAAACACATGCTTGTTAGAGATGGAGATACTGTTGAAGCTGGTGAACCATTATGTGATGGTGCAATTGACCCACATGATATTTTAAATATTAAGGGTGAAAATGCTTTACAATCTTTCTTAGTAGATGAAGTACAAGCTGTTTACAGAATGCAAGGTGTAGATATTAATGATAAACACTTAGGCGTTATTGTTAGACAAATGCTTAGAAAAGTTGAAGTTGTTTCATCTGGTGATACTGATTTAGTTCAAGGTCAACAAGTTGACAAACACCGTTTTCATAGTGAAAACAGACGTGTTGTTAATGAAGGTGGTCAACCTGCTGTAGCTAAACCATTATTATTAGGTATTACACGTGCGGCACTCTCAATTGAATCTTTCTTATCAGCTGCTTCTTTCCAAGAGACTACAAAGGTCTTGACAGAAAGCGCTATTGCTGGTAAAACAGACGAGTTAAGAGGCTTGAAAGAAAATGTAGTTATTGGACACTTGATTCCAGCTGGAACAGGTATGAAGAGATATAGAAATGTCAGGCTTGAAGACGAAGCTCTATTGTTGAATTCTCAAGAAGCAGAAAAACAGCAAGTTGCCAAAAGAAGAGAATCTATGGCAGCCGAGATGGGCATTGAAGAAAATGGAAACTTAAAAAAAGTAGTTGATACAACTAATATCTTATAGATATTTTTATAAGGATATTTTGCCTGTTGGCTTAATGTCCTTATGAAGAGTTTATAGTTAGGATTTAGTAGTATTCATGCTGGCTACTTTTATTGGAAATATTTTTCTCTTATAAGAAGAGTATAGATCCCCAAAATGTGAGAGTTGAGTGGATCGCGAATTAAAAAAGGGAGTGTATCTAGAAGATGCCTACTATTAATCAGCTAATTAGAAAAGGGAGAAAGAGTCAAATTAATAAGACAAAATCTCCTGCTCTTGAAAGTTGCCCTCAAAAGCGTGGTGTTTGTACCAGAGTTATGACTGTAACTCCAAAAAAACCAAACTCTGCACTTAGAAAGGTAGCTCGTGTTCGTTTGTCAAATGGAATTGAAGTAACTGCCTACATCCCTGGTATTGGTCACAATCTACAAGAACACTCAGTAGTATTACTACGTGGTGGTAGAGTAAAGGACCTTCCTGGTGTACGTTATCATATCGTTCGTGGTGCTAAGGATACCCTTGGTGTTACAG
Source organism: Sphaerochaetaceae bacterium (assembly GCA_963678575.2). Taxonomy (GTDB): domain Bacteria; phylum Spirochaetota; class Spirochaetia; order Sphaerochaetales; family Sphaerochaetaceae; genus Pleomorphochaeta. Next base: position 2,353,210 of record CAXXHV010000002.1, on the reverse strand, counting down.
ATCGTAAGAGAAGTCGCTCTAAGTACGGCGCTAAAAAGCCAAAGGCTTAAGGGGAGTAAGTTATGTCAAGAAGAAAAGCTGCTACAAAACGTGAAATTTTACCTGATGCAAAATACGGAAGTGTTATCATCGAGAAATTCATCCGTCATATGATGGTTGATGGTAAGAAATCAGTTAGCACAAAAATTGTTTATACAGCATTAGAAACAGTTGAAGCTAAATCAAATGAAAAAGCTTTAGATGTATTCTTAAAAGCTATTGAAAATGTTAAACCTGTTGTTGAAGTAAAATCTCGCCGTGTTGGTGGATCTACTTATCAAGTACCAGTAGAAATTAATGCGGTAAGAAGTGAAGCCTTAGCTATGAGATGGTTAATTTCAGCTGCAAGAAATCGTAATGGTCGTTCAATGGATGAAAAACTTTCTAGCGAATTATTAGATGCTTTTTCAAACACTGGTTCTGCTTTCAAAAAGAAAGAAGATACCCACAGAATGGCAGAAGCAAACAAAGCTTTTACACATTTCAGATGGTAAAAACAATTATAATGAAATATACAAGCAACTTTTTAGTTGCTTGTTTTTGTTTGTAGATTTGCCCAAAAAGGCCTCTATTAGGCCTATAAAAGAAGATAATGCATTATTTGATAAGTCTTTATTTTATAAATATTTAATTAATTAATTTTATATGTATTATAAGTATGATTTAGGTGTTGACAATAATTTGTGTTTTTAATATATTGACAAAGGTTCACATCTGTGGTGACTTGAGTCCCCGTGTGTGATAGCGAGCCAAACAAATTATCTATTTAGATGATTGATGGTTCCAGAACTAAAGTTTTTTTTCAAACTTAAGCTATGTCGGCTGTTATTTAGTAATTGTCGACCTCTGGAAACCCTCTTTTTCTATCTAGATAAACATTAGTTTGTCTCATGAAACTATAAAGGATGTTATACCTTTATAGGTATTATTAATATTTTTTGTGACCGGTTATAACGGCACAAGGAGGAAAGAGATGGCTAAACAGAAGTTTGAGAGAACTAAGCCCCACGTAAATGTTGGTACTATTGGTCACGTTGACCACGGTAAGACTACCCTCACCGCAGCAATCACTATGCATTGTGCTAGAAAGTTTGGTGATAAAGCTCTAGCTTATGATGCAATCGATAATGCTCCAGAAGAGCAAGCTCGTGGTATTACAATCAACACTCGTCACGTTGAATACCAATCTGATAACAGACACTATGCACACGTTGACTGTCCTGGTCACGCTGACTACATCAAAAACATGATTACTGGTGCAGCACAAATGGACGGAGCAATTATTGTAGTTGCAGCTACTGATGGTGCTATGGCTCAAACAAAAGAACATATCTTACTTGCTCGCCAAGTTGGTGTTCCTTCAATTATTGTTTTTGTTAATAAAACTGACCAAGTTGATGATCCAGATCTTATTGAATTAGTTGAAGAAGAAATGAGAGATCTATTAACTGAAAATGGTTTTGATGGTGAAAATTGTCCAATCATTTGTGGTTCAGCTTATGAAGCATTAAACAGTCCTGATGATCCTGAAAAAACAAAATGCATTGATGAATTATTAGCTGCTATGGACGAATATGTTCCTCTACCAGATAGAGCTGTTGATAAACCATTCTTAATGCCTATTGAAGATATTTTCTCAATTTCAGGTCGTGGTACAGTAGTTACAGGTCGTATTGACAGCGGTGTTGTTCATGTTAACGATCCAGTATCAATTGTTGGTATTAAAGAAACAAGAGACACAGTATGTACTGGTGTTGAAATGTTCAACAAGCTATTAGACGAAGGTCAAGCTGGTGATAACATTGGTGCACTACTACGTGGTGTTGACAAAAAAGAAGTTGTTCGTGGACAAGTTCTTGCAGCTCCAAAAACAATTACTCCTCACAGCAAATTTGTTGGTACAGTTTATGTATTAAGCAAAGAAGAAGGTGGACGTCACAAACCATTCTTTAGTGGTTACCGCCCACAATTCTATTTCAGAACAACTGATATCACAGGTTCTGTAGAATTACCAGCTGACAAACAAATGGTTCTTCCTGGCGATAATACAACATTTAATGTTGAATTGATTCACCCAGTTGCTATGGATAAAGGTCTACGCTTCGCTATTCGTGAAGGTGGTAGAACAGTTGCTTCTGGACAAGTTACAGAAATTATCGAATAATTCTTATCAGCGAATGTCTTGTCAGTAATTTAACTGACAAGACCCGTTTTTTGGAGGAATAATGGCTAAAGAAAGAATTCGAGTCAGATTGAGAGGTTTTGATGTTGAGCTAGTAGAACAAAGCTCAAAAGCAATCGTTCAGACAGTAGTAAAGGCCGGTGCAAAAGTTTCAGGTCCGGTACCTCTCCCAACTCGTATCAATAAATACACTGTCCTGAAATCGCCCCATGTCAATAAAAAGGCCCGTGAGCAGTTCGAAATGAGAACTCATAAGCGATTGATTGACATTCTAGATCCCACATCTAAGGTTATGGATGCCCTAATGAAACTTGAGCTCCCAGCCGGTGTAGATGTAGAGATTAAGCAGTAAAGAGGTGAGGTAAGAAATGTTAGGGCTTATCGGCAAAAAAGTTGGAATGACACAGGTGTTTGATGCTAATGGCAGACTTACTCCTGTGACTGTAATAAAGTTTGAGGGCAATTTTGTCATCGATCAAAGAACTCAAGAAAAGAATGGCTATGAAGCTGCAATTCTTGGTTCAGTTGACAAAAAAAAGAGCACCATTACTAAACCTTTCGCTGGACAATTCAAAGATACATGCGCTCCAAAGCAAAATGTAGTAGAGTTCCGCGGTTATGAAAAGGAAGTAAAAGTTGGCGATGAATTAGGTGTAGATATTTTTAAAGATGCATCTTTCGTTGACGTAACAGGTACCTCAAAAGGTAAGGGATTCGCTGGTGGTATAAAACGTCACGGATTCTCAGGTGGACGTGCAACTCACGGTTCTAAGTTCCACAGAGATATCGGTGGTACATCAATGTCATCAACACCTTCACGTACATTTAAAGGTCATCATATGGCTGGTCGTATGGGTGGAGACAAGACCACAGTTCAGAATCTAAAAGTTATTCGTGTAGATGAAAACATGCAGGTACTAATGGTAAAGGGTGCAATTCCTGGTCCCTCTCAAAGCGTTGTCATCGTTAAAAAAGCGATTAAGAAGTAGGTGCGAGATAGATTATGGAATATAAAGTCTTTTCTAAAAACGGCAGCGAAGTTAAAACTATCGAATTAAATGAAAGAGTATTTAATTGCGAAGTTAGTGACGGAAGCATATATTATGCCGTAAATAATGAGCTTGCTAATCGACGTGTAGGTACAGCAAGCACCAAGACCCGTGCTGAGGTCAATTACAGCAATACTAAGCCTTTCAAGCAGAAGGGAACTGGTAATGCACGTTTTGGTGATAAAAAGTCTCCTGTTCATGTTGGTGGTGGTACAATTTTTGGACCTAAACCTCGTGATTATAGTTATCAATTACCAAAGAAGATGAAACGTTTAGCAATGAGAAGTCTTCTTTCAAAAGGTGTTCAAGATGAACGTTTAGTGATAGTTGAAGACTTTACAAGTGAAAACGGCAAGACCAAAGACCTCGCTGCCATATTGAAGAACTTCAAGTGTGACGAAAAAAGAACAACACTTATTTTAAAGGATGATGATTCTATGTTGCGTAGAGCAGCAAGAAACATACCTTATTTACATGTTCTTTCCTTCAATAAACTCTCTGCTAAAGAACTTCTTTACGCTAGAAAGATTCTTGTATTGGAAACAGCCGCTTCGAACTTGAATAGCTTCTACGGCGAAAAATAAGGGGATCAATGAAATGAGAGCAGATGAAGTAATCATTGCACCAGTATTGAGCGAGAAATCAAATATTTTTCGTGAAGGTGAATGTAAAAAGTATACATTTAAGATAAGCACTCGTGCTAATAAGTTCGATGTTATGTCTGCAGTTGCTGAACTTTTCAAAGTTTCAGTTACAAAATGTAATGTAATGATTGTAAAAGGTAAGCCTAAATTTTCTAGAGGAAAAGGTGGTGCTATAAAAGGTAACACTGGGAACTGGAAAAAGGCTGTCGTGACTTTGGCTAAGGGTGAAAGCATCCAAGCCATCGAAGGCGTATAAGGAGAATTTGGAAAATGGCTCTTAAATCTTATAAGCCCAATACTCCCGCTCTTCGTCAGAAAACTTCTTTAGTTTTTGACGACTTGACCACAAATAAGCCAGAAAAATCACTTACAACTAGCTTAAATAAAAAAGCTGGTCGTGATAGTCATGGTCGTATTAGTGTACGCCGAAGAGGTGGTGGGCATAAACGCGCTTATCGTGTTATTGACTTTAAGCGTAATAAAATTGGTATTCCTGGTACTGTAAAGACCATCGAATATGATCCAAATAGAACAGCAAATATTGCTTTAGTTTTCTATGCAGACGGTGAAAAACGTTATATGCTAGCTCCTAAAGGATTACAAGTTGGTTCTATTGTAGTAAGTGGTCCAGAAGCTGCACTAACTATTGGTAATGCTCTTCCTTTGAAGAATATTCCTTTAGGTGTTCAAGTGTTTAATATTGAATTAACACTTGGTCGTGGTGGACAATTAGTACGTAGTGCTGGTTTGGGTGCAACAATTGTTGCTAAAAACGGGGATTATGTAACAATTAAATTACCTTCTGGTGAAATGCGTTTAATATTCGCTGAATGTTATGCAACAATTGGTCAGTTAGGTAATGAAGATCACATGAACGTTAATTTAGGTAAGGCTGGTAAATCACGCCATCTTGGCAGACGTCCAAAAGTTCGTGGTGTTGTAATGAACCCAGTTGATCACCCACATGGTGGTGGTGAAGGTAAAACTAACGGTGGTCGCCATCCGGTTACTCCTTGGGGTAAACCAACTAAGGGCGGAAAGACTCGTTCTAAGAAGAAACCTTCAAGTAAGTTCATCGTTAAGAAGCGTAAGTAGGAGTTTAAAGTGGCAAGATCAATCAAAAAAGGCCCTTTTATTGAAAAGAAGCTTTTAAAAAGAATTACAGAAGCTGGCAAATCTGGTAGTAATGCTATGATCAAGACGTATTCCCGCGCTTCAACGATCATTCCAGAAATGGTTGGTATCACTATTTCCGTTTATAACGGAAAGACTTGGATTCCAGTTTATGTTACAGAAAACTTAGTTGGTCACAAACTCGGTGAGTTTGCACCTACTAGATTATTCCGTGGCCATGCTGCCTCTGACAAAAAGAAGGGTAGGTAAGATATGAAAAATTATACAGGCTATAGAGCAGTCGCTAAATATCTTATGATTTCTCCAACTAAAGTTCGCCCTGTTGCAAACTTAATTAGGAGAAAGCCTTATAACGAAGCTATTGCAATTTTAGAGGCTATGCCTCAAAAAGGTGCTAGACTTCTTCTTAAGGTTGTACAGAGTGCTGGCGCCAATGCTATGAATGTTAACAGTAGAATTGATGAAGATTCATTATATGTTACTCAGCTAATGGTAGACGAAGGTCCTCGTATGAAACGCGTATGGCCAAGATCCCATGGAAGACGTGATATTCTACTCAAGAGAATGTCTCATATCACAGTCGTTGTTGACGAAAAAGCAAACTTGGGGGAATAAATGGGACAAAAAGTTAATCCAATTGGACTCCGCTTAGGAGTTAATAAAACTTGGAAGTCTAAATGGTATGTAGATTCAAAAGAATATGCTGACACATTACATGAAGATTTACTATTACGTAAAACTTTAATAGACTGTCCAGAAGTTCAAGGTGCTGAAATTGCAGATGTTGAAATTATTCGTAAACCACAACGCGTAACTGTAGTTATAACAACAAGTCGCCCTGGTATCATTATTGGTTCCAAAGGTTCAAATGTTGAAAAGTTAGGTGCTCGTTTACAAAAACTTTCAAGCAAGAAGGTTCAAATCAAGATTAAAGAAATCAAGAAACCTGAAGGCAATGCACAATTAATAGCAGCAAATGTAGCAAAACAGTTAGAATCAAGAGGTTCTTTCAGAAGAACAATGAAAATGGCTGTTTCAAAAGCAATGCAAAGTGGTGTACAAGGCGTAAAGATTAAATGTTCTGGTCGTCTAGGTGGTGCAGAAATTGCAAGAACAGAGTGGATGAAAGAAGGTCGTGTACCTCTACATACTCTTCGTTCGGACATTGATTATGGTGTTGCAACAGCACGTACAACCTTTGGTGCTATTGGTATTAAAGTTTGGGTGTTCAATGGCGAAATCTACGAACATGCTAAAAAGAATGACGCAGGTGGTTTAGTTAAAAAACCTACTAAAGGAGTTAATTAATGCTTAGTCCTAAAAGAATCATTCACAGAAAAAAGCATAGAGGCACCAGAGATGGTGTTGCACACCGTGGTAATACTATTGCATTTGGTGAATATGGTCTTATGGCTCTAGAGCCAAAATGGATTACTAACCGCCAAATCGAAGCTGCTCGTATTGCGATGACACGTCATATTAAGCGTGGTGGTAAAGTATGGATCAGGATTTTCCCTGACATGCCTTATACTAAGAAACCCGCTGAAACAAGACAAGGTAACGGTAAGGGTAACCCTGAAGGTTGGGTAGCAGTTGTTAAACAAGGTGCTATGATGTTTGAAATGGCTGGTGTAAATGAAGAATTAGCTCGTGAAGCACTTTCACTTGCTGCTCAGAAATTACCAATCAAAACAAAGATTGTAGTTAGAAGAGAGGTAGAATAGCATGAAGAATTCATTCAAAGATCTAACATTGGAAGAAATGATCGCAAAGCGTGATGAGCTTCGCAAGCAATATTTAGACATACGTATGGATAGGGTTCTAGGTCATGTTGAAAACCCTCTAGCAATTAGAAATGTTAAGAGACAAATTGCTCGCCTTAACACTCTTATCCACGAGTATGCCTTAGGCATTCGCACATCCGCTAATTAAGAGAGGCTCGAGGTAGATGGAAGTAAGTAAAAAAACTTTTACAGGAAAGGTTGTTAGTGATAAAATGGATAAAACTATTGTAGTTGCCATTAACACAAGAAGCCTTCATCCTTTGTATAAAAAGTATGTGACCAAGACTAAAAAAGTTAAGGCCCATGACGAAAGAAATGATGCTCATATTGGTGATACCGTTCGTGTTGTTGAATGTCGTCATTATAGCAAAGACAAGTGCTGGCGCTTAACTCAAGTCGTCGAGCGTGCTCGTTAAGCAAGGAGATACGTCATGGTACAAATGCAGAGTTATTTAAATGTTGCTGACAATAGTGGCGCTAAACGTGTACAAGTTATCAAAGTTTTAGGTGGTAGCCATAGATACGTTGCTAGTGTTGGTGATATTGTAGTAGTTGCGGTTAAGAACGCTCTTCCAAATGGTGCTATTAAAAAAGGTGCTGTTTTGAAAGCTGTTGTAGTTCGCACTAAGAAGGAATACCGTAGACCTGACGGTACCTATATCAGGTTCGATGATAACGCATGCGTTATTATTGATGCCAACAATAACCCACGCGGTAAAAGAATCTTTGGACCAGTGGCTCGTGAGCTACGTAACGGTTATATGAAGATTGTTTCATTAGCACCGGAAGTGTTGTAGGAGAATAGCGATGAAGCTCAAAAAAAATGACACCGTTAAAATTCTTGCCGGAAAAGACAAAGGTTTTGTAGGTAAGATTGTTAAGGTTGTCCCAGAAAGTGAAAGGGTAATCGTCCAAGGCGCAAATATGGTTAAAAAAACTGTTAAAAAGCGTAGTCCACAAGACAAGGGCGGTATTATTGACATTGAAGCTCCAATCCACGTTTCTAATGTTGCATTAGTAGCAGATGGAAAAGTAAGTAAGATTGGATATAAGTTCGACGAAGACGGAAAAAAAGTTCGTTACGCGAAGAAAACCGGGGAAGTGCTCTAATGGAAGAAAAGTTTGTACCAACCTTTAAGAAAAAATATCTTGAAGAAGTTGCACCGGCTCTTTTCAAAGAGCAAGGTTATAAGTCTGTAATGCAAGTTCCTGCTATTGAAAAAATTACACTAAGTGTTGGCGTTGGTGAAGCAATTGTAAACAAAAAGCTTCTTGATGCTGCTGTAAAAGAATTGGAACAAATTGCAGGTCAACATGTAGTAAAGACAAAAGCTAGAAAATCTATCGCTAACTTTAAAGTACGTGAAGGACAAGAAATTGGCGCTATGGTTACTCTTCGTGGTGACAATATGTGGTTTTTCTTAGAACGTCTTATTGGCATAGCTTTACCACGTGTTAAAGACTTTAAAGGTGTGAAACCTCACGCATTTGATGGTCGTGGTAATTACTCAATGGGTATTACTGAGCAAATTATCTTTCCAGAAATTGACTTCGATAAGATAGAACGCATCAGCGGTCTGAATATTGCAATCGTTACGACGGCCAAGACCGATGAAGAAGGGTATGCATTACTTAAGAAGTTAGGCATGCCATTCGCTAAGTAAGAGGGTATAATAATGGCTAAAAAATCAATGATTGTAAAAGCTCAAAAAGAGCCTAAATTCAGTACTAGACAAGTAAACAGATGTAGGATCTGTGGAAGACCACGTGGTTATATGCGTAAGTTTGATATGTGCAGAATCTGCTTTCGTAAATTGGCAAGTGAAGGTCAGATCCCTGGCGTAACCAAGTCAAGTTGGTAGGAGATAAAAATGGCTGTAAGTGATCCAATTGCAGATATGCTGACTAAGATAAGAAATGCTAGTCAGGCAAAACATGAAAAAGTAGATATTTCCACATCTAAAATTAAACTTCAAATCGTAAAGATTTTAAAGAATGAAGGTTACGTTAAAAACTTCAAGAAAGTTACAAAAGATGGAATTTCTTATATTCGTGTTTTCTTAAGATATGATGATAATCAGAGCCCTGTACTTCATGACATTCAACGTGTTTCAACACCTGGTCGTCGTGTATATAGTGGCTATCGTAACATGCCTCGTGTATTTAACGGACATGGAGTAGTTGTAGTATCTACTTCAAATGGCGTTATTACAGGAAAAAAGGCCTCTGATAAGAAGATTGGCGGTGAGCTAATCTGTACTATTTGGTAAGGTGGTGAGAAATGTCGCGTATTGGTAAAATGCCCGTTGCACTACCTGCAGGGGTTAAGGTTACTATTAAAGACGGACTACTTAGTGTTGAAGGACCTAAGGGTAAATTAACACAAGCTGTTCGTGAAGAAGTTATTTTCGATATTCAAGATAATCAAATCGTTGTAACTCGCAAAGACGAATCCAAAGCTAGCCGTAGCTACCATGGTTTATACCGTCAGTTATTAAGCAATATGATTGTTGGAGTAACTACTGGTTATACAAAAAACTTAGTTGTTAATGGTGTTGGTTATCGTGCTGAAGTAAAAGGTAATTTATTGATTCTTAACTTAGGTTATTCAAACATTATTGAGTTTGTAATTCCTAGTGGTGTTACTATCACAGTTGAAGGACAAAATAAAATAACCGTATCAGCAATCGATAAGCAGTTAGTAGGTCAGACTGCTGCGGAGATTCGTTCTCTTCGTAAACCTGAACCTTATAAAGGTAAAGGTGTTAAGTATGAGAATGAAGTCATTCGTCGCAAGGTCGGTAAGTCCGGCAAATAATCGGTAGGTAAGAGATGAATAAAGTAATTGATAAACAAAGAAAGCTTAAAAGACGTAAGCTTCATATCAGAAAAAGCATCTCGGGTACTGCCAGCAGACCGAGGATGACTGTTTTTCGTAGTAATCACCATATGTATGTTCAAGTTATCGATGATGTAGCAGGTGTAACTCTTGTTTCTGCTAATACTGTTGAAACTGAACTTAAGGGCTTAAAAAACTGTGTTTCTGATGCAGCAAAGCTTGGTGAGGTGATTGGTAAGAGGATGATCGAAAAGAATATTACTACATGTGTATTCGACAGAAATGGCTACCTCTATCATGGTATTGTGAAGAGTATCGCTGATGGCGCCCGCAGTGCTGGCGTTAAGTTCTAGGGGGACACCGTGGAAAGATCAAGAAAAGAAGATAAAAACGACGGATACGTTGAAAAACTAATTAAACTTAATCGTGTTTCTAAGGTTGTAAAGGGTGGTAGAAGATACTCTTTCTCTGCTCTTGTAGTTGTTGGAGACCAAAAAGGTAAAGTTGGATATGGTTTTGGTAAAGCAAATGATGTAACTGATGCAATTCGTAAAGCTGTTGATCGTGCTAAAGTAAGCATGATTACTGTACCTCTTAAAAATGGTACTATTCCTCACGAATGTATTGGTAATTTTAAAAGTGCTAGTGTACTTATCAAACCTGCAGTTCCAGGTACTGGTGTAATCGCAGGTGGTGCTGTAAGATCTTTATGTGATGCAGCAGGTATTACTGATATTTTAGGTAAATCTTTAGGCTCAAAAAATACTGTTAACACAGTGAAAGCAGCTTTTGATGCATTTGAAAACTTGTTTGATGCTCGCCAAGTCGCTAAGAATAGAGGCAAAACTCTAAAAAGCATGTGGGGTTAATGATGGCTAAAAAAGTAAAACAACTTAAAGTTACTTTAACTCGTAGTATTGCAGGTTCATTACCAAAGCAACGCGGTACTGTTAAAGCAATTGGTTTAAAGAAGATAAATAGCAGTGTAGTTATCGATGCAACTCCTGATATGCTTGGCATGGTAAACGTCATTGCTCACCTTGTAAAAGTTGAGGAGATGTAAAGATGGCAAATTTAGGTCAAATTAAAGCACCTTTCGGTGCTAATACTAATAAAACTATCGTAGGTCGCGGTGCTTCATCGAAGGGTCGTGCTTGTGGTAGAGGCCATGATGGACAAAACTCCCGTTCAGGTGGTGGTGTTCGTGTAGGTTTCGAAGGCGGCCAGATGCCCTTGTATCGTCGTGTCGCACGTAGAGGTTTCTCTAACCATCCTTTCAAAACTGACTATGAAGTAGTTTCTTTAACTGCAATTAGTGAGAAGTTTGAAGATGGTGCAGTAGTTAACTTAGAAGCTCTAAAAGAAGTAAAATTAGTAAAAGGTCACAAGACTTTAGCTAAAATTCTTTCTAATGGAGAAATTGATAAAAAAGTTACTATTGAAGGTTTAAAGGTTTCAGCAAGTGCAGTTGAAAAAATAACTGCTGCTGGTGGCGAAGTTAAATAACAAAAAGGTTGGTCTAAATGGCAAACTCCCTAGTTGAAATGATGAGAATCCAGGAGTTAAGAAGAAAAGGCCTAATCACTTTCCTCCTACTGTTTATCAGTAGGGTGGGAGCGGTTATTCCTATTCCAGGAATTGACATCCAGGTTCTACAACAATATTTCCTATCACAGAGTAATTCTAATTCTTTCGGATTTACAGAATATTTGAATTTCTTTTCCGGCGGGGCATTTTCGAATTTCTCCTTATTTATGTTAGGTGTAATGCCTTACATCAGTACTCAGATTATTCTACAATTAATGATGATTGTAGTTCCAAGTTTGAGAAAACTCGCACAAGATCCACATGGTTCGAAAAAAATTCAACAATACACTAGATATGGAACAATAGTTGTTTGTTTAATTCAGTCCTATGTTATAACAATTTATGCTAATTCGATTCCTGGTTCAATGACCATGAGTCGCTTACCATTTACTTTGATAGCAATGCTATCTGTAACTGCAGGTAGTATGTTCCTCGTATGGATTGGTAATAAAATTACTCAGTTTGGAATTGGAAATGGTATTAGCTTATTAATATTTGCTGGTATTGTAGCTAGAATTCCATCTGCTCTTGTAACATTATTTAGAGGTGTTCAAGATGGTACTTTTAACCCAATTTCTTTACTAGTAGTATTAGCAATGTTTATAGTTGTTATTGCAATGGTAGTTTACGAGCAACAAGGTGAGAGAAAGGTTCCGGTTAACTATGCAAAGCGTGTAGTTGGCAGAAGAATGTATGGTGCTCAAAGTACTTACATTCCTGTTAAATTAAACCCAAGTGGTGTTATTCCGGTAATCTTTGCTTCAGCATTAATGTCCTTCCCGCTTCAAATTGCATCTAGTTTAGGCGCAGAAGTGAGTTGGCTAGCATCTTTTGCTAATTGGTTAAATCCTCAGGGTATCCCCTACATAATCATATATACTCTGTTGATTATCGGTTTTGCATTCTTCTATACACAGGTTACTATGAATCCTGTTGAGATGGCTAAACAGATTCGTGAAAATGGTGGTTCTGTTCCTGGAGTTAGGAGCGAAAAACTTGAGGAGTATCTAACAAAAGTTATTAACCGCGTTATTCTTCCTGGATCTATTTTCTTAGCTTTCATCGCATTGATTCCAACATTAGTACAGAAGTTCTTTAGCTTCCCAACATCTGTTTCAATGTTATTCGGTGGTACTTCATTAATCATTATGGTTGGTGTAGACTTAGATACAATGAGACAAGTAGAGGGTGTTATGAAAATGCATCATCAAACTGGTATTTTTAGCCAAGCAAAGGCAAGAAAAAAATAGGAGCTTAACATGAAAGTCAGAGCAAGTGTCAAACCAATATGTGACAAGTGCAAAGTTATCAGAAGAAATGGGGTTGTTCGTATAATTTGCGAAAACCCAAAACATAAGCAAAGACAGAAGTAAGGTTCGGCGTAAGCCACCTCTCTAAGAACTTTAATTAGGAGGCCAATAATGGCAAGAATTGCAGGTGTTGACTTGCCGAACAAAGCTGTTAAGATTGCATTAACGTATATCTTTGGCATCGGTAATGTTTCAGCGATTGAAATTTGTGAAAAAACAAATATTGATCCAAATGTAAGAATTAATACACTTTCAAATGATGAATTGGCTGTTTTACGTCATGAAATCGAAGAAAATTATAAGGTTGAAGGTCGTCTTCGTACTGAAGTAGCCTTAAATATCAAACGACTTATGGACATCGGTTGTTACCGCGGTCTACGTCATAGAAAAGGCTTACCAGTTAGAGGGCAAAAGACTAAAACTAATGCTAGAACTCGTAAGGGTAAGAAGAAGACCGTAGCAGGTAAGAAGAAATAAGGAGTAGATGACAAATGGCTAATGCAAAAGCGAAAGCAAAGCGTAAAGTTAAGAAAACAGTCTATGATGGTAATGTTTACATTCAGGCTACTTTCAACAATACAATCGTTACCATGACAGATCTAGAAGGGAATGCTATTTCTTGGGCTTCTGCTGGTGGTTTAGGATTCCGTGGAGCTAAGAAATCAACTCCTTATGCAGCACAGGTAACTTGTGAAACAGCAGCTAAGAAGGCTATGGATTATGGTCTTCGTGAAGTAAATGTTTTTGTTAAAGGACCAGGTGTTGGACGTGAAAGTGCTATTAGAGCTCTTGGCGTTTTAGGATTAAAAGTTCGTTCAATTCGTGACGTAACTCCAATCCCACATAACGGTTGTCGTCCTCGCAAAACACGTAGAGTTTAATTGTTAGAAGCATTTCCAAGTCTTTTCTTGGAGTGCTGTTTATTGTGGTTTGGCTCCACGGGAGCCATGCCTGCGCCTAAAGCAGATATATTATCTGCATATCCAGACTTTAAGGAGTAACCATGGCACGCAAAAACCTTTTGAAGGGCTTTAAGAAACCCAAGGGAACTAATTTTGAGCACAATGCAGTCGAAGCAAATTATGGAAAGTTTGTAGCATATCCTTTTGAACGTGGATTTGGTACAACTATCGGAAATACGCTTAGAAGAGTTCTTTTATCTTCAATCCAGGGTTATGCAGTTACTGCTGTTAAGTTCACAAGCTTTAATGAAGAAGGTGTACCTCATTTAATTTCTAGTGAATATGATCAGCTTCCTGGTGTTCGTGAAGACATTGCGGACATAATTGCTGCTCTAAAAAAACTACAAATAAGTATGCCTGAAGATTGCGAAGGTGTTAATCTTCTCATTGAGTGTAAAGGGCCCGGCGTAATTACCGGTCAGAACTTTGAACGCGACCAGGTAGAAATTACTAATAAAGATTTAGTTCTTTTCACAATGATGGATGATGCGAATATTGAAATGGAAGTTCAAATTGATTTAGGAAGAGGATATGTTCCTTCAGAAGTCAATGAGAAGTATATTGAAGAAGTAGGTGTTATAGCTATTGATGCATTCTTCTCTCCTGTTACCCGTGTAAAATATTCAATTGAACCAACTCGTGTAGGTTATAGAAACGATTATGATAAATTGATTCTTGAAATTTATACAGATGGTACCATTGCACCAGTTAATGCATTAGCAGAAGCTGCAAAGATTGCGAAGGATCATTTCTCAGTATTTATCAATTTTGATGAAGCATTAGTTAATAGTGAAGAAGAAGTTGATGAAGAAGAAGAAAAGATTAGAAAGATCTTAAATACTTCTGTAGAAGAATTAGAATTAACTGTTCGTTCAAGTAACTGCCTTAAAAATGCTAATATTAGAACTATTGGTGATTTAACTAAGAAAACTGAAGATGAAATTGCAAAAACTAGGAACTTTGGTAAGAAGTCATTAACAGAGATTAAAGATAAACTTAAAGAGTGGAATCTAAGTCTTGGAATGACTGATTATAGTGTTTTAAAAAACACAATTAATGTACCTGGAAACAAGGAAGAAGAAGATGAGACATAGATTTGGTTTCAACACATTAAGCAGAACTACTGCAGAACGTGATGCGATGTTACGTAACATGGCAACCTCACTTCTCCGCTATGAGAGAATTGAGACTACAAAAGCTAAGGCTCTTGAAGTACGCAAAAAGGTAGAGAAAATGATCACTAGAGCTAAAGTTGATAGTGTTCATAATCGTCGTACTATTGCAAAAGATATTAAGGACCCAGCTGTACTTAATAAGCTCTTCACAGAGATCGCACCTCTAAATGTTGATCGTAAAGGTGGATATACCCGTATTTTAAAAACTGGTTACCGTCTTAATGATGCTGCTGAAATGGTAATTTTAGAACTTGTTGACAAGACAAGTGCTAAAGAAGAAAAGTAAAACTGTAGTACATAGTACTCAGAGTATTTAGAATGGAGGAGAAAAAGCCTTCAACCTCTAGATACAAAAAAACTTTTAAAAATATTTTTTAAAAGTTAAAAAGTAAAGTTTATCATTTATTTCTATTAAATATTAAGTTTTACTGTCTTTTGTCATAAAATGACTTAGCCGTTACCTTGTTTGGTAACGGTTTTTTATTTTTCTAAAACTTGACAATTTGACATTAGTTGAATAATATTGAAATAATTGCAACTAAGGAGAAAATATTATGAAACAATTAATTTATCTCCTTCTTGTTGTTCTTGGTGCCGTTTTCGGATTTATCGGAAGATGGCTGTATTCGAAATTTAAACTGACCTCTGTTGAACAAAAAGCTAGACGCTTAGAAGCAGATGCAGTAAAAGAAGCTGAAGCAAAAAGTAAGGAACTTATCCTTGAAACTCGTGACCAATTGTTGAAAGAACAGCAGCAAGTGGAAAGAGAGGCAAGGGAAAGGCGTAGTGAATTACAACGTTCTGAAAGACGAATTCTTCAAAAAGAAGAAAATGTTGAGAGGAAATTAGCTGAATTAGATACCATTAAGAATCAACTCGAAGATAGAAATAAAGTTATTGAAAAAACTGAAGAAGAATTAGAAAAACGAGAGAGCTCCATAATGGTGGAGCTAGAAAAAATTGCTAATATGTCTCAAGATGAAGCTAAAGAATTTATTATTGAGCAAATGGAAAAAGAAGCTAAACGTGATTCGCAATCAATTATTAATAAAATTGAACAAGAAGCACAACTTAAAGCTGATAAGGTAGCAAGGGATATAATTTTAACCTCAATTCAAAGGATGGCAACAGAAGTAAGCGGAGATGTCTCTATAGCTTCAGTAAGTTTACCAAGTGATGAAATGAAGGGAAGAATTATTGGAAGAGAAGGAAGAAATATAAGAACTTTAGAAACATTGACTGGTGTTGATATTATTATTGACGATACACCGGAAGCTGTTGTGATTTCTTGTTTTGATCCGGTAAGAAAAGAAATTGCTAGAGTAGCGCTAGAGAGATTAGTGCAGGATGGACGGATTCATCCATCAAGAATTGAAGAAGTTGTTAATAAAGTTGCAAAAGAAGTTAACAGAACAATTGTTGATGAAGGTGAAAAACTTGTTTTTGATATGGGTATTCATAATATGAGCCAAGAAATGATTAGAGCTCTTGGTAGGTTATATTTTAGAACAAGTTATGGACAAAATGTATTAAGTCATTCTCGTGAAGTAGCTGTATTATCTGGAATGATTGCAAGTGAAGTTGGTGCTGACCCAGAAATTGCTAAGAGAGCAGGTTTGTTGCATGATATTGGTAAAGGTATTGAAACTGAAAGTGATGCAAACCATGCAGAATTAGGGGCTGAACACGCAAAGAGATTAGGTGAAGACAATGTAATTGTTAATGCTATTTTGGCTCACCATAATGATGTTGAACCAAAATCCCCTGAAGCAATTATTGTTCAAATTGCTGATGCAATCAGTGCAGCAAGACCTGGAGCTAGAAGAGAAACTTTAGATAATTATATCAAGAGATTAGAAAGTCTTGAAAAAATTGCTGAAAGTTTTGAAGGTGTTGAAAAAGCTTTTGCTGTGCAAGCTGGAAGAGAATTGAGGATATTAGTTAATAATACAAATGTAAGTGATGATGAGGCTAGAGATATGGCTAAAGATGTAGCTTCTCGAATAGAAGCAGAATTGCGCTATCCTGGTAGAATTAAAGTCACAATTATTAGGGAAATGCGTGTTGTAGAATACGCTAGATAAAAAAATAGAGGCTTTTAAGCCTCTATTTTTAATAGGATATGTTTGTGGGAAATACTTTTAATGTTTTAATGCTAGGAGATGTTTGTGGACAACCTGGTATGAGAGCTTTATATATGGGATTAAATCAGCTTATAAAAGAATATAGAGCTGATTTTGTTGTAGTTAATGGAGAAAATGCTGCAAATGGATTTGGATTAAATGAAAGTGAAAAAAACCAACTTTTTTCATTGGGCGTAAACGTTATTACTAGTGGAAATCATATTTGGCAACAAGAAGAAATTTATGATTCACTAGAAAAAGATAATAGATTACTTAGGCCATTAAATTATCCAAATGGTGCAATTGGACATGGTTCTACAATTATTGAAACAAATGGCGTAAAAGTTGCTGTAATCAATTTACAAGGTCGCATTAGTCTTCCTCAAACTGATTGTCCATTTAAGACAGCTGAAGATGAAATAAGAAGAATGAAGGGTAAATGTGATATCATTTTAATTGATATGCATGCTGAGAATCATGAAGAGAAGAAAGCTCTTGCAATGTACCTTGATGGAAAAGTTAGTGCAGTTGTAGGAACTCATACACATGTACAAACAGCTGATGAAATGATTCTTGAAAAAGGAACTGCCTTTATTACAGATTTAGGATTATGTGGTCCAAGTGATAGCGTAATAGGTTCAGATCCTGAAATATCAATAAAAAAACAATTAACACAAATGCCAATTAGAACTAAAATACATGATTCTGCTCCAATAATAAATGGCGTTTATTTAGAGATTGATAAAAAGAGTGCAAAAGCTTTAACAATAAAAAGAATTTCTAAGAAGTTGTTGGTATAAATATGGCAAAAAAAGTTTCACTTTTACTTAAACTGAGAGAAGAATATCCTCAATATACTAAAGATGAATTAACTGCTTTTGTTGTTTGTAAAAATGTATATGTTGATAATCAATTAGTAACTAATGTTAAAGATAAAATTAGTAATGAATCTAATATTGAATTGTCTTTTGGGAAATATGTTTCAAGAGGTGGTCTAAAACTAGAAAAAGCTTTAAAAGAGTTTAAAATTGATGTCAAAAATAAAGTTGTTTTAGATGCAGGATCTTCTACAGGTGGTTTCAGTGATTGCTTGCTGCAAAATGGGGCAAAATGTGTTCATAGTGTTGATGTTGGATATAACCAACTAGCTTGGAAGCTAAGAAATGATTCAAGGATTATTGTTCATGAAAAACAAAATATAATGCTTCTTGAACAATTGGATCCAAATGCAGAATTAGCTGTATGTGATTTATCTTTTAGATCAATAAAAAATGCAGCTTCCCATATATTAAAATTATGTGGAAATACAAAATTAATTTGTTTAATAAAACCTCAATTTGAAGTTCCAAGATGGAAAAGTGATTTTTCAGGAGTTGTTGAAGATACCACGTTTTTACTTGAAATATTAAATCATGTTTTTGATATCTTAAAAGAAGATGAAGTTTTTATAGAAGATATTATTTTAAGTCCAATAAAAGGTCGAAAAGGAAATATTGAGTTTCTTTCATTATTATCTAAAGAAAGAGGCATGAATAAAGAAGAGTATATTAATAAAATTAATAAATTATTAGTATTATAAATAGCTAGACTTTAATTGAGTATATTTATAGACTAGCATTCACTATGAGTATAACAAAGAAAAAATTATTTTTATCCTGGCTACCTCTTGCAATTATGTGGATTGTTATGGCAACTGAACAACCAATGATTACTAGTTTTATTTCTAGATTATCAGATGCTACAAATCAATTAGCTGCTTTTGGATATTCTTTTGCTTTAGCCTTATTTATTGAAGGTCCAGTGGTTCAAATGCTTTCTGCAGGAACAGCTGTTGTAAAAAGTGTTAGTTCGTATAAAAAGATATTAAAAATAATGAATTATTTAGCTATTCTTACTACTGTCTTTCATTTATTTTTTTGTATTCCTGCTGTATTTAATTTTACTGCTATCAATATTTTTGGATTACCTGCTCAATTGATTGACAGTGCTTATTGGTGTTTTGTTTTAATGATTCCT
The DNA here is from genome assembly GCA_963678575.2 of Sphaerochaetaceae bacterium. Lineage (GTDB taxonomy): Bacteria > Spirochaetota > Spirochaetia > Sphaerochaetales > Sphaerochaetaceae > Pleomorphochaeta. The sequence continues at coordinate 2,334,366 of CAXXHV010000002.1, read as the reverse complement.
TGGTCTCCAACAATAGGGTATAGAAGACTTTGGCAAGGAGTTATGATTAAACATGAGAGAAGTAAGTATGTCCCTGTTGTTATGTATATTCGTTTAATATTAGCTTTTGTAGTATTATTTATTGGACTAAAATTGAATATAATGAGAGGCGCATTACTTGGTGGCTTAACATTATCTTTAGGTGTTATATCTGGAATGATTTCTTCATATATTTTTGTAAAACCAGCTTTGGATAAACTCCCAAAAACAGATACAGAGAATTTGAATTTGAAACAGATGATTCATTTTTATATACCTTTAGCTATAACCTCTTGGATTACTTTAGGTATTAGACCTTTGCTAAATTTAGGTATTACAAAAGGATTGTTCCCCATCGAATCTTTAGCCGTATGGCCAGTAGTTCTTGCTTATTTATTTTTATATACATCAATTAGTCAATCAATACAAGAAATTATCATTGCAGAATATAATAAAGAAAATTTAAGAACTATAAAAAGTTTTGTAAATATAGTAGCTATTAGCTTAACAGTTTTTTATATAGTTGTTTATTTTATAAAACCTTTGTGGGGGCTTTGGTTTATAAATGTATCAAAATTGCCAAATGAATTGTTAATATACTTACCCATCTCATTAGGCGTTTTAGCTTTTCTCCCATTCTTAAGTTCAAATATTGCTTTATTCAGAGCTACATTAGTTGCGCAAAGACAAACTAAATCAATTACTATCGGAGTTTTTATTAATATTGGAACATTATTAATTTCAATTATGATATTACCATTTATTTTTAAAACAGCCGGAGTATACATCGCAGCAATTGCATATGCTTTATCTTTCTTATTTGAGGTTGTATTTTTATATTTAAGAGTGAATTTTTTAAAAAAAACTATGAAAATTTTTTAATTAATTCTTTTTTCTCATTATAAAGATTCCCCTCAATTAATAAAAAGAATTTAGCTTCTTTATTAATTGATAGAGCTTGAGCCTTTAATTGATTATAGCAAAGTTCAAAATTATTACAGCTTAGAAGTTCTTTTGAGACATTTAAATAAGTAGCTTTATCTTTTGCTGTAACACCAATTAATTTAGTTCCTTCAGGAATAAATGTAACGCAGAATTTTTTTAAAGCTATTTCAGGAGTAGATTTTAGTTGGTATTCAAAACTATCATGTAGATAATTTGTTCTGCTCCTTCCGGAATAATTAAAACCAATAATATTATTATCCATTGAAACAAAAAAAAGATTATAATCTCTTAAATTTGAATTCTCTTTATTAATTTTTGCTTCATTTATTAATTCAATTGCATTTGAATCAATTATTGCTTTTTTTACTTTTGGTAAAAAGATAATTAATTCAATACCAGTTAAAATTATAAAAAGTAATACAATATATAGTATTATTTTAGTTTTATTTTTTGGATAAGAAATATTTCTCTTCATATCTATATATTATAATATATAATTATAATAATCGACACTTTACAATGGTAAAAATTGAACGTAAAATAAACGCATATGAGAATACTCAATGGTATAGCAGCTTCAAGTGGGATTTCGAGTGGAAAAGCTTTAGTTTTTACTCACAATAATCTTGAAGTTAGTAAAGAAAAAATTGAACCAACTATGGTTAAGGACGAATTAAAAAAATTTGAGGATGCAATAGAAAAAAGTCTATCAGAAACTCAGATTTTGTTTGATTCAATAGATGATGATACAAGAAAAGAAATTTTAGAAACTCATATCATCATGCTTCAAGATCCAGAATATATTTCTGAGATTAAGGATTCAATAAGTATTCATTATCAAAATGCAGCCTGGGCCGTTGAAAGTGTTACTGCGGCATTAATTGCTACACTTGAAGCAAGTAATATTGAAATGATTAGAGATAGAGCTATTGATTTTAGTGATATTTCCCGAGTAATTATAGAAAATTTAATTAAGAGAAAAAATAATAAACTACATCAAATAAATGAAGAAGTAATCCTTGTTGCAGATTCTTTACTTCCTTCAGAAATGTTGACAATTAATAAAAAATGGATAAAAGCTATTGCTGTAGACACAGGAGGTAGAACTTCTCATGTGGCTATTTTTGCAAGATCTTTTGGTATCCCCACAGTATTAGGTCTTTATGGAGCAAGTTTAAAAGCTCACGATGGAGATGAAGTAATATTAGATGGAAATGAAGGACAAATAGTAATTAGACCTGAATGGTATGTTGGCAAAAAATTTGATGAAATAAAGAAAAGATGGGAAGCTCACGAAAAAGAATTATTAACAATATCAAAATTACCCGTTATTTCACCAGATAAAAAAGAATATACTTTAAAAGCAAATATTGAAACATCAGATGAAGTTCAAGTAGCTCTGGAAAAAGGGGCAAGTGGAATTGGCTTGTTTAGAAGTGAATTTTTATTTCTTCAACAAAATAGTAGTTTAAAAGAAGATATTCAATTTGAAGCTTATAAAAAAGTTTTAAAGGAAATGAATAATAATCCTGTTACTATTAGAACTATTGATATTGGAGGGGATAAGGCTGTTTCTGGAATGGGCATTGATGAAGAAAACCCAATTCTAGGGTGGAGAGCAATTCGTTTCTGTTTAGAAAGAAAAGATATCTTTAGAATTCAGCTAAGAGCGCTCCTTAGGGCTTCCATTTATGGTAAACTTCAGATAATGTTCCCTATGATTAGTGGTTTAGATGAATTAGAAAAAACATTATTAATTTTAGAACAAGTAAAGGAAGAACTTAGAGGGAATAAAATACCATTTTCTGATGATATAAAGGTTGGAACAATGATAGAAGTTCCGTCTGCTGCTCTTATATCAGATGAGCTAGCAAAAAGAGTGGATTTCTTTTCAATAGGAACAAACGATTTAATTCAGTATACAATTGCTGTAGATAGAGGTAATGAAAAGATTGCATATCTTTATCAACCTTTTCATCCAGGTGTATTAAGACTAATTAAAATTGTAATTGATAATGCTCATAAAGCAAATATTCCTATTGGAATGTGTGGCGAGATGGCAAGTAACCCTTATGCAACAGTATTGCTCGCAGGATTAGGTTTGGATGAGTTTAGTATGAGTCCTTCTTCTTTATTAGAAGTTAGAAAAATATTAAGAACTGTAAAACACAGTGAAGCAAAAAAAATGACTGATAAAGTTCTAAAAATGAATTCTTCTACAGATATCGTTGCTTTTATTAAGCAATGGATGAGAGAACGTTTTGAGCATCTTCCAAAATCGCATACTCTTTAAGTAGAGTACATTTATTATATACAAGGAGAAAACAGATATATATATCTGTGTTTAATTATGGACAATCAAGAAATACCAGTAATATCAATAATAGGAAGACCTAATGTTGGAAAATCAACATTATTTAATAGATTAATTGGAAAAAGAAGAGCAATAACTGATCCAACACCGGGTGTTACTAGAGATCCAATACCAGAAAGATGTTTAATTGGTAATCACTATATTACTTTAGTTGATAGTGGTGGAGTAAAACAAGAAATAGAAGGACTTGATGATTTAGTAAGTAAAAAAAGTCTTTCTCTTTTAGAAAAAAGTGATGTAATTATTTTTTTAATGGATTGTATGCAAGTAACAGCTGAGGATGAAATTTTATTAGAAAAATTACGTCCTTATGTAGATAAAGTTTTATTAGTTATAAACAAAATTGATGATACACATCGAGAAGATTTAATTTGGGAATATTATGCTTATGGATTTCAAAGAGTTCTTGGTATAAGTGCCGCTCATGGTTTAGGAATTGAAGAACTAGAGCAAACATTATTAGGAATGTTAGATCTTGAAGAAAGCTTTGAAGCTCCTGAAGAGCTTGAAAGTGTTAAAATTGCCGTATTAGGTAAACCAAATACCGGCAAAAGTACATTAACAAATTTATTAGTTGGTGATGATGTTTCAATTGTTTCTGATATAGCAGGAACGACTCGAGATGTTGTAAGAGGTGCTTTTGCATATAAAGGTACAGATTTTACAATTTTGGATACTGCTGGAATAAGAAGAAAAAGCAAAGTTGCTGAGGATGTAGAATATTATTCTGTAAATAGAGCTATTAAAACAATTGATGAAGCAGATGTTATTTTATTGATGATTGATAGTGTAGATGGATTATCTGACCAAGACAAGAAAATTGCTAATTTGATTGTCAGAAAAGGTAAAGGAATAGTTCTTGTTCTAAATAAAATTGATAAATTATCAGGGATTGAAAATGAAATTTCTGCAATAAAAGACAGAATAAGATTCTTGTTCCCTATTTTAAGTTTTGCTCCAATTACATCAATAAGTGCAATAAATGGGATAAATATTTCAGCAATGCTTGATACTGTATGGGGAGTTTGGAAACAATTAAATAAAAGAGTTGATACTTCAATTATTAATAATGCCTTAAAATCTTGGACGGAGAGTTATACCCCACCAAGAGGCAGTGAGGGGCATTTTAAGGTTTATTATGGAACTCAAGTAAGTGCAACTCCAGTTAGATTTTTATTTTTCGTAAATCGTATTACTAATTTCCCAGATATTTATGTAAAATATTTAAAAAACTGTATTCGAAGAGATTTAGGATTTTCTCAGATTCCAATTGAAGTATCATTAAGGGAAAGAAGAAGGAATCCATCATTAAACCAAAAAGGTGATAAACCTATTTTATCTAAATATTCTTCAACCCCTTCAGAAAAAAAAGAAAAAATTGCGACACCAGGTAGAGCTGCAGCAAAGAAAAAGCAAAATAAACCTGGAAACAAGGCTGCTGTAAATAAAGCAATTCAAAAAGTTAAGAAAAGTGAAAAAAATAGACGAAGGAAAAAGAAGTAATGTCCATTCTAGAAGAGCATAATATTAAAGCTATATGTTTAGATATTGATGGAACTTTATATTCAAGATCTCAAATGAATATTCGTTTAATTCCAACAGTATTTCCAAATTTAAAATTGGGAATACTGTTTAATAAAATCAGAAAAGAATATAGAGCTACGCAAGAAAAAAATCCTCCTTTAACTGAAGATAGGGCCGGGTTTTTAGAGAAACAAGCAAAAATATACTTAAATAATAAAAACTCTAAAGAAAAGATTAATAAAGTAGTTAAACAAATCGATACTCAATTTTATAAAAGTTGGGCAAAATCTTTCCAAAGTATTAAAGCTTATGATAATATGTATGAAACATTAGAGAAAGCAAAATCCTTAGGAATTAAAATAGCGTTATTAAGTGATTTTCCTATTGAAAAAAAAATGGAAACTTTAAGAATTGATAAACTCGTTGATTTTGCAATTTCTAGTGAAGATACTGGATATTTGAAACCATCAAAGAAACCTTTTGAATATTTAGCAAATGCTATTGAAGTTAATCCTAGTAATTGTATTTATATTGGAGATAGTTATAATAAAGATATAATTGGAGCAAAAAAAATAAATATGAAAACTTTATATCTTTCAAAAAAGACAAAAAAAGAAAAGTTTCAAAAAGCAGATTATATTTGTAAAAACTGGTTTGAAATTGAGAAAATATTGCTTCAATAGTTAAAAGGAGAAGAACTTATGAATATAACACTTATTCTACCTTTTTTATTGTTTTTATTGTCTATTGTTATTAATTTGTTGATAATTAATAGTAAATTTAGTAAAAGTGACAATAATAAAAATGTTCAAAAAAGAATATTTGAAAAAGTTCGCCGTGCAGAACAAAGCTTAAACGAGAGTATTGTTAGTACAGAAGAAAAGATAAGTTCTCAAAAAATTGAAGTTAATAATATCAGTAATTCAATAGATATGAAAGTTAAAGAGCTTAGTTCTCATAGTGCAGAATTAGCAAGACTAACAAATACCTTAAATGACTATAGATCTATGTTAGCTGTATTAGAAGTTGCAACAAATAAAACTCATGAATGGGTTATAACGGTAAAAAATGACTGTAAAAAATTAGAACAGTTGCAAAAATTAATTGAAGAACATGAAAAAGCAACCATTGATATATTAAATTCATATGAAAAGGCTGTTGAAAAACAGAATAAATTCTATGGGGATTATGAGAATAATTTAGAAATAATTAAAGAAAACAATATAAAAGAATTTGAAAATTTTATTAATAATTTTGAACAAGTTTTTAATTCAAAATTACAAATATTAGAACAAAAAGCAACTTATACAAATGAGCAAGCTCAAGAAGTTAAAAACATTATAGATGATTTATCTAATCAAAAAAATGAATTTAGTGAAAATTCAAAGAAATTGTTATTAAAAATTCAAGAAGAGAGAGATATTAAATTCAAAGCTTTAAATGAAAATATAAATAATTTATTAAAGGAAAAAGAATCTTCATATATTGAAACCATAGAGAAAATAAATAAAAATAATGTTGAAAATTATACTCAAGATTTATCAAAGTTAAATGAATTAAAAATTAAAGAAGTAGATAATTCAGTTAATAAAGTAATTTATTCTCTTAATGAAATTTCTAAAGATGATGAATTAATTAAAAATAAAATTAGTGAAGAAAATCAAGAATTTATAAAAACTGATACTAAAAAAGAAAAAGAAAATCTCTATATACCGATTGGAGATGAAGAAGAAATTAATATAGATTAAATTTTTTTATTCTAATACTTGACGATTAATTACCCTAGTATTATTTTTATGACGTAAATTAAATTTATGAAAGGAAAAACTTAACTAATTTATAAAATTAGTTATTTTTTTAAGGCCTTTTAATTATGCAGGATAGAAAAATGGAAAATGAAACTACTGAAGAAATTTTTGAAAAAGTAGAAAATAATGAAGTTGAAGTAAATATTGAAAGACCTCAAGAGAGCCAAGAGACCCAAGAGATGAAAAAAGAAACAAAAAAAGATAAGAAAGCAAAAAAAGAATCTAAAAAAGAATTAACACCTCTTGAAGAAAAAGAATTAGAAATTGCAAAACTTAAAGAGGATTTAGAATCTTCACAAAAAGCGGAGCAAGAAGCAAAAGATCAATTATTAAGAAAAGTTGCAGAGTTAGAAAACTTTAGAAAAAGATTAATTAGAGATAAAGAAGAAAGTATCTATTTTGCAAATAAGCAACTTATTAACGATTTGCTACAATCCTTAGATGATTTTGATAGAGCCATTTCAGCATCAGAATCAGCAAGGGATTTTGATAAAATTCATGATGGTGTTGTAATGGTAAATGATAAACTACATTCAATTTTAGAAAAAAACTGGGGTTTAAAAAAGATTGAATGTGTTGGTGAAGAATTTGATCCTTCAAAGCATGAAGCTTATATGATGGAACAATCTGATGACTATGAGAAAGAAACTGTCATTTTAGAGTTAGGTGCTGGATATACTTTACATGATAAAGTGTTAAGACCTGCGAAAGTTAAAGTTGGTAAGCCAAATTAATTGACGATTTAAAAAAGAATTATTACCTTTATCATAAGATTAAAAATATTAAGAAAATAAACAAAAACCAGGAGATATAAAATGGGTAGAATTATTGGAATAGACTTAGGAACAACAAATAGTTGTGTTTCTGTTATGGAAGGAAATGAACCAATGGTAATAGCCAATTCTGAAGGACAAAGAACAACTCCTTCAATAGTAGGCTATACAGCAAAAGGTGACCGTTTAGTAGGTCAACCAGCAAAAAACCAAATTGTAACTAATGCAGAGAATACTGTTTTCTCTATTAAACGTTTTATGGGACGTAAATATAACGAAGTACCTTCGGAACTACATATGATTCCTTACAAGGTTGTAGCAGGATCAAATCAAGAAATTAAAGTTGATATTAGAGGTAAAGAATATTCTCCTCAAGAAATTTCTGCAGCAATTTTACAAAAAATGAAAAAAACAGCTGAAGATTATTTAGGAGAATCTATTACTGAAGCGGTTGTTACTGTACCAGCTTATTTTAATGACTCTCAAAGACAAGCTACTAAAGATGCAGGAAGAATTGCGGGTTTAGAAGTAAAAAGAATTGTTAACGAACCAACTGCAGCTGCTTTAGCCTATGGTTTTGGTAAAGATGCATCAAAAGAAGAAAAAATAGCAGTTTACGACTTAGGTGGTGGTACTTTTGATATTTCTATTCTTGAATTAGGAGATGGAGTATTTGAAGTAAAATCTACAAATGGTGATACACACTTAGGTGGGGACAATTTTGACCAAGTAATTATTGAATGGATGATTGATGAATTCAAGAAAGAAACTGGAATTAATTTAACAAGTGATAAAATGGCTCTTCAAAGATTAAAAGAAGCAGCTGAAAAAGCAAAAATTGAATTATCTAATTCTTCAAATTCAGATATTAACTTACCATTTATTACAGCTGACCAAACTGGACCTAAACATTTACAAATGTCTTTAACCCGTTCTCGTTTTGAACAAATGATTACACCTTTAGTTGAAAAAACAAAAGAACCATGTATTAAAGCATTAAAAGATGCAGGATTAAGTGCAAGTGATATTGATGAAGTAATTCTAGTTGGTGGATCTTCTCGTATTCCTATGGTACAACAAGCTGTTAAAGATTTATTTAAAAAAGAACCACATAAAGGTGTAAACCCTGATGAAGTTGTAGCTATGGGTGCAGCTATTCAAGGTGGAATTTTAGGTGGTAATGTAAAAGATGTTCTTTTATTAGATGTTACTCCTTTATCATTAGGTATTGAAACTTTAGGTGGTGTTTGTACTAAATTAATTGAAAGAAACACTACAATACCTACTAAGAAGAGTCAAATCTTCTCAACTGCTGCTGATGGCCAAACTGCTGTATCTATTCATGTGTTACAAGGTGAAAGAGAAATGGCTGCTCAAAATAGAACTTTAGGTAATTTCAACTTAGAAGGAATTCCTTCAGCTCCTAGAGGAGTACCTCAAATTGAAGTAACTTTTGATATTGATGCTAATGGTATTGTTCATGTATCAGCTAAAGATTTAGGTACCGGAAAAGAACAAAAGATTAGAATTGAGACTTCATCAGGTTTATCTGATTCAGATATTGATAAAATGGTAAAAGATGCTGAAGCTCATGCTGAAGAAGATAAGAAAGAAAGAGCAAAAATTGATGCAAGAAATGAAGCAGATGGACTATCTTATTCAACAGAAAAATCTTTAAAAGATTATGGTGATAAAGTAAGTAGTGAAGATAAAGCAAAGATTGAAGCAGCATTAGAAGATTTAAAGAAGACTATGTCTGATTCTAATTCTAGTGCAGAAGAAATCAAAGCAAAAACTGAAGCTTTACAACAAGCAGCATATAAATTAGCAGAAGAAGTATATAAAGAATCAGCAGCAGCACAACAAGGTGCAGCAAGTGAAGATGCAACTGCTCAACAAAATACTCAAACTAATGCAAATACTGGCACAAATAATGATGGTGTTGAAGACGCTGACTTTGAAGTTGTAGACTAAAATTATTTTAATCTATAAGATAGCAAACACATCATGCCAAATTGACATGATGTGTTTTAATTGAAATTAAAAGCAAGGAAATTGTCGTGGCTAAACGAGATTATTATGAAGTATTAGGTGTTTCTAAAGGGGCTAGTGCCGATGAGATAAAAAAAGCTTATCGAAAATTGGCTATTGTAAACCATCCAGATAAAAATCCTGGAGATAAGGCTGCTGAAGACCGTTTTAAAGAAGCAACTGAAGCTTATGAAGTATTAAGTGATGAGAAGAAAAGATCAACATATGATCAATTTGGATTTGCTGGCATTGATGGAATGGCAGGTGGACATGATTATTCTCATGTTTATAGTGATTTTAGTGACATCTTTGGTGGTGGTGGATTTAGCGACATTTTCGAATCTTTCTTCGGAGGTGGAGGCGGATCTTCTTCAAGAAGAAGTTCTGGGCCAAGTGTTGGTGATTCTTTAAGATATGATGTAAACCTTGATTTAGAAGAAGCAGCCTTTGGTAAAAAGATAGAAATTTCTTATGCACATCATATTGGCTGCCCAACTTGTAATGGTAGTGGAAGCAAAACTGGTGGTACAAAAATTTGTCCTCATTGTAATGGTACCGGAAAAGTTAATAGATCTAGTGGCTTCTTTGCTGTATCTACACCTTGTGGTAATTGTAATGGTACCGGAAGAGTTGTTGAAGATCCTTGTAATAATTGTCATGGTTCAGGAGTTGTGAGAAAACAACAAAAAGTTAAAGTATCTATTCCTCCAGGAGCTGATGATGGCACAAGAATTTCTCTTAGAGGAATGGGGGATGCGGGAAGAAACGGTGGTCCTGCAGGGGATTTATACGTTTATATAAATGTCAGACCACATAAATATTTTGTGAGACATGGTTATGATTTATATATTCAAATTCCAATTTCAATAACACAGGCTTCTCTTGGGGCTGAAATAAAAGTACCATTATTAGAAGGTAAGAATGTAAAAATTGTTGTACCTGCTGGTGTTCAAAATGGAAAGCTTATTAGAGTAAAAGATAAGGGAATTCCAAAAGATAAAAACATGACTCGAAGAGGTGATTTATATATAAAACTTAAAGTTGAAGTACCAAAATTAGGGTTAGCCTCTCAAAAAGCAAAAAAATTATTAAAAGAGTTATCAAAAGTTCTTGGGGAGAATGAATCTCCAACACCTATTCCTTTTGATTAATTAAATAATTTTAATATAATGAGACTGTCAATATCATATAATTGATAAAGATAGTCTCTTTTTTTTGAATTAATATTATTAATATTTATTAGTATTTGTAACTAATTCTTTGTGTACTAGTATTTTTCATAATAAAATGATAATTTTTATTTATAATTATTAAGGATTAAGGAGAACACCATGGGTGAAAAAATATATGGTCGTCATGCAATAGAAGAAGGAATAAAAGTTGCTCCAGCAGGCTCAACTTTATATCTTTGTAGAGGTTCAGACCAAAAACATTCTGATTTAGATAGGATGGCAAGATTTAGTCAAAAAATAGCGGTAAAAAAAATTTCTAAGGCTGAAATGGATAAAATGATGCCGGGAGTTGATCATAGAGGGGCTATTTTAGATCTAGGCGGAGCTAGACGCTCAGTAAGCAGAGTAAATACAAAAAGTGTAAAAGACTATCTTTCAAATTTGAAAGATGGTGATGGCGGTTTAGTGTTGGTATTAGATGGAATTACTGATCCACATAATTTAGGTGCAATTCTTCGCTCCTGTGATCAATTTGGTGTCGATTTAGTTATAATACCAGAAAGAAGAAGCGTTCAAGCGAATGAAACAGTTATCAAAATTTCAAGCGGAGCTGCACAATATGTTCCAATTGCTCCTGTTGTTAATATAAATAGAGAAATTGATTTGTTAAAGAAAAATGGGTTCTGGGTATATGCTGCAGATATGAATGGGAAGCCTTCATATGATGCAAAATTTTCTACACGTAGTGTTATAATTATGGGCAATGAAGGAAGCGGTATTTCTCGATTGGTTAGAGAAAATTGTGATCATGTTGTTTCTATTCCAATGAGTGGCCATATAGATTCATTAAATGTAAGTGTTGCTGCAGGTATTTTATTGTATGAATTTAGAAGAAAGTTCTAATCAAATCTAAATTAATTTTAAAAAGTAATAACTCTAATTGTTTATTTTAAGCAAATTAGAGTTTTTTTATTATTATAGACTTTTGCAAATTTCTGTATATTTTTAGGAGTAATTCTTTTCCATTTAATGTTTATTGTTTCCCCAATGGCAGGAAAGAATCTAATTGGCCAAGCTCAATTGGGCGAATACTTTAGAGTATTTGTTTCTTATGGTGTAATTACAATGTCTCTTGTTTTATATGAAATGAGAAAGAAAAGAGAAAATTTAGCAAATGCTGAAAAACTACAAGAAAATCAAGGAGTCTTAGATGAAAATTAATAGAAGATTTTATATCAGAGCAGCTGCGATTTTTTTAATTATAGTATTTGCAATTTTAATGGCAAATGTTGGTAAGCAACATACAATTTTATTAGATAATAAAAATATTGAGATAAATAGACTTGAGTTAAAGGCTTTACCCTTAGTTGAAGTTCAAGTTGATAAACAACCTTCTTTAGAATTAGCACGAAGAGATAGAGACCAAGTTTTAATTCAAGGTCAAAGTCTTAAATTTACTGTAATTTATACTGATGAAAATTGGGATGAGAAAGTATTAGAGAAAAAGGTAAAAATACCTTTTAACCAAAATATGTTAATTTTTTCAATTCCTGCGTTTATAAATGATATTAATGATCAAGAGAATTATTTAAAACCTTTTGAAATTGAAACTATTAATTAAAAATAATTAAGGACTGAGTTTATTTAAATTCAGTCCTTTTTAATGTTAAATAATAATTATAATATAAACAAATTAGAAGTTACAAATATCGTAAAATTTAGTTCCGATGTCTTTTCTATACCACATACCATCAAATTTGATATGCTTAATGGCTTTATATGCTTCTTCCCCTGCTTTAATAATATTATTAGATCTACCTACAACAGTTATACAACGTCCACCAGTTGTAATTAATTTTGAACCATTTTTATCTACACTACCATAGAAAAATAGTGGTAAATCTTTACTGAATGTATTAAACAATAAAGGTGAAGAAATTTGTGCTAATTCTTTATTTATTATAGGGTTTCCTGGATATCCTTCACTGGCAATAACAATTGCAGTGCAAGTATCATTACTTATTGATAATTTAAAATCATTTATAGAATCATTACTTAGTGCTTCATATAATTCTACAGCATCAGATTTAATTAAAGGAATTATAGCTTGAGTAGCGGGGTCATTTAAACGTACATGATAATCTACTAAGATTGGACCAAGGCTTTTATGAAGAATTATAGATAGAGTGAGTACTCCCCTATATAATAAATCTTCTTCTTTCATTCCTTTTAACACAGGTTTGATTATTTTTTCTTTTATTACTTCTTTATTTTTTTGTGAAATAGGTACAGGACAAATAGCTCCCATTCCTCCCGTTGGAAGACCCCCTTCTTCTGTTTTGGTATATTCACTACAAATCGGCAAAGTAAGAAAACCGTTATAATCAATAAATAAAGTTACAGTGAGAGGTAATCCTTCTATATGATCTTCTAATAATATGGGGGCATTATCTAGTAGTTTTTTTGAGAAAGATAAAAGTGCTTGTTTATTATCACTATCAATCATTACTCTACTTGGAGCTTGTTCATTACTTTTTATTACAAATCTTTTATTTTCATTTTTATCTAAAAATTTAGATAGCGTATTGAAATCTTTGAAGATTTTATGTTCTGGGATTTGAATATTATTTTTTGCAGAAAAATCTCTTGCATATTCTCTATCATTCTCCAATTTTAAACAGTAAGAAGGTGTTCCAAAAACAACAATACCTTTATCCTTAAGAAAGTCTACTACTCCAGTCATTAAAGGAGCTTCTGTGCCAATAAAAACAGTATCAATATTATGCAATAAGCAAGCTCTGTATACACTTTCTGGAGAAGACGGGTTTACGTATTTAAGATTTACAGCAATTCCTTCAGTTCCAATGTTTCCATGAGCGACATATAAACCATTAATAAGTTTGCTTTGTGAAAAGAACCATGTAATTGCATGATCTTTTGCTCCTGAGCCTAGTACTAATAATCTCATTAAAGATCCCCCTTAGTTTTGTAAAGATATCATTATCATAATGAAAGGGTCAACATGTGAATAAAACACCTGTCTCTAATTTTTATGTTAATAATGATAACGCTTCAATATAGTCATTTCTGTTTTTTGCTTTCATGAGTAATTGTTTGACATGAGCTGAACCATGAACACCTTTTAAATATGCACAACAATGTTTTCGCATTTCTGTAAAAGCTAACTCTTCATTCGAGCGATTTAAACACATTAAGTCTAATTGTTCCAAGATTAATTCAATTTTCTGATTAATTGGAGATGGATAAATATCTTCTCCGGTTAATAATAAATGTTTTGTTTGATCAAATATACATGGATTACCAATAGCTCCTCTTGCAAACATGAGACCATCCACGTTTGTTTCTTTTAACATTCTTAGACCATCCTTTGGTTCAAATAAATCACCAGAGCCAAATACTGGAACATCTTTATATTGAGTATGAACCATATTTGTTAAATTTTCTAATCGGTCCCAATGAGCAGTTGGCATATATCCTTGAGTTTTTGTTCTAGCATGCATACAAATTGAACTAGCACCATTATCTAATGCTAATTTTGCAAAATCTATATAATTTTCATTTTCAACATCCCAACCAGTTCTGAATTTTACACTTACAGGAATTTTAGTATTTTTGTTAATAAAATTAACTAAAGAAGCCATGATTTCTGGAGTTCTCATTAGAGCACTTCCTGCTCCAGTTTTTACGACTTTTGGGACAGGACAACCGCAATTTATGTCAATAATAGTTGGATTGAATTTTAATAAGGTATCAAAACTTCTTTCGAGTGAATCAAGATTGTTTGTAAAAATTTGAATAGCAAAGAGTTTTTCATTTTCAGCTCGCGTCATTAATTCTGTTGTTTTTCGATTTCCTCTTGCAATCCCTTCTGTACTAACCATTTCAGAGGTTGTTAAGTTTGCACCATGTTTTTTACATAAAGTTCTAAAAGGAATATCTGTATATCCAGCTAAAGGAGCTAAAAATAAATTTCCATCAATTAAAACGTCTTTAATTTTAATTGGATGATATAATTTTGAATTATTCAATATTTTCTCCTGTCATACTATTTGTGAATACAATTTATGAAATTATATTATATATTATTTAATCAAGTTTTTTTATCGCCTTGTTCCTATAATATATTAAATAAACTATAAATTTTCTATGATTTAAGAAAAATATTTTTAGTTAATATCGCTTAAATTTGTGAAATCATAACCGGTTGCTTTTTCATAAGCTTATAAAGTTTCTTTTTGTAAAAGTATATTACTTTTCTTTTTTTCTTTTTCATTAATAATAGTATTATGTCTTTCTTGAGTTAAATAATATTTATAAGAATAAATAAGAGTTATATTAGAATAATAATTGGAAAAATTCTAAACCTTATTTTTATCTTAAGGATTGTTGAATGAGTTTGTGTAGAATTAGGAACATGGTTAAAACTGTCGATATCCCAATAGTATTAGGCATAAATTGTAAATATAATAGCTCAAATAGTTGAAAAGCTCCAACACATATATAACGCTTATTCCAAAGAGGACTTTATTTTTCAAAGGTATTTTTTATCATTGTCTTATAATTTCTTTTTATTTAATTATAAAATATATATTTCATATATAATATTTTCTTAATAGGAAGCTTTATTATTTTAATTAGTTTAAGTAATTATCTTATTTATATTATTATTTAGAAATAAGTTACTAAGAATTTATGAATGTTTGACTTTTTATTTTTCTCGTGGTAATTTAATTTGTAGCGAATCTTTTTAAACTAAGTAACGCAAATAGGAACTTTATGAAGAATAATAAACAAAAATCTATTGAAAAAATAGAAGAAAAAAATCCTGGTTTGGGATATATATATTTAATCAAAAACCCAGCTTCAAATGAAGTAGCTTTATGTGCTTGGCATAATAAGTTAAGAGTAGGCGAAAAGGTAATTTTTGAAACTCGATATGGTTTAGATTTAGGAGCTGTAGTTGGAGATGCTTCACAACTTGGTCAACCATATCAGTGTGGTGATTCTCAGCCTTGTGGAGCTTGTCTTTGTGCTGAAGACATTGATGGAAATGAGGATTTAATAGCCGAAGGAATTCCTTCTGATTTTAATCAGGATATTGATACAAATGATGATGAGGTTTTTTTATATAGAAATTATGAAAATCTTGAAAATGAATGCAAGCACTGTGGAAAAGGAAAAGTACAAATTAAGAATAGTGTTTCCTGGTTAGAGCGAATTGCAACAAAAAAAGATTTAGAAAGATATAATGAGCTATGTATTAAAGAACAAGAAGCTTTGACCTTATGCAGGGAAAAAATAAAGAAACATGATTTGGATATGAAATTGGTAACTGCTCATTTTTTATTAATTGAACCAAAAATTGTTTTCTTTTTTACTTCTGATGTTCGTGTTGATTTTAGAGAACTTGTAAAAGATTTGGTAAGTATTTTTAGAATTAGAATTGAATTAAGGCAGATTGGCGTTAGAGATGAAAGCCGAGTTCTTGGTGGTCTTGCGGTTTGTGGAAGAGATTATTGTTGTCATAGTGTAACGGATAAACTTCAACCAGTTTCAATAAAAATGGCTAAAGAACAAAATTTATCTCTAAATTCAATGAAAATTTCTGGTCCTTGTGGAAGACTTTTATGTTGTTTGGCTTATGAGCAAGATTATTATGTTGAAGAAAAATTGAAATATCCTCAGGAAGGAAGTAAATTAAAAATCGGAAGAGAATTAATGAAAGTTGCTGAGGTTAATGTTATTACTAAAAAATTATTACTTGTTGCAGTTGATGGGCGTATGCTTAATATTGATGCAACTAAAACAAAGTATAATGAAGAAAGTAAATTTTGGGTAGTTGATAAAGAATATGTAAAACAACTATTAGATGATTAGTTACTTAAATACTGATAGGAAAAAAAAATGCATATTTATATATGTAAATAAATTATTTATTACTTAATACTTGAGTTTGTATTGACCGAACTTATATACTTGTGATATTTTAGGTACTTGTTGGTAAACGACCAACTCATTTAAATTTATAAATGATAAGAAAATAACAAAAAAGTATAAGTAATATTTTTGGAGGTATTACGTGTCACAAAACAATTCTGCAAAAAAAAGAGAAAGACAAAATATCACTCATCGCATGAGAAATCGTGCTGTAAAGAGCGAAGTACGCACAGCTATAAAAAAATTTGAAAAATGTATTTTAGCTGAGGATAAAGCTGCAGCTGAATTAGCAATGAAAGAAAGCTTTAAATTATTAGATTCTGCAACAAGCAAAGGAATTTTACACAGAAATACTTCAAGTCGTAAGAAATCTAGACTTTATGCAGCATTAGCAAAGTTAAACTAGTATTATAATTAATAAAAAATATTGTTAAGGAGCATTTTTCATGGCAGAATCCAACAAATTAACAAAATCTTTAATTATCGATAATTTGTATTCTAAATTAAAAGAACGTTATGAAGATACTGATATTACAAAAGCAGAAATTCATATGCTAATTGATGAGTTCTTTGAAGAAGTTAAAGATGGTCTAAAAAGAGATCAAGTTATAGAACTCAGAGGATTTGGTACATTTGAAGTACATACAAGAAAACAAAGAGATCGTGCACATAATCCTAAAACTGGTGCTCCTGTAACTGTTGATACTCACGGAGTGGCTTTTTTTAGACCAGGTCGTGAGTTGAAAGAAAGAGTTTGGAACCTTCGTGGTTAATTCAATTTCCAAAAAATGGAGATCTTCAATTTGTTCAAAATAAACTCTACAAGAAACCTCAGGACTATTGTCTCTGAGGTTTTATTGTTAATTATATCCGCATTTGTATTAGCAATTGCTTTTCCAAGTTTTATAAATATTAATGGTATTTGGATTTTATCTTTTATTGCTTTAATTCCAATGTTTGCTGTAATTCATAATACTAAATGGTATTTAACACCAGTTTATGGTTTTATTTATGGATTTGTATTTTATCTGTTTTTTAATTATTGGTTAAAAACATTTCACCCTTTAGCTATTTTAATAGTCCCAATTATTAAAGGTGGTGAACTTTTAATTGCTTTTCCATTATTTAAATTAATTGATTCAACCTTCAAGAAAAGAGGGTTTATTATTAATGCCATAATATATACAGCTTATACATATCTTTCTCAGAATTGGTTTGCTGGTTATCCCTATGGTATATTAGGCTATGCTCCATATAGATTTATTCCTTTTATTCAAATAGTATCTATTACAGGCATTTGGGGAATAAATTTTATAATGGTTCTTCCTCAAATATTTTTTGGAATATATTTAGGAGATTTTCTAACAAACAAAGCAACTCCTTTTAAAGCCTTCATAAAAGAATATATTGTTGATGAAGTTGTATTCTTAATAGTTTTTATTTTTATTCTTATTTTTGGATTTGTTTCTATGAATAAATGGGATAACAAGGAACCTCAAGATTATTGGAAAGTTGCTAGTGTTCAACATAGTAGTGATACCTGGAAAGGTGGATATATAACATATAAAAGGAATTTTAATAATCTTAGATTATATTCATTAGAATCACTTACTCAAAATCCTGATATTGTTATTTGGAGTGAAACTGCATTTGTTCCTAGTGTAGCCTGGCATGAAAAATATCCAAGTGATGAGGATACACGTGAATTAGTTGAAGAATTTGTTAATTTTGGGAAAGAGTTATCTGTTCCTTTACTAACAGGAAATCCAGAAGGTGTTCTTGATGATGAATCTAAACCTGCTATTTTGGAAAATGGAGATTGGAATAGAAAAGATTATAATACTGTAATATATTTTAATAACGGTAAAATTGAACAGACTTATCGAAAACAACATTTAGTTCCATTTACTGAACATTTCCCATATCAAAAGCAAATGCCTCACTTATATGCTTTATTAAAAGCTAATGATTATCATTGGTGGGAAAAAGGAACTGATCCTGTAGTTTTTACAGCTGAAAGAGGTATTACTTTTTCAACACCAATTTGTTTTGAAGATGTATTTGGGGAGTTGTCTGCTAATTTCGTTCAAAACGGGGCAAATGTACTTGTAAATATGACTAATGATGGATGGGCTTATTCTGTGGTTAGTGAAATGCAGCATGCTGCGATTGGAATATTTAGATCAATAGAAAATAGAAAATCAACAATTAGAAGTACTAATAGTGGGATAACTTGTGAAATAGACCCTGTAGGTAGAATTATTGATCCTATGAAGCCTTTTCATCCAGGTTGGAAGATTTATAATATTCCTGTTTATACTACTGAAGCAAATGGAAGTACGTTTTATACTATTCATCCAAATTTATTTGCAAAAATCAGTGTTTATATTTCTGCTATATTATTAGCAGTAGCTTTATTATTTAAAGTAATTAATCGAGGAAAAAATGAAGAATAAGAGTGCTTCAATATGTATTATTGGTACTGAATTAACTAAGGGAATTATTGAAGATAAACATTCAAAAATGATTTCTAAACAATTGAATGAATTAAATATAACGGTCAATCAAATTTCAATAATAAATGATGATGGATCAATCGAGAATGTTTTAAATTCTTGGTTAAATAATAATGATTTAATATTTGTAACTGGCGGATTAGGTCCAACTAGTGATGATTTAACTAGAATTTCAATTTCTAATGTTTCTCAAAAAAAGCTTGTTGAAAATAAAAAAGCTTATGATTTATTATTTGAAAGAATTGGAGAAAGAATTAAAGGCGCAAATTATTCTCAAACATTGATTCCGGAAGGATTTAATTTGTTACCTAATCCTTTAGGTACCGCTGCGGGGTTTTGGGGAAAAGTAGTTAACAATGAAAATGAGACTCTTATTTTTAGTATGCCTGGACCTCCAAGAGAATTAAAACCTATGTTTTTTAATGATGTTATGCCTATCGTAAAAGATTATATAGGATATACAGAAAAATCAAATACTGAATTATCAACATTTCTAATATGTGAAAGTAAATTAGAAGAAGTTTGTGAAAGTTTAGATATAAAAAATACGACTTGGGGCACTCGTTTTCAAGATAATAGAATTAGTTTGTTTGTTTCTGGAGAGAACTCAAATAGAATGATTGAATTATTGAAAGAGCAAGTTGGTAAAGAGTTAATACTTGATGGAAACATAGAAGCTATTGATATTCTTATTAATGATTTATTGTCCAATAAATATTCTATTAGTTGCGCCGAAAGCTGTACTGGTGGGCTCTGTGCCCAATTGCTTACAGAAAAAAGTGGTAGCTCTTCTTTTTTTGAAGGTGGTGTTGTAAGTTATTCAAATGAAGTAAAACAGAAAGTCTTAGGTGTAAAGGAAGACACTTTAAAAAAATATGGGGCTGTTTCAAAGCAAACTGTAATAGAAATGGCTACAAATGTAAGATCTTTATTGAATACTGATTTTGCTTTCTCAATATCTGGTATTGCAGGTCCCAATGGTGGAACTTCTGAAAAACCTGTTGGCACCGTTTGGTTCGGTTTTAGTTCAAAAAATTTAGAACCACAAGCAGTTTGTTTACACTTTAGTGTTACTTCAAGACGTGGAATAAGAAATAGAGCAGCTGTAGCCGCTTTTTTATTAACAAGCTTATACTTAAAGGGAAATACTTTGCTTGACATTATTGATAAGTGGGCATATATTTAATATATCAAAAAGCTAATAATCTTTTTTAAAAAAGATTTATATTTAAACTATAATCTGCAAATAAAACAAAAAGATTTCTAGTTTAAATACTAATATATCCTTATAAATAAAATTGATGTAAAGTTAATTAGGTGTGGTGATTAACCTAATTTATTTCTTTGTATATCATAATAAAATATCAAAAACTTAAATAACAAAAACGGAGCTTATTTTATGGCTGAAGAAGTTAAGCAAGATAGTGAAAAAAATCCTGCAACTGACGAAAAAAAGAGTGTAAAAGTTGTTTTAAAAAAAAGAATTAAAAAAACAGCAGTCGAATCAAAGAAAAATGATAGTACAGAAAAATTAGAAGATGCTAGTAAACTTGAAAAAGTTAAAACAGAACCTAAGAGAAAAAGAACAACAAGAAAAAAAGTTGAAAAAACTGATGATACCCAATTAGAACTTGAATTGGATCCAATAAAAGAAAATATACCCATTATTGAAAAAAAAGAACCACAAAAAAAGCGTGTTCAAATAAAAAAAACTGAAGATAAAGAAAAAGAGAACGTTACTTCAAATGAAGAATCCGTTAAAGTCATAAAAGAGAAAAAGACTGAATCAAAAAAAGTTTATCCAAAGAAAAAAAATGTTAAATCAATTGAAAAAGTTAATAATTTAACAAAAGAAGAAAAAAAAGTAAAAACTTCAAAAGACAATTCAAATCCTAATTCAAATGTTGAAACAGAAATAGATACTGTAAAAAATAATGATTCTTCATCCGATTCAGAAAAATCTAAAGAAGAAAACACTCAAAAAATAAATAATCAAAATAATTCACAAAGTAATCCTCAAAATAATAATAGAAGGGTTTCTTCAAGAAATAACAACAACAACAATAACAATAATAATAATAATAAGAGAAATAATTCTTCTAGAAATAATAGAAATAAAAACAATAATAATAAAAAATATAATGAAGAAAGATTTGAAGAAGTAAATTTAGATGAAAATCCTGATGCTGATAAATTATTCATTAATGATTATTATTGTATGAGTTTTGATTTACTTAGAGAAAAAGGATTGGCTCTTGGGTTAAATCAAGAAAATATTTACGATTACAAAAGACAAGAAATAATAACTGAAATACTTAAATCGCATTCGCAAAAAGGTGGGGCTTTAGTAGTTGAAGGAACTTTAGAAGTATTGCCCGATGGTTATGGTTTTTTAAGAAGCAGTCGAAATAGTTATATTTCAGGATCTGAAGACATTTATGTTTCATCAAATTTAATTCGCCATAATGCCTTAAGAACTGGAGATTTAATTTATGGACAAGTTAAAACCCCTAGAGATACTGAACGATTTTATGGGTTACATAGAATACTCCTTGTAAATAATGATGAATTAATAAAAGCAAAGAAAAGACCTTCTTTCGATAGTTTAATTCCTAGATTTCCTGATGAGAGAATGCGATTAGAAAATAGTAGTGAGGATGCTTCAACTAGATTAATTGATATGTTCTGTCCAATAGGTAAAGGGCAAAGATCTTTAATTGTTGCTCCTCCAAGAACTGGTAAAACTGTTTTGATGCAGAAAATTGCAAATGCAATAAGTGAAAATTATCCTGAAATTGCATTGATTGTATTACTGGTTGATGAAAGACCTGAAGAAGTAACAGATATGAAAGATAATGTTAGAGGAGAAGTAATAGCCTCTACTTTTGATGAACAAGCAACAAGACACGTTCAAGTTGCAGAAATGGCTATTGAAAAAGCTAAACGTATGGTTGAAGCTAATAAAGATGTTGTTATTTTATTAGACTCTATTACTCGTTTAGCAAGAGCTTATAACCAAACAGTACCCGCAAGTGGTAAAATCTTGAGTGGTGGTGTTGATTCAAACGCTTTACATAAACCAAAAAGATTTTTTGGAGCAGCTAGAAATATGGAAGGCGGCGGGAGTTTAACAATAATAGCTACAGCTTTGATAGAAACTGGATCCAGAATGGATGAAGTTATTTTTGAAGAATTTAAAGGTACTGGTAATAATGAAATTGTTTTAGATAGAAGATTGTCAGATAGAAGAATATTCCCATCTATTAACTTAAAGAAATCTGGAACCAGAAGAGACGATTTATTAATACCTAGTGATGAAGCTTCACGTATTTGGATAATAAGAAATGCAATAAATGATATGGATGAGGTAGATCAGACCCCTTTCCTTATTGACAAAATGCGAAAAGCAAAGAATAATGAAGCGTTCTTTAAATCTATTAATACAGCTATTGCTAAATAAATTTATGAAATTTGTTTGCTGTCAAGAGTAAAATCGTATCAGCAAATTAAGATATATGTGGAGGATCTATGAAAGAAAATATTCATCCAAAATATGAATTACAAGAAATTCATTGTTCATGTGGTAATGTTTTTAAAACAAAAACAACCGCAAAAAACGTTGAAGTAGAAATTTGTTCTGCTTGTCACCCATACTACACAGGTACTCAAAAACTTGTTGACACAACAGGTCGTGTAGAACGCTTTAAAAAAAGATACGGTATTTCAAAATAATTACCTAAGAGCCACTGAGTTATATCAGTGGTCTTTTTTTTGGATTTCTATTTTTTATTTTTTTGTTGCAATATGGCTTATGATAGCATAGACTAAAGAAAAAGGGCTATTTATGAATAATATCATTGCTAAACATAAAAAGAATTATGATAAAGTTGAACCTCAAGTAATCGCAAAAGCTCCAATTGTTTGTACTTTGTTTGGTGCCTTTGCAGATGCATGCCAAGGATATTCTATTCTTTGTTGTGGTATAAATTCTGTTTTAATTGCTATCTCAAAAAGAAATGATAATTTAATAAAAGTTTTTAAAGCTGATGGTAGTGATAGAAAGAGATTTGCAATAAATGCTTTAAGATTTCGAAAAGAAGATAGATGGGCTAATTATGTAAAAGCTGTTATTGCTGTTTTAATAAAAGAGGGGCATTCTTTTGTTGGAATGAATATTACATTAGATGGTGATGGTTTAAATAGTGATAATACTTCCTTGAGTACAAGTTTAGCAATTGCGACTTGTTTAGCTTTAAATTCTTTATTTGAATTAGAATTAAATCAACAAGATATTGTTAGAGTTGTCCATCAGGCAAACACATCTTTTAATAATGAAATATGTAGGATTGGTGATTTAATGACACTACTTAATGGACTTGAAAATAAAGTAGTTTTTTTTGATCATCAACATAGTACTTATCAATTTGTTGAATATCCTTTTACTCAAGAAAGATCTCAATATAAGACTGTGATTATTGATAGTAAAATTCCTCCTCAAGCAATGAGAGAAGAAAATATATTTGCTCATAAATTAACACAATTAGCTCTATATAAATTACATGCTTTTTATAAAGATGTTCCAAGAAGAGAAATTCCAGAAAAAGATATAGCTTCAAGGATAATTCCTATTGAAGAAAAATATAGAAATATTTGTGTTTTTACGCTTAGAGAATCTAGATTTGCTCAAGAAGCTAAGAATCTGCTTGAACAAAACCAAGCTGTGCTATATGGTAGGGTTATGAATAGAGCACAAGTTGACTTAAGAGATAAACTTGAGATAACTTGTCCAGAAGTAGATTGGTTAGTAAAAAGAGCTGGTGAGATTGAAGGCTGTATAGGTGCCCACCTTGTCTTTGATGGAAATAGTGGTTCAATTATGTTATTAATAAGTGAAGAAGCTCTTGAAATCTACCATGAAAAGATGGAGGAATACGGACATATTTTTGGCTTTGAACCTACTTGGAAAGATTTTTCACCAACAAAAAGTGCAGAAATATTGTTTACGAAATAATACATGAGAATATTGCTTACAAATGACGATGGTTATGATAGCAAAGGAATTATAGAGTTAGAAGAAGTTTTAAAATCTTATGGGCATAAGATTAGTGTTTGTGCGCCGTCAACTCAAAGAAGTGCCTCTTCTCATTCAGTCAGTATTAGAGATTCGGTTCATATCTATTCATATTCAAAAGATCATTATTATTGTTCAGGAACTCCTGCTGATTGTATATTATTTAGTTTTAGAAGTGGTCTATTTGTTCTAGATGAGTTTGATTTAGTAATAAGTGGCATTAATCATGGACTTAATATTTCAAGTGATATTTTATACTCAGGTACAGTTAGTGCCGCAAAAGAAGCTGTTCTTATGGGCTTAAAAGCAATTGCTATATCAATAGAAACACCACCTAAAGGGGATTCTTTTAATTTTAAAGAAGCCGCTACTTTCTTAGCAGAAAACTTAAATACTTTTTACCCATTATGTACTACTCATACAGTAATGAATATTAATGTTCCCCACCAAAATAATGGACTTTGGAAAACGGGAAGTATTGGTGTATTAGATTACAATGATGCTGCTCAAGTGACAAAGGGTACATTAGAAGAAATAAAGAAAGAAGGCTTAAATAAGATTACTTTAGGCTTAAAACCTTTAGAGGCTCCACCAAGTTTAATTAATAATGGGTATTCTTCAGTTACAGATTATGAATTGATAAATAATAATAATATATCAGTTTCAATAATTGATGTATTACCTTCATTATCTGCACTACATCAAGAGCTTATAGCTTTAGAAAGGAGTGTATAATGAAAGGATGGGAATCTCATTGTAAAAAATGTGGTCTTTGTTGCCATGAAAAAGTTATTGTTGATAATACTTTAGTATTAGATTTAGATACATATTGCGAACATTATGATATTAAAACAAAAACTTGTAAAATTTATGCTACAAGATTTATTGATAGTGTTAGATGTAAAAAAGTTACCTTAGCAAAAGCTATGTTTGCTCCCTATTTACCTGCAACCTGTGGATATGTAGAATGGGCTAAATTAAAACATATAAGATTTGCTTCATTAAGACTTCTTAGATTAATTCACAGTAAAACCCCTTCAAATGCTGATGATCCAGATATATTTTTAAACCAATATTTTTATTAAGTTGGTACATAAATTCAAATTTGATTTTATGTATAATTTTTGTATATTATAATTAGAGGTTAAAAATATGGATAACAGATTTGTTTATCTAGATAATAATGCTACAACCCGGATAGCTCCTGAGGTTTGGCAGATTATGAGTGAGTCTCAACAACTTTTTGGTAATGCTTCAAGTATGCATGGCTTTGGTAGAGCTGCTGCTATGGGTATATCAAAAGCAAGAGGCCAAGTTGCATCTTTAATTGGTGCGAATGAAAAAGATATTTATTTTACTAGTGGTGCTACAGAATCCAATAACATTGTTTTCAATATCGCTAGAAATATAATTGATAAAAATGATGGTAAAGGTAGAATAGTAACTACTACCATAGAACACCCTGCATCTATAGAAACTGTTAAATTTCTTAGAAAAAAAGGTTATACAATTGATTTAGTAAACGTAGATCAGTCTGGCTTAATTGATTTAGAAGATCTTAAAAATAAATTAGATAATGATGTAGTTCTGGTAAGTGTAATGAGTGCAAATAATGAAACCGGAACAATACAACCAATAAAAGAAGTTGCAAAATTAGCACACTCAGTTGGGGCATTATTTCATAGTGATGCAACACAATCTATTGGTAAAGTTGAAATATCAATGCAAGAACTAGGACTTGATTATTTAAGTTTATCTGCACATAAATTTTATGGACCAAAAGGTATTGGTGTTTTAGCAGCACGAAATAAAGCTCCAATGTATAATTTAATGCATGGTGGCCATCAAGAAAATGGTTATAGACCTGGTACATACAATAATTTTGCCATTATTGGGCTTGGAAAAGCAAGTGATATTGCAAAAAGAGATTTATCTTATGAAAGAGAAAAACTTTGGAATATGAGAGAAACTTTGAGAAAAGGAATTCTTGATAGAATTGATGAAGTCGTAATTAACGGAAATCAAGACCATTGTTTACCTGGGACTTTAAATGTTTCTTTTCCAGGTGCAGAAGGTGAATCTATTCTTCTTTATTTAGATATGGAAGGAATAGCCGTTTCAACAGGTTCTGCGTGCGCTACAGGTAGCCTAGAACCTTCATATGTCCTTTTAGCTGGTGGCCTCGATGTGGAATTAGCACATGGTTCAATTAGATTTAGTCTCGGAAGATATAATACTATGGAAGAAATTGAATATGTATTAGACAAATTGCCACCAATTATTAAAAGAATTAGGGAGATGAGTACAAGATGAGTAGTTTTTTAGAACAATGGGTATATACAGACGTAGTTAAAGATCATTTTATGAATCCAAGAAATATTTGGAAAAAAGAAGAAGATTTTCAACCTGATGGAGTTGGAGAAGTCGGTTCTTTAGCTTGTGGTGACCAAATGAGAATTGGAATTAAAGTTAAAAATGATAAAATTGAAGCAATAAGATGGTTAACTTATGGTTGTGCTTCAGCTATTGCAAGTACTTCTGCAATGAGTGAAATTGTTGAAGGAATGTCCTTAGAATCAGCCTATAAAATTACACCAAAAATGATTACAGATGCTTTAGGTGGATTGCCTGAACATAAGTTTCATTGTTCAGTTTTGGGTGATAAAGCATTGAGAGCTGCAATAGATGATTATTTAGAAAAAAACAAATTGCCAAATCCATTTAAGAATCATGTAGCTGTTGTTATTTGTGAGTGTAAAAATGTAACTGATCAAACTATTGAAGAATTAGTTAAAACTGATAAAGCAACAACGCTAGAAGAGCTTCAAGAGTTAACAGGATATGGAACAAAATGTGGAAAATGTAAAGACAAAGTTAAAGATTTGTTTGATGAATTTAGACATATTTATGGTAAGTAAATAGAATATAAAAAAGTGTAAATGCAAAAAAATAATTTATTTTTTATTTACACTTTTTTTATTGATTTTATTTCATTTTGTTTAAATGAATTATGTTACATTGAATTCACTTCCTCCAATAAATTCTCTAAGTAATGAATCCTTGGGGACAAAACTTTCGGGAATAGGGTGAACTCTTGATAAAAAGCCTAATAAACGTCTTGCTATTGCAAAAGCCATAGAATCGGAAGGTTCAACTGTTTTTAAAAGAGGTTCTACAAAAGGTTTTATTGCTCCTAATTCATATTCCAAAGCTGAATTTAATATAGAATTTGCATTGTTTTGGTAAGGGAATATATGTTTGTTTTCACCAGCTTCAACACTTTCCCACATCTTCAATGTATTAGTTGCACTCACACCTCTAGTCATATTATCTCTCGTTATTCTTCTTAATATTCTATTGTCTGTTGTACTTATTCTATTGTGATCATCAAGATTTAATTGTGTAAGTGCTGAAATATAAATTTTATAAATGGTATCTTCATCCAATGATGGAATTAATTTTGGATTTAACCCATGAATTCCTTCAATTAAAAGAATAGTATTATCTTCAAAATGAACAAAATTACCATTATACTCCCTTTTATTAGCTTTAAAATTAAAAGTTGGTATTTCAATTTCTTTATTATTAAATAAGTCATTTATATTGTCTTTAAATAAATCAAGGTCTAAAGCTTCAAGTGCTTCAAAATCTGGGTTACCTTTTTTATCTAAAGGAATATCTTTTTTTAATTTATAATAATTATCTAATGAAATAAGTATTGGGTCTTTGCCAAATAATCTTAATTGTATTCCAAGTTTATGAGTAAAGGTTGTTTTTCCAGAGGAAGAAGGCCCTGCTATAAAAATTACTTTTGTTGATTGTTTTGCACATATGCTATCGGCTATTTGTGCAATCTTTTTTTGTTGAAGTGTTTCGGCTAATCTAATATATGTTTCAATATCATTGTTGATACAGTTCATGTTTAGTTTCCCGAGTGATTGAAAATGTAAAATAGCGTTCCATTTTTTATATTCTTGATATACTTTAAAAAGAAGAGGATTGTCTTTAAAATCTTGTAAAACTGAAAAATCACTTGATCTTGGGTATCTTAAAATCATCCCTAATGAGTTATATTTTCTTAGTTCCCAAAGAGATAATATTTGAGAATTTGAAACTAAAGGTTCATAACTCTTATCCATATAATTATCAATTTTATAAATAGCTATTATTGGTTCATGTTGATATTTTATTAAATCTACAGTTTGTATGGCTCCTCTATCTTGAAAGTATTTTAATCCAGCTTTGTAAGGAATTTGCATATATTTAATGTCTTTTTTTGATTTTACAATATCTTTCATTTCATTGGTAATTTTATTAATATCCGAAGAAGATAAAACATAAGAATCTTCAAAATGAAAATAATAACCATCACCTAAACTATGACCAATCATAAGTTGTCTGTTTGGAAAAATTTTTGAAGTTGCATAACATAATAAATAGCAAATACTATGTCTATATATTCTTTTACCCAAATCTGAAAAAAGTCTAACAGGTTTTATATCAACATCATAAGTAAGATTATATGAAAGTGGTAGTAGTTCAAAATTAGCTTGAGCTGCAATAATTGGATTCTTTTGATAGTCATATTCGATTATGAGATCGTGAGCTTTTAAACTGTCCTCAATTGAGGATCCACATTGTAATTCTTTTGTGTTGTTATTGTATTTTATTTTAATTAAATCATTCATACTATTTATTGTACATCTCTTTTTTATGTATGCAAGTCTTATTTTATTTTGAAATTCATAAGACTTAGATTATTTAAAAATAAATTAATTTTCCGATATTGCGAATATCGTAAAAAAAGGTATAATTAAAATAATAATGAATAAAGAAATTGAAAAGTGTTATCCTTATAGAAATCGAGATATATTAGTTGTTGATTTAACTAAAGATGAATATAGTTATTCTTCTTTAGATGCAGACTTGGGGAAAAAATATCATGGTGGTAGAGCTTTAGCATATAAGCTTTGGGATGAGTATGTAGATTGGAGTACAATAAATAAAGAATGTTTATATGTTGGTGCTCCCATAATTATAAGCTTAGGCTCTTCAAGTGATTTAGGGTTTTCTTATGCTTCAAGTTCAACTATACTTTCTTATTCATTAGAGAGTAAGTCTGTAGTTTCTTTTAATTTTTCTTCTTCTAAATTTGTCGCAGCTTTGGGTTCTTTAGGTTTTAGTGCTTTAGTTATTAAAGGTAGATCTCGTAGGCTTTCAATGATTGAAATCTTGAAGGAAAGTGTAAATATAGATTTATGTGAAAGTTTTCATAGTTTAAATACAAGAGACTTAGAAGATAATATAAAAACAGCTTCTAGCTTAATTTCTATTTCAGGAGCGGGTGAAAAATGTATAGATTATGCATCAATAAATATTGATTCTAAAAATGTTGGAAGAAATGGTATTGGTGCAATTTTTGGTTCAAAAAATTTAAAGTGTATTGCGATATATAATAATGAGAGTCTTTTGAGGGATCCTTATTTTGACAATTTAAATAGTGAATTATCAATTTATTTTAATAATAGAAAGAAAATTATTTATTTAGATTACGCTAATAAACTTGGGTGGGCAGCTGTAGAAGCTTATAAATACAGATATGATCCAAGGTTGTGGGGATTAGGCGGCGACTTGACTCCTAATTGTAATCTTGATTGGCTTGTTGCTTTAGCTTTAGGTTCAAATTTAGGAATATATGATTATAAAAAAGTTGAAATCATTGAAGAGTGTTGTTTGACTTTAGGGCTAGATCCTATTTCTGTTAGTAATTACTTGTTATGGATTTTGAATGCCGAAGAAAAGAAGATAATAAATTTAAAAATTGATTCAAATATAGCTTTTCTTGATAAAATCATTGTTATTATTGAATCATTAGCTTATTCCAAAGGTTTGTTTTCAATTATAAATGAAAACATTAATAAACTTTCAGATATTTATGGTTTTAATGAAAATAATTTTTCCTATTTTAATAAAGAATTATTGCCTTTAGATTTAAGAGGTTTAAATGCTTTTTCTTTAGCAATTTCTATTGATGATGATACTTTAGTCCCCTGGGAACTTTTTTCTAAATTAAGGAAAAAGGATGTTGCTAAAGCTCTTTTTGTATCTCAGATATATCGAGAAATTTGTGAATCATTAGGTTTGAGTTGGAAACAAAATTTATTTTTGGCTTATAAAGATGGAAGTTATAAAAATATAAAGAATAAATTTACAAGTAAATTATGTGATATTTTTGCTGAATCTGAAGGATATAAAATAAGTGAAGAAGATTTATTTACTTTTGGTAAAGAAAGTTTTTTCCATAGGCGAAAGATAGAAGAGAAAAGCAAAGGTAAATATCAATATTCAATTGCTAATATTCCAATTCATTTTTTAATTGATAGTAAAAGTAATTATAATGATGATATTGTATCAATAGGATCTAATTTAGAGGAATATTTAGCTTATTTTGAATATGAAAAAAGGTTACTTCAAGTTAAGCCTTAATATCGTTTTATCATTACTGAGTGTTTTTATTTCAGCTTTATTTTTTTCAATTATTGCATAACTAGCATCAAAAGGCCCTCTTGGTTTACTTAAACTTCCTGGGTTTAAATTTATTATTCCTTGATTGTCTTTAAATAAACTAGCAATATGTGTATGACCTGAAATAAAAAAATCATTATTATTTAATTTTATATTACTTTCGTTTGGATTTCTTATTAAATCTCCATGGGTTATTACAAAGGTTCTATCAAAGAAATATTCTACTCTTATTCTAGGAGGTATTGAAATATCTGCTATTGAGAAATCGTATGCATTATCGCAATTCCCTTTAACTAAATATATATCATTATTTATTGTTGAAAATAAGTAAGAAAAACTTTGACTGTAAGGAGTTAAATCTCCACAAATAATGATTGGGTGATTTTTTGCTTTTTCAATAAAAGTTTTAAAGGAATTGTAGTCTCCATGAACGTCTGAGCAAATAAATATTTTATCCATATTTTTAACTTTTTAATTACATTCTAGGGAAAAAGAAGTAGCAAAAATACTTAAATTTGTTGATATTGATTCATTGATTAATGAAAATATCGAACTATTGCTTATTGCTTGTATGATGAAAAATAATAATTTACGCATATTTAATCTCCCTATGTTTTTCAAGTATTAGTTTATTTTTAATTATTTGTCAAAGTGTCTTTACTTAAAGTATATTTATGATTTACATATAATCGGAAAAATATAATTATGTATACCTGTGAGTAATATTTTTTGTTCATTACGTTATTTATTTGCAATAATATTATTTGTTTAATATAATATCATAATGAATGGTTAAAATCTTGTGCAGAAGAAGGAGAAAGAAATGATTAGGGAAAAATTAGTGTGTAAAGATTCACACGTTCTTTATTATCATGTTTGGCAACCAAAAGTTGAATTAAAAGCTGTTTTACATATTCAACATGGAATGGCAGAGCATAGTTCTAGATATGATGAATTTGCAAAATTTTTAGCAAATAAAGGTATTAAAGTTTACGCACAAGATCATAGAGGCCATGGATATACTGGAGAGAAAGAAGTTTTAGGTTTTTTTTCAGAAGTAAATGGTTGGGACAAAGTAATTAGTGATGCATTAGAGTTATCTAATAAGATCATTTCAGAAAATCCAAAAGTTCCTTTATTTTTAATGGGGCATTCTATGGGTTCTTTTATAGCAAGAGTTCTTACTGCGCAGAATCCTGATTTATATTGTGCAACAATAGTTATGGGTACAGGAGCAGATCCTGGTTTGAAAGGGAAAATCGGTAAGATGATTGCGAAAAATAGTGTTAAGAAAAAGGGAGCACATTTTTTAAATAAAAAATTAAATGATATGTCCTTTGGTTCATATAATAAAAAATTTGATGCTAATGGTTCTGCTTTTCAGTGGTTAAGCAGAGATGAAAAGCAAGTAGAAAAATATGAAAAGGACCCTTGGTGTGGTTTTATCTGTACAAGTTCTTTTTATTATGATTTATTAAACGGTATTTTTATGGCTAACAATTTAAATTTAGCAAAAAATATTGATAAGAATTATCCAATGCTTTTGATAAGCGGTAATGATGATCCTGTTGGAAATTATGGTAAAGGTTTAAAAAAAGTTAAAAACTTTTATGAAAAAGCTGGATTGCAAAATGTGACTTTAGTATTAGTTGAAGATGCAAGACATGAAATATTGAATGAAATAGATAAAGAAAAAACATACCAAATCGTTGCTTCTTGGATTGAGGAAAAAATATAGTAATATGGGAATTGAAGAAAAGAAACCAAATGAATTGAAAAGAAGATTAAATAGTGCATTAAAAATTAGTAAAGTAACTTCAAACCATTTTATTGTTGATAAAGCATTTATTTCTTCTTCGGGGTTGGTATATACAACACTCACAGCTTTAATACCTGCTTTAACTGTTTTTTTTACTTTTTTTGGAGCTCTTGGAGTATTAACACCTTTTAAAAATTTTGTAATATCTTCAATTAATGAATTTTCAAATAATAGCTTTGGTAATGATATTGTTAATCTTATCTCTGGCTATACACAAAACGCAACAAGTCTTGGTATTGTGGGATTAGTATCTTTTTTGGTTACCATGATTTTATTAATTAATAGAGTTTGGTCTGTAATAAATGGGATATATAGGACTGCAATGAATAGAAATATTATTAAAAGATTTGCGAACTTTATTTCATTTGCAATTGTGTCCATTCTTTTAATTGCAGCTTTTATTAACGTTCAATCGAGATTGAGTGAAAGATACATAGAATTAATGGGTTTAGCTACAATAAGTAGTACAGCAAAAATAGTAAATCAAATGTTGCCTTTCTTTATTATTTGGATAGCTATATTTTTATTGATATTTTTTGTACCAAATACGAAAGTTGAATTTTCAGCAGCAGCAGTTGGTTCAACTGTTGGTAGTATAATTGTTTTATTAGCAAATGAAATATTTTTTAATTTATCTACTTTTGTTGTTAATTTATCGATAATTTATGGTTCTTTTGCTGTTTTTTTCTTATTTTTAGTTTGGTTTTATATGTTATGGGTAATCATTTTATTTTCTGTGGAATTATCATATGTATATCAATTTAGACCTGATTTAGAAAAGACAGAGGGGTTAGTCCAAGCTCCTGCGAAATTTATTTCTGAAGGAATTAATATTATTATGTTAATTGGAGATAATTTTAGACAAGGAAAAGGTTCTACTGATACTAGAGAAATGAATGAACGCTTAGCAATTCCTGATAAAAGACTTTATGGTTATTTAGATTTTTTTGTAAATTTAAATTATTTAATTCCGACAAACAATGGTAGAACTGCGTTTATCCCTTCAAGACCTTTATCAGATATTTTTATTCAGAATGTGGTAGAAGGCTTATATGGGCTTGATAAAATTAGTTATGAAGATAAGGATACAGCTGGTGAAGCTATTGTTATTCAAGTGCATGGACATGGTATTACTTCTTTAGGTAAATTAAATCTTGAAAATCTTTTAGAAAGAATATAATTTAAGTTAAGTTATGATTAATTTAGGAGAAATATATGATTGTTGCTAAAGAAAATTTATTACCTTTAGATTCTTTGACATGGCATTCTATTCCAAGTGAAGATTATGGAGTAGTAAATGATGAATGTTATAAAGTTAATAAATATGAATTAAAATTATTGAAAAACCCTTTAACGTTAAGTGGAGAAAATTTAGTAGCTATTGAATATTCTATGATAGTAAAAGTAGATGGTGATATTATTTTAGCTTTAAATTTAGAGAAAGATGATTTAAGAGCATTGTCTTCTTCTTTTGGATGTAGTTTAAGAGAAATTCAAGAAGATTATAAAACAAAATCAAATTATGGACCATTGCATTGTGTTCTATATTCTCATGAAGAAAAAGAAGATATGGGTCAATACACTGGAGAAATGGATTTAATGACTTTAAGAATATTTTTTATGGATATTTTACTAGATACTTTAGATTGCTTTGATGAAGTTGAAAAGCTTTATAAAAAATAAAGTTATTAAGTACTGCAAATTTATTTACTTCTGATTAACCTCTTGATAAATTAATTGTTCAAGGGGTTTTATTTTGAATATAATCTTGTTATCTAAAGATGGTCATATTAGAACTTTAATAAATAAATGTTCTTCAAGAAGATGCATAATGATTTCTTCTTTGACTCAAATAAATAACAAATTAATCGATTTTGTTGATTTATTCATTATTGATGAATTTTTTTTCTCTATTAAAATTATATCTCATATTTTATTTGAGTACCCAAAAGCAAAGATTATTTTTTTAATGAAAGGAAAGCGGGGTTATATTGAGAAATGTGGAAAGATTATTTTTTATTTTAAGCCAATATTATATGATACTATTTTTCCACTAATTAATGATTTTGATAATTCTTTAAACAGTGACTTACCTCAATATGAAGATGATTTATTAATTGGTTCTAGTCTTTGTATGGAAAAAGTTAGAAAAGAGTTATTATTATTATCCAAACAGGACTGTCCAGTTTTATTGTTTGGCGAAAGTGGAACAGGAAAGGAACTTGCTGCGAAATTTATTCATAATAATAGCAAATATAAGAATAATAAACCTGTGGTTGTTAACTGTTCTCTTTTAAATTCGGAATTATCTGATTCTTTACTTTTTGGGCATAAAAAAGGAGCTTATACAGGAGCTGAAGATGAAACTTCTGGTTTGATTGAGAAAGCAAATAATAATACTTTTTTTTTAGATGAAATTGAGAATATTTCAATTTATTCGCAATCAAAATTGTTAAGAGTCCTTGATTTAGGAGAGTATAGAAAACTTGGAGATCCAGAAGTTTTGACAAGTTTTTTCCGTTTGATTTCTGCTTCAAATAAAGATTTGAATTCTTTGATAAATAAAAATAAGTTTAGAAAAGATTTTTATTATCGAATTTCTTTAATTCAAGTCAGATTACCTTCATTAGATGAGCATAAACAAGATATTGAAGAATTAGTAAATTATTATTTTAAAGTAAAAAATGAGACTAGAAATTTTGAAAAAGATTTTATAAAAAATTTAAGTCAAATGTCTTGGCCTGGTAATGTCAGGCAGTTAAATAGTGTTCTTGAAAAAAGTCGAATTTATAGTTCTTCATCTTGTATTAGACTTAAGCTTTAAAAAATAATTTTTTAATGCAATCTTGGCAGATTTAAATGCCAAATCAATTTTATCAATATCTTCAGGTTTATTTAAATCACATAATATAAAATCTGTAATTTCATTTTCATCTTCAGCTATCAAATTGTTTATAATATTTATATTATTATTATCTTTTATTTCAGCTAAAAAAAATATATCACAGGTAATGTAATCAATCTCTTTATAACTGTAATTATTGGTTGCGCTTGTTAGATAGTTAAGTCTGGTGGGTATTAATCCTATTTCTTCTTTACATTCTCTTATAGCGGCTTCTTCAGCGCTTTCCCCAGGATCTACAAACCCTCCCGGTACTGCTAATTTTCCTTTTTGTGGTTCTTTTCCTCTTTTTATTAAAAGGATTTTTGTATTATTGTTGTTTTTGATTAATATTATTAAGCCAACTGCAGCTGCTACGTTGTTATAAAGTGATAATTTACATTCAGTACAAGCCCATTTTTTATTATCAATATAGTTTAAAGTTTTTTTTCCACAGTTTGGACAAAAAGACAAGTTTTTCATTTATTCCCTCATATGTTTTTTCTAATTAATGGCATACTCATACATCTTGGACCGCCACGACCTCTTGATAATTCTGAACTTGGTATTTCAAGTGTTGTTATATCATAATCATGGAGAATATTGTTTGTTATAGTGTTTCTATCATATACTATTGCAGTTCCAGGTTTTATACAAAGTGTATTTGAGCCATCATTCCATTGTTCTCTAGCTGCAGCAATATAATCATTACCACCACAACTTATAAGTTCAATATCATCTCTTTCTAATAGTTGAGATAATAATAATTTTAAGCCTTTGTGATATTCTTCAACTTTAATCGAAGTATTGTCTGAAGGTGTAATAATAAATAATCTTAGCGTGTTGATAATATTAGGATGAATTACAAATTTATTATAATCAACTTGAGTAAAAACAGTATCGAGATGCATATAAGCTCTGATACTCGGAATATCTAAAGCAATAATTTTATTTATTTTGCTACTTGGATCTTTAAATAAATTTTTTGCTATACTTTCAACAGCTTCAGCTGAAGTTCTTTGTGATAATCCAATTAATAAAAGATTTTCATTAATATTTAATATATCCCCACCTTCAATATTATGAGGATTTTCATTATGGTAATAAATTGGTGTATCATTGTAGTCAGGGTGGTAGTTAAAAATATATCTTCCAAAAATAGTTTCTCTTCTTCTTGTAGGAGAATACATATGATTTATCGATACACCATTGCCAATAGATGCAAAAGAATCTCTTGTAAAATATAAATTAGGAATAGGGTCTAGAGCAAAACTTGTTCTAGAATCAATAAGTAAAGAAGCAAGAGGGTTTCTTTCTTTTTTTTCAAATTGATTTGCTTTGATTCCCCCCATCAAGGCTAGGATTAGATTATGATTATCATCAAAATCTAGTAAATATGAAGTTAATTCTTTTATGTATGTATGAGCAATAGTACTGTTACTTTCTTCAATAAAATTTTTGATGAATTGATTTTTAATTTTTTGATCTATATCTAAAGTTTCAGCCATCAATTTTGATAAATAAACAACTTCAATATTATTATCATTTAGTGTTTTTGAGAAAACATCATGTTCTTTTTGAGCAACTCTTAAAAAAGGAATATCATCAAAAAGTAAAGCTTCTAAAGCTTCAGGTGTTAGCTGTTCTAATTCAAGACCTGGTCTATGTAATAACACTTTTTCTAATTTACCTATTTCTGATGTGACATTAATCATAGTAACTCCTATCTAATAATTTACTCTAATTGTTTGTTTTTTACAATAAATCACTCCTGATGTTTTTTCAGGAGTGAATAAAGATTATATTTGGTCTCAAATGTTAATTTGTTAATCAATGTCTAATTTAATAATATTTAAAAAAATAATTTGAACTATTTAATAATTTAAAGTAATTATAATTTATTTATAAATGAATGTCACTAAAAAAATAGACTAAGCGATAGCTTAGCCTATTAAAAAGTATCCCAAAAAATATTAGTTTGTTACTTTTTCATCTTTTGGTAAAATAATATTTAAGAATATTGAGAAAACTGCAGCAGGAACAATTCCTGAACCACCAAATATTAATTGAACTAATTGAGGTAAATGATTTAAAGTTCCAGCGGTGCTTCCTAAGCCATAACCTAAGCCTAATGATACAATTAAAATAGTAACATTTCTTTGAGTTATTGGTTCTTTAGTGATTAATTGAATACCACTAACAGCGATGGAAGCAAACATCATAACGGCAGCTCCACCTAATACGCTATTAGGCATAATGGATACAATAGCAGCTAATTTAGGGAAGAATCCACAACAAAGAAGGAAAATACCACCCAAGAAAATAACAAATTTATTTACAATCCCAGTCATACCCACAAGACCAACATTTTGAGAGAATGAAGTGTTTGGTAATACTCCAAATACTGATGCTAGAGAAGACCCAATACCATCACACATTACACTTCCAGATAATTCTTTATCTGTAGCTTCTCTTTTTAATCCACCTTGTGTAATTCCAGATACATCTCCAATTGTTTCAACTGCAGTTACAATAAACATAATTAACATAGGTATTATTGCTCTAATATCAAAAACAAGTTTTACAGGGAGTAGTTTAGGTATAGAGAACCAACCAGCTGCTCCAACTTTTTGCCATTGTAATACCCAAGATTTCGTAACTTCTTGTCCATCTAACATGAATGTATTTGGTAATAAGGCTGTCATTATTGCAACAATTATATATCCAACAATAATACCAATTAAAATAGATGTTGCACTTAAAAAGCCACCAAAGCGATGCTTAAAGAAAACAATTACAATTAAGACAATTGTAGCTATTAAAAGATTTTCTAAAGATCCAAAATCTTTAACCCCTACACCACCTGCATAATATTTAATACCGACGGTTATTAATGATAAACCTATTGAAAGAACAACTGTACCAGTAACAATTGGGGGAAAAAATCTTCTTAAAGGCTTTAGAAAAAATCCTAAAACACCTTCGAAAAGGCCTCCAATTAATGATGCTCCTAATATTGCACCATAAGCTACTACTCCGCCACCCATTGTTGCAATAATACTTTTTGATACTCCAATAAAGCCTGAACTTGTTCCCATTACAATTGGAAGTTTACCTCCAACTGGACCAACTCCAAGAACTTGAATCAAAGTAACAACACCAGCAATAATCATTGCATTTTGAATTATTGTGATTTGAAGAGGTGAGCCAGCGGCTATTCCACACATGCTTGCAATAATAATGATTGGAGTTAAATTCCCTGCAAACATAGCTAAAACATGTTGTAATCCTAAAGGTAAAGCTTCTTTTACAGGTACTTCGCCTTCAAGTTTATAAACGTTTTCATTGATTTTCTTTTTCATATAAAAATCTCCTTAAAAATACTGAAGTAAGTATAAAGGTAATTTTTTTTATATGTAAAGAGAAAAAGATAAAAATATATTGAAAAAAAACAATTATCGTCAAAAAATCAAATATTTGTATAAAAAATATAAAAAGTATATTTGAAAAGTATTTTTTTAAAAACTGTATCTGAATATCATTAAATAAAGATTATTGCGTAAAACCTAAATTTAATTATTATAAAACTTGACTATTCATAAATATGGGGTATAATGTAATATTTTTGACATTATTTATATTGATTAATTAAGTCTTTAATTACAGCCTCATTTTTGATTCTTCCTTCTGATTTATAGAGTACTTCGCCGCTTTTAAAAAGATATATCCCAGGTATTGAATATATTTGAAATTGATTTACAATTTCTCTTTCTTCATCAACGTTAAGCGTTACAAATTTCGCTGTAGTGGTATTATCTCTTTCGAGCGCTTCAAGTATTTCTTGTTGGATATTACATGGGCCACACCAAGGTGCCCAGAAATCTACTAATATAAGATCTTGTTCTTCTTTAATATAGTTATTAAAAGTTGCATTTGTTAATGTTTTCATGAAAATCATTTTACTTTTTTTTTAATAATAATACAGTGACAAAGTCGCATAAAAAAATACTTCCAAAGTAGAAAAAAGATTATTTTTTCTGCTCTAGAAGTATTAAATTAATTAATAATTGTTTTCAATTATTAATATATTCTAATTAAGGGTTTGTTACAGTAAGAGTAACTTCTGTGGTGTATGTACCAGCAGGAGTTGTTGATAAATTAGGGGAATTACTTCCATCCCAAATTACATTAAATGAAGTTCCTGTATAAGTACCAACACCAACTATATTTGCAGCAGGTATTATAATTGACCAACCAGGAGTGGTATACCCATTTACAACAGGTTGAACGCCTGTATCAACATTACCATTTTTAAAAGTTGATGCAGTAGCAGATACTTCTACAGTTTTTGCAGAACTTGATCTACCTGTGCCAAAAAAATAGAAATTTTTTGTTGTTTCATTCCCAAATACATCCCAAGATTCTGTTGCAGATTTTGTGATTGTATCATTTACTAGAATTGCAGTACCTGGTGTATCACCATATTTTAGTAATAACCCTTGGGCTAATTCACTTGCTTCAGCTTCAACAAAAAATGAAGATTCTGGGGAAGTTACTGTTGAATCAGGTAGTGTAATAACTCCTGATGAAATTGCAAAAAGTGATGCTGTTGTTACTGCAAGCACTATTGCTAATGTTAAAATTTTTTTCATAAAATCATCTCCTAACTTTTTAACTCAAATAAACATACTATTGTAGTATAAATATTTTAAGATGGTATTTAACATATGTCAATAGTAGTAATGTAAATTTTAATTAATATTTAATTCTTTTTTTATATCAGCAATTATTTTATTTATTTTTATTGAACAATAACCAGGGATTTTATTGTCTTTTTGTTTTATAAAAGTTGATGTTGGAATATGGGGTAAATAGAATATGAAGAAAATAAAGTAGGTTATATGAGATTTTTTAGAAAGCTTAGTTACTATTTTAGTCATATTTGTAGAAATTCTGATTATTTTTTTATTATATTGTATGAATCTTTATAGGTAATCTTTAATTAATATATTTATGAATTTAATAGAAAGAAAATTGATTAATAATTGAGTTCTAAGATAATTTGTAGATAAAATTAAATACATCTTAAATATGAACCATGTCATAACCTCCGTCAATATATGAAAATTATTTTCCATATATTATATCTTTGATTGTTGAATTTAAATATTGCTTAAAGATAATTGTTAGAACCAAGAATTCCTATAGTTAAAATTATATTTATAGATATATTTTCTTTCAGTAATAATATTTTTAGAGTCAGTTCCTTCATAAAATTTTACTCATTTTTGAATTTTTCACATCAAAAAATTGATGGGACTTTCCTTTTTGGTGATATTTAGATAAAAGACTATTCAGATAATTGGGTTTTTTAATATTGAGCCATTGAATGTTAATCCTCTGATTTTTAATACTTTAACAAAAGTCTTAATAATTCAATTTTCTAAAATTATTATCACTCCTATTAATAGATATGTATACTCCATTAATTTTCTCCAATTAGCATATAATTGGTTAGTACAAAAATTATGAAAACAAGGTGAAAAAAATATTAATAGTGTGGATTGTGTATGCTAATTTAAAGTTGTATATAAAAAAATACTATTGCTAAAAGAAGCAATAGTATTGATTAAAATTAAATAATTTCAAAAGTAATTGACCAAGTGTCTTCTATTCCATGATATAAATATTGCTCATGTATAGGAGCCCCCCAAGTATCGTCTCCAGCAACTCCGCTTTGGCCATGGAGAATTCTAATTGTGTTAAAATTATGTTTTTGTAAATCTTCAAAATGTTTTGCTTCTTCTAATTCATGAGGTGAATATGGTAGAAATGATCCTTCAAAAATCGTTGAGCTAGATATCCGTAAGCCATTATTGTTTTCATCAACTATTTCTACATATCTTAAATCTGTTTTATTTCCACATTCTTGAGGATCAACATATTCAACATATTGGTTTTCAATTAGTTCTTCTTTTATGCCTAATAAAGAAGATTCTTTTCTATCACAATATGCTTCTCCTTTAATATTTCCAAAGTATCGAATTTTGTTATATTTGTTATTCAGAGCAAATGTTATTCCAAAACAAGGCATTTCTTGATTATCATTTGTAAGACGTTTAATATCAATTTGCATTTTGTTTGGTTTTTCAAAAGAGTATGTTAATGAATATAGTTGATTATAGCATAAAACCTCAAATGTAGCTTGATTTTGTGATTGTTTTATATTATTTAGTTTTTGATACAAAGAAGAAATTTTATTATTTGCCCATTTAAAACTGTTATTATTAGCTTTATCATTATTGTTAGGAGCCCTCCAAAATTCTAAGTTAATTGGTTTTTCTAATATATTGATTTGGTCTAAAATAATTGCATTAACTTTTCCAAAATAATATTTTACTAAGAATTGAATATTCTCCATTGATAATCCAACATTATCTTTTCCCCATATTAAATCCATTTTATTAGATATTTGTTTGAAGTATGGGTTAGCGTTTTGTTGATTAAGATTTGTAAAGCTATTGTCATTTATTAAATGATTATTTTCATCATAGACATATAAATTTAAAATAAAGTCTTTAACATTTTTATTTATTACTTTAATTAAAGTTTCTTCTCCTTCTAGTAAATTAAGGATGAAGGAATCATTATTAACTGAATAAAATTTTTCGCATTTTATATAGTCTTCAACTTTTATATTCTCTTGATAAATACCATCAATTATAACTTCAATTTTAAATATATAATTTAATAATGATGTAAAATTGAATTCATTAATTATTTTAATTGAATCTTTATTATTTTCAATAACAATTGGACTATATAATTTTTTTACTTCTTTGAGTTTATAACTTTCATTATATTTTGATGAAATCAAGCCATTACAGCAAAAATCTGCATCAGTAGGGAATTTTCCTTTCAAACCAGCATAAACAAGTCCGTTATTATTGAAGTTTAAACTTTGATCAATAAAGTCCCAAATGAAACCTCCATGATAGTTTTCATATTTTCTTGCGAGATCAGTGTATTCTTTTAAATTACCACAAGAATTACCCATAGCATGGCAATATTCACATAGCATGAATGGCTTTTGTGGATGATTAATTAAGAAATCTTCAACTTCCTTTGGTTTTGTATACATTTGAGATTCTACATCACTGATTTCTTGATATGGAGAATCGTAATTAACATTTTCATAATGAATTACTCTTTGTCCAAATGTTTTTAAAAATTTGCTTAATTCTAGTAAATTTGATCCATCACTGCTTTCATTTCCGCAAGAGAACATAACAATTGAAGGATGGTTTTTATCTCTTTGAGCCATATTATTTGCTCTATCAAGAGTGCAGGCTTTCCATTCTTGTTTGTTGTAAGGGATTGCTATGGAATAATCCTTTTTACCATAAGCATTAATTGTTGTTCCGTGGGATTCAATATTTGTTTCATCAATTACATAAAAACCCATTCTATTACAAAGGTTATAGAAAATATTCTGATTTGGATAATGAGAGGTTCTTATTGAATCAATATTATTATCTTTCATAATTAATAGATCTTTTTTTATATCTGAAAAAGTAATTGCTTTTGCTTTTGTAGAACTAAATTCATGTCTATTTACACCACGAAAAACTAATCTTTTATTATTTAAATATAAAATATTATTTTTAATATTAATTTTTCTATATCCGAATTCTATTGCACATTCATAGTTGTTCGTCTCA
Source organism: Sphaerochaetaceae bacterium (assembly GCA_963678575.2). Taxonomy (GTDB): domain Bacteria; phylum Spirochaetota; class Spirochaetia; order Sphaerochaetales; family Sphaerochaetaceae; genus Pleomorphochaeta. The sequence continues at coordinate 2,291,230 of CAXXHV010000002.1, read as the reverse complement.
TCATTAGTAATTAGTTCAATGAAAAGTGTATATAGGTTTGGATTTTCATGGCTATAAATTGAAATGTTTTCAATTAATTGAGAAAAGTTTATTTCATTTTGATCTTTTATTTCTATTTCAGCGAATAGAGATCCTTTTGTAAGTGAATTGATATTGAAATCTTCTATATTGATTTTATTTCTTTTATCTTCACTATCACTTAAAAATAATAATATTTTACCTGTTGTTTTTTTATTGAGTTTTATATTTATATTTAATTCGCCAACATCTAAAGTTTCAGATAATATGGGATTAACAAATACATCTTGAATAAAGTTTTTGGGATATAAAATAATATTTACTGGTCTAAAAATACCGCTAAGTCTCCAAAAGTCTTGGTCTTCTAACCAACTTCCGCTACAATAATGAGTTACGATACAACTAATTAAATTTTCACCTTCTTTTAAATATTTATTTATTTCAAAAATAGCAGGAGTAAATGAATCTTCTTTGTATCCTACATATTTTTCGTTAATGAATAGAGCTAAAGAAGTTTCTACACCTTCAAAATTTAAATGTAGAATGTTTTCCTCTAATTGTTTTTTACTTATATTTATTGATTTTTGATAAACCGCTACTACATTATCAAATTTTGGAACTTGTGGAGGAGAAATATTTTCTTTTCCATCCCAAGGATATTGAGTATTTGTATATTGAGGAATATCAAATCCTTCCATTTGAATATTTGAGGGAACCATAATTTTATCAGGGTTTGCTAATTTCGATCCAGATAAAAGTGTTAATGGAACTTGCGAAGGGTTTTCAAAACATTTGATATCCCAAATACCATTTAATGATATTTTTTCTGAAGAACAAAAGAAGTCACTATGTGAGGGCACTGTACCTTCATTGAACTTGGTTAAGTCTTCTAAATAACTAAAACTAAACATAAATTTTCCTTATTTTATTTTTATTGTTTTACAGAGCCAATCATTCCTTCAACAAATTGTTTTTGGAATCCAAAGAAAACAATAATAACTGGAGTTGTAGATAAAGCAATTGCGACCATTATTACTCCATAATTAGGAGTATATGAACTACTCATTGAAGAAACAAGTAATGTTGTTGTTCTTTTATCTGTTGTTTGTAAAACGATTAATGGCCATAAGTAATTATTCCAACTTGTCATAAATGTATAAATTGCTGCAGCGGCATAAGTACTTTTCATTGAAGGTACAAATATGCTTATAAAAGTTCTTAATTCTGATGCGCCATCTACTCTTGCAGCTTGGAGTATTTCAGTTGGATAGTTAACAAAACTTTGTCTAAAGAAGAAAACCATAAAAACTGAAGCAGAAGAAACAAGAATTATTGCTGAATGTGAATTTAACATTTTAAATCTTGATATAATTTGGAATAAAGGAATCATTAGAGAAGCAAAAGGTACCATCATTGTCAATAAAAAAAATGTATAAGTATTTTCTTTAGCTTTAGTTCTATACATTTGGAAACCATAAGCAGCCATTGATGTTATTGCTAAAGTTAGTAAAACAGTCAAAAAAGCAATTTTCATTGAATTGTATAAAGCTAAACCCATGTTTGCTTCATTAAATAAGACCTTTAGATTTTCAAATAGGTGAGGTCCAATTGTCAATTTTCCTCTAAGGATATCTACTGATGAATTTGTTGCACCAATTATAATCCAGAAAAAAGGAAATAAAGAAAAGAATGATGCAATTATTAATATTATATAGGATATTAAAAGGCCAAAGCTTATTTTATTTTTTTTCATTTCTTTCTCCTATTTTATACTTTTGTTAACTTTATTACTAACAGTTTTTTCACTTTGTTTGCTAATTTTAAATTGAATATAAGATAAAATAGCAACAAGAATTAATATTGCATATGAAACTGTAGCGGCATAACCAAATTTTGGAGTATATTTGAAACATAAATTATAAATATAAACACTCAAAGTTAAGAAACAGTTATTAGGCCCAACCATAGATGATGTTGTACCATTTTGGGCTAAGTTCATAGGTTCGTCAAATAATTGGAGAGTCCCAATTGTTGACATTACTGTAGTAAACAAAATCATAGGTCTTAATAAAGGCACAGTAATACTAAAGAATGATTTTATTTCAGAAGCTCCATCAACTTTTGCAGCTTCATATAAGTCATTACTAATATTTTGCATAGCTGATAAATAGAATATCATATTATATCCTGTCCATCGCCATACCATTGCTAAAATAAGTACAAAAGTAGCTAGTGCTGGATCTGAAAACCATTCCAATGGTTTTTGTATAAAATTAAGTGCTAATAAAGAATTATTAACAATTCCTTCATAACTAAAAAGCATTTTAAATAATATAGCATAAGCGATTAAGGATGTTACTGAAGGTAAAAATATTGCGGTTCTAAAAAAACCTCTAAATTTAATTTTCTTGTTATTTAATAACGATGCGAATATCAAGGCTGAAATTAGCATCAAGGGAACTTGTAAAAATAAAATTTTAAAAGTATTCTTTAAAGCTAAAAAAAACATAGGGTCTTTAAATAGCTTTATATAGTTATCAAATCCAATAAAACTTGTTACAATCCCTCTTGTTCGTGTTGTTGTTAAATAAAGAGAATAGAAAATTGGATAAAGCAAAAATATAGCTAATAAGAAAGCTATAGGTATAATAAAAAACCATCCAGTTCTATTAATTTTCTTTTCGGTTGCCATACAGTTTTGTCCTTAAAATAATGACAAAGGGGGATTTTTCCCCCTTTGTTTTTTGGAAAATAATGATTATAGAATATCGTTTTCTAATTGTGCACTAATTGCATCTAAAGTTTTTACAACTGATTGTCCATTATAATAAGCTTCCATATTCCCCATTACAGCGGCATCAGCTTCATATGTATATTCGCCAATATTTACTGCAGGGATTGCTTTTGCATATTGACTTAATACTTCGTAAACTTTTTGTCCACCAAAGAATGGATCTGCTTTTGAATAATTAGCACCATTGAATGCAGGAATATATGACCCCATTGCACCGTTTTTAACTAAGATGTTTTGATAGAACTCATTGTTTGCACCATATACGCTATTTAAGAAATCAATAGCTTCATTTTTGTTTTTGCCGTTTTCTAATACGTACCAAGAAGAACCACCAAGATTTGAAGCATTTGTTCCATTATCTGATAATCTTGGACATGGAGCTACAGCCCAATTACCACTTTGATCAGCAGCAGCTTTTATAGAACCAATAATCCAAACACCTGTTGTGATAGTTGGAACTTTACTATCATTGATAGCACCAACCCATTCTGTCCATCCATTTGTAGGTAAAGCTAAATCTTCATCAATAAATCTTTTGTAAATTCTCATTGCTTCTGCAACACTCTTATTATCTTTAATATATGGTTTGCCATTATTATCAAAATACCAAGAGCCATTACTTTGAAGCATTATTCTAAATAACCCACCATCAGCTTTGGTATTAGCAAAGAAATAATTTCCTGTTTTAGCTTTGTAATCTTTAGCTATATCACAGAATTGATCCCAAGTAATATTGTTTAAATCAGCAGCAGTGTACCCAGCTTTAGCTAGCATATCTGTTCTGTAGAAGAATCCAGCAACACCTGAGTCAAATGGCATAGAATAATATTTGTTGCCAATTTTTGCGACATCAACTTTTGATTTTAAAAAGTCGTTTTGGTTAATTGCATTAGTTAAGTCTGCAAATTGACCTGGATAAGAGTTTAAATATTTCAATCCATTATAATCTTCGATTAAAACGATATCTGGTAAACCATCAGTAGTTTTTGCAGCTAAATTAGTATGAAGTTTTTGTTCAACGTCTGCTTTTGCCATTTCAACAATATTAAATTCTACATCAGGATGTGATTGTTTATAAATTTCAGCAGCATCTTTCATTATAGAAATGTTAAAGTTAGGGTCCCAAGCCCAAATAGTGATTGGAGTTTTTTCTTTTGCTTTTGCTGTCTCAGCTTCTCCTCCAGCAAATAAAGAAGTTCCTACTAGTAATGCCATTAATAATACAGATAAAGTTTTTTTCATGGTATCTCCTTTTGTTTTAAATGTAAGTACTAGTAGAATATCATATGAGTTAATATTGTCAAGAATTATTTAGTAAAAATTTACTAATTAATAGTGTTGTTTTTTATATGTTTTTTAGCGTTTTTGTGTAAAAATGAGTTAATTATTTAGCTTTCTCAAAATAGAAAATAAGATTTAGAATAATTCAATACTAAAAAATAGTAAAAAAATAAATAAATTAGACATAATTTACCTAATATGATAAGATGATTAATATATTTGAAAAATAGGTAAATATTATGGCAACAATAAAAGAAATTGCAGATGCTGCAAAAGTATCACAAGCAACTGTCTCCCGGATACTAAATAATGATTCTACACTATCAGTGTCTGATGATACTAAATTAAGGGTACTAGCAGTTGCTGATGAATTTGAATATATTCCTTTAAAAACGCGAAAAAAAGCAATGAAGAATTCAAGATTGAGTATTGCTATTGTTGACTGGTATGTAAATAAAGCTTTAATTGAAGACCCTTATTATTTGTATTTAATGACAACTGTAGAAAAAGCACTTTCTAAAGAGAATATAAATTCTTTTAAAATGTTAAAAGTAGATGGAGTATATGTTTCTTCAGTTAATAAAACTTTAGATGGGATAATTGCTATTGGTAGATTTGATGAAGAAGCCGTAACCCAGTTGTCACAATTGTGTGAGAATATAGTTTTTATTGATTCTTCTCCAAGTGCTGATAGATTTAGTTCAGTAATGATTAATACAGAATTAGGGACTAATCAAGCTTTAAATTATTTGTATAATTTAGGGCATAGGAAAATAGCTTATATTGGTGGGAAAGTTATTTCAGATACTGGTTTAAAAATGTCCTTTGCCATTGATGATAGAAGAAAAATTGCTTATCAAGAATTTATTAAAAATAATGATTTAGAATCATATATTTTTGAAGGTGATAAATTATCTTATGAGGAAGGTTTTGATTTGGCGAAAGGTTTAATTAGAAAAAACAATCGTCCAAGTGCTGTTTTTGTTGCAAATGATACTATGGCTTCTGGTGTTATTGCTAGGTTAAAGCAAGAGAAAGTTAAAGTCCCTAATGATATTTCTGTTATTGGCTTTAATGATATTCCTGCTTCAAAGCATTTAGATCCACCTTTATCATCTGTTAAGATAGATATGAACTATATAGCAATAAGTACAATTAATTTATTAAAAGAAAGATTAGAAAATAATTTTTTCTTTCCAAAAAAAATTCTTATTCCAACTTCTTTATCAATTAGGAAATCTATTTCTGAGTTAGTTTAGTTATATTATTTTTTACTTTTTTATTTCTTTCCTTTTTAAATGAGAGAAATATTTTTTTTTGTATTGAATAAATTAATACTAAGGTTTTTGTTATAAAAATACTCAAAATTTAAAAATTCGTGGTATTATAATAGAAGGTAAGCTATAATTTAGTTAAAGAATTTATAAATTAAGGAGGACTTTATGGATTTTGATATTAACGAATTGATGAGAGAAGCTATAAAAGTGGCTTGGCATGCAAGAGAGCATAAGAATCATCCTTTTGGAGCTATTTTAGTGGATCAGTATGGAAACATATTATTGAAAGCTGAAAATACTGTTGAAACTGATATGAATGTTACCTCCCATGCTGAAATTAATTTAGTTTCTTTAGCAAGTAAAAAATATAATAAAGAATTTTTAAAACAGTGTACAATAATTTGTAGTGCTGAACCTTGTCCTATGTGTGCTGGGGCAATTTATTGGGCAAATATTGGTACTGTTGTGTATGGAATTAGCGAGCAATGGTTATATGAGATAAGTGATCCTAATCATATTAATTCATTAAATATACCTTGCAGAGGAATTTTAGATAATGGTACCAAAATTATTAAGGTTGTTGGTCCAATTTTGGAAGAAGAGGCGAGAGAACCTCATTTGAATTTCTGGAAAATATAAAAGTATTTATAAAGGAGAGTATTATGGCTCTGTGGATAGTTCTTGCGATTATTGTATTATTAGTTGTTGTTTATATTTCAATTTACAATAATATTATTAAAATGAAGAATAGGGTTGAATCATCATTTGCTCAAATTGATGCTCATTTAAAACAAAGATATGATTTGATTCCAAATCTAGTAGAAATAGTTAAAGGTTATGCTAAACATGAAAAAGAAACCTTAACTGCAGTAATTGAAGCAAGAAATACAGCTTTGAATGCAAGTACTATCGAAGAAAAGGATAGTGCTAATAAATCATTAGCTGGTGCATTAAAGAGTGTTTTTGCATTAGCTGAAGCATACCCAGATTTAAAAGCAAATGAAGGCTTTGTAAAATTGCAAACCCAATTAACCCAAATTGAAGAACAAATATTACAAGCTAGAAAATATTACAATGCTGTTATTAGAGAATTTAACAATATGGTTGAAGTTTTCCCTTCTTCTATTGTTGCAAATATGATGCATCAATCTAAACGTCAATATTTAGAAGTTGATGAAGTAGAAAGAAAAAGAGTAGATATAAAGTTCTAATGGAGAATTTATGAAATTAAATAAAAAGATTTTTCTTATTCTTCTAGTATCTATTTTTTCAATTATTTCTTTGTTTGCAAACTATAGAATATCGGATTATAAGATAAAAGTTGAAGTTAGTGAAGATTATGTTTTAAGTGTAAAAGAAGATTATATTTTTAATTTTGATACTCAAAGACATGGTTTCTATAGGGTAATTCCATACCAAAATTATGCAAATCATAATATTAAGATTAAAAATATTAGAGTTGATGGCGGTCCTTTTAAAACAGAAAAATCAGCAGGATTATTAACAATTAGAGTTGGCGATCCTGATAGAACTGTATCAGGGAAAGTGCCTTATTCTATTTCTTATACTTTTGATATTGGCGCTGATACTTACCCAGATTTTGATGAGTTTTATTTTAATTTGGTTGGATCTTTGTGGGAATGCCCTATAGATAAAGCCTCCTTTGAAATCATTTTTCCAAAACCAATTAACAAAGATATGGTTTGGTTAACTAGAGGGAAATCAGGTAGTACAAATGTAGATAATTCTTTTCTTAAATTTTCTAATGACAATAAAATAATTTCAGGATCAATTATTAATTTAAACGAGAAAGAAGGCGTTACAATTCGAGCTGAGTTAGAAGATGGGTATTTTGTTGGGGCTAGAGACTATAGAGCTAGAACAAAAGTAATGCTTTTTTTTCTTTTATTAATTAATATTGTATTAATCGTATTGTCTTACCTTATTTTCAATAAATATGGAAGAGATGAAAAAGTAATAGAAAAATCCAGATTTGAAGCTCCAGAAGGCTTTACCCCATTATCTTTAGATTATTTTATCCATAGTTATTTTTCTTCTTCTGCTTATTCTGCAAGTTTTATTTATTGGGCAGAACAAGGATATATTAATATCAAACAAAACGAAGATGAAAGTGTAAGATTAATAAGAAATGTTGATTTTGTAAAAGTTAAAAAAGATAAAAATAATAATTTAGATTATAAATTATTTAGTGCAATATTTAGAGGTACTGAAATTGGAGAAGAAGTTGATTTAGAAAAATTAGATAGTGAAGATATTGGTAGTTCTTTATCAAAATTGACAAAGGCTGGAGAAAAACAATTTGATTCTAGACTATTAAATGATAGTAAGGCTTCTCGAATGAGAATCTTTATTTTCTTATTTGCTATGTTATCTGCAGCGACAGGAGTATTATTTACTTATGTATCTACAGAGACTTTTTTGCCATTGGGTTTAGTTGGATCTTTTTTCTTTATTGTATTATCGTTGATAATTTTGTCTCCACTTAATTCAAAATGGGCCCTATTTAAAATGCCTAGGAAAATAATTACAATTTTATCTGTTTTATTATTAACACTTTTATTTGCTTTTGTTAATTTTATAAATTTGTATCTTACATATTTAGTAGATAATCAGATTAATTTAATTGTATCAATTTCTAGTGCTCTTAGTATGCTTATACTTGTTATTCTTTTTTCATTAACAGAAAAGAGAAGTCAGTTTGCACAAAATGCATTAGAAGAATTACTTGGATATACTTCTTTTTTAAAACTTGTTGAAGTTGATCAAATTGAAAAAATGATTGAAGAAAATCCTGAATTTTATTTTAAGCATTTAGGGTTTGCTCAGGTTTTAAATTTGACTAAAGTTTGGGAAAAGAAATTTGCTAATATAAATATTGTTCAACCTTCTTGGTATATTTGTCCAACTTATGGATTATATACTTATTCTAGAATAAATAATGTTTCCACTAGTTTAAGCAAATCATTAGATGTTCCTTTAGCGGAATATGCAAAAAATCATGCTAGTAGCGGTAGCGGTTCTTCTTCTGGGTTCTCTGGCTCAGTTGGTGGCGGAGTTGGAGGGGGCGGCGGCGGAGCCTGGTAATCACAAAAAGAGGATTGTTTTGTTTGAAAGGGTTTTTCAAATAGTGCAATCCTTTTTTATATTATTTTAATTTTCTTAAATCATTTATATGTTTCCCCGGAGAGACTTTTGTAGGACAAACTTTACTGCAGGCAAAATGTTTTTCACAAGCAACTATACCTTCTTTACTAAAGGCGACGGTTTTTAAGTTTTCAATAATTTTAGTGTTTTTTTGTTTTTCTATTTCTCTATGAACTGAAGCAAGTACAGAAGGTCCTAAAAAGTCTTTTTCTACAGGACAAGCACTAACACAACTACCACATTCAATGCAATTTTCAAATCTATTCCATTCTAAGATTCCATTAGGTTTTATCGAATCTTTTGAAAAATCACTTTCTCTTAAATAGGAAGATTGAGGCATTTTTTTTATCATTTGAGAAATATCAATTACTAGATCAGAAATAACTTTAAATGATTTTAATGGCTCTATTGTGATTATATTGTCGTTAAATTCATATAAAAATGTCATGCATGCTAATCTTTCAACCTTATTTATTATGCAGGCACAAGTCCCACAAGATCCATGATGGCAAGAATGTCTATATTTTATTGAAGGATCTATAGTAAATCGAATATGGTCTAAAGCATCGATAACCGTAAGGGTTGGAGCTAGCTCTACTTTGAAATTTAGATATTTTTTACCTCGTTTTATTGAAATTGTATATATTTGTTTACTTTCTTCCATGATAACCCCCTTTGTAAAATATTTTATAATTAGGAAGGATTATTGAATTAGTTTTACAACTTTCATCTATTTTTAATTTTTCACATATTAAGTTAGATACAATTTCTGCCATTGCTCTTAAAGTGGTAGCTTTTCCTCCAACAATACTAATCATATTATTAATATTATCTTTTTTTGAATGGTCAATTGCAGCAAAATCTCTACTTAATTCTCTTACATCTCTATCATTCTTATAAGTACCAAATAATGGTCTAGCAGCTGCCCAAGCTGTATGAAATTCCAGTTTATTGAAGTTTGGGAACATTTTTGAAGCTGATCCTTTCAGAAAGGCAATATCTTCTTTTGGAACTAAATTAATATCTGGATTATCAGAAATCCATTGTGTTGAACCAATTATTGAAAGATTTCTTTGAGGAACAACAATATCTCCATCTCCCGCTTTATGTAATCTGCTAATTACCATATTACTGATTCTGCCTTTTACTGCCAGCATTGTTCCGGGAGAAGGTGTTACATCTAATTTTATATTTGCCATACTTGCAATATTTTCAGCCCAAGCGCCAGTAGCATTTATATAATAATCAGCTTTAATTTGTTCTTCTTTATTTGCAATATGATCTTTAATTATTATTGACTCAATATAATTTGATTTTGTATTTATAGCTATGACTTCTGAATAAATTCTTATTGTTGCGTTATTTGTTTTCATAGCTCCTGCAGCGAAACTTATTGCCAGTCTCCAGGGATCTATTGTTCCATCAGGAACAAGAACTGCTGACTTAATTTTTGGATTTATTTCTTTTTCATATTCAAGAGCAAGAGATGTTGGAATTTGTTTTGCAGGTATATTAGCTTCATGGCAAGCTTCGATAAATTGATTATTGTATTGCATATCTTCATCATTTAAAGCGATAAACATTCCCATATTATATTCTATAGCTTGAGGAGCAATTTCTCTTAGAATAGAACTTTCCTGCATACATTCTCTTGCAATATTTCTATCACCCATTGCATACCGCGCTCCACTGTGTAGCTGGCCATGATGACGACCTGTTGTTCCACTTGTTAATTCACCTCTTTCAACTAAAGTAACTTTAAAGCCTCGTAAACATAAATCATACATAGTAGCAATAGCTGTACCACCACCACCTATAATCACAATGTGGGTAGAATTGTGAGCCATTAAAAAGTCTCCTTTCTTAAATAAATTAAGAATATTATAACACTAAATAATGGCTCATGAAAATTTTTTATAATTAATTGATTATTATAGGCTTGATTTTATACTATTAAATTCATCAATTATTTCTTGATTGTCTTGTGGCGAAATAATATTATATATAATAATTACAAAGAAGTTTGCTATGAATCCTGGCACTATTTCATACATAATGCTACCTAACCCTATTTGTTTCCAAAGAACACATACTATTGCTCCTGTTATCATTCCTAAAAGAGCTGATTTCCAGGTTGTTTTTTTTGAAAAAAGAGCCATTAATACTATAGGTCCAAAGGCTGCCCCAAAGCCACCCCAAGCATATGAAACAAGAGATAGAATACTACTTTTGGGGTTCAAAGCTAATATCATAGCTATAATTGAAATCATAATAACGCAAAGTCTACCAATCCAAATTAATTCTTTTTCTTTAGCTTCATGATTAATAATTTTTTTATAAAAATCTTCAGTTAGTGCGGATGATGAGACTAATAATTGAGAATCAATTGTAGACATGATTGCTGATAAAATTGCTGCTAGAAGAATACCACCAACCCAAGGATTGAATAAGTCTCCTATCATGTATATAAATACTTTTTCTGCGTCTCCTCCGGGAGCTTCTTTATATAATCCAATACCAACTAACCCAACTAAAATTGCTCCAAATAAGGAGATTATAACCCAAATTGTAGCAATAATTGTAGATCTAGATAATTCTTTAACATTTTTTATACTCATAAACCGAGCTAAAATATGAGGTTGTCCAAAATAGCCTAATCCCCAAGCCATTGTTGAAATGATTGCTACAATTCCCATAGCCCCGCTGTTATTTTCAAATAATGACATTGATATGTTTTTAACATCTGCAGCTGTTACTATATTAGAGAATCCACCTTTTGTAATTAATGCAAAAATTGGAACAATAATTATTGAGAAAAACATTAGGGCCCCTTGGAACAAGTCTGTCCAGCAAACAGCAAGGAAGCCTCCTAAAAAAGTATATAATACAATAACAATACCACCACCAATTACTGAAACAGCGTATGGTATATTAAACATTGATTCGAATAATTTTCCAGCACCTGCCATCCCTGATGATGCATAAATGGTAAAGAAAATTAATGTGATAATAGCTGATATGATTCTTAGTAATCCGGTTGGATCTCTAAATCTGTTTTCAAAAAAGCTTGAAAGGGTTAAAGCAGATGTTTTTTCAGTATAAACTCTTAGTCTTGGAGCAACAAGAATCCAGTTTAATACTGTTCCAATTAATAATCCAATTGCTATCCAACTTTGTCCAATACCGTATAAGAAAACTGCACCTGGAAGGCCCATTAATAACCATCCAGACATGTCGCTGGCTTGTGCTGAAAGTGCTGTGACCCAAACCCCCATTGATCTACCACCTAGTAGATAATCTTCAATATTATTTGTTTTTTTATAGAAGAAAAAACCTATTGATAATAGGAACGCCAAATAAATTATAAATGTGATTATTGTTGCTATAGTTGCCATAACCCCTCCCAAATAAGTGTATAATACATAAAAGTGTATATTTATGCAACTCATATACAAATTTTATACATTTTAAATTGTTTATTCAATAAAAATATTTCTTAATACTAGGCTTGTTCTAATATGATTTAGATTAATAATATCTAGTATAATTTTACATTAAAGTTTATTAGAATATAATAATTTAAACGAATATCATATTGATTTATGTAAATCAAAAATAGAACTTTATGAATTATTTGAAAAAAATGACAAGACTAATATGTTTATACTAATTGTATATTTTTTGGATATTCTTAAATTCATAAAAGATTTTGAATCAGTTATTTCGGATCAAGTTTTTTCAGTAATGAGTGATTATAGTGTAGTAAAATTTTTAAATAAATAATTGAAAATATAAAAATACTAATAATATAAATTTGAATTTAATAAAATCTTATATAATGTTATATGAGGAGAAATTAACTCAAATTAATTATTTATAGAACCTTTTATTTTAATTTTTTTCCTCTCAAAGCTATATTGGGTATGCAGATTATATTAATTATAGATAAATTTAATTTATTTGATTATAATTGTATTATGAAAATTATAATTAGCCCTTCAAAAGAACAACAAGAAATACCTCATAATATTAAAACTACAACTCCAATATTTTTAAAAAAAGCAAAAAATCTTGTAAAGAAATTAAATGAGTTATCAATTGATGAAATAAAAGTTGCATTTAATTGTAGTGATAAGATTGCTCTCGAAGTTAAGAATAGATATTCAAATTTTAATCAAAATGGATATCCTGCTTTATTCTTATTTTATGGACTTCAATATAAAAATATAGATGTGAAAACCCTAAATGAAAATGAGATAAAGTTTTTATTAAAGAATTTATATATTGTTGATTCGCTATATGGAATATTAAGAGCTAGCGATTTAATTAGTAAATACAGATTAGATTATAAAACAAAATTAAATTTTTTTGATTATAATTATTATAAGAATGATATTAATGAAATTCTTGATGAGAAAATAATTAATTTATGCTCAAAGGAATTTTCAAAATGTATTGATGATGAAAAATTATTAACAATTAATTTTTTGCAAAGAGTAAATGGTGTTGTAAAAAGTTATAGTACTCATACCAAAATAGCTAGAGGTAAATTTGTAAGATATTTGGCTAAAAAAAATAGCACGTCACTTTCAGTAATAAAAGCTTTTAATTATGATGATTATCAGTTAATTGAAGAGACTGAATCTGAGTTATCTTTTTTAAAAAATATAACTTAACCCAAAACCTTTAGTATTCTTTTTTACTCATAAGTTTGTTTTATTGTTATTAATTTGTATGTATGATAATATAAATAAATTTTTTTAATTTTTTAAAAAAGAGGGTGTTATGACTAGAATAGAATATTTAACAAAATTGATAAAAGAAAGAGTCTTGTTACTTGATGGGGCTATGGGGACATCTATTCAAAATAAGAAATTAGACAATTCTGATTTTAACACCGCCTTTTTAGATGGAAAAAATAGAGAGTTTCCTGGTTTTGGTGAATTATTAAATATTAGTAGACCTGATATTATTTTTGATATTCATCAAGCCTTCCTTTCAGCAGGGGCTGATATTATTACTACCAATACTTTTTGTTCAAATAGCATTACGTTAAAAGAATATAATTTAGAAAATTATGTAAAAGAACTTAATCAAAGTGCTGTTGAAATAGCTAGAGCTGCCGCAGAGGATATTGAAACAAATAGGGACTCAAAATTTGTTTTTGTTGCTGGGAGTATGGGGCCAACTGGAAAAATGCTTTCTTTTTCTACTGATAGTGAAGATGTAACAAAAAGAGAATATTCTTTTGATGATTTTAAAAATTCATATAAAGAACAAGCCTTGGTTCTTTTAGAAACTCATTGTGATATTTTATTAATTGAAACCGTATTTGATACTTTAATATGTAAAGCTGCTTTAGAAGGAATAAGGGAAGCAACTTTAGAATGTGGTATAGCAAAACCTATTATGGTTAGTGTTACTTTTAGTGATGTAAGTGGACATACTTTATCTGGTCAAACTTTAGAAGCTTTTATCACGTCCTTATCGACTTACCCAGTATTTTCTATTGGAATGAACTGTTCTATGGGTGCAAAAGAGATGATTCCTTTAATTGAAAAAATGTCACATATTGCGCCGTTTAAGGTTTCGGCTCATCCAAATGCAGGACTACCTTTAGCAGATGGAACGTATGGTCAACGACCAAATCAAATGGTAGAACTTCTTTCTCCAATATTAAAACAAGGTCTTGTTAATATAATAGGAGGCTGTTGTGGAACAGATACAAAGCATATTAGAGCATTATATGACTTACTTAATACAGTAGATGAAAATGGTGATTTGATTTGTAAACCTAGAAAAATTAAAAATGAAATAAAAAAGAATTTAAATCTTTGTGGTTTAGATAAACTTGAAAAACAAAATAGATTAATGATTGTTGGAGAGAGATGTAATGTTGCGGGGTCTAAGAAATTTGAAACATTGATTAGGGATAAAAAATGGGAAGAAGCTTTAGAGATTGCACGTATTCAAGCATTAGGAAATGCTGATGTAATAGATATTTGTATGGATAATTCTATGATAGATGGACCTTCTTCAATGACTACTTTTTTAAGACATTTAAATAGTGACCCCTCAATTTCCAAAAAACCTTTTATGATTGATTCTTCTCAATGGGAGACTATTATTGTAGCACTAAAAGAATTACAGGGAAGATGTATTGTAAATTCAATTAGTCTTAAAGAAGGTGAAGCTCACTTTATTGAAAAAGCTAAATTTATAAATAATTATGGGCATGCTATGGTTGTCATGTTGTTTGATGAAAAAGGCCAAGCTGATTCATATGAAAGAAAAATTGAAATTGCAAAAAGAAGTTATGATCTTTTAGTGAAAAATGGAATAAACAGAGAGTCCATAATTTTTGATCCTAATGTATTAACAATTGCAACTGGTATAGATGAAAGTGATTCTTATGCTCTTGCTTTTATTAATGCTGTTAAATGGATTAAAGATAATCTTGTTGGTTCAAGTGTTTGTGGTGGGGTTAGCAATCTATCATTTTCTTTTAGAGGAAATAATCCTTTAAGAAGAGCTATGCATACTATATTTATTCATCATGCAAGAAAAGTAGGATTAGATTATGCAATAATTGCTCCAACATTGAATTTAGATATTAATAAGATTCCTTTTGAATTAAGAATTATAATTGAAAAAGCAATACTTGAGCCAAGTATTGAGAATAGAGAAAAGTTGATTGAGATGGCAACTTCAAATGTTTTTGGAAAGAAAACAGCAAGTAAAAAAGATAATATTCAAAAAGAGATTAATACTCCTCAGGAAAGAGTTGAGAATGCTATTTGCTTAGGGGGCTCTTCTTCTTTAGAGAATGATATTAAGCTTTTACTTGAAGAAGTTCAAAAAGATAATAACTCTCCAGTTTCAATTGTTGAAGGTCCTCTTATGGAGGCCATGGGTATAGTAGGAGAAAAATTTTCCAAAGGGGAAATGTTTTTGCCTCAAGTTGTTAAGAGTGCAAGAACAATGAAACTTGCAGTATCCTATTTACAACCAGCTATTGAAGAGTGGAAATTAGATAATGAAGTTGATACTACCTCTTCTTCAAATACGGTAGTTTTTGCAACAGTAAAAGGTGATGTTCACGACATTGGTAAAAATATTTGTATATTAGTTCTTAGATGTAATGGGTTTAATGTAATAGATTTAGGAGTAATGGTTCCAACACAAGAAATAATTGATACTGCAATTAATGAAAAAGCAAATTTAATTTGTTTGTCGGGGTTGATTACACCTTCCTTAAATCAAATGAAAAATGTATGTGAATTAGCTAAGAAAGAAAATTTATCAATACCAATATTAGTTGGAGGAGCAACAACTAGTGAAGAGCATACAATTTTGAATTTGGCACCTTGCTATGATTATAGAGTTTTTCATGCAACAAATGCTTCAGATTTATCATCTCTTGCTTTAAATTTTGTGCAAGGTGGTGAACCAGAGATATTAAGAATTTCAAACAATTATAAAGAAAAAGAAAAGTTGTTGAAATTGAAAAGACATAATATTGAACAGGATTATAACATATCTTTTAAGACGGCTTTAAAAAATAGATTTATTAAAAAAGAAAAATCACTTGTTCCAAGTTTTGTTGGAGTTAGAGTATTAAAAAATATAAATCTTGAAGAAATAGAAACTCTAATAAATTGGAAAATGTTTGCATTTAGTTATGGTGTTCCAACAAAAGGTCCTGAATTTATAAGTTTAATTGAAGAAGCTAAAGTTTTTTTAATGAGGAAGGAAGTTAAAGAAGTATTATCTAACGCATTAACTGGTGTTTATGGTATTTTCCCTTGTACAAGTGATGGGATTACAATAACTGTAGATAATAAAGAAAAATTTGCTTTTACAAGACAAGAAAAAGAAGGTGTAACTTATTCTCTTGCTGATTATTCAAAAGTTGAAGATTATATCGGAATGTATATTGTTAGTGGTGGAATAAATATAGAACAACAAAAGCTTTTATTTGATGACGGAGAGTTTTTAATGTTAAAACTTATATCTACAAGATTGGCTGAAGCTCTTTCTGAAAAGACTTCTCAACTTTTAGAAAAAGAGTGGGCCTCTCCTATCTTAAGACCAGCGCCAGGATATCCTTCTTGTCCAAATCATTATCATAAAAAAGGTATATTTAAACTTCTTGATGGTGAAAAAAATACTGAAGTAAAATTAAATGAGAATTATATGATGATTCCAGAGGCTAGTATTTGTTCTTTTGTTTTTCAAGGAGAATCTTTGAGATATTTTAATGTTGGAAAAATAGGAAAAGATCAAATTGAAATAATTGGTAAAACTCAAAATTTATCAAAAGAAAAATTAATAGAATTAGGTATATTAGAACAATAGGAGATAAACGATGAAAGTTATTGATATATTAAATAATACAAAAAAACCCTTATTTACATTTGAGCTACTACCTCCTTTAAAAGGACATACAATTGAAGGTATTTTTAAATCAACTGAAAAATTAATGAAATATTCTCCTTCATATATTAATATTACTAATCATCAAAATGAAGTAGTATATGAAGAAAATGGCAAAGGTGTTATTGAAAGAAAAATTATTAGAAAAAGACCTGGAACTATTGGAATAGCTGCTGCTTTACAATATAGATTTGGTATTCCAGCTATACCACATTTAATTTGTGGCGGAATGAGTGATTTAGAAATAGAAAATACTTTAGTTGAATTAAACTTCTTAGGGGTTGATAATGTTTTTGCCCTTCGAGGAGATCCTCCAGTTGGTGAAAAAAGATTTGTACCTTGTGAAAATGGATATACCCATTCAAGTGAGATGGTTGCACAAATTGAGAGAATGAACAACGGAATTTATTTAGATAAAAGCCTTAAAGATCCTGTTAAAACTAATTTTTGTATAGGCGTTGCAGGTTATCCAGAAAAACATTTTGAATCACCAAATTTAGATATGGATATTATTAATTTAAAAAAGAAGCAGGATGCTGGTGCTTGTTATATTGTAACACAAATGTTTTATGACAATAATGCTTATTTTTCTTTTGTTGAGAAATGTAGATTAGCTGGAATAACTATCCCAATAATTCCCGGGATAAAACCTTTTTCAAGAAAAGCACAGTTATCCTTAGTTCCTACTACTTTTTCAGTTGATATCCCTATTGAATTGTGTGATCAAGTTGAATTAGCAAAAAGTAAAGAAGAAGTTAAAGAAATTGGAGTTAATTGGTCAATAAAACAAGTTAAAGAACTATTAGAAAAAGGGGTTCCTGGTGTTCATTTTTATACTATTGGTTCAGTTGATAGCGTTGCTCAAGTTGTTAATGAGTGCTATTAAATTATAAATTTATAATATATTTTTTATTATTAGTTAAAACTAACTGATTATTATCTTTTAATTTTTTAAATATTCTTAATAAATGTCTATAACTCGTTCCTAATTCTTGTGAAATTTGGGTCAAATTTCCAGTAAAGATTTTATTTGGATAAGTATTTTTTAAATAAACAATCAACCTTTCTTCAAGTGGTAATAATATATTTTGGGTCGTTTGAAGAGAGGATGAGCATAATTTTTGAGCGAGAGTGCTAGCTATTAAATTGCTATATTCAATATTTGTTTTTATTAATTGTCTGCTTTTTTCAAGCGTGATTTTTATACAAGTTACTTCTGATATTGCTAAAACGCTTGTTAAAGCAATATTTGAATCTTGAACAGTTTCAAGATCTCCAACAAGTCCTGTATTTTCTGTAAACCCAAAGCTCATTATATTCCCATTCTCTTCTTGGGTAGTTATTTTACATTTGCCACTTAAAATAAAATATACATAATTTAGTTCGAAGCCTTCTCTGCATAGGTATGTACCCTTTTGCAGAGTTACCTTTTTCCCATTACCTTTTAATAAATTAATTATCATAGTGTAGTATTTTATCATAGAAATAAAAAAAAATATAAAAAAAGATAGATTATGTGACCTTTGTCATATAAGTATTCTTAATATTTGAGTTATTAATTGTGATGAGGTTAATTTATGAATTATGCTTTATCAATTTTTACAGGGTTCACTATTTCGATAATGGTAGCGTTAAGTGGAGTATTAACACAAACTGTTGGTGTTTATCATG
This sequence comes from Sphaerochaetaceae bacterium, assembly GCA_963678575.2. Taxonomy (GTDB): domain Bacteria; phylum Spirochaetota; class Spirochaetia; order Sphaerochaetales; family Sphaerochaetaceae; genus Pleomorphochaeta. Next base: position 2,272,588 of record CAXXHV010000002.1, on the reverse strand, counting down.
CTACTTTTCTTGCGCATTTTATTTCAATAATTATTTTAAGTTTGTTTTTACTTTTTAAAAAGACAAAAATAAAAATTAATAAAAAGGTTCCATTATATTATTTTAGTGGCGGCTTTTTAGGTGTGTTAACAACAGTGTTTAATAATTATGCTTTTTCATATATTGGTGTTTCAATATTGTTATCGCTTTGTTTACTTGGTCAAAGTCTTACTTCTTTTTTACTAGATATTTTTCAAGTTTTTAATCATAAAGCAAAAAATAATGTTAGAACATATATTGGATTATTATTTCTGATAATAGGAATAATTATTATGATAATTTTTTAGAGGTTTCAATATTATTAGCAATAATATTTTCAATTTTTTCAGGAGTTACAATTGTAATTTCTAGAACAACAAATGCATTTTTAGCACAAAAAACAAGTAATTTAGTGAGTACTTATTATAATTATGCTATCGGTTTGGTTTTTTCTTTTCTTGCGCTTTTTCTTTTTGCTAAAGATGAACCCTCATATTTTTCTATTACAAACTATCCTTCTTTTTATTATTATTTTGGAGGGCCTTTAGGTATATTTGTAGTATTTTTATCAGCATATCTCGCTCCAAAAATATCCTCAATAATTATGACTTTATTATTATTTTTTGGTCAGATTTCTTTAGCTATAATAATTGATTGGGTTCTTTGTGGCTATCTTGATATTTCAAATATTATTGGAGGCCTCTTTGTTTTTTTAGGCTTGTTATTTTTAAATCAAAAAGATAAATAGTAATAATTTTATTATTGATTGTTATTTATTTTTTTATTAATTATAATTACCAAAGAAACGAAAAATTGGAGAAATAAATGTTAAAAAAATTCTTTTCCTATTATAAGCCATATATTGGTTTATTTATTTTAGATATTGTTGCTGCAATAATATTTTCTACAGTATCAGTATTTTTCCCAATCGTAACACGTAATTTAATAAAAACTTATATTCCAAATGCATTATGGACTCCTATGATTATTTCTTTTGTTGCAATATTAGTAATTTATTTAATTCAATTATTGTGTGATTTTATTAGATTAAAATGGGGCCATATTTTAGGTGTTTATATTGAAACTGATATGAGAAGTGATTTATTTACACATTTACAGAAACTTTCATTTAGTTATTATGATCAAACTAAAACAGGTCATATAATGAGTAGAATTACAAATGATTTGTTTCAAATTACTGAAACAGCACACCATTGCCCTGAAGATATAATAATTAGTACTATAACAATAGTAGGGGCATTTATTGCTATGTTTATTTTTAATTGGCAGCTGGCATTAATAACATTAATACCATTCCCTTTATTAGCCTTATATGGAATTGTCTATGGAAAAAAGTTAAAAACAAGATTTGCGACGGTAAGAAAAACCTTAGCTGATGTAAATAGCACTGTTGAAAATTCTATACAAGGAATTAGAGAAGTTAAGTCTTTTAATAAAGAAGATTTTCAAGAACAACAATTTAAAGATAGCAATGATGTATTAATGGATGCTAAGAAAAAACAATATGATTCAATGGCTAAATTTCATTCAATCATGAATTTTTTCAGAAATTTATGTTATTTGTTTCCAATTGTAGGTGGGGCCTTATTAATGTATTATGGTATGCTAAAAGCATATGATTTAATGACTTTTGTACTTTTTATTACAGTAATATTACCTCCTATTGATAGATTGATTAACTTTATGGAACAGCTTCAACAAGGTATTGTTTGTTTTCAGAGATTTGTTGAAGTTATGGAAATTAATCCAGAAATTGAAGATTCTCAAGGAAGTAAAGATTTAGTTGTTAATAAAGGAATTATTAAATATGAGAATGTTAACTTTTCATATGATGATGATACTCAAATATTAAAAGATATCAATTTAACCGTAGATGGAGGTTCAACAATTGCTTTGGTTGGTGAATCTGGTGCTGGTAAGAGTACTTTAGCTAATTTAATTCCTAGATTTTATGAAGTTACCTCCGGTTCAATTTTTATTGATGATCAAAATATAAAAGATATAACTCAATCTTCATTACATAAAAAAATTGGATTTGTTCAACAAAATGTTTTCTTATTTGATTCTTCAATCAGAGAAAACCTAAAATATGGAAAAGCTGGTGCAACTGATAATGAATTATGGAATGCTTTAAAAGCTGCTAATTTGGAAAAATTTGTTGCTTCTTTACCTCATGGGTTAGATACTCAAGTTGGCGAGCATGGTGCAAGATTATCTGGAGGACAAAAACAAAGATTATCAATTGCTAGAGTCTTTTTAAAGAATCCACCTATCCTAATTTTTGATGAAGCAACTAGTGCTTTAGATAGTGAAAGTGAAAAGTTAATAAATGAAGCATTCAAAAGATTAGCAAAAGGAAGAACTTCAATAGTTATTGCTCATAGACTTTCAACTGTTAGAAATGCTGATAATATAATTGTAATTGATGATGGTAAAATAATTGAAATGGGTAATCATCTTTCTTTAATTGAAAAAGATGGGAAATATACACAATTATATAATAGTCAAAAATTGTAAAAAAATAATTGTAAAAAAGCACCATTATCATAGTATGGTGCTTTTTTTCAATATTTGATTAAGCTTGAAGGAAGTATCCTCTTCCATTATTTTTTACTTCATATAAAGCATGATCAAGTTTTCTTAATATATCTTCAAATTCTATTGTTAAATTATCACATCCTAATATTGTAAACAAATATCCACCACTTACAGAGAATGAATGGCTTTCTTTATCGAATATGACATTATTTAACGCAGTCTTTAATAAGACTAATGAATTGTCAGCAACATCTTTATCCATAGATGGATAAACTACCATAAATTCATCTCCACCGAATCTGTATACATGTTCTTCTCCAAAAATTTCACTTAATTTTCTTGCATAATATGTAATTACTAAATCTCCATTTTGATGGCCATAAGAATCATTTACATTTTTAAAATGGTCAATATCTGTAAATAAGAAAAAGCAATGTTCTTTACAGAATAAGGAACTATCTTGAATAAGAGCTCTTCTATTCTTTGCTCCTGTCAAAGTATCTTTTAGAGAGGATTGCCTAAAATTTTCACTTAAGTTAATTAATTCAAGTTGTGCTTTTGTTCTATCTACAAATAATTTATATTTTGCAACACCTGAAGCAAAACATAAAAGTATAAACCCTGAGAATTTAAATAAATAGCCATAATCGATAGTTCCTTTGTAATTAAAAAAGAAAATTAGAAAGAAAGTTCCTGAAATAAAGTGATAAAGTGCTGCTTGAAAAGGAGACTGTAATGTTAAAGTAGTAATTGCAAGAACAATAGAGCAATAGAATATACTATCACCGCCATACCTAAAATCTAAAGAACTAAGTAATATTGTGCATATTGTAACAGTAATAATGATAATGGCTTGAATTTTTTCAACCCAAAGTGCTTTTTTATCGTTTCGATAATAAAAAAGATTTGCTGAGAAATAAAAAAATAAACACACAAATGCATTGATTCCAAATAACAACCGATATTGTAATTGTTCAGTACAATCAAAATAAGCATTAAAGCTTAAAATGAAGTATCCAACTTCGACTAATCCAAAAATTAATGTAAGTAACTTTAAATATTTTAAGTTAAAATCATCAATATGTTTTTGGATTTCATTATTTGGATTTGTAAAAAATAGATCCATTAATAAGCTCCCTATATATATTTTTTTCACTTTTAAACCTCTAAAACATTTTAAAGGCAAGTATTAAAATAAGCAATTAAAAAAAATTTGCATTTTTTTTAATTAACCATAATTTCACCACATTTGATTAGTAGATTGAGAGTATCACAAAAAGAAATTGTGAAATATTTAATTTTAAAGGATGTCAAAATGAATAAAAAATTTTTAGCATTAATCTTAATGGTATCGGTTGCAACAGTAGGAATCTTTGCAAGTAATCAAATTAGAGCATCAAGACAAGATGGTTCTCAACTAAATTCTAATAGTAGTCCAATGTATGTTTTATTAGAGGATGGTAATTATAAGAATGTAGAAACTAATCAAATTTTATCAAAATCTGAGTTGCCTGAATATTGTAGACTAGTTGATGGAGATGGCCAACAATTATATCAAAGAAATCAAAATACAAGTTTAAATCGTAATATATCAAAAAATAGAACAAATAATAATTCCTCAAGAAATTTTAGAAATAGATAAGAAATTTTAGTAACTGATTATATCAAAAGCTAGTTATTTGTATAAATAAAATACATCTAACTAGTTTTTTTTAAAAAAATGAAACTCATGATATAATAATTACAATGAGGCTTAAATATGAAAGAATATAAAATATTATTAGCAGATGATGAAGAAAATATTACTAATGTATTAAAAAGTTATTTAGAAAGAGAAGGCTATAAAATATTTGTTGCCAATGATGGTAAACAAGCAATTAATCTTTTTAAAAATTCTGAAATTGATTTAGTTGTATTAGATTTAATGATGCCTTACTTTTCTGGAGAACAAGTTTGTAGCATTATTAGAAAAGAATCAAGAATCCCAATAATTATGTTAACAGCCAAGATAGGTGAAGATAATTTAGTAAAAGGAATTGATTTAGGGGCAGATGATTATATTGAAAAACCTTTTAGTCCAAAAGAAGTTGTTGCTAAAGTAAAAGCTGTATTAAGAAGAAGTAAAAATGATATTCTTGTTTCTAAGCCAATTATTTATGGAAATTTAAAATTTGATTTTGATAAAGAGTTGTTATATAAAAACTCTAAGTTATTAGAATTAACTCCAACAGAGCGAAAAATTATTTTTACTATGGCAAAATCTCCTTCTAGAATTTTTTCAAGAGATGATTTAATATTATTTGCTTTAGGAAATGATTTTGATGGTTTTGATAGAAGCATTGATACTTATATAAAGAGTTTAAGAAAGAAAATAGAAGATGATAGAAAAAATCCCAAATTTATTATTACAAAACATGGGTTAGGATATAGTTTTGAAATATAGAATATCAATTAGAACACATTTAACATTAATTTTCGGGATTTTTTCATTGTTACTTACAACTATTATTGCTATAGCTTTAAATATTAGTGTCGATAGTAATTTTGAAAAATATTCAGTAACAAAGAACCAACAGCAAATGAATTTAGTAATTTCTACTTTAGATGGAAATAATAAAACTGTAGGCTCAGATAGTAGTAAAGGCTTTAAAAATTCAAATAATTCAAATAGAATTTATCAGCTAAATAGCATGGAACAAGAATTAAAGGATTCTATAAACAGAAGTATCTTGATTATAGGTTTTTTTTCATTAATTGTTTCATTATTTTTAGGATTTATTATTTCAAGAAAATTGGCAAAACCCATAAAAGCTTTAACTGATATAACGCAAAAGATTGAAAATGGTAATTATTTAATTCAATTAAAGAATGAGTCTAATATATATGAAGTAAATCAACTTGGCCTTTCTCTTGAAAATATGGGGAAAAAAATTAATGATAGTTTTGAACATGATAAAAGGGTTTCCCAAGATATTCAGCATGAGATAAGGACTCCTTTAACAAATATTAAAGCACAAATTGAGGCTATGCTTGATGGAGTTTGGGAAATAAATGAAGAAAATTTATCCTTATGTTTAAGTGAAATTGAAAGATTAAATAGTATAATAAATCAACTATATAAATTAGGTAATATTGAAAATAATTTGGAAAAGTTAGTTTATTCTGAATTTAATTTAAGGAATTTAATTAATTATATTATTAAAGAATATGATTTAGCTTTAAATGAAAAATCGATGACTATTGTTAATGAAGTTGATGAGAATGTTCAACTTATAAGTGATGATGCTTTATTAAAGTCCGCGGTATCAAATTTGATTAGTAATTCGATTAGGTATAGTGGTGAAAATACAAGAATTAAAATATCTTATAATCGGTTTGTAAAGAATGATGAAAAATCATTTTTTTATAATTTTATTAAAGAAAAAGGTAATATTAACACTTCTTACTCAATAATAAGTGTTGAAGACAATGGTGTTGGAATTTCAAAAGAAAATTTAAATTTAATATTTGAAAGATTTTTTAGAGTTGATAAGTCTAGATCGAGAAAAATAGGTGGTGCTGGAATTGGGCTTTCTATTGTGAATGCTATTGCTAACGCATTAAAGGGCTTTGTTGTTGTTGATAGTGAAGAGCATATTAAAACAATTTTTTATATATTTATTGAAGACAATAATTACTGATAAACATAAAAAGCCTTTAAATTATTAATTAATGTATTTTTATATTTTATAAATTGTTTTTTACTAATTTTTAGATTAGTATAAATGAACCCTCTTTTAAGGAGTCAACTATGAAGAATAGAGAATTGCATTTACATATTGATGGATCTTTAAGAGTAGATACCGTCTCTCAATTAATTAAAGAACAAAGGCTTGATTTGGATTTACCAAAAGTACAATTAAGAGAATTAATGAAAGTCCCTTCTAATTGTAAAAATTTAAATGATTATCTTAAAAGATTTGAACTCCCTTTAAAAGTTTTACAGAATTGTGAAGCAATAGAACGGGTTAGTTATGAATTGATAATGGATTTATCAAAATTAGGAATGAACTATTCAGAAGTAAGATTTGCTCCACAATTATCAACCTTAAAAGGTTGTACTCAAGAACAAGTTTTAAGGGCTGCAATTAAAGGAATAAAAAAAGCTGAAAAAGAATTAGGTAATTTTAAAGCAGGATTAATTGTATGTATGATGAGAGGGGAAGATAATGAAATTCAGAATAAAGAATCAATCTATCTTGCAAAAAAATATTATGGAGATACTGTATGTGCTTTAGATATTGCTGGAGCAGAAGCTATATATCCAACAAAAAATTTTGAAGATTTATTGAAAGAAGCAAAAAAGATGGAATTACCATTAACTGTTCATGCTGGAGAAGCTGGAGTTAAAGAAGATCTTGAAGTTGCTTTAAAGGTTAACGCAGATAGAATTGGGCATGGCATCTTATCTATTAAATATGATGATATCATTAAGCAATTAATAGAAACTGGTATAACCTTAGAAGTATGTGTAAGTAGTAATTTACAAACAAGAGTGGTCTCTTCTTTTCAAGAACACCCTGTAAGAAAATTATTTGATAAAGGAGTTAGATTAGCTATTTCCTCAGATAATATGACTGTATCAGATACAAATATAATTAATGAATTTGAAATTTTGAAAAAATATTTAAATTTCACAGAGCAAGAGTTAAATATAATTAGAAAAAATACATATGAAGCTTCTTTTATAAAATAAGCTATTATTGACAATAATTTAAAAAAGACTTATATTTCTCATATCAAAAAATTTTGATATGAGGATATTATGGATAATAATGAGATTGTTAAAATATTTAAAGCTTTATGTGATCCAAAAAGAATTGAAATAATTAAATTGCTTCAAAAAGGGGAATTATGTGCTTGTAATCTACAAGAAAAACTAGAAATAGGCCAATCTGGGCTATCATATCATATGAAAATATTAGTTGAATCAAATCTTGTTACGAGTAGAGTTGAAGGGAAATGGAGTCATTATAGTCTTAACCTTGAGGGTAAAGATGTTGCAATACAGGTTTTAGATTCTCTTATTTTAAAAAATAATTCTAATATAATATGTGATTGTAGAAAGTAATTTTTTTAACGATGATATATCAAAAATAATTGATATGAGGTATGTTTTATGTTTAATTGGTTGGATAATTTAGTTAGGTATTTAGTAATAAATGTTTTTAATTTGGATATGAATAGTTCTTTAGGTTCTAGTATACATTTTTTTATTTATGATGTTATTAAAATTATAATTTTATTAAGTATTATGATTTTTTTAATTTCATATATTAGGAGTTTTTTCCCACCTGAAAAAACTAAGAAAATTTTAGAAAAATTCAAAGGAATAAGTGCAAATATTATGGCTTCTCTATTAGGAATTGTTACTCCTTTTTGCTCTTGCTCTTCAGTTCCTCTGTTTATTGGGTTTGTGGAAGCGGGAATTCCCTTAGGTGTTACTTTCTCATTTTTAATCACATCTCCAATTGTTAATGAAGCTGCATTTGTAATTTTATTAGCAGCATTTGGATGGAAAGTTGCTTTAATATATGTAATCACGGGCGTTTTTATTGGTGTTATTGGTGGCTTTATAATTGGATTATTTAAATTAGAAAAAGAAGTAGAAGAATATGTTTATAATATACAAAGTGCAGATGTGGAAATAGTAAAGCAAAGCCATAAAGATAGAATAAATTTTGCTCTTACAAATATGAAAGATATTATAAAAAGAGTTTATATTTATCTATTAATAGGTATTGCTTTAGGGGCAATAATTCATGGGTGGGCTCCACAAGATTTCCTGTTTAAATATGCAAATAAAGATAATCCTTTTGCATTATTTGTCGCAGTAATCGCAGGTGTACCTCTTTATTCAAATGCTTTAGGTACTATTCCTATAGCGCAAGCATTAATTGATAAAGGTGTTGCAATAGGGACTGCTCTTTCTTTTATGATGGCTACAACTGCATTATCTCTTCCGGAGATGATTATTTTGAGAAAAGTAATTAAACCAAAATTAATTGTAACTTTTGTTATTGTAACCACAATAGGTATTTTAATTGTTGGTTTGTTTTTTAATTATATTTCACCTTGGTTAGTATTATAAAATAAAGGCTCTTACTTTTTTGTAAGAGCCCTTATTTCTTAATTAAAAATTAAATATTAGCACCATTTGTTTTAATTACTGAATTATACCAATAAGCAGAATCTTTCATAATTCTTTTTTGATTTGAATAATCAACATAAACTAATCCAAATCTGGATCTGTAACCTTCAGCCCATTCGAAGTTATCCAACAATGACCAAAGGAAATACCCTTTAATATCAATTCCATCATTAATTGCTTTTTTTAATTCAACAAGATATCGATTTAAAAAATCAATTCTTTGAGGATCATGAACTTTTCCATCTAAAGAAATTCTATCAGCACATGACATCCCATTTTCTGTAATATAAATTGGAAGTTTATATCTTTCATATAAGAATTTTGGGCCCCAATATAGAGATTCTGGAACAATATTCCAGTCTAAATCTGTGTGAGGTTCATTACTTTCTTGAGTTATTTTTTTATTTCCAAAATAGATGTTCTGTCCAAGAAAATCTAAAGGTTGATTTATCAATTTTAAATCTTCTTTTGTTATTTCAGGGTGATATTCTTTATATTTTTCATAATAATCTTGTGGATAATCTCCTAGTATTACAGGGTCACTAAAAATAGATGGACAGAAATGATAATGCTTATCTAAGCTAGGTAATTCAAAATATTCCTTTTTTGCTTTTTCAATTTCTTCACTACTATTATCCTTTGGAATAACAGGCACACTAGTTGGTGAATATCCAATAGAGATTGGGCATTTTGCATAGTCTCTAAGTGCTCTTACTGCAACTCCATGTGCTTTTAGTGCATTGTGAAATAGAAATAAAGAATCACTATGATTTAATTTCCAACCTGGTGCGTGATCTCCGGTAACATACCCTAATCCACAAAAACATTGAGGTTCATTTAATGTAATAAAATGTTTTACTTTTGGAGTGAATTCTTTTGCAATTAGTATGGCATACTCTTCAAACGCTTGAACAATATTAGGATTCAACCATCCCCCTTGTCTATGTAGAGCTATTGGAAGATCCCAATGAAATAATGTAATATAAGGTTCAATGTTGTTTAATAACAATTCATCAATTAATTGATGATAAAAATTTAAACCTTGTTTATTAATATCTTTAGTTCCATTAGGAAATATTCTTGGCCAACTTATTGAAAGACGATATGCATTAACTCCTATTTCTTTCATTATTTTTATATCATCTTTATATCTATTTATATGATCGCAAGCTATTAATCCATCATGTTGATTGTAAACTTTATTTGACCATTTGCAAAAATCATCCCAAATATTTCTTCCTCTACCATCTTCAAGGTTACCACCTTCAATCTGATAGGCTGATGTAGCGACACCCCATACGAAGTCGTTTTTAAAGCTCATATTATATCCTCTCTATTATCCTTGCTCTGCAAGTTGACTCTCTTATTATTAATTCAGTGGGAATTCTAAAAATCTCACTTGTATCAATTTTCTCATTATTTAATTGTCTTTTCATTAAATCAGCAGCTTTTCTTCCTATCTCTGCTCTATATTGTCTCAATGTTGTCAGGGTAGGTGTTGAAATTGAAGCAATTTCAATATCATCAAATCCTATAATAGAAATATCATTCGGTACGGAAATACCTATACTTATCAAGTATGATTGAAGGATAATGGCAATTTTATCATATCCAGCGAAAATAGCTGTTGGTAAATTGTTTTTTGATTTTCTTATTAATTCTTTTGCTTTAATTAAACCTTCTTCATCCGTATAGGTATCACAAATACTTACAATATCTGGATCGTATGGAAGATTATATTTTTTTAAAAAGATTTTATATGCTTCGAATCTTTCATATCCTGCAAGAGATCCTATTGGAGAATTTAGTATCCCAATTCTTCGATGTCCCAATGAATATAGATATTTTAATGCATTCATTGTCCCCTCATGATTTGTTGATATAACTGTTGGGATTTTTGGATATTTTTTTTCAACGGAAACACATTTGATTCCGGCATGATGAATCGCAATCGCTTCTTCTTGTGGAAGTGCGCTTGAAGCTAAAAGTGCTCCATCAACATTTCTATATCTACAATGTTCTAAATATCTCATATTTTGATTGGAAAAGTTGCGATTAATAAAAATTATATCATATCCAAATTTTTCCATTTCTAACTTAAAAGTTTCTAAAACTCCTCCAAAATGAGGGTGAATTAATCCTTGATTTAAATCTTCTTTAAAAATAACACCAATAAGCCAAGATTTTTTTGTTACAAGAGTTTGGGCACTTTGAATTGGTACATAGCCAATTCTTCTAGCTGTAATTAACACTTTTTCTCGTGTTTTATCATTAACTCCAGAATATCGATTAAAAACTTTTGAAACTGTTGCAACAGAAAAACCGCTTTCTTTAGCAACATCATAAATTGTAGCCATAATAACTCCAGTATTGTAGTCTCTTAATTATCTTTTGAGATATAGATTATATTCTTAAACTTAGCTTTAATTTTTTTATAATTTAAATCAATTACTTCCATTCCAACAAAACCTCCAGTAAATCCCATTGGGTTTGCGCCTTCATCACTAATATATTTAACTTTAAGTTTATAAGGAATATCAATATAATCTTTATTGTTTTCTGTTTTATAGGAAAAATAGCCCTTTTTGTTTTTAACTGATAATTTCAACATTATCTTGCCATTAAAATTTTGTAATTCTAAACCTTGTTTTAGTGGGAATTTGTCTATTCCTCCAATTCTGGTATATATATTTATAATATCTATTTCATCATCTTTTGAAATAAATAAATAATAAAAATTTTGTTCATCATAGCGGTACATTAGTCCTGATAAATTTTGAAAACTATCAGCTTTAAATTCTTGTAAAAATGAGAATTCAAATTTAAAATCTTCAACACGTCTTGCAAGTAGTTTTTGTTGATGTCTTGAAACGGGAGAACAGCCTCCAGAAATAATTACTTCGTTATTTTTTGTAATTTTATATTCACAAGGTTCTCTTAAACTCATAAAATCTTTTTTAAACTTTTCTGAATTTATTTCATATTTTATTATGTTTTTTTTCTCATTTATTTCTCCATATCCATTGAAATATTCACTCATAATAAGGGTCTCATTTAATAAATATGGCCAGTCATTTTTCCAAATTATTTCATTAATTGCCGTTTCTCTTCCTAGTGGGCAATATAAAGTATCTTTTAAAGGTCTTCCACATAGGGTAGTTAAAAACCATCGTCCATCAGGACCTTGGCAAATACTTCCATGTCCTGTTTTCTTTAAAGGGGCTTCTTTTTGATTATAGCTTGAAGTTAAAAATTTGTTTGGATGAACTTCATATGGTCCAAGTATATTTTTAGATCTTGCTATCGTAACAGCATGAGCATAAGAAGTTCCTCCTTCCGCTGCAATTATATAGTAATAATCATTCCTTTTTAACAAATGAGGGCCTTCTACTAAGCCTCTATCTGTTCCTTTAAATATTTTTATTGGTTTGCTAATTGGAGTTAAAGATATAGGGTCTAATTCAGTAATTAAAATTCCACTAAATTCTTTATTTTCTTTTTTTCTCCAATCCCATTCCATATTTATGAAATACTTTTTATCTCCATCGTGGAAAAGGGATGCATCAAATCCGCAAGAATTAATATATATTCCTTTTGACCAAGGTCCAGTAATAGAAGGTGCACTTGTAATATAATTATTTACATCTTTAAAAGGAGAATCACACCAAGTTTTTATATCAGAGTATACTATATAATAAATTCCTTTATCATAGGATAAACAAGGAGCCCATACTCCGCCACTTGGGGGATTGCCAATAAGGCTTAGATGGCTATTATCAAGTACACCTCCAAGATTTTCCCAATTTGCTAAGTCTTTGCTTTTTGAAATTTGTAATGGAGGATAATACTCAAAAGTTGAATTAGCAATATAAAATGTATCATTTACACATATTATACTTGGATCAGGATGAAATCCTTTTAGTACTGGGTTTTTAATCATTCTTTAACGGCTCCCATTGCTATACCGGAAACAATAGATTTAGCAAATAGTGAATAAACTATTAATATTGGTAATATAGACATAGCTAAACCTAAATAAATTGCACCAAGTTCTGTTTTATAAACATCGCCTCTTAAAGTTTGAACAAGCATTGGAAGAGTATATTTTTCCATTTTACTTATTAAAATAAAAGGAGTAAAGAAGTTGTTCCAGGAGGCTACAAATCCAAAAATTGCTAAGGTGAACATACCTGGAGTTGCAATTGGTAGCATTATTTTTTGGAAAATTGCGAACTCTGAACAGCCATCAATTCTTGCAGCATGAATTAAATCTTTAATAATAATTGAATCTAAGTATTGTAAAGCAAAAAATACTGTAGCGGCTGAAGCTGCTGCTGGGACAATCAATGGTATATAAGAATTTAATAAATGCAATTTTGACATGTATTGATAAAAACCAATAATAGATGTTTGCATTGGTACTAAAACTAAAATAAGAATAAAATTATTAATAAATTTTCTACCTTTGAAAGTATAAACTTTTAAACCGTAGGCTGTCATCACTGAAAAATAAACTCCAATTAAAGTTGAAAAAATAGAAATGAAGAATGAGTTTCCAACGGCTCTCCAAATATTTAAACCTCTTCCGGATAATATTTTATAGTTTATAATCAAATTCTTGCTTGGAATTAAGCTAATTCCAGATTGTATTTCTGGAGTAGATCTTGTTGAATTGACTAATAATAACCAAATAGGAACTATGCAGATAATAGTTAATAAGATTAGAATAATATAAATAACTGTTCTTGAAATATTTGTTTTTGTTCTATAATTCATAGCTTAGCTCCTTTTTCCTTTTTTATTTGGGGTATCATCAGGATCTTTTAATATTTTAAATATTGCTAAAGCAACTATTGAGGTTACAACAAATATTATTACCCCAACTGTTGAAGCAAGACCAATATGTCCTTTGTTTGAACTATATTTTAAATACATAAATACATTTGCTGTCATAATTGATCCATTAGGAGCTCCACGACCATCAGTTAACATGAAAGGAATATCAAACATTTGCATACCACCAACTAAAGAAGTGACTAGTGTATATACTAATACTGGTCTAAGCATTGGAAGTGTGATTTTTCTAAACATTTGTCCACTACTTGCACCATCAATCATTGCAGATTCATAGAAATCTCCAGAAATTGAAGTCATTCCAGCCATTAATATGATTATTGTTTGACCAAACCACATAAACCATTGGATATAAATTACCATTGCTTGTGTAATGTTAGAATCTCTAAAGAAAGTAATCCCTTCTGGAAGAATTCCTAATCTTACTAGAATTTGATTGGCTGGACCATAATAATCAAAAAGAGCCGCGAATAAAGCAGCTATTGCTGCAGGCATTAAAATATTGGGTAAATAGAACAAAGTTCTAAAAATTCCAATACCTTTTAAATTTAATCTTTTTGAGGTAAACCAAACTGATATTAATAGAGCAAAACCTATTTGAGGGATAAAGTTTAATATCCAAATATATGCAGTATTTTTAAATGCTTTTATAAAATTCGGGTCATTAATTATTTGGAAAAAGTTATTTATTCCAACATATTTATAAGATCTACTCATTAACATCGTGTCAGTGAAGCTTAATCTAAATGTATTAATTAATGGCCATAATCCAAAAATTAAAAATATAAGAACAAATGGCAAAATAAAAAGATATCCAGTATTGTCCTTATTTATACTTGATTTTTTAAAACTCATATGTGCTCCTAGCAGTGATTTACTTTTAAATTTTAGTAATGCCGTAGATTTCTACGGCATTACATAAGTTAAATTCTTAGGTTAATTATTTTACAATAATGTCTGGTACTGCAGTTCTTACTTCATCTTTAAATGCAGCAATACATTCATTAAGTGTTGATTTTCCTTCAACATATCTGCTGAGAGGATCATTCAATGATCTTTGAATAGCATCGTCAGTTCCTTGCATTAGTTTCAATGAAATTGCAGGAGCAGCTTTTGCAAAACCAGAATAACTGTTTTGACCTGCTAAGAATGCTGATGTTTCAGCGTTATCAAATTGACTTGTGATTTCTCTTACTACTTTTTGTGAACAGATAAAGTCGCCTGCACCTTGAGCTTGAGTATCTCCGATATTAGGATCAATTTTCTTTAAATAATCATTTGTATATGTTCCAAGTGCCCAGTTCTTTAATGTGCTTTCATTAAGAGTAGCAAATTCTACGAAGCTTTTTGCTGTTGCAACATTTTTGGAAGCATCCATAACTCCCATCCAAGTTCCGCCCCAATAATAAGGCATTGGTCCGTTAATACAAGCCCAGTCTCCAACAGTTGATTCACCAACAGTTTCATTATCAACAACTTTTTGAGTTGCATTTGGCATTAATACGTAAGGTAATCCCCAAGTAGGTAAGAAATAAGCAAAAACTTGTTTTGGGTTTCCTGCTGCATCTACTAGAGAATCATTCATTCCAGCGTACCAACCTTGACCCCATTGTGTTGCTTGTGCTTCCCAACCGTTTTCTCTGAATTCTTTTGCAGTTTCAATCATGTCGTATACTTTGTCATCAATATTTAGTTTGCCATCAATTACCCAAGGAGTTTCTCTATTTGCATAGTATAAGTTGGTAAAGTCTCCTGAAGAACATACTGCATATACATCGCCATTACTCTTGTCATGGAGAATTTTTGCAACTTTTTTAAATGAATCCATATCTTTCATCATTTCTTGCATTTTTACAGGATCGTCAGTTCCTAAATATTTTTTTGCAATGCTTCTTCTATAGAATACAGCACCTGGTGTTGCTTGATAAGAGAAAGCTTTTGTTGTTCCTTCGAAAGTTCCTACATCTAGAACAAAAGGATAAACTTCGATTGATTTAGCTTGAGGAACTAAATCATCAAGAGGTAATAAGAAATCTGATTCTACATAATCTCTTACGAATGCTGCTTCTAAAGCCATTACATCAGGAACATCACCAGAGCTTATAGCAGCTTTTATTTTTGTTTGATATTCTCCATTTGTCATTGGAATCATTGTATATTCCACGTTTACTTCTGGGTGTGCTTCTTTGTAAGCTACTGCCATAGTATTTAATTCGGTAGTAAAAGACCAAATTTTTAAAGTGCCACCCACTTTACCTGTATCTTTAGTAGCTTCTTCTTGTCCACTAGCAAATACAGAAGTTAGTGTCATGGAAATAATTAAAAATGATAATAGTATTTTTTTCATTTTTTTCTCCTTTTTAAATTAAATGTTTTATCGAAAACGATTTCTATATTTATAAGCTACCATATATATTTAACTTGTCAATATCCGAAACATTGAAACATTTTTAAAAAATCAAAAATTAGAATAATTTATAGATAAATATTTGTTAAGTTATTTTTTAAGTGTTTGAATTCAATAATAATTGCTTATATTATAAATAATTAAGTAAAAAATAATTAAATTATATATAATGTTTGTTAAGTAAATAACATAATTTTAAGATAGAAAAAATTAGTATTTAGTTTAAAACTTTTTTTTCGAAACATGTTTCCATAAGTTATTATTGAAACCATTTTCTTATTATAAATGAATAAAATTTTTTTTAATAATTATTATTATTTCAATATAGTTGAGTTATGATATACTGATAGATAAATATACATATTATAATGTGTAAGTTTTAAATTATTTTCTATTAGGAGGATTTAATGAGTGATTATTTAGCATTGGCTAATTCAACTATATTATATCTTATTGTTGCGGCTATTTTGCTTTTTGTTTCTTTATTTTGTTTTACTTTTATTATTAGAAGTTATAAAGCTGGAATTAAAATGGGAATGGAAAAGAATTTATTGAAAAGGGCTATTACTTCGGCAGCAACTTTTACAGCTATACCAAGTATTTCTATTCTTTTAGGAGTTTTAGCTTTAGGTGGAAATTTAGGAGTTCCTGTTGCTTGGTTAAGATTATCAGTTATAGGTAATTTACAATATGAAGCTACTGTTGCTCAAATTGCGGCTCAAGGAATTGGAAAAACTTTAAATAATTCATTTTTAACTATGGATGATTTAGTAACAATATTGTTAGTTATGACCGTTGGTATAGTTTGGGGTTGTTTATTAACAATTTTCACTTTAAAAAAATATACAAAAAAATTATCTACTAGAGCAATCAAAAATAAAGATTCAAATAAACCTTCTTTTGCAAATATAGCAATGATTGCAATGTTTATTGGATTATGTGCAGCTTTTTTAGGTAATTATGTAGCAAATTTTATTGTAAATGGTGTAACTATTCCAATTTTCACAGCAATTATTTCTGCACTTGTAATGGCTTTTTTTGAATTCCTAATTAACAAAAAGAATTATAAGAGTTTAGAATCATTTTCATTAGCTTTATCAATGATAATTGCAATGATAGCAACTGTAATTTTTTCAATGATAATTTAAGGAGATAATGATGAATAAAGATTTTGATTATGATAAATATATTGAGGATACACATAAATTAGGGCGAATGTTTTTATCAATTGGTGTATTAGCTCTTTTATTAGCGCCTTTTGTTATTGCTTATTTTACAAATGCTCATGTAAATTTAAAAGCTTTTGCTACTGCTATTTCAAAGGTTTTATTAATATATATTCCTTCTTGTGTTGTTGAGTATTTAATTTATGTCCCTTTGCTTGGAATTGGAGGAGTATATTTATCGTTTTTGACAGGCAATTTAACTAATCTAAAGCTACCTTGTGCTTTTAGCTCAAGAGAAATAGCAAACACAACTGCAGGAACAAAAGAAGATGAAATAATTATGACTTTATCAATAGCAACCTCTGCTCTAACTACAATGCTGGTTATAGCCTTAGGTGTTTTATTAATTGTGCCGTTAACCCCTGTTTTACAAAATCCAATTATAAAACCAGCCTTCGATAATGTATTACCTGCATTATTTGGTGCTTTGGGTTATCAATATTTTATCAAAGATTTAAAGTTATCTACTTTTGCAATGGTATGTATGGTATTAATTTGTATTAGTATTCCTTCATTGATTGGAGATACTGGTACAATGATAATTGTAATTGGTGGTCTTTCAATAGGTGTTTCGTATTTGTTATTTAGAAGAAAGAATAAGGAGAAGAAGTAATGAAAGATAGAGAAGCTTTATATAGTTCAAAATTATCGAAAATGATTCAGTATGAAACTATTTCAATATATGGAGTAAAACAAAAAGAAAAATTTGAGGGATTCCATGATTTATTAAAAACGCTTTTTCCAAATGTTTTTTCAAAATGTGAAGTTTTGGATATTGAAGGATCTCTTTTGTTTAAATGGGCTAGTTCTTCTCCAGTAGGAGATCCTATTTTATTTATGAGTCATCAGGATGTTGTAGAAGCAACAGGAGAATGGACTAACCCCCCTTTTAGTGGCTTAATTGAAGATGGTGTTATTTGGGGGCGAGGAACTGTTGATACCAAAGGTTCTTTATTTTGTATATTTCAATCTATAGAAGAATTAATAGAAGACGGGTATGATCCTTCAACTGATGTTTATATTGCATCTTCTTGTGGTGAAGAAGTTTTAGGAGATGGCGCATTAAAAACTGCTCAGTACTTAAAAGAAAAGCAAATACATTTGCGTTTTTTAATAGATGAAGGTGGAATGATTGTTGACTCTCCAATGCCTGGAGTAAAAGGTAAATATGCAATGATTGGTAGTTTAGAAAAAAGTACTGGTAATTTTAAATTTATTGCTAAATCCTCAGGAGGGCATGCTTCAGCTCCACCTAAAAACACTCCTATTGTTCGATTAGCTAGATTTATTTCTTATTTTGATAAACATAATCTAACAGTTTCTAAAATGAATGATGTAACTGCTGAAATGCTTTCAAGACTAGGGAAAACAACAAAAGGTGCTATGGGTTTTTTGATGAGACATTCTAGAGGTTTTGCTCCTTTGCTATCTTTTGTAATTCCAAGAGTAGATAATATGGGGGCTGCTATGTTTAAAACAACAGTTGCTTTTACAACTACAAAAGGGGCTAATGGTTTAAATGTTTTACCAGAGGAAGCCTATGTTACTGCAAATATAAGATTTATTAGTCATCAAGGGCCTTCTGAAATGTTAAAAATATTTAAAAAGATAGGAAAGAAATTCGATGTTGAAGTTGAAATAATTAATGAAGGTGGTGAATGTCAAGTTGTTAATTATAAGAGTGATGAATTTAAATTGCTTGAAAGCGTGATTCTAGAAAACTGGGATGACGTGATTCCTTCTCCATATACTCTTACAGGTGGGACTGATGCTAGACATTATGTTTCAGTTTGTGAAAATGCCTTTAGGTTTGCTCCATTAGAGATTAATCATCAGCAACTAAATTCTGTACATGGCTTAGATGAGAATATATGCACAAATACTTTAATAAAAGGTGTAGATTTTTATAAGAAAGTTGTTAATAAATTATAATTTATTCCTTTTTTCAAATGAGAGCTCCAGTATTGGAGCTTTTTTTATTACTGTTGCAAAAACAACGTACAAGATGTTCTTATTTTATTATTATTTCTTTACTAAATACGAGATGAGGATAAAAAAATGATAATAACAGAAAAAGATTTTCTTTATGATATAATATTGAAATACCCAGAAACAAAAGAATATTTTATTTTAAATGGATTGAGGCAAGTGGAAGATGAAAAACTTTTATCAACCTTGGGTAAGACGTTAGCTTTATCAGTGTTAATAAAATCTAAAAAATTAAATAAGAGTATATTTTTAGAAGACCTAAATAATTTGATTAAAAAAGATCAAGTTGATTCATCATTAATTGAAAAAAATATAAAGAAAGATTCTGAAATAAAACTTACGGGAATTCTTCCTTGTCCTGTAAGAATTCCATTATTAGAATCTTTAGAAAAATGGTTAGATGATACAAATAGAAAAGATATTGTAGATTATGAACTTAAAGCGGCTTCAATGGGAGTTGATTGGCTAAAAGAAAGTATGAGTGAAGAAAATCTTTCTGATATTTTTTTATCTGCAGGGTTTGATTTATTTTTTGATGATAAATATATGAATCAATTTAAAAAGAAAAAAATCTTTAAAGATTTAATTAAATCAGAAAAATATAATCAAGATTTTGATAATGATTATATATCTTTAAGAGATCCAGATAAAGATTATTCAATTATTAGTGTAGTTCCTGCAGTATTTTTGATAAACGATGATGTTTTGAAAAATAAAAAAATTCCGACATCCTGGAAAGATTTGATTAGTGGAGAATATGATAATAGTGTAAGTTTACCAATTGGTGATTTTGACTTATTTAATGCTATTTTATTAAATATTTATAAAAATTTTGGGCTTGATGGTGTTAGAAAACTTGGGAAAACACTTTTGAAAAGTATGCATCCTTCACAAATGGTAAAATCACATACTCATAATATTCAACCAGCAATTACTATAATGCCATATTTCTTTACAAAAATGGCAAAGTTTGGTGGTCCCATGAATGCTGTCTGGCCTTCTGATGGAGCAATTATATCTCCAATTTTTATGTTAACTAAAGCTGAAAAAGAAGAAAAACTTTCAGATATTGCCAACTTCTTTGGCTCAAAAGATGTGGGAGAAATATTAAGTCATAAGGGATTATTTCCATCAACTAATCCTTATGTTGATAATAATATACCCAAAGAGAATAAATATATGTGGATAGGTTGGGACTATATAAAAAATAACAATATTGGTTCGATTTTGGAAACTTGTCTTAGCGAATTTGAAAAAACAAGTGAGGAAATAATATGAATCTAATTACAATTTCTGGCCCACCTTCTTCTGGAAAAACTTCTGTAATAGTAAAGACAATTGATGCTCTAAAAAAGAGAAATCTTAAAGTTGGTGTTGTAAAATTTGATTGTTTATATACAGATGATGATATTCTTTATAAGAAGTTAAATATTCCTGTAAAAAAAGGATTATCAGGGGCTTTATGTCCAGATCATTATTTTGTTTCTAATATTGAAGAAGTTACTCAATGGGGAATAGAAAAGGATTTGGATGTATTAATTACTGAATCTGCAGGTCTTTGTAACAGGTGTTCACCTTATATAAAAGAAATAAAAGCAATTTGTGTTATTGATAATTTATCAGGTATTAACACTCCTAAAAAGATTGGTCCAATGTTAAAAGCTGCTGATATAGTTGTTATTACAAAGGGTGATATTGTGTCTCAAGCTGAAAGAGAAGTTTTTGCTTCTAGAGTTAGACAAGTAAATCCAAAAGCTATAACAATGAATATTAATGGGCTTACAGGCCAAGGTGCTTTTGAATTATCAACTTTAATACTTGATGATAATCAAATAACTAGTGTTAAGGGGAAAGAATTAAGGTTTTCTATGCCAAGTGCTTTATGTTCATATTGTTTAGGCGAACGACGTATTGGCGAAGATTATCAATTAGGTAATGTAAGAAAAATGGATTTAGGTGAAAAATGAATAAAAAGGAATTTATAAATTTAAAGATTAATGAGGTTATTAATAAATATCCTTTTATGGAGGATTATTTTAATGAAAATAATAATTTATTTAAAAACTATGAGATTAGTCCTGTACAAAATTTGAATAATATTAAAGCACAAGAACTTGAAGATTTAGCTTTAGATGTGGAGTTAACTTTAAATCATTATTTTCAGTACTACTTACAAATGTTGGAATTCCTGGGTATTGATGAAGATAAAATAAATAGTTTAACAATTTTAAAAGGTTATGATAAATCAGGCAAGGTTGAAGAGAATGATATTAAAATTAGTGTTGGAGAAATCATTGCTATTGTTGGTCCTACTGGGTCTGGTAAAAGTAGATTACTTGCTGATATTGAATGGATTGCTGATAAAGACACGCCTACAAAAAGAAAGATTTTGATAAATGATAAAGAAGCAGATAAAAAATGGCGTTTTTCTTATGGAAACAAAATAGTTGCACAACTATCACAAAATATGAACTTTGTTATGGATTTAAGTGTTAAAGAATTTTTAGAACTACATGCCAATAGTAGACTTGTAGAAAATGTTGATGAGGTTGTATCAAAAATAATTATGGA
The DNA here is from genome assembly GCA_963678575.2 of Sphaerochaetaceae bacterium. Classification (GTDB taxonomy): domain Bacteria; phylum Spirochaetota; class Spirochaetia; order Sphaerochaetales; family Sphaerochaetaceae; genus Pleomorphochaeta. Next base: position 2,250,774 of record CAXXHV010000002.1, on the reverse strand, counting down.
AGCCAATTTTTTAGCAGGAGAAGCTTTTGAATTGGATACTCCAATTACTAGTCTATCTGGAGGTCAATCTAGAGCATTAATGATAGCCGATACAGCAATTTTATCAAAATCTCCAATAGTTTTGATTGATGAAATTGAGAATGCAGGAATTGATAGAAAAAAAGCTTTAGCCTTATTAGTTAAAGAAGAAAAAATTGTATTAATAGCAACACATGATCCTATTTTAGCTCTTATGGCTGATAAAAGAATTGTAATTAAAAATGGTGGTATTAGTAAGATAATAGAAACTACAAATGAAGAAAAAATAATGCTTAAGAAATTAGAAGAAATTGATAATTTCCTAATGAAGCAAAGACAAATAATTCGATTAGGTGAGGTCCTTAAGCTCGACTCATTGATTTTTGATTAAAGGAGAAAACTATGCATGATGGATGTTCTGCAAAATTTGAAGATGGAATAGAAGTATTAAATAAAGTTAGGATGATGGGGTTTTCAAATGGGTTCTTACCAATCCCGTTTAGAATAAAATGTGAATGTGGAAATTCTTTTGATATGAAAACCTTTGAATCATTTTGTGATAAGTGTAATACAATTTACGCAGTTACGCCTTGCAATTCGTTTAGTATAGAAAATATATCAAAAATAAGTCTATAGATAATGTTAAAAAAGATTATTTTTTTGTATAAAAAAGTTAATAAAAAACAAGTAAAAGTTGTAAAATAAAAAATCAGAAGATTAAACATTTTTATACTTCTTTTGCATATGGAGTGTATATTGATATTTTGAGGTTTTTATCACATTAGTGTTAGCCCTTTGAAATAGTTGATTTGATAGTACAATTATGTTATTTTTAGTTCTAGTAACAAGTTAAGTCTTATATATTTGCCGTAATACAATATTTTTAAAATTATTATCGTAATTAAAGAAATAATTTTAAATAGTTATCTAATATATAATTATCAATATTTTTTTATTTACTCTATTCTTTATAATGGTAAAATGCATATAAGGGGTGGTTATGAGTCATTTTGTCTTAATAGTTTTTTTACTTTATACACTGGTTATTTTATTTGTTGGTTATTATTCTTCAACACAAATATACTCAAATGATGATTTTGCTGTAGCTAATAGAAGATTAACTCCTTTGTTTTTAGCAGGAACTCTAGCTGCAACTGAGATTGGTATAGGCGGTTCTTTAGGTGTTTTTGAGAAAGCTTATGGAAGTTGGGGGCTTTCATCATTTTGGTATATTTTTTCCATGGCACTCGCTTTTATAATCATATCAGTTTTTGCACCGAAATTTCGAAAAACAGAAGTTAAAACAGTTCCTGAATATTTTAGAAGACGATATGGAAAAGCTTCAGGGTTTTTTTCATCAATTATTATGATATTACCTTTAGTTGTTCTCACTGTTATTCAGCTTGTTGCTGGTGGTATGATTCTTTCCATATTATTTAAAATTGATTACAAAATAGCTGTTACAATAACTGCAGTAATAGTAGTTACCTATACAATAATGGGGGGGATATGGGCAGTAATAAGGACTGATTTTCTACAAATAATACTTATAATATTAGGTTTGTTTTTAACAATTCCATATTCAATTCGCTTATGTAGTAATTTTTCTTTTGCTGCAAAAAATATTTCTTTGGAGACGTTTAATTTATTTAAAGGAATTAGTCCTTCAACAATAATTTCTTTGATAATAATGTTTATTGCTACTTTCACTGTCGGTCAAGAAGTTTCTGGTAGTTTTTATTCAATGAAACACTCTTATGATTCAACTCGAGGGGCAATTCTAGCAGCTTTTTTGATAATTATTTTTTCTTTTTTCCCTACCTTTTTAGGTGTTATTACACTTGCCTTAAATAATATGGGAAGAATTGATTCTTCAATTGTTTTTCAGGATGGCGTTATGTATGCTTTACCACATTTAGTTATTAATTATATGCCTCCATTTATAATTGGAATATTATTTATTGGTCTTATTTCTGCAATAATGAGTAGTGCTGATTCTGATATACTTGCTTCAGGTATTATTTTTACTAATGACATCTATAAAATATATATTGATAAAGAAGCAGACGATGAACAATTAATAAAAATTTCAAGAATTACAATGATTATGTTTGGAATAATTGCTTATTTATTAGCTTTATTTAATTCGGGATCCATTATTAAAGTTTTGATTTTTGTTTTTTCATTACGAGCGGCAGGGGCTTTTTTCCCTTATATTTTAGGTTTGTATTGGAAAAAAGCTTCATCAGTTGGGACTTTCGCTTCATTAATATTTGGGAGCTTGGCATTTATTATATTAGAAGTATATAAAATTCGTATTTTTGGCTTAGAATCTATTATTATTGCTTTAATTGTTAGTGGTATATCTTTTGTTGTTTTTAGTAAACTTTATCCACCAGTTATTGAATCTCTTGAATTAATTGATGAATTTTAAAGATCTTTTAATTTAGTATTGTTTAACCATTTCCCTTTAAAGTAATAAATAATAAATACTATTGTACTTAAATTCCAGGTAATAGGATAAGCTGAAAATACTATTCTTATATCATAGAAGAACTTTAATGCTATTGTTATATAAGTTACTCTAAATAAACACCAAAATAAAAGCATTACAGCCATTGGTATAATAGATTTACCAGCACCTCTATATATTCCCGCCATCGTATGAGATATCGCTAATTGTATAAAGAAAAATGCTGTTATTTTCGCTTTTAATATTCCAACTTCAATTACAGCTGGATCAGAAGTAAATATTTTTAATAGAGAAGGCGAAAAGAAATATATTATAAAGCCTATTGATTGAGCAAGAATTATTGCAGAAATTAAGCCAAATTTTGTACCTTTTTTTACTCTATCAAATTCACCAGCACCTATATTTTGGCTTGTATATGTTGTCATCGCTAAAGCAAAACTTGTAATTGGAATAAACGCAAATCCTTGAATTCTCATCATTGCGCCATTTCCTGCCATTGCAATAGGGCCAAATATATTAATACTTGATTGGACAAATACATTTGCTATTGAAATAACAGAATTTTGAATTCCAGAAGGAATTCCTATTATTAAAAATTGTTTTAATAGAGGAAAATCTAATTTTATTTGTTTTATATATATTTTAAAAATATCTTTGGTGGTAAAGAGTATACGGTATGCAAGAATAGCACTTATTCCTTGGCTAATTATTGTAGCAAGAGCAACACCTTCTGTTCTAAGATTAAAATATATTACAAGTATTAAATCTAATATAATATTAGTAATTGATGAAATAATTAAAAAATATAAAGGTCTTTTACTATCTCCCATCGCTTGAAGAATGCCACTTGCACTATTAAACATGATAAGAGAACTTATCCCAAGAAAATATATTTGTATATATGTTGTTGCATCATCAATGACAGCGGGAGGGGTTTTCATTAAAAGTAGAATTTTTGGTGCAAAAAAATAGCCAAAAAGTGTTAGGAAAATGCTGCTAAGAATAGCAAAGGCTACTGTAGTATGAACAGCTTTTTTTACATTTTCTAAATTTTTAGCTCCAAAAAATTTAGAAATTACAACACCAACACCAATAAATATTCCAGAAAACAATCCTACTAAAAGAAAGATTAAAGGACTACAAGAGGTTATTGCTGCTAAAGCTTCACTTCCAACATATTTCCCAAGTACTATTGTATCAACTAACATATATAATTGTTGAAATAAATTCCCTAGAAATATAGGAAAAGCAAAAGTAATAATATTTTTGCTTATTGACCCTGAAGTCATTAATTTTGTACTTGTTTTCATGATTATGATTAAAGTATCTTAATAATGAATTATAGTAAAGCAAAAATAGCTAAAATGTTATAACAAAAAACCATAAGCTAGGAAATATTTATCTAACTTATGGTTAATTGATTTATGAAGATTGTTTATACAAAAAGAGAAATAATAAATACGATAGCTATCGTAGTTGCACCCATAATTGCCGTAACTCCAGTTTGGCATTTATAAGCTTCACGAGTATTCATATCACTAAATTGAGAGACAACCCAGAAATATGAATCATTTGCATGAGATACAGTCATAGAACCTGCACCAATTGCCATAATAACTAATACTTTTGCTATTTCGCTATCAAACCCTAGAGTAGCCATTAATGGAGCTATCATTGCAGAAGTAACAATCATAGCAACAGTTGATGCTCCCATCGCTGTTTTTAGGAGTGCTGCAATAATAAAAGGTAGCAAAACACCAATGTGTAAATTTAATAAAGAGCCTGCTAATGCGTCAGCGATAGGAAGGGTTTTTAGAATTGCTCCAAAAGCCCCACCTGCTCCAGTAATGGCTAATATACCTGCTGCATTTGTAACTCCTTGAGAAACCCAACTTAATTTGTTTGGTTTTTCTGAAACAGGAATCAAAGTCCCAGCAATAACAATACCAATGATTAATGCAACAACTGGATTTCCTATGAAAGAAACAAATGAAGCAAAACCACCAATTCCAAAAGGATGAGAAGGAAAATCTGCAATTGATTTAAATGCAATTAAAATAATTGGGACAAGAATAGGAGAGAATGAATGTAAAGCTGATGGTAATTTTCCATATTTTTCTTGTAATTCTTCAACAGTATTTTCTGGATTTGGTTTTATATCCACTTTTGAAGCAACTTTTTTTGCATAGAATAAACCAGCTATTGTTGCAGGAATTGATACTAAAAGACCAATTAAAATAGTTAATCCTAAATTAGCATTTAATGTTCCTGCCATTGCTATTGGACCTGGGGTTGGAGGAACAAGACAATGAGTTGCATATAATCCAGCAGATAATGCTGTTGCTAAAACGGCTAAACTTTTATTACTTTGTTCTGCTAAAGCTCTAGCGATTGGGGATAGAATAACAAAGCCAGAATCACAAAAAACTGGAATACCGGTTACATATCCTGTTGCTGCCATTGTTAATGCAGATTTGTCTTTTCCTACTAAATGTAGAATAGAGTTTGCCATTGTTAATGCTGCACCAGTTTTTTCTAGTATTGTTCCAATAATTGTCCCAGCTAGTATAACAATACCAATAGCTCCTAAAATGCTACCGAATCCATTTTTTACAGTATTAATAACTGTATTTGCGTCCATACCACAAAGTAATCCAACAACAATTGATATAGTTGTTAATACTATAAATGGATGAATTTTTAACTTACTAATGGCCAATACCATAGCAATAACTGCAAGAATGATAACAGAAAACATATAAATTGCTGACATTCTTTTTCCCTCCTATAAAATATCGGATTTTCCCGATTTTCTTAAATGTATAATTGCTCTAAAAAAATAAGATATTGTAAAGCAACTACAATTATTTAATTTGCTAAGCTCTAATATTTTATTTAATCTATAAATGCATGTATTTTTATGTATATTTAAGTAATTTGCCATGTTTTGAATTTTTCCATCTTTTTCAATATAGGCTTCAATTGTTGGGTATATCCAATAAGAATTTGAATTATCAAGATTGGTGATTATATTTTTGAAATATGATATTAGTAAATCTTTAGACTTATTATCGAAAGCTAATAATATTATATCGTCAAGGTTATTACAGTTATAATATTTTCTATCATATGGTAATTTCATAATAGCTTTGGAAATGATAATCGAATTATATAATTCTTCTATGATATTAATTGTTGGACTAAATACTATTTTTTTTAAGTCCTTGGTTTCTAATGAGTTTTTGATATTCATTATATTATCAATTTTATTACTTTCGCTTTTTATTAATATATAATATGAAGGATATTCTAATAAAATATCTTGGTTTGAATTATATAAAAAATTATTTTTCATAAAATAAATAATTTCATTATAATATGGTTTTTTATTATTAAACGAGAAAATTATAGCTTGTAATGGATACTTAATTGAAATAGCTAAAGCATCAGTTGTTTCGTTAAATTCATTTTCACAATTTTTTGTTGAAATAATTTCTGATAAATTTGATCTAAGAGTTATTCTTCTTTGTTCTTTTTTCATTGAATTTGCTTGATCTAGAAATAAGGAAGTACTAATGCTTAATAAAATTGCTGTTTGTTTTACTTCATCAGGATTTCCAAAAATACCAATTACAGCTATTGCTTCATTATTTTTAATGATTGGTATATTTACACCTTGCTTTGCTCCTTCAAATTTTTCAATTTCATTTGGGTAAATATCAATTTCTCTTCTTTCTTTTATTGCTTTAAAGGCTCCAGAGTGAAAAGTTCCAATTCTTAGGGGATCGCTGCTTGCAACAATTATTCCATTTTCATCCATTAAATTAACTGTATTTGGTGCTACAACATAAGCTGTCTGTTGAATAATTTGTTGAGCAATTACTTTAATGTTTTTTATGCTCATAATAAAATTATATCTCCTGTAGCTACTTGATTAGCTTCAATAGAACTGTTTTGTCTGAGATGTTCAGTTATTCTTTTTCCACTACAATGACAAAAATATGTTTTTTTAATTCCTAAATTAAGTAATTCTTTATTAGTTTTTTCTAAGTGTTTATTTGAAACATCTTTAAGATGAACACCACCAATTACAGTATCAATGTTTAATTCAAATAATGAATTTATACTTTTTATAATCGATAGAATGCCTCTATGTGCACAACCAACTATTAGAGTTAGACCGTCTTCTCTTTTTTTTATTAAAGCGACTTCATCAGAAAAAGAATCTTTTTCTAAATTAGATAATTCACCATGGACGAATCTTTGAGGAATTTGTTCATGTTCATAATGTTGTTTGAAATTAGTCACAATAAAGAGTGATTTTTCTACTTCAAATAAGGTATTTACTTCATGAATTTTTATTTTATTCTTCTCAATATATTTCTTATCAAAGCCACAACCTAAATAAGTAATTGTGCTATCATTTAAAGCATATTTTGGTTTAAAAAAATCTTTCCCAACATAAAGATCTTCAATTTGTTCTTTTTCTAAATAAGACAACAAACCACTGCAATGATCATAATGACTATGCGATAGTATGATTGATTGAACATCATTTAATTTAATATTCATTAATTTTGCATTATTATAGAAAATGCCTGTAGCCCCTACATCAAAAATAAGTTTTTTGTCGTTTACTTCAATTAATAAAGATAATCCATGTTCAATTTGAGTTGATAAAAGTTCACTTTTTGAATTTTCTAATAAAATAGTACATTTGTCCATAAATAATTTAAAACCCCGCTAAATAAATATTATTAGATTAAATATGGCATAAAACAATAGTACAAATATACAATTTTTTTAATTAAATTTTGGTCTAAATAATTATGAAAAAGAAGCACCCACATAAATCTTTTTTTGTGTAGTTGTTAAGTTTTGTAATTATATTGTGGAATGGAGAGGGGAATTATTATAATTATAAATGACTAATAATAATCAGGATGTAACTGATATTATTAAGAAGAGTTTCAAAGAACCTTCAGAAACCATTAACCTTATTCAAGGTTTAGTATTATTCCAACAACAATTAGAGTTAAGCTAATAATAGGAAGGAGTTTTGATTTAAGAGGAATATAATCTAAACTAAATCTAGGATATTCTTATTGATTTTGAGAGAATAGGAATTCAAATGATATGGATACCTTTATTTTTGGTAATAAAATTTTTTTATAAAAATCTCTTTTTGAAAATTTATTATTTGTCTATTTTGTATACAATATCATATTGTTAGGTTTTTATAATTTTCAAGAGCTTTTTTAAGTCTTTTATTATATTACTAATTTCTAAAATGGTTTTTGTATTTAAAAAACAAAGATAGGGGATATACCACCCTGTAATGTATATTAAAATATTTTTTATCTATTTTTGTTTAAAGTAGAAACAATTTTATCTCTTGCATTTAATAAATGTTGTTCCATGGCTTTCTGTGCCTGTTCTCCATCTCTGGTTTTTAAGGCTTCAATAATTTCTTGATGTTCTAATAAAGAATCCTGCATAGGTTTTACTATTCTTTTTTGATAAGATCTATTTAAAAACCCTAATGAATTTCTAACTTGAGATATTAAAGGATTTCCAGCTAATAAAATTATTTTTTTATGAAATTCTTTATCTGTAATAGTATATTGTTTAATCATAGTAGTATCCATATTTTTTTCAAAAGAATCAAAACTATGGATTAAATTTTCTATATCCTCATCACTTGCTCTTTCACAGCATAATCTTACAGCAATTCCTTCTAATCCCGCTCTTATTTCAAATAAATCACAAAGTTCTTTAGGGGAAAATTCTTTAACAAAAAAGCCTTTTCTTGGTTGTTGGCTTAAATAATTCTCACCAACAAGTCTATTAAGAGCATCGTTAATTGGTGTCAAACTTATATTAAATCTAAGAGCTAAATCATTTTTATTAATTTTTTCGCCCACAACAAATTCATTGTTTTCTAAGAGTTCTTTAATTTTATCATATATATAGTCTTTTACACTTTTATTTTCTAATTTGGTATCCATTTTTAACCTCTATTTTCTAATAATTGAATTAATTTATTTTTTGTTGAACCATATATATGGTAATACATTAGTTGTGAAGCACTCAGACTATCATTCTCAATAAGAGCATCAAGAATGTTTTTATGATCTTGAAGTGATTTTTCCATTGGTTTTAATAAATTTACAGAATGCATTAAAGGTACATATTTTTCTAAAATCTCAGCAACCAATTTATTATTTGAGCTCTCAATTATTAAAGTATGAAATTCATTATCTAATGCTTTAAAAAGAGATTCATCATTATTTTCTATTGAAATATTCATTTGTGATATATTTTCTTGTAGTTTAATAATTTTATCACTGCTAATATTTTTTGCAGCTTGTTCACATATAAAAGGTTCTAATCTTCCTCTTATTTCAAAAATTGATAATAAATCATTATTAGTAAAGATTCTAACTCTTGTTCCTCTTCTTGGAATTGTTTCTGTCAGTTGTTCACTAGTTAATCTATTCATAGCTTGCAATAATGGTGTTCGACTAATTCCTAATTGATTGGCTAATTGTACTTGATTAAGTTTTTGTCCTGGTTTTAATTTCCCAGAAATAATCATTTTTTTTAGCTTTTTGTAGGCTTTTGTTCCTAAATCATCGAACAATATTGCATTATTATTATCTATCATTGTTTTACTCTTGTATATAAAATTTTAATTTATATTATCATAGCAATTAAATAATTTAAAGAAAAGAATATATGTTTTTGTTGACAGGGTATAGAATTTCTCTTATTTAAAATTAAGTTTTGAATACATAAACTTTAATAAAGGATTCTCACAATTGATAGATTAATTTAAGGCAGGTAATACAGGTTATAATTTTGATATTGGACATACTACTATTGTAAAGAATATTAACTTTAGTCTCCTTTGAATTATAAGGTAGAATTTTTTAATTAGTAGATATCCAAAGAAAAAAAGGCCATAGAATATTAATTTATTCTATGGCAAGTTTTAATTAAAAATTAAAGATAAGGATTATTTATTTACAACATTAACAGGAGTATTGTTAATGAATTGTTTTACATTGTCTACAGCAATATCCATAAGTCTTTGACGACTTTCTTTTGGAGCCCAAGCTATATGAGGGGTTACAATACAATTTGGGTGAGTTGTTAATTTATTGTGTCCTTTTGGTGGTTCAACTGCTAACACATCCATTGCTGCTCCACTTACTTTTCCACTTTCAAGGGCTTCATAAAGAGCCTTTTCATCTATTAATGGTCCACGAGATGTATTTATAATTTTTACTCCATCTTTCATTTTAGAAATTGATTCACTATTAATAATCTTTTCTGTTTCAGGGAAAAGTGGACAGTGTAGTGATATTACATCACTTTCTTTTAGTAATTCATCTAGAGTTACATATTTTATCTCTTCATTTTCCCATTCTTTATTTACATAAGAATCAAAAGCTAAAACTTTCATTCCAAACGCTCTTGCAATTACACTTGTTTGATAACCAATTCTACCAAATCCAATTATTCCCATTGTTTTATTAGATAATTCAACAAGTGGGTAATCCCAGAAACAGAAATCCTTACAAGAAGCCCATGCTCCTTGTGCAACTCTATTACTATGATGACCAACTCTATGACATAATTCTAATAATAATGCAAACACAAATTGTGCTACTGCTGTAGTTCCATATGTTGGAATATTACAAACAACTACACCATAATTTGTAGCACTAACTGTATCAACAACATTATATCCTGTTGCTAGTACTCCTACATATTTTAAAGTAGGACATGCCTTAAATACTTCTTCTGTAATTGGTGTTTTATTTGTTAAAATGATTTGTGCATCTCCCACTCTAGAAATGATCTCATCCTTATCCGTTCTATCATATATTACTGTATCCCCTAAAGCTTCTAAGTTTGACCAACTTAAATCTCCAGGATTTTCTGTATACCCATCAAGTACAATAATTTTCATAAATTTTACCTCTTAAATATAATACTTATTTATAGTTTATAAGATAAAAAGTAAAAGTCAAGAAAGAAATCTTGTATACAGAATTTTTCAATGACAGGATACATGATATGACATATATTGATTTATGATAAAAAATTAAACTTTGTTTTCTTTTTAAGAAAATTAGTCCTTTAGATAAGAAAAAGCTATTAATGAAATAAAAAGTGTTGATACTGTTGAAATCTATAATATTATTAATGGATTATGTATTGCTTTTTCCTAATCAAAAGCAAAAAAGGCCTTCCTTACGTAGCTATTAGTGCATAAATTAAAATTGTGTATTGGTTCATTCCTTATTTCTTTTCTTATGTCTTTTGGATATAATAGCATTTATTATTCTTCAATAATAAATATTTTTTGTTTTATTATTATGTTTCTCAGAATTTAATCTTTTTATAACAAAAATGACATGTTATAATTCAAAAAATTAGTATTGATTAAAAAGATAGGTGTGCTATAATGATAGCGTTATCGAACACGCAAAGGAAAAAATATGAATAATGAATTAATAGTTAATGAAATAAAAAATGGGCAAACCTCATTAGGGATTGAACTTGGATCTACTAGAATAAAAGCTATTTTAGTAGATAGTGAGAATAATCCAATTGCTTCAGGTGGCTATGATTGGGAGAATTCTCTTGTAAATAATATATGGACTTATGATTTGAACGAGGTTTGGAAAGGTGTTTCAGGCTGTTATAAATCTTTAAAAGAAGATGTAAAAAATAAATATTCAATTACAATAAAAGATTTAAAAGCAATAGGTGTAAGTGCAATGATGCATGGATATTTAGCTTTTGATAAAGATGATCAATTATTAGTTCCATTTAGAACTTGGAGAAATAATATTACTAAGGAAGCAAGTGAAAAATTAACACAACTTTTTGAATATCCTATTCCACAAAGATGGAGTATTGCACACTTATATCAAGCTATCTTAAATAATGAAGAGCATGTAAAAGATATTTCAAAAATTAATACTTTAGCAGGGTATGTTCATTATTGTTTAACTGATTCTTTTAATCTTGGAATAGGTGATGCTTCTGGAATGTTCCCAATTGATAGTTTATCTAAAGCCTATAATAAAAAAATGTTAAATCAATTTGATGAATTAGCAAAAGAATATTCTTGGAAAGTAAAAAATATATTACCAAAACCATTAGTTGCTGGTGATATTGCTGGATATTTGACAAAAAAGGGAGCTTCTTTATTAGATATTGAAGGCGACTTAAATTCAAATATTCCTCTATGTCCTGCAGAAGGTGATGCAGGAACAGGCATGGTTGCAACAAATTCTGTTAAGGCAAGAACAGGTAATGTAAGTGCTGGAACAAGTGTATTTGCAATGATAGTTTTAGAAAAGGAGTTATCTAAATTATATGAAAAACTTGATTTAGTAACTACTCCATCAGGACTTCCTGTAGCAATGGCTCATTCAAACAATTGCAGTGGAGAAATAGATAGATGGATGAAATTATTTGGAGAAGTTATGAGACTTACAGGAGGTAATTTAACTAAACCTCAATTGTATGATGCTATTTTATTTGAAGCTCTAAAATCTGATCCAAGCTGTGATGGAATATTATCTTATGGTTATTTAAGTGGAGAACATATTACTGGTTTTAGTGAAGGTCGCCCATTAATAGTTAGGACAGCTGATAGTGAATTGAGCGTAGGTAATTTAATTAGATCTCAATTGTTTACATCCTTATGTGCTTTAAGAACTGGTTTAAATATTTTGTTTGAAGATGAGAATGTTAAAGTTGATGAAATAAATGGACATGGTGGATTTTTTAAAACAGCAGAAGTAGGACAAAAAATTATGTCTGCTGCAACTAACACTCCTTGTGCTGTATTATCTAGTGCAGGAGAAGGTGGCGCTTGGGGGATTGCTATTTTGGCATCTTTTGTTAATAGCAAAATGACCCTTGAACAATATTTGGATACAAATGTCTTTAAAAAATCAACAAAAGTAACTATTATGGCAGATCAAAAAGATCTTGATGGTTTTAATCTATTTTTTAAGAGATATCATCAAGGGTTAAATATTGAAAAGGAAGCAATAAAATCTCTTATTTAGTTTTACGTTTTTATAATTTTTAAAAGAGAATAATTTCCATAAAAGATAAAATTATTTATGGAAGTTATTTTTTTATTATTTTTACTATTTAATTAAAGGTTTTCTTTAATAATAATGTTTATAGGTATAGGCTCATTATTTTTAGGCTGTTCTTGCTTAAGAAATAGTATTCTAAACATTTCCATTATTGTTTTATAACCTTGATTTTCTGGAGATTGAGAGATTAATGCACTAATATTACCCTTAATTAACTCTTGTTTATTATTTTGAACCAAATCAAAACCAATAATACTAGGCATATTTTCTAAGTTTTTCTTTGAAAAGTATGAAGAAACTAAGCCTGTTGCATCATTTGTTACAAAAATGCCGTCAATAATTTGATCTTTAGAACAAATATTATCTAAAAGAGAATTCAAAGAATAATTTGTTTTATCATCCCAAATATACGTAGAAACATTAATTCCTAAAGTATTAAAATATTGGGAGAACCCAATTGCTCTTTGTTCTTGATTATAAGCTTTTTTATGCATTTGTAAGCAAATGTAATTTTTACCATCTTTTGTAAATAAATTCATCACTCGGGCGGCGCACCATCCAGCTTTATAAGCTATTTGAAGATTTTCTGTAATAGGTTTTGAATTTGATAATGAGGAATCAAAAAAAGCATAAGGTAGATTTTTTATTTCATTTATAAATTTATATGATTCTTCTTGAATTACTGGCGCTAAAGCTATTGCATCGACATTTAAATCAAGGAGTTTTAACCCAGCATTCAATAGGCTATTATTTTCATCTCTATTAAATTCTTCTTTAATAATTGTAACATTGAAAGATTCAAGTTCTTTTGCTGCTTTTAAAAATCCAGAATAAATTTCATTCCAATAGCCACTTTCAGAATTTAAATTTGGAATTAGTACTCCAATTTTTAACTTAGAACCTATTTTTAAGCTTCTTGCCATTGCATTTGGGATATAGCCATTTTCTTTAATTATTTTTTCAATTCTTTCTTTTGTTTCTTTGGAGACTCTTCCTCTATTATGTAAAACTCTATCAACAGTACCAACTGAAACACCTGCGGCTTTTGCAATTTCAGAAATTTTCATTATTAAGTCCTTTTATTAATATGAGACAAGAATTTCTTGCCTCATATTAATTATAGATTATTACTAATAATTTTGGTAGTAATAATTATTTTTGTCCATAGTAAGCATTTTTACCATGTTTTCTTTGGTAATGTTTATTTGTAATATGAGCTGGAAGTTGATTAAATGATGGATTAATACTATTAACCCACATTGCCATTTTTGCGACTTCTTCAAGAACTCTTGCATTATAAACACTTGAAATGGCATCTTTTCCCCAGCTAAAAGGACCATGCCCTCCAACAAGTACCATTGGATTTTCTATTGGGGATATGGGCACATTAGGAAATTCTCCAACATTTAAAATTTCTTGAGCAGTTGATGGATTTTCAAATGTTTCATAAATTAATATTCCTGTATTTTTTTCATACCCATTTTCAACATATTCTTTAGATAAGGGTTTTGTACAAATTATTGGATTTGCTAGATGATCAGCATGAGTAGTTCCTAATAAAGGAATTGATTTCATTGCTTGTGCCCAAGCCGTTGCATACGGAGAATGCGTATGCGTAATTCCTTTTATTCCAACAAAATGTTTATATAATTGAAGATGTGTTTGTGTATCTGATGAAGGATTTAAATCTCCTTCAACTTTATTTCCTTCTAAGTCGATTACAACCATGTCGTTTATTTGTAATTTGTCATAAGAAACCCCGGAAGGTTTAATTGCAAAAACGCCAAGATTTGAATCAAATGCTGAAACATTACCCCAAGTATAGATTGCTAAACCTTGTTTTGGGATTTCTAAATTAGCTAAAAAAGCTTCTTCTTTTAATTCCTTATATTTATCCATAATATGCTCTATTCCATCTGTCTTGATTTCTAAAGTTTGATACAGTTGTACTTTCATCAATATTTAGTAATTCTATTTTAATCATTTCTGAGTAAAATTCTAGGGTTTCACTATCAAGTTGTGTTGTAAATGCATTATGATGGCCCCCCCCAGATAAAATCCAGCATTCACTTGCTGTGATAAAATTAGGTTCTGGTGAAAGTAAAATTCTCGCAACAGGTAATTTCTCAAATTTTTCTATTGAAGAAATAATATTTACCTTATTTGCTACAATTCTCATTCTAGTTCCTAAATCAACTATAGAAACGGTAAAACCTTTTGCTTCTTTTGCATCAAAAACTAATCTTGCAGGGTCTTCTTTATCACCAATTCCTAAAGGATGAACCTCAATAGTTGGTTTATCTTTTGAAACGGAAGGGCAGATTTCTAACATGTGGGAACTTAAATTAAACATATTTCCTTCTTCTAAATTATAGGTATAATCTTCTAAGAAAGAACAACCACCTTCTAAGTTTTCACCCATTAATTTTAAAGTTCTAACCATTGCAGCTGTTTTCCAGTCGCCCTCTCCGGCAAACCCATAACCTTTTGACATTAAGTGTTGGCAAGCTAAACCAGGAAGTTGTTTCATCCCATGAAGATCTTGGAAATTAGTTGTAAAAGCTTCAGCATTTTTTTCTATTAAAAACTTTTCTAAAGCAATTTCTATTTTTGCTTGTTCTCTAATATGTTCCAAATTAAATTGAGTTGGTTCTGATATTATGTATTCTTTTTGATATTCTTTCATTAAAGAATCAATTTCATCTTCACTAACTTCATTCATTTTTTCAACTAAATCACCTATACCATAATATGGTATATTCCAACCAAGTTTAATGTATGCTTCAACTTTATCACCACAAGTTACCGCTACATCTCTCATGTTGTCTCCAAATCTAACAACAGTTAAAGATTTACCACATGTAGTTGCAACAGCGGCTCTCATCCATTTTGACATTCTTTTTTTAAATGAAATAGATTGCCAATGACCAACAATAACATTTCTACTAATATTCATTCGTGCGGTGATGTATCCAAATTCTCTGTCCCCATGTGCACTTTGATTCAAATTCATAAAATCCATATCTATTGTTTTGTATGGAAGCTTTTCATTGAATTGAGTGTTAATTTGAAGCATAGGTTTACTTAGTGAATTAAGTCCATTAATCCACATTTTTGCAGGAGAGAAGGTGTGCATCCAACAAATAATACCAGCACAATTTTCATCCAAATTTGCTTCTTTTATTGTTTTTTCAATACTTAATGAGGTGAGTAAAGTATCTTTATATATTAATTTGCAAGCTAAGTCTCCACTGTTATTCAATGTGTTAACCATTTCTTTTGAATGTTTTGCAACTTGTTTTAATGTTTCTTCTCCATATAAATCTTGTGAACCGGTTAAGAACCAAAAATTATAATCATTTATGTGTTTCATTGTTATACTCCTATATTGCGTTAACGTACACACAGTATATATTATCGGTTACTATTTGGCAATGAAAAAAATAAAAAAATTGTTAATCCTTACATATGAATAAAAACACTTTTTTTATACTCTAGCTATGTTGGTTAAGTAGAAGTCCTAATAGATTAGAATTTTTGTTTATTATTAACATATTATTTTTTGCATTGTAATTAAAGAATAATATTTATTATTATAAAAAATTGTGTTTATATCTTTTCCTGTTTCAATGAATCCAAATTTTTTGTATAGATTAATTGCATTAGTATTAGTTTCCCCAACTTTTAGAGTAAGGTTTGTATATTTTTTAAAATTATTAATATAGGATAATGTTTCTTTAAATAATAAAGAGGCATATCCTTTATTTTGAAATTCTTGTTTTGTAATTACAGAAGTAATATTAATGCAATGTTTTCTTTTTTCTTTTGTTTCAAAATTTAAAGTTATTAATGAAGTTAATTTATTTGATACAAATAATCCAAATGAACAATGGTTTTTGTTTTCTATTATTTTATTAATCCAAAGGGGGGTATCCATAGCTTTTTCTTCTTCAAAGCAACTGCCAAAAAATGATGGATTATTTTTAAGTCCTTCAAGTCGTATTTCTTTATATTGATCTAAATCATTTTGTGTTAATTTTCTTATTTCCATAATTAATATTATTATTTTAAGTATATAAAATCAATCAATTAATTAATTATTCTTTTTAATCTGTTTTATTAACAACTAAAGTTTCTTTTATTCTCAAAAAAATCCTTTTTATTGTAAAATTTAAATAATAGAATATCCTCAAGCGCAAGAGTCCTGTAAATCTTAATTACATATAAAAGTATTATTTTTTATTTGTAACTTTTTATACCATAAGAATTTATAAAGTTTTTTGATTTTCATAAATAAAAAATAAAGTATTTAATTTTAATTTATTTATACTAAAGCTTTATCAGAAATTTCTTTTATACTACTTAAATCTCAGAATATTTGCTATAATTAAAATAATTTTAATTTAGGAGTATTTTTTATGTGTGGAATAGTTGGTTTTTGTTCAAATGGAGAATTGGGATTAGATGCATCAGAAATATTAATAGATTGTTTATCTAAATTAGAATATAGAGGATATGATTCTGCTGGTATTGCCTTGATAAATAATGAAAATCTTGAAATAAGAAAAGCAAAAGGAAGATTATCTAACCTAGAAAAATTAATTGAGAAAAATCCTATCCATGGACATATTGGTATTGGTCATACAAGATGGGCAACTCATGGGGAGCCTAGTGATGTTAATTCTCATCCTCATACGGATGTTAGTAATGACATTGCTGTAGTTCACAATGGAATAATAGAAAATCATGTAAAGTTAAGAACATGGTTAGAAAATCATAATGTTAAATTTAGAAGTGAAACAGATACTGAGTGTATAGCTCACTTAATAGATTTCCATTATAACGGAGATTTACTTTTAGCAGTAACTGAAGCCTTAAAAAGACTTGAAGGCTCTTATGCACTTGCTGTAGTTTGTAAAAGTAATCCGAATTCTATTGTTGTTGCAAAAAAGGAATGCCCTTTAATTATTGGAAGAGCTGAAGATTATAATTTGTTAGCATCAGATGTAACCCCATTATTAGAATATACAAGAGAAGTTCAATATCTCGAAGATAATCAAGTAGCAAAAATAAGTTCAAATAATGTTGAAATTTATGATGTTGAAGGAAATTTAGTTGAAATTGAAATATCTCATGTAGATTGGGATATGCAGTCTGCACAAAAAAATGGGTATGAGCATTTTATGCTTAAAGAAATTTTTGAGCAACCGTATGCAATAGAACAAACATATAAAGCTAGAGTTTATGGTGGTAAATTAGATTTAGGCGATATTACAGACGTGGTTTCAAATGCTAAAAGAGTTGTTATTGTTGGCTGTGGTACAGCTTATCATGCAGGTGTTGTTGCTAGATATGCAATTGAACATTACGCAAGAATTCCTGTGGAAGTAGATGTTGCTTCAGAATTTAGATATAGAGACCCAATAATTAATAAAGATGATTTATGTATAGTTATATCTCAATCAGGAGAGACCGCTGATACTTTACAGGCAATGAGAATTTTTAAGAAAAAAGGTGCAAAAATAATTGCAATCACAAATGTGGTTGGATCAACAATTTCAAGAGAAGCAAATTATGTAATGTATACACAGGCTGGGCCAGAGATTGCGGTAGCATCTACTAAAGCCTTTACTACTCAATTAATGTCAGTATTTCTTTTAACTTGTGCATTAATTAAAGATGATGAAATATCAAAATCATTGATGGAAGAATTGGAAACATTAGCAAGCAAAGCTCAATTAATCTTAGATAGGAAAGAGGAAATTCAAAGATTTGCTTCACAACAGTTTAATAAGACAAAAGTTTTCTATTTTGGAAGACAAAGTGATTTTGCTATCTCTTTGGAATCTGCTCTTAAATTAAAAGAAATAAATTATACTCATTCTGAGGCTTTTGCAGCAGGAGAACTAAAGCATGGACCAATTGCATTAGTAGATGAAGATACATTAGTGGTAGCGACTTGTTGTAATTCCAATTTATATGACAAGATGGATTCAAATATGAAAGAAGTAAAAGCAAGGGGGGCTAAGGTTCTAGCAATAACTTTCGAAGATAATCATGAATTTGAAAAAGTTGCAGATGAAGTCTTTGCTATCTCCAAAACTGATTCATATCTTTCACCAATTCTTAGTGTGATAGTAACACAACTATATGCATATTATTGTTCTGTTAATAGAGGTAATGATCCAGATCATCCAAGGAATCTTGCAAAAAGTGTAACAGTTGAATAAATGAAAAAAGTTAAGCTAAATAAAAATATATTTTGAATTATCTTTTAAATAGAATAAATAATTTATTATATTTTTATTAGAAAAATCCACACATCTCTAACCTTTTGTTGTTTAATTAAAGGCTTCTTGATATAATTAAGAATAAAAAAGCGTCATTTTTGGGAGGCTTTGTGGAAAAAAATATAAAAAATTATGATATTCACAATATAGATTTTTTACCAATTGCTATAAGTGTCTCACAAGTTATAGAAGGGGAAATTAAATATATTTCTGTTTCTCAAGGCTATTGTGAACTTTTTAAACTTGATTATGAAACCGCTTTATACTATTTAAATAACAAGCCATATGAAAATGTATTTGAAGATGACAAATTTTGGTTGTATGAGACTGAACACCAATTAGTAAATGACAATCTATTATTTTATGATTATATTTATAGAACAAAAATAAGGGATGATACTAAAATTTCTTATATAAATGTAAATTTTAGAAAACGTATAATTGAAAATGTTGACTATATTTTTACTTCCTATACTTTATTAACTTATGATTCTATTAATAATAATTCAGTTATAAACATTATAAAATCACAACAGACAAAAATACTTGATGATAGTTTAAATGCAATAATAATTCTATCAAAAAAAGATTTTTCAATTAAGTATTTAAATAAAGCTGCTTTAGAAATTGTAAATAATCCACTAGTAAATATTGATTCAAAAAAATGTTATGAATATTTTAGAAATCAAGATAAACCTTGTTCTTTTTGTCCTTTAATTAACGGTGGAAAAATGCAACAAATAATTGATGTTGATTATACTTCCTTAGATAAAAAAGTTCAGGTCTATTTTACAGAAACAACTTGGAATGGTGAAGATGCATATGTTGAATATTTAAGAGATGTAACATCAGAGAAGAAAATGAATAGGTTGTTTAATTTATATAAATCTTTAATCTCATATAAAAGAAATTCTGATGTTGCTGTTGGGGCTTTATATTGTTTTGATTTACAAACAGAGAAAACACTTTTTTATTTTTTACATGCAACAAAAGCAAATCATGAAAATGCTCATTTTAATGAAGTTATAAATTATTTTTATCCAACAATAGTTGGAGAAGAGGATAAAAAAAAATACTTAGATTTTTTTAATCTTGAAAAAATTAAAGAGAATGCAAAAAATTATATTACAGATAGTATAGAATATCATCAAAAAATATCACCAAGTGTTACTGTTTTTTTTAGAGCTTCTTATAATTTCCTTGAAGATCCTATTTCAAATCACACTTTATTAATTGTTAATGTTTTAGATGTTACTCAGATAATAGAAATGGAAAAAATGCTTGATGCTATTGTTACAGAACAAAATGAATTTGTTATGAGGCAAGATGATTCAACAAAAACTTGTATTGTTTTTGCAAGAGCAAATAATTTTTTGAACTTTCCTGTTGGTTATAGCCGTTATTCTTATAAAGAATATGAAGACTATATTAATAATGGCCTAAAAGATATATTAATTGAAACCTATGGAAATAAAAGAATTCTTAATTGCGAAGATAGAAAAAAACTTATCAAAAATGAGTCTTATTCTGTTACTTATGTTTTAAAAATTGATGGTAAAATCTATCATAAAAGAAGTCTAGGTTTTAGATCAAAAGAGAATAGCTTATTTACTGTGATTTATGATGTGACAGATTTAGCTTCGACAGAAAGAAAGAAGAATGAAAAGCTAAAAAATATTAATAAACGATTATTTGTTGCTCAAAAAGAAGCGAATATTTCTAGTAAAGCTAAATCAGAGTTTTTATCTAAAATGAGTCATGATATGAGAACTCCTTTGGGAGCTATAATTAGTCTTTCTTCTTTTGGAATCGAAGATTCTTCTAATTCTAAGCTTTTTGAATATTTTAAGCAAATCAAAGAAAATGGAGATTATTTATTATCGTTAGTAAATGATATTTTAGATTTTCAAAAAATAGAAATAGATTCTATTGTTATAGAAGAACGCATTTGTAAATTTGCAGAAACCGCTCAATCGATTCGAAGAATAGTTAAACAAAGGGCATTAGAAAAAAATATTGATTTTAAGTGCTCTTTCTATAAAGAAATTGACAGTGAATTTGTTATTTTAGATAAGAAAAGAATGAAACAAGTTCTTGTTAATATATTAAATAATTCGATTAAGTATACTAAACCCGGAGGGAAAGTATATTGGGATTTAGTTGTAAAAAAGGATGAAAAAGGTAATGTTATAGCAGTTCATACGATAAGTGATTCGGGTGTTGGAATGAGTGACAATTTTATGAAGATTATGTATGAACCTTTTGCAAAAGAGTTGAATGAATTATCAGATAAAGAGGGTGGTACAGGTTTAGGTTTAGTGATTTCTAAAAAAATTATTGATGCAATGGATGGTAAAATTGAATGCACCTCTAAAATTGGAAAAGGGACAACCTTTATTATTACATTACCTAGAAGAATTCCAACGCAACAACAAATTAATGATTATAAAAAAAATAAAAATAAAACTATTGATTATAATCAATTGCTTGGAATTAAGATACTTGTATGTGAAGATGTTGAAATAAACAGGGTCATAATCAAAAGACTTCTTGAACAAAAAGGAACTATAGTTGAATTAGCTAAAGATGGAATAGAAGGTGTTAAATTAGCAAAAGAAAATCATTATGATGTTATTTTGATGGATATAAGAATGCCAAAATTAGATGGTCTTTTAGCAACTAAAGAAATTAGAGTATTTAATAAACAGATTCCTATAATTGCATTAAGTGCAAATGCTTTTTCTTTTGATAAGAAAATGAGTAAAGAAGCTGGTATGAATGCACATATAGCAAAACCAATCAATAAAGATGAATTATTTACAACAATAATTAGCCAAATCAATAAGAAATAGTTTTATTTGTGTTTTTTTACATATTATTGATTTTTTTATTACTTTCAGTGAATAAATAAATTTAAGATTATTGTTGTTTTATAATATCTATATGTTATAATTATTTTTAAATGGAGAACTTATGCCAAATATTACTAAAGAAGAATTAACAAAAAAAGATGTAGAATTATTATATGAAACTGTCAGAATTGCTCATCAAGCTGTTGAAAGAGGTTGTCATCCTTTTGGTGCATTATTAGCAGATAAGGATGGCAATATTTTAATAGAAGTTGGGAATAATAAAAATGACAGTCCTTGTTTACATGCTGAAACAACACTAATGATTGAAGCAGGTAAAAAATATAGTCCAGAATTTTTAGAAACTTGTAGTCTCTATACAAATTTTGAACCTTGTGTTATGTGTACTGGTGCTGCTTATTGGACTAATGTTGGAAGAATTGTTTTTGGATTAACCGAATCTCAATTATTAGAATGTACTAAAGATCATAATGAGAACCCTACTTTTGATCTACCATGTGATGAAGTTTTAAAGCATGGACAAAGGGATATGATTATCTGTGGCCCAACAAAAGATGAAAATCTTAAAAAGGCTATATTAGAAGATCATTTAAATTTTTGGAATTAAGAGGAATCCCCTCTTTATATTTTCATATACAAGAAAGGAGATAGCATATGAAAAAAGTTATTGTTTTAAGTTTAATGTTAATTACTTTATCTACAAGTATATTTGCACAAGGAAAGAGTGAAGAAGCTTCTTCAATGAAAGATGATGGAATCGTTAAAGTTGCATTGATTGTCGAAAATACTGTTGATGATAAGGGCTGGTGTCAAGCTATGCATGATGGTATTTTAGGTGCTCAAGAAAGACTTCCTGGTCAAATTGAATATAGCTATAGTGAAAAAATGAAACCTGTTGATGCTGGTTCTGCAGCAAGACAATATGTTGCTGATGGTTATGATATTATTATTGGACATGGGGCTCAATATAAAAACCTTATTTTAGAAATGGCTGATGAATATCCTGATGTTACTTTTGCCTTTGGTACAAGTGCTGAAGTGGGTCCTGCTAATGTTGTAACATATATGCCAGAAAGTGAAGAAACTGGTTATTTGTCAGGTATTATTGCTGCAACAATTTCTAAAGATCAAGTTCTAGGTGTTGTTGGTCCTGTTGATGGTGGAGATGCTGCTCGTTATAATAGAGGTTTTGTTCTTGGTGCAAAGAGTGTAAATCCTAATGTTAAAATTATGGTAGCTCATACTGGTTCATTCTCAGATTATATTAAAGCTGGTCAAGTAGCTCAATCACAAATTAAAGCTGGAGTAGATGTATTAACAGGTTCTTCTCAACAAGCTTTAGGTGCATTAAGAGCTACTGCTGATTTCCCTAATGATGATATTTGGTGGGTTGGTCAAGATTTAGCTCAATTAAAGATGGAAGAAGGTCAAATGAAATGTGTAGCAGCTTCTTCATATGATTATGCACCTGTAATAATTTCATTGGTTGAAAATGTTAAAAATGGTGTGAAAGGTGGATATTGTGTTCCAATGAACTTCGCTAATGGTGGATTCATTTTTGGATTTAATGAAGCATTAAGTAATTTATATGGTAGTGATTTAGAGAATGCAGTTAATGCTCAAATTTCTAAATTTGTTAACAATCCAAATTCAATAGATTGGAAGAGTGTAGATTATTCACAATTATAAGAAATAATAATGAAGGACATCTATATGTATAGGTGTCCTTTTTATAAGGTGCATTATGGATAAGATTACAAATCTTCGAATGGAAAACATTACAAAAACATTCCCAGGAATGAAGGCTTTAGATAGTGTTACCATTGAAGTAAATGAAGGTGAAATATTTGCTTTAGTTGGTGAAAATGGAGCTGGTAAAACAACATTGATGAACGTTTTAATGGGGTTATATCAGTACGATGAAGGGTGTATTTTTTTAAAT
Organism: Sphaerochaetaceae bacterium; assembly: GCA_963678575.2. Classification (GTDB taxonomy): domain Bacteria; phylum Spirochaetota; class Spirochaetia; order Sphaerochaetales; family Sphaerochaetaceae; genus Pleomorphochaeta. The sequence continues at coordinate 2,227,048 of CAXXHV010000002.1, read as the reverse complement.
GGACAAAAAGTTTGTTTTTCCTCACCAAACGATTCATTTGGTTGTGGAATAGGTATGGTTCATCAAAGATACATGCTTGTCCCAAATTTAACAGTTAAAGAAAATATTGCTTTAGGAATGAAAAAAGCTTGGAAAAAAATCAAGCTAGATATGGATTTTGTTGTTGATAAAATAGAAGAAATTGGACAAAAGTATGACTTAAGAGTCGATCCAAATGCTTATATTTGGCAACTTTCTGTGGGAGAGCAACAAAAAGTAGAATTAGTAAAGACCCTTTGTTTAGGGGCAAGGTTTTTAATTTTAGATGAACCAACAAGTGCTTTAACACCACAAGAAATAGATGAATTGATTCAATTATTAAAAACAATGAATAAAAAACTTCCAATTATTTTTATATCTCATAAATTAAAAGAAGTTAAAGAATTATCAAATAAAATTGCAATTTTAAGACATGGTAAAATAGTATTTTATGGAAAAACTAATGATTATAGTTCTTCTGATATTGCTGCTTTGATGACTGGAAGAGAAGTCAATATGCCTCAAAATAATGAAGAAAAAGAATTTGGTGATTATGCATTAGAGCTAAAAAATGTAAATGTGAAAAGTAATAGAGGTTTTTTAGCATTAAATGATTTAAATTTGAAAATTCGTTCAGGTGAAATTATGGGGCTCGCTGGAGTATCTGGTAATGGGCAACTTGAACTTGCACAAATAGTAAATGGTTTATTGAAAGTTAATAAAGGGCAAATACTCTTTTTTAATGAAAGAATAGACCAATTATCTCCTATAGATATTATAGAAAAAGGAATGGGATATATTCCTGAAGATCGAAATACAGAAGGAATCGTTCCTTCCTTTTCAATAAAAGAGAATTTAATACTTAAAGATATTGAAACAGAAAAGTTCTCAAAACATAAAATAATTAATAATAAAGCTATTAATAGTAATGCAGAATTACTTAGAGAACAATTTGATATTAGATGTGTAAATACATCTTTGAGTGCAGGTGCACTTTCTGGGGGAAATATTCAAAAAGTAATTTTAGCAAGAGAAATTGCAAGAAACCCAAAATTTTTAATAGCTGTTTATCCTACTCGAGGTTTAGATATGGGAGCTGCACAGTTTATTCATTCAAAATTACTTGAGATGAGAAAAAATGGAGTTGGAATTTTATTAATTAGTGAAGAATTGGATGAAATTATGAATCTTTCTGATAATATTGCTGTAATATTTAAAGGGCATATTCAAAAAGTTCTTCCTGCAAAAACCGCTACAAGGAGACAGATTGGTATGTTGATGGCAGGAGTTCATAATGAATAGACAATTTAAGATATTATATAAAACATCGATAATTATTTTAGCAGTACTTGCTACATTATTAATTGGGTCGATAATTTTAATTACAATTGATGCAAATGTTTTTAAAACTTATCTTGTAATTTTAACTGAGCCTTTAAAAAATAAAATACAGCTTACAGAAGTAATAATTAGGGCTATCCCTTTATCTATTATTGCTTTAGGTATTACTGTAGCATATCGCTCAGGAATTATTAATATTGGTGCAGAAGGTCAAATGGCTATGGGTATTTTAACATCGACTGCAGCAGCATTAACATTGTACAACTTACCAAGACCCTTGAATATTATTCTTATAGTTTTAGCAGGTGCCATTGGTGGTGGAATTTGGGGATTTATTCCTGGAATTTTAAAGGCAAAATTAAAAGTAAGTGAATTGTTATCTACTGTAATGTTAAATTATATAGCAGCGCAATTTTATACTTTCTTTTTGAGAGGACCAATGATTGACCCAGCTGAATTAACTTTAGGAAGCGGAACACCACAATCAATGAGATTAGAAAAAAGTGTTTGGTTAGATAGATTAATAAAAGGGACAAGACTTCATACTGGTTTATTTTTAGTTATTGCATTAGCAATATTGATTTATATTCTTCTTTGGAAAACTTCATTTGGGTATAAATTAAGAGCTGCTGGAGCAAGTTCTAAGGCTGCAAGATACGGTGGTATAAAAGTCGCATTTTTTGTTACAATTTCGATGGTAATTTCAGGGGCTTTTGCTGGAATTGCAGGTAGTGTTGAAGTTTTAGGCGTTCATCATAGAGCTATTGAAGGGATTACTAGTGGATATGGGTTCTCAGGTTTAGTCGTTGCCTTATTTGGAGGCTTGCATCCTGCAGGAATTATACCCGCATCTTTCTTTTTTGGATTGTTATTAGTTGGAGCAGATATGACTCAAAGAATGGTTGGTGTTCCAGCAAATATGGTACAAGTTCTTGAAGGAATTATTATTTTAGTTATAGTTGCAGCGCAACAAGTATTAAATGATAAATATTTAATGGATAAAATTTGGAAAAAATTTAATGCTAAGGAGGTGAACTAATGGATTTTGTTGTAAATATTCTTTCTTTAGGAATTCCATTCAGTGTGGCTCTTTTATTAGCAAGTATTGGAGAAATGTTCAACCAAAGATCTGGTATTTTTAATCTTGGTTGTGAAGGTATAATGGCAATGGGTGCTTTTGTTGGAATGTTAGTACCTTATTCTGTTGGACATGGCGGAGCCACTCCTGAAATATATAATTTTTTTGGAATAATGGCTGGCGCAATTGTTGGTGCACTTTTAGGTCTTGTTTTTGGTGTTGTTGTTATTACTTTTAAAGCAAAACAAGGTATTGCTGGTATTGGGTTACAATTGTTTTGTGTAGGTGCTGCTGGAACACTATTTAGACATTTTGTTGGTGGTACACAAAGTATTCCTGGTATTGGAAGTATAAATATTCCTATTTTATCTTCTATTCCAATTCTTGGACCAATATTATTTTCACATAATATATTAGTTTATATTGCATTTTTATTTGTTCCTCTTTCTGTTTATATTTTATTTAAAACTCCATGGGGGTTAAGAGTAAGAGCTGTGGGTACATATCCACGAGCTGCAGATAGTTTAGGTATTAATGTTAATAGAGTAAGATTCCAAGCATTAGCAGTTGGTGGTGCTTTAGCTGGTTTAGCAGGAGCTTATTTATCTCTTTGCCAAGCAAAAATGTTTAGTGATGAAATGATTGCTGGTAGAGGTTTTATCGCGGTTGCTTTAGTTTATTTTGGACATTGGGATCCTGTGAAAATAATGTGGGGAGCTCTTTTATTCTCATTAGCTCAGAGCTTCCAATTGGCAGTTCAAGGCCAAGGAATTAACTTCCCATATGAATTTGCAGTTATGTTACCTTATATTTTAGTAATATTAACTTTAGCTTTTTCTAGAGATAAGAAAAAGCAAGAACCTGCTGCTTTAGGTGTAGCTTTTGATAGAGAAAAGCGAACCTAATAATTTTAAATTTTATATATAATTTTTCTTAACCCTTTAGTTATTCTAAAGGGTTAATTATTGAAAACTTATTGTTTAGTTATCTTGATCCAAATATCTAATCTAAATAGATTCTCTTTAATAATATATAAAGAATTTCCTCCATGAGAAATAGCAATGTTCTCAATTATTTTTAAACCTAATCCGTGATTATCAATATTTTTTTTTGAAGTTTGTATTTTATCATCTACTAGCTTTAATAATTTTGGGTCAAATGTGTTTGTTATTGAAATAAAGAGTGAATTGTTTTTTTCAGTTATATTCAATTCAATTGTTTTTTCATCTGTTTTAATACAAGCTTCAATTGCATTTTCAAGTGCATTTGCTAATATTATACAAATATCAGGAGTTATTGTTTCATCTAATGCTTTGATTTTTATATTATAGTTAAATGAAATCTGTTCTTTTGCAATTATTTGATTGTAATGGTTCAATATAGAATTTAAGAGTTGATTATTTGAAAACATAATAAATTGTGATTCAGGGATTGAATTAACCATCCAATCTATATATTTTTTAATCTTTTTAATATTCCCTTCATGACAAAGTCCTTCTAAGATCATTAATTGTTTATTTACATCGTGTTTTATGTATCTTAATTTATTATATGTTTCATTAATTTGAGAATATGTTGAGTCAACTTGTTTTAGTTGAATTCTAATTAAATTTAGAGAGTTTTCTTTTTTTAATAATTCTATTTCTTGAGTTTCTTTTTCTTTAACTTTTACAATAGTCCAGAGTAAAGTAAGAAAGACTATTGCAAGTAAAATAAAGGTAAGTGAAATTGGAAACAGTTCATCGAATCGATTAATAATTGGACCTTTAGCTATTAATTCATAATAAATATAAACACCAGCAAATACTGATATTGAAGCTATAACATTCCAATTTACACTTTTAGTTTCTAAAGCTCCTCTAATTTTTGGAATATAATAAATATTGAAAATCGCTGAGAAAAAAAACATTGAAATATTTCTCAATAGTATAAAAGGTATTGTTGCTTCTTCAAAGAAAGTAATTAATATTGTATAAATTATAAAATTGAAAATAGATAAAATTGAATCGGTGAAAAAATAGCTGAAAACTAATCTGCCATCATGATATTTGCTAATTATATAATATAAGATAAGCCCAGGAATTGTTAATAAAAAGAACACTGAATTAGTTGCAGAAGTAAAACCCAATTTAAATAATATATGATTATAAATAATAAGTAAGAAAACAAAAACAGCAGAAATGAATATTAAGTTCTTTTTCCTATCACCTTTTTGAGGTAATAAATTCCAACATGTTATTAATTGAATAAGATACAATGGTTCTACTACTAACAGATGACTTACTTCATTAGAAAATACCATATTAATTCCCTTTAAAAATATAATCGTGATATTTTTGAATAATATTCTTATGGTCTTTTATTTTAATTAAAGCGAAGTTATCATTCTCAAGTTCAAAATATCTTTCATTATGATTAATTATCCTATTCATATTAACTAAAAAACTTTTATGAGATCTAAGAAAGCTTTCATTATTAATTTTTTCTTCTATATTATCTAGAGAATAATAAAAAATATTATCATTATTATTTATAGTGTGAACAATTACTTGTCTTCCTCTACTTTCTACATAAATAATATCATTAATATTAAAATAAATATTTTGTCCTTTTTTCTTTAAACATAATACTTTATTTATTGTTGAATCGTGAAATTTGTCTAAATATTTGTATAATTTATTTATGTATAAAGGTTTTAATAAATAACCAAATATATTAATTTGATAACCCTCAATAGCATAATCTTTCGAGGAACTATAAAGAATAACTGGAACCTTATTATTTGTTTTGCTTAATTCTTTGGCGATATTAAATCCATTAATATCGTTTAGAAAAATGTCAAGAAAAATGATATCAAAGTCTCGAATTTCATTATTTTTATTCAAGAATTCTATACCATTTGGAAATGTAAATATTTCTAATTTAAAAGGTTTGCTTTCATAATATTTCTTTATAGAAGATTCTAATATTTTAGAATCAATTATATTGTCATCACAAATTCCGATTTTCAAGATTTTTTCCTTATTGTCTTTTTTTGATTATAAAATAAAAACATAAATAATTATATAGGTTGAAATAATATTTATAAAAATTTAATAATTAAAATAAAAGACCTTGCTAGGACATTTGTATATTTGTATTCTAAAATAATGAAATATGAGAAATATTTATTAAGTGAAAAAATTACATTAGATGAAGTATTATTTTCAAGAGAAATCAGAGTAGAAAAAGAAAAGGCTTTAATTAATAAATATGGATTGCCTTTAGTTGTTCTTACAATGAATATTATTGGCCCATATAAAGTATTTGATTTAGTAAAAAAAACTTTTATTCGAGGCTGTTCTCTAATTAAAGACAGTTGCCTTGATAATAAGATTCCGATAATTAATATGGAGATAGTAGAAAAAAATACTGGGTTCGAAGCTTATTTTATAATCGATAGTTCTCCAATTATATTGAAAAAATATTTAGTAAAAATTGAGGACACTCACAGAATAGGTAGGTTACTTGATATAGATGTAATTACTGAAAATAAAGATAAGATTTCAAGATCTCAAATTGGGAAACAAAATAGAAAATGTATATTGTGTAATATGGATATTTATGAATGTAGAAGACTAAAAAAACATAGTGTTGAAGAGCTTCTAGATAAAGAAATTGAAATAATGCTAAATTTCTTTAATGAAGAGTTTTGTGATAAATTATCACAATTGAGTTTAAAAGCTTTACTTGATGAAGTAAATACAACTCCAAAACCTGGCTTAGTAGATTTAAATAATAATGGTTCACATAAAGATATGAATATTAATTTGTTTAAAAATAGTGCTATATCGTTATTTCCTTTTTTTAAAGAATTTGTTTCATTGGGCATCAATAATAAAGAAAAAGAACCAAACTTGTTTTTTCAAGATTTGAGAGAACTTGGAAAACACGCTGAAATTGAGATGCTAAAAGCTACAAATAATATAAATACACATAAAGGGACTTTGTTTATTTTTTCCATTGTTTTATCTTCTTTGGGGTGGTTATATGCAAATAATAAACAGTATTCTCGGCTTCTTTTAATAAATACAATTAAAGATTTAAGTATTTCTTTAGCTGATGATTTTGATAATCTAGAAGGTAAATCAGAATTTACTAATGGAGAAAAAATATATATTGAAAATAAGGTTATGGGAATAAGAGGTGAAGCTCTCTTAGGATTTTCTTCAGTATTAAATTTTTCAATTAATAAATTTATTTTTTATTTAAATACTACTAAATCTTTTAATGAAAGTGGTGTAAAAACTCTATTAGAATTAATAATAAAAATTAAAGATACTACATTAATTCATAGGAGTAATTATGAAACTTTGTTAAAAATTCAAGAGCAGGTAAAAAAACTATTAAAAGAAGAAAAAAATATTATAGAAGCTACGTTAAAATTAGATAAAACATTTATTGATCTAAATTTAAGTGTTGGAGGATGTGCCGATTTATTAGCTTTAACTTATTTTATTTATTTTTTTGAAGACTCGTTTGATAAAAATTTTGAAAATATAAACTCATAAGTTGTATAAGGAACATAGTTTTTTATTTTTTCAAAAGCCTTTAACTCAATTAGTTTTCTCACTGTACTTGCAGAAATAACTTCGCTATTAATAGTTTTACGATCAATTATTGTTAATTTTATATTTGAATTTGTTAATGATTTAATTAATTCTTCATTATATGAATTAGTAACTAAATCATATTTTTCAGTTCCAAGAAATCGTTGGGTAATATTTAGTAGTGGAGCAATTTCATTTACAAAAATGTTTATATCAAGCTCACAGTTAATTAAAGAAGTTTGTTTTTTATCCTTTATAAAATATGTTGGAAAAGTTAATGGTGATAAAATATATTCTTTAGCAGGATGTATAATAATATTCTTATATTCTTTTAAACCTTCTTTTACTAAATTAATACGCTCTTTCTCATTAAAATATTTATTTGATCCACTTAATATAAAAACATGTAATAAATCACATTTCCTTGAAGCTGTATCCATAAGATACAAATGGCCATTTGTGAATGGATTACAATTTGCAATTATACAACCAATTTCTTTAGGGTTTAAATTGTATTTATTTATAAATAATTGTGTTTCATAATATATAAATTCTAAATATGATTTGAATCCAAATTTTTCATTTTCCATTAATAAAATATTATTAGTTTTGGAAATTGTGTAAAATCCTAATTCTCTAAATAATCTTTCGTTTTTAGGTTTTGTATAAACAAATAGTTTTCTTATACCTTTTTCGATGGCATGATTAATTAATAAAGTTACAATTTTTGCCGATAATCCTTCATTTCTATATTCTTGATCAACTGCTAGACATTTAATTATGTTATTATCAATTGATCCCGTTGCTATTATATTATTCCTATTATTTTCAACGTTTACACTAAAATCTACATTTTTATCATAATCTAAGCCTTGAAGCTTTAAAAAATTTATTAATTTAACTAGATTGTTGTCTTTAAATGGTGTTCCTGTAACTGTTTTGTAGTAATTATTCATAGTATCCTCAAATTTTAATTTATAAAATTACTTTTCTATAGTAATATAATAATAGTTAGTTGTATTATAATAAAGAAAAAATATTTATTAATGATAAAATATTTGTATTATACAGATTATTAAATCATAATCTTCGAAAAGGGAAAAAAGAAGGAATATATTGAAAATTAAAAAAATAAAACTAAAATATTTAATACTTTTTATTGTAATAATTATTTTATCTTTTTCATCAATATATGCTAATAGTGAACAAAACCCTATAAGATTAGCAGTTTGGAATAAACCAAATTCTGCTATTATAAATGAAAAGGGTGATATTTCTGGGTTTGAACCAGATTTATTCAAGGAGCTTACCTCATCTTTAAAGAGAGCAGTTGAGATAAAAGTTTATGATTCAAAAGTTTTAAGCATAGAAGCTGTTTTAAATAATGAAGCTGATGTTGTTATGTCAACCGTTTATGAAGAGAACTTAAATTCAAATTTAGAATATAATAAATTGATGATTAGACATGTTGAATCATTAATATGTTCTTATAATAAAAAAATAGCTTTTCAAGAATATTCTTCAATGAATAATAAAAAAATAGGATATATATCTAGAGGCGTTTATTCTAACTTAATTTTAGATTATTTAAATAAAAAAATTGAAAATCCTCAATTAAAAGTATTTTATAGTTCAAAAGAAATATTGGTCTCATTAAAAAATTCTGAAATTGATTTTGCTGTAATTGAATTAGATGCCAAAAGTGATGATTTAAATATTTTAGATAGATTTAATCCTTTGCCTACGTATTATATTACAAGAAAAGGAGAATCAAAAATTATAGATCAAGCTTATTCAATGTTTGTAAATAATTCTTCTGACACTTATCATGACTTATTTAATAAATATTTTTCAAGTGCAATATCCAGTGAGTTTTCAAGAGAGGAGAAAAGCTATATTAATTCAAATCCTAATTTATTAGTAGCGACTTTTTCAAATAAAAATATTTTTTCTTCGCTTGATGATAATTATAAGATTATTGGAATATTTCCAGATATTATAAGAGAGCTAAGTAAGATTTCAGGATTAAATTTAAGATTGATTGTAAATGACGAAAATATTTCTTTGCCAGAAATGATTGAGCAAAACAAATGTAATATTGCTATTGGTTTAGATCGTTTAAAATCAATTAAATATAATTCAGATTTTACTTATTGTAATCCTGTAATGGAAATTCCAATGGAATTGATTGTAAATAAAAATAAAATGCTTGATAAAAAATTAATTAATTCAGTTGTAGTTTCAAAACTTAATTCCCAAAGTGATGTTTTTATAAAAGAAAATTATCCTAAATGGAAAATACTTTATGAACCAGATATAAATAATAGATATGATATGCTCATTAGTGGAGAAGTTGATTGTTTAATCGATTCTAGTTATAGCTTTAACTATATGAGAGGAAATCCTAAATATGAAAATACTTCTCGATATCCTATTGTTTTTTTTACTTCAGATTTAAATATTGTTCTTGATAAAAATTTAGACCCTATTTTAGCTAGCATAATTAATAAATCAATAATTACTTTAAGAAAAGCAAAATTAGATAATATTATAGAAAATAATATTTCAACTATTGTATATACACCTACGTTTTATGATTTATTTTTAATTCATAGATTTGAGTATTTGGGTATATTATTATTAATTTTTTTCTTTTTGTTAATTTTATATATAATTGCAAGTAATAGAAGAAGGAAACAACTTGAAAAGAGTAATAATGAATTAATTAAAGCTGAACAATCCGCTATAAAGGCTAATCAAGCAAAGAGCGTTTTTTTGGCAAGAATGAGTCATGATATGAGAACCCCATTGGGGGCTGTTATTGGATTAGCTGAATTTGGAATTAAAGAAACAAAAGAAAAACAAATAAAGTCTTATTTTACAGATATTAATGATAGTGCTAAATATTTATTAAGTTTAATGGATGATATACTTGATAGTCAGAAATTACAAAATGATAACTTTGAATTCAATTTTTCTTTAATCTTTTTAAGTGACACAATTAAAAAAGTAAAAACTTATGTTGAAAATATGGCAAAGGAAAAGAATATTAAATTAGATATTTTTTCTAATTGTATGAATTTAAAAAGATGTATTTATGCAGATGAAAAAAGACTGTCTCAAATATTAGTCAATATACTTAGTAATGCTATTAAATATACTCCATCTGAAGGTTCTATTGTATGGATTATTGATTTTAAACAAATTTCTGATAAACAAGCACTTCTCTCAACTAAAATACAAGACACAGGTGTTGGAATGAGTCAAGAATTTGTAAATAATCATTTATTCAAGCCTTTTTCAAAAGAAAAAAATTCATTAAGTAAATCTGAAGGTGGTTCAGGATTAGGGTTAAATATTTGTAAAAAATTAATTGATCAAATGAAAGGTAAAATAGTATGTGAAAGTGCAATTGGTAGAGGAACAACTTTTGAAATAGAGTTGGAATATGATATTGCCAGTGAAAAAGATACAAAATTATATTTTGAAAAGAAAAGAGAACTTTCAAATCAAAAATATACTAATTGTTTAACAGGAGTACGCATTTTAGTTTGTGATGATACTGAGATAAATATAAAGATTGCAAAAAAGATATTAGAAAAAAGACATATAAAAGTTGATGTAGCTTATAACGGGAAAGAAGCGATAGAGAAAGTATTATTGAATGAATACCACGCGATTCTTATGGATATTAGAATGCCAATACTAGATGGGTTAGAAGCTACAAAAAAAATTAGAGAATTCAATAAAGAAATACCAATAATAGCTTTTAGTGCTAATGCATATTCTGAAGATATAAATAAATCTTTGTCAGTTGGAATGAATGCTCATTTAGCGAAACCAATTGATACTGAAATTCTTTTTAATACATTAGAGAAATTAATTTGCACCAAGTAATTTTTTACTTTTTTTAATATAATAAGACTTTTTAGAAAAAGTAAAATCCAAACAAGGCTATTTCCTATTATTTAATTTATTGAAAGTGCTTCATTTAAAAATAAGACATTTAATATATGTATATAAAAAAGCTTAATTTTTTATTCAAATTTTATAACTATACCTTAAATTAAAAATATTCAAAGTTTGTGCTAAAAAGAAGTCTTAATAAATTTAGTATATTAGAAAACTTTAATTTTTTGATTCTTTTTCTAAACCAGAATAAATTATTAAAGTAATTTAAGTAAAACCTAAAAAAAGGGGGTTACAATTTAAATTACTATGTTACAATAATTCTTGGTTATTAAAATATAATAATTTTATTAATGGAGATTACAATGCTAATTAAATTTGGATGTAAAATTATTCGTAATATTATAAGTAATTTGGAATTTTTAAATAAATTATTGATTTTAAATAACCAAAAAAAACAACTTAATATATTTTTGATTTAGCAGGGTAGTCCCTGCTAAATTTATTTAAATTAAATAATTTTATAATTTGTTTAATTTAGGGAGGTTATTTTGGAAATTGTTAAAATTGCAACAGCAGGAACTTTAGAATCAAGTGATATCTTAATTACCGTTGAAAAAGAGGATAAAGGTGGAATTCATATTCATCTTGAAAGTCCAGTTAAAAAACAATTTGGAGATCAAATTAAAAAAGTTATATCAGATACTGCTGAATTCATTGGGATTAAAAATGCAAAAATAACAGCAATAGATAAAGGCGCCTTAGATTGTGTTATAAAAGCAAGGACTTCCACAGCTTTATATAGGGCTTGTGAATCAATAGATTATAAATGGGAGTTAAAATAATGGGGGATAGACTTAGAAGAACAATGATGTTTGTGCCTGGAAATAATCCAGGAATGGTAAAAGATGCATATATTTATAAATGTGATAGTATTATGTTTGATTTAGAAGATTCTGTTTCATTATCTGAAAAGGATGCTGCAAGATATTTAGTTTATAATTCTCTTAGGGCTATCGATTATGGGGACAAAGAATTAGTAGTAAGAATTAATAACCCTAGAACAGAATGCGGAATTATGGATATCAAGGCTATGGTTGCTTCGCAAATAGATGTTATTAGGTTGCCAAAAACTGAAAATGTTGAAGATGTTTATATTTGTGAAAAAGAAATTGAAAAAGCTGAGAAAGAATTTGCTGTTGAAATAGGTCACACAAAAATGATGGCTGCCATTGAAAGTGCTGAAGGCGTTCTTAATGCAAGAGAGATTGCAAAATCTTCTAAAAGATTAATTGCAATTGCTCTAGGTGCTGAAGATTATGTAACTGATTTGAAAACAAATAGATGTGAAGATGGGATTGAATTAATGTTTGCAAGGTCTATGCTATTACATGCTGCAAGAGCAGCAAAAATTGATGCTTTGGATACAGTCTACTCTGATTTGAATAATGAAGAAGGTTTTAGAAAAGAAGTGCTTTTAATTAAAAAGCTTGGATTTGATGGGAAATCAATTATTAATCCAAGGCAAATAGATCCTATTGTAGAAATTTTTACTCCAAGTGAAAAAGAGATAGAACAGGCTTTAGCTATAATGGATGCAATAAATGAAGCTAATGAAAAAAAGAGTGGAGTAATTGCATTAAATGGAAAAATGATTGATAGACCAATTGTATTAAGAGCAGAAAGGGTTATTCAATTAGCAAAAGCTACAAGAGTAATCCATTAGGAGAAATATATGAATATTAAGGATAAAGATAAACTTCCAAAATTTGGTAATTTAGAACAATTACATCATCTCTTTACAAGCGATCAAATATATAAAGATAGAAAATCCTGTCTTGAAAGAGAAGTATATGAATCTAAAGTAATTTATAGCATTGAAGAAGCCATCGATAAGAGCAAACTTAAAGATGGTATGACTATTTCTTTTCATCACCATTTTAGAGATGGAGACTTTGTTTTAAATGATGTAATGAATGTTATTGCAAAAAAAGGAATAAAAAATTTAACTTTAGCAGCTTCTTCCTTATTATCTGTCCATTCTCCTTTAATTGAACATATTAAAAATGGAGTTGTTACTAGAATTGAGACAAGTGGAATGAGAGGAGATTTAGCTGAAGCTGTTTCTAGAGGACTGTTAGATATTCCTGTTATTTTTAGATCTCATGGCGGTCGTGCATATGCAATAAAGAATGGAGACATAAAAATTGATGTTGCTTTTTTAGGAGCACCTTCTTGTGATTCATTTGGTAATGCAAATGGATATTCTAGAGATCATGATAATGGAATTATTTGTGGATCTTTAGGTTATGCGAAAACAGATGCGCAATATGCTAATTGTGTAATTATTTTGACAGATAATTTAGTGCCTTTTCCTAATTTGCCTGCAGGAATATTTCAAAGTGATGTAAATTATGTAGTCAAGGTTGATGCAATTGGAGATCCAAATGGAATAATGAGTGGAGCGACTCGATTTACAAAAAATCCTAAGGAATTATTAATAGCAGAAACTACAGCAGAGGTTATTGAAGCTAGTGGTGTATTTAAAGAAGGTTTCTCTCTTCAAATGGGCAGTGGTGGAGCATCTCTTGCCACAGCAAGGTTTCTTAGAGAAAAAATGATAAAGAAAAATATTAAAGCAAATTTTGCTTTAGGTGGTGTAACTGGAGTTATGGTTAAATTGCATGAAGAAGGTTTGATTAAAAAGATTTTAGATGTTCAATCTTTTGACATAGAGGCAGCGCAAAGTTTAAAAAATAATAGATTTCATCAACAAATTTCAGCTTATTATTATGCTAGTCCTAATAATCCAGGTACTGCAGTTAATCAATTAGATGTTGTTATTTTATCTGCTTTAGAAGTTGATGTTGATTTTAATGTTAATGTATTAACTGGTTCAGATGGAGTTATAAGAGGAGCTATTGGAGGTCATCAAGACACAGCCGCTGGAGCATCAGTTTCAATTATAGTTTGTCCTTTAACACGAGGAAGGATTGCTAGTGTTGTAGAAAGAGTTAATACAATTGTAACCCCAGGGAAAAGTGTAGATGTCGTGGTAACAGATCAAGGTATTGCAATAAATCCTGAAAGAAAGGATTTACTTGAAAAATTATCCAAGACAGATTTATATTTAACAACGATAGAAAACTTAAGAGATAAAGCAATGAGTTTAGTTGGAAAAGGTCATGCAATTGAATACACAGATAAAGTTGTTGGTGTTGTAACCTATAGAGATGGTTCTATTATTGATTTAATATATCAAATAAAAGAGGATCTAGATGAGAGTTAAATAGAACTTTATATATAAAATAACTCTTTTTGAAAAAGTAACCCCTTTTTTGATTAGAGTCATTTTTTTACTTGCTTGATTTTTTTGAAAGCCAAATTTTTTCTAAAATATAATAAAGTTTTTTTGTTTCTATTGGCTTAGCAATGTGTCCATTCATACCAACTATAGAACTTGTTTCTATGTCTTCTTTCATTACATTAGCAGTCATTGCATAAATTGGAATTGTTTTTCCAGTTTTTGTATCTGATTTTCTAATTAATCTTGTAGTTTCATAACCATCCATTTCAGGCATTCTAACATCCATTAAAATAACATCAAAACCACTATCGCCTTTCAAAATGAATGTTTCATAGCCTATTTGGCCGTTAGAAGCTATTGTTACAGAACATCCAAAACTTTCTAGAATTTTCTTTCCAACAAGTTGATTTATTTGATTGTCTTCACATAAAAGTACGTTTAAGTCTATATTTTTTTGATTTAGTATAATGTGGTTTTCAATAATATTTAATTCTTTATTTTGTAAAATGTTTTCAATAATAAAGATTATTGATGATATAAATATAGGCTTTTGCAAATAGTAGTTTATTTGATTGGTTTTTTTTGCATTTTTTAAATAAGTAATATCATAACCTGATAAAATTATTTTTTTATTAGGGTTTTTCGAAATTTTATTAATTGATTTAATAATTCTTAAATTATTTGTTTCTAACGTGTTATCTATTATAAATATATTATATTTATCACAATTGTTTTTTATTATGTCTAGATATTCATTTTTCTCTAAGCAATAATGATTTTTGATATTCAGAGTATTCAATAAATTTGATAAATATTGGCAAGTTTTTAAATCGTTATTAATAATTAATGCATTGAAGTTTGAATAAGATTCAAGATTGATTTTTGTTATTGTTGAATCATAATTAATAACTAATGGAATAGAAATATAAAAAGTTGAGCCTTTGGAAATTTCACTTTCTAATTTTATTTTACCATTCATTAGGTGTATCAAATTTTTAACTATAGAAAGCCCTAATCCACTGCCTCCATATTTTCTTAATGTTCCAGAATCTGCTTGGGTAAATTTATTAAATATTTGATTTTGAACTTCTTTTGGGATACCAATTCCTGTATCAGAAACTTTTATTGTTAACATTATATTGTTTTGATCTGTTTTTTCTTCTGAAATTTCTAATGTTACTTTTCCATTTTTTGAGGTAAATTTAAAAGCATTGCTTAGTAAATTAGATATTATTTGTTTAAGTCTAAAGTAATCTCCTAATAGATATTCATGCTCAATATTTTCTATATAAGCTGTAAATTCAATTTTACTCTGTTGGCTACTAACATTATATAAATCAACTAATTCATGTATTAATTCTTTTAAATTGAAAGAATCGTTTGAAATTTGAAGCTTTCCATCATCTATTGCTGAAATATCTAATATATCATTAATAAGACCTAATAAGTATTTAGAAGAAAGGTCAATTTTATTAATATATAATTCCAAATCTTTTTTATTTTTTAAATTGTTTTTTGACAATTCTGTTAGACCAATAATTGCATTCATAGGTGTTCTTAAATCATGTGACATTGAAGCAAGAAACTCAGATTTTGCTTTATTGGCTTTTTCAAATTTTTTATTACTTAGATTTAGTGCAATTTCGTTTTGTTTAATTTTTTCATTAGTTTTTCTCTGATAATGAGTAAATAATAATAAACTTATTATTATAGATAATAATAAGATAATAAGTAAATTAAAGAAAATACTATTTGTATAATATGAATCAAAAATAGAATATTTATAATTTGTAAGTAATCCTTTTAATTTAATATAATCTAAGGTATTTCCACTAATATTTTCTATTGATTTATTAATTATTGAAAGAAGTTGAGGTTTTGTATCACTTCTCATACCTATTGATAAGAATATATCAACTAAGTAACTCTCAGTTAATAAAAGTGATGAATATTGAGGTTTTTGCATTAAATAGCGTAATTCATATTCATTTCCTATTGCTACATCTACAACTCCTGCAAGTAAGGGGTCTAAAATATTATTTGCATTTGTTTTTATAATTTCCCATTCAGGGTATTCATTAGAAATATAATTTAAAAGACCTTGATAGTTTGTAGGGCATGAAATAGTCTTTATATCATCTATATTAAAAGATTCTTTTTTTCTTATAGCTATTAATTGTCTCATATTTATATAATTCATTGAAGAAACAATATTTTTATCATTTAAAGTAGCTTCATTTCTGTTGAGGTAAGGAGTAATATCACATAATCCTTGTGATAGTGCTTCTTGTGCCTTAATTCCATATGGAATGGAAACAAATTTAAATTTAAGCTTTGATTTTTTTTCTATTTCTTTCATATAATCAGCTAAAATTCCTACGAATTGTTTTGTTGAATAATCGTAATGACTTTGAATGTAAGAATCTGGCAAAAACCCAACACGTATTATTGGACTGTTATTAATATAATTAAGTTCTTCTCTTGTAAATTCTGTATATGATTTTTGGTTTTGTAAATGCTTTTCAGTTAAGTCTTGAAATATATTAGAATTATGTTGATAAAGCCAAGTAATTGAATTATTAATTATTTCCATTATATCATTATCTTTTTTAGAAATAATATATGTAGGTTTGTTTGTTATTGTTCCAATTGTTTTTAGCGTGGTATCAGCAAAAATATTATAATCGGTAGCTATAGCATCAACATCCTTATTAATTAAAGCCTGTTGTAATTCTTTTTCAGTATTATAGTAATATAAAGTATAGGTGAAATTACCTTTATTTGCGTAATTATTTAATGCTTTTTTTGTATTTAAGTCTTTTCTAATTCCTATCTTCATGGAATTGAAATTTTCATAATCATCAAAATAATATTTTGTATTACTTGATAAAGTATATAATTGTGTTTTCAATAGTGTTATTTGTAATTCACTATAATCAAAGCGATTTTCTAAATCATTATTTTTATATTGCAGACAACTAATGTCTGCTAAGCCTTTTTCTACTAACTTTAATGCTGAATCGTTGTCTTCCGTTAAGATATATTTGAAATGTAAATTATAATATTCTCCAAGTTTATTAAAATAGTCAACAAGCTGTCCTCTATAAGTATTAAGTGTGTTTTTTTCTATATACCCAGAATCTTTTGGAAACGCCACTGTGATAGTTACTTTTTTAATCTTTGTATTAGGAGATGTAGTTAGAGCATAAGAAAATAAGGAGTTATTACTTAGTAAAATAATAATTAAAAATAGTAATATAAAATTTTTATTTTTTTTCATTTTTCTCCTATTCTATTGTAGAATAATTCTACCTTCAAATTGTTAATCGGTTGTTATAATTATACATTGTTTCAAATGAATGAAAAGGACATTTTGATTTAATACAAAAATTAAAGAATTGTTTTTGAAAATAATTTATTCTTTTGCCTTTTTAAAAACATCATATGGAATATGGCAATATCCTTTTGGGTTTTTGTAAAGATAGTCTTGATGATATTCTTCAGCCTTGTAGAAATTATCCAAAGGTAATAATTCAATTTGAATTTTTTCCTTATATTTTTTTTGTAAATTATTTAATTCTTCTGATGCAATTGATTTAGTTTTTTCATCTAAATAATAAATTCCTGTTCTATATTGTAGCCCAATATCACCACCTTGTTTATTTAGAGATGTTGGATTAATTGTCAAAAAGAATTTCTGTAAAATTATATTAAGTTGTATTTTGTCTTCGTCATATGTAACTTCAACTGTTTCTGCAAAGTTATATTGTTTAGAGCAGACTTCTTCATAGCTAGGGTTCTCTTTTGTTCCATTAGAATACCCCACTTGAGTTTTTATTACGCCAGGAACAAGAGAAAAGAAATATTGAGTCCCCCAAAAGCAGCCACCTGCAAGATAAATTTTTTTCATAGTTATTCTCCTATTAATTATAATTATATATCTTTTTTGTCTAAATGTTTAATATTTTATTCCATATCTTTTCATTTAGAGGAATACTTTTATTAAAATTTTTCATATTAGATATTCCTATTTATATTGTTTTGTAATCATAGATATTGAAAATCCTACTAAAATTAAGAATGCAAACAAATTTAATCCAATAAAAAGTGATGAGTCTTTCCATTAACCAACAGGAATATGTTTTAACGTTTCTTAAATTTTTCCCTAGGAAAATCGAGATATTGTCATATCGACAACAAGATGATGTTCATTTTTTGGTATTAATAATATATCAGGATTATTACCAATATAAGCGTCAATATATTCTTGAGCGTTAATATAAATATAACTTTTATTCATATATTCAATTATTATTAGGGCTTTATTTATTACATTAAGATTATTATCAAA
The DNA here is from genome assembly GCA_963678575.2 of Sphaerochaetaceae bacterium. GTDB lineage: Bacteria > Spirochaetota > Spirochaetia > Sphaerochaetales > Sphaerochaetaceae > Pleomorphochaeta. The sequence continues at coordinate 2,208,455 of CAXXHV010000002.1, read as the reverse complement.
AAAATTTTGAGCTGATTATTTTGTTTTAACTTTAGTATAATCTTTTTTATTAAAATGTTTTGAAATGTGTTTACATTAAATCAGCTTAAATTTTTTAAATGGTTTTGGTCAATAAAATAATGATAAAAAAATAAACCAGCTTTTTATAAGCTGGTTTATTAATCACTAAATTAAGATTTATACAATTATAAGTGGAGTTTGTTGTTTTTCAATAACTTCTCCAATTATCCAAGCATCATCTAATTCTTTTACTAATTTTTGAGCATCTTCCTTATTTAATGCTAATAAAAGCCCTCCTGAAGTTTGTGGATCATGTAATAAATCTACAATTTCAGTTTTGATATTATTTAAATAAGTTACTTTTTTGTCACTAAAGTCTCTGTTGTGATACATACCTTCTGCAAGTAACCCAAATCTAGCTAATTCAAGAACTCCGTCAAACATGGGAACTTTATTACTATCAATTTTTATAGAATAGTTTTCACTTCCAACCATTTCAATAGAGTGCCCAATTAATGAAAATCCAGTTACATCTGTGGCACAAGAAATCTTATAATTACTAGCAACTTCTTTAGCTTTTTTATTTAAAGTAGTCATAGATAATAAGGCTTCTTTTTTCAATTTATCATCTACCATTTCAGCTTTGGTTGCTGTGTTTATAACTCCAACACCAATTTTCTTTGTGAGAACTAGAACATCATCAATTTTAGCTCCATGATTTTTCCAAAGATTGTCTTTTGTGCCAAAGCCAGTAACACACAAGCCATATTTTGGAGTGGGGTCACTTATTGTATGTCCACCAGCAATAACACAGTTTGCTTCAATTGCTTTATCAACACCACCTTTAAGAATTTGTTGCATTACAGAATCTTCTAAACAAGATGGAATACATAATAAATTGAGTGCAATACTAGGTTCGCAGCCCATAGCATAAATATCAGAAATGGCATTAGCAGCTGCAACTTGTCCGAAGATATATGGATCATCAACCATTGGTGGAAAAAAGTCTACACTTTGGACCATAACTCTGTTGTTCCCTAAATCAAAGGCAAGAGCATCTTCATTACCTGTAAAATCTTCTAATAAGTTAGGGGATTTATAACTAGGAAGTGTTTTTAATACTTCTTCTAGTTTTTTTGGAGGTAACTTTGCTGCACATCCACTAGTTTTTACTAGGGATGTTAATTTAACTTCTTTCATACTTTTTAAAACCTCCTGTTTCAGATAGATATATATCTTCAATTTCCAAGGAGGAAAGTAAAGATATAGTATCTAATTTTACAAATGCACAAGTTCCACAAGAAGATGATAAACATCTTGGTACTGGAGCTAATTTGCAAAAAATATTTTCTTTTTCACAATATTTTTTTGCAATAATTGCATCTAACTGAGTATTAAATGTTAATACAAAATCTTTCATTATTATTTCTCAAGAATCAATAATGTTTCATCATTATCTCTTTCTTCAAGTTTAATTGAGTATCCCATAGCAGTAGCAAAACGGCTTACATTTTCTTTTGCTGCAACATTATCTACAATTACTTGTAAAGAAGCAGGACCTTTTTCAATTGCTTTTTTTGTTAACACAACTGGTACTGGGCAACTTAACCCTCTTGCATCTATTATATTTTTATTGTCCATAAATTTCTCCTATAAACCTAAATTCTTTAATTCATTTTTCTTTTGATTTGTAATCAAAATTGCTATTATAGTAACTAATACTAGTCCAACAATTACCGCAATTTTACCATTTGTATTTACTGTAGTAGGAGATGAAGCTATTGCAAAGTTATGTGATATTGCTGCTCCAAAAACCATTCCTAATATTGTAAGCATACTGTCAGTGTTACCTTCACCTGCAAGAACTAATTGTCTTAATGGACAACCTCCAGCAAGAGCTGCTGCAAATCCTACTAATCCCATTGATAAGAAATACCAAAGAGCATTACTTAAAGTAATTGAGAAAGAAAATTGTCCTGTTACAATATTTCCAATTAGAACAACAACAAATAATGAAAGAGTACCTAAGAATAACTTAAAATCTTTAAATAAGAAAATATCACGATATCCACCAACCATACAGAAACGTGTTCTTTGAGCCATTACGCCAACAACTATTGCAAAAAGGAAGCTTGCAATAAAAGGTGCATGGGCAATAAGATCTGGTTTACCAATTAAATTAAATACTGATAGGATTGTTAAAAATACTAAAACTGCCATAAAACTATAACTACCATGGTTTTCTATTTTATATGTTCTTCCCAAAGAAAAGCCTTGGCCTAAGAATTTTGAACCAGCATATATACCACCAATAAAACCAATTAAAGCAAATATTGCTTTGCCATCTCCACCGCCTAATCTTAAGACTAATCTAAGAGGACAACCTAAGAATACTAAAGCTCCTATCATAATAAAGAATCCAAGAATGAATCTTAAAATAGGTGAAGAACCACCAGTTGTTTTAAATTCTCCTTTAATTTTTGCTACAACAAACGAACCTATAATTATTGCAAATATTTCAGGTCTAGCATACTGAAGTTTTTCAACACTATGTAACTTAAGACTTCCTGTAATATCCCTAATAAAACAAGCAATACAAAAACCCATGTTTTTTGGATTGCCTAACATAACAAGAATAACAGCAGCTATACCAATAATAGCTCCAGTTAAAATAATTTTACCATTTTCTTTTTTCATCATCTCTCCCTTTTTATAAATAGATATCTAATGGCTATTATAATCATTATATTTTCAAAAAAGCAATGGATTTTTTTAAAAAATAATGATATTCTTTATAACATGTATAATAAACACAATATTTATCTCGATAATTCAGCAACAAGTTATCCGAAACCAAAAGAAGTTGTAGATGCAATAAGTCAATTCTTAACGCACTGTTCAAGTAATCCGGCACGTGGAGTATATCAAAGTGCATTAGATGCCTCTTTGATGCAACTAGAGAGCAGAAATTTAATTAAATTGAGATATAATGCTAAAGATTTTAAGAATGTTATTTTTACTTCTGGAATTACACATTCCTTGAATCAATTAATTTTTGGCTCATTAAAAGAAAATGATCATGTATTAATTAGCCCCTTTGAACATAATTCTGTTGTTAGAGCTTTAGAGTTGAATAAAATAAATTATAGTATTTTAGAGCAAAAAGATGGAATAACTATATTTTCAAGTGCAAAGGAAATGTTGTGTTCTAAAACTAAAGCCTTAATTTTAACTCATGCTTCAAATGTTTTTGGCTTAATTCAGCCAATTGATGATGCTAAACAGTTTTGTAAAGAGAACAATCTCATGTTGTTTATTGATAGTGCTCAAAGTTCTCCCATTGTAAAGTTAGATATGGAAGGCATAACAGCTATAGCATTTACTGCTCATAAAGGATTTTTAGGACCTATGGGAATAGGTGGTTTTATCTCTGATAACAGTGATTTTTTATTAAATTTGAAACCATTATTAGCTGGAGGGACTGGTTCAAAAAGTGCCTATTTATCTATGCCAAAACTATTGCCAGATTATCTTGAAGCAGGAACTCAAAATCTTGTTGGTATAGCAGGGTTTAATGCATCACTAAAATATTGGAATAATAATTCAGTTAAACTAATTGAAAATTATAAAAATAGAATTTCTCAATTAATAGAAGGTCTTTTATCAATTAATAAAATTGAAATTTATGGAGATAAAGATGTCTCAAAAAGGACTGGTGCAATATCGTTTAATTTAAAAAATGAAGATCCTTCAAATATTGCAATGAAGTTAAATGATAAAAATATTGAATTAAGAGTTGGTCTTCACTGTGCACCTCTAGCACATAGAGCTATGAATACTTATCCTTTTGGAACTTTAAGATTAAGTCCTGGTGTTTTTACAACTAAAGAAGAGATAGAATATACTTTAAATATCTTAGAGAATTTGTAAAGCAATCGCATTGACTTATCTTAATATCAGTATTAGCTTGTATTTATAAGAAGTCATTAGTAAGGAGAGAATATGGATATTATAAAAGCCTTGAATAGAAGATATTCGACCAAAGTTTTTGATTCTAGAAAACAAATTAGTGCTGAAGATATAGAGAAAATTGAATCAATTTTAAACCTTTCTCCCTCTTCAACAAATGTTCAACCCTGGCATTTTCTAATTGCAGAAAGTGATTTTGCAAAAGAAAAAATTGCTAAAGCTTCTAAAGGTTTTTTTAGTTTTAATGAAAAGAAGATACTTGATTCTTCAATCTCAATAATATTCTGTTCAAAAATTGATCTTGATAGTCAGTATTTAGAACATTTGAGTGAAAATGAATTTAATGATAAAAGATATTTAAATATTGAAGCAAAAGAAAAAACTCATAAAGCAAGAGAAACTTTTGTAAATTTTCATAAAAATGAATTTAATGATTTATCTTCATGGGTACAAAATCAGCTTTATTTAAATTTAGGATTTTTCTTAGCTTCAGTTGCTGCATTAGATATAGACGCTGTTCCAATGGAAGGGTTAGATATGAGTGTTCTTGATAAAGAATTTAATCTAACAGAAAATGGATTTAAGGCAAATGTAGTTGTTTCTTTAGGTTATCATTCAAATGATGATTATAATTCAACTTTACCAAAATCAAGATTAAGTAAAAAAGAAATAATTGAAAAATTATAATTAATAATAGATTCTTAACAATTGGAATCTATTTTTGTCAAAATAAAAGAAGGGTTTATTTGGATAATATAAAATATGCTTTTTATGAGAATAGTTTTAATAATTTTGTTGTTGGCTACTTAGATGATAAAGTTGTTGAGTTTTTTTTGATAGATAATTATGACAAGCCTTCTATTAAAACTCATTTTAGTGATTATGTTGCAAATCAAATAGATGAGTATTTTAATAAGAAAAGAACAATTTTTACTATTCCTTTATTAATAACTGGTACAGTATTTCAGAAAAAAGTTTATAACGCATTATTGAATATTGCTTATGGAGAAACTAAAAGTTATAAAGAAATTGCCATTGAAATTGATAATCCAAAAGCCTATCGAGCCGTTGGTATGGCAAATCATAATAATCCAATTGCATTGATTATTCCTTGTCATAGAGTAATTGCTTCTTCAAATAAAATTGGTGGATATGCCTATGGTCTTGAAATGAAAAATAAACTTTTGAATTTAGAAGGCTTTTATTTTTAGTTTTTTATGAAAAAACTGGAAAAATATTTATAATAAATTAAATTTTTATAAAAAATCGAAAAAATTGTTTCTAAAAAACGATTTATGCTCTATCCTTTTATTGATGTCAAAGAAAAAACCTATATTTGTAAGCTATATTGCTAAACCAATTTATAAAGTATTTTATGCTAACCCAAGAGTTAGGATAATAAAAAAAGATGATGGTATTTTAGATAAGATTGAAGGGCCTGCCTTAATTGTTGGGAATCATACGCATTCCCTTGATTCAATTTTTACGACTTTAGCTATGAAGCCCCATGTCAGGTGGGTAGCTGGTGCTTATTTGTTTAAAAATAAATTTCTTAAATTTTGTATTGGAGATTTAGCTAATTGTATTCCCAAGCAACAAGGAAGAAGTGATTTATCAACAATAAAAACAATAAGTAGCGCTCTAAAAGAAGGCTCTATTGTTGGTTTATATCCAGAAGGCACTCGCTCTTGGGATGGCAATAATGTGGAAATAAATCATAAGGCAACTGCAAAGATGTTTAGAATTTTTAAAGTTCCAGTTTATTTTCTTTCCTATGAAGGGGCTTACGATTTACATCCAAGATGGGCAGATGTGAAACGACGTGGTATTTTAATTATTAGATTAAAAAAAGTATTAACTACTGAAGAAATTGAAAATTCTACTTTAGCTGAATTAACAGACATTGTAAAAGAAAATTTATATTTTAATCATTCGCAATGGCAAAAAAATACGATGAGGCCTTATCCTTGTAAAAAAGGTGCCCATGGTATTCAAAGATTATTTTATATATGCCCTAAATGTCATCATGCTCAAACAATTTATGGTAAGAAAAATAAAGTAATATGTTCAAATTGCCATACAGAGGATATCTTAACAGAGTATTTGTCATTAAAAAATGAAAGCTTTGGATATTCTAATTTAGCTCAGTGGAACCAATTTCAAAAAGATTATATAAAAGAAAATCAGATTGCTTTTAGTCCTGATAAAGGAGACTTCTTTAGAAAAGGGATTAAAGATTCTTTTGAAATGATTTCTAAAGATTATTATTGTACTTTATCTGCTAATTCAATTGAGTTTAAATTATCAGATGGGAAAATATACACTTTTGAAATAGATAAAATAGAAAGTATGGTATTATCAGTAAAACAATCAATTGAATTTTATTATGAGAATCAATTGTATAGTTTTCGTCTACAAGGCGATTTAAATTCTTTAAAATATTTTCAAAAATGGGAGGCATATAAATGCTAGAATATTCAATAATGGTTCACTTAGGAGTAATCTCTGTTGCATTGATAATTGGGGCATTTATTAGACATAAGGTTTCTATTCTTAGTAAGTTTTTAATTCCAGCACCAATTATTGCTGGATTTATATTACTTTTCTTTTATAATTATGCAGCCCCAAGTATCGGGCTTACTCAAGATTTCTTAGGTCGCCTTGTTTACCATATGTTAAATATTTCTTTTATTGCCATGATGTTAAGAACTAAAGATGGTGATTTTCAAAATAAAAAAAGTAATAATGTATTTGCAAATGTTTTTGGGACTCTTAGTCAGTATGGATTTCAAACATTTTTTGGATTATTACTTACTTTAATTTTAATATATACTATTTCTCCAAATTTATTTCCTGCTTTTGGTTTTCTTCTTCCTTTAGGGTTTGAATTAGGACCTGGTCAAGCTTATTCTATATCTCTCGGTTGGGAACCTATGGGCTTTTCAGGAGCAACTTCTGTTGCACTTGCTATAGCAGCTGCAGGATTTTTAGTTGGTTCAATTGGTGGCGTAATTTTAGTTAACTGGGGAATTGCTAAAGGCTATGTAGAAAATCCAAAAGATTCTGAAGAATTTGAAAACAGAAAACATGATGGTTTAATTGAATATTTTAATCTTGATTCTCTTACTTATCATGTTGCTGTTGTATTATCTACATATATGTTAAGTTTATTGGGTTTAACTTTTATTACTTATCTATTATCATTCTTAGGTCCTTTTGGTGTACAATTTGGTGATAGCTTGTGGGGGTTAAATTTTATTTTTTCATCTTTAATAGCTATTGTTGTTAGAAAGTATTTTAAGAAAGTAGGAATTGGACATTCGATTGAAACTTCTATGTGTAATAGGATTAGTGGATTTAGTATTGATTTAACGATTGCAGCTTCATTAGGAGCTATTTCATTAGCAGCAATCAGTAGTTATATTTTTGAAATATTTTTAATTATTGCATTAGGCTCTTTTATAGCTATTTTCTTATTAACAAGATATTGTAGAAAAGTATTTTCTGATAATTGGTTTAAAAGAACATTAGTCTTATTTGGGTGTGCTACGGGAACTCTTCCAACAGGTTTAGCTTTGTTAAGAATCGTTGAACCTAATATGGATTCTAGTGTTGCAACTGATTACATGTATGCTTCAGCAATTGTTTTTCCAATAATGATTCCATTAATATTATGTGCTAATTTACCAGCAATGGCCGCAACTACAGGTAATTTTGCTTATTTCTATATTGCTTTAGGTGTTGCTTTGTTCTATTTAATAGTAGCTATGATATATTTTATTTTCAGACAAAAACGAATTGCTAATCTTTAAATCAATTATTATTACTATTAATTATTTATAATAGCTATTATTATATAAAGTAAATTCGTTTATATATTAAGGTGATTTTATGAAAGTTAAAAAAGAAATGATTGATAAAGATTATAGGATGGGTATAAGTTTAGCAAAGGCAATTCTTGAACCTAATGAAAAAAGATATACTCGAATTAATAAAATCAGTAAAAGAAAAATAGGTAAAAAATTAAGGAAGTTTAATTCAAAGCAAATATTTATTGATAATAAAAAAAATGATAATAAAATAAGAGTTAGAATTTATAAACGAAAAAAACATGATAGAAATTGTCCTGGAATACTATATCTCCATGGTGGTGGATTAGTATTAAATTATCCAGAAAATAGTCATGGAGAAATTCAATGGGTTTTAAATTCAATAGATTGTGTTGTTGTTGCCCCAGATTATAGAAGATCTTTAGATTCTCCATATCCTGCTGCAATTGAAGATTGTTACGATACTTTACTTTGGATGAGAGACAATAGTGAAGCCTTTGGATTTAGAAGTGATCAAATTTTTGTTATGGGTAAGAGTGCTGGTGGTGGATTAGCTGTTAGCTTATGTCTATTAGCTAGAGATTTGCATGAGGTGTCAATAGCATATCAATTCCCAATATGCCCAATGCTTGATGATAGAATGAAAACAGCCTCTATGATAGATAATGATGCCCCTATTTGGAATGAACCTCAAAATAGATTTGCATGGGATTTATACCTAAAAGATTTAGATGAAATTCCAATATATGCTTCTCCAAGTAGATGTGAAGATTATTCATCTTTACCTCCAGCAAGCTCTTATGTGGGAACCTTGGATCCCTTTCATGATGAAACTGTTGAATATTTTAATAATTTAACTAAATTTAATATAGAGAATAAAATTAAAATATTTGGTGATGTTTATCATGGTTTTGAAAATGTTAATCCTTTAGCAGAAAAAACTTTAGAAGCTAAAGACTTTATAAAAAAGGAATTACAGAGAGCGAAATTGACTTATTTTAAAAAACAATTATAATTATTTAATTTTGTAACCAGCTTCATTAATTATCTTTTTTGCTAATACTAAAGTTGGATCAATTACTTTGTACTCTAATTTATTGTCTTCAAAAAGAATTGGTAATTCAGTGCATCCTAGTATAATGTTATCAATTTTATTATCTTTTAGAACAGTATTAAGATATTCTTTAAATGTATTTATTTTAGAATATGGTATACCTTTTTTTACAAAATCATAGATTGCAGACATTATTTCATTTTGGAACTCTGTGTTTGGAGTTATTATTTTTAAATTAAATTTATTGAAAATTTTTTGATAAATATTTGTTTTTATTGTTCCTGAGGTTGCTAATAATAATAAGGTTGTTTCTTTGTTGTTTTTTAATGTTATAGCAGTTTCTTCAATCATATTTATAATTGGTATATTCACTTCTTTTATTAATCTGTCATAGAAAAAATGTGCTGTGTTACAAGGCATAGCTAAAAAATCTGCTCCAATTGATTCGAGTTTTTTTGCAGATTCACTAAGATATTTTAAAGGTAAATCACTTTTTTCTAATATGGATTTTGTTCTATCGGGTATATCCGTATTATTGTCTATCAATATATGGATGTGTTCATTATCTGAATTTGATACTGTATTAGATACTATTTTTTGAAAGAGATCGATTGTTGCTTGTGGTCCCATTCCCCCAATAATACCAGCTATTTTTTTCATATTATCACCTTTTTTCTATTGGTGAGTTTATCATTATTATAATAATTAATAAATAAAAAATGTTGATAATTTTTAAACTATCAACATCATTTTAAATGAATTATATTTTTTGATCTAAATGAAAATAAAAATTAAAAATTTAATTTAGCTCTTGAGTTAAATAGCGTAAAGTGAAATACGCTGTAGCTCTTTCGGTTTTTTGTTTTAAGATTTCTAAATCACTAGCGTTTTTCTCTAATTTAGCTTTTAATACTTGAGTTTTATCTGCATAACCTTGATTATATTCTTGGGTTAAATTATCTATTCTTTTTTGTATGATTTGCGAATTTAATTCTTGAAATTCTATATTGGTTGTATCTAATTCCATTGTATATAAATTTTCATTAACCGACTCAAGAATTTGATTTTTAGCATTTTCAATATCTTCTATAGCTTTGGTTTCATTTATTTCTTTTCTCTTAATATCATTTATTTTTTTCCCTCCATCCCAGAGTGTTGACTTTATAGCAATTGTCAAATTTAATGCTGATTGATCTTTTGTATAATAGCCTTTTTCAATAAGAGGAAATCTTGAGCCACTATAGCTTGTCTCAACTTGTAATGCTAAATCAGGTTTCCAGTAAATACTATTGTTTGCTATGGTTGTTTCATCAGCTTTTACATCTTTTAATATAGATAATATTTGAATATTATCATTTGAAGTTGATATTGCTTTTTTTATTAGTTCACTTTTATTTTTTTTCAAAAAACTTGATATTTTATCTTCATTTACTTGATACTCAATATCATCAATTGAGATATTTTTATTATTAGTTATTGTAATTATTTTTGAAATCTGAGTTTTTTCTTCTTTTTCTAACTTCTTTAAGCCAACTTCAATTTGTTTTTCTTTTATCTTTACTTCTAATACATCTTGTTCCAATACTAAATCATTTGTTTTAGCTTCAGAAATAATTTGAATTAGTTCATTAGCCATATTTTTCTGTTGAATCAGATTCTTTTTCATTTCCTTTATATAATAAATTGCAGCTTCTCTTGCTTCTAATTCGCTTAAAAGCTTTTTATATTGTGAACTACTTTGAATTTCTCTTATTGTTACTACTTTGTCATATAGCTCAACAGAAGTATTTATTTTATTCCAAGTAAAAAGTGGTTGAGTAATCTTTATATCAAAATTGTAGTAAGTGTCTTCCATCCCTTGATAAACTGTTATTGGTCCTTCAAGTCCTAAAGCAGATAATGAAGAGAGAGAGCCTGAGGTTCCACTCTCTCCATTAACATAATCTTCAGGATTGACTACAATTTTCCCAAGTGGGGGATTAACCATATAGGTAGCACTTGTTAAAAGTTCAATTGTAGGTTGATATGTTGCTTTTGCATCTTTTAAATCGAGTTTTGCAAGGTCTATATCTTTCCTACTATTTACTAATGATGGATTATTAAAGCTCATTTGAGTTGCTAATTGATTATGTGTTATAGCAAAAATTGAGTTTGAGCTCATCATTATTAATATGGAAATACAACATATTTTTTTTATTTTCATTTATCAATCCTTATTCTGTTGTGTATGTTGATGAATTATCTACATATACATATTCCGAAGAAGATGATGAATTACTTATTGTTACTAAGCTCATGTAATCCTCTATATCTAATGTTGGATTTGTTTCATTTTTAATTTTATTGACAACAATCTTATATCGTTGAGTTAAATATTTAGAACTATTTAGATATTGATCAAAACTAGCAATCCTGTTTTGGGTATAAGTTGTTGAGAAATATCCATTTTCAACGTTAGAAGGATTATATGTATCTGTGTTATTCCTATAATGAGTATGTGTTGGGGAAGCGAGTTTTTTTGCATCAGCTTGATTGAAGGTTGATGATATTTCTGGAATTATCCAAACTGTATGATCATTATCTTCTTCACTTGCATTTGCAATATATCTTCCTTCAATATCAATTGAATTTGGATATTGATAATCTTTGATATATAGTTTTAGCTCATTGTCATTTGCTTTTGTTAGAGTAAAGGATTCTTTATATCTATTGGTTTCACTATCACCCACAGTGAATCTTAAATTTTCATTACTATTATTTGGATCGTTGCTTGATAATCTATATCTTACTTCATCTCTTTTATCAATTAATTCAATCTTAATATCAGTACTTATAGATGGGGTTGAGCCTCTGGTTACATCAATTATGTAAGTTTCATTAGCTGGAATATTGTTAAATGTATCAACTACATTTGTTTCTCCATTGTTATATGAAATTTTTATTATTGGATTAATATTTGAAAGTGATATTTTATTATTTGTTGCAATATTAATTAAATTAAAACTTAAGTTAAATTTGATTTTTTTAGTTCTAATATAAACATCAATATCTTTATTTGTTTCATCATTACTAAATAAAGATGTGTGAGGGGCCTTGTTTATATCTTCAACAAGTTCTGGCTTATCAAGGCTATTATTTTTTAACATTTGGTAAGAGTCTGGATCTGTATTGAATAAATAATACTGGACTAGAGGATATATTCTATCTTGATTAACATTATCTGGTAGATCAACTAAATCTACATCTTCTCCATATTTGCCACAAGTAAATAAATATTTACCATTTGAATTTGTTTGTTTAAAGTATTTTGTTGAAATTAGATTTGATGATGAATAACTATCTTTGTATATATTTAATTTAACTTTTGGAGAGAAAGCATTGAAATTTACTTCATTATCATTATCTTCAATATCATTTAGAGTAAAACTTAGTGAATAGTCTTCTTCAAGTTTTTCCATATCAACTGATACATTTTCATTTAAAATTCCTTTCTTAAATGCTAATGTTTCAACTTTGTTTATTGTTGAATTAATGTCTTTAATATGAGCAAAATTAACATTGTCTTGTGTTGAAACTTGACAATATAAAGGATCTGAACTGTCATAAATTAAATATTTAATTGCAGGATATTGTATATTTCCTTCGCTATCATATTTGTCCCAATCAAAAGAGAATGTGTTGTTATTAATTCTTTCATCAGGATTTTTTATAATTGCTTTGCTAAAATCAAGAGCTGCAACTTTATTTATATCTCCATTATAAGGAAGAATTAATAATTTAATATTAGGATCAAATGTTGATTCTGAGGCACTATCTTGTGATTCTATATGAATTGAACTACCATCTTCAAAATCTTCAAGATTAAATTGAATCGAATATTTTAATTTTACTCTATCTAAGTAAGTATCACAAGTTGTTGAATAATTATCAACTGAATATTGGGTTAGTGTATTAGCGAATGTATTTTTTTCATTAATTAGTAAACCATCAATATTAGTTTGAACATATTCAACATCATTTTCATCATCTTCTAGTAAATATGTTATTTGTGGGAATACTTCTTCTCCTGTTGATGTAAACATTCTATTTAAATTAAAACTATAGTATCCATCTTCTGGAACTTCATCACTACTAAATGTAAATGTTTTATATTCTTCACTTTCTTCAATAAGTGAGTTTTGAGCTTCTATAGCATTGCTAGATTTTTTATATCCATCATAATACACTTTTATTGTTGTTTTTGGAGCGAAGCTTTGGATAGTTGGAGGTGTGCCACTATAGTCATTTGTATCATTATCTTGAGGATAATCAATATTAAATTTAATTCTATAATCTCTATTTAATCTATCAACATAAATATCTTTTTTTAGATTGTTTGAATTTTCAGTTATTGTAAAAGGGGTACCAATTTGTGATAAATCTGAACCGTATTCATCACTCATTCTAAATGTTTTTTCTCCTTCAGCTCCTTTATCATAAAAGTATATTGTTCCTACAGGATACACTCTCTGGTCAGAATATTTTTTATTGCTACTATCATAAAGATATTTATCGCAAATAAAAGAATATTTATTTGAGGTTTTTTGTCCATTATTATCTGTTGGTATATTTTCATAAACTTGAGTTATCTCACCAACATCTGATTCTATGTTATTATTTGTTAGTAATTTATATTTAATAACTACTTTTGGATTTACACTATTAATATCTATGGGTTCATTATTGTTAGAATAATCCATTATATTAAAGTTTATTGTGTAAGTTTCTTTTTGTTTCTCATTATATTGACAAATAAAGCTTATATTTTGTGAAGAGTCAGAGAATACAGAGTATTTTGTATCATCGAAAAACATTCCATAATCTTTATGATAAACAGCTATATGAAAGTTTTTTTCATCGCCATCTTTTCCAAATAATGGAGCATTTGTATTCCACATTGTTTTTATAGAAAACCCTCCATTAGGATTAGTTGTTGTTGTTCTAATATTTTTACTTACTGTTGGCATTGCAATTGTCGTAATTATACTTCTTGTTTCAGTTGAATTATAGTTATCCCATTTAGCTTTATAAGCAGTCCATTCATCTTCGTTAAAGAAGACATATACATTCGCGTCAGCTAAATTTGATTGTTCTTGAGCGCTACTGTTATTTCTAGGTTCTGTTTTTACAGTTCCACTAATTGTTGCAGTAAATGCACTGCTACAACTCATACTCAATGATATCGTTAATAGACAAATTAATGATAATAAAATAGATTTATTTTTGTTCATATCTTTTATTCCTTTTCGTTGTTGTTTGGTTGGTTATTATTTTGATTAATTAATGTTGAGACATTTTTAATTACTCTTGATTGATTTCTTGAGGCCTTTAATAATTCTCTTAATTTTTGTTTTGACATAGTAGCTTGCTTATCAACTTGTTTTAATTGATCTTCCATTTTAATTTCTATTCTGCTACCGTCTTCTTTTAAAATTCCTTTTTGAATTTTTTTATTTATTACTTTGACTTCGACTATGTAATATATTATTGGTATTACAAAGAGAGAAATTAATGTTGAAGTAATAAGTCCCCCGGCAATTGATTGACCTAATGGGGCATATAATTCACTACCAATACCTTTTGCAACAGCCATTGGCATAACACCAAACATTGTTGAAAGTGTTGTCATTAATATTGGTCTTAATCTTGAGGCAGAACCAGCTAAAACTATTTTTCTTAGATTATCTTCATTATCATTTTCTAATTCTCTTTTTTGGTTAAAATAGTCAATCAAAATTATACCATTGTTAACAACTATACCAGCAAGTGATAACAGTCCTAAAACACTTACAATACTCATTGTAGATCCAAAGGTTAATAAGCCAAGAACAACACCAATAATACAGAATGGAACTGTAGCCATTACAATTATTGGTTGTCTAAAGTTCTCAAACTGGAAGACCATAACTGTAAATACTAAGAAAACAGCAATTAATATTGCGCTTATCATAGGTGGTAATGAGTCACTTATTAGTTGAAGAATTCCTCCTGGTTTACTTGTAACTCCATCTGCTAAAGGGTTCTCTTTTAAGTACTTATTAATGTGGAATGTAATAGGGGCGGTATCTTCATTTACTAGTTTTGCATTTATTGTTATTTGTTTTGCCCTGTCACTATGGTTTATTGCTGAAACCGCTTTTTCAATTTGAATATCTGAAAGGGATGCGAAACTTATTTCTTTTCCAGCTGCAGATATAATATGCATTTTTGCAATGGTATCTGGAGTAATAGGAGCATCTTTCATATTGCTTTCAAGATTTATTGTGTATTGTTCTCCATTATCAGCATGATATATTCCAGCCTCTAAACCATTGAATAAGATTATTGAGGTTATTCCCGCTTCATAGCTGTTTACACCAACACTATTTAAGAAATCATGACTCATATCAATAATTAATGTTGAACTGTCAAAGTCTGTATTCAAAGATGTGGTTACTACACTAGGGTCTGTTTGAATTTCAGCTTCTATTCGTTTTGCTTCACTATAAAGCAAATCTAAATCTTCACTAACAAGGGTAATTCCATAACCACCACCACCAGAAACATATCCAATTAGTTTATCGATTCCCCCGTTAGTAACAGTTGTTGTACAATCAACAACCTTAGAAGATAATAGTTTTTGAGTTTCTAAGATTATTTCTTGAACTTTTCTATCTCTTTCACTAACATCATTTAAAACAACATTTATGTGAGCGTAATTTGCGGGGTGTTGTCCTGAAAGATCCCCATTATCACCCGAATAAATTACTATAGATTTTGCCTCTGGTATTGCAGCTGATACTAAATCCATAGCTTTTAGTGTTTTATTTCTTGTTTTTTCAAGACTATATCCTTGTGGATATTTCATATATATATCAAATTCGCCAGTATCTACAGATGGTAAAAAGGTAAAACCTAAAGCTGTAATTATATAAAGTGAAAAACTAAAAATTAGAACAGCTAATAAGATTACATATCTATGAGTATTTATGCACCAGTTTAATGCAATTTTATATCCTTTTTCTATAGAATTCATTATCGTGTTAAATAATCTTTTTCTAGGGAGTCTTGGAACTGGTTTTAATATTTTATTCATTAAAAAGGTTACAATAGCAACGGCTATTAAGAATGAAGAAGAGAGTGCAAATATTAAAACTAATGATATATCATGAAGTAATTGTCCAATTAAGCCATTTAACATTAAAATGGGTATATATACAACAATTGTAGTCATTACTGAGCCAAAAATAGATGGTCCAACTTCATCTGCTGCTATTAATATGTTTTCTTCACGGCTTCTTTTCCTTTGCCTATAGTATCGATATACTTGCTCAAGCATAACAATTGATCCGTCAACTATCATCCCTAATGCAACAACTAATCCTGCTATTGCAAGAACATTCATACTCATTCCACTTATTCTCATTTCAATGAGGGTTAGAAGAATTGAAATTGGGATAGATAATCCAATTATTAGGGTTGCTCTTAGATCCCCTAAAAATAGTAGAATAACTAAAACAGCCATAAATAGTCCAGAAATACCTGAATTAAGTACTGTTTGTATTGCTACTTTTGTTGTTTTACTATCATCAGATATTATATCAAAAGTTACAGCATTTCCTTTTCTAGCTGTTTCACTTTCTAGTATTTTGTGAAGTTCGTTTGATATATCAACAACATTACCTTCAGATCTTTTTGTAATTTGAATAACTAAAAGAGAACCTTCAGGACTATCAACATAATATTCATTTTTAGGGTAGGAAAGAGAAACATCGGCTACATCTTTAACTCTTATTATTACATTATTATAAACACCGACAGGTAAGTCTTTTATATCAGAAAGAGTTTTATAATTGCCTTCATATCTTACATCTATTGTTCTTCCTTGATATTCTCCATCCCCAATTGGTAATTTGATATTTCCAGCTTGTAAAGCTTTATATACTGTTGCAACACTGATACCTTTTGCAGCTAAATCATCAAGGCGTAATTTAACATTAACTTCAAGTTCTTTACCATTGAGTATATTTACTGTGGAAACCCCTTCAATATGATTAATTAACGGTTTTAATTCATTTTCTGTGTAACTAGTTAATTGAGCTATATCGTCTCCACCTTGTACAGTAAATGTAATAACTGGAAGCATATTTGCTCCACCAACAAAAACTTGAGGTTCTCCTTGAATATTATCAGGTAAATCATCGAGTAATTGGGAAACACGATATCTAATTTCAGGTAATTGATCATAAGGGTCAATACCGTCATTAAATGTTACTGTAATCATTGAATATGAATTATTAGATTCACTGTCCATTGATTTATAGTTTGGTAATGTAACAAAATCATCTTCTAGTATTTTTGTTACATCTGATTCTACATCGGAAGCACTTGCTCCAGGGTATATAGTTACTATTGTTGCTGAAGGTCTGTTGATATCACTAATAAATTCTAAAGGCATACCGGTGAATGAATATGCTGCAAAAACAGATAACGCAACTAATATCATAGCAATTATTGTTGGATGTTTTATCGAAAAGTGTGAGATTTTCATAATTTGCTTTAACTCCTAGCTATTTGTTGAAACATTAACTTTTTGAGAGTCAAAAACAGTGTTTTGTCCTTCAACTATAAAATTATAATCTTTATATTTCTCTGGAATCCTAAATAACTCATTGTTTTCATCAGATGTTTCGATAAAAGTTTTATCTAAGTAATGGGCTTTTTGGTCTGATTCATCATAATAATATAAAGAACCATCAAGTTTTTTTGCTTCTTGGTTTAATACATATACATTTTCTATTTTTTCATAAGTTATAGTTGCTAGCGTATACATCCCTGGTCTAAAAAATGTTAAGTCCCCAATAAGTTTTGCTTTTACAATGAATACTTTTGATTCTGGTTTAATATAAGGGTCAATTGAAAGAAGAGTTGCTGTTGCCGTCGCATCTGATTGAGGACGTGATAATTTGATTTCAATTTTTTCTTTATTTTTAATAAAAATGTCATAGTATTTTTCTGGAACTTGTATGTTTACTATTTGAGACTCTAAGTTTGCAATAACTGCAATTGGATTTGGGGCAGCTGCTACGTTCCCAGTTGATTGAGGAGCTAGTAAAACTGTTCCATTTACAGGAGCTTTTACACTAGCATATCCAAGTTGAACAGATGCTAACTCAAGTTGAGCTTTTGATGCATCCATTTTAGCTTTTATCTCATCATAGTTTTGTGCGGTTGTTGCATTTTTTTTGTATAATGCTTCAATTCTATCAAAAGTACTTTTGTATGCATCATATGCGGCTTGAGCTTGGAGTTTTTGCTGCTCAAAAGGTGTTGGGTCTATTTGTGCTAATATTTGATCTTTATAGACATAATCTCCAACTTTAATATTATATTTTGTAATAGTTCCCTGTACGAAAGGTATAACAGCAATCATATCCCTTGCTTCAATATATGTTGGGAAAGTTACTTCCTTTTCAATATTTCCAAGGTGGGGTTTTTCAATTTTAACTGTAGGCTTGGGTGCTACATAAATTATTTTCTCTGTATTATCAATTCTGTATTTAACAAAATATACTAAACCACCAATGATTAAGAATAAAATAATATATCTAAGTATTACTTTAAATAATTTTTTTCTTAAGATTTTTTTCTTTTCTTTTTTTTCCATATGATTCACCTAAATATCAAATTCAAGGAAAAATTATAAATATTGTATTTATTTAGCAAGTCGTTTTTATGGTCAATTTGACATACTTGGGTAAAAAATGATTTTTTTTATGGACAAATATTTTAATTTGGGTAAAAAAGAGAAGTCAAAAAATATAAAAAAGTAAATAATAAAATTTTAAATTTTATTATTTACTTAATATTTTTATATATATAAATTATGGAAAGAAATTTTTAAAGTCCAATTTCATCGAAAAAATCATTTACTGTTTCTTTATATAATATTGGATCGGTTACTACACTTTGAGCATGTTCTGCACCATCTATTAAACAGATTTTTTTTATCCCATTATGAGCTTTATATAATTCTTCTGCCATTCTAGGTGGAGTGAAAGTATCATTTTTTCCATGAAAGAATAGTATTGGAATAGAGCTTTTTTTAAGAAGGGGTCTTAAATCCATTTGATCAAAATGAAGATTATATTTTTTCTTAGCTTTTTTTGAAACAAGATTATAAAAAGCTATAGGCATTTTCATTTGTCTTTTTAATTGATAAATTAGCTCATCTCTTGTATAACTGTATCCACAATCTTCTATTACAAATCTTATTTTGTCCTCTCTATAACTTGATGCCATAATAGAGGAGAAAGCGCCTAGAGATTCACCATGAAGGCCTAAGATGATATCATTTCCAAAAGTTTGATACATTTTATCAATTATTTGTATTAAATCCTTGTGTTCTTTTTCTCCCATAGTGATTATTCCACCATGCTTATTCATTCCATGATTTCTTAAATCATATAAATAAATATTGAAATTCCTTTCTCTAAATATATCTATATATTTAACACCACCAAGTCGTGAATATCTAAAGCCATGAGTTAGTATTATATATTTATTAGATTCTTTTGGGGCTTTTATAAATGTCCCATTTATAATATATCCATCATCAAGTGTAAAATTTAAATCTTCTTTTTTTAAATCATCATAATTATTCCATTCTTTATAGGCACTTTCAATTTCTCGTGTTTCCTTCCAAGATCTCACTTTGGGATTACATACTTTTTTTAAAGCAATATTTGCAATAATTTGAATAATTAAAAAAAATAAAATAATAATTAGTAATAAAATTAAATATATCATATTAGCCTCTTTTTTTTATTCCATCAACAATGCTATTCATTGAAACTGATATCGCTGATTTATAAGTTGTTGATTTATCAAGATGCACAAGGACTAAACTCATTGCACATTTTAATAAATCTATAATATAGGAGAGACTCCAATATTCAAAAATTTCTTTATCTTTTCCTTCAATAAGAAGATTTTCAACTAAATTCCATTCTTCACAATATCTTAACTCTATAATTTTGTAGAGTTCAGGATAATACTTGTTTATTTCTTTAGTTTTTTGCATATTTATTGAATCTTGTCTATTAAAGCTTGTTGTTAAAATTTCTCTTAATTTTTTCTCAATGCTAAGATCAGATTTGTATATTTCATGTTGTTTTTCATGAACTTCATCAAAGCTTTCATTAATTATATATGTTAATATTTCTTCTTTGGAAGAAAAGAATTTATAAAGGGTTTTCTTGCTTATTTTTAATTCATTTGCTAATTCTTGCATAGAAAATTTACAGCCTGAACTGTTAAATAATTTAATTGAATTTGTGATTATTTCATCTCTCATTATTTAATCCCGGAAACTAAAAAAATATTTTCAGTTTCCATAATAAGCTCATTATGTAAAATTTGCAAGTTTTTCTTTTTAAGTTCAAAATAGGGGGTATTAATTTAATTATATAATTTATTTAATAAATCTAATCCACTTTTTGTTTTGAATATATTTTTCTTGATTGAAGGAATTATGTCTTTGGAAATATTGTCTTCATATATATTTACAATAATATCTGCTTCAACAAGGATTTGATAATCAAGCCCTTCAATATTTTCATAGGTGTGGTGATGTGCAACAATAAAACGGACTCTATCAGCAATTTTTTCTGAGAACCCAGATTCGATAACCAAATTTTTAGAAGGCTCAGCACCACATTTTTCTTGTAGTTTCCCATTGCTACTTCCATATTCCTTTTCTGCTATTTTTATTCCTATATCATGTACATAACCTAAAATAGAAATAATCATTTCTATTTCTTTTGAGACTTTTTCTTTTTCCGCAATTAAAGAGGCAAAAGCTTCAACTTTGATAAAATGTTGTATTCTTTTAGGATCCCCTTTGTAATAGTCAATCATTTTATCTCTAATAATTTTTGTATCCATAAAAATAGTGATCTCCTAATTAAGTTACACTTTTATTATTTATAATATAAAATTAAAATGCAATATAATAAACAACTGCAATTCAATAAAAATTAGTTTTGATAATATCAAAATTTATTTCACTATTTAAAAAAGACTTATATTATGTATTTTTTATGAACTTAGATAGTTTCATATAGCAATAATAGAGAATATATTTTATACTCTGTTTGTGAATTTAAAAACAAAAAGTAAAATTGATTTAGAAATGTTTTCTCAAACGTTCAATCAATTATGTAAAAATACTAGATTGTTACAAACTAGAGCATATACTCATCACTTTGGGACATCTTTGCTTAGACATAGTGTTAATGTAGCATATGTTTCAGTTTTTATATCAAAACTCCTTAGATTAAATATTGATTATCTTCAGTTAACGAGAGGGGCACTTCTTCATGATTATTATCTTTATGATTGTCATGATAAAAATGAAGAACAAAAAAAGCATCACTTAAGAAGGCATGCAAGCAAAGCTGTGATTGCAGCTCAAGAAGATATTTCTCTTACTAAAAAAGAAATAGATATAATATTAAAACATATGTTTCCAATTACTTTCTCTATTCCGAAATCTAAAGAAAGTCTTGTAGTTTGTTTAAGTGATAAAATTTGTTCAATTTATGAATTGTTTACAAATCTTTATAAAAGATTTTTTAATAAATTTTTATTTGCTTAATCATTATTTTAAAAATTGAAATATAATATTTATTTATGATTACTAGATACTTTAAACAAGTTTTGTTTTTATAATATAGAAATATTATTTTTTTTACTTCGTTAATTCCTTATTTTTTTTAACAAATAATATTATTATGATATACTAATAATAAATTCTTATTTTAGTAAAAGAAATTTTTTGATAAGAAATATTTCTTAATAAAAAAGGCAGTTAATGTGTGGAAATTAATATCATTGCTATAATTATTGGATTCATAGTATCCTTTTTTCTTTTTAGTAAATTTCCTTTATTAAAAAAAGATTTCTGTCTAAATAAAGATTATAAAATTTCAATTATTATTCCAGCTCGGAATGAAGAAAATAACATAGATAATATTTTAAGCGATCTTGAAAAACAAACTTATAATATTCATGAAATCATCTGTGTTGATGATAATTCTCAAGATAATACTGCTAGTGTGATAAAAAAACATAATGTGAAGTATTTATTAGTTGATAATTTAAAAGATGGATGGAGAGGAAAAACTTGGGCTTGTCAAAATGGTGCAAATATTGCAAGTGGAGAGATATTATTATTTATTGATTCAGATGTAAGATTTTCTTCTACTGCAGTAGAGAGTTTAGTTTCTAAATATGAAAAAACAAAGAATCCTTTATCTGTTCAACCATATCATATCGTAAATAAATTCTATGAATATTTTTCTTATTTTTTTAATTTAATTCAAATTTGTGCAACATCTTTATCTATATATAAACGAGATAAATATATTGGTTTTTATGGACCTGTATTTATGATAGATAAAAAAGTATTTTTAGATAACGGAGGTTATGAACCTGTAAAAGATAGAGTTGTTGAAGATTTGCATCTTGGTAAATATTATAACAGTATTTCAATTAATGTTGATTTAAAATTAGGTGGGGATGAAATTAAATTTAAAATGTATCCCAAAGGGTTTTTTCAACTATTAGAAGGGTGGTCTAAAAATTTTTCTCAAGCTTCAGTTTCGATAGATTTGAAATTATTTTTTATGGTGTTCTTTTGGGTGAGTTATTTAAGTGCTTTACCTATTGAAATAAGAAATTCAATTGTTTTAAAGAATTATTTTTCTTTATTTGTTGAAATAATAATATATATCATTACTGTAATAAAACTTAGAAAGGATACGAAGAAAATAGGCTCTTTTCCTTTTGTAATAAGTCTGTTATTTCCTTTTTATTTGTTTGCTTTTGTTGTAATATTTTTTTACTCCCTTTTTAAGACTTACTTTTTTAAATCTACAACATGGAAAGGTAGAAAATTGTAGGAGTTAATATGCAAATTATTTTTGTTCCTGATTGGGTAATGCTTGTATCTTTTTTTATTGTTTGGCCCTTTCTTCAATTGATTATAACTTTAATATTTAATTTGTTGAAACCTAGCATGCTTAATCCTAATTTTTTTATTTTAAAAGAATATAAATGGGAAAAAAATGGGCAAATATATAAAAAAATATTTAAGATTCATAAATGGAAGCATTTATTACCTGATGGAGCTAAAGCTCATAAAAATGGATTTAGAAAGAAAAATATAAAGACTTTTGATAATGATTATTTAAATAAATTTATAATTGAAACTGGTAGAGCAGAACTTTCTCATTGGTGTCAAATTATTCCTTTTTGGGTATTTGGATTTTGGTGTCCTTTTTATATCGTTTGGATAATGTTGTTATATGCTTTATTAGTAAATTTGCCCTGTATCCTTGCTCAAAGATATAATCGTCCCAGACTGGTTAAACTTTTAGAAAGAAATAATAAAATAATTAAACAACTGTAATTTGAACAGTTGTTTAATTACTATCTAATTGTTTAATATTTATTTAAAATATCCTAGATAATCTTTTTGAAGGTTAATCATTGTATCTAATAGTTTTTCTGTTTGAAGAATGCTATTGTTTGTTGTATCAACAAGAAGTGCTTGTAATGCTAATTCTTTTGATTGTTGTATTACGGCTTCAGCACATAATCTAAGAACTCCGACTCTATTATTTAAAAGTGAAGAGAAGCCTAATGGCATAACATGATCTATATTTATTCCTTGTATACCTTTTTTATTAACTATTGCTGGAACTTCAACAATGGTGTCGTTTGGTAAGGTTGAAATTAGCCCATTATTTATCATATTAATTGCTAGCTCTTCATGGTTATCATCATTAATTATACCTTCAATTATGGGAACAACTCTCCAATATTCCTCTGGGAGAGTCCCTGATTTTAATCTACCATACATATCAACTTGATGACTTAAGCATTCTTTTTTATAATTTGTATAGAAATCCATAACTCCTGAATGATCTGCAACTTCTTGTGCCCAATGTATGTATTCACTAAAATGACTATCGGTCGTAATTGGAATTTTTTTAAAATATTTAATTATTTCCATAAATAGTCCTCTTTCTATAGTTCCCTCGAAATAAGGGACCCCTTTTTCCATTATATCTTCCATTGCAGAAGACCCATCTTTAACATATGTTGCATCTAATAAACAACTAAAATGATTTAATCCTCCAGATATTGTGTGTAATTCTTCAAATGGTTTATTTAATATTTTTGGAAGATGAATAACCATTGAAGAAACTTCGTGACATAATCCAATAATATTTAATTGTGGATATTTTCTTGTTACAGCAGTTAAGATATTTGTCATAGGGTTGCTTAAATTCATAATTATTGCTTCTGGACAAATGTTTGCTATATCACCACAAATTTCTAATATTGGAGGTATAATTCTGAAAGAGTGGAAGAGTCCTCCAGGACCTCCATTTTCTCCATAAACCTGTTTTATTCCAAAATGGAGAGGGATATTCCAATCCATTTCCCATAATTCATATCTATCTCCTACTTCTATTGATATTAAAACAAAATCAGCCTTTTTTAATGCTTCTTTTCTATTTGTTGTAGAAGTTATTTTATAATTTAAATTATTTGAATTTATATATTCGTTAGATACTTTTGCTACTTCTCCAAGTGATACTGGATTAATATCTACTAAACATATTTCACATCCTTCTAAAGTTTTGCTTTTAAAAATATCACCTAGTGCTCCAAGACCGAACATAGCACTACCTGCACCAATTAATACAATTTTCATAAATACTCCTTTTTTAGTTAAAATATGGTATTAGCTCTTTATGAGCTAAAAATAATTCATTAGTCATTTCATCCATTTGTGAAAAATTCAACATAGATGCACAAAGCGGATCTAGCATTATAGCTTGATATATTAATTCTTTTTTGTTTTGAAGAACTGCTTCGACAACTAAATTTTGAACATTAATATTTGTTCTGTTATAGCAGGCCAATTGTTCAGGAATTTCTCCAATATAGGTAGGTTGAATCCCATTTTTATTAACTAAGCAAGGAACTTCAACACAGCAATTATTGGGAAGATTTGTTATTAAATTGGTATTTAAAACGTTCCCATTGATTTGACTATTTACTCCACTAACAATTGAATTAATAATAGATCCTGCATATTCTTCACTCATATTTACATATAATTCTTCATCATTTAAAATACTTTGTTTTGTTGATTCATATTCTTTTAAGTTTATTTTACAGCGGCGAATATATTCATTTATTGGTATTTTATATTTTTTAATTAGGTCTGGATCTTTTAAATAATACGGACAATATTCTGCATTATGTTCACTAGATTCAGTTACATAGTAACCTAACCTTTTTAACATCTCAAATCTTATTTTATCCCCTTCAAAGGTTTCAACAGCATTTTCTTTAAAGTTTTCTCTAAACCAAGAATCTGAAGCAGGAGAATCATAAAGATGTTTGGGAATATAATCCGGATTGTTATCGATTTTGTTCTTTATTTCAAATAGTTTTGGGTATAAATCTATTCCTTTTGTTTCTAGTTTTAAAAACCAAGCTTGATGATTTATTCCAGCAACTTTTACATCTAATTCTTCATAAGGAACATTTAGATAAAGAGCAAGTTGCTTGCTTGTTGTTTGAACACTATGACAAAGCCCAACATATTTAACTGATTGGTATTTTTTCAAAACATATTGAGATAGCATTGCCATTGGATTAGTATAATTTAATAAGAATGCTTTAGAATCGTATTTAATTATTGCGTTACAAATTTCATCCATTACAGGCATTGTTCTTAATGCTCTAAATATTCCTCCAACACTCATGGTGTCTGCAATTGTTTGCTTTAAACCATATTTTTCAGGGATTTCAAAATCTACTAATGTGGATTGAAAGCCTCCGACTTGAACAAGATTTATAACAAAATCAGCATTTTTTACTGCTTGGTCAATATTGTTAGTTGTTGTTATTGTTGCGTTGCTATTTCTCTGTTTTATAAACATTTTTGCAACTTTTTCAATTAGTCCTAACCTTTCAGGGTTAATATCCTCAAGGCAGAATTCACAATTTTCTAAAGCTGGAAATCCTAAAATATCAACCATGAGTTGCTTAGAAAAAACAATACTTCCAGCTCCAATTAATGATATTTTAGTCATATATAGCCTCTTTTAATTTATTGAATTCATATATAAAATTTACTGTTCCTACCTTTTTCCCTTTGGGTTTTACTCTCAATAGATGTGCTTCTTTTTTGAACCCTTTATTATCAAGATTTACAGCATCAGTGGAACAAGTTTGTCTTTCTACGCAGAAAAAGGGTTTATTTTTAGGCGTGAAAACCTGCATGTGAGTAAAATCTTCTGTAGCATCCATATATATTTTTAACCCAATATTTGGATAATCAATAAAGACTCTTTCATCTTTAATCATTGTAGTATAACAATTATCTAGATTTAGTTTGCTTGGAGCGATTGGTTTTCTCAAATCAAAAGCTTTTCCTTCTACATCTATTAATTTCCCAGTAGGTAGTAGTTCTTCACTTAATTCCATCAGATGTTGTGCTGGAACTCTTATAAATGAATTATTGTCACCGCATAGTTTCTTGAAGAAAGTATGGTAGGATATTCCAAAGGGAAGTTCTTCATTTGAAAGATTTTCTACTTCATAAATAATATCAAAACCATGTTTATTTACTTCAAAAAATAATGTTAACTTATGCTCCCAAGGGAATCCTTCATAAATTGGATGTTTTTTAGTTATGTGAATCCATGTTTTGATTCTTACATAATTGTCAGTTATTTCGGGCTCATCACATTCCCATTTCTCGTCATAAACTAATGAATGAAGAAATATAGGAATTCCATGTTTCTGATGCCAGTGTTGTTTTCCATTGAATTGATAAAAACAATTTCTTAATCTATTAGGGAAAGGATATAATATTGGATTGCCAGTATAATATGAATCAAGTGAAAAATAACTGTCGTAATGAACGACTTCATATTCATCTACTCTAAAGCAGTATAAATTGTTCCCCAAAGTTGGAGATAATTTAATCAACACATCGTGTTCTTCTTTTGTTTCTTTGCTATATCCTAATAAATAAGATTTTTTTCCATCAATTATTTCCGTATCATAAAAAAAACTCATTGTATTCTCCTAATTATTTTCTTGTAACATATTTTTGTGCATCAATAGCAACTGCTAAAATAACAATAGCTCCTTTAATTATATAAAGCATGTAAGGACTTACACTGATATAGACTAAGCCATAGTTTATTACTTGGAAAATTATTACACCAATTACAATTCCAAATATTGAACCTACACCTCCCATCAATGAAACTCCACCAACTACACAAGCTGCAATAGCATCTAATTCATAACCATTTCCTAGATTGTTTGTTGCACTACCTGTTCTTCCAACTTCTAATGCTCCAGCAAACCCATATAAAAAACCAGCAATTAAATAAATTATAATAATTGTTTTTGTAATATTAACACCTGAAACTTTAGCAGCTTCAGTGTTATTGCCAATTGCAAAAAGATTTCTTCCTAGTTTTGTTTTATTCCAAATAAACCACATTATTCCAACGATAATTGCAGCATAAATAATTAAATTTGGTATTCCAAAAAAATCTCCTTGAGCAAAATCTGTAAAGGAATTTCTTAGGCTTCCGATAGGAGCTGCACCGCAAACTTTTTCATAATAAGTTGAAGTTGCACCATACAAAATCATTTGCATTCCTAATGTTGCAATAAATGCAGTTACAGAGAGTTTTGTTACGATTATTCCATCTATCATAGAAATTAAACCACAAATTAAAACTACTAAAAGAATTGGAATGAAAACGGGTAAATTTAATCCTGGAAATATAATATTTGGATTATCTAAGGCTTGCATCATAGAGGCAGATACTACGGCTGCTAATCCTACAAATCTTCCAATAGCTAAATCAGCTCCAGCTAAAACAATAATGCCACTAACTCCCAAAGCTAATATCATTCTTGTTGAGGCTTGAGTAAAAATAAATTTAAAATTATTTATTGAAAGAAAAGTGGGATCAACTATAGTGATAATTATTATTAATACAAATAATACTATATAAATAGCATTATTCATTAATTGGGTTTTTATAATCCGTTGCTTTCTTTTTCTTTCTATATCGACTTTTGTTAACTCAATCATTTTTAATGAACTCCTATAAATATTTTGCTGCTAATCGAAGAATTTCTTCTTGATTTGTTTCTTCTGTATTAACTATTCCAGCAATCTTTCCATTGCTCATGACTAATATTCTGTTTGAAACACCTAGAAGTTCTGGCATTTCTGAAGAAATCATAATAATGCCTTTTCCTTCTTTTGCTAATTCAATAATTAGTTGATAAATTTCATATTTAGCTCCGACATCTATTCCTCTTGTTGGCTCATCTAAAAGAAGAATATCAGGGGAAGTTAACATCCAACGACCGAATATTACTTTTTGCTGATTTCCTCCTGAAAGGTTTCTAATCATAGATTTTTCTGATGGTGTTTTTACGTTTAGAGATTTAATAATTTTAAAAACATCTTTGTTAACTTTTTCATTATTTATTACTCCAAATTTACAGTATTCATTTATATTTGAAATCATAACGTTGTCTTTTACTGTCATTCCAGGAAATATCCCATTATATTTTCTCTCTTCAGTTAAAAGTGCAAATTTGTTTTTAATTGAATTAGAAGGAGAGTTGTTTTTACATAAACTCTGATTTACAATAATTTCGCCAGATTCTCTTGTTCTATATCCAAATAATCCCTCAATAATTTCAGTTCTCATTGAACCTTCTAATCCTGCAATCCCTAATATTTCTCCTTTTTTAAGATTAAAAGAAATATTTTTTACTAGTTGTGAATAAACTAAAGATAGATTTTTAACTTCTAGAAGGACTCCTTCTGGTTTATTTGTTTTTTTTGGGAATCTGTTATCAAGTTTTCTTCCTACCATTAATGTAATTACATTATCTATGTTAATATCTTCAATTTTTTTTGTTGAAATCATATTCCCATCTCTCATTACAGATACTTCATCAGCTATGCTAAAAATTTCTTCTAATTTATGAGAAATATAAATTATGCCGCATCCTTTTTCTTTTAGTTTATTAATCACTCTAAATAAATGGGATACTTCTTTTTCAGAAAGAGAAGAGGTAGGTTCATCCATTACAATTATTTTTGCATTGTATGAAGCAGCTTTTGCTATTTCGATCATTTGTCTTTCAGAAACAGATAGCCTTTCAACTTTTGTTAACGGATCTATATCTATTTCAAGATTTTTAAATATTATTTTGGTATCATTTAATACTTTTTTTTCATCAATTACGATTCCATTTTTCATAGGAAATCGGCCTAGCCATATATTATCCATTACTCTTAATCTAGAAACCTGATTTAATTCTTGATGAACCATAGTAATTCCATTATCTAGGGCTTGTTTTGGCTCTGAAAAACTTACTGTGTTTCCTTCTAGTTTTAAGGTTCCTTTGTCTGGATGATATATTCCAAAAATACATTTCATTAGTGTGGATTTCCCTGCTCCATTTTCTCCTACAAGAGCATGAACTGTTCCTTTTTTGACATTTAAGTTTACTTTATCTAATGCTTGAACTCCTGGAAATGATTTTGACATATCACTAACTTGTAATAGGATAGGATTATTTTCCATAAGAATTTTCTCCAGTTAATTAATATATAAACATGGTGCAAAGTGCACCATGTTTAATATTTTTGAATATTTATTATTTATAAGCTTCAATAGCTTTATCAAGATTTCCAGCCATTGTTATTTCACAAGCAACACGAACATCCTTTTTATCGCCAAAAACATAATTTGTTCCATCTAGAGGATCTTTTCCTTGAGCTGCATTAACAGTCATTTTGTATGCTGCAAGACCTAGAGCTTTAGGATCATTTAAAATTGTTCCTAATAATTGACCTTTTTTAATTAGTTCTACTGCTTCTGGCAATCCATCTACGGCAACAACTGGCATGTATTTATCTCCTGTAAAGTATCCAGCTGCTTTCAAAGCTTCAACAGCACCAAGAGCCATTGCATCGTTATTGCAAATAACAAATTCAATTTTATCTCCATGTTTTGCTAACCAAGTTTCCATTAAATCTTTACCTTTTGAGGCATCCCACATTCCAGTTTGAAGTTCTAATTCATCAACGCCAATTCCAGCTTCTTTAATTATTCTTATTGGCTCACTAGTTCTTACTTCAGCATCAGGATGTCCTGGCTCACCTTTTAATAAAACATATTGAATTTTTCCGTCATTATTTTTATCCCAACTTGGGTTTGCTTTCCAAGCATCAACTATCATTTGACCTTGTTGAATACCGAATTCTGCAGATGTTATCCCTGCGTACCAACATTTATCGTATCCCATTATTACTTCTTTTGCTGGTTCTTTGTTGTAAAATACAATTGGGATTCCTGCTTTTTTAGCTTTTTCAACAACTGTTTGACCTGCAGCTGGTTCTACTAGATTAACACATAATGCTTTAACACCTTTATTAATATATGTGTCAATTTGGTCGTTTTGTTTTGCTTGGTCATTCATTGAATCACAAATTAGCAATTCACTACTGCTATCTTCAGCAGCAGCTTTTTCAATTGCCTTTCTAACAAATGACATATAATTATCATCGTATTTATAGACAGTTACACCAATTTTTGGTATTCCTGATTCTTGTTGTCCATTTGCAAATGTATTGAAATTGCAAATAAAAAGTAATGCTAAGAAAATTGTAGTTACTTTTTTCATTTTTTTCTCCTTTTTATGATTAAGATTAAATACTTTATTTAATGATTAAAGAAAGTATTTAAAAAATAATATCATTTGTTTTGCTATAAGTAGAATATCATTAGATGAATAAACGTGCAAGTTTTATTTTTAAATTTAATTAAATTGTTATTATATAAAGATATATATTAAAAGTTTTTATAATTTTAGATAAAATAATGATTAAAAATTGTTTTATAGACTAAATTTAATAATTAAATAAAGTTTACATGGTATATATAAAACCTGAAATTATTCAAAATATTTTTTGATTATAAATAGTCTTCTTCTAATATTTTATTTAATACTAACGCTGCGGCGCCTATTTCACCTTTACTTCCATCGAAAGAGGATTTTAATATTTTTACATTCTTACAGCATTCAGTCATAGATTGTTTTTTCACTGTGTCTGAAATTTGGGTCGCAATATAATCCCAAGATTTAGAAAGTTCGCCGCCAATAATTATTGCTTCCGGATTAAAAACATTGATTATATCAGCTAAAGCGGTACCTACATATATTCCAATTGTATTTAAAACTTTGATAGTTAATTCATCATTTTCTTTAGCTGCTTTGTTAATTATTGAATAGTTGATTTTATTTAAATCACCATTTTCTACCATTGAAGTAATAATGGTTGGATAACCTAATTGAATTTGAGTAACAATTTCTTGTATTAGAGCTCTAGTTGAAGCTACAGTTTCAAGACAGCCATAGTTTCCACAGAGACATTTTACACCATTTTCTTTTACTCTGATATGTCCAATTTCACCTGCAGCTGAATTTGCTCCTCTAAATATTTTTCCATCAATAAGAATTCCACCACCTACGCCTGAATCTAAACTTAAAAAAATTAGATTGTTAAGGTTTCTATATTTTCCAAACCATTTCTCCGCAAAAACCATTACTCTAGCATCATTATCAACAAATACTGGTATTTTAAACTCGTTTTCCAAAAGTGCTTTTATATTTATATATCTCCAATTAAAAGCAGGCGCAAAAATGGAAATGCCGGATTTATAATCAACTACTCCATGTAAGCCGACTCCTACACCTAATATTCTTTGGTAATTGCCATTTATATTTTTTTTTAACTCTTTAATTGAGTATATGATTGTATTAAATATATTGTTTTTTGTAATAGGTAGAGGGTATTTATCAGTTCTTGTTATTTTTGCATCTCCTGTTAGATTAACTATTACAGATACGACTTCAAACTTTTTAACTGTGATACCGATACTTAGTAAAGAAGATTCATTTATTTCAAGCATTTTAGGTTTACGACCACCTGAAGATTCTCCTTCTTGTCCTAACCTAATAAAATTCATTTTTTCAAGTTCCGCTACATTTGAAGATACTGTTGCAGGCGTAATGTTTAAATCTTTTGCAATTTGGGCTCTTGAAATGGATCTTTCTTCCCAAACTTTTTTTAAAATATTTCTTCTATTCTGCATTTGAATTAATGAATTTCTATTATTTTCCATGAGTATTATAATATATTAGTAAATAATAAATTCATAGTTCTTTTTTTATAAAATTTTTAAATTTGTTATTTAGCTTATCTTTATTGAATTTGTATTTAATCGTTTTTAATTTTTATTATATTAAATACGACGTTTTGCTTTTAAAGAAATCTGTTAATGATCAAATGTGGTATATCAAAAAAATTGGATAAAAATAAAAAAGAATAAACATAGAAGAGTGCGAAAAATATGAATCTTTAATGTCATATTTTAATAAAAGTGTTCATAAATAATGAATAAAGAAACTTCCAAGTTGTTTTGTCAACTTGGAAGAAGTGATATTATTTTTTAAAATTTATTATAAACTATTCAATTACTGTTAACTTATTAATAAATGAATTCCAGTTTTCACCTTTTGCTCTATATTCTTCTAGCATTGGTTTACAAGCTTCAACCCATTTAGCTTTATCTTTTAATTCGATAACTGTAACGCCATCTTTTTTCATTGCTTCAAGGGCATCAATTTGGTCTTTATCATCAAGTTGAGCTTGATAAGCAGCAGCTTCATCAGCAGCTTCATCAACAATTACTTTTAAATCAGATGGGAGATTATTATACCATTCAGCATTGAAGAAATAATAAGTACAAGCAATAATATGGTCAGTAATGGTTAAATATTTAGCATTATCATTGAATTTCATTGAGTAGATCATGCTAGGAGAAGCTTCCATACCATCAACAACGCCAGTACTTAATGCTGTATATATTTCATTCCAATCCATTGTTGTCCCTGCAGCACCTAAACTATCAAACATTGAGATATAGACAGCATTTGGCCCTCTCATCTTAACGTTTTTGATATCTTCAATCTTAGTTACAGGTTTTTTTGTAAGCATATCTCTTGACCCTTGAGACATTCCTGCTTTAGCAATCATTCCATAAGGTTCAACAAGAGTACTTACTTCATTTTCCATTGCTTTTAATGCTCTTCTGTAATGTGCATTATCTTTAAATAAGTAAGGGAATTCGAACATCATTAATTCTGGTACCCAAGTTCCAGGGCCTGTTCCAGGTGCAGCAACTACCATTTCTAAAGAACCAGTTCTACACATTTCAACTTGTTCTGATTGGTTTCCTAATTCAGAACCAAAATTTGCAGTTGCAACAATTCTTCCATCACTTTTTTCATTAACTAATTCAACAAATTTAGTTAGGCTTTTTCCAATAGTACCTGTTGCCGCTAGATTCGTTGATGTTCTAAGTTTGTAAGTTTTTGAACTCCCTTCTGCGTTTCCTTGAGCAAAAATTGGCATTGCAAGAGTAACTATTAGCATTGCCATTAGTACATTAATTTTTTTCATATAAACCTCCATGTTTTATTAATTATTTAGAGAAATTTCTTCCTAAACTAATTTCGATAGTTGGTAATGAATCTAAAAAGATTTTTTTTTCATTAAATCTTGTCATTTTAGAAATCATTGTTTCTTTTTTATAAAAAGGATCATCCTTATTTATTGGAAAGGTTACTTTTGATTCTTCTTGAGCTGCTTTATATAACCCCATTACAACTTCAACAGTATCCTTACCATCAATATCATTTATATAATTGGTATAACTAATTTCGTCTGTTGCTTTTAAGAAATGAAATATTTGTGCATCGTGTTCTGTATATTTTAAATTTTCGATTGAATTATAAAAGTCATTTATTTCTTTTTCTTTTTCTTTGTTTTCTTGTGGAAAACCATTTTCTAATGTTTTAGAAGCATCCACTTGCCAAGGAATTGTTATTTCTGCCTTTTCGCCATCAATAATTATTGATTGCTTTTCTCCATGAGAAACTAATGAAGAATTAAAAGTAATTACTTTATCTCCATATTCAAAGATAGCTATTGAAAAATCTTCACACTCACTATTTTTATGATTTAAATTATTAAAGTAGGCTCTAACATTTTTTGGTTTCCCGAATAACATAAGCATTAAATCAATATAGTGAATAGAATGATTCATAGTACAACCACCATTATCAGTTTCCCAAGTCCCTCTATATTTGAGATGATAGTAAATGTCTGATCTCCACCAAAGTGAGTTAAAATTAGCAAAATGTATTTTTCCTAGTTTGCCAGAATCAATAATTTTTTTAATTTTATTTATTTCATTTTTATATCTGTTTTGACTAACTATGGAGAGCTTTTTATCATTTAATTTTGCTGCTTCTATCATCAAGTCACACTCTTCAATTGATGTAGCCATTGGTTTTTCACAAAGTACATGTTTTTTAGCATTTAAAGCTAAAATAGAAAACTTGCTATGAAGGCTAGGAGGCAAACATATTGAGACAGCATCAATATTTGCATCTTTTAGCATTGAATTTACATCAGTATAAATTTTAGCATTAATTTCTTTTTCTTCGCATATTTTGATGGCTCTCTCTTCAAGGGTATCGCAAATAGCAACTATCGAGCATATTTTGGGAAATTTTTTATAGCTATCGATATGTATTCTTGAGATAGCTCCTGTTCCAATAATTCCAATATTTATCATAGATTATTATCCTTTTATTTTATTAAATTTGGTAAGAATGTAATCAAATTTGGTACAAAGAAACTGATTAATACGATAAAGACTACTGAGCAAATATAAGGGATTAAGGGTTTTACTACTTTGTCTATTGGGATTTTAGCAACACCACAAGAAACAAATAGGAAAGATCCGACTGGAGGAGTAATTGCTCCAACTTGCATTAGAATAACTAGGATAACCCCATAAAATACTGGATCAAATCCAAACTGATTTCCAATAGTAAGAATAGTTGTTGAAAGCATTGCTATAAGAACTGTTGGATCTAAGAACATTCCTAAAATCATAATAACTAGCATTAAAAAGAGAGTTCCAAAATACTTATTTCCAATAACATTAACAATGAAAGAGGCCACTGAGTTTTGAAATCTCATTCTTACTAATACGTTAGAAAGAGCTCCAGCTGCAGAAATAGTAATCATAACAACAGCTGTTGTTATTGCAGATTGAATTAAGATATCAGGGATATCAGATAATTTTAGTTTTTTGGTAAATACGAATCCATATAATAATCCATAAGCTATTGCTATTACACCTGCTTCAGTTGCTGTTACAATTCCACTTACTATTCCAACAATAATTATTAAAGGCATCATTAATGCACCAATTGAATTTTTTAAACTCAAAAGCATTTTATTGAAAGAGAATTTATGAGTTGGAATATTATATTTTCTTTTACTATATTCCCATCTATTTACACCCATCATCAAAATAGCAATAATAAGACCTGGAAGGATACCACCTAAAAACAATTTACTAACAGGTATTTCTGTATAAAATGAGTACAAAATCATAGCAATACTTGGTGGAATAATTGGACTCAGCATTGAAGACCCCGCTGTAACAGCTACAGCATAATCTGTTTCGTATCCTTGTTTTTCCATTGCGGGAATTAACATCCCACCAATAGCAGAAGCATCTGCAATACCTGAGCCTTGAATTCCCCCAAAGAACATAGAAGCTAGAATATTTACATGACCTAATCCACCTTTAAATTGACCAACTAGTGAATCTGATAGATTTACTATCTTGTCAGTAATATCAGCTTTGTTCATAATGTTTCCAGCAATAATAAAGAAAGGTATAGCCATTAATGAAAAGGCATTAACACTACCAAACATTTTTATTACTATTAGATTAAAGGGTAAGTCCATTATAAACATGAAAGTTGCTGTAGTTGTAATTAGTGCAATAAAAATAGGGAATCCAATAAATATTAAAAATAATAATAGAGCAAAAATAGCAAAAATTTGAATCATTATTTATCTCCTTTTTGTTGTAAAATCTCTTTGTAATTTGTTCCATAAATCATTTTTAATACGTATTCGAATATACATAGTAAAGAACCAATTGGGATAGCTAAGTAAAAAAGTGACATTGAAATTTTAATATTTTGAAGCATACTTGTAGTATTTGTTAGTGCATATTTAAAGCCTTCAAAAACAATAATTGAAAAGATAAATAAGACAATTAAATCTGTAATAAGAGTAACAATTTTTAGTTTTTTCTTATTTCTTATTTTATTTAAAAAGAAATCAACAAAAAAATGAGCATTTTCTTTTATTCCAAGACTTATTCCTAAAAAAATAATCCAAATGCTACTTAATCTGATTATTTCATCACCCCAAGGGAAAGGTCTTAATGAGATAAATGTAAAGTATCTTAAGATGATTTGAATAAAGCATAAGGTAACAGTTAGTGATGATATTAAAACAAGCAAAGATGCCCTTAACTTATCAATAAAGTTATATATGTTTTTCATTTTTACTCCAAGTGTTTTTATTTTGTAAAAGTATCTTACAAAATATTATTAATATATAATTATCTATTTGTCAATTAAAAAAAATAAATAATAAATTGTTAAAAATTTTTAAAATATCAAATATTTTAGAAAGGATAAAATTTATTAATTATTGATTATTTCTGTGATATTTAACTAATAATTGTTATCTAATAATTTTATAAAAATATATAAATAAAAAACTTGACTTTTTGTAATAAAGAATGACAAAATAATAAAATAAGCTGGAGATGAATATAATGAAAAATGAAGAAGTAGAATTAATAAACTTTAAAAATGTCCTAAAAAGTGTTGAAGTTTTAGAATCTCCATCTAGAGCTGATATTGCAAAATATTTAGGCATTAGTAGAACTACATCTTCTCAAAATATTAATAAATTGATTGATTTGCAATTGGTAAAAGAAAGTGAAAATAATCTTGTTGGAAGAGGGAGACCAGGTATTTCATTAATTGTAGATAAGGATAGATGGCTTGCATTGGGTGTTTGTTTTGAAGATAACATGTTATTTTTTTCAGTTGTAAATTTAGTTGGTGAAATAATAGAAAAAAAGCGAGTTGATTTAAATTCAATTAATTTTAATACTTTTTTTCAAGAATTGTGTTCAAATTTAAGATATTTTATAAATAAATATGAGAAAGATTTATTACCAGCTATTGGTATTGGTAGTCCTGGGGTTATTGAAC
This sequence comes from Sphaerochaetaceae bacterium, assembly GCA_963678575.2. GTDB lineage: Bacteria > Spirochaetota > Spirochaetia > Sphaerochaetales > Sphaerochaetaceae > Pleomorphochaeta. The sequence continues at coordinate 2,171,213 of CAXXHV010000002.1, read as the reverse complement.
CTAAATCAGGCTCTATTATTAAAGCTGTTGATTTGGGCTGGTATAATATTCCTTTAAAAAAGATGTTGGAAGATGAATTTAAATTGCCCGTTTATATAAATAATAGATATCGAACAATGGGTTTAGCTGAAGCAAGACAAGGCTTAGGTAAAAACTATGATAATTTTATTTATCTTGGAATTGGTAATGGCTTTGGAACTGCAATTTTCTTAGAAGGGAAATTAGTATTAACTACAAATATTCATACTGGTGGAATTGGTCATATAGTTGTAGATCCTGATGGACCTTATTGTAGATGTGGAAAAAAAGGATGTCTTTTTACAGTAGCCTCATTATCAGTTTTTGAAGAAAATACAATTAAATTATTAGAAGAAAATCATACTAAAAGTATTTTAGATAATTGTAAAAAAGTCGATATGAAGACAATCATGGATGCCGCAAATAAAGGTGATGAGCTAGCTCGAAAGAGTGTTATTAAAGTTGCTAATCCTCTTTGTACTGTCATTGGAGATTTAATAAATATTATTAATCCTCAAAGAATAATTATTGGTGGTCCAATGGGAATTTATGGAAATTTTTATTGTGATTATATAAGTAAGAAAATTGCTAATTATTATAATACAACTGAAATTTCTATCGTTCAAACACAAACAGATTTCTTTGGTGGGGCTGTCGGAGCTGCGTACCAAGTTTTAGATAATAAATTAGAACTTGTTTTAAATAAAATTGAATAAAAAATGGGAAGTGTTATGAAAGATTTTCAAAAAAGTGATGGGCAAAATTATGCTCCTAAAGGATTAAAGAATATTGTATGCGAAGCTGGTGAATTTATTGTAGGTGTTTGCAGAATGGATCATGGGCACATTTATGGAATGTGTAATGGATTAAAAGAAGCAGGCGCTGAAATAAAATATGTTTTTGATTATGATAAAACTAAAATTGATATTTTTTTAAAATCTTTTCCAAATGCTATTGTTGTTGAAAGTGAAGAAGCTTTATTAAATATTAAAGAAATAAATTTGATTGCTACTTCAGCAATTCCTAATGAAAGATTTCAAATTGGTTTAAATTCTTTAGATAAAGGCAAAGATTTTTTCTCAGATAAACCTCCTTTTACATCAATTGAACAAGTTAATTTAGCAAGAAAGAAAGTAAAAGAAACTAATTTAAAATGGTTTGTATATTATAGTGAACGCTTACATGTTGAATCGGCTATTTATGCTGGACAATTAATTGATGAAGGCGCAATTGGTGATATTTTAAGTATTAAAGGGTGGGGACCTCATCGTATTTCTTTAAGTAATAGACCAGATTGGTTTTTTAATAATGAACAATTTGGAGGTATTTTAACAGATATTGGATCTCATCAATTAGAACAAGTATTATATTATGCTAAAGCAAAAGATGCACAATTAATTTCTTCAAGAGTTGGTAATTTAAATAATAAAGAGTATCCCTTGTTTGAAGATTATGGTGATGCAACTTATATTACTGATAATAATATTCCTTGTTATATTTCAGTTGATTGGTTTACTCCTGATGGTCTTTCTACTTGGGGTGATGGTAGATTAGTAATTTCTGGAACAAAAGGTTATATTGAATTAAGAAAATATCTTGATGTTGCAAGATCTAATGATCCAGATAATGTTATTTTAGTTAACGATAAAGAAGAAAAACATATATGTGTTCACAATAAAGTAGGGTTTCCTTTCTTTGGACAATTAATTAGAGATTGTTTAGATAGAACTGAATTAGCTATATCGCAAGAACATACTTTTAAAGCAATTGAATTAGCTATAGAGGCACAAGATAAAGCAATAATTATATAATGAAAGTATATATTTTTTATTATTTGAGAAGTTTTTATCTACAATGCTAAAATAAAAATCTTTTCAAATTTATCTATAAGGATCCACAGTGTGTGTAAGGCTTGCTAAATGCAGGCCAATTTTTTTGTTTATAGATGAATTTGTTTTTTTAATATTTTAAACAATTTTATAATTATTTTATTTCGCCATATATTCACCACATTTTTATATTACCTTTCAGTTAGATAGTAAAAACAAGGATGGAAAATAAAAATGAAAAAAAATAAAAAAATAGTAACTTTACTTATAGTATTAACTTCTGCATTTGGAATGGTCTTTGCTCAAGGAACAAAAGAAACCTCTCAAGGAATAGACCCTGAAGCAGCTGCATTAGTTGAACAAATTAGCAATAATAATTTGGAAAATGAATTGTTTGGTTCATCTGCTGCAAAAAATACTGACGAATTTACTTTAGAAGAAATGCTTCAATATGCTATTGAGGATGAAAGGTTAGCCTTAGCGGAATATGAATTTATAATGAAAGAATTTAATATAAGTAGACCTTTTTCTAATATAATTAAAGCTGAACAATCTCATGAAAAGGCTTTATTATATCTTTATGATGTATATGGTTTTGAAGTAAGTGATTTTGATGCAACCACTCATGTTGTTCTGCCAGATTCAATTTCAGAAATTTATGATATTGGTGTAGAAGCAGAAATTGCCAATATTGCAATGTATGATAAATTTTTGAGCTATGATTTACCAGATGATGTTAGAAGAGTTTTTGAATCATTAAAAAAAGGTTCTATTAATCATTTAAACTCTTTTAAAAAGCAAAGTACAAAATATTAATAAATCTAAATTTTAAATAACACTTTGAATAAGAAGAATTATATTTTATTCAAAGTGTTTTTTTATTTTCTCAAATAAAACAAAAAGTGTGATTTTAATTTTTTGTTTAAAATTTTTTCTATATTTGTTTTTTAACTATACATAATAATATTAAAATTAGTTTTTATATAAGAATTAAGTTTATAAGGAATTATTTTTTCTAAAATAAACATTCATATATTTTATAATCTATTTTTAAGAGAGTGTCATTAATAAATTGTTGCTTAGTATAATATTATATAAAATATAATTATTTTTAAAAACTTAAAAAAATAATAAACTTGTTATAATTTAAATAAAAATTATGAAATATTTGCTTAATAGAATTAAATTTTTTTTTGACATTGTCTATAAATAGGTGTTCAATTAAAAGAGTGATATATTGTTTTAGGAGGGTTTTATGGATGCTGTATTAATTATGGTATTAGCTTTTGTAGGCTATATTGTAGCTTATAAATTGTATGGAAAATTCATAGGAAATAAGATTTTTGAATTATCAAAAAAGAATATTACACCATCACATGAATTTGAAGATGGCGTTGATTATGTTCCTACTAAAAAAGGTATTATTTTTGGACACCATTTTACTTCAATTGCTGGTACTGGTCCAATTGTAGGTCCTGCTATCGGTGTTATTTGGGGTTGGTTACCTGCTCTAATTTGGATTTTTGTTGGTTCGATTGTAATGGGAGCAGTTCAAGATTTTTCAACATTGGTAATGTCTTTAAGATCTCAAGGTAAATCTATTTCAGAAATTGCTTCTCAATATATCAGTAAAAAAGTTAGATTTGCATTTTTCTTAATTGTTTTTATTGAATTGTGGTTATTTCTTGCAATTCTCGGAATGATTATGGCTGTAATTTTTCATATGTATCCCGAAGCAGTTTTTCCAGTTTGGATGGAAATTCCAATAGCTATAGCCTTAGGAATTGCTGTTTATAAGAAAAATAAGAATGTTACTATTGCAACTATTTTTGCTGTAGTTGGTATGTATATTACAGTTGTATTAGGTCATATTATTCCTTTAGATATGCCTAGCCTTGGTGCAATGCCTGCTACAGGTATTTGGACAATAATTCTATTTATTTATGCATTTATTGCTTCAACTTTACCCGTTACTACCTTATTACAACCTAGAGATTATATTAATGCTTGGGAGTTGTTTATTGCAATGGGCTTATTGATTATAGGTGTATTTGTTTCATCATTTAATGGTTTAGAAATAGTTGCCCCAGCTGTCCAACTTCATCCTGAAGGAGCTCCTTCAATGTGGCCATTCTTGTTTATTACTATAGCTTGTGGTGCAATATCTGGTTTCCACGCTGTTGTTGCTTCTGGAACCACTTCAAAACAAGTAGAACAAGAAACTGATGCTGTTTTTGTAGGTTATGGTTCCATGTTGATGGAAGGTGCTTTAGCTGTATTAGTAATTGTAGCAACTGCAGCAGGTATTGGTCTTGCTTCTCGTGGTGATTCTTCTTCAGTTGTAGGTATTGCAAAATGGACTGAACATTATGCATCTTGGGGTGCAGCAGCAGGTCTTGGATCAAAGATTGTTGCTTTTGTTGAAGGTTCTGCAAATATGATTAGCTATCTTGGGATTCCACAATATCTAGGATTAATTATAATGGGTGTATTTGTAGCTTCTTTTGCTGGAACGTCTTTAGACACTACTACAAGATTACAAAGATATGTTATTCAAGAATTACTAGGCGCAAATAGAGTTGGTGCTGCAGATAATAAATCTTTCTTTACTAATAAGTATGGTGCCACATTATTAGCTCTTATTTCAGCGGGACTATTAGCCTTTTCAACTGGAGTTGATGGTAAAGGAGCTCTTTCCTTGTGGCCTTTATTTGGTGCAAATAACCAAACATTAGCTGCTTTAGCTTTATTTACTGCATCAGTTTATTTAAAAAAACGTGGTGGAAATAAATATTTAGTAACTTTCATTCCAGCTGCTTTTATGCTAATTATGACTTTATGGGCATTAATTATTAATGAACTGAGTTATGTAAAAGCTACTAGTGTTCTATTAGGAATTATTAATTTTGTAATTATTGTTATTGTTGTATTAGTTTCGATAGAAAGTATTAAAGCTATCTTTACATCTAAAGAAGAGAAAATAGCTTAATTAAAAATAAATAGGGTGTCTTTTTGACACCCTAAATTATAATATTTACAATATATTACAAAAAATGGATAAAAACGTGAAAGAAATAGTAAAAAAAATAAACTTGATTACTTATATTAACTATGCAATTACAATTATATTTTTAATATTAATTTTTATTTTTAAAGATAATCAAAATAGAATTGCTAATAGATTTATTTCTACAATTGTTTTTGTTGGAGCCACACTATTTTCCGTAGCTCTTCCAATACTATTTAGAACAGGTTATTACCAAAAGAGTCTTAAAAATAAAGGATTAGATATCTCTGAATATTTTAATTTTAAACTTTTTATAAATATAAGTATTTTTATTGGGTCTTTTTTTGCTCTATATGGATATTACTATCCAATTTATAAATATCATCTATATTTTTCAATCTTTGTTTGTATTTGGGGAATATATTCTATTTTTCCTTCTTCAAAAGTAATCGAGAAAGATTTGATTACTTATAAAGTTAAAATAGAAGAGTGATTTTATGAATTTAATTAAAAAAATTTTCAATGAAGTTAAAGGTTTTATTATTGGCTTTCACCAAGCTTCTTTATATAAAGCGACTGCGCAAATAGAATATGAAGTATATGAGATGGAAAATTCATTTACTCTTATGCTCTTTGGTGGAGCAATAGGACTTCCTTCTCCACCTTTGCCAGTCTGTTTAGAATTAATTCCTATCATGGAAAAAGATATTGAGAGGATGCTTTTGAGGGCTTCTCAAACTGGAAATGGATTAAGTGAATTAGCAAGTATAATGGGTGAACCATAAGAGTGATTATAAATAAGGTCAAATAATGAAAAAAGCATATATATATATTGGAAAAGGTGGGGTAGGTAAATCAACTTGCTCTTCCCTTGGGGCTATTAAATCTGTTAATGAAGGGAATAATGTTTTGCTTGATTCTTTAGATCCAGCACATAATTTGCATGATATTTTTAATATGACTTTTAATAATAAGCCTAAAAAGGTTCTTAATAATTTATATATTAGAGAATCAGATATAACAAAACTTGGTAAAGAATATATAAAATCTATGCAACAACAGTTAAAAGGAATATATCGTTACCAACAAGCTTTAAACATTGATAGATATTTTTCTGTATTAAAATATGCCCCCGGTACTGAAGAATATGCCTCATTAATGGCTCTTGAGAGATGTTTTAATGAAAAAAAGTTTGATAATATTTTTATTGATACACCGCCTACTGCTCTTACTTTAAAAACTATAGCTTTACCAAGTGTAAATTTACATTGGATTAATAGTCTTATTTCTATGCGACAAGAAATAGTTAATAAAAAAAATTCAATAAAAAATATAAGAAAAGAGAATGTTGAAAAGCTTGAAGATGATCCTATTTTTAAACAACTTAATAATATGAAGCATAGATATGAAGCTTTAAATAAAAAATTGCAAGATGATTCTTTTGTAGAATTTTCTTTAGTATTAAATGAGGATGAATTAAGTTTCTCAGAAAGTCTATTAATCAAAAAAGAAATGAATGAATTAAATTTTAAATTAAATACAATTATTATAAATAAATCTAATTCTTTAAATTTTAATTTTCAAAAAAGAATAAAGGATACATTCCCTTTTTCTCAGATAGTGTTAGTTCCATTTTTAAAAGAACAAGTGACTTCGATTGAGCGATTAAATGAACTAAATAAATTTTTGTTAACCACTAAATAATAATCTAATTTTTCAATTGTAAAACAATCATGTTTGCCATTAATAAAATTACAAATAATTTGAGATTCTAAAATAGTTATTATATCAATTAATTTAGAAAAGTATTTTTAATTTAAATTTTGATTAAAAGAAATTGCAATTTGTTCTATTAATTTATCTTGGTTGAATTTTATACACTGTATTGTAAATAATCCTAAACCTACTATATCAAGAGAAAGGCCAACTAAACCTGTAATGCCAGCCCAATCTGGAATAGTAACAGGATTTGTTGATTCATCCATGACAATATAAGGAACAAATAAAAGAGTTCCTCCTACAAGTTGTGAAATTAAACTTGTAGTCATAATATTTTTATTTTTTTGTAAGTTTGATTTAAGTTCTTCAATTAAGATTTTTGTTTCACTATTTAATTGATTTTGATCAAGCATATCAAAGAATTCTAAGATTTGGGTTGGATGGCCACATTTACTTTCCATAGTAAAGGTTTGTCCTTTATAGGTATAACGTGGAGAAAGTTCATAAGCACCATCTTTTTTTCTAGGATAGTACTTAATCATATTGTAAGTTGGAGAAAGAGATTGTGATATTAAATTATCAATATCAATATTTGTTCTAGTAGTTAATACAGTAGAATAATCATAAAGAATTTGAGTACCATCACTTTTTTCAAAATTAATTAATTTATCTTTTTCATATGATATGATTTTACCTTGTAAAACAGAGCCATTTTTAAAAATAATTTAGTTTTTTACAAAATACAAATAATTTCAAATTAATTATTTCATATTATCAATATTTTTATTTTACAAAAGATTGTCCAAAATGCTTTAATAGTTGAATATCTTGTTCAGAGATAGAAGAACCTTTTCCAATACTTAAAACAGCACCTGCTTTAATATTTGGGCCTTCAATTATTATTTTGCACCCTTTTTCTTTTATTGTTTTAATTAGTGTATTCTTTGTTTTTTCTCCACCCTTAATAGCATAAATTGTATATACTCCAGCAATTTTATCTTTAAGACTATTTTCGTCTAATTTATTTAATGCTTTTGTTACTGGTGTAGCTACTCCGTTATTAGTAATGCTACCACCCCAGCATGGACTTCCAAAAATAATACCATCATAGATTTTTAATATAGCAATTTCAACAGAATTTGCATTAATTAAATCTACTTGATGAGTTCCTGAATTTTTAATTCCTTCAGCAATTGCTTTTGCAGCAGCTAAAGTGTGACCTGTTTTTGAATAATATAAGATTCCTACTTTCATTTTTTTTCCTTTTAAAATAATTATTGATTTTTTTGTTTTTAAATTGATTTTTATATTAATTGTAGTTTTAATCTTAAAAAATTCATTTTTGAACTAAATCAATTTATAGTCTAATACTATAAGTATATATAAGCAAGTTAATTCTTTTCATGAATAAAATAACAGCAAGTAGAAATCCTATTGGAATTGGAATCGTTTTGTTTGGGAGTCTTAGAAAGTCATTTATCTGAGTTACAAATTTAAATATATTTAGGGCTAAGGGGAGATTGATGATTCCGTTAATAATATTTTTTTTAACTTGGTTTTTATCAAGGCTTTCTTTTATTTGGTTTGAATCTTAGATTCTCATTTAATTTTACTCTTCAGATGTCTTTTAAATTTTGTATATCTTAGGTTTAGAACTAAATAAATTATATTAATAGCTTTCTATTGTTTAAGTCTAAAATATTTTTATATTTAGGAGATAATTGTTCTTTATTTAATATTTTTGAGATATTGAAAGCTGTAATAATATTTAAATTGCCTTTAAAACAAGAAAAACTCCTTAGTTTTAAGGAGTTTTTATAAATTGGGCCCACCAGGACTTGAACCTGGGACCCACGGATTATGAGTCCGTTGCTCTAACCAACTGAGCTATAGGCCCTTGGTGAATAAGTTATTCACAAAGGTGAAATTAGCATATTTCAAAATAAGTGTCAATAAGAAAATTATACCTTTTTATTTATCAATTAATTCAATAAAAAAAGAATTAAAGATATAATAAATTATTTTAAACAATATGATGTGATCCCAAAATTTCCAAGATTGTGGATTTATCATTAACGTGGTTATAAGAGAAAAATAAACCACAAGCATTACTATATGCAAAAGAGAGTTTATCAATATTCAAACTGTTATAATTACAATAGGTATAGTCATCCATAAAGCCACCTATGTTTATTATATAATATTTTAACTATTATATTAGAAACTTGTTTATTTTTAATTATTTGTATAATAAAAAACCTCAAAGTAATTTTAATATTTAATTACTTTTGAGGAATTATAAAGATTTTAAGTTAGGCTATTAATTATTTCTTTGTTGTTCCATAGTTCCAATATGAAAGGCCTCCAATATCATAAACTTCGGTATATCCTTTCATTACAAGCTTTTTTGAGGCTTTTAAACTTCTACTGCCACTTTGGCAATATACAAATAATACAGTATCTTTGTCTGGATATTTACTTTCTACTTCTTTAGGTGTAGCAAGGTTCTTTGCTCTCTTTATATGACCTGTTTTATATTCATTAGGGGTTCTAACGTCTAAAATTACGATGCTTTTATCTTTATCCATTTGTTCTTTTGCATCTTCTTGTGAAATTCTATGATAAATAGCTCCTTTAGCTTTTGCTCTCATCATAGCGATTCTTTGATATAAGTTATTAATTAGTAGTATACTAGCAACCACAATTACTAAATACATTGTTACATCATTTGTGTTCATTGATTTCTCCATTTATTTATTCTTCTATCCAAGAATATCTAAAAGTGAGAATTTAATCGGTGATATAATCACACAAAGATTAGGAAAGTGTGTTTTAGAAAAATTATTCTAGTATTTTTAATATTTCTGATTTATTATCTTATGGAGAGGTATATATAAAATGAAAAAGAAAATAACTTTGTTATGTGTTTTTTTAGTTTTTGTTTCTAGTTTTACTTTTTCTAGTGATTACAAATTCTTATTTGGCGCTTTGGGTATGCATGAAGATTATTTAATGGGTATTGGCCCTACTTATTTAAATGTTGGACTTGGAAAAACTGATTGGACTTTTATTGAAGGAAATACAACTGAGCTTCAAACTTATTTAGGTGGTGGACTTGAAAAGAGATCTTTATGGAACTCAAAAACAACTGGAACAAATGCAGCAGTAAATAAATTTTCTCTAGATCTAATTAGAGCTGATTGGAAGGTTAGATTAAATCAAGGATTATTTTCTGACTTAATAACAGCCTCCATAGCTTATGATGGAATATTTGAATATTTTAAAGATGGAGCTAATTTAACTAGTAGCACAATTTATCCAGATTTGATTGGAGATAATAATTTAGGTACTTATTTCACTGCAGGGTTAAAATTAAATTTGATGAATGATGATATGTTTACTCAAGATGGATTTTTATTAGATTCTGAATTCTCTATTGCGCCTGTACAGGTTAATTCTCTAATTGGTAAATCTGATTTCTATAGTGCGAATGCAGAAATGAATATTGCAAAAACTATTATAAGTAGACAAGCTTATGATTCAGGTAGAAATCTTTTTTCTTTAGTATTAGTTGATAGATTTGTAGCAAATTATACTGATGGAAATTGTGTCCCAACTTATTTTAGGAAATCTATTTCTTTAGGTAGAAAAGTAAGAGGCTTTAGTTCTTATTCTTATAACAACAAATTAACATTTGTAAATAATTTAGATTTAAGAGTTTCTGTGTTTGAATTAGATGAAATATCTTTTGCTAGAGTGTTTCCAAGATTTAATTTCTTCTTTGATGTTGGTTATGGAATGTTAGAATATGTAAATACTAGTGTAAGTGAAGGTAATTTAATTGCATCAACTGGTGTTCAAGCTACTATTTGTATTTCTGATTTTGCTAGTTTAGGTTATCAATATGCTTATGTATTGAAAGGTGATAACTTTGATAAAGAGAAAACACATGTTAGTGTAGGTTCTCTTGTATTAATGTTAGATTTCTAAATTATAAATAAACTAATTTTTTATAGCTCCCTGAATTTATTGGGGAGCTATTTTAATATCTAAAGATAATAAGAAATTATAATTACTATTTTTTTTCATATAAATAGTTTTTTATATTATTGAACACTCTTACCTCTTTGTATATAATTAGCTCCTATGAGTAATAAGAAAATAGTATCTACACACTGGGCGGATATTTACGCCGATAAGGTCATCCGTGAAAAGGGTGAAAAAGATTGTTATACCTGTGCAAGTGGAATCACTCCATCAGGTACAGTTCATATTGGTAATTTTAGAGAAATTATCTCCGTAGAATTAGTTGCAAGAGCTTTAAAAGATAAAGGTAAAAATGTTCGTTTTATTTATAGCTGGGATGATTATGATGTATTTAGAAAAGTTCCTAAAAATATGCCTGATCCTGAGTTATTAGAAACATTTTTAAGAAAACCAATTACATTAGTTCCTGATACACTAAAAAGAGCTGAAAATTATGCTCGTGGAAATGAAAAAGATGTTGAAAAGATTCTTCCAAAAGTAGGGGTCAATCCGGAATATTTATATCAAGCTAAAAGATACAGAAGCAGTTTTTATGCAGAAGGTATTAAAAGAGCTTTAGAAAAAAAAGAAGAAATTAAATCTTATTTAAATGAACATAGAACTTCACCTCTAGGTGATGATTGGTGGCCAATTTCTGTATTTTCTTCTTTTACTGATAAAGATACAACCACTATCTTGGATTGGGACGGAGAATATAAAATAACTTACAGAGATGATTCAACAAATCAAGAAGAAACTATTGATATCAGAGAAACCCCAAATACAAAACTTCCTTGGAGAATTGACTGGCCAATGAGATGGAGTGTTGAAGGTGTTGATTTTGAACCAGCTGGTAAAGATCATCATAGTGAAGGTGGCTCTTTCGACACAAGTAAAAACATTGTCAAAGAGTTTGATGGTGAACCTCCCGTTTCGTTCCAATATGATTTTATTTCAATAAAAGGTAGAGGAGGGAAAATTTCTTCATCAAGCGGTGAAGTAGTTTCATTATATGATGTATTAGAAGTTTATACTCCTGAAGTTTGTAGATATATGTTTGTTGGAACACGTCCAAATACTGAATTTGCAATTTCTTTTGATTTAGATGTATTAAAAATATATGAAGATTATGATACTTGTGAAAGAATTTATTTTGGATTACAACAAGCAAATGAAAGCAAAACTGCTAAACAAAGAAGAATTTATGAATTAAGTCAAATTGGTGAAATTCCTAGTGAACCTTCTTATCAAATACCTTTTAGACATTTATGTAATTTATTACAAATCCATGGTGGTGATATTAATTCTGTTATTTCATCGTTAGATGATATTAGTGAAGGTCAAAAAGAGCGACTTGTTGAAAGATGTCAATGCGCTTGGGCTTGGATTACAACTTTCTCACCTGAAGATTTTAGATTTGCACTTTCAACAAAAGATAGTGAAAAAGTTGAAGTCTCTGAAAAAGAATTAGTCTGTATTAGAGCTTTAAAAGATGTTGTTTCCAATATGGATCAATACCAAAGTGATAAAGAGTTTACTAATGCAATGTATTCTTGTGCAACAGATAACGATTTAGAAACTAGTGTTTTCTTTAGTATTGTTTATACAATTCTTATTGGGAAACCAAAAGGCCCTAAATTAGCACAATTTATGTTAACTTGTGGAAAAAATAAAATCTTACCAATTTTAGAAAAATACTAAAATTAAACATTCGATGCAGCAAGAATTTTTCTTTGCTGCATATTTTTTTGGAGGATAAAATGAAAGTTATATTAATTAATGGAAGTCCTAGAGAGAAGGGTTGTACCTTTACAGCCTTATCTGAAATAGCTAATGAATTAAAAAATAATGAAATAGATAGTGAATTTGTATATATTGGAAACCTTGAAAAAAGCGTTGATAAAACTTTTATTAAAGAAACAAAAGAAAAAATTGAATCAGCATCTGCTTTAATTATTGGATCTCCTGTTTACTATGCTGCTCCAACTCCTATAATAACAAGTTTTATGATTGAATTAATGAAGGTTTTAGATAAAGATAAAATTGCATTAATGCCAGCTGCAAGTATTGCAAGTGCAAGAAGAGCAGGAACAACTGCTACAATTGATCAATTAAATAAATTTTTTACAATAAGTCAAATGCCAATTGTTTCTTCCCAATATTGGCCAATGGTGCATGGCAATACTCCAGAAGAAGTAAAAAAAGATGAAGAAGGTCTTCAAATTATGAGAGTCCTTGCAAAAAATATGACTTATATGATAAAAGCTTTTAAGTTAGCAAATCTAGAAAAGCCAATTTTAGAGAAAAGAAAAAGAACAAACTTTATATAAATATAATTAAAGCTAAGCATTATGCTTAGCTTTAATAGTTGATATGATAAATTAATTTAATATTTTATCTAAGACAAAAGAATTTTTTCTCCATTTTGGTTGAGCTTTAACTCTTAAATCAAGTTGAAGTTTTTTTCCTGGGAAAAGTTTTTTAATGTCTTTAAAGGATTGAACTCTAATTTTTTTTATATTATCGCCACCCTTACCAACAATAATACCTTTTTGAGAATCTCTTTCAACTATAATAAATGCTCTAACCCAAATTAAATTTTCTTCTTCTTTAAACTCAATATCACTTACATCTACATATATGGCATGAGGAAGTTCTTTATTTGCTAGGGCAATTGTTTTTCCTCTGATTATTTCACTAATTCTAAATTCTAAAGGTCTATCTGTATAAGCTTCTTTACTATACATTAAAGGACCTTCAGGTGATAATTTAAATAATTCAATTAGAATTTCGTCAATTCCATCATCATTTTTTGCACTAGCACTTAAATATATAGCTTCTGGTAATTGTTCAATTATTAAAGCTTTTGTTTCCTCAATTTTTTCTTTTTCAATAATATCGTTTTTATTGAATACACAGACAATTGGTCTTTTTACTACTTTTAAAATTTCAATTATTGCAAATTCTTCTTTTCCTGGAGCTCTTGTTGCATCTATAACATATAAAATAATATCACTTTCACTTAAAGGAGAAGTAGCAATTTCTTGAAGTCTTAAATTAAGTGTTTGTTCATTAAGATGATATCCTGGTGTGTCAGTAAATATTAATTGACCTCGTTGATCAGTATAAATTCCTCTAATTGCATTTCTAGTTGTTTGAGGTGTTTTTGCAGTAATAGATACTGGCATTTCTACAATTGTATTTACCATTGTACTTTTACCACTTGAAGGTCTTCCAATAATGGCAACTGTTCCACATTTCATATAGAACTCCTATAATTAATTTGTCTTCATCATAATCAAAACAGCAAATATAAACAACATATGGGCCTAAGTAAGTGTTATAAAATAAAAATGACAAATGTCGAATATAATACTTGACATATGCCGGATATAATGTTACTTTATGTTTGTAAGCGACATATGCCGGATTAGTTAATAGTAATTTAATTTTATTTTTAAAGATAAAATTAATCACAATAAATACAAATATAATATAAGGAGACATAAAATATGCCAAAATTAAATGGAACAGGCCCAGAGGGCCAAGGTAGTATGACAGGCAGGGGCCAAGGTAAATGTAAGAATGTCAATGTTCAAACAGAGGCTTCTGAAAGTTCAGAATTGAATTCTAATTTATGTACTAGAAAATTCAAGCGAGCAATGGGAAATGGATTAAATAGAGGTCCAGGGTTTGGAAGAAGAGGTAACTCAAATAGAGGCAACTCAAATAGAGGGAACTCTTGCAACGGTAGAAGAAACAGAGGAAATTAATAATTTTTTTATAAATTATTTTTTATATTAATTCATTTATTATTCTTTTGAGGAGAAATCTATCTAGTTTTCTCCTCATTTCTTATTTAAAATAAATATGAGGAAATATAATTATGCCAAGAAATAAAAAGTATAGAAGATTAGGCTATCTTTCACAAATAAAGCACTTTGCTCCTATAAAACATAATGAAATATATAATGGAGAAATGGATGATGTGATATTAAGCAATGAGGAATTTGAAACAATAAGACTAATTGATTACAAAGGATATACTCAAGTCGAATGTAGTAAATCTATGAATATTGCAAGAACTACTGTTCAACAGCTATATACAGATGCTAGATATAAATTGTCTTTAATGTTATTAGATGGACGACATTTATTTGTTGAAGGTGGTTTTTATAAAGTATTTGATGAAACGTCTCTTGAAAAAGAAGTAGATATTATTACAGGAAATAGACCAAGAAGACGCAGGTTTAGAAATAGAGATTCTGAAGATTAATAAGCTATATTGTTTTTCCTTATGAGTTTTTATTAATTTATTAGTTGATACTATTTTACTTTATCTATTTTTTCTATTATATTGTTAAGGATATTAAATTTAGGAGTATTGATTGATGAGTGAAGAAAAAAAAGAAGTAAAAACTCAAGATCCTCAAATGAATGAAAGATTATTAAAAACTAGAAGTATTATGCTTAGTGGTGAAATAAATAAAGAAAGTGCTGAGAAAATAATTTCACAATTATTAGTTCTTGAAGCTGATGATAGTGAAAAAGATATAAAAATATATATAAATAGCCCTGGTGGAGATGTTGATGCTGGTTATGCTATTTATGATATGGTTAGATTTATTGAACCAAAAGTTATTATGATTGGTGCTGGGTTAGTCGCATCGGCCGCTTCTCTTGTTTTATTAGCAGTTCCTTCTGAACAAAGAGTTGGGTTACCTAATTCAACCTATTTAATACATCAACCTATGAGTGGAATGAAGGGTGTAGCAACTGCTATTGAAATTTATTCTAAACAAATTGATAGATTAAGGGAAAAGTTAGATAAAGTTATTGCTGATGCAACAAATAAAAGTATTGACCAAGTAAAAAAAGATACAGAAAGAGACCATTGGTTATTCAGTGATGAAGCTAAAGAATATGGCCTCATTAGTAGAATTGTAGAAAAAAGATCAGATTTATAATCTGACCTATTAACATATATCAAATGCAATCATGCAAATAATCTAATAAATAAATTAGAGGTTTGTTATGGTTGTATTTTTTTTATCAATTTTTTGTTTATTATTTTCAAGTTGTCAAGAACCACAGATAAGTGAAAAAAATTTAGTTATTACTGATTGGAATGTTCAAAATCTTATGGATACCAATGTTGATGGTAGTGAGTATCAAGATTTTTCTCTTGAAGAATACGGAGAAGACTCTTATAGAAGAAGGTTAAAAAATGTTAGTGATATTATTGATGATTTAAATTCAGATATTGTTATTCTTGAAGAAGTCGAGAATTCTAATGTATTAAGAGATATGATGGATTTGTATTTATCTAGAAAAGGTTATCAATATTATGGAGCAATAAAAGAAGAGAATAGTGCAATTGCAATTGGGTTTGTTTCTAAAATTGAGCCTTTAAATATAAGAGTACATACAGTTGAAAATTCTAGAAGTGTATTATCTCTGGATTTTAATATTAATGGTGAAATATTAAGAATTATTGCCTGTCATGCTAAAAGTCAAATTGAAGGATTTGAAGAAACAGAATATTTAAGAATTAATTTAACAAAAACTTTAAAAAGGATAATTGATGAAAGCCAAAATATGAATATAGTTTGTATTGGTGATTTTAATGAAGACCCATCAATATTTTGTGATATACAAACAGCACTTTATGATATTGATAGAGAAAATGCTTTTTATTTTAAAAATAATGGTTCAATATTAGTATCCAATTCAATATATAGTCTCTTTGAAGATGTTTTATATGCACCACAATTAGATTTTAGTATTAATAAGTCTAAAAAAGGTACTTATGTCTATAAAGATAAGTGGTATAACTTTGATCTTGCTTTATTAAATAATAAATTAGTTGATCTTTATGGACTTGAGTTTTCTGATTTTGATATATATGGACCTCAAAAAATTAGTACTTCTAGTGGGGTTCCTTATTCCTGGAATAGTAAAAGTTTAAGCGGTGTAAGTGATCACTTTCCTATTTGTCTAACCTTGAAATATTTAAATTAAAAGAAGGAGACTATTTTTTAAGTCTCCTTCTTTGATTTTTTTATTCTTCAGATTTGGTTTTTTTGGGGAATTTTAATTCATAAAATATCTTTTCTAGAGAAAGGCTTAAGTTAATGTTTTGAACAACACTCATTGTTCCATCTTTTAATAGAATTGGTTTTAATGTAACCGGTGAAAAATTCAATACCCCTTTTACTCCAGCTTTTAAAAGTTTTAGATATGTATCTGCTGCAGCAATTTCTGGGACTGTAATAATTCCAACTTTTACATCAAGTGCATCAACTACTTCATCTAATCTTGAGAGAGGATAAATAGAAATTGGTTGTGATGAATCGCTATAAACTTGTGGATCACTATCAAACCCTGCAACGATTTTTATTCCATCCGGTTCAAATCCACCATAATGCATTAAAGCAAGGCCTATTCTTCCGCAACCAATTATAATTGCGTTTTGAGAATCACCTTTTCCTAATATTTGTGAAAGAGAAGCAATTAAATCAGTTATTTCGTAACCGCCTCTTTTTTGGCCATGAATGGAGAGTTGGGAAAAATCTTTTCTAACTACAGCTGCAGAAACTCCTGCTGCATCGGCTAAATTATGTGCAAAAACTTTTTCTAAACCTATTGAGCGTAGTCTATTAAGTGCTCGATAGTATCTTGTAATACGTGTTAGTTGGTCATTATTCATGAAAACCTCCTGTTAATGTGACTAATGGTATATTATTTAAGGTTTTTAGTCAATATTTGTTTTTACAATTTTGTTTTGTATCATTTAATCTTGCTTTGGGGGTGATTTCTGTATGTACAAGGTATTGAAAGTGTGTTAAAATATCCAACAATCATGAATTTGGTTAAAGTAAAAATAGGGTAAGAATAATTAGGAGGGTACATGTCAGAGAATAGTACTACATTCTCGTCAGAATTGATTGAATTTATCAATGAATGGCGCGAAAAACCAGGCAATCTCATCATGGTGTTACACCGAGTTCAAAGTGAATTTGGCTATGTTTCTCAGGAATCAGCAGATGAAGTCTCAAAAATGCTAGGAATCCCATTTGCAAAAGTATGGGGTGTTTTAACATTCTATCATTTCTTTAAGTTAACAAAACCAGGTGATTTTAACATTCAAGTTTGTATGGGTACTGCTTGTTATCTAAAAGGTGGAGAAGCCATTATTGATGAAATTGGTAATCTACTTAAATTAGAAGTTGGTGGAATCACTGATGACGGAAAGTTCTCATTAGAAGCTGTTCGTTGTATTGGATGTTGTGGTTTAGCACCAGTTATGACTGTTGGTGGTGAAGTATTTGGTAAGGTCACGAAGAATCAACTTCCTGCGATCTTAAAGAAATTTGCTTAAAAAAGAATATTATGCATCGTTACATTAGTGATTTCATTTTAGATATAACTCAAAACTCTTTTGAAGCAAATAGTTCTCAAGTTGAACTATTCTTTTTAGAAGAAGA
The DNA here is from genome assembly GCA_963678575.2 of Sphaerochaetaceae bacterium. GTDB lineage: Bacteria > Spirochaetota > Spirochaetia > Sphaerochaetales > Sphaerochaetaceae > Pleomorphochaeta. The sequence goes on along the minus strand of CAXXHV010000002.1, from coordinate 2,153,127 downwards.
GAGATATTTAAAAGTTATTATCAAAGATAATGGCAAAGGAATGAGTAATGATGTTTTAAATAAAGTGTTAGATCCTTATTATACTGATGGGATTAAACATAAAGAAAGAAAAGTTGGGTTAGGCTTACCGTTTTTAGTTCAAAGTGTTAAAGAATGCGGTGGAGATTTTGATATTAAATCAAAACCTAACGAAGGAACTTCAGTTTTTTGTACTTTTGATTTATGTAATATTGATACTCCTCCAATTGGAGATATCTGTACTACTTTTTTGACTCTTTTAAGTGATCCAAAAGCAGTTGACTTAATTATTAAAAGAGGAATTTCAACAACAAAAGGTAGTGGTGATTATCAATTATCAAAAAGTGAATTACTTGAAGTTTTAGGTGAATTTAAATCAGTTTCATCTTTATGTTTATTGAGAGATTTTATTAAAAGTCAAGAAGAAGATCTCGTTGGTTTTTATGTGGATAGAACTTTAGTTTTTTAAGTAATAATAAATGGAGAAAGTATAATGGCAAAAATGACATTAGAAGAACTTAGAAATCTAAGAGCTTCAAAGCAAAATTCCTTACAAAAAAGAAGTATTGAAGGGAAAGAAGGCCAAATCATTATTGGAATGGGTACTTGTGGTATTGCAGCAGGTGCAAAAACTGTTTTAGATGCTTTTCTTTCAGAATTAGATGCTAACGGTATTACAAATATTTCAGTTACACAAACTGGTTGCATGGGGCTTTGTCATGTTGAACCAACAATTGAAGTAATTGTTCCAAACATGCCTGATGTAATTTATGGAAAAGTTGATGCAAAAGTTGTAAAACAAATCGTTAAAGATCATATAATTGATCATAAATTAGTTAGTGAACATCTATATGATAAACCTTCAGCAGATATTTATGCAAAGGATGGAGATAAATAATGGCTTTCAGAAACTATATTTTAGTTTGTGGTGGTACAGGATGTGAATCTAGCCGCGCAGACGATATTTACAAAAACCTTATTGCTGAATGTGAAGCTCAAGGTGTAAAAGATGAAGTGCAGATTGTTAAAACTGGTTGTTTTGGTTTCTGTGAACAAGGTCCAATCGTAAAAATTCTTCCTGAAGATTCATTTTACGTTCAAGTAAAACCTGAAGATGCAAAAGAATTAATTAATGAACATATTATAAAAGGTCGTGAAGTAACAAGACTTTTATATAATAAAGAAAAGAGTCATAAACACGCTCAAGTAGAAGAAATTGAGTTCTACCAAAAGCAGTTTAGAATTGTTTTACGTAACTGTGGATTTATTGATCCAGAAAATATTGATGAATATATTGCACGTGAAGGTTATGCTGCTTTAGAAAAAGCTCTTTATGAGTTAACACCAGATCAAATTATTGATGAAATTAAAACATCAGGATTGAGAGGTCGTGGTGGCGCTGGATTCCCAACTTGGATGAAGTGGAATTTTACTAAAATGGCTGATACTCCTGAAAAATTTGTAGTATGTAATGCTGATGAAGGAGATCCAGGTGCATATATGGACCGTTCTACCTTAGAAGGCGATCCCCATTCAATTTTAGAAGCAATGACAATTTGTGCAAAAGCAATTGGTGCTACACAAGGTTATATTTATATTAGAGCTGAATATCCTTTAGCAATTCATCGCTTAGAAGTAGCAATGCAACAAGCAAGAGAATATGGATTATTAGGTAAGGATATTTTAGGTAGTGGATTTGATTTTGATATTGAGATTCGTTTAGGTGCTGGTGCTTTCGTTTGTGGTGAAGAAACAGCATTATTACAATCAATTGAAGGATTTAGAGGAATGCCTCAACCACGTCCACCATTCCCAGCTGTAAAAGGATTATGGAAAAAACCAACTTGTATTAATAACGTTGAAACATGGGCAAATATTCCTGTAATTATTAATAAAGGTGGTTCTTGGTTCCAAAAAATTGGTACTGCTGATAGCCATGGTACAAAAGTTTTCGCATTAACTGGTAAAATTAAAAACTCAGGTCTTGTTGAAGTTCCAATGGGAACAACATTAAGAGAAATTGTTTTTGATGTTGGTGGTGGTATTGCAAATGGTAAAGAATTCAAAGCTGTACAAACAGGTGGTCCTTCAGGTGGTGTTATTACTAAAGAAAATTTAGATACTCCAATTGATTTTGGTGGATTACAAAAGATTGGTTCAATGATGGGTTCCGGTGGTATGATTGTAATGGATGAAGACGATTGTATCGTTGACGTTGCAAAATTCTATCTAAACTTTACTGTTGATGAATCTTGTGGTAAATGTAGCCCTTGTAGAATTGGTGGTAGATCTTTATTAAATATTTTAGAGAAGATTACTAAAGGTAAAGGAACTCAAAAAGATGTTGATAACATCAAGAGTATTGCTCTTGCAATGCAAAAAGGTTCTTTATGTGCATTAGGACAAACCGCACCAAACCCAATTTTATCAAGTTTGAAATATTTCCCTGAAGAGTATAAAGCTCATATTGAAGATAAGAAATGTCCTGCAGGTAAATGTAAGAATTTAATTTCTTATTCAATAAATGTGGATAAATGTATTGGTTGTACTGCTTGTGCACGAAAGTGTCCAGTTGGTGCAATATCAGGTGAAAGAAAGCAAGCTCATATTATTGATCAAGCAGCTTGTATTAAGTGCGGCGCTTGTCTTGTAGCTTGTAAGTTCGGCGCAGTAGAAGTTCATTAGGCGTCGGGAGGATCTAAGAAATAATGGTTAATCTAAAAATAAATGGTATTCCCGTTCAAGTAGCAGAAGGCTCAACTGTATTACAAGCAGCTAAAGAAGTCGGAGTGTATATTCCAACATTATGTTATCACCCAGACTTAACTCCTTTTGCCTCCTGTGGTATGTGTGTATGTAAACAAGAAAATAATAATAAAATGATTAGAGCTTGTTCTACTCCAGTTTATGAAGGTCTAAGTGTAATTACTGATGATCCAGAATTATTTGAAGTTAGAAAAGCTATATTAGAGATGACTTTAAGTACTCATCCTAATTCTTGTTTAACTTGTATTAGAAATGGTAATTGTGAATTACAAACTTTAGCAGCTAAATTTGGTATTAGAGAACAACCTTTTGAAAGTAGAGTATCAAAGCTTCGTGCGGATACTTCTTCTCCTTCAATTGTTCTTGATCCACATAAATGTATTAAATGTGGTCGCTGTATTCAAGTTTGTCAAGAATTACAAGGTGTTTTTGCATTAGATTTTATCGGTCGTGGGGATTCAACTGTAATGTCTCCAGCTGCAAGTCTTAAATTAAATGATAGCCCTTGTGTAAAATGTGGTCAATGTATTGTTCACTGCCCAGTTGGTGCGATTTATGAGAAAGATGAAACAGCTGAATTAAGAGCTGCTATTGCAGATCCTAATAAAGTTGTTGCAGTTCAAATGGCTCCTTCTGTAAGAGTAGGTATTAGTGAAGAATTTGATTTACCTGTAGGTACTGTATCAACTGGTAGATTATATGCTGCATTAAGAAAAATTGGTGTTGATGTTGTATTTGATACAAACTTTAGTGCTGACTTAACAATCATGGAAGAAGGTAGCGAATTAGTAAAAAGAATTACTACTGGTGGAGTTTTACCTCAATTTACTTCTTGTTGTCCAGGTTGGGTTGATTATTGTGAAAAATTCTACCCTGAATTAATTGATAATTTATCAAGTGCTAAAAGCCCAATGATGATGCAAGGTGCAATTACTAAAACATATTATGCAGAAGTATCAAAAACTGATCCTGCTACTATTTATAGTGTTGCATTAATGCCTTGTACTGCTAAAAAATATGAAAGCAAGAGAGATGATTCAATGAAATCATCCGGTTATGATGATGTAGATTTAGTACTTACAACTCGTGAAATCGCAAGATTATTTAGAGCTAATGGTATTGATTTTGCTGCATTACCTGATGAAGAATGTGATTGTCCAATTGGTGAATATACTGGTGCAGGTACGATTTTCGGTAATACTGGTGGTGTTATGGAAGCTGCTGTTAGAACAGCATATAAATTAGTTACTGGTGATGAATTAGAAGATGTAAATATCAATGCTGTTCGTGGTCTAGAAAATGTCCGTAAGGGTGAAGTTGACATGAATGGAACAAAAGTTAGAGTGGCTGTTGTTCATGGCTTAGCTAATGCAAAAGAAATTTGTGATGAAGTTCTTGCTGCAAAAAAAGCTGGTGCTCCTGCTCCTTATGACTTTATTGAGTTTATGGCTTGTCGTGGTGGTTGTATTGCTGGTGGTGGTCAGCCTTATGGAACTGATGACCAAATCAGAAAAGAAAGAATTGCAGGTTTATATAATGATGATGAAAATTCAACATTCCGTAAATCTCATGATAATCCTTCTATTAAAAAGATCTATAGTGATTATCTTGATACCCCATTATCACATAAAGCTCATTCTTTGTTACACACTACTTATACAGTTAGAAAAAAATATAATTTCTAATTTAGTAAAGTATAATTATAGACCGGAAATTGATTTTCCGGTCTTTTTTAATATGTAAAAAACTACCAATATCTTTACGTTTATTATTGTAAATGTTATTATTAATAAAAACTTACTTATTAAGTATTTATATTGTAGATATTTATATCTCAAGTTAAGAGGTAACCTTATGAAATTAAAGAATGTTTTAAATGAAAATGTTGTTAAAATAAATCTTGAAAGTACTAATAAAGACGATATTATAAAAGAATTATTAAACATATTAAACGAAAATAAATTAGTTAAAGATGTTGATTTAGCATATTCTGATATAATGAGTAGAGAAACAAAAATGTCTACAGGTATTCAACATGGCGTTGCAATTCCTCACGCGAAAACTAAAGCGGTCACTCAATTAACAGCTTGTATTGGAATAAAAAAAGAAGGTGTTGATTTTAATGCTTTAGATGGTGAACCAAGTAATATTTTTATCATGACACTTTCTCCAAGTGATCATATTGGACCTCATGTCCAATTTTTAGCTGAAATTAGTAGAATTATTAAAACTGAAGAAGCTAGACAAAGTATTTTATCAGCAACGAGTGCTGCAGAGGTTTTATCAGTATTTGGAATTTAATTGTTTGTATTTTTAGAGGTTGAAAATGGCAGAGGAAATGATGGAGTTAATGTTGCAATTGGGAATTATCCTAATTGCAACAAAATTTGTAGGGTATGTGTTTGCACATTATTTAAAACAACCCAAAGTTTTAGGTGAATTATGTGCAGGAATGATTATTGGACCGTATTTATTAGGTAGTATTCCAATAGGTAGTTTTGGCCCTTTATTCCCGCTTCCTTTTGAAACAACGATTCCCGTTTCTCCAGCACTTTATGGAATTTCAACTTTGGGTTCTATTTTTTTGCTTTTTGATTCTGGTTTAGAAACTGATTTACCAACATTTATTAAATTTAGTGTAAAAGCCTCAGTTGTTGGAATTGGTGGCGTTGTAATTTCTTTTTTCTTTGGTGCTGGAGCAACTGTTCTCTTCAGATCTGATGTTAACTCATTTATGGATCCAGCAGCTTTATTTTTAGGAACGGTATGTACTGCAACATCTATTGGAATAACTGCAAGAATTTTAGGAGAATCTAAAAAAATAGCTACCCCAGAAGGTGTAACAATTATGGCAGCTGCTGTTTTAGATGATGTAATATCTATTGTATTATTATCAGTTGTTGTAGGTATTTCTTCAGTTCAAATCGAAGGAAATTCTGTTCACTGGGGTATAATAATGATGGTTGCAGTAAAAGCTATTGGATTTTGGTTAGCTTGTACTGTAATTGGAATCTTAGTAGCTCCTCATTTTACAAAAGGGATGAAAAGATTCAATTCTTTACCATTGATTAGTGAAATATCATTTGGAATAGCTTTATTACTTGCTGGTTTTTCTGAAATGGCTGGTCTTGCAATGATTATTGGTGCTTATGTTACAGGGTTAGCATTAAGTCAAACAGACGTTTCTCATAGCATAAGTGTAAGAATAAAATCTGTAAGCGAGTTTTTTGTTCCTGTATTTTTTGCTGTAATGGGTATGATGGTTAACTTTTCAGCTCTTAAAAGTATATTAGGTTTTGCCCTTATATTTTCTGTTATAGCATTTGTTGGAAAACTTGTTGGATGTGGAGCTCCTGCTTTATTGGTTGGATTTAATTTAAAAGGTGCATATAGAATAGGTTGTGGTATGTTACCTCGAGGAGAAGTAACTTTAATTGTTGCTGGGATTGGTTTGGCTTCAGGTGCAATTTCTCATGATTTATTTGGTGTTGCAGTTATGACAATGTTAGTAGCTTCTGTTACAGCCCCTCCTATGCTGGTAGGAGCCTTTAAAGGCGGTAGTGGTTATAAGAAAAAATTAAATATTACTGATTCTACCGATACTATAACTATTTCATTGGATTTCCCTTCAAAAAGAGCGGCAATGTTTATTTGTGATACTGTTCTTGAGGGTTTTATTGCGGAAGGTTTTTTCATTTCAAGTGTAGAAAGTTCACATACCGTTTATCAAATTAGGAAAGAATCAATAATTATAATGTTGGACATTATTAGGATTGAAGATGGTCAAGCAAGTGTTAAATTAACTTGTAACAAAGATGATGAAGCTTTTGTTCGTTTAATGTTATTAGATTCTATAGCAGATTTCCAATCTTTTGCTAATACTTTATCTTCTATGCAAGATCCTGAAATGATGAGTGCTCAATTACTTATGAGTATGTTTAATGAAGATTAAAATAATAGTCCTTCCAAAATAAAATAAATAATATTTTAATTTAATCAGAAGGACACCTTTTATTTTTTTATATTAGAAAGGTTAATCATGTATTTGACAAATTTTAATACATTTTTCATTTATTCCAGTAATAATCAAAGTCTTTTTATCATTTGATAATGCTCCATTATCAGGAGTAAAATCGATAAATTCTTCTTTTCCAATAAATGATAATGAATAATCTTCTTGATTAACATCAAAGGCCAATAAATTTCTTGAACCACTACATAGTGCATATATCTTTTTGATTGAAGAAAGATTATTTATTTCATCGTATCCTGTATAATAAATAAAATCAGAGACATCACTGAAATTGGGCATCCCATAAGTGTTAGAAACATATGTTTTCTTTTCTTCAAGTGTTGAAGAATAATTTAAATCATCGCCACTTAATGCTCCAATAATTATTCTATTATTTGCTCCAGCTATAAAGGTTTTCCAATCAAGTGCTCCAGCAACAAGTATTTCATTTGCATTATATCTAATAGGAGACGTTGCTCTAAGTAAACAATTACTATATCCAGGAGTGTTATAAGCAAAAGAGATGTAACCTGTATCACTTGCAAAAGCAACAGAATCAAGATTAGGGCTCATCAATCCTTTAGAACAGTGATATGTAATATCATCTGGATTTTTTACCATACTGATAGCATAAAAATCATTATCAGAGATTGGATCAATGTTATATTCTCTATAGGAATCCCCTAGGTGATCAAAAACTAAAAAATCTTTTGGCCTGATAAAAATTTGTCCAAAATGATTTGCATATTTGTGATATGTATCATCACTAAAATATTTAGTAAGCTTATTGTATGAATAATCATATATATAAATAGCATTTGTGCTTTCTTCTGAAATAAATACTCTATTTCTTATTGAGTCAACTTTAATATCAATAACATTTCCAAGTGGCATTTCATAAGAATTATTATATGTTTTTATTACTTCAATATTGTTATTAATTAATCTACAAATTTGTATTGTATGAGTTTCTCCACAATAAGAAAGTATTTTATTGTCAGGAAGAAAACAAATATGCATATTAGATCCAGCATAATAACCAAAATCACCATTATTAATTGTTTTTATTACTTTAGGCATAAAAGAAGGTGCATTTAGTTTTACTTCGAACTCCTTATAGGCTGAGCTCAAACTTCCTATATCGCCATTTTCCACAATAACATCTAAGCGATGAAAACCAATATTTGGAATAAAATTGCAATTTATTCCACTTCCAATTAATTCTCCATCTAGATACCAATCAATTGAAAAATTAGTAAGTGGTAAGTCATTTTCTTCTTTTAAAATTGGAAAAACTTCTTGATTATAATTTATTACTTCTGGAATTTCTGAAATATAGCAGGTGCTTGGAACACCTGCATGATTAGTTATAACAATAGGGGTGTTTAAATCGGTGGTATTGTTTTCGTTGAGGGTAAAATGAATTTCACCTGAACTAGTTTTATTCATTACAACTCTTATTGCTTCCATACATCCAGAAACAAGTATTTCGCTATCATACAATTTCGCATTCAAGATATAAGAACCAGATCTTGCAACAGATTCATAAGTTGCTAATCCTTGTGAATAATCTATTGTTGTTGGATTTACTTTTACTTTATTGTTATTTTGATTAATAAGTTCTAACTCAAGTTTTGGGTTATTAATTAATTGAGAATCCCAATTAAAATCAATTTTAATGTTTCCGTTTCCAACTAAGGTATCAAGTTCTATGGCAATTGATGTTGGTTCTTTATTAATATCTACATTAGCATTTCCACTAACGAGTAATAAGCCATCGCAATTTTTGCCTACAGCAAATATATCCCAATTACCTACCGTTAAGCCTTTTACTATTGCTGTATTATCGTGGGTATTAACACTAAATGAATCTTTTTCAAACGGGCCTTTTCCTGTTATTGTATACTGTGTTACATCAAGAGGGATATCATCAGGTAGAATAGATTTATTTTTTTTAGTATTTTCTTGACTAATATTAAGTGTTAGGGAAGATGTTTTTTGTGGCTCTTCACAACTAGAAAATATCAATAATACAAAAATTGAAAAATATAAGAAAAGAATTTTTTTTTTCATAAATGCCTCCTATTGAGCTTTTATAAAAAATTTTTTCTAAATGCCTTATTTTTTTTCAAATTTTTAGTTTATATTGATAAAGTATATAATCTGAAATATCTTATATACAAGGAGCAAGTATTTTGAAACATGTATTTAGAGTTTTAATTATTTTAATTTTTTTTGTTTTAGTTTTTATTCCAAGAAGTGTAATTGGTGTACTTAATTATTGGTTATTATTTCTTTTATTATTTTTTATTGTTTTCTTATACTTGATGAGTGAATATTACGTTAGTAAAAAAGCTGTTTCAAATATTATTAAAGATTCTTTTGATTATTCTTTATTGTGTGAGAAAGTTCCTTTTGATGAAAAAAATGATTTTATTCGTGGGAGACTTGTAATATATAATTCAATGGTTTTACTTTATACAAAGCAAAATGGAAAAGTTGTATTGTCTTGGTCAAAGGAAATAAATGAAATTGATAGTCTTGAATTTGGTAAAATTTCAACAAAAAAAAATGGATTTAAATTTATTTGTGATGAGCAAATTTATGAATTTGTTACATATTTTTTTAAAGTTAATCAAGACGATTTTATTAAAGCTTTAGATTTTGAAAAATAAAAAATAAGTAAAAATACTTAAGAACTTTAAACTATTTTCAATTTGTTTTCTATCTACTAATTTACTAGTAGGAGAAAATTATGAAGAAGGTAGTTTTTTTATTTTTTATGATTATTGTTTCATCAAATATTTTTGCAAATGAAGAACAATCTACATTAGATGTATCTTTAGATTTAGCATATTTTGATCCTTTTTTTGATGATATTATTTATAATGAGATTACCTTCTCTTTAAATGTTACTCCAGATTTTTCATTAAGAATTCCTTTAAATGTGATTTTCCCATTAGATAATAGTATAGATATAGTTGGCTTTGGTGGTTCTGTTGATTTCTTATACAGACCATTATTCAACGGTATATATGTTTCTTTTTCTTTAGTAAAAATTGAATATTTGAGTGGTTATGATGCTCCTTTTGAGAATGTTGAATATCTAGATAAACTCTCTTTTGGGTATACTATAAAAATCTCAAATAATTTCTTTATTGAACCCGCTATATCGTTTTTTAATTTAAATGGAATATATGAAGATAGTATTATATCTTTAAAAGATAGTTTTAATGATTTTCCTTCAATTCGTGCTTCGTTATTAATTGGTTATAAAATAGTGGTTTTTAAATAGTAAAAATCAAAAAATAAAGAAAGAGGAGGAAAGATAGTTTAACTATCAGAAAAAATTATGAAAGTAAAACGAATTTTTGAAATATTTATTGTTTCTATTTTAATTTTTGTTTTAAGTGGTTGTTCTTTTACTTTAGATAGAAATATCACTAAAAAGATAAGTGATGAAAAATTGGTTTCTTCAGTTGCAAAAATAGTTGATGAACAATTAGAAGTCGTATCACCTTATTTTGAAGAAAATAGTAGAGATATTAACATTAAAGAAATTAATGGTGAACAAGTTGTGTTAAATGCCATGGATGAAGAACAAGGAGAACAATATTTAAGATTTAATTATAGTATTGCAATTGATTCTGATCAAAATATTGATGAGATTGCTTCAAAAGCAAAAGCTCTTTTACCAGAATCAGAAGCAATTAAAATTGATGAAAAATTGTATTCGACAAAAAGCTTTATTAATAAAGATATTGTGCAGATTAGTAAGAAAATTCCACCAAGTCAACAAATTGCATTTCAAAAAGATTTAAGGAAATTAGTAACTAGAAGTTTTGTTTTATTTACTGCTGGTATTGTGTATGCTTTTATGCCTAAAACAATGTTTTGGGGAAAAGTTTCAGCAGCAGCAGCAATAAGTGTCGCAGCAGGAGTATTTTCTTGTACAGTAATGAGTCTTTACCAATATTATAAGTATGGAGGAGAGGCCCAAGAATCATTTGCTCAATGGGTTACTGAAATCTCATCAGAACCGCAAGTTTCATTTGCTCTTGCAAAAAGTATGATTGCTGTAGGAACAACAATGAAAAGATCTCCTATTGTAACAGGTATAATGATTTGTGTTTTTTCTATGTACCAAGTAATTGATATGGTAAAACCTATGTTGAAAAAATATAATTTTTCAGTTTAATAAATGTCACGCTAGTTTTTCCTAGCGTGATATTTTTTAATTCTGTTAATTGTTTTCTATATTACTTTGTGTAATAATAAACAAAGAAATATACTAATAGGAGTAAAAAATGTTAGAAAATATAAAAGAAGATTTGAAGAGAAGTTTTTTAAAGTATACCGTTGTTGATACAATGAGTGATGAGAATAAAGCAGAATTTCAACATCCTTCAAGTTTAAATCAGCTAGATTTAATAAATATGTTAAAAGAAGATTTAGAAAAATTAAATATAGAAGATGTAAGTGTTGGTAAAGAAGGTGTTTTAGTCGCTCATATTCCTGCTACTGTAGAAGGTGCACCTTGTATTGGTTTGATGGCTCATGTAGATACTGCTGATGATGTAGAAGGTAATGGAGTTAAGCCTCAGGTAATTGAAAAATATGATGGAAAAGATATTGTTTTAGGGAATTCTTCAAGAATAATTAAAAAAGATGATAATCCAGAATTAGAAAATTATATTAATTCAACAATATTCACTTCTGATGGAACAACTTTATTAGGCGCGGATGATAAAGCAGGTGTTAGTGAAATAATGGCAATTGCTAAGATTTTAGTTGAAAACAAAGATATTGAGCATGGAGAAATTGAAATCATATTCACTTGTGATGAAGAAACAGGTTGTGGTATGGATGCTTTCCCTTATGAAAGAATTCATTGTGATTACTGCTATACAATTGATGGTGGAACTCGTTATGAAATTGAGAGTGAATGTTTTAATGCAAGTAAGGTATCAATAGATTTTAAAGGGGTTTCTTATCATCTAGGTGCAGCTAAAGGCAAAATGGTTAATGCATTAACCATGGCAACAACTCTTGTTAATAACTTTCCACAGGCTGAAAGTCCAGAAGCTACAGATAAAAGAGATGGATATTACTGTCCTTTAGAGTTAAAGGCAACAAATGATGAAGCTCATCTTGTCGTTTTTTTAAGAGATTTTGAATTAAGTGAAATTGAAAGAAGAGAAAATGTATTAAAATCATTATGCAGTATGGTAGAACAAATATATCCAGGTGGAAAAACTGAAATTAATATTAAGAGACAATATTATAATATGAAGGATATTTCTAAAAAAAATCCAAAGGTTTTAGATAGTATTTTTGAGGCAGGAAGAAGACTAGAACAACCGTTATTCGAATCCCCAATAAGAGGGGGTACTGATGGTGCAAGAATGGCAAATGAAAAAGGTATTCCATGTCCTAATATTTACACTGGGGGGCATAATTATCATTCTTATTATGAATGGTGTGCTTTAAATGCTATGGAAGATGCAGTAAAATTAATTTTAGAAATTATTAAAATTGGGGCTGAAAAATAAATGAAAAAAACAACTATTTTTGTTCTCATTCTTATAATTAGTAGTAGTAATCTTTTTTCATCTAATTATAATTTTGATAGAGAAAATTATAGTGTCACAGACATTAGCAATAGAGTGGAAAGCTCTATTGCTTTTGCTTTAGATTCAACTTTATATTCATTTATTAATAAAGAATCTTTTGATAATAGTTTGTTTTATGTAAAACTAGATGTTATTTCATACATAAATAATAAACTGATTGTTGATGGAAATTTATTATACAATAAAAATATTTTACCAGTTTATTTTGAATTGAAAAATGAGAATGAAGATGAATTATTCAATAGTTTTCAGTCGATTTTAATAAATGCTTTTTATCATGATTTGCATTCTTTGTTTAAACAAAACTTTGAGTATTTTCTAAAATATTCTGATAATATTAATTCTTTTTTTAATAGTAATAATAAATACAGAGAAGGGGATTTGATATATTTACAAAATAATACTACAAAAAAAGCTTTAGCCGTTGTAGATCAAATATATGATGGATATGCTAGTATTTATTATTTATTTAATAAAGACAATCAAATTAATTCACAAGTTATTGATGGTCCAGTAAATCAATTTTCTATAGCTCCCTCATACGATTTTAAGTTAAATACTATTTCATTAAGTGTTGATTATAATTATATGAAAAGTATCTTTCCTTTTTTAGGTAATACATATTTGGGGCTTTCTTCAACTTATTATTACAATATTGATACAGCTGCAAACAAATTTAGTTTAGATTCTAATTTATTGTTAGAATTACCTCTTTCCTCTTTATTCTCTCAAAAAAGGATATTAAGGAATTCAAGCATTTTTTCAAAAGTAAAAGTGGGTATAATATTAAATAGCATAATTGATATGCATAGTGCATATGAAATTGGATATAAATTATATTTAAATTCAAGTTTTAAAATTGCATTAGCTTATAAAGTAGATTCTTATAAAGAAAGTTATAATAATTTACTTATTGCCTTTGAATATATGCTTTAATCTTGTCATTAGTTTAAATAATGATAAAATATAAAAGGAGGATGAGATGAAGAAAATATTTTTATTATTTATATTATGTTTGTTGTTTTTTACTTCATGCGCTAGTAGTAATGAAAATATTATTTTAAACCAAAAGCCTTCTTGGATTACAAATGAGATAATTGATGAGAATACTACTTACTACATTATTTCAGGTGAGGGGTCTTCTTTAGATTCTGCTAAAAATAATGCAATAGATGATTTTTATTTTGAATTAATTAAAACGGTTAATATTGAAGATAAGAGCAAATTTAATAATGATTTAATTGAAAATTATTATTATAGTCCATTAGAATTAAGAATAATCAAAAGGTATGTAGAACAACCAAGAGCTAATTCTTATAAGATATATTATCTATTGTCTGCAAATAAAATAAGTGTAGAAGAGAGTGTTTTAAAAAAAATTGAAAGAGATGATTCTATTTCTAAGAAATTAACTTCTTTGGATAGTGAAAGTAATTTAGCATATAGAGATAATAAAGATTATCATTCAATTGACTTATTAATAACTGCCTATATAAATGCAAAGGATAATGGATTTGATATTGAAGCAGATGATTTTCTAGATATTATTATTTCACGAATCAATTCTTTAAATATTAGAGTATATGCAAAAAATAACATTAATAGTTTAGAAATTAGATTAAATAGAGATCAAGGATTAATTGATCCGCTTGTTCAAGGAGCTAAAATATTAGCAATTTATAATGCTCTTGATTTGAATTATAATAATTATATAGTTAAACAAGACTTAATTCCAATAAAGAACAGCTATTATACCTTTTTACTAGATGATAAAAATATAAATAAGAAAGGAGTAATTATTTTTAAATTGGACTTTGAAGAACAACTTAAAGTCTTAACTAATAAAGGATACCTTGTTGCTGCTCAATCAATTGATAAGACAATTAATGAGAGAGTTTTTTCTTATTCTCAAATTTCTAATTTTGAAGGGAAAAGAGTAATTATTTCAACTACTGAAAATGGATTTAATCAAGAAGAAAGAGAAAGTGTAACACAAGATTTTTTTACAAATATGCTAAAAAAGCAAAATGCAACAGTAATTTATAAAAGTAATGTTGATTCTACAAATTTAGAAAAATTTCAAGATTTGGGAGATTATTTATTTATTTTTAAGGCTGAATTAGTAGATGAAGAAAATGGAATAAAACCATATGTAATTTCACATGGAAGCTTAGAAATATATGATTTAAGCAAGCTTTTATTAATATATGATAGTAATTTGATAGATTGTATTGCTATTGCTGATACAATGGAAGAAAGTGAAAATCAATCTTTAATAAATGTTGCAAAGAAAACTTATCATAACTATTTATAAATTTTTTCATTGTTTGAATAGATTAGTTTTCATAATTATTTCAGGTACATTTGAAATAATTCCAAATACTTTTTTATTTACTAAGTCTTTTGCAACTTCTGGATCATCTACACACCAAGGAAGAATTCTCATATTGTTTTCTTCACAATTTTGGATTAAATGATTGTTAATTAGATTTAATTCGGGTTTAGCAATGTTACATTGAAATAATTTAGCCCCATAGCCTTTCCTTAAATAAAAAGGAACAGTTTTATCTTTTGAATAAATTATTCCTTCAAGGAGCGAATGCTTTGAAACATCTTCAAAAGAACGCATTGCAAAGGGATTAAAGGATGTTACAATTACATTAAATTCAAGTTTGTATTTTCTAATTAATTGCCAAAGTTTTTTTGATAATTCTTTGTTTTTTATTTTATTGCTTTTTATTTCAATATCATACAAAAGATTATTAGAAAATATTTGAAAAACTTCTTCAAGAGTTGGAATTCTTGTATTTTTAAAAGATTCATCTTTATAAAGGCCCACATCTAATTCTTTTATTTCTGATAAAGTGAGGTTTTCTATTGTATAATCTTTATTAGTTAATCGTTTTGTTGAAGAATCATGAATAACAACAAGTTCTCCTGATTTTATAAGATGGACATCCAATTCAATTGCAGGAATATTATTTTCTAGACAAAGTTGAAAAGCCGGTATTGTATTTTCGGGAGCAAAAGTATTCATGCCTCTATGAGCAAATAGTATTGGTTTATTTTTATATTGATAAAATGATCGCATAGATAAAACATAATTCATATTTTTTATTTTAGCAAGATTTATATAATGATAATAAAAATAACTTGCAAAACATAGGCGCTTTTGATAGCTTTAAATTGCGGAGGAGTTTTAATGGAACTTCAAGATAAAAAAATTGGTGATGAACTTTATGGTTTTAAACTAATTGAAATTGAGAAACTAAGTGAATATGAAGGTTTTGGATTATTATATAGGCATGAAGCAACAAGTATGGAAGTTTATCATGTCCTAAATTCTGATCAAGAATTATTTTTTTCATATATCTTTGAGACTATACCTAATGATAATACTGGTGTAGCACATATTATTGAACACAGTGTTTTATCCGGTTCTAAAAAATATCCCATAAGAGATCCTTTTATGCAATTGCAAAAAGGTAGTGCTTGTACTTTTATGAATGCACTGACTTATCCGACAAAAACTTTATATCCTGCGGCTAGTCCTCTTATCAAAGATTTTGATAATATCTTTGAAGTTTATACTGATGCTGTTTTTGCACCTTTACTTAGAGAAGAAACATTTATGCAAGAGGGGATTAGATTAAATTGTAATGAAGATGGCGATTTTGCATATAAGGGTGTAGTTTTTAATGAAATGTTAGGTGATAAGAATGATGGGGATTATGTTGCAAATAATTTATGTCTTAGAAATTTGTTTCCTGATACACCATATAATTTTAATTCTGGAGGAGAACCTTTATCTATTGTTGATTTAGATTATATAAAATTTAAGGCATTTTATATGCAGTATTACCATCCAACTAATTCAAAATTATTTTTATATGGAAATCTTAAAATAGACAAATATTTGGAATTGTTGAATAAAGAATATTTATCTGATTGTGCTAAAATAAATGTATCTAAAGGGAATTTAATTCCCAAAAAATGGAATGAGCCTCGAACCTTGAGTGTGGATTGTCCAAGTAGTGATTCTTCTTTTGGTTCAATCGTTGCAACGTCCTTTGTTACAACAGACTCATCTATCCCTCTTGAGGTTATTACTTTATCATTTATATATGAATTGTTATTAGGTTCTACAGGTTGTCCTTTATATAAAGCAATGATAGATTCAAAACTTGGTGATGATGTTTCAAATATTAGTGGAATAAGTACTGATTTTTCATTAATGCCTTTGATTATTGCTTTTTCTGGAGTAAAAGATAAAGAGCCTGAACAAATAGAGAAATTCATTTTAAAACAACTTACAAAAATTGTTGAAACTGGGTTTGATAAAGAATTAGTTGCTGCAACATTTAAACGCCTTAGTTTTCAAATTCATGAAAAAGCATCTTCTGGTCCAATGGGTTTAATTTCATTAAAAAGGGCTTTAAGAGGATGGTTAAGAGGTCTTTCCCCAAAAAGCACTATTGAATATAGTAAAGCAGTTGAAGAATTACAGCTTAAAATGAAAGAGAATCCAAACTATTTTGAAGAATGGCTAGATTCAAATGTAATAAAAAATAATCATAGATTGTTATTTGTTGCAAATCCAGATTCTTCTGCAATGAATAAATATAATGATAAATTAGCTAAAAAAATAAAAGAAAAAACAGATAAATTAGAAGATGACGATAAAACTTATTATAAGGAAAAAACTCTTTCTTTTAATAATTATCAAAACATTGGTGATTCTGTTGAAGATTTAGCAAAAGTTCCAAAATTATCTATTGATGATTTACCTAAGGATATACGTTGTTATCATCACAAAAAATATGAAAATAATAACATTCCTGTTTGGTTAATGAAAACCTCTACTAATTCAATTGCATATTTTGATTTTTTCATACATCTCGAAGATTTAAGTGAAAGAGAAATAATGCTTCTCCCCCTTTATACAAAAATATTAGAAACCTGTGCAGTCGCAGATATGGATAATACTAAAGTAATGACAAAAGTAATGCATAATACAGGGGGCTTTAATATTTCTTTAGAAGGTGGGTCAAAGACAGATTTAACTAAATGTTTGGGCATAATTTTAAGAGTGAAAATGCTTGAAGAAGACATTGAGAATGCCATTGAATTAACAAAAGAAATCCTCAAAGAATCACATGTTGATGATTATAAAGATATTTGGAACTCTATAACAGATTTAAGAAATACTTATAAATCAATTGCTTCAAGTTCTGGGTATAGATTTGCAACGATTTCTGCTTCAAGTGCTTATTCTGATAATGCAAAGTTAATAGAGCATTTACTTGGTATTAGTCAATGGTTATTCCTTGAATCAATAAAAAGAGAAGATGTTTCATCGCTTGCTCTTGAACTAGAGAACCTAAAACAAAAAATTAATAATCGATTAAGGTTTGAAGTTCATGTTACATGTGATGAAGATTTATTTGATATTTGCAATAATTCTTTAAGCAACTTTATTCTTGGCTTTGAAGTTAGAGATGATTATATATTAAAACAATCAAAAAATAATTGTGATAATCAATTATTAATTAAATCAAAAAAAGCTTTTATTTTACCATCTTCAGTTAATCATACAAGTTATGTAATTCCTGCGAAGGCTTTAGGGACTAAAGAGAATTCAATACAGAGAATATTTTCTTCCATTTTATCCGGTAATGATTTGTGGAATGAAATAAGAGTGTTAGGTGGTGCTTATGGGGTCGATTGTCATGTTGAGAGCTTAGAAAGGTTATTTATTTTTATTTCAGCTAGTGATCCAAACCTTTCTTTAACTTTTGAGACTTTTAAAAAATCTTTACAAAAATATAGTGAAACACTTGTTGATGATTCTTTAATTGAAGATGCAATAATAAGTAATGTTGCTAACGATTTAAAACCTTATGGTCCCGATAAAACTAGTATTATAGATTTTAGAAGAATTCTTTATAATATAAATGATAAATTAAGAAAGGACTCAAGAGTTGCAATTTTACAAGTTGATTCTAATGATATTTTAAATCAAGCAAAAGTTTTAATGGAAGAACAAAATTATTCTTTAGCTTTCTTCTGTGATAAAAAAACTTTTGAGGATGAAAAAGATAAACTTGAAATGGATGAAAATCACATTAGTATATTGCCTGTATAAAAATCAAAACCCTTTTAGAAATTCTAAAAGGGTTTTTGTTTTGTATTTATAGAATATTTTTATTAATAAATATGTTTTAAATTTTTACTATATAAAATCCCGCTTAATCTATACATTGAGAAAGGGGTAGTTATTATAGCAATATCAAATTCATTTGCCATATCAATCATATCTTGACTTGGGATTTTGTTTCTTGCGATAACAATATTCCTAATGTCGCTCATTACAGCTGTTCTAACTGCTTGGTTGTTTGATAATCCAGTTATTAATAAAATATTGTCTTCTAAAAGTGTTAATACATCACTCATCATATCACTTGCGAAAGCGAATTCTACTTCATCATCTAAGTGATTTTCTCCACATAATATTTTTCCCGAACTAAGTTTTAATACATCTTTCAACTTCATAAATTGAATTATAACATTTTTAGTTAATAAAGCATAGATATTTTTTTGTTATCTGTATGTATTTATCGATTAAAAATAAAGAAGTGATTATTAAAATAAATTTATGATAATGTTAAAATGATGGACAACAGATTATTTATGAGATAAAATTATTTTAATATCAAATAAATTTTTAAAGAAGTGTTGGAAATGGGAGAAAACTAGTAGAATGCAATTGAAAAGATTATTTGGACTTATTTTTATTATTTTTGGATTTCCAACAATATTATTTGCAAATCAAAATATTGGCAAATATTCTTATAATATAGATACCGTAGTGTCTATGATGGAATTGTCCTTGATAGAATCTGGAATTAATCCCCAAACTGATGAATTTAAAGAAAGTATAGATAATTTGCAATTAATGATTTCGTTATATGGTGAAGAAGCTTTGATAGAAAATATAATCAATCAATCACCTTTTAGTTATATTGAAATTGAATCTAATAATTTAAAAATTCAATTGCTTGATGGTGAATTTATAGTTCCAATAGAAATTGTTAATAATATAATTTATTCGAAAGATTTAGAAAATTTAGATAAAATTTTAGGGTACTTTGAAGAAAATAAATTATATTTTGATTTTAAAGTAACTTTTGATTTAGAGGAGCAAGCTTTAATATCAAAAGAGTGTAAGCCATTTTATTTAATACCATTTGAAAAAGAGGGATAATTTTGTTTTGATAAAAAAATAGTTAGTAATAAATAAATAGATATTTTTATAGTTAAATATTTTTAAATAGAAAAGATTTAACTAGACTTATTATATTATCTATTGTAAAGTTTTATAGAAAGTTCTCTTTTTTTATGGTTTGAGTCTGGGGGTGAGGTAAAAACTAGAATATAAGAGAAAAAACCCCTGCAACGGAAGGATAGAATACCGTGAAGAATTATTCGAAGTTTTTCTTCTCTTTACTGTTGTTTTCTTTGGTATGTACAAGTGTTTATGCACTTCCAAATACAGAAAAAAAGAAAGAAGATAGAGAAGAGTTAATTACCCAAATTGTACCTAAATCAAATGTTGAAGTTGTAAAAGTTGATGCAATTAAAGATTTAGATGATCCTGTAAGTTTAGAAGATAAATTTAGTTATGCCTATTCTTATTTACTTTATTTGTCAACCTTAAGTCAAAATATTGATATTAATGCCGAATATTATGCAAAAGGTGCAATTGATGCAGCTGAAGGGAAAGCATTATTTAGTGATCAGGAAATAGTGCAAATAATTCAAGATATGCAACAAAGTATGTTGAGTAAAGCTGAAGAGCAACAAAAGAAAGAAGCGAATGAAAACTTGATTAAAGCTGAAGATTTTCTTAATGAAAATTCTGAAAAAGAAGATGTAATTATTACAGATTCTGGCTTGCAATATAAGATTCTAACTCAGGGAACAGGCAAAAATCCAAATATAAATGATATTGTTGTTGTTGAATATCAAATATATTCTCAGAATGAAGAATTATTATTGTCAAGTCAAGGAGATACTAAGTTTTCATTGAATTCTTTAGTCCCTGGATTTATTGAGGGAATAGAATTGATGAATGTAGGCTCAAAATATAGGTTTTTTGTTCATCCAAAACTAGCATATGGAATGGAAGGGACAAATGATATTCCTCCAAATTCTTTGTTAATTTTTGATGTTAAATTGAAACAAATAATTGATGACCCTATTTCTTTAACTAATAATAAATAGAGAGGTTAAAAAATGAAAGAAAATAGTTTTTTTAAGAAAAATCTTATTATATCTATGGTTTTTGGGGTAATAATAGCAATTTTTGGTATAGTTCTATTATTTCAGAGTGCTGAATTTTTAAAATTTGTCGTATTTTTATATGGATTATATAGTGTATTTGTAGGTGTAAAAGGCTTACTATTTGCTTCAAATTTACAAGATTTAAAGAAAACGAAGAATGTTAATCTTTTTTCATCAATTTTTAGTATTATAATAGGAATAATTATTATAGCTTATCCATACTTTACCTCCTCATTAGCTGTAACTGTTGTAATATATTTATTAGCATTACAACTTTTAATAAATGGCTTAGGTAATGTATTTAGTTCAGTTGGACTTAGAACAACTTCTTATGATAGTTCTTCACTTTTTGTAACGGGATTAATTAATATTATTATTGCTGTAGTCTTTTTTATTTTTCCAAATCAAGTTGCACAATTTTTCTTAAAAGTAATTGGATTTATTTGTATTTTTTATGGAGTAGGACTTTTTTTCTGGAGTTTTAGACTTAGAAAAGTAGAAAAAGATTTTGAGAAAAAGAATATTGACGGTGAGTTTGAAAAAATGAATTAATAAATATAGAAATATATTTAAATTTATTTAATAAATTGTATATTTTTTGTATTATTATTCATTTAATATTGACACTTAATAAAATTTAAAGATATATTACAAAGTATGAAAACTATCAGAACATTACATCATCATTTATTATGTTTTAACCAACTCTAAGTGGTCTGGGTGTTCGTTGTATCCATATAGTCTCCGCTTAGCGGAGATTTTTTTTTACCAAAATATATTGGTATTATACCAATAAAAATATTAGGAGATTTTAAATGGAAGAAAAATTAAGAATTGCAATTCAAAAAAAAGGAAGATTAAGTGAGAAGTCATTAGAATTAATCAAGACATGTGGAATCCATTTTGGTTGTGATTCCAGAGTTTTAAAAGAAGTAGCATCAAATTTCCCTTTAGAATTTTTATATGTAAGAGATGATGATATTCCTTCATATGTAAATCAAGGTATTGCTGATATCGGAATAGTGGGACAAAATGAATATGACGAACAACAAATACCGTTAAAAATTGTTAGAGATTTAGGCTTTGCTAAATGTAGATTATCTATTGCGACTCCAAATGGGTTTAACTATCAAGGGTTACAATCTCTTGAAAATACAAGAATTGCTACAAGTTATCCTAATATTTTAGATAAGATATTAAAAGAAAATGGAGTAACTGCATCTTATATAAAAGTAAGTGGTTCTGTTGAGATTACTCCAGCAATTGGTGTTGCTGATGCGATTTGTGATTTAGTAAGTACTGGTACTACATTAAAAATGAATGGTTTAAAAGAAGTTGAAAGCATATATACAAGTTCAGCCGTAATGATTCAGAGTAATAATTTAGATAAAGGTAAAGAAGAAATATTGAATAGACTTCTTTTAAGAATTGATGCAGTAAATAGAGCTAAAGATTATAAATATGTGATTTTTAATTTACCAGAAGAACATATTGATGAAGTTAGCGATTTAGTAGGATCAATGAAATCTCCAACAATAACAAAATTATTTGAAAAAGGTTGGGTTTCTGTTCAGACTGTTGTAGCTGAAGACAGTTTTTGGGATGCCTTTGAGAAATTAAAAGCAATTGGTGCACAAGGAATATTAGTCACTAAAATTGAAAAAATGACGGAGTAGAATATGATTCCCTATTATTATAATCCTGATACTGATCAACTTGATAAAATTATTTCTCGAGAATTAAGTGATGATTATGTAGTTGAAGAAAGTGTTAAATCAATTATTGAGAAAGTAAAAAATGAAGGCGATAGAGCATTATACTTTTTTGCAAAAGAATTTGATAAAGTTGAACTAAACCAACTTTATGTAAGTGATGAAGAGTTAATGCAATGTGATAATTTTGTTGATCAGAAACTTAAAAAAGCAATCTTGAGAGCAAAAGACAATATAGAGAAATTTCATAAAGCTCAAATTGCAAAGGGTGAAGAAATTGAGATTGAAAATGGAATAAAATTAAGTAGAAAGATTGTTCCAATTAATAGTGTTGGTTTATATGTTCCTGGAGGGACGGCCCCCTTATTTTCAACAGTTTTGATGCTTGGAATTCCTGCAAAAGTGGCAAAGTGTAATAATATTATACTTGCTACTCCCCCAACCAAAGATGGTAATGTTAATCCTGTTGTTTTATTTGCAGCTAAATCTATCGGTATTACAAAAATTATAAAAGTGGGGGGAGCTGGTGCAATAGCCGCCTTGTCTTATGGCACTGAAAGTATTTCAAAAGTTGATAAAATATTTGGTCCTGGCAATAGATTTGTTAGTTATGCTAAAATGATAGTTTCTTCTAGAACTTCAATTGATATGTTAGCTGGACCAAGTGAAGTCATGGTTGTTGCTGATAATTTTACAAACCCAGGTTTTGCAGCTAGCGATTTTCTCTCTCAAGCTGAACATGGGAAAGATAGTCAATCAATATTGGTTATTTTAGCAGATGAGAAAGATTCTTCAATTTTCAAAGATAAGTTTTTGATTGAAATGAATAAACAGTTAGATCAATTAGAAAGAAAAGAGTATCTACTCCCTTCGTTAAAGAATTCACGAATAATCGCAACTAATAGTTATGAAAATTGTATTAATATTATTAATACATATGCTCCAGAACATTTAGTTCTGAATCTCGATAAAGCTAAAGATATTTGTGAAGAAGTAAATAATGCGGGCTCAATTTTTATTGGACCTTATGCTTGTGAAAGTGCTGGAGATTATGCAAGTGGTACTAATCATACATTACCTACAAGTGGCTGGGCAAAAAGTGTTTCAGGGGTAAGTACTGATTCTTTTATAAAAAAAATTACAATTCAGGAAATATCATATGAAGGTATTAAATCTTTAGGTGATACTATTATAAAAATGGCTGAAGGTGAAAGTTTAAGTGCTCACGCTAACAGTGTTCGAATTAGAATAAAGGATAATAAATAATGATAAGAGATTTAATTCGAAAAAATATAAGGGACTTAAGTCCTTATAGTTGTGCAAGGGATGAATTTAGTGGTGTTGCAGAAATTTATTTAGATGCTAATGAGAATTATAAAACTTATTCAATAAATGATTATAATAGATATCCAGACCCCCATTGCACATTATTAAGAGAAAAATTAGAAGAAAAATTAGGATTGCCTTTTTCAAAAACTGTTATAGGTAATGGAAGTGATGAATTAATTGATAATTTAATTAGAACATTTTGTGAACCAAAAGAAGATAAAATTATTATTATGAATCCAACATATGGGGCATACAAAGTGTTTGCAGACATAAATAATGTCGAAACGGTATTTGTTAATTATAAACCATCATTTGAAATAGATTTAGAGTTGTTAAAAGAGGTGGTTTCAAAAGAAAACAATTTAAAGATATTGTTTATTTGTTCTCCAAATAATCCAACTGGACGGGCTGAGAACTATAAAATAATTGAAGAAATTATTAAATTATTTAATGGAATTGTTATTGTTGATGAAGCTTATGGTGAATTTAGTGAACAAAAAAGTTGTGTTGAATTAATAAGTAAATATGAGAATCTTGTTGTTTTAAAAACTCTTTCAAAGTGCTTTGCTGCTGCAGGAATTAGAGCTGGTATCATGGTTGCTAACGAAGAAATTGTTAGAGTTATTAATAATATGAAAGCGCCTTATAATGTATCCGCTTCAACTCAAAAAGAAGCTTTAAATATTTTAGAAAAAAGTGAACAGATATTTAGACAAAGAGATGAAATTATTGAAAGAAGAAATCGTTATATAAAGAAGTTTGAAACTTTAGACTTTGTAAAAAAAGTGTATAAAAGTAGTGCTAATTTTATTTTATTAGAAGTAATTGATAGTACATACTTATGTAAAAAACTTCAAAATGATAAAATTATTATAAGAAATAGAACTAAAGATTTGTATCTTAATAATTGTGTTCGAATTACTATTGGTAGTGAAGAAGAATGCTTAGCTGTATATAATGCTATTAAAGAGGTTGCATATGAAAAAGAATAAGGGTCCACTTTTATTTATTGAATGTGATAGTTTAATTTCAAAATCAATGAATCAACTTGATTTTGGATGGGTTGAATTCCAACCTTCTGTTTTTAGAGGATTATCTTCTATTGTTGATAATAGTAATTTCAATTTAGTTTTAATCTTATGTTGTGATTCTTTAAATCAGAAAGGATATTCTGAAGATAAAATAGCAAAACTTACTGATAAAATTTTAATTACCTTTGCCAATGAAAAAATACATTTTGAAAAAGATTTGATTGATTATAATGACCATACTCTTTGTTCAAAATTTACACTTAATAATTTGAAACTAAAGGGATATACTAATGGCGATTATGATTTAGAAAACTCTTTTATTATTGGA
Source organism: Sphaerochaetaceae bacterium (assembly GCA_963678575.2). Classification (GTDB taxonomy): domain Bacteria; phylum Spirochaetota; class Spirochaetia; order Sphaerochaetales; family Sphaerochaetaceae; genus Pleomorphochaeta. Next base: position 2,127,955 of record CAXXHV010000002.1, on the reverse strand, counting down.
AATAAAAAGGATAATATTGTTTTAGCCAATGAATTAAATATTAAAAGTATAATTTATAAAGAAAATGATATTTCTAATATTTCTGATTTATTATTTTCAAATATTTCTTTAAAAACTGATGATTGGTGTGAAATTTCAAACTTTTTAGTAAAAAGTGAATTAAAAGTTTCAAGAAAAGCTAAAGTTTTAAGAGAAACTAAAGAAACAAAGATAGAGCTTGAAATAAATCTTGATGGAACAGGACAATCAAATATTAATACACACATTAAATTCTTTGATCATATGCTAGAGCAAATATCAAGACATAGTGATATTGATATTAATTTAAGATGTGATGGCGATATAGATGTTGATGAGCATCATAGTGTAGAAGATGTTGCTATTGCATTAGGTAGCGCTATTTCACAAGCGTTGGGTGATAAAAAAGGACTATCAAGATATGGCTATAATAATTTAGCAATGGATGAAGTATTAGCTCAAGGAGCAATTGATTTTTCTAATAGACCTTATTTAGTTTATGATGTTCCAATTTCTAGAGAATATATTGGTTCTTTTCCAACAGAAATGTTTGAACATTTTTTTAAATCGTTTAGCGATTCGAGTAAATCCACTTTACATTTACAGGTTTCTGTTGGTAATTCACATCATATGATTGAAGCCGTATATAAATGTTTTGCAAAATGTTTAAAACAAGCTGTTTACGTTTATCCTTTTAGCAATAAATTACCAACAACTAAGGGAGTATTATAGATGATAGCTATTGTTAAGTATAATGCAGGTAATATTCAAAGTGTGAAATATGCTCTAGAAAGGCTAAATACTGAGTATGTTGTTACCGATGATCCAAAAATATTAGCCTCTTGTGAAAAAGTAATATTTCCTGGAGTTGGAGAAGCCTCTTCTGCTATGAATTATTTAAGAAAAACAAAGTTAGATGAGGTTTTAATAAATTTAAAGCAACCTTTTTTAGGTATATGTTTAGGGCTCCAACTAATGTGTAAAAAAAGTAGTGAAAATGAAACAGATTGTTTAAATATTTTTGATTATGAAGTTACAAAGTTTGACGAGAATAAAGGATATAAAATCCCTCATATGGGCTGGAATCAAATACAATTTGATAGTGAAAATCCTTTGTTTAAAGAAGTTGAACAGGATAGCTATTGTTATTTTGTACATAGTTATTATGTACCTTCAGGTGAAAATACTATAGCAACTTGTGATTATGCAGATGTTTCTTTTAGTGCATCAGTAAATAGAGATAATTACTTTGGGGTCCAATTTCATCCAGAAAAAAGCGGAAAAATTGGAACAAAGATTTTGAAGAATTTTTTGGAGCTATAAAAAATGATAATTATTCCAGCGATTGATATAATTGATAATAAAGTAGTAAGACTTTCTAAAGGGGAATATGATTCTGTCAAAAATTATAGTATGGATCCTTTAGAAATTGCAAAGGAACTTGAGGATAATAATATTACTCATTTGCATGTTGTTGATTTAGAAGGTGCAAAAAATAGTAAAATAATGAATATTAAAACTTTAGAGAAAATTGCAAATAATACTAATTTAATAATTGATTTTGGTGGTGGTGTTAAATCGGAAGAAAGCTTAATTGATGCATTCAATGCAGGTGCAAAACGAGTTACATGTGGTAGTATAGCTGTAAAAAATAAACCATTAGTTGTTTCTTGGTTGAATAAGTATTCAAGCAATAAATTAATATTGGGTGCTGATTGTAAAGATAATATGATTGCAACTTCTGGTTGGCTAGAAGTAAGTGAATTAAATGTAGATGCGTTTATTAACAGCTATTTGAAAGAAGGTTTTAGAAGAGTAGTTTGTACAGATATTTCTAAAGATGGTATGCTTAAAGGTCCTTCTTTTTCCTTATATAAGTATTTAATTGACAATTGTTCAAATGATTTAGAATTAGTTGCTTCTGGTGGAGTTAGCTCAATTGATGATATTAAAAAATTGTATGAACTAAATTTGCATAGTGCAATTGTAGGAAAAGCATATTTAGAAGGAAAAATAAGCATAAAAGAGCTCGGTTTATTACAGGAGAAAATTAAATGTTAGCAAAAAGAATAATCCCTTGTTTGGATGTTAAAGATGGAAGAACGGTAAAAGGTGTAAATTTTGTTGATTTAATTGATGCTGGAGATGCTAGCGAACTTGCAAAATTATATAGTGATTTAGGAGCTGATGAATTAGTTTTTCTAGATATTACAGCCACTGTTGAAAAGCGTGCTACATTAGCAAAACTAGTAAAAAAAGTTGCATCAACTATTAACATCCCTTTTACAGTTGGAGGGGGTATTAATACTCTCGAAGATGTAGATGTGTTACTTTCTTCAGGGGCAGATAAAATTTCAATTAATTCAAGTGCTTTTAAGGATCCAACTCTTATAACAAAACTTTCAAAGAATTTTGGTACTCAATGCGTGGTTTGTGCACTTGATGTTAAAAAAGATGATAATTTTAAATCAGGATTTCAGTGTTATATTCATGGCGGTAGAGTTGCTACAAATAGAGATGCTTTAGAAATTGCTAAAGAATTTTATAATAAAGGCGCTGGAGAAATATTATTGACTTCAATGGATAAGGATGGGACAAAAAATGGTTTTGCTCTTGATTTAAATTCAATGATAAGTCAAAGTATAACAATACCAGTAATTGCGAGTGGTGGTGCAGGAAAAGTAGAACATTTTTACGATGTATTTACAAAAGGAAAAGCCGATGCAGCTTTAGCGGCATCAATATTTCATTTTGGGGAAATATCAATTCCAGAATTAAAATTATATTTAAAAAATAAGGGAATTAGTATTAGGGAGTTATAATATGGAATTAACAATTGATAATATTGGAGAGGTCGATTTTGATAAGGGTAATGGTCTTATTCCAGCTATTATACAAGATGCAATATCTGATAAAGTTTTAATGTTAGGGTATATGAATAAAGAATCTTTGCATGAAACCTTTGATAGAAAATTGGTTACTTTTTATTCTAGAAGTCGCCAAGAATTGTGGACAAAAGGCTCAACTAGTGGAAATTTCTTAAATTTAAAGAATATTTATCTTGATTGCGATAAAGATACTTTATTAGTTAAAGCTATACCTACTGGTCCTGTTTGTCATACAGGTGATGATACTTGTTTTAATGAAATAAATGATATTGAAGATATGGATACTAAAGATTTTCTTTTTTATTTAGAGAAAATTATTCAAGATAGAAGAGATTTTCCTGTTGAAGGCTCTTATACAAATCATCTCTTTTCCCGCGGTATAAAAAAAATAGCACAAAAAGTTGGAGAAGAATGTACTGAATTAGTAATTGAAAGTATGGATGATAAAAAAGATTTATTAATTGGTGAAGCTGCTGACTTATTATATCATCTTCAAGTTTTATTAACATATAAAGATGTTAAATTAACCGAAGTTTTAGAATGTTTACAATATAGACACACTTAAAAATAATATATACTCCTAAAATTGTCTTTAATAATTTTAGGAGTTTTTTATTTTTATAATTCTTCATATTCTTTCATTGAATGGTATTCTTCTTCACTAAAAATTATATGATCAATTATTTCTATTCCAAGAATTTTTCCGCATTCAATTAAGCGTCTTGTTATTTGTAAATCATTCATACTCGGTGCTAAATTACCTGTTGGATGATTATGACAAATTATTATTGCTACAGCTCTATTTTTTATTGCATTTGAAAAAACTTCTCTAGGATGAACAATACATTGATTAATTGTTCCCATTGAAGCAACATCAATTGCAAGTATTTCATGTGCACAGTTTATAGAAACTGAAATAAATAATTCTTGTTCTCTTGATGCATAATGTCTTACAACTTTATGTACATCTTCAGGCTCAATTATTTGTCTTGTTCTTTTTTCTATTCGCCTTCTTCCCAGTTCTAAGGCTGCACACAGTTGTGAGCTCTTTGCAAGTCCTAACCCTTTTATTTTATTTAATTCTTCTAGGTTAAGATTCCCTTTAGAATCTAATATATTAATTACAGAATTGGTAATGTTTTTTATACCATTTTCTTTGGTTCCCGAACTAATTAATAAAGTTATTAATTCCTCATCCGTTAAGGATTCTACTCCATTGCTTTTTAATCTTTCTCGAGGTTGTTCAAATTGTGGAATTTCTTTTACATCGAGCATAAGTGGTGAACTAATTTTATATCTCATGTATCTATATATATAATTACTTGTAAAATCGCTTTATTTATGTTAATAAAAAGTTATGAATAAAACAAAATACAGAATTGGTGATTTAGCAAGAAAAGCTCAAGTTACTGTTCGTACTGTACGTTATTATGAAAGTCTTAATTTATTAAAACCAAATTCACGCTCTGATGGTGGACAACGCTATTATAACGAGAAAGATTTAGTTTATTTAAAACGTATTTTAGAACTTAAAGATTTAGATTTTTCCTTAGATGAAATAAAGATAATAATAAATCTAAAAGATGAAGATCAATCTGGAAATAAAAGGCGTAATGAATTATTGCATCAATATAGAAATAAGTTATCTATAATTTTAGATAAAAAAGTAGCGCTAGAAGCAAAAATTGATTCAATAAATTGGCATATAAGGCAGTTAGAATCAAATATTGATTTTAGAGAGTGTCCTGGTAAAGATTGTATCAGTTGTCCTTTTAAAGAAGATTGTCGTTTTGCTCAAGAAGACGACGAGTTTATATAATTTCTTTAATATGAATCTCTGGTTTTATTATATAATCTTTTGGTTTATTTGACTTATTATTTAATACTAAAAAATTAAACATCTCTTCTACAGCTTTATATCCTTGGTCATATGCATTATGAATAACAGTGCTTTCGATAATACCTTTTTCTAATAAAGAAATTGTAGCTGGGACTAAATCATAACAAAAAATTTTAGGTCTAGTATTTACGTTTTGTTCTAAAATTGCTTTGCAGCCACCCTCTATTCCAGCTGCAACAAAATATATTATTGAAATATTTTTATATTTTTCAAAAGCTTCATTTACTATATTGTAAGCTATCTTTTCGCTATCATTTGTTTCAATTATATCTAATATTTTATAATCTGTTTTATTTTTATTTAAAGTTTCAATAAAACCTTTTATTCTATCGTTATGCCCTTTTACTGAAAAAGAACCTGTGACAATTAAAATATTGTTAATTTGATTATTTATTAATCTTATCAAGCCTGCTGTAGCTACCCCAGATTTGTAATAATCTGGGCCAACATAAAATAATCTTTTACTATTAGGGACATCTGTATTTACACAGGCAACTGGAGTCCCTTTTTCAACTATTTCTATTATTTTTTTTTCAATAATTTCATTATTAATTGTTGTGAGTAGTAAAGCATCAAAATGATATTTTTTTAATTTTTCTATTGCTTTTAAATGGCACTCAAGTTTAAAGCCTTGAACATGTTCAATGTGAATAGATAATCCATAATCTTGATATTCTTTAGTAGCCATTTTTATTCCATATTTTACTCTGTCAAAAAAATGGTTGCCAATATCTGGCATCAAACATCCAATTGAAATATTTTTTCTTTTTGCGGCTAATAAATAACCTGCCTTATTTTTTTTATAATTTAACTCTTCAGCAATTAATAATATTTTTTTTGCAATTTCAGGATTAACTCCAGGTCGGTTATTTAAAGCTCTGTCAACAGTGCCTCTAGAAACACCAGCTTTCTTAGCTATATCTTTTATTGTTGCCATTATTATTTCCTATTACCTTTAATTATAGTAATAATTAGTTATGGTGTCACTAGAGACTATTAATTAATTTTTATTTGAAGCTCTCTTTTTTGATAATACATCAAAAACAACAGCAGCTAATAAAACAAGACCTTTTACAGCTTTTTGCCAGTTTGCATCTATTCCTAATATAGACATACCATTGTTTAAAACACCCATTAATATTGCTCCAATGATTGCTCCTCCAACAGTCCCTGTTCCACCGTATGCACTTGCGCCACCAATAAAACATGATCCAATAGCATCTAATTCATACATATTCCCGGCAGATGGGGTAGCACTATTAAATCGAGCTACACAAACTAAAGCTGCAATCGCAGATAAGAAACCCATATTTGTATAAGCTCCAAATAACAATTTATTGGTATCTATACCAGATAAAATTGCTGCTTTTTCATTTCCGCCCATTGCATAAAGTTGTCTACCTGGGATGGTTTTAGATGTAAAATAATTATAAACAAATACAATAACACTTAACCAAATTAAAACTACAGGTAATCCTTTATGTGAACCTAATGCGCTTGAAAAAAGTAAAACAACTATTGATATTAAGACTAGTTTTATTATTGTTGAGATTTTTGAATCATGCTCATAGCCTTTCTTTATTTTAGTAAAATATGATTTTAAATTGAAAATAATATAAATTGATAATAATATGACGGCTACTAGTAATGTAAATACTAATTTGTTAGATGAATTAGGAAGATAGCTTGAAAAAATTCTTAAATATTCTTTTGGAAAAGGAGAAATAGTTAATCCATCCAGGATTATATTAGCAATTCCTCTAAATAATAACATACCAGAAAGTGTTACTATAAATGCTGGAATTCTTACATAAGCAATCCAATATCCTTGCCATGCTCCAAGAAGTATTCCTAATAATAAACAAATGATGATTGAAAGATAGATATTTAATCCAATGGTAACTATTAGAGTTCCGGCGACAGCCCCTACTAAGCAAACAGTTGAGCCGACTGATAAATCTATATTCCCACCAGTAATAATACAAAGGAGCATTCCAACTGCTAATATTACAACATAAGCATTTTGATTTATCAAGTTGGAAATATTTGCAGGAGCTAGCATGGAACCTCTGTCCGCACCTCTAATTAATAATTCAAAAAGCAATACAACAGCTACTAAGGCAATTAACATTGTATTGTTTTTTAATACTTTCCTAATATTTTTTTCATTTTTAGTTGTCATGTCTAATTATTCTCCTTTGAACTTTGTATTATTAAAGACATTATTTTTTCTTGGGTTGCTTCTTCTTTAGTTAATTCCCCAACAATTTTTGATTCATTCATAACATAAATTCTATCACACATTCCAAGTAACTCAGGTAATTCAGATGAAATCATTATGACACCTTTCCCTTTAGATACCATATTGTTGATTAGTGAATAGATTTCATATTTTGCCCCAACATCAATGCCTCTTGTGGGTTCATCAAGGAAAAGTATATCTGGTTCAGCAAACAAGCTTTTTCCAAGTAATACTTTTTGCTGATTCCCACCGCTTAAATTTCCAACTAATTGTTCTTGGCTTGAACATTTAGTATTCATTTCTTCAATAGATTTTTTTGATAAAGATACTTCTAAATCATTATCAATTGAAATATGATGAGAAACCTTATCCAGTTTTGAAAGAGTAATATTTTTTTTAATCGAATTTGATAAGACTAAACCATTCCCTTTTCTGTCTTCTGTAACATATGAAAGTTTGTTTTCAATTGCTAATTTTGGCGAAGTTAGCTGTACTTCTTTTCCATTTATATAACAATGTCCAGAAATATTTTTACCATAGCTATGCCCATAAATACTCATAGCTAATTCAGTCCTACCAGCTCCCATCAAGCCACTAATTCCAACAACTTCACCTTTTTTTACATTAAAATTTATATCATTGCAGATTAATCTATCAGAATATAATGGGTGATATGCTTTCCAATTTGTTACTTCAAAAATGGTATTCCCTATATTTGAAGTACGTTTTGGAAATCTATTTGAAATATCTCTACCAACCATAGCTTTAATTATAGATGTTTCATCGAAACCTTTATCTTTTTTTAAAGTTGTAATTGTTTGTCCATCTCTAATTACTGTTACAGAATCTGCGACATATTCAATTTCATTTAGTTTATGTGAAATGATTATTGAAGTCATACCTTTTTTCTTAAATTCTAAAAGTAGATCTAGTAAATTTCTAGAATCTTTTTCATTTAAAGATGCGGTTGGCTCATCTAATATTAATAATTTTACATTTTTTGTTAATGCTTTTGCAATTTCAACAAGTTGTTGTTTACCAATTCCTATATCTTTAATTAATGTTTTTGATGATTCTTTTAAACCGACAAGATGTAAAAAATCATCAGCTTTTTTATAAGTCTCTTCCCAATTTATATTGAATAGACTACCTCTTTCGTTTCCTAAAAATATATTTTCTCCAATAGATAGAAGAGGGACAAGCGCTAATTCTTGATGAATAATAGCTATTCCTTTTTTTTCACTATCATGAATATGTGAGAATTTACATTCTTTTTCTTCAAATATTATTTTTCCGTCATAACTACCAAATGGATAAACTCCACTTAATACTTTCATTAATGTGGATTTTCCTGCTCCATTTTCTCCCACTATGGCATGTATTTCGCCTTTATTTATTTGAAGGTTGACATTGTCCAAGGCTCTTACCCCAGGGAAAGTTTTGGTAATTCCTTTCATTTCAAGCATATAACTCATTATAATCTCCAATAAAAAACATAGGTAGACTATATGGGTCTACCTATGAATCTAATAAATATTATAAACCTAATTGTTGAGGAGTATAATAGCCACTATCGATTAATAATGCTTTATAATTTTCAGCACTACCATAAACAGGTGTACATAAATAACTAGGAATAATTCCAGTTCCATTATCATATGTTTTTACATCATTAATTTCAGGTTCTGAACCTTTCATTAAAGCATCAACCATTCCAACTACTTTTTCTGCTAAAGTACGTGTATCTTTGAATACTGACATTGATTGTAATCCTGCAATCATGTTTTTTACACTAGTAACATCACAATCTTGTCCTGTTAAGAATGGGAAGTTGTCTTTAGTATAACCAGCTTCAACTAAAGCATTAGTAATACCTTGAGCACAAGAGTCATTTGAAGATAATACAGCATCTAATCTTTGACCATTAGGGCCATAGCTATTTGAAGTAATTAAGTTTTCCATTCTTTTTTGTGCTTCTTCAGTGCTCCAGTTTGGAGTTGAACATTGACCACGTTCAGTTTGTCCTGACTTACAAATAATTGTACCATTATCTAAATATGGTTGAAGAATAGACATTGCACCACCCCAGAAATAAATACAGTTATTATCATCAGGTGCTCCTGTGAAGAATTCCATATAAACTGAGTCTTTTCTATTATCAAGATCTAGTGCATCTCTTAAATATTCACCTTGTATTACACCAACTCCAAAATTATCAAATGTAGCATAATAAGAAACAGCATCACTGTTCATAATTAATCTATCATATGAAATAACAGGGATATCTTTTTCTTTAGCTTCTTTTAATACTTCAGTTAATGCTGAACCATCAATAGCAGCAATGATAATTGCGTCACAATTACTCATTATCATGTTTTCAACTTGATTAACTTGTGTTGGGATATCATTGTCGCCTGCATATTGTAAATCTACTTTATATCCAGCAGCTTCAAGTTTTTCTTTCATGTTTGAACCATCTTGGTTCCAACGTTGTAAGCTCTTTGTAGGCATGGAAACACCAATTTTTTTAACTGATGAACTTTCTGAAGTTCCATTAGCAAAAACAAAAGTTGATGCTAAAGCCAAAACTAATAAGAAACTTAATAATTTTTTCATATATTTTCTCCTTTTATATATCGTGCTCGGGCACATTAATAATGTTAGCATACTTTTATCTTATGTCAAGAAAAAGTATGCTAACATATACAATTTTTTTGTTTTGTTTAATTGAATTATCTAGTGAAAACCCAACTAGATTTAAAAGTGTAGATAAATTTATTTTATTAAATTTTTTTTATTGTTGATTATATACTATTTATTAATAAACTGAGTAAAGTTTTCAATTGAAAGTGGTTTACTGAAATAGTACCCTTGATAATAATCAATTTCTAAATCAGATAAAAACTCAATTTGATTTACTGTTTCAACCCCTTCAATTACTATTTCTAAATCAATATTTTTTATTAAACTTATTAAAGAAGAAATCAATACTTTATATTTATTGCTTTCTTGTGCTAATAATAATAAAGCTCTATCAATTTTTGTAATAGAAAATGGAAGTCGCAATACTGAATCTAGATTTGCATATCCAGTTCCAAAGTCATCCATAGAAAAAGAAATTCCCTCATTTATTAAAAGAGTCATTGTCTTTTCTAATTGAGGGGCATTACTGGCTGTTGATTCTGTAACTTCAAATGAAATTTGATTATTTCTTATATTATATTTGTTAAGTATATTAATTATTTTATTAGGGAAGGTCGGATCTAGACAGTCAATAACAGATAAATTAATTGATATGTTTTTAAAAAAACTTGGCAATTTTACATCATATAAATAATTACATACTTTATTTATCATTGTTAAACTTAATTGATTTATAAGTCCTTTTCTTTCCGCAAAAGGAATGAAAATCGAGGGACTGATATATCCAAATTGTTTTGTGTTTATTCTGCAAAGGGCTTCTGCAGAATTAAATTGATTGCTTTTTTTACAGTAAATAGGCTGTAGAAATAATTCTATTTGTTCATTTTCTATTGCAAAAGCAATAGCATCATCGATAGCTTTATTATATCTATATTCATAAATACTATCTAAATGTAATCTTGATTTTGATAAATTGTTTTTTGCTTTTTTACAAATATATGTAATAAGTTCTATTATTTCTGAAGTGGATTTAATATCTGATAAAGTATCAGAAAATGCAATATGAATATCTACTTCTACTCTAATGTCATTTTTTGAAATAGTTAATGGAAATATTTCTTTTAATTTTTTTAGAGTTAAAAGTTTTGTTTTATCTTTTTCTGATATTATGATAAATCTATCACCTTCAATTCTAAAAATAAGAGATTTGGATATCCTTGATTTTAATTCTAAAGCGATTTCTTTAATAACATGATTACCAAAATTTTCTGATATTAAATTGTTGATTTTTGCTGTTCCAGCAATATCTATTACTATAAAGTTAAAAGGAGTTTTATTTGCAATTAAAGTATATATGTATTCATTAAAAGCCATTCTATTATATACGTTAGTCATTGTATCAATATATGCTGTTGGATTTAATAAAGTTATGTACATTAAGAATACAGATAAACAGATTGAAGCACTTACTATTGAAATGCTTGGTATAAGTGTTTGGATTACAGTAGCTATTGCACCAATTACTATATATAAAGGAATAATTATAACTTGGTTTTTTGCTAAAAAATTCCTTTTTTTTATTGAAAATACAGCACCCCAAACTAATAAGCCCAGTTCTAAAGAAATTGAGAAAAAGTATAGCTTTCCATGGATGTAATCCATTTCATTATCAAAAAAGAAAATCAAGTGAGTAAATGGTGTTGATATTAAAAGAGCATAATTAATTGTAATAATCATTACTGGAATTATTCTAGTTATCGATTTGATATTAAATTCATGTTTTGTTAAGGCTATTATATATTTTAGAAAATGGTAAGGGATAATCCATTGGACTAAAAAAAACATAATATTTACCATATAGTTTACTGGAAGAGAAACTTTATTATTGATACAAAAAAAAGTTGCAATATCTAAAACTACTGTAAAGGTAGTTTCAATCAATAATACTGAAAAGAGCTTGTTTGCTCTATTTGGAAATATTGGTGTAATATGAAAATAGATTGCTAAAACTGAAATAAAAGTGAGAGCCGTGATATTAAATGAGTAATCATATAGCATCTATAAATTAATCCTCCCAAAAAGAATCTCATTTAATACCCTAATATATTTTATTTATAAAGTATATGCAAAATTTATTACATTTTTAGTATGACTATAATGATTTATTCATTAAATTTTTTGTTGAATTATAAAGAGTTTTGAATAAATAATATTTTTTTTGATAGTATGAATACTTTGAATTGTTTGGATTATAATATTTAGGATTAAAATTCATACTTTGTACTGCCTCTTTTAGGCTATTATAATATTTCAGTGATGTAAAACCTTGAATTGCTAAACCTAATAATTCAACTGAAGGTGTATTAAATACAATAAATTTTTTATTAGTTATGTCACTTTTTAATTGATAGTAAAAATCAAGATCTTTCTTTGAAGAATTAATATGGATAATATCAATTGTACAACCTAGGTTTTCAAATTCTTCTATTACTGATTTGAAAGCAAAAATTGTTCCTTCAATTACAGCATTTGCAATTTCTTCTCTTTTTGAATTTGATGTTAGATTAAATAAAGTGGCACTTGCATTAGAATTCCATATTGGAGCTCTTTCTCCAGTAAGATAAGGTAAAAAAATTATGTCATGTTTTTTTGAATTTTTCGCTAATTCATATATCTCTTTAAAATCAAGATTTTCAATAGCAAGAATTTCTCTTATCCAACTTAAAGCAATTCCAGTATTAGATATAACTCCTGATAAATTATAATATCCTTTGAGAGGATGTTGATAGCATAGGAATCGATTATCCGATATTGGTTTTTTAATACATAAATTTAAACCTTCACTAGTACCAATAGTATTTGCTAAAATATTTTCTTTATCAACTTTCGAACCAATAATGGAATAATAAAAATCAGAACCAGCTGCAATTATTTTTATGTTTTTATCTATTTGTAAAAACTTTGCAACTTCTTCATCAATATTTGAAATAATCTCTCCACATTTTATAAATGGAGGGAATTTTGATTCTTCTAAACCAAAATAATCTAAAGAATCTTTATCCCAATAGTACTTTAATAAATCTTTTGCATTATCAACGGTATAACAATTTTTTGTTAAAAAATAATTTATAAATCCATCAATTGTAAAAAATTTATAAGTTTGATTATATGTTTTTATATCATTATGTTTTAGTTCAAGAATAGATGGAAGAAAAAAACTTCCATCAATATATGTTTTATAATAATTAGAAACAGCTGGGGAGTATTCTTTTCCTCTTTTATCCATCCATAGACGTACATTATTTGAAGTATATTCTATTTTATTATTATTTATTTTGATAGAAGAGAATAAAGATAAAAAGCTAGGGCCGTTACTTGAAATGGATATTGCTTCAATTTTCTCTTTATTAACTGATTTAATATACTTTATTACAAAATCTAAATATATTTTAGGATTTATTTCACATATATCTCCATTTATAATTGCATCAACTTGTTGGCTTACATAATTATAAAATTGTCCTTCTTTGCTTATTAATGCTGCTTTTAGATTAGTTGTACCTAAATCAATTGATAGTATCACTTATTTACCTCTCAACAGTTTGTTTTCTTTTATTATAATAACTTATGGCAATCATAACAATTAAAGTAAATATACTTGGGATCATTAATGTTATATCTGAAGGTATATTATTTAATCCTTGAATATAGTTTGATAATGCTTCACTTAATGCAAAAAGGAGTGTAGCTGGAATTAATAATTTAATATTTGAATTACAAATAAATACAATTACAAGAGCAAACCAGCCTTTATTTGCACTCATCTGAGATATAAAAGCTCCTTGTCTAAGTGAAAGATAACTGCCGGCTAATCCACAAAAAATACTTGATAGCAAAAAAGAAATAGTATCAATTTTTATTTTGGAAATTCCATAAGCATTTAGTACTTTGGGATTATATCCTGTTGCTTTTAATTTCAACCCAAAAGGTGTTTTTTCAATTAGTAAATAAACAAAAATAAATAGAAATAAAGATAAAGGTAAAAAAAGTGAAATTCTACCTATAAAAATAATATTGTATGTATTCATAGGTTCTCTATTTAAACGTAATAATCCTTTTGAATTAAATATTGAATAAGTTATAATTAAAGTTAATGCATTAGCAATCATATTGCTTGCTAATGCTGTTATAAAAGGATTTGTTTTAAGATATGCATTGATAAGACTAATAAATAAAGCTAAAAGGAGGGATGCGGAAATTCCTATAAAAACTCCAATAACTAAAGAATTAGAAAAATTTGCTCCAATTATTGCAAAAAGAGCTGCAATTAAAGTTAATCCTTCTAATGCAATATTTAAAGTTCCACTAACTGAAGTTATTATTGCTCCTAAAGCTATTAAAAATAATGGAGTAAATGAATTTAAGGTGCTATTAATTATCGTATTCATTATTTTTTTCTCCCATTAATGTTTTGCTAGTTACTAATAAAAAGACTATTGCTTGAAATAATAATGCAACATCACTACTAATATCACTGTTTTGCATCGCCATAATAGAACCTTGATTTATTAATGAAAAAACAAAAGCTATAGGAACAATTGCAATAGGGTTACTTAAGGCTATAAGGGATATTGTTAATGCACTAAAGCCTAAGCCAGAGGAGAATCCTTTTATTACACTTTCGTAGTTGCCAAATACATAAAGTCCTCCAGAGAATGATATTAAAGCACCACTTAAACTAAAGCTTAGTAAATAGTTCTTGTTTACTGAAATTCCACCATAACGAGCGAATTCTTTATTATATCCAATTATTTTTGTTTCATACCCAAATTTTGTTTTGTTAAATATATAGTAGAAAATAAAAGCTATAATTAAAGAATAAATTATTGTTGTTGAAAGGCTTGAAGGTAGATATATTTTTTTAAGAATATAAGAAACTTTTTGTGTTGATTGTAAATTAGATTTTGGATCTTGAAATGGTCCAGTTATCAAGTATGAAGTTAAATAGGATAAAGCAATTGAAATTAAATATGATGATATTAATTCTGATGTATCAAATTTTACTTTTAAAAAGGCACTTATAAAAGCAATTAAAAAACCAATTATAATTGCTAACATTAATGCAATGAAAATACTCATCTTGCCAAGAGGCGATAGGGTTATTGCAGTGATGGCTGCAACAAAAGCTCCAATGTACATTTGACCATCGCCACCAAGATTTATTAAATTGGCTCTGTAGGCTATTGAAATACCAATTGCAGAGATGATTAAAGGTGCAGAGTGAGAAAGTGTATTTCCTAAAAAATATGGAGAACTAAGTGGTCCGATAAAAATTTGATAAATAGTATTTAATGGAGTTTTGCTCATTAAAAATATTAATAAAACTAAAAAAGAAATACTAATTAAAAATATATAAATGATACCTTTTATTTTTTTCATGTTAACTTTTTCCCTAACATATATTTTCCTATTTCTTTTTTTGATATTTCTTCATTATTATCAAAAGTTTTACAAATCTTTCCTTCAAATATAACATTTATTTTATCACTTAGTTTAATTATTTCATCTAAATCAGAAGATAATAAAATAATTGCTTTATTATGTTGTTTTAATTCTAGTATTTTGGAGTGAATAAAATTTGTAGATTTTAAGTCTAAACCCCAGGTAGGGTTTGAGAATACAATATAATCTCGCATATTATCAATTTCTCTTGCAACAATTGCTTTTTGAATGTTTCCACCACTTAATGTTCCCATCTTTTGATTTGCTAAACCTTTTATACTGTATTTTGCAATAAATCCTTTAGCAATTTTACTTTTTTGGTTAAGTAGATTCCTTTTATTAATAATTAGATTTTCACTTAATGAAGCAGATAAAGCTGAGCCATAAAAATTTCTATCAGATGGTACAAAAGCTAACCCCTTTTTTCTTAATTCTGGAGCTTTAAGAGTAGTTATATCTTCTTTTTTATATAAAATTGACCCAGATGAAATGTTCATCATTCCCCCTAAAACAGCTTCTAATACGCCTTTACCGTTTCCACTTACAGCACAAAAACCAAGAATTTCCCCTTGATGTAACTCAAAACTTATATTACTTAGTATAGGTTTATCTTGAAAGTGTTTTTTTAGCGAAACATCTTTAAATTCAAGAACTACATTATCGGTGAGTCTTTTGTGAATTATTGAAGGATTTAATATTTCTTCCTCACCAATCATCAATTTTGTTAAAGTTTCTTCATTTATATCTTTTGTTTTAGTTTCGCTAATTAAATTTCCTTTTCTCAAAATGATAACTTTATCACAAACATTTAGAATTTCTTTTAATTTATGAGTTATTAAAATGATACATTTATTTTTACTTTTTAAATGTTTTATGGTTTTAAATAGCTTTGTCGCTTCATTTTCACTTAATATTGCAGTAGGTTCATCAAATATAAGAATTTCAGCTTCTCTATAAAGCATTTTTAATATTTCAACAATTTGTTTTTCTCCGGTTGTTAAATGTTTAACTAATGTATTTGCTTTTAATTTAAAGTTATATTTATCAATAAGATCTTGCACTTCCTCAATAATTTTATTGTTATCTGTAAAAAAATGATATTTCTTCTTTTCTATTGTTAAAGCAATATTTTGGGCAATAGTTAATTCTTCAATAAGCTTAAAATGTTGAAATACCATACCAATTTTATTGTTTATAGCTTCTTGAGAACTTTTAAAATTAATTGGATTATTGTCAATAAAAATTTCTCCTTGATCTGGTTTTACAAGACCAAAAAGCATTTTAACAAGTGTTGACTTACCGGCACCATTTTCACCAGCGATAGCGGTTATTTCTCCCATTTTAAATGAGGTTGATATATTATTTAGTGCTAAAGTGCCAACACTTTTATAGAATTTTGATACATTTTTTGCTGATATTGAATTAATCATTTTTTGATTGTTATTATACCATTTCTGAAATCATTTAGCCATGAAATAAAATCTAATCTAATTGATTGTGGAAGATTTTCAATAAATATTGGATCTTCACTATAGAAATCAATGAAACCACTGTCTATAGATTCTATTTCTGCTTGTCCCCAGTTAATCTTATTGTTATAAGCATCATCTAATATTTTAAGAGCTAATTTATCTTGATACATAGCTCCACAACCTAGAATTACACCAGGAGCTTGATTATATATATTGTCATTGTGAAATACTATATAAGCATTATTTTCTTTAGCACTATTGATTACACCAATTGAAGCACTTCCACTTATTGTTGCAATGACATCTGAGCCATTATTAATTATAGAAGTAGTTAATTCACTTGCTTTATCAGCATCATACCAGTTGCCTATAATTCTTTTATCAAGAGTGAAAGCAGGGTCAATGCTATGAGCTCCATCTAAATATCCTGGAATAATTTGTTCGGTAATTAAAGGGTATTCTTGTGATAATACAAATCCTAGTTTATTCGTATTTCTTATTCCTTTTAGATTACTCCTTGAAATCATAGCAGCTAATCTACCTAAAATATATGATTGCTGATATTGATTAAATTCAAATGTTGCAATGTTAGAATTCCCTTCAAAATAAGCATCTGTAATTAAGAATTTTTGATTGGGAAATTTTTTTGAAATATTGTCACAAATTTCAGATAGAGATGGATTAGTTGTAAGAACTATATCATATAAATTCGTTGCAACAAGACTAGTTAATTGAGATTCCCATTCAGCTTGATTAAACCCAGCTTCATAAGTTTTGATTTTTATATTTTCATATTTATTTGAAAATTCAATAGCGCCATCATTTAGTTTTTGATAAGGGGGGCTTCCTGCTAAGTTACCACTTATAAAAACTAATATTGAAAAATCTTTTTTTGTAGTTACTTCTTCTTTGTTTCCATTAGCAGTTAATGGAAAAATAGTTAAAAATATAAACAAAAATAATAAAGTTAATTTTTTCATTAAATCCTCCGATAAAAACCATATGAATTGTTAAAAAATCTTACAAGTATTAACTTTAAAATAATTAAAAAAAATAAGATTTTTATCTTACGAAAAAAAAATTACGTTAGGTTTTGATGTTTTCTAAATAGTATATTCAATAAGTTGACAATTACTTATTTTAAAATTATTAAACTCTTCAAGGCTTTGTGAGACAAAATATGAATTAATTAATTTAGAAGTAGTAGCATGACTTACAATCAATATAGAAGTATTTTTATCATAATTTTTTATTAAATCATCTAAAAAATTATATACTCTACTTGCTGCTTTAACCATTGATTCTCCATTTTTAAAATACATAAAAGGTTCTTCTCTATTTTTTCTAAATAGAGGATCATCAAAATCACAAGCTTCTTTTTCTCCAAAATTAAATTCTATTAATCTATTATCAATGATTGCTTTTTTATTTAAAAATTGTTCAATAGGCCATACAGTTTCTTTCGCTCTTTTTAATGGAGAGACAAAAATATAATCAAAATTTAGATTCTTTTTGATTATTTTTTGTTTAAGTATTTCTGCTTGGTTTAATCCATTTTCATTTAATCCAATATCTGATAACCCACAAACTTTTCTTTCTTTATTAAAATCTGTTTGTCCGTGTCTTGTAATATATATTTTCATGATTCTATTATATTTATTTCTTATAATTTAGTCGATAAAAAAAGGGCTTTAAGCCCTTTTTTGTTTATTCTTCTTATTTCATTTCAAAAATAATATTTACACTTGTTGAAATTGTTAATTCCCCGGGAGGAGTCTGAGTTTGATAAGAAGCTGATTCTGCCATCATCATTTTTGAAGAATTTAGTCTTTCATAAACATAAGAAGGGGTGCTTCCCTCAGATATACTTATAGGCTCTCCAAGTTCCATATTTGCAGCACTTGTTAAAGTTTTTGCTTTATCAATTGCATTTTTTACTGCTAGTGCTCTAGCTTCTTGATAAGCTATTGTTTTATCATTTTTATCAAAATTAATTGAATATAAATTAATGTTAGAGATTTTACTTATTTCATCAATGATTTTACCAAGCTTTGAAATATCTTTTAGTTTTACACTTATGCTTTGTCTTGCATTTTGTCCAATTAATATTTGTTTTCCATCTTCCCAGTTGTATTGAGGATTAAGGTTTATTGAATTTGTTGAAATATCTTTGTCATCTATTTCATAGTTATATAAGATCTTTAATACTTGTGACATTTTTTTGTTTGCTTCATTTAATGCTAAACTTGTTGTTTTTTGTGTTTCATCAACTTGTACATTAAAAGTTACTACATCTGGAGTTAAAGTTACTTCTCCACTAGCTGATACTGAAATATATTTATCATTCTCATTTAGTTGTTTAGAATTTAAACAAGAGGTAAGAACGATTGAAATAAAAATTATACTTAATATTAAAGTAATTTTATTTTTCATCAAGGACTCCTTATAATGTCTTTATAACATATATAACATAAAAGTGAGTAATTAGTGACAAAAAATCCCTGCTAAATTAAAAAATAGCAGGGAATATTTGTAAAAATTATTATATTTTTTATAAAGGTAATGCTTCCATAGTTGGAACAACTGCTAGTAATACACCAGCTGCTACAGCAGAACCAATAACACCAGCTACGTTTGGTCCCATAGCATGCATTAATAAGAAGTTATGTGGGTCTTCTTCTTGACCAACCTTACTTGATACACGTGCAGCCATAGGTACAGCAGATACACCAGCAGAACCTATTAATGGATTAACAGGATGTTTTTTATCAATTTTATTCATTAATTTTGCAATTAATACACCTGAACCTGTTCCAATTGAGAAAGCAATCATTCCTAATAATAAAATACCTAAAGTATTTAAGTTTAAGAAGTGAGAAGCTTCCATTTTTGAACCAACTGATAATCCTAAGAATATTGTTACAATATTCATTAAGGCATTTTGCATTGTATCACTTAATCTAGTTACAACACCACATTCTTTTGCAAGGTTACCAAACATTAATGCACCTAATAAAGGAGTTGCTGAAGGTAATAATAGTGCACAAACTAATAATACTGCAATTGGGAATATGATTTTTTCTATTTTTGAAACTGGACGTAATTGTTTCATTTTAATCTTACGTTCACTTTCTGTTGTTAATGCTCTCATTATAGGTGGTTGAATAATAGGAACTAAAGCCATATAAGAATATGCAGCTACTGCGATTGAACCTAATAATTCAGGTTTTAATCTACTAGTTACATAAATAGCTGTTGGTCCATCAGCACCACCGATTATACCAATTGAAGCTGCTGCATGTAAATCAAATGAAATACCAGGAATAAAGGATAAAGCCAAAGCTCCTAATAGAGCAATGAAAATACCAAATTGAGCTGCAGCACCTAAAATTAATGTTTTAGGATTTGCGATTAATGGCCCAAAGTCTGTCATTGCACCAACACCCATAAAAATAAGGATTGGGAATAATCCAGAAGATAGTCCACTATCAAATAATAATTTAATAAATCCAGCAGCACCATTGTTTGGATCAATTCCTGCAATGTATGCTAAAGGGATGTTACTTAAAATACAACCAAATCCAATTGGAACTAATAGAAGTGGTTCAAAACCTTTGTTAATTGCAAGAAATAATAATAATAATCCGATTATTATCATTGCAAGGTTTCCTAAGCCAAATTCACTACCAGCTAGTCCTAGAAAACCAACAATACCGGTTGTTTGCCATAATTGGGAAAATGCTTGTCCAATCATATCTAAAACTCTCCTTAGCCGATAACCATTAATTCGTCATCTGCGTTAAGTTGGTCACCTTGACTTACACAAATTTTATTCACTACACCATCACATGGAGCAAAGATTTCATTTTCCATTTTCATAGCTTCCATTACCATAACACATTGGTTTTTCTTTACAGAATCACCTTGTTTTACATTGAGCTTTAATACTAAACCAGGCATTGGAGCTACAATTGATTGTCCACCAGCAGTAGATGGAGCTGGAGTTGGAGCACTAGCTGATTCTACAACTGTTGCAGGAGCCGCAGCACCACCAATAACGATTAATACATCATCAGCTTGGCATTGATCACCATTATCAACTTTAATTGCAGTAATTGTACCATCACATGGAGCGAAAATTTCGTTTTCCATTTTCATAGCTTCCATTACCATAACACATTGATTTTTCTTTACTGTATCGCCAACTTTAACGTTAGTTTTTAGAATTAATCCAGGCATTGGAGCAACAACGTTAACACTTTGAGTTGAAGCAGCTGCTGAAGCAACTGGAGCTGCTTGAGCAATAGCTTGAGCATCAATTCCATCTTTAACAGAAAGTGGGTAAGAAACACCGTTAACTTTTGCATCAGATTTTCCAAGTTTAACACCATATGCTTTGCCATTAACAGTAACAGTGAATTCACCGTTTTTCTTAGCAGCTTCAGCTTTTCTGTCAATTTTTCTAACACCATTAACTTTTGATTTGCCTGTTAGATATAAAATACCTTTTTCTTTACAAGCAGAAGCAATAAAGATATTTTCTTCTGTTGTTTCAAGTTTTTCAGCTTCAAGCATTTTAATAGCAACTTCACGACCTTTTTTAGGATCAGCATCGTTAATATCAACAACTTTTTTAGTTGTAGGTTCTAAACCTAATTGTTCAGAAGCAATTTTTACAATTTCAGCATCTGGAGCAACTGGAGTCTTACCAAAGTAGCCAAGAACCATTTTTCCATAACCTTCAGCAATTTTTTTCCAAGGGCCAAACATTACGTTATTGAAAGCTTGTTGGAAATAGAACTGAGAAACTGGAGTAACGGAAGTTCCGAAACCACCTTTTGCAACTGTTTCACCCATTGCTTTTACAATTTCTGGATATTTATCCATTAAATTGTTATCACGAAGCATTTGAGTATTTGCAGTTAAGGCACCACCTGGTAGTGGGAAGAAAGGAATGTTTGGGTTAACTTTTGTAGCTTCAGGTGGAATCATGTAATCTTTCATACATTCTTCGAAAACACTTTCTGCTTTTTTAACTTTTTCAATATCAATATCTAAATCATAATCAGTACCACGTAAAGCGTGCCACATTGTAATGATATCAGGTTGACAAGTACCACCAGAAACTGGAGACATTGATAAATCAACTTGGTTAGCACCTGCTTCAATAGCACTCATATATTGTTGGATTGATACACCAGCTGTTTCATGGCTATGCATAACAATATGAACGTCTTTGCCTAATATTTTTCTTGCTCTTTTGATTGTTTCAAAAATAGTCTTAGGAGTAGAAGTACCAGAAGCATCTTTGAAACAAACTGAATCAAAAGGAATACCAGCATCTAAAATTTGTCTTAATACCATTTCATAGAAGTCTGGATCATGAGCACCTTCAGTATTTGGTGGTAAGCTCATCATTGTAACAGTAACTTCATGTTTTAAACCGGCATCGTTAATAGCTTTTCCACTGTCGATAAGATTGTTAACATCATTTAAAGCATCAAAGTTACGGATTCTTGAAATTCCATGTTTTTTGAACATTTGAGCATGTAATTTAATAATGTCTCTTGGCTGTGAATCTAATCCAACAACGTTTACACCTCTTGATAGAGTTTGTAAATCTGCATCTGGACCAGCTACACGTCTAAATTCATCCATCATTTCAAAAGCATCTTCATTGCTATAGAAATAAAGTGATTGGAAACGAGCTCCACCACCTGCTTCAAAATGGTTGATTCCTGCTTCTTTTGCTGCTGCTACAGCTGGCATGAAATCTTTTGTGAATACACGGGCACCGTATACTGATTGGAAACCGTCTCTAAAGGCGGTACACATAAAATCAACTTTCTTTTTCATCAACTTATTCCTTTTATTTATTCTCGGGACTTTGCGACAGCTGCTGCGATTGCGGCTGCGATTTCTGCGTCAGCACTAACTTTTGGGGCTGCATTAGAGCTAGAACTCTTTGCTGTAGTAACAGCAACTTGAGGTCTTTTTGCTTCAATTTTTTTTACAAAAGAACTTAATCCTTTTGTTACAAAAATTAATACAACAAGGAATAGAAGAACTGTTCCCATTCCTAAAAGCATGAGTGTGACACCATTTTGTAGCTGAGCGACGAGTTGGTCATTTGTTACTTGTGTCAATAAAATCATACGAACTCCTGAATTATTGTATGTTTTTGATATATTTCATTTTTGAAATACTCCTTATGTATAATAATGAGAAGTGAACTCAATTTCAAGGTATAATATAGTTAAAAATTTGACTTAAAAATAAGTGTATTTTTTTTTCCAATAAGAATATATATAATGCAACAAATTGCAACATGAGATAAATTTATGTATATGTAAATATCATTCAAAAACATCCAATAGTATTCAACTACTATCATAATTTAGTCTGAAAAGGTTAATAAAAATTCAAAAAGATAATTATTTATCTAGTTGCTAAAGAAAAATACTTAAAAAAAATATTTTTATTATTTTAAAAATTAATTCATTATATTTAAAAAGTTTTTTTAAAGTTAAATAAAAAAAATTTTCTTATTTTTTAGTTTTGTAATATCATAATTAAGACTATTTTAATATAAGTGTTATATTTACTTAAAATTATGGAGAATTCAATGCAAGAAAAAGAGTGTGCAAGAAAAATTGAAGAGTTACAAAATATGATTGATCAAATTATGGATGAAAAATAAAATTCTGAATTATTAACTTTCCCCTGGGTTGGAAATCTTGGTCAATGGTATTGGATAGTTCAAAGTAATAAAGTTTACTCAAATAAGCGGAAAGTAACAACTTTAGGTTATTTGATAGAAGAAATCCCAGAAGAAATGGGATTTGATTTTTTTACAGAAAAATTACATGAGGATGATTATGAAAGAGTAATGGAAAATATGCGAAATCATTTATATGGGAAGAGTGATTCATATGAGGTCGAATATAGAATTAGAGCCAAAGATGGTAGCTATAAATGGTATTATGATCGAGGTAAAATTACAAAAAGAGATGATAGTGATAAGCCATTAATTGTTTCAGGAATTGTATTTGATATTAGTAAAAATAAACAAATTGAAGAAGAATTGAAAATAGCAAATGAACAATTACAAAATTTATTAATTCATGATGAATTAACAAAAGTTTATAATAGAAGATTTTTATTACAAGAATTAAATAGACTATTAAATAATAAAGAAAAGAAGCCTTTTTTTTCAATAATGCTTTTTGATGTTGATCATTTTAAAATGGTTAATGATAAATTTGGACATGAGATTGGTGATATTGTTTTGTTAGAGATTTGCCGTATTACAGAAAGAGTTATTTCTGACAAAGGCAAATTATGCCGTTGGGGGGGGAGAAGAGTTTATTATTCTTCTAAATAATATGAATTTGAGAAGTACTATAGAACTTGCAAAAAAAATACGAGAAGAAATTGAAAAAAAGAAGTTTGATAAATGTGGTCATGTAACAGCTAGTTTTGGATTGACTATATATAAAGAGGGGGAAGATATAAATTCAATAATTAGACGTATTGATCAATTAATGTTTGATGCAAAAAAAGCAGGACGAAATTGTATTAAATTTTAATTTTTAATAACTTCATTAAATACTCTGTATGTTTTATTTTGTTGAAAAAGACAAATGTCAAAAATTAATTGAGTTTTATCATCTGCCTTTCTTGTCATTAATATATATTTTTACTATTCTTTATTTATTATTAAAAATATTGAGGAGTAGTTAATGTCTCATGAAGGAACTGCTGATGAACAAGCTATAAGAGAAGCTAAAATCAGACAAAGATTAGATCAAATAAGTAGAAAAATTATAGTTATGAGTGGTAAAGGTGGAGTTGGAAAATCTACTGTTACTGTAAACCTTGCAAATGCTTTAGTAGATGCAGGAAAGACTGTTGGAATATTAGATACTGATTTACATGGGCCTAATGTTGCTAAGATGTTGGGTTGTGAGTCAGGTTCTTTAGATAGTGTTGATGGGCAGAATTTTATACCTGTAAAAGTTAGAGATGGTTTATATGTTGTAAGTTTATCTTTTGCATTAAATACAAGCTCTGATCCCGTAATTTGGAGAGGCCCTATGAAAATTGCTGTTATTAAACAATTTTTAGGTGATGTTGAATGGGGAAAGCTTGATTATTTATTAATTGATACACCTCCAGGAACAGGTGATGAACAACTAACTGTTATCCAAGCTATTCCTGAAATGACAGGTTCAATTATTGTAACAACTCCTCAAGATGTTGCAGTTTTAGATGCAAGAAAGAGTGTTAATTTCTCAAGAAAACTTGGTGTTGCGGTATTAGGACTTATTGAAAATATGAGTGGTTTAATTTGCCCAGATTGTGGAAAAGAAATTCCGATTTTTGGTAAAGGTGGCGGACAAAAAATGGCAACTGAAATGAATACTCCATTTTTGGGAAGCATTCCTTTAGAGATGCACTTAAGAGAATATGAAGATATGGGGCAAAGTACTTTAGAAAAAAGTCCAAATAGTAAGAGTACTATTGCAATAAAAGAAATTGCACAATTCTTGGATTCTAGTGTTGCTGTATCAAGTGAAAAAGTTGATTTAAAAAATACTACGGGTTGTTCTCCTTCAGCTTGTTCAAAATGTTCAAGTAATTGTAGCTCAAGAAAAGAAGTATAATGAAAAAAGATCAATTCAATATTGGAAATACTAAAGATTTTAATCATTTAATATGGGATGAAAAAAATAGAAAAACTATTTTAAATACCCCCATATTTGATTTGATTGAAATTGAAAGAGAATCAAAAGATAATATTAAGGGTTCTTTTTATACTTTAGATTGCCCAAATTGGGTAACAATAATACCATGGTATGTTAATGAAGATAATATACCATGCTTTGTTATGGTTCAACAATTTAGACATGGTAGTGCTACCATTGTTAGAGAATTTCCTGCAGGTATGGTTGATCGAAATGAATTAGCTATTGATAGTGCTTATAGAGAATTAAAAGAAGAAACAGCTTTAAGTGCTCAAGAGATGGTATTTTTAGCGCAGATAAACCCTAATCCAGCTATCATGGAGAATAAAGCACATTTTTTCTTAGCAAAAAATGTATTTAAAATCTCGGATTCACAAAATTTAGATATAACTGAACAATTAGATGTTTTATCAATTCCTGTTGCTCAAGTAATAGAAAAAATGGGAAATGACCCATTATATGATAATGGCGTTATGCTAATGGCATTATCTTTATTTCTTAAACAAGCGCAAATAGATCCAACGTTAATTAATTCTTAATAGTTTTTTCTTGTTAAATACCCTAGATATAGGGTATTATATTTTTATGAATGAACTTGGTATTTTATTAATTGTTATTATCTGTTTTATTTTACTTATCGTTTGGAGTGCTTCTCTAGTTTTTTATAAAGATAAAAATACCTTTGATATTGAAAGTGATGAATCGAAAGTTTTTTCACCAAAATGTAAAAGTATTATATTAAAGCATGAGAATAAACATAATACTGCGGTATTAATGATTCATGGGTTTCCTTCCACTCCAATTGTTTATCATTATTCTGCAACAAGATTTTTTGAGCAAGGATATGATGCTTATGCTTATCTTTTACCAGGATTTGGTACTAGCCCTGAAGAGTTTAAAAAAACATACTTTAATCAATGGTTTAACTATATTTGCAGAAAATATGAAGAATTGAAAATGCAATATGATAATGTAGTTATTCTCGGTATTAGTATGGGCGGTGCTATTACTTTGAAAATGGGTGAAAAATATAGTGATAGTGATAAAGCCCCTTTAGCTATTATTCCAATTAGTGCTCCAGTAATTTATAATAGCTTATTAAAAGATAGAAAAATAACTAATTTTTACTTTTATTTTGCAAGAATCATTAAGATTTTCAAAAAAAATATAAATGTTAGAATTTCTAATAGAGATGAAGATGGTATAGATGGTGAGAAGAGATGGTTAGGGTATTCTGGAACTTTTTTACCACAATCATTAAGCTTAGTTCATGCTGAAAAGAAAATAAGAAAAGATTTATATAAAATAACTTGTCCAATGTTTGCAATTCATAACGTAAATGATGAGACAGTACCATTTTTTAATTTTCCTATTATTGCAAAAGAAAATAATTCAAATTACTTTGTTGCGAAGGTTATAAAAATGGATAAAGTAAATCATTCTAAGCATGTTTTATTATTGTATTATTCAATTCAAGAAGAACTTACAAATGATATTATAAATTTTATAGAAGGAAGATTAAATGAGTAAAAGAAGTGATTATATTAGTTGGGATGAATATTTTATGGGAATTGCTGTATTGAGTGCAATGAGAAGTAAAGATCCTAATACCCAAGTTGGAGCTTGTATTGTTGATTCTAATAATAAGATTGTTGGAATCGGTTATAATGGGTTTCCAATAGGGTGTAGTGACGATTGTCTGCCTTGGGAAAGACAAGGTGAATGGTTGAATACAAAATACCCTTATGTATGTCATGCTGAATTAAATGCTATTTTAAATAGTGTTAGTAGAGATTTAAAAGGTTGTAGCATTTATGTTGGTTTATTTCCTTGTAATGAATGTGCTAAAGCAATAATTCAAAGTGGAATAAAAGAAGTCGTTTATTTGAGTGATAAGTATGAAACTTCAGATAATACAATTGCTTCTAAAAAAATGTTTGATGCTTCAAAAATTAAATATAGAAAATTAAAACCTAATCATTTGAACTTAGCTATAAATATGAATGAAGAAGGAATCTAAGGAAGGTGAAATGAAGAGAATAATTAAATATATTTTAATAATCGCTACTTCAATTTTTATTTTTGCTTCATGTTCTAGTTTATCAAATGATAATCAATTACTTCCAAATTATAGTGATGATTTTTTAGATGTAAACTATCGAATTGATGGGTTTGATAATAAGGCATTTGAAATTATTGTAGCAAATAAAAGTGACAAGCCTGTTCTATTATTATTAACAGAAGCAAAAGTATTAACGGCTGATGGAAATTATAAAAGTATTATGAGTGTTTCAGATGCTTTATCAAGCAAGACTTCAATTAAAGTAAAAAATATACAAATAAATCCTGATGTAAAATATAGTGAAGAGTTTGTTGCAAATGGTTATTTAAGAAAGCAAATATTAAACAATGAATATATTTTACTTCCTTGGATTGATTCTGATTTATTTAATTTATCTATACCTTATATAGTTGATGGTAGAAAGAAATTAATTACAATAACTAAATAATAAAACCTCCAAAGTGTTAATTTTAAAAAAAACTTTGGAGGTTCTTAATTTAATAATTAAATTAATTAATTATATTTTTTCTTTTTAGCGGCTTTTATAAATCCATTAAAACAAGGGTTTGTATTATTTGGTCTACTCTTAAATTCTGGATGATATTGAACACCTAAAAAGAAAGGGTGATCTTGAATTTCAACAGCTTCAACTAAACTATTATCAGGGCTTACTCCAGTTATTGTAAGTCCAGCGTTTACTAATTCGTCTCTAAATTTGTTGTTAAATTCATATCTGTGTCTATGTCTCTCATAAATTATTTCTTGATTATCATATAAATCTTTTAATATTGTATTTTCAATTAATTTACAAGGATATGCACCCAGTCTCATGGTGCCTCCTTTATTAGAAATATCTACTTGATCTTCCATTAAATCAATTACAGGGTATTTTGTGTTTTCATCAAATTCACTTGAATTAGCCTCTTTCCAATTAAGAACTTTTCTTGCAAAACCCATTACTGCAATTTGCATTCCTAAACATATTCCAAAATATGGTATTTTGTTTTCTAACGCATATGTAGCACTTAAGATTTTTCCTTCAATTCCTCTATTTCCAAAACCTCCAGGAACAAGAATACCATCACTATCTTTTAATAGTTCATTTATAGTATCTTTTGTTACGGTTTCAGAATCAACCCATTTTAAATTAATTGTACAACCGATTTCCCAAGCACTATGCTTTAGTGCTTCCATAACAGAAAGGTATGCATCATGTAGTTGAATATATTTTCCTACAAGAGAAATATTTAATTGCTTGTCAGAATTGTTGATTCTTTCAATCATTGCCTTCCATTTTGTTAAATCGCACTCTTTAGTATCAAGTTTTAATTCTCTACATACAATATCATCTAGTTTTTCTTTATGTAACATAAGCGGGGCTTCATATAAAACTTTTAAAGTTTTGTTTTCAATTACACAATCTCTTTTAACGTTACAGAATAATGCAATTTTATCTTTAATTGAATCTTCTAAAGGTTGATCACTTCTAGTTACAATAATGTCTGGGAAAATACCTGTTGTCATTAATTCTTTAACTGAGTGCTGTGTTGGTTTACTTTTATGCTCATTGCTACCACTTAGATAAGGAACTAATGTAACATGGATAAATAAACAATTATCTGGTCCGACCTCATGGCTTACTTGTCTAATAGCTTCTAGAAAAGGTTGAGATTCAATATCTCCTGTTGTTCCACCAATTTCTGTAATTACAACATCAGCATTCGTTTTTTCTTCAATTGAATAGATGAAGTTTTTTATTTCATTTGTAACATGAGGGATGATTTGGACTGTAGAACCAAGATATTCTCCTCTTCGTTCTTTCTCAAGAACATTAAAATAACATCTTCCACTTGTTAAATTTGAGTATTTATTTAGATTTTCATCAATAAATCTCTCATAATGTCCTAAATCTAAGTCTGTCTCTGCTCCATCCTCTGTAACGTATACTTCTCCATGTTGAAAGGGACTCATTGTTCCTGGATCCACATTCATATAAGGATCAAGTTTTTGAGCTGTCACTTTTAGACCACGGTTCTTTAATAATCTTCCTAAAGAAGCAGCAGTAATGCCTTTACCAAGTCCAGAAACAACACCACCTGTTACAAAAATATGCTTAGTCATTGTTCTCTCCTACAATATTTTATTGTTGATATGTTTTGAGGATTTCTTTTGCAATATCCCCTTTACTTTTTCTTTGATCCATAGCTCTTTTCTCTAAATATCTATGGGCTTTTTGTTCATCCAATTTTAAATGTTCAATAATTAAAAATTTAGCTCTATTTATGAGTTTTATTTCTTCTAATTTTTTTCTTAATTTCTTATTTTCTGTGGCTATACCTCTTAATCTAATATTAATTGAATTGCATAGCACAAGACTTTGGAATAATAGTGGAGAATTGATGGGTTTGCCAAGTACTAAAACCCCATCTTTATAAACTCTTGAAGCAATATCTCCAATATATCTTTCTTCAACTAACAATAAAACAGTAGAAATGGAATCTCTTGTTATACTTTTAGCCAAATCAATTCCATTTTCATCATTTAATGGAGCATCAATAATTATTAAATTAAAATCAACTGATAAAATTTCTTGTCTAGCTTTGCTGCATGAAAAACAAGAGGTCATTGACCCTGTCACTCCATTTTCATTGAGAAGTGACTTTAAGTTCATATGACCTTTTCCATTTGGTGATACTATTAAAATTTTTTCAAATTCAAACACTATTAATTAACCTTTAGTATATCGGGAAATAATTTTCCTCTGTTAATGTACTTGTATGCTCACATTTCTTGTATTCTTCTAATTCAGCTTTTTTAATTTTTAGATAAGCTTTGAGAAGTATACTTGGTAATACCTTTTTTAAAAACTCACTTTCTTCAGCTATTTTTATTGCTTCTTCCATCTTTGAAGGAAGAAATTCTCCTTCATTAATTTCAAAAGCATTAATATTAACTAAATTATTAGGTTTTAGATTATTTTCTATTCCTTCTAATGCAGCTTCACATATTAGAGTATATATAAGATATGGATTAGCGGCAGTATCGGGAGTTCTAACTTCTAATCTACTATATCTACCTTTTGCTTTAGGTATTCTTATTGTTGTAGATCTGTTGCCATATCCCCAGCCAATCCTTTTAGGTGCTTCAAAATGTCCAAGTCTTTCATATGAATTATATAGAGGAGAAGAAAAAATTGTAATTTCTCTAAGTCTATTTAATATTCCAGCGACCATATTCTCTCTAATTTGATCGTTATCTACTTTTTCTTCAGATCTAATTGATATATTTACATGCATTCCATTTCCACTTTTATTCTTTAATGGTTTTGGTAAAAATGAAGCAAATAATCCATTTAGAGTTGCAGTTGATCTTACTACGCTTTTAAAAGTAATCAAATTATCTGCAGAGTTTAGTAAATTGCCATAAGTAAAGTCAACTTCCATTTGCCCAGGGCCACTTTCATGATGTGATCTTTCAGTGTGAAATCCCATATCTTGAAGGGTTAAGCATATTTCTCTTCTAATGTTTTCTCCCTTATCAAAAGGTGCGACATCTAAATAAGTTCCATTATCTAATGGGATAAAACTAGGATTTCCATCTTCATTTAATTTAAATAAGTAAAATTCACATTCACTACCTATTTTAAATGTAAAGCCTTGTTTATTTGCTTTTTTTACAAATTTTTTTACAAGATTTCGTCCATCTCCTTCAAAAGGGGTTAAATCAGGATATTTAATATCACAAAACATCATTACAACTTTTCCACTTGAAGGGCGCCATGGTAATACTTGCAAAGTTTCAGGATCTGGAAATAATAATAAGTCGCTTTCTTCAACAGTTAAAAAGCCTTTAATTGATGAAGCATCAAAAGATATTCCAGTATTGAATGCTCTTTCTAATTCATCACTACTTATTGAAATATTTCTAAGATTTCCTAAGATATCACAAAAAGCTAATCTAACGAACTTTACATTATTTTCTTCTATGAAACTTGATATTTCATATTGCAAGTTAGCCATAGTGCCTCCTAAATTATATTGCAGTATAATGCTGTTTATATGGTAATGTTGAGTTTGGTTCTAATATATAAAAGTTTGCCTTAAAAATATCATCTTTGTCAAAGGAAAATTCTTTACAAAATTGATTTATTACTGTTTTTATTGATAGAAGATCCTTTTTTGTTGCTTTTCTGTAGACTACTTGCTTAGGTAAATCTTTAGGTAATTCATCAGTTCTTAGAAATATTTTCCCGCCATGCATACCTGTACCACAGAAATTTCCAACAGGGCATTTTCCTTTTTGGTTTATTCCTAATACAATGATTAATCCACCTGCAAGGTATTCTCCTAAAAAACTTCCGGCTCTATCGCCAATGATTAGTACAGGTTTTTCGTCTTTATATTCTTTCATATGAATTCCTGCTCTATAACCAGCAGATTCTTTAATAAAAATCTTTCCACCTCTCATTGAGTAACCTGCTGTATCACCACAGTTTCCACAAATTATGATTTCACCTTCATTCATGGTATCACCAGTTGCATCTTGGCAATCATTTTTTACAAATATTCTACTTCCTTTATCTAAACATGCACCTAATGCATTTCCTGGAATTCCATTAATTGTAATATTTTTATTTTCCATTCCTGCTGCAATAAATCGCTGGCCATGAACCTCATCTAATTCGAAAGTATTTTCATTTTCAACTCGAATTAAGCTGTTTAATTGCTTAAAACTCATATGGTTAACTGTTATTTTTTGCATATTTTTCTCCTGTTAGTACTTGCTATTCTCCGGCATGTTGAATTCCGAGAATCTCTAATTCTTTTTGACTTAATCCAATTCCTCTTAGCATCAATCTATTACCTTTTAAAGCTTCAATTGAATTGATTCCCATACCACCCATCATTTCTTTGATTTCTCTTGACCAAGCGGTTACTAAGTTAACTAGATTAGCAGCACCTTCTTCAGGATCTAATCTTTCTTCAAGTTCTTTTATTTGAGTTGCAATACCCCAGTTACATTTTCCTAAATGACAACTTCTACATAAATGACAACCAAGAGCAATTAATGCACTTGTTGCAATGTAAACAGCATCAGCTCCAAGAGCAATTGCTTTTATTACATCTGCAGAAGATCTAATTGTTCCACCTGCTACTAAACTTACTTCGTTACGAATTCCTTCTTCTCTCAGTCTTGTATCAACTGCAGCTAGTGCTAATTCAATAGGGATACCAACATTGTCTCTAATTCTAAGAGGAGCAGCACCAGTACCACCTCTAAAACCATCTATAACAATTATATCTGCACCACAACGGGCTATACCGCTAGCAATTGCTCCAACATTGTGAACTGCTGCAATTTTAACTATTATTGGTTTTTTATAATTAGTGGTTTCCTTAAGCATATAAACCAATTGTCTTAAATCTTCAATTGAATAAATATCGTGATGAGGAGCAGGTGAAATAGCGTCACTTCCAACAGGAATCATTCTAGTTTTAGAAACTTCTTCAGTAATTTTTCTTCCAGGTAGATGACCGCCAATTCCAGGTTTTGCACCTTGTCCCATTTTTATTTCTATAGCTTTTCCAGCTTCAAGATATTTTGCATGAACACCAAATCTTCCAGAAGCTACTTGAACAATAGTGTTTTCTCCATATACATAGAAATCTTCATGCAATCCACCTTCACCTGTGTTATAAAAAATACCAAGTTCTTGAGCAGCAGTTGCTAAAGCTTTATGTGCATTATAACTAATGGAACCATAACTCATTGCACTAAACATTATTGGAACACTTAATTCCATTTGAGGCTTTGTTTTTGTTATAATATTATTGTTTTCATCATATTCAATATCTAATTTCTTTTTCCCTAAGAAAGTCCTTGTTTCCATTGGTTCTCTTAGAGGGTCAATTGAAGGATTTGTAACTTGAGAAGCATTAATTAATATTTTATCCCAATAAACGGGGTATTCTTTTGGTGTTCCCATTGAAGATAGAAGTACTCCTCCAGTTTTTGCTTGGCGATAAATGTTAGTAATGTCATGGTAACTCCAGTTAGCATTTGTTTTAAAACAGTGATCTGATTTTACTATTTTTAATGCATTTGTTGGACATACTGAAACGCATCTATGACAATTAACGCATTTTGATTCATCACTTAACATCATCTTTAATTTACTATCATAATAGTTTACACCATTTGAACATTGCTTTTCGCAAAGTCTGCAATTGATACATCTATGTTGATCCCTAATTACTTCATATTCACTTTGTATTAAATTAACTTTCATAAAATTTATCGAACCTCCTCATCTAATTCAACAATGTAAGGTTCTCCACCTTTTGGAAAATAGATTGAATCTAAATCAGGGGCAATTACTCTGATTGCTTCTTCTTCACTTGCCATATAAACCATATCGTCTTTTGTCCCAACAACAAGAGAGCGAAGTTTTAGTCTATCGTTTAAAGCCATTAATCCTTTATCGTAACTTACAATAATTGAAAATGGTCCTGTGACTAGGAAACTTTCATAGTTATTTCTTAAATACTTATATTCATTTTTTTGTTGTTCATCCATTCTTTCAATTGTGCTCCAGAAAGGGGCAGCTAAAATATGAGCAACTCTTTCTAAATTTATATTTTTCTTTCTATTTAAAAAATCAATCATATAAGTAATTACTTCAGTATCAGTTTGTAAATTGCATCTATAGCCAAACATTTCAATATAGCGTCTATTTGCATCATAGCTTGAGATTTCTCCATTATGAACAACTGAATAATTTAGAAGAGAAAACGGATGAGCGCCTCCCCACCAGCCTGGAGTGTTTGTTGGATATCTTCCATGGGCGGTCCAACTATAGCCACTATATTCTTCTAGTTTATAAAACTCACCAACATCTTCAGGATAACCTTGAGCTTTAAAAACTCCCATGTTTTTTCCAGAAGAAACAATAAATGCTCCTTTAATATTCGAATTAACATTTATGGTACATCTTGCTACATATTCTTGTTCATCAAGTTGACTCTCAGCAAGTTTAGTTGGTAAAGGTGATAAAAAATATCTCCAAATCATAGGTTCATCAGTAATTGAAGGTATTTTTCTTGTTGGAATTTTAGATAGATTGATTAAATCAAAATGCTCTTCTAAAAATTTCATACATTCTTTTTTAGCTGCTGAATCCATATAAAAAATATGAAATGCATAATAGTCTTTGTATTCAGGATAAATACCATAACCAGCAAATCCACCACCTAATCCATTGGATCTGTTATGCATTAATTTAATAGAATCTATAGCAGTTTGTCCTGAGAATCTTCTTCCCTTTTTAGAGAAGATTCCGCTGATTGCACAGCCTGAAGGGATTCTAATTTCGCCTTCTTTTTTTATTCGGTCCATTATTTTTTCTCCTTATTGAAATAATTCAAATAGGTCAAAAACGAAAAAACGCCCGTAGCTACCCCAGCCACGAACGTCTTTGTTCAATCTTTTTATATTTTAAATGTAAATTTCTGCTAAACTGACTTCTTTGTCATACTAGATATTATTGAAATCGATGAATTTTGTCTAGCATGTTTTTTATAAAAATTTAATATTATATGTAAGTTTATGCATAAAATGTATATTGATTTTTTTATTTAAAATTTAATTATTTAATTAATTTCTTTACAGATAATAAATTAATTAATTTTGATAAAATTTATATAAAAAAATGTTTTATAAAATAGTTGACAAAAAAAAATGAATAGTGTATTTGTTTATGTAACAGCAAAGGCGCTGTAGTTCTTAATTGAGCTACAGTGTCTTTTTTTTATTTTCATTTTTTGAAAAACTAAATTAATCGAATAGAAAGAGAGGTGCTCCGGATATGCAAAAAATAACAGATTATTTTGGCTCATCAGTATTTGGTGATGATGCAATGAAAGAAAGATTACCTAAAGATGTTTATACTGCATTGAAAAACACAATTAGACAAGGTAAAGAAATTGATTTAAATATTGCCAATTCAGTAGCTCATGCTATGAAAGAGTGGGCTTTAGAAAATGGGGCAACTCACTTCACACACTGGTTTCAACCTTTAACAGGTATTACTGCAGAAAAACATGATTCTTTTATTAATCCAACAAAAGATGGCAAAGTAATATTATCTTTTTCAGGTAAAAATCTAGTAACAGGTGAACCTGATGCTTCTTCTTTTCCTTCTGGTGGCTTAAGAGCAACTTTTGAAGCAAGAGGTTATACTGCATGGGATCCTACAAGTTATGCATTTATAAAAGATGAAACACTTTGTATTCCAACTGCTTTTTGTTCTTATAGTGGAGCTGTTCTTGATAAAAAAACTCCTTTACTAAGAAGTATGGAAGCTATTGATAAGCAAGCAAAAAGAATATTGAAATTATTTGGACACGATGTTAATAGAGTTCAAACTACTGTTGGACCAGAACAAGAGTATTTCTTAATTGATAAAGATCTATACAATAAAAGAATTGATTTAAAATATACTGGAAGAACTTTATTAGGCGCTAGAGCACCTAAAGGTCAAGAGTTAGATGATCATTATTTTGGTTCATTAAAACCAAGAGTAAGTGCATATATGCAAGAATTGGATAAAGAATTATGGAAGTTAGGTATTTATGCTAAGACTCGTCATAATGAAGTATCTCCTGCTCAGCATGAGTTGGCTCCTGTTTTTACAACGACAAATGTAGCATGTGACCACAACCAACTTACTATGGAAATAATGAAAAAGATTGCTGATAAACATAATTTAGTATGTTTATTACATGAAAAACCTTTTGCGGGAGTTAATGGTTCAGGTAAACATAATAACTGGTCAATCTCAACTGATACTAATATGAATTTATTAGAACCTGGTGATAATCCTAAAGATAATGCTCAATTCTTATTATTCTTAGTAGCTGTAATTAAAGCAGTTGATGAATATCAAGATCTTCTTAGAGCTAGTGTAGCATCTCCTGGAAATGATCATAGATTAGGTGCAAATGAAGCTCCACCTGCAATTGTAAGTATGTTCATTGGTTCAGATTTACTTGAAATTTTAGAAGCAATTGCTGATGGTAGAAAACTTGATGACAAAAAGCAAGAAAATATGATTCTTGGAGTTGATGTATTACCTGACTTTGTAAAAGATGCAACAGATAGAAATAGAACTTCGCCTTTTGCATTTACAGGAAATAAATTCGAACTTAGAATGTTAGGTAGTTCATCTAGTGTTTCAACACCTAATACAGTATTAAATACAGCTGTTGCTAAAGTTCTTCAAGAGTTTGCAGATGAATTAGAAAAAGCTGATGACTTTACAATTGAATTAAGCAAATTAGTAAAATCAACTTATGAAAAACATAAGAGAATTGTATTTAATGGTAATAACTATAGTGCTGAATGGGTTGAAGAAGCTCAAGCTAGAGGTTTAAGTAACCTAAAAACAACTGTTCAAGCTATTGGAGCTTATACTACTAAGAAGAATATTGAATTGTATGAACAATTTAAAGTATTAAGTGCTGCTGAATTGTATAGTAGAGCTACAGTATTATATGAACATTATTCAAAAACAATTAACATTGAAGCCCTAACTTTGACAGACATGGTTAGAAAAATGATAATCCCAGCTTGTAATAAGTATTTAAATAATCTTGCTGGTGAGGTTACTAAGATAAAGGGTGTTTTACCTACTGTTGATCTTAAATCTCAGTTGGGCTTAATTGAAACAATTTCTCAGTTATTGAATTGTTTAAGTGAGAAAGTATATTTGATTGAAGAAGAACTTATTCAGGCAAGAGCAATTGAAGATGAAAACAAACAAGCTGTTTTCTATCAAGATAAAATCTTCCCAATAATGAGTGAGATTAGATCTTTTGCAGACGAATTAGAATTAATCGTTGATAAAGATTGTTGGCCTATACCAACTTATGGAGAGCTTTTATATTCGGTGTAATACTTTTTGTATTATTAGTGAATATGTTCAATTTTTTTAGTTTTTTGGTTGCCGCACGTAATGTGTGGCAACCTTCTAGACTTTTAAGGAAAAATGATTAATTATAATACCTTTAAGGAGTAACAATATATGTGTGGATTTGTTGGAATGTTTGATATCGAAGAAGACGCTTCTTTATACAGAGAGAAAGTTCTGAAAATGTCTAAAAAAATTAGACATAGAGGACCAGACTGGTCAGGTATTTATAAAGGTGAAAATGTTATTCTTTCGCATGAAAGATTAAGTATTGTTGACCCATTATCTGGAAAACAGCCTTTATATAGTAAAGATAAGAAGATTGTTTTAGCCGCTAATGGAGAAATTTATAACCATCTTGAATTAAGAGAAAAATATTGCAAAGATTATGATTTTCAAACACAAAGTGACTGTGAAATAATTATTGCATTATATATTGCAAAAGGCGTAGATTTTATTGAAGATTTAAATGGTATCTTTGCATTTGCTCTATATGATAGTGAAAATGATTTATATATTATTGCAAGAGACCATATGGGAATAATTCCACTTTATCAAGGATGGGATGTTGATGGACATTATTTTGTTGCAAGCGAATTAAAAGCTTTAGAAAGTACTTGTCCTTCAGTTTGTACTTTCCCCCCAGCTAGTATTTATAATAGTAAAACCAAAGAGTTAAAAACTTGGTATAAAAGAGACTGGATGGAATATGATAATGTTAAAGATAATGGTGGAAGCCCATTAGATATAAGAATTGCTTTAGAAGAAGCTGTAAAAAGACAATTAATGAGTGATGTTCCTTATGGTGTATTACTTTCAGGTGGTTTAGATAGTACTGTAGTATCTGCAATCGTTGCAAAATTTGCTCAATCAAGAGTAGAAAGTAAGGATAAAGAAGCTGCATGGTGGCCACGTCTTCATAGTTTTGCAATTGGCTTGGAAGGTTCTCCTGATTTAGCTGCTGCAAGAATTGCTGCTGATTATTTACAGACTGTTCATCATGAAGTTCATTTTACAATTGAAGAAGCTTTAGATGCAGTTGAAGATGTAATTTATCACTTGGAAACTTATGATATTACTACTGTTAGAGCAGCAACTCCTATGTATTTGCTTGCAAGAGTAATTAAGAGCATGGGAATAAAAATGGTGTTATCTGGTGAAGGTAGTGATGAATTATTTGGTGGTTACCTATATTTCCATAAGGCTCCAAATAAGAAAGAGTTCCATGAAGAAACTGTTAGAAAATTAAGTAAATTGCATTTGTATGATTGCTTAAGAGCTAATAAATCTTTAGCAGCTTGGGGAGTAGAAGGAAGAGTTCCTTTCCTAGATAAAGAATTTATGGATGTCGCTATGAGGATTAATCCTGAATTAAAACTTTGTAATGATAGAATTGAGAAATGGGTTTTAAGAGAAGCATTTAAAGATATTGTTCCAGAAGAAGTTTGTTGGAGACAAAAAGAACAATTCTCTGATGGAGTTGGATATAGCTGGATTGATAGTTTAAAAGAATTAACTAATGAAATAGTTACTGATGTTCAATTTGCAAATATTAAAAATAGATTCCCAATTAATACCCCTGCTACAAAAGAAGAAGCATATTACAGAATTCTATTTAATAGACATTTTAAGAGTGAAGGTGCTGCTTCAACTGTACCACATGAAGCTTCAGTTGCATGTTCAACAGCTACGGCTCTTGAATGGGATGAAAGCTTTAAAAAAATGAATGAGCCAAGCGGTAGAGCTGTTAAAACAGTTCATGAGCAAGCTTATAAATAAAAACTATTTTGTTCCTTTCCTTTTGTTATTAATTTGACAAAAGGAATTTTTTTTGCCATTTTATTATTATTTGATGATATAATTGGTTAAAAGCAAAAGATATATTTGATTAGGGAAAAAGGAAATAGATGAATATAATTAAAATTAATTTTAAATTCTTAATAACATTAAGCCTTGTTTTTCTATTTTCTTTATCAAGATTATTTGCATTTTCATACTATTATCAAAGTGTTTCATTAGAAGATAAAGCTCTATACAGTAAAATTTATTCAGCTTTAATAAATAAGGAAAAAACAATAAGAAATATTTTTTCTGATTTTGATCATATTAGTGATATTTATTACATGGTTTTAAAAGATAATCCTCAAATATATTATGTTACAAATAAGTTAAACTTTTCTTCTACAACCTATAGTAATGATATTGTTGAAAATGAACTACAATTTGATTATAAGAATTTGACAAATTTAGAAATAAATTCAATTAATAACGAATTATATAATATCAAAGAATTTATTACTAATAAAGTTGAAAATATGTCTGAATATGAGGTTGTTAAATATTGTTATGACTATTTAATTTTAAACTCATACTATGATGCGAGATATAATGATCAATCTATTCTAAGTGTATTAATTAATCATACAGGGGTTTGTACTTCGTATGCAAAATCCTTTAAATACTTAATGGATTATTTCAATATCCCTTGTATTCTAGTTGAGGGAACCTTTACCGAGTCAAATGAAAGTCATGTCTGGAATATGATTGAACTTGAGAATAATTGGTATCATATTGATGTTACACAAGGAGATGCCAGTAATATGTTTGTTGACTATTCCTATTTTTGTATCACTGATTCTCAAGTATATAAAGATCATATACTATCAGAAAATACTAATGCCTTTTATGCAAATTCTTTAAAATATAATTATCTTTATAATAATGGATGTTATTTTAATTCTTTTGATAAAGTTAAAATTGAAAAAACGATTGAAAAAGAATTAGATAATAAAATTAATCCAATTATACTTGGCTTCGAAAGGTCTAAAGACTATCTTCTTGCAAAAAATTATTTGATAGATGAATCTGCATTGTATAAAATATTTTTAAAAAATGGCTATGAACTTAACAGCTTAGACTTTCAAGCAAATAATAATAATGATACATTAATTTTTATTTTAAAAGAAAATATGAAAAAATTGAATCTTCTTTATTATGAATTTTTCTCAGAGAATAAATTGGAACAAGATATAAAGAATGCTTCAAATAAAAATATTAATTTGGTTTTTAAAAACTCAAAGGATTATTTAAAAGCGAAAAAATATTTAATTGATGAAAAAAATATTTTTAATATTTTAGAAAAAAAGAACTCTATCAATTTCAAATATTATGACGAAATAAATAGAATGGATATTTTATTATAAAAAAGAGTCTCCTAGTATTTCTACTAGGAGACAAAGATTGATTCTTTTTTAATCATCTTGAAGGGCTGCGTATCCTTCTTCTCCCGTTCTGACTTTGACAACATTTTCAACATTATATATGAACATTTTTCCATCTCCATAATGTCCTGTGTATAATGTCTTTTTAACAGTATCAACAACAGTTTTTACAGGTACTTTTGAAACTACTACCTCGACTTTAATTTTTGGTAGTAAAGTCATGTCTACTGGAACACCACGGTATAATTCAGTAACACCTTTTTGCATTCCACATCCCATAACATTTGTAAGTGTTAAACCAGTAACCTCGATATCGTTTAAAGCCTTTTTAAGTTCAGGGAACTTACTTCTCTTTGCAAGGATAACAATTTTTGTAAAGGTTGATTTTGCATCTCTCTTATCAACTACTTTTACAGCTTCATCCTTTGCAGCGAAAGCTACAACTTCTTCTTCAACATCGATTGGTTTTCCGGCTCCTGTTACGATTGGCATAAAGTCAGCATATGCATTGTCTAGTCCATGTTCTTCTAAGTCTAAACCAGCGATTTCTTCTTTTGGTGTAACTCTTAATCCAACAGTTTTCTTAATTAAAAAGAATACTAATGTCATTGTAACTGTAACCCAAGCAATAACACTTACAACTCCTAAGATTTGAATTAATAAAAGAGATGTTCCACCACCGTATAATAAACCTCCATCAATAGCTAATAGACCAGTTAAAATTGTTCCTAAAGCTCCACAGACCCCATGTACTGAAAAAGCTCCTACTGGATCATCAATTTTAAATTTCTTTTCAACAATTTCAATCGCAAACACTACTACAATACCACAAATTATTCCTATTATCGTTGCTCCAATAGGAGAGACTGCGTCACAACCAGCAGTTATACCAACTAAACCTGCTAAAGCACCATTTAGAGTCATTGAAACATCAGGTTTTTTATATTTGATCCAAGTTACAAACATTGTTGTAGTTGCTGCTGTAGCTGCAGCTAAGTTAGTGGTTACAAAGATTTTTGATGCAGAAAATATTGTATC
This sequence comes from Sphaerochaetaceae bacterium, assembly GCA_963678575.2. Taxonomy (GTDB): domain Bacteria; phylum Spirochaetota; class Spirochaetia; order Sphaerochaetales; family Sphaerochaetaceae; genus Pleomorphochaeta. Next base: position 2,086,255 of record CAXXHV010000002.1, on the reverse strand, counting down.
GTCTCCTGTTAAACTTACTGTAGATCCACCATTGAAACCAAACCAACAGAACCAAAGGATAAATACACCAAGTGCACCTAAAGTTAAACTATGTCCAGGAATAGCTTTCGATTTTCCATCTTTTGTAAATTTTCCAATTCTTGGTCCAAGCATTTTTGCTCCAATTAATGCAGCAACACCACCAACCATATGAACGGCAGTAGAACCAGCAAAATCATGAAAACCTAAAGAAGCTAACCAGCCACCACCCCAAATCCAGTGTCCACTAATTGGATAGATAAGAGCACTAATAATAACAGAGTAAACACAATAAGAAGAAAATTTAGTTCTTTCAGCCATAGCTCCTGAAACAATAGTTGCCGCAGTAGCACAGAATACTGTTTGGAATATTAAGAAAGCATAAGTTGGATAAGAGCCAGAGTAATCATTTTGAACGAAAAAATCAGGAGCTCCAATGAATGATGAAAGTGCTGAATCTCCAAAACTTCCAAACATTAAACCAAACCCAATAAACCAAAATACAATAGTACCTAATGAAAAGTCCATTAAGTTTTTCATAATAATGTTTCCACTGTTTTTAGCTCTCGTAAAACCAGTTTCAACCATGGCGAACCCCGCTTGCATAAAGAATACTAAGACGGCACCAAGTAAGACCCATAAAGTGTCAATTGAAGAATACATTTTTCCCTCCAGAAATTAAAAAAAGGCGCATGACTCAAATTTGAGTCACACGCCATTGTGTGGTTTTATTCGAAATAAATCGAAAAACAAAATGATAAAAAAAGATTGCCTATAGGTATAATCAAATACAAAAAAAGACGATGCAAGAAAATTTTTCCTGCATCGCCTTTGATGTATATGTTATTTTTAATAATTACTTGAACTTTTGTCAATAATAAAATTAAAGAAAATATTAAAAAAAATAAACAAAATTTATAATTCTTTTCTATAAAAGGAATTATAATAATAAAAAAAATATATTTTTTATTAAATAGCGGTTAAAAATCATTTAATAAAGTATCTATATTATTTTTTAGCATTAAAAATAAAGCATTTGCGTCATTATTATTTGGGAAATTTCTCCATACAATTAACTTTGCTTCTGGATTAACTTCCAAAAATGGTTTTGCTAATTGATTATGAATATTATCAATGATCAAAACATTTTTAATTTGAGAAACTTCTTCAATATTTTTTGCTGATACTGAATTGGGTCCAAAAGATCCAACAACATTTAATCCTAAAGATTTTGCAAATTCTACTTGGTGATAATGAACATATGAAGGAATTTTATCTATTCCTTTTTCTTTTATTTGCTTCCTTGCTTCATTAAACATATCTTCAATTTCCTGTACCCTAATTTTACTAATATCTTCTTTATTATATTTCGTACTTATTTTTTCTGCTTGTTCTTTAATATTATCTAAAGTATTTACAGTTTTTATCTGAACTTTAATATTGTCATCTATTAAATTATTAGTAAGAGTTTTCATCATTGCTTCATAACCCGCATATACAAATGCTTTACTTTTCTGAATTTTTTGAATATCACTTGGAAGAATCTCATATTCAGGTGGATGAGTTAAATCTGCTGGGGCTATACTAATTACATTATCAAGCCCACCTACGTATGCAAAAGATGCACTCCAGCTAGTACTAGCGACATAATCCGAGTTTATTTCTTTTGTTCCTTGAGCAAAAAGAGATAAACACAACATTGAAATAATTAATAATGATATTAATTTTTTTTTCATTTTCGTTTCCTTTTTTTATATGAATTTATTAAAGATACAAATATATATGTTAATACAGCTATAATTGCTATTGTTGCACTAAGTGGAAAGTCAAAATATAGAGTACTAAAAAAACCAGATAGTGCTAAAAACAAGCCAAAAATAGATGAATATATAAATAAAGTTTTAGTTCCTTTTGATATTCTTGTAGCAATTAATACAGGAAGAATTAATAGTGCATCAATTAATAAAGCACCAATTAATCTCATTGCAAGAGCAACACACAAAGCAATAATTATTACCATAAAGTTATAATTTAAGTCGACTTTAATTCCTAAACTTTTAGCAATTGATTTATCAAAGAAAATGGAAACAATATTATTAAAGTTTAAAGAAATATAAAAAAGGATTATTATTGTTAGAATAAATAATACAGATAAGTCAAAATAACTTAAGGCAAAAGGAGAGCCCCATAATAATTGTAAGGAGTCTTTAGCTGGAACATTACAGGTATGCATTAAGAGAGATGCAAGCCCCATTGTAAATACCATAGCCGCAGCAGAAGAAAAGGAATTTGTGCTTGGTATTTTTATGATAAAATATACTACAAAGAGATTCACAATTATAATCACAGGTAAAGTTGAGACATTTAGGGCAAGAGCAATAGCTCCACCTAAAATAACTCCGTGCATAAGAGCGTATCTTAATGGTACTAAATCTAGTCGTAGAACCATTACTCCACAAAGAGGGAAAGAAATTCCAGATAGAATTAAAGCAATAAATGCTTTGAATATGGGAGGTAAAGCTAATAAACTAAGCATTTAATTTCTCCATTTTATAAGTGTTCCAACCTAATTTGTCTTTTATTTCTTTATCGTGCGTTATTAAAATTATTGTAGGCATCTCTCCTTGCCTAAGTGCTTTTAATATGGTGATAAGTTGTGTTTTACTTTCTTTATCAAGGAAAGAAGTAGGTTCATCTAATATTAAAATTCTAGCTTTTTGACATAAACATCTCGCTAAAGATACTTTCTGTTTTTCTCCACCAGAAAGAGAGTAATAGTTTCTATCAATTAAGTGTGCTACTTTGCATTTTCTCAAACTTGTATCAATTAAGTAATTTTTTTCTGTTTTGCTAAGTTTTTTGTTAATACCCATTGATACAACTTCTTTTACATTTATTGGAAAATCTTGATTTTCTTTTTCTTGTTTTATATATCCAATAGTCTTTGGTTCTAATTTATTCAAATCCTTATTATTAATTAAAATTTCCCCACTTAATGGTTCTATTTCATTTAAAATTGTTTTGATAAAAGTTGTTTTTCCAATACCATTTTCACCTTCAATTATTAGCGATTCTCCACCATTAATTTCAAGATAATCAAATTTATATATTTCTTTATTGTTGTATCCAATTACTAAATTATTAAGTTTTAAACTTAAGCCTTGAACTTGTTTTGCTCGTATTTTTATTTTTTCATATATTAAATCTATTGAATTTTCATTTTCAAAAAGATCTTCTGTTTTACATAATAACTTATCAATTATTTTTGTATAATTAACTTTGATATTATTATTATCTAATAAGTTTTTTGCTTTAATACTGATTAAATTAAAGTTTACTCTTTTTATGTTTAATTTTATCATTAATGCAGCAGCAGCTTTTCCTCCTGTTGTATCATGAGCACTTAGATTATTAAATTTATTAGTATTGTTGTTTAGAAATGATTCAAGCTCAAATAAAGGATATAACCAAGAACTTGATGATTTAAATATTAAATCATCATTATTAAATACATTTAGTGTTGTACCTTCAATTAGGTTTTCTAAATATTTTTCCATTAAAAATCTCCAAAAAAAAATAGCTAGGAAGCAGATAAAAAATATATCTAAGCCTTCCTGGCTACGCTAAGAACAAAAAAATTAAAAGTAAGATTTCTTCCTGAAATCTTACTATTAACATATATGTAATTTATTTAAGTGTCAATTTGTTTTAAATTTATTCAATAAAAAATTGAATAGATTCAATTATTTCATTAATTATTGTTTCAAGTCCAATTTTATTTGTCCCTGCTATTGATAAGTTACAATTTGTAACAGGAATAAAAATTTTATGGGCTTTACTTTGTCCTATTGCAATAGCCATTTTTGGTGTAATCTCTCCATGTAGGGCATCTGCAATAACAATTCCAATCGGTCCAATTATTATATCAGCATCTCTTGCTGCAACAATTACAGGATTTTCTCCTGTTGCAATTCCATCAGCACCACTTTGTAACATTGCAGAAGTTGCAATACTGTTTGTTCCTATTGCAATAATTTTTACATTAGGATATTTATCTTTTATTCTTTTTACTATAATTTTTCCAAGGCTACCACCTTGTCCATCTATAACTGTTATTTTTTTTGATTTGTCCATATTTAATAATTATAGATTAGAAATTAAAATGTGTAAAAGGCTTTATCATTTTTATATTTGGAACAATGATAAATTATTATTTCAAATTAAATTGTAGAAAGGATTTATAATGCATAGTAATTTTTATTAATCAATCGATATATATTGACAAAAAGTTATTAGGTATGGGAAAATAACTTTAGCGTTGTATCACAGACTTAACCAATTGTTAAACTAAGCGACACGCAGATTTCAAGCACAACGTGCAAACCCAGGAGGAACGCTGTGCATACTTTCAGCGTCAATGGTAAAAAAATAACAACGGATGTAGACAAATCTTTATTAAGATTTTTGAGAGAAAATCTTAATCTCTATGGTACAAAAGATGGATGTAGTGAAGGAGCTTGTGGAACTTGTACTGTCATAATTGATGGAAAAGCTACAAAAGCTTGTTTGGCTAAAATTTCTAAGCTTGATAGAAAAAATATTATTACAATTGAAGGCCTAACACAAAGAGAAGAGGATGTTTACGGGTACTGCTTTGCTAATGCTGGAGCTGTCCAGTGTGGATTTTGTACACCTGGTATGGTATTAGCAGCAAAAGCATTAATAGATGTGAATAACAATCCTACCCCTGAAGAAGTAAAAAAAGCTATTAGGGGAAATATCTGTAGATGTACAGGGTATGTGAAAATCGAAAAAGCAATTTTAGATTGCGCTCGATATTTTAGAGAAAATTTAGAAATCAACAACATTAATGATGATCCAAAGCTTGGTAAAAGATTTATTAGACCTGATGCTCTTGATAAAACTTTAGGAAGAGGTGTTTTTGCTGACGATATTAATCTTGAGGGAATGCTTCATTTAAAAGTTTTAAGAAGTGCATATCCAAGAGCAAAAGTATTAGCTCTTGATGTATCAAAAGCAGAACAACATCCAAAATGTGTAAAGATTGCAACAGCAAAAGATGTTCCTGAGAATAAATTAGGTCACTTAGTTCAAGATTGGGATGTTTTAATTAACGTGGGAGATATTACAAGGTATATAGGTGATGGAATTGCTATAATTGCAGCTACTGAAATTGATGCACTTGATGAGATTTTATCTTTAATTGAAATTGAATATGAAGAATTACCTGCTATAACGGATGTTCATCAAGCAATGAGTGAAGATTCTCCAAAAATTCATGAAAAAGGGAACCTTCTTCAAGTTGAGCATATAAAAAGAGGAGATGTGGAAACAGCTCTTAAAAACAGTGCTCATGTTGTTAGATCAACTTATAAAACCCCCTATACAGAACATGCATTTATGGAAGTTGAATGTGCTGTAGCTCTACCACAAGGAAAGGGTTTAAAATTGTATACTTCTTCTCAATCTGTATATGATGATCAAAGAGAAGTAGCTAGAATGTTAAAATTACCTTTAGATGATATTGAAGTTGAGGCAGCTTTAGTTGGTGGTGGTTTTGGAGGCAAAGAGGATATGAGTGTCCAGCACCATGCTGCTTTAATGGCTTATTTAACAAATAAACCTGTAAAACTACATCTAACAAGACAAGAAAGCCTTATGGTTCACCCTAAACGTCACCCAATGGAAATTGATATTACAACAGCTTGTGATGAAAATGGAAAGATTACTGCTATGAAGGCAGAGATAATAGCAAATACTGGAGCTTATGCTTCTTTAGGCGGTCCTGTTCTTCAAAGAGCGTGTACACATGCTTCAGGTCCATATAATTATCAAAATATTGAGATTGTCGGCAAAGCTGTTTATACAAATAACGTTCCTGGTGGAGCTTTTAGAGGTTTTGGGGTAACTCAAAGCTGTTTTGCAATTGAATCAAATTTGAATTTATTAGCAGAGAAAGTTAATATGGATCCTTTTGAGTTCAAATATAAAAATGCTTTAAGAGTTGGGGATACTATGCCCAATGGTCAAATTACTTCCGAGGATTGTGGTATTGTTGAATGTATGGATGCTGCAAGAGAGATATATTATAGTAATCCAAAAATAGGGTTTGCTAATTCTTTTAAGAATTCTGGGATTGGTGTTGGTGTTCCTGACTCAGGTAGATGTATTTTATCAATTGAAAATTCTATAGTTCATATTAGAACTAGTGCCGCTTGTATGGGACAAGGGATTGCTACTATGGCAACTCAAATGTTAGGTGAAACTTGTAATATAGATAAAGATAAAATTTTAGTAGAACCTCCTAATACAAGGAGAACTCCAAATTCAGGGTGTAGCACAGCAAGTAGACAAACGGCATTTACTGGAGAAGCAATTAAAAGAGCTGCTGAAAAATTGAAAGAAGCTTTAGAAAATAATTCATTAGAAGCCTTAGAGGGGCAAGAATTTAGAGGAGATTTTACTTTTTATTCAGATCCGATAAATTCAGAAAAAAAGCATCCTGTTAGTCATTTGGCATATAGTTATGCTATTCAACTTGTTGAATTGGATGATAATGGGAAGCTTGAAAGAGTGCATGCAATTTGTGATGTAGGAACTCCTGTTAATTTGACAACTTTAGAGGGTCAAGTTGAAGGTGGGGTTGTTATGGGTTTAGGTTATGGTTTAACTGAAGATTTTCCAACTTATGGTGGATATTTAAAAGTTAAATATGGTACATTAGGATTATTAAGAAGCACTGATGTCCCTAAGATTGAATTAAAATTTGTAACAGGACCTGGAAAAACAGGATATTCTTATGGGGCTAAGGGAATTGGTGAATTAAGTACTATTGCAACTGCACCAGCATGTCAAATGGCATATTATAGATTTGATGGGATTTTTAGAAAGGAACTACCTTTAGGTGGCACTCCATATAAGAAAAAAAAAGAAGCTAGATAAGATTTGTCCTCTCGTTTAGGGGGGACTTTCTATTAGGAGTTATTATAGTGGAAATTAGAAAAGTAAGTTTAATAGGATTAGGTGCTGTTGGAGCTATCTATGGTGATAAAATTTCAAAAATTACTGATTCTTTTCAGGTAATTGTAAATGGTGAAAGAAAAGATCGATATGAGAAGACCGGTGTCACAATTAATAAAGAAAAAAAATTCTATAATTTTGTATCAAGCAATAACTCTCAAATTCCGCAATTATTAATTGTAGCAACAAAAAATAATCATCTAAATCAAGTAATTAAAGATATAGAAAATTTAGTAGATGAGAATACAATTATTTTATCTTTACTTAATGGAATAGTATCTGAGAGAATCTTAAAAGAAAAATTTCCTCAAGCAACAGTTTTATATAGTTTTGCTGTTGGCCTTAGTAGTGAGAATTTGAAACAGGAAATTAAGTGTTCAAGCTCTGGTATCATAGTTTTTGGTAGTGAAAATGATGAAAGAACTGAAGAAGTTATTGCCGTAGAAAATTTATTTCAAAGAGCAGGGATAGAATATAAGATTCCAAATAATATTAAACATGATTTATGGAATAAATTTATGTTAAATATTGTTTATAATACAATATCGTCAATTTTAAGAGCCGGATATGGTGTGTTTAAAAGTGAAGATGTTCAAATTTTATCAAAAAAAGTTTCAAAAGAAGTTCAACTTATAGCAAGTAAAGAATCAGTTATATTAAGTGATGAAGATATTGAAAATAATCAAAAAATCATTTTAAGTTTAGATGAATTTGGAAAAACTTCTATGTGCCAAGATATTGAAGCTTCTCGAAGGACTGAGAATAAGTGGTTTAGCAAGACAATAATGGAACTTGCAAAAAAACATAATATTGAAGTTCCCTATTGTGAAAGTATATATTATTTGGCTCAAGGAGCCGAATATCGCAATGAAATGTTAAAGAATAAATAATTATTATTAATGAATTGGAGATGCATTAATTTCTTTTTTTGCATCTTCTATTGCTTTTTTTACTAATGGATAAAGTATTCTTTCAAATTTATAGTTTTTATTTTTTATTGCAGCTTTGACTTGGTTGTCATTTTCGTAACAATATAGCAAATCCACAAGTTTTCTTTTTTCTAAAATTCTTACAGCAGGTACATTCATTTTTTTTGCAACAATGTCTCTTGCAATAAAAAAATGTTTAAGTAATATTTTCTCTTTTTTATTAAGTTTTTTCCAATTAGTAATTTTTACCCATCCTGGTTTTGGAGGATTTATTTCTTTTCCTGCTATTTTCATTTTTTTTAAAACAGTATTAAGTTTGTGGTTTTCTTCTGCTTTTTTTAATAATACTTCTTTGAGTTGATGTAGATATGCAACATCTTCTAAAGCATATTGAATTTGATTATCATTTAAAGGTCTTTTTAGCCAATTAGTCATTTGATTTTTTTTCTTTGAATTTTTATCACCTATATCAACATTCAAAAAATTATTTACTGTTGCAGCATATCCTTTTTCAAATTCAAGTTCTAAAGCAATTATTCTAACGTCAAAAATGTTGTTTATTTGAATATCAAATTGTTTTCTGACAAGAGAAGCATCGCTATCACAAGAAAACATTATTTTTTCTATTTCTTTATCTTCTAGAAAAAGCTTAAGTGTTTCTTTACTGATAGTAAAAGGATCTATAATATAAAAATCTTTGGTATCAAAGAGTTGAATTAAACATAAATGTTCACCATAAATATGTAGGTTAAATTCTCCTTCAAAATCCATTGCGATGCTTAAAAGATTATTATCTTTAAAGTACTTAATTAAAGAAATTAGTTCATTGTCGTTTTTAATTAGTTTATAAATGTACATATTATTTAGAATATATTTTTTTTGCCAATTGATAAAGATAAAAAAGGAACTCATTGCTATTTTTTAATTAGCTGAGTTCCTTTAATTATTAACTTAAATTTATTAAATGTAATCTACATTTGGATCTGTTTGAGGTAATATTAAATTTAAAAGAATACCTACTAATGTTGCAAGAGCAACGCCACCTAGAGCAAATGATAATTTATCATTTATTGGGAAAGAAATCATTCCTCCACCAATTCCAATAACTAAAATTACACTACTGATTGTTAAATTACGTTTATCTTTATAATTTACACCACTTTCAACTAATGTTCTTAAACCACTAGAAGCAATTATTCCAAATAATAACATAGATATACCACCAAGAACTGGGGTAGGGATTGTTTGTATTAAAGCTCCAAATTTACCAAAGAAAGATAATAATGTTGCTAGAACTGCTGCTCCACCAATAACCCAAACACTATAAACTTTAGTTATAGCTAATACTCCAATGTTTTCTCCATATGTAGTATTTGGTGGACCACCCCATAATGAAGCCCAAGCAGTTGCAAGTCCATCTCCTAATAAAGTTCTGTGTAAACCTGGTTTTTCATAGTAATTTTCGCCTACAACGTTACTTAGTACTAAGATATCTCCAAGATGTTCACAAATTGTTGCAAAGGATACAATTATAAAAGAAAGAATAGCTACTATATTAAATTTTGGTAAAGCCAATGTTGGTAAACTTAACCAAGCTGCTTCATTTAACTGTGTATAGTCGATAATACTATAAGCAGGGAAGAAGAATCCCATTATTAAAGTAAACATATAGCCACAGAATAATCCGATTAATATTGGAATTAGAGCCCAAAATCGTTTAAAGAAAATATTAGCAATAATTGTAATTGAAAGGGTTACTAAAGCAATTGATAGAGCTACCATACTATAATTTCCACTAGCATCATTCATTGCCATACTCATTGCAGTTGGTGCTAGATTTAGACCAATTACTATTATGACTGAACCAATAACAACTGGTGGTAGTGCTCTGTCTAACCAAGCATGTCCAACTGCTTTAATAATTGCAGCAATTATTGCATAGAAAAGGCCTGCACAAAAAGCACCCCCCAACGCATAAGGTAAACCGAAAGCCGATGATACCATTATAATTGGAGGGATAAAAGCAAATGAACTACCTAAAAACGCTGGCACCTTAGCTTTCGTAACTAGAATGTAGATTAATGTTCCTGTTCCTGCACTAAATAGTGCTGCACTAGGACTTAATCCTGTGAGAATAGGTACTAAGATGGTTGCCCCAAACATGGCAAATACGTGTTGAATGCTTAAGAAAACCCATTCTCCGATTGGGGGTTTTTCACTTGGCCCGTAAACGGCGCCTGAGATAAATTTATCTGACATAAAAACTCCTAAAGATAACTATTGATTAAAAATAGCATTGATTTTTTATGACTTACTGATAAGTCATTTTACAATAGCAAGAAATTTATATAAAAGAAAACCCCCTATATAAAAAGAATAGGGGGAAAAGAGTTATTTCTTCAACAGAGTGCAACATAGTTAAAGAAAAGTTTGATAAAAAGGGCTTTTAATGATTAAAGAGTGGTAAAAAAACCCCCAAGATTATGATTAATGGAAAGAATAAAATAATTAGAATTATTAAAGAAATAAAAAGCTTTTTATTACTTATTAATTGATTTAGTGGTTTTTTGAATAGATATTTATTTTCTTCCATTTGGGGAGCTCCTTTTTATGTTTCAATAATAATACGGAGGCAAGGACATATATTGTCCCCAAATTAAGAAATTATTAATTTATTCATTTTTTTTATTTCATCTTTCCACATAGAAATCAATTTATCGGGACTTTTGGGTTTTGCATTTGAACCATATGATAATATTTTTGATAGTATTTCAGTGTATGAGGAAAAAGGTAGAGTCATTATTAATTTATTTTTTTCAATTATAACTTTTTGATCTTTATGCCAAGTCTGTGTTTTTACCATATTAGCAGCAGTATCTTTAAATTCAATAGTTGCAAAATAAGAAATTGTATTCATAAATACCCCGAATCCTGAAGAAATATAATTTGTTAATTCTTTTTCGTCTTCTTTATAAATGTAGTTTTTTAATAATTCTTGTGGTTTTTCCATTCTTGATAAATGGAAATTCCTTAAATCTTTTTTATTTATATCATAGGCTATTAAATACCAAGCTTTTCCATCATTTATTAATCTTAAAGGTTGAACTTCTCTAATTGTTAATTCATTTTTTAAATTAATATAATTGAATTTTAAACAATAATTATTTTTCATAGTAAAAGAGACAACAGAAAAAATATTTTGATCAGGTAAATCTACAATTGGTGAAAGGAATAATATTTTTTTTGATAACTTCCTTGTTGATTCATCGAGTGTGCTATCAAAACCTTCTTTTATTAAAGTGGAGGATAGAGGTTGTAGTCCATTTGCATTACTGAAGTTTTCAAATATAGCTTTAAATATTAACGTTTTATCATCACTGGAATTTGTAAGTGAAAAATCATTTTCATATTTATAATAATGCTCTTTATAATCATATATAATTGGCGCTAAAAATCGATCTCGCATGTATTCGATATCTCTTTTTACTTGTCTAGTGCTAATTTCAAATTCAGAAGCAATCTTTGTAATTGTTAGAATTTTTTTCTCAGATAGCTGTTTATCAATATAAATAATTCTTTCTGTCTGGCTCATAATTATACGTTAACATATAAAAATATATCTTGCATTAAAAAAAATAGTCGCCATGAAGACGACTATTATAATTTTCAAGATAAATTATCTTATTTAAAATCACCAGGTTTGATTTCAGAACCATATTTTGCTTTTGCATCTGAGATTTTTGCAATAAATGAATCCCATTTGTCAAAAATTAATTGTGGGCAGAATTCATCCATTTTCTTGAAATATGCTTTACTTCTTTCTAATTTAGCAATCCATTTGTCACAACGGAAAGTGAATTGGTAAGTATATTCTTCAAGAGTATAATCTAGATCTAAATATTTTTTGAATAAATTCTTTAAATCTTCATATAGTGGAATTTTACCGGTAGGTGTATCTAAGGCTTCATATTCTCCGTGGATTCTTCCTTCAGCCCAATGTAACCATACTTTTTTAGCTAATTTGTCAGTACAGAATTGACCTTCAGTAGTTCTTAAGAAATAGTTTGTTGAGAATACTTTTGGTTCAGCTTTAAGATCTTTTACGAAATTAATGTTATTTAAAGTGTATTGTCCTAATGGGTATGATAAGAAGTCCATGTTAGCCATTGGGCTAGGAGTTCTAACACCTTCAGCACCTAAAGTTGCACTAGTTGTTTCAGATTCTAGTGTACAAGCTTTTAATAATACACCTTCTTCCCAAGAAGCTGATTCTTCAACAGGAACAGTTGTATCACTATCACGTCCACCGTAAAGAACACCTTGTACTAATACACCGTTTTTATCTTCAAATCCATCTTTATCGAAGTTTTCTAAGTAATCTAATCTCATTGTGTAACGAGCATTGCCATGAGCACATTTAATTTCATTACCTTTAGCATCTTTTTTACCTTCAAACCAGTCAGCGCCAGAGAAGTTGTCACCTGATTTAGGTGTATCTAATCCTGAACCTAACCAATAAGGTTTGTTATCTGGTCCACGTAATACGTTAGAGAAGATTACTTCTTGGTTGATGTTTAAGTTTTCAAAAATAACTGGGTCATCTTTTGCATTTACATCTTTAATGATACCGAAGATACCTTGTTCTACGTTTACAGCTCTGAAATCACCATCCATGTTTCTGAAATAAGCAATATCATCACCAACGATTTGTTCACCAGGAATCATAGCTGTTGATGTTTTACCACATGCTGATGGGTAAGCGCCAGCGAAGTAAGTTTTACGTCCTTTATCTTCATTAACACAAGCCATTACGAACATATGTTCACATAACCAACCTTCTTGTCCACCTTTATTGATAGCAAGACGCATTGAGTGTTTTTTCAAACCAACAGTGTTACCAGCATATTGAGCATTCATTGAATAAACAATATTGTTTTGTGTATCCATATAAATTCTTCTCTTATCAATATTTAATGTACAGCCTCTTTCATCTAATGGACCAGCTGAATGAATGAATCTGAAGAAATCATCTTTTTCATCTGCTTTTAAAGCTTTGAAGTGTGCATAAGCAGGTCTGTAAAGAATAGCTTCTGAGTGAGCAACATACCATGAATCTGTAAATTGTACACAAGGGATTGTGAATTTACTGAAAGCTGGACCTTCACAGAAGAATTTAACAACTGCATCTTTGCCTTCCATGTTGTTCTTAGCAATTGACATGATTTCTGCTAAACCGTCATCATAAGCGATGGAGTTTAAGCTCTTCATTTTTTCTAAGTTTTCTTTGTATACCATGTAACGTGTGTTAACTTTGTCACGTGCTTGGTCAGATGCTCCATCCCAGTGGATAGTTTGTTTGTCATTATCTAATACAAATTCTTCACCTTTTGCAACTGCTTGTTCTCTGATGTATTGTTCATCTTCTTTGCTATCATCACAAACATAAATTGTTGCTGGATTACAATGTTCAGCGAATTGTCCAACAAAATCCATTACTTTTTCATTTTCAAGTGCTGTTAGTTTTTCAAAACTAGCATCGTTCATTTTGCTCTTAAGTAAATTGGTATACTTAGAATTCATTTATTTCTCCTTTGGTATATTCAAAATTTGAATACCCACAAAATATATAATTACATTATTGTAATCATAATGTTTTTTTAACCCTTAGATGATTATACATCTAACAATAGAAAATACTGTCCTATTTTTTAGGCAGTAATAATAATCTAGATATTTTTATATCTGACCAAAAATCTATATGGAAATCTTTTATTTCCTTATCTAATAATAAAAAAAATTAACAAAAAATTCAATACTTTATTATATTTATTTCTATTTTGGTTGTAATAAAATATAACAAAATTGATATGTTTTTGTGTGACATGATACTTATTGATAATTTTTTATCCAAAATAAATATTTATTGTTATTTTTTATTCTTGTTGAACTAATGAAAATAAATTTTTAATATTGTATTATTAGATTAATTAAAAAAATAAAGGAAATAAAATGATTGAACTTGCTATGCCTGCGGGCTCAATGCAATGTGCATTAGTTGCTTTTAGAGATGGAGCTGATGCTATATATTTAGGGCTTAAAAGTTATTCAGCAAGAAAGAGTGCTGTAAATTTTAGTATCACTGAATATTCTAAAATTTATAGATTTGCAAAAGATAATAATAAAAAAGTATATGTAACAATAAATACAGTAATATATGATGCCCAAATCGAAAAAGTAATTAAATTATTAAAAAAAATTCAAATTATAGGAAGTGATGGAATTATTGTTCAAGATTTAGGTCTTGCTAAAATAATTAAAGAGCATTTTTCGGATTTAGAACTTCATGGAAGTACTCAATTAGCTGTTCATTCTATTGATGGTGTTATTGCAATGAAAAATATTGGTTTTTCAAGGGTTGTATTATCAAGAGAGTTAAGTATAGAGGAAATTGAAAAAATAAGAGTAGCTTGTCCAGATGTTGAGTTGAAAGTTTTTATTCATGGGGCTTTATGCTATGGTTTTTCTGGGTTATGCATGGCAAGTAGAATTATTACAAATAGAAGTGCTAATGCAGGAGCTTGTGCTCAAATATGTAGAACTTGGTTTTCAACAAAAGATAAAGATGGCTATTTCTTTTCTATGAAAGATTTGAATGCTGGAGACAGTATAAAAAAATTGCAAGATATAAATATAGATAGTTTAAAAGTTGAAGGTAGGATGAAATCTCCAGCTTATGTTTCCGCAGTTACTAAATATTATCGAGCTATTATTGATAATAAACCTTATAAACATTTACTTGATGCAGTTAAGATTTCATTTAGTAGAGAAAGTTCTAAGGCTTGGTTAGATGATTTCAATAATAAAGATAGATCTTCATTGATTGTTAATTCTTATCCATCACATAAAGGTGTTGAATGTGCAGAAGTTATAGATATTGTTCAAATAAGAAATAATTATTATGCTTATTTAGATTTATATTCTGATATTGCTATTCATGATGGTATCATGTATTTGAAAAAACCATTTAATACAGATATTGAAGAACCTTTTAAGTTTAGTGTTAATTCTATTTTAGATGGTAATTATAATCCAATAAAGAATTCTAAGAATTTGAATAAAGTTTATTTATTGTTATCAGAAAGAGAGAATTCTTTAGAAATAGGAGATTCTTTATATTTAATTAAAAAACATAATCAGGATGAAAAAATAATAAATACAGATAGACTAGAGTTTACAAAAAATTATTCAAGTGCAAATTTTATAATTGAAGATGATTGTTTAAGAGTCGAATCTAATTTAAAATTTATAAATGAGATAAAAGTCGAATATCCTATTAAAATAGAAAAGGCGAATAAAGAGTTTGATTACACAAAAAAAATTGAAGATATATTTAGACAGTCAAATGATTCTTTTTTTGAAATAAATTCAATAAATATAAATAATAATAGTTCACTTGAAATGAAAAATATTTTCCTTCCATTATCAGTCATAAAAGAAATGAGAAGGGCTTTTTATCAAGAAATAGAAGAAAAATTAAATTTATTTATTGAATCCCCGATAGATATTGATTTAAATAAAGAAAAATTTGTTTTAGAAAATTTACCTCAACGTAAAAACTTAAACTTCAAAAATCTTCCTTTTTTCCAAAATGTACCTACTGACATACAAGATTTAGTAAATATAGACGATAAATATTATTTACCTTTACCGGCTGTATTTTTTAACGAAGAAGAACAAAAAAATAATTTAAAAATAATTATTACAAAATTAATCGAAAAAAATCTTATAAATAAAGTTTATTTTGGTTTAAATAATATTGCACATCTTCAGTGGATTGTTCCTTATGATGTAAATGTTTTTGCAGATATTTATTTTTACCTAGGAAATAGAGAATCAGCAAGATTGCTTCTTGATACTAATATTAGAATAGTTGGTGCTTACTTGTTTTTAGAAACTGTAGTAGGTGATATTAGTCTTTGGCCTTTTCAACCAACAAAAGTTGAAAAAGATTATATTCCTCCATTATTTATTTCTAGAAGTAACTTTAATTATGATAGTTTAAAAAATACTAATATTATTGAAGATACAGAAACTGAGGTTTATCAAAGAGATAAGGAATATGAAGTTATAACTAAAGGTGAATTAACATACCTTTTAAAGAAGAACTAGGAGGTGTTTTATACCTCCTAGAATTTAGACATTTTTATTAATAAAATACTTTCTCCCTTTGGCTTTTCAAAAAGATATCAAAATGTATCTTATGAAAAGCTCCTTAGATTAATATTTTTATTCTTCTAGTAAACCATATTCTTTTACAAAAGCTTCGGCATTTTGAATTGAACCACCAGCAGCACCTTTTACGATGTTGTTAACCATTAGTGCAAATCCAATTTTGTTTCCTTTCTTTCTTAATCTTCCTGTGTAAACAACCATTCCTCTTGGATTACCCCAGAATGCATATTTTGGTTGAGGGAAAGTTTGTTCGCTACTATATACAACAGGTTGTTCTGGAGTTGAAGGTAAATCAGTTACAACTTTGAAATCTTTCCAAGCTTGAATTATGTCTTCTTCTTGAATATCTTCTTCACATTCAAGCCATACAGTTTCAAGGTGTCCGAACATTACAGGAACTCTTACAGTAAAAGCGTAAACCTCAGGATCAATTGATAGTATTTTTTTAATTTCTTTTTCAATTTTAGCTTCTTCACCATTAATGAAAGGGATACAGTTGTCTGTAATATCTAATGAAGAAAGACCTGGATAACCAGCACCACTAACACTTTGATAAGAGTTGATATGTATAGTTTTAATATTGAACTTTCTTAAAGGAGCAAGCGCCATTGCAAGACCTGTTGTTACACAGTTAGCATTAGTAACACAGAACCCAGTTTTAGGGTATCCTTGATCTCTAATATAGTCTAATTGCTCTAGATTAGTTTCAGGAATTAAAATTGGAACATTGGAATCATAACGCATTGCAGCGGCATTAGAAAATACAAAGAATCCGTGAGCTCTTAATTGTGGTTCAGCTTCTTTTGCAATAGTAGCAGGTAATGCTGAAAATACGATTTTTACATCAGCTTCTTTCATAGAATCAAAATTAAATTCTTTCATCTCAATGTCTTTAATTGAAGAAGGCATTTCCAAAGGTAAAATCCAGTGTGTAGTATTTGAATAAGTTAAACCTACTCTTGAAGCAGAAGCAGTAGCATAAGCTACATTAAACCAAGGATGATCTGCTAGCATCCACATAAATACCTGTCCAACAGCACCAGTCGCGCCAATTACAGCAACATTAATTTTATTTTCCATATAATTTCCTTCTTGGGGAGGACCCTATTTAAAATCTGTTTTATAGTACTTTAATTTTTTTCAGTTAAAAAATCAATCCATTTTCAAAAAAAATGTTAATAAATTTACAAAATGTTATTATTTTAACAAAGAAGTTTATTATATTAAACAGTTTCCATTTATTTTTTAAAATACATATGGAATATAGAGCTGTATACTAAATATTGAAAAAGTAAGTAATTACTAAAATATTGGCTTTTAATTAGTCTAATTTTAGTTTAATTAATAAAAAAGGTTGTAATAATTTATATATTCATAAGAATACGTATAATGGATGTAGTTTCTTATAAAATTCAAGATATTAAACAAAAAAAAATTACATTTTTTTAAATAGAACTAAAAAATAATAAAATTATTACTGATTACCTAAAAAAAATTCTAATTCTTTAAGATTTTCTAATATCTTTTTCTAGTTTTTAAATTAAGACTTATCCTATTTGATATCAAATAAAAAACTCAGTCTTTACACAAGTTTTCCCAAGATTTAATTCATTCCCTATTTTCTCAATTCTATGAATCAAAAAGTAATAATTTTTTATAAGTTGAGCTTGATAAAATACTATTTAAAAAAGGTTCAAATTTAGATTCTTATAAAGTCTTATCTCATATTTCATAAGATAGATGAATGTAAAAATATAATATTGTTTAATTTTTTTGTATTGAAAGTATATTCTTCAAAAAATATCACAATCTTCTTGTTTTATTTTAGACCATTATTTTAGTGTTTCTACCTATTGTCCAATAAATAACTGTCTATTCTATATAATATTTGCTTTAATTTTATAAAAATTTTTGTTAGTGCCGTCTAATAATATGAAGGTGTTGATTATATGTATAATTGTTAATATTTCTTGAATTTGAATAATTACTAATTATTTACTGGATAATTAATAAAAAATATGGTGACTAATAAAATAGTCACCATACAACAGGGAAAAATAATGGAGTTTCAAATTAATAATACTAAATAATAAATAACGTTGGAGTGATGTTATTTGTTTTTGTTAGCAATCTATAACTTATAGATGTATAATAATATCATATATTTATTTTGTCAACCAATTTTTCTTAAATTAAAAAAATATTTTAATAATTTAGTAAATTGGACTATTCCAATTTAGTATTTTTCAAATTTTCTAATAATGTTAGCTCATCAGTTTTTGATTTGTTGATATTTTTTATAAATAGAATTAAGTGTAAATGTTTAGATTTTTCATCTTGTTTATATATATATTTTAAATTGCACCATTGATAACCGAAGAATCGATTACTTAATGATCTATATCTAATTTCAAGATTATGACTTTGAGGTATTCTATTATTATATACATATTCAATATTATTATTTCTTATTTCCAAAAGTTTTGTAATATCATCTTTGTATACAGCATTATTTAAGAAAAATTCAAAGTTGTTAATATTTGAATTCTCATAAAAATCATTAGGGCAAACAGGTGAATATAAAAAGATTGGTTCATTTTCAAATAAATCATATTCACCAATAAATTCATAATCTGATATTGCAATCTTAATTATTTCTTGCTGTTTTTGGAATTTATCAATTATTATTTTTTGATCATCAATATTTATTATTGTACATAATGCCTTTATTGGCATTTTATTATTAAAAAGGGTATAGCTAATAATATTGTACCAACCAATTCTATTATTCTTTTGTATAAGTCTTCCAGTCCATGTGTTTTTTTTATCATTTAAGATTGAATAATAGAATTTTGTGAAACTCGATTTGTCATCTTCATAAATAAAATCATTTTCAATTAAGGAATTTGGTAAATCTTTAACATATTTATTTGTGAATTTTATTAAAGAATTATTTAATGTTGAAGTTTCAAATTCATTTTTAACAAGGTCAATAATTAAAAGATTTGAATCAAAAGAAGGTGGTAAAAATATCTTTTCACTATCTTCAAATAAGCTTGATTTAGTGAAATTGTCATTTTTTCTTACTATTGCAAATATATGTTTATATCCATTTTTATCGATTATTATATCAAGTCTTTCATTTACCCAAAAAACCTTTTTATCCTTTGAAATTAATCTATAAGAAAAGGAATATTTTGGTCTTTGTGTATGAAGTTTATTATATATTTTTTCGAAATAGGAAATATCGTCTTCATGAATTAATTTCTTATAATCATATTTTGTATATTTTAACAATTCATTTTTTTTATAATTTAATAATTTACAAAAATTATCACTAATATCCTCTAATAAAAATGTATTATAATTGTGTTTATGTGTTCCATCTATTAAATAATCAGCATTTTTATTATTTAATTCTATATTGGTTTTATCCATTTCTTTTATTAAAGAATTTGTTTCATTATCAATATCTATCTGAGGTCTAATTATAAAATAATAATTTATATCATCTTTTTCTTTTTTTGAAATAACATTTGCAATAATTGCAAAAAGCTTATCCTTCCACTTTACCTTAAGATTGCAAGTGAAAGGTATATTTGAATTAAGGTTGTTGTTAAATATATGTTTTGCAAGTTCTATATTCTCATCAAGTATATAATCTAGTAAATTTGTTTTATATAAACGTATTACTTCTTCATCAGTTAAATTAAATAACTCATTAAATTGAGTATTGGTAAATTTTATAGAAAAGTAATTTTTATTTAAATATGTTGCAACTAATAAACCTCCTTTTGCATGTTGTATAAAGGTGTTTGATAAAAAATCTGGTGATTTGATATAATCAATTATTGCAGAGACAATTTGAGCTTTATTATTAGTATATTTTACGGTTGCAAACAGATTAATTTCAACATTTATTTGTGTTTTTTTGTTTATCAATTTAAATGAATAATTAATGTTAAAAACATCAGTTGTTACTTCAAAGGTAATCTCAGAAATAGGATAAATATAAAATGGTGAAGAGATTAATGAAACATCTATTAAAAATATAGCTTTTAGTTTTTCATAATTGGATAGTTCAATTTTTTTATTAGGTCCAGTCCAAATGATTTCTTTAGAAAGATATTTTAAAGATTCTTCAACATTTCTTTTATTATAAAAAGTTTTGCAAAAATCTTTTACAAATAGTAATGCATCTTTATCTTTGGTTATCATGTTAGCCCTTAGTTTTTTTAATTTTTGTGATTTAACTTATTTATAATTATTATGTATTAATAATTATCTTGAGTAAATAGTGCTATCATTTATAAGAAGTGTTTCTTAGTGAGTTTGTTACATACTTTTATTTATTTTTTTTTTATATATATGGATATAGTAAATATTATGGAGATAAAAAATATGAGTATTAAAATTAATAAAAACCGTTGTCCTCAAAACCATCCTTGTCCTGCAATTAGATTTTGTCCAACAGGGGCATTAACACAAAAAGGCTTTTCTGCTCCTGAAGTGGATAATAGTAAATGTATTGATTGTGGTAGATGTTTAAGAGTTTGTGCTTTTGGTGTTTTTTCAAAAAATTAATTGATAATTTCATTTAGTTAAAATATGCATTTTTAGTTTATTCTAAGTATGCATATTTTTATTTTTGTTTTTATACAAAACGTGTTAATATATTTCTATGGAAAAAAAAGATATTATATCAAGATTGCAAGAACTATATATTTATGATTTATATGGGTTTAAAACTGAATTAAAATCTTTAGCGATGATTTTAAATATTGATGAAACAATAAATTGTGTTGCTACGGCTATATTTGAAGGGAAAAGACGTTTAATTTGTATAACTGATTATAGAGTTATTATATTAATGACACCCATTATTGGATCTACTGAAAGCACTATAATAAAAAGAAAAGCTATAGTTGATTATTCTGCTACTAAGAAATTTTATAATTCTTATTTTTCTTTAAGTACTAAAGATAAAACTTATTTATTTAGAAACACCCAGAGACGAATAATTGATCTTTATTTGTGGGCGCTAGAACAGCCTGTCAAGGAATATGAAGAATAAACTTAATTAATAATCTTTTAATAATTAATCCCCTTTGAAAGCAAAGGGGATATTTTAATTTTTATTATTAGTGAGTAATTATTATTGAGCAATAGAATCTTTTTCTAACATACCTAGTTTTTTAGCTACAAATGTTGTACATGTTAAGTCACCAAATACGTTAAGAGCAGTTCTTCCCATATCAAGTATAGCATCGATACCTAAAATTAATGCATATGCGCCAGCGATAGCTGTACCAGGTTCAATAGGCATTCTAACTTGTTGCATTACCATAGCTAACATGATAGCTCCAGCACCAGGAACACCTGCAGTACCAATTGAAGCTAAAGTTGCAGTAATAATGATTAATCCAATATCACTCATTCCAAACATTCCATGACCAACTGATAAAGCAATAAAGATAGCACAAACGCCTTGGTAAATAGCTGTTCCATCCATATTAATTGTTGCACCTAAAGGTAATGAGAAAGAATAAACTTCTTTTTTAACACCAAGTTCTTTTGCTGCTTCAATAGTTACAGGTAATGTTCCACTTGAAGAACGAGTTACAAATGCTGTAACAAAAGGATTTCTTGCAGATTTCCAGAATGTTTTTATATTGATTTTTCCAATTCTTAAAATTGTTGTGTAAACAAGTAAAATGTGAACAATGTAACCAGCGAAACAAGCAATGGTTACGATAGCTAAAGAACCAGCAACTTGTGCACCTTGTTTTGCAAATACGCCACAAATTAATGCAAAAACACCAATAGGAGCATATTCCATTATGCTTTTTACCATTTTTAACATTATTTCTGCAAAACCATCAAATAAGTCAAACATTGTATTTCCAATTCTTTCAAGTCTTTCATCTTTAGATACTTTTAAATATGAGAGGCTTAAACCAAATAGAATTGCAAAGAAGATAATTTGAAGAATTGTTCCTGAAGTTAAAGAAGAGAAAATATTCTTTGGTATAATTTCAGCAATTGTATTCCAAATTGAAACATTAGCTGTTTTTCCAGCTGCTTCAGCAACCATTGTTGCTGCAATTTGTGCATTAGGTCTAAAGATAAGACCCATAATTAATCCAATAGCTACTGCAACAGCAGAAGTTATCAAATAAATTGCTACAACTCTAATACCAACTTTTCCTAAGTTTGCAGGTGAAACTGAAGCCGAGCCAACAACTAAAGTTGAAAAAACAATTGGGATAAGAATCATTTTCAAAAGTCGAACAAAAATATCACCAAGTAATTGTAACCAACCAGGAATATTTGTTATTCCACTTGCTGCTAAAATAATACCAACAACAGCACCTAAAACTAAACCAATTAAGATCCTGTACAATAAATTAAAATTAAAGTACCAGCTTAGTAACCCGTTTTTTTTGACGGGAGCATCTTTTGCCATAAAAACCTCCATAAATAGTTATTTACTAACAATTAATAGTAACATGATTTTGTAATTTTGCAATTTTTTTTTGATATATATAATGTTTTTACACATAATTGGATTTTGTATTTCTTTTTGATAATTTTTGGTTTTATAATTATGAATTCCACAAAATCGATATGAAAAAATTAGTTATATATAATTATTTATATATAATTAATTTGATATTATCATTAAATAGTAAAATAAATTTGATTTGTTTTTCTTTGAGATAATAAATAAAAAATCCTTACTAATTTTAGTAAGGATTTATGTTTCGAGAGCGACGGGGATCGAACCCGCGATCTTCGGCGTGACAGGCCGACGCGATAACCATCTTCGCTACGCCCCCAAAAGACAAGTGTTAAACTATAGAATTTATCATTTATTGTCAATAGGTTTAAATAAAAAATAAATGTTTTTTATTATATTATTTATTTTTGAAACTTAATAATCTTAAGGCATTAAGAATTGCAATAAATGTGACTCCAACATCTGCAAATACTGCAGCCCACATGTTTGCTATTCCCATAGCTCCAAGAATCATTACTAAAAACTTTATACCAATTGCAAAAAAAGTATTTTCTTTTACAATTTTCATTGTTCTTTTTGATAGTGTAATAACTTGACTTAAGCTATTAATTTGATCTCCCATAATTACTACATCACTTGCTTCAATTGCAGCATCGCTTCCTGCAGCTCCCATTGAAATTCCAACTTCGCTCATAGCTAATGCTGGAGCATCATTTATTCCATCACCTACAAAAGCTACAATGTTACCCTGTTTTATAATTGATTCAAGTTCGTTTACTTTATCTTCAGGTAACAAATTTGATTTGTAATTAGTTAAATTGAGTTCATTAGCAATCTTCTTAGCACTTTCTTCATTGTCTCCACTCAACATAATTAAATTTTTGATACCACTTTTTCTTAATTTATGGAGTGCTTCTTTACTGTTTTCTTTTAATGTATCTCCAATTATTATTTGGGCTTTAAATGAATTATCTATTGCAACATATACACTTGAATTAATTTTATCTGAAATATTAATATCATCATCAATTAAAATATTAAAATCTTGCAATAGTTCCTTTTTACCTAATAATACTTGTTTATTATTAACGGTTGCAACTAAACCTTTACCTGGAATTTCTTTAATATTTTCTGCTTTGTAATCATTTAAAATATTAAGCTTTTCAAATTCGTTTACGATTGATTTTGCTATTGGATGGGTCGAAAATTCTTCAATACAAGATACATATTTTAAAAGTTCTTTTCTTTCAATATTTATTAATTTGGTATCTATAATTGAGAACTTACCTTTTGTTAATGTACCTGTTTTATCGAATACAATAGTATTAATTTTTGCTAATCTTTCAAGATAAATGCTTCCTTTAACTAAAACGCCTTTTTTTGATATTGCTCCAATGCCACTAAAATAAGATAGAGGAATTGATACAACAAATGCACAAGGACAAGAAACTACTAAAAATAATAATGCGCGGTATATCCATGTTGAATATGTTGCTCCAGAAATTAAAAGTGGAGGAATTGTTGCTAATAAAAGAGCTGAATATACAACAAATGGAGTATAATATTTTGCAAACTTTCTAATAAACACTTCATTTTTAGACTTTTTCTCAGTAGCGTGTTCTACAAGCTCCATTATTCTCGATATTGTTGAATCTTTGTATTCTTTCATTACTTTTATTTTTAATGGAGAGTTAATGTTTAAACTTCCACTTAAAACAATTGAATTAATATTAACATCTTTATAAAGGGCTTCTCCAGTTAACGGAGAAACATCCAAAGAAGAAGAGCCTTCAATAACTATTGAATCAACTGCAATTCTTTCTCCTGGTTTTACAATAATAATATCATCAATTTTTAGACTTTCTGGTGAAACCTCTTTAGTTTTATCTCCTTTAACAACTAAATGAGCTACTTTAGTTTTTAAACTCATTAAACTTTTTATTGATCTTTTCGATTTATCAACTGCATAATGTTCAAAAGCTTCTCCAATTTGGAAAAATAATAATACAGCAACACCTTCGCTTGAACTTCCAATTATAAAAGCACCGATTGAGGCAATACTCATTAAAAAGGTTTCATCCATAAAATCGCCTTTAAAAATATTTTTTATTGCTTTGAATATTATATCGTAACCAATAATTATATAAGAAATTAACATTATATAAACTTTATAATCTCTAAACAGAGTTAAACCTAATATGAAAAGAAAACTAGATATAATTATTCTTTTAATAGTATTTGAGAGCATTTTGTAATCCTTTATATATGAACAGATATTCATATGTTAGTGTAAAAAATATATGAGTTTTGAGCTCATATATCTCTTTGTATCTCAACATACATGAATAGTAGTTCATATGTCAATACTTATTCATCACTTTTATGATTAATATGTTCAATTGCAATTGAAATAATTTGTTGAACATGATCATCATCAAAAGAATAAAAAACATTTTTTCCTTTTTTATTAGATTTGACTACTCGTGCTTTTTTTAAAATTTTTAATTGATGAGAAATTGCAGATTGTTCCATTTGCAATTTTTTTGTTAAATCATTGACACATAAATCCCCATTCTCTAATGCCAAAATGATTTTCATTCTTGTTGGATCTCCTAAAACTTTAAAAAATAAACAACAAGAATCAAAATTTGATTCAATTAGTTTTGTTTTTTTCATATATTTTCCTTTATATTGTAATTATTGTACTATTAATAATTATTGACTGTCTAGATATCAATATTTGCACTATTGAATTAAATATTTATTCTTTTAGTTTAATTAATTTGACCGCTATTGTAATAATTGTTAAGATACAGATATCTGAAAAGATATTTAATATAGGAGAGATTTATGAAACCAACATTAGTTGTATTAGCTGCAGGTATGGGATCCCGTTACGGTGGTGTTAAGCAAATCGATGCTGTAGGTAAGAATGGAGAAACACTATTAGATTTTGGTGTTTTTGATGCAAAACAAGCTGGGTTTAATAAAGTCGTTTTTATTATAAGAGAAGATATTGAAAAAGATTTTAAAGAAAGACTTTTTGATAGAGTAAGTCGAAACATGGATGCGACTTATGTATTTCAATCAATGGATTCTTTATTAACTGAAGAACAAAAAGAACTCAGTAAAGATAGAACAAAACCTTGGGGTACTATTCATGCTGTATTATGCGCTAAAGATGTTGTTAATGAACCTTTTTGCGTTATAAATAGCGATGATTATTATGGAAGAGAAGCTTTTGAAATAATGGCAAAACACTTATCTTCTTTAGAGAATAATAGTACTGAACATGCTTTAGTTGGATATGTTTTAAAAAATACTATGAGTAAATCTGGAAGCGTTTCTAGAGCCGTTTGTACTGTCGATGATGGTTATTTGGTTAGTATGAAAGAAAATACAAAGATTGAGTTTGTTGGTGATAAGATTATAAGTCATCTTGAGGGAAAAGATATTGAAATGAGTGGTAGCGAATGGGTTTCTATGAATTTCTTTGGTTTTGCACCATCAGCTTTTGATTCTTTTGATAAATATTGGAATTCTTTTATAACTGAAAATGTTACGACAGCTAAGACTGAGTGTTATTTACCTGAAGGTGCTAGTGAAATAGTAAAAAATAATGAAGGTAAATTAAAATTTTATACTACCCAAGAAAAATGGTTTGGTATGACTTACAGTGAAGATAGAGATAATGTAAAGAAAGAGTTAGCTAATAAAACTGACTTAGGGTATTATCCTCAAAAACTTTGGGAAAAATAAAATAGTTTATTACTAATAATTTTTGAAGGCTTTCTTAGTTTCTGGACTTTGAAAGCTTTTTTTATATATGTTTGGATCTCCAAGCTGCTGTTGCTATTGGGGTAAACCCTTCTCCCATTACTTGATAAGCATCATGTACAATAATAAAGGCTTCTTTATCAATTTGGTGGATATAGTTTGTTAGTCTTCCAATTTTATTATTTGGCATTACTGTCATTATTACGGGTCTCTCACTATTTGTATATAAGCCTTTGCCTTCTAATATAGTTCCCCCTTGATTTAATTCTTCTAAAATGACTTTTTTAATTTCTGCTCGTTCTTTACTGATTATATATATTGTTTTGGAACTATAACTTCCAAATCCTAAAAGGACTTTATCAATACCAACACTTGTAATATAAATTGTAATAATTGCATATAAAGCTGCTTCAACTCCAAATATAAATATACTACAGCCAACTATAATAGCATCGATTATAAACATGGCATTACCAAGTGTTAAGAATGAAAATTTTGAAATTACTTGTGCTAATATATCCGTTCCACCTGTATTTGCACCACTTTTCATTACAAATCCCAAACCAGCTCCGAATAATATTCCACCAAAGATTGCAGATAATAAATAGGATACATAATTACTATAATCAATAATACCATCAGAACCTAAGATATTTGTTAATAATATTGTAAATCCTGAATATAAAAGAGTTCCAATAAGAGATTTTATCCCATATTCTTTTCCAAAAATAAATAATCCAAGAAAAAATAAAGGTATACTTAAAACAAGAATTGAAAGTCCTAAGTCAAGATTAAAAGTGTGATATAAAATAATGGCAATACCCGTTACTCCACCATTTGCAATTTTAGCTGGGTTTGCAAATAAAACTACGCCAAGAGCTGTAAGGAAGGTCCCAATTATTATATAGAAATATTCTAATAATTTATAACGAGTTAATTCTTTTTCCATTATTTTAAAGAACTCCTATACTTTTTCTGATATTTTCAATTCTTTGTTTTTCATCATTTCAACTAAATCTTTAATATTATCACTTATACAAAGAACATCTAATATTTCTTTTTTCATAAATCCTTTTTCATATGCACTAATTAGAAAGTTATATAATGGTGTATAAAAATTATCTATATTTAATAAACCTATAGGTTTTTTATGAATATTTAATTGTAGCCAAGTATAGGTTTCAAAAAATTCTTCATAAGTCCCAATACCTCCTGGCATAGCAATAAAAGCATCGCTCCTTTTATACATTTCATTTTTTCTCTCATGCATATCTTCAGTAATTATTCTTTCTGTTTCAACATCTTTATTGCATACTTGAGGTAGGTTTAATCTTTTGGGTAATACTCCTATAACTTGAGCACCATTTTCTTTTGCAGATACAGCTACTAATCCCATTAGACCGATATTGCCACCACCATAAATAAGTTTCATGTTATTTTTTGCAATAAAAGTTCCAACTTCAATTGCAGCTTTACTATATAACGAATTGTTTCCTTTTGAAGAGCCACAAAAAATTGCTAAATTATTTATTATATTCATAGCCTTTAAGATACAACATTACATAAGGTATTTTCAAGAGAGAGGGTTATTCATATTTTTTTATAGTGA
The DNA here is from genome assembly GCA_963678575.2 of Sphaerochaetaceae bacterium. Taxonomy (GTDB): domain Bacteria; phylum Spirochaetota; class Spirochaetia; order Sphaerochaetales; family Sphaerochaetaceae; genus Pleomorphochaeta. Next base: position 2,058,129 of record CAXXHV010000002.1, on the reverse strand, counting down.
GGTTGGTGAAAATATTTTTAAAGTATTTATTTTTAACTTTTTTTATTTTGATTTGTTTATATATTTAAAGGAATAAATATATTATTGGATTTGTGTGTTTTCCTTTTGTTATATTATAGTTATTTTAGATATAGAGTGTTTAATATTAAATATGACTTTTTAAATAATATTATTTATTTATTAACAATAAATGTTATGGTAGAATAAAAGAAAAAGTATTTTATTTATTGTTTTATATAGATTTTATGTAGAAGTTTGCTTTTTTTATTTCATTAAGCGTTTTCAGTTGTTTGGTTTATTTAATTAATGTATTATGTTCATAGACAAATATATTTTAGAATATAATTGAAAAATATATAAGGAGAAAAAGGGATATAATTTTATTATTCCTAAAAGGAAAATTATGAAAAAAAGAATCTTTACACTATTTGCTTTATTAGTATTATTGCCGGTTATGGTCTTTGCTACAGACGTTGTTATTACTTGGGAATGGATGCTAGATGATCCACAAGTTACTGCTTTTAGATATCAACTAGATGGAGAAGATCCAGACAATTGGACTGTTGTAGATTCTCTGACAACTTCATGTGTTATCCAAAATTTAGATGGATCAACAGAATATACCTTATATTTACAACAAACATATGATGGAGTTAATTGGTCTCCTAGTGCTGTATCAACAGCTTTACCATTAATACCAAAAGATGATGTTGCCGTAATGAATGAAGAGAATATAAACAACGATGTCCAACAAACTGAAGAAGGTCCTGCAGTTAGTGAAGAGGCTACTTCTGCAGTTATTCCTGAAGAAAAAGAAATGGATGAACTTGTAGCTGATGAAAATGTAATTGTTGCAGAAACTAAAGCTCCTAAAAAAGCTTATTATACTAGTGTTTCTTTAAGAGGCTCTGGGGTTTATGCTCTTGATACTATTCCTGGAGCAGGAACTAATTATGATAATTATAGTGCAAGCGTTGGTTTAGGACTTGGTTTTAATAATATTCTTTCGTCAAAAAATGTTGGTCTTGGGTTAAATATTGATACTGATTTATTATTAATGCCAAAAGACGGTAGTGCTAGAGCTTCTTTATTCAGTTTCTTCATTGATAATACAATTACTGATTATAGTTTAAGAGTAACTTTAGCTCCAGAAGTTGAATTTAATTTTGGTAAAGTTACAATTGATATAGCTGGCTTAGTAGATGCCACATTAGTTGATTATCCATATGTTGGAACTCTTGATATCACACCAGACTATTATTCTCATTTCCTATTAGGTTATGGTGGACAATTAGGTTTAGCATATAATGTTAATAATCATTTACAAATTGGCGTTGATGGTAAATTTAGAAGATTTGGTGGAAATAATGGTCAATGGGGTGCTGAAGTAACACCTACTTTAAAACTTAAATTTTAATTTATTTTAATTTGATTAATTGGGTCAGTGTATTCTGACCCTTTAATTATCTTTTCTTTTTAAAAGTGAATATATAATGCCTTGACCAAAGATAATTGGTCTTTGTATTATTATACTATATTTTTATTTAATAAAATAAGGAGAGGGGGATTTTATCCTCTAAGAAAGCAATAATGAGAAAAAGCCGAATGCAACGTTGCATCGACTATATTAGATTTAACCATGAATCAGAAGGGTTTTCACTTTCTGATGAAGATGAGGCTGATATAATAGCAGTTTTAGAAAAAGATGAAACTGCAGATAGTTTGATTGAAAAATATATTTTAGAAAAATCATTAGTTACTTCTGATTATATAGCTAGCGATAAAGATTTTACTTTTTATCCAAACACAAGATGTTTATTTAATTTTTTTAATTTAAAAAATAGTAATAATCTTAGAGAAGTAGCTATATATATTACCTCTATACGAACAGCGGAAATGATGGTAAATCCTTTAGATGGTGCATTTGATTTAGATAGGTTAATAGCTATTCATTCAAATCTATTTAGTGATATTTATCCTTCAGCTGGTACTTTAAGAACTAAAGCTGCAGCCAAAAGAACAGAATTCTGTAGACCTGCTTTTATTAAAAGTTCTTCCAAAGATATTTTTTCTAAATTGGGGAAAGATCACTATTTAAGAGGTCTAGATAGAGAAACCTTTATTAGTGATTTAGCTTATTATATGGGTGAAGTTGAAGCTATTCATCCTTTTAGAAATGGGAATGCTCCTGCAGTTAGATTGTTTTTCTGGGATTTAATTGATTATGCTGGTTACCAAATTGATTGGGCAAGCGCTGATCCAGATAGACTCCTTGAAGCTGATATTTGTGCAATTGATGGAGATTTTCAGCCACTTATTGATGTATTAGAAGAAATAGTATATCTAAAATAATCTATAATATTAATTAATTTTATACAAACCTTTTTTAAGGTTTGTTTTTCTTTAAGCCTTTGCTTTATAAATTTATTTTTATATAATGATAGATATATTTATCAAGAGGAGAAATTATGAATAATTTTACTTACTATACTCCAACAAAAGTTATTTTTAAAGAAAACGGAGAAAGTGAATGTGCAACTGAACTAAAAGCTTATAATCCTAAAAAGGTATTAATTCATTACGGTGGTGGTAGTGCTATAAAATCAGGATTAATTGATAGAATAAAAACTTCTTTAGATAAAGAAAAGATAGAATATGTATTATTAGGTGGAGTTGTTGCAAATCCACTATTATCAAAAGTAAATGAAGGAATTGAGCTTTGTAAAAAAGAAGGTGTTGATTTTATTCTTGCTGTTGGTGGAGGCAGTGTAATTGATTCTTCAAAAGCAATAGCTATTGGGTTATTCAATGGTGGTAATGTTTGGGATTTTTTTGATGGGAAAAGAAAAGTTCAAGGATCTTTCCCTGTTGCAACTGTTTTAACTATTGCTGCAGCTGGTTCTGAAATGAGCAAAGGTTGCGTTGTTACAAATGATGATACTTTATTAAAGAGGTCTTGTGGACATGAAGATGCAGCTTGTAGGTTTGCTATAATGAATCCTCTTTTAACCCTTTCTCTTCCAGATTATCAAACTTTTAGTGGCTGTGTAGATATTTTAATGCATACAATGGAAAGATATTTTAATACTGATGGTGATAATAATTTAGATATTACTGATGAAATTGCAGAAGGTTTAATGAGATCTGTAATTAAAAACTCTTTAATATTAAAACAAAATCCTAAAGATATTAAAGCTCGATGGAATATAATGTGGGCAAGTAGTTTGTCCCATAATGGCTTAACAGGCTGTGGAACAAATTCTGGAGAATGGGCTGTTCATAAAATTGAACATGAATTAGGTGGAAAATATAATGTTGCTCACGGAGCGGGGTTAAGTGCTGTTTTCTCAGCGTGGGCTTTATATGTTTTTGATAAAATTGAAGATAGATTAGAAAAGTTTGCAATTAAAGTTTTAGGCGTGGAAGAGAAATCAACTCCTAAAGAAACAGCTTTACTTGGTTTAGAAAAATTAAATGAATTTTATAGAACAGTAAATATGCCAACTAATTTAAAAGAATTAGGAATAAATCCAAGTGATGAAGAAATTGAAGAATTAAGTATTAAGGCTACAAATTTTGGAAAAAGATTAATTGGGACTACAATTGGTTTAGATAAAGACGATTTAATTAAAATTTATAATATGGCTAAATGAATTAAATAATATATAAAAGTTGCCCTCTATGTAGAGGGCAATTTTTAGGTTTATACAATTGTTTTTTTTACGACTTTTTTTGGTTTTTTTAGGACTTTTACAACTTGTCTTTCTTTTATTAAATAACATTGATGAATTTTATTATTTCTTTCAAAATCTAAGCCAATTGATTCTTCAGTAATATCTTTAACATCATAATCTTGATGAATATAATCATCTAATTCAAATTTTCTATTATTGTTACTAAAAATTAAAATACCATCTTTATCTAAATGTCTCATGCAAAGATGAATTAATCTCTTATGATCTCTTTGAACATCAAAAGAATCTCTTCCAGTTCCATTCGAGAAAGTTGGTGGGTCACAGAATATTAAATCAAACTTATCATAGGAATTATATAGATAATTCATACAATCTTCTTTGTAATAAAAATGATTCATTTCTTTAAAATTATTTAAGTCCATATTTTTCATTGCCCAATCTAAGTATGTTGATGAAGCATCAACAGATACTGTTGAAAGAGCTCCTCCCATAGCAGCTTGTACAGTTGCTGTTCCGGTATAGCAGAATAAATTCAAGAATCTTCTATCTTTTGATAATTCTTTAATTTTCTTTCTAATTGGTCTATGGTCTAAAAATATACCTGTATCTAAATAATCTGTGAAGTTAACAAGATATTTAGCTTCATTCTCTCTAATGATATAGGTTCTGTTTTTACTACCTAATTTTTCATATTGAGTATAACCTTTTTGTTTATTTCTAGTTTTTACAAAAATATTATCAATATCTATATTGGTAGCTCTTTCAGTTGCAAAAATTAATTCTTCTAGTCTTTTTTGTGCTGCTTCTTCATCAATAGTAGATGGAGCTGCATACTCACTTAATACAATGTATTTATTATCATATAAATCTATTGCGGCATTATATTCAGGCATATCAGCATCATAAATTCTATAGTTTGTAACATTATCTTCTTGCATTTTAGTATTTAATCTTTCAAGATTTTTAATAAGTCTATTATAAGCCATTTGAGCACCATCACTTAATGGTTGTGATAATCTTTCTTTTTTTCTCTCTTCAGCTTTTTTAATAAATTCTTGTCGCTCTTCTTCGCTAAATACATAATAGTGAGCAATTTGACATGCTAAATTGGCATTCATTACTGAGTTTGTTCTATTCGGTTTCATATTTACATAACTCAATAATTCTTTTTCTCCACAAACTATTGAAACATGCCATCCGCCAAATAATTCATTAAGAGTTTTTCCCATTTTAGTATATAGGTCTTCAATATCATTTTCTTTTAATCTAACCCCGTATGGTGGATCTGTTATGATGAAGCCGTTAGTTGAAGGAATATCTTCTTTTGTGATTTTTGTAAAATCTTTAACGCTAAATTCAATTTTATCTAAAACACCTGCAGATTTTGCATTTTGTTTTGCTATTTCAATAGCTTTTGGATCTATATCCCAGCCATAGAATTTAAAATTTCTTTTACTTCCTTCTTCTTCTTCTTCAATAGCTTTTTGAACAATACTTTGCCAAATTTCATCATCATGAATTGGTAGTTTTAAAAAGTCATATCTTTCACTATCGATTAAACCTGGAGCAACTTTACTTGCCCAGAGAGCTGCTTCAATTAGTATAGTACCTGCTCCACAAAAAGGATCTAATAATGGCGGTACTTCATTTATTTCTTCGTCATCTTCTAATATTCTTCTAAATTCACTTCTTTTTATTACAGTAGCTGCTAGAGTTTCTCTCATTGAAGCATCAATAAAAGCTAAACGATAACCTCTTTTATGAAGTTTTCTTCCAGAAAAATCAACAAAATAAGTAACACAATCCCCTTTAATATGAAGGTGAAAAGTAACATCAGGATTGTCTTTTTCAACATTAGGTCTTTGACCATCAAAATTGTTTTTTATTCTATCAACTACGGCATCTTTTAATCTAACTGCAGCAAAATGGGCGTTTTTTAGCCATCTACAGTTTTTTGCAGTTTGAGTGACTGCAAAAGTTTTTTCTGGATTAACCCATTCTTCCCAAGGGATTTCCATTGCACTTTCATATAACTCGTCAGCATTAATTACATCATCATCTTGATATAGAGCTAGTAGAAGTCTACTTGATACTCTTGTATAAAGAGTAAATTTATAAGCAGTTGCTAAATCACATTCGAATTCTACACCACCGTTTGTGGTATTTGTTTCTTCAATGCCGAGAGCATGAATTTCATGTTCTAAAATGTCTTGTTGGTTTGCTGCGCACGTTGCAAAAAAAACCATACTTTTTCTCCTTACCTCTGATTCCCCAGAGATTATTATAAATTTATTATTAACTTGCGTTTCATATGCAAGTAAAATTACTTAAATATTTTTTCTATTTCTTCTCTACTAAATTCGTATTGGCTATTACAATTAAAACAAGAGAGAACTAATGGGAAAGTACTTTCTTTAAGAATTGCCTCTTTTTCATTTTTAGGTAATCCAAACAAATGATTTCTAAAATTATCCTTTGAACAAGGACAAGAGAAGCCAACACTTTCATGAGCTAAATGGTTTGCTTTTTCAAAATTTGAAGTTATATATTCTTTGATATTAACATTTGCAGAAAGGCTTTTACCAAGAGAAGGTAAATTTTTAGCTTTTTCTTCCATTTTTAATAATACTTCATCACTACAACCTGGAAGAGCCTGTATAAAAAGTCCACCAGCACCCATTATTCTGCCATCTTTATCAAAATCAATTGATAAGTTAAATAGAGAAGGAGTTTGTTCGCTTTCAATAAAATAAGTTGCTAAATCTTGAGCAAGATTGCCACTTTCAAGCATGACTTGTCCTGAAAAAGGCGCTTTGTTACCTTCAATCAATTTTGAAATAGTTAAAAATCCAGGGCCATATAATTCACTAGTATCAAAACTTGTTAAAGGTGCTTTTAATTCGATGGGATTATTTTTTAAATAACCTCTTACAGCACCACATGCCCATGCTTCAGTATAAACCCCACCAATTGGGCCACCACATTCAATAGTTAATTGGATTCTATCATTTCCTTTAACTGTTGCAGATAATAATGCACTTGCAATATAAGCTTGGCCTAAAACAAGGCTTTCAACAACACCTAATTCATGATTAGCTCTCATTTGATTAATTAAAGTAGTTGCATTAATAATTGTTGCTCTCATAGAATTATCTTCTAATAAGAAAACTTCCCTAGTATCGTCATTTAGATTTTTTAAATGTTCTTCTAATATTTCATCATTTAATTGTTTTTTTATCATAGCGGACAAAGATTAGGCTAAACGGGTACTTTTTTCAAGATTAAGAACTCTTTTCTTTATTATATTATTGGTATTTAATGCCAATTATTTAGTTAAAATCCAAATAATTAATGGTCGAATCACTATTTTTTCACTATTATATATTTATATGGCTATTTGGCATAAAATTTGCAAAAACATTATTGACACTTTTGTTAATAGATTATATGGTTTACTAGTCATGTAATTAACCGTATAACCAGTTAACCAAGAGTGTATTATTATAAATGCAGAGAATTAATAAAAATGAATAAGAAAAAAGTAATATTAATAACAGGAGGGGCAACCTCATTAGCAAGAGAAATTGCCTTGTCATTATCCTTGGAGAATAAAATTATAATTCATTATAATAATAGTGAAGAAGAAGCAAAGTCTTTATTAAAGGATATTGGAGAAGAGCATTGTAAAATTATAAAAGCTGATTTTCTAAATGAAGATTCCGCTCAATTTTTTAAAAAAGCTATTTCATTATTTTCTGCTATTGATGTTATATTAAATATGTCATCAATTTTCACAAAAATTAATATTAACGAGATTAATAAATTCGAAATTGAAAAATACACAAATATTCATTCCACATTTCCCTTATTATTGACTTTAGAATATTATAAATATTTAAAAGAAAACAAAAAAACTGGTGTTGTATTGAATTTTACTGATGCACAACTTGAAAATCCTACTTTAGGTAGAATACCATATTATTTAAGTAAAAGTAGTCTATCTTTTCAGACTAAATTATTAGCAGCAGAAGTTGCTCCTAATTTACGAATAAATGAAATAGCTCCTGGTTTTACTTTAGCAAAAGAATGGGAAGAAAAATATTTTGACAAAATAAATGAAAAGATTCCTTTTGGAATAGTAAAGGTTAAAGAAATAATTAATACTATAAATTACTTGATTGATAGTGAGCAAATAACAGGACAAAGTATAAAAGTAGATGGTGGTTTATCAACACTGCCATTCAAATTAATATAGATGAGGAGGCCAAGGTAACTTGGTGTTATAAATGAGAAAAAAAAGAATAATTATTTTTAGTTTAGTATTATTAAGTAGCTTTTCAATTTTAAGTGCAAAATCACTTGAAAGTTTAGTGAAAAATTCTATTGATAATAGTACTCAAATAACTAATTTGGAATTGAATAAGAACTATACAATGCTTAGTTTAGAAGGTAGTGAGTTAACACCAAAAACAAAGGTAAGCCTTTCTTCTGAAGTTACTAAAGCTGGGTCTAAGTATACAGTAGGCGGGGGCTCTCAAAGTTTACTTAGTATAGTAATCCCTGGAAGTTATACTCCGACTTCATCAAATCAAATAAGTGATACTACTACAATTAATATCTCTGGTGGACTTGATATTGCCACAGATACTTCAAGCGTTTCCGCTGATGGATCTTTAGCTTTATCCCACAATTTTTTGATTGGAGATTATACTAATAATCAAAAAGATATAAATAATCAAATTACTCTTTTAAAAGCTAATCAAGCTTATGAAAATGGTGTAATAAAATTTAAAAAGAATATTTATAGTTATGTATCAAATATTTTAAGTAATGAAAAATCACAAAGAGAAGTTGAAAAAAAGATTAAAGATCAGGAGAAAACAATTGCTGATGGTCTTGCTTTAAATCAATTTACAAAAGAGGCTTTAATCTTTAAACAATACGATTTAATATTGAAAACTTATAAAGATACTTTAGAAAATCTAAAAAATCAAAAACAAGCTTTATTAGATAATTTTAAAGAATATTCTGGAGTTGATTATCAAGAAGTTGATGATATAAGAGAACCCAATTTAGAGATAAATAATAATTTTAATGATAGCATTAGCATACAATTAGCTAAATTAAATGTAAAATTAAAACAAGATAATATCGATCAAGTTGAGAGAGAAAAAACTCAACAATATTTAAATGTAAATACTTATGTTCAATCTAAGCCTTATGTAAGTCTCACAGAAAAAAATGCAGTTGGGCTTTCTGCAACATATGGTGCAGATAATTTTACAGTTAATGCAGGAACTAACTTAGATTTTACATTAAATTCTTCAATTTCTCCAACTTTTAAAGTAGGTGGAACTTGGACAAATGATACTACTAGTGAAAGTGATTTAATTGATAATAAATTAAATGAAAATGAATTAATTGGTGCTCAACTAATATTGAACTCAACAATACAAAATGATTCATTAACAAAATTGAATTTAAATTCAGAAATTACAAATTGGAAGGCTCAATATAAACAATTATTAGATAATATCCAATTTAACAAAGATAATCTTAAATTAAATAAACAAATGTTTGATTTAGGTTTAGTATCTCAGAAAGAAATTGATGATTTAAGTTTTGACTTAGATCAGCTAAATTATGATAAACTTTCACTTCTTATAGAAGGTTTATCTTTCGAACTTGAAATTGAAGAAACAAATCTCTAGGAGGCACTTAAATGGCTGATTTATATAAAGATGATGAAATAACAGAAAATGAAAAACCAAATTCAGTAGATACTGAAACACAAATAAGAAAAGAAATTAAAAAGAAATTAAGAAAGAAAAAAATTAAGAAAGCAATTATTTGGATTATTGTTTTAATAATAATACTTGGCGGTAGTTATGTTTATAACTTCTACCAAACAAATAAAAGACTTCCTTGGCAGTCTGAAACTGTAAGTGCTCCAATTAAACAAAGTTATACTGAGTCTTTAGTAACAGAAGAAATTTCTCACCCAATTGTCAATATTAGTGGATCTTTAAGTGCTTATGATTTACAAGATGTTGTTTTAAGAACAAGTGGTGCTATTACAACAGTAAATTTTGAAGAAGGTGATCAAGTTAAAAAAGGTGATATCCTTGCAACAGTTGATGATACAGAACAACAATATATAATTGCAAAATTGAAGAGTGACATTGAAGTTGCCAAATTAAATGGTAATGCAAATAATTTAAAATTATTAGAATTACAATTAAGAAATGCAACTAATAATTTAGAATATACTAAGGCAATTGCAAACTTTGATGGTGTTGTAGCATATCAAGGCTGGAAAGCTGGAGATTATAATAATGTTGGTACAACAGGAAGCAATATGATAATTGCAGATTTAAGCAAATTTAAATCAACTGTAGAAATTGATGAAATGGATATAAATAGTATTTCATTAGATCAGACTGCTGAATTAACTTTTGACTCTCTTCCTGGTGTTATTGCTGAAGCAAAAGTAACTAAGATTCCAATGCTTGGAAGATATAATAAACAAGGTTTTGGTGTTATGGATGTCGAAATTACTATAGATAACCCACCCAAAGGTCTAAGAACTGGATTTACTTTTAATGGAAAAATTAAGAGTGAAGATGAAATAAAGAGAGTTATAATAGACCAAGTAACAATAAGACAAAGTGGTGATGATTCTGTTGTAACAAAGAAAATGGAAGATGGAAGCCTAAAAGACGTTGTTGTAAAAGTTAAATATTTAGGTGAATCAAAGTGCCAAGTATTATCTGGCGATATTAATCCTGGAGATACTCTTGTTATAAAAAATACCTTAAGTTTTAAAGATGAATTGGCTAATGAAATGAAAGGGAGAAACAATTAATGGTTAAGAATGTAATACATCTTGAGAACGTAAAAAGATATTACCTTGTAGGTGAGTTCTTTGTTAAAGCTCTTGATGGTGTTTCTCTAGATATTGAAAGAGGTGAATTTACCGCAATAATGGGGCCCTCTGGAAGTGGAAAATCTACTATGATGAATTTGATTGGTTGTTTAGATACAGCAACAACAGGTAAAATTTTTATAGATGGAGAAAATACTGCAGGCTTAAATGAAACAGAACTAGCATATATCAGAAACAGTAAAGTTGGATTTATATTTCAACAATTTAATCTTTTAGGTAAAGAAAATGCGTTAAGGAATGTTGAAACTCCTTTATTATATGCAGGAATTAAACCTAAGGAAAGAAAGAGGCGAGCTATTGAGGCTCTTGAAAAGGTTGGTTTAAAAGATAGAATGTATCACAGACCTAATGAATTATCCGGTGGTCAAAAACAAAGAGTTGCTATTGCAAGAGCAATTGTAAGTGACCCCACTATTTTATTAGCTGATGAACCAACAGGAGCACTAGATTCAAAAACGGGAAATCAGATTATGCAATTATTTGAAGAATTAAATGCTGAAGGTAGAACTGTAGTATTTGTAACCCACGATAGAGATTTAGGTAATCGCTGCCGAAGACAAATCCATCTTAGAGATGGGAAGATAGAGGGTTAGCTTATGTTCTGGGAAAATATTAAATTAGCATTATCTGCAATGAGAAGCAGTAAAATGAGAACCGCTTTATCTTTACTTGGTATAGTTATTGGTGTTGGAGCTGTTGTTGCAATATTAAATTTAGGTGATAGTGCTTCAGCAAATATTACAAAAAGCTTAAATTCTGGTGGTACAGATATTGTAACAATTTGGACACAACCTAATGAAAGAACAGAAGATATTTTTACAAGTGAATTTGCTCAAACTATCAAAAATAGTGTTGAGGGAATTGATTCTGTTCTCCCTCAAATGGTAAGTCAATCAGGAATTAGGGCCAATAAAAAACTCCTAGGTGTTCAAATAATGGGTACAGAATCTTCATATTTTAATATACAAAAGTTAGAATTTGATAAAGGTTCTTCCTATAATCTTTCTCAAAACATTGATGCAAAAGAAGTCGTAGTATTAGGAAGTGGTATTGCAAAAGAATTGTTTGACCAAGAGAACCCAATTGGTAAGAACGTAAGTCTTATTTTGCAAGAAGACTCTATAAAAAATTATGAAGTTGTTGGTGTCCTTAAAGAAAAAGAACAAGCCTTTTCAATGAATTTTAACTACACTATTTTTATACCTTTTAACACCTTTACAACAAAACTTATTAATGCTGATGTGGTTTCAGCTTATATTGTTAAAACAAAAGCAGGGTTTGACACTATAAAAGTAAGTGATGATATAAATAGATTTTTAGATACATCTGTTGGAAATGATAGTTATTCAAGTTTTTCTTCTGCAATGATAGCTACTATGGCAAATGAAGTTACAGCTACATTAAGTTTGTTTTTAGCAGCTATTGCTGGAATTTCTTTACTTGTTGGTGGTATTGGAATTATGAATATAATGCTTGTTTCAGTTGCTGAAAGAACAAAAGAGATAGGTATTAGAAAGGCTTTAGGGGCATCTCCTTCAGTAATTAGAGGACAATTTATTGTAGAAGCTGTAACTCTAACTTTAATTGGTGGTTTCTTAGGTATATTATTCGGTAGTTTAATTAGCTATGCTGTAACAAATTTAGCGGGGTGGACTTTAACTCTTTCCTATAAATCCTTTATAGTAGCAGTAGGCTTTAGTATGTTTGTTGGAGTATTCTTTGGATGGTATCCAGCTATGACAGCCTCAAAGCTTGATCCTATCGAAGCTTTAAACTATGAATAAAATATATGGATATATTTAAATGAAGAGATTTAATAAATCAATTGTAAATGGCAAGGAACACTTATTTGTAATAAGTGGCCTTGTTGTTTCATACATATTGATTGTAATTTTTGTGTTTTTCTTATTTAGCGCATTAAATGAAAGGGAAGATTTAAGACTTCAGATGGAAGCAGAACAATCATTTAATAGTGTGTTTTTTTATATAAAAGACGATCCTATAAAAGCTAATGATGAATTACAAAGTAAAGGTATTATCGGTGTAGGGGTTTATTCTTACACAGGTAAAAAAGTCCTATCACTTGGGGATGTCCCGAATATATTATCTGGAAAACTTGTTGATAATTTTAGTTCTTGGGGCTCAAAAACAAGTGGAGGAACAGCTACCTATAATTATGATAATGATACAGTTGATTACATTAGATTTATTAATAGATTAACAGTTCTTTGGGATGTTATAGATCCAACACTAGTAAAATTATCTGATTTTAAAGCTCCTACAGTTAGTTTTCCGGATGTATTATATATCGTACTGGATGGGACATCTTATAGGGCAACTCAACAAAGATTAAGAATGATGTTAATTGCAGTAATTGCTGTGATAACCATTTTATTTATTTTTATATTTAGAATTTATAGAAATAATAGAAAGTATAGAATTAAATTAGAAAGTCAAAGAAATCTTGTAAATTTAGGACAAGCAGCTAGAACTTTAACCCACGAAATAAAAAATCCACTAAGTTCAATTAATATTCAATTAGCTATTTTACGAGTTAAAGTTAATCCTTCTTACAAAACAAATTTAGAAATAATTCAGTCTGAAGTGGATAGGATAAAGATATTAACTGATAAAGTAAGTGAGTTTCTTCATAATCCAGAAGGAATTCCAAGTGAATTTGAATTAGTTGAATTTATTCAAGATATAATATTAAAATTTCCAAGTAAAATAGAATTATATTCATATTCTACTTTTTATGTTAAGATGGATAAATTAAGAGCTAGAAGCGTATTTGAAAATTTAATAAAAAATGCGCTTGAGAGTGGAAAAAACCCTCAAGTAGAGGTTATAATTAAAAAAGGAAATAAAGCAAGAACAGTTGAAATTGAAGTAAAAGATAAAGGGGAAGGCCTTCCAAAAGGAGCAAAAGAAAAGATTTATGATCCTTTCTTTACTACCAAAACGACAGGTAGTGGCATTGGGCTTTCAATTACTCGACAATTTGTTAGTGCAAGAGGTGGAAGTCTTAATTTATTTCCAAGAGAAGGTGGTGGTACAGTTGCTCAGGTTATTTTACCGACATCACAGTCCCATCCTCATAGGAGCCGTTGATGAGAGTACTAATAGTAGATGATGAAATAAATATAAGAACATCACTGAGTCAGTTTTTTAGTGTTTATGATATAGATAGTGAATTAGCAGAAAATGGATTAGTAGCACAGAGACTACTTGTTTCCGATAGCTTTGATGCTATGGTAGTTGATTTAAAAATGCCCGGAATGGATGGCTTAACATTAATTAAATGGATGAGAGAAGAAGGGTTTGAAATACCTGTTATAATGGTAAGTGCTCACGGAGAAATTTCAGATGCAGTTTCTGCATTAAAAGGTGGTGCTGCTGATTATATTGTAAAACCTTTTAATCCTGAAGAATTAGTTAATAAAATCCAAAAAATGGTAGAAGCTAATAAAGTAAAGATTTTAATAGAAAATGATAATTTTGAAAATTCTTCATTTATTGGTCAATCAGCTCAGATGGTTGATATTAAAAAAACTATAGCTCGATGTGCAAAGACTAAATCAAATGTATTAATTACAGGAGAAAGTGGCACAGGAAAAGGTGTAGTGGCTAAAGAAATACACCGTCAAAGTTTTGGAGAAGAAAGCCCCTTCCAATCCATTAATATTGGGGGTGTTCCTGCATCATTAATTGAAAGTGAACTTTTTGGACATGAAAAAGGCGCTTTTACAGGAGCTGTAAATAGGAAATTAGGTTTATTTGAAGTTGCAAATGGAGGTACTTTATTTCTAGATGAATTAGGAGATTTACCTCTTGATTTACAAGTAAAGCTATTAACAGTTATTAACGATAGACAAGTTCAAAGACTTGGAGATACTCAAAAAAGAGATATCAATGTTAGAATAATTGCTGCAACTAATAAAAACTTAGAAAAAATGGTAAATGAAGGAACATTTAGAGAAGATTTATATTTTAGACTAAATGTATTAAGAATAAAGTTACCACCACTTAGAGAAAGAAGGGATGATATTCCATTATTAGCAGCTGGAATCCTTTCAAGACTAAAAAGAGAAATGGGTAATGATTTTATTACTGGATTTAGCCCAAATGCCTTAGAAAAATTAAAAAATGGACAATATTACGGAAATGTTAGAGAATTAGAAAACGTAATTGAAAGAGCTATTTTATTTAGTGATGATATTTTAATTCATGAAGATGACATTTCCATTGAAGATAATGTAGGTATGGCAAAAACTGTTCCAAGTGAGTCTGTTTCTAAATCAATAGAAGTTAAATCTTTAAAAGAAGTTGAAAAAGAAAAAATTATTGAATCATTATTAAGATGGGCTGGAAATAAAACAAAAGCTTCAAAAGAATTAGGGATAAGCAGAAGAACATTACTTAATAAGATTAGTGAATACGATATTGATGAATATAAAAAAGAAAAATAAATGAGAAATAAATACTAGATTGAGAGTGAAAGTTAATAAACTTTCATTCTTTTTTTATTTGATTAATCGATAAAATAATAGCGAAAGTACTTTTCAAAAAGATTATTATTTGTTAAATTTCTTATAGATAAAAATTTATTTATTGGAGATATAATTATGGCAATGGTAATCGGTGGACCAAGTAGATATGTACAACAACAAAATGCATTAAATGATTTAAGTTCTTTTGCTAAGAATTTAGGAACAAATTTATTAGTTTTAATTACTGAAAGTGGTAAAAAAAGAATAGGAACCATCATTGAAGATGGAAATAAAGATAAAGAATCAATTAAAATAAACTTCACTTATTTTAACGGTGAATGTTCAAAAAAAGAAATAACTAGAGTTCAAGAAGAAGCAAAAAAAATTGGTGCAAAAGTTATTGTTGGAATCGGAGGTGGTAAAGCTTTAGATACAGCAAAAGCGGTAGCATATTATGAAAAATTACCAGTTATTATTTGTCCTACTATTGCAAGTAGTGATGCACCATGTTCTGCACTTTCTGTAATTTATAGTGAAGAGGGTGTATTTGAAGAATATTTATTCTTAAATGAAAATCCAAATATGGTATTAATGGATACTTCTATTATTGCAAAAGCTCCTTCAAGATTAATTGTTGCTGGAATGGGTGATGCCCTTGCAACTTATTTTGAGGCACGAGCTTGTAAAGCTTCAAATGCAATAAATTGTCTTAATGGTACTGGATCTTTAACATCTAATGCTTTAGGTGAATTATGCTATCAAACTTTAATAAATGATGGATATAAAGCAAAACTAGCAGCAGATAATAAAGTATGTACAAAAGCAGTTGAAAATATTATTGAAGCAAATACTTATCTTTCAGGAATTGGTTTTGAATCTGGTGGAATTGCAGCAGCACATGCAATTCACAATGGTTTTACAGCAATTGAAGAAACACATAATATGTATCATGGTGAAAAAGTAGCTTTTGGTACGATTTCACAATTAGTATTAGAAAATGCTTCAATTGAAGATATTGAAGAAGTTATTGAATTCTGTATGAGTGTAGGGCTTCCTACAACTCTTGAGGATTTAGGAATAAAAGAAATTAAAGAAGAAGAAATAATGAAAGTTGCTACTTTAGCTTGTGCTAAAGGTGATACTATGGCAAACATGCCTTTTGAGGTTACACCTAATGATGTTTATGCAGCAATTATAACTGCAAATGAATTAGGTATTGCATATAAAAACTAAAATAAATTGAAATTACTAACACTCAATTTTTGGATATCACATACTCTGTGATATCCTTTTTATTTGGTTGACCACATAAATATTTAAATGTATTATTAATAATGTATAATATTAATTAATAAAAACTATTTAATTACTTATCAGATAATGAATTATAGTTAAAACAAGTATAGATATAATAAGGAGTTATGAGATGGCTTTACCACATTGGGATTTAAATGAAATATATACAGGTTGTGATAGTGATGATTTTAATCAAGCTCTACAAAATTGCCAAGAAGATTGTACAAGAGTGAAAGCTTTAATAGAAGATAATGCAAGTATAAATGAAATTATAAAGACATGGGAAAAGGTCTTAGATACTTATGAAACTTTAGAAGCTTATACTTCAGTATTATTATCAGTTGAAACTAATAATAGTGAATATATGCTTGCTTTAAACAGAGTGTCGAAATTAAGTTTAAATGTTAATAATTTAGAAGTTGTTGTAATTAATTATTTAGCTCAAAATAAAGAAGAAGTATTAAATGCCTGTGAAAATGAATTAAGTGAATATTCTTTTGTTCTAAAAGAATTATTAGAAAAGCATTCTCATATGGCAAGTGCTGAAGTAGAAGCTATTGCTGCAGATTTAAATAGAAGTGGAACTGAAGCTTTTTCAAGACTACAAGAAGCTCTAATTAGTAGAACTACAATTGATTATCGTGGAGAAGAGAAAACTGTAACAGAATTAAGAAACTTTGCTTTTGATAAAGATAGAGAAATTCGAAAAGAAGCTTTTAATAAAGAAGTTGAATTATTGAAAAAGAATGAGATAGCATATTCTGCAGCAATAAATGGAGTTAAAGGTGCAACAATTGCATTAGATAATTTACATCTTTATGAGCCTTTAAATAGAAGTTTAATTCAATCAAGAATAAATGAAAAAATAATTGATGCATTAATTTCAACATTAGAAAAAAATCTTCCTTTATTTAGAAAATATTTAAATAAAAAAGCTCAGATGTTAAATTTAGATTATTTAGCTTTTTATGATATATTTGCACCAATTAGTGAAGATGTTAAAAGATATGAATTTGAAGATGCAAAAGCTTTTATATTAGATAAATTCTACGGTTTTTCAAAAGAAATGGGAGATTTTGCTACAAAAGCTTTTGAGAATAATTGGATTGATGCTGAACCAAGAAAGAATAAAGTTGGTGGAGCCTATGATGTAGCTTTCCCTGATGCAGGAGTATCAAGGGTATTATGCAATTTTGATTATTCTTACAATGGTTTATCAACTTTAGCTCATGAATTAGGTCATGCTTATCACGATAGTGTTGTGCTTCCAAAATCTCATTTACTTAGAAGTTATCCTATGACTTTAGCAGAAACCGCTTCAATTTTTAGTGAAACAATTGTATTGCAAGGAGCTTTAGAAAAGCTAGTGAAGAGGAAAAAATATCATTAGTTGAAACATTTTTGCAAGATACAACTCAAGTATGTGTTGATATTCTATGCAGATTCTATTTTGAAAGAGAAGTGTTTAAAAAGAGAAGAGAAAGTGAGTTAAGTAGTGAAGAATTATGTCAAATTATGGTTGAATCACAAATGAAAACTTATGGAACATTAAGTGAATATCATCCATATATGTGGGCCGTTAAAGGGCATTATTATAGCAGTGATTTCTCTTTTTATAATTATCCGTATGCTTTTGGTCAATTGTTTGCTTTAGGTGTCTTTGCCCAAAAGGAAAAGCTTGGTGATACTTTTGTATCAAAATATAGAAATATGCTTGAACATACAGGAAAAGATAGTGCCAAAAATGTTGCGGCTTTATTAGATTGTGATATTGAAAGTGAAGAATTTTGGCAAAGTAGTATAGATATTGTTGCTTCTTACGTTGAGGAATTTGTTAATGCAAGTAACAATAAATAAAATTGCTCAAGGTGGAGAAGGGATTGCAACTTTAGAAAGTGGAAGAACTGTATTTGTTGATGGAGCATTAGTTAATGAAGTCGTTGAAATTGAAATATATAGAGAAACGAAATCGTATGCTAAGGCAAAAATTACTAATATTATAAAAGCTTCACAAGATAGAGTTGACCCTTTTTGTCCACATTATTTTGAATGCGGGGGGTGTAACCTCCAGCATTTAAAATATGAGAAACAAGTAAAGCTAAAAGAAGCATTAGTATTTGATCATCTAAAGAGAATAGCTAAACTTGATTTATCAAAAATAAAAATATTACCAACAGAAACAGACATTGATACCTCTTATAGAAATAGAGTTAGATTTCATGTATCAATGGCAGATAAAAAGGTTGGTTTTTTAAAAAAGCAAAGTGATGAACTTTGTGAAATAGATAATTGTCCATTACTAGTAGATTCAATAAATGAAGCAATTGGTAATGGTGAAATATTTAAAGCTGCAAGAATGAATATGTTTAATAACAATACTAGGGGTCAATATATTCAAGTTCCTGTATTTGCTGGTGATGATAAACTTAGTTTTTCAAATGATAGAGTTAAAATTACAGTAAATGAACACCCCTTTAGTGTAAGTGCAAAGGTATTCTTTCAATCAAATCCAAAGTTATTATCAAAGTTGTTAGATTATGTAGTTTCAAAAATTGATAGTGATTCTGTTATGGATTTGTATAGTGGCGTTGGAACATTTTCTGCTTTCCTTCCTAAAAATACTATTGCTGTTGAAAAGCAAAAAGACTGTTTAACACTAAGTAAAATAAATGCTCCAAATGCAATTTCATATACTGGAGAAGTTGAGAAATGGGGGAAGAAAAATAAAGAGCGTGTTGATATAGTCGTAGTGGATCCTCCAAGAACAGGCTTATATGAAAGTGTTCCAAAGTTAATAAATAAGTTTGGAGCTAAGAAGATAATTTATGTATCTTGTAATCCTGTAACTTTAGCAAGAGATATAAAAGAATTTGTTAAACTAGGTTATGAAGTAAAAGAAGTTAAAGTCTTTGATTTCTATCCACATACTCATCATGTGGAGGCTGTTGTACTCCTTTCTAATACACTGATCTAATATCAGCTGTAGATTCATTATCAGTGATTGGTCTTTCGGGCAAAGAATTTCAAATTGCAAAAGCTTTGTATTAGTTCATTGATAATTAACACTCCTTAGGACTTTGGGAATTCAAAATTACTGGTGGGCGAGATAAAGCTACTTTGAAGTTATGGATTGCCTTAGGGTATGTCGAATTTTTAAAAGGTTTTTCCGCTCTTAAATGAGTCTTTTTGTAATGATTCGCCAGTATTGTGTGTGATTGTTTTTATCTTCACATATTTTATTTGTTTAGTTTATATGTATGATTTGTTGTATTTACATTTGGTAATATTGGTATGAGGTGATTTGAAAGTATGGATATTGTTAATGGATTTTCTTTGAATGTAAATTATTTATATATTGACTAATTTATATTTTAGTTTTATTTTGACTATAAATACTAGTTTAGTCAAAATGAAGGATAAATAAATGCCAAAAAGCTATACAGAGCAAGAAAGAACATATATAAATAATCGGTTAAAAGAAGAAGCAAAAAAATGTTTAGCTCAATTTGGTATTAAAAAAACAACTGTTGATGAGATTGTAAATCGTGTAAAGATTCCAAAAGGGACTTTTTATCTATTTTATAAATCTAAAGAATCATTATTATTTGAAGTAATCCTAGAGCAACATGAGCTAATAGAAAATGAATTATATAAAGCAATTGATATGATTGATTCAAATAATTGTGATGAAGAACAACTTACAAATCTTTTTTTTCATTTTTTTGAAATAGCAGCAGAGTCTCCAATTTTAAAATTGCTTAATTCAGATGAAATAGAATTATTAGTTAGAAAATTACCACAAGAATTAATACAAGAGCATTTTAGTCATGATCGATCAATGATTGAAAAGATTATGGAAAATTTACCTGTGAAAGCAGATATTAATGTTGATGCTTTTAGTGCAGCTTTTAGAGCTTTATATTTTTCAACTTTGCATAAAGATGAATTGGATAGCGCAAGTTATGATGAATCTTTGCGTTTATTGATTAGAGGTTTAGTCATACAAATGCTATAAAATATTTTAAAATATGAGTTTGTTTAATATTTTTTTAGTTTTTTTTGACTATACATATAAATAATGTCAAATAGTTTTTTAAGAGGAATAAAAATGATTAATGTTGAGAATTTATTTTTTAGTTATACTAAAAAACCTTTTATAGAAAATATGAGTTTTTCTGTTAAGAAAGGTGAAATATTTGGTTTTTTAGGACCTTCAGGTGCTGGAAAGAGTACTTTGCAAAAAATATTGATTGGAATGCTTTTAACATATAAAGGTTCTGTAAAAGTTAATGATATTGAATGTAAAAATCGTAAAAAAAATTTTTATGAAGATATTGGTGTTGATTTTGAATTTTCCACAATGTATGAAAAACTTACAGCTAGAGAAAATTTAGAATTTTTTTCATCCCTTTATAGTAAATCTAAGCCTCCAATTGATGAATTATTAAAAGAAGTAGGATTAGAAAATGATGCTGATAAGCGTGTCTCTGATTATTCAAAGGGAATGAAAGCTAGATTAAATTTTATTAAAGCTTTATTACATGATCCATCTTTACTTTATCTTGATGAACCTACTAATGGTTTAGATCCAACAAATAGTAGGATGATGAAAGATATGATTTTAGCTGAAAAGGCTAAGGGAAAAACAATATTGTTGACAACTCATAACATGCAAGATGCAACTGAATTATGTGATAGAGTAGCTTTTATAGTGAATGGAGAAATAAGAGCTTTAGATAGTCCTCATAATCTAATAATGTCAAAGGGAGCTGCCCAAGTTTTTTATTCTTGGATTGATAAAGAAGAAAAAACTGCAAGTTGTTATCTTAATAATTTATCAAGTGATGAAAAACTAAAAAAACTTATAGCAGAAAATCGATTACAATCAATACATAGTAGTGAACCAACTTTAAATGATATTTTTATTAGTATCACAGGGAAGACCTTAGTATGAAGAGATTATTTAATTTAATAATTTGGGATATAAAATTTCAAATGAAATATGGGTTTTATTTTTTGTATGGGGTTTTAAGTATATTTTACTTAATAATATTATTTGCAATACCAGTTAAATTGCAGGAAAAAGCTTTAGTTATTTTAATCTTTTCTGATCCTGCAGCAATGGGCCTTTTTTTTATGGGAGCAATTATTTTATTAGAGAAAAGCCAAAAAATACCATATTCACTTGCAATATCTCCCATAAGATCAGTTGAATATATTATTTCAAAAATTTTGTCCTTATGTTTTATTTCAGTTATTGTTGCTACAATTCTTACTTTATTTATTAATAAAAATAATTTATTTATTGTGTTAATAGGAACAGCTATTTGTAGTTCAATATTTACGCTTTTAGGAATTATTGTAGCTACAAAGATATCAAGTGTTAATCAATTTATTCTTTGGACTACTCCATTTGAAATCCTAGCATTTGTACCAGGTGTCTTGCATTTATTTAAGATTTCACCAGAATTCTTAAAATATTATCCAATTAATATTTGTATTGATTTAATTTCTAAAAAACCACTCACTTTAATTAATTTATTAATTCTTATTTTTACTATTTCAATTTTGTTATTTATTTCAAATAAATGTGTAATAAAAATGTGGGAAAATGCTGGAGGTATTAAATTATGAGTTCCATAAGTATTAGTTTTTCAAAGATGTTATATTTTATTAAAAAAGATAAAATGTTGTTAGTATCTTGTTTAGCCCCATTATTAGCTGGAAGTTTCTTCAAATTTATAATTCCAATTATTGATTTAAAAGTAATTGAATTAAGTTCTTTATCAATATTTTTATCTCCATATTATGGAATATTTGATTTGTTTTTTACTTTATTGACTCCTATTTTATTTTGCTTTGTTTCTTCAATGGTTATATTAGAAGAAACAGATGAAAATATTTCTAAGTATTTATTTATTACTCCACTTACGAGAAAAGGATATTTAATATCAAGAATTGGCATTCCTACAATAATTGCATTAGGTATTAATGTGGTATTACTTCCTTTTTTTAAATTAACTGATTTATCTATTTATGAAATAATATTTTTTTCAATAGTTGGAGCTTTGCAAGGTCTAATTAGTTCTTTATTAATTGTTACGCTTTCTACCAATAAATTAGAAGGAATGGCAATAACTAAGTTAACATCTATTGCTTTAGTTTTTATTATGGTTCCATTTTTTATTGAAAGTAAAGTAGCTTATATATTATCTCCATTTCCTTCTTTTTGGATAGGGAAAGCGTTTTGTGCAAAAAATCTTATATATATTTTTGTAGCTTTCATTCTTTCCTTAATATGGATTTATATTTTAATGAAAAGGTATTTAAAGAAAATTCTTTAATTAAATTATTGATAATATTTTTGCAATTTGGACATATTTTATTATATTAAAATTATATCGTTTGAAATTAATATAGACTTTGTATTAATTAATCAAAACTAGATAAGGATAATTTATGAGTATTAAATTTATAAATGCATATGATTTCCCGAAAGAAATTGAAATATTATTTACCGAATATACTAATATGCTAATAGAAGAAGATAATTCCTTTAAGAAATATCTTGATCTTCAAAATTATGATGAAGAATTAAAACATATAGATAAAAAATATGGTCTCCCTTATGGAAGATTATTTTTAGCATATTATGATGATGAATTAGCGGGGTGCATTGGCCTTAGAAAAATAGATGATAGTTCTTGTGAAATGAAAAGGCTTTATGTTAGATCAAAATTTAGAGGAAAACATATAGGTGATTTATTAGTAAAGAAGATAATTGAAGATGCAAAATTAATTGGATATTCTTCCATGCTTTTAGATACTTTCCCTTTTTTAACTAGTGCAATTAAACTTTATAAGAACTATGGTTTTAATGAAATACCAAGCTATAATAATAATCCTCTAGATTCTTTGATTTATATGAAATTAGATTTAAAATAAAAAGAATATTTTTAAATTCTTAAATACTGTTGTAAGCTATATTTAAGGATAGAAGATATTATGAATAAAATTATTACAATTGATCAATATATTTTAAATTTCCCAATTGATTTACGAAATAAACTAATAAAGCTAAGAGCTATTATAAATGAAAATGCACCTGGTGCAGAAGAAAAAATTAGTTATCAAATGCCGACCTTTTATTTAAATGGTAATTTAGTACATTTTGCAGCATATAAAAACCATATTGGTTTTTATCCAACTCCTTCAGCAATAAAGTTTTTCAGTGAAGAATTAAAAGAATATAAAACAAGTAAAGGCGCTATACAATTTCCTATTGATGAACCTTTACCTTATGATTTAATTAAGAAAATTGTTGAATTTCGAGTTAAAGAGAATTTATCAAAGGATAGCAAATAAGGAGATTAAATTATGGAACATGAAACGATTAGTGTTTTAAAAGAAAGATTTGAGAGTAACATGAATCGACATGCAGATATTAATTGGAAAGATGTTGAGAACAACTTATTAAAGAATCCAGATAAATTAATACCCTTATCTAAAATGGAAGTTACAGGTGGAGAGCCTGATGTAATATCCTTTGATAGTGAAACAAATGAGTTTTTATTTTTTGATTGTTCAAAAGAGACTCCTAAAGAAAGGCGAGGCCTTTGTTATGATAGAGCAGCTTTAGATTCTAGAAAACAAAATAAGCCAGAAAGTAATGTAATGGAAATGGCAGCAGAAATTGGCATTGAAGTTTTAGATGAAGAACAATATAGACAATTGCAAAAAGTTGGACCATTTGATCTAAAAACTTCCAGTTGGATTAAAACCCCAGAGAAAATTAGAAATTTAGGTGGTGCCCTTTTTTGTGATTATAGATATGAAAGTGTTTTTGTATACCATAATGGGGCAGAATCTTATTATAGTTCTCGAGGCTTTAGAGGTCTATTAAGAGTTTAATTTTTCTTTTTTTAATGTCTATTTAAAAATGAAGATTTATAAGAGACTAGAAAGAATAAAACTACAGCTAACACTATTTCTTGATAGGCTAGATATGAACAAAAAGCATTAAAGCAAAAATAGTAAATATGTTCTGATGAACTTATAGCTTTTATCTCAGTTATTATCACAAATATAGTTAAGATAATGATAGCTGGATTAAATTGAAAAGAATCCTTTTGAATAAGAGAAATAATTAAAGTCAAAAACCCTAAGTAATATCTTGAATATAAATAAGGCTAAAAGTATTTATTTTTGAATCAATCTTATAAAGTTATTTTTGTTGAAAAGTATAATAATAATTGATAAAATCATATATTGATAAAAGGAATAGGATATGAATTTAGAAACAGAGAGATTATTACTTAGACCTTGGAAAGAAAGAGATGCTAAAGATTTATATCAAGAAGCAAGAAATCCAAAGATAGGTCCAATTGCAGGTTGGCCAATTCATACAAGCTTAGAAAATAGTTTAGATATAATAAAAAATGTTTTATCAAAAGAAGATACCTTTGCTGTAGTATTAAAGAGCAATAATAAAGCTGTGGGAAGTATTGGCTTAATGAGAGGTAAAGAAAGTAATATAGATATCAATGATGATGAAGCTGAAATTGGGTACTGGATTGGAGAATCATATTGGGGCCAAGGATTAATACCTGAAGCAGTAAGAGAATTAATTAGATATAGTTTCGAAGAATTAAATTTAAATAAAGTATGGTGTGGTTATTTTGAAGGCAATAATAATTCAAAAAGAGTTCAAGAGAAATGTGGATTTATTTATAGTCACACAAATGAAAATATATATTGGCCTTTGATGGATGATTTTCGTACAGAACATATTACTTGTTTACAAAGAGAAGCTTGGAACAAAACAAAAAACTAATATATTTTTGTCTTTCAAGTAATAATTAAATATGAATTACTTAATTAGTTTTGAAAAACTATCAGCAGTAGCTTTTATTTTAGTTATTAAAGCTTTATTTTCTTTTACTTTTCCTCTATCAAAACTATTTAATACTTTAATAACATCCCAGATTTCATAGCCCAGAGCTTGAAGTGGTTTACTCATAGCTTCAACAGTATATCCCATATCAGCTTCATTTTCTTGTTCACAAATTGCAATTATGACAGCTTTTCTGTTTTGATTTGCTAAACTACTTGACCATTTTCCAGGTCTTGGATTTTCAAAATTATAAAAACAATACAATCTATCAATGAAGGCTTTCATCCAAGCTGTAATATTATAATTATGTGTTGGACATACTAATACTAAGCCCTTGCTTGATATTATCTCAGGATACAATTGATTAAAATCATCTTTTAAACCTGTACAGATTTTATCTTTTCTGCATTTCTCACAACCAATACAGCCTGAATATTTATAATCTCGAAGATTTATTATTTTTTCTTCAACATTATTTTGTATCACAGAATCCATAAAATAATTTAATAAAATATCAGAGTTTCCTTTTTTTCTAGGACTCCCATTTACTCCAAGTATTTTGTTTCGTGTTTCTATTATCATTATTTCCTTTAAATTTTTATTTAATTTTAACATAAAGAAACACGCTAGGCAAACATATCAATCTATCTTACAAAATACAAATATTTGAAATTTTTATTTAATTATATTCAACTTTAGGTTATTTAATTCATTAATATATTTGTCAAATATATTAATAATAGCTGTATTTTCAACTTCTTTAATTGATTTTAATACTTTTGGAATCGGGGAAAATTCCGATAGAGATTTCTCATACCAGACAACATCAAGCCATTTATTAAATTTATTACCAGTATTGTGGAAGACTCCTATTTTTGTAAAACCTAAGCTTTCATGTAGTTTTTCACTTACTAAATTTGGTTGAGTAATAACTCCATAAACGTTATAAATATTTTGTTCTTTTAATAAATCAATTAAAGCTTTGTAAAGAATTTTTCCAATTCCAAAATGCAAATATTCTTTATCGATATAGATAGATAATTCAGCATCCCATTGATAGGCTTCTCTTTCTCTTACTCTGCTTGCATAGGCATAACCAATGATTTTATTTTCTATTTCACAAACTATGTATGGATAAAACGAGGAAACTTTTTCAATTCTTTTTTTAAAGTCAATTAAAGATGGGGTAATACATTCAAAAGTAATAGTAGTATTTTCAATATAAGGTTTATATATTGAAAAAATGCTTTTTACATCACTTTCTTTTACAAATCTAATTTTTAAATTATTCATAATTTGAGCCTTTTTATTTTATTAAATCAATAAATGAAAAATAAAACAATATGATAAAGTTTTTTTGTTTCTAATTATTTTGAATTTTATATTAGCCTTGACAAATATAACTTCCATAAATTATATTTTAGATAAATTATTATAAAAAATATTACTGACAGACTATATTTATTCTTATAGTCGGGTTACAACATGAGTAACAACAGAGGGAGATATAAGCACATCTGTGGGACAGGGAAGTTCCATTGGTGTGTTTTTTTTATTTTAATTATAACTTTAATAAATATTTGTGGAGATATAAAATGGGAAGAGAACAAATATCAGAAAAAAAGAGAAGTGAACAAGCTAGAAAGATTACATTAGTTGGTTTTTTTATAAACTCAATATTATCTGTATTAAAAATAACAGCAGGAATTATTGGAAAAAGTAATGCTATGTTAGCTGATGGTATTCATTCTCTGTCTGATTTTTTTACAGACATTGTTGTTCTTGTCGGTTTTAAATTCACTGAAAAACCAGCAGATAAAGATCATAATTTTGGTCATGAAAAATATGAAACATTTGCAACTTTTATAATTGGAATTGCACTATTATTAGCAGGATTTGATATTTTACAAAGTGGAGTAGTTAATGTATATAAAATTGCCTTCAAAAATGAAATTCTACCAAGACCAAAATTAATTGCAATTATTGCAGCCTTGATTTCTATTCTTTCTAAAGAATTTTTATTTAGATTTACAAAGAAAGTTGGGGAAAAAATTAATTCTCCTGCAGTAATAGCAAATGGCTGGCATCATAGATCAGATGCCTTATCTTCAATAGGAACATTAATTGGTATCAGTGTTGCTTATATTTTAGGAGATAAATGGATAATATTTGATCCAATTGCTGCAATAGTAGTTAGTGTTTTTATTTTTAAAGTTGCTTTTGAGATAATGCTTCCTGCAGTAAATGAGTTACTTGAATCTTCACTTGATGAAAAAGATGTAAAATATATCTCAAAATTAATTGAAAGTAACCAAAGTATAAAAAATTACCATAATTTGAGAACAAGAAGGATTGGCTCAAATATTGCTATTGAAGCACATTTAATGTTTGATACGAATATATCTTTGTATCAAGCTCATGCAATATCTGAATCAATAGAAAAGACTTTAAAAGAATATTTTGGTAATAGAAGTATTATTACTTTCCATCTTGAGCCAAATTATAAGAAATATATAGATTAAAAATATTTCGCTTTTTTACAACAAATCTTTTTTATTGTTAGAATGAAAAAAATAACTATTATCTTATCACAATGTAATTGTTTGTATGGAAGTGAATATTGAACAACAAAAACTTATGCTAATAAATTTTCAAAAAGAATAAATTCTGAAACAGTTGAATATTCAAAGGTTCTTAGATTAGAAAATTATGATATAATTTTTATTTTGGTGGACTTAATGTGAGTGTTGTTTTATGGGAAAAGAAACCCTAAATAAATATTCACTTTCACCAAATTAAAAATTACTAATTATTATTTTTGGCCTATTTGAGCCAAAATAAGTATATATATTTGTAAAAGAAATTCAAAGTAATGAGTAAATCGAGTAGATAAATAATACATATTTGTGAAATAATTGTATTATAACAAATTTTTATCGTTTACAATAACAAATAAAGGTTTAATATATTTGATATAATAATTTTTATTTTATTATAAAAAGGAGAACTTTATATGAAAAAAATTTTGATATGTAGCAGTATTTTAATTGTCACATTATTCTTTGCTGGTTGTGATTTGTTTTCTTCTGATAGTAGTACTACTATGACTGTAGTAAATGATAGCTCAGAAACAATAACCGCAATGACTGTTCAGAGTTATATTGGAGCTCAAGAGAGAGGTTCTGTTAATTCTTTAGAAGAAGGGGATACTGTCGCACCTGGTGAAAAAGTAGTTTTTAAACTTGCTCCAAAACTTGTTGATAATCATTATTTGGAGATTGTTGTTTATTCTGATCTTAGTTCAAACACTGATGTTATTTATGATGCAGAAGCAAACTTTACACTACATTTCCTTGGTTCTTCAGAGGATACAAAATTTTCAATTTCAGGAGAGGGCGCTAGGCTTGATTCTGATACTTAAATTTTAAATTTAAAAAAAACTATTTACAGTATTATAAAAGGAGAACTTTATATGAAAAAAATTTTGATATGTAGCAGTATTTTAATTGTTACATTATTCTTTGCAGGTTGTGATTTGTTTTCAACAGATTCAAGTACTACTATGACATTAGTTAATGATAGTTCAGAAACAATAAATTTAGTAGAAGTTAATGCGATTTTAGGAGCACAAGCTAGAATGGCTATGCTTGTTAATTCTTTGGAAGATGGGGATACTGTTGTACCTAATGGAAAAGTAGTTTTTAAACTTGCTCCAAAACTTGCTGATAATTCTGAATTGGCAGTTGGCGTTACGGTAGTAGGCAATACAAATCCGATTAGGGAATACCTTACTTATTCTCCAGAATCCGATTTTACATTACATTTCCTTGGTTCTTCAGAGGATACACAATTTTCAATTTCAGGAGAGGGCGCTAGTCTTGATTCTGGTATCTAATTTTTAAAATAAAATAATTAGCTATATTCTTTTGATTAGTGGCTTTTATAATACCTTCAAAGTAGATTCAATAATGAAATATCCATCATTAACATTGAAACCTATTAGAAGGTATTTTTTAATAATAATTTTGATATTTTGTTATATTAAATTTCCCTAAATTAATTTTTTTCTTCAAAAAATAATCTATTGTGGAGGTCTTCTAGATATCGATAATAAAGTTAGGCATTAATTTATTAAAAAAAGAGGAATAAAATTTTATGAAAAATTACCTAAGGCTTTAAATAGAATTATACCAAAAGAAGAAGATTCTCAAGTATAAAATACAATTATTCAATTTTGTATTACTATCACTCCTTTATTATAAATTTGATATATGAAGAATTTGTTAATTGATTTGATATTTAATTTCTAGCTTTAAGTAATCACAAAGATTGTAAAAAAATAAAGCTAAATGATAAATTGAAAATTTAAATTGATTATTATGATGTAAAAATTGCTCTTGAAATAATAGATAATTGTGGAAATAAAGAATATATGGGAAATGGTTTAAATGATGATTATTTTATAGTTATTGTTTCAAATACTAACTAATACCATATAAATATTAAAGGATACAAAGCCTCTGGTAATATTAAAATTAATAAATTTTACTGCTATAAAATTTAAAATTTTGTTACATAAAAAATCTTATATTTTATAAGTAAAATGTCCCAATATTATTTATAGTTTTACGCACTTGTATTAATTTTTTATTATAGTATGATTAAATCATTGCTAATAAACAAATTAAAAATTAAAGCTATTTTTAGTTTATTACAATTCATAATTATATATATAAAGTTGATGAAGTATTTACATGAGTATTTGATTTATGAGTCAGTGCATGTTTTATTAAATAGGCATTAATAAATAAGTCGTTTTGAAGAAATTGTAAGT
This sequence comes from Sphaerochaetaceae bacterium, assembly GCA_963678575.2. Taxonomy (GTDB): domain Bacteria; phylum Spirochaetota; class Spirochaetia; order Sphaerochaetales; family Sphaerochaetaceae; genus Pleomorphochaeta. The sequence continues at coordinate 2,027,975 of CAXXHV010000002.1, read as the reverse complement.
GAAAAATCTATATATTATAGAACTGGGGCTTGGTTAGGACTAATTGTCATGACCTGTACTATTATTTTAAGTGGTACAATTCGAGCAAACGCGAAGTTTAAGCGCTCTAACTCTAAAAAAAATAGGGTTGGTAGCGTTTTTTTTGTCTTAATTGCAATAAAAATTATAGGATTTGAAGAATCCTTTTTAACAAAATTCTATTAACCTGAGTTAATTTTTTAATAATTTAATTAGCTGTTTAGATTAATTTTTTAGTTTGAATAATAAAAGAATATAATTTGTCGAATATTTATATAAGGTATCTAATTATTATTAAAATATAAAATTTAAATGTAGTTTAACTACACGCTAAATATATTAGGAGTAGAGTATGAAAAAAAGTAAGATCATTTTATTAAGTGTATTAATAATTAGTTTTTTCTTTATTGGGTGTAACAATAAAGATCAAACAACAATGGAAAAAATAAAAGATAAAGGGGAAATGACTTTTGCAATGACAGGGGGATATCCACCATTTAATTTTATTAATGAAGATGGGGACTTAGATGGTTTTGATATTGATATAGCTAAAGCTCTTGCTAAAGAAATGGGAGTTGAAGCAAAACCTATTACTACAGCTTGGGATGGTATTATTGGAGGATTATTAAGTAAAAGATTCGATACTATTATCGGAAGTATGGCTATAACAGATGCAAGACTTGAAAAAGTAAATTTCACAAATCCATATTATTATGATGGTGCACAATTTTTTACTTCTTCAACTTCTAATTTAAAAAGCATAAAAGATTTAAATGATGGAAAAGTTGGAGTAGTTACAGGGACTACATATCATAATGCTTTAACTGAAATGGATAATATAGCTCAGATAATGCAATTTGAAAGTGATGTTGATAATATAATGGCACTTGAACAAAATAGAATTGATGGCTTAGTTACAGGTAGATTTGTTGGACTTCAAGCTCCTGAGAAATATGGTGTGGATTTAGTACCCGTTGGAGAAATGTTATATTCAGAAGATATTGGAATAGCTGTTAGAAAAGAAGATAAAGACTTCTTAGATTCTTTAAATAAAGCACTAAAAACTATTGTAGAAAATGGTACTTACGAAAAAATAAGTTACAAATGGTTTAATACAAATATTTTAGAGAAGCAATAGGAGTTTCTAATGGATTTCATTATCGAGATTTTTAATTCTCTAAAAGAATTCTTTTTAGTGGTACTAAAATATGCACCAAAATTTGATAAAGCAGTAATTTTAACATTAGAACTTTCTGTTTTTTCAATTTTACTTGGAACTGTAATAGGTTTAATTGTAACATCATTAAAATTAACTAAATTTAAGTGGCTACAAAAAATAGCCTATACTTATATTTCGATTGTAAGAGGAACTCCGCTCCTCTTACAATTGTACTTTATTTTTTTTGGATTACCTTTGATTGGGTTAGAGTTTAACTCATTTACTTCAGCTACTATTGGTTTAGCTTTTCATAGTGGAGCCTATATTAGTGAGATTTTTAGAGGCTCAATTGTTTCAATTCATTATGGACAAGAAGAAGCAGCTAGAGCTTTAGGGATGAGTAAAATTCAAGCTTATGTACATATAATTTTACCCCAAGCTTTTAAAAGATCAGTTCCAGCTCTTGGAAATCAATTTATTATAGCAGTAAAAGATTCTTCATTAGCAAGTGTGATTACAATTACAGAAATAACCCTTACTGCAAGACAATTTAGTGCAGCAACTTATAACCCATTTCCAATCCTCTTTATAGCTGGTGTTTATTATTATGTGATTATTACTTTATTGTCAAAATCACTTAAATGGTTAGAAAGGAGACTTAGAGTCGATGAAAGATAAATTAATGATAAAAGTTGAAGGATTACATAAATATTTTGGAGAATTAGAAGTATTAAAAGGGATAGATTTAGATGTTCATGAAGGTGAAGTAATAAGTATTATTGGAGGAAGTGGTTCAGGGAAAAGTACCATTCTTAGATGTATTAATTTTTTAGAATATAAGAATAAAGGAAACATATACGTTAATGGAAAGAAAATCAAAAGAAGTGCTTCTGATATAAATAAATTAAGAGAACAAGTTGGAATGGTTTTTCAACGGTTTAATTTATTCCCGCATAAAACTGTATTGAAAAATGTAATGGTTGGCCCAACTGTTATTAAAAAAGAAAATAAAATTAAAGCAAGAGAAAAAGCACTAAAGTTATTAGAAAGTGTAGGACTGGAAGATAAAGCTGATGTATATCCTGCAATGCTCTCTGGTGGACAACAGCAAAGAGTTGCTATAGCAAGAGCTCTTGCTATGGAACCTGAAGTATTGCTTTTTGATGAGCCAACTTCAGCTTTAGACCCTGAGTTGGTTGGTGAAGTATTACAAGTTATAGATAAATTAGCAAAACAAGGAATGACAATGTTGATAGTAACACATGAGATGGGATTTGCAAGAGAAGTCTCAGATAGAGTTGTATTTTTACATGAAGGTAAAATTGAAGAAAGTGGGACCCCAGAAGATATATTTGAAAGACCACAAAGCGAAAGACTTAAATCATTTATTGCAAGTATTTGGTAAAAAAAGGAGATAGTATATGAAATTTATTAAAGCACTAATATCATATTATAATAGTAAAGAATACCATGAGATTAGAAAAATAGCACTGAAATTACATGGACAAATTAGATATTCAACAGGTATTCATTATATGTTTTTTTTCTAATTTTTTGGATAAATTAATTTATGTGGACAACTTTATTTCTTTACAATTATGAGATAAAGTTGTTATTTTTTATTATTGATGATTACAGATTTTTATTGAATAAAATTTTATATGCTTTTACAATTGAAAAATAAAAGAGACAGATATGATAAATTTTGAAAAAATAAAAGCCTTATTAAAGGCAGAAGATGATGGGTTAATTTTATCATTTTTACAAGGATATATGGGAAAAGCTTTTGTAGATAACGAAGATGATCCAACTTCAGTTCAAATTGTTGTGGGAGATTTCTCATTTTTTGGTGGAGCTGTTAATCTAGAATTAATTAAAAATGCGAAAGCTCCTATTTTAACTCCTCAAAATAAAGAATGGCAAAAGGCTATAGAGGAGACTTTGGGTGATAAAGTTAGTAAGAAATATAGATATAAGATAAAGAAAGATATAAACTCTTTTGATAGAAATAAATTATCTGAATTTGTGAATTTATTAGATAAAGAATATGAATTAAAACAAATTGATCAACTACTATATGAAAGGGTGCTTAAAGAATCTTGGTCAAAAGATTTATGTTCACAATTTAAGGATTATGATGATTTCAAAGAAAAAGGATTAGGTTTTGTAATAACCCATAAATCTAAGGTAGTATCTGGGGCTTCTTCCTATGTTATTTATGATAATGGCCTTGAAATAGAGATTGATACAAAAGTTGATTATAGAGGAAAGCATTTGGCAACTGCATGTGGCGCTAAACTTATTTTAGAATGTTTAGATAGAAATATATATCCTAGTTGGGACGCAGTGGATTTAAGATCTGTGGCTTTAGCAGAAAAATTAGGATATAAAGTAGATACTCCATATTTAGTTTATTGTTATGATTTTGATTAAATAATTTATTTAATCTAAATCTTTGTAAAACCTTAGTAAAAAAAGGTGTGAGAGAAATGTTAAAATTTGCATATAAAGAGATTGATATTACCCCTAAAGTAAATATTGAAATGATAGGTTTTGGACGAGAAATTGAAAAATCACAAGGTGTGTTAGATAAGTTATTATCTCAAATATCAATATGGGAATTTAATTTGTTTAAATGTGTTTTAATAACTGTAGATCATATTGGTTTTTCATTAGAGCATTGCGATATTCTTAGAGATAGTATTTCAGATTGTCTTGAAATAAAAAAAGAAAATATAATGTTATGTTTTTCTCATACACATTCTTCATTTAATGATACTTTTGAAGAAAATTATTTTAATATTGTTTTGGATAAAATATTAGAAGCAATAATTAAAATTAATACTAATTTAAAACCAGTCAAAATTGGCTATGATTGCGTTAATGTTGAGATTGGAGTAAATAGGAGAGAAGGAAACAACACCCTTGATAAGAGACTATTGGTAATAAAGCTTGTAAATGATTATAATGAAATAGAGTTAATTTTATTACGATTGAGTTCTCATGCTAATGTTTTAAAGGCTGATAACTATCTACTTTCAAGTGATTTTTTTCACAAAGTTAGAGAATTAGTTAATAAAGAATATAATTGTCCTGTAATGATTACTCAAGGGTCAAGCGGGAATGTTGCACCTAAATATTATAATTCTAAATTAACCCCTTATGATGCTATTGGTCCTAATTTTATAAAAAGTGATGATGCCTTATTTTTTATGGCAAATACTGTTCTAAAAGGAATCAAAAAAATAATTCATAAAATAGAATTACAGGATATAAAATATCTCTCAATGTATAGTAGGTTTGTAGATTTTGAATCACAAGTGCCAAATATGAAGAGAGCAATTGAGATAGCAGAAGAAGCTAGAGTTAATTGTTTTATTGATGGAACTGATTGGTTAAATGAAATATCGCGATTAAATAAAGAGAAAATAGTTAAGCAAAATAATTTAACCGAAGTACAATATTTTATTATAAATGAAATGTGTTTGTGTGGTGTCCCAAATGAAGTAATGTGTGAGTTTGCAATTTCTATTTCAAAGAATTTGAAAAATCCTTATTTTTATTTTGGTGGCTATACAAATGGATGTACTGGTTATTTCCCAACGGAAGAAGAATTTGATTTAGGAGGGTATGAAATATATTGGTCACTATTAATTTATTATAAATATTTTAAAAGAGTTTTTCCATTTAATAGAGATTCAGCTAGTAAATTGATAACTTTTGTATTAAATAATTTTAAAAAAAATTAATGTTATTCATTTCATATTATTTCAAAAAATTAATAGAAGTAATTAAAAAAAATTAAATTTTGTTGTTTATTTCTAACATTTTTAATTTTTTTTTATAAGAATTAAATTTAATTAGTATTAAACAGATAAAATTACTATAATAATCAATACTTGAATAAATATATAATGGTTAATATACTGCTCTTTGGATAAAAGAGGTTGATATGGAAACATTTATATGTGCATTTGGAACAGATGATGGAATTGATTTTACTAATAGGCATTTTGGTGATTCAAATAGATTTGATATTTACAAGATTGATGAAAAAACTGTTACCTTTATTAAACAAATTGATAATAATAGTGAAGAAGAAAAAGAACATGCTGATGCTAATAAAGCAAAAAGTATAGCTCAAATTCTTAAGGCTCAAGGCGTTCAAGTTGTTTTTGCAAAACGCTTTGGACCAAATATAATAAGGATTAAAAAGAAATTTGTTTGTATTAAAGCTACTAATTTAAATATTAGTGAAATGCAAAAAATAACTGTAAATAATATATCACTACTTAATGACCTTTATAAAAAAGGAGAAGAAAGAGGTTATATTGTTGAAACAAATTCTATATTAAAGATAGTTAATTTAAATAACAAAAATATTTAATTAAAGAGCAAAAACAATTATGAATTTAAAGCAAATTTAGCTATAGCAATAGAGTGAATTTCTGTTGTATCAAAAACTTCAATATCCAGATTTTTTTGTTTATTTAAGAGTGGGATTTCAGTACAACCTAAAACAACGCTTTCAATACCTTGCTCTTTAAATTTATTTATTATTGAAATATATTTTGTTTTACTTTCTTCTTTGATTATACCTCTTACTAATTCATTAATATATAACATTATGAATAAATTGACGATCTTCAGTGTTGTGTATTAAAACTTCAATATTATTATCATTTAAAATAGTTTTATAGAAAGGACCTTCCATTGTAAATTTAGTTTCTAGTAACAAGACTTTTTTAACATTTTTTTTAATTGCTGCTTTTGCTGTAGCTTCTGCAATATGAACAACTTTTAAATTAGTTCTTTTTTCTATATCATGAGCCATTAAGTGCATAGTATTTGTACAAATTGCAATAAAATCTTTAAAAGAATATTCTTCAAAGCATGAACATTATCAACCATATTTAATAAATGAAAAAATTGAAAGTGTAGAGATTTAATTTTTTATTATATAAAAAAGATTTTGAAATAGCATTTAATGAAATTGTTATAATTATTTATTATAAAGGATAAAATTCTATGGAAAAAGTGATTGTTTAAAAAAGAAAAGGAGCAAACTATTAAAAAATATAATGCAATAGAAGAATTTAAAAATTATGTAGATAAAATTGGAAATAGAAAAAATATTTATAAAATAGTAAAAGATATTTTTGATTTAAAAAGTGCAATTTATCCAGGGAGTTATATAGATATTGTTCCATCCTTGATTTTAGAAGAAGTAACATATATCGATAATTTTAAAAAAGCAAATACATTTTTCAAGCAAAAAAATGAAATAGTAAAATATATCGAAGAAAATAAAGAATATTCTAATCCTTCATATATTAACTTTATTTATGATGATTATTCAAAAGTTTCTAATATTAAAATGGTTGATTTAATTATATCCCAATATGCAGGGTTTGTTGGTCAAGAAACAAAACAATTCTTAAAAGTTGGTGGAATATTATTAGCAAATGATAGTCATGGAGATGCCACACTAGCTTATCTTGATGAAAGTTATCAATTTATTGCTACACTTGATAATGATATTATTAACTTTGATAATCTTGAAAAATATTTTTCTCTCTCTAGAAAAAGAATGATTAATTTATCTGAGGTAAATGAAAAACAAAAAGGTCCCAAATATATTAATAATGCTCAAAATTATATCTTTAAAAAGATTAAATAAGTTTAAAGATACTTATATTAAGTAGTTTTTTATTTCTTTGAAACATTAAGGATATAACTGAGTAATATTTTGTATAAATTAAAAAATATTCTTTTTCTTTATTATTTAAAGAAGGTTGTAAACTTTGCGTTAGTGAATGTGTATTTAATAAAGCAAATTTTGAAAATATAAAAATTGCTTATTTCCTTAATAAATAACAAATTAAATTATAAAACTTTAAAATAACAATATCTTATTGTATAATAAATTTATATAAAATATTTCTAAGTACAAATATATTTAAATTAAAAGGGTGTTGTTATTTATGAAAGGGAAAATTATTCTAAATTTGGCAATGAGCATTGATGGATATATTGCTTCAGAAAACGGGGATTATGACTGGATATTAGGTGATGGGGATAGTTCTCTTAATACAGATGTTGGTCATAATTATGCCTCTTTTTTAGAAGATATTGATATTGTTCTTATGGGAAAAAATTGTTATACCCAAGGTTTTAGTAATGATTTCCCTGCTAAACAAGTTTTTGTTGCTACAAGTGAAGTTAAAGAAGATGAGTCAAATATTCATTTCATAAATAATGATGTTTTAAATATAATTAAGCATGAAAAACAAAAAGGGAAAAATATATACCTTTTTGGAGGTGGAATATTAATTGACACTTTTATAAAGAATAATGCAATAGATGAATATATTATTGGTATTATTCCTATTATTTTAGGGAAAGGAAAAAAACTTTTTTTAGATAATAATCCAAATATCTTATTATATTTAAATAAATATGTTATAGAAGATGGAATTCCTTTATTATATTATGTTAAAAGGAAATAAAAAGATATTACATTAAATAATTTAAAAAATTAAAGCCTCTTAAATAGAAAATAATTTAAAAACTACTAAGAGGTTTTTATTTGTATATTGACAATAATTAAAATATTGCACTATTGTGTAGTAAAGTAAACTCTAAGTTTACTTAGTGAATAATAAATTAAGGAGCTTATTTTGGGATCAATAGATAGAAAAAATAAAATTAAAGAAATAAGGAAAAATGATATTATTGATGCTGCGCAAGAAGTAATTTTTTCAAAAGGCTATAATCAAGCCTCAATGGATGAAATCTCTAAACAAGCAGAATTTAGTAAAAGAACAGTGTATTCCTATTTTAGTAGTAAAGAAGAAATATATTTTGAAATTATGGTAAGAGGATACAATTTATTAAATGAGCAAATACAGAATATGTTTAATGAAATTCCCAAAAAAACTGCTTTAGAAAAAATAAAACAAATGGGATTAGTAATATATAAATTTAGCACTCAATACCCAAATTATTTTGAAGCAATAATGAGTTATGAAAATAAAGAAGAAGATTTTGATATTCAATTAAGCAATAGTTCTAGAGATAATTGTTATAACCTGGGTGAAATATTATTTTCTTATTTAAAAATAACATTAGAAGAAGGTGTTAAAGAAGGGTTAATTAGAGATGATATAGATGTAGTAAACACTTCAGTCTATATTTGGTCGAGTACAATAGGTCTTTTTGATGTTTTAATAAAAAAGAAAAAATACCTTGAAAATTATCACGCTAGAGATACGGATACTTTATTAAAAAATGGTTTAGATATGATTATCTATTCAATTAAAAAAAGATAGGAAAATAGGATGAAGATCAGGAATTTAATTGTGATAATTTTTAGTTTAATAATGATTATAATATTACTTTTTGTTATACTAAATGGAAGTTTCTTGAAGAGAAAATATAATTCCGTTTGGAATGAAAATTACATTAATAAATTAGGTGAAGATAGATTAAAAATTATTGGAGAATCAATAAGGACAACTAGTAGTCATAATTCACAACCTTGGTTAGTAAAATTAACTGATAATAATTCAATTGAATTATATGCTGACATGAGTAAGAGCTTAGATGTTGTAGATAATGATAAAAAGCAATTATTAATTAGTGAAGGAGCCTTTATTGAGAGTTTTAGGCAAAGTGCTAATAAATATGGTTATGATACTGAAGTAAAAATTAATAATCCAAATTTAAGTGATTTGATGCCATTAATTTCAAAGATGGTGTTACTTCAAAATAATAATAAGAAAAAAATTGATTCAATATCTAGTAGCTCTTATTTCTTGAAAGAAAAGAAAGATGAGAATATTAATTTAATTCTAGATAATATTTTTGAAAAATATCCAAATTTTTCATATGAGATTATTGAAGAAAACAATGAAGTAGAGAAGTTAGAAAATATTCTGCTAAAAGCTACTATTATTGAATCAAAAGATGAAGAGGCTGTTAAAGAATTACTAAATGTATTTAGATTTACTGAATGGCAAAAGAATAAGTATCGATATGGATTGTCATTAGCTTCAATGCCTGAGGTATTAAAATTATTTATTCAACCAATATTAAATTTTACCTCTAACAATTGGCAAGGGTTTGGAGAAAGTAGTATAAAACAGTTTGAACAAAGACTTGAAAATCAAAATAAATATATATTAATTAAATGTGATAATCCAAATAATTTAGATTATATAAACTGTGGTCAAATATATCAGAATTTATTATTTGAGATATCATCATATTCCTTAAGACCTGCAATGCAAGTTTTAGAAAATTTTGAAGCAATGAAACCATTAAATTTACAATTTACAAAAGAATATAATACAACTGTTTTTACAATGATGATAATTGGTTTAGAAGAGAGTAATACTAATAAGAAAGGGAGTAATCCAAGGCATTTAGTTGACGACATTATAATCAAATAAAACTTATTTTATTAAAATATAAAAAATTAATTTATAATGATTCACATATTGTGGATCATTTTTTTTGATAAAAAAGGGACTTTTTTAAAAATGGTTAGTTACCATATAAGGGAAATTTACCTAATTAAATAAAAATTCCTTGTGTTAGAGATGTAAAAGGCAATATTACAAAAGATGATATTACAGTTCCAAATAAAATTGATGTTACTTGGATTGCTGATAATGAATAATTTACTTTGTATAAAATAGAGAATTATAATATAGATTTTTATAATAACTGGAGGAGGTTTGGTTTATGACGAAAATTGAAATGAATTTACATACAATAGTTGGCTCAACTTTTGCGAGAGGATTATACAAAAAATATGTCGATCAATTAGATTTAACTGAATCAAAAAGTATTCTTTAATTCGGGAGTGGTGCGGGATGTATTATAAAATATCTTGCTAAAAAAATTGATAATGACACAAAATTATATTGTCGTGATATATATACAGAAGCTATTGATTTTTCAAAGAAAAGATTTAGTGCATATAACAATATTAATTATTATGTTGTGGATATTAGAAAATTAGATATAGAAGATAATATTTTTGACACAATTATAATTCATTATATGTTTTATGATATTCCTGAAAAAGATAGAATAGCTATTTTAGAGAAATTGAGTAAAGTATTATCAGCTGGAGGTAAACTTTATATTAGAGAACCAATAAAAGAAGGCCATTGTATCACTACAGAAGTTAGAAGATTGATGAAGAAATAGCTTTTAAATTTGCTCCAAAACTTGCTGATAATTCTGAATTGGCAGTTGGCGTTATGATTGCAGGTAATTCAACTGTGTTTAGGGAATACATTACTAATGATTCAGAATCTGATTTTGCACTACATTCCATTAGTTCCTTAGAAAATCCACAATTTTCAATTTTAGGAGAGGTAGTTTCTATAGCCCAAGATAATTAATTTTTAAATAACATAATTATCTATATTCTTTTGATTAGTTGTTTTTATAATACCTTCGAAGTAGATACAATAATGAAATATCCATTATTAATATTGAAAAAAACTAGAAGGTATTTTTTAATAATAATTTTAATAAAAAAATACTTTAGGATAAAACAGTTTTACATTAAATTTTTATTGTGATAGCGTGATTTTTAGATAAGGAGACTATAAAATTATGTATCATTCAAGATGGAAAAAAACTCATAAAGAAGCAGGTTATATTTATGGTAGTAAATTATTAAAAAATGGGATTAAATTAGATTTTCAATCTATGCTTAATAAAGAAAGAATTGAATATGCAAAAGCTGTTTATCCCCTTTATCAAAAGTATTATCCAGAAATTTTAGAAGAAATGGAAGGCTTTGCAAAAGGGCAGGAAAGTTCAATAGATAAGCTTTATCCATTTTTAGTTACCATGTATTCTTTTACTTTAAATAATTATTGTTCAATGGTCGCTTTTAAAAATGATAATGATTATATTTTTGCAAGAAATTCGGATTTTTTAATTGATGTAGAAAAATTAAGTGATAGTCCATTCTATAATTTAGATTCATCCTATGCTTTTATTGGAAATACTACAGCATTAATGGAAATTGAAGATGGAATAAATGAAAAAGGATTAGCCTGTGGATTAACTTTTATTTATCCAACTACTAAAAGTCTTGGTTTAAATGCAGGCTTTTTAGTTAGATATATTTTAGAAAAATGTGAAACAGTAGATCAAGCTACTGACTTCTTAAACAGTGTACCAATCGGTTCATCACAATGCTTATTAATCGCAGATAGATTCAATAATATAGTAGAGTGTGAACTTAATCCAAAAAATAAATGTATAGTAAAAAAATATGATGTAGGTTTTAAAACAAATCATTTTATTGAAAATGAAATGCAGCAATATGTTTATGATGGAGAAGATGATGTTTTTTCTCATAAAAGATATGAGGTAATAAAAAAACAAGATTTCTCTAAATATGATTTAAATTCAACCTTTGATTTAATGAAAGGAAAATATGGATTTATGTGCCAATATGATAGAAAGAAAGGTATGGATACAATTTGGTCTTCAGTATTTGATATTAAGAATAAAGTAGTTTATAGATGTGAAGGAAATCCTAGTAGAAAGAAATTTATAATTGATAAACGCCTTAAATTTACATATTAATTAAAAAAACAAAAAAGAATCTCCTTTTAATTTTTTTTAAAAATTTGATTGACTTTACCCTAGGGGGAAAGCCTATTCTTGAATTAGAAAGAAAAAGAGGAGATTTTTTATGCTATCTATTGGTGAATTTTCTAAAATATGTAAAGTTTCAACTAAGACTCTTAGATATTATGATGAAATAGGGTTACTTAAACCCACAAATATTAATTTAGAAAATGGTTATAGGAATTATTCAATCAAACAATTAGAAGATATGTTATTAATTAATAAATTAAAAATGTATCAATTTTCTCTTGAAGAAATAAAAGAGTTATTAGATCTTAAAGATAAAAATGTTGAACTATTTTATATCAAATTAAATAAGAAAAAAACTCAGATACAAACATTGATTAATGATTCAATTAGTATCATCTCAGAAATAGATAGGGATTTGAATGATATAAAAAAAGGGAAATCAGTTAATTCATATTTGGATGCAATAAAAGTAGAAGAGATAGTTTTTCCTAATATGAATATTTTATCTAAAAGAGTTAAGGTAAATTATCAAGATTGTTTAGATGGTTATAATAAGTTCTTTTCTCCTCTGTTTAATGAAATTATAAAAAATAAATGGACTATGAAATATGCCCCTATGAATATTTATCATAGTAGTGAATATAAAATGGATGGATATGATATAGAGTTTGCAATACCATTAGAAAAACCTAATGAGAAAACAAAAAGTTTTTCTCCTGGTATGTGTCTTAAATCAGTTTTAAAAGGATCTTATTCAAATATAACTTCAGTATATATAAAGCAAAGACAGTTTTGTGAAAAATATGGATACGAGACAACTCCCCATCCTTTTGATGTATATATTTCCAATCCTTATGAGATCATTAATATTCAAGATTTAATAACAGAAATTTATATGCCTGTTAAGAAAATATAGGAGCGAGTTATATGTTAATTTATGATGATTTAATTAAAAATGAAGTAGTGAAATCTTCAATCAATGGAGAAGAATTAAAAGCCTTTGAAGAAAAAATCAAACTTGATTATTCAAATATTGTCTCAATCAATATTGTTAAAAATGAAGAAATAATTTATGAGCAAGCTTTTAAAGATTATAAGATTAATGATATTTTGCATGTTGCATCTGTTACAAAAAGTTTCTTATCGGCTATTGTTGGAATTTTAATTGATAGAGGATTAATTGAAAGTGTAGATCAAAAGGTTTTAGATTTTTTCCCAGAACATAAAACTAAGGATAATAAAGAAAGAGATATAACATTAAGAAATTTATTAACTATGACAGCTCCATATAAATATAAAACTGAACCTTTTAAAAAGTTATGTTGTAGTGAAGATTGGTGTGAGTTTGCACTTAATTTATTAGGGGGAAAAGGTCAAATTGGAGATTTTAAATATTCAACTGCAGGAGCACATATAATCTCATCAATTATAACAAAAGTTACAGGTACTAATGCATTAGCTTTTGCAAATGAAAATTTATTTAAACCTTTAAAAATAAATCCCTTAGAAAATTATTTTGTTACTTTAGAGACCTATTTCTCTTTTTTAAAGGATAGAAATAAGAGAGTTTGGATTGTTGATACTAAGAATAATAGTGCAGGAGGCTGGGGACTAAGTCTTAATGTAAAAGAAATGTCTAAGTTTGGGCAGCTATATTTAAATAAAGGTATTTTCAATAATAGAAGGATACTCTCTGAAGATTGGATTAATAATAGTTGGAAAAATAATAAAAACAATTATGGCTATTTATGGTGGTTAATTGATGATAAATATAGGTTAAATTGTGCAATTGGAGATGGCGGTAATATTATATGTGTTATTCCAGAATTGAATGTAGTTATTTCAATATTGTCAGAATTTAAACCAAAAGTAAAAGACAGAATAGAATTAATAACTGATACTATTATTCCAATGATAAAGTAAAATATAGCTACTCAAATTGAGTAGCTATTTATATTTATGGGCTTGAGCCCGTTCATGAAGCGATGAATAAGAGCTTTGGGAACAAATAAACCACCTGCTATGCGGGTGGGTAACAAAAGTTATACAAAAACCTCGTTTTATTATAGAATTTGAATGCTACTCCAAAACTATAAATAAAAAACGAGGTAATAATAAATGGCAAATAAAACAAACAGTTTGTCACATACAAAATGGATGTGTAAGTACCATATAGTATTTACTCCAAAGTATAGAAGAAAGATTATATACAATCAATATAGAGCAAGTGTAGGTGAAATATTAAGAACCTTATGTAATTATAAGAAAGTTGAAATTATAGAAGGACATTTAATGGATGATCACGTACATATGCTTGTAAGTATACCACCTAAAATAAGTGTGTCGAGTTTTATGGGATATTTAAAAGGAAAGAGTGCCCTTATGATATTTGATAAGCATGCAAATTTAAAATATAAATTTGGAAATAGACACTTTTGGGCTGAAGGATATTATGTTAGCACTGTAGGATTAAACACTGCAATTGTACAAAAATATATCCAGGAGCAAGAAAAACATGATATAGCACTTGATAAATTAAGTGTAAAAGAATATGAAGACCCTTTTAAGGGTAGCAAGTAGTACAAAGACTACTTGAGTAGTAGCAAAAGAGGCAAATGCACGCGGAGTGGACGGGAGTACACGGTAAGCGTCTTGAGACGTTGTCGGTAAACCCGAGGCTTATAGCCTCAGAGCAAACCACCCTTTTGAAGGGTGGTTATGATTATTTGAGTGAAAATTTAGCTGCTGCTTTTGAATGAATTTCTGTAGTATTTAGCACTGGAATATCTAAATCTTCTTGCTTAACAAGCATTGGAATCTCTGTACATCCTAAAACAACCCCTTCGATTCCTTTTTCTTTAAGAGAGTTTATAATTGAAAGATATTTTTGCTTACTTTCAGCTTTTACAATTCCTCTAACTAGTTCGGTATATATAACCTGGTGGATAAATCCCCTATCTTCATCGTTTGGGATTATTACTTCAATATCATTTTCATTTAAAATGTCTTTATAGAAAGTTCCTTCCATAGTGAATTTAGTTCCTAATAATAAAACCTTTTTTAATTGTTTTTCTTTAATAGCTGAGGCTGTAGCTTGGGCAATATGAAGAACTTTTAGATTAGTTTTTTCTTCAATATCTTTTGCCATGATATGCATAGTATTTGTACAAATAACAATAAATTCAGCACCAGCCTTTTTGAGGTTATTAGCTTCATCTACCATAATTTGAGTTAATTTTTCCCATTCCCCATTATGTTGTAAGTCTTCAATTAACTGAAAATCAAAAGAATACATAATACAATCTGCAGAGTGTGAACCTCCTAATTGAGCTTTTACTTCTTCATTTATTATTCTGTAATAATCTTGAGAAGATTCCCAGCTCATTCCACCAATAAGTCCAATTCTTTTCATAATATACCTCTTATTTCGAGTATAGTGATAGTAAATGGATTAATAAAGTCATTTTTTTCTAATTTTTGTCAATTACATGTTATAATGTTTCGCAAAAAGAAAAAGAATATTAGTAGGATTTTAAATGAACGATAGAGAAGATATTATAAAACTCTGGTTTGATATGTGGATTAAGAAAAAGGATTTAGGAATTTCAAATATTTTTGATGAAAAAGTTCTTTATATCGAGAGTTGGGGCCCTTGTTATGAAAATATTGAAAAGTTGAAATTATGGTTTAATGAATGGAATACAAGAGGAACTGTTTTAAAGTGGGATATAAAGCAGTATATTCACAAAGAAAATCAAACATTTGTTGAATGGTATTTTGAATGTAAAATGGGTGAAGAAATATCAGCATTTGATGGTGTTTCTTTAGTTAAGTTTAATCTTACAAATAAAATAATATATTTAAAAGAATTTGGTTGTAATATAAACAATTATGATCCATATGAGAAAGGAGATATTCCAGAGTTTAAATATGAAAAAGTGCTTTGGAATTAAAAAGTAATGCTTGAATATTTAATTTATTGGGATTCTCCATATGGAACACCAGGACCTTTAAGAGATATAAAAATTTGGGACAATGAAGGCTGCTTGTTTTATAAATGTGAAATATCAATTGAAGATAAACCTAGAGTTAATTCAAAGCTTTCTAAATTTGATAGTAAATGTTGGTTAGAAAAGCTTTATGATATAAAAATAAACACTTGGAAAAGTGATTATAGTGATAAGTTAATTTTAGATGGTTATAGTTGGAGTTTAGAATATAAAATTAAAGAAAAACGTTGTAGGCATATTTATGGGTATCAAAAATATCCAGATAATTATAATGAATTAATTAAACTAATTAATAGTTTAAATCCAAAGTTTGATTTATTGGAGATATAAAATTATGGAAGTTAACAAAATAATAAAGAAATCTTTTTCAGTTATAGGTAAACAAGGCTCAACTGAAGATGGAGCAAATTTTATTAAAGCTTTATGGAATGATGCAAATTCTAACTTTAATGAAGTTTCTTGCTTGGCTAAAAAGGATAAGAATAATATTTTTGTAGGAATTTGGGGTTTAATGAGTGATTTATCTTATAGTTTTAAACCTTGGGAAGATAATTTTACTAAAGGGCTATATCTTGCAGGTATTGAAGTTGAGGATTCAACACTTGCTCCAAAGGGTTGGATAAAATGGACTGTCCCAAGCTTTGAATATATTATTATAAAAAATGACAATAATGATTCATTTAATAAAGGCTTAGAATATTTAAAAGAAAATAATCTATGTTTAGTTGGAGCAGCTCATGATTTTATTTCTCCACAAAGTGGGGATAACTTTATCTATTTTCCTATAAGAAAAATAATTGATTAATTTTAGTTAGTTAACCTGTAGAGATATAAATAATAAGATATTGTTAGTGGAAATTTCCCATCCGTAAATAATTTTTTAATTGTCGATGATGAAATAGTAATTTTAGGTGGTAAAAATACTTAAAATCAATATTTTGCAATAAATGGGGAAGATTCAATATTAAAGAAAGTAATATTAAGAATTAACAAAGTTATCCCATATTTATTTAATTATTTTCTATAGATTGATAAGTATAAAACTCTACTATCCGTTCATTGAAATACACTTAATTATAAGATAGTTTTCTTAATTGGAGGAACTTTTATGAATAGTGAAAAGGTTGGTAAGTTAATATATCAATTAAGAAAAGAAAAAAAGTTAACACAGAAACAATTAGCAGACATTATTAATGTAAGTGATAAGGCTATTTCAAAATGGGAAAGAGGCGCTGGTTGTCCAGATATAACTCTATTAACTCAATTATCAAAGGCTTTAAATATTAGTATAGATAGAATCCTTGATGGTGAATTAGATTTAAATAAGATTGATTCAGGTAATATAAATAAAATTAAGTTTTATGTATGTCCTAATTGTTCAAATATAATAACTGCAACAAGTGAAACGAATATTACCTGCTGTGGTAGACCATTAAAAGTATTAAAAGCAAAAGTAAGTGATCTAGAACATCATTTAAATATTGAAGAAATTGAGGATGATTTTTATATAACATTTTCTCACGAAATGAGTAAGTCTCATTATATAAATTTTATAGCGTATGTAACCTCAGATAGAGTTTTCTTACTCAGATTATATCCAGAGCAAGCTAGCGGGGTTCGTTTTGCAAAAATGTATGGTGGAACATTTTATTTTGGTTGTAATAAACACGGTCTATGGATTCAAAAACATGTGTAATGATACATTTATACCATTAGAACTTTCTAGTTGGAATCGCCTTGAAACCTTTAATTATTATACAAAGATTGCAAATACTACTTATAGTATAAACTTAGATTTTGATGTAAGTGAAACATATAATGAATTAAAAAAGATGAAGTTAAAATTTTTTCCAACTTATTTATATTTAGTTACTAAAGTGATAAATAAATATGAAGAGTTTAGAATAGCAAAAGTAGATAATATTTTAGGGTATTGGGATAAATTAACACCTGTTTATCCTATTTTTCATGAAGACGATAGTTCTGTATCATTATTATGGAGTGAATATACAGATAGTTATTATGAGTTTTATCAAAATTACATATTTGATACAAAAACTTATAAAGCTCCTAATGGAATTTTATCTACAAAAGGTCTTCCCTTGGCTAATAGTTATATTATTTCTTGTATTCCTTGGTTTACCTTTAATAGTTTTTCATTAGTTAATCATGGTATTAGTGATTATTTTTTACCTAGTTTTGAATCTTCAAAGTTTAAAGAAGTTGATAATAGGATTCTGATGCCTTTATCTATTACAGTCCATCATGCAACTATTGATGGCTATGATATAAAAAAGTTTATTGAAGATTTACAATTTTTATTTAATAATCCTAAAATATTTTTAGGTGAGTAGTTTTTATTAAATTATTATAGGTAGTATTAAATTCAATTAAGTGTTGAGAAAAAAATTGAATATCCTTCTTGATAATAGTGTTTTAGTTAATCAAAAAATATTGTTATCGTTTTTCTCCCATACTTGCTTATTTCTTTAACTTTTTACTTTAAAATGTGTTAAAATTTTAATAGTTGATAAAAAGTAGATAATTTAACTATATACTAATTTATTGGAGGTATTTCTATGTCTTATAAAATTCTAGTAGTAGATGATGAAGTTGATATAGTTGAATTAATTAAAGATTATTTTGAAATGAATAATTATGAGGTGTTAGTAGCATACAATGGTAAACAAGCTTTATCATTAATTGAAAAATCTCCTGATATAATTTTATTAGATATAAACTTACCAGATATCGATGGTCTTCAAATATGTAAGCAAATAAGGAATTATGTTTCATCTCCAATTCTGTTTTTAACAGCGAAAGTGGAAGAAAAAGATAAAATTATTGGTTTTGGTGCTGGAGGAGATGATTATATAGTAAAACCTTTTTCTCTAGATGAATTAAAAGCTAGAGTGTCAGCTCATCTTCGTCGCCAGGAAAGAACAAATACATCTTCTAAGAAAAAATTTATTGGTAATTTAGTTATTGATTATGGGTTAAAGTGTGTTTTTTATGATGATAAGAAATTGCCTTTTGTAAAAAAAGAATTTGAGATAATTGAATTTCTTTCCCTAAATAGTAATCAAGTTTTTGATAAAGAAAGGATTTATGATTGTGTTTGGGGCTATGAAGGTGAAGGTGATAGTAGTGTAATTGCGGAACATATTAGAAGAATTAGAGTAAAGTTAGCAAAGGTGAGTGATAAAAAATATATAGATACAGTTTGGGGTATTGGATACAGATGGATAGGATAAAAAAGATATTTAAAAATTTATCACTAAAAAAATCTTTTATGTTATATATGCTTATATTTTTGGTGATAGCTACAATATTAAGTTCAATTACAATTAATTTTGTTGATGATTTTAAATATAAAATTCAAATGTCTTATAGTAATATGGATAATAATTATACAATCAAAAATAATGAAGGTAAGGTATTAGTCTTTAATTCTTCAAGTATAGATTATTCTCCATCAGATAATCGTATCATTAAATTTTGTAGCTTTATTAGTAGTGCTTCAATTCCAGTATTCTTTGGTAGTGGTATTATATTAGCTGCTTTTTTATTTTATAAAAATAAATTAAAGAAACCTTTACAATTGTTGAATGAAGCTTCTAAAAAAATATCAGAAACAAATTTAGATTTCCATATAATTTATGATAGTAAAGATGAAATGGGGCAACTCTGTAACTCTTTTGAGACTATGCGTAAATCGCTGGAAGAGAATAATTTAGAAATGTGGAGAGCAATGGAAGAAAGAAAGCGTTTAAATGCTTCTTTTTCACATGATTTAAGAACTCCATTAACTGTTCTAAAAGGTTATTTAGATTTTCTTGAACAGTATTTACCAGATAATAAAATTTCTCAAGAAAAGATATTGTCAACCTTTGATAAAATGTCTTTAAGTATAAATAGGTTAGAAAGTTATACTTATCAAATGAGTGAGATTCAAAGATTAGAAGATATACAAGTTGATTTTAAACTAGTAGATTATAAAGCCTTGATTAATCAACTTAAAAGTTCAAGTAATTTGTTAATATTAAATACTGATTTAAATCTAAATTTTAAATCAGAGGTAAAAGAAAATAAGAATTTACTAGTTGATAGTACTTTAATTATGAGAGTATATGAAAATATAATCTCAAATTCTATTCGATTTGCAAAATCTATAATCGATGTGAATATTTATATTCATAATTCTTATTTAATAATTGATATTGAAGATGATGGGAAAGGTTTTAATGATGAGGATTTGAAAAAAGCTTTAAATTCTTATTATAAAAATAATCTAGATAATGATAAATCTCATTTTGGCCTTGGCTTGTATATTAGTAATATTTTAATTAAAAAACATAATGGTTCAATTAATCTCTCAAATTCACAGCAGCATGGAGCTAAAGTAACTATAAAATTTCTTATAAATATTTAAAAGTTGAAAGAAAATAGAGATTTGAATTTTACACTTTACTTAGTAATAAAGATAAGGAGAGTGTAATATGATAGCTCAAAGAAATAATGTGATTCTTAAAACTATTGGTTTAAAAAAATATTATGGAGAAACTTCTAATATTGTAAAGGCTTTAGATGGTATTGATTTGTCAATATTCGAAGGTGAATTTGTTTCTATTGTTGGAACATCCGGTAGTGGAAAAACAACTCTTTTACATATGTTAGGAGCATTAGATACTCCTAGTGAAGGTATAATAGAAATTAGTGGATTAAAATTATCTAATATGAATGATCAAGATAAAGCTATTTTTCGTAGAAGAAATATAGGTTTTGTTTTTCAAAATTATAATTTAGTTCCTGTTTTAAATGTTTATGAGAATATTACTCTACCAGTTGAATTGGATAATAAAGAAGTAGATAAATCTTTTGTTTCAGAAATAATTGAAATGTTAGGCCTTTCTCAAAAATTAAAAAATCTTCCCAATAATTTATCTGGAGGGCAACAACAAAGAGTTGCAATTGCTAGAGCTTTAGTTGCAAAACCAGCTGTAATTTTAGCAGATGAGCCTACTGGTAATTTAGATAGTAAAACCAGTGATGATGTAATGGCTTTATTGAAATCTAGTAGTGAAAAATTTAATCAAACAGTTGTAATGATTACTCATAATAAAGAGATAGCCAAATTAGCTGATAGAACCATCCATATTGAGGATGGAAAAATTATCAATTAGGGGGCTATTCATGAATAAAAATAATAAAAGTATTATTAGTAAATTAATTAGAAATATTTTGAATACTAATAAAGTAAGAAATAAATATATTATTATTGCAATTTTTTTAACAACCTTGATGTTATCTTTTGTATTTAGTACTGGACTTAGTTATTACAAATCAATGAAAATTCAACAGCTTAGATTAATGGGAACTACAGCTCATGTTGCTTTAACTCATCCAAGTGAAGAACAAATTGATGAGATAACGCAATTAGCATATGTTGAAGAAGTTGGTTTACAACATAATGTGGGTACGTTGAGGTTAACTGATAATATGAAATTCATGAATATTTCATTGCATTGGTTTAATCAAAGAGAATGGGAATACTTCAGAACTCCGTCATATAATGATGTAAAAGGGGAATATCCAAAAGCAGAGAATGAGATAATGGTTCCTCTTTGGATTTTAAATAATATGGGAATTGAAAATCCTAAAATAGGTATGACAATCCCTTTAAGCTATTATTTAGGAGATGAAAGAGAAGTTCTTCAAACAAAAGATTTCAAATTATCAGGATATTTTACAGATTATACATATATTAGGTCTGGAAATATAGGTTCAATATTAGTATCAAAAGAACTTGCAAAAAAAAGTGGAAATTCTGTTAGCGATTCTGGTGCAATTTCAATAAAATACAAAGATGTAAAAAATATAGATAAATATAATGAGCTATTGAAAAAGGATATTAATCTTAATGAAAAACAACAAATTAAAGTTGTTCCAATATATGATAATGGAGCTAGTCATAAACTATCAACAATTATTTCTTTCTTAGCTGTTATCTTTTTCTTAATGTTTGCAGGATATTTATTAATTTATAATGTTTTTTATATTTCTGTTTCAAAGGATATTCACTATTATGGGCTTATAAAAACTGTTGGCGCCTCTTCAAAACAATTAAAAAAAATTGTAATAGGACAAGCTAATATTTTAGCTGTAATTGGGATACCTATTGGACTAGTTTTTGGAGCTTTACTTTCTCTATTAATCGTTCCAAAAACTTTATCCTTGATGAATTTAGAGACTGGTATAGAAATATCTTTTCATCCTTATATTTTTATTGGTACTGCCTTATTTGCCTATATAACTATAATCTTAGGTGTAAGAAAATCAGCAAAGATTACATCAAAAATCTCTCCTGTTGAGGCTATGAATTATACTGGTGTGAAAGTAAGTAAAAAACAGATTGGCAATTCTAATACTGGTAATTTAAGAAAAATGGCTTTTAGAAGTATTTTTAGAGATTCAAAAAGAGCTTCAATTGTTTTTCTATCTTTGTTTTTAGGCCTTACAATTTTCTTAATTATTTCAACTATGGTTTCTAGTATGGATATTAAGCATTATATAGATTCTTATGTGAAGAATGATTTTATTTTGAGTAATAATACTTTAGAGCCAGGAGCAAGGGTTGCAGGAAATAGTGAAAAACAAAAGTTTGATTCTTCCTTTATTTCAACTTTGAAGGAGGATGTAGATATCACAAACTTTAGAACTACAAGTATTGAAAAAATGTCTATGAAGTATGATCCAATTGTATTTAAGAAACATATGGATTGGTTTTATGATAGGTTTAATTTTGATGAAAAGCTTAGTGATCAAACTGTTTCTGATAATTTTTGGGGATATGTAATTGCAATTGATGAGAGGTATATAGAAGAATATAACCAAGTTCATCCGAATTCTATTATAGATTTAGAAGCCTTTATAAAAGGCGATATAGCTCTTTTTGGATCTAATGATCCTAGTATTTATTCCGATGTTAAAGATGTTGATATATCAATATTATCTAATAATCTTGAAAGAACATTTACTATTGGTGGTTATCTGCCTTTTGGGTTCCAATTTGCTGCGGGATCTATGGCTCCAAATATTTATGTATCTCAAGAAGTTCTTAATAACCTTGTTGATAATCCTTATATTTATAAAATTAACATGGATGTAAAAGAAGGGGAACAAGAAAAAGTTCTTAATACAATTAAAGAAATGACTAAAAATGATAATGATATTTCCCGAATTTCAAGAATTGAAAGACAAGCTGAAATGAGGGATAGTAAATTGATGTTATATATTTTAGGTGGTGGTGTTGCTTTTATTTTAGCTTTGATTGGAATACTAAATTTTATCAATGTAATGGCCTCAGAAATTATTTCTAGAAAGAAAGAATTTGCTATGTTGGAAAGCATAGGTATGACTTACAAGCAAGTAAAAAATATGTTGATTTTAGAAGGATTTGGCTATGGCTTTCTAACTTTATTGTTAGTGGGAATCTTTGGAAATGTAATTACCTATTCAATTTTTATTTTATTTAAAAAGCAAGCAGATTATGCAGTATATACCTTTCCAACTATTCAAATGATATTTTCTATTTTCATAGTACTTTTAGTTTGTTTGTTAACACCTCTTATTATTTACAAATCCTTGGTTAAAGATAGCATTGTTGAAAGACTAAGAGATAATTAATAAATATTAAGTATTCATTTTTTGTTAATTCATTAGGTGAATACTTTTTATAAGCAATTAGTTATACAAAATCATATTATTGGGTTATTAACTTCTTGTATAGCATAAGTTAAAGATAATATTATTGAAATGAGTATAATATTGTTAAATAAAAATTTTCATTATTAAAAAAAGTAAAAGAAATTAATATTATAAAGTTATGCTGAGAGAAAGGAGTAAATAGATGCCAAGATTAGATATTAATTTAAATTATTTCTTTGGAAATACTTTTATAAAAGGCTTATATAGCAAATATATTGATCAATTAGATTTGTCTGATTCTAAAGATGTGCTTGAATTTGGATGTGGAATAGGATCCCTTACAAAACCCTTATTAAAAAAACTTGACAAAGATGCTAAATTAAATTGTATCGATATTGATTTTGATGCAATAGATTTTTCCAAGAAAAGATTTAAAGATTATAATAATTTATGTTATTTTGTTGGTGATATAAGAACTTTAGATATTCAGGAAAAAAGTTTTGATACAGTAATAATTCATTATATGTATCATGATATACCTGCTAAAGAAAGAAAATCAGTTTTAGAAAAAATAAATAAAGTAATGAAAGATGGTGGTAAAATATTTATCAGAGAACCAATAAAAGAAACTCATGGAATTTCTACAACTGAAGTTAGAAAATTAATGAAATCTTGTGGCTTTGTTGAAATAAAAGGAGAAATGGAAAAGAAGTTTGTTGGTGGAGAAATGTTTAACGCAATATTTATAAAAGAAAAAAATTTATTGAAATAATATAAATTATAATGTTTAATATATATATCAACTAATAGGAGTCTTTTTGAAGAACTTTAATAATTTGGATGCGGTATAATATCGGAGGTATCTGATAGATTAATCGCATACCTCCAAAATATTCAATAATATATTCAATTTTGGAGGAATAAATGAATATTTTAGAAGTATATACTCTTAATGATTATTTCATTAAAGAAGCTTTATTATACCCAAATTTAGTATTAGCTAGAGTAGTTGCAAAATATAAAGGAATATATAAAGTTGTAACAATAAATAGAAGCTCTTTGGCAAAACTTTCTGGCAAATTTTATAATGAAAATAATAGACAAATTGATTACCCCGCAGTTGGGGATTTTGTTATGGTCAATGAAGTCGACCCTAGTCTTTCAATAATAGATAAAGTATTAAATAGAAGAAGCTGTTTAACTAGAAGTGATGTAACTAATAATAATCAATCACAGATTATCGCATCGAATTTAGATTATGTTTTTATCTGTATGTCATTAAATAATAATTTTAATTTAAATAGACTTGAGAGATACTTATCCATAGTTTATCAAAGTGGATCCTTGCCTGTAATAGTTTTAACTAAAGCAGATTTATGTGATGCAATTGATGATAGGGTATTAGAAGTTCAATGCCTTGATGGCTTTGCTGAAATAATTACGACATCAATTTATGATGAAGATATTGATAAGAAAATCTATTCAATTTTAAAAAAAGGTATGTGTGGTGCTTTTATTGGTTCTTCAGGAGTTGGTAAATCAACATTAATAAATAACCTTTTAAACAAAAAAGTTTTAGAAACTAATGAAATTGGGAAAGATGATAAAGGTAAACACACTACTACAGTTTCTCAAATGTTAGTGCTATTAAATTATAGTTTAGTTATTGATACTCCAGGGATGAGAGAATTAGCTCTTGATAATGATGATTTATCTCTTTCTTTTAATGATATTGAAGAGTTAGCAATAAATTGTAAATTTAGAAATTGTACCCATACTAACGAAAAGGGTTGTGCTGTATTGCAAGCTATAGATGAAGGAATTCTAGATCAAAGAAGAGTAAATAATTATTTTAAAATGAAAAGAGAAACTAGTTATTCTGCTTTAAATTATAAGCAAATTGAAAATGAGAAGCTAAGTAGAATGTTTAAGGATATCGGTGGAATGAAAAATGCCAGAAGATTTTCAAAAACATTAGAAAAAAGGAAATCAAATGATGAATAATTATAAAATTAGAGGTGAAGAAAAAAAAGATTATTTTGAAGTTGAGAATTTAACGCGTGAAGCTTTTTTTAATGTCTATAAGCCAGGTTGTGATGAACATTATGTTCTTCATAAGTTTAGAAATAATTCAGATTTTATAAAAGAATTAAGTTTAGTTGTTTATGATTTAGATAAAGATATAATTATTGCTCATATTATGTATTGTAAGACCAAAATCATAGATTTAGATTCTTCATTTAAAGAAGTATTAATGTTTGGTCCAGTTAGTGTTTTACCAGAATATCAAGGTAAGGGAATTGGGTCTATGTTGATAAATTATTCTTTAAATAAAGCCAAAGATTTAGGATATAAAGCTGTAGCAATTACTGGGAATCCTAAATTTTATACTAAACTTGGTTTTGAATTAGGCTTTTCTTTTAATATCTTTTATGAAAAAGACGATAATAATGATCTAATTCCATTCTTTTTAGTAAAAGAATTAGAGAAAAATTATTTATCCTTTATTAAAGGTTTTTTGATAGAACCAAAAGGTTATCAAGTTGATAAAGATGAAGTTGATAAATTTGATTTGAATTTTCCATATAAAGAAAAATTAAAATTAGATACTCAAATTTTTAATTAATTTTGGTTAATTGTATTTTTAAATTCTCCTGGGCTAATACCATAGTAGGCTTTAAATACTGATCCAAAATGCTTTGAAGATGAGAATCCAACATCAAGAGCAACATCTTGTACTTTTGAATTCGGGGTCAATAACAAAGCCTTTGCTGTTTCCATCCTCATTCTAAGTAGATATTTCGAATAGGGTTCTCCAATTTCTTTATGAAATATAGTACTTAGATAGGATGGTGTTATTTCAAAAATATCTGCAAGTATTGTCAAACTTAAGCCTTCTCTAAAATGGAGTTGAAGATATTCTTGTATCTGGGATACAAGTGTATTTTTATTATCAATTGGTTTAATTAATGAATTATCTTCTTTGTTGTTTTTCAGAGATAGAGCAGAAAGTGCAAGAGATAATTCTTCATCTCTTAATGGTTTTAATAAATAATCAAATACGTTTAATTTGACTGCGGCTCTAGCATATTCAAATTCATCGTAACCAGTAATAAAAATTATTGGAATTTCTTTTTTGTTTAGAAATAAATATTTTGACAATTCAATTCCATCCATTGCTGGCATTTTTATATCTGTAATTACAACATCATAGTCTTTATGTTGGAGAAGTTGTATAGCATAAATTCCATCACAAGCGGTATCCTCTGCAATCCAATCTTCATTTATTTTGTTTAAATTGCTTCCAAGATATTCTCTCATTAACGGCTCATCATCAACAATTAATGCTTTATACATCTTTTTCATCTCCTATTGTCTTGGGAATAGTTAAAATAAAAGTTGCTCCCTCATTTTCTTTAGATAAAATATCTAAGCCAAAATCATTGCCATATTTTAATTTAATTCTTCTTGCAATGTTTATTAGTGCAACTCTTTTTATATTACTATCTAAAGCTGATTCAGGATTATTTATTTTTTCTTTTAGTTTAATTAATTTATTTTTACTAATTCCAATTCCATTATCTTCTACAAAAATTAATATTTTGTTTTCTTTTTCTTTAGAATAAATTTTTATTAAACATAAATCTTCTTTTCTAGAAAAACCATGAATTAAAGCATTTTCGATTATTGGTTGAATAGTTAATGCTGGAATTAAATAATCTAAATGTTTTTCTTCAATTGAAATATCATATTTTAAATTAGTATATCGAATACATTGCATACTAAGGTAATTTTTACATATTAAAATTTCAGATCTAAGAGTAATTTGAGAATCAGCATGAACAAGTGCATTTAAAAGAGATGCTAACTTTTCTATATAGTCAATTGATTCATCAACTCTATTTACTTTGATTAATAAGCTAATAGTGTTAAGACTGTTAAATAGAAAATGAGGTTTAATCTGATTGCACATAGCAACATATTGAGCTTCTTTTTCAAGATATTTTGCTTCATATACTTCTTTAGTAAGTTGAATATTTTTTTTCATTGTTACATCAATTCTTTCAGTCATCTCGTTAAAGGAAGAAGCTAGGTACGCAATTTCATCATCACCATTTACATTTGCTTTAACACTATAATCTTCTTTTTGTACTTTTTTCATTAAATCAGTAACATCATAAATTGGTTTAAGTAATCTTTTTACAAGTTGTGTTGATAATAAAATTCCAATAGTTGCACATAATAATCCTAATAGAATTGATCTGAATTGGATTTGATTTATATTTTTTGTCATAGCTTTTATGCTACTTATATCATAAATATTCCAGGAGGTAATTGGAATTTTTACATCTGTAATTAAGAATTCTTCACTATCAACATTAATAATATTATTTTTGAATTCTATATTTTTTATTTGATTATAAAGCTTTTTTATAAAGTCAAAAGAATATGATTTGCTTTTTGCATAAATTAATTGATTATTTTCATTTGTTATAATTAATGCTTTATTTTGTGCATCTATAACATTAGAGCAAACATTATCGAGGCCTTTTGAATTTGCATCAATTCTTAATATTCCAATTGATTTACTATTGTCTTTTAAATCTAATATATTGCTTAATACAATAAATTCAAAGTCATCATTAGTGGAGTAAATTATAATAGGTATTTTACTATTTTGGACTTTCTTTATTATTTCTTTACTTAGGCCAGAGCTAGATACATAAGTATCATCTCTATTACTTGAGAATAATTCTTCGTCAGTATAAATATAGGCATCTTGAATATCATCATGAGGTAGTAGCATGGTCTTAGTTAAAAAAGATTCAATAATTCTCTGTCTTTTTAAGATCTGAGATGGACTATCTGTTTTCATAGATAAAGCTTCTATTAAAGAAGTATCATAATAAGGAATTATACAAAGCTCTTGAACTCCTTGCAAATATGTTTCAACATTATTTGCTAGTTGAGAAAGTGTTGTTTTTGTATCACTATAGGATAATTCAATCATTTCTTTTTTATAATTTCTTGAAGAAATAATTGTAACAATCATTACTGATATAAATATTAATATACTTGTACTAATTAAAAGCTTTTTCTTAATTGTCCATTTTTTATTCATCTCATTACCTTTTTATCTTATACTATAAGGGTATTATAAGGTGAGCAAGAAAAAATAACTAATTATTAAAGAAATCAAAAAAAGTTGAACCTTAATTGAAAAAACTTGGTATTTCGGATTTTAAATTAAGAGGTGATAATTTGATTATCACAAAGAAAGGAGTTAAGAAATGAATAAAAAAGTTATATCAGTTATTACAATTATTTTATTAGTAACTACATCTCTATTTGCTAATGGTAATTCTGAAATTTCATTTTTCACAGGTAAGGTAGAAACTATTGATTTGATGAATAGTATTATTAATGATTTTAATGCTCAAGAACCAAATTTCTCTGTTTCTCAAGAGTATCAAAAAGATGCAAGTAATATTATTAAAGTTAAATTTGCTTCAGGTGAAGTACCTGATATTATGACAACATATGAGCAGGCTTATGTTGATCAAGGTAAATATTTAGATTTGAGTGATGAAGCTTGGTGGGATAGATTAGTTCCATCAATGAGAGATAATTGTACAGATATTAAAACTGGTAATCAATATAGAGTTTGTACAAATATGACTATGGCAGGTTTATTCTATAATAAAGATATCTTTGATGAACTAGGATTAAAAACAGCTACTACTTGGGATGAATTTGTTGCTAACCTAGAAGTGATTAAAGCTAAAAGACCTGATGTAACACCACTATTTTTACCTGGCAAAGAAGCTTGGTCTTTAGGTCATTGGATTGAATTTGTACCACATGGCTATATCAAACAAACTTTAGGTCCAATAGAATCAAAACTTGCTATGTTGAATAACGAAAGTGACAAATTAAATTTTGCAGATCCAGCTGGTCCAATGGTTCAATTTGCACAAAAACTCGTTGAATTACAAGAAAAAGGTTTAATTAATAGTGATGTATTAACTGCAACTGCAGATAATAGAACTGAAGCATTCGTAAGTGGTAAAGCTGCAATGTTTAGTGATGGAATGTGGGCATTAGGGGGAATCCTTGCTGCAAATCCTAATATGAATATTGGATTTGCCCCTTATCCTGCATATATGCCTAATTCAAAACCTGTTGTTTTATCAGCAGAAGATAGTGGATATAGTATTTCAGCAACTTCAACAAATATTGAAGGAGCAAAAAAATTCTTGAATTATTTGTTTTCAAAAGAGAATATGAAAAAATATTCTGAAGCTTTAGGCTCTCCTAGTGCTTTTAAAGATGTAGATGCAAATTGGGCTCCAGAAGGATTTAGAAAAGAAGTAACTAATACTTTAAATACTGCTGTTAATATAGGCTTTACAAATGAAAAACCTGCTGGTTTCTCAGGAGATGATGCTGGAAGAATGGTTCAAGACTTATTAGCTGGAACATATACTCCTAGTGAGTTTGGACTAGCATATCAAAAAGCTTGGAATAACGGTTTCTAATTTAAATGAAAATATGGTAGGGAATTCTCCCTACCAAATATTTTAAGGTAAAAAAATGAAAAAAAGAATTGATGGAATTCAACTTATGAGTATTCCTGCAGCCTTGTTGTATGGAATTTTTTTTATCTTTCCTCTTATCCAAGGAGTTCGTTTGAGCTTCACCGATTGGGATGGTATGGGAAAAGCACTCTTTGTTGGTTTTTCAAATTATAAAGAATTTTTTAATGATACAAGAGCCTTAGGTGATATAAAAACAACAGTTTTATTTGCAATAGGAAGTGCTTTGCTTTTAAATCTCGTAGGGTTAGCTTATGCACTAATTATGAAAAATAAATTTAAATTCCAAGGTTTTGTAAGGGTTGTTATATATTTACCAGCAATCATTAGTCCTTTAATTATGGGATATATTTGGTATTTTCTCTTACAACCTGGAAGAGGGTTTATATATAGAGTTGCACAGTATTTTGGAACGACATTAACTTGGAACTGGATGGGAACTTATTCCTATACAATTATAGTTTTAATACTTGTAAATGTTTGGCAATATGCTGGAATGACAATGATTATTTATTTAGCAGGATTACAATCAATTTCGAAAGAATTATATGAATCAGCAAAAATGGATGGAGCTTCTAAAATACAAATATTTAATAAAGTAACAATTCCACTATTAGTCCCTTCAATTAGGATAAATGTTGTAACAAATATAATAGGCTCTCTATCTGTTTTCGATATCATTATGTCATTAACTGAAGGAGGCCCTGGATATTCAACAGAGAGCTTGAGTATTTATATTATGAGAATGTGTTATGGCAATAAAACAGGATATTCTACTGCAGTAGCTATGATTTTATTTTTAATAATTTTAATACCTGTATTAGTTTCATTTAAACTAACAAAATCAAGGAGTTAATTAAAATATGGGAAAAAATAGTATTAATAAATTATTAAAAATTCTAATTATTACATTAATTTGTATTATTTGCCTTTTACCTTTTTACGTATTAATAATCTTGTCCTTAAATGATCCAAGTACATTATTTTATCAAGGTAATATGTTTATTCCTGATTATTATTTTAGTAATTATATAGAAGCTTTTAGAAGATCTTCTATCATGAGAGCAATGTTAAATTCTGCAATCATTACAGGTGGTTCTTTATTATTATCTATCTGTGTTGGTGGAATGGCAGGTTATTCTATTGCAAGAAGGAAAAGTAAATTTAATTATATTTTATTTTCTATTCTTATTGGGTGCATGATGATTCCTGGAATTATTAATACTGTTCCCTTATATACTTTGATGAGAAAAATTCATGGAGTAGATACACTTTGGGGTATGATTTTTGTAACATCTACATTATCTCTTCCAACTTGTGTTTTTATATATACAACCTTTATTAAGGAGTTGCCAAAAGAACTAAATGAAGCTGCTGAAATTGATGGTTGTACAGGTCTTAGTGCATTTTGGAAAATAATCTTTCCTTTATTAAAACCAGCTACGGCTTCTTTTGTTATTTTAAATGGCTTTGGAATTTGGAATAACTATGCACAAGCTGTTTTCTTTTTACAAAGCAATAAAAAACATAATGTACCTCAAGCTTTATCTGTTTTTTTCCAACAGTTTGCAGGAGCTAAATGGCATTTAGTATCAGCCACAGCAACAATTGCAATAATTCCAGTTATTGTGATTTTCTTAATTTTCCAAAAACAATTTATGCAAGGACTTTCTGATGGAGCGGTTAAAGGATGATAGATAATATATATTTTGATAAAGTCTCATATGATGGGTTTTCATCAGTATTTTTAATGATAAATTCAAAGCATGATGAAAAACAATGTAGTATAGAAATCTATAATTTAGACAAATTAATAAAAGAAATAGAATTATCTCTATATATTGGATTAAATAAAATAGACTTAGGTAGTTATGATAATAAATTGGCGGGGTATATTACTTATTTAAAAGTAGGTAAAGAAGAATATAAACAAGTTTTTTCAATTGATCCTAATTTAGAGATAATAAGATATGGGTTTTTAAGTGATTTTAATAAATTTGATGAAAATGATGATATAAAATGGATGAGAGATAACCATATAAATTATGTACAATTTTATGATTGGTCATATCATCATGATGAAATGGTATCTCCAACAATAGAATATAAAGATTCAATGGGGAAACTTAATAATTTAGAAGTTATAAAAAATAAAATAGAAACTTGTAATAAATATGGAATGAAGACTATGGCCTATGGGCCTGTTTATGCAGCAACTAAAGAATATTTTCTTTCCCATAAAGAGCAAGCTTATTATTCATATGAAGATAACCCTTTAACTTTTATTGATACTTTTTATTTTATGAATATAAATAAAAAATCAAATTGGGTTAATCATATAATTTCTCAATATGAAGAAAGTATTAATCAAGTAGGGTTTTCAGGAATTCATCTAGATACCTATGGTTATCCTAAAAGAGCTTTAGATTATAATAATGAAGTTAATAATTTAGAAAAGGATTTACCTATTTTTTTAGAAGAAGTATCTACTAATTTGAATAAAGCATCTCTAATATTTAATAATGTTGGAGCTTGGCCTTTAGGAAAAATTCTAGATTGTAATCAAAGTGCTATATATATTGAAGTATGGCCTCCTTATGATAGCTATTATCATCTTAGAGAGCTAATTAATAAAAGTAAAGCAAGTGGAAAATCAGTTATTTTAGCAGCATATATATCAAGCTTTCGTTTAGATAGAGAAAGAGCTTTTTATAATGCGTTATTATCAACTTTTTATATTAATTCATTAGGTGCAACACATTTGTTTTTAGGTGAAGAAGGGTGTGTAATTACGCAAGGCTATTATTGTGATTATTCAAAATTAAGAGATTATGAAAAAGCTAAAATAAAACAATATCAAGATTTTTTTGTAGCCGTTCAACAAATAATCTATGATAAGAGTTTAAAAGATGTGACAATGACTCATTGTGGTTGGGATAATGAAGAATATCAAATTGAAGGTAATTATTCATTAACTGCAAGTTCAAATAAAATATCTGTAGTAATAAAAAGTAATGGTAAAAAACATTTAATAAGTTTAGTTAATTTAGAAAATAATGATGATAAATGGAATTTAGGAAAGGATGAACCTAATAATTCGTCAACTCTATTTATAAAAGTTGGAGTATTAGGCAGTGTAAAAAATGTTTATTTTGCAGATCCTGAAAATGATAATATTGTAAAAACGCTTGAGTTTAATATGAGTAGAAGTTCTAGGAGTGCTATAATAGAATTTGAAGTTCCCTCATTCAAGGTTGGTTCTTTAATTTGGTTTGAGGAGGATTATTAATGATTCAAGTAACTGGAAACGAATATATTTCATTACCTTTTATTGATGAAGAAACAGGAAATATTAACTATTTAACACTATTAAATATGGCAAATCGTGGAATGTTAGAACTTAGAGGTAATCCTTTAATTATGTCTAATATCTATATCAATGATGAACTAATAGATGTTAGTGGTAAATTAAGTTGGAATAGAATGTCCTATTGGATTCCTGTTTGTTTATATGAAGACGAAAGGCTTAAGATTGAAACAATATATTTAACACCAACAAACCAAAAAGCATTTTCCATTAGAATGAAAGTTACTAATAAGAGTGATGATACTATTACTTTGAATAATCGTTTTATTTTAGATTGGCGAAAAACCTATCATGTAGTAAATGAAAGCTATGAAATTGAAACACAAATTATTAAAAAAGATAGTAATTGGAATCATGGTAGTATTTTACAGCAATTTAATGCAACTCCCTTATTATCTGTTGCAACAATGGAAGGAGGAACCTCTAGTTGTGATTTACAAAAAGGGGAGACTAATGTTTATGATTTTTTTGTGGGTGTTGGATATGAAGAAGTTTCGGCAGCAACAGCTGCTAAACATCTAAAGCGAGTTGGTTTTAATGATTTATTTAATGAATTAAATAGTTTTCTTGAGGAAAAAATAATAAAAGTTGAAGATTCTTATCTTTCAAAAATTCTTAATACTAATTTGTTTTTTTCATATTATTATTCAGCTGGAAAAACATTAGATACTGAAGAGTTAGTATTAGTTACCTCAAGATCTCCTAGATATTATGTCTCAGCAGCATATTGGGATAGAGATTCTCTTCTTTGGAGTTTCCCTTCTTTCTTATTAATTGATCATAATTTTTCAAAAGAAGTATTAAAATATGTATTTACTAAGCAGATAAATAATATAGGGGAGCATAGTCGATTTATTGATGGGACTTTGTTAGAACCGGGGTTTGAACTAGATGAATTATGTGCACCTGTTTTAGCCTTAAATGATTATATTGATACAACAAATGATTTTTCTTTCTTAAATAAAGATTATATAAAAGATGGATTATATCTAATTTTAAATAAGTTAAAATCAAAAAGGCATAAAAAAATTGCATTATATGAAACCTTTTTAATGCCAACCGATGATGTTGCTAAAGAAAAATACTTAACTTACGATAATGTTTTAGTTTGGAAAGTCTTAAATATTTTATCAAAATATTTAAATAATGAAAGTTTATATACAGAAGCTGAAAATGTGAAAAAGGCAATTTATAATTATTTTGTTGTTGATGAAATGTTTGTTTTTTCCAGTGATTTAAAAAATAGTTTTAGTATTTATGATGAACCACCAGGAAGTTTATTATTATTTGAACATTTAGGATTTTGTACTAGTTCTTCTGAAATATGGATAAACACAGTAAATCATATCAGATCAAAAGATTATAAATTATCATTTGCAAATAGTAATATTAGTGAAATCGGTTGTGATCATGCTCCTCATCCTTGGATTCTTTCTCTATCAAATAGCTTATTATGTGGATATGGGGAGAATGCAATAAAGAATTTAAAGAAAATGACAATGGATAATTTTATAGCTTGTGAAAGTGTTGATGAAGAGACTGGGCTTTGTGCAACAGGTGAAGCTTTTGCTACCTGTGCAGGTTTTTTAGCTTATAGCTTAAATAAGTATTTAAATAATTAAAATAAAAAAACATGAGATATTACTTTTTATCTCATGTTTAATATAAAACTATTAGTCAATTTTTGGAATTCTATCTATATTAGGATCACTAAATATATCTGTGTCATCATGACTTGAAGTTGAGAATTCCGATATTACTGCTCCTTGATTTCCTGCTTGAAACCAATGAAGAGTATCTGGATAAATTGTATATTGTTCTCCTGGGTTTAATACTATTTGATGGAATACTGTATAATATTCATTTGGAGCTTCACATTCTATATTTTTACTTTTTTCGCCACTGACATAAAGATATACTTTACCATATCTGCACCTAAAAGTTTCTTCTTTTCCAGCTATATTATTAATTGTTGGATGTTTGTGCTCTGGGCAAGTTTGATTAGGGAATAAAACCATTTCTTTTGAACAAACCCTATTGGTATTAATATAAGTTACAATTTGTAAACCAACTTTTTCTATGTTGTTTAATCCAAAATCAGCTACTTCAAGATTATCAATTTCTTTTTCTGTTAAAACAATATTTGCTTTTTTAAAAAAATTCAATGTTTCCTTTTTTACTTCATCATACTTTTGTTTCGTCATTTTTCCCCCTATTAGAAGACCGTTATTACTTTTATATTTTTTGTTTCTAAAGCTTTTTTATGATTTATATTTATTTTACTATCTGTTATTAAGGTTATTTTTTTATTCAATGTATAATCGCATATAAAATGAGTTTTTTTGCTAGATAATTTGGAACTATCAGCAAGAATAATTAATTCATGACATGATTTTATCATTTCTTTTTTAATTATTGCCTCTTCTTGTATATCAGTATAAAAACTACCGGTTTCAACATCTATAGCATTTATACCAAGAATTGTTTTGTTTACTTTATGTTTAGAGATAACAGATTGGGCTAATTTACCAACAGTAGTGTGTGTTTCTTTTAATAGAAGGCCACCGATAAGAATGGCTCTGTTTCGTTTTTCTTTTTTTATAATTGTTCCGATGTTATCTGTGTTAGTTATAACAATTAAACTTTTCTTCTCAATAAGATTTGTTGCAAAAAGAAGAGTCGTACTTCCTCCAGCAATATATAAGCTATCTCCATTATCAATTAAGGTTGAAGCAAATTTAGTAATAGCCTCTTTTTCATTTAAAAAAAGAGTTTCCTCATTATTAAAGTTTAGTGAACGTGTTATAGCCTTTAATTGCGAAGAAATAGCTCCTTTAGAAGTTCTGTTTATTTTATTGTTTTTTTCTAAATATTTTAGATCTCTATAAATTGCTTGTTCAGTAACATGAAATTTTGAAACCAATTCATTTATTGATATTTGGTTGTTTATTTCAAGTATTTTAATTATTTCTTTTCTTCTTTCTTTGCAATTTAACATCTTTTTTTTCCTGTTTTAATTTATTTTAATTATAAATTAATCTACCATTACAGGTTTAATAATAATTTATACTTTATTATTCAAATTACTAATTCAAATCAAATCGTTTAGTATAATAAAACAGTTTTTATTCTTGTCTTTTCATACTTATTATTTATAGATACTAAGCTAATTTTATTTTTTGAACTTTTGATTTTAATATTTTTAAATGATTAGGATCGATATTTTTGTTAGTAATGATTAAATCAATCTTTTCAAAATTATTAAATTTGCTCAAAGCCGGCACACCTATTTTCGAAGTCCCAAATACAATAATACTTGTTTTTGAATTTTTAATCATCAAACTTTTGATTTCTGATTCTTGAGGGGATGCGGTAAAAAGACCTTCTTCAGGGAGAACTCCAGTTAAACTAATGATGGATTTATCAGCTTTAAATAATTCTAGATTTCTTTCAGCAATTGGGCCTACAGTATTTTGAGTTCCATATAATAATTCTCCACCTATTGTATATACGTTATTAGTTGAATCTTCATTTTGAATGAAAACATCTCCAATAGCTTGGCAATTAGTTATTATTAATAAATTTTCTTTATGTAATGACAATTGTTTAGCAATAGCCATATTTGTGCTACCACCATCTATCATTATTGTTTCAGAATCTTCTATATAAGGTAGAATTGATTTTGCAATAGCTTCTTTTTCTTGTACATCTGAAGCCATTCTTTCTTCAAGAGTTGTGGAAAGCCAGGAAACCGTTTGTCCTTTAAGAATTGCTCCTCCGTGGGTTCTATATAACTTGCCCAAAGATTCTAATTCTGTCAAATCTCTTCTAATAGTTGCTTGTGTTACATTGAGTTCGCAAGCCAATTCAGAAACTTGGAAATGATTATTTGTTAATAGTAGGTTCAAAATTTCTTTTTGTCTTTGTTTGGGGATTTTTTTTTCCATATGAACTCCTGAAAGGATTCTATCTTTAGATATATAATAAGGCAATATATGAATAATGTCAATATTAATAATGAATAATATGAACATAAAATATGTTTGTTTTGTTTCATTTTTTGCTTGACAAATTAAAATTATAGGTTAGACTTAAGTAAAATAAACATAAAAGGAGATTTCAAATGAAAACAAATTTCAAAATTTTTAGAACAACTTTAGCAGTTTTAGCTGTTGCTTTGTTAGCAACAAGTAGTTTCTTTGCTGCTGGTAGTTCCGAATCAAAAGATGATGAGGTTGTCATCGAATTCCAACAATGGTGGGCTGTTGAGCTTCCAGATGGATACATGCAAAATATTGTTGATGAATATTATGAAAAAACTGGTGTAAGAGTTAATCTTTTAAGTGCACCTTTTGCAGATACAAAAACTGCAATAATGTCTGGTCTTTCTTCAAACACAGTTGCTGATATTATTAGTGTTGATGGTAGCTGGTTATATGATTTTGCTGATCAAGGGGTTTTAACTAATCTATCTACTTTGATGACTAATAATGGTACTGACGAAACATTATTTACTGATCAATGGAGAGCAAAAGGAAGCGCATATGCACTACCAGTTCTTAACTTTGCTTATCCAATGTTTGTAAATATGGATATTCTTAATGCCTCAGGTGTTAAAAAATTACCTGAAACTTGGTCTGAATTCTTAGATGTTTGTGATGCTATTGCAGCTAATGGATACTATCCTTTTGCATTAAACTTAGCAACATCTTCTCCATCTGGAATTCAAAATGTTTACATGGGATATGCTTGGGCTTCTGATATAACAATGAAAGATGAAAATGGAAATTATGCAGTTGCTGGCGATAAAGATATGATTGAATTTGCAGAATTCTATAAAGAATTGTATGAAAGAGGCTATCTAATCCCTGGAATGAGTGCTTTAACTGAACAAGATATGACTTCAAAGTTTATCAGTGGTGAAGTTGCTTTTATAATTAACTCAATGGCAGTTCTTCAAGCTTGGAGAAGTGATAATCCTAATATGGAAATCGCAACTTTAAGAGTTCCTGTAAGAGATGGTTATAACGGAAAGAGTGGTATGTGTGTAGCTAGTTGGGCTGTAGGAATTACTGAATCTTGTGAACACAAAGATGAAGCATTAGCCTTTATTCAATATCTATTTGATGGTGGAATTAATGCTAGCTTAGCTGAAACACAATCTGCATTCCCTGGTAGCTCTTTAGCAAATCCTGACTATAGTGCATCTGATCCTGTATTCCAAGATGTATATGGAATGTTTGCAAAAGGCTTCCCAATTAACGAATTTACTGGAATGAAAAAAGCAAACGTTATAATGGTTGACTTTATTAATGCTTTAATTCCTTACATGGAAGGTAATGTTTCTGTTGAAGAATATTTAGATAATGTTCAACAAGCTATCGACAATGTATATGGGAACTAATTAATTAATTGGTTTTAATAAATAAGTGCAAAATATATTTTGCACTTATTAATAATTTAGGAGGATTGAATTGTATATAAATCAACAATTTAAGAGAAAGCTTGAACCTTATGCTTTTTTAACACCAACAGCAGTTATTATAATTGTTTTATTAGTTATTCCAATAGCTATGGTTGTTAGTTACTCTTTCCTTAGTAATGCCGTTGTAGTTAAAAATCCAGAATTTGTTGGAGTTGATAATTATGTTACAGTTTTAAAGGATAGTGAGTTTTGGAGTGCAATAAAGAATACTATAATCTTTGTTTCTATTAGTGTTATTGGACATATTTCTATAGGGATGGGATTAGCTTTATTAATTAATTCTGATTATTTTGATAGTACTACAAAAACTGTTGCAAGAGTAATTTATTTCTTGCCTTGGATATTTACAGCATCTGTTGTAGCTGTATTATGGAAATTAATGCTACAACCTCAAGGAATTGTTAATTATTTATTATCTTTAGCTAATTTAGCAACTAAAGATGCCCAATGGCTGAGTTTACGTAGTAGAGCGTTATTGACAGTTACTGTTATTAATATCTGGGCTGGATATCCTTTCTATATGATTAGTATTTTAGCAGGTTTACAGGGTATTCCTGGAGAATTATTTGAAAGTGCTACAATTGATGGTGCAGGTAAATGGGGCTTATTTGTTCACATTACTATTCCACAATTAAAGCCAATCTTAGTTAGTATTTCTTTGTTAGATTTTGTTTGGACAATACAAACTTTTGCTGTCTTATGGATGTTGACCGGTGGTGGACCAGTAAATACTACTACTACTCTCAGTGTTTATATATATAAAAAGGTTTTCTATGGAAGTGAATATGCTTTAGCTTCAGCTTCTGCAGTAATTGTACTACTTCTATGTAGTGTAGTTGCTCTACTTTATGCAAAACATCAAAATTCATTGAAGAGGTAACAATTATGATAGGAAAGAAAAAAAAATCAACTAAAATTATATTATGGCTTTTCCTTATTTTAGGGGTCTTTTTCGCAGGATTCCCAGTATTATGGATGTTGCTTTCTTCATTCAAGTCAAACGTAAACATGTTTATGTGGCCTCCAAAATTTATCGATGAAAGTTTTAGTTTTCATGCCTATGAAAAAGTAGTAAGTGATCCAATAAAAAGTAGATTCTTTTTAAATAGTTATTTTGTAGCTATTGTTGTTGTTATTGTAACTTTAATTATTGGAATAATGGCAGCCTATGCTTTCAGTAGATATGAATTTAGGGGCAAAGAAATTTTTAATACTATTATTGTAAGTGTACAAGCCGTTCCTGGTATTGTTTTAATGATTCCTTATATTAGTCTTATTGTTTCTTTAAGAATATTTAATACGTATTGGGCCTTAATTCTAACTTATTTAGTATTCACGTTACCTTATTGCATACTTTTATTAACGGGTTATTTTAATACGATTCCCACAGAACTGGATGAAGCAGTAATGATAGATGGTGGATCAAGAATGTTGGTTCTTTGGAGAATCTTAGTACCAGTATCTTTACCAGGTATTGTTTCTGTTGGTATGTATACTTTTATGAAATCTTGGAATGAATACTTGTTTGCTTTGGTACTTACAAAAACTTTAGAAATGAGAACCGTTACAGTAGGTATTAATCTACTGATGGGACAACACAGTTATGACTGGAATCAAATGATGGCAATGAGCTTTTTAGGAAGTTTACCAATTTTGGTCTTATTCGTTTTTTTCCAAAGATATTTTATTGCGGGTGTATCTGCGGGTGCTGTAAAGGGTTAATAAAAGATTTTTTATTAATTAACACAATGTTTATATATAAGAAAAAATGAATATAAAAGTGTTGTTTTACCAGGAATTGTTCTTTTGCTATTTTCTTGATTTTTCAAGTTATTTGTCGCAAATGAGCATAATAATAAACAAGAATTAATGGAGATTCTTTGAATGGTTAATAGAATTGGAACAGGTTATCATACATGCATAGACTATGAGTTAAATTGGGATTATGAAATTTTTAGAAATTTGGTAATTAAACATCAAATTAATGATTTAGATATTAAATTAAATCCTTCGGTTTCATCA
Source organism: Sphaerochaetaceae bacterium (assembly GCA_963678575.2). GTDB lineage: Bacteria > Spirochaetota > Spirochaetia > Sphaerochaetales > Sphaerochaetaceae > Pleomorphochaeta. The sequence goes on along the minus strand of CAXXHV010000002.1, from coordinate 1,986,976 downwards.
ATAAAGGATTTGTTAATTAATTGTTTATATTACATGAAAGAAGGAAGAGGCGGTGAAATAATTCCAACAGATTATGATTTATGTGATGATTTTGCAAATAATTTTGAATATGAAATTACTATTGGTGGAACAGCAACAAGAGCCTCTATTGCTATTTCAAAATTAAAAATTCCTAACAGTGTTTTTATGTGCTGCTATAATAAATATTTTGAAGAACGTATGCCAAAATTAGTTGATTGTAATCATTTTAGTGTTAATGGTTATGAAAAAGTATATCCACACGTAATTTTGCAATATCCAAAAGGTTTGGATTTTAAGGCTAATGATATTTCATTCACAACAAATAATCGAAATAGAATTATGATATCAAATGACTTAGATAGTACAAACATGAAGATTCCTTTAATTCAGGCAGAACAATTAGAACAAACTGAAGTTTTTTTGATGTCGTGTTTTAGTGAAGTTTTAGAGTTGCAAATATTAGAAGAAATATTGATTAAAGTTAAGGAAAACGCAAAAAAAATTAAATCATCAGCTTGGGTTGTTTTAGAAGATGGTCATTATGTTATAGATGATTTTAAATCTGTTGTTCATAAATCTTTAAACCAATATGCAGATATTCTCAGTATGAATGAAGAGGAATTGCAAGATGTTTATAAAAAGAAAATAGATATTCTTAATGTTAAAGAAGTATCCGAAGCTATAAAGTTTGTTTATGAAAAAACTGGTTTTGATACTTTAATTATACATTCAAAATATTGGGCTCTAGTATATGGTAAAAATGCCAATATTATAAAACCAGCCTTAAAATTTGGAATTGGAATGGCTTCTACTCGTTTTAAATATGGAGACAATTTTGGCTCAAAAGAATTTGATGAGATTCTTAATCATGATGTTGAAAATGGTCCTTCTGAATTTTGTAAAGAGTTAGAAAGTTTTTTAAAAGGAAAAGTAGGGTGTGAACCTAGCTTTGATTTAGATTATGTAAAAAGTCCAACTATTGTGGGGTTGGGTGATTTTTTTGCTGGTGGATTACTTATTGGTTTAATGAAAAATCCTAAAGTGAAATAATTTTTGGAGGTAATATGTTAGTTAATGTCAAAACTCAATTAGAGTTAGCGAAAGAAAAAAATACAGCTGTAATAGGTTTTATTTGTATGGATTATATAATGGCTAGAACGGTTGTTTATGCTGCAGAAGCAACAAATACACCAGCTATGATTATGCTTTATCCAGAGCACATAACTGTGCAACATACAACTGGTCGTAAAGGATTTGCAGAAGCAGTAATAGAACTAGCAAATGAAGTTAACGTTCCAATATCTGTACATATGGACCATGATTTTACTTATGAATCAGTAATGAAATCAATTGATTGTGGTTTTGGATCTGTAATGATTGATGGTTCTATAGAATCTATAGAAGATAATATTGCTCTTACAAAAAAAGTTGTAGATGTAGCTCATTCAAAAGGTGTTTGTGTTGAAGGGGAAATTGGACATGTAGGTTCTGCTAGTTCTTCTGATAATAAAATGGAAAATTATTTTACAACAGTTGAATCAGCCGTAAGATTTTGTTCTGAAACAGGTGTAGATAGTTTAGCTATATCAATTGGTAATGCTCATGGTGAGTATGTAACTAAACCAAATCTAGATATTAATAGATTAATTGAGATTAATAATGCTACAGATACAGCCTTAGCTTTACATGGGGGAAGTGGAATCCCTGATGATCAATTAAAAATTGCATTTTCGAATGGGATTAATAAGTTTAATCTTGGTACTGATTATTTAAAATTATATTTTGATGCTGTGGCTGAATTCATTAAAAAAAATATGGTAAATCCTGACCCAGTTAAAATAATAGATATGCCTGAATTTGTACAAAGTAAACTTCAACCTTATGTTGAAGATAGATTGAAAACTTTGTGTAATTTCTAATGTAACCGAGCATTCTATTTTTAAATGAATAGAGAGTATAAAAAAATAATATATATAGGAGAAAAAATATGTTAATGAATATGAAAGATCTTCTTGCTGTAGCAAAGAAGAACAAATTTGCAGTACCTGCTTTTAATACAAGCAGTAGTATGATTTTAAATGGATTACTTGAGGCTTGTGAAGAAAAACAATCTCCTGTTATTATTGCAATTCATCCAGATGAATTAGCGTTTATCAGAGATGGATTCTTGAAGTTTGCTATAGAAGAAGCTCAAAAAGCATCTTTCCCTGTTTGTATACATCTAGATCACGGCTCATCTTTTGAACAAGTTATGAGAGCGATTCATGATGGTTTTACTTCAGTTATGATAGATTCTTCAGAGTTCCCGTTTGAAAAAAATATTGAAATTACTAAAAAAGTTGTTGAAGCAGCTCATGCAGTGAATGTTAGTGTTGAAGCAGAGTTAGGTACTATTGGTGGTACTGGTGAATATGGTATTGCTAGTACAGATAATATTATTTATACAAGACCTGAAGATGTTAAAGCATTTGTAGAAGCAACAGCTGTTGATACTTTAGCAATTGCAATTGGAACAGGACATGGCTTATATCCAAAAGATATGAAACCAAAATTAAAAATTGATTTATTAAAAGAAATTAGAGCAATAACAGATATTCCTCTTGTATTACATGGTGGTAGCGACAATCCTGATAAAGAGATTGCAGAAGCTGTTGTTAATGGTGTTCAAAAAATTAATATATCTAGTGATATTAAAACAGCATTCTATAAAAAATGTAGAGAAGTATTAAAAAATGAATCATTAAGAGAACCTTTAGATATTTATCCTCCTTGTATAGAAGCAATGAAACAAGTTATGTTCTATAAAATTGATTTGTTTAACGCAAATGATAAAGTAAAATATTATAAATAAATTTATTTATTATGTTTTGTAAATTAAATTTTCGATAAATTACATTTAGTTATTTTAATTATTTGTAATTTATCTTTTTTATTTTTTTTTAATAATAAAAAAAGATAAAATCAATTAATGGGAAACCTCAATCAATAATATTATGAGCTACAATTGGATAAAGAATACTTTTGTTTTAAAAAATAATAGATTAGAAAATTCTAAATTAAAAAGCAAAGAATAATTGTATTGAATCATAATAGGCTATTTCTAATAGAAAAAAACTAATACAAATATGCATAATTAAAAATAATATTTTTGAAAAAGTTATTCTAAAAAACCATATAATTTAAGAATAAATAAAAGTAGATGAATAAAATATACAAATTAGCATTTGAGCATCTTTTAAATATATTAATTTAGCATTTCAATATATAACTTTGAATTATTTATTATAATTCCAGCATTTAATTGTGACTAATAGAAAAAGTGCAAAGTTACCTTTGTTAATAGATCCTGGTGCTAAATATTTAAATAAATTTGGAACTAAAGAAATTCCAATTAATCCAATAATCAAAAAAATTAAAGGATTTAAAAAGGCCATCCATCTTTTAAAGTCACTTTTACCTCTGATTATATAGACAAATAAAATGCTTGGAGTTACAAACCACGTTAATAAATAATGAATTACAAATATTGGGAAAATAGCTTTGGTAATTTTATCTACAATCAATTTTGACATTAAATTAGATGATATGTTATTCATAATACCAAATTTATAAATAAGTCCATTTAAAGCCATAGTTGTGTGTATTGAGGGAGAACCAATAATAACTCCATAAGAAAATAAACTAAAAATTACAACAGCTAATAATTTATTTGTTTTACTTACTAATTTATATAAAAGATAGAATCCTAATATATAAAAAGGTATTAAAAAGGAAAAAAGATAAATTGAAAAAGAAAATCTCCAATCAGGTATATAAATCCAATTATTTTCAACAATCTTTGAGAAATCAACACCATGCTCTTTATTAAATTCTAATAAGTAATCAGCAATTATAAGCACAAAAGCTGAAAAGGTAGCCAAAATCCCGAATACCCTATAAATGTATTTATTGTTGAAATTTAAATTGTCCATATAAATTCCTTTTTACTATCACTATAATTATTATGATGAAATATATTGGTAGTTGTCAAACAATAAATATAACTTAATTGTAAAAAGTCTATATTTTTATATAAAAAAACAAAAAATGTGTTTTTTTATTGCAAATGTAAATTTTATAAATTAGTCTATAATAAATGGTTAGAGGGAAATATAACTTTTTATAACAGATATATTATGAAAATATTAAGAATTATTTTTTATATTTTTGTAAATTTAAAATAGGTAATAATTAATGAATTCTTTTTTTAAAAAGAAAATAACTCGGATACGAGCAATCGCAATTATCATAATTTCAATAATAACATTTTTATTAATGCTTATAGTTAATCAAGTGCGAACAAATTATCAACAAAAATTATTATCCCTTGAAAATGATCTAGTTAAGAATTACGAAGAACAATATAATACTGCAATTTATTGTTATAGAGAGTTATCTCATTTATATTTTGATAGAATTCAAACTAATGATAGAGTTTTAGAAATTATGCTTGAAGCTAACAGTGCTACTGAAGCAAAGAGAAATGAATTAAGAAATGAATTAATAGAGCTATCAGATTATGATTATCAAAAAGCTATTGAAGATAGTTTTCGACAATATCATTTTGTTTTAAAAGACAATACAAGTTTTTTAAGAATGCATAGAAAAGAAAAGTTTGGTGATGATTTATCACAATTTAGATATACTGTTAAGTATGTTAATGATAATAAAAAACCTATTGAAGGTTTTGAAGAGGGTAGAATTTTTAATGGATATAGGTTTGAATATCCACTCTTTTTTAATAATGAATATGTTGGTTGTGTAGAAATCAGTTTATCCTATTCTTCGATTTCTAAATTGATGAAGGAGTTATATGATACTAATTGTAGCTTTATAATTAAAAAATCTGTTGTAGAGCGTAAAGTTTTAGAAGATGAAATTACTTTACATTATTCTCCAGTATCATTTTCTAACGATTATTTTATTGATAATGATACAAAAGATAGTATTGATTATAATCTTCAAGAGATATTAATTAATCAAAGTGATGTTAGTACTTTATTATTAGAAAATAAAACTTTTCATACTCACGTGGTATTAGATAAAGTTGATTATTGTAATGGTTTTATTAGTATAAAAAATGTTGAAGGATTTTATGTTGGTTATTTAATATTCTCAAATAATTGTAATTATATCTTTTCTTTAGAAATCTCTTATATTTTTCAATTAGTTTTACTTGGTTTTTTATGGGTAGTCTGGTTAATATTAGTAATACTAGTTGCATTAAATAGAATACAAATTGAAAGAGTAACAAATCAAGATAAATTAACAAATGCTTATAATAGAAATTTATTATATCAATCAATTAATGAAGAAATTTTAAAGTATAATAAGCAAGGGAAAATTTTTTCTATTATATTGTTTGATATAGATGATTTTAAATTATTAAATGATACATATGGGCACATCAAAGGTGATTTAATTTTAAAAACTATTTCTGAAATAGTGGTTAACAAATTATCAATTGATGGATATTTATTCAGATATGGTGGGGATGAGTTCTTAATAGTATTGCCCTCTGTAGATAAAGAGATTGCTACAGCAATTGCAAACAAAATAAAAGATATTGTCAATAATCATAAATTTGATAAAATTGATAAATTGGTTACTTTAAGTATGGGCGTAATTAGCTTTAGTGGAGAGTATGATGCTGAAAGCTTAATATTACAAGCTGACAGATTATTATATCATGCTAAAAAATCAGGCAAAAATATTGTTTGTAATGAAAAATTATAGTTTTTTTGGTTAGATCCTTTTATTAATCCTTCTTTGTAAAATATTAATTATTAATTTGTCTAGAAAATATGTTTAAGAAATAGTAAGCTTCATATAAATAAGGTTTGCTTTATTAATTTTAATAAATACAATAAATCCTTAAAATTTAAAATTCCATTTTTAAAATATAAGTTAGGAGGCATAAATGGATTTTTTTGAAGTTATAAATAATCGTTATTCATACCGGGGCACTTTCACAGATGAAAAATTGAGTGATGAAGAAATATCCTTAATTTTGAAATCTGCAATTGCAGCGCCTTCTGGGATGAATATTAAAACAACCTCATATATAGCAATAAAAGATGAGGATATTATAAATAAATTGGGTAAGATAATTAAAGGGAATGGCACAAAAACTGCTCCTTTTGTATTAGTGTTATTAACTGAAGATAAAAGTGGTATCTCTTCAATGAATTTTGAAATAGAAAATTATAGTGCTGCTTGTCAAAATATATTATTAAGTGTAACAGCTTTAGGTTGTGCAACAGTTTGGACCGATGGAATATTAAGAGCAAAAGAAATAAATGATGCTGTTAGATCTTTATTAAATATTCCACTAAATAAAACAATTAGAGCTGTTTTACCTATAGGTAAACCTACAAAAGTAGGAAAACCTAAAGAAAAAAAACCTGTTGAGGAATTAGTTGTATTTAATACATATTAAGAATATAGAAACTACAAAGTTTGAAAATTAAGCTTTGTAGTTTTTTTTAAGAAGAAGATTTTATGAAATTGAAAAATAAGAATAATTTACCAGTTTTTGGAGTAGGTCCGTTTTATGTAACGCTCATCATAGTTATTACTGTATTTGCTATTATTTTTAATAAAGTAGGTTTCTTTTCTAATTTTAGATTTTCAAAATTTACAATATTTATAGATATATTAGGGCTTCTAATTATAATTTCTGGCTTAATAATTTGGATAAGTGCAGTTGTTATCTCAAAGATTGATAAAAATATTAAGGATAATAATTTAGTAGTAGATGGAATCTATAAATATGTTAGAAATCCGATTTACAGTGCATTTCTATTTGTTTCATCTGGAATACTATTTTTTACTCATAACCTATTATTTTTAATTTTACCAATAATATATTGGATAATACTAACTCAATTGATGATTCATACAGAAGAGATTTGGTTATTAAATAAATATGGTGATAAATATAAAGATTATTGTAAAAAGACAAATAGATGCATTCCTTTTTTCCCTAAAGAATAAAAAATATAGTTCTATTTATTAATTACTCATATTTTAAATTGAAAAAAATAATATAAATAATTATGTTATAATACTTATAAATAATCTTTATGATTTAGGAAGTGCATTTTATGAATAAGCATTATAACAAAATAACCTTTCAAGGGAATAAAAAAACTATCTCGAATAAATATTTCGAAGGATGGTATTATAAACAAGTAAGTAAGGATACAAAATATACTATAAGTTTTATTCCAGGTATTAGTTATAATAAAATTGATCCACATTGCTTTATTCAGTGCATAATTTGTAATGAAAAAGAAGAATTAACATCTTATTATTTAAAATATGATATATCCAAATTTTTATATCTAGAGAATCCTTTTAAAGTAATAATTGATAATTCTTCATTCTCTGAAAACTCTATTGAGATAAATATACATAATGAAGATATTCAAGTTGAAGGAAAATTAGAATTTAATAATTTAACAAAATTAAATAAGTCTTTTTTTAATCCAAATATAATGGGATATTTTAGCTATATCCCAAATATGGAATGTAATCATGATATTATAAGTATGAAACATGAGATCTCTGGTATCTTAAATGTAAATAATAATTCTATCAATTTAAATGAAGGATTTGGCTATTTTGAAAAAGATTGGGGAAGATCCTTTCCGAAAGAATATATTTGGTTACAATGTAATCATTTTGAAAAAGAAGATATTAAGTTAGCTTTTTCTGTTGCAATTATACCTTTATTAGGAACTACATTTAAAGGTTTCTTTTGTTCTTTATTTATTAAAGATAAAGAATATAGGTTTGCTTTTTATAATAATTCAAAACTGAAAATTATTAATATAGATGAAAAGAGCTTTACTCTAAAATTAACAAAAGGTAGCTATGAGTTAGTTATAAAAGCTCAGGTTAAAAATGTACAAGAATTAACTTCACCCAAAGATGGGGTTATGAATAATTCAATTAAAGAAGGTCTTTCAGGTAAAGTTTCTATTTCATTAGAAGATTCTAAAACAGGATATAAAATTTCAGATGAAGGAATTAATGCTGGAATAGAAATAATGATGAAAGTATAAAAACTTATTATATATTATTGTATTTTCTATAATTTATATTATTGTGTTTTTTAAATTAATATAATAATTAATTATAACATTAACTAATATTGTATTTTTTAAAGGAATTGTGTTAATACTTTATTAGCTAATAAAATAAATAAAGAATTAATGAGGTTTATTAATGGGTTATATTGTGTCTTTTGGTTTTGTCTTTCTTGTAATTGGGATTTCAACAATATTTGAGAAATTAAATATTTTAAATGTTGAAGGTACAAGAAAATTTATCCATATTGGTGTTTGTAACTGGTGGTTTATTGCAATGTACTATTTTGATAAACCAATTGAGGCCGCCATAGTTCCTGCTTGTTTTATTTTTATAAATTATCTTTCTTACAAGAAAAATGTATTTAGTGCAATGGAAAGAGGGGAAGGAAAAGAAGATTTAGGAACTGTATATTATTCAATTTCCTTATTTATATTAGCCTTATGGAGTTTCTATATTCATATGCCTTATATCGGGTTACTTGGGATATTAATTATGGGATATGGAGATGGTTTTGCTGCATTAGTTGGCAAAAAGTTTGGAAAACATCCTTTCCGTCTCAATAAAGAAAAAAGCAATGAAGGAAGTTTTACTGTATTTATAACAGCTTTTTTGATTACGTTTCTTCTAATAACTTATTATTACAGGGATATTAACATTTTAAAAACTTTTGTAATTAGTCTTATTATCTCAATTATTTCAACAATTGTTGAAGCAATTACTCCAAATGGATTTGATAATCTATCCCTCCCATTAACTTCTAGTGTTGTTTTTTATGGAATAATGCAAATAATAAAATAATTATATATTATTTTTTTAGAAGTTAAATAGTTTAAAAATTATTAAAGTTTCTCATTATATTTTAATTATTTACTCTTTTTCTTATCAAATTTAACATGTTTTTTAAATATAAATTAAAGAAAAATAATAAAGGCTATTGACAATTATCTCTAATTAGAGTAATTTATCTCTAGGTAGAGAGATATTAAAGGACTTACAAATGGTAAAACAAGAATTAAAAATATTTATAGCAATGAATAGAGCTTTAAATCTAATAAATAAAACTAATTTTAAAGTTATAAATAAATATAAATTAACAACTCCTCAGTTTGCTGTGCTTGAAGCACTTTATCATAAAGGGGATTTATCAGTTGGAGAAGTTCAAGAAAAAATATTAAGTACAAGTGGTACAATAGCTGTAATTATAAAAAATCTTGAAAAGGATAATTTAATTACAAGATATCAAGATAAAAATGATAAGAGAAAATATATTCTTAGTATAAGTGAAAAAGGCCAATTATTAATGGATAAAGTCTATCCAGAAATTGAGAAGAATATTTTATCTCAAATATCAGTTTTAGATGAAAGTGAACAAGATATTTTATTAAAATATTTGAAGAAATTATCAGGTTATAAATTATGAAAAGAAATATAGAAAAAAAAGTTACTGGATATAACACAGTAGATGGTGATAATGTTCATTTAGTTAGAGTATTAAGTAGAATAAACTATAATGATTTTGACCCAATATTAATGTTAGATTCTTTTGATTCTACTAATTATGAAGATTATAAAAAAGGCTTTCCTTTTCATCCTCATAGAGGAATCGAAACAATCAGTTATTTATCAAAAGGCACAATGATTCATAGAGATACTTTAAATAATGAAGAAATTATTAAAGATGGAGAAGTTCAATGGATGAGTACAGCCTCTGGAATTATGCATGAAGAACAACTTCCAAAATCAGAAAGATTATTAGGTGTTCAATTATGGTTGAATATGCCTAAGAATAGTAAAATGGATCCACCAAGTTATTTAAATATCAAAGATAATGATATAAAAAAAATAAAAATAGATGGTGGAGTTTTAAAACTAATAAGTGGAAAATATAAAGAATATAGTGCCTATAAATCAAAATATTTGCCTTTAGACTTTTATGTAGTTAATTTAGAAAAGAATAATAAATTAAAACTTGAAACAGAAAATAATCAAACTGTAATTCTTTTTTCGCTTCTTGGTAAATTAAAAATATCAAATGAAGAAGTCTTAGAGAAAACTGCAGTTAAATTAACTAATGGAGATTATTTTGAAATTGAATCTCAAGAAGAAAATATTGAACTATTGGTTTTAAAAACACAAAGATTAAATGAAGAAATAGCATGGGCTGGCCCTATAGTTATGAATAGTGAAAAACAAATAAATGAAGCCTTTAAAGAATTGGAAGAAGGCACTTTTATAAAAAACAACAATTAAGGAGAAAAGAAAATATGAGAATTACTGATTCATTAAAACAAAGAAGATCAATTTACGATATAAATAAGAAATTACCTGTAGAAGAAAAGGTAGTATTTGATTTTATTAAAGAAGCTACAGAACTAGTTCCTGATGCCTTTAATATGAAAAGTTCAAGAGTAGTGGTAGTTACTAAAGAAAAACAAGATTTATTATGGGATAAGATTTATGAAGTATTTGAAGGTCAAGTTCCAAGAGAAAAAATAGATGGTTTTAAAAATGGTTACGGAACAATTCTATATTTTGTCGATAATAATGTTGTAAAAGCTCTTCAAGAACAATTTCCTCCTTATGCTCCAAAATTTACAGAATGGTCTAAACAGTCTGCAGGAATGTTAGAGTTATCAATTTGGAGCGGTCTAAAAGAATTAGGAATTGGAGCTTCTCTTCAACACTATAATCCAGTAATTGATAATATGGTTAAAGAATTATTTGACATTCCAGAAAACTATGAACTTAATGCAGAAATGCCTTTTGGTGGAATAAATTCTGAACCAAACGCTAAAGAGAAAGAAGATATTTCATTAAGAGTTAAATTTCTATAATAATTGAATATCTTAATAATAATCCCATTTATCGTATTGTTTGAAAATCAATATGGTAGATGGGATATTTTTTTATGTTTGGTTATGTATAAAGATCACTACTTACAAATATAAAAATGTTAAACATTTATTATTTTTATATTTATAGGAAGTTTAATTCTTATAAAAGTCTATAATATTTTTTGTTTTAATATTATAATTGGTTTGTTTAAAATAGAAATTAGAGGCATAATAAAATGGAAAAAAATTTAAATATTGAAGAAACATTTTTGTTTAATTCAAAAAATGTTTATATTACTTTTAAAAAACTAAATGATTATTTAGCATTAATTGTATCTATTTTCCCAATCTTATATGGAATAAGTAAATATAAATTTACAGATATGAGCGTTTATATAATTTGTGCTCTTGTAATCTATTCTCCTTACTATTTAAAAAGAAAATTTAAAATTGTTATTTTAGAGGAATATAAATTAATTACAACAATTCATATTGGATTACATACTATTTTAGGTAAAGCCTTTCATTTTTATGAGATATATCCACTCTTTGATAGTATCTTGCATGTTTTAGGCGGGATGTGGTTATTTTTATTACTTTTTTCAATAATTTATTCTATTGAATTACATTTTACAAAATTGGATAAAAATAAAATTGATTTAAAAGCTACTATAATTACCTTCTTTACGGTAAATACATTAGGTGTAATGTGGGAAATATTTGAATTTGTTGCAGATTTAATTTTTGCAGGAACTCCTGGATATAATTTAGCACAAGAGGGCAGTCTTTTTGATACAATGACGGATCTCATTGAAAATAATGTTGGAGCCTTTTTAGCTTGTTTTATATTCTGGAAAATTGTTAGTATTCAAAAAAGAAAAGGACGTGATATTTCTCAATTATTTAGAGATGTTCTACCATTTAAATAACTATTAAAAGTAATAAATAGTCATATTATGTTAAGTGAAGATTAATATTTTTATAAATATTAGTCTTTTTTTATAGGTTATTCTTGACAATAGTGTGTATCGTACACTATTGTGTGATTAGGAGTTTTAGATGAGTGAATTTGATACCATTTTAGAAAATCTATTTGGAGAATTAAAAAGAGGTACACTTGTAATAAGTGTATTGCTTAATACAAAAAAGCCAATATATGGATATTCTTTGGTTCAAACTTTACAAGATAATGGAATAAAAATTGATAAAAATACTTTATATCCATTATTGAGAAGACTTGAGAAGCAAGAACTTTTAATTAGCTCTTGGGATACTAGCGAAAATAGGGCTAGAAAATATTATAAAATTAGTGATTTAGGAAAAACCGTATTAGACAAATTAATTGAAGAATGGAAAGACCTAAATAGTAATATAAGTAAAATGCTATAAATAAGGAGGACTTATTTTATGGATTTAATTGATAAATATATTTACGCAATAGGTAAAAAACTCCCTTATAATTCGAGGGAAGAAATTAAATTAGAACTAAAATCCCTTATATTGGATGAAATTGAATCATCATACTGGTCTACTCCTACAAAACAAGAAGTAGAAAAAATAATCTATGAATTTGGTTCTCCCAGTGAAGTTGCTGCAAGATATAAAAAGGATGATGTTGTTATTTCTAAAGATTATACAAGTATGTATTTTATGCTTATAAAAATATTAATTGCAGCAATGAGTTTAGCTTTTTCAGTAATTTTTATTATTGATTTAATTAGTAACTTTGATTCTTTTAATGTTGCTAATAATATCTTAAAGTTATTTGCTAATATTTTCTCTTCAAGTTTAAGTGCTATCGGTGGGTTAACTTGTGTTATAATTTTATTAACAAGATATTCAAATGAAAAATTTATTAACTTTGAAGAAAATTGGTCAATAAAAGAACTCGATGCAATTAAAATTAAACCAGAAAAAGAATCAAAGATAGGTATAGCTTTTGAATTATTTTTCTCAGTATTATTTTTATCTTTAATAAATTTTGCTCCAACTTTAATATCTCTAGCAGAAAGATCTTTTGAAAAAAGTACAATAATGTTGGGACATCATATTAATATTGTTGTATTTAAAGAACTGTTATTGTTTATTAGTATTGTTTGGTTATTAGAGATAGTATCCTTAATAATAAAACTAATAACTGATGAATCAAAATTCTTAAGTATATATGATATTATTGTTGAGTTTATGAATATTGGGTTATTACTTTATATTATTCAATATAAAGCTTTGTATTTAGATTATAAGTCCCTTTTGGGTTTTAGAGGAATATTTGTTATTGTTGCAATTATATCAATAATTGATTTAATCTCAAATATATTTAAATTTATAAAATATTATATTCTTGAGAATAAGATATAAATATTGATTAAATTTGTCAGAAAATAAGAAATATTAAATAATAATTAAAAATTGATAGTTTTTTAGCTAAAAACTATTTGACGTAAAGTATTTTTTTTGATAGGTTTAATTCAGCGCCGAAGTGGTGGAATTGGTAGACACAAGGGACTTAAAATCCCTTGCTCTTTAGGGCGTGGGGGTTCAAGTCCCCCCTTCGGCAATTTCAATTATAGGTTATTTGATACCATAAATCAAAAAGTAAGCTAGTTTAATTCTTAATGAATAAGAAGTTAAAACTAGTTTTTTTTATTTTTTTCTGGTCGTTTCAATTTCGGTAAACGGTGATATGTAAACATAAAAAGTGCTACCTATTAATTTAGTTTGTTTAATGATGGATTGAGCTCGGTCCTTAAGCGATGAATAAGAGCTTTGGGAACAAATAACCACCTGTTATGCGGGTGGGTAGCAAGTAGTACAAATACTACTTTAGTAGAGGCAAAGACACTCGGATTGGATGGAAGTACACGGTAGCGTCTTAACCCGTTGTCGGTAAACTCGAGGCATATAGCTTTAGAGTAAAACACACTTTAGAATGGTGGTTATGATTTTAAATCTTGAGATTAAATTAGCTTTTCTTTCTTCATTCATTTTTTCTCTAAAGAAACATCTTTTATTAAATCCAGTCTCTTTAGTAAGTTCCATCCAATAATTCTATTTGCCGTTAATTCCATAGGCATATCTATCATAGCACAGTCTCCTTAAAAAAATTATCAGATATTTTGGTAAGCTTTATTAAAGGCAGTGACAAAAATATTCTTCATTTTTATTATTGAGATTATCTCGATAAGAATCGCGAGATAATCTCGCAGTAGTCTTTGATGACCAGGTAGTGTATTTTTTTTTGAGGTATATTTGATTATCAGTATCCATCATAAACAGCTTTACACGATCATCTGTTCCCATTCCTCATCAAGAATAGGAAAATACCTTTAACTTAGCAACTATTAACATACTACTTTTTTTGTCCATAATAGGCATTTTTACCATGTTTTCTCATATAATGCTTTTCTTGAATTGTTTGTGGGGCTTCACCAACAATGGGATTAATTAAAATTGTATTCATTGCCATTTTTGAAATCTCTTCCAAGACAACCGCATTATGAACAGCTTTTTTAACATCTTCACCAAAAGAAAATGGCCCATGATTAGCACATAATACACCTGGGACTATAATTGGATTTTTATCCTTAAATGTTTCAATAATTACTTTTCCTGTATTTTTTTCATAATTTCTATCTATTTCATTCTTAGTTAATGATCTTGTACAAGGGATTGAACCATAAAAATAATCGGCATGTGTCGTACCATAACAAGGAATATCTTTACATGCTTGAGCCCAACTAGTTGCATAAGTTGAATGTGTATGAACAATTCCTCCTATATTACTAAAAGCTTTATATAGTTCTAAATGAGTTTCAGTATCACTAGAAGGGTTAAGCTTTCCTTCAACTATATTCCCATCTAAATCTATGACAACCATATCTGATATTGTCAAAGCTTCATAAGGGACCCCAGAAGGTTTAATTATAACTAACCCTTCTGCTCTATTTATAGAACTAACATTTCCCCATGTGAAAGTAACTAATCCATATTTAGGCAAATCCATATTTGCTAAATATACTTCTTCCTTTAATTTTTCAAGCATATTATCCCTTCTTTTTTTCTATAAAATTTCGAGCGAAAGAACAAGCAAATTGTATATCTGATCTCCAATCATTATTACCAGTATACCACAATTCAGTTACAAATCTTCTGACACCTAATTCCCACACGCTATTGATAGTTATAGCAAAATTGACATGTCCAGTATTAAAAGGAACTTCCCTATATTTTCCTGGGCTAGTTTCCTTTATATGTGCAGCTACAATTTTACCTTTTAGCTTTTTAATATCCTTTTCAATATCAATATCATACTTCAATGAAGCATTAGTAAGATTACCCAAATCAGGATAAACTCCTAAAAAAGGTGAATCAAAAAGATTTACATATTGCATTGCTTTTTCACAAGTATCCATAAAAGGAGTTTCCATAGTCTCAAATCCTAAAATTATACCTTCTTTAGCCGCCATTGATATTCCTAAACTTAAATTTAAAAGAAATTGTTCTCTAGTTTCTTGTGTAGACTCAGTATAGTAAACATCATAACCAGCTAGTTGAATTAAAGGGACTCCAGCAATTTTTGCAAACCTAATTGCTTTTTTTAATATGTCTAATGAATTATTATTTTTTTCTCCTAAAGGATATTTTCTATGTGCGCTTAGACAAATCGAGCCTATCGGGATTCCATAATCAAACCCTATATTTGAAATTTCAAATATTTCTTTATCTGAGAAATCTAATCTTTTAAGTTTTTGATCACTTTCATCAATACTTAATTCTAAATAATCAAAACCAGCCTTTTTTACTTCATTAAACTTTTCACTCCAATTTAAATTTGTGGGCATTGCTTTTTCATATAGTCCCAAATTGTACAATTTATTCAAAAAAAACTCCTAATAATATCTAATCAAAAAGACTAGTATAATTTCTATTAATTATTTTCAACTATTAATAAATATATGATATGTGTTTTTAAGTGTTATAATTGCAAACAGAAGGCCTACAATTTCCTATAATATCTAAATTTTATAGGCTCCTATCTTCTGTTCCACCTCATAGAAAAGTTATTATTGCTGCGTCAAAAAAACTTAGAAGTACTCTTGATGTTCTTTTTATTAAAATCGAAAAGGTTTGTCAGCAATAATTTGAAAACTATAGTCTCAATCATATAATTTATATCCAAAACTGTTCTAAAGCATTATAAATTCTCTTATAGCGTTCAAATTTCAAATCATAAATTTTTTTATTTTGTAAATTAGGATAAATAATCTTATCAAATGAAGTCATTTTGTCTGAAGCTGTCTTAATATCTTTATATTCACCACTTGCAACAGAAGCAACCATAGCACACCCCAAAGCTCCTAACTCTTTAACTTTAACAACTTCGATTGGATATCCTGTTACATCTGCAAAAATTTGCGTCCAAACTTTAGAATTTGCAGCTCCTCCAGCTAACCGAATTGCTTTGAAATTTGTTTTGTTTTTTAGAAGTTTTTCAATATGAACCATATGGCAAAGTACAATCCCCTCAAAAACTGCCCTAACTATATCTGCAAATGTGTTATGACTATCAAGACCTATAAAAGAAGCCTTTGATGCTGCATTATAATTAGAACCATAAATAAACGGTAAGAAAATAATATTTTGATTTTCAGGAGATACACTTTCAACTAATTTGTCACAATATTCATAAATATTTTCATTTTTATTTTTGCTTAACTCATTTTTTTTATCTGACATAAATTGATTTATAAACCATTCCAGATTTCCTGCCGAAGTTGCACTACTTTCTTCAATTAAATAATAATCGTCCATACAATAGAGAGAATTCATCATTATAGTATGATTCCTGATTGGTTTTTTTGAAATATATTCATTAATGGACCATGTTCCAGCTATGCAACAAAGATAGTTACTATCAACAACATTCATGGCAATACTACAAGCATCAATATCAAACATACCCCCAGCTACAGGAGTTCCTTCAGGCAATGAAGTTAAAGCGGAAACTTCTTTAGTGATATAACCACATATATCTGTCGATTTTTTAAGAGGAGGAATACAATCATACATTTCAGAAATATCAAAAATATTTAACAATTCTTTACTAATTTTTTTTGTAGACAAATCGAGCAAATTTGATCCTGAATAATCTGTTATTTCAGAAAAAGCCTCACCAGTTAATCGGAACCTAATATAATCCTTTACTGCAAATATCCATTTAATATTCTTATAATTATATTCTTCATTTTCTTTTAACCATCGCAATAATGCAACAGGCTGACAAGCCAAAATATTTTGATAATTTATATTATAAACAAGTTCATCTTTATGTTCTTCTTTCCATTTATTTACTATATAATTAGCTCTGCCGTCAGTTGACACTATACCATTTCTTAAAGGTTTATCATCTTTAGACCATAAATATAAGCCTTTACCATGTCCCGAACATGATACACCTTTGATAAGATTAGGATTGATTTTTGATTTTGTTATCGCCTCATTTATACAGTCGACATTTTTACTCCACAATAAATCCATATCTCTTTCAGTATGATGAGAATAAGGAGTAATCATATCAAGTAAACGACTTGATTTTGCAATTTCAACACCTAATTCATCAAAAATAACAGCTTTACAAGATGTTCCTCCATTATCAATACCCATGAAATATTTATGCATATATAATTCCTTCAGATAAATTTTGTTAGAATGTTAA
The DNA here is from genome assembly GCA_963678575.2 of Sphaerochaetaceae bacterium. Lineage (GTDB taxonomy): Bacteria > Spirochaetota > Spirochaetia > Sphaerochaetales > Sphaerochaetaceae > Pleomorphochaeta. The sequence goes on along the minus strand of CAXXHV010000002.1, from coordinate 1,969,270 downwards.
ATTTTCAGCCTAAAATTAATCTAAAAATTCTTCTTTTATTTCAACATTAAAAGCTTTACCAATTGCTCTAATATCATCATCAGTAATAGTATTAATTATGGGTAATCCAGAACTTTTAATTTTTAAGAAAATTTCCGCAGCCTTTTCAATAGTATCCATTAATCCAAATGTTTCATCTAAAGTTTTTCCTGCACAAAACAATCCATGATGTGCCCAAATTATAGCATCATAAATTGACATTAACATACTACTTTCTTTTGCTATTTCAGGACCACCGGGAACCATCCAATCTAATACTCCAACGCCTCCTGGAAAAACAACAGGACATTCAGTTGCCATTTTCCATAAAATATTGGAGAAGTCTTTAGCTTTTAAAGGCACAATGAAAGTCATTGAGATTATGTTTGGGCAATGTGCATGATATATTACCCTATATTCATCTGAAACCTTTTTTTTAGCGTTATGATTTAATAAATGCGACTCAAATTCACTAGTTGGGACTCCTCCATTTTCTAATCCCCATACAATCCTATATGCATCGCCTTTATCATTTATTTCTACAATTCCAAAATTATATTGGGGTGCAAGTTTAATATTTTTGAAATATTTTCCGGATCCTGTTACTATAAATAATTCATTAGTCAAGTTATCAGCTTTGACTCTTATAGGTATCCAATCATTTTGGTGATTTGAAAAATAAACACTTAATTTATCAACATCAGAAGCACTAAGTCTATATGATAAATTTCCTCCATTTCTTTCATGCCAATTTTTAGAATTACCTTCTTCACATAAACTAATAAAATTTTTAATAACTTCTATATCAAAGATTGACTTCATTTTTAACTCCTTTCTCTGGTTTGAAATATCTTAAATCAAAGCTTTCACAAATCATTTTTCTTGCTTCTTGCAAGTTCTTAATTTTACCAAAACTTATAAACTGTGTTACCAAATTACCTAGACTTGAACCTTCAACGGGACCAGCAATAACGTCTAAATTAGTTAAATTTGATGTTAATTGGTTTAAATAACTATCTTTACTGCCCCCACCTACAATGTGAATTCTTTTATATTTTTTACCTGTCATTTTTTTAATCATTTCACACGTTTGACTATAACTAAAGGCTAAACTTTGATAGACACATTTAACGATATCTCCTTCACTTTCTAATTTTACATTACAAATAGATTTAATTGCTTCAACCATATTATTTGGAGCATATAAACTAGGATCATTTACATCTATTATGACCGTTTCACTTAAATTTGAATTTTTAGCTAGTTGTTCTAAATCTGAATAAGAATATTTATCTCCCCAAACTTTTTTACAATTTTGAATAAGCCATAGACCCATAATATTTTTTATAAATCTATAATTATATTGATAACCACCTTCATTAGTAAAATTTAAATTCCTACTTAAATCAGTTGTAATTGCTTTAGAGTTTTCTACACCAACTAAACTCCACGTACCACTTGAGATATAAATAGACTCTTTATCGATTGTAGGGATAGCCACAAACGCACTTGCAGTATCATGGGATGGAGCATGAATAACTTGACATTCAAACCCTACAATATCAGATATCTCTTTTTTTAATATCCCTATAGTATCCCCAGGCTGTTTTAAATTTTCTGCAAACAATTTTTTTGGTAGTCCTAATGATTCAATAAAATCCATATCCCATTCATTTGTATTTACATTTACTAAACTTGTTGTTGTAGCATTAGTATATTCTTGACTTTTAAAGCCAGTCAAAAGAAATGACAAATAATCTGGAATCATTAACAAACTTTCTGCGTTCTCTAAATGTTCAGGATTATTAATTTTGGTTACAAGTAATTGATAAATAGAATTAAACAATTGTTTTTGGATTCCAGTAAGTTTATAAAGTTCTTTCTCATCAAAATAATTTTTATATTCATTTATATACTGTTTAGTTTTAGGATCACGATAAGAAACACAATCTCCTACTATCTTATCATATTTATCTAAGAGAACATAATCGACTCCCCAAGTGTCTATTGCTAAAGATTTAAGATAAAACTTTTTCTCTTTGCACATTTTCAAACCAGTTATTATATTTGAAAATAAAAGTGATATATTCCAAGAATATCTGCCATTACGTTCTTGATATCCATTTTCAAATCTATAAACTTCCTCAAGTTTGATTTTGCTATCTTCTATCCATCCAACAACTAAAACGCCACTTGAAGCCCCAATATCAATTGCTCCAAAATAATCCACAATTAGCCTCTTTTTACTAAAACATCTTTTTCATACTCTAAAACAACTTTAACCATATCATCATCATTATATGTATTTGTTCTTTTACAATATTCTTCCCAAATAGCTCCAAATGGTAATGTATTTTGTCGCTCTAGAAGTGCCATATGCTCAAACCCTCGATTCTCTAATTCCAAATTAAGAAGTTTTTTATTGGGTTCCAATAATGCAAATAATAAAGCTTTTCTAAATGTTCTTGTTCCTATAGCCCAAGCACCTATTCTATTTATTGAAGCGTCAAAAAAATCTAATCCAATATGAACTTTATCAAGCTTATCGGATCTAACTAATTCCTCAGCTACATTTTTAATTTTTTCATTAAATAAAATTACATGATCACTATCCCAATGCATTGGTCTACTTACATGCATTAAAAGTTCATCATCGAATAATAATATCGAAGACAATTTATCTGAAACATCTTCTCCTACATTAAAATGACCCATATCGATACATAACATTTTATTATTACGGGCTGCATAATTCATATAGAATTCATGAGATCCTACAACATAAGATTCAGATCCAATTCCGAACAATTTAGTTTCTAGAGCATCTCGCATATATTCAGGTGAATAGTTAACCTTAAAACATTCATCGAGAGATTCTTTTAATATCTGCCTATAATACATTTTCCCTGAAGTTAAATTCTTTGTTCCATCAGGAATCCATGTATCTAATATACAAGGAGAGCCCATTTCTTTACCAATGAATGCAGCAATTTCTCGACATTGTTTTTCATGTTCTATCCAAAAATTTCTTATTTCAGAATCTGGGCTAGATAATGTGAATCCATTATTTGCTTTGGGGTGAGAAAAAAAAGTCCCATTAAAATCTATCCCTAAATTCATTTTTTTTGCCCAATCGATCCATGTATAAAAATATTTTTTATCTAATTTATTTCGATCTTTGAATTCTCCGTTAAAATCTCCATAGCTTGCATGCAAATTGATGCGATGTTTTCCACCATCTAATGATAAAACTTTTTCTAGATCAGATCTTAATTCATTGATATTTCTAGCTTTACCTAGGAAATTACCTGTGGCTTGAATACCACCCCCATTTAGGCTAGCACCTTCAACTTCAAAACCGGCTAAATCATCACCTTGCCAACAGTGTATAGAAATTGGAACTTCAGCAACTTTCTTTAATGCATTCTCTACATCAATACCTTGATTTTTATATTCTTTTGCTGCTTCTTTAAAATTTAACATATATTATAAATCCTCTAATATTCTTTTGAAATATAGATGGGAATAAATCCCATCTATATTTTTTATTTAGAAACTAAATGTTGAATAATTTTCTTTAGTGAAATCAGTAGGAGGTCCCATTATTACAGTTTTACCTTGGTCAGTAACTGTAATATTACCAACATTAGGAACTTCCATGCCATCTACAATTTCGTTACCTTTTAAAGATTCATTAGCTAAGTAAACAGTTAAATATCCTAATTTACCAGGATCCCAAAGAGTTGAAACATCTAAAGAACCATCTTCTAAATAAGGTCCACCATCTGTAGGTAATCCATTACCAACAACAGCTATTACATCAGATAAGCCCTTTTCTTGAACTGCTTGAGCTGCTCCGATTGGAGTTGGAGTACTAAATCCAACTATACCCTTTAAGTCTGGATATGCTTTAATTAAATCTAATGTTTTTTGATATGCAACTTGTTGTTTTTCATCAGTAGGAACTCTAGTAGTTACTAAATCTAAATTTGGATATTTTTCTTTTGCATATTTTAATCCATAATCAATCCAAGTATTTAAGTTTGCTGCTGATAATCCACCAGTCAAGATTGCATACTGACCAGAATCACCCATATGATCAACTAACAAATCAAAATTGTGTTCACCAAAAATTTTATCATCAATTTGGTGTACTGAAATATCAACAACTGAAGGATCTGCAGTTGTGTCCCAGTCTAGAATTAAAATTCCAGCTTTTTTTGCTTTTGCTAATACAGGAGTTAAAGCAGCAGCATCATTAGGTGCTACACAAATTGCATCTACTCCTTTACTAATTAAATCTTCCAACATTCTTACTTGTTCAGCAGCATCTGCTGTTGCTGGTCCAGTATAAATAACATTCACACCTAAATCTTTTCCAGCTTTTTCAGCGCCTTCGCCTGATGCTGTGAAATAAGGTATTCCAACTAATTTTGGCATAACAACAATTGTAGGTACCGAATTTTCCTTTGTTGAAGAAGCTTTTTCTGATGCTCCATTTGCAAAAATAACTGTTGAGCATAATGCAAATACTGATAATAACGTAAAAAATTTTTTCATTTTTTCCTCCATTTTATTTTAATACAAATGTATTATTTTATTATTTTATTTTTTTACTTTTTAATTCCATTATATAGTTCATAACTAGAACTAAAATTAAAATTAAACCCATAAATACTGTTGTCAAGTATCTATTTAATCCAAAGATATTTAATCCACTTGAAATTGTTTGAATAATCAAAACAGCTATAATTGTTCCAGTAACTGAGCTTTGACCTCCCATAATATCTGTACCACCTAACACACAAGCTGATACTGCTTGCAACAAATATGATGAACCATAAGATTCCTTTGAGGAATTATATCTACTCGCCATAATGATCCCCGCAATAGCTACAAGGAAGCTTGTCATCAAATAAGTCTTTAATAGAACCTTCTTAACTTTTATACCAGAATACTCACAAACTTTGGGGCTACACCCAATCATAGAAATTTCAGTACCTAATTTGCCTTTTTCAACAATGTACCAAAGACAAATTGCAACAATTATAAAAATTATCATAGGAATTGGAATACCTAAAATTGAACTATTTCCTATTGATATAAATTCAATTGGAAATCCTGAAATTGCTCCCCCTTTAGTAATGTTCAAGCTTATACCTTCATACAAGGTTGCTGTTCCTAGGGTTGCAATCATTGGAGCAACACCAAAATAGGAGACTACAATACCATTGAATAAGCCCGCTAACATCGATACGCAAATCATTATTACAACGGCTCCTAAAATAACTAAATAAGGGTTGGCTCCTAAAGAATTAAAAAAAGACATAAATAATCCTCCAACAACCATTCCTAACGTTGCTGTATATGTTAAAGAAAGATCTATACCTCCTGTTGTAATAACTAACATCATACCTAAAGCAAATAAACCAAATTCTGGTAATTGAAAGGCCATAGATTGTAGATTGTATAGGCTTAAAAATTTACCAGGTGATAAAATTGACATTAGTCCAAAAATAATAATAAATATTGTGAACAACATACTTTCAGTTGATTTAGTGATTTTTTTTAAATTTATCTTGTTTTTCATATTGTTACTCCACGTCTACTTTTATTTTATTCTTTTCAACTTTCTTCTTTTGGTACATATCAAAAGAAACTGAAGCAACTATTATTAGTCCTACAACAATGTTTTGCCAAAAAGTAGGGATATGCATTAAAATCATACCGTTATTAATAACACTGAATAAAGCTACCCCTATTAAAGTCCCTAAAACTGAGCCATAGCCTCCAAGTGTACTAGCACCACCCAAAACAACTGCTGCGATAACTTCCATTTCATAACTATTAAAGGCATTCGGGTCAACTTGTCTCATTATTGATGTATGAGCTACTGCAGCCAAGCCTATTATTAAGCCTTCAAAAGTATATATAAATAGTAAAACATTTGTGGAGTTGAATCCCATTCTCTCAGCACTTTCTTTGTTACCACCTAAGGCATATATTCCTCTACCAATTACTGTTTTATTTAATACATACCATGTTCCAATACATACAGGAAGTAGAAAGATTATTTGGATAGGCAAACCAATTAAACGGCCATCACTTAAATGGAATTTGAACAACATAATATTACCAAAATCAATAAAGTTTTGAGGAACTCCTGTAATCCAAGATCCATTTGTAATATATAAATTTATACCGGCTATTATGTTCATAGTGCCTAAAGTTGCTACTATTGGAGGTATTTTTAATTTTGCAATTAACAACCCATTTACTAAACCAATTAGCATCCCAGATATTGCTGCGACTAATACTACAACAATTAAATTTGATGAGACATTTATTAAAAAGTTACCAATTATAACTGTTATAGCTGATATAATTGAAGCAACAGATACGTCAATTCCACCTGTTAGTATTACTAACAACATTCCCATTGCCATCATTGTCAAAACCAAATTAGTTTTTAAAAGGTCAATAAGATTCTCAATACTAAAAAAAGTTATATTGAAAAAACCAATAATAACACACATTATTATCAATATCACAAACAATGTAAATTCTTGTTTCTTTATAATATTTTTCATCAAAGACTCCTACAAAGCATAGCTCATAATTTTTTCTTGATCCAAACTATCACAAGACAGAATTTTCTTAATGTTTCCTCTTCTCATTATAGCTACCCTGTCACAAACAGATAGAATTTCCGGCAACTCAGATGAAATAACAATAATTCCTAATCCACTTTTTGCTAATTCTCGTAACAAGCTATGAATTTCTGCTTTAGCGCCAATATCAATACCATTTGTTGGTTCATCAACTATTAGTACTTTTGGATTTGTTGCAAGCCATTTTGCAATCACTATTCTCTGTTGATTACCTCCAGAAAATTTACTTGCAAGCATTTCAGGATAACCAGGTTTAATGTTTAATTTGTCTATCCATTTTTTTACTATAGAATTTTTTTCACTATCATCGATTATTCCAAATCTGCCAGCTAACTTTTTTAAAATAGTCATACTAATATTGTCATTTACAGATTTTCTTAATAAAAGACCTTCTTGCAACCTATTTTCAGGAATTAAGGCTATCCCATGATTGATTGCTTCGCTAGTATTTTTAATCTCTATTTCGTTTCCATCTAAGATTAATTGTCCATTATCCTTCGGATTAAGCCCAAAAATAGATGTAACTACCTCTGATCGACCTGCACCTACAAGCCCTGTTATACCAAGAATTTCGCCTTTATTTAATGTGAAATTAATGTTTTTAAAATTACCTTCTTTAGAAAAGTTTCTTACTTCTAGCAAAGGTTCATCACATATAACTTTTTCATAGATTTTATATTCTACTTTTCTTCCAACCATTAATGATATTAATAAATCATCATCTAGTTGATCTTCGTTGTAAGTACCAACACATTGCCCATCTCTTAATACTGTAAATCTATCTGAAACTTCAAATAATTCATCAAGCTTATGAGAAATGAAAATCATAGAAATTCCATCAGCCTTTAAGTTTTTCATTATTTTAAATAGATTTTTTACTTCATCAGTTGATAATGCACTTGTTGGTTCATCTAAGATTAATATTTTAGCCTGATTAGCCAAGGCTCTTGCTATCGCAACTAACTGTTGTTTAGCTACTGATAATTCAGACAAATTTGCATGAATATCAATATTCACTTTTAACTTAGATAAAGCTTCTTTAGCTATTTCATCCATTTTTTTTCGATTTACAGTTTTATTTCCTGCCGATACAAATAACCCTAAACTTATATTTTCAGCTACCGACATATTTGGAAATAATGAAAAATCTTGATAAATTACAACAATTCCCTTCGATAAAGACATAAGAGGATTTATATTTTCTAATACCTCTCCATTCATCTTTATTGTGCCACCTTCTTCTGGTTGATAAATTCCAGAGAGAACTTTTATTAATGTAGATTTTCCAGCACCGTTCTCACCTATTAAAGCATGTATTTCGGATTCTTCTACATCAAAGCTAACATTCTGTAAGGCTTTTACACCAGGAAAAAATTTAGATATTTGTTCAATTTCTAAGAGTTTATGACCCATTTTTTATCCCCTTGTACAATTAATTATTTGATCTAAATATCTAAATTAACAATGTACAAAAATAAAAAAAATACTATCTAATTTTTAAAAGTAATGCACTTTATATTAAGAATAAATATACTTTTTTTGTCTCAGTTCAATAAAATGAACTTTTTTTTAAAAAGATTAAAAAAAAGTACAAATTACTTTTTTTTTAATTTAAAAAAATTTACAAAGACTTAAAGTAATAATGATTAATTTAAACATTTATACACCTATTTTTCATACTATTGTTAATTAAGTCATTTATATTTCTTTACTCTGAAAGAAATTAGTTTTTAATTATATTAGTTTTTTTTTTGGCTTTACAGCTTTTTAAATTTGAATTAGTATTTTTGTTATTACTTTATTTGATAGACCCCTACAAAGGAAAAACAAATCTACATGAATTCAAATATATTTTTAAACACCAATTTTGCTGAATATATTCCTATTTCAGAGCAAGGAAAAACATTTGGGTGTAGTGTTATTAAACTATCTAATAAAGGGTTTCAATCTTTTGAGATTGAGAATAATAATATTAAATCTGAAACCAATAATTCACTAATTTCGAATAGATGGTATGTCCCGATTATTGATGAATATTTCCACTTTTATTATGTTCATGAAGGAGAAGCTTTTATTAAGTCGTTTGATTACCAAGGAATTATCAAAAAAGGTACATTTATATTATTTCAACCGAATGACAAATTTGAAATTAGTCCCAATCTTAATAAAAATTACAATGAATTTCAGATTATTTTTAATGGTGAAATACCAAACAGATGGGTTCAAAATACAAAATTATTTCAAACATCATATCCGATTTCCGTTGACTCTGATACTGTTGTTAAAGATTTTAATAAGTTAGTAAAAATAAGTAAAGCAACTGAGAATAATATACAACCTCTATTAGCATCTACCTTAATTTCTAATTTAACAAGATATTTTTTTCTTTCAGAAACTTCATTGCATGAAACAACACTTGGAGAGGATCCCTTTCTTAAAATCAAAAACTACTTTACCGAAAATCTCTACAAACAATTCAATATTGAAGATATTTGTGATTCAATGAATATGAATTACTATCAACTTAGAAATTATTTCTTAAATATTACTGGGATGTCTCCTTATCAATATTTGCTAGATATGAAAATAAATAAAGCAAAGGAATTATTAGAAACAACTAATTATCAAATAAAAGAAATTTCTTACAAATTAGCTTTTGATAGCCAATACTATTTTTCTAGATTGTTCAAGAAAAAAACCGGGTATACTCCTTCTCAATGGAAAAATAAAACAAAAAAATATAAAAATATAGGAGAATAAAAAATGAGAAAAGTTGGTATTTATTATGCGTTCTGGAGCACTGAATGGGATGTTGATTTTATATCTTATATCAAAAAAGTAAGTAAATTGGGATTTAATCAACTTGAAATTAATGGAGGAACTATTGTAAATATGTCATCTGCTGATCGACAAACGATTGTAAGAGAAGCAAATAAATATGGTATTACATTATCGTATGGTATAGGACTTACTGCAGACAATGATGTTTCTTCTTTGGATGAAAAAACTAGATTAAATGGTATTAAATTTATGACAAAAATGATTGAAGCCGTTGGAGAAATGGGCGGAGGAACAATATGCGGTACAGTTTATTCTACTTGGCCTAAGCAACTCCCAAAAGGAGAAAATAGATTAGATTACTATAATCAAAGTATAAAAAGTATGAAAGTTATGTCAAAAATAGCAGAAAAAAATAATGTAATTTTATTATGTGAAGTTATAAATAGATTTGAACAATTTCTTTTAAACACTTGTGAACAAGCTATTGATTATTGTAAAAAAGTTAATAGTCCTTCTTGTAAAATATTATTAGATACTTTTCATATGAATATTGAAGAAGATTCTATTCCTGAGGCCATACGTTTAGCTGGTGATTTTCTAGGAGGTATTCACCTCGGTGAAAATAATAGACGACCTGTAGGATTAGGTAATATGCCTTGGAAAGAAATCAAAACAGCACTAGATGATATCAATTACCAAGGAGCTTTAATTGAGGAACCATTTATTAAAGCTGGAGGCCAAGTAGGACAAGATATTGCTGTTTGGAGAGATATAATTAAAAATCCAAATTTAGATAAACTTGCTAAAGATTCAGCAGATTATATAAGAGAAAACTTAGTTTAAAATATATAGTAATAAGTATGCAATTTCCATAAGAAATAGCTAATACTTATTATTTTTGTAAAATATAACTACAATTTTTTTTATATTAATTAATAGATAACAAGCGTCAAATCCTTGACGCTTGTATTTTATGGATTCTCTTAAAATATAATTTTAAGCTCTAGTTTCATCATAGAATACAAGTTTTGCCATTTGAATTAAAATATCAAAGCAAATTGAACAACTAGTTGAAGGTAATTCAACAATTATTAATAACCCAGAGGACTTTAATGAAGATTATAATAATCTATCAGCAGAGTATTTTTCCATTCAAGAGAAACTTGAAAAGACACAAGCAATTCTAGCTGATAAGTATTCAAGGAAAATACAGATTGATAGATTTCTAGAAACAATAAAAGCCTGGAACAATTAATAACAGAGCTTTCTCCTAAGCTGTTTACATCTATTGTTGATATCATTGGAGTGTTTTCTAAAAGAGAAATTAAGGTGCATTCCAAAAATGGTGAAATAGTTCTTGTCGATTTGTTAAAAAAGTTAAGATAACTATAATTTAGTGTTAATTTAAATAATTTCTGTTTATGTCCCCCCACCTAATTTGTAGAAGAAAACAATTAAGTATTTCTTGTTATTATAATTGAGATAAAATATCTAATGTTGTTTATTACAAATAGTTGAAGATTTGTGAGAAACTATATTTTGTTATAGGAATTATTAATGATTAAAACAATTAAATGCTCTTTATTTAAATCAACAACTAATTTTCAATATCCTTATTTTTCAATTTTATCTCTAAAATTTTAATATTTTTATTATTGTTTTTTACTATAGCAATCTTTCTTTCTCGCTATAGAATTAATTTTTGTGTGATTGTTCTTTTTTAATTTTTTATAGTTTTAAAAATATTGTTATCAACAATATAAAAAAAAATAGTTCATTATTTGAAATAATCTATTCATTGATTTAAAAAAAATAAATTTTTTATAAAAAAAATCTGTTTTTTTAATAGTAAAAAATACAGCAAAATGTTTGTATTTAAACAAAATTGGATCTCTAATAAAAATAATAAAATACAGATATTTTTAGGTATATAAACAAAAAATAATATTTTTACTTAGGTAAACATAAATAGAATGTAGTATATGTTTATGTTTATGTAATATTTTATTTGATATAAATAATTTATACATATTTATACAAAATATGCATATTTTATTTATTGCTCGCAAATAAACATTGACAAATGATTTTTGTTGATTTACACTCATAAAAAATTAAGAATGTTCGAACATAAACAACTAGAAAAGGAAATCGTATGAACAATAGACACAATGAAATAATTAAATTACTTGCTAGTAGCTCTTTTATTTCTGTTACAAAATTATCACAAATTTTTGAAGTTAGCGAAATGACAATTAGAAGAGATTTAACTCAATTAGAAAAAGATAATCAAGTAAAGAGAGTATTCGGAGGTGTTGTTTCAAAAGATTTATCTACTGTAGAACCTTCATATAATGATCGAGAACAAAAAGCGAGAGAAGAAAAGAATTATATAGCAAATTTGGCATCTGATTTTGTTATTGATAATACAATAATTGGAGTTGATTGTGGTTCAACTTGTCTTGAATTAGTTAGACATTTAATGAATCGAAAATTAACTATCGTCACAAACAGTTTAAGAATAATGAATCTTTGTATGGAGTCAGAAACACTTAATCTCATCATTCCTCCTGGAACATTGCGAAAAAGTGAAGGATCTATAATTGGAAGTAAAACAGTAAAATTTTTTGATGAAATTCATCTTGATCAATCTTTTATTGGTGTAGGTGGTGTTGATATAGATTTTGGCTGTTCTGATTATAGTTTGGAAGATGTTGAAGTAAAAAAGGCAATGATTAATTGTTCTGATGAAATATTGGTATTGGCTGATAAACTTAAGTTAGGTAAGAAAACATGCAGTCGCATCTGTAAGTTAGAAGATGTAGATATTCTTATTACTAATAAAGATTTAGAAGAAGAATATCAAAATAAATTAATAACAGCTGGAGTAAAATTTATTTACTCAAAGGAAAAAGGTAATTAAGTGAATTCAAATTGGATAAAAGAAGTTTTTAAGGTAGAAAAACCAGTAATCGCTATGTGTCATTTAGATGCAATGCCCGGAGACCCTATGTATGATCAAGATAAAGGGGTTTCATACATTTTAGAAAATGCTTACAAGAATTTAAATGCATTACAAGATGGTGGCGTAAATGCTGTCATGTTCTCTAATGAATATAGTCTTCCATATCTTACTAAAGTAAAACCAATCACGGCTATTACTATGGCTCGTATTATTGGAGAATTAAAAAAAGAAATAAAAATTCCTTTTGGAGTAAATGTATTATGGGATGCGAGTGCTTCATGTGAATTAGCAGTTGCTACAGATGCCTTATTTGTAAGGGAAATATTTAGTGGTGTGTACGCAAGTGATTTTGGATTATGGGATACTAATTGCGGAGAAACAATTCGTAAGAGAAATGAAATAGGAGGGAAAAACGTAAAGTTATTGTATAACATTTATCCAGAGGCTAGTAGTTATTTGGGTAATAGAAAGTTATCAGATGTTGCAAAAACTACTGTATTCAATTGTAGACCAGATGCGATTTGTGTTTCAGGGCAAACTGCAGGTGTTGAAACAAATATTAATCTATTAAAAGAAACAGTAGATGCTGTGGAAGGTGTACCAGTTTTTGCTAATACTGGAGTTAATATATCTAATGTAAAAGAACAACTTTCAGTTGCTAGTGGATGTGTTATTGGTTCAGCTTTTAAAAGTGGAGATTTCTTTTCTCTTGTAGATAAAGAAAAAGTATTAAGATTCATGGATGTTGCAAGAACAGTCCAATAAAAAGGTAAAAGGTTCAAATGAAAATGATAAAACGAATAATAAGTCTTTTAATGGTTTCATTAATTGTTGTTAATAGTTTAGTTGCTCAAGGGTCTTCAGAAAGTAGTAAAGCTGAAGAGAAATTAACTACTGTTGCTATTGTATTACCTAGTCCATTAGGTGATAGATCATTTTGTGATAGCGCTAATGAAGGTGTAATTAGAGCAAATAAAGAATTACCTGTTAAGGCCGATATAATTGAAACTGCTGGTGTTAATGAGCATGAAACAGCAATGAGAAGTGCTATTAATAAAGGCTATGATTTAATATTAGGTGTTGGTTTAGACACTCAAATGATGCTTGATTTAGCAAATGAATATCCAGAACAAATGTTTGGATCCCCAAGTGAATTATATGCTGATCAACTTCCAGAAAACCTTGCTTCTCTATTGATTAATGTAAATGAATCAAGTTTCTTAGCTGGTGTTGTTGCTGGAAAATTAACTAAAACAGATAAAGTAGCTAGTGTATGTGGTGGAGATGCTCCTGGCATTAATCAATTCTTTTATGGATTTAAACAAGGTGTTTTAGCTGTAAATCCTGATGCTACTGTTTATGTTAACTATTTAGGTTTTGATTTTTCTAATCCTACTTTAGGTAAAGAAAGTGCAATATCTTTGTATAACCAAGGTTGTGATATTATATATTCTGTTGCTGGTTTGAGTGGTGAAGGGGTATTAGAAGCAGCTCATGAAACTGGTAAATTTGCTATTGGTGTAGATACAAACCAAGACGATTATTATCCTGGAATAATTATTACAAGTGTTATTAAGAGGGTTGATAATTCAACATATAGCCTTATTGAAGATTATGTAAATGGAACATACAAAGGTGGATTTAGAACTTTAGGTATGGAAGATTCTGCTACAGGCTTATCTTGGGATATTGGTAGTACTACATTTAAAGATAATGGACCTAAAGATATGGTAGCTGAGTTACCAGAAATTGAAGATTTAGTTAAATCTTATAAAACAAAAATACTAGCAGGAGAATTTGATGTATATGATGCATTAACAGAACCTTTATGGGATTCTCTAAAGTAATTAATTAATGCTGGATACTTTTAAAGTATCCAGTAATTTTAATATAAAGGATTATTTATGGAAGAAAACGCTATTGTTTTTGAAAATATTAATAAATATTATGATTCAAGTAATGTTCAAGCCTGTAATAATGTTTCTTTTGCTATAAAAAAGGGAAAAATTAATGCTATCTGTGGAGAGAATGGTGCAGGTAAATCAACTTTGATGAATATATTATTTGGTCTTGAAACTGCCGATGATGGAAAAATTATTATTAATAATAAGGAAACCCATTTTTCATCTCCTAAGCATGCAATATCACATGGTATCGGTATGGTTCATCAACATTTTATGTTGGTAAAATCTTATACGGTCGAACAGAATATATTACTTGGTATCGAATCAAAATTTTTTACTAATAAAAACTCTAATAGAAAGTATGTATTAGATTTAGCTAAAAAATATTCTCTTCCAATTGATCCTGATAGAATTGTAGAAACACTAGATGTTGGTTTAATGCAAAGAGTTGAAATTTTAAAGATGTTAGCACGAGATATTTCAACTCTTATATTAGATGAACCAACTGCCGTATTAACACCAACAGAGGTTAAACCTTTTTTAGAGACTTTGAAAAAATTAGCTAAAATGGGCACGACAATAATATTTATTTCACATAAATTGCAAGAAGTCTTAGAAGTTTCAGATAATATAGTGGTAATGAGAAAAGGCCATGTAGTTGGACAAACTCTTGCTAAAGATACTGATATGAACAGTTTAGCTGATATGATGGTAGGACGTAAGGTGCTTTTAAAAATCGATAAGGAAGAACCTAACTTTAAAGATACTGTTTTAAGTTTAAAAAATGTTTGTATGAATAATATTATGGGAAATGAAGTTCTTCATAATGTATCATTTGATGTAAGAGCTGGTGAAATTTATGGAATAGCCGGGGTTAGTGGTAATGGCCAAGAATCTCTGGTTGCAGGTATCGTTGGCTTAGGACGCTTTTCAAAAGGTGAAATAATTTATTTAGGTCAAAATTTAAATAAACAAAGTATCAAAGAAAGAAAAGATTTAGGTATTGGTCATGTTCCACAAGACCGTATTAATGGTGGTTTAAACATTTTAGCTAATGTTGAAGAAAATGTTCTTATCGGATTACAAAATAAACCTGAATTTAATTTGCATTACCTAATAAATAGTGAGAAAATTAATAATTTAAGTAAATCAATAATTAATGATTATCATGTTGCTGGGGCTAGTCCAAAAGGCATAGTTAAAAAATTATCTGGTGGTAATATGCAAAAAATAGTTTTAGGTAGAGAAATCTCTCAAAATCCTAAATTACTAATTATTGATCAGCCAACTCGTGGTTTAGATGTTGGAAGTATTGAATTCGTTTACCATACAGTTCTTGAATGTAGAAAACAAAATGTAGCAATTTTATTAATAAGTGTTGAAATTGAAGAGCTTATGACTTTGAGTGATAAAATCGGAGTAATGTGTGGTGGTAACCTACAAGGAGAATTAATAGGTTCTGATATTAGTGAACATAATATTGGAATACTTATGGCAGGTGGAAAAATATGAAAATATTAAAAAATAAAGCAATAATAATTACATTTATTACTTCTTTAATAGCTATTTTATTAGGTGCTATAATTTCCTCCTTATTAATAGCTTTAAGTGGGCAATCTCCATTAGCAGCTTTTCGTACATTAATAGTATCTGGTTTTGGAACAAATGGTAAAGTATGGCCCATATGGACAACTCTAGGGCAAGCTACTCCTTTAATATTAACAGGGTTAGCTGCTATGATTTCTTTTAGAGTAGGTGTTTTCTGTATTGCTCAAGAGTCTCAATATATTGGTGGTGCAATTGTTGCAGCTTGGCTTGGAGCAAGTTTAACATTACCTGCTATTATAGCTATTCCATTGATATTAGTTTGTTCAATGCTTTTTGGATATGTAATTGGTTATATTCCTGGAGCAATGAAAGCTAAACTCGGTGTTAACGAAATTATATCTTCAATTATGCTTAATGAAATTTTCTCATTAGTACTTGAATATTTAGTAGCATTTCCACTTCGTGCAGATTCTGGGCAAAAGGCACAATCGGCTGTAATTAATAAAGCTTATTGGTTACCCCAATTTGTAAATGGATCTAGATGGGGAATTTCTTTTATTGTTTCAATGATTTTTGTATTTATAGTTTATTTCTATATTTTTAAATCTAGTAGAGGTTATGAAATTCGTATGGTTGGTCAAAATCCAACATTTGCACAATATGGTGGTATAAATAGTACCAAAGTAATAATAAGAACACTGTGTTTTAGTGGTTCAGTTGCAGCCTTAGCTGGTGGTATGGAAGTCTTAGGTAATTATCATAGAATTATGACAGGGTTTTCTTCAGGAATAGGTTTTGATGGATTAAGTATTGCAATGTTAGGTGCATCTCATCCATTTGGTGTTTCCATAGTTGCTATTCTTCTTGCAGGTATTAGGCAAGGCGCTCAAATAGGATTGCAAATAGATTTACATGTTCCAAGAGAATTAGGCGGGGTTTTAATAGCTCTTATAATTATATTTGTAGCTTGTCAAAAGATATATCTTCCTAAAGTAGAAAAATTAGTAGATAAATTATTTTATAGCAGTGTAAAGGAGGAAGTATAATGGAATTAATTAAAGCTCTCTTTTCAATAACTTTGATGACAAGTGCAATACGTTTAGCAACTCCTATTATATTAATTGCTATCGGTGCTGCTCTTTGTAACAAGGCTGGTGTATTAAACCTTGCATTAGATGGGATGACAACAACCTGTGCATTTGTTGCTATAGTTGCAACATATTTATTTAGAAATTTTACAACAATTGGTATAAACAATCCTATGCTTGCTACCTATTTTGGTGTACTTGCTGCTATGTTATTTGGGGCTCTAATTGGTGCTTTATTAGCTTTTGTACATACAAAATATAATATTGATTTAGTTTTGTTATCAATTGCATTAAATATGTTAGCCGTAGATATTACTGTTTATTTAATGAGAGCTATATTCAATAAAAGCGGTACCTGGAGTGACCCATCAATTAAACAGTTGAATTCTATTTCATTACCCCTTATTAATAAAATTCCTATTCTTGGTGATTTGCTATCAAATTATAATATTATAGTTTATCTAAGCTGGATAATAACAATAGTTTTAGTAATTCTTGTAAATAAAACAAAGTTTGGTCTTCATGTTAATGCTGTTGGAGAAAATCCAAAAGCAGCTAAAGCTGTAGGTATTAATGTAAAAAAAGTTCAGTATATAGCACTTATAACAAGTGGAATATTAGCTGGATTAGCCGGTTCATTTTTATCAATAGGGCACTTAACTTTATTTACAAGAGATATGGCCGCAGGAAGAGGTTGGCTTGGTAATGCTGCTGCACTATTTGGTTTTAATGCTCCTGGAGGATCCTTTTTTGCAGGGTTATTCTTTGGTTTTGCTGAAGCTTTAGCTTTAAGACTTCAAAATGTAACTACTATACCGCCATTCTTAATTCAAATATTGCCATATCTATTAACACTAGGTATTTTAGCAATAGTTTCATATAAAGCAATGCGTGAAAAAAAGAAAAAATTCTTATTTTAATAAATAGTTGAAAATAGAGGTAGATATGAAAAAATTAATTAAAGCTAAATACATAATGTGTTTAGACAGTAATGATAGAATTATTGAAAATGGATATATAATCATCAAAGATGGTATAATTACTCAAATTGGTGAATTAAATAATATTTCATTTAAAAATGATAAATTTGATGAAGTTTGTGATATGAAAAATTCACTTATAATGCCTGGTTTAATTAATAGCCATGCACATACTCCTATGATTTTAACACGAGGTATGTGTGAAGGTGTTAGTCTTTTTACTATGGACGGGTTTATTAATACATTAAGAAGATATGAATATTATGCAGATGCAAAACTTGCTTCAATGACAGTACCTCTTTCTTGTGCAGAAATGATAAGAACAGGAACTACAACTTTTGTTGATCAATATTTTTATAGCCAAAATATTTTTGATGAAGTTGATAAAAGTGGCATGCGTTCCGTTATAGCCTATGGAATAGTTGAACTTGGAGATCCTATTAGAAGAGCACAAGAATTAAAAAGTTGTGAGGAATTCTTAGAAAAAAGTGTAAGCCATAATTTAATAACAGGTTGGGTTGGTCCTCATGCTTTTTTTGTAGATAATTCATTAGAATTAATAAAAGCAGAAATTGCGATGGCAAAAAAATATGATTCAGGGTTTCATATACATTTTGCAACTAGTAATGAAGAAAATGATTATTGTTTAGAACATTTTAATACGCGTGCCGTAAATAAAATGGAAGAGTTGGGAATTTTGGAAATACCAATACATGCGGCACATTCAATTACTGTTAATAGTGATGATATGAAAATTTTATCTAAATATCCCTTCCATCCAATAATGGCACCATCCTCAGCAATGAGAAGTGGTTTCCCTGCAGCTCCTGTTATTGAAATGCGTAATGCTGGTTTAACTGTAGCTTTGGGTACTGATAATGTATGTAGCAGTAATAGTTATGATATGTTTGGTGAACTTGGTACTGCTGGTAAATTGATAATTCATAGGGAACAAGATGCATCGGTAATTACACCAAAAGAAATAGTACATATGGCAACTACTGAAGCTGCTAAGGCTTTAGGAAGAGATGACATTGGAACTTTAGATATTGGTAAAAAAGCAGATTTAATAGCTTTCGATACAAGAGATATAGGGTTTGTACCTTTTTGCGGTCAAGATCTTTATACTCAACTAGTATACTCTGTATCAGGATTATCGGTTACAGATTCTATGGTTGAAGGTAAATGGCTTATGAGAAACAAAGAACTCACAACATTAGATTTAGAATATTGCTCCAATCAAGCAGAAAATGCTACAAAAGAATTGATAAGGAGAATGCTTTAAGATGTCTAAATTGGTAGTAGGAATTGATATTGGTACAACAGCTATTAAAATAATAGTTTTAGATGTTCTTAGCCTAGATAAATCTGAAATACTTAAGGTCTATACGATTTCTCATAATTTATTAAGCCCAAAACCTCTTTGGGCTGAAGAGGATCCTTTAATTTGGAAAGAAAACCTTTATTCCATGCTTAAAGAGGTTAATAAAGATTATGGAAAGTCTATAGAAGCTATTTCAGTTACTGGCATGGTTCCTACTTTCATTGCATTAGATAAAGATAAAAATCCATTATATAATTCAATACAACAAAATGATTTACGTGCAGAAGATTTTTTAACAAAAGCCTCTAAGTTTTTTGAAGGGGAAGAAAACTCTTCCTATTTTTTAAAAACAGGTTCTCATGTAAATAGTCAACATATAGGATATAAATGGCAATGGTTTATTGATAATTTCCCAGAGGAATCTAAAAAAACAAAATATATTGTTGGCTCTTATGATTATATTAGATATTTATTATGTGGAAATTTAAATATTGAATTAAATTGGGCTCTTGAAAGTGGTTTATGGGATGTAACAAATAATTGCTGGGGAGCTTCTATTCTAGATTATTATGGTATAAAAAACGAAATGCTTTCAGAGGTAGTTGCATCAAAAGAAATTACGGGATCAACTACTGAAATGTTAAATATTAAAACAGGTTTAAAAATTGGAATTCCTATAGTAGCTGGTTCGGCAGATCATGTAGTTTCAGCTTTTGCTACAGGCGCTACAAAACTCGGAGATCTTGTTTTAAAACTAGGTGGAGCCGGTGATGTTTTATTCCCAGTGGATAAACTAACTTATGAGGATAAGTTGTTTCTTGACTATTTTCCATCCAGTGATTGTCCTTTTGTCCTAAACGGTTGTACTGCTTCTAGTGGGTCCTTATTAAAATGGTTTAAAAATGAATTTGGTAATGAAGATTTTAAAGAATTAGATGAAAAAGCTGCATTATTACCAGCGGGTAGTGATGGGGTCGTCGTACTTCCTTATTTTATTGGAGAAAAAACGCCTATATTTGATGCAAAAGCCCGTGGTGTTATATATGGATTAACTTTATCTCATACAAAAATTCATATATATAGAGCTATGCTTGAGTCTATAGCTTTTGCTTTCTTACATCACCAAGAAGTTCTGAAAAATAAAGGATTATCAATTGATAGAATATTTATTACTAATGGTGGTTCCACCAGTCCTCTATGGAGACAGATTATGGCTGATGTATTTCAGAAAGATGTGTATTATATCAAATATAATCCAGGCTCCTGTTTAGGTGCTGCATTTTTGGCAGGAATGGGAATTGGAATATTAAATGAAAATGTAATTGAACATTTTACTGAACAAAAATTAGTTTCTTATACTAATTCAGAGAACTATCATATATATGAAAAAAATTATTATATTTATAGAAATTTATATAAATCTCTTTATCCTCTATTCCATAAAAATTAAGGTAATAATTCAATTTAAATGATTGAATAATTAAGAACTTTTTATAAGTTAAATTTTATGAATAGTTCTTATGATAGATTAAACAAACAAATGAGTATCTTTTTTTAAATTAAAAATTATTATTAAAATCTTTATATTTAGTAACAAAATTTCTTTCTAAGCAATGAGCACCCTATAAAAAAATTTGGAAAAAATCTATGGAAAATTTATAATAGTGTATATAGAAAGACATCTCTAATATAAAGCAAAAAAGAAATATAATAAAACTCTTTAATTAAGGATAATCTTTACCTGTTATTTTGCTCATAATATAGTAAGTATAGGTTATTAATTTAAATTTAATTTATAAATCTTCAAAATATTACGATTAACAATTTAAAAATATTTGAATTATAAAAAAGTTAAGAGAAACTTGAAGAGAAAAAACAATTCTAGCTTCTAAGTATTTTAGAAAATTACAGATTGATAGATTTCTTGAAACCAACAAAGTCAATGATGGCTTTATAACAGAGTTTTCTATTAAAATGTTTATTTATATTGTTGATATAGTTGATGTATTTTAGAAAAAAAGTAATTAAAGTTCACTTTATAAAGGTGAAGTTTTTGTTGCTGATTTATTGATGGAAAAGAAATAAAACTAATTTATTATATCAAATTATTAATTTTTCTCACTAATAAATTCTAATGTTGATAAGTAGTAGATGGGGAATAAATTTTTTAAATTTTAATTAGTTTTTATTATAATCCTATGTTAAATTATACCTATTAAAGGTTTGTTTTTTACTATGCTAAATTGCTTTTTTATTGGTACCCATTCTTTTGCTGAGTATCATATAAATGTAAGTAGAAGTTATTTACAAAATGTAGAGTTCAAATATTTAGCTCAAGTCCTAAATAAGGATAGGTCTTTTTTTGGGAAATAATATGGATACTGGTTATTTTTATTTCATTGAGAAAAACGAAGGATGGAGTTTGTAATACAATCAGATTAGATGAATTATTAGGTTCTAAATGTGCATTTTTAATTTAAAAAATGTTCCTTTGTGATGTTAAGTATATTGAATATAGATATGGTCATACTAATACTTCAGTATAAGTTGGTGGTGCTTTACAAAACCAAATAGAATTAAAAGCTAAAAAAGTTTTAACTGTGATATTTATTTGGGAAAAAATACTTTTTACAGATATTAATAAAATAGAATCTTGTTTATTTAAATTATAGTTAAGTTTTTAAATATTAATTATTGGTAATAGCTTTTTTGAGTTTGATGAAGTGAATTGTGATTTTCATATTCTAAATAAACTTGAAAAGACATAAGCTATTATAGCAAATAAGTATTATAGAAGTTTATAGATTGATAGATTTTTAGAAACTTAAAAAGCCCTGTTTAATTTAATAATATATTTTTCCATTGAGTAATACATGTAAGAATAATATTTTAACTAATATATTTGACGATAAATGAATTTAATTGGAGTATTACATGATTCCTAGAAGTTTTATTAATGAAATTATAACTCAAAATTTTTGGTGGTTATAAAAATGAAAGATAAAGATTTATTTATTATACAAAAATACATAAGTTTTATTTTTATAGCGCTACTTCTTATTTTATCTTTTATAAAAGTAATTTATTTTATTTCTACAAATCAAAATCTATTAAATATTGAAATATTAATTAAATCTTATATACCTATTTATTTTATATTAATTATATTATTTGGAATTTCAGCTAAAATAAATTCCACAAAAATAAGGTACATGCAAGTTTATTTATTTTTATTTCAAAGTTATTTTTCACTTTTTGAAGCTTTAGATTCTTTTTGGGGATGGGGGCTCGGAATTGTTGCTTTTAATTTGGCTTATAGATATCATTTTTTTGAAAAAAATTTTCTTAGGAAATTAATATTAATATTTATTGGTTTTCTAATTTGTAGTGGACTTTCGATAAAAGTAAATAATTTTATGGCTGTGGAAATTATTGGACAAGCTATATTCTTTATATTCATGGCTTTATTCATTATTATAATAAATATCAAAGACTTTAATATATTATTATTTGAGAAAACTAAAAAATTAAATATATTAAATAATTTTATACTTTTCAATTCAGATTATGATGAGCAATTAGAAAACAATAATTTAAATAATAATAAAAAACTATCAATAATTCAAAAAAAAGAAAAATTAGACAAAATAAAAATTTTAACTGAAAAAAAATTAAGAAAAAATGATAAGATTAAATTATTATCAAAGGATGAATTTGAAATTATTTTAAAATTCTATTTCGCAAGAGGAAATATAACAAATCAAGAATTAGCATATAGTTTTAATACTACAGAAAATATAATTAAAAATAGATTAAGAAATATTTATAAAAAATTAGAAGTGCCTACACGTACGACATTATTAGCTTTCCTTGATGATTACTTATCTTAATATACTAAAGAATGTTTGTTTTTTGCCTAATCCTTTTCATTTTTTTCGTTGAAGAATAGTAAGGTTGTGAACTACAAATTTTTACTTATATTTCCATATGATTAGCTTTATCGTTTTATATAAGTTTCTGTTGTTCAATATATTTGTTTCAATTGATAATAATCTATCATTAATAACACTCTTAATTTATTCCCAGTATATTATTTTTTATATATTTAAGTCTATTTTCAAAATGGACTAGTTTTCAATGTAAGCGAAATCTCGTAGCAAATTGAAAGCTTAAATATTATTCAGTAGCATAAGATTATGATTTGCTATCTTTTTTCTTACCATGAAGAATATATGATTCAGTTCTCTCTGGATTAGCACTCGCTATTGCTAATTTATCAAGATATTTTGAAGTTGCTTCTAAATTATCATTTATTGGTAAAAGATTGTCCCCAATCTTCTTCAGTTGTTGCTTCTCCTGCATTTAATAACACATGAGTAAGATATGTATTAACATCTATCTTTAATACTTTGTATGATTCAACTAATAAATAATAAAAGACTGAAGCCTTAGCACCTTGTAAAAGTCAATGAAAAAATAGGATAGTTTAGCCTTTAGATTACCATATACTTGCTTAGCTATTTATCAAATTTTCTTGATTGATTTCTTTGTAGGTGTTATTCATAAATAATTTAACGTGAATTTGTTCTCTTTGACGTTTTCTATATCAATTGTGTTAATTAATAAATTAGAATTGAAAATAGTATAAATTTCCTTTCTTAATTTATCAACAAATTTTTTCTTTGTCTGGATTTTTATAAGAACATAATTTACTTGATCTATCTTTTTCATATATTACGTAATTTTTTACACTTAAGATTATCTAAAAAAACACGAATACACCAAAGATTTTTATTAAAAATCTACTGTTTATGTAATAATCAAACTCAACTAAGGAAATTTAAATTGTTTTTTTTGAATAAATTATTGGGGAACTACGTTGTTTTAGGATAATTTTTATTTGGAGGAATAACATGTCAAAGAGTAATTTAATAAAAAACAATAGTAATATTGTAAAAAAAACGGATAAAAAGTTAAAGTTTCACAAAGTATTTATTTATATAATCATCCCATTGATGATAGTAGAATATTTTATAAATATCACTAATGCTACTCGAAATTCAAATCTAATAGAGTTAATTATTGGTATTATTGGTATACTTTTATTTATATACTTGTTTTATTTGTTATATAGGGAAAAGAAGCAATCAATTCTTTTTTTAAAAGTAGTGTTGATTATAAATTTGATTTTTGGAATTTCACTGATTTACATATAGAGAAAATATATGTTATTCGTGATATAAATATTCAATTTCAGATTATAATTTTAATAATTATAAGAGTTGTTGTTTATATTCTAATTGGTTTATATTATGAAAGGAATAAGAGTCATTTCAAGAATTGATGAAAAGCTATTAATTGTAAAGATCAACCAAAAAGTGAATTTATTGTGGTTTTTTTGAGTAAAAATAAATAGATTATTATTATAACTTAAAATAATTTTATATAAAGCAAAACCTTTAATAACTAAAGATCAATATTAATAAATACTAATTAAAATAAATTCTTTTGAATCGACAACAAAAAAGATTATCAAAAAGGATACAAAATCTATTGTAAAAGTTGAGGTATATTGACTGTTTCTTTAGTAGCAACAGTTTTAGCTAAAATAATGTCAGGAATAATTGTTTTATATACTTTTGATGAAAGTGAGTTTTGACCTTGTCGAATGTAACCTATTTTTATTGAGGAATTTAATAAATGTTAAAATTAAATGTAAAAATATTAATTTTAAGTTCTTTATTATTTTTATAGCAGTTTTTTTGTTTATCTATTAATACAGGAATAGTACCAAATTTTTGAAGAGAAAAATAAAATAAAATTTATTTGATTGTTAGTTTTTATTTGCTATTTCATTGAATTTTAAATAAGTATAATTTTTAATTTCTTTGAATCTTCAAAGCATGATATAAAAATAACATTAGGATTCTCTTTTGTATTTTAATAAATTTTGTTTATTAAATTTTTTCCCATTTAATAAAATAATCTTCCTCGTTTTTTTAAGCGCTTATATGATACAAAGAATAATATTATACCTAAAAGAAGCCATAAACTAGAAATTCCAATAAGCATAAAAAGTTGCTTTATATCAAAATCATTTGTAATAAAAGCTCTTGTTAAATGATTTCCTAAGCTTAATGGTAGCAATTTGAAATATATAGGAAAATTACTTATTGTAAATACGTCTGATAAATATAAAATTATAGCTTGAATAATTAATAATAATTGACCAATTTTTTTCTTCTCCAAAACAATAGATCCAATGCATAGGGAGACCCCATACATTCCAATGAAAGTAATAACTAATATTAGTAAATATATATTAGAAATTAATAAATTGATATCAAAAATAAGTTTTGTGAGAATTAAAACAACTACAATTTCTAAAAAAGAAATAATTACCGATCCAATTGTTTTACCAAATAATAGCCATGGATAATTTACAATTGACATCATTTTCTGAGAAAAAATACCTTTTAACATTTCATCTCTCAAACCATTACAAACAACAGTTAATGAACTGTTGCAAAGCATCCAATTAATGAAACCAAGAAGAATCATAGATTTTTCATAGTTAACAAAATTTGGGTCAATGTTATAGTAATTAATAAATTTATATCCTGAATTTGAAAGAAAGGCTAATGCTAATAATCCAAACATTACAATTATATCTAGAAAAAAACTAAATTTATAAGAAAACATTTCAACAATATTGACTCTAATTTCAGCAAAAAAAGTTGTTACATATTTTTTCATTTTAGTTTTCTCCTTTAGTTAATGAGTTTTTATAAATATTTTTTAAATCATATTCTGATTTTAGATTTGTTTTTTGAAGTGTATGGCTTATTATACCTTTATTCATAATTACAAATTCAGAGCATGTTTTATAGATGAATTCAATATTATGTGAAGAGATAACAACATAACGGTTTTTAAAATTATTTATAATTAGATTATTTAATATTTCTTGATTCTCAAAATCTAACCCATTTGATGGTTCATCTAAAAGCAGTATTTTAGAATCTATCAGTAAAGGGAAAAGAATTGAAACAATTTGTTTTTGTCCCATCGATAATTTCCCGAATTTAATATCTAATAGATTATGTATTATTTGAAATTTTTCTTCATTTTCTAGTTTTTCTAGTATTTGTGAATAATTAAAGCCTCTTAATGCTGCAAAATAGCGATAGTTTTCTCTAACTGAAATGGACCAAATATAATTTCTTTGTCCATCTAAAACCATGAAAATATCAGATTTTAATATTTTTTTATTGTCTAAAGTAATAACACCACTGTCACTTGTAACTAATTGAGATAAAATCATTAAAGTAGTTGTTTTCCCAGCTCCATTACACCCGATTAATCCTAAAGGTTTATTTTGTTCTATTTGAAATGAAATATTGTTAAGTATAAGTTTTTTATCATATGTTTTGAATATGTTTTTTATTAAAATCATAAGGAACTCCTTTCATTAGCAAAATTATATTATAATATATTTGATTTAAATTTATATATTCTTGTATATATGAATTTTGATAAAATCCTAATTGCTTTAATTGTTTGATAAATTCAATTTCAAAATTATCTAATTGAATAACAATTAATGAAAATGAATTTGCATATACAATAATCAGAAATATAGTTTTGAGATTTTTTATTATACTAAAGATTTAGTGAATAATATTTAAATAATTTTAAAAAACTCTAAAGAATTTACTTAACCTAATTTAGTGTTTCTCTAGATATAATTGCCTTTAGTTCATTATAATTCCATTGCTATTTTTATACTGTCCATTTTTTTATTCTATAGAAAATAATTACATAGAAAAGATGAAACCTTAAAAAATCTTTAGTGTAAATATGTTTTTTCTTGATAATCTTAAGTGTGAAAATACATTTTATTTACATTTTTATTCTATTTTGATACTAAATATATAAGCTAGTAAAACATTAATTTTAGTGAGATTTAGCAAATTACGGGTACATAGTTTTGGAGTCAAAATAGAAATCTTAGATTTACTTGTAGGTAAAGGCGTGTGAAATCCAATGGAAAAGTGCAGGTTTTAAGACTTGAAACCGTATGTTAGTGGTCATCTTCTGTTATATATATTCCATCATCTTTTATTTGGTAAGATGTTCTTGTAATTTTGAATAAAAAGATTTTTACAAAAACATTGTCAAATAAGTTGGTATGTTTTTTAGTACACAAAGCTGCTATATAGCAGTCATAATTTCTTTTGATATGAGCGATTAAAAAATAACTGTTTTTTATATCAAAATGTTTGATAATATTTTCCAAGTCCTCAAGGAAGAAAAATAAAACTAATTCATTATATCAATTTATTAATTTTCCTCATTAATAAATTTGAATGTTGATAAGTCGTTGTTGGGTAATAAGTTTTTTTAATTTTTACTAGTTTTTACCATAAGCATAGGTTAAATTATAACCATTAAAAGTTTTCTTATATTAATATTTTAATAACTTATACTAATATTTAGTATTAATTGAGGTTCTATGAAAAAAAGAGTAATTGTCGGAATAATAGTCATTTTAAGTTTAGTTGTGATAGGTGTTATCGCTTTGAATGTAACTAATAACAGAGCAGAGAAACAGATTATTTCATTGTTAGATGAATGGATTGAGGAGAATCAATTAGAATATAGTTTGAGTTATAATGATGTAATGGTTTATACTACACAGGGCTTATTAACAATAAATGGTATAAAAGTTTTTGATTCTGGGGTTAAATTAAATATTGATTCTTTGGATATCGAAATACCTTTCTTAAAAGCTCTTAATTTATACAGGAATCCTTATAATTCGCAATTAACTGATATAAAAATTACAATTAAGGGAATGAACTATTCAGATATTTTAAATTCTTTTAGTATTGAACAACCTGAAATGAAAGTACATTTTTATGGTAATATAAATACTAAAATATATAATTCAGAATATGAACCAATTGATTCAGACTTCATAATAAATGCTTTAGATATAGAAAATGCTGATATTATTGTTAAGTCGAGTATAGGTACGATGAGTTTTGAAGATTTATCTTTCGAAGCTAAAGGTAATCTTAACCCATATGATTTTGTAAAAGAGAATGATAAAGCAAATATAATGACTTTTAAGGATGTCTTCGAAGAAATGTCGTTAAATTTAACAGGCTTTGAGTATACGGCTAAACAGGAAATAAGAGAAAGTATATCAATGTTGGCTTATATGTTTTTAGGAGAATTATCATTTATTGGTAATCAAGAAAATTGGGCAATAGATAACCTTTCATTACAAGTGGATGTTGAAGGAGAGAAGCTTTTATTAAGTAATTTATCTTTAAAAACCAATTGGATTGATTTAAATAGTCAAGCTTATGTTACTATTAATGATTTATCAGAATCATATACACCTTTATATTTTAAATTAAGCATTAATGATTACATCGATGATTTAAGACCTTTTTTTGAAATGATTGCTTCTGAAATTACTGATGAAGTATTAACTGAAGGTAAATTTTCATTAAGTGTTGTTATGGAAAATGAAAATAGTTTTCCTGAAGTAAAACTTGAATATTTAGACTAATCTTATTAATTGAATATTAAAATTGAATATTTTGTACACTTAAAATAGTTCAAGTAACTTGTTATTGTTTAAAGAGATAAAAAAAACTTCTCATAAAAGAATAAAATACCAAAGAGGGCATTTCAAAAACAATCATTTTGGAACTCTCCTATATTCTTCGTAATTACTATGCTTGAGTTTATTATTTGAAGTGATTAATCTGGTATTTGAATACTATAATGATTAATCAGTGATTTGTTTAATTATTATAATAGACAAATTGATGGGTAAAAATATTTAATTTATCTAATTGAAATGATAGCGTAATGATTGTTAAATAAGGTTCCCATTATTAAGAAAATTAAGAAAGTCATCACAAAGAGTTTTTATATTATACGGAGTGTGATTATGGATACAGTAGCAAAAGCAAGATCTTTTATATATAGAAATGCAAGACCTTTAGACATGGCAAGATGGAATTACTTATTTGAAAATGGCGATAGGGAAGAAGTCATAAAATGCCTTATAGCTTATCAGAATGAAGATGGAGGATTTGCTAATGCCCTTGAACCTGATTGTTGGAATAAAAAATCAACTCCATTACAAACATGGGTAGCAACAAGGATTATTAAAGAAATAGGCTTAGAGGATAAAAATCATCCTTTGATATCAAAGATTTTAGAATATCTTAGTTCAGGTGATGAGTTTGATGGCCATAGATGGCATGGACTTAATACCGTTAAAAGTAATAATAACTACCCACATGCTCCTTGGTGGTCGTATATAAAAGATGAAGAAAAAGGTTATAATCCAACAGCAAGTTTAGTTGGTTTCATTCTTAAATATGCAGATGAAAATTCATCGTTATATATTTTAGCCTGTGGAATTGCCCAAGAAGCTTATGATTATTTTAAAAAGAATTTCCCGCTAGAATCCATGCACGAAATTACTTGTATTGTAGAATTGTATGAATATATGAGAGAGTGTAATCTAAAAAATTTATTGAACTTAGAAGAATTTAGAACCTTATTACAGCAGCAAATAAGTAAAATCATTACATATAATACTGCCATTTGGAGTAGAGCGTATGTCTGCAAACCATCACAGCTCATTACTAGTAAAAATAGCGATTTTTATTCCAGTAATGAAGAGATTTGCACTTTCGAGTATAATTTTATTAAACAAACCCAAAATGAAGATGGTACATGGAATGTAACTTGGAATTGGGGTGCATTTGATGAACAATGGTCAATAAGCAAAAACTGGTGGAAATCTAATATAATTGTAAGAAATATATCGTATATTAAAGCCTTTGAATCCTAAGAGTTACCATATAAATATTGAATACTTAATTTTTCTAATCATTTAATAGATCTCAATTAATTCAAATAGAGCTTTATTCTTATAAATTACCTCTTTCCCAATTTTCTCTTCAATTAAGAAATCTTCTTGAACAAGTAATTTAAGATATTTGGTTGCTGTAGCTCTTGATAGTTTTAATTGTTGTTGGAAATATATATTTTTGGTATAGAATTCATAATAAATTAAATCTACCAATTCTTTACTATATATTTTAGG
The DNA here is from genome assembly GCA_963678575.2 of Sphaerochaetaceae bacterium. Classification (GTDB taxonomy): domain Bacteria; phylum Spirochaetota; class Spirochaetia; order Sphaerochaetales; family Sphaerochaetaceae; genus Pleomorphochaeta. The sequence goes on along the minus strand of CAXXHV010000002.1, from coordinate 1,938,851 downwards.
AAGCTTTTCTTTCATTTTAGTACAAGTTGATTCAATGCTTTTATTAATTTTTTTGATAAAATTAATTGTAAATTCTGAAGTTTTTTCAATTCCTTTTAGCATATAAATAATAAAATCTTCAATGTTATGTATGTCTTTATTGCATTTATGGAGTAAATCATAATATTCATTTTTATTTCTTATAATATATTTACTTAAATATAATATGGGTAAATCTAGTTTTTTTGTCATTACAAGGTAGAGTATATTGATCAAACGCCCAATACGCCCATTTCCATCATAAAATGGATGTATTGTCTCAAATTGATAATGGATTATTGCCATCTTAATAAGGGAATCATAAGGCTCCTCATTAGAATTTATATATTTTTCAAGATTAGAGAGATACGTCATTATTTCATCATATGATTGGGGTGGAGTATGAACAATTTCTCCAGTTTTAGAATTAATAATTTTAGTACCTGGAAGTTTCCTAATATCTCCAACATTAGGTTCGATAATTCTATGAATATCGATGATAGTATTGATACTAATAAATCCTTTTGTTTTGAGATTTTTATAACCTTCGTTTATAGAACCTCTATATCTTAGCACTTCTTTTGCCGATGGGTTAATACTATGTTTTGTAATTTCTTTATATAAATCATCATATGTAGTGACAATGTTTTCAATTTCAGAAGAATCTTTTGCTTCACCAAGAGTAACAACATTTAATAGAATTTTTGGATTTGTTAATGTTGAAGTTATTCCTTTTAATTCTCCGATTTTGGAGTTTGCTTTATTTAATTGTATTAAAATTTTTTTTGTTTCAATATCAAAATCTAAAGGTAATTTATTCATTTTTGTTACTCCTATTAGGACTCTATATTTTTTGAGTTATAAATTTTAAGTTATTTCAATTATTATCAATATGTTTAATTAAAAACCCTTTTTCTGTAAATCAAACTAATATATATAAGATAATAGTCATGTATTAAAGATATGATTAAAATATTATAAATATTAGCCGCGTTATTAGATTATGACTAATTTATTGAAAAATCTAGTCATATTACTGGTATATGAATAAAAAATAGGTAAATTTAGTCATGTTTAAAAAGATTATCTTAAATATTGCAAATATTAGTTATGTTGTTATGTTATGACTAATTTATTAAAAAATCTAGTCATATTACTGGTATATGAATAAAAAATAGGTAAATTTAGTCGTGTTTAAAGAGGCTACTTTAAATATTTATAAAAATCAGATTGTTGTGAATATAGTTAATATCAATTAATACCTTATTAGATTATATATGCCTTTTGAACCAATTTATGATAAATTTGTTTATAGTAATTTATAAATAATCTAAAATTTAAAAATCTCCATGTGAAGAATACACCTTAACAAAAAATCTAAATATAGGTAGATTTTTCAAGTAAATTGGGTGATAAGATGAATCAGGTTTTGGCTTCAGTAATATTATTAAATATAATAAAATTTATTTTGAAAAAAGCTATACAATTTATTGATGATTCAGATTTTCTTGAAAATTATACTTGCAATATTTTTGTAATAATTATGCTTTTTGTTTTAGATTTTTATTCCTATAATTTCTGAATAAAATTAAAAACAATATAAAAATTAGGGAATTATTTAATCGACTTAATGGTAAAAGAATAGAATCAAATTAAGTAATAAATATACATGTATTTTTATACTAAAAAACATATTAATTGAAAAGTTTAATGATTTAGGAATCTTTAATTTGCTATTTAAATAACAAAATTTTTTATCTGGAATATATTGATTACTTGAAATATATATATATAATGGTTCTAAATATTTAGTATTTTATATTAAAAAATAAAATAAATAGGAGTATTTTGTGAAAAAGAAATTATTTGTTCTTCTTTTTTTATTTCTTTTAATTATTAATTCATTATTTGCAAGTTTTGATTATAAGTTTGAGCTATTATCTTTCGATCCAATTCATAAAGATTATTTGGCAGACAAGAGTTGTCCTGAATTTTCATTAAACTATTCTTCTTTTTTTGAAGGTTTCCCAACTAGAGTTTTACAAAACGATTCTATTAATAATGAAAATGTGATTGAAGTTTATGAATTTACAAAAAACCTTAATCCACCTGGTTCTATGTTTGACTTTAAATTAGGAGAAACTTTATCAATCGGTAGAAGTACCTTTGAATTCGATTCATTATTAAGCCCAATAGCTTTTGATTTTACAATGCAAGGCTTGGCTCATAATTTTTATACAGGCGCTTTTGATGGAATCTTTAGCTATGATTCAATATATTTTTTGGGCGGTTCATTTAGAATAGCTGATAAAATATCTATGAGAATTGGTATAAATCATCATTGCTCTCATTATAGCGATATGCTTATAAAATTAGTTCAAAATCCTTATAAAAATAATCCTCCATTTTCTGATTTTACTGTTACATATAAATATTTGAGGATGAATGATGGATGTATCGGACTCTCTATAGAACCTACTAAGAATATTAGAATTTATGGAGAATTATTATATCCTACTAAAGACCCTGGGTTATTTAGACCAAAAATGTTTGCACCAAAATGGATAGAGCCTAATACAAATGATTATCCTGATAGCTATAAAGATAGAGTTGTTTATTTTGGGATTGAATTAAACTATCCATTATTTAAAAAATTAGGAAATACAACTCTCGCTTATAATGTTCGTTTCTATGAACAAGGAAAAGTTAAATATAATATAGAAAATGGAAGCTCTGTATGGTTTGATGAGGATGCCCCTTGGGAAAGAGAACATGATATAAAAATTAATCAAGAACTAAATCAAACAATATCTCTTGAGGCAAATTATCATTATGGTAGGTCTATCATTAATAACTTTTTCTTTGAACATACAGAAATTTTAAGTATTGGAGTTAGGTATAATCCAAAATCGAATATAGTGTTATTTGATACAAAGAATTAACTTTATTCAATTTTAGATAATCAAAAAATAAAAAATAAAGCTAGAATAGAAACATATAAATAAAAATTGTTATTTATCATGAATTTATTCTAGCTTATATAAATGCTTGATTTTATAGATTCTTTATCAATATAAAATATATATTATCTAATTTATTTCTAAGCCTTCTTCTTCTAACAATGTATAACCGTATTCAATAGATACAGCATAACTCATTGAGGTATCGTATTCGGGATAGTTTACGCCTCGGCTAAAATCTCCGCCGTCATCTAATGGCGCAAAACGGCCTATAACAATTCCGACAATTCTCTCATCTTCAATGCTCACTAGAGGACCTCCGGTCATACCATCATGAATCATTGTATCAAAGAGTAACATTTTTGTTCCATTTTCTAATTTAACTTTAGAACTTAATACACTGCTTCTAATTGCAAGGACATGCATATCTTGGTGTCCATAAGGAAACCCCAGGTTTACAAGACCCGTTCCTAAATTTAAAGTATTTACTTGTCCCAATAAATAATCAGGGGTTTCAATATAAAAGGCTTTTTGCAATTTAAGTAATGCAACATTATGATAGTCATCTGTTTTTACTACATCAACACTTACTGCAGCTACTTCATCTAAACTTAGCTTAGAAAAATCTTCAGGGTCTTGAGTTCTTGCAACCATTAGATTCTCAACATCTTTTTCAATGATATGAGCTGATGTTAAGAGATAGCCTTTATCATGTACTAAAAAAGCTGTTCCTAAAAAAATAACACTATTCTCACGCTTTCTAAGCAACATGAAACATGATCCAATAAATTTTTGAACTGAATTTTTATACATTTTTATCTACCTTTGTTTGTTTTTTGCTTTTAAAAATTACTGGTGGTATATCAGCTGATTCTATTTGGAATTTCTTGGGTTTACCTTTTTTAGCTTTAACCGTGAAGGTTTGTACTCCAATATACTCATTCAAGCCTTTCTTTAAACTAAAACATAAAACCAATAAAACAACCCCAAATGGTAATCCTGTCGAAACTACGGCTGATTGAAGAGCCGCTAGTCCTCCTCCCACTAAAAGAGCTGCAGCAACTACGCCTTCTAGTATTGCCCAAAATAATCTTTGAGGAATTGGAGGGTCTGGATTTCCTCCAGCTGTGATAATATCAATAACCATAGATCCTGAATCTGAAGATGTAACAAAGAAACTTATTACAACTAAAACCCCTAAGATAGATGTTATAGTATTTAAAGGTAATCTTTCTAATAATAGGAAAAGAGATAATGGAACATGTTTTGTTACAAGTTCTGCAAAACCACCACCACCAAACATTTCTAGATATAAAGCAGTATTACCGAAAACAGTCATCCATAAGAATGTTACAAAAGTTGGAACACATAAAACTCCCATAATGAATTCGCGAATAGTACGACCTTTTGAAACTCTTGCAATAAACATTCCTACAAATGGAGACCAAGCTATCCACCAGGCCCAATAGAATACTGTCCAAGTGTTTTGCCAGTTTGTATTTTCAAAAGTTTCATTCCAAGTTGAAATAACAGTAATTTTATGCAAATAATATCCAATATTTTCTGCAAACCCGTTTAAAATAAACATGGTAGGTCCACTTATAAATACAAATGCTAATAATAACATTGCAAGACGAATATTTATTTCTGATAACTTTTTGATACCTGCATCAAGTCCTTTTACAACAGATATAGTTGCAATAGTAGTTATTATTGCTATTAAGATAATTTGAGTTCCAGTGTTTTGTTCAATTCCAAATAAATGGCTGAATCCAGCATTAATTTGTTGAACACCAAAACCAAGAGATGTGGCAACTCCAAAAAGTGTAGCTACAGTGGCTAATATGTCAATAAGATTTCCTACGCCTCCGTTTATTTTTTCACCTAGAATAGGATAAAAAATAGTACGAATTGAAAGCGGTAAGCCTTTGTTAAAACTGAAGAAAGCAAGTGCTAAGCCAATTAAGGCATATATTGCCCAAGAATGAAGTCCCCAGTGCATAAACGTAAAAGCCATTGCTTGACGCGCTGCTTCAGTTTGATTTGCAACAGGAATTGGGGGATTTATAAAATGAAACATCGGTTCTGCTACTCCATAAAAGAGTAAACCAATTCCCATACCAGCAGAAAATAGCATTGAGAACCAACTAGTTGTACTAAAGTCTGGTTCTGCATCATCACCACCTAATCTGATTTCACCATATCGGCTGAACATAAGGTAAAGAACAAATAGTAAAATTATATTTACCGTTAATGTAAAAAACCAACCAGCATTAGTTGTTATGCTATTTAGTATTGGATTAAAAATTCCTCCAAGAATCTCATTAAAAAGGATAGATATTATAACAAATCCTATAATTAATCCGGCAGATGTAAAAAATACGATTGGATGTATATCGAATTTTTTATTCTTCTTTTGAACGTTTTCTTTTGCTTCTATATTAATATAATACTCCTACAATATCTAAAAAAACAATAATAAAACCCGAAAAATATATTCGGGCTTATAAATTATATATAAAGCTGCTTATCAATTTTTGAACAGAATTAAAAAAACAAAAAGGTTGTAATTTTAGATATACATTTATCTTTTTTTATACTGATAAAAAATTGAAAATTTGTCAACCTTTGTTTTTTTTTGTTTGGAGGTTGATAGTTAGATAAATAATAATATAAACCAAATGACTAGAATAAATAACGTAGAATAATAAGTTACTTATATTTTTTTTATTTTCAAAAAATAATTTACAAATTTAAGCTTATTTTGTAAGTGTATATTTATTTTTTCATATTCAAATTTTTAAATGTATTTGGCTAATAAAAAATAGAGCTAGGATGTAATCATAAAAATAAAAATTATTATTATTTTGATTATATTCTAGCTTTTCTAAAAACATAAATTTTATAAATTTTTAATTATAAGTTTAAAAATTTATTTGCAAGAGAATCATCAATTAATAAGTGATTGATTAAGCGTTGTTTTATTGAAAGATTAATCATTTTTGCTTTATGTTCTCCAGCCGCAGCTACAATTATTTTACAGCCTCTATCTGCTTTCTTTTGAATAAGTTGTAAATCAACAGCTTTGATTAAACTATCATTTTCAGTAGGGCTTATTGCAGATACTAATGATTTATCTTTAATTATATTACCTTCTTCATCAAATATATAATAATTTAAATCACCACAAGCCTTTTTAGCTAATATTTCAGATAATTTTTGTTTGCCAAGTGTTTTCTCAATCATCTTTGAATAAAGGCCAGTTTGTGAAAAAGTTCCTATTCCTAATAGCATTGCATCACATAACTGTACAGCACTATATACTTCAAGTTCAGAGGTTGGTTTGAAATTATTATTTACACCTTCATGTTTATAACAAAAAGAAGAAATTAAAGAAGTTGAACTAATTGAAAAATCAACAGGACTTTTTGTAAAATTTAGTGAGAATAATTCAAGATTTTTTGCACTACCTCTATTAAAATTGTCTAAAATTCTAGAAACAGTGTAACCATTACTTATCCCTAAAGAAAAATGTGAAGTTTGTACTAACCATTCTTTAATCCATTCTGCTCCATAAAAACCTAATATAATTTCTTTTAATATTTGAAATTTAATAGGACTTGTTTTAATAACTCTAATATTAGATAAAGGTAGATTTGTTTTTTGTGCTAACTTTTCTTCTAACTCATAATTTCTGTTAAAAGAAAAATTGAATTGATAATCTTTTTTATTAAAATACCAGTCTCTTATAATATTATCCAAGAAAAGTGAAATGTTTTCTATTTCCTCAAGTTGTGGATATTTTAATAATAATTCTTCAATTGAAAGGCCTTTAAAAATATCAATAAGAATTTCATATTTCACTTGATTATTCTGGGATAGAAGTTCTTCCCAATTTGAGGGATCTGTATCTAATAGCTTAAAAAATAATTGTAAATTAAGATTGTAAAACGAGCATATTAAATTAAGGTAATTTAATTTTGAACTAAAAATTTTTTCCCAATTTTGATAAGTTCTTAATGGTACTTTTAAGGCATCAGCAAGAATAGTTTGAGATAAATTTTCTCTTTTTCTAAGATATTTTATTAAGTCGGCAGCTTTGTTTGTTATTTCATTCATGAGGTAATAATATATTATAAGTAAAAAATATGCAAGTTTTTTCGTATTAATTTTACTTGTCACGCATTAAATAGTGTGTTATATTACGGTTGTCACGAAAGATAAATCATATTAAGGAGTAGAAATATGAAAAAAATTACGTCAGTTGTCTTGTTTATGTTAATATGTTCTTCTGTTTTTGCATCAGGAGCAAAAGAGAGTGAAAATAAAGAAGTAGTACTTCATTGGTATTCTCATTCATCATCTTTAGCAAAAACCCAAGAAGTAATTGTTGAAAAATTTATGCAAGAAAACCCAAATATCAAAGTTGAGGTTGTTGAATTACCTGAGAATACAAATGACAAACTTCAAGCATTATTAATTGCTCTTCAAAGTGGAGATAGTTCAATTGACTTTTTTAATGCAGATGTTACTTGGACTGCAACTTTTGCTTCAGCACAATTAATAGATAATCTTGATGATTATTTCACAAAGGAAGAACAAAAAGATTATTTACCTGGAACTATTAAATCAGCTTCTTATAATAATCATATTTGGGGTATCCCATTTAGAACTGATTCTGGAGTTCTTTATTACAGAAAAGACTTACTTGAAAAGTATGGTTTAGAGGTTCCAAAAACATATGAACAATTATTTGAAACTTCAAAGCTAATTAATGAAAAAGAAACTAATCAAAGATATGCATTAGTTGGTTCTTTAAGTAATGGTGAAGGATTAACCTGTAATGCTGTTGAATGGTTTTATTCAAATAATGGTGAAGTAATTGATCAAAATGGAAAGATTGTTATAGATTCTGAAAACAATAGACAGATTTTACAAATTCTAGTAGATGCTTATCAAAACAAATTATTACCAGAAGGTGTATTATCATATGGAAGTGGCGATGCAAGAGCTTCAATGTTCCAAGATAAACAAATCTTTATGAGAGCCTGGCCAAAAGCATATGCTATGAGTCAAGATCCTGATAAATCTCAAGTTGTAGGAAAAATAGGTGTTTCTCCTCTACCAAGAGGTCCAATGGGAGATCATGGAGTAGGTGTTGTTGGAGGTTGGCAGTTATTCTTAAATAAAAACTCAGTAAATAAAGATGCAGCTATTAAATTCATGAAATTCTATTCTAGTGAATATGCTCAAAAATTACATGCTTTAAACGATTCTTATATGCCTGCAAGAAAAGCTTTATATTCTGATTCTGATATTTTAACAAAATACCCATATTATGAATTATTCCCAAGTGTTTTAGAAGTAGCAACTGCTAGACCTCAATCCCCTTATTATTCAGAGATTTCAAGTATTCTTTCAGCAGAAGTACAAAATGCAATGAAAGGTGCAAAAACAGTTGATCAAGCATTATCTGATGCTCAACTTGCAATGGAAAAAATTGATTAATTTTTAATTTAGTAGGGATGCTAAATGCATCCCTATTTTAAAGGTATTTTTATGAAACAATTAAATAGGAAAAGTTTTGGTTATCTTTGTATTCTTCCAACTATAATCATTTTCTCAATTTTCGCAATTTATCCGGTATTTAGAACTATATTTCTTAGTTTCTTTAAATATCGTTTACAAACAGGTAATTTAAGAACCTTTATTGGTTTTGAAAATTATTTAACAATGTTTAAAGATTCTCGCTTTTTAAATGCTCTTTCTTTTACATTACTTTTTTCAATAATAACCGTTACGGTTGAAGTTGTTTTAGGTTTAATCTTCGCTCAGTTAATGAATATGCCTTTTAAAGGTCAGTGGGCCTTAAGAGTTATTGTTTTAATACCTTGGTCAATCCCAACAATTGTAAGTGGCTTTATGTGGAAATTTATGGTTAATGATCAATATGGAGTTTTTAATCAAATACTTCATACGTTGGGTTTTATAGAAAATTATATTCCTTGGTTAAGTCAAGATTTAACTTCAAGATTTATACTAATTCTAGCAGACATTTGGAAAACCTCTCCATATGTATCTTTATTAGTATTAGCTGGCTTGCAAAATATTCCTGAGTCTTTAAATGATGCTGCTTCAATAGATGGCGCAGGAGCAATAAGAAAATATTTTTCAATTACTTTACCACAACTAAAACCAGTATTAGCCACAGCTGTTCTTTTTAGATTAATATCTGCATTAAAGATTTATACAGTTATTGCAGCACTTACAAATGGTGGTCCTGGTTTTGCTACAGAATCATTGACTATGTATACAATGAGAACTTTCTTTAGTGCTGGTAATTATGGATATGGTGCTTCTCTTTCAACTTTTACCTTGATTATTACTTGTATTATTTCATTGTTATTTATGGATATTATAAGAAATAAAATTAATGTTGGAGGTAAAAACTAATGAAAATTAAAGCTAAGAATCAATATAAAATAATATTTTATATATTTGCTGTTTTCTTTATTACAACAATAGGATTCCCTTTCTTTTGGCAAATATTGAATTCATTTAAATTAGAAAAAGATATTTTCGCATTAACTTGGTTTCCAAAAGAATATAGCCTAGAAAATTATTATAAAGCATTTTATACAAGACCTTTATTAACTTATTTGTTAAATAGCGTAATTATTGCAGTTTTTGCTTCATTAATCTCCTTGTTTATTGGAAGTTTAGGCGCTTATGCGATAGCAAAAACTCCAATAAAAGGTAAACCATTAATTTTAATTATTGTAATGTCAATTACTTTATTACCACCAATTGTAATTATTAATCCTATATATGCAATTATTAAAAATTTAAAATTATTAAATACTTATTCAGGATTAATATTGGTTAATGTTTTATTTACTTTGACCATTGTTATATGGTTTTTAACACCGTATTTATATGCTGTTCCCAAGGAATTAGAAGAATCAGCTGAAATAGATGGAGCTTCTCCTGCTCAATGTTTTTTTAAGATAGTAGTGCCATTATTAGCTCCTGGTATCTTTACTGTTGGAATATTAGCTTTTATTCAAATATGGAATGAATATTTATTTGCTCTGGTTTTAAATCCTATTAAAATTAAAACAGTAACAGTTGGTTTGAAAATGTATGAGGCTGATAACTATATTCCTTGGGGAACAATAATGGCCGCAGCAACAATTATTGTAATTCCTCTAATTACCATGGTTTTAGTTCTTCAAAAAAGAATTATTGGTGGAATGATGAATGGGGGTATAAAAGAATGAGAAATCATCTTCCATGCAAGTATGAAGATTATATTGAATCAAGGTGGTATTCTCGTTTAATTTTTGATGAATTCCATATTCAATTTGATCAATATCCTGAAAAAGAAATTATAATTGATAAAATAGCTTTAGAGCAATTAACTGATGATCAATTAAATAAATGGCACTTTTCTATTAGAACTTTTTGGATTAATAATAGGAGTAATTGGTCAAATCTATCTCCATTTGAATTTATTTATGCATTAAGAACTTTGAGAAAGAAATTATTTAATTTAGATTATATAAATTATAGAAAATCATCAATAATACCATACCAATTAAATCTTGAAGAATTAAATAAAGGTAAGTATTTGGTTATTTTAGATGGCTCTGATTCTTTATCTTTAGAAAATCAAATAGGATTATTTTTAAAAAATGATTGCAGTTTTGAGTTTTTTATTTCAGAAGAATTTAAGAGTAGAATAGTAAATGAAGAAATAACCATTTTAAAGAATCCTGGAGATATTGATGTAGAAACATTAAAAAATAAAAAGATTATTTCTCTTGATATTTGGTATTCTCACTTATTGAAAAATGAAGGAATCCCTTTTTATAGTTTTATTGATAATAGAGAATGGTTTTCCTCTTTATTAATTGAAAAGCCTCAAAATATTGATAACCTATTAAATATTCCAGAAAATATAAATTATAATAAAATATTAACAAATATTCATAGTAAAAATATTAGTAGAGAATTGGCTTTTATTGGAAAAAGTTTAATGAATAATTATAATGGAGCTTTTTTAAAAGAGCCAATTTATAGAAAACAGAATTCTTGGTTAGATAAAATAATTGAAGAAAAAAAATTAAAAGAAATAACTGGTTTTTTTGTTAATAACAATGGGATTTGGCAAGAATGCAATCAAGATGAAAAAAATAAGAAGTTTGCTTCTGTTTTTTTAATCCCACAAAATGAGATAAAAGTTAATCCTGTTTTTTTTAAGAAAATGACTTCCCCTTTATCTCTTGATTATAAAAATGGAGGGTTTTTTACCAGTTTTAATTATTATTTTACAGATAATTTAAAACAATGGTATTCAAAGTATGATAATACAAAATTAAATTGGGATAATTTTCTATTAGATTATTTATTTGTAAGTGATAAAGAATATGAAACAGTTCCTCTTTATAATAAGGCTTTACTTGGTTGTACTAAGGATGGTGAATTATTTGTTCAACCTTCTTCTTGGAATAATATTCATTGTCAAATCGGAGAAAAAAAACTTTGCTTTTCATCAAATAATATAGATGAAGATAATCAAGCTACTATTTATTTCCCTCAAGACCCTAAAGAAGAATTAAAAGAAGAAGGTGCCTTTTTTATTACGATAGTTCAAGATTATATTTGGAAAATTCAAAAAGATTCAGCATTAATACCACCTTTTGGAATTGTAATAAAATCAAAAAATTATTTTAATATAAAAGTAGGAGACTGCATAAAGTGGGATATTGATTGGGAAAATGAGAAATATAAAAAAGAGAATTGGGCTTGGTTAATTGGAGGGTTTAATTCTTTAATATTAGATTCTAAAGATTTAATGAAGAGTAAAGTTGAGGCAAGATACAATTTAGAAAAAGAAGGTTGGTATAATAGATCTTCAAAACTAACGCAAGAAACCCAATTGCTAGAGGATATTGAACAACCAAGAAGTTTTATAGGGAAAGTTGGAGCTAATCTTATAATTGGCTCTGTAGTTGGGAGGTTCCCCTTTTCTCATGGTGCAACTTTTAGTGATGAATCAAGTTTGGCTCAATATGCTATTTCTAAATTTAAAATTAAAGATAGGATTGAGTTTTTATTAAATTTAGATGGCGGAGCTTCTTCTATACTAGGCGCAAAAAAAGATGGAGAGGAAGATATAATAATTATTCCTCCTTCAGCTTCAGCAACAAATTGTGCTGGAATACCAAGAATGGTTCCAAGCACTTTACAAATTGAATTTATATAAGGGAAAAATAATGGATAATATTTTTGTAGTTATTCCGACTTATTGGCAAGGAAAAAAAGATAGAAAAAGACTTAAAAGCGATTTGACTTTTGATCATCCAACATTCTTAGATGGTGAAGAAACTTTAACAAAATCATTAGAATCTATAAAAAATATAAAAACTGATAAAAAGTTTAAAGTTTTAATAATAACAGCTACAGTAGATCCTTCCTTGAATGAAGAAGTAGAGAAAAGAGTTGAAGAGATTATTAACCCTTTTAAACCTTACTTTGAAATTGCTCAATTTGGATTTAGATTGTTAAATAAGATTTCAAAAGAATTTGAAAGACTAAATATCAGTAATGATTTTTTAACATTGAATGGTTATTCATCAATAAGAAATTGTCAGTTAGCTATTCCTTATCTATTAGATTCTCAAATTATTGGAGCAATAGATGATGATGAGGTCGTTGAAAGTACTTATATTGATCAAATTTGTAAATATGTTGGAAAAAATAAAATTGATGGAATTGCTGGTAGATATAGATATGGTAATGGGTCTGTATTTGTGAAAGAACGTTCTAAAAATAGTAATGAAGATTATTTGTTTATTAAGAAACAGAATTATCAAAATGATGTATATAGATTTATTGAGGATTCTGATGAGGATGTTTTATTTTCTCCAATAGTATTGGGTGGAAATATGGTTTTTTCAAGAAAAATAATTCAGAGTGTACCCTTTGATCCTTTTGTTCCTCGAGGTGAAGATATTGATTATTTAATTAATTCTATTTTATTAGGATATAATTGGATGTTAGATAAAAATCTTTTTATAGATCATTATCCTCCTGAATGTAAAGAAACAAATAAATTACAAGAAGATGTTCTTCGTTTTATTTATGAAAAAGCAAAAATTGATAAAGCAAATAAAAGTGGAAAATTTTGTTTTTTAGATGTTGCTTCTTTAAAAGAATATCCAGGAAATTATTTGAAGAATAATATAGAAGAAGAAGCAAAATATGCTTTAGATATTAGAGACAAAGAGATTGAAAATGAAGCTTGGTATTTAAGTAGTGATGAGGTTGTGAAAAAGGGTAATTTATTAAAAGAGAAAGTAAATGACTTTTTTGATTATGCTAAAATTTGGCCTAGGAATCTTGAAAAATTAAAGAATGATGAAAGAATAAATGAGATAATTAATATGATATATAAATAAAACAATTCTCTCTTTTATTAATGTTTGAATATCTAGTTTATAATACTATACTTTATTTTGAAGTTATTTGTGGACTATCTATTAATTTTTTAGTTATATTTGAAGTAGGCTATTATTAATATATTAGCTTAAAGGCTTTATAAATGAATAGAGAAAAATATGTTAATTTTTTAGAAATTGTCCCTGGATATGTGGAATTAAAAAGTTGTGGTAATATTAAACAATGTGATAAAAAACATTTGCATCATGAACTTTCTATTGGTTTTATTAGAGAGGGTAGTACAACTGTTATTTTAGGGGAAAAAACAATAACTTTTAAAAAAGGTGACGGTGTGATTATTCCTCCCTTTATGAGCCATTTATGTTCTCCTGATGATTTTAAACATTGGGGATTTGATATGCTCTATATTAATCCTTTATTTTATGAAAAGTTTTTAGATTTTAGTACTGCTGAGAAAATAGATGAAAAAGATGCTTTTATAATTGATAAATTTATCAAATCAATAAATCCTAAAGATAATGATAGTGTAAATGAAGAAAAATTGATTGATTTATTGATTTCATTGAATGATTTGATTATTAAACCTAGTGAAGAAAATAAAAGTAAGGCCTTTGTTATAAAAGAATTTATTGATAATCATTTTAAAGAAAAACTATCTTTAGATATGCTAGAAAAAGAATTTAATAAAACTCGTTTTCAAATAATTAGAGAATTTAAAAAACAATATAATACTACGCCTATGGCTTATCAGTTACAATTAAAAGTTTCAAAAGCAAAACAATATCTTCAAGACGGGATGAGTGTTTTTGATATCTGTGATTTATTAGGATTTTATGATCAAGCACATTTTATTAGAGAGTTTAAAAAAATGAATGGAGTAACCCCTCAAAAGTATTTAGATAAAATTTTATAACTTTAATTTAGACTTTTTTGTTCAATTTTATACAATACATTTTTAATTTATTTTTTTATTATAATATAAAAATTTTGGAGTTATGAAATTGAACAAATTAAAACTAATTTTTGTTATGATGCTATGGGGTAGCATAGGGCTATTTACCAGATATATATCTTTAAGCTCAATACAACTTGCTTTTTGCAGATCTGTTATTGCTTTACCTATTTTAATAACATTTGTTCCTAATAAAAAAGATTTATTAAAATTAGATAAAAAGAGTGTATTGCTGTATGCAATATCAGGAGCTCTTATTGCCTTAGCCTGGGTTGCTTTATTTTATGGCTATAAACATACTACGATTGCTTCAGCTGTAATTATTTATAATATGTGTCCTGTTTATGTAATGATTTTAGCTCCTCTGGTGTTAAAAGAAAAAAGAAGTATAACTCAAACAATTGTTATCGGAGTTGCATTTGTAGGTTTGATTTTTATAGTTGGTAATTCAGGAGACACTAGTGGTTCTATATCAGGGATGCTAATGAGCGGGGTCTCTGGTATTCTGTATGCAATTATAGTTTTACTTAATAGAAAAATATCAGTTAAATTAGATAGTAATACGGCAACCTTTATTCAAATGAGTGCAGCTTCCTTAGTTTTACTACCCTTTATAGTTAATCAAGGGCTTGTAGAAAATTTAGTATCATTAGATTCAAAAGCTTTAATTTTAACAATTATTCTTGGTGTTGTTCACACAGGTATTGCATATAAACTTTATTTTTCTACTTATCAACATATGAAATCAATTGATATAGTTGTTTTCAGTTATCTTGAGCCTGTCTTTGGAATTTTTTTAAGTATGATTATTTTAGGAGAGAGTTTATCTCTTGCTCAATGGTTAGGCGCTTTATTAATTTTAGGTTCAACTTTTGTCGGAGAGATATTTAAGCAAACAAATTTAAAGAAAAAAAGATTAAAGTATAAAAAAATATAAAAATTTAGTTTATTTTTTGTAGTTAATTATTTATCAATTAATAGTTAAAAAACATATTAGACTTTTAAAAATCTGAGAAACTCTAATTTTCGAAAAAAGTGTTTCTCTAATATCCTTATAAAAAAATCAGCTATTTTATTCCCTAATTAAAAGAATATAAAATAGCTGTTTATTAAATTAATATAATTTATTAAAAAATATAACCTTATTAAGTATTTCTAAAAGATAATTTTGTAAATAAAGAGGTTAGTAATAGCTGAACTTCTTTATTATTGAGTTTTGCAATATCAATAAAAGCTCTATTTATATATTTTTGAGCAAATTCTTCTGCTTTTTCAACTCCACCTAAGGAGAGTGTTAACTCAACAACTTTTTTGCTTTCTTTTTTAGTTAATAATTTTTTTTCCTTCACTATTTTATATAAAGGTTTTTCTTTTAAATTACTATTAGATTCTATCTTGAGTGCAGCAATTAAAGGGTAGGTTGGAATTCCAACTTGAACATCAAGACCAACTGCTTTGCCTAATTTATTAGCATTTCCTGTATAATCGAGAATGTCATCTTTAATTTGGAACGCAATCCCTAAGCAATATCCTATTCGATGTAATAGATGTTGTTGATATTTTTCCCCTGAAGTTACAGCAGCTCCTGAATATGCACTTAAGGCAAATAATGCAGCTGTTTTTCCTCCAATACGGCGAAGGTATTGAGAGTCAGAAATTAAAAAATTCCCAACATCCGCATCTTGGATTAATTCACTTTCACATAGGCGACTAAAGGCATTTGTAACTACACTTGCTTCAAAATCACCTCTATCATCTATATCACCTTTAATTAAGGTCATTGCTCTAGCTAGCATATAATCACCAGCAAGAACAGCCTGTTTAGTATTGACTCTTGAATTAATGGTAGCAAGACCTCTACGAGTTTTCGCTCCATCAATAATATCATCATGTATTAAAGAGGCCATATGAATCATTTCTAAAACACTTGCCAATCTCAGAGTTTCAGCTTCTCTATCTTTTTCTCCAAGTTTAGATCCAATTATAACAAGGGCGGGACGAATCATCTTCCCTCCACTTGTTACTCTATCAATTAATAAGTCTCTAACAAAAGGATTGGATTTTTCAATTGAACTTAATATTAATGATTTAACTTGTTGAAGTTTTGCTTCAATCTGTGGTTCATCTTTCCAAAAATCACTCATATTAAGTTGTTATATCCTTATTTTTTGCTAATCTTCTTTCCATTTGTTTTCTAGTAAATTCTGGTTCATCCATAAAAATATAAAGTTTTTTTGCAAATGGTATTTTATTCCAAGTCTTTTTAATCCAAGGCATTACCCAGTAATCGAGACCAAAGGCTCTTCCAGCCCCACCTATCATTACAATAGAGACAGCCATGTACCAAAGAATTTCTTTACCAGCCATAGCTCCAATTAAGAACATAAATGATAGTCCTAATGAGACAACAGCGGCTGGGGCTGTGAAAAGACCACCAATTAAGGCAAGCCCAATTCCGACCTCAGATAATGTAATTACAATTTGGAAGAAATAAGGTGCTAGAGCTACTAAATTATCATTCATCCAGGTAAAGAGTGCTAATGGTTCTTTTAATAGTGGTGGAGCAAATTGTTTAACAGTTTCAACTGCAGCTGTACCAGTTTGATTTACTGTATCTGCAACAGCGGTTGATGCTGAACTTACTGCAGCCACGGCTTTTGTTGCCGTTTCAGCAACAGCAGTAGAAGCAGCACTTACTGCATCTCCTACAGCATTAGCAACTGGAGCACCCCAATAAACTTTTGATCCTGTAGTATCTGTTAACCAACCTTCTTTAATTTTGCCAATACCTTCAATTAACCACATAATTCCTAAATAAATTCTTAAGAAGGCAAACCAATATCCTTGAGGTTTGTAGGATGCAAAACCTCCAATAAGAGATCTTCTTTCCTTAATATTTAATATTTCATGTTTTAAATAACCCCAAGCACCATTTACACCACATACTCCTGCTTGGTAGTACATGTTTACAAGGTGCTTCATAGCCATTGCAGGGAATCCTGATAAAGACATACCAGCAGTATGAGATACAGCATATCTACCACCAATACTTACCATGTATCCATGGAAGTTTGATTTAAACGGCTTAACAGGTTTAGCATCCACACCAAATTCTTTTTTAATAGTATAGATAATTCCATCGGCAGCAGTAGCAGCTGTTTGCTCAGCAGCTTCAACAATTTGAGGAATAGGTCGATTGTTTTCCATAAACCAAACACCATCACCTGCTAAATAGACATTGTCATAATCAGGAGATTTCATAAATTGGTCAACTTGTTTACGTTGAACTCTTCCATCAGTTAAATCTAATTCATGGCAGAAGGTTGTTCCTCTGATACCACATGTCCATATAAGAGTATGGGTTTTTATAACTGTATCATCTTTTAATGTTAGTGAATCTTTATCAGCCTTAACAATAAGGCTATTTGTTCTTACAATAACACCTTTTTTCTTCATATAAGATACAGCTTTGTTCCTTGGTTTTTCTGGTAGCATTGTTAAAATATCTTTTAGAGCTTCAATATTCATAAGAGTAACATCTTTATAATCAACTCCAAATTTTTTACATAGTATTGGTAACCATTCAAGTAATTCTCCAGTAAGTTCAACACCTGTGAATCCGCCCCCTGCTACAACAAAGGTGAGTTTTTCTTTTTTTTCTACTGGGTCACTTATATAACTTGCCTCTCTCACGGTTTCTCTAATATGGTGTTTTATACGAATAACATCTTGTAAACTCCATAGACAAAAAGCATTCTCTTTTACACCAGGAATATTAAAGTCTGTTGATTCTGCACCTGATGCAATTATGATTTGGTCATAAGGGTATGAAGATTTTGATCCTTGTAATACTTGCTTTTTGAAATCAATTGTTTTGATTTCATCTCTTACAACATTAACTCTTTTTCCTGCAAAAATTCTTTCAAATGAAATTTTTACAGATTCTTCATCTACTCTATTTCCAGCAACTTCATGAAGCTCTGTCATTAAAATATGATGTTTATTACGATCGATGAGAGTAATTTCTACTCTATCTTTGAATTTTTTAAGTTTTTTAGCTAGTCTCTTAGCAGCGTGAACACCCGCATATCCACCACCTAAAATTACTATTCTTTTTTTATCCACATTCGGCTCCTTGTCTTTTTTCAACTTAGTTATATCAATTTTATTATATTATTACTTTATATAAATATATAATATCAAGAGTAAATGGTTGAAATTGTTGGGAAAATCGATATATTATTATATATTCATATCATGAAACACAATAATAAATCAATTAAAATTTTTTCTATTGCCTTAATATTCTCTATTCTGTTGGTTAGTTGTACTAAAAATAGTGAAATAAATGAAAGTTCTGTAGAATCACAAACAAAACTTCTTTTAGGTACTTCTTGTAAGATTACTATATATGATTATCCAAGTGAGAAAGCTTTTTTACAAGCCTTTAACAGGATAGAAGAAATTGAAAATAAAATGTCTATAAGAATTGCTTCTAGTGAAGTCTCTTCAATTAATAAGAATGCTGGCATTAAACCTGTAGTAGTATCTGATGATACATTTAAAGTTATTCAGGAAGCTATTGAAGTCGCAAAACTTAGTAGTGGGGCTTTTGATGTAACAGTTGGTCCTTTAGTATCAGCTTGGAATATAGGTTCTGATGGAGCAAGGGTGCCCCCTCAAGATGAAATTGATTCTCTTTTACCGCTCATTGATTATAAAATGGTAAAGCTTAATGAAAAGGAAAAAAGTGTTTATCTTGAAAAAGAGGGTATGATGATTGACTTAGGTGGAATTGCTAAAGGTTATGCCGCCGATGAAGTTGCAAAAATTTTATCTTCTTTCAATATAAAGAAAGCAATTATTAATCTTGGTGGTAATGTTCTTACTATGGGAACTAGGATAGATGATACTAAGTGGAGAATTGGAATTCAAAACCCAGAATCGGAGAGAGGTGGCTATGTTATGATAGTGAATCTTGAAGATCTTGCCCTTGTAACAAGCGGACCTTATGAGAGATTTTTAGTAGTTGATGGGGTGCTATATCATCATATTCTTGATACAAAAACTGGTTATCCCGTAAAAACTAATTTAACAAGTGCTAGTATAATTGCACATAACTCTTTTATTGCAGATGCTCTTAGTACTGCCATCTATTCATTGGGGTTAGAAAAAGGATTAGCTCTAATTAATTCATTAGATAAAGTTGAAGCAATTTTTATTGATGATAATAATGATATTTACCTCTCTAAAGGGTTTGAAGAAAATTCAATTGATTATGTTTTGAGTGATAAAAACTTTAAGGTAATTGAGCAATAAAAGGGAATATACTTTTAGCCTTATCACTGAAAATCAAAAGAAGTAAGATAATTATTGAAATATGAAATAGGTGTATAAATACATCTTTTTTTACCACAGAACGAGTCTCTGTTTGTTTAATGTGGTTATCTTCTGTATCTTCTTCAATCCCTGTTAGTAACTGATCGATTGCTCCAATAAGTGGAGTTTTTTTCTCTATTTGATGCCATTTAGTTGTAAGACGATCAAAATAATAAAATTGTAGTGATATTAAAGCTCCTAATTTCCCAGGGATTTGTGGTCTTGAACTCATCATATAGTGAGAAGCATAGATAAAACTTATAAGAAGTAGAGCTTTATTTGCTCCAATTGTTAGTGCATTTAATGTGATAGGGTATGATCCAATTGAAAAGAGAACTAATCCATTGGGAGAGAGTGTGTTTGCAAAGGATATACTTATAAGTAAAATTATATTTGGCAGAAGTCGAAATTTTCTACCACTGCTTATTGCTAATATGATAATAAATATAGTCATAAGAAATCTCAAAACAAGAGATTGTGAAAGTATAATTCCAATTATTATTATAGCCCCGCTAATAAGTCTTAGAGTTGAATATTTCATATATTTTTTTCCTTAAGGTTTTTATACCAAACACTTTTATGAATAAATTCATTAGCAAATAAGCCAAGAATAATGCTGCTAAGCAAACCAGAAAATAAAAATAGAGGAGCAATTACAAAAGTTGCTTCTTTAAATAAGATAATTCTACTTACGAAGAGTTGGCTAATTGTGCTTGCAAAAGCTCCTGCTAAGCTTATACCCACTCTACTTACTTTATCCTTGAAAATTGTATATGTAATAAGCATAATAATTGCACTAGGAAGGCTTCCTGCAAGGGAAAAAAGGATAATGTAACTAAAGATGGTTCCACTTACTAAAGCTTGCCCCAATACTTTTAATAAAAGTAATAAAAAATATTCTCTATTACTAAAAATCCCTAAAGCTATAATTAGTGGGATATTTGCAATTCCGAGACGTAAAAAGGGAATTGGTTTAGGAATCATATATTCAATTGTTGAAAGGAAAAGAGCACATGCTGCAAAAATAGCAACAAGATCAATTCTGACTTTAGAATGAGATATCATCAGTTTCCTCCCATTGAGAAATTTCTTGTTTGCCTTTAATTAATACAAAAACATCGTTTGGAAGACATGCTAACCATTGTCCTGGTTTATCTATCCATCCAGATAATACACATATTTGATTTTTACAATCTGAAGAGTGGATATGTACTTTATTGTTTAAAATTTCAACAGTAGTTTCTCCTATAGGTCCTTCAAAAGTGGCCATTGTATCGACACTTAAATCATATACCCACTCTTTATCACCACTTGTAACATGCACCTCTGGTTTTCCAGAAACATTTGTATATAGTGTAAAGCTCAAGGCACTTATTGTAAGAAATAATAGGAATATAATTATATCAATAAGTGTTAATTTTTTCATGAATGAATGTTATCAGTTTAGGCCTTTATTGTCAAAAGGGAATATATCGATAAATAAGTATTCGTTACCTCTTGAAAAACTTAGTTTCCCATAATATAATTAAATCATATTTATTTACTAGGAGTTATAAATGAAAAAAAATAAAATTTCATATATGTTATTATTAGTTGCTCTAATGATTGTATCTTTAGTTAGTTGTCAAAAGAAGGAAGCCTCTCCAACAGCGACAGTTACAAAAGAAGAAGCTAAAGAAGTTGTTGAACAAACTGGTTCATATCAAGATGGAATATATTTTGCTAGTGAAGATAGTTTTGCTTCAAACGGTTGGAAATATGTAGTTACTCTAACTGTAGAAAATGGTAAAATAGTAAAAGCTAATTGGGATGGTGTAAATATAAGTGCTGGACCTTCCAAAAAAGCAGTTGATAAAGCTGGAAAATATAACATGAAGAAATTTGGTGGAGCACAAGCTGAATGGTCAGAACAAGCTGCAAAAGCAGAAAAGTATCTTATTGATGTTCAAGATCCTTCTGTAGTCAAGTACAGTGATGAAGATGGCCACACAGATGATATAGCTGGTGTTAGTATTCATGTAGTTGAATTCTTTGAACTAGCACAAAAAGCTTTAAACAATGGTCCTGTTGGTAAAGGAATGTATCAAGATGGAACATATTTCATGGCAGATTCCGAGTTTGCAAGCTCTGGTTGGAAAAGTTATGTTTCTTTAACCGTAATTAATGGAAATATTGTTGGTGCTAATTGGTCTGCTATTAATAGACTGGGCCAAGATAAAAAACTTTATGATGCTGCTGGAAAATATAATATGGTAAAATTTGGTGGAGCACAAGCTGAATGGTCAGAACAAGCTACAAAAGCAGAACAATATCTTATTTCAATACAAGATCCTTCAAAAGTTGAATATAGTGATGCTGAAGGCCATACAGACGCAATTAGTGGTGTATCAATTCATATAAGTGACTTCATTTCTTTAGCTGACGCTGCCTTAAAAGCTGGTCCTGTAACAATTGGTCCTTATAACGATGGTGGTTACTATTCAACAAAAGATACTTTTGAAAACGGTTGGAAAGAGTATGTTTCATTATTTGTAAAAAATGGAAATATTGTTGATGTCTATTGGTCAGCAGTTAACGAAGCTGGAGATGATAAAAAGGCCTTCGATATGGAAGGTAATTATAACATGGTAAAATTTGGTGGAGCGCAAGCTGAATGGTATGAACAAGCTGCTTTAGCAGAACAACATCTTATTAAAACTCAAGATGTAAGTGCAATATCATATAAAGATGATGCTGGACATACAGATGACATTGCTGGTGTATCTATTCATGTTAGTTCATTCTATCAATTAGTTGAGGCTGCATTAAATAATGGAGTAGTTACTATTGAGTAAACTTCTAGTATTTTATACTTAAAGAAACGGCCTTTATCTTTTATTAGATAAGGGCCTTTTTTATTCATAATATCTTTTGTTTTGATCTATTTGTAATTACATAATTTAATGATTTTATATTTAGATAAAACTCTTTTTTTATTTAGCTTATTTTGAATAATCAAATTTGTTTTTCTAAAAAAGAAATAATAAAACAGATGAATATTATTAAACTGTAATATAAATGGACTTTTGTTGTATTTTGAATTCCTAAATTCTTAGCATTTTTTACATTGCTTATTGCTTTGATAGCATAAGGGATCGTAATAAAACTTGTTATAGTATAAATAGGGAATAAACCTAAAATAATAAAAAGAATTGTAAGAATATAAACACCTGCCATTAATGAGATAAAAAGAGTTGTGCTAATCTTTGATCCAATTCGAACGGTCATTGTTCCCATGGCAAACTTTTGATCTCTTAAGAAATCTCTCATTTCATTGCTTATCATGAGAGCCGGGATTAATAGAGAGGTTGGCAAACTAATTAAGATAGGAGTTAGTGAAAAAGAAGCAGATATAGCATAATAAGAGCCTAAACTCATAAGAGGTCCCATTAAAATAAAAGATAAAGGAACTCCAAGACCTTTTCTTTTATAAACAAATGGTTCTCCAGTATATGCATAAGAGCCTATTATTCCAATTAAGCCAATAACTAACATCCAAATATTAGTTCTGTAAATTAGATAAAGACCTATAAGACAAGCCAAAAGTAAAACTGCAATACCAGATAGAAATACAAATACATCAAAATAAGTACGCTTCATATTTAAAAAATTAATTGTTTTTTTATCTTGAGCGGGGTATTTAAAACTACCTTCAAAAAAGTCATTAATTAAATTTGCTCCAGCTTGAGAGGCTAGGCCTGCAATTTCAATTATTATTACAAGAAAAACCATATAAGAAATGCTTTTATCTTTAAAATATCCATTTATATATGCAGCTAAAATTCCATATGTTGTTGATGCGAAAGCTAACGAAAGGGAAAATACCCTTAAAGCTATCCAATAATTTTTAATAAATAATTTAAATTGTTTCATGTTCTTTTGTTTAGGTCCTTAAATGATTGCTCTTTTTACTAAGTTTGTAGCATTGGATTAATTTTAAATCAAGACTATGAAATTAAAAAAGAGTAAACACTATTGTTTTAGTTACTTCAATAATTAATAATAGTTAATATAGAATAAATTATAGTCTATAAACATTTTAATTAATATTGGGCTTGTAACAAGTTTATATTTTCGTGTATTTTTATATAGTTCAAGCTATCAAAAAGGAAAAAAGAAATGAAAAAAAAGTTTATAATCCTCATTGTATCTATTATAACAATTTTATCAGTAAGTTGTTCAAAAAAAGAGACTCAGTCATTAAAAATTGGATTAATGCCTGCTGTAGATATTGCCCCTATATTATTAGCTGAGAAAAATGGTTATTTTGATGAGTTAGGTTTAGTGGTAGACTTACAAATTTATACAAATGCACAAAATAGACAAACTGCTTTACAAACTAATGAAATTGATGGGGCAATGACAGATATAGTTGCTTTAATTACTAATAATGCTGAAGGTTTTGGATTGCGTGGGGTTTTATCTACAGATGGTATGTTCCCTCTTCTTGTAAATCCCAAGCATGTGGATGATAAAAATATCAAAGTTGGTATGATGGAAATAAGTGTTTCAAATTATCTTGTTGAACAATATCTTAAAGATGAATATAATTATAAGAAGGTATATATTAATGCTATCCCAACTCGTTTAGAAGCTATTGGGACAGGTGATATTCAAAGAGGTTTAATTCCAGAACCTGTTGCTTCAATTGGAGAAATGAATGGCTTAATTAAGGTTGTTTATGATGGTATTCCAGGTGAAAGTCTTGATATAATGGCCTTTACTGATAAAGCTATCTCTGATAAAGCTAAATCAATTAAATTATTCATTGAAGCTTATGGTAAAGCCGTCTCTGATATTCAAAAGGATCCCTCATTAGCAAGAGATGTATTGATGGAAAATATAGATACTTTACCACCTCAGATTAAAGATTCTATTACTTTACCTACTTATAATAATGCAAGGCTACCTTCAGATAAATTTATTGAAGAGTTAATTGTTTGGACAAGTAATCTTGTTGGCAAAAAATATGAAATTACCCCTGATGATATTTTAGATAGAAGGTTTTTAAAATAATGATAAAGATTGAGAAGGCTTCTTTTAATTATGGTTCAACTGAAGTTTTTAAAAACTTAAATATAAACATTGAACAAAATACAAATATAAGTATTGTTGGCCACAGTGGTTGTGGAAAAACAAGCCTGCTTTATTGTATAAAAGGGTTAAGAGAACTTTCTCAAGGGAATATTCATTATGAAAATATTAATCAAGAAGATATTGGAATCTTATTTCAAGAGGATAGACTTCTTCCTTGGAAGAGTGTTAAAGAAAATATTTTATTAGGGTTAGATAAATCAATTGATGTGGAAAAATATCTTGATATGGTTGTTTTAAAAGGGCATTCTAATAAATATCCTTCTCAATTAAGTGGAGGAGAAAGGCAAAGGTGTGCTTTAGCTAGAGTATTAGTAAGAGAGCCAAAAGTTTTGCTTTTAGATGAACCTACAGCTAATTTAGATGAATTAACCAAAGAAGCTCTTCAAGATAGTATTCTAAAATTATCAAAAGATTTAGGGATGAGCTTAATCCTTGTTACTCATCATATTGAAGAAGCTGTTTATATGGGAGATAGAGTCATTGTTTTTGGTAATCAAATTAAAGAAATTGATACTATAGGGAACAATAGATTGGAAGAAAAATATTTCGAAAATGTTAGAGAAGTAAGACTAGCAATAAAAAGGGAAAAAAATGAATAAAGGTTATTTTATTAAAGGTGCATTAATATTATTAATACCTTGGTATATTATTTCTTTTAGTTTATCTATGCCTATTCTCCCTTTTCCTCATTTAGTTTTAAAAGAAGTATTTTTAGAATTATTAAAAGGACAAGTTCTTCTTCATCTTTTTGTAAGTCTTTATAGAGTCTTATCAGGTATTTTACTAGCCCTATTGATTGCAATTCCATTAGGTATATTAATGGGATTGAAAAAGAAGCCTAATAAAATATTAACTCCAATAATTTATCTTTTTCAACCAGTTCCTAAAATTGCTTTGTTACCAATCTTTCTTGTTTTATTTGGGATAGGTGATTTAAGCAAAATTTTGATTGTATCAATGGTTGTTTTCTTTCCTGCAGTGTTGATGATAAAAGATAGTGTTTCAGAGATAAATTATCATTATTTAGAATTGTCTAAAGCCTATAATTTGAGTAAAAATCAAGTTTTAGTGGATATTATATTACCTAGCATTCTTCCAAGTATTTTTTCTACATTGAGAATTTCTGTTGGGATTAGCTTATCTGTTTTATTTTTTAGTGAAAATTTTGCGACAGAGTATGGTATTGGTTACTATATTATGAACAGCTGGATAATGGTTAATTATTTAAAAATGTACGCAGGTATCGTATTTATAAGTCTTCTTGGTATTTTTTTATATAAGTCTATAGAGATTATTGAAAAGAAAATGATGCCATGGAAACTTGCCTCTCCTAGTAATAGACGTTAGATATTTAATTTAATATTAAAATTGATTTAAAACATAAATAATTTCAATATAGGGGAAACTTAGTTTTAAGTTGTATTTAATGCTTTAAGAAATTTTTTGTTTTTATACATTTCAATATCAACATTTTTATAAAAATCTCTAAAATTTTGATTTTCATTAAAAACATTTGTACCAAGGGCTAGTACAATTTCATAGGGTTTATCTTTTGATCTCTCTTTTAATATTTGATTAATTTGAGCTTTATATTTTTCAAGGGCTTCAGTACTAGTATCATATATAATACAAGCAAATTCATCTCCACTAATTCGATAACTTTTTCCGCTGTCTTTGATTGTATTTTTTAGCGCATTATATGATTCAATAATTGCATAATCGCCTTCAGTATGACCATAAGAATCATTAATTTGTTTTAAATAATTCAAATCTAAAAGAATTAGTCTAAAAGTTGTTTTTTGATTAATTAAATTATCAATATCCTCTTCAAAAGAAGTTCTATTCCAACCTTTTGTAAGATAATCTTGATATGCAAGTTGTTTATAAACTAAAGATTTATTTCTTGCACCTATTAATTCATAGATAGATTTGATTACATCACTCATTACTAATAAAAAGAATCCAAGGACGCCTAAAGAAAGATATTTTTCTAAGTCTTGATAAACTCCAGATATAAACAACACCATAATAATTGAAGCAAAAATAAATAAAGCTAAAAACATTAAAATATATTGTTTAGCTCTTGGATTATTTTTTTTATATCCTTCAAAAATTAAACAATAAATAAGAATCGAAGCACTAATAATAATCATAATTATTGAAAATAATGTTGAAGTAATAAAAGAGACAACGCCTGATACTTGGAGAATCATTTCAAAAAGTAACAAAATAAAGTTTATTGAAGCAACATAAGTAATTAACTTTTTAAACCCTTCTAAAATAATATCTCTAAAAAATAATATTATTATGATTGGTAATACTAGATTTAATATATAGCTTGTACTTGAAATTAAAAATCTATTCGGAATTAACAATTGAAGAAGTGTAGATTCTGAAATAATCCATAACCCCGCAGAAACTCCAAAAGATGATAGGTAAAGTATATGCTTTTTAATTCCTAATTTTTTAGTCCAAAATAAAGTTGAAAATGCAAATAAACTAAGAAGAATAATCAAGAATGAAATAATTAGATTAAGAAAATTACTCTGTATTATATTCAATATTATTGCTTCACCTTTTCCTATCATAATTGAATTTATTAACCCAGAAAACTGACTAGTTGGAGAAGAGAAAGTGATTTTTAAAGTTTTCCCAATTGAGTTTGCTATAGGTATTTCTATTAATTGCCAAGATGAGGGATAAGGCAAATGGAGGTTTTTTTCTTTTGATTTAACATCAAATGAATATATCAATTGATCATCAATATAAGCATCAACATCCATCATTGAGGATCTTATTCTAATAACTGGATAAATAAAATCTTTTGTATTAATTTTTCTCTCAATTGAATAAGTTGTTCCAGGGTTTAGATGATAATTTTGAGGTAAGGAAGCATTATTATCTACAATATTATCATGTATAATAGTCCAACCTTCATTAAAAGTTGCTATTTTGTTCCTGTTTAAATTCATGTCGGAAGAATTGTCCGTAAATATAAAAAAGGATACAGCGGAAATATAAAAAACTATTAATATAATATTAATTAAATGTAATATATTAGTTTTTATTATCTTCATGAGAATCCCCTTTATTCCATGTATTTTTAAACTATTTAAATGAAAAATATTATTTTGTAAAAAAATAAAATTCCTTTTAATTGTTTGTTAGTATTATTTAGTTTGTTAATATTATTAAAATTTATTAATAATATAGTATTGCATAACAACTATTAAATATATTTTTTTATTAGGTTAATTATACATTATTTTTCTATTAAAAGTTATATTATTTTTGATTTTTTTACTCATGATATAGGTTTTATGTTTAATTCTATTACATATTTGATTTTATTTAAAAAATATGAGACATTTATTGATTTTATATTTATTCATTAAATTTTCAATTAAAATTTAATGAATATGTTTTTTTTATCTGTTGTTTATTCTTTAAACAGTAAAATAGTAACAAGGTTTGTATAGGTGATAATTTAAATATGATAAAAATTTCAGCAGATGATATTTTTGACTGGACAAAGGCTTTTCTTATTCCGATTTTTTGTAAAACTAACTCAATAACCGTATATGAAAAATTAAAGTTAAGTGGTGCAAATTTTTATTAGAGAGTTTACTCTAAAATATTTTATATCAGATTAATGGGGATATATGGCGAAGAAAAAAATTTAATAATATATATATCTCTCTCTGATAAGACAAAAAAGCAAAGAACAATTAAATATACTAAAAATCAAATTGGAATACCCACAAGTGCAAAAGAATTAACAAGATACATTATTAGAAGATATAAAGGAATTAGTAAAGTAAAAAAAAGAAGAGAAAAATAATATAATAGGGGATGTTAGCTTTACTACAATTATTGCAAATAAAAATAATCAAATTGATAAAGAACTCTTTTATAATAATGCTATAAAAGATTTAAATTAGCTAATATTTTCTGTATTTATATTATTTATTATTTTTTAGAAAAAGTTGTGCTCTTCTTTGTGCATTTTCTCTTAGATTATAGTAATAAAAAGGAAAATCAAATACATGATATATCCCCACAGGGAAAGCAGAAGAAAAGTTATACATCTCGTTTTCATCAACAGAAGAACAGATTAAAACACCTTGATTCAAATCAATTTGAGCATCTGCAAAATTTTTAATTTTAGAAAATTCACCTTTGCTATTGGGCAAATTTGAACCTAAGTTTTCAGAGGCTAAAGCTAAAGTTTCATCTCTTTTCCAATTAATTGGATTAATAACTAAAGCTGTATTATCTGATATTAGAATATTTCCCCCAGGTTGAACATTTCTAGATTGTGTATTATATGAAATAATAACTCCTGTATCCTCAGCTCCCTTTGCAAACTTAAGATGTTTGTTTTTTTCCATGAAATTATTTGTTACTGGGTATCCAATAATATAAGCACTAATCATTTGTTGGTAAACTTGGGGATTATTTTTCATATAATCTTCAAGCAATATCATTAAAATCATAGCGCCTTGTGAATGTCCAACAAGAATAAAAGGTCTGCTATGATTAAAATTTTTTATATAGTAGTCGAAGGCATTTATAATATCAGCTGCTGGGATTCCTTTTTCAAACTTCCATCTATCTTCTTCCTTTAAACTTAAAGTGTATTTAGCATCTGCTTGACGATAGAATGGGGCATAGATATTTGCAAATGTTTCAAAAGCAGTAGCTTGAGCGTTATAGGCTTTTTGAGAACCAATTAGCATTAGTTTATTATCAATTTCACAAATATTTGATTCATTTGGATCTTCTTTGTACCAAGCTGTTGGGTATACATAAAAGACATCAACATCTTTTAAATTGTTTTGAGGTAAATGTAACCAATTTTTACTTTTTGAATAATTAATAGAATAATTAGCGTTATTAAGTTCTGTGTTTTTACAGGATAAGAGAGTTGTTAAAGAAATCAAAATAATAAATATACTGGTTATTTTAAATGAGTTTTTCATATTTTGTTTTCCTTCTAAAATTGATTAATTTATTTCAATTTTTATAAATAATTAATAATTAGATTTTATATTAAATTAAATACTATATTACTATTACTTCTAAATATTTTTATTATATCATAATTATTTTTATGCTATAAAAATAAATTTAAGATTACTATATTAAAGATATATAATAAGTATATTTTAAGGTCTAGAATATAATAAGTTATAAGAAAAAAAATTAAGTCCTTTCGAAAAATGATTTCTACTTGTATACTGCCAAAGTGCTTGCAAATAAGGAGAACTTAATTTTGCCTCTAATTTATAATATTCAAAATTCAATTATTGGAATAACACTTATTTCAATAATATTATTTTATTTGCTTCCACATGGTGGTCGTCGCCAAGCGCAGGATTCAATTTTTGTGTTATTATTGTTTGTTACTTTTTCAATTATTATACTTGAGTTAGGTATTGATATTTTAAAGGGAAAGTCCTTTAAAGGGTCTAGAGCTATTATTATAATAGTTACTTGTTTATTTTATATGGTAAATCCCATCCCTGGGGCACTATACCTTTTATATCTTGATCAACTAAGAAGAAAATGGCTTAAAATACCTAAGGATATTGGTATTGTTGTGATTACTCCAATAATTGTTACTTTTATACTAATTGTTATTAGTTTATTTAATGGAATGATATTTGTAATCGATGAAAATAATCTTTATCAACGAGGTAATCTTTTTTTTATTATTGTTATAGCTGATTTTTTATGTCTGTTTCTTGGGTTTTTCTATATACTAATTTATAACAAAGATTTTAAAGATAAAGATTTTTCTTTCTTTATTCTTTTCCCTCTTCCTGTGCTGATTGGTTCTATCTTGCAAGCAAGATTTTATGGTATTGAATTAACTGGAATTAGTTTAGCAATTACTTTGTTAATAGTGTTTATTCATACTCAAAATTCACAAGCAAATAAAGATTTTCTTACTATGCTATATAACAGAAATATGAGTGAAAGATATTTAGAAAATATCTTATCGCGAGAAAAGAAAGGTTTAGCTTGTATATTGATGGATGTGAATAGTTTTAAACAAATTAATGATAATTATGGTCATAATCTTGGAGACAGTACATTAAGATATTTTTCTCATTTACTAGAAGAATGCTTTGGTTCTTCTTGGTTTATTGCTCGATATGGTGGTGATGAATTTATTTTATTTAGAGAAGGGACTAACCAAAATAATCTAGTAAAAGATATTGTCTTTTTTAATGCTATACTTGATAAATTTAATTCAAAAGAAATACTCCCTTTTAATCTTAGTGTAAGCATAGGTTCTGCCATGTATGAAAACACAACAGCAAACGATGGTCCTTCATATATAAAAGAGGTTGATAAACTTATGTATGAAGATAAAAGAAGATATCATATAAAGAATAAAACATAATTATATAGAATCT
Organism: Sphaerochaetaceae bacterium; assembly: GCA_963678575.2. Classification (GTDB taxonomy): domain Bacteria; phylum Spirochaetota; class Spirochaetia; order Sphaerochaetales; family Sphaerochaetaceae; genus Pleomorphochaeta. The sequence goes on along the minus strand of CAXXHV010000002.1, from coordinate 1,907,517 downwards.
AGATTATAATATTACTATAGTAAATATTTAAGTACCTTTGATAAGTTGTAGGTTTTCTTTAATTAAAAAGAATAAAAATAATATTAAAATAAATAATAGTTTTAACTCTTTTATTTTAAGAATGTTTTAATGAAGAAAAAGTTTATTGATTTAATTTTATGTATTTACTTCAAGTATTATAATAGCTGAATTAAGGGCACTATATTGTTTTTCAACGGTTAATCCCATTTCATTAATGATTTTTAATATACCACCTATTTCAGTGTAATTTTTAAAACCAGCATAATGGGAACCGCCAGCTAATTTTTCTATTTTTTTAGAAACCCAACCTGAAAAATTATTTGGGAGAGGTGTGTTATAATCAACAATTATTATATGTTTTGATATTCTTTTCATTTCTTTTATAATTTGAAATCTTAATTCATCTTTAAGCTCATGTAATGCTAAAGTAATAGTTGAATAATCGAATTCTTTGTCTGAAATGAAATTTAAGTTGCTCCCATCTGTAGCAAAGTATTTGATATTATCAAGTTTAAGTTTTTTTGCTTTATTTGCGGCACATGATGTCATTTTTTTATTAATATCTATACCGACAACTTTACTAGCTGTTTTAGCTAGTAGGAGTGATTGGGCCCCTGTTCCTGATCCAATTTCAATTATGCTACATTCCTCAGGAATTAAAGAAGATACTTTACTTCTTAATTTGTAAAGTAATGGATCGATAAATAGTTTATAGAATTTACAAGCTAAAGACATTTGGTATCCTATATTTATTAATAAATTTTAAATCAATATTAGTATTTTCTTTTCATAATAAAGTCTAGCAGATAAATGGTTTACATACAATATAATAAGTAGGCTAAGATTTTTTTGATATTAGATAATCTACAAATCTTTCTTATAATTTTATCTCATGTTACACTAGATACGAGGTGTAATTATGATTGATAGAATGCAGTTTGGCCGTACTGGGCATATGAGTACTCGTGTTATCTTTGGAGCAGCAGCATTATGGGATGTAAGTGAAAAAGAAGCTGAAGAAACATATAACTTACTGAAAAAATATGAGATTAATCATATTGATGTTGCACAAAGCTATGGAAAGGCTGAAAGTAGAGTTGGTCCTTGGATGAAGAGAGATAGAGATTCATTCTTCCTGGCAACAAAAACAGATAAACGTACTAAGAAAGAAGCTTTAGAAGAACTATATCAATCTCTTGAAAAACTTAAAACTGATCATATTGATCTATGGCAATTCCATTGTTTAATTGAGGAAAATGAATGGGAAATTGCAATGAATGAAGGAGGAGTATTAGAGGCTGCAATAGAAGCTAAAAATAAAGGATTAATTAAATATATTGGAGTTACAGGCCATGGAATTAACGCTCCAAGAATGCATTATAAGAGTTTGATGAAATATGATTTTGATTCAGTTTTATTCCCTTATAATTTTATAATGATGCAAAATCAGAATTATAGTGATGATGTGAATAACCTTATTTCTCTTTGTAAAGAAAGAAATGTTGCAATTCAAACAATCAAATCTTTAGCAAGAGGTCCTGTAAAAGAAGATATTAATCCATATACAACTTGGTATAACCCACTAACTTCAGAAGCTGGTATTGCAAAATCTGTAAACTGGGTATTAAAAAATCCTAATGTGTTTTTAAATAGTACAGGAGATATTACTTTGCTTCCGATATTACTTAAAAAAGCAAGTGAACCTTTATTTAGTCCTTCAGATGAAGATATGAAAGCTTTAGTTTCTTCACAAGGTATAGAACCTCTTTTTACTTAAATCATTATTTAAACAATAAATATCTATTCGATAAAGTAAGACACTTTTTATAAATAAGTCGAATAGATATTATATTTCATAATAATAGATTAAAAACTAAAAAGTAAATTTAGAACCCACACAAGATAAATTACAATTATCTTTAAACTCTTGTATGAATCTAGAGATTGCATAAATACCTGTGCAATGCATAGGAACTATAATGCTTGGATTTAACTCTTTTAAAGCTTCAATTGTTTTTTCTGTGATATTTGAATTTATTTTTGGCGGTAAATGAAAACCTCCAATAACTCCATAAATTCTTTCAATTGAAGTTATTTTTTGAGCATATTTTATTGTGTTAATTATACCAGCATGAGCACACCCTGATATCACAAGTAATCCTTTGTCTTTAATATTAATTACAATTGCTTGATCATCAAGAATTTTATCAAATTCTTTAACACCATTTCTAATCACATATGATTCATAATTTAATATTTCAAAGTCATTAATTCTAGGAATTTCTCCAGTTACCATAAATAATTTATTATCTGAAATATAAGGGTTTTTAGATTCTACAATTGAATTACCATGAGATAAAATAGTTTCTTTTGTTGGACAATCATTTATTATTGTTAACCCATTATCGACAAAAGATCTTCCACTAAGAAATACATCAGGGTGAGCAATAACACTAGTTGATTTATTTAATTGAGAGATAACCCAAGAGAGGGCGTGAGTGTGATCACTGTGTGCATGACTAATTATTAGGTTTTCGACATTTTTAAAATCTAGTTCAAGAATATTTAAGTTGTTTTGAAGTGAAACTCCATTTTCTCCAGTATCAAGAAGAATATCATGTTTTTCATTGTTAATATAAATACTAATCAAAAGACAAAGACTATGTTCGGCCATTAGCGGGACTTTTAATTCTTTTCCATTTTTAGAATCCATTGCCCTTTTTACATATTTAGTATCTTCAAGTATCCAATCTGCATAGTTATCCATGATTATATTTATTTCTACTTTATCGACTTCAGTTAATTTCACTTTTTTACCTCTTTGTTAGTATTTGTTAAATATTTAACTTTTATGAAAGTATATAACAATAATAAAAAAATCATAATAAAATTTAAAATAAGTAACACTTATTGTTCAATATATATCAAATTTTTTCTAAATTTGTATTTTTTAGCAATAATTTTATTTTGTTGTTAATAACAACATAGACAATTACTTTTTAACTGTGATATTGTTTTTTTGTATTAGCTTATTAAAAAATATGAGGAAGCAAACAAATTATGAACAATAGCCAAATAAATTTAGGAGAGACTGCTCTAAACTTTAACTTTTCACAAGTCTGTGGAGAATTTGTAAATATTAATAATGAGAAATTTTATAAAATTTCAAATTATGATCAAATGGCAGACTTTTTTATGACAATAGTCAGTGATTCAAATCATTGGATATTTATTTCAAGCAATGGTTCATTATCTGCGGGTAGAAAGAATAGAGATAATTCACTTTTTCCTTATTGCACTGTTGATAAAATTCATGATTATTGTGGAATTACAGGAAGTAAAACAATTATTAAAGTTGAAAAAGATAATAAAATTTATTTGTGGGAGCCTTTTAATAAAGAACTTGTAAATATTTATAATATAGAAAGAAATCTTTATAAAAGTGAATTTGGAAACAAGCTTATTTTTCAAGAAATTAATAAAGATTTTGGACTTGCTTTTGAATATGGCTGGTATACAAGTGATAAGTTTGGAATTGTGAAAAAATCTAAAATAAGTAATTTAGAAAATAAAGAAATTAATATTGAAATTTTAGATGGAATCAGTAATATTCTTCCAAGTGGAATTGATTATGCATTTCAGAATGAGTATAGCAATCTTTTAGATAGTTATAAAAAAAATGAATTAATAGAAGAAACAGCCCTTGCTTTATTTTTTCTTAGTTCTATCCCTGTTGATAGAGCAGAGCCTAGTGAATCTTTGATTGCAACAACACTTTGGTCAAAAGGTTTGAATGATACAAAGATTCTTCTTTCAGATAATCAACTGAATAACTTTAAAAGAGGGGTACCTCTTTATACAGAAACTGATATTAGAGCTAGAAGAGGTTCTTATTATCTTTCAACTAAATTATCTTTTGATAAAGAAAGTAGTTTCAAATGGATTACTGTAGCTGAAGTAAATCAAAATTCTACTAAAGTAGCTAATTTAAATAGTCTAATTAAATCAAATGAATTTATTGAAGAAGAAGTTGAAAATGATATTAATAAAGGTACTATAAATCTTATTAAGAAAGTTGCTGGAGCTGATGGGTTACAGTGTAGTAATGAAGAATTATGTTCTGTTAGTCATTTTTCAAAAACAATGTTTAATATTTTAAGAGGTGGTACTTATCCTAATGGATATACTATTTATCTAGAGGATTTTATTAAATTTGTTAATAGAAGTAATAAAAGGATTAGTATTGAATTTGAGAATTTTCTTAATAAATTCCCAAACGAAATACTAATTACTGATCTTATTAAACAAGCAGAAAATACAAATAATCCTGATTTCATTCGACTTTGTTATGAATATCTTCCTTTAAGTTTTAGTAGAAGACATGGAGACCCAAGTCGCCCTTGGAATATTTTTTCAATTGAAAATAAAAATCCTGATGGAAGTGAGAAATTAGATTATCAAGGTAACTGGCGTGATATCTTTCAAAACTGGGAAGCTTTATCACTTTCTTACCCAGAATATATTGAAAATATTATTTGTAAATTTCTAAATGCCTCAACCGCTGATGGATATAATCCTTATAGAGTTATGAGAAATGGAATAGATTGGGAAATCCCTGATGAAAATGATCCTTGGGCATATATAGGTTACTGGGGAGATCATCAGATTATTTATTTACAAAAACTTCTTGAATTATCAAATAAATATTATCCTGACAAATTAGAAGAATTATTTTCAAAAGATATTTTTGCTTTTGCAAATGTTCCTTATAGGATTAAATCTTATGATGAAATTAAGAAAAACCCTAAAGAAACAATTGATTTTGATTATGAATTAAATAATGAAATTACTACTCTTGTAAATGAAATGGGTAGTGATGGAAGACTTATTCTTAATTCAAAGAATCAAGTTTATCATGTAAATTTTATAGAAAAAATTCTAATTACTCTTTTAGTGAAATTAAGTAATTTTATTCCTGAAGCAGGGATTTGGTTAAATACTCAACGTCCTGAATGGAATGATGCAAATAATGCATTGGTAGGTAATGGGGTTTCAATGGTGACTCTTTATTATCTACGTAGATTTTTGAAGTTTTGGAATAATCAATTTTCAACACTTAAAAAAACAAACTTTAAAATATCAAAATCTCTTAAAAGTTTGTTTGAGAGTGAATTAAATCTTTTTTCTGATAATATTGCAAAACTTGAATTGGGATTTTCAGATAAAGAAAGATTATTGTTTGTAGATTCACTTGGTAAAGCTGGAGAAAAATATAGAAGATCAATATACCAAAAGTCCTTTGAAAAAAATCAAGATAGTGTTGATTCAGATGAATTAATTTTATTTACCCAATTAGCATTGAGTTATATTGATCAATCAATAAAAGTAAATAAGAGAGCTGATGGACTATATCATTCATATAATTTAATAACAATTAATGAAGAGGGAATTTCAATTTCTTATCTTTATGAAATGCTTGAAGGTCAAGTTTCCGTATTAAGTTCAGGATATTTGTCTGCTAGTGAAAGTTTAGATGTTCTTGAAGCACTAAGAGTTAGTAAATTATTTAGAGAAGATCAATATAGTTATTTACTTTATCCTAATAGAGAGCTTCCAAGATTTATTGAAAAAAATATTATCCCAAAGCAGCAAGTAGATAAGTCAAAGCTTTTAATGAAATTGGTTGCTGATAATGATAAATCAATAATTAGTATAGATAAAAATGGACAATATCATTTTAATGAAGCTTTTAGAAATGCCGAAGTATTATCTAAGACTCTTTCATTATTAAAAAATACAAAATATGGAAATCTTGTAGAAAATGAAAAAATTGAAGTTCTTAATATTTATGAAGAAGTTTTTAATCATAGAGCTTTTACTGGACGCTCTGGTACTTTCTATGGTTATGAAGGACTTGGAAGTATTTATTGGCATATGGTCTCAAAATTGCTACTAGCTGTTGAAGAATGTTATTTTACTGCAATTGATAATGGTAGTAATCAGAAATTAATTGATAGATTAAAAGATTATTATTATGAAATAAAAGAAGGTATCGGTTTATACAAATCTCCAAAATTATATGGAGCTTTCCCAACAGATCCTTATTCTCATACTCCAGGGACCGCTGGTGTTAAACAACCAGGAATGACTGGACAAGTTAAAGAGGATATAATTTCTAGAATGGGAGAACTTGGGATAATTGTTAGAAATGGTGAAATAATCTTTGATGATAGTCTAATAAATAAAAAAGAGTTTTTAGATAATGAAAAAGAGTTTAAGTATTATTCAATTGCTGGTAAAGAAGAGCGTATTTTATTAAAAGTTAATCAATTAGGTTTTACTTTATGTCAAATCCCAATAATATATACATTATCTGGTTCCAAAAAGATTACAGTATTGTATAATAAGGGACAACATTTAGAGATAAATAAAAACGTATTAGACAAAAAGATAAGTAGTAGTATTTTTAATCGAAGTGGTGAAATAAAACACATTCAAGTAGTAATATAATTGTCTTTATTATAGTTTTATTAGGATAAAAATATTTATAATTTATAAATTAAGGGATAAAATTTTGAGAGTTGTTCAAAATAGTAATAATATTATTAGAGTTATAAAATTGATATATTTAAATCCAGGAATAAGCAGAATTGAGATTTCAAAGCAGCTTGGTTTAGATAGATCTACAATAACTGTTGTAGTTAATAGGCTAGTTGACTTACAATTAATAGAAGAAATAGTAGATGAGAATCCTGTCTATAAAAAAGGTAGAACTCCAATAGGGTTAAAGATACGTGATCAAAGTGGTATCTTGTTAGGATTAGAGATAAGGACTGATTTTTTTGTTGCAATTTTTGTAAGTCTAAATGGACAGATTCTTGAGACTATTAAAGGGGAAGTAGAAGAGAGTCCTAGTTTCATTGATACTTTTATTAATATATATAGAAAAGTATTAAAGGAAATTGAAAAAAAGAACCTTCCTCTTTTGGGAATTGGAGTTGCTATTTCTGGAATTATTAATACTCACAAGGGTATTATTAGTGGCTCTAATCCATTAGGAATTATGGATGAGCAAAATTTTTATGATGAGGTAAAATCTTTTATCGATGTCCCTGTATTTATTGAGAATGATGCAAATTGTGGATGTTGGGGTGAATTAGCTAATATAAATAATAATAGAGAACAAGACTTTCTTTTTATACTAGGAGAATTTAGAAAAGCTAGATTTCTAGGAGATAATACTCATTTATTAGCAATAGGAATTGGAATTGTAATTGATAAAAGAGTTCATTATGGTAAAGAGTTTTCTGCTGGTGAATATCAGAATCCGCAATACGTGATTGGGAATAAAACTCAATTTTCAATAACAAATGAAGAATTTTTATTAATGAAATCTGATAGAGATATTATAGAAAGAGTAAAAATTGAATTATCTCGTGATATGGCTTTTTTAGTTAATATTCTTAATTTGACGCAAATAAGTATTGGTGGTGATTTAGTTCAATATTTTGATGATATAGAGCCTTGTTTAAAAGCTGAGATTCAGAGAAACAGTTTATATAAAGGATATAATAATTGTATTATTCAAAAAGCAACTGAAGGTGTTGATTCAATAGCCTTTGGTGCAGCATCAATGCTCAGAGAACATCTTTTTTTAACTTATGAGAATGTATTTGATAATCCTTGGAAACAAAAAGTTGGAATAGATTTATTGAATAGTTTTTCTCAAACAATTAGAAATTTTAATTTTAAAGAATAATTTTTTTATAAATTATTTATTTATTCTTACGCCTCAATATTATAAAACTTATTTATGAAAAATGATTATATTATATAAATTTTGCATTTTTGTTTTAATCAAATATCTTTCATAAATGAAAAAAATGAACGCTTTCCTTTCTAAGAATTGTGGTTTATAATCTTATGATAATAAAAAAGAGAGGAATTAATGTTAGATTTAGGTTCGTTGAGGGAATTAAACTTTTTATCACTTTGTGTTCGTTTATTTCTAGGTATAATATTTAGTGGTTTTTTAGGTTTTTCAAGAAACCTTAAACAAAGACCAGCAGGGATTAGAACTTATATGTTAGTTAGTATAGGTGCCGTGCTTACTATGACTTTAGCTCAATTTGAATATTCTATGGTTAATACATTATGGAATGAAGCGTACAAAATAAATGGAATTGGTCTTGATTTAAGTCGTTATGGGGCTCAAGTTATTAATGGTATAGGGTTCTTAGGGGCTGGCTCAATTATTTTATCAGGTACTCAAAAAATAAAAGGAATGACAACAGCAGCGGGATTATGGGCTTCAGGTTGTATGGGATTAGCTTTGGGTTCAGGTTTTTATGAAGGTGCAATAATAGGTTTTTTAATAATATTAATTTGTTTGTTTGGTTTGCCTCTTATTGAAGATTCAAATTTATTGAATTCAAAAAATATGAATGTATATATTGAATTTAGATCAATTAAATCATTAAAACATGTAATTGAATTAATTAAATCATTAAATATTTCAATATTTGAATTGGATGTAATGAATAATTTTGATGATCCTAAAACATTAATAGGAGCAAATTTTTACATGCAACTCAGTGATAAAAACATAAAGCATTCTGAAGTAATAATGGCACTTTCAGAATTTGATGAAATATGTAATGTAGAAGAAATATAGGGGCAGTATTTATGGATTATTTAGGTTATTTGAATTATTTAAGAGAATTTAATTTATTCTCAATATTTATTAGATTAATTTTAGCTATGGTATTTGGAGGATTAATTGGTCTTGAAAGAGAATCAAAACGAAGACCAGCAGGTTTTAGAACACATATTCTAATTTGTGTTGGTTCTGCGCTTACAACATTAACTTCTCAATATTTATATTTAGAATTACATATGTATACAGACCTTGCAAGATTAGGAGCTCAAGTTATTGCAGGAATGGGTTTTATTGGTGCTGGAACAATTATTATTACAAAAAGAAAAGATGTAAAAGGCCTTACAACAGCAGCGGGTCTTTGGACAACTGCAATCATAGGGTTATGCCTAGGTGCGGGGTATTATGAAGGTGGTATTGCTGCTACATTAGCTGTTCTTTTTGTTGAATTAGCCTTAGGTAAAGTTGAGAATAAATATATTAGAAAATACACAAGAGAAATTTTCTATATTGAATTTAAGAAAAAAGGTACAATCAAAGATATTTCAAAAATATTTGACAAAAATAAGATGACTATCATTGATATGGAGATGAACAAAGCTAATAAAATAACAAAAGCTTTTGTTACAATAAAAGTAAAAAATACAAAACTTATTGAATCTGCAATAGAAGAAATATTAGCAATTGAAAATGTTGACTTTATAGATACTTTGACTCAATAGTCTTTTTGTTATCGTAATAAGCTACTTCTTATTTCCAAATTATATTTTTTATTCAAAAGAATAGATTTTAAATTTGGAAATATTTTTTTTAACTTTTAAGTATAGAGATTATTTGAAATAATTAATTTTTTTGTAAAAGACTTTCCCAGATAGTATCTTTAAGAGAAAAGAAATCGCTAGATGGAAGTTTTATTAGGATTTGAATATATAAAGAATCACTATTATCGCAGAGTATCCTTGTCAAATAATTTATTGATTAAGAAATTTTGGACATAGTATATAATTGAGTGTTTCTAACTTCCTCATTGAGATTTGGGTGCTCACTGTTTTGATTCCTACTCAAATTCTAGCATAATTTTTTGATAAAAAATAATTTGTATCCATTTTGGTCTTTTCACTTTTATTAAAATAAATTTTGTAAAAATTAATGTAAAAATTAATGTAAAAATTAAATTTTTTTTTATTGTGATGATTTTTTTTTGATATAAAAAAATAGATTTTGTAATAAAATATTATATGGAGTTTGATGTAATTTATTACATAGTAATAAATTATTTATTTTTCATTTTTAGATTGACCTTATACTTACTATAACTTGTATACTTTTTATGAGAATTAAGGAGTAAACATGATTACTTTATTTAAAAATGCAAATGCCATAGTTAGTTGTGATGAAAAAGATACAGTTTATTATAAAACTGATTTATTAGTTGAAGATAAAATTATAAAAACAATTTCTAAAGATATAAATATAAAAGCAGATAGAGTCGTAGATTGTAAAGGTAAAAATATATATCCAGGATTAATTAATACGCATCATCATTTCTTTCAAACTTTTGTAAGAAATCTTGAAACTGTTGATTATCCAAATATGAGTGTTCCACAGTGGTTAGATACAATTTATCCAATTTTTTCATTAATAGATAATCAAGTAATATATTATTCTAGTATGACTGCTATGGCAGACTTAATAAAACATGGATGTACAACAGCCTTCGATCATCAATATTGCTATACAGATAAAACAGGAATTGAAGCTGTTGATTATCAAATGAAAGCTGCTTCACAATTAGGGATTAGATATCATGCTGGTAGAGGCTGTAATACACTTCCAAAATCTATGGGAAGTACCATGCCAGATGTTATGGTTGAGAGTACTGATACTTTTTTAAATGATATTGAAAGATTAGCAAATAAATATCATGATCCTAATGATTTTAGTATGAGTCAAATAATTGTAGCTCCCTGTCAGCCTATTAATTCATATAAAGAAACATTTGTTGAATCTGTAAAACTAGCAAGAAAATTAAAACTTAGATTGCATACTCATTTAGGAGAAGGTGAAAACTCTATAATGATGGAACGTTATGGAATGAGGACTCTAGATTGGTGTGAAGATGTTGGTTTTATTGGCGATGATGTTTGGTTAGCTCATTGTTGGGAGTTAAATCAAGAGGAATATAAAAGATTAGCAAATTACAAGACAAGTATAAGTCATTGTCCTTCTCCAGCAATTTTAGGGGGATTTCCAATATTACCAATGAAAGAATTAAAAGAGTTTGGCACTCATGTATCTCTTGGATGTGATGGTTCTGCAACTAATGATAGTTCTAATCTATTAGATGCAATGAGAATTGCATTTCTAATGCAATGTTATTTTGGTAAAGAACGAGGAGGCTCAATTAGTGGTTATGATATTTTAAAAATGGCTACTTCTGAAGGTGCATATACTTTAGGAAGAAAAGATATTGGACATTTAGCAGAGAATATGGCAGCTGATTTATTTATGATAGATGCAAGTACTCTTGAATTAACAGGAACAATACATGATCCAAAAAATATTATTCCAAGATGTGGAGTAACAGGAAACGTTGATTTAACTATGATCAATGGGGAGATTGTATTTGAAAATGGAAAACTAACAAAAATTGATGAAACAAAGGTAAATAGTGATGGAGAAAAAGTTTGTACTGATATTTTAAGAAATAATAGTGTTGCTTTTACCCCATATAAAAATGGATTTTAGTTAAACCTTTAGGTTTAAAATATTGAGGAATCTAGGAGATCCTAGAAAGGGAAGATTATGAAAAAATTTATTACTATTGTGCTTATTACTATGATTGCTTTATCAAGTGTATTTGCTTCAGGGGCTGCGGAAAATCCTTCTGAAGATGGTATTGTAAAAGTAGCATTATTGTTATCAGGACCAGCAAACGATCAAGGCTGGAATGCAATAGCAGTTGCTGGTTTAGAATCAGCTAAAGAAAAGTTTGGAATTGAAACAAGTATTATGGAAAATCTTGGTATATCAGATACTGAGGCTGCATTTAGAGATTATGCTGCTCAAGGTTATGATCTAGTAATTGGGCATGGTTTCCAATTTGGTGCACCAGCTGCAAAAGTTTCAAAGGATTTTCCAGATCAATATTTCATGGCAACAGAATCTGCTTCACAAACAGCTAATATGGCATCATATGTAACTAGTTGTAATGAAGGAGCTTATATTATGGGTATGTTAGCTGGTTATTTAACAAAAACAAATATTGTTGGTGTTGAAGGGGCTATGGTTCAACCATCAATTACAAAAGAATTAGAAGCCTTTAAATTAGCAGTTAAAGAAGTAAATCCAGATTGTAAAGTTCTAAGTGTTTATATTAATTCATATACTGATGTAACTAAAGGAAAAGAGGCTGCTATTAGTATGATAGATCAAGGTGCTGATGTCCTTTATCATGTTGCAAACCAAGCGGGAACTGGTCTTATTAAAGCAAGTGAAGAAGCAAACATTTTATGCTTAGGTAATAGCTATGATCAAAATTCAATTAGTCCAAATCATGTTGTATCTTCAACCTCTTATGATATTCCTAATGTTATTGTGAAAGCAATTGAAAATGTTAAAAATGGGACTTTTCAAGGTGGTATTTATAACTTAGGTATGGCTGATGGTATTGTTCAAATTTCACCTTATCATAGTTTTGATAGTATTATTGATCAAGAAATAAAAGATGCAATTGCAAAACGAATCGCAGAAATAAAAGATGGATCTTTTGTAGTTCCTACAATTGAAAAACCAACTAACTAACTAACTAACAGTTAATATATCCCCTTAAACAAAAGTTTTAGGGGATTCTATAAAGGATGTTTATGAATCTTGTATCTATGAAAGGCGTTTCGAAATCTTTTTTTGGCGTTTATGCTAATCAAAATGTTGATTTAGAAATTAATAGTGGTGAAATAGTTGCTCTATTAGGAGAAAATGGAGCAGGTAAAACAACTTTGATGAATATCTTATATGGAATCTATGAAAAAGATGAAGGTGTGATTAAAGTAAAGGGAGAAGAAGTTTGTTTCAAATCTCCTAAAGAAGCCTTAAAGTATAATATTGGGATGGTTCATCAACATTTTACATTAGTTCCTAAATTAAGTGTTGAACAAAATATTACATTAGGTGAAAAATTTAAAGGATATCCTTTCTTAAAAACGAAAGAGAGAGAATCTGAAATAGCGCAACTTTCAAAAAAATTTAATTTTGCAATTAATCCCAAAGACCTTGTTCAAAATTTAAGTATCGGACAACAACAAAGAGTAGAAATATTAAAATTATTATATAGAAAAGCTCAAATATTAATATTTGATGAACCAACTGCAGTTTTAACACCACAAGAAAGTGCTAGTTTTTTTGAAGTTTTAAAAAAATTGGCAAATCAAGATTGTGCAATTATTTTAATTACCCATAGAATTTCTGAAGTTCTTAACATAGCTGATAGAGTTGTTGTTCTAAGAGATGGAATTAAAGAATTAGATAAAAATAGAGCAGGATTAGATGAAAATACGCTCTCAAAAGCTATGATTGGTCGTGAATTAAAACAACAACAAATTAAATATTTTCCTAAAAAAGAAGTAGGTCTTAGTCTAAGAGAATTAAGTTCAATAGGAAAAGGTAAAAATATCAGTTATTTTAATTTTGATGTTTATAAAGGTGAAATATTAGGTATTGCTGGAGTAGATGGTAATGGACAAAAAGCCTTGGCTGAATCTATTGTTGGGATTAGAAAGTATTCACATGGAAAAATTTATATAGATGGTGAGGATGTAACTAATTTATCAACAGCTAAGAGAAAGGAATCTAAAATAGCTTATATAAGTGATGATCGACATCATGATGGATTACTTCTTGATTATAGCCTTGAGGAAAATTTGTTATTAAAAGGTGATGCTCACATTAAATATTATAAAAATGGAATTCTTGATAAGAATAATTTAAGTAAAGATACTTCAAAAAAAATAGAAGAGTATAAAATAAAAACTTATAGTAATAAGACTCCAATAAGACTTCTTAGTGGAGGAAATCAACAAAAATTAATTTTGGCAAGAGAAATAAGTGATGAAACTTCTGTTATTGTTGCCTTCCAACCAACAAGAGGCCTTGATGTTGGTTCTAGTGATAGTGTTCATCAGAGACTCTATCAAAAACAAAGGGAAGGAGCATCTATTGTATTAATTTCTACCGATATGGAAGAATTAAGAAAAATGAGTAATCGTATTCTTGTTATTCATAATGGCATGATTATGGGAATTATTGATAATGATCATAATCTAGATATCACAAAAGTAGGATTAATGATGGCTGGAACAGGGGTGAAAAATGAATAGTAAAAAGAAAGGGAAAATATCTTCTATATTTCTTATTGCAATTATAACTTTTGTTATTGCTTGTATTTTAATATTATTAGTGGGCACAAGTCCAATAAAAGCTTTTGAAGGTTTTATTAAAGGTATTTTAGGCTCTAGTTATAATATTAGTGAAGTTCTAGTAAAAATGTGTCCTCTTTTATTATGTAGTATAGGAATAAGTGTTGCTTTTCAAACTAATTATATAAATATTGGAGCTGAAGGACAGTTATATATTGGTGCAATTGTTGCAACTATAGTTGGTATATTTTTTAATCTTCCAACTCCAATTTTATTAATAGTTGCCCTTATTTTAGGTTTTTTATTTGGTGGAATCTATTCTTTAATTCCAGGAATTTTAAAATCAAAATTTGGAATTTCTGAAGTAATAAATACAATAATGCTCAATTACATTGCATTAGGGATTACAGGGATTTTAGTTAAAACTATTTTAATGGATAAAACTGGATATTTCCCAATGTCTAGTGAAATAGAAGCAAGTTTTCCTTTAATAATCAGTAGAACAAGACTCCACTTCGGAATAATAATTGCTATTATTTTAGTCTTTATAGTTCAATTTTGGTTAGATAAAACTCAAAGTGGTTTTCATGTAAGAGCCATAGGTCAAAATGTTCGAGCTAGTATTTGTGCTGGAATTAATATAAAAAAAGGTATTTTATTATCTGCAATGATAAGTGGAGGTTTTGCTGGACTTGCAGGTGTATTTGAAATATTAGGATTACAACATAGATTAATGGTAGGTATTTCATCAGATTTTGGTTACACAGCAATAATTGTAGCTTTACTAGCAGATAATAAACCAAGAAATTGTATTATAAGTTCCCTTGGGATTGCTGCTCTTCAAGTTGGATCTCTTTCAATGCAAAGATATGCAAAAGTTCCTTCCTCTATTGCTTTGTTAATTATGGGGATTATAGTTTTATTGCATTTAGGAAATGAAGCTTTATTTCCATTTCTCTATAAGGAGGAAACAAAATGATAGCATTAATAACTTCAATAATTGCAGCATCAATTAGAATTGCAACTCCATTAACATTTGCAGGAATAGGTGAAGCAATCAATGAAAAATCAGGTGTAATAAATATTGGTTTAGATTCAATAATGCTTAGTGGAGCTTTTGCTTCATTCTATGTATGTAATAAAACTGGTAGCATTTTATTAGGTGTATTAGCAGGTTTAATTTGTGGTGCAATTATATCATTAATTCATGGCTTTTTATCTATAAAGGGGAAAGCAAATCAAACTATTGTAGGGTTAGCATTAAACTTTTTTGCTCTTGGATTAACAAGCTTTTTGTTTCTAGTAGGTTTTGGTACTTCAACAGAACTTCCAAGTTGTAAAGTAGTTTCTAATATGAGTATTCCTTTATTAAATAGAATACCGATAATTGGGAAAGTAATATTTTCACAAAATATATTTGTATATTTGTTATTTTTATTATTAATTATAAGTTATATTATATTATATAAAACTAGCTGGGGTATAAATTTAGTAGCAGTTGGAGAAAATCCAAAGGCTGCAGATACAGCAGGAATTAATGTAAATAAGACAAGATATATTGCTTGTGTAGTTAATGGATTATTAGGGGGCTTAGCTGGAAGTTATTTAACTCTTGCTCAACTTGGGTTTTTTATGGAAAATATAACTGGTGGTAAAGGATACATGGCTTTAGTTGCTGTTATTTTAGGAAAAAGAAATCCATTTAAAATATTTTTAGCAGCATTAGTAATTGGGTTTGCAGATGCAATCCAAATGAGATTACAAACTGCAGGAATTCCTTTACCAAGTGAATTATTTACTATGTTACCATATGTTGTAGCTATGCTGGTATTGCTATTTTCAATGAAGAATAATAAAGACCCATTAGCACTTGGAACTCCATATGAAAGGAATGCGAGGTAGATGAAAAAAGAATATACTGTTGGTGAATTAGCTTCTTTATTTAAAATTAATAATCAAACGCTTTATTATTATGATAAAATAGGATTATTTTCTCCAAATAAAAGAACAAATCATTCAAATATTAGAAAATATTCTTTTGAACAAATATATGAATTGTCTACTATCTTGTATTTAAAAAGGCTTGGTTTATCTCTTATAGAAATTAAAGAATCTTTATTACATCTAACTCCAGATACTACTAATACTATTTTAAGTGAAAAATCAATTGAACTTAGAAAGAATCTAGATGAAATGATTAGAATTGATAGTGCAATAACTAGAAAACTAAAATACATCAAAAAAGAGAAAAAACATCAAGAAAAAGATTCTAATAAAATAGTTTATAGAAAAAAAAGATATTATTATAATATGGGAGATGAAACACTGTTATATAGCGATGAATCATTTTATTTCTATCCCACCGTTGCTATTTATTCTCCTAATGGAAAATCCTTTGGCGCTTTGTTGGAAAATAATGAGAAAGAAGTGCTTGATCAAGAAAATATTACTACAATTCCCAAAGGTAATTACTTAATCATTTATCATGTTGGTCCTTATGAAACAATTCCTGAGCATAGGTTAAAAATTATTGAAGAAAGAAGTGATTTAAAATTTTCTACTTTAATGTTTAATTTTAATATTTATGATCAATTCAATGTTTCTGATTCAAATAATTATCTCACAAGAATGGAATTTCTATTAGAAAAGGAATAGTTCTTTTATTTAGCCATTTTGTTTTACCTTTATATATTTTTATATAGATATCACAACATATATTTCTTTGTTAATTTTTCTTGCTTTCAATTAAATATCTAATTATTATAAAACATAGGGGGATTAATTATGCCAGAGCTAAAAATACAATATGAAAGTTTAAAGCCGGATGCAATCAAAGAACGAATTGAAAAAACTGCAGAAGATTTAGATAGAAGACATTTTATGCCATCTTTACTTTTAAATGTAGATGATTTCTTTTACCTAACAAGAGAAAGAATGATGTATGAATACAATCGGGTAATGAATCTTAATCCTGATAATGAAGAGATAAAGAATGTTATAGCTCTTAGTAATCCTGATGACATTAAAGAAAAACATCTTAGATCATTATTAAATCAGTATTTATTACTTTGCAGACTTAGGGATGGTGAAGCTGAGGCCTGGGATACTGTTAATGAATTATATGAAGATGATTAATATTTCTGATATTTAATTTTTACAATAAATTAAAAAAAGTGATTTTGAATATGATATTTGTTTTATCTATCAAAGAAAGATTTAATATTCTTTGATAGTTTTTTTGATGTAATATTTATTAGTAATTCTTCAATTGCTGAAATACTACCCATTATACAAAGTAAATAAAGAGTAAAATTAATTTTAAATAAAGAATATATTAAAGGTGAAATAAATAATATTATTCCAGTTGTTTTATTTAAATAGGTATGAAGAAAAACAATAGTTTTATATTTTATACTTCCAATTATTAATGATAATAATCTTATAAAAATAATAATACTTATCCAGATTATTCCCCATTTTGGGATTTGAAAAATAGGTAATAGAATAAAAATCATTATTGCTATGAATGTAAAGTCTGCAATACTATCTAAAGTTGCACCTAAATCACTTGTTACATTATTTTTTCTAGCAAAATATCCATCAAATATGTCTGTAAATCCACAAATAACATAAATTATAAAAAATGAAAGAGACAAAGGTTTAAGAAATATAATGAATATAGATAAAATAATTCTTAAGCAAGTAATGCTGTTGGGAATTATTTTAATAAAAATCTTTTTCATTTATAAAACTCCTAATTAATTAATAGCATATTCTAATTACAAAATAGACACAATAATTATAAAAATTAGAGTGTCTATTTTAAATTTACTTTATTTAATCAGAAAAATATTATTTATTGTTAAATAAAAATGATTTGATTATACTGCGACTTCAAATTGACTATTATATAATTCACTGTAGAAGCCTTTTTTAGCTAACAATTCTTCATGATTGCCACTTTCAATAATATCCCCATCTTTCATAACTAAAATTAAATCAGCATTTTTAATTGTTGATAAGCGGTGGGCAATAACAAATGAAGTTCTTCCAACTGTTAATTTGTCCATAGCTTCTTGAACTTTTCTCTCAGTTCTTGTGTCAACTGAACTTGTTGCTTCATCAAGTATTAATAGAGGAGCATTTTGAATCATAGCTCTAGCTATTGTAATTAACTGTTTTTGACCAGCAGAAAGATTAGCTTTATCATTTAATAAAGTATCATATCCTTTAGGAAGTGTTTTTATGAAATGATGAAGGCCGACTAAATTACAAGCCTTTTCAACATCTTCATCTTTAACACCTTGTTTGCTATAAACAATATTTTCTTTAATTGTTCCTTCAATGAGCCAAGTATCTTGTAATACCATGCAAAATTGATCATGAACACTTTCTCTTTTAACATGATTAGTTGGAATATTATCAATTAATATTTCACCACTATCAATCTCATAAAATCTCATTAACAGATTTACCATTGTGGTTTTACCAGCTCCAGTTGGGCCAACAATTGCTATTTTTTGTCCTGGTTTTACTTTTGCTGAGAAGTTTTTTATAATAGGTTTATCTTTTTCATAACCAAAATGAACGTTTTTAAATTCAACTTCACCTTTAATATCTTTGTATTCTAAAATTTTATCACTTTCATTAACTAATTCTTCCTCATCAAAAAATTCAAATACTCTTTCACTTGCCGCAGCCGTTCTTTGGAGTTGTTGCATAGCTTGAGCTACTTGTGATAATGGTTGTGTAAAAAGTCTAATATATAGCATAAATGCAACTATAACACCAAAAGAAATTGTATTATTCATTGCTAGAACTGCGCCTACTATACATACAGCTACATATCCAAAGTTTCCAATGAAGGTCATAAGCGGCATCATTAGTCCTGATAAAAACTGAGATTTCCAGCCACTCTCATATAATTTGTTGTTAATTACATCAAATTCTTCTTTTGCTTTTTTACCACCATTATATACTTTAACTACATTATGTCCTGTATAGATTTCCTCAACATGACCGTTCATTTCTCCAAGACTTTTTTGTTGAATTTTGAAATACTTTTGAGATTTTGACATAATCAATCCCATTAACAAAAACCCAATAAGTACAGATCCAATTGCAACAAGAGTTAATATCCAGCTGTTGTAGAACATCATTACTAAAGAGCCTACAAACATGGTTGCTGCTCTAACTAAACTATCTACACTTCTAAATAATGTTTGACCAATAGCATCTACATCGTTTGTTACACGGCTTATCACGTCCCCATAACTAGTTTTATCAAAATACTTGAATGGAAGTTTATTGATTTTGGTAGATATACTTGTTCTTAGTTTTTTTGCAATTTTGGCAGTGATTGTTGCCATAATAAAATTTTCGCTAAAGCCTAGAATACCAGATAAACTATACAAGATTACTAATAAGATTCCAGTATTAAAAAGTGAATTTAAATCGATAGCGCCTGCTACTGGTTTCCCATTTACCATAGCGGGTAATCCCTTCATAATTACGTTAGTCATATCTTTTAATTTATTAGGTCCAATAATAACGAATATTGTGCTAACTGCAGCTAATATTAAAGCTAAAATAATTATAGGCAGATATTCTTTTGAAAAAGAGATTAATCTTGACCAAGACCTTTTAAAGTCTTTAGCTTTTTCTCCTCCTCCCATATTGTGAGAGCCCATCGGTCCTCTCATAGTAGGGGCTTTTGTATTTTTATTTTCTTGTGTATTTATTTTTTCTTTACTCATGATATTAATTCTTCCTCACTTAATTGAGACATTGCAATTTCTCTGTAAATATCACAGTTCTTTAACAATTCTTTATGTTTGCCTTTTCCAACGATTTTCCCTTCATCCAATACAATAATTTGATCAGCATCAATAATAGTACCAATTCTTTGAGCTACAATTAGTGTTGTTACATGTGCTGTTTCTTTTTTAATTGCGGTTCTCAAGTCTCTGTCTGTTTTATAATCTAAGGCAGAGAAAGAATCATCAAATATATATATTTCAGGTTTTCTACAAATTGCTCTTGCTATAGAAAGTCTTTGTTTTTGACCTCCTGAAATATTAGCTCCACCTTGAGATATTGGGGCATCTAAAGTTCCTTCCATTTGATTAACAAATTCACTTGCTTGGGCTATATTTATAGCTTTATTTACAGCCTCTTTAGAATAATTTTCTTTACCATTATCACCATAGGCTACATTTGATTCTACACTACCTTTGAATAAAATAGATTGTTGTGGAACGTATCCGATTTTATCTAATAAATTTTCTAATTTATAATCTTTAACATTAAAACCATCTACAAATACTTCACCTTTAGTAGTATCAAAAAATCTTGGAATTAAATTGATTAATGTAGATTTTCCACTTCCTGTAGATCCAATAAATGCAACAGTTTCTCCATGTTTAGCATCAAAACTAATATTTTCTAAAACAGGTGCTGAAGCTCCAGGATAAGCAAAACTAACATTTTTAAATGATATTTCTCCTTTTAATTGAGGATTTCCATCTTTCTTTTTCCCTTCAATAATATTGGGTTCAGTATCGAGTACTTCATTGATACGATTAGCTGCAACGCTAGCACGTGGGAACATAATAAATATCATGATTAACATCATAAATGACATAATTACTTGAATAGCATAACTTGAGAAGACAACCATATTTGAGAAAATAGTTAATTTATCCATCATTGTAGCTGCTTGAATCATATAAGCCCCAACCCAATATATAGCAAGGGATAATCCATTCATTATTATTGTCATTAGAGGATTCATAATAGACATTGCTCTATTTGTATACATTTGAGTACTTGTTAATTCTTCATTAGCATCTTCGAACTTTTTTTCTTGATATTTATCAGCATTATATGCTCTAACAACACGTAATCCCGTTAGGTTTTCTCTTGTAACTCTTGTGATATTATCAGTTAAAACTTGCATCTTTTTGAACTTTGGAATTACTTTTATCATTAAAATTGTTACCATCGATATAACAATAATTAGTGCAATAACAACAATATAAACAAAACTATCACCTTTTCCAACAATTTTAGTTAATGCCCATATGGCCATTATTGGAGCTCTGATTGCTATTTGTAAAGCTATTACAATAAACATCTGAACTTGAGTAATATCATTTGTGGAGCGAGTTATTAAACTAGAAGTAGAGAATCTATTTAATTCTTCCATTGAAAAAGAGTCTACTTTTTCAAATAGTAGTGATCTAAGTCTTTGTGAAAAAGATGCACTAATTTTAGCGGCTAAATATCCAACAATAATGGCTGAAGCAATACTGCCTAAGGCACAAAGAAGCATATATCCACCATTAATCCAAATTTCGCTTATTTGGCTTCCTGGTGTTTGTGTTAGTCTTGTAACTACAGACATATAATCTGGAAGTTTCAAGGACAGCCATACTTGTGCAACTATAAATACTAGACTTATAGCTGACATAACCCATTCCTTCCATTTAAAATATTTAAAAATCTTTACCATGTGAAATTGTCTCCTTGTATTTTTACTTATTCTCACATTCTATTTATTTTTTGAATAAAAGTTATCTTTTTCTTTTCATTAAGCTTTCATAACTTAATAATTAAAAAGTTTATTATCTATTTTTGTGATTATTAAAAAAATAATTTGTCAATATATATATTAGTTATTTGAATTCAACTCATTATTAATTTCATTAGAGATTTCAGTCATTTGATCAACAATTTTTATCATTTGCTTTACGTTTTCTTCACCAAGTCTACTGATTATTTTTCCTAGTCTTTCAGTGAATTGAGAATAATGTTCTTTCATTATTTCTCTTCCTTTAGCAGTTAATGTTACAATTACATTTCTTCTATTACTTTCATCTATAGTTCTTTTAATATAGTCTTTTTTTTCAAGACTTGCTAAATTCTGAGAGATTGCACCCTTTGAGATAGATAAATACTTTTTCAAATCTGAAATTTTAACATTATCTTTTGGATCAAATGTATTATTAACAATTTCGTTCATTATTATAAGTTCAGTCATATTTATTTTGTTATTAAGGGTTTCAAAGTTAAATCCTTTATGAATCATTTTTTTAAATTGAAAAATTGATTGAATTAATTTGCAATTTAGCTTTTTATCCATAATGTTTTTTTTCTCCTAAAATATAAAACTTATTTAATAATTAACTTCATAATATTCTATTTAAATTATTTTATAAAATAATCATTTAGTACTAAATAGTTTAGTGCTAAATAGTTCGATATCAAACAATATAATAATAAATAATTTATTAGTCAATAATCAAAAATTAAAAATTAAAAAGATACATTGATTTTGAATTAAATTAATTGCTAAATACAAATTAAAATTTATAATATATTAATAAGGTTTAAAAAATTTTCTATTTTTATATATACAAATTTGTTGAATCTATGCAATACCATTAAATATTTGATGTTTTGTATTATCTTACTACCATTAAATAATAAAATTATGATACTATTTCACAGATCTGAATTGTTTGTAGATTAATATATCTTTTTTGCTTATTTGAATAGTTTTAGATAATTAATGAAAAAAGTTTACTGAGTTTTATTTGTGAGGAATTAAAAGTGAGAATAACGAGAAGTGTTTTTAAAGATTTAGCCATTTTTATGATTGGTTTTGGATTGGTTATAGGTATTATTTTTCCATATTTTGTAATTGTTGCAGGGGTTCCTAAAAATTATATTTTAACCCCAACTTTTGTTATACTTTGTATTTTAGCAGGAATTTTTGTCGGTACAATGAACATTATACTTGCAAGAAGTATTGTTGGAAAGAGGATGAGACTCCTTGCAGATAGAATGATTTTTGTTAAAGATAAATTAGGTAACGGGTTATCAATATCAGAGTTAGAAGGCTGTGAAGATAATTGTATAATCAAAGTTGATTCAGTTGACGTAATAGGGGACAGTGCAAATGCTTTTAATGATTTAGTACATACTTTATCTAATTCAATGAGAAATGAGCAGGCAATTAAAAATTTTAATGAAATGCTATCTAGTCAATTAGAAATTGAACAATTGGCTCAAAAAGCTTTAGTTCAAATTAATGATTTTATGGGTGCCCAGGCGGGTGCTATTCTTTATGAGCAAGGTGGGGAACTAGAAATAGCAGCTTCAATAAATATTAAAACTCCAGAATCTCTTGTTACTAATGATGCTGTTTGGAGTGCACTAAAAAATAAAACAAGACAAAAATTTTGTTTAACAAGTTCTATAAAAATTGAAACTCCTTTAACCACCTTTACTCCAATAGAGACTATAGTTGAACCTTTGTTATATAAAAATTTGCCTATTGGTGTTTTAATTATTTCTTCATCTTCAAATTTTATTGATGAAAATACTTATGCATTTGAAATGTTTATAAGAGGCCTTGCCCTTTCATTTAGAAATGCTATTACATATGAACAACTTCAAAAACTTGCTGCTAACGATCCATTAACTAATTTATATAATAGAAGATTTGGTATGCTTAGATTAAAAGAAGAGTTCTCAAGAGCTGTAAGAAATAATCTACATCTTGGTCTAATTATGTTTGATATTGATCATTTTAAAACAGTTAATGATACATATGGTCATACAGTTGGGGATAGAGTTCTAGTAAATATAGCAAAAATATCGCGTATGGCAGTTAGAGAAGGCGATTTTATTATAAGGTTTGGTGGTGAAGAATTTCTTGTAATATTACCTGGTGCATCAAAAGAAGATACAAAGTTTGTTGCTGAAAGATTACGCCATATGGTAGAAGATAGTTTAATCAAATATAATGATCAAGAAATTAAAACTACTATTAGTGCTGGATATTCTTCTTTCCCTGAAAATGAAGTTAACGATGAAAGCAATCTAGTTGTTATTGCTGATAAAGCTCTTTATATAGCGAAAGAAACAGGAAGAAATAAAGTTGTTTGTCATAATGACTAATTAAGATAAATAATAAAAAAAGATCTCTTTTGTATTTTCATATACAAGAGAGATTTTTATTTTAAATGAATCTTTTATAGTTTTATTTATTTAATTGTGAATGTACTAAATCGGCAGCCATTTTTGCTGTCATAATACAAGTAGGGAGTCCTGCTGGACTGGCTGTCCATTGTCCTGCACGATATAAATCCTTTATTGGTGTTATAACTGCCTTTTTCATATTTAACATACCTGCAGAAATTGGGATTTCTTGTTCAAAGGACCATCCAACAATTGCCCCTTCAGAACTGTTAACATTCCTATTAATTGTTAGAGGACTCGCACTAAAGGATGAAATTATATTATCTTTTAATTTTGGATATACAGACTTAGTAAGAGCTTCAATTATATAAGTATTTATGTGATCTTCAAAATCATTATACCAACCAGCTTCTTCAATTTTTCTTGTAAGTTCATAATCAAAGAGGAAACTTGCAATAAATCCTGTTTTTCCTTTTGGGGCTGTATCACTATCATTTAGAACGGGGATAGATATTTCATAAGTATTTAAATCACAGAAATCTTTAAGCCACATATAAAAATCTTTTCTGTTAACATTTTCCCAATTTTCAAGAATATTTGATAGTTTAGAACGATGTAATTCTCCTAAGCCTATTTTTGATGGAGTATAGAAGAAATGCCCTTCGGAAATTTCTTTAAAATAAGAAGGCGGAAGATTGATTTCTAAAAAAAGAGTATAAATAGATTCTGCTCCAAAACTTGCTAAAATTTTGTTTTGCTCTTTTTTAATATTTTCTTTATATTCTTTTGAGAAATCTTCAGCATTAATCATACTATAAAGAAGTTTCATATCAGCGCACCAAATGAGCTTATCATAAGTATATTGATTTCCTTCTTTATCTGTTAATTCTTTTTTGTTTGCATCAAGTTTAATAATTTCAGTGTTTGTTTTAACTTGTGAAACGATTTCTTCAAGTCGTTTCGTTAGAGCTTTTGGAATACTTCCAACTCCGCCTTTAGGATAATTATAATCTGGATATAATGAGAAATAACTCATAGCAAAGAAAGCTGGAGTTTTTTTAAAAAAATGTTGAGAAATTATATCATTTAATGATTTATTTTTTATTAAATTATTTAAAAATTTTTCCATTGGCATTTGCATTTTCATAATAGCTGCACCTGTTGCTAAAAATCTGGCAATCCAAATTGGAAAAGTGGTAAAATAATATTTGAAATCTCTTTTAATATCTTTAAAGAAAGGACTATCACTTCCAAAAAGAACTTGCATATAAACATCAAACTTTGCAATGACTTTTATAACCTTTTCAACATCATCTTTACTCTCTGGATATAATTCTTTAAGAAGTTTTTTATATGCTGTTAAACTTTCTTTACTATCAGCATTAATAATTTTATCTTCTACTCCAATTGAAACCTTACTTGGTAAAAAGGGTAAATCAATATTAAGTTCTTTTAACATTGGTTTTACCATTCCAGCATTTTCAACAGCTCTAATACCCCCATCAAAAAGGAATCCATCCCTTAAAAAAGAATTGACTAAACCTCCACAGTTTTCATTTTTTTCTAAAACTAAAACGGAATGGCCTTTCATAGCTAGAGATGTTGCTGCTGTTAAGCCAGATATTCCGGCGCCAACAATTATAATATTGTTATGTTTAGTCACTGAGAAGTCCTCCAATATGAAAATATAATGTTTAAAAAGTATTATAGCATGAGGATAATGCACAAGACTAGAACATATTTCTAATGGCAACAAAAATGATTTTTAAATTAATCAAATATGAACATTTTTTGTATTTATTGGCTTAAAGATTTAATAATTTATTCTTTTTAAATAAAAGATATTTAGTATTTTTACCCTTTCTTTAAATATTGTTTCTTAACTTGTTTTTTAGTAAATATTTAGAGCATCTAATAAATAACTGTGTTATTATAATAAGACAGTTGAGGTAAAAATGAAAAAAATAAAAAATATTCAAATTGTTAATATTATACTAATTCTAGTATCAACTTTTGTATTATTATGGGTAACAAATCTTCATGGTTTTACTGGTTTATGTCGTTGGAATCCCCTTTATAATAAAATTCTAATCTCTCTTTGGTCCTTTGATATATTAATAATAATTTTATTTTTAGTATCATTAATTAAATTTAAGAATCTAAAAAATAAGAAAATTTTTAAATGGATTTCTTTGATTATTTCTTCTTTATTAGCTCTTATCACTATTGGATTATTTTTAGCTTTGATTATTCCAACCTTTTCTAAAGTGGAAATTAATAATACTGTTATAGAAATTGAAAGTGATAACTTATTAAGAGAAAATGAACCTTTATTAAAACTTGCTATTTCCTCTGATCCACACTGGGGGAGTGAGAATAGTAATGAAGAGGCAAGAACTCAAATAATTAAAACTATTGGGGCCTCTAACTATGATGGATTTTTTTGCTTAGGTGATGTCGCTGAAATAGGCTCAACTTACTCTAGTTACGATTTAGCACTAAAAGACTTTGATGAAAACTTAAATAAAACTCCTATTCATGTTGTATTAGGTAATCATGATGCATTAATAAATGGTACTGTTTTCTTTAAAAAATATTTCCAAAAAAATCATGAAAATTTCTACAGCAGAATAGATTATGATAATCTTCATATTATAACTTTGGATCTCCTTTGGGATGCAAAAGAATTTGATAAGAAACAAAAAGCCTGGTTAATTAAGCAATTGGAAGAGATCCCACAAGGAGATATGGTAATTGTTTTATCTCACTGCTTTGGTTATTGTTCAGGATATAAAGATCCTGAAACCGGTAAAGAATGGTATGATAATAAAGATATTATTGAAAATGTTGATTATATACTTGAAAAATATAATGTTGAACTTGTGCTTAGTGGACACAATCATCTAATGGAATTTTTGAAACATAACAATACTTCTTATAGCATTGTTGGAACTATGGGTGGTGTTTTAGATCGAGTTAGTGAATATCATTCTCCACAATCAGTTTGGTTAGATAATACTCATTTTGGATATCTTGATCTTCAAGTTTATAAAGATTATCTAAAATTAACTTATAAAGATCAAAATGGACAAGACCTTTATAGTACTATTGTAAATAATAATTAATTAGTACTTTTTTTATTAAATGTGGTAAATAAAAAGACAAAATAATTAAGCCTTTTTGAAAAAAATCAAAAAGGCTTAATGTATTATAAATTTCACATTTATTAATATTATAACTTCAAAGTATTTTCTATCATTTGATTTAGTACTTTAGTAAATGTATGAAGATCTTCTTCTTTAATATTTGATATAGTATTATCTTTAAATTGTTCAACAATAGGCATTAACTTTAAAAACTCTTTAGTGCCTTTGTCGCTTAATTTTAAATATTTTACTCTCTTATCTTTATTACTCCCATCACGAAGTAAATAGCCATCAGATTCCATTTTTTGAAGCATTCTAGCTACAGTTGGTTCTTTTATTGCCATTTTATCAGCAAGACCTTTTTGGGTTATATTTTCACTAGTATGAATATAATACATTGCAATCCATTGAGTTCTCGGTATACCTTTTGAGCTAAGTTTTTCATCTAATTTTTTTGCAAAAATTTTACCACCACGACTTGTTATTAAAGCAAAGCAATCATCTAAATTAAACATTTATTTACCAACCTAATTCTTTATAAATCAATAATATTATATTTTAATCTTTTTTTCTATCCTCTCTTAATTGGTAATGTAGTTTATCTTCATATATTCTTCAACATAATTAAATATATTATCTTCTTGGAAAAACATTCCTATTAGTTCTTCTTCACAAGTTTTGAAATCTGCAACAATAAGACTATCTGTTTGAATTTTGATTTTTTTAATTCTCCCATTTTCTATATTTGTTGATAAAGCTACATTTCCAAAAGAAAACCTTCTCTCAATTGTGATGTTGAATTCTGGAGATTCCCCATATATCCAATTGTCTTTATTAATTTCTTCATATAAAGGAGCATAATAATTGTTTTTATTAACAAAGTTTAAAGGCTCACTTTTTTCAAAAATTTCAATAAATGATTTTATTAAAGCTTTTTCAATTTTTTGAGTAGTAATTTCATTATTAATTTGAGATAGGTTTACGACTCTACTTCTTACAGAATCAATTGCTTTAGAATTTAATTTTAAGAAAGATGGTTTTAATACTTTAGTGAGCATATCTAGATTTACATCTACCATAATTGTACCATGATATAAATAATTATCATCATTAG
The DNA here is from genome assembly GCA_963678575.2 of Sphaerochaetaceae bacterium. Classification (GTDB taxonomy): domain Bacteria; phylum Spirochaetota; class Spirochaetia; order Sphaerochaetales; family Sphaerochaetaceae; genus Pleomorphochaeta. The sequence continues at coordinate 1,879,179 of CAXXHV010000002.1, read as the reverse complement.
TATAATATGCATGTCCAGAAAATTTTTTCCCATTACAAAGGATATCATTTCTACCACTAAATTCACAATTTATATTTAATGAGTTTAAAGCATTGGTAATTACTTTTAAATATTTATCTTTTTCAACATTTTTTTCTTTTGTAATAAAAGTAAAATTTAAATTTCCTAAATCTTGAAAAACCGCCCCTCCACCAGAGAATCTTCGAACAGGAATTATATTATTTTCTTTTAAATATTTTGGATCAACTTCTGCAAAAAAGTTTTGATTTCTTCCAAAAATTACAGATGAAGAATTTTGCCATAAGAATAACAAAGTATCATCATTTGCTTCAAGTAATAATTGATGTTCTAGCGCAACATTGTAATAGGGGTCGGTTTCTTGAGATATATAGATTCTATTCATTATTCGTGTAAAGCACCTAAACTTAATCCTAAAGCAGCTTCGTGAATTATTTCTGATGTTGTTGGATGAGCAAAAATAGTTTCTATAATATCTTCATCCGTTAATCCTTTTGAAATTGCTAAGGTAATTGTGCTAATGAGAGAGGAGGCTTCTACTCCAATAATACTAGCACCAATTATTTTATTAGTTTTATTTTCTTTAATTAGTTTAATAAAACCTTTTGTCTCATTCATGGTTAAAGCTTTTCCGTTACTTCTATAATTGAATTTGCTTACTTTGTAATCAATATTCATTTTTTTACAATCTTCTTCATTTAATCCAACACTTGATATTTCTGGATTTGTAAATATTACATTTGGAACTGCTGAATAATCCATTTCACAATCTTCACCAATAATGTTCTTTACTGCAGTAATACCACCATGGGAGGCCACATGGGCAAGTTGAATGATATTTGTAACATCACCAATTGCATAAATATGAGGGATATTAGTTCTCATTTTTGAATCAACTGCGATTCCTTTTTTATTTGTGTTTATTTTAATATTAGCTTTTTCAATATTTAGATTGTCTAAATTTGGCTCTCTACCAATAGCTGAAAGTACTTTATCACTTATAAGTAGTTGTTCACCATTTTTATTCTCAAAGGTAATAATTGCTTGATTGTTATTTGCTTTTTGTATTTTTTTTACTTTTGAACTAGTATAGATTTTAATATCATTTTCTTTTGCAATACTTTCTATTTCTTTGGAAATTTCTTTATCAACCATTGTTAAGAGTCTATCCATGAATTCAACAACAGTAACATCTACTCCTAGATTTCGATAAATAAAAGCAAATTCCATTCCAATTACACCCCCTCCAATAATAGTAATTGATTTTGGGAGGTCATTAGATGATAAAGCCGTAGTACTATTCATAACAAAAGGTAAATCAATCCCTTCAATATTAATTTTTGATATTTTTGAACCTGTTGCGATAATAATATCTTTTGCATTTATTATATATTTATCATTTGCTTCAACAGAGACTTGATTCGAAGAAATAAAAGAGGCATTACCTTTGATTACAGTTATTTTGTTTTTCTGCATCAAAAAATCTACACCAGAGACAAGTTTATTTACAACTTCATTTTTTTGAGAAATAACTTTTTTCATATCTACTTGTATTTCACCTGTTGTTTTAATTCCGAATAATTGAGAATTTTTCATTGTATGACAAACTTCAGATGATTTTACTAGAGACTTAGTAGGAATACACCCTATATTTAAGCAAGTTCCACCAAGGGCTTCTTTTTCAACGATTATTACTTTTTTACCTTTTTTTGCAGCGTAAATCGCAGCTACGTAACCACCTGGGCCTGCTCCAATAATAAGTAATTCTGTTTCAATGTTTTTAATTTCTTTTTTACTGTCTTCTTTGTTGGCAGTGTTACTTTCAGAAATATTATCTTGAGGGTCTACCTCAAACATAGCTGCTTTTGATAATATCTCTTTTCCTTCTTCACATAATATTTTAGTAATTATTCCAGGGGCTGTTGCTTTAATAGTTCTATTGCCTTTTCCTGTTTCAACTTGTGCAAGGATATCTTCAGCGTTTACGCTATCTCCCACTTTAACACTAATTTTTCCAACTTTACCAGTTTTACCACCAGGAATTACACTCATATTTATAGTCATTTGTTTCTCCAAATATATAATGGGATTGCACAATTGCAACCCCATTTAAGTAGTTTTTTTAGTCTAGTATAGTGCCTGCAGAAACTAATTTTACACCGTTTGCTAAACAATCTCCAACAGGACATCTTGTTTCAATAAATTTAGCAAATTCTTCAGCTTTTTCTTGAGTTTCATTTGTCTTGAAGTGCATCTTATATCTTATTTCTTGGAAGCCATTTCTTGCATCAGATAATCCCATGAAACCATCAGGATCTAAATCGCCTTCAAGTTCAACGTGGAATTCTTCAAAACTAAAGTCTTGTGAAGCAGCAAATGCTGCAGCAACAATTGATTGACATGCTCCTAGTGCACAAAGAAGAGCTTCAACTGGGTTTAGTCCAGCATCTGTTCCACCTAGCTCTTCTGGTTCATCTAGTAATATTTTGAAACCTCTTGATTCAGTTTCAACTTGTAATCCATCTTTTAATTTTTTAGCAGTAGCTTTAAAAGTAGTAATCATGCTTTTTTTCTCCTAATCAATATTTTTTTATTAAAATAGCATACACTTTTTTCAAGGTCAATACTTAGCTAAGTAAATATTTATTTTGTATATAGTTTTTTATCGATTATTAATTTTTTAAAATTTTTAAGTTGAATAAAATTGAATAATTATTGTGATTATGAATTATTTATATGGTATACTTTATTTTGAAATTATTGGTAATATTATAATAATTTTTATAGGAGTCGAAAATGCAAGAGCGAAATGGAAACATACCAGCATCCTATTTAGTTTTAATTAAGGATAATAAAATTTTAATGCTTAGAAGGTTTAATACTGGTTTTGAAGATGGGAATTATTCTGTAATTGCAGGACATGTTGAAAAGGGTGAAAATTTTAGTCAATGTATTATAAGAGAAGCGAAAGAAGAGGCTGGAATCATCTTAGACCAAAAAGATATTAAAGTTGTTCATGTCATGCATAGAGATTCGAAAACATCTGAAAATAATGAAAGAGTTGATGTTTTTTTTACAGCTTCAAATTGGAAAGGTGTTATCGAAAATAAAGAAAGGGATAAATGCGATGATTTATCTTGGTTTGACTTAGATAAAATGCCAGAGAATACAGTTGATTATGTTAGATCTGTTATAGAATGTATTAGAAATAATGTATTCTACAGTGAAAGCGGTTGGGATAAATAAAATAATTTTATTAGGTTTAATTCTTTTTTAAGAAGAAAGAAATTATATAATTTTAAATATAAAAAAATAGTCGTGCTTTTATAGAAGTACGACTATTTTGTATATATAATCCATTTAATAAATATTTTTATTATTAATTAAATTAATTTATTGTTAAGCTTCTTGGCTTTTATTAAAGAATAAACTCTTTATTGAATTATATGAAATTAATAATCCTGTAATAAAAATGAATATACCAAATATCAATTGTAATCCTTGTTTAGCAAAAACAAAACTATCAGTTCCAATAGTTCTAAAGTTACTTATATTTAATAGAGTTAAAGCACTAAAAGTTACAGCCATCATTATAAGCATTGGAATCCAAACATTTTTACTATCTTTACCAGATTTCTTTAAATATACTGCTACTGCACTTAATGCTAATGCACTTAGCATTTGGTTCGAACTTCCAAATAAAGCCCAAATATTTAAATAACCACCCTTAGATAAGGCATATCCTAATACTAATGTAATAAGAGTTGCAAATATTGAATTTTGACATATTTTTTGAATAAAGTTCACTTTACTTGGATCTTGATCTTCATCTGTAAACAATTCTTGGAAAGAAAGTCTTGCTATACGAGCAACTGAATCAAGAGAGGTTAGAGCAAAAGCACTAATTGCAAGATTTATTAATGTTAAACTTAGGTTATGGTCCATATGAATTATATCTAAGAAATTAGCAATAGCAATTGCGAAGGTTTGTTGAGCTGAAGCACCTTTTGGCATTCCACCAAGAGAACCAACACATACTAATGCAATTATTGCTAATAAGGATTCAACAAGCATTGCACCATAGCTAACTTTAAGCATATCTTTTTCATTTTTAATTTGTTTACTTGAAGTATTAGAGCTAACTAATGCATGGAACCCTGATACTGCTCCACAGGCTATTGTAACAAAGAGATAAGGGAATAAACTTTTTCCACCAATTGTGAAAGAAGTAATAGCTGGTAATGCCATTTGAGGTCTGGCAATAATAATACCTAGAACTGCAGCAGCAATCATAAATATTAGTAAGAAGCTATTTAAGTAATCACGGGGTTGTAATAATGTCCAAACTGGGACTACTGAAGCAATAAAAATATAGATAAATACAATATATGACCAGCTTTTTACACTCATTGAGGTAATAGGAGCTTTTAATCCAATAAACATAGCAATTACAAGTAATGCAATAGCAATTATAGTTTGAGCAATTTGATTAGGTTTAAACTTGCGAGCATAAAAACCAAAACCAACAGCAAATATAATAAATAAACTTGAAGTTGTTGCGGTGCTACCATTGCTTTGTGTAAGTAAAGCGTTGTCTTTTACTGCTCCAAAAGAAACTGCTACAATATTTGCAAAAGCTGCAATTACAACAATACAGAAAAGCCAACAGAAAAGTAAGAATAAAGATTTACCAGTTGAACCAAGATATTTTTTAATAATATAACCTAGGGAATGTCCTTCGTTTTTAACTGAAGCTACCATTGAGCCAAAGTCTTGGACACCACCAAAAAAAATACCACCCAATAAACACCATAATAATACTGGTACCCAGCCATAACTAGCAGCAACTATTGGTCCAATAATTGGAGCAGCTCCTGCAATTGATGCAAATTGATGACCAAAAAGTACATTTGAATCTGTAGGTACATAATCAACCCCATCTTCAAACTCATATGCTGGTGTTTGTTTTGATGAATCAACTCCCCATTTTTTAGCAAGTCGTTTCCCATAAAAAATATAGCCTGAAAATAATGCGGCTACACCTATTAATAAAATTGTAATTCCGTTCATTTTTATCTCCAAAAATCGATAATAGAAGTATATACTAATATAAAAATATATGCATTACTAGTATATATATACTAAAAATATACGGCTAATGTACAGGTTGTATTGATAATTAATTATCTTATAAGAAAATACAAGAATTTTTAATTTAATTTAATTTTATTTTTTTTAATAAAAATACTATAAATATTTTGAAAATATAATAATTGTAAATAATTTATAAAATTTGTTGTAGAAAAGTATGTATAAATAATAAAAAAACAAGTAAATATCATAAACTAAATCATAAATATATTTTTTTCTAAAACATTTTTGTATAGATTATTTTGCTTTTAATTATTCTGTTTCTATTGACAGTAATATTGTTTCTATTTATAGTAACAATATATTTCTACAAATAGAAACAAAGAAGAGGCCAAATGAATTATTATCCAAGTTTAAAACAAGCTTTATTATATGAGGAAGAATATAATACTATACCAGTATCTTTATCACTTTGTCTTGATTCAAAATCTCCGATGCAAATCTTAAATAGATTACAAAAGATTAGTAAGCATTGCTTTTTATTAGAGTCTTGTGAAGATAGTAAAGTATGGGGACGCTATACATATATAGGATTTAATCCTAGTCTTGAGATCGTTCAAAAGGGAAGAAATTTAAGAATTAAATCGGCAACTAATATTGAAATAGATTGTCAAAAGCCACACCCCTATATTAGAAGGATTTTAGAAGAAAACAAAAGTCCAAAAATTGATGAATTACCACCTTTTACTGGTGGCTTAGTTGGTTATTTTTCTTATGATTTTATTTCATACAGTGAGCCAAAGTTAAAACTAGATGCATTTGATGAAGAGTCATTTAATGATATAGATTTAATGTTATTTGATAAAATAATAGCAATAGATAATCTAAAAAATACTATTTATTTAATAATAAATGTAAAAAGAGAAAACTTTGAATTAAATTATAAAAAAGCAACAATGGAATTAAATAGCTTAAAATCTTTGTTAGATGAAGAATATGAAATAGAAGAAGAAGAGAAGGGTGAGCTTCTTTCAACTTTCTCTCCACTATTCAATAAAGAAGAATTTTGTCAGATGGTAGAAAAAGCAAAAAGCTATATATATGAGGGAGATATATTCCAAGTAGTGCTTTCAAATAGACTCGTAGCACCTTTTGAAGGGAGTTTAAAAGGTGCATATAATTATCTTAGAAAAACAAATCCATCTCCTTATATGTTCTATTTTGTAAGTGATAGTATTGAGCTAACAGGAGCGTCTCCTGAAACTTTAGTAAAAGTTGAAAATAATAAATTAAGTACTTTCCCTCTAGCTGGTACAAGAAAAAGAGGAAAAACTAAAGAAGAAGATTTAAGATTAGAGAAAGAATTATTAGAAGATGTAAAAGAATTATCTGAGCATAATATGCTTGTCGATTTAAGTCGAAATGATATAGGTAAAATCAGTAAATTTAATAGTGTTAAAGTGGAAGATTATATGAAGATTTTGAAATTTTCTCATGTAATGCATATTGGATCTACGGTTACTGGAGAAATTAGAGATAATCTTGATTCTCTTGATGCTATTGATTCTATATTACCCGCAGGAACTTTATCAGGTGCACCAAAAATCAGAGCATGTGAAATAATTAATGAACTTGAAAATAATAAAAGAGGAGTATATGGCGGAGCTATTGGATATTTATCTTTTAATGGGGGCTTAGATACTTGTATAGCTATTCGTCTTGCCTTTAAAAAAAATGGAAAAGTATATGTGAGAAGTGGAGCTGGAATTGTTGCCGACTCTATTGCTGAAAATGAATACGTTGAGTGTATAAATAAAGCAAAAGCAGTTATTAATGCTTTGAAGGATAGTTAATGATTTTATTAATAGATAATTATGATAGTTTTAGTTACAATCTTTACCAATTAATTGGTCAACTTAATACAGATATAAAAACAGTTAGAAATGATCAAATTACAATTAAAGAGATTATAGATTTGAATCCAGAAGCTATTGTCCTCTCTCCAGGTCCAGGAAGACCAGTAGATGCAGGTATTTGTGTCTCTCTTGTTAAAGAACTGAAAGGTAAATACCCAATTTTAGGAGTTTGTCTAGGTCATCAGGCTATATGTACAGCATATGGTGCAACAGTTGATCACGCATTAACTCTTATGCATGGTAAAAAATCTTTAGCACAACTTAATGATATTTCAGTCTTTAAATCAATAAAAACACCATTATCTGTTGCTCGATATCATAGTCTTGCAGTTATAGAAGAAACGCTACCTCCTAATTTGATTGTAAGTGCAAGAGTTATTGAAACAAATGAAGTAATGGCAGTTGAGGATGTTGAAAATAGAGTAGTTGGTCTTCAATTTCATCCAGAATCAATATTGAGTGAATGTGGAATAGATATTATAAAGAATTTTTTGCAAGGGGATAAATCATGATAAAAGAAGCAATAATAAAACTGACAAAAAAAGAAGATTTAGATACTTTAACAGCCGAAACTGTTATGGATGAAATAATGAGCGGTAAAGCTAGTAATGTTCAAATTGGAGCATATTTGATAGCACTTTCCATGAAAGGTGAAACTATAGATGAAATAACTGCTTCTGCAAAAGTTATGAGAGCACATTCCTTAAAACTTTTAAATGATTTAGAAGTTCTTGAGATTGTTGGAACTGGAGGTGATCATTCAAATTCTTTTAATATTTCTACAGCTTCAGCTATAGTGGTAGCTTCTTGTGGTGTTCCTGTTGCTAAACATGGAAATAGAGCATCTTCCAGTAAATGTGGTTCTGCAGATGTCTTAGAAGCCCTTGGCGTGAATATATCAATTGATGTTGAAAAAGCAAAGAAAGTGTTAGATGAAATAGGAATTTGTTTTCTATTTGCACAAAAATATCATTCTGCTATGAGATTTGTTGCTCCTGTTAGAAAAGAACTATCAATAAGAACTATTTTTAATATATTAGGTCCTCTTTCAAATCCTGCAGGTGCATCTTTTCAACTGATGGGAGTTTATGATGAAGCTCTTGTTGAGCCTCTTGCACAAGTTTTACTTAATTTAGGAGTAAAAAGAGGTTTAGTAGTTTATGGACTTGAAGGGCTTGATGAAATTTCTCTTGTTGGCAAAACGAAAGTATGTGAAATAAGAAATGGCTGGGTCAAAAATTATGAAATAGATCCAAGAAATTATGGTTTTAATTTATGCAAAAAAGAAGATTTAATAGGTTCAGACAAAATAGAAAATGCTCAAATAATTAAAGATATTTTTTCAGGGAAAAAAGGTGCAAAGCGAGATACTGTTGTACTAAATAGTGCAGCGGCACTTTATATAGGAAAAGACAATATTACTTTTGAAGAAGCAATAATTGAGGTTGAAAATACTATAGATAGTGGGAAAGCATTAGCTAAACTTAATCAAATGATTAAAACAACAAATGAGGTCTAATTCATGATTTTAGATGACATTGTTTTGAAAACAAAACTGAGATTAAAGGCTATAGATACTAATGAAAGAGAAAAAATGGAGAAAAAAGCTTATAACTTTACCCCTAATAAAGATTTTCCTTTTTATAAAGCTTTATCAAAAGAAGGTTTATCTTTTATTGCAGAAGTAAAAAAAGCTTCTCCTTCGAAAGGTATAATTTGTGAAAACTTTAACCCTATTGAGATAGCAAAAGAATATGAGAGAATATCAATTGATGCTATTTCTGTATTAACAGAAAGAGATTTTTTTCAAGGAAGTCCTCAATATTTATTAGAAATTAATAATGTAGTTAATACTCCTACTTTAAGAAAAGACTTTATTGTAGATATGTATCAAATTCATGAAGCAAAAGCCTTGAAAGCTAGTGCAATATTATTAATATGTTCCATTTTAGATGAAAAAACCCTTAATTTATTTTATAGTGAAGCAAAGAAATTAAATTTAGATGTTTTAGTTGAAGCTCATAGTATAGAAGAAATAGAAAAAGCTATGAATATAGGAGCTGATATTATTGGAATTAATAATAGAGATTTAAAAACTTTTAATGTTGATTTAAATATTAGTGAAAAAATGAGAAAATATATTCCATCTAATAAGATTATGGTTAGTGAAAGTGGTTATTTTAATAGAGAAGATATTATTAGAGCAAGAAATATTGGAGTTGATGCTGTTTTAATAGGAGAATCCTTTATGAAATCGGCTTCCAAAGAGAATTTGTTAAAAGAGTTAAAAGGATTAGTTTAATGATTTCAAAACTTAAAATATGTGGAATAAGAAGAATTGAAGATATTTTAATGGTAAATGAAATTATGCCTGAATTTATTGGATTTGTTTTTGCAAAAAGTAAGAGACAGATTGACTTAAATACTGCAATAAAATTAAAGAGTAAATTAAACTCAGATATAAAAAGTGTGGGTGTTTTTGTTAATGAAGACATTGATCAAATAGTTAAAATAGTTAATTCAAAAGCTATAGATATTATTCAATTACATGGTAATGAAAGCAACAATTACATTAAACAGCTAAAAGAGAAAGTCTCAGCCAAAATAATCAAAGTAATAAAAATTAATAGTGACTTAAATGATAATAAAACTTTTGCTGAAGTAGATTATTTGCTTTACGATAGTGGCAATGGAAGTGGAAAACCTTTTGATTGGAATATAAATATTGATAAAAAGAAGCCAATATTTATTGCTGGTGGAATAAATATAAATAACCTTGAAGAAGCTTATAAAACTTTTAATCCTTTTGCTTTTGATTTAAGTAGTAGTGTTGAAGTTGATGGTTATAAAAATTTAGATAAAATGAGAGAAATAAAAACAAAACTAAACTCTCTTAATGGAGAAAATAATGAGTAAAGGACATTTTGGAATTCATGGTGGGCAGTATGTTCCTGAGACATTAATGAATGCAATAATAGAATTAGAAAATGCATATAACAAATACAAAGATGATAAAGAGTTTAATGATGAATTAACCTATCTTTTAAATGAATATGCCAATCGCCCTTCAAGACTTTATTATGCACAGCATATGAGCAAAGATTTAGGCGGCGCAAAAATATATTTAAAAAGAGAAGATTTAAATCATACAGGAGCACATAAAATAAATAATGTAATTGGACAGTGTTTGCTTGCTAAAAAAATGAATAAAACACGAGTTATCGCTGAAACAGGAGCCGGACAGCATGGGGTTGCAACTGCAACAGTTGCTGCTTTAATGAATTTAGAATGCGAAATTTTTATGGGAGAAGAAGATATAATAAGACAGTCGTTAAATGTTTATAAAATGAGGCTTCTTGGAGCAACTGTTCATAGTGTAAAAACAGGTACGGCTACTCTTAAAGATGCAGTATCTCAAACAATGAGAGAGTGGACTAATAGAATTAGTGATACTCACTATGTGTTAGGAAGTGTTATGGGTCCTCATCCATTTCCAACAATTGTAAGAGATTTTCAATCAGTTATTTCTAGAGAAATTAAGAAGCAAATTCTTGAAAAAGAAGGGAAACTTCCTGATGCTGTACTAGCTTGTGTTGGTGGAGGCTCTAATGCAATTGGGGCTTTTTATGATTTTATTGATGACAAAGAAGTTGCTCTTATCGGATTAGAAGCAGCTGGATTAGGGCATAATACAGATAAAACTGCAGCAACCTTGACTGTTGGAAAACTTGGGATATTCCATGGAATGAAGAGTTATTTTTGCCAAGATGAATATGGTCAAATAGCTCCAGTCTATTCAATATCAGCGGGTTTAGATTATCCAGGGATTGGACCTGAGCATGCAAATCTTAAAGATACAAAAAGAGCTCAATATTATCCTATTACAGATGAGATGGCTGTCAAAGCTTTTGAATATTTATCAAAAATGGAAGGTATAATTCCAGCAATTGAAAGCGCTCATGCAATTTCTTATGCAATAGAATTAGCTCCTACTATGAGAAAAGATCAAGTAATAGTTGTTAACTTATCAGGACGAGGGGATAAGGACTGTGTTTCAATAGCGAAATATCGAGGAGAAGATATCAATGAGTAAAATTAATAAAGTATTTGAAAATGGAAAAGCATTTATCGCATTTATTACTGTTGGAGATCCAGATATTGAAACTACTGAAAAACTAATTTATGCATTAGATAAAGCTGGTTGTGATTTAATTGAATTAGGTATTCCTTTTTCAGACCCTACAGCAGAAGGTCCTGTTATAATGAGAGCAAGTGAGAGAGCATTAAAAAATGGGATTTGTAGTGATGATGTATTTAATTTAGTTAATAAGGTTAGAGAGAGAACACAAATTCCTTTAGCTTTTATGACTTATGCAAATGTAATATTTAGTTACGGTATTGAGAGATTTGCAAAAAGATGTGAAAAAGAAAATGTTGATGCAATAATTCTTCCAGATGTCCCTTTTGAAGAAAAAAGTGAGTTTGAAATAGTATTTTCAAAGCATGATGTTGATTTTATTTCTTTAATTGCGCCAACTTCACAAAATCGTGTTAAGTTAATATCAAAAGAAGCAAAAGGCTTTATCTATTGTGTTTCTTCTCTTGGGGTGACAGGGGAGAGAAAAAGTTTTAGTAGTAATTTAAAACAACTTATAGAAACTGCTAAAGGTGAAAATCCAAAAATACCTTGTGCTATTGGTTTTGGAATTAGTAATTCAACTCAAGCAAAGGAAATGGCTAGTATAAGTGATGGCGTAATAGTTGGATCTGCTATTGTAAAAATAATTGAAGAGTATGGAAAAGAATCAATTGAAAAAGTATATGAATTTGCTTCTCAATTAAAACAGAGTGTAAGTAAATAATTTAATTTTGTTAAACAAGCCTTTTTTTAATAAATAGTGCTTGTTTATAAAGTTAAAGCACTAAATATTTTTTTCATACTCTTAGAACTACTTCTGATATATAGAACCTAATTAATGTTGCTCAAGAAATTGCCATTGTAAGATATAAAAAATAAATATCACTTTCTTTCCTAATGAACTTACATATGGATAATAGAATTCATTAATATTTTCTATCAATTATTTAAATATTGAAAAGTTCAAAGTAAATTAATACCTTTTGCAAGGTATTCTTATTATTTCTTCTCTAAAGCAATGAAATAAATTTTATTTTATGATATTACTAATAGAAATAAATAGAGTATTTAATAAAGTATATAATTTATTAAATCTATAGAGGATTTAGAAATGGTTGATATAAATAAGGCTGAATTAGCTATTAAAATGTTTCTTGAAGCTATTGGTGAAGATATAAATAGAGAAGGAATTAAAGATACTCCAAAAAGAGTTGCTAAAATGTATGAAGAACTTACATCTGGTTATTCTTTAAATGCAAAAGAGCCTCTTAGTAAAGTATTTAGTGTAAATAATAGTGATTTAGTTTTAGTCAAAGATATAAATTTTCATTCACTTTGTGAACATCATTTATTACCATTTATGGGAAATGTTCATATTGCTTATATCCCAGATACTAAAGTTGTTGGATTAAGTAAACTTGCTAGGACTGTTGAAATATATTCAAGAAGATTACAGCTTCAAGAACAATTAACTAATCAAATTGCTGATAGTATATATGAAAATTTAAAGGCAAAAGGTGTTTTTGTAATAGTTTCTGCTGAGCATACTTGTATGACGATGCGGGGTATTAAGAAAGTTGGAGCAAAAACAATTTCTTATTCTTCAAAAGGTATTTTCAAAGATAATTACCAACTTCAAAAAAATGTATTGGATTTAATAAATAATGGATAGAATAAATTTAATATTAAGCAATAAAGTATTTAAAAATAATTATGAAATAATTCAAACATATGAAATTGAAAGGACTTTTTGTAAACATAATTTGTCTCATTTTTTAGATGTTGCAAGAATTATGTATATAAAAAATCTTGAAGAAAATTTTGCTTTTAACAAAGAAATAATTTATGCTATTGCTTTACTTCATGATATTGGAAGATCTTTAGAATATACACAAAATATAAAACATAGTATTGCAGCAAAGGATTTAGCCTTTATTATATTAAGTGAATGTAATTTTTCTAAATCTGAAATTGAAATAATTATTTCTTCAATAATTGCCCATAATGATTATGATGATATTATTCTCAATAAATTATTAAGAGAGGCTGATAAACTTAGTAGAAATTGTTTTGATTGCATTAGTTTTAATGAGTGCAATTGGGAAAAAGAGAGAAAGAATAAAGGAATCGTTTTATGATTATTAAAGATAGAAACTTTGATTTTGATAAAAATGTTTATATAATGGGAATTTTAAATGTAACCCCAGATTCTTTTTCAGATGGTGGAAAATTTAATACCATAGATAAAGCCCTTTATCATGCGGAAAAAATGATAAAGGAGGGTGCTGATATTCTTGATATAGGTGGAGAATCAACTAGACCTAATCATGTTAAAATTAGTATTAATGAGGAGATAGAGAGAGTTTCCACTATTATTGAAAAAATTAGAGCTAATTTTGATATCCCAATTTCTTTAGATAGTTATAAAAGTGAAGTTGTTAAAGCTAATGTTAACCAAATAGATATGATAAATGATATATGGGGACTAAGATATGATTCAAATATGGCTAAAGTTGTTGCTACTTCAAATCTCCCATATTGTTTAATGCACAATAGAAAAAAAAATGATTATAATAATTTTTTTGACGATTTCATAAAGGATTTAAAAGAAAGTTTAAAAATTGCAAAATTAAATAACATTTGTGATGAAAAAATAATCCTTGATGGGGGAGTTGGTTTTATGAAAAATTATAATCAAAACCTTCAAGTGATAAATAGAACAGATAAAATAGTTGAATTAGGATACCCTGTAATGGTTGCAACATCTAGAAAATCAATGATTGGATATGTTTTAGATAGAGAGAAAACAGAGGATAGATTATTTGGTACACTAGCAACTACAGCTGTAGCTGTATTAAAAGGGGCAAGCTTTGTTAGAGTTCATGATATTGAAGAAAATTATGATGTAATAAAGATGACTAAATCTATAATTGAGGAAAGCAAATGGATAAAATCAGTTTAAGAGGATTAAGCTTTTTTGCCTATCATGGAGTTTTTGAAAAAGAAAAAATTGAGGGACAAACTTTTAGTGTAGATTGTAATATTTTTTTAGATACTTCTTTGTGTAATGCTGATTTAACTAAAACAGTACATTATGGTAATTTTGCAAATGATGTAGTTAGTTTTTGTAAAAATAATCAATTTGAACTATTAGAAACTTTAGCAAATGAAGCCTGCGAATATTTACTATTAAAATATACTCTAATTAATAAAATTATTTTCACAATAAATAAACCAAATGCTCCAATTGAAACTAAATTTGATAATGTTTCATTAACTATTGAAAGATCTCGGAACATTTGCTATTTAGCGCTGGGATCAAATTTAGGGAATAGAGAAGAGTATTTGGATTTAGTTAGTGAAGAAATCAAAAAAAATGATAAAATCACAGAGCTATTAAAGTCTTCATATATTGAGACAGAACCATATGGCGTAATTGATCAACCTAAATTTTTAAATGCAGTTATAAAAATAGAGACAATTTTAACCCCTTATCAATTATTGGAATTTTGTAAATCTTTAGAAACAAAAGCAAAAAGGGAAAGATTAAGGCATTGGGGCGAGCGAACTTTAGATGTAGATATTTTATTTTATTCAAATAAAATTATTTTTGAAGAGTATTTAAAAATCCCTCATCCAGAAATTTGTTTAAGAGATTTTGTACTTATACCCTTTAGTGAAATTGAACCATATTTTATTCATCCAGTAAAAAATAAGAATATTAAAGAATTATTGAATGAATTAAAAAATTCTAAATAAAGGTTTTTAAATGTTTAAGGTAACTATTAGTGCCCTATTAGCAGTTTGCAAAACTTCATTGACTAATAAATTATATCAAAAATCATAGAACTGAAGAAAATACTTTCTTTAAAAGTCTAAAGTAATTTTATTGAGATTAATTTATGAACAACTTAAGACGTTGCTAAAAAAATGAAGAGATAATTTATAAAAATATATAAGATAAAAGACAAGAGCAAAAAAATTAGTGTGTAAGCAAGTTTAATTTTTTTTACTTACACACTTAATAATGACTAATTGATTAACTAAAAATAAAAATATTTTTGTTAAACAAATCTCTTTATAATACTAATGAAGGTGGAGAATAAATACGTTTAGCAAGTTCCTGGTCTAGTAAGTATAAACCTTTGCCTTCTTTTCCAATAATTTCAGCCTTTTTAATTAGTTCTCTTGAATTAGTTTCTTCTTCACCTTGTTCTTTGATAAACCAATCTAAAAATTGAGTAGTTCTAAATTCTTTTGCTTCAATAGCAACAGCATATATATTATTTATTGATTCAGAAATATATATTTCATGGGCAAGGCCTTCTTTTAATACTTCAAATTCATTGTCCCAAGAATTTTGAGGTTGTTCTATTGCTTTTAAGGTTACGTCAATATCATTGTTTTGCATATATTTTAAAAATAAAAGTGCATGGTCTTGTTCTTCTTGAGCTTGTATATTATACCAATTTGCAAAACCACTTAATCCTTGGTTTTCTAAGTAATTAGAAAAACTCAAATATAAATATGCTGAAAAGAATTCTTTATTTACTTGATCATTTAATAAATCAGATACTTTTTTATTCATTTGTTTTCTCCTTATAAAAAAATAATGAGTAATCTTTTAAAAAGATTATATATAAATACTAACACTTATTATGAAAAATGCAAGAGGTTGCCATTTTTCAACTAACAATTTAAAAGGCACCATTTAACTGGTGCCTTTCTATTTAGGAGGGATTTATATATTGTTTTATTTACTATTGGATTGAGTATTCAATTTTTACATTACTTACATAGTTACCAGCAGGAAGTTCTGAGTTACCAGACCAACTTAAGTTGAATTTATTAACTAGTAATGAACTATGTTTTCCAGCTACTAAAGTATCAAGTGAAGAAATTGTATTTACTTGTGGTTTAATATTTGAATCAAAATCATTTTTACCATTGTTTAAAGTTGTTTTAAATGTATCAGGAGAAACTTTTACTGTAACAGCTAAGTCTTTATTCATATTAGATGTAGCATTAATAGTAAAGTCTTTAGTTGAACCATTTTCAGTTAAAGGAGCTACAAAGATAGAATAATCTTTAACACCATCATTTAATACTTCATTGTTATAAGCTAATTGATAAGAAACAGGAGTTTCTTTAATAGAAGTCTTTAATTGAACTTCAGCTGATTTACCAGAAGATACTGTAGCGAACATAGAAGTCATTGCGATTGCACTTATAGTTAAGATAGTTAATAGTTTTTTCATAATTTAGTTTTCCTTTTAAATTAATTTGATTTGTTATGATTAAAATATACAATACTCTGCAACTTATGTCAACAATTATTTAACAAAAAATACAAAAAAATAATAAAAATAGTTAATTGCTTATAATGTAAAGAATTAAACATGCATAAATTATATAATAGTTATGTAACTTATGTAATATGTGATTATTTTTAAACAGATTCAGATAAATTATTTATAAAAATAATAACTTTTAAGATATTTTGAGCATTGTTTTTGAAGTAAATCGAGATTAAAATTAATTGTTGGTATGGAGGAATTATTATGATAGGTGCAATTATAGGTGATATTGTTGGATCTAGATTTGAGCTAAATAATATTAAAACAAAAGATTTCGAATTATTTAATGAGGAATGTCGAATTACCGATGATAGTGTATTAACCTTTGCTATAGCAAAAGCAATTATGGAAAGTGAAAAAATATTGAAATTTACTTTAGCTTCTCATTTTAAAAACGATGAATATTGTAAAATTTTAGCAAGTATGAGTATTAAGTACTTAAAAGAATATGGGAATAAATATCCAAACGTTGGTTATGGTGGTAGATTTAGAAGATGGCTTCATCAATTAAGTGCTGAGCCTTATAATAGTTTTGGCAATGGAGCAGCAATGAGAATAAGCCCTGTTGGCTATTTTGCAAGAACAATTGATGATATTAATGTGCTAAGTAAATGTGTAACGAACATCACACACAACCATCAAGAAGGCTTAAACGGGGCTTTGGCTGTTGCTCAATCTATATTTTTTTGTCGTTGTGGGCTTCATAAAAATGAGATTAGAAAAAAAATTCAAGAAAATTTCTATGATTTAAATTTTACAATAGATGAAATTAGAGATGATTATGAATTTAGTTCAACTTGCCAAAAAACAGTCCCCCAGGCAATCGTCGCTTTTTTTGAGTCTTCAACTTTTGAAGACGCTATAAGAATTGCTATTTCTTTAGGTGGAGATAGTGATACAATTGGAGCAATAACTGGTTCAATTGCGCAAGCCTTCTATCAAGTCCCAATTGATTTAGAAGAAAAAGCTTTGACTTATTTAGACAAAGAATTGAGAGATTTATATGAGCAATGGAAAATGTTTATTGAAAATAAAAATTTTCTTTATTAGTTATTCTTGTTATTAATATTTAAAAGTAAAAAAAAGTTAGAAATTACAAAGACTGTTCCAATAATTGCTAAAAAGATAAAAGCAATTTTTAAAGAGTAAATATCTCCGATTTTACCAATTATTGGGAAAATAATAATCATAAAGAAACTGAATACCATACTTGCAAGAGATAATATAGTTGCTCTGTTTTTACTTGGTATCAATTTATTAATGTAATCACTCATGGCAACAAATATAATACCTTCAACAGCCATCATAATTATGTAGAACACATATGGATACGAGGTTAGTGCAATAAGCCAAATACAAGCAACACTAAAGAAAGGAAGAATCATTAGGATTCCTTTTTCTTTAATTATTTTTTCTAATTTAAAGGTTTGAGAGCTTGTGAAAGCTCCAACTAGTGCAGAGATAGCAAATATAATTCCAATAAAAAATTCACTTCTATTGTTAGCTTTTAAATAATTTTGTAAATAATAGAATAAACTAGTTCCAAAAGCTAAAATGATTTGAGTAAAGATAATGAAGAATCCAATTTTTTTATTTTCTTTTATTACTTGAATACTTTGTTTTACTTGATCTAATAATATTGTTTTTATCTTTTTATTTTCAATTGAGTTTTTTTCATATTGGGGTTCATAAAAACTTAATGACTGAATTATTGTAATAAGAATGAAAAACAAAGTTAAATAAAAAACATAATTATAGTTTATTGTTGCAAGAAATCCACCAAGAACAAAGCATACAACTTGTCCAAGTTGATAAGATATTTCTTGTCTACCAGCAACTTTCATATAATCTTTTTCTATATTTAATTGTTTTAATGAATCGTAAACAAGTGCTTCTCCAGCTCCTGATTCTAGATTGTAGGAAAGGGCAGTAAATATAAAAGAAATTGCAAAAAATAAAAAACTATTTGCAAGTATTAATATTGCAATACTGATAAGGGATAATATTCTACCAATAACTCGACTTGTTTTTCTTCCAAAGATGTCTGCAACTAAGCCTGTTGGTACTTCCATTAAAAAAGAAGTAATATGAAATATGCCTTCTAATATGCCAAGTTGGGCTAAAGTCATTCCTTTTGTTGCCAAATAAATCATCCAAAGGCCATGAGTAAGATTTAAACTAGATATAAATATAAATATATAATTATTTATAATATTATTTTTTAATTTTAGCTGAGTTTCCATTTTAATTCCAAATTATCTAATTTATAATTAATTTATATTTATAAATTGTTGCTATGTTAATTTTTATTATACTTATAATTAATAAAATGTAAACAAAAGTAATTTATATAACAATGCTGGTTAAAATGTATAAAAGTATTTAATTTAGGAGAAGTGAAAAAATGGAGAGATGTAATTGGAAAAGTTTAGAATATTCACAAGCTTATAGAGATTATCACGATATTGAGTGGGGTACACCCTCTTATGATGATGCTTATTTATTTGAAATGCTAATTTTAGAATCATTTCATTGTGGATTATCTTGGTTAATTATTTTAAATAAAAGAGAATTTTTTAGAAGTGCCTTCGATAATTTTAATCCCGTTCTTATTAAAGATTATGATGAGGATAAAATAAAGAATTTATTAAATAATAAAAATATAGTAAGGCATGAGGGTAAAATAAGAGCAACTGTTAATAATGCACGATGTTTTTTAGCTATCCAAAAAGAATTTGATTCTTTTAGTAATTATATTTGGTCATTTACTAATAAAGAAATAATATATGGAGGTGATAAACCTCTTGTAACAAAAAATGAATTGTCAGATAAAATATCAAAAGATTTAAAAAAGAGAGGGTTTAAGTTTATGGGTAGTGTTACTACTTATTCATATTTAGAAGCAATTGGGGTTTTAAATAATCACAGTAAAAATTGTTTCAAATATAGATCAACTTAAAAAATGAATTATTAAATATTGTGTTTTTGTACTTTTATTTATTGTATAATGAAAAAATATTCATATATTGGAGGACATAATGAAAATTAGAACATATGAGAGAGAAGTTCCTAAAATAATACTAGGTTGTATGAGAATAGCTTCTAAAGAAGATAAAGAGGTTGAAAAATTAATAAAAACAGCAATAGATAATGGAGTGAATTTCTTTGATCATGCAGATATATATGGTAGAGGGGAAAGTGAAACTAAATTTGCTAAATCGATTAAAGCTTTAAAACTAGATAGGGATAATTTAATAATTCAGTCAAAAGCTTCAATTCGCCCCGGTATTTGTTATGATTTCTCAAAAGAGCATATATTAAAAGCAATTGATGGTAGTTTAAAAAGATTGAATACAGATTATCTAGATTTCTTTTTATTTCATAGACCTGATCCATTAATGGATGTTAATGAAGTCTCTGATATTATTAACTCATTAAGTGAAACTAAGAAAGTTAAGTCTTTTGGAGTAAGTAATCAAAATACACATCAAATGAATTTGTTAAATAAATATTGCGATAATAAATTAGCAGTAAATCAACTTCAGATGAGTATAACTAATTCACACATGATAGATAGTTCAATAAATGTTAATTTAGATAATTCTTATTCTATTGATAGAGACGCTGGGATGCTAGAATATAGTATATTAAATGATATTACAATTCAGGCATGGTCTCCATTTCAATATGGTTTTTTTGAAGGTGTTTTTATAGATAATGATAAATTTAAAGAACTTAATATTGTTTTAGATAAGTTGTCTCAAAAGTATGATGTTGAAAAGGAAGCAATAGTAGCTGCTTGGCTTTTGAGAATCCCTAATAAAATCCAAGTAATTGCAGGTACAACAAATTATAAGCGATTATATAATATAATTAAAGCTAGAGATATTTTATTAACAAGAGAAGAATGGTATGAACTATATCTTTCTGCAGGTAAGAAATTGCCTTAAATAGATTTTAATAAAAAATAAAGAGTATTTCATTTTTTGAAATACTCTTTTTTAATTTTTATTATATTGTTTTTATTTTAAACATCTTTTTGTTGTATAGCCTTGAATTAATTCAGTATCAATTTTGATAGATTTGGGATTTTTAGGTGGATTTGCAATTAGATTAAAAAGAATGTTGGCCATCTCTTTTAAATCTTGTTTTACTGTTGTTATTGTGGGACAGTGAATTAAATCAATTACATTATCAAACCCAACAACTGAAATGTCATCAGGAATTAGCAAGTTTTGAACTCTTGCTTCATTTATTATTCCTAGTGCAATAATATCATTAACACAAATTATTGCTGTTGGAGGATCGCTTAGTGTTAAAAAATATTTAAGAGCATTTGTGCCATTATGTAAGTCTAATTTTGCATCTTGTTCATAGATATATTCTTGCCTAAAAGGAATATTTTTTTCTTCTAATCCTTGAATATATCCTTTTTTTCTGCTTTTTACACTCATGTAATCTTTTGAACTACCTACAAAAGCGATTTTCCTATGATTTAAATTATAAAGATATTCTACAACATTTTTTGAAGCTTCTACATTTTTTGAAGATACTACAGAAAAATCTTCATTCAATTTCCTATCTAAAGTTACTATAGGAAGATTTAAATCATGTGTTTCAAAAATTGAATAATCAATTCCTTCTGTTACAATAATTCCTGAAAATCGATTCGCTAAGCAATATTCTAAATATTCATTTTCTCTAATTTTATCATTTTCTGTATCACATATTAAAAGGGTATATTTATTTTGTAGACAAATCTGATTTAATTCTTTTATAAGTTTTGAGAAAAATGGGTTGTCTATATCATATATAAAAATAGCAATAGAATTATAGTTTTTAGAAAAAATATTTCTAATATTTTGATTTGGAATATAATTATATTCTTTAATTATTTTTCAACCTTTTCTCTAACTTTATCTGAAGTTGAAGGTGATTTATTTATTACTCTAGAAACAGTAGCAGTTGATACACCTGCAAGTTTAGCAATATCTCTTATTCCAATGAATTTATTATTTTTGTTTTCGTCCATGATTCCTCGAATAGTATATTTTTATGTTACGTGTTACATGTATGAATATTTTCTATATTATATTCTTATTTTTAATAATAATGCAACTATAAATTTATTATAATCATAATTATAGCTAATTTAATGTAAAACATGTAACTTGATACAGAAATATAGAAATATAACAAAACTAATGAGTTTGGTTGTAGGTGGATATAAAAAAATAGTTTAAGTGTATAATAATTTTTAAAAAATTATTTATATAGTAATTTTAATAATAATTATTTAGTAATAAATTAAATTTACTTATATAAATAATGTAAAATATAAAAAATATTTATTAAAAAATTTGCTTAATTTTTTTGTTGACAGATGGATTTTTCTATCATAATATGAATGTAACAAGATACATTTTACATAGTCGGGAGAAGCGAATGAATAATAGAATTAATAAATTGAGACAAAACCTTTTTGATATAGAACCTCGAGTTTGTTCTCAAAGATGTAAAATATTTACAGAATCGATGAAAAATTCAGAAGGCTTATTTAATTCTGAGAGAAGAGCAAAGGCTTTTTATGAAGTATTAGATAAAATGAGTTTGTATATTAATGAGGGTGAATTAATTATTGGTAATATGGCAAAATGGCCTAAAGCTTCTCCCATTTATCCTGAATACTCTGTGGATTGGCTAAAAAATGAATTATCAGGTAATCCATATTATTTAGATCAAAGACCAGGAGATACCTTTATTTGTAAAGAAAAAGAAAAACAAGAAATTCTTGAATGCATTAATTATTGGGAAGGTAAATCCTTTTATGAAAAATTTAGGAAAGAACTTCCAAAAGAAATTAATGAAGCTTGGGATGCAAATGTTATTGACGATACTTGGGTTTCTTCTGCAGGTCTTGGAAATGTTGTTGTAGATTATCAATTAGTTGTTGAAAAAGGGTTGAAAGATGTTCTTTCTAGAACTGAATTAGCAATAAAGAACTTGGATACTACTAAGGAAGATTACCAAAAGAAATTAGCATTTTTAAATTCTATATTAATTAGTAATCAGGCTGTTATAAATTTTTCTAATAGATTGTCGAGTGAGTGTCTTAAGCTTGCAGAAAATTGTAGTGATACTAAAAGAATTAAGGAGTTATTAGAATTATCTGAAATTTGTAAAAATGTACCTCTAAATCC
Organism: Sphaerochaetaceae bacterium; assembly: GCA_963678575.2. GTDB lineage: Bacteria > Spirochaetota > Spirochaetia > Sphaerochaetales > Sphaerochaetaceae > Pleomorphochaeta. The sequence goes on along the minus strand of CAXXHV010000002.1, from coordinate 1,856,459 downwards.
TGCTAAATCTTTTCACGAAGCTGTCCAATCAATTTTTATTATTTTACTTTCAATACATCTTGAATCGAATGGACATGCGTATTCATTAGGTCGTTTTGATCAATATGTTTATCCTTTATATAAAAATGATGTTGAAAAAGGACTCATTAGTAGAGAAGAAGCCTTAGAAATAGTTGAATGTTTTTTTATAAAATGTAATGAGTTAAATAAACTTAGAAGTTGGCCAGATTCAGAATTCTTCTTAGGTTATCAAATGTTTATAAATATAGCAGTTGCTGGACAAGATGATGATGGAAATGATGCAATAAATGAAATTTCTAATTTATGTGTTGAAGCTTGTGAGAATCTTAAATTATTTACACCGTCTGTTTCTGTTAAATGGTGTGAAAAAACAAATGATGAATTTATGTTAAAAGCTCTTGATGCAATGGTAAAACATCAGGGAGGACAACCGGCTTTTTATAATGATTTAGCCTTTATGAGAACCTTAGATAATATGGGAATAAGAAAGGAAGACCAACATAATTGGGTTCCAACTGGATGTATAGAAGCTTCTATCCCTGGTAAATGGGATTTTGCGGCAAAAGGTCCTTGGCTCAATGTAGAAAAAATATTGGATATATTATTGAACAATGGAAATGATCCTAAAACTGGATATCATTTTTATGATATGAAAAAAGATATAAAAGATTTTACAAATACTGAAGAAATATTAGAAGAATATAAAAAATTAATAAAGTATTTTATAGATTTACAAGTTAAGACAGAATATAAAAATGATGAATTACATGCTCAAATGGACATCAATGCTTTTAGATCTTCTTTGATGGAAGACTGTATAAATAGAGGCTTAGACTTAGTAGAAGGTGGTGCAGTTTATTCAGCTGATGGAGGTCCCACAGCGGGAACAATTAGTTCAGGTGATTCTCTTGCAGCCATAGATTCTTTAGTCTTTGAAAAAGAATTAATTACGATGGAACAATTATTACATGCTCTAAGAACTAATTTTGCAGATAATTCTACAAAGCCTACTGGTACTGAAATTCAACTGCTTTTGAAAAATAAAGCTCCTAAATTTGGTAATGATGATAATAAAGCAGATAAATGGGTTGTCGCTTTAGAAGAGTTTATTGGAAGTACTTATCGCTATGATTGTAAAAGCTATAAATATGGGAAAGGACCAATTCCAAGTTGTTTTTCATATAGTCAAAGTCCTGTTTCTGGAAATATTGCATTTGGTAAAAGTGTTGGAGCTACTCCAGACGGTAGAAATGATGGAGACCCAGTAAATAATGGTATTTCTCCAGCTAATGGTTCAGAGAGGGAAGGGATTACCGCTGCTTGTAATTCGATTATTAAATTGCCTAGTATTTGGTTTCAAAAGGGCGCAATTTTTAATATGAGATTAGCAAAATCAATTGTTAGTTCAAAAGAGAATAAAGAAAAACTAATTTCAGTAATTAAGGTTTTATTTAAAAATTATGGACAACAAATTCAATTTAATATTGTTGATAATGATGTCTTTAAAAAGGCAATGGAGAATCCAAACGATTATCGAGATTTAATGGTTAGAGTCTCTGGATATAGTGCTTTATTTACTTCTTTATCAAAAGATTGTCAAATGGATATCATTAATCGAACTGAATTAAGTTGGAAAAATTAAGTTTATTATGAATGATAAAATAAATGTTTTTAATATTGAAAGATTCGGAATTGAAGATGGACCTGGAATTAGAACTGTAGTCTTTTTAAAAGGTTGTTATCTTAATTGTAAATGGTGTGCTAATCCCGAATCACAAGATTTTAAATCTGAGATATTAGTAAAAAGTAATATATGCATTTCTTGTGAGAAGTGTGTTGCTATTTGTCCAACTAATGCAATTGAGTACAAAGAGGGGTTTGGTTATATAAGTGATAAAACTAAGTGTACCCTTTGTCAAAAATGTATTGAGGTTTGTCCTGTTGGGGCAAGAGAAACTGTTGGAAAAAGCTATAGTGAATCAGAGTTAATATCTCAAATATTAAAGGATGAACAATATTTTAGTACTTCTGGAGGTGGCGTAACTTTTACTGGGGGAGAGCCTTTAGTTTATTCAAAGAATATAAAAAATATTGCAAAAAAATTGAAGGAAAGGGGAATAAAAACTTTAGTTGAGACATGTGGTTTTATTTCTTTAAAGAATATTATTGAGATAAATGATTTTGTTGATTATATCTTCTTTGATATAAAGCAAATTGATTCCCAAAAGCATGAAAACTTAACTGGGAAATCGAATTCTATAATATTAAGCAATTTACAATGGCTCTCAGAAAATTTTAAAGGGGAGCTTTCAGTTAGGTATCCATATATCCCAAATTGTAATGATTCTATTGAAGATATAAAAAAGTTTTTTAAATATGTACAAAATTTAAAGAACATAAAAGAAATCGTTTTTTTACCTTACCATAGGTTGGGTTTACCAAAGTATTTAGGATTAGGAAGAACTTATGAAATGGGAGATATAGAATCATTAAAGGTAGGTCAACTTTTATATTTAAAAGAAATAGCAAATGATTTTAATTTAAAAATAAAGATACAATAAAGGAAAAATTAATGGAGAACAAAAGGAGCATTGTCGCCTTCGATTGTGGTAATTCATCTTGCAGAGTAATTTTAGGTACTTATTATCAAGATAAAATAACCACAAAAGTTATTAAACAAATTGAAAATAAAATGGTTAAGTTTAATGACTATTTTCATTGGGATATTTTATATTTATTCAATGAATTATTAGACGGAGTTAAGACGATAGTAAAGGAAGGTACAAAAATAGATTCTATTGGAATTTGTACTTGGGGTGTTGATTTTGCATTTTTTGATTCAGAGGATTCAATGATATTAAATCCTTGTTCATATAGAAACGAACATGGCAATGAAATATTAAATTCTTTTTCATCTGAAACTAAGAAAGAGATGTTTTATCAAACAGGTATATTATCTGATCGAATAAATTCAGTTAATTTGATGAAGGCATTATTGAATAACATATCATTAATTAGAAAAAATTGTGATAAAGTATTGATGATTCCAGATATTTTGAATTTCTTTTTTACAAATCAAATGATTAATGAACCAAGTGAAATATCAACAACCCAGTTATTCGATGTAAGAGAAAAAAGAATAAGTGAAGAGGCTTGTAATTTAGTTGGTATTAATTCTTCTCTATTTAGTGAAATTGGTATTCATGGTGAAAAAATTGCAAATATTAGTGAAGTAATTAAAGAACAATTAGAAATAAATTATGATATACCAGTTATCTGCGTTCCTTCTCATGATACTGCTGCAGCTGTATTAGCAATTCCTTCAATAGGACGTGAATTTTCATTTATCAGCGCTGGAACTTGGGCTTTAATTGGTTGTGAAATTGATAAGCCAATAATAAATGATGTTGTAATGAATAATGGTTTTACAAATGAATTAGGCGCTTTTAATAAAATAACTCTTTTAAAAAATAGTCCTGGTATGTTTATTATTCAGAAATTAAAAACTGAATTTGAAGCTCAGGAAAATAGAAAAGTTAGCTGGAAAGAAATTGATGAAATGCTTATTTTTGATAAAAATGTAAATATCCCTTTATTTATTGTTGAAGATCCCAGATATTTTAATCCAATAAATATGTCAAATGAAATTTGGGATTATTTCCTAAAAACAAAACAAGTAAATACAACTAAGAAATGGGGGTTGATTTTTACAAGTTTTAATTATTCCATGGCCTGCAACTTTGCTATTAATTTAAATAAAATTGATGAAATAAATAATAGAGTATTTGATTGTGTTTATATTGTTGGTGGGGGAACTCAAAACAAAACACTATGTCAATTAACTGCAAATTTTTCTAATAAAAAAGTCGTAACTTGCCAAAAAGAGAGTACTTCCTTGGGGAATATCCTTTCTCAAATTAAATATTTTGAGAAAGAAAAATCCATTGAAGATTTGAGAGAGATTATTTCAAAAAGTATAGAAACTAATTCATATAGTAGTGTTTCTAATGAAAACACAATTTTGAATGATTATCACAAATTAATAAAAGAAATGGAGTATTCAAATGGCTGCTAATATTTTAGAAATGAAAAATATAACAAAAGGTTTTTTTGGTAATATTGTTTTAAAAAATGTGAGTTTTAAAGTTAAAAAAGGTGAAGTTCATATTTTGGCAGGAGAAAATGGTGCTGGCAAAAGCACATTAATGAAAATACTCTCTGGAGCTTATAAGTTAGATGAAGGTGAAATATTTTTAAATGGTAAGAAATTAAGTCATTTAACTCCCATAGCTGCCTTAGAAAAAGGAATCAGTGTTATATATCAAGAATTTAATTTAATTCCCTACTTATCAATTTATGAAAATATATTTCTAGGCAAAGAATATAAGAAAGGCTTACAAATTGATACAAAACGAGAGATAAAAGAAGCTCAAATCTTGATGAAGAAAGTCGGATTGGATGTAAAGGCTACTACGCTTGTGCATAAATTAAGTGTAGCTCAAAAGCAATTAGTTGAGATTGTTAAAGCTATTTCAAATGATGTTAAAATCTTAGTTTTAGATGAACCAACAGCTTCAATAACTGATAAAGAAACAAAAATGTTATTTTCTATAATCAACAATTTAAAAAAAGATGATATTGGAATAATTTATATCTCTCATAGAATGGATGAATTTTTCCAAATTGGTGATAGATGCACTGTAATGAGAGATGGTGAATACATTGGAACTGTTAATATTAGTGAAACTAATGAAGCTGAGATTACAAGAATGCTTGTGGGGCGAGATGTTAAATTTCAAAGACTCCATAATGAAATAGTTGATTATTCTAATATTGTTTTATCTGTTAAGAATTTATATTACAAAGACTTATTAAAAGATATTAATTTTGATTTGTATAGTGGAGAAATCTTAGGCTTTGCTGGTTTAGTTGGTTCAGGAAGAACAGAAATTGCTAAATGTATAATAAGTGATTATAAAAAATCACAAGGTGAAATTTATTTTAAAGGTAATGAAGTTTCATCTAGGTTAGATAAAAATATTGAAGATGGGATTGTTTATCTTAGTGAAGATAGAAAAGATGAAGGTTTAGTATTAATGCATAATATTGTTGAGAATATTAATCTTCCAAATCTCAAACAGGTAGCAAAACCCTTTATAAACTATGATTCTATGAATAATGCTTCGAAAAAATATGTTTCTGATTTAAATATTAGAGGCGGATCAATTAATCAGAAAGTAGTCAATTTATCTGGAGGAAATCAACAGAAAGTTGTTATTGCAAAATGGTTATATGCTAATGCTTCAATATATATATTCGATGAACCAACAAGAGGAATAGATGTTGGTGCAAGAGAAGAAATATATAGCATTATGTACCAATTAATCAAAAATGGGGCTTCAATAATTTTAATATCCTCAGATTTAGTAGAAGTACAAAAAATGAGTGATCGAATATTAGTAATGAAAGAAGGTCAAATAAGTACAATTATAAAGAATTCAGATTCTTTATCTCAAGAGAAAATCATGGAATCAGCTATTTAAAGGGAGAACGTAATGAAAATTAATAAAAATAAGAATATAAATATTTCCTCAATTACATTGTATTTAGGAATATTAGTGGTATTTGTTGTATTTCAAATTGTCTGTAATTTTTGTGGAAAGAATTTTATAACTTTAGTTAATATTTTTAATATTATAACTCAATCTAGTATCATCTCAATTATTGCTATTGGAGCTTCATTAGTAATCTTAACAGGTGGAATTGACTTAAGTGTTGGGTCAATTGTTGGGTTTGTTGGAATTTTTGGAGGATTATTAATAAAAGCAGGTACCCCTATTTTTTTAGCTTGTCTTCTTTGTGTGCTGGTAGGTGGAATTTTTGGTTTAGTAAATGGTGCTTTTGTAAGTTATGGTAAAGTTCCTTCATTCATAGTTACTTTAGGAACTATGCAAATTGCTAGAGGTTTAGCTTTATTAATTAATGGTGGACAACCAATCTCTAGCTTTCCAAAAGGTTTAGGATCCTTAATGTGTACTAAGGTTTTTAATACAATCCCAATTTCGGTATTCTATGTAATTTTCTTTTACTTATTAATGATATTTGTTATGCAAAAAACAATTTTTGGACGTCATATTTATTCAATAGGTGGAAATATTCAAGCAGCAAGATTATCTGGAGTCAGAGTTTATAAAACTGAGATGCTTGTATATGTATTATCAGGAGTTTTCGCAGCAATCGGTGGAGTAATGCTTTTAGCTAGATTGACATATGCAGACCCAAATGCTGGTGCAGGATATGAGATGAATGCAATAGCAGCAACTGTTATTGGAGGGATTTCTCTTTCTGGGGGAAAAGGTAAGATTGGAAATACTTTAATCGGTGCAATTTTATTAAGTACATTAACTAGCGGATTGCAAATATTAAATGTAGCTACTTATTATCAATCAATTGTAATTGGAATGGTAATTGTTGGTGCAGTATTTGCTGATAAGCAAAAGGAAAGGAAAAGTGAGTAGTTTAAGTTTCTTCAAAGGAGGATTATTATGAAGAAAATTTTAATATTATTTGTATTGATATTATCAGTATCATTGAGCTCTGTTTTAGCATCAGGCTCACAAGAGGTTGATAATGATGCAAAAACTATTGGTTTTGTCGGTATGACAATGAATAATGAATACCATATTACTTTAGCAAATGGTGCTGTTGTAGAAGGTAAAAAGCTTGGTGTAAAAGTTGAAGTTCAAGCAGGGGATCAACACTCAAGTGCTGCTCAACAATTAACAATTATTGAAAATATGATTGCTAATGGAGTTGATGGAATTTTATTAGTTCCAAGTTCATCTGATGGCTTAGAATCTGCATTAAAACAATGTAAAGAAGCTAATATTCCAGTTATTAATTTAGATACAAAATTAACCCAAAAGGTAATTGATGATGTTGGTATAGCAGTACCTTTCTATGGAACTAACAACTATCAAGGTGCAAAAATGGCTGGTGAATATGTTGCTAATCATTTTCCAAAGGGAACTAAAACTGCAATATTAAAAGGAATTGAAGGTCAAACTAATGCTGCTGATAGATATAATGGTTTTATTGATGGAGCAAAAAATACTATAAAAGTTGTTGCAGAACAAACAGCTAACTGGGAAGTAGACCAAGGTTATACAGTAACTCAAAATATTATCAGTTCAAACCCTGATGTAGAATTATTTTTCTGCTCAAATGACAATATGGGTATTGGGGCTTTAAGAGCAATCAACGAAGCAGGTCTTCAAGATCAAATTCAAATTATTGGTTTTGATGCAGTAAGTGAAGCCTTGAATTTAGTAGAAAATGGTGAATTCTTAGCAACCGTTGCTCAATATCCAGCAGAAATGGGTAAATTGGGTGTTCAAAACATGGTTAAGATTTTTGAAGGTGGAGAAGCAGAACAAAATATTGATACTGGTGTAAAAGTAATTTTAAAAGATGATGTTAAGAGTTTTAAAGAATACTTAACAGAATTTAAATAAATATAAGGAATAATTATGAACTTTAAGAAAGAATTAATCGAGGCTGGGTTAAAGATGTATAACTCAGGACTAACAATTGAAACTTGGGGAAATATTAGTATTAGAGACCCAAAAACAAATTATGTATATATGACTCCAAGTGCAATGTCATATGATTCAATTACAGAAGATGATATTATTGTATGTAAGGTAGATGGTCAAATTATTGAAGGAAAGAGAAAACCTACAATTGAAAAAGATTTACATTTAACTATTTTTAAAAATAGACCTGAAGTTAATGCAATAGTCCATACACATCCAATGTATTCGATGATTTATGCTTGTCAAGGAAGAGATATTCGGTTAATTACAGATGAAGCAGCCCAAGCTTTAGGTGATGTATGTAAATGTGCAAAATATGGATTACCAGGTACAAAAGAATTATCTGAAAATTGTTCTCAAGCTTTAGGTAAGAAAGCAAATTCATGTCTATTACAATCCCATGGTGCTGTAGGGGTTGGTTGTGATTTACAATCAGCTTTTAGAGTCTGCAAAGTTCTTGAAGTTACAGCTCAAATAAATTATATGATTGAAGCTACTAATAATACTCCAATATATATATCTGATGAAAATATTGAGGCTATGAAAAATTTTGTAAAAAATTGTTATGGTCAAGATAAATAGAATGATTTTGCATTGAAGATTAAATATCTTTAATTATATTTAATGAATTCTCTATAGTTATAATAAGCTATAGAGAATTTTTTTAAATAAGTAGATTTCTTATTTTTATACATTGACAACCTTCTATGTATTGGTGTAAAAATACATAGAAGAATATCTATGCATGGAGTTTTTGTGAATTATAAAGAATTGAGTGAAATATTTAAAATATTATCAAATGAAAAGAGACTTGAGATTTTAGATTTGTTATCTTGTGGTGAACTATGTGCATGTGAATTGCAAAAAAAGTTTAATGTTACTCAACCAACTTTATCATATGATATGAAATTATTAAAAAATGCTTCATTGATTACTGAAAGAATTGAAGGGAGATCTCATTATTACAAAATTAACCAAGAATATTTTGAACAAATTCAATCTGTTTTCAAAAAACTATCAAAAGCAAAAACAACTTGTTGTTGTCATAGGTAAGGGAGAAAAATATGTTATTTAAGAAGAAAATTAAAGAAGAGAAAGTAGAAATAAGTGAAACTAACCCAAATGCAAGAATTAAAGTATTAGGTTCAGGGTGTACAAAATGTAAAACTTTAGAAAAGAATGTCATTATTGCTATTAATAATTTGGACCTTAAAGATGAAGTAACCCATGTAACTGATATGCAAAGTATTGTTTCTTATGGAGTTATGAGTACTCCTGCATTAGTAATTGATGAAAAAGTTGTTTCAACAGGTAAGGTTTTAAACCCTAAAGAAATTGAAAAATTATTATAAGAGGACAAATATGAAAGAAATAAATATAAGACGAAGTGTCAGACAGTTTTCAACAAAAAAAGTCGAAGAAGAAAAAATAATCAAATTACTTAAAGCAGCTATGCAAGCTCCTTCTGCAAAAAATCAACAACCTTGGGAATTTATTGTTGTTGAAGATGAAACTAAAATTAGTGAATTATCGAATGCTAGTAAATATTCTGTTTTCTCAAAAGAAGCTCCTTTATTAATTGTAGTATTAGCTAGAAAAGATAATTTGAAAGTTTCTGAATACGTCCCACAAGATTTAGGAGCATGTATCCAAAACTTGATGTTAGAGGCTGTAAATTTGGAGTTAGGCTCGACTTGGATGGGAATATATCCAGGGGAAGAAAGAGTTAATTTTTTATCAAAAGCATTAGAAATTGATGAATCAAAGGCCACAGCTTTTGCATTAATTGCTGTTGGTTATCCTAAAAAAGAAGAATTAAATAAATTTGTGGATAGATTTGATGAAAAAAGAATACATAGAGAAAAATATTAATTTAAGGATGAATAATGAAATATAAAGTAGCATTTGTATGTGTTCATAATTCCTGTAGATCTCAAATGGCAGAAGCTTGGACAAAAAAATTAGGTAGTGATATCTTTGAAGTATATTCTGCTGGAACAGAAGAGTATCCACAAGTAAAGCCTTTAGCTATTAAAGTAATGGAGGAAGAAGGTATTGATATGAGTAGTCAATATCCAAAATTATTAAGTGCTATTCCTCCACGTGTAGATGTATTAATTACAATGGGCTGTAATGTTGTGTGTCCTTATATACCTTGTAAGGAGAAAATGGATTGGGGCCTTGAAGACCCTTCTGGAGGACCAATAGAAGATTTTAGAAGATGTTCTTTTTTAATAAAAGAAAAAGTTATAGCATTAATTGAAAAATATAAATAAACCAAGTGACTTTAATTAGATACTATTTTTTTAAATATATTTGAAATACTTTTATTAAGTAAAAAAAACATTTAATAAAATAAACTAAATAAAATATAGTTTATTTTTGTTTAGCTTTAAATTAAAAATAAAGGTTGCCTACTTTTCTTTATTAATAATTTAAATGGAATAGAAAATATTTCTTAGTTATAATTAAGCAATAATATAAGTAGCTATGTTATAAGAAATTATCTTGTGATAATATATATTATTTTTTTTATGTAAAAAGTAATAATATTAAATATATTTGTTTAAAAAAAGAATCTGTTTTTATTATATTCTTTGATGGTAAATTTTTACTAAATGAAAAAAAAAGTTGACATGAGGCAATTGATGTGTTTAACTTTCTTTATGAAAGAAATATAATAAAAGGAGATTATTATGAAAAAAAACTTTATAATTGCATTACTTGCAATATTATTAGCTGTTCCTACTTTTGTCTTTGCAAATGGTCAAGCTGAAAGCGCAGGCGAAAAAGAAGTTGAAGTAAGATTTTCAACAATTTGGGTAGGTGCAGATACAAAAGCAGCACCAGTTAAAGAATTAGTAGATGAATTTAATGCTGCAAATGCAGGTAAAATTAAAGTTATTATCGAAGAAAATCCTGATCCAGATGCTTATAGATCTAAAATTAATACAATGTTAGGTTCTGGTTCTGCCCCTGATGTATTCTCATTTAACCCAGATCAAACATCATTTATGTTCTATAATAGTGATGTATTAATGGATTTTACTGATGAATTGAAAGGAGATTGGGCAAATAATTTTGTAGATGGGGCAATCGCTTCTGCAACAGTTAATGGTAAAACAAAGTCATTGCCTTATGAAATGGGTTATACTCCAATTTGGTATAATATGGACATTTTCAAAAAAGCTGGTGTAACAGAAATTCCAAAAACTTTTGACGAATTCTGGGTAGCCTGTGATAAAATTAAAGCTGCAGGATATGTTCCTACATCTCAAATGACTGGTGGAACAAACGCATGGACTTCAATGTTATGGTATTGTCATATTCTTAACGCTTTAGGTGGTCCAAATGTTTGGGAAAAAGATTTTGCATCTGATCCTGTATTTGTAGAAGCAGCAGCAATCTTAAATAGAATGTATCAAGATGGAAATACTACAGTTGACGCTATTGGTGCAGACGCTGGTGTATCCGGTGGTCATTTCTTAGCAGGTCAAACAGCTATGTTTGTTAATGGATCTTGGTATATTGGTCGTGTTGAAAGCGAAGCTCCTGAAGTATTTGCTGCAACAGAAATAGGCCCAGGCCCTGGTGCACAATTCTCTAATGGCCAAGTTGGATTCCCTCAATCTAACCTAGTAGCTGCTAATACAAAAGATCCAGCTAAGAAAGCTGCTGTATTATCATTCTTAAAATGGATGACAAAACCAGAAAATGCTGCTCGTGTTTCTCAAGAATCTGGTTCTATGTTAGCTGTTAAAACTCCTGGAGTAACAGGAAATAGAGTTCAAACTCAATTTAATGAAGTAATTAATAATGCTGCATTCTTACAAACTCACTTCCAATTTAACTTTGCAACTGATGTTATGGCTGAATTCGGTCAAGCATTAGCTAAAATGGCTTCTGGAAAAGCAACCCCTGAACAATTTGTAGCTCAAATTGCTTCTAAAATTCGTTAATTAAGAATTAAATTTGGGCCTAGTTCTAACTAGGCCCTTTATTAAATTAGGAGGTTATATGCAAAATAAAAATGGCAAAATGATTTTTGTATTTCTGTTGCCAGTACTAATACTATTTACTGCATTTTTTATTTATCCATTAGCATATGTAATAGTCACAAGTTTTTCAAAATGGAATGGTTTTACAGCTCCACAATTTTTTGGATTTGAAAATTATAGATATTTATTCACCGATGAAAATTTTAGATTATCACTTAGAAATAATATTGTTTGGGCAATGGTATTAGGATTTGTTCAAGTACCTTTAGCTTGTATTATGGCTATGGTATTAGCTAGAAAACCAAAGGGTTGGAAATTCTTTAGAACTGTTTACTTCCTCCCAAATGTAATATCACAGGTTGCTTTAGCAATGATGTGGACTGCAATTTATAATGCACAAAATGGTGTTTTAAATGCATTATTAACTTTTGTTGGATTGGGCCATTTAACTAATAACTGGTTAGGTAATATGGATACAGCTTTTGCTGCTGTTATTTTTCAACAAGTTTTTTATATTGGGTACTTCATGATTGTTATTCTCGCGTCAAGATTAAGCATCCCAGATTCTTATTATGAAGCTGCTGAATTAGATGGAGCAAGTTTAATTCAACAAGAATTTCATATTACTCTTCCAATGTTAAAACCTATTTTAATTACAACAATAACATTAGCTTTAGCATATGGTATGAGACATTTTGAATCAACTTTCTTAATGACTGGAGGAGGACCTGCTCATTCAACTTCTGTTATGGGTATTATGTTATATACCGATATGCAAGCACTTCGCTATGGGGAAGGAAACGCAATTGGTGCAACTCTCGTTATATTTGGTGGCGCTACAATTGGTTTCATTAGATATTTTTTAACAAAGAATAGTGATAATTAGAAGGAGTTGAATATATGTCTACTAAAGTAGTAAAAGAAAAATCAAAATTTGGGTTCCTTGGAACTTTTTTTAAATGGTTTTATTTAATTTTTTTCCTTTGTATTACATTATTACCATTGGTTTGGTTGTTTATTACATCATTTAAAACAAATTTAGAATTTGAAACAGCATCTGCTTTTTCACTTCCTAAAAGTTGGCAAGTTATAAATTATGTAAAAGCCATATCAATGAGTGGTCTTCCAAGATTATTTTTAAATTCAATAATAGTTGCTGTAATTGCCACTGCTTTAAATTTAATTGTATCTTCAATGGGTGCTTTTGCAATAGCAAGAGAAAAATTTAAATTTAATGGTTTATTATTATCTGTAATAATGTCTGGAGTTTTAATTCCTATAATTGCATTAATGGTTCCTTATTTTAGATTAATTAAAAATTTATTCTTGATTGATAATTTAGGTGGCTTGATATTAGTTTATGCTGCAATAAATTTACCAATATCTGTATATTTAATTCATGGGTTTATGTCTACAATTCCAAAAGAATTAGAAGAAGCAGCAGTTATTGATGGATGTTCTTTTTCTCAAAGATTTACAAAAGTTATTTTCCCATTGTCACAAGCAGGACTTGCAACTGCTGGAGTATTGATGTTTATCTATTGCTGGAATGAGTTTACTTATGCAATGTTATTAACTAATAGTGAAAGAGCTAGAACCTTGCAATTAGGAATTAGATATTTTAAATCTCAGTTTGTTGTAGATTATACAAGTATGCTTGCGGCTATTGTTATTACAATGCTTCCCACTATTTTAGTATATGTATTTATGCATGATCAAATAATAGGTGGTATGACTAATGGTGCTGTAAAAGGATAAAAAAATGATTGCCGTAAAAAATATTAATAATAAAACTAGAATTTGTACTGAAAATTTAACTTTAATTGATAATGAAGATTTTCTTACTTTAAAAAGAGGGGAAGCAGATATTGATATGTATCTTGGTAATTTTTTTATTGAAGATCATATAAATAGTGAAGCTACTTTTAATATTGTAGATTCTAAAATTATTAATAGTAAAATAACGCTTAAACTTGAATCTAAATATAATGAAACAGTAAAAATTCAAATTGAAGAAAAAGATAGTTTTATTAAAATTAGATTTTTAAGTTTACCTGAAGAGTATAATCGCATTTCAATAAGATTTAAGGCTGAAAAAGATGAAGCTGTTTTTGGTTTAGGGGAACAATTTTCATATTTTAATTTGAGAGGAAAAAGCTTTCCAATTTTTACAAGTGAGCAAGGTGTTGGACGAAATAAAAATACTGAAATAACAAAATTAGCAGATGAAGACATGCGTGGTGGTGGAGATTATTATACGACTTTTTATCCTCAACCAACCTTTGTATCTAGTAGAAAATATTTTTTACATTGTGATACTTATGCTTATTGTAACTTTGATTTTGAAAATGAAGAATATCATGAAATTACATTTTGGGAAGCCCCAAATGAAATAGTAATATCGAGTGCTTCGACAATTCTTGAAACAGTTAAAAAATTATCTTCCTATTTAGGAAGACAAGATTTATTACCTTCTTGGGCTATAAAAGGCCTTTCTTTAGGTATTCAAGGTGGAAGTGAATATGTTCTTGATTGTGTTAAAAAAGCAAAAAAATTCGATTTAGATTTAAATAGTATTTGGATTCAAGACTGGGAAGGAATAAATATAACTTCTTTTGGAAAAAGGCTTAGATGGGATTGGAAATGGGATGAGAAATTATATCCAGCTTTACCAAAAATAATTAATGATTTTTCAAAAGATAATATAAGAGTAATGGGATATATAAACCCATATGTAGTTAAAGATGGTTCCCTTTGTGATATTGCTGTAAAAAGAAATTTTTTAGCTAAAGATCAAAATGGAGATAATTATTTTGTTGATTTTGGTGAATTTAATTGTGGAATCATAGATTTTACCATTTCTGAAGCCTATGATTGGTATAAAGAAGTAATAAAAGAGAATTTAATTAACTTTGGCCTTTCAGGCTGGATGGCAGATTTTGGTGAATATTTGCCAACAGATTGTTATCTAAAAAATGGAGAAGCAATTAAAGAACATAATAGATGGCCAGGTCTTTGGGCGAAGCTAAATTATGAAGCTTGTCATGAATTAAAACGAGATGATATTGTTTTCTTTATGAGAGCGGGAAATGCAATGAGTCAAAAATATTGCAAATTAATTTGGGCCGGAGATCAGAATGTTGACTTTAGTGAAGATGATGGTCTTCCAAGTGTTATCACTTCTGCCTTATCCCTTTCTATGTGTGCAATGGGACTTCATCATAGTGATATTGGTGGTTATACAACTCTATATACTTTAAAACGAAGTAAAGAATTATTAATTCGTTGGGCAGAGATGGCCGCTTTTACTATTTTTATGAGAACTCATGAAGGCAATAGACCTCAGGTAAATCATCAATTAATGAATGATGAATCTACAATTGAGGCTTTTGCTTATTTAGTTAAAGTCCATAATGCTCTTTATGATTATTTCCAATATTTAAATCAAGTTAATCATAAAGAAGGTATTGCAATTCAAAGGCCTTTATTTTTCCATTATGAAGATGCTTGTTACTATGATATAAAGGATGAGTATTTATTAGGAGATCAACTTCTTGTTGCTCCTCAAATAAGAGAAAATTCATATAATAGAAAAGTTGTATTCCCCGATGATACCTGGGTTCATTTATTTAATGCTAAAGAATATAATAAAGGGGAAATGCTTATTGAAACTCCTTATTTATCACCACCTGTTTTTTATAAAAAAGGTTCTCAATTTTCAAAATTGTTTGAAAGTATAAAAGATATAATGAAACCCTCTTTCGAAATATAGCAATATAAAGGAGCAATTTTTTACAAAAATTGCTCCTTTATTTATTGTTGGTGGTAATGCTATTTCCTAGACATTTTAATAAAAAGTATATATCCTTTATATACTTAATTTTGAAAAAGTTGGGGGCAACACATTAAAATATTTAAATCTATAATTAATTATATTAGACTTGAAAATAGATTAATTGAACAAAATAAAAAAGCAGTGCATTCTGATTTACAAAGCCTTTTAAGAATTGTGCTTCCTACTAGTATAATATTATTTGTTTTTTTATTTGGCGTTACATTTTATAATCACCCTCCAATTTCTTTTACTGTATTATATTTAGTTGGGGCTATTTTATGCTCAATTTGTTACATGTTTGTATTAAAATCAGATAGTTATAATTTGCATATTGTTACTTATTATATTATTGCCGTATATATATTTTGTTTTTTTTCTTTTATTGGCGCAATAATGAGACCAAATGCAACTGGAACAAGTATTGTAGTTTTACTTGCTTTATTGCCTTTATTAATTCCTGATAAGTTTGTTAGAGTAAATGGGTTTTTACTAATTTTTTATATTTCTTACTCAGTATTATGTTTTCATGTAAAGCCCTTTTTTGTTGCTCTCGATGACGTCATAACTCTAACTTGTTTTACAATTATAGGCTTTTTACTTGGTAATAATTATCGACATATTAAATTGATAGGCTTTGATATTCAAAGAGAATCTTTAGAAAATGAACATATAGATTTTTTGACAGGATTACCGAATAGACGATTAATGTTTTTGAGAATTTCAAATAGCGAAAAAAAGAATTCTCTGCTTCCAATTACTGGTGTAATTATGATGGATATAGATCATTTTAAATTATATAATGATAATAAAGGGCATTTGAAAGGTGATTTATGTTTAAAAGAAATATCAAAATTATTTTTAAAAATATCACTTGAAAAGAATATAGAAATATATAGATATGGTGGTGAAGAATTTATTTGTTTCTATTATGGCCATGATGAAGAGACTTTAGATAATATTGCCAACTTTATTTTGAATGAAGTAAGAAATCTTAATATTGAGTTTAATGAAGCTATAACAAAAAAAGTGACTATTAGTTTAGGCTATACTTATAATAGTCCAACTGAGCTTAATGGTACTAGTTATTTAATTGATATTGCAGATAAGGCGTTATATCTTGCAAAAAATGGTGGCAGAAACACTGTTAAAAAAATATAATTATAGGAATAAATATGATAAAAAAAATTCTAATATTTTCTTTATTTTTTTTATTTGTTAGTCAAAATATTTTTTCAAACAATAAAAAAGAGGCAGTTTTTGTTCATTATAAGAATTTTGAATATAGTAAAGAAGAAATAATTGAAAAAAATTACGATACAATTTATTTAGTAGCTGCGTCTCCCACAAGTGAAAGTGTTGGCTCCCTTGGTGCACATGCTTTTATTTTGTTAACACATGGTGAAAATTTAGATGATGCTTTAGCAATAAATTATTATGCTTATCATGAAAGATTAGCAACTCTTGAAAAAATAGCTAAGGGTGCCACAACAGGCTTAATTGGTTATTTAGATATTAGACCATTTTCGAATATAGCAGAAAGATATACTATTGGCCAAAATCGAACCTTATTTTTATATAAAACTAATATTTCTAAAGAGAATATTCCTCTATTGATAGAAAAGTTTTACGAATATAAAAATAGTGATTTAAGATATCAGTTTTTTAGTTATAACTGTTCTTCATTATTAGGAGAAGTATTTGAAGCTGTACTTTCTTCTGATGAAAAAAAATATGAATTTCCTAATTTGATTATGCCTGGAAGATTAGTTTATTTATTTGAAAAACAAAATTTACTAGTTTCAAATAGTAAAAAAACTATTAGTCCTCCTTTAGTTAAATTAATTTATGATAATGCAACATTAACTAAAGAAGAAATTAATACTCGGCATGATTTTTTTGTTTCTCATGGTGCAGAAACATCTTCAGATTATGGATTTTCTTCTTTTATTCCTAATTTTGATAATTTTGAATCAAATTCGATTTTTAGTGAAAAGGTAAGTAAATTATATTTAGGAATGAATAATTTGAATGCTTCATTAAAAGTTTCATTGTTTGATAATCAACTATATGAACAAAGACAAAGTGCTATTACTCTCTATGATTTCAAGTTATTTGATACAAGTATTAGCTATAATTCTAATATTTCCATCGATAAATTTAATATAATTGAAACAGGAAGATATACAAAAGTTAATTTATCTACTTTTGAACCCTCTACATATTTTTCTATAAAAATGAATAAAAATAATTTGTTTGATATTAATTTTGGATATGGGCTTTCATTTGGTACCTTGAATTCACTTTTTTCAATAATTCCTATTATTGAAACAAATCTATCTAATATGATAATTACTTTAAAAATGAAATCAATGCTTAGTCTTTATTTTCAAAAAGCCTTTGTTTTGTTAAATTTTGAATACCCTATTTATAATGATAGTGGAATAAGTAAAAAAACATTAGATTTAAAAGGTGGCTATAATATTTCTAATAATTTAGGACTTGAAGCTTCATATGATTTTTTAACAAAAGATTATAATGTTTATTTAAAATATTTGTTTTATCCTTTAATAAAATAATTATTTCTCTTTGTTATTAAGTTTTATATCAGCTACAAGTTCATTTAGTAATAATGAAAGTTGTTCAAATTTTTCAAAAGAAAAAGTTGTTTTTTCCATTATTTGATTTGGAATTAACTTAGCTTTTTCTTTCAGTTGAATTGATTTTTCTGTTAATTGTATATATGTCTTTCTTTTATCATTTTGATTATTAACTCTTTTTATATAATTTTTGATTTCTAGTTTTTTTAATAAAGGGGTAAGCGTATTACTTTCAAGGTATAATTTCTTTCCTAAATCTTTAACAAGTATGTTGTCCTTTTCCCAAAGAACCAATAACGTTATGTATTGTGTATATGTCAAATCAAGTTCATCGAGGGCTGGTTTGTAAAGTTTTATTACTTCTTTTGCTGCTACATATATTGGAAAGCAATATTGGTTATCTAATTTTAATAATTCACTCATAATATTTCCTATTTCATCTTTATCGTGTGCGATTTATTTATATTTAAAATATATGAAAACTTCAATAGATTTTGTGATAAAGTTGCTTACAAAATATAAAATAGTCATTACTCTTTTTATAAGAGGTGATATTTATGAGAAAATGTAGTACGTGTGATGTCGAAATGTTAGAAGATTATAAATTAAAAGGAACAAAAAGTGATTTATATATCCAAAAGCAAGGGATCTGTGGAATTACTTTAAATACAATAAGTATTGGTGTATGTCCAAAATGTGGAAAAGTTGAAATGTTTGTAGATCCAAATAAGATACAGAAAAATTTTTAAGAATCAAATTGAATAAATAATATTTACTTACCATCTTGTTAGAATAAAGCTAAAAGGGTTATTATGCTTATAGATAATTGATTTTAGTGAGGGCTTTATGAAAGATGGTTTATTAAAAGTTGCAACTTATTCACCAATAAATTTTACAGTTGATTTAGAAAATAACAAAAACAATATTATTAATGGAATATATAAAGCTTCAAAAGAAGGAGTAAAAATTATTACTTTTCCTGAATTATGTATTACTTCTTACACTGCAGCAGATTTATTTCTAAATCAAAAATTGTGTGATAAATCCTTAAAAATGCTTGAAGAAATAACTTTAGCAACTAAAGAAGTTCCTCAAATTGTTTGTGTTATTGGAACTCTTTTTATTTTGAATAATAAGTTATATAACTGTGCAGCAGTTATTCAAAATGGAAAAATACTTGGAATTGTTCCAAAACAGAATATCCCAAATTATCAAGAGTTTTATGAAAAAAGATGGTTTTGCACTCCAAAGGATGAAAATGTTGAGATTGAAATTTTTAATCAAAAAACATTTTTTGGAACAAGATTATTGTTTAAA
Source organism: Sphaerochaetaceae bacterium (assembly GCA_963678575.2). Taxonomy (GTDB): domain Bacteria; phylum Spirochaetota; class Spirochaetia; order Sphaerochaetales; family Sphaerochaetaceae; genus Pleomorphochaeta. The sequence continues at coordinate 1,837,096 of CAXXHV010000002.1, read as the reverse complement.
TGTGCTAATGTTGAAAACGTTGTAATTGGTGTTGAAATATGTGAAGACCTTTGGGTACCTAACAGTCCAAGTAATAAGCATTGTGTTGCTGGTGCTACAATAATATGTAATCCTTCAGCTACAGATGATATAGTCTCAAAAAGTGATTATCGAAGAGAATTAGTTTCAATTCAAAGTGCAAAATGTATTTGTGGTTATTTATATGTTGGTGCTGGGGAAGGAGAATCTACGACAGATTTAGTATTTAATGCTCATAATTTAATTTGTAGTAATGGAAAAGTCCTTGTTGATGAAGAAGAAAAAAGTGGTCATATTCAAAGTGCAATAATTGATGTTCAACATCTTTCTTTAGACAGAAGGAAAATGAATACTTTTTATAGTGACGTAGAAAATTATAAAACAATTTTATTTGATTTAGAAAAAGAAGAAACAGATTTAAAAAACTATAAGATATCAAAAACTCCTTTTGTCCCAAGTTCTAATGCTCTTATGAAACAGAGATGTGAGAAAATATTAACACTTCAAGCACTTGGCTTAATGAGAAGATTAAAAGCTGCTCATTGTGAACATGCTGTTATTGGTCTCTCTGGTGGTCTTGATTCCACTTTAGCTTTAATTGTAACTATGAGAGCCTTTAATAAATTAGGATTAAATTTAAAAAATATTCACGCGATATCAATGCCTTGTTTCGGGACTACTAAAAGAACAAAATCTAATTCAGAACAATTAGCTCTTTCAATGGGAGTTAGTTTTAAAGAAATTGATATAACAAAAGCTGTAAAACAACATTTTAAAGATATTGAACATGATGAAAATATATTTAACGTTGTATATGAGAATTCTCAAGCAAGAGAAAGAACTCAAATTTTGATGGATTTAGCTAATAAATTTGGAGCTCTTGTTATAGGAACAGGAGATTTATCTGAACTTGCTTTAGGTTGGGCGACTTATAATGGGGATCATATGTCAATGTATGGAGTTAACTCTTCAGTACCTAAAACTCTTGTTAAACATTTAGTAAGTTATACTGCTAGTATAATTGAAACAAATATTTCAAAAATATTAATTGATATTGTAAATACTCCAGTTAGTCCTGAACTTTTACCTCCAAGTGGTGATGGTACTATCTCTCAAAAAACTGAAGAATTTGTTGGCCCTTATATTTTACATGATTTCTTTTTGTATTATTTTGTAAGATGTTCTTTTTCCCCTAAAAAGATTCAAAGATTGGCATATAAAGCTTTTTATAATGAATTTGAAAAAGAAGAAATTGATAAATGGTTAAATGTTTTTATAAAAAGATTCTTTGTGCAACAATTTAAAAGATCAACATTACCTGATGGACCAAAAGTTGGTAGTGTAACTTTAAGTCCCAGGGGAGATTGGAGAATGCCAAGTGATGCAATCAGTTCAATTTGGCTTGATTTTAACTAAATATATGTATAGGGTAAATGCCCTTTTATATACCTTTTTTACATAAAACTAAAATATTTATTTTTTATTTGCATTTTTATTATTTTTTTGTAACAATTACATCACATTTTAGTTTATACTAATGTAAGAAAAAAAGAAACTATTATAATTTAGGAGTGTATTGAATATGAATAAAAAAATATGGGTATTAGCTTTAGCAATATGTTTATTAGTACCAGTAACAATGAGTGCTGAGGTATTAGATTTCAGTATCGGTGGAACAGCTCAATATAAAGTAGATGCAGGTAATGCAAGTGATTCTACAGCTGACGATTTGATGAATATTGATAATTATAGCTTCGGTGCAGAAGCAAGAGTTAAATTTTTAATTCTTGAAGTTTCAGATATGGCATTAATCGGTCCAGCAACTGATGGTTGGGAAGTATCAAACTTAACATCAGCTGGTTTAAGCTTTGATTTATTAAACTTAGTAAGATTAGGTGTTGGTTTAGGACCTGAATTCTATGTTAATTTTAAAGCTGATGGTTCTGTAGTTGATGCAAACGATGATCCTTTTGTATTTACAGATATTTTCATGAAATCAAATTGTACTTATAAAGCAAATGTTGATTTATTATTAGGTGGAATTACACTTTCAGCTAATTACACAATTCCTTCAAAAGGATTTAATATAGATAACATTGTAAATAATGGCTTTAACGCTGATGATTTATTACCAGAAGATTTTGAAAATGGTAGATTTGGTGTATCAGTTCTTATTTCATTAATCTAATAAATAAGACAACTACTTAGTATTAAGGAGGGTTTTTCCCTCCTTATTTTATTTATAGACCTTTTTGATAGAAATAGTATTTAAAATTCTATTTCTATTACTTTATTTTTATGGTACTATATTTGAGTTAGGAGAAAAGCAAATATGAAAAAATTTGGATTCAAAGATTTTATTATAAAACCATTCATTCTATCAATAATCACCTTTTTTGTTATTTTTTTCTTCTTCCCAAGTTTTAGTAATAAATATTTAAATGTTGGTTTTTCTTCTTCCTCAGATAGTATGGAAAAAGTGCAAAGTCTCTCAGACAATATTAAAGAGAAAACAGGTCAAAGTGTTGATGATATTTTAGGTGATTTGAAAACTGATGAATTAAATAATTTAATTAATTCTGTCGGGGAGTAGTGATTTGTGTCTTATAGAATTACTTTTTTAGGTTCTGGAACTAGTCATGGGGTTCCTTCCATTGGCTGTAATTGTGAAACTTGTTTATCTAACGATCCCAAAGATAATAGACTTAGAAGTAGTATTTTATTAGAAAGAAATAATAAAAATTTAGTAATAGATACTGGCCCAGAATTTAGAATTCAATGTTTAAGAGCTAAAATAAATCATCTTGAATCTGTTTTATATACACACACTCATGCAGATCATTTAAATGGTATTGATGATTTGAGATCCTTTAGTGATAAGATGAGAACATTACCACTTTATGGAGATGAAAAAACAATAAAAGAAATAAGAAATAGATTTGCTTATATCGAAATGGGAACTTTGAATAATACTAATATTCCTAATTTATCTCTTAATGTTTTAAAGCCTTATGAAAAAGTAAATATTGAGGACTTTGAAATTACTCCTCTTATTGTTAATCATGGTAAATTAGAAATATTTGGTTATAAGATATTTAATAGCGCTTATTTAACAGATTGTAATAATATTCCTATTGAAACTATGAAATATTTAAATAATTTAGATTTATTAATTTTAGATGCACTTCAACATAGAGCACATAAAACTCATTTCACCTTAGAAGAAGCTATAGAAGTAGCGAAAGAAATTGGTGCAAAACAAACTTTGTTTACTCATATTGCACATGGGATAAAGCATGAAAGAGATAGTAAATTATTAGGTGAAAATATGGCAATCTCTTACGATACTTTATCAATTGATTTGGAGGAATAATGGATAGTTTATTTAGCGATAAAGATTTTGAAGATGGAAAAGTTTTACAAGAAAAAAACGAAATGCCAACTATAGATATGGAATTTGAAAAGGAAAAGGAAATAGTTGAACCTGTTAAACAAGATATAGATGAAGTTGTTAAAATATTAGATGTTGATGAAAGCCAAAGAAAAGAATTCTATATTATTGATGGTTTTGGTTTAATATTTAGATCCTATTATGGATTTATTACAAACCCTTTATTTGATAAAGATGGGAATAATATCTCAGCTATATATGGCTTTTTTAATACTTTATTTATGGTTATAAGAAAATATAATCCACATTATTTGGTTGTTGCTTTAGATTCTAAAGGGCCTACTTTTCGACATGAAATGTATGAAGAATATAAAGCAAATAGAGATGATGCTCCTCAAGATTTAAAAGATCAAATTCCTGTAATTATTGATTTGCTTGAAAAAATAAATATCCCAACTATAGCAAAACCTGGATTAGAGGCAGATGATATCATAGCATATTTGTGTGATAAAGCTGTTAAAAGTAATTTAAATGCAATAATGTTTACTGCAGATAAAGACTTACTTCAACTAGTTAATAATCATGTGTTTTCACTTAGACCTCCAAAGAAAGGGCAGAAAGAATATAGATTGTTTGGGTCAAGCGAAGTTGAAGAAGAATTTCTTATTAGACCAGAACAAATTATTGATTATTTAGCTTTAATTGGTGATAGTAGCGATAATGTTCCTGGTGTAAAAGGAATTGGCCCTAAAGGTGCTGTTAATTTATTAAATAAATATAAAACTCTTGAAAATATTTATTCTCATATCGATGAATTAAGTAAGGGTGTAAAAGCTAAGTTAAGTGAAAATAAGGAGAATGCTTTCCTCTCCCAAGAACTTGTAAAGCTTAAAATTGATGAATCCTTATTTACAGATTTTGATGTAGAAAATTATAATTTATTTAATATGAATGTTGAAAATATTATTCCATATTTTGAAGAGAAAAGATCTAAAACATTAATTGCTGCTGCAAAGAAATTAATGAATAAAGAACAATTAGAGGAACTTTCAAATAATACTGAAGAAAGAATCAATAAAGATGATACTAGTGAAAATATTGAGGCTATTGCTGACAATGATCTTCTTGGAGCATCTGATTTAAAAGCAATTGATACTGTTGAAGAACTTGAAGCTATTTTAAAAGATATTTCTAATACTACAAATATCATGGCCTTTGACACTGAGACAACTAGTGAAAACTCAATGAAAGCTAAATTAGTAGGATTTTCTATATCATATAAAGTAAAAGAGGCTTATTATTTTCCAATTGTTTGTGGTGGAAAAAGAATTCATGAGGAAAGTGAAATATTTCCAATATTAAAAAAGTATTTAGAAGATTCTCCAATTGCAATAATAGGTCATAATATTAAATATGATTATAAAGTAATGAAAAATTTTGGCATTGAATTGAAAAATATTGTATTTGATACAATGATTGCTGCATGGCTTTATGAAAGTGATGCGCCATCCTATAAAATGGATTCACTCTCTTTAAAATATTTAAATTATCTTTGTGTTTCTTTTTCAGAAGTAGTAGAAAAAGGAAAATTGTTTAGTGATGTTGAAAAAGCAGAAGCGGTAGCTTATGCAGCTGAAGATAGTGATATTACCTTTAGATTATATAAATTTTATTCAAAAGTATTAGATAAAAACATTAAACAAGTAATGAATGAAATTGAATTGCCTCTTATTACTATTCTCGCAAATATGGAATTTGAAGGGATAGGTGTTTCTATAGAAAAATTAAACGAGTTATCTACTATTTTTGGTCAAAGAATTGATGAAAATTTGAAAGAAATTTATAAATTGAGTGGACATGAGTTTAATTTAAATTCTACAAAACAGTTGCAAGAAGTTCTATTTGTTGAGAAGCAATTGCCTGCAAATAAAAAGACAAAAACTGGTTATTCAACTGCTACTGATGTTTTAGAAAGTTTAAAAAATCAAGATCCTATTATTAATAGAATATTAGATTATCGCGCAATAAATAAATTGAAATCAACTTATGTTGATACTTTCCCAGCTCTAGTTAATAAAAAAACGCATAGAATACATACTTCATTTTTACAATTTGGAACAGCTACAGGTAGATTGAGTTCCATTAATCCTAATTTACAAAATATACCTATTCGAAGTGACGAAGGCAGAAAAATTAGAGATGCTTTTGTTCCTAAAGAGGGTTGCATTTTAATGAGTGCAGACTATTCTCAAATTGAATTAGTAGTACTCGCACATATGGCTAATGATAAAGCTTTGCAACAAGCTTTCTTGAGTGGTGAAGATGTTCATAAATTTACAGCTTCATTAATTTTCAATAAAGATTTAACAGATATTACAAGTGATGAGAGAAGAGTTGCCAAAACTATCAATTTTGGAGTTATGTATGGAATGAGTGCCTTTAGGTTAGCAAATGAGCTATCAATTTCAAGATCTGAGGCAAGTTCTTTTATAAAAGCTTACTTTTCTAGATATAGTAATGTTGCTTCTTTTATTGATAATACAATTTCAAAAGTAAGAAAAGAAGGAAAAATAGTCACATTGATGGGACATGTTAGAAACATTCCTAAAATAAATAGTAAAAACAGAATTGAAAAAGCTGCAAGTGAAAGAGTTGCTGTAAATTCGATAATACAAGGATCTGCTGCTGAAATAATGAAAATAGGTATGATTCGTGTTAATAAAGCATTAAAAGCTAATAACTTGAAATCAAAATTATTGCTTCAAGTTCATGATGAAGTAATATTAGAAGTTCCCAAAGAAGAAGAAAAAGTTGTTTATCAGTTATTAAAGAGTTCACTTGAAAGTGCTTATAAATTAACTATTCCGCTTAGAACTAGTATTGAAACTGGTAAAAGTTGGGGAGAAATGCATTAATGATTGTTGTTGGATTAACAGGCAAAGCTTGCTCAGGAAAAAATCAAATAGCTAAAGTTTTTGAAGAAAAAGGATTTTTAGTAATTGATGCTGACAAATTAGGGCATATTGCTTTAGAAGACAAAAAAGATAAAATTATTGAAAAATTTGGAAAGGAAATAATTGTTAATGATAAAATTGATAGAAGAAGTTTAGGTAATATTGTCTTTTCATCAAAAGAAAAACTTAAACTTTTAGAAAGCATTGTTCATCCCTATATTAAACAATTATGCATAAAACTGATTAGTGAAAGTGATAAAAATGTAATTATTAATGCAGCTATTTTGCAAAGAGGGGACTTAGTAGAACTTTGTTCAAATGTTATTTTCGTAAAAGCCTCTTTTTTCATAAGATATAAAAGATCAAAAATAAGAGATAAACGAAATTTGATTTGGTTTATTAAAAGAGAATTGGCCCAAAAAGATATAAATATTAATAACCTAAAAGCTGTTAGCAAAGTATATCAGATATTTAATCAAAGCTCAGAGAAGGAAATTTATCGACAAGTGGATAAATATTGTGATATATTTATTAATAACAAGTAATTATAATTTATTTATATACTTTTAATTGTAAATATGGGATTAACTTACTATTAGCTTGTCCGATATGCTATATATTGCTATAATTAACTAGTAATATGATTATATACACCTTATGGTGAGATATTGATAGGAGGAATCCGTTAAAGGAATAACTTAAAGCGGAATTATAATTTATGAAAAGATCAACACGTATTTCTTTTTTGGTGTTTACAATATGTGCAGCTATTTTAGCTTTTGGTGCTTTATGGTATACAAGACCTGGTTCCCCAAGCTACATTATTGATGAAGCAAAACAACGTCAAGAAGTTCCCCTATTAGAAGTTCAAACGCCTGCTACTAGATTAGCTCCACCAGAAATTAATTATGATAAACTTGCCAGTGCTGTATCTCCAAAAATAAAAGAAACATTAGTTAATGATAAAGCTTTTATTAATTTAATAGTTGATGCAAATAAGTCTGTGATTCGAGAAAGTGTTCAAGAATACACAACATCAACTCTTGTTCCTGCTATGGAGAAAAAGATTTCTTCTTTAGTTAGTGATTTATCTACATCACTTAGAGCTACTTTGGATGAAGATTTAACAACTCAAGTAGATAATAAATATCAAGATACTTTAGATTCTATTGATATTAACTCATATTTACCTCAATTAGTTGATTCGTTAACTCCTGTTGTTGTTGAGCAAGTTTATGCACAAATTGAGGCTAATAAAGATCAATTTATTCAAAAAGTAGAAGTTTCAAGCCCTTCCGTAACTAGTGACGTCGCAGAAAAATTATATTTAGAATATCGAGATCAAATTATTACTGATTTAGTACCAATAATATTAGATAATGTCGAATCTTCTATTAATCTTGATTCTTTATCTAAACAGGTTGCTAGTACCCCTGTGGTCTCTAAGGTGGAAGAACCTAAAATTGAAGAACCAGTTGTTGAAGCTCCTCCTGTCCCAACAATTAAAGAAACTACACCTGTTGAAGCAGCTTTACCTACTGTTGTTGAACCAAGTGTTAATGAAGATGTTGCTGCAACTGCTGTAATGAATTCAGCAACTAAAGATATAGGTACTGCTGAGCAAACCCCTGTTGTTGAGAATAATGATAAAGTCGATTTAAATGATAATTCAATAAGTGCTACTATTGTTGCTCAAGTTCCTCAAGTAGAACCTGTTGAAGCGTCTAAAGCTCCAATAAGTGAAACTGCATCAATTGCAATCCCTTCCTTCAGTTCTAAACAAGTTCAAACTTTAACTGCTGAAGAATATGAAGAAAGAAGAGATCAAATTAGACAAGATGCTATCGCTGATGCATTAAAAAAATTAAATGAATAGTTAGATTTTAATTTTAATAAGAAAAAGGTTGTACATGGTATTATTTATCATAAGGTACAACCTTTTTTATATATGAGGATATTCTCTTTCTTCACCATCCAGAGTTTCGAAAGTATAAATATTATTTTCAAATGATTTTAAATAGCAGGCAGAAAGAGGCACTTTCCCGCCACCTTTTGGTAAATCAATCATAAATGAAGGCATAGCAAGTCCTGAAAGCCTTTTCCTCATTTCTCGCTCAATTTCAATTGTTCTATTAACATTTACTCTTAAATGAGAGGTTCCAGATACTAAGTCTCCCTGAAAAACATAATATGGTTTTATTCGATTGAATAATAATTTATTACATAATTCTTCCATAGTATCAAAATCGTCGTTAACTCCTTTTAGCATTACGCATTGATTTAAAGCAGGAATTCCCGCATCTACAAATTTATTAATTGCTTTTATAGCTTCTAAATCCAATTCTCTAGGATGATTTATTTGAGTTAATAAATAAAATGGTGCACTTTTATATTTTTTAAAAATGCTAATTAAATCAGAATCGATTCTAGAAGGGGCTGTTATTACCATGCGAGTACATATTCTCATTATTAGTTTTGGATTTTTTTCTCTTAAAGTTTTAATTAAAAAATCTAATTTTGAGTTTGTTAATGTAAGAAGATCGCCACCGGTTAATAATATTTCAGTTATTTTAGGATGTTTTTGAATATATAGTGAAGCGTCTTCAATTTCTTTATTGCTAATAGGTCCAAGGAGTTTTCCTGTAAATCTTCTTCTAAAACAGTGTCTACAATACATTGGACAAATATCAGTCGTAAGTAATGCAACACGTGATTCATATCTATGAATAAGTCTTGAACTTTTTGAATTGTTAATTTCAAAAAGAGGATCAATATCTTCTAGATTATTTTCATTTTCTTCTAATACATTTGGGAATACTTGAATTCTCAAAGGATCTTTCTCATCTTCTAAGTTTATTAATGAAAGATAATGTTTAGTTATTGAAACTGGAAGTGTATTTTTGCTTGCTTTAAAGGCTTTTTCGTTTTCACTTAATTTATATTGTTTTTTTAGTTCATCAAAACTCTGAATTTCAATTTTCATAGTTTATGGTTTATAATAATTTTTCATTTTTAACAAGTGCTAATAATAAATATTAGAATTATGTTATTTTTCAAAAACATTTACTATTATCAACAATTGTATGTTAAAATACAATATATTTTTAATTTGAGGTGTTGTATATGGCAACTGAAAAGAAAAAAGGTTTGTCGGGCTATTATTTAACGACTTTTTTAATTGGCCTTGGTTTTTTTACTATGGGTTTAATGGACCCTCTCTATGATACATATGTACCAATTTTTTTATCAAAATATATTGAATCCAAAGGTTTAATTGGGTCAATAATGACATTTGATAATATCTTAGCAATTTTTTTAATCCCAATCTTTAGTGCATTAAGTGATAGAACAAGAACACCAATAGGTAGAAGAATGCCATTTATTATTGTTTTACTTCCTTTAACTGCTGTAACTTTTGGTTTAATACCTTTTTCTGCACTTTATGCTTTATGGTTGTTAATTGCTGCAGTATTTTTACTTAATTTGTTTAAACAAGCTGTTAGAGGACCTATTGTTGCATTAATGCCAGATATGGTACCAGGAGAAGTAAGATCTGAAGCTAATGGTGTAATAAATACAATGGGTGGAATTGCTACTATTGTTGGAACTGTTGGTCTTGCTAGATTAATGGATGTTCCACTTACAATTAAAAATAAGTCTTATGAAAATATATTAGCATTCCCAACTGCAAGTATTTTAGTTTTAATTGCTGCAATTCTTTTATTTATTTTTGTCAAAGAAAAAAATGGTAATTATAGAGAAGAAAGTGATGATGAAGAAAAAGTTCCAATTTTAAAAAGCATAAAAGTGATTTTTGGAGAAAAAGATAAGAGTGCTTTATTCATTTTATTATCATTATTATTCTGGTTTATTGCTTATCAAGGTGTTCTTCCTTTTGTTGGTTTATATAGTGTTGAAGTATTACATACAAGTCAAGGAACTGCTTCATTAGCGGCTGGAATGGTTGGTATTGCTTATGCTATTTTTGCTATTCCTTCTGGTAAACTTGCTCATAAAATAGGAAGAAGGAAAACTATCAGATTTGCCTTATTTGCATTAGTAATTGTTTTATTGGCTGTTTTTGCACACAATGGGCTAACTCAAAATTCATCTCAGTCTTTTAGACAATATACATTCTGGGGATTATTGTTTTTATTTGGAATTTTTTGGGTTACAGTAATTACTAACAGTTTCCCGATGCTTTGGCAAATGGCTGATTATAAAACTATGGGAATTTATACAGGTTTGTATTATTTCTTTAGCCAGTTAGCTTCAATTATATCTCCACCAATAACAGGTTTCTGTATTGATTTATTTGGCCATCAAAGCTTATTTGTATATGCTGCTATAAATATGGGGATTGCATTTATACTCATGAGAGGAGTTCATCGTGGAGAACCCGAAGATGATCCTATTGAAATGAATAAATAATTAATATTTAAATGAATAAAAATAAGGCTATTACAAATATTTGTAATAGCCTTTAAATTGGATGAAAAAAAGAAAATTAACTATTTACTCTTTCTAAGTATTCTTTAGTTTCAGTATTTACTCTAATTTTTTCACCTTGTTTGATAAAGATTGGACATTTAACTTTTAAGCCTGTTTCTGTTGTTACATATTTTGTAGCACCTTGAACAGTATCACCTTTAATTGCTTCTTCTGCTTCAGCAACTAAAAATACAACTTTACTTGGAATTTGAATGTCTAATAATTGGGCTTCCCAGAAAGTACAACGATATGTTTCGCCATCTTTCATTAAGTATTCATAGTCAGGAAAGTTAGCCATTGGAACTTCAATTTGATCGTATGTTTCGGTTAACATTAAGTGGAAAGATTCGCCGTCATTATATAAATATTGACAATCACGATCTTCAACTGTGATATCTTCTGCGTTATCTTGGCTTTTCATGGTTTCTGATAAAATTTGACCAGTTCCTGGATTCTTTAATTTTAAACGAACAAATGCTGAACCTTTTCCTGGATTGACGAATTCTCTATCGATGCAAACGAAAGGTTGTCCTTTAATAAGTAGTGCGGTTCCTTTATCAATTTGACCTGCTTTAATCATGCTTATTTACCTCTGTATAATGAAATTAAATTAATTAGCTAGGTTATCATATCAGAAAAGGGAAAAAGAATCACCCCCTCAATACTATCAACTTGCATTTGACTCATTAATAATCTATCCATCCCAATTGCAACGCCACTTGTTTGTGGAAAAGCTGTAAAAAGTTGGTGATAGTCATGATCAATATCAGGAATAACTCGATTTGATTGAGCCCTTTCTTTTATGATATTAGCATATTCTTTTTTATAATATTCTTCGATTTTATCAACATCTTTTAATTCATCATAGCAATTTGCAACTTCTAATCCCCCTATATACATTTCCCATCTTTTCTTAAATGGTGAATTTTTTTTATTGGAAGCTAAACAATCAATTTGTTTTGGATATTCATCAAGGATTAGTGGTTTATCTTGAGGTAAGTTAGGTTCAACAAAGGATAAAAAAATTCTATTAAAGGTTGATTCCCAACTTTCATTTTTTTGTACTCCATTTAAGCCAAGCTGAATTGCTTTTTCATATAGTTGACTTTGCTTTTGACATTTTTCAAGGTCGATGTTTGTATATTTAATCATTGCTTCGTTTACGCTCATTTTTCTAAAAGGAGGAAGAGCCCAACTTGGAGCATTCTTGATATGAGTTTTTGAGATCATTTCGCTTGTTAGTTCAATTGAATCTTGTTCATCCATACCTATTGAATAATATTCAAGCATTGTAAATTCAATATTATGTTGTTTTGAAATTTGTTCACTATTTCTAAAACATTTTGAGAATTGATAAATAGAAGGAAAGCCTTCACTTATTAGTTGCTTCATAAAGATTTCTGGAGAAGGAATTAAATATAATTCTTTGCTCGGGAAAAAATCAGAAATAAATTGAGTTGAAAAATTCTCAATTGTTGCTTCAGGTATTAATGTTGAACTCAAAGTTGGTGTTTCAACTTCTAAATAATCTTTATTGTTAAAAAAAGTTCTAATATTTGAATATAGAACACTTCTATTTTTTGCAGCTTTTATTTTTTCAATATGTTTCATAACATTCAGATATTAACTTTTATAGATAAGTCATTTCAAGATTAAGATGAATAAAATAACCTCTAAAAATAAAAATTTTTAGAGGTTGGTTGTTTATTAAAGAGTTACACCATTTTTGAAAATTGCAATTTCATTGTAATTGTTAATTTCGTTTTTAGTTTTTATATCTCCATTAGAAAGGGATATTATATATGAAATTAATTTATCTCTTATTAAATATTTATCTTCATTTAAAATTGAAGAGGCATCAAAATCAATCCAACTTTTTTTGTTTATTGCTAGTTCATGATTAGTAGCAATTTTTACTGTTGGAACAACAGAGCCTAAAGGAGTTCCTCTTCCTGTAGTAAAAAGAATTAAATTTACCCCGCTCGCACTCATGTTAGTAGTAGAGACAATGTCATTTCCAGGACCATTTAATAAAAGTAATCCAGATTGATTTATCCTTTGAGTAAAGTTTAATACTCCTTCTACTGGGGCTTTACCACCTTTTTGAACACATCCTAGAGATTTATCTTCTAAAGTTGTAATGCCTCCTTGTTTATTTCCTGGAGAAGGATTTTCATATACTACTTGATTATTATCAATATAATATTGTTTAAAATCATTAATTAATTTAACACAATCATTAAAAACATTTTCATTTGCACATCTATCCATTAATATTTGTTCTGCACCAAACATTTCTGGAACTTCAGTTAGAATTACACTTGATTTATATGAAGCTAATTTATCACAAACAAGTCCAACTAGAGGATTTGCACTTATGCCAGATAATCCATCAGATCCACCACATTTCATACCTATTTTTAAACGTGAAATACTAACTTTTTCTCTTTTAGCTTTTGAAGCATATTCAATTAAATCTTTAAGAAGTTTTTTAGCATCTGATATTTCGTCTTCACTTTCTTGTGCTATTAAAAACTTTACTCTATCTGGATTGTATAAACCTAATTCTTCTTTGAATTTTTCAATAGTATTATTTTCACATCCAAGACCAATTACGAGAACCCCTCCTGCATGAGGATGTTTTACTAAATTTGCAAGAATTTTTTTTGTATTTTCATGGTCATCACCCATTTGAGAACACCCATAGGGGTGGGTTAAAGCTACTACTTTATCAATGTTGGTATCTTTTATTTCTTCGTTTGCCCAAATCTCAAGAGTTGTTGCAATTTTATTTACGCATCCAACTGTTGGAATAATCCAAATATCATTTCTTATAGCAATCTCATTATTTTCTCTTACATACGCATTAATAAATAATTCTTCATTACTTTTATTTTCAGCTTCCCAAAGTTTTTTTAATTGAGTTGCTTTTTCTTTTTTATAAGAATATTCAATTTGTTCATTTAAATTAGTTTGAACATTATGAGTGTGAACATGTGTAGCTTTTTTAATAAAAGATTTAGCTCTTCCAATAGGATATCCATATTTAATTATATTAGAACCTTTCTCTATATCAGAGATTGCTAATTTATGACCTTGTGGAATATCTTCTAAAAGAATAAATTCTTCATTATTAGAAATTATTTTTTCACCTTTCGATAAAGGCGAAAGGGCAATTAGAACATTATCTTCTTCTCTTATTTTAATATATCTTTGTCCCATTTACTTTTTCCTATTAACAAATTCACTGAGAGCCTTTTTCATTCCCTTAGTACAAATGTTATCAAAATGATTTAATACACTTTCTTCAAGATTTTCAATTTTTGTTAAGTCTTGATTCCACCAATTTATATTTGCTAGAACCTTATTAACGATAATTTGTCTATTCTCTTTTATTGTTTCATCATGTTCTTTATAAAGAGCTTCAAAAAAGGCTAATACAGATTCATCATCCTTAATTAAATATTCTTTATCGTTATAAAAGCCTTTCATGCTTCTATTTTCAATACCAGTTCCTTTGTAGAAACGAATTAATGAAGCTATTGAAAAACTCAAAGCTTGAGGAATCTCTTGCTTTTTTTCAACATAGGAAATTAAAGAAGGTAAATCTCTTGTTTTAAATTTTGAAGTTGAATTTAAAGAAATATCTAAAACTCGGTGATTTAAGAAAGGGTTTTTAAATCTTGTTAAAACATCATTAGCATAATCGAGGAGCATTTCTTTATCGCCATCCATTGATTCAATTATTTCATTATAAAGACCTTCTTTAATAAAGTTAAAAACAACTTCATTATTAAGTGCTTCATCAACTGTGGTGATTCCATATAAATGTGCAGCTAAGACCATAAGAGTGTGAACGCCATTTAAAATTCTTACTTTTCTTGTTCTGTAAAAAGACATATCAGATGTAAAAATTACATTTAATCCTGCTTCATTTAAAGGGAATTCTTTTTGTAAACTTGTAATATCTTTGTCAGTTTCTATTACCCATAAATGGAACAACTCTGCAGTATCTAATAAATTGTCTTTGTAGCCAATCTTTTGACAGATTTGATCTGCTTCATTTCTAGGATATCCTGTTACAATTCTATCAACTAAAGAGTTTGTAAATGTACATTCCTCATTAACCCATGAAATGAAAGATTCGCCTAGATTCCATTCTTTTGAATATTTTATAACTAATTTTTTTAGATTTTCACCATTTTTTTCAATTAATTCGCAAGGAATAAAAATTAATCCATGACCTTTTTTATTAAAATGATTAAATCTGCTAAATAAAAACTGTGTTACTTTTGCTGGAAAAGAAGCTGCAGGAGCATCATTTAATTTGCAATTTTCAAGATATGAAATTCCAGACTCTGTAGTATTTGATACTACAAATCTTAAATCTTCACTTTTACTTAATTCCATATATTTATCAAATTCGTCATATACATTAATGCAGCGGCTTACACTAGTAATTTTTCTATAGTCTTCAACAACTTCATTATCTCTAATTCCTCTTGTAATTGTTGTATAAAGGCCATTTTGATTATTTATCATATCGCTTAGACCTGTTTTTAATGGTTGAACAATAACCACATTTGAATTGAAATTGGTTTTTTCATTAGCAATATCAACTTGCCAATCTACAAATGCTCTTAAAAAGTTGCCTTCACCGAATTGAAGAATTGATTCTTTTCTTTTGATAGGGGATGTTATTTCATTAATAGTTTTCATTTTTACCTCATAATATACAGTGTTGTATACAACATTGTATATTATATTGCTATTTTGTCAATATTAATTTATACTTCTTTAATAAATAAAAAAAAGAAGGTTGAATATGTCTGCTAAAAAACAAACTCTTAAAGAACTTGCTTACACCTATATAAAAAATAAGATAGTAAACTGTGAATATCAACCAAATGCTTTTATAAATGAAGAGATGATAGCAGCTGAAATAAATGTTAGTAGAACTCCTATTAGAGAAGCACTTATGCGATTAGAGCAAGAACAATTAGTAAATATTATGCCTAAAAAAGGAATAATTGTTTGTCCTTTAACCCCTGATTTAATTACTTCAATTTTTGAAACTAGATTATTACTAGAGCCTTTTATTCTAGAGAATTATGGAATGTATGTTGATATAAATGAACTCTTAAGATTTAAGAAATTATATGAAGGTGAATATAGAAAAAGTAAAATAGAATTTGAAATTGATGATGATTTTCATAGTCTATTATATCATGCTAGTAAAAATACATATTTAATCAAAACCTTAGAGAATACACATTTTCAAAATCAAAGAATAAGGGTATATTCAGGTATAAAAGTATTTAGAGTACCAAATACTTATGATGAACACATACAAATTATTAATGCTTTACTTACTAAAGATTACAAATTAGCTGCGACAAGAATGAGAGAACATATTCTTAAGTCTAGGAAAAACTCTTTAGAAATTGTTTTTTCAGTATAAAAATAAATTGGAGAAAAAATATGAAAGAATTTATGGGTAATGATTTTTTATTACAAACAAAAAGTGCAAAAGCATTATTTGAAGCTTCAAAAGATATGCCAATTTTTGACTATCATTGTCATTTAATTCCAAAAGAGATTGAAGAAAATAAACGTTTTGATTCAATTGTTGATGTATGGTTATCTGGTGATCATTATAAATGGAGACAAATGAGAACTTTTGGTTTTGATGAAAGTTTAATTACTGGGAATGCAGATCCCTTCGATAAATTCTATGCTTGGTCTCATACCATGGAAAATTTAATTGGAAATCCATTATATCATTGGACACATTTGGAACTTCAAAGATATTTTGATATAAAAATTCCATTAAATAGAAAAAATGCAAAAGCTATTTTCAACGAAACAAATGCTAAATTGCAAAATGATAAAGATTTAGATGTTTATGGAATTATGAAAAAATTTAATGTTTATGCGGTTGGAACAACTGATGATCCAATTGATTCTCTTGTTCATCATTCAAAAATAAGAGATAGAGGTGATTTAGATACAAAAGTATTACCTTCTTATAGACCTGATAAAGCTCTGAATATTAAGAAAGAAGGCTTTGTTGAATATATAAATAAATTAGCTCTTATATCAGAAATTGATATTAGTAGTATTGATGATGTTGTTAAAGCTTTAGTAAAAAGGCTTGATCATTTTATTGAAAATGGATGCAAAGCAACAGATCATGGAATAGAAGTACCTCCATGTGTTTTCTTAAGTGAAGAAAAGTCAAATGCAATTTTTGTAAAGAAAATGAATGGAGAAATAATAAGTGATTATGAAGCTGAAGCTTATAGTTCTTATGTATTATTACATTTAGGAAGAGCATATCATAAAAGAAATATTGTAATGCAACTCCATATGTCTGCTCTTAGAGATAATAATACAAGGATGTTTAAACTATTAGGTGCAGATACAGGTTATGATTCCTCCCATGATAATAATGTTGCTGTTTCTACTTCTCGTTTTTTAAATGAATTAGAAAAAACAAATCAACTTCCTAAAACTATATTGTATTCTTTAAATTCTAAAGATTATTATGCTTTAGGAACTTTATTAGGTTGTTTCCAAGGTGATAATATTCGAAATAAAGTTCAACTTGGATCAGGTTGGTGGTTTTTAGATCATAAAGATGGAATGGAAGAACAAATGAAAATTTTAGCAAATCTATCAATTTTGCCTAATTTTGTTGGAATGTTAACAGATAGTAGATCTTTCTTGTCATATCCACGTCATGAATATTTTAGAAGAATATTATGTAATTTAATTGGGTCTTGGGTAGAGGAAGGCTTAATCTATAATGATAAAGATATGTTAAATAAAGTTGTTCAAGATATTTCATTTAATAATGCCAAAAATTATTTTAATTAATAATAATTAAGTATTTTTAATAAAGTGCGGTATAAAAAGAGAGGAAATAGAGTTCATTATCTTGTCATTTTATACCGCTCTATCATATAATCCGAGCTATGGAAACCTATAATACAGATGATATTATTTTTGCCTTAGCTACAGGGTGGAATCAAAGTGCATTAGCAGTTATTAGAATTAGTGGGAAAGGGGCTATAAAAGCCCTCTCTTCTTGTTTTTCTAGACCTAAAAGTTTATTAGCTAGTAAAAATGCAACATTACTCCATGGCTTTATAGTTGGTGAAAATAATCATAAAATTGATGAAGTTGTTCTCTCTATTAATTTAGAAGGACATGGATATACAAAAGAAGAGGCCATTGAAATAACTTCTCATGGTTCTTTAGCTGTAATTAATGCAATTATGCAAGAACTTACAAAACATGGAATGAGACAAGCTAAAGGTGGAGAATTTACGCTTAGAGCTTTCTTAAATGGTGCTATGGATTTAACTCAAGCAGAAGCTGTTCATGAATTAGTATCTTCTCAAAGTCAAATGGAAAGAGGCTTAGCTCTTGGTAGACTTGAAGGAGCTTTGCATTCAAGAATTGAAGATTTAAAACAAAATCTATTACAAGCAATGGCTGTAATTGAAATACAATTAGATTATGCTGAAGATGAAGTAGAAGATTTTGATTTCCCAATCGATATTATTGAAAAAACTCAAAAATCAATTCAATCTTTAATTAGTACTTATGAAACAGGTCGCCTTTATTCACAAGGTGTAAAAATTGTTTTAGCAGGTAGTACTAATGCAGGTAAAAGTTCTTTATTCAATTTGTTATTAAAACAAAAAAGAGCAATTGTATCAGATATCAAAGGAACTACTAGAGATTATTTAGAAGCTCAAACTTCAATTAGAGGAATCCCTGTAAGACTTTTTGATACTGCAGGACTTAGAGATAGTAGTGATATTATTGAAAATGAAGGTATACAAAGAACTAAAGAATTAATAGACTTATCTGATGTTGTTATTTATTTAGTTGATGGTGTTGATGAAGATACATTAATTGATAGAAGTATTGTTGATAATCCTAAGACAATTTTAGTTTATACAAAAAGAGATATAAAACATCGAAAAGAAGCAATTTCTATAAGTGCAATGACTGGAGAAGGGCTTGAAACCTTGTTTGATTCAATTGTGGAAAAAACTGCTTCAGGAATATCAATTTCTGATGATTCAACTTTAGTAATTGAATCAAGTAGGCAACACAATTTACTTCAAGAGGCTAATGAATCATTAATCAAGGCTCTTGAATTAAATCAGATTGATATGGGATTAGATATTATAGCTTTAGAACTTAATTGTGCAATTACTGCTCTTGGTAGTTTGACTGGTGAAATCACAAGCGATGATGTTTTAGAAAAGATTTTTAGTGGATTCTGCGTAGGAAAATAAGGAAATATTATGGATTATGATGTAATAGTAATTGGTGGTGGTCATGCTGGAATTGAAGCATGTTTAGCTACTAGTAGAATAGGGTTTAAAACTCTTTTAGTAACACAAAATATAGATGCAATAGGTCGCCTTTCATGTAATCCCGCAATTGGTGGACTTGCAAAAGGAAATATAGTTAGAGAAGTTGATGCCTTAGGTGGGGAAATGGCTCACTTAATAGATAGTACTATGATTCAATATAGAATATTGAATAGAAGAAGAGGTCCCGCTGTTCAATCTCCTCGTGCTCAAGCAGATAAATTTGCTTATCATATGAGAGCAAAACATACTTTAGAATTGCAAAGTAATCTTTCTATTTTTATGGATACTGTTGTTGATTTAATGATTGACCATGATAAAAATATTATCAATGGAGTAATAACGGAAAGAGGTCATAAAATATCTTCTAAAACTGTTGTTTTAACAACAGGAACATTTATGGAAGGTAAAATTTTTATTGGTCAGTATGATGCCCCTTGTGGAAGACTTGGTGAAAGTGCAGCAATTGGTTTAGGCACAGCTCTTAGAAAACATGGGTTTACCCTTGGGAGAATGAAAACAGGAACTCCTGCTAGAGTTAGAAGATCATCAATCGATTTTTCAAATTTAGAATTGCAACCAGGTGATGATCCAATGATGCCTTTTTCTTTTGATTATGAAACAATAGATAGACCATCTATTCCTTGTTATATTACCTGGACAAATGAAAAAACCCATTCAATAATTAAAAAATATATGCATTTATCACCTCTTTATGGAGGTAAAATTGTTGGAAAAGGACCTAGATATTGCCCTTCAATTGAAGATAAAGTGGTTAGATTCCCAGATAGAGAAAGACATCAAATTTTCATTGAACCAGAAGGTGCAGAAAGTGAAGAAATGTATTTAAACGGACTTTCTTCATCTCTTCCTGAGTTTGTTCAAAATGAATTTATGAGAACCTTAGAAGGTCTTGAAAATGTTGAAGTAATGAGACCTGCTTATGCTGTTGAATATGATTATATTGATCCTCTTCAATTACTTCCATCCTTAGAAACCATAAAAATAAGTGGATTATTTATTGCAGGTCAAACTAATGGAACAAGTGGTTATGAAGAAGCCGCTTGTCAGGGCTTAATGGCAGGTATTAACGCTGCTCAAAAGCTAAAAGGTGAAGACTCAATTGTCTTATCAAGAGCTGAAAGTTATACAGGTGTATTAATTGATGATTTAGTTACAAAGGGAACTAAAGAACCTTATAGAATGTTTACATCTCGTGCTGAATATAGACTCAATATGAGACATGATTCTTGTGATCAAAGATTAACAGAATTAGGTCATAAAGTAGGTCTTCAAAGCGAAGAAAAACTTGAAAGATTAAAAGATAAATTACAAAAAATTGAAAGTGTAAAAGAATTATTAAAACAAAACTCTTATAATCAAAAAAATGCATTACAAGCCTTAAAAATGCCTGAAGTTGAAATTGATGAAATGATGGAAAAAATTCCAGATCTTTCTCTTTACAGTGAACCAATAAGATATCAAACTCAAATTGATGTTAAATATGAAGGCTATGTTTTAAAACAAGAGAAAGAAGTTAAAAGATTTGCAAGTTTAGAATCAATTAGAATTGCAGATGATTTTGATTATGATAGCGTGAGTGGTATGAGTACTGAAGGTATTGAAAAATGTAAACAAATTAGACCTAGAAGTATTGGCCAAGCTAGTAGAATAAGTGGACTTAGAACAACAGATGTTGCTGTATTAATGGTTCATGTTAAAAAATGGAGAAGTAATAAATAGTGAAGTATGAAAATCTATTAAGAGCCTCATTAACAGAAATTGATATCTCTTTAAATGACAATCAAATAAATCAAATGTTAAGATATGTAAGTGAAATTGAATTATTTAATAAAGCTTATAAATTAGTTGGAGCAAGTGGAGAAGATATAATTACAAAGCATATTTTAGATAGCTTAGCTGCAGTAAAAGAGATTGAAAAACATATTACAAATGATTCAATTATCTGCGATGTGGGGTCTGGCGCGGGCCTTCCAGGAATTCCTTTAGCAATATATTTTGAAAATAATAATTTTACTTTAATTGAAAGAATGAGTAGAAGAGTTAGTTTCTTAAATAATGCTATTATAGCTTTAAAAATAAATGATAGAGTTCATGTTGAAGCAAAAGATTTGAAAGATGTAAATAGAGTTTTTGATCTTGTAACATTTAGAGCTTTTCATCCTTTATTTGATATCATTGATGATATAGATAAAATAACAGATAAATCTTCAATAGTTTGTGCTTATAAAGCTAAAAAAGAAAGTGTAGATGCTGAGATAGCTATTATGGAAGAAGATTGTAATAGCAAATGGAATATAGATTATGTTGATTTAAATATACCTTTTATTGATGCACCTAGAATGCTTTGCCTATTAAATAAAAAATAATATTTAATTTTAAGTTAATGAGTTCTTTTTAGAGCTCATTTTTTATTTTAAAGATTTTTTTGTTACAATCGTTAATTAATATGTAATTTTTGGTCGAAGAATTTGTCTATATATGATAAGATGGAAAAGAAAAAATACTAGGTGAGCTCGAAAGTGAGAAAAAAAGTAAAAAATCAAAATCAAAAATCAAGAGATAAAAATTCTATTAAAAATAAAAGAAACGATAATCCTATTAAATTAAAAAGAGGAAAGTTTTCACTTGTCCTTGCAATACTATTTTTAATTTCTTCTTTATTTTTAGTTTCAGTAACTACGGTATCTTTGCTTCAAAAACCAATACAACTAATTGCAATCTCTACTTTAATAACTAATACTCTAGTTAATTATATAAGTTTTGTAAAAGGAAGTTTGATTTTTCTTTATCCTTCAGCTTTAATTATATTTGTTATTTCAATAATGATATTTACATATAGAAAAAATAAACCATATTCATATATTAAAATGGTAATATTTATTTTATTTTCATTTAGTATGTATTTATTAACTGTTAAAGCAACAAATTCAATATTCCCAACTTTTTTAACAAATACAATATTTAGAGATAATCCAACTTCATCACAAATATCATTTAGAATATTGCTAAGTTTTTTCATTGAGTTATGTTTATTTATTATTTTTAATCCTTTATGTAATTATTTGAATGAAAAACATATAAAAAGACTTTCAAAACAAATAACTAAGAAAATAGAAAATAAAGAGCAGGCTTCTCTTAATACGATTAAAAATGAAACAATTGAGAGTCCTCAATTAAAAGAAACTAATAATGATTCAGTAAAGTTAGAAAAGAGTGATTTAGGAGTTGTTTTTCCAAAGCCCATTGATGTCCCAAATCTATCTTTTATTGATAATTCTTCTTTAAATAATGATGTTGGTTCAATAAAAACTCCATTAAATATTGAAAAATATGAAGTTGATAAAAAGAAAGAAAATACAAAAGAAGACGATTTAATTAATTCCTTTAATTCAAATCATACAATATCTCTTGAAACACTTAGAATAGCTAAGAAAAATGTTGAAGAGAAGATGAATAAGTTAAAGACTCCAGAGCCAATAGTTAGAAAAGAATTCAAAAACTCTAGTAATAATGAACCACTTAGTTTTTCTTCTATCCTTTCACAAAGAATTAAAGAAAATGAGAATGATTTTAATTTTGAAGTACCGAATGAAAAACAAGAAGAAAGTAAAGCTGTTAAAGAATACAAAGAAAAAGAGATAGAAGCTGCTCGTAAAAAAGTATCAAGTATTTATAATAGTAAAATAAGACACAATTCAGCTGTATTAAAAAAGAAAAATGAAGAAATAGAAACAGATCCATTAAAAAATATTATGAGAAGTGGTCATTTGATTAGTGCTACTGAAAAGAATACATCTTTAAATGATGAGATTGAAGAAATAGTTGAAAGACAAGAATACAAACAAACCACTTCTAGCATTATAGATGAAATTAATAAAAGAGTAGCTCTTCATAAAAATGAAGAGAAAGACGATTTTTCAGATGTTGATTTTGGTGATGACAATCAAATAGATACAAATCTTTCATCATCCTTAAGTTCTAATGGGTCACCTTTAGTTAAAAAAGAAAGTGAAAACAACTATAATTATGCAAATTATAATAGTACGGCAAAGCCAGTAGGGGATGCTCAACTTGTTGATGAAAAAGAAGTTATGATGGTTAAAGAAGAAGAGCAAGAGGATTTAAAATCTGCAGTTGCAGGTCTTAGTTCTTCTGCTTTATTAAATCCTAATAAATTTACTTACAAATTTCCTCCAATTTCTCTATTGAATGAGTATCCTCATACATCAAATATTATTGGTGAAGATACAAAATTACAAGCACAGATTTTGATTGAGACTTTAGCACAATTTAAATATGATGTTGAGCTTAGAAATATTGTTCAAGGACCAACTGTAACAATGTTTGAAATAGTTCCAGCTCCAGGAATTAAAGTAAATTCAATAACAAATTTACGTGATAATATTGCAATGAATTTGGCTGCTAAGAAAGTAAGAATTTTAGCCCCTATTCCTGGTCAAACGGCAGTTGGTGTTGAAATTCCTAATTTAAGAAGAGATAAAGTTGGCTTTAAAGAAGTTTTAACTAGTGCAGTGACATCAGAGATGGCAGTGCCAATGACTTTAGGTAGAACCTTGTATGGAGAATGTAAATCATTTGATGTTGCAACTTCTCCTCATATGTTAATAGCTGGTTCTACAGGTTCAGGTAAGAGTGTTTGTGTAAACTCTCTTATTTGCTCAATATTGTATACTCGGTCCCCAAGGGATGTTAGACTAATAATGGTAGATCCTAAAGTTGTTGAATTAACCCTTTACAATGGAATACCTCATTTATTAACACCTGTAATAACAGAAACTAAACGAGCATTAAAAGTACTTGATTTTTGTATTGATGAAATGGATAGAAGAAACAAAATGCTATCTAA
Source organism: Sphaerochaetaceae bacterium (assembly GCA_963678575.2). Taxonomy (GTDB): domain Bacteria; phylum Spirochaetota; class Spirochaetia; order Sphaerochaetales; family Sphaerochaetaceae; genus Pleomorphochaeta. The sequence goes on along the minus strand of CAXXHV010000002.1, from coordinate 1,812,958 downwards.
AATGAGTGTTAGGAATATAAAAGGGTATAATAAGAAAATAAAAGAATTGCATATTGCTCAAGAAAAAATGCCATATATTGTAGTAATTATTGATGAATTTGCATCTCTTATGAGTACAGCAGGTAAAGACTTAGATGAAAAAGTTTCAAGACTTACTGCAATGAGTAGAGCAGTTGGTATTCATTTGGTTTTTGCAACGCAAAGACCTTCTGTTGATGTAATTACTGGTGTAATTAAGAACAACTTACCAACCAGAGTAGCTTTTGCAGTAACTTCAATACAAGATTCAAGGACAATAATTGGAACTACAGGAGCTGAAGATTTACTTGGAAAAGGAGATATGCTTTTCAGTGCAAACGGTAAAGCTGTAACTAGAATGCAAGGTGTTTTCCTTTCTGACGAAGAGGTAGAAAATATAGTAGACTTTGCAAAAAAACAAGAAGAACCAGATTATATTGATGAATCTTATTTTGAAGATCCATACGATGATAGTAATGAAAGTGATTACGATACAAACAATGATGATGATTTATGGGATGATGCCTTGAGAATAGCTTATGAAAATAATGGAATTTCTGCATCCTTCTTGCAAAGACGCCTTAAAATTGGTTATAACAGAGCTGCAAGACTTGTTGAAGATATGGAAGAACAAGGAATTGTTGGACCTCCAAATGGAAGCAAGCAGAGGGAATTGTTAAGATATCAAGATTAAAGAAGGGTAAATATAATGTTCAAAGAACATGCAATAAAAAACAATAAAATTGTAAAAGTAGAAGATGCTGTAGTAAATATAACTTATAGAGAAGTACAATTTAGTTTTTCAACATATGAATCTATTTCTATTGTAAATGGAAGAGCTGTATTTTTAGAAGATCACATAACAAGATTATTTAATTCATGTGTAGGTATAAAACTTCGTCACCCTTTTAGAAGAAGTGATATAAAAAAAAGCATTATTGACTTAATAAAAGTAGATAATGTTGATAATGCTACCATGAGAATATTAATAATTGGTGGACCAAATCCAGAATTATTTATTACTTATACAAATATAATAACATATCCGGATTCTTATTATGATGAGGGTGTTTTTGTAACAACATATGAGGGCGAGAGACTTTTTCCAAAATATAAAACTAGTAACCTATTATTAAGTTATATTGCTTTAGAAGACGCAAGAAGCAAAGGAGCTTTTGAGGCTTTATTAGTTAACAGAGATGGGTTTTTATTAGAAGGCACAAGATCTAATTTTTATGGATTTAAAAATAATAAATTATTTACTGCTGACAATGAAGATGTTTTAGAAGGTATAACAAGGACTAGAATTCTCGAAGCTTGTGAAGATTTAGGAATAGAAATAATTTTAAGAGCCCCAATGTTAAAAGAAATAAGAACTGAGAAATTTGATGAAGTGTTTATTTCTTCGACCTCTATGGCTGCAATGCCAATTAGAAAAATAGATGAAGTAACCTTTGATTCAGACTTTTCGAGAACTTTAAAATTAATGAAAATTATTAGAGAAAAAGAACGTTTTGATAGTTGATGTGATATGAATCTCTTCTATTCTTGTAATAATACCTAATTTATATTATTCTTTGATTGATTTAAAGAAAGAATTCCTAATTAAGGTGAAATATACATGAAATTTACAGAATTACCTTTTCATGAAAAGGTATTAAAGGGCATAGAAGACGCGGGCTTTAAAGAATGTACAACAGTTCAAGAGAAAGTATTACCGATAAGTTTACAGAATAAAGATTTAATGGTTCAATCAAAGACTGGTTCTGGAAAGACTGCCGTTTATTTATTAACAATATTACAAAGAATAGCAATCGCATTAGATAATAATGAAGAAAAACCAAAAGCTTTAATTGTTGCTCCAACTAGAGAATTAGCTGTACAAATAAAGCAAGATGCAAAACTTTTAAGTAAAAATTTAAAATTAAAAATTGGTGTTTATTATGGTGGTGTCGGTTATGAGAAACAAGAAGAAGCTTTAAAAGACTGTGACATTTTTGTTGGAACTCCAGGTAGATTGTTAGATTTTCAAAAATCTAGAAAAATTAATTTTAAACAATTTGATTTCTTTGTTTTAGATGAAGCAGATAGAATGTTTGATATGGGATTTTATCCTGATGTCAAGAAAATGTTCTCCCTTCTAAAAGAAAAACAAAATATACAAACTATGCTTTTCTCAGCAACATTAAGTGTAAGAGTTAGAAATTTAGCTTGGTCATATATGAATGAACCTGTAGAAATAGAGGTTGAACCCGAAGAAATTTGTGTTGAAAAGATAGATCAAGAATTATATCACGTTGCAAAAGATGAAAAATTTAAGTTGTTTTTATATCTCATGAATAGAGAAATGAGTGATAATGCGCTTGTTTTTACAAATACCAAAGCAAAAGCAGTTGAAGTTGCAAAAAGACTTTCATTAAATGGTTATAGTGCTAAATATTTGATGGGAGACATGAGTCAATCAAAGAGATTAAGTACAATAGATAGAATGAAAGAGGGGCATATAAAATTTTTAGTAGCAACAGATGTTGCCGCTAGAGGTCTTCAAATTGATGATTTACAATTAGTTATTAATTATGATATACCCGAAGATTTTGAAAGTTATGTTCATAGAATTGGTAGAACAGCTAGAGCTGGTAAAACAGGTAAAGCTATAACTTTAGCTTGTGAAGAATATATTTATGGTCTTGAACCAATTGAAAAATATATTGGTATGAAAATACCATTAGAATGGGTTGAAGAAGATGCTCTTTTAAATATTGAAGATAAGAGTAAAGATTTAAAATTTAGAGATTTAGTAAGTGAAAAAGAATATGCTTCAAAGAGAAGCAAACTAAATAATAATAAAAATTATAAATCAAATAAAAGACCTGCTCCACAAAAAGATACAAAACCTATTGTTAAAAAAGCAAAACAAAATACTAATAAATTTGATGATGCTAAAACACCTTATGTTAAGAAACAATCATTTAATAAAAACAGAAAAACTTACAATGAAATACAACAACTTTCATTAGAAGAAAGATTGAATTACTATAAAGAACAGTATGGAAGTAATGAAATAGCTAAAAAAACAACTAAGGACAAAAAAGCAAATGCTCCATTACAAAAAGGACAAAAGCCTGCTAAATTTGAAGTCCCTGTGAAAAAGGAATTAGTTAAGAAAACTTCGAATAAAGAAATAAAAAATAAAAAAGAAGAAAAAATTGGATTTTTTCAAAAGATTTTTTCAAAAATGATAAAAAAATAGTCTTATTTTATTTCTATTGATAGAGTATTTGTTTTATTATATTAAAAAGAGAATGGTGAAGAATTATGAAATATGTACATTATTTTTTTGCAGGATTATTTTTTGTAATTGGTGCTCTTGTTGCAACAGTTTTTTGCGTAATTCCTGCTAATATTATTGGGTTATTAGGTTTTAAAAAAGCTTATAAAAAAATGTATTGGATGTGGGCTCCTATTTTAGCAAGATATCTTATCTTTTTATTGAATTATAGAGTTCATATAAATGGCCTTGAGAACCTGCCAAAAGATGATACTAATGTATGTTATATTTCAAATCACCAAAGTTTGTTAGATATTTGTGCATATGTTGGAATCTTAAAACTTAAAGCTGCCCCTATTGCCAAGATAGAAGTTTTGAAAGCTCCTTTTATTGGTTCTTTTGCTAAAGGTGTTGGAACTATTTTATTAGATAGAAAGAGTCCGAAATCTTCAATAAAAGCTATTTTAGATGGTACTAAAGAATTGAAAGAAGGAAAATCTGTAATTATTTTTCCAGAAGGTACTAGAAGTAAAGATTTAAAAATGAACGAAATGAAAGCTGGAAGTTATAAAATGGCTTTAAGAGCAGAAAGCACAATTGTTCCTTTAACTATTCAAGGCACTAGAAGTGGGTTTGAAGATAAGAAAGGCGTTCATAAATATGATGTTAATATAACAATATTACCTGCAGTAAGTGCTAAAAATTTATCAAAAGAAGAACAAAAAGAACTTCCAATAAAAGTTTCTCAAGTTATTAAAGAGGCATATGAGAAATTACCCCTTCCAAAGAAATAAAAATGTTAGCACTTGAAATTAATAACTTAAATTTTAAATATAAAAGTTGGACTGAGAAAAAGCTCGATAATATTTTTAATAATTTAAATTTAATAGTCAATGAAAAAGAAAAACTTCTACTTCTTGCAAATAGTGATGAAGGTAAAACTACTTTATCAAGATTAATATCAAATTTATTAACAAAGTTTATTCCAAGTGAAAGCTCTGGATCCATTAAAATATTTGGGAAAAATATTGATGAGGTAGAACCTTATCAGTTATTAGATACTATATGTTACGTTTCTCAAAATCCCCTGGAAATGTTTGTTACGACTACTGTTGAAAACGAAATAGCATTTCCCTTTGAAACAATGGGTTTAGATAGAAAAGAAATAATAAAAAAAGTAAATAGTGCCCTACAAATTTGGGGTTTAGAAAGATATAGAGAAGTATCTCCTTCTGAGTTGTCTGGAGGGGAAAGAAAAAGATTATTGCTTGCAATAACTTTTGCACTTAATTCAAAAATAATAATTCTTGATGAAGCTTTTGATGATTTAGATAGAGAATACAGAATATTATTAGCAAAAATTATTAAAGAAAGTAGTAATACTTTTATCGTGATGAGTGCTAGATATTTGAAACAATTTGATAATCTATTTGATAACATTTTAATATTAGACAATGGTGAAATTAGAAAAGAAATAAATTATCAAGAAAAATTTACTCATCAAGATATAAAAAATTACTTGAAAAATTCTAGATTACTTGACGAAAAGAACCTTAGAGAAGATAAAATATTAATTAACAAAGAAGAATTATTAATAAAGAATCTTGAAATAGAAAGAGTTAGAGAAAGCTCAAGAAAAAATAAGTTTAAATTACGTTGTGATGAATTTTCTGTAAAAACAGGTCAAATAATTCGATTAGTTGGAAATAATGGAAGTGGCAAATCAACTCTGAGTAGAATAATTTGTGGACTCGATACTCCTCTTGATGGTCAAATATTATTAAATGGAGAAAAAGTTAGTAATAATAAATTACAAACAAAAATAGCATATCTTTTCCAAAATCCAGATTTACAAATTTTTCTACCAACTGTTTACGGTGAATTATCTTGGGGGTTAGAAAATGATTCAAAATTATCTTCCAAAGAAATAAAAAGAGTTGTTGAAAATTGTGCTACTTTATTTAATCTTGATTTAGATGAAACGCCTTCAACTATGAGTTTTGCATTAAGAAAATACCTTCAAGCTGCTGTCTACTATCTATTAGATAGACCCATCATTATTTTGGATGAAATTGATGGAGCTATGAGTTATGAAGCTGCATATTATATAATTGATAAATTAAGTGAAAAAGGGGCTGCTTTAATCATTATTACACATGATGATGATTTTGCAAAAAGTATATGTGATAAAACTTATATCGCTGAAAATGGAATTATAAGGGAAGAGTTATGAGTAGTGCTACAATTTATAGTGAAGGAAGAGGTTTTATATATAAAATGGATCCTAGAGCTAAAGTTATTGCAACTTTCTTAGCTTGTGTTTTTGTATTTCTTCCAATATATTTTTCTGGATTAATCACTATTTGTGCTTTATTTATTATATTATCTTTTTATTCAGTTGGCTTGAAAAACACTAATGGTATTTTTAAAGCAATACTTCCAATGATTTTTTTAATGCTAATCTTCTCTCCATTATATGAGAGAACTGGCAGACCTATTATTTCCTATCATGGAAAAGTAATATTAACATATGAAGGTTTAATTCATAGCTTATCATTAAATTTTAGATTTATGACTATTACCTTTTCTTGTTCATTATTGTTTATATCTACTAAAATGAATGAGTTTATGTTGGCTTTACAAGCGTTCTTCATTCCGTATAAAACTTGTTTAACAATATCTTTAGTATTTAGAACTATTCCAACAATTTTTGATGCATTTAACCAAATATCTGATTCGCATAGTTTAAGAAGATCTAATGAAAATAAGAAGAAAAAATTAAAGAATCTTTTGCCAACACTAACGAGTGCTTTAGTAGTTTCTCTAAAAACTATTCCCTCTTTAGCTATGGGACTTGAAGCTAGAGGGTATGGCTTAAAAGTGAAAAGAACGAATTATCATGAGCTCCCTAAATATCAATTTTTTATTATTGAGAGCATTGCTATATTAATATTTTTTGTGTTATTGTTACTCAAATTTAAAAACTTTTGAGGTTTATTATAATGGAAAAGAGAAAATCTAATTCTGCATTAAGGACATCTTTAATCGCTGTTTTAACAGCTGTTGTTGTTGTATTTACAATAATTATAAAAATACCAACACCAACTAAAGGTTATCTAAATTTATGTGATTTAGCTATTTGTTTTATAGCCTTTACATTTAGTCCTTTAACAGCCTTTGTTGCTGGTGGTCTTGGTACCGCTATTGCTGATATTATTTCAGGATATCCTCAGTGGGCACCAATTTCTTTTGTTGTGCATGGTGTTGAGGGATTAGTAGTTGCTCTAATTGTAAAAAGAAGTGTTCAAGAAATAAGTAATGGAGTAAAAGTCTCTCCACTAAAAGTAATAATTGCAATGATTGCTTGTATTATAATTGTTGCTGGTGGATATTTTATTCTATCTGCAATTTTTATGAGTTTAGGTTTCGCTGCCGCAGCTGCAGGAATTCCTGGTAATATAGCACAATCTGGAATAGGTGTTGTTGCAGGATATGCTCTCTCTAGAGCTGTTGTAAAAGCTTATCCGCCAGTTCAAGGATTGTTAAATTATTAATAAATAAATTTGCGTTAGAAAATTCTAGCGCTTTTTTTTAAAATTATATAAAAAAACTAAGTATTTGTTTGTTGCAAAAATAACAAAAAAATACAACAATAACGATATAAAAAATCATTTAGGAGTTGAGATGCAACGGGAAAAGTCAGATTTGATAGTTGTCTTAGATTTTGGTGCACAATATAGCCAATTAATCGCTAGAAGAGTAAGAGAAATAGGTGTTTATTCTCAAATATTACCTTTTAATTGTAGTGTAGAAGAAATTACAGAATTAAATCCAAAAGGAATTATTTTTTCTGGAGGTCCTGCTTCTGTTTCAAAAGAAGGCTCACCTAGAGTTGATAATAAAATCTTTGATTTAGGATTACCAATTTTAGGAATATGTTATGGCCTTCAAGTAATGATGAAGCAAAATGGTGGAGAAGTATCTTGTCCATTAAAAAAGGAATATGGACTTGCTAATATTGATATTATAAAAGATTCTTTACTTTTTAAAAAGATTAGTAATAAGTCTCAAGTGTGGATGAGTCATGGGGATTCAGTCTCTGCTTTAGCCCCAGGATTTGAAATAATATCATCAACAGATAATTGCCCAATAACAGCTGTTGAAAATCTTAATAAGAAATTTTATGGAGTACAATTCCATCCTGAAGTTGTTCATTCAGTTGAAGGAACTCAATTATTAGAAAACTTTGTTATTGAAGGATGTGAATGTGATAAAACTTGGAGCATGACATCATTTGTAGATCAAGCTATTGAAGAAATTAGAGAGAAGGTTGGAGATAAACAAGTCCTTTGTGGACTCTCTGGTGGCGTAGACTCTTCTGTTGCTGCAGTCTTAATTCATAAAGCTATTGGGGATCAATTAGTTTGTGTATTTGTTAATAATGGCCTTCTTAGGAAAGGTGAAGCTGAAAATGTTCAAAAAATATTTAGAGATAATTATTCAATAAGATTACAATATGCAGATGTGGAAAATGATTTCTTAGAAGCCTTAAAAGGTGTAAGTGAACCAGAAGCAAAAAGAAAAATAATTGGAAAATTATTTGTAGATACTTTCTATAGTGAAGCAAGAAAAGCTGGAGAAATATCGTTCTTGGCTCAAGGAACCTTGTATCCGGATGTTGTTGAATCTCAAAGTGCTTTTGGTGGTCCTTCTTCAACAATTAAATCTCATCATAACGTAGGTGGATTACCTGAAGATTTAAAATGGGATTTATTAGAACCATTAAGAAGTTTATTTAAAGATGAAGTAAGAGAATTAGGAAGAGAATTAGGTCTTCCAGAAAATATGGTTAATAGACATCCTTTCCCAGGTCCAGGCCTTGGAGTAAGATGTGTAGGTGAAATAACAAAAGAAAGACTTGATACACTTAGGGATGTTGATGCAATATTTATTGAAGAGATTACTAAAGCAAATCTTTATGGTGAAATCTGGCAAGCTCTTGCTTGTTTACTCCCTGTAAAGAGTGTTGGTGTTCAAGGTGATGAGAGAACATATAGAGAAGTATGCTCATTAAGAGCAGTTACATCTGAAGATGCTATGACTGCAGATTGGTATAGAATGCCACCTGAGGTATTACAAAATGCTGCTTCTAGAATTTGTAATGAAGTTGCAGGAGTTAATAGAGTTCTCTATGATATAACTAGTAAACCACCTGGAACAATTGAGTGGGAATAAAATCATAAAAGTACGTAACTCTTTGTAGAATGAAGAGTTGCGTATTAGTTTTTTTGCGCAAAGTACTAAAAGTGTACCACTTCTATGACACTTCATGCGATTCTTGTATTATTTTAGCAACTTGTTCTTGCTTATTTGGATACAGATGTGAATATGTTTCAAGTGTCGTTTCTATTCTTTCAGATACAAGATTTGGACTAAACCCTTTTTTAATTAAGAATGAAGTGTGTGCATGGCGCAGGTAGTGTATTGAACATTCTTCTATCTTACTAATTTTAATTCCTAATTTCATTGCTCGTGTTAGTGAGGATTTATTAAAAAGAAATAATCTTTCATGGGTTTTATAGTTATATCTTTTATTTTTATATTCTTTAACTTCATCCATGATAAATATAGGCATATAATAGTCCTTTTGCTTTTAGGTGCTTTAGTGGATGAGATATAATATTTTCCTTTTATTCTTGCATATGATTTATTAATACTAATAGAGTTCCGACTAAAATCAAAATAATTATAAGTTAGTGCTAATAATTCGCCTCAACGCATTCCACTATAAAATAAGAGATTGAAGGCAATTTTTTCTGGGGAGTTTTTGTCGAAAGTTTTAATAAATTTATCAAAATCAGATTGAGTCCAAAAGTTTTTTAGTTCTGTTTGTATTTACATCTTTAGATAAGAAAGAGCTGTTCGATTTAAATAAAATATTTTCTAAATCAATTTGTTCATAATATAATGCTTCGCTAGGAACTCCTTCTTCTAGTTTTACATCAAGTCCTTTATAATTTGTGATTTCTCTATTATCTCTAAAAGTCATATCACAAGAACTTAAAAAGATTATAGTTACTAAAATAACTAGGGTTTGTTTTTTTATTCTATTCTCCTTTAAATCATTCGAATGGCTCTTAACTTATTTTTTTGATTCTTTTGTGTATAGCAAACTCTTTCTGTTGACGAAAGAAATTCATCATTAAGAAACAATACACACCAAGCATATTCTCTTGCATGATTACTAGAGCTCCAATAAATAACTGGATAATCTATTTCTTCTTTGGATGAATAGGTAGGATATTGATGATTTAACACATTCCAAATTTCCTCTAATTCATAAACTGAGGGTAAGAACCAATCATCAAATATTATTCCATTTTTTTCTATTTCTAAATCCCAACAATAAGATGCTGCATTAACTTCTTTATCTGCTATTAAATTATCAAGTATTGTTAGTGTGTTGGATAACCCTTCTCCTATTTCTTTACTAGTTTCAGCAATTTTATAATTACCCAATACTGAGTTTTCCCAAGCAATATTTTCTCCTTCACTAGTTCTAGGTGCTGCTTCTAAATATCTCCACCCATCAGTGTAATTTCCTTTATCATAAAAGATTGTACCGCCAGAGGGTCCTTCATCTCCAATATTGTATTCTGGAAAACTATCTACAAATTTATATTTACCTTTATTTTCTAATGAAGAAGCAAAGACATTATAGGACTTTGCTCTAAGAGTAGTATCAGTATTTATTGCTATTGGTGTTTTATATTTATTACTTCTTAAAGTTGGTTCACTACCATCAGTTGTATAATAAATAGTATCAGAAGGATTGTCAGTTGAAAGTTCAATAAATAATTGGGTACCATTTTGATACGACCCTGGGTTTTGAGAAAATATAACCATTGATTCTTTAAAAAAATTATTCTGGAAAAGGCTACAACTGTTTAAAATAAGTAATGCTAAACAGCATAAAATTGAAATATAAAAAACATTTAACTTAAATAAACTACTTCTTTTCATAATAAATATCCTATGTTAAATAATTCTAACAGATGAATATTTGATTGTAAACAAATATTAGAGTACTAAGCTAATAAAAGACGGAGAAGACTCAATATAGGTAAGTAATAATTTAAAGTACATATAAAACATTGGGTTCAATATAATATAATAGGCGTACTAAATTCATAATTATTAATACTACATAACTAAAAAAAACACCATATAATTGAGTTAAGCTTAAAACTCTATTACTTTAAATCCTAATACATCCACATGATCCTATTCTTTTTACAATAATTAAGATTTAAAATTTTCTTGCCCCCCCTTATTTAGATGGGGAGTTTTTTGTATAATTGAGGCAATAAAGCTATATGGAATCTATTTAGATAGAGAAAGAAATAAGTAGTTTTTATAATAACTAATTTGAGAATTGTATTAAAAAGTTAATTTAAGACATGGTTTTGTTATCAAAATTATTGTTTAAAGCAATTGGAGTTAAAATTAATGGATAATTTTAAGAAAATATTATTGATTGAAGATGATAGAGAAATAGCCAGTCAAATAAAAGAGTATTTATCGAAAAGAAATTATATTGTAGAAATTGCTAATACATACCATGACGCATTATTGCATTTAAATCTATATTATGATGTTGCTTTAGTAGACATTAATTTGCCAGATGGAAATGCAGAAAGTTTTGTTGTAAAATTAAGAGAAAAAGGGATTAGAGTTATAGTTACAACAGTAAAAAATGACGAAAATTTTATTGTAAATACTTTAGATAAAGGTGCTGATGATTTTTTAACTAAGCCTTTTAGTTTAGAAATTCTTAGAGCAAGAATAGATGCTGTTATTCGAACAATAGCTGTAACAGAAGATAGTAAAATAATATATAAAGAATTTATATTAGATCCTACAAAGGCAATGATTAGCTATCAAAATAATTTTATTGATCTAACACATTTAGAATATGAATTATTATCTCTTTTCATTAAAAATCCTAATAGAGTTTTTACAAGAAGTTACCTATTAGAAAAATTTTGGGAAGATAGAGATAAGTTTGTAAATGATAATACTTTAACTTCAACAATAAAAAGAATTAGAGGGAAGATTAATCCCAATATCATTGTTACTGTGAGAGGAATAGGTTATAGGATGGAATAGGTATGCCTTATATAATATTTTGGATAATTAGTTTATTGCTTGTTTATTATCTAACAAAACTAAAAACGAAAAATAGAATTGAAGAAATTATAAGTTTAATAAACAGTATGAGGCAACAAAATTATTGTATACCAATGAAACAGGATGAATTTTCAATTTTGGAAGATCAAATTTATAAAATTTTTATAGAATTAGTCGAAGAAAAAGAAAGAGCCCGTATAAATTCTAGAAATCAAATTGAATATCTAGAAGATATCGCACATCAAATTAAAACCCCAATAACTAAAATGCTTTTTTCTGTTGAAACGATTGATGTTTCAAATTTGGAAAACGATAAGATGCTTCTTTTAAAAAAACAACTTCAAAGGCTTAATTCATTAACAGATGTTTTGTTGAAATTATCAAGTTTGGATTCTAAAGAAGATAAAATGAAAAAAGAGAATATAATAATTTATGAATTGATTGAATATTCTTTAGAAATTGTTGAGCCTCCAAATCATATTAACATTGTTTTGGATAGTTCTTTAGCTGATAAAATAATAAAGGGTAATTTTTATTGGATTTCAGAGGCCATTATTAATATTTTGAAAAACGCTATTGGAATTCAAAAATGTACTAAAATAGAAATAAAAGCTGAAAAAAATCCTCTTTATACGTCTTTGATTATTAGAGATAATGCTGGTGGTATTCAAAATGATGAAATAAGGAAAATATTTAAAAGGTTTTATAAGACCCCAGATTCAAAAGGCTTTGGAATTGGTCTTGCTATGGCAAAGAGTATTGTTGAAAAAAATAATGGTGATATTGAAGCTTATAATGTTGATGATGGTGCAGAATTTAAAATAAAATTTTATAATATCACCTAAAAATCACTTTGGTTTACTAATATTAGTCAAAACCTAATAGGAGGTAAATTATTTTTGAGATTTTAAAAATTGAAAATTTGTGTAAAGAGTATGGTAAAGATGAAAGCTTAGTATGTGCTTTAAATAATATTAATTTAAGCGTAAATCGAGGAGAATTTATAACAATTGTGGGGCCAAGTGGATCAGGAAAATCTACTTTGCTACATTTAATTGGTGGGGTTGATAATCCTACTTCTGGAAAAATTTTAGTTGATGGAAGTGATATATCAACTTTTTCATCAAAAGAACAAGCCTTTTTTCGAAGAAGAAAAGTTGGTCTTGTTTATCAATTTTATAATTTGATTCCAGATTTGACAGTTCGACATAATATTGAATTGCCTTTGAAATTAGATAAAAGAAAAATAGAAAGAGAATTCTTTGATGATTTAATTGAAAAATTAGAGCTTAAAGATAAATTAGATAGATTCTCTAGTGAACTTTCAGGTGGGCAACAGCAAAGAGTTGCTATTGCTAGAAGCTTAATATATAGACCAACAATTATATTAGCAGATGAACCCACCGGCAATTTAGATAGAAAAAATTCAACAGAGATAATCGATATATTAAAATTTTTCAATAAACAATTAAACCAAACAGTCCTTCTTATTACTCATGATGAGAAAGTAGCTCTAAAAGCAAAAAGAATAATTACACTTGTAGATGGTAAAATTGTGGGGGATGATTTAAATGAATAAGAAGAATTTCCCAATTTTTATTTCGATTCTGATAACAAGTATTTTTTTTACTATGATTTTTTATTTTGTTTACACAAATATTCAAAATAATTATAAAGCTTTAAGAATGTTTGAGTTTGCTGATGCAAGTCTTGATTTTTCATTATCCTCTAATGATATTCAAAAACTTAAAACTATTAATGGAATAAAAATAGTTGGAGGTGTGACTGAGCAACAAAATTCAGCTATGTTAAATGATTCCATGCTTGTATTAAATTTTCAAGATAATGGCATAAATGAAATGCGAGAATATTCAAATCTTTTGGTTGGGCGATTTGCTAGAAATGAAAATGAAATTGTATTATCAAGAAATGTTATGTTAAAAAACAATTTAAAATTAGGGGACTCTGTTTTGTTGAAAGAAGGACAGAGGTATATTAATGATAGCGAAGTTAATCCCACTGCAACGTATACAGCAAAAGAAAATTTTAAAATTTCAAATAATGCAAAATATCAAATTGTTGGAGTTTATAACAAGGTTTACAATAAATATTTAAATATAAACTTTGCACTAACTGTTCCGAAAAAAAGTGATATGTTACAGGCTTCTTTAAGATTTGATGATTTTAAAGACGCTTATAAAAATAGAGAAAAAATAAAAAATGATATTGAAAAACAATTAGGATATAGTGTTTCTTTGGAATTTTCAAAAGTTTTATCACATTATTATAGGGTAGAGTTAGTTGGATTGGAAGCCTTTTATCCAATATTGATATATGTGATATCAATAACATCTGCAGTCTTATTATTTATCTTTTTTATTAGAAATATTTTTAGAGTTTGGGGATTTCGAAAGGTTAAAGAGTTATCAATGTTTAAATCAATTGGTACAACCGATTTCCAAATTTATTTAAGTTTATTGAAAGAAGCTGTTTTGATATCAATATTACCTATTTTAATAGGACATGTATTGGGATATTTTCTAATGAATTTTCTTTATATAAAAATGCAAGAAATTAGAATGTTAAATAAGATTATTCCTTTAGAGTTTTCTTTATTACTTTCATTTTTTATAATTTTTATATCTCTTTTTATTGTTGTTATTGCTGTAATTTCTCCTGCAAAAATTATTGCTAAAATTAATATTATTGAGGGGATAAGAGGGAATTTTAACTCAAAAAATAAAAAACGAAAAAAAAGTGAGAATTTATGGAAAGAGCTTAGATTGAATAATATGAATTCAATTAAGAGTCTTAGATATATAACTGCAGTTGGAATTATTATTATATCCTGTTTTTTTATAACTGTTGGAGTATCTTATTATTTTCGTGATTTTTCTGCCTATGAAAGTGCTTATAATATAAATGCTACTTATTCTTCAAGTGAACAAGAAACCCCTAAAGTATTAACTGAAATAATGAGTATATTACCGCATGAAAAAGCTTATATTTCCAGGAATAAATATTTTAATATATCCTCAGATATAAATTTTTCTGATGAGGTAAAAGAGAATATTGTTTTTGAACAATTTGAAGATTATTTGAAAAATTCAAATGATAAGAGAATTGACGGGGCACTAATTGGATTGGAAGAGAGTGAACTTGAGAAACTCGGTGGCAAAAAAGGTGAATTTTTATTATTGAATATTATCCAAAGTGATTCAAAAGTTCCTTTATCAAAAGCTAAATATATTAAATATTTAGATAATCCATCGTTTTTAACAATATATTTGAGTGGTGCAAATCCAAGCAAAAAAATTAAAATTGATAAAATTATTAACTCGACTGGTCAAATAGAAGAAAGACTAAGACCGTTTGAGGTGGCAATATTTACAGATTTAGAAACTCAAAAGTTATTAATTGAAAATCATGATAAAGCTAAAGAAGCAAGAGCTATTTTTGAGTTAAAACTGAAAGTAAATGATAGCAATTTAAAGGATGCGAAAGAATATATTGAGAAAACTTTTAAAGCTAATTCTTCTTTTAATGATAGGTTTAATATTACAACAGGTAATGAAATTTTAGAAAATCAAGATGTTGATATAAAAGTGTTTATTCTATTAATTTGTGGAATAGGACTAATTATTTTTTTATTGAATATAACAAATGGTTATTCTTCAATTAATCTGAGTTTATATAGTCGTAAACGTGAAATTGGAAGCCTTTTTTCTTGTGGTATGGAAAAAACAAAATTAAAACAATTATATTTAAATGAGTTTATTGTTGAAGAAGTAAAATCTTTGGGAATTACATTAATAATTAGTTTATTGGTCATGTTTTCAATTAGTCTGCTGTCTAGTACCTTTTCAATGAAATTGTTATTAACACATTATCCTTGGTTTTATTTTTTAATTTTTTAATTTTTTATCTATGGGGTAAATATTCTATTATATTATTTTTTCTTAAGTAATATTTTGAAGCAACCAACCATTGAACTTATCAGAAAAGAATAATCACTAAAACTGATATTTATTTATAACATTTGCTTTATTTAGCAAATGTTTTTTTACTGATAATATATAACAAAAATTATTATTTTTTGAAATTATTAAAGCTTTAAAATTTTCTTCATTGACTTTTGGTTCATTGTGTTTTTTAATAATAAATGGATTATGTCATTAATATAGTTTTATTGGGAAACAAAATATTAATATCGTGTTTATAAAGGGAGGAAAATTATATGCCAGATTTTAGTACCCCATTTGCTGGGTTAGCAGAGAAAAAAAAGTTAACACATGAAGAATTAGTAAGATCTATTAGATTTATGATTGCAGCTGAATACGAAGCAATTCAGTTATATATGCAATTAGCAGAATCTACAGATAATCAACTTGCAATAGATGTTTTAAAAGATATTGCGGATGAAGAGAGAGTTCACGCTGGTGAATTTTTAAGACTTTTACATGAATTAGATCCAAATGAAGCAAAATTTTATGCCGAAGGAGCTCAAGAAGTAGAAGAGGAGATTAATAAATTATAGTTTTAAATCATGGAGGATTCTATGGGTTGTGATACAGGTTTAAAGCCTATTAAAAAAATGAAAAAAGAAGACTCGAAAGTCGAAGTAATAGAGGAGAAAAGAGCTATGAGTTCAACAATGGTAAGACAAGAAATGCCTGAATTTACGATGGATGCTTATAATGCAAAAACTGGTCACTTTACTACAGTCTCAAGTGAAGACTATAAGGGAAAATGGACTGTAATTTGTTTTTATCCTGCTGATTTTACTTTTGTTTGTCCCACAGAAATTGCAGCTATGAATGCTAAATATGACGAGTTTAAAGAATTAAATACAGAAATACTTGCTGTATCTGTTGATTCAAAATTTTCTCATAAAAGATTTGCAGAAACAGAACCAATTCTAAAAGGTTTAAAATTAATGATGGGTGCGGATGCTAATCAAGAAGTCAGTCGTGCTTTTGGTGTATTGATAGAAGAAGAAGGAGTTGCTTTAAGAGGTCGATTCCTATTTACTCCTGAAGGTATTTGTGTTGCTCAAGAAGTTCAAGCAGACTCTGTTGGAAGAAATGTAAATGAATTTTTGAGACAAGTTAAAGCTTGGCAATATGCAACAAAAACTGGTGAAGTATGTCCTGCAGGTTGGAGACCTGGTAAGAAAACTCTTCCTGTTAATACAGATGCAGAACAAATGGCTGGACATGTAGGTGAATATATAACTTTAGAGGAAATATTAAGTTAAAGTTTTTTCTATTTGTGATTAAGCATTCTCAAAAACGAGAATGCTTTTTTATAGGTCTTATTATCTAGAAAAAGTTTGTCTCTCATCAATTAAACCTTTATCATAGGCTAATCTCACAAGTTTAAATTCTTCTTTTCTATTGAAATATAATGTGCAGTAGTTTCTTTGAATTTGAGTTCCTTCAAATAAGTATTTTTCTAAAGTTTTAACACCTTCAATGTTATCGATAAGACCTAATGCATAATCAATAATTTTTGATTCTATTATTCCCATTTCTAAATTAATATTTTCCATTATTTTTTTGAAATCTTTAGTAAAGTTTTTTTGATTCATAATATATTTCCTTTATTTTAGTTTTTATTTAGGATTTTATTTGCATCAACAAAGATATTTGTAACATGGAATTTCATTAATTCATTTTGAATATTTTTATTTTCATTCATATTTTTTCTATAATCAGAATTTTCTTGATAATAGGAAATTCCCATATCTAGGTAATAGAAAATTAAAAGTCTATCTAAATTTGGTTTTATTAATTTTTGTTCAAGCCCCATATCAATTAGTTTTAAAAGGATTGATTTATAAAAATCTAAATAATCATTGTATTCAGATAAAAAGTTCAGGTTATAAGTTGTTAATTCTTTACATAATTTAAAATATCCCATATTTGTAAAAGTGCTTAATATTTCTATGAAACTATAAAATTGTTTAATAAGAGGACTTTTTGATTCAATAATATTTTCAAGTTTAGAAATATGGTTTGACAAAATATATTTTCCAACTTCAAAATACAAAGTATCTTTATCTGAAAAGTATTTGTAGATAGTAACTTTTGAAGCTTTGGCCTTTTCAGCAATTTCATTCATTGTTATTTTTTTTTGAATTATTATTTTTACCCTTGACTAACAATTTAAATTTAGTACCTTTAATATATGTAGAAAAAACTACAAATCTTACTATTTTGCAAGGAGTTAAAGATGAATCAAAGACAATTAACAGCAATCAAAAATTTTGATGGTTTTATTGCTGCGTTAGACCAAAGTGGTGGAAGTACTCCTAAGGCATTAAAAGCTTATGGCATTGATGAGAGTCAGTATAATAATGAAGAAGAGATGTATGATTTAGTTCAAAATATGCGTAGTCGTATTATTACTAGTAAATCTTTTACTTCAGAACATATTTTAGCTGCAATCTTATTTGAAAAAACAATGGATAGGCAAATTGATGGACTTTTTACTGCTGATTACCTTTGGAATGAAAAAAGTATTGTTCCTTTTTTAAAGATTGATAATGGATTAGCAGAACAAAAAGATGGTGTTCAGTTGATGAAGCCAATTCCTGAATTAGATAAGTTATTAAAGAGAGCAAAAGAAAGAAATATTTTTGGTACAAAAATGCGATCAGTTATTCATGAGGCAAATGTTGATGGAATAAAAAAAATCGTTGAACAACAATTTGAAATAGGAAAAAGAATTGCTGATTTAGGATTTGTTCCAATTATTGAACCTGAAGTAGACATCCATAGCAGTACTAAAAAAGAAGCTGAAGAAATTTTAATTAGTGAAATTGAGAAACAGCTAGAAAAATTAGATCAATCAGTTAAGATTATGCTAAAAGTTTCAATTCCAACAGTTGCTGGAGCTTATTCTAAAATAATGGAAGATCCTAGAGTTGTAAGAATAGTTGCCTTATCTGGTGGTTATTCTCGTGATGAAGCCAATGAACTTTTAAAAAAGAATCCAAAGCTTATTGCAAGTTTCTCAAGAGCCTTACTTTCTGATTTATCAGCTAAACAAACCCAAGAAGAATTTGATTTAGTTTTGTTAGATACAATTAAAGAAATATATTCAGCTTCTGTAATTAAGCATTAATAAAGTTGAAATCAGTAATGAATACTAAATTGTTAATTCTAATTTAAAAGATTTTATAATAGTGAAAAAATAAATATAGTATTATCAATTGTAAAAAGAATAACTCCTTATATTAGTAGGGAGTTATCTTTGTAATAGAGATTTCATAAATCGAATTATTTTAAATTTTATTTATTTTAACCTTTTTTTGTGTTAAACTTGATAACATTGATACTAGGAGACAAACAAAAATGGGCAACAATAATAAGCAACAAGAAAGGGCTGAACTTCATAAGACTATATGGGGTATAGCTAATGATCTTAGAGGTAGTATTGATGGATGGGATTTTAAACAATATGTTCTAGGTATGTTATTTTATAGATATATATCTGAAAATCTAACTAATTATATAAATAAAGGTGAAAGAGATTCAGGTTTTACTGATTTTGATTATAAAGAATTAAGTGATGAAGAAGCGGAAACAATTAGAGAATCTATTGTTGAAGAAAAAGGTTTCTTTATATTACCTAGTGAGCTTTTTGTTAATGTTCAAAAAAATGCTAAAAATGATACAAATTTAAATGAAACCTTACAAAAAGTATTTATCAATATAGAAAACTCAACTAAAGGGTCTGATAGTGAAAGTGACTTTAAAGGCTTATTTGATGATTTAGATGTTAATAGTAAGAAACTAGGTGATACTGTTATAAAGAGAAATGAAAAACTTGTTAAACTGCTTAATGGAATAGATTCCATGAAAGCAGGGGATTATCAAGATAATAGTATTGATGCTTTTGGTGACGCTTATGAATATCTAATGGGTATGTATGCATCTAATGCTGGTAAAAGTGGAGGAGAGTATTATACTCCACAAGAAGTATCAGAGTTATTAACTAAAATCACACTTGTTGGAAAAACTGAAGTTAATAAAGTATATGATCCAGCATGTGGGTCAGGATCTCTTTTATTGAACTTTGCTAAAATACTTGGGAAAGATAAAGTTAGAAAAGGATTCTTTGGACAAGAAATCAATCCAACAACATATAATCTTTGTAGAATTAATATGTTCCTTCATGATATTGATTATGATAAATTCGATATCGCTTGTGATGATACTTTAACTACTCCTCATCATTGGGATGAAGAACCTTTTGAGGCTATAGTATCAAATCCACCTTATTCAATTAATTGGGAAGGCGATGATAATCCAATATTAATAAACGATGCAAGATTCTCTCCAGCTGGTGTATTAGCACCAAAGTCAAAAGCAGACCTTGCTTTTATAATGCATAGTTTATCTTGGTTGGCTACAAATGGAACAGCTGCTATAGTATGTTTCCCTGGTATTCTATATAGAGGTGGAGCAGAACAGAAGATTAGAAAATATTTAATTGATAATAACTTTGTTGATTGTATTATCCAGTTACCAACAAACCTATTCTTTGGAACAAGTATAGCTACTTGTATAATGGTACTTAAGAAATCAAAGAAAGATAATAATACTCTATTTATTGATGCCTCTAATGAATTCTCTAAAGCAACTAATAATAATAAATTAGAAGAAGTCAATATTGAAAATATTCTTAAAGATTTCACAGAAAGAGAAAATAAAGATTATATATCACAATTAGTAGATAATGAAGAAATAGCAAAACAAGATTATACCTTATCAGTATCATCCTATGTAGAAAAAGAAGATACTAGAGAAAAAGTAGATATCACAGAACTTAACAAAGAGATTAAGAGAATAGTTGCTCATGAAGCAGAACTTAGAGATTCAATTGATTCTATAGTTGCTGAAATAGAAGGAGATTTCTAATGAGCAAGTTAGATGAATTGATTAATGAATTGTGTCCTGATGGGGTGGAATATAATGAATTAAAGGAAGTAATTTTTTCATTAAAAACGGGGTTAAATCCAAGAAAAAATTTTATTTTAAATTCAGAAGATGGTAAAAATTACTATGTTACTGTAAGAGAAATTATTGATAATAATATTAAATGGACCTCTAAAACTGATAAAGTAAATGATGATGCTTTAAAACTAATAAATAACCGATCCAATTTAGAAAAAGGGGATGTCTTATTTTCAGGCACAGGTACAATTGGAAGAACAGCTATTATTAATAAAAAACCAGAGAATTGGAATATAAAAGAAGGTGTTTATGTCATTAAACCTAATCAAAATATAATAATGTCTAAATATTTATTGTATGTTTTGAATAACTCAAATATTATAAATAAATACGAAAAAAAAATAGTTGGTTCTCCTGTAAAAAGTTTACCAATGAAAGATTTAAATCGATTAGCAATCCCCATCCTACCTCTCCCAATCCAAGAAGAAATAGTTCGTGTATTAGACACCTTCACAGAGCTAACAGCAGAGCTAACAGCAGAGCTAACAGCCCGAAAAAAACAATATGAATATTATCGTGATAAGTTATTAACTTTTGATGATAGTGTGGAATGGAAAGAATTTAATTCAATAGGAACTTTAATTAGAGGTAATGGATTACAAAAAAAAGATTTTGCAGAAAGTGGAGTTGGTTGCATACATTATGGTCAAATATATACTTATTATGGATTGTCAGCTGAAGAAACTAAATCATTTGTAAAACCTGAATTAGCTAAAAAATTAAGAAAAGTTGATACCAATGATATAATTATCACATGCACAAGTGAAAATTTTGATGATGTTTGTACTCCAGTAGTATGGTTAGGAAAGGATGAAATAGTTACTGGTGGTCATGCAATGATATTAAAGCATAATGAAAATCCTAAATATATTGCTCATTATTTAAAAACTACAATGTTTAATATTGAAAAAAGAAAACATGCTATAGGTACAAAAGTTATTGATGTTTCTGCTACAAGATTTGGTAAAATCAAAATCCCAGTCCCACCTATACAAGAACAAGAAAGAATAGTAAAAATACTAGATAAGTTCGATACCTTAACAAATGATATAACTAAAGGATTACCTGCTGAAATAGAAGCAAGACAAAAACAATATGAATATTATAGAGATAAGTTACTCACCTTTAAGGAGAAAAAAGCATGAGGGGCTATAATCAAATAATCAACACTGATGATTTTACAGTAGTATCTGAATACGTATCAGATAAGAAAAAATCCGATAATTATCAAGTGAAGCAGCTCTTGAAAAAGCATTTATAAAAATGCTTGAAGAGCAAGGCTATGATTATTTGAATATAACAAAAGAAGAAGAATTAATAATAAACTTAAGAAAACAACTAGAGTTATTAAATAAGTATACCTTTAGTGATAAAGAATGGACTCTAATTTTTAATGATTATTTGGCTAATATTTCTGAAAATGAAGAAAAAAAGACAATTAAAATTCAAAATGATTATATCTATGGTTTAATAAGAGATAATAGGTCCTTAAAGAATATAGTGATTCTTGATAAAGATAATATCCATAATAATAGATTACAAGTAATTAACCAGTACGAAGAAGAAAATGGAAATCATAAAACAAGATATGATGTAACAATATTAGTTAATGGATTACCACTAGTACACGTAGAATTAAAAAGACGTGGAGTTGCAATAAAAGAAGCATTTAATCAAATAGATAGATACCAAAGAGATAGCTTTTGGGCATCTTCAGGATTATTCCAATATGTTCAAATATTTGTAATATCTAATGGAACTCATACTAAATATTATTCTAATACTACAAGATTTAGCCATATAAAAGAAAATAGTAGTAGAGGAAAAGGTGTAACGAATAAAACAAGTAATAGCTTTGAATTTACTTCCTATTGGGCTGATGGTAAAAATAATATAATAAGTGATCTAGTTGATTTCACTAAAACCTTTCTATCAAAACATACAATACTTAATATATTAACTAAGTTCTGTGTATTTACAGTAGAAAATATATTAATGGTTATGAGACCATACCAAATATGTGCAACAGAGCAAATCTTAAATAAAATAGAAATAGCTACAAATTATAAAAAGATGGGAACCATAGATGCTGGTGGTTATATCTGGCATACCACAGGTTCAGGTAAAACATTAACATCTTTTAAAACAGCACAACTAGCTACTAAATTAGATTATATTGATAAAGTACTCTTTGTAGTCGATAGAAAAGACTTAGATTATCAAACAATGAAAGAGTATGATAAGTTTGAAAAAGGTTGTGCAAATAGTAATAATTCAACTAAAAAGCTAACAGAGCAATTAGGAAACCCTAATGCTAAAATTATAATTACAACAATACAAAAATTAGATAATTTTATTAAACAAAATAAGAAACATGAAGTATATAAAGAACATGTAGTATTAATATTTGATGAATGTCATAGAAGCCAGTTTGGGGATATGCATACAGCTATTACTAAAAATTTTAAGCAGTACCATATATTTGGATTTACAGGAACTCCAATCTTTGTAAAGAATGCACCAACTGGTAATAAAATGCTGCTTAAAACAACACCACAAGCCTTTGGAACTAAATTACATACTTATACAATAGTTAATGCTATAAACGATGAAAATGTATTACCTTTTAGAATTGATTATATTAATACCATAAAAGAAAAAGATGATATAAACGATACTGATGTTACATCCATAGATAGAGAGAAAGCATTAGAAGATCCACAAAGAGTATCATTAATAGTTGATTATATAATCAATCACTTTGACCAAAAAACTAAAAGAGCAAGCTATTATAAACTAAAAGATAAAAGAGTCTTTGGCTTTAATTCAATTCTAACAGTATCTTCAATCCCAATGGCAATGAGATATTATGAAGAATTTAAGAAACAAACAAAAGAAAAAAATAAAGATTTAAAGGTTTGTACAATCTTTAGCTATAGTGCTAATGAAGAAGAATCAGTAAATAATCTATTACCTGATGAAGAGCTAGATGCTACAGCATTAGATAAAACCTCAAGAGATTTCTTAGATTATGCTATAGATGATTATAATAAAACCTTTAATATGAATTATAGTACAGATTCTAAAGATTTTCAAAATTACTATAAAGATGTGTCGCAAAGAGTAAAAGAAAAAGATATTGATTTATTGATAGTTGTTAATATGTTCTTAACAGGATTTGATGCAACAACCCTAAATACATTGTGGGTAGATAAGAATCTAAAACAACATGGATTAATACAAGCTTTCTCTAGAACAAATAGAATATTAAACTCAGTTAAAACCTATGGGAATATAGTCTGCTTTAGAAATCTACAAGAAGCTACAAGAGATGCAATAGCATTATTTGGCGATGAAGATGCAGAAAGTATAGTTATTCTAAGAAGTTTTGAA
This sequence comes from Sphaerochaetaceae bacterium, assembly GCA_963678575.2. GTDB lineage: Bacteria > Spirochaetota > Spirochaetia > Sphaerochaetales > Sphaerochaetaceae > Pleomorphochaeta. Next base: position 1,789,066 of record CAXXHV010000002.1, on the reverse strand, counting down.
GATTACTATAATGGCTTTGATAAAAATGGTAAGCATACCCTAGGTTATGTTGAACTTATTGAATTATTAAAGAATAAGTTCCCATTAGAAGAAGAGATTATAGGAGAGACAAAACAAAAAGAATTTGTATCTCTATTTGGAGCACTTCTAAAACTTAAAAATATATTAACATCTTTTGATGAGTTTAAAGATAATCAAATACTAAGTGATAGAGATCTACAAGATTATCAAAGTAACTATATTGATATCTATGAAAAGTTCAAAAGAGATAAAAAATCTGATAAAGCAGATATCAATGATGATGTAGTATTTGAACTAGAACTTGTTAAACAAGAAGAGATAAACATTGATTATATATTACGACTAGTTAAAGAATATCATGATTCAAATTGTAAGAACTCTGAAATCCTAGTAGATATCCAAAAAGCTATTAAATCAAGTATTGAACTTAGAAGTAAAAAAGAGTTAATTGAAAACTTTATTAATTCTATAAACACTCCAAGTGATAAAAAAAATATATATGATTTAGGCTGGGATGACTATGCAAGAAGTGTTAAAGAACAAGAAGTAGAATATCTAATTAAAAAAGAAAAATTAAAACCTAAAGAAACAGTTAACTTTGTAGATAATGCACTAAAAGATGGATACTTAAAGACAATAGGCACTGATATTGATAAACTCCTCCCACCAATGTCTAGATTCTCAAAAGGACCTAACAACAGAATCCAAAAGAAGACAACAGTAATTGAAGAGTTAAAACAACTCTTTGATAAGTTTAAAGGGTTGAATTGTTTTGAACAATTGTAAAAAGATTGGATAAAGATTAAATAATTAAAATAAATATATGAGGAGGTGAATAGATGTCTACTACAATAGAAATTAATAAGAAAAGTGTTAAGGAATTTCTTGGACTGGGAAAAGAGGAAAAATTTATTATTCCTGAATATCAAAGACCTTATGCTTGGACTGATGAAGAAGTACAAACATTATTTGATGATTTGATTGAGTATAAACAAGACCAAATTAATTCTCCATACTTTTTAGGTACTATCGTGTCTTATACAAATAGTGATAAGGAACAAGAAATTATAGATGGGCAGCAGAGGATAACTACTTTATGTCTATTATTACGCGCAATATACACTAAGATTGAAAAAATGGATCATAGCGATGAAAGAACTAATTTTATTCGGCAAATTGAGCCAGCTCTATGGCAAACTAATGAGTTAACTGGTAAGGCTAATAAAAATCAATCCTTATTAGAATCTAGGGTTTTTGAGTCTGAGTATAATGCAATATTAACAAATATATTGGAGACAGGAATTGCAGAAAAAAAGGCAAAAGATAATTACTCCAAAAATTATGAATTATGTAAAAAATTAATTGATGAGTATGCAAAGGAAGAGACTTTAACTTTTTATAGTTTTATTAATAATATATTAAATAAAGCTATAGTATTGCCTATAAAGGCTGACAGCCAAGATACTGCTTTAACAATATTTTCAACCCTCAATGATAGAGGGTTGCCCTTGTCAGATGCAGATATATTTAAAGCAAAAATTTATAATAACATTAAAGAAACTAAAACAAGAGATGAATTTATTATGAAATGGCAAGAGATTAGTGCATCGGCTGAATATGCAGGTGAAAGTATCCAGAAGCTTTTTTACTATTACATGTTTTATTTACGCGCATTGGAAAATGACCGTAAAACGACAACGCCAGGGTTAAGGAAGTATTATTCAGGTAATGGCTTTTCTAGATTATTTGATTCTAACCTTTTGGATTATTTGAATTCTATTCTAAATTTTTGGAGTGTGGTAAATAATAATGAACAATTAGAGGAAGAGACATGGTCTAGTAATTTTGAAATTTTAAAAATCCTAGATATATTAAATTCATATCCAAATGAATTTTGGAAATATCCAGTGGTAAATTATTATTTGCAATATAAACAGGCTACAAACTTTGAAAAGAATTTCTTGGATTTCTTAAAGTGGTTGTTTGTTAATCTATGTAGTCGATATATAGTAACCCCTACAGTAAATGCAGTAAAACAAAATATACTTAATTTAAATGCAGAAATTATCATCAATGAAAAACCCAGGATTGAATTTAAAACAGTAGGTAAAGATGAAATTAAAAAAGAATTAAAGAATCCTCATAGAAATGTTGTTAGAATGTTGTTAAAATTAATAGCTTATGATAATAAAAAGCAAACAAAATTGTTACCTAACAAATGGGAAGTCGAACATATATTGCCGAAGAAATGGCAAACGTCCTATTTCCCTAATATTTCAGACGAAGAGGTTAATAACTTCATTGAGCATTTAGGAAATAAAATCCCTTTTGAGAAGCGGTTGAATATTGTTGCTAGTAATGATTATTTTACAAAGAAAAAAGAATCGTATAAAAAATCTTGTATATCAATTGTCAAAGATTTAGATGAATTGAATTTGACAAACTGGAAATTAGAACAAATAATGGAACGAGATATAAGAATATCAGATAGAATTATGGATATCTTTGAAAGTTGGATTTCTAATTACGTTAATTCGGGGAAAGAAAAGCTTTCTGAAGAAGAATTAAAAGCCATTGAATTGATTAAAGCTAAAGGCTTAGAGGGGTTTTTATAACTTAAAATAGTATCTCGTAAGAAATGGTACTAAACTTAAAAATTATAAAAGTTTTAGAAATAAAGATTTAGAAATATGGGATAATAAAGTTATAAAACTAAAAAAAGACGTTTATATCTTTAATTATATATTGTTATGTATGGAGCATATAATAATGGATGATTTAATTTCCTGGCTATCCGGGCAACCCTTGTGGATTCAAGAAATTTTAAGAACTAATAAACCTATCAGCAAATCAACAATTCCAGATGCTTTAAAATTATGTCTGGAGGAAGCTAAACAAACTTTGAACCTTTCTTCGGGCTTTCCTACTCTTAGTTTTTCAGAAAAAACAGCAAAAATTGAATTACTTTCTCTTGAAAAAATTTCAGGGATAAGTCAATTATCTTCTTCTTCTAAAATAACTTTTTCCCCTAACTTGAGCCTTATTTATGGACGTAATGGTTCTGGTAAAACTAGTTATGTTAATATTATTGATAATGCTAGAAATCCTATTAATGTTAAGCTTATTAACAATATTTACAAATCTAAAAAAGAAAAACAACAATATTTAATTAAATATAAATTTAATGATTCTGAATCTGAATTTACTTATCCTGTATTAGAAGAATTTTCGAGTGATAATAACCCTCTTAGAAATATTGATATATTTAGGGATTCAAAAGAGTCCTTGTTATTAGGACAGAATGATTGTAGTTATATACCATCAAGCCTACAATTTTTAGCAAGTCTTTCAGATTTTTATGATCTAATAAAACAAAACCTTACTGAAAAACAGAATATGCTGGTTTCACCATTATCAATACTGCCTATAAGTTATTCAAAAACAAAAGTTGGAAATCTTTTTGAGGTAAGTAAAAACAATGTTTCAGATGATTATATTAAATCAATTCTTTGGGATGAGAAAGAAGAAAGTGATTTAATCAATATTATTAATCGTCTTGATACTGCAAAAGTTGTTAACGCTTTAAAAGAAACTGAGAATAAAATATTGAAACTTTCCAAATTAATTTTATATTATGAATCTATAATTTCTATAGTATCTGAAAATTCACTTAAAGAATTATCAGAACTAGCAAATTTTGCAATTGAAAAAAAAGTTTTAGTCTCAGAAGCAACAAGAGTATTATCTTCCGAATCAATCATATGTGGGGTTGGGTCTGAAACTTGGAAAGAATTATGGCATGCTGCTAAAAACTATTCAGAGAAAGAAGTATATTCTAATATTTCTTATCCAAATGTTTCAAATGATGCTGTATGTGTGTTGTGCCATCAAAAACTTGATGAAAAATCTAAAAACCGAATGATTAATTTTAATAATTATGTTAGTGGAACCATCTCGGAGCAATATGATCAAGCATACAGAAAGTATTTAAAACATAGTATATTTCAAATTTTAATTAACCTAGATGAAGTATTTGAAATTATCAAATACTTAGAAATAGAAGAAGTACAAATAAAAGCATTTGTTTCTAATATAAAAAAAATTAAATCATGGACGGATAAAGAACGAAATTCATTGGCTGATAAATTTAATCATCCACAATTTCTTTCTATGACTGATGAATTCAGTGCTCTCATTGATTTTAAAGCTAATTTAGAAACCTTAAAAGAGCAACATGAAAAAGATTTAGATTCTGAGAATCAACCAAAATTGAAAGAACAATTACTTGAACTCCAAGCTAAAAAATGGATATTTGATCATAAAGAAGAATTAAAAAAACAACAAATCTATTTAACTGAGCTTGAGATTTATACAAAAGCAATTTCTTTGACTAAAACAAATAAAATTACAACGAAAGCTAAAAATTTGGGAAAAGAATTATTGACAGATAAATTTGTTTTTAAATTCAATGAATCTCTCAAAAAATTAGGTGCAGAAAAAATAAAAGTAGAACTAAGTGTTCGTTCTCCCAAAAAGGGGAGAAGTACATTTTGTCTAAAATTAACTGATTGTGATTCGGATGCTGAAATACAATCCATATTAAGTAATGGGGAAAGGAGAATTGTATCCCTTGCAGCTGTAATTGCAGAATCAAGTCTTGCAGAACATATTACTCCTTTTATTTTTGATGATCCTATATCATCTCTTGATTTTGAATATGAAAAAAGTCTTTCAATCTTCTTAAAAGAGTTATCACAAATTCGTCAAGTTATTGTATTTACACATAGACTTTCATTTATAGCCAATTTATCTAAAGAAATCTCGAGTTCCATATATAGAATAATACAAATAGAAAATATTAATGGATTAGGGGCTGGTATTAGTCTTACAGATCCAATACTGGGGAACTCGAATGTTAAAACAGAATTAAATAAACTCATTGACAATATTAATAAATACATTAAAAATAAAAAAGAGAATCTTGACTTGTTTATTAATAACTATAAAGAATGGATAAATTCATGTTGTTCAACATATCGTAAATTGATTGAACTATCAATAGAAACAATATTACTAGGTTCAACTGTTGAACGGTTTGGTGTAATACATCCAAATAATGTAAAAAAACTATATTTAATTAATGAAGATGATTGCAAATTACTTGATGATAATATGACAAAATATTCTTATTTTGAACATTCACAACCAGATGATGTACCTGCGCCTTCTATTTGTTTTGAGGATTTGAAAAAGGATTGTGAAATTTTCAAAACTTGGATTAAAGACTTTAATAAACGAGTAGATTAATTTTCTTATTTGTAAATTACAGGATAAGAATGATTCTTTTCGATAATTAGAGATTAGTTAAAAATTTTGATGGTTTTATTGCTGCGTTAGACCAAAGTGGTGGAAGTACTCCTAAGGCATTAAAAGCTTATGGCATTGATGAGAGTCAGTATAATAATGAAGAAGAGATGTATGATTTAGTTCAAAATATGCGTAGTCGTATTATTACTAGTAAATCTTTTACTTCAGAACATATTTTAGCTGCAATCTTATTTGAAAAAACAATGGATAGGCAAATTGATGGACTTTTTATTGCTGATTACCTTTGGAATGAAAAAAGTATTGTTCCTTTTTTAAAGATTGATAATGGATTAGCAGAATAAAAAGAATAACTCCTTACATAGTAGGGAGTTATCTCTATAATAGAGAGTATTACATATTTTCGTTATTTAAAATGTGTATTTAATCCAATTTTTGACTATGAAAACTTTTGTAAGTATTTTTATATTATAAGAAATATAAAGAAAAAATATGAGAAAGAAAAATATAATAAGTATTATCACAATTGGATTTATCTTAATTGTATGTTTGATAGGAGTATTTAAAAATATGAATATAAATGAAAAAGAATATAATAAAAATGTAGACTCAGATTTAAAAAATAGATTAACTACAATGCAATATAATGTTACTCAAAAGGGAGCTACAGAACCTCCATTTAGTAGTAAATATTACAATAGTGAAGAAAAAGGGTTATACGTTGATATAGTAAGTGGGGAACCTTTGTTTTTATCAAGTGAAAAATTTGATAGTGGTTGTGGTTGGCCAAGTTTTAGTAATCCAATTGATAAAGATTCAATTAATTACATAAAAGATACTTCCTATAATATGGAGCGAATAGAAGTAAAATCCACAGTTGGAGATTCTCATTTAGGTCATGTTTTTAATGATGGCCCAAAGGAAGCAGGTGGGTTAAGGTATTGTATAAATGGAGCCTCTCTTAGATTTATTCCTTTTGAAAAATTAAAAGAAGAAGGGTATGCAGAATATATTAATTATTTCAAATAAAATATTATTTTATTCTTGTTGATAAAAATCCTTCAAAGAAATTTTTTGTATTAATTCCTAAAGTTCTATTCTTGTAACCACCTTCTTGAACAAATAAAATGGGGAAGGATAGCTTCCCGATTTCATGCCCATTGTTTTTAAAATTAGCTACAGATAATTACCAAGTTCCAGTTTGATTTCCTTTTGCAATTTTTGCGAAAAAAATACACTCGTAGTTAAAATATCAAAATCATTAGTTGCCAATACGCAATAGACTAAATCTCTTAAATATAAATTTATATAAACAAATTCAGGGATTTTTAAAAAGACAAAGAAATAAAAAGAGTTTAGATTTTTTTATCTAAACTCATATTTTTTTAAAAGTTATATAACTCATAATTAATATTAAAAATAACTATTAATTATTTGACGAATCTTTTTCTTTTAAATATTTTTCAACTTCCATTTTAGCTAATCCCAGATGCTCTTTATCCTTTTTGATTGCATTATTTAAATCTTTTAAAATGATAAAATCAATTATTTGAGAGTGTTCAACAATAGATTCTTCAAATCTCTTTTTACTTAAAAGAGAATTTGCTCTAAAAGGATTAATCATAATTGAATAATTTCTATAACAATCTGAGACAACATCATTTCCACTACAATCAACAAGAAATTGATGGAATTGAGCATCAATTAAAATATATTGATGAATTTTAGAATAATCACTTAATTTTAAAAATTTATCTTTGAATTCTAATAATTTTTTAAAACAAACTGGATCATTTTTTTCTATGATTTTTTGAATGCTAAAGTGTTCAATTAGTACTCTATATTCATATATGTCTAATATTTGTTTTGTTGATAATTTTCTAACAGTAACAGGTTTATTTGGGGTACTATCTAATAGTCCTTCTCCAATTAATTCATTTATTGCACTATGAACAGGAGATCTGCTTACATTTAATTGAGAGGCAACATCAACTTCACTTATCTTATCTCCAGGAGCATATTTGCCAGAAATAATATCATCTCTTAAAATTTGATAAACTTGTTCTTTTATAGTTTTGACAATTCTGTTTTTTTCTTTCTCCATTTTTTTCCTCAGTAATTAATTGTTATTTAAATATACTATTAAACTTTATAAAAGGCTATTGTTTTTGATTAAACACTTTTAAATAGTGTAAAACATAAACATTTACTAAACAAAGTTTTTTTCTTGACAAATATAGCATCTGTAATAATAATAAGAGAATAATGAATGATGCATGCATCATTCATTATATATTGTGCATGTATTATTGAGGAGAAAAAATGATAAAGGATATTCTTCTTCCCTATGGTCAAAGTAAAATGCTATTAAAAATTGATGAAAACCGATTAAATGGTATTATTTCTGTTGATCAAGAAGAAACAAAAATAAAACCCAATGAAAAACAAATTGTTCTTGATGCTTTAGCAAATCCTATTGGAAGTGAAACCCTATCAAAACTTGCAGTAGATAAAAAAAATATAGTAATAGTAACAAGTGATCATACAAGAGCTGTCCCAAGTATGATTACAATGCCATTGCTATTAGAAGAAATAAGAAAAGTAAATGAGTCTGCAAAAATTACTATTTTAATTGCAACTGGTCTTCACAGAGGGATGACTGATGAAGAGATGATTGAAAGATTTGGTAGTAAAATCTTTAACGAGCAAACAATAATTAATCATGATGCATTTGATAATGATAATAATCAATTTTTAGGTATTCTACCTTCTGGATCCAAGTTTGAAATGAATAAAATAGCTGTTGATGCTGATCTTTTGATTGCTGAAGGTTTTATTGAACCTCATTTTTTTGCTGGTTTTTCGGGGGGAAGAAAAAGTATTCTTCCAGGAATTGCTTCGGCAACTTGTGTAAATATTAATCATAGTGCACCACAAATTGCATCATCTTTTGCTACTACGGGAGTTCTTGATAAAAATCCTATACATGAAGATATGGCTAGTGCTGCTAGAATTTCAAAAATTGCTTTTATTTTAAATGTGCTTTTAAACGATGAAAAGAAAATAGTAGCCGCTTATGCGGGTGATGTTGAAAAAGCTCATAGAAAAGGATGCAATCAACTCATAAATCAGAATGGTATAAATTCAATAAAAAGTGAAATAGTTATAACAACAAATGGTGGTTACCCTTTAGATCAGAATTTATATCAATGTCCAAAAGGTTTATCTAGTGCATTAGAGTGTGTGAAAGAAGATGGTATTTTAATTTTAGTTGCATCCTGTAGTGCGGGATTAGGTGGTGAGAACTTTGGAAAGATGATGCAAAGTGGGACACCCCAAGAACTATATGACAGAATTCTAGCAACACCCATGGAAGATACTATTTCTGAGCAATGGTGTGTTCAATGTTTTTCCGCTTCTTTGTTGAAATATAAGATAATACTAGTTTCTATGCTTGAAAAAGAGCTTGTTGAAAAAATGGGTTTTATTTATGCAAGTGATGTAAATACTGCTTTAGATATAGCTTATGAAATAAAAGGTAATAAATCAAAAGTTACAGTAATCCCTGATGGTGTATCTGTAATTATAAAAAAATAGGAGAAAGATGATATGAGTAAAGCAATTAAGCTTAATGAAAAAGATAATGTTGCAACTGTATTTAGTGATGTTAAAAAAGATGATATTTTAGAAATTTTAACCCATAAAGGTGAATCCTGGAATTTGAAAGTACTAAACGATATTCCATATGGTCATAAAATTGCGCTTGAAGATATTAAGATTGGACAGCAAATTACAAAATATGGTGAAGAGATTGGAATTGCAAGTAAAGAAATTGAAGCTGGGGATTATGTCCATATCCATAATATTGAAAGTATTAGAGGCCGTGGGGATTGGAATGAAGAAAAACAATCTGAAATCACAACTAATATGGTTAAGTAAGGAGAACTAATAATGGCAAATAAGGAATATAAATTTTTTGGATATGTAAGAAAAGATGGGAAAGTTGGAACTCGAAATTATGTTGCAGTAATTCCATCTGTTGTTTGTGTAGATGAAGTTGTTGAATCAATAGTTAATAATACTTCTGGAACACAAGGTATTATTCATCATCAAGGGTGTTGTCAAACTCCTCCTGATTTAGAAAGAATTACTGATTGTTTAATCAAAATTGGAGAAAATCCTAATGTTGGAGCTGTTTTAATTGTAAGTCTTGGTTGTGAAGGTGTTGATACCGATAGATTAGAAGCTGAAATAAAGAAAACAGGAAAACCTGTTGAAAGAATAAATGTTCAAGAATTAGGTGGTACAAGCCGTTCAATTCAAGTTGGTATGGATAAAGCTCAAAAATTAATAAGAGAAATTTCTTCACAACAAAGAGAAGAAGTAGATATTTCTAATTTTGTAATGGGAATTAAATGTGGTGCATCTGATACTACTTCAGGTATTGCTTCTAATCCAGTAATTGGATATATCGCAGATAAGATTGTCGATCTTGGTGGTACTGTAATATTTGGAGAAACAACTGAATTTATTGGAGCAGAACATATACTTAAAAGAAGAGCAAAAAATGAACATGTTGCATCCGAAATTGGTAGAATCGTTACTGAAATGGAAAATAGAGCTAAAGCAATTGGTGTTGATATGAGAAAAGGTCAACCAACACCAGGTAATATCAAAGGTGGTTTAAGTACAATCGAAGAGAAATCTTTAGGAGCTATTGTTAAATCAGGAACAAAAACAATTGAAGGTGTTATTGATTATACTGAAGCTCCAAAAGGAAAGGGGCTTTGGATTAAAGATTCTCCAGGTCGTGAAATTGAACTTTTATCTGGCATGGCAGTTGCTGGAGCAGATGTAATATTGTTTTCAACAGGTCGTGGAGCACCTCAAGGCTTTCCAGTTGTTCCTGTAGTAAAAATATGTGGAAATCCAATTACCTATAACAGGATGCAAAATGATATGGATATTAATGCAGGATTGATTACATTAGGTGAAAAATCTATTGCTGAAATTGGAGAAGAAACTTTTGAGATGCTACTTAGAGTTGCAAATGGTGAAAAGAGTAAAGGGGAATCAATTAATTACAATAAATCAATGGATTTCTATTGCTTAGGCCCAGTCATTTAATGTTATTCAAAAAATAGTTTTTAGTTTTTATTAACACTATTTGTATTGGATTATTATTTTAATTTATCGTTGTGAATATGAGCTATCTATATCAGCGAGGTACTTGTGTATTTATAGCTCTTTATGTTTGAAAATAAACAGAAAAATAAGGGAGGAGATTATTGTGGGTGATATAAATATTGCTAGAGTAATCATCGGATTAGTAGTAGCTATTGGATTAATTTTTTATTGTTCAACACGTACTAAAATTCATGTTTTTGTTGCTATGATCCTTGGCGCGGTTCTTGCGGGATTATTAATCGGTTTGCCAATTGGTTCCATAACATCGTCTATTAAAACAGGCTTTGGTGGCACTTTAGGTTCCATTGGGATTGTTATCGGTCTTGGAGTAATGATGGGTGCAATCTTTGAAGCAAGTGGCGCGGCAAAAAGAATGGCTATTACTTTCATTCGTCTCTTAGGAGAGGGGAAAGAAGATATTGCAATGGCTATAACAGGTTTTATTGTTGCTATTCCAGTATTTTGCGACAGTGCTTTTGTTATTCTTACACCACTAGCTAAATCTTTATCAAGAAAAACAGGTCGTTCTATTGTAACTATTGGTTGTGCTTTAGGCGCTGCTTTATTAACAACTCATTCTCTTGTTCCTCCAACCCCTGGTCCATTAGCAATTAGTGGTTATTTCGGATTAGATATGGGTAAATTTATTTTACTTGGTTTATTATATGCTCTTCCAATTTCAATTGCAGGTATTTTTTATGCAAGATGGGTTGGTAAGAAAATTTATAAAGTTCCTAATCCATTAGATAATGGTTCATTAATTGATAGACCTTATACTAAAGAAGAATTAAATAGTTACTCTGGTGTTATTAATGACAAAGATATTCCTAGTACTTTCTTATCATTTTTACCTATTGCACTTCCAATTGTATTAATTTTATTAAATACTTTAGCTAAAGCAGTTGGTATGGCAGACGGAACTTTAAGAAGTGTAATTGCATTAATAGGAGATCCTGTTGTAGCTGTAATGATTGGTTTATTAGTTTCAATATTTACCCTTGCAAGAAATATAGATAGAAAAGAAGTAATTAGCTTATTAGATAAATCTATTGAACAAGCAAGCGTTATTATATTTGTAACTGGAGCTGGTGGAGCCTTAGGTCAAGTATTAAAAGATAGTGGAGCAGGATCTGCTATTGCCAATATTATGTTAAATTCAAACATTCCTGGTATTCTACTACCATTCTTTATGGCATATTTACTTAGAATAATTACTGGTTCAGCTACAGTTGGTATGTTAACAGCTGGTTCTTTAACAGCTCCAATTATTCTTGAAATGGCTACTGTAAACCCATATTTAGCAGGATTAGCTTGTTGTATTGGTTCTATTGGTATTACCAACGTACATGATAGTTATTTCTGGGTTGTAAATAAATCTATTGGTCTAACAGATATGAATGAAATGTTTAAAAACTGGTTCGGTTGTGTATTAACAATGTCAACTGTTGGTTTCGTTTTCTTAATGATTGGAAATATTTTTATGTAAATTATTTATTTAAGTATTATATTGAAAATAGTTCTATTGCTAAATATTTGGTAATAGAACTATTTTGTTATTAACAATTATCTTTTTTATTTAAAAAGAAAAGCATTAATATATTTTATTCTATTGACTATAAATGAGTTACTTAATATCGTTATGATAACTTAAAAACTGGAAATATATATGTCAAAAATTAATAAATCTAAAAAAATTGGGATTAAAGATTCTTTTCAATTAAATTACAATGTAATGCCTTTTCTCTTGTCTGTGTTGTTTTTTGGAATAACAAATAGTATAGCAAAAGCTTTAATGAATAATTATCTTGCTGATATTATTAGGATTTCAAAAATACAATTAGGTGTTGTTGAATTTTTTAGAGAGCTTCCTGGCTTGTTTTTAATTTTCATTTTAGCTTATTTATATAAGCAAAGTGATAAAAAGAATTACCAAACAGCAATAATTATTTCAATGTGTGGTTTCTTAGGCCTTACATTTTTAGGAACCAATCTTTGGGTTGTTATTTTTTTCTTAGTAATGAATAGTTTTGGAGAGCATATTAGTATGCAGGTTAGGCAAAGCTTAGCCGTTGAAATGTCTAGAGAAAATATGAATGGTAATTCACTTGGAATAATGCAAGGATTTAGATCTTTAGGAAATATTTTAGGATTTTTAATAGTTCCAATATTGTTTTTAATATTATCTAAATTTGGATTTGGTAGAGATACTGCTAAAAGTTATAAAGCTATTTATTTTATTGCAATGTTAATTGCTTTTGTTGCATATATTTTTACATCTAAGATTCCTAAACTTCAATCAGAAGAAAAAGTAGGGCCAAAAATATATTTTCATAAAAAATATGGAAAATATTATATACTTTCCTTTTTTTATGGAGCTAGAAAACAAATATTTATTACATTTGCTCCGTTCGTATTAGTATTAAATTATGGAGCTAGTGCTTCATATATGGCAATATTATTTGCAATTACAGCAGGGTTATCTATAATCTTTGCACCTATTATTGGTAAGATAATTGATAAAGTTGGTTATAAGAAAGTAATGATAGGGGATACCCTCTTATTAATTATAGTTTGTTTCTTTTATGGTTTTGCTCATAGATTATTTTCGAATAATGTTGCATTTTATGTAGTTAGTATAAACTATATACTTGATTCCATTCTTTCAATTTGTAGTATGGCTTCTTTAGTCTATTGTAAAGCTTTATCTGCAAATCAAGAAGAATTTGGTAAAACTATTACAACTGGTATTTCAGTTAATCATTTAATTAGTATTATTATTGCGTTATTAGGTGGTTTAATTTGGCAACTTGCTGGGATTGAAATGTTATTTACCATTTCTGCAATATTAGGATTATTAAATAGTATTTTTGCAGCAACAATTAAAGAAATAAAAAAAAGTTAAATTAGAATAAAGACTTATTAAATCATTAAATAAAATTATCTCATAAAATAACTTGCTTTCAATATCTGTCATTATTATAATAGCACCTATGATTTCTAAAGAGTATTTAATAATAATGTGTCAGTTTTTTAGTGAAATTCTTGGTCCAACATCTGAAGTGCTTCTTCATGATGCTAAAAATGGAGCCATTGAATGGATAAATGAAGATTCTATTTCTTGTCGAAAGATTGGAGATATTAATACAACATCAATTCTAAAATTATTAAATTCTAAGTGTGAGAATAATAATACAAATAGAATAATTGGTGTTTTAAATACCTCTGAAAAAAATACCTTGATTAGAACAAGTAATTTAATGATTAGAGATGATGATGGAAATTTGCAATATGTAATATGTATAAATCAAGATATTACAGCTCTTGCTAATATCCAGCCTTTTATAAACCATATGTTTTCAGAAAAAGGAAAGAAAAATATTGAGTTTAACGACAATAATGATAATGCTGATATAGAAGAAATAATGACTAGTATTATTTTAGAAGAAGTTAAACACGCTGATGTTTATAAATTAGAAACAAAATCTGCAAAAATGTCTGTTTTAATTAGACTTTATAATCGTGGTATTTTTAAAGTAAAACAAGCAATTCCAAAAGTATGCGAGGTCTTAGATATTGCTCAGCCAACGCTTTATAAATATCTTAAGCAAATAGAAAAAGAAGAAGAATAATTTAAAAATAATTCGAGTTTGTTTTAATCATTAATAGTACTTAACTATTGATGATTTTTTTTTATCCAAAATAAGCAAAATGGATAAAAATTTATAATAAATTCTCTATTTTAATTTCAAAATTGATTTATTTTTTATTTTTCATTAAAATTTTATAATTATTAAAGTGATTAATTAAAGTTTTAAAGTGTTGTTATATATCTTTTTTAGTTTATTATTTTAAGATTATTAATTTTAATATGATTTTTATCACATTAAAAATGAAAAAAACTTAAAATTTTATTTTTAATTATATAATAATATATTGACACCTAAATGCGGATAGATTATTATCTCTATGGATAAAAAATTATCATTTAGGAGCTATTATGAAAGCGAAAGAATTTTCTAATAAAGTTTTAACAGGTATGAGCATTGGTATTGTTGCCGCCCTTGTTCCAAGTGCAATCCTTGGAGAAATTAGTAAAGCATTAGGACTTACTACAATAGTATTAATTACCGGTATGGCTACAAAATTTGCAGCTTTTGCAATGGGATTATGTATTGCTGGTCAATTTAAGATGAAACCAATTCATTCTGTTGCACTTGCTATTTCAACAATGATTGGAAGTGGTGCTATAAAAATGGTTGAAGGATCTATGGTTTTAGCAGGATTAGGAGATGTAATAAATGCGGGTCTAACAGCAGCCTTTGCCGCTTTACTTCTTCTGTGGTTTGGTGATCGTTTTAAAAGTTATACTATGATATTAGTCCCAACTTTAACTATTGCAATAAGTGGACTTTTTGGTTTGTTTACTCTTCCTTATATATCAATGATTACAGGCGCTGTAGGGCATTTCATTGCTTGGTGTACAACTTTACAACCAATATTAATGGGGGCATTAATATCAATGAGTTTTGCAGTAATAATTATATCACCAATATCGACAGTAGGTATAGCTCTTGCCGTTTCTTTATCAGGAATAGGATCTGGTGCAGCAAATTTAGGAATTTGTGCTGCTGGATTTGGTCTTGCAATTGCAGGATTTGAGAAAAATGGTTGGGGAACATCTTTAGCCTCTGTATTAGGTTCTCCTAAATTACATATGGCTAATTTCCTAAAAAATCCAAAAATGACTTTGCCTTTAATTTGTAATGCTGCAATTCTAGGAATTTTAGCAGGTATTTTTGGTATCGTTGGAACACCTATGAGTGCAGGATTTGGAATTAGTGGATTAATTGGTCCTTTGAATCACCTTGGTATTGTAGGTTTTAGTTTAATAAACTGGATAATTACAATTATTATATTCATTATATTACCTATTGTATTTGGTTTTATTTTTAAAAATATTTTCTTTAAAGGTTTTAAAATTTTAAGTGCAGATGATTATGCCGTTGAAATATAGGGAGAAGGTTATGAAAGAAAAAATAAAAGTTACAGCGTTTGCAAGTCGCCCTGATGAAAGAAGTAGTTTTGATTTATTTGAAGATAAATTAAATTTAGAAATTAAACATGTTAGTGCTCAATTGTCACTAGATGTTGTTGAACAAGCAAAAGGAAGTATCGGGGTAACCGTATTAGGTAATTGTGATTGTTCAAAAGAAGTGTTAGAAGCTTTATCGAAATTAGGTGTAAAATATTTAGCTAGTAGAAGTGCCGGTTATAATAATATTGATGTTGAAGCAGCAAAGAAATTAAATATAAAAGTTAGTAATGCTCAATATTCTCCAAATTGTGTCGCAGATTTTGCTATAATGCTTGCCTTGATGTTAAACAGAAAAGTATTAACAGGTTTAAAACGAAATATTGCTAATGATTTTTCATTGCCAGGATTACAAGGTCAAGAAATGAAGAATATGACTGTTGGAATTATTGGAACCGGAAGAATTGGTCAAGCAGTTATTAAAAATTATAGTGGTTTTGGGTGTAAAATTATTGGATATGATTTATATGAAAACGAAGAAATGAAAAAGTATATTACTTACGTTGATTTGGATTATCTTTTTAAGAATTCTGATATTATTAGTCTTCATACCCCGCTTTTTGATAGTACTTATCATATAATTAATAATGAAAGTATCGCTAAAATGAAGAAAGGTGTGAAAATTGTTAATACTGCAAGAGGTGAATTAATTGATACTCAGGCATTAATTGATGGACTTAAATCAAGACAAATTGGTGGAGCAGGATTGGATGTTTTAGAAAGTGAGCAAGGAATTTTCCACAGTGATTGCAGATTTAAAGGCTTTGTAAATGATCATATTTCAATTTTAAAATCACTTGACAATGTAGTTTTAACAAATCATTTTGCTTTTTATACTGATCAAGCAGTTGAAGATATGGTTTATTGTGGATTAAACAGTCTTTATCAATTTGTAAATACAGATACTGCAGATTTCGAAATTAAGTAATTAAAATATATAAACAATTTAAAAGGCACCATTTAATTGGTGCCTTTTAATTTAGGAGGGGTTTATATATTGTTTTATTTACTATTGGATTGAGTATTCAATTTTTACATTACTTACATAGTTACCAGCAGGAAGTTCTGAGTTACCAGACCAACTTAAGTTGAATTTATTAACTAGTAATGAAATATGTTTTCCAGCTACTAAAGTATCAAGTGAAGAAATTGTATTTACTTGTGGTTTAATATTTGAATCAAAATCATTTTTACCATTGTTTAAAGTTGTTTTAAAGGTATCAGGAGAAACTTTTACTGTAACAGCTAAGTCTTTATTCATATTAGATGTAGCATTAATAGTAAAGTCTTTAGTTGAACCATTTTCAGTTAAAGGAGCTACAAAGATAGAATAATCTTTAACACCATCATTTAATACTTCATTGTTATAAGCTAATTGATAAGAAACAGGAGTTTCTTTAATAGAAGTCTTTAATTGAACTTCAGCTGACTTACTAGAATGGGAAGGAGAATACATAGCGAACATAGAAGTCATTGCGATTGCACTTATAGTTAAGATAGTTAATAGTTTTTTCATAATTTAGTTTTCCTTTTAAATTAATTTGATTTGTTATGATTAAACTATACAATACTCTGCAACTTATGTCAACAATTATTTAACAAAAAATACAAAAAAATAATAAAAATAGTTAATTGCTTATGATACAAAGAATTAAACATGTATAAGTTATATAATAGTTATGTAACTTATGTAATAGGTGTTTATTATTAATAATAATGTTCATCAAATTGTTAAAAAAAAAGAAACCAAGGAATATTTAATTCCTTGGTTTTGTAAAAGATCTAGACAAAGATAAACAATATTTGAAAAATATTACTAAAAAGAGAAGTATTTTATTTTTTAACTCTCCATCCATCTTCAATGATTTCTTTAATAGATGAATAAAATTTAATTAATAAATCTGTTTTTGAATCATATAATTTGTAATTTTTGATTATTGCGTCTTTTAATTTTATATATCCGCATTTCCCATTGCTGTTTTTCATTGTACAGCCTTTTTTATTTTTTGAAAAATCAGATCTAAAAATATCATAATCCAATGAAACTAGAGCATTTCTTGTTTTTACTCTTTCTTCATGATTCCAATCATCATAATTATTCATAAATATAATCTCCCCTATTATAATTATATTTTTTGATTTGTGAGATAACAAAGTTAAGGATAGTCTGGCAAAATATTTAATTGTTATATATCTAATAATAGTATATATTTTATAAATAATAAAGTTTTTTATTTTAAAATACTTGATTGAAAATATCCAAAAAATGAAAATTATATTGTGAAATAAAAAAATATAATTAATTGTTTAAGTTTAAATAAATTCCAATAAATAATTTATTACAAAAACATTTTTGATATTAAATATTTAGATATTATAATTAAAAAAAAGTTTGATTAAGTGTTACATTTTAAAATAATTGATTTAGTTTTAAAGAAAGTTGTCCATTCTTTACTTGGTCTTTTATTTGTAATTACATACTTGATTTTATTAAAATCTTCAATTTTTGTTAAGCTAGATTTACCAAATTTTGTGTGATCAACAACTAAAAAAGCCACATCACTGTTGTTTATCATTTTAGCTGTAATTTGAGCTGCAAATTCATTGTCATGACTTAATCCAAAATCAAGAGATATGGAAGTTGGGCTTATAAAAGTTTTATCACAATGTAATTTATTTAAGTTATCTATTGTAATATTTCCCCTAAAAGCATTTGCATTATTTGTTAAGTTTCCTCCTAAGCAGATTGTTTTAATTAATGGATTATTTGATACTAAATTAATAATAGACAGCGAGTTGGTTATAATTGTGGCTTTTAATTGTTTTAAGTTTAATTGTTTAGCAATGCATAAACTTGTTGAACTTGAATCAAGCATTATTATATCTCCATCATTTATAAAAGAGGTTGAAATATTAGCTAAAGATTCCTTCTCTTTCATCATTACTTGTTCTCTGAGTTGGATTGGAATGGATTTATCAAAAGTATCAATTTTATAGGCTCCACCATGTACTTTAATTATTCCAAAATTCTTTTTAGATAAATAATCTAAGTCACTTCTTATTGTTTCCATTGTAACATTTAACAAAGCTGCTAAATTTTTAACAGTAATAGTTTTTTCTTTATCCAATATGGTTTTTATTTGATCTCGTCTTTCTTTTGCTATCATATAGTTTCCTTAAAACAAAATTTAGTCTTTTTATAAAATTAGCATTAATATCTTATTAAGTAAAGAAATATTATGGTTTTAATAAAAAATCTTTTTCCTTGACTTTTGGTTTTTTTCGTGTTTATATGATAGAAACAATGAAAAACAAAATAAAAAAAGGTGAATCATGAACAGACTAGATGATGGAATGGCATTTATTTTAAAGTATGAAAATATTGCATGGTATAGCGAAGGTAAAGTTAGAATTTTAGACAGAAGGATTTATCCAATCGAGGTTAGATTTGTTGAATGTACGACTTATAATGAAGTAGCTCAAGCCATTACAGATATGGTTACTCAAAGTTGGGGACCTTATTTTGCTGCAGGAATGGGGATGGCATTAGCCGCTTATCAAGCTAGAAGTCTTAAGGAAGTAGATTTTGTTAGTTTTATGCATAATGCAGGAATAGCTCTTTATACTGCTAGACCAACAACATCAGCTTTTATGAAAGAGATTGTTGAAAAATGTGAAGTAGCTGCTGTTAATGCAAAATTAAGAGGGAACTCAGCAATTGATGCGGCTTTTAATACAACAGTAGAATATTATGATGAAATATATACATCCTGTAAAATCATGGGTAAATACCTTGTTGATAATTTTCCTAATAAAGGAACTGTAATGACTCAATGTTGGGCTGAAACTGTTGTTGGAATGATGCTTAAATCAATTAGAGAACAAAATAAAGATATTAAATTTTTCTGTCCTGAAACACGACCTTATTTTCAAGGTGGTAGACTTACTGCAAGTTGTATAAAAGATATGGGTTTTGATGTAACTGTTATTACAGATAATATGCCAGGTTATGTATTAGAAAAAAAGAAAGTTGATGTATTTACTTCTGCCGCTGATGTAATTTGTATGGATGGTCATATAGTTAATAAAGTTGGAACTTTCCAAATTGCATTAGCTTGTAAATATTTTGGTATTCCATATTATGTTACTGGTAAGCCTAATTTATCTCATAAAGATAAAGCTTCGATTGTAATTGAAGAGAGGGATCCAGAATTAGTATTACATGCACTTTCTCAAAAGTTTACTTATGAAGGTGTTAAAGGCTATTATCCTGCATTTGATATTACTCCTCCTGAATTATGTGCTGGTGTTATTACCGATAGAGGGCAATTTGATTCACATTGTTTAGATGAATATTATAAAGAGAGTAAATAAAATGATAGATTTTTATGAAGAAAGAAATGCTGTAGCCCAAACAATGAGTCGTCTTTTCGCAAGAGGTTTAACAACTGTCTCAGGTGGTAATATAAGTTTTAGAATAAATGATGATTTATTTTGTATAACACCTTCAGCGCTTGATAAAAGTTGTTTGACTGCAGATAAAATAGCAATAGTCGGTTTTGATGGCACTAATCATACTCCTAATTTAAAATTAAGCATTGAAAATGAAATTCATAGATTAGCACTAATTAATAGACCAGATATTAATGCAGTAGTTCATTCTCATCCAATATATGCATCTACCTTTAGCACAATAGCTACAGAAGAATGCAAAATATTATCAAAATTAACAGCTGAAGCCTATTTTTTTATGGGTGATGTAATAAATGTCCCATATTCACTAATGGGAACTAAATCGCTAGCAAAAGAAGTATCGAAATATTGTAAAGATTATGATGTGATGCTTATGCAAAATCATGGAGCAATTGTTTTAGCAAAAGATTTATTAGGTGGATTTGATAAAATGGATTTACTTGAAAGATCCGCTCAAATGACTGTAATTGCTAATCAATTAAATTCTTTCGGCTTAGATGCACAAGAACTTAATGAACAACAATGCAAAGAAATTGAGGCTATGAGGTAATTTATGGAAGAACTAAACTTTTTAGAAAAAGTTGAACAAAGTGCTAATTTTATTAAAAATAAAATTGATTGTGACGTGGATATTGCTCTTATTTTAGGCAGCGGTCTTGGTGAATTAGCCGATGATATTGAAAATCCAACTATAATAAATTATTGTGATATTCCTTTTTTCCCAAAATCCACAGCTCCAGGACACTATGGCAGATTAGTAATTGGTGAATTAGGTGGGAAAAAAATAGTTTGTATGCAAGGTCGTTTTCATTATTACGAAGGCTATGATACTAAAACAGTTTGTTATCCAATATTTGTATTTAATCAATTGAATATTAAAAAATTAATTTTAACTAATGCTAGTGGATGTTTGAGAAAGGATTGGAATGTTGGTGATTTGATGATAATCAAAGATCATATAAAATTAGTTGCAGAAAACCCTCTACGTGGTACAAATTATGAAGAATTAGGGCCAAGATTCTTTGATATGTCAAAAACTTATAGTTCTAGGATGATAAGTGTTGCAAAAACTTGTGCAAAAGAGTTAAATATCCCCATAAAGGAAGGCGTGTATCAATTCTTTAGTGGACCAAGTTTTGAAACAGCTGCAGAAGTTAAGCTTGCAACAAAGCTGGGTGCAGATGCAACAGGAATGTCTACAGTTTTTGAAGCTATTGTTGCAAGTTACTTTGGTATGGAATTATTAGGAATAAGTTGTTTAACTAATATGGCAACAGGTATAAGTGAAACAATTTTAGATGAAAATGAAGTAATTGAAGCAGGAAAAAAAGTTAGACCACAATTCATTGGATTGTTGAAACAGGTCATTAAAAAATGGGAAATATAATTACAATTAATAATTTTAGTTTTTAATTGTGAAGGAGTTATATATGAAAAAATTGTTGTTAATCGCAATGAGTATGATGTGTGTTTCATCATTAGTATTTGCAAGTGGAAAAGCTGAAGAGCAAACTAGTGTTGAAAAGGGATTGAATATAGCTATTATTACAACCCCTTCAGGTGTTGATGATGGTTCTTTTAACGAAGAAAACTATAATGGTATTTTATCATTTATTGAAAAGAATCCAGGTTCAACTGTTAAACCTTTAAGAGAACCAAGTGGTGATGTAGCTAAAGCATTAAAAGTTGCAGCAGATGTAGTTGCAGATTATGATGTTGAAGTATGTACTGGATTCCAATTTTCAGGTATCTCTCAATTAGCAATTGATAACCCAGATACAAAATTTATTCTTGTGGACACTTTCCCAGTTGATCCAGCAGATCCTGCAGGTAATATTGTATTAGACAATGTTTATGCAATGCTTTTTGCTGAACAAGAATCTGGTTTCTTCGCAGGTATTGCTGCCGCTTTAGAAACAAAAACTAATAAAGTAGCTGTAATTAATGGTGTTGCTTATCCATCAAATGTAAACTATCAATATGGTTTTGAATGTGGTGTGAAATATGCTAATGAAAAATATGGTACAAGTGTAGAATGTGTAGAATTAGCATCTCAAGCTGGTACTGATGTAACTGGTGCTAATGTTGGTGGAAACTATGTTGGTTCCTTTGCTGATGAAGCAACTGGTAAAATTATTGGTAACCAATTAATTAATGAAGGTTGTGATATTTTATTTGTAGCAGCAGGTGGATCAGGTAATGGCGTATTTACTGCAGCAAAAGAATCAAAAGGCAAAGTTAAAGTAATTGGTTGTGATGTTGACCAATGGAATGACGGTGTTGTTGGAGATAGTAATATCATATTAACAAGTGTTCTTAAAGTAATGGGAATTAATGTTGATAAAACTTTACAAAAAATTAAAGATGGTACTTTCAAAGGTGCAAATGAAGTATTACAAGCTAATACTGATTCAACTGGTTTTGTAAAAACAGAAGGTCATAATCAATTAAAGAGTGACACAATTGCTAAACTAGATGAAGCATATAAATTAGTTAAAAATGGTACAATTGTTCCTGCTTCAAACTTCGGTGGATTCTCTGTTGAAGAATTTAAAGTAAATTAGTCTATAAAAAAGGTCCATTTTCATTAATGGGAATGGACCTTTTTGGAGAATATAAATGAATACAAATTTTGTAGAGTTGAAAAACATAAGCAAAGTATTTCCTAATATTGTAGCTAATGATGATGTTTCTTTAGATGTTAAAACAGGAGAAATATATGCAATACTTGGAGAAAATGGAGCTGGTAAATCAACTTTAATGAGCATTCTTTTTGGACTTTATGAACCAACAAATGGAAGTATTTATATTAAAGGTAAAAAAGTTAATATAACTTCTCCTCTTGATGCAAATAAATTACATATTGGAATGGTCCACCAACATTTTAAACTTGTAGATAATCAAACAATTGCTGAAAATATTATTTTAGGAATAGAGCCCATAAAAAAACAATTTGGAATATTTCCTAAAGTAGATTTAAAGAAAGCAAATGAAGATGTAACTTTATTATCAAAGAAATATCATCTAGATGTTAATCCAACTGACTTAATTCAAGATGTAGCTGTTTCAACAAGACAAAGAGTTGAAATATTAAAGATGCTATATAGAAATGCTGAATTATTAATATTTGATGAGCCTACTGCTGTGTTAACACCTCAAGAGATTGAATCTTTATTAAAGATAATTAAATCTCTTAGAGATAGTGGAAAAACAATAATTATTATTACTCATAAATTAGATGAGATTAAAAAGATAGCAGATAGATGTGCAATATTAAGAAAAGGTAAATTAATTGATGTATTAGATGTAGAAAAAACAACTACAAAAGAAATGGCATCTCTTATGGTCGGTCATGATATTTCTCTGCAAATAAAGAAAGATAATAATCCATATGGAAAAGATATATTAAAAGTTGAAAACATTAGCAGTATTAATAGTGATGGAATTCAAGTTTTAAAGAATATTTCTTTTAAAGTTAGAAGTGGTGAGATATTAGCAGTTGCAGGTGTTTCAGGTAACGGTCAAGTTGAAATTGCTGATGCAATTGCTGGCTTGATTAATATTAGTGCAGGTAAAATTTTATTAGAAGATAAAGAAATAAATCATTTAAATATTCGAGAGAGAATAGAGTCTGGAATTGCTTATATCCCAGAAGACAGACACAATGTTGGACTATTGTTAGATTTTACTTTATCTGAAAATTTATGTTTAAAACAATATTATCAAGAACCATATTGTTCTGCTAAAGGCGTATTGAATTATGATGAGTTTGTAAAAACTAGTGATTATTTAATTGAAAAATATGATATTAGATGTGGAGAAGAAACTCATAATACTATTGTTAGAAGTATGAGTGGAGGTAATCAACAAAAGGCCATTATTGCTCGAGAAATACACTCAGATTCAAATTTAATTATATTTGTTCAGCCAACAAGGGGCCTTGATGTTGGAGCTATTGAAATAATTCATAATAGAATTGCTGAGCTACGTAATAAGGGTAAAGCTATTTTGTTAATCTCATTGGAATTGGATGAAATTATGGCTTTAGCTGATACTATATTAGTAATTTATAATGGACAAATTCAAACAATTGAGGACGCTAAAAAACTTACTAAAGAACAAGTAGGAGAATACATGATGGGGGTTCACAACCATGCTTAATAAAAAAAATATTTTTAAAAGAAGTTTTGCTAGTTTTTGTGGACCAGGGAAACACCAAGTATTAAGGATATCTATTTTTTGCTTATTATTGAGCTTACTTGGGGGTGCAATTTTACTTTTACTTTTAGGTAAAAACCCTTTATTAGCTTATGAGAGTTTATTGCAAGGTTCAGGTATTTTACCAAAAGCAAAATATCCTGGAAGAAAAAGTCAATTGACTGATTTTTTAAATTTGCTTAATTATAGTGTTCCTATGATATTCGCTTCACTTTCAGTAGCAATAGCTCTAAAGTGTGGACTTTTTAACATCTGTGTATCAGGAATAATGGTATTGTCTGGTTTTGTTGCAACAGTATTAGTTGGTTATAGTGATATAACATCTGTAGTTGCAAAAATCCTTGTAATATTAATTGGGATTGGAGTTGGAGCTTTGATGGGAGCATTAATTGGCTGGTTAAAATATAAATTTAATATGAATGAAGTTGTTGTGGCTATTATGTTTAATTACATAATAAGCTATGTTGCAAGTTTCTTTATTCAAACCAGATTTGTTGATCCCGTTACAAGACAGAGTGTAGAAATCAATCAAAATGCTAGATTAACGTTAGTTGATGTAGAAAAATTTGGATTACGAATGAATATAACAACAGTCTTTTTCTTAGCAATTATTGTTGTATTTATTATTAAATTTGTTTTAGAAAAGACAAGATTTGGATTTGAATTAAAATCTGTTGGAGTAAATAAAAAAGCTTCAAGATATTCTGGTATGAAAGTTGGATCTACTATTGTAAAAACAATGATTATTTCAGGAGCCTTAGCTGGTCTTGCCGGTGTTACTTACTATTTAGGCAGTTATGCTTCCATTCAGCCAAGAATAGTTCCACCTTTAGGCTTTGATGCAATTGCAGTAGCTCTTCTAGGAAATATGGCTCCAATCGGATGTTTTTTTGCTTCAATATTAGTAATGATATTTGAATGTGGAACTGCTTACCTTTCTTCAAAATTAGGTGTATTAAGAGAAATAGCTGCGTTAATTACTAGTATCCTTTTATTATTTAGTGCAAGTAGTGGTTATTTTAAAATGTTAGCAAATAAATTTAAAACTGAGCTTTTAGAAAATGGAGGTAAAAATGAATAATATAATAATTGAAAGTATGGCATTCACTTTGCCTCTATTTATTATTTCAATTGGTGGTATTTTCTGTGAAGGCAGTGGGGTAATTAATTTAGCATTAGAAGGTTTACTTGGAATGGGTGCTTTTTTTGGAGGCTTTATTGTTGCTCTATTAACCTCCTCATTTGTTGATTCTCAAAGTGCATTAGTTTATATATCTTTATTTGCAGCAATGGTTGGAGGAGCTTTATTTGCAATGCTTTATGCACTTATTGTTTTAAAGTTTCAAGCTAACCAGGTTATAAGTGGTGTTGTTATTAATATGTTATCTGTTTCTCTTACTGCATTTTTAACAAACCAGTTAAATATTTCAATATTTGGACAATCCTCAAATAAGTTTATGTTATTTGTATTTCCAAGGGTTACAGTCCCAGTTATATCAAATATACCAGTAATTGGTGCATTTTTTACAGATGTATATGTCTTTGAATTTATTATTGTAATAATAGCTTTGATAATGGCATATATATTATATAAAACACCTTTTGGAATGAGACTAAGAGCCTGTGGTGATAATCCACAATCTGTTGCTGCAGCAGGACAAAATGTTACTCACATAAGATTTATAGCAATCCTTATAAGTGGTGCTATGTCAGGCTTAGGTGGTATGTGTTTTGCTTATTCTATTTCAACAAACTTTTCTCCAAGCATTTTTGTTGGCTATGGATATTTAGCAATAGCCGCATATATTTTTGGAAACTGGAAAATATCAAATACCTTATTAGCTTGTTTAATTTTTGGCTTTGCAAGAAGTATTGGATATTTCTTAGTTCAACAGTTATCTCTACCAAGTAGTTATAGTGATTTAGTATTGACTTTCCCGTATGTATTAACACTTATATTATTACTATTTTTCTCAAAAACTAATAAAGCTCCAAAAGCTCTTGGAGAAATTTACGATAAGGGTAAGAGATAAAATAATTCGATTTTAAGATCAAAGGCGATCAAAAAAAATATGTAGGAGAATGCAGTAAAAAACTACTGTATAGGACGTTATGAAAAAATTTAAATTATTAATTGGGATAACAGCAATTGTTATTGGGTTAAGTGGTTGTACAAGTACAAGTAGTGCTTTACAAAGTAATGTAAAAGACGATTCTCTTTATCTTGAGAATATGTGTCAAATAAGTTTAATTGATGCTTCAATTGCAACTCAAACATTTATCGCTGATGCTGAAAAACTTAGTGAAAAAGATTTGTCCAATGTAAGTGATGTTTTTACAGCTTTAATCAAAGCAACAGATTTTGAAGAATTAGCTCTAACTTATACAAGTGAGAAAGCTCAAGCAAGACTTGATTATTACGGAGTAAGTGGAGTAGGTAGTTATGATTCAAAATATGTAGCTTGTGCTTTAGATGCACATTTAATTGATGCTGCTTCTGTAAATAAAATTGTAAAAGATGGTGATATCGATTCAGCTATTGCAACAACATTATTAATGAATATTCTTCAAGTAAATGGGGACGCTAGAAATTATCTTGGTAAAGTTTCTGATGAAGATATTTTGAATAAAGTAGCTTCTGCTTTTAATTCTTATTATATCTATTCAGATGATAATTTAGATATTGTTGGTAAAGAATTAGTTAAATCAAAAGCTTCAACAGGGTATAATTTAAAGAAAGAAGGATTTAATTCTAATTTTATCCCTTCATTAACAATTAAATATGGTCATAGTGATGAAAAACATTTAAAACAATTAATTGCTTTATTAAATAGTGAAGGCATTGATGCAAAACTTCAAATTGAACCAAAAGTTTCTATTTACCAATATTTATTAGATTGGGGTCCAATTCCAGAACCTTCATATTCATATTATGTAGAACAATATAGTGAAGATTTATATTTAGTTCATGCTTTAGAATATGATGCATTATTTGAATTTAATAGTGAAGATGACTTATTAGATTTTAATAGAATTATTGAACAATATTCTAAGAAAAATAGTGAAAATCAAGCTGAAGGAAGTGATGTTAAATTAATCTCTGGTGCATGGTGGCAACCACTATATAGTACTGTTGATATGCATGATGAAGATGCTTATAAAGCTATTTATGATGGTGTTGCAATTCAAGGTGGTTATTCAATTCATCCTTTCACATTAGAAGAAACAAAAGATGAATTGGCAAAAAATATTAAAAAATTAACAGATGCTCCAGTTGAATTTAGAAAGTTTTATGTAAATAATGCATTCTATCGTTATTTGACAGGTGAATCTTGGGAATAAAAAAAGATTAACAACAAACTTTTTGGGAGGTTATTACATTTATTGTAATAGCCTCTTTTTTTGTTTTTTGAGTTTATTTATATAAATTTTTAATATTTTATATTGACTAAGTGAGTAAATACGGTTATAAAAAATAATAGTTGTTAAATATAACTATTAATAATTATTTTCTAACTTTGTGAGGTAAATGTTTTTATGCATACTTTTTTTGAAGATTTAATGGACTATACAAAGACGATGACTAAATTTGTTTTTGATACAATTGCAAATATAGGTAAAAAGTATGATTTATCAAGAATGGAAGCACATGCATTATTGTTTTTCTTTGTCCGTGGAGGAAGCGCAAAATCAATTGATTTCATAAAATGTGGTTCTTATTCTAAATCTAATGTTTCAAAAGCCTTTGATAAATTAAATAAACTTGGATATTTAGAGTTAAAAGCTTTAGAAAGTGATAGAAGATTTCAAATAGTAATTTTAACAAAAGCTGGCTCTGAAATTGGAGAAGAAATAGCAGGAAAAGTTTATCCTATTATGGAAAAACTTAGAGAAGGTATTAGTGATGAAGATCTAGAAATAATTCTTAAATTTGGAGCTCAAGTAAAGATAAATATAGATTCTATTTTAAGTGAAGTAGAATAAACAACAATTAATTTATAGACATAAATTAAATATAAAAAAGGATAAAATATGAGAAAAAAAGTATTAATACTTATTTTTATGATATCAATTATATTTCTCAATTCAGCATTTTCAAAAGACTTAAGTATAGATGATGCCGTAAATCACGCGTTAAATAATAGTTCTTCAATATTACAAAAAACTTTGGATTTGAAGTCAGCCCAAATTGATGAAGATGGTAAATATTCTTCTTTATATCCATCTATCCAAGCTACTACTGTATTACAAAGATCGAATCAAGGGTATACAAATCCCATGACTGGTGTTACAGCAGATCCAACTTTTACTTTTGTTGGTTCTCTTTCAGCTTCTTTTAGTTTTAATCCTGCAATGATTACTTCATTACAAACAACAGCTTTACAATTAAAAGATAAATCAATTAGTTTACAAAAAGCAAAAAAAGATTTAGCTGTTCAAATAAAAAAACTATATTACGGTATTTTATTACAAGAGGCGGCACTTAGTTTCCAACAAGATAATTTAGATAATTTAAATTATACTTTAGAAAATACTAGAAAAGCTTATGAAGATGGTAATGTTCCTCAATTATCAGTATTACAACTCCAAACTCAAATTGCCTCAATTTCAACAGAGTTAGATAAAAGTAAAGATGCGATTGAAACACAAAAAAGAACACTTGCTTTTTTAATTGGCGAAGATAATGTACTTGAACCACTTAGTTTAGTTGATAAATTACCATTAGATTATAATGATGATTTAAGTAAGTACACCTTAAATTCAGCAATAAAATCGAGTTATGATTTACTTTCAAATTCAATTAATAAAGAGATAATGGATGTACAAATTAAATCTTTAAAAGATAGTATGTATTTCCCCTCCATTTCTTTATCACTTTCTTATGCTCCAACAATAGTTGACATTACTAATACTTGGTCAGGGACAAATTATTCTGATAATGGTAAAATTAGTGCTTCCTTATTTTTTGATTTATCAAAGCTCTTGCCAAATAGTAGTATGAATAATAATTTAAAGAAATTAGATAATACTCAAGATCAATTAATGTCTGTTGATGATACTTTAAGAAAGAATATTATTATCTCTTTTACTAATTCTATGGAAAGTATAAAACATGCAAAGAAACAAATCCAATTAAGTAAAGATAATATTGAATTAGCTAAGAAAACATATTCACTAACATCTTTATCATATGAGAATGGAGATATTTCGTTCTCAGATTTAAAATCAGCTCAATTGAGTTTGAGTAATGCAAATTTAAGCTTGTTACAAGCTGAATATGAATATTTAAGTGCCTATCTAGATTTACAAAATCAATGTACACAATAATTAGCAAGGAAAAAAAATGAACAACATAAAAATTAAAAAACATAATATTATATTATTATTCGTAATAGCGATAATCTCTTTATCTTCTTGTACTAAACCTGTTACAACAAGTGAAACTACTGAGAGTGAGAAAGTTATTAAACCTTTAAGTGTCAATGCAACTAGGGTTGTAGTCGGTGAAATAGATTCAAGTATAAGTGTTGGGGGTAGTGTAACCACAGCTAATCCTGTTGCAATAATTGGTGAAGCCTCTGGAACTCTTAAGGACTTTGAATTAGAAGTTGGAGATACTGTTGAAAAAGATCAAATTGTTGCTAAAATCGACCCTTCTCGTCCAGGAATGGAATACAAGATGAAAGATGTAAAAGCTCCTATTTCTGGAACTATTGTTAGAGTAGGTGTTGAAAATGGAAGTCTTAGTTCCCCTAGTGTCCCTTTAGCATATATTGAAGATTTAGATGATATTGCAATTCAAGTTAGAATAATTGAAAAATATATCTCATTAATTAAAATTGGTGAAAATGTTGAATTAAGATTTGAAGCTTTCCCAAATGAAACTTTTCATGGTTATGTAACAAAAATGGATCCAACAGTTGATGTTTCAACAAGAACAATTGGAATTACAATTAAATTTGATGATCCAGGAAATAAAATCTTAGCAGGTATGTATGCAAAATGTAGAATAATTACAAAAATAGTAGATGATGCATTAATAGTTCCTTCAACTTCAGTTTTTTATAATGATAATGAAAGCTATGTATATAAAATATTAGATAATAATACAGTTACAAAAACTCCAATTACAAAAGGTTTAGAAACTTATGATTTTGTTCAAGTTACAGAGGGCCTTTTAAAAGATGATTTAATTGTAAATACAAAATCTTCACTTCTTGGAGAAGGTGTTAAGGTTGTTGTGAAAAATCAAGGAGAATTTTAATGAGTATAAGTGATACAGGCATAAAAAAGCCTAAAACAGTTCTAATATTTACATTAATATTTGTAGCACTTGGGCTTTATACATTTAATAAATTACCAATAGATTTACTTCCTAATTTATCCCTTCCATATGTAATGGTTGTGACAAATTATGAAAATGCTAGCCCTGAAGAAGTTGAAGCTAAAGTTACAAAAACTATGGAAGGAACTTTTTCTGGTATTACTGGTTTGAAAACAATTCAATCAAGTTCAACAGCAGGTTCTTCACTTATTACTATGGAGTTTTCACAATCGACGAATTTAGACCAAGCTACTAATATGATTCGAGATAGGCTTAGTCTTATTCAAGAGTATTTGCCTTCTGGTGTTTCTTCTCCTATGATTTTACAACTTGATACTTCTATGATGCCAATTATGGCAGTATCATTAACAGGGAATAAGAGTCCTGATGAATTATTAAATATTGCAACTGATATTGTTAAACCTAATCTTGAACAGCTTGATGGTGTTGCAAGTGCGAATCTAAGTGGCGGAAGAGAAAAAGCTATAAAAATTGAAGTCCCTTTAGAAAAACTTGAAGCTTTAAATCTTTCTTTATCTCAAATATCACAAGTAATAGCTGCTCAGAACTGGAAATCAGATGCAGGAGTAATTACAGATCATGGTATGAGTTACTCAATAAGTAGTGAAGGAAACTTTACTTCTGTTGAGGAGATAAAAAATATAGTTATATCTACTAAGACAACAGATCCTAACAAAGGGAATGTAGCAATTTCTCAAGTTAAATTAGGAGATATTGCTAATGTGTATGAAGGCTACAAAGATGCAACCTCTTATGCTTATATTAATGGGAAAAGTGGTGTTTTATTAACTATTCAAAAACAATCTGGGACTAACTCTTTACAAGTTGCTCAGAAAGTAAAAGCAGAATTAAAGGATTTAACATCTATTTTACCTGATGGATCAAAAATAGATGTAGCTTTTGATACTACTCAAATGATTACAACTTCAGTTTCAAATGTAACCTCTTCTGCAATGTACGGAATTATTTTAGCAATTATTGTTATTCTCTTTTTCTTAAGAAGTATTTCTTCAACTTTTATTATTGCTTTAACTATTCCAATTTCTTTAATTATTACATTCTTAATTATGTATTTTACAAATCATACAATTAATATGATGAGTTTAGCTGGTCTTACCTTAGGTGTTGGTATGTTGGTTGATAACTCAATTGTAATTTTGGAAAATATATACAGATATAGAGACAAGGGAGCTAAAGCCCATATTGCTGCAAGTCTTGGGTCTAATGAAATGAGAAGCGCAATCACAAGTTCAACTTTAACAACAATTTGTGTATATATTCCACTTCTCTTATTCAGAGATAGTATGAATGGTACAATTAGAATATTTGAAGATTTAGCATTTACTGTTATTATTGCTTTAAGTACATCTTTAATTGTTGCTTTAATACTTGTTCCTACTCTTTCCAGTTCCTTTTTTAAAGGGAGACATATAAAACCTGGTGAGAAAAGACGAGGTTTTAATGGTTTAGTTGAAAAGATGTTTAAGTCAATTGAAAAGGGCTATTCTAATTTTATAAGATGGTGTTTACACCATAAGATTCTATTTATATTTATAATTTTAAGCTTATTTGGATTGTCAATTTATCAAATTCCTAAATTAGGGTTTATCTTTATTCCTGAGACTGATCAGACAAGTGTTGTTACTGATTTAGAATTTCCACATGGTACTTCTTTAGCAGAAATTGACTCTCAGACTAAAGTTTTTGAGCAAATGCTTGAGGATAAACTACCAGGTGTGCTAACAATCTCAACATCAATTGGTGGCTCTGGTATTGCTGCTGCAATGAGTGGAAGTAATTCTTCTACAGCTGAACTTACAATAACTTTAAAAGATGCAGCACAACGCACAATTGGTGATTTAGATGCAAAAGAAGCAGAAAAAGTAATTCTAAAACTAGGTGAAGAATATCCAGGAATAAATGTTACTACTTCTGTTCAAAGTGCAATGGGTATGCAAGGCATGGGTAGTTCTGCTGTTGATGTTACTTTAAAATGTAATGATTTTGATAGATTAAAGGCAGTATCAAACCAGATTGTAAAATTATTAGAGAATGAAGGTACTGGTTTTGTATATGATGTAAGTAACTCAATTGTTGAGGGAAATCCACAATTATCAATTGTCTATGATAGAGCTGCATTGGATTTAAATCATTTAACTACAATGGGTGTAGCAAATGAATTAAAAGCTAATCTAAATGGTCAAATTGTTGGTAGATATACTGATAAAGGAAATGATATCGACATGGTTATTTCATTAACTGATGTTGATAATTATCATAGAATAAATTTAGACCAAATGACAGTTACAAACATGCTTGGACAAAAAGTTCCTTTATCAGCTGTAGCTCACTTAGAAGAGAGTGTTTCTCCAATGTCAATTAGTAGAGAAGACCAAGCTAGAGTTGCTCATATTACAGCAAAGCAAGTTGCTGGGCTTTCTAGTAATGAAGTTAACAAACAAGTTACAGCTCTTTTAACAAACAACATTAATACAGATGAAAGTCTTACTTTCTCTGTTGGTGGAGAGTGGGAACAAATGCAAGAAGGAATTGAAATTTTTTCTTTAATTATATTGATGGCTTCAATTCTTGTATTTGGGGTAATGGCTAGTCAATTTGAATCCTTTAAAGATCCATTCATTGTTATTTTCACTCTTCCAATGGCATTAATTGGTATTGTTGGTATATTAACCTTAATGAATTCAACAATTTCTTTAATGACTTTAGTTGGAGCTTTAGTTCTTGTTGGAGTTATTGTAAATAATGGTATTGTGTTAGTAGATTATACTAATTTACTTAGAAAGCGGGGTAGGAATCTTGAAGATGCTTGTGCTGAAGCTGCTCAGACAAGATTAAGACCTGTTATGATGACAACTTTAACAACAGTTCTTGCTTTAGTTCCAATGTCCTTTTTCCCACAAGAAGGCTCCCAATTGATTCAGCCAATAGGTCAAGTTGTATTTGGTGGTTTAACTTTTGGAACACTAATGACATTAACTATGATGCCAATCATTTATTATATATTTAATGCAAGAAATGAAAAGAAAAAAGTTAAATTGTTAGCAAAAAGAAAAGAACAATCCAAATTGATAATTGAACAAGAATTGGAGGATAAATAATGAAAAGAATAGAAATAATAATCTCTAGAGCTCTTGATGAGGAATTTATCGAGTTATTAGAGACTCATGATATTAACCAATTTACAGCAATTAATCTTGTAACTGGCAAAGGTTATTCTCTTCCAAAAATGGGAGATGATATTTGGCCACAAACAAATAAACTTTATATATTCTATGTTGAAGAAAAACAAAAAGAATTATTAAGTATTATTGTCAAAAAATTAAGACAAGAATTTCCAGATGAAGGAATATCTGCATTTATTGTTGATGCAAATGAACTTCAGTAATTTAAAAAATAGATCCCTATCATTTGATAGGGATTTTGTTTTTTTAATTAAGATTAAATCCATTTTACAACTTTGTTTTTAAATTTATCTCTATAGCTATTATCAATAATATCTTCAAAAGCTAAAAAATAATAATCTCCATTTTCATAAAGAATTTTAAAACTAAACTTTTCTCCAATTAATCTTGATGCGACTTTTGTTGAAACAGTTCCATTTACATCATAATGAAGATCAATTGATTGAAGATAACAGTATAATGGAGATATATATGGATATGATAAATCATCCAAATATCTTTTTATGAATTCATCTTTTTCAATTTTCTTTCTATAAGTATTTGAAAGCATAGAATAAATTATGTCTGGATTTTTATTATTTATAGCATTAACAAATTCTTGAGATCTTTCATAAGCTCTTTTAAAGTTGCAATTATCCCAATAATTAGTTTTTTCAACATTGATTGAAGTACAACTAGTAGAGAAAATTATTAATAATAAACTTAAAATTAAATATCTTTTTTTCACAAAATAATCCTTACTTTTTTTCTCTACTATATGGTTGAGTGAAATAGGAGGGAAATTTTACATATTTAGAAACTCCAAGTAATACTATTACTGTTAAAATATATGGTAAAGCTTGAAGTAATTGAATAGGAACTGCAACTCCTATTGACTGTAATCGCATTTGAAGAGTGTTGGCAAAACCAAAAAGAAGTGCAGCAAAAAGAACTCTTATGGGAAGCCATCTTGCAAACACAACTACTGCGATAGCAATGAAGCCTCTTCCTGCAATCATTTGATCTGTATAAGTATTCATATATCCAAGAGACATAGAGGCTCCTGCAAAACCAGAGTAAAGACCTCCAATTAAAATACTTTGAAAACGTATTTTATTTACTTCAATACCTTTAGAGTCTGCAGCTCTTGGAAATTCTCCAACGGCTTTTATTTTTAATCCATATGAGGTCTTACTCATTATAAACCAGGTAATTAAAACCATTAAAAGCATAAAATAAAAAGTAAAATTATGGTTAAATAATACTGGTCCAATCAATGGAATTTTTGATAAAAATCCAAAATTGATGGGTTTGAAATTTTCAATTATAGGAGGTAGTGATCTTATTCCAAAAACTACTCTATATAGATATGAACTTAATCCCGTAGCTAAAAGAGTTAACGCTGTCCCTGAAATTACTTGATTTGATTTTAATTTAACAGTAAGTACTGCCATTAAGTAAGAATAACAAAGGCCTGATACCCCACCAATGATTAAAGCAAAGGTTAAACTTTGTGTTAAGGCTGCAGCAATAAAACTCATTAAACAAGAGAAAATCATTGTTCCTTCAACTGATAAATCAAGAGTCCCTGATTTATGAACATATACTTGACCAAGAGCTGCTAAAATTATTGGAATACTAGTTCTAAGGGTTCCAACTAAAAGACTTATGATAAAACTATTATTCATTATTTGTTACTCCTATTTTCTACAATAATATTTGAGGCTACAACAAAAACAATTACTAGAGCTTGAATAATTGTAACTAAAGAATAGGGGACTCCCATATATCTTTGCATGCATTGACCACCTACTGTTAATGCTGAAAAGAAGAAAGCAGAAAAAACAATCCCTATTGGATTTAAATTTCCTAATAAAGCAACAACTATTGCAACAGAACCTAAAGTTCCTGCTATATTATCTTGCAGTCTTCCATGGATTCCTAAAACATCAATATATCCAGCAACAGCTGCAAAGGCACAGGATATTCCCATTGTTAACATAATTTGAAAATTTACTGAAATACCACTTAATTTTGCAACATTTGGGTTTGCTCCAATCATTTTAATCCTAAAACCTTCTTTTGTTTTCCAAAAGAAAAATAAAAGTACAACCAATAATAAGGCAAGAAATAATCCAGTATGAATTCTTGTTCCTTTAATTAGTTTTGTAAAAAGTATACTTTTATCAATTAGTTTTGATTGAGGGAAATTGTGACCATCAGGATCCATTAATGGACCATAAACTAAATAACTTAGGAAGAAAGCTATTATGTAATCAAACATAAGAGTTGTTATTACTTCATTTGCATTTAATTTAGCTTTTGCAAGGCCTAATAATCCACCGAAAATTAATCCAACAATAATTGCAAAAATTAGTGCTAATAATAATTTTAGCCAAATTGGTCCAGGGAAATATACACAAACAACAACTGTTGAAATACAACCAAGAGTATATTGTCCGTTCCCTCCAATATTCCATAATTGAGCTTTAAAGGCAACAGAAGTTCCAAGTGCAATTGTTAAGATTGGTATCATTTTTACAAGAGTTTCTGAAATACCATAAGCAGATCCAAAAGCTCCATTAAAAAGAGATTTATATGATTCAATTGGATTAAAATTACTTAGCAAAAGGATTAAAGCTCCTACACAAAAAGCTAATATAATTGATAAAAAAGCTGGTAAAAAGCTTTTGAGTTTATTCACTTCTTTCTCCTTCTTTAAGACCGGCCATTAGTCTACCAAGTTTTGCAATACCACAATCAGGGTTTAATATACCCATAAATTGTCCTTTGAAAATAACTGCAATTCTATCAGCTATTTGAAATATTTCTTCTAAGTCAGCTGAAACTAATAGAACTGAGCCCCCATCATTTCTTAATTCGAGCATTTGATTTCTAACATATTCCATAGCCCCAACATCTAAACCTCTTGTAGGGTGTGATGCAATTAATAAAGCTGGGCCTCTATCCATTTCTCTTGCTAAAATAACTTTTTGTTGATTCCCTCCAGATAATTGATTTGCTTTGTCACTACTGTTTTGACTTTTAATATTATATTTATCAATCATTCTAGAAGCTTGTTCTTGTGCTTTTATATTTGAAACAAAGATTCTATTTGCTATAGGTTTTCTTTCATAAGTTTTTAAAATTAAATTATCACTGATTGACCAATTCATTACGAGTCCACTTTTTTGTCTATCTTGAGGAATGTATGAAATCCCATTTTTTATTCGATATTTAATATTTGTATTACTTATATCATAGTTTTTAAGATATATTTTTCCACTATCCATTTTATTTAAACCTACGATAGTATCACATAATTCTTTTTGTCCGTTTCCATCTACTCCTGCTATTGCAAAAATTTCACCTTTTTTTATAAAAAAGCTAATATCGTTAACTTGTTTTACGTTGTTTGAACTATAGGAAAGATTTTTAACTTCAAGTACTTTTTCTACTTTTGGTTCATTTTGCTTTTTGAAATCAAATAAAACATCTCTTC
Source organism: Sphaerochaetaceae bacterium (assembly GCA_963678575.2). Lineage (GTDB taxonomy): Bacteria > Spirochaetota > Spirochaetia > Sphaerochaetales > Sphaerochaetaceae > Pleomorphochaeta. The sequence continues at coordinate 1,751,720 of CAXXHV010000002.1, read as the reverse complement.
CTACCATTAATCTAGATAATTCTCGTGTTGAAGTTTGTTCATTAATCAAATAGGTTCCGATTAAATTACCATTTCTTAAAACTGTAACTTCATCTGCTATATCCATTATTTCATTTAAATGATGAGTAATAATTACAATTGATTTTCCACTAGCCTTTAATTCTCTTAGAATAATAAATAAATCCTCGACTTCTTCTGGTGTTAGAACAGCTGTAGGTTCATCAAGAATTAATGTGTTTGTTTCTTTATATAGTGCTGCTAATATTTCTACTCTTTGCTGTTGTCCAACAGATAGATTTTCAATTATAGCACTAGGTTCAACATTTAAATGATATTTATCAGATAATGAAATAATTTTCTTTTTTGTTAATTTGGGATTTAATATAGGGAAATTTTCATCTTCATTTGCTAACATAATGTTACTAATTACACTCATATTTTTTATTAACATGAAGTGTTGATGAACCATTCCAATTCCTCGTTTCATGGACTCTTGAGGAGAATGTTCTAAATTTATTGGTTCTCCTTCAATCAATATAGATCCTTCGTCTGCAACACTCAGTCCAAAGAGTTGATTCATTAATGTTGTTTTACCCGCTCCATTTTCTCCAAGTAGTGCATGAATACTACCTTTTTTTAAGGTGAAATCTATATTGTTGTTTGCAATCAATGAGCCAAATCGTTTGGTTATTGATTTCATTTCTATTGCATTCATATTTTTTTGAATTCTCCTAGAAATTTTAAAGCAATCCTAAAATTGAATAAGTCTTATTATTGCTTTAATGGTATATCAGGGAAGAAATTTGTCTCCCCTGATATATTAATAATTATTTTTCAAAATCTGGGATTACTATTTTACCACTCTTTATATCATTAATAGCTTGGTCCATTTTTTCAAATACTTTTGCATCAAATTGATCTTTGAATTGATGATAATCTGCAACTGCTAAACCACCATTTTCGATATTAATCCAATAGAATTTTTCTTGATTCATGAAATTATTTGATAATACATCATCAAGAATTTGTCTAATTACTAAATCCCATTGATAGTTGATACCACTTACAACATTATCTTTTGCTAATACATATTGACTTGTAATGTTTGATAAGCAATATTTATTTGCTTCTAAAGCTGCATTAACAACACCAAGACCGATTCCGTCTCCACTGTGCCAAATTACATCAACGCCACTATCATACATTCCTAATGCACCTTCTTTTGCTTTTGCTGCATCTCTCCAGTCTCCTGTATAGAATTCTTGGATTTCAATATTTGGATTAGCTTTTTTTGCTCCCATTTTAAATCCTTCATGACCTCTATAAATTTCAGATGCATCAGCTCCACCGATAACTCCAACTTTTCCAGTTTCAGAAATCATGCCTGCAAGGTAACCCATTAGATATCCACCTTGTGCTAAATGTACGTCATAAACACAAGTATTAGGAGCTGTTTTATAACCTGTACCTAATGCAAACATTGTATCTGGGAAAAGTTCTGCTACTTTAATAATAGGTTCCATGTATTGAAAACCATGACCAAAGATTAAATCATAACCACGTGAAGCAAAATCCATTAGGGCTGGTTCAATATCTGCAACTTCATAGACATCTTCAACATAAGTTACTTCAATTTGACTTGAGTATTCACTCTCTACTTGTTTCATACTTTCATACATTGCTTGGTTAAAAGAAACATCATCTTTTTTACCAGGTAATAAAAGAGCGACTTTTAATTTTCCATCGTCTTGTTTTACTGTTGTTTCTTTTGAACCACCAGCAAATAAAAATGTTGGAAGTAATAATAAAACACTTAACAATAACACACACTTTTTTTTCATATTAACTCCTTTCCGGACATTCCGGATTATACAAAACACTTTAATCTTCGAGAGCTTTTAATACATTCTCAGCAGTAGCAGGATGCTTTAAAAATATTCTTTTATTTCTATAGGATGAAATAGCATCTCTTATTGCATTGAAAACAGCTATTCCATATAAAAGAGGAGGCTCTCCAACTCCTTTATTACCTAAAACGCCACAAATCTTATCATCACAAGAAACTAAATCTATAGTTAAATCTTCTGGAACATCATTAATTAATGGAACTTTATAAGTTGCAAAAGAAGCTGCTAGTTGTTCCCCTTTATTTCCAATTGGAAGTTCTTCCATAGTTACAAAACCCATTCCTTGAACAAAACCTCCTACAACTTGAGCTCTATCAATATCATAATCTAAGATAGTTCCACCTTCGTGACGAATATGAACTTTATCAACTTTGTATGCCCCACTTAATGTATCAATTGTAACTGTTGCAAGTGCAGCACCGTTTGTAAAATAGGAAAACGGTGTTCCTTTTCCAGTTTTCATATTATATTCTAAGCCGGGAGTAGCATAATGGGCAGCTGCATTTAATTGAACTCTATTAAAATAACAATAGCTAATTAATTCTTCAAAGCTTATTAATTCTTGCTTTGCTCTAATATCATAGGCCATGTCATTTTCAATTTTGATATATGAAGAAGCTTGTGCAAGATTTATTTTTTCTTTTAGTAAATTACTTGCTGCATTTTTTAAATTTTCTAGAATTTGAGTTGAAGCAATTCTTGCAGCTTCGCCATTTAAGTCAGTTCCTGTAGATGCTGCAGTGGATGCTACAGATCCAATTCTATGGGTATTTGTGGATTCGCATTTTACTCTAGAAACATTAACACCTAACGTTTTGGCGACAATCATTTCTATTTTCGTGAATAATCCTTGTCCCATTTCTATACCACCATGGGTAACTGAAATTGATCCATCACTGAAAATATTAACTAATGCATTTCCTTGGTTTAAAAAAGTTGCAGTAAATCCAATTCCATATTTTATAGGAACTAAGCCAATCCCTTTTACACTATATTTATGTGTTTTGTTGTATTGTTCTTTCTCTTTAATTAATTGTTGGTATTTACAATCTTCAAGTAACTTATCCACGATTTGAGGAACCTTAACTTCTTCCATAATCATATGATAGGGTGCTCTTTGTCCATCTTTTAAGAAGTTTATTTTTTGAATATCTAATGAGTTTTTATTTAAAACGGATGCGATATGATAAATAATTTCTTCCATAACTAAAGTAGCTTGAGGTGCCCCAAATCCTCTGAATGCAGTATTCGGAGGTAAGTTTGTCCTACAGCTATTTCCTCTAATAAAGGCGTTTTCAAGATAATAACTGTTACAAATTCCTAATACTGCTCTTTCAACTATTGCAACTGTAAAATCTTCAAAAAATCCACCATTTGCATATAAGTCAACATAAAAAGATTTGATAACTCCCTCTTGATCAAAACCAACTTTATAATAAGTTTTATAGGGGTGTCTTTTACCTGTAATTCTGATATCATCGCTTCTTTCTAATATCATTGCACAAGGTCTATTTGTTAAATAAAGGGCTAAAGCTGCCATAGCTGAGAAACTAGTTCCACCTCTTTCTTTTCCTCCAAAAGCCCCGCCAACTCTATAAACATCAACTTCAATTTCGCTTTCTTGTTTTCCAAGGACTAATGCTGTTACTTGTTGAACATCACTTACAGCTTGAGTACCGCATTGAATTACTATATTTTTCCTAAAAGTATCATAAGAAGCAAAAGCCCTTTGTGTTTCAATATAAGCATGCTCTTGTGCACCAGAAGAGAAAACGCCTTCAATTTTATATTGAGAATTATTAAAAGCTTTTTGATAATCTCCACAAGAGACAACCATTGGTTCTTCATAAAAAGCTTTATTTTTAATAGCAACATCTAAATCAATAACATAATTATTTTCTACATCAATTTCGACTATTGTAGATCTAGCTGCTTTTATAGCAGCTTCCTGAGTTTCACATATTACTAAAGCTACAGGTTGTCCTAAATAATTTATTTGATTATCAGCTAGTAAGGGCTCTTCTAATCTATTTACGGCACCTTGAGCATTCTTGCCTGGTATATCAGAGGCTGTTACGCCCCTGATATACCCTTCAATTTTTTTGCAAGGTGTAAAATCAATATTTAATATTTTGCCTTTAGGCTCTTTAGATACCACAGGATATGCATAAAGATAATTTTTGTAACAATCTGCTTCACCATTAAATGGCATTGTTCCTTTTATTAACTCTTTTAAATTTTCTTTTCTTTTATTCATATTCTATAGCTCCCCAGTAATAAAGGCATAATGTTTAATTACATGATTTTTAATTAATTTAACTCTATATTCTTTAGACCCTCTTACATCACTCAATGGGTTATATTTTAATGAAATATTCCTTGCACATATTTCAATATCATATTCACTTTCAATTTTACCAAGTTTTTCTAGTACAACTTTTTCAGCAATTCCTCCAAAAGCAATGCTTAAATCACTTATAACATTGTTTTCTTTTTTATAACTAGAACATGAATTTACACAGGCAATATCGACAGCATCTCTTTTTCCTGTTTTTTCCATATGGTATTCTTTTGATAAAGCCTCTTTAGAAATAATTATTTTTTCAATAATATCGCCTTCTTCTAAAATTGTTTTTTTGTAACCGGTATACAATTCTGAGATAGGGATTTCTTTGTATCCTGAAGTCCCTAAAACACTTAATTTAGCTTGATAAGCCATTAAAAGCACAACTCCATCTGCAATAGGTGAAGCATTTGCAATGTTTCCTGCAAGTGTTGCAAGATTCCTAACTTGGACTGCTGCTAATTCTTTTAACCCAGAAGATAAGGTTCTTGCTTTAGCTTGTACTATTGGAGAGTTGATTATTTCAGTTAAAGAGACTGATGCTCCGATACATAAATCTTCATTAATTAATTGTATTTGGTTCATTTCTTGAACTCGTGAAACATCAATTACTTTTAAAAATTTTTCACCACTGATGTGTGCTCTTGCACTAACATCACTACAACCACATACAATCATAGCTTTGGGGGTGTTCTTAATATTTTCTTTAAGCGTTTCAATTGTCAAAGGAATTAAATAATCACCTTCAGATAGTGATGAATCTAATTTTACTAATTTACTCTCATATTCTCTAATTTTTTTAGGAACGATATCGTAATTAGGATTGCTATTTAAATAATCTAATACTTGTTTTGCTGCTTTTCTAATTCCTTCATATCCTGTACATCTACATATATTACCATTTAGGGCATTTTTAAGATCTTCGTAGCTAGGGATTTCTTTGTTAGCTAGAAGTGCAAACATAGACATGCTTATTCCAGGGGAGCAAAAGCCACATTGAAGCCCATGTTGATCCACCATTGCTTGTTGAATTAAATTTAAATCATTATTTTCTTCAAGTCCTTCAATTGTAATAATACTTGTTCCTTGCAATTTCCCAACTGGCATCAAGCAAGAGTTTACTGCTTTATAAATGATTTTATTGTTTATTGGATAAGCTAGAGTTATTGTACATGCACCACAATCTCCGTCTCCACATCCCTCTTTTGTTCCAGTTTTCCACAAGATGTTTCTTAATAAATCTAAAACTCTTGACTCTGGATCTAATGTTTTTTCTATTAATTCACCGTTTAAGAAAAATGAAATATTAATTTTTTTCATACTAATATGCCCTCAATTTAAATTTTTAGTTTTTATAAATAATCGTCATAAACATTTTGTTTTCTAATTTGACTAAGTTTTATCTTTTCAGTATCAAAGAAAGCTTTAACTTTCATAACAGGTTCTTGTTTTAAAGTGTAGTAAATTGATGCCATTTGAATTAGTGGTTTACATTTTAAGTTTTCTCTAAATTTATTATATTGAGAAGGAATAGCTTCATCTAAAACGGCAGTCATTTCTACTACATCATTTTCAACAATAACATTTGCTTTATTTTTTAAGTAATCAAAAGTTGAAATACTTAATTCATCTTTTTCTATTTCTATATTTTTTAGATATTTAAGAGGTACTGTATCAATACAAAAGATTACAGGTTTGTTATCAGCATAAAAAACTTTATAAATTATTAATAATTTATCTTTTTTAGATAATTTTAAATCTTCTATATTTTTTTCATTAGCTAGAGCTATTTCATAATCAATTACTTCAACTGAAGCTTCATATCCACAAGCAATAATAGATTTTAAAAATTCTCTAGCTGGTGTGAATCTAAATTTTAAATCAGTAAAGTTTTTGTTTATATAAGTGCCTTTTCCATGAAGTGAGTACAATATTCCATCATTTCTCAATTCTTTAAATACTTCTCTTAGTGCAATTCTACTTACTCCTAAATTATTAGCAATACTCATTTCACTTGGTAACTTATATAGTCCGAGTTTTGAAGATTCGCCAATATATTTTAGTATTGATTTTTTTAACTCACTAGAAAGGGTTACATTTTCAATGTGATTAAGCTTTGGTGCAGTAGGGGTCATTTTTGCTCCTTTATGGTAAGAGGTCTTACCTCTTACCATGTAATATATAATATTAATTTATTTTTCTCAAGTATAAATTTTAATTCTCATTTAGTAAAAAGATTTATAATGGTTTTTAGATAAAAAAAACTACTGTAAAAAGAAAGACTCTATTTACAGTAGTAAAACTAAAGGAAAAAATTATTAAGATAAACTTATTTACACATGTTTAATATGTTAACAATATCTTGTTGATTAAGTGGTTTAAATCCATTAATGATACCACCGTGGCAAGCTTTTTTAGCCATTAATTCAAATTTTTCATCTCCAATATTAATAGCAGATAAAGTGCTATCTAGTTCTAAGTCTTTGAATAAGAATGTTTTAATTTTTTCTATTGCAATTTTTGCAATATCCATATCATCTAGATTTTCATTAATATTAAAGACATTTACACCAAATTGTTTGAATTTTGGAAGAGTTGTTTCATCTAAAGTATATTTTAACCAATTTGGAGTGATAATAGCTAAACCAAGGCCATGAGTAATATCATAATAAGCAGAAAGTTCATGTTCTATTGGATGACATGTCCAATCATGAGTTTTACCTCCAGCTACAAAACCATTGATTGCCCAAGAGGATGCCCACATTAGATTAGCTCTTGCTTCATAATTATTTGGTTCGTTATATGCTATTGGAGCATATTTAATAACAGTTTTCATTAAACCTTCCATAACAGTATCAAGCATATATAAATCATCGCCCATATTAAAATATACTTCTAAAATATGATTTAGAATATCAGCTGAGCCACAAGCTGTTTGATATTTATTAACACTATAAGTTAGACTTGGATCCAAGAAAGATACTTTTGGTCTAAGAGGAGGAATGGAAAGTCCAATTTTATCATTCGTTTCTAAATTTGTTATTACTTCATTTGCGTTCATTTCAGTTCCTGTTGCTGAAAGTGTTAATACTGTAATTAGTGGAAGAGCTTTTTGAACATCAACTTTTTTTAGCATAATATCCCAGGCATCACCATCATAGTAAGTTCCTGCAGCAATTACTTTTGTACAGTCAATGACTGAACCACCACCAACAGCTAGTAATACTTCAATTTTTTCATTTTTACAAATTTCAACACCTTTTCTTACAGATGTGATTCTAGGATTTGGATCAATATTTGATAATTCAAATACTTCAAGTCCTTCTTTTTCTAATTCTTTTATTACGTTATCGTAAAGTCCTGATTTTTTGATGCTTCCACCACCATATGTTAATAGAACTTTTTTACCGTAGTTTTTTACTTCAGGTCCAAGATTATGTAATTGGTTTTGACCAAAATAAACTTTTGTTTTAATATCATATACAAAATTATTCATAATTTAATAAATCTCCTTATATTATAACTTTTTTATTATCTATATATAATTTAACAAATATTTTATAATTTATAAATGCCTAATTAAATAAACTTTGTTGCCTAATCCTATAAAGTTTAAAGAAAATGTACTTAATAAGATTGATTTTGTTGTTATTTCCTATAATATTGATAAAAAGAGGAATAGTATGAAATGTGATGATGCAATAAAGTATATATTAGATAATAATTTGAAAGAAGGTTTTAATGATACATTTATCGAAGGAATTAGAATTTTTAAGAATGATTATTCACTAAAAAGACAACTGCTTGATTATAAGCCTGGAATCTTGATTGTATTAAATGGAATTAAACATGGATACATTGGAAATCGACACTTCGAATATAGTAGAAATTATTATTTAGTATTGCCAACTCATTTACAATTTGAATGTGAAGCCATAGCTTCAAAAGAAAATCCAGTTTTTGGTATGCACCTTGAAATAGATTTATCTACATTGAACGAATTAGTATTAAAAATGAATTTAAAGCCTTCAAAAGTTAATATTAATACCTTTATTGCTAATCCTATAAGAGTTGATGAGAAAATAGAGAATGCTTCAATTAGGTTGTTAAATTCATTGCAAAATGAAGTAGATGCAAAGATATTAGCTCCTTCAATTGTTAGAGAGATATTATATTTGGTTCTTCAAGGAGAAAGTAAAGATATATTATATTCTTTGTGTGCAAATGGAAGTGAATATGATAGACTTGCCAAAGCTTTAAAACTAATTCATTTAGATTTTAATAATCATATTAGTGTTGATGATTTAGCAAAAGAATGTTCTATGAGTTCTTCAGGATTTTATAAATTGTTTAAATCTTTAACTGGAGAAACTCCATTACAATATTTAAAGAAAGTAAGATTAAAAAAAGCTAAAGATCTATTAGAAGAACAAAAGTTAAAAACAATGGATGTTGCTCAGTTTATCGGTTATGAAAGTGTATCTCAATTTTCAAGAGAATTTAAAAGATATTATGGATTACCCCCAGCATCATTTAAGAATTAAATTAAAATAAAACAAAGAGGTGGAGTAATATTTATGAAAATTGTTGATATGCACTGTGATACAATTGTTGAGATGTATAATACTAATCAGAATTTATATAAGAATGATTTACACATTGATATAAAGAAAATGGAAAAAGGTGATTATCTTCTACAAAATATGGCTATATTTTTAGATAGCACAAAAGAAGAAAATCTTGAAGAGAAAGCAAAATTAATAATTAATTTTTATAATAGAGAAACAGAGAAATATAATATAAATAAAGTTTATAAATATGATGATATTAATTTTAATTCAATTAATACCATGTTAACTATTGAAGACAGTGCTATTGTTCCTTATTCTTCTTTAGCTGATTTTTATAATAAAGGCGTTAGGATGATAACTCTTACATGGAATTACCCAAATCAAGTAGGGTATCCTAATCTTGATGGTTATAATTTGAATTCAATTGAAGATTTAAAAAGAGTAGATAATAATAATGGGTTAACAAGTTTAGGGAAAGAATATATTAAAATGATGGAAGATCTTCATATTATTTTAGATGTTTCTCATGGATCTAATAAACTTGTAGAAGACGTATTAAAAGAGAGTAAAAAACCTTTTGTTGCGAGCCATTCAAATGCTTATTCAATAACTCCAGTCGGTAGAAATCTAGATGATCAGCTTCTTTTAAAAATGATTGAAAGAGAATGTGTAATTGGTTTAAATTTTTGTACTGAATTTATTTGTAATAGAATTAATAGTGAATCGAGAATATCTGATTTACTTTTTCACATTGATCATATCTTAGATTTAGGTGGGGAAAACTCAATTGGGTTTGGGGCTGATTTAGATGGGATAGATTCAAAACTACAAATTAAAAACTCAAGTAATATGCAATTAATAATTAAAGAATTAGAAAAGAGATATTCAAAAAAAATAGTAAAAAAGATAGCTCATGAAAATGTGCTATCTCTTTATCAAAAAGTATTAATTTAATAATTCTTAGAATTTATATTTTTATTTTATTTATTTATTGCATTAACTGGACAATACTTAATTGCTTTTTCAACAAGAGTATTATTGAGGTTAACCCCTTCATTGATATAAGCTTTTTTATTAGCAATTGAGAATAGCTCAGGATATGTTTTTTTACAAATACCGCAACCAATGCAAGCTTTAATATTAATATTTACTTTATTATTTAAATAATCTTTTTCCACTATTAAATCTTCATCCTTGATAATTCTATCGCTGATATATGAGAAAATGAGTATTGCAATTATTGTTAAAATCCATCTTGTAAACATAAATGTTCCACCTAAGAATTTTACTTCATTAATAAGCATAGGGACTTTTATTACTGCCCAAGAGCTTAAAATAATTACAATATTTCTTATTGACGCTCCTTTTTTATGAAGCATTAAACAAATTGGGAAAGCAGCATATATAGGTCCAGCAGATACACTTCCTAAAACAAAAGAGAGAAAAACACCTTTTGATTTTGACTCTCTACCAAGATATTTTAGGATTGTATTTTTATCTACCCAAGTATCTAAAAGTGCTGTTAAGACAAAAATTATTGGCATAATCATTAACATTTCTTTTATATAATAGCCACTGTTTTTCACTGAAGTAATAGCTAATTCTTTTTTGAAAATGAAAAGAAAAATATAAGTTAGTGCAATTAATATAATAAATAAGTTGTTTTTAATTTTTTTAATCATAAAATTATCCCCATAAATAAAGCAATAAGTAATGCAAAAACAAAACTCAAAGCATTTCTTGTTATTGCAAATTTAAGCCCAAATTCTTTTTTTTCTAATGGAAAGGTTACAATTCCAACCATAGTTAATGTTGTTAAGAAAGCTACAGCAGCTACAATATTTACTGATGCATTTACTAGTGTTCCAATTAATGGAAAAGCAATAAATGCAGGAATTAAAGTAATTGTTCCAAGTAGTGCTGACCCTATTGTTGCAATTATTGGGTTTTGATTTTCTATAAATATTGCTATGCTCTCTGGTGGAATAATTGCGAGTACTAATCCAATTAAAAAGATTATTGAGAAAATACTTAAAGCCATAGCCTTTCCCATTTTTAAAGCAACTTTTAAAGCATTAATTGTTTTTTCTTTATCTTTTATTATCGATACGATTACAAATATTATTGTTATAATCCACATACTTAAGGTAAATATATCCATTATTATCTCCTATTTATCGCATATTATTGTTTATAATATTTGAGAATAAAAGACACCAATGTTTCTTTTTTATATAAAATCGAATATATTATTAAAGAGATATGATTATACACATTTTATATAAAATGTATTTTAAGTTTTTAGGATAAATTATGAATTATAAAGAAATATTAGATGAAGTTTCTTATTTTGATAAAATTGATAATATTGATTCTTTTATTAAAGATAAATCCATCAAAATAAAGAACTTTGTAAAAAATAATACGATAAGAGAAATTAATGAAGAATGTAATTTTGTTGATATTGTTGTAAAGGGGAAAGCTATTGCCTATTCATTAAGTGAAAATGGTAATGCTACTACTATGTTTGAATTTACAAGAGGAAGCATTATTGGAGCTAATATGATTTTAACAGGAGGAACGTATCCTTTAAATTTTTATAGTGAAGGGGAAACTCAAATAATTAGTATTTCGAAATCTGCAATTGAACAATTGCTGAAAAACTATGATTTTACAATTAAGTTTTTTAAAGCATTATCTATTAATTCTCAAAATTTAAATAAAAAAGTATTTCTGTTTCATAAAAAAACAATTCGAGAAAATTTGATTAAGTATTTTAATGATCTCTCTTTTATTCAGAAATCTAAGAAAATTGTTTTACCAGTTTCAAAAAAAGAGTTAGCCGATTATTTAGGAATTCAACGCCAATCATTATTTAGAGAGTTAAAAAAAATGAGAGATGAAAAAATTATTTCAATTAATAATAGATTAATTACATTATTGTAATAGAATAAGTGTTATAATATTTAACTAATTATTTGTATTTATGGAAATAGTTAAAACTAAAGTAATATTAGTTATAAAAATCTGGAGTATTAATTATGAGAGATGAAGTTGTATTAGTAACCGGGGCAAGTAGTGGAATTGGCTTTAATACTGCCCTTGAATTGAAAGAGAAAGGCTACATTGTTTGGGGAGCTGCAAGACGAGTAGAGAATCTTAAACAATTAGAAGAAAAAGGCATTAACATAATCTACTTAGATTTATGTGATGAAGATAGTATAATTGCCTGTATAAATGAAATTAATCAAAACTCAGGTGGTGTCGATATTTTAATAAATAATGCTGGCTATGGTTCTTATGGTGCAATTGAAGATGTTGAAATCGAAGAAGCAAAAAGGCAATTTGAAGTTAATATATTTGGTTTGTCTAGAATGATACAATTAGTCTTGCCCCATATGAGAGAGAAAAGAAAAGGTAAAATAATAAATATATCATCTGTTGGTGGAAAAGTTCATACTCCTTTTGGCGCTTGGTATCATGCAACAAAGTTTGCACTTGAAGCTTTAAGTGATTGCTTGAGACTTGAAGTAAAAGACTTTAACATTGATGTTATAATAATTGAACCAGGTGCAATTAAAACTGATTGGGGAATTATTGCATCAGATAATTTAAAGAAAAGAAGTATTAATTCACCTTATAAAGAAAAAGCTTTTTTAGTAGCTGATAATTTAAAGAAAATTTATTCAAATGAAAAAGGAATAAGTGATCCTTCTCTTGTTTGTTCAACTATAGTTAAAGCCGTTTTAAAAAAGAAAGCTAAGACAAGATATTTGGTTGGAAAAAATTCTAAAACGTTATTATTTGCTAAAAGATTATTAAGTGATAAACTTTATGATAGTATTTTATTAAAGGTTTTTTTAAAATAAAAGAAGACTTGAATTTAAGGATGTTTGAATGAGAAGAAAAGAAAGACAAGTTACGGATAAACTTCAAATTATTGAAATATTAGAAAATAATGATGTTTGTAGACTCGCATTAAAAGATGAAGAGGGCCTATATATTGTTCCTTTAAATTATGGATATGAATTTATTGATGATAAATTAGTATTATATTTTCATGGTGCAAAAGAAGGAAGAAAAGCTGATGCCTTTAGAAAAGGCAATGAAGAAATTGCTTTTGAAATAGATGAAAAAGTGAAACTTGAAGGAAAGGCTGATATTGCTTGTACTTATACTTATTTTTATAAGAGTATCATTGGAATAGGCGTTGCTTCTACAATTGATAATAGAGATGATAAGCTTCATGCTTTAAAAATAATTATGAAAAATATAACTAAAAAAGATAATTTTAAATACAATGATAATTCTATTAATAATGTTTTAGTTATGAAAATTGAGGCAACTTCTTTTAGTGCAAAAATTCATTAGGGGTCTAAGTGCATAAAGTTAAGGCGAAATCAATTCTATCAAGTAGTGGAAATATGAATATTTACAGAGGCTGTACTCATGGTTGTATTTACTGTGATTCAAGAAGCCGATGTTATAATATTACTCATGATTTTGAAGATGTTGAAATTAAAGAAAATGCGCTTGAGCTTTTAGAAGATACTTTAAGAAGAAAGAGAAATAAATCAATGATATTTACAGGATCAATGTCTGATCCTTATTTACCAATTGAAAAAGATTTAAAACTTACTCGAGGCGCTTTAGAGTTGGTTTATAAATATGGTTTTGGAATAACATTATTAACTAAATCAGATTTAATTCTCAGAGATTTAGATTTGATAAAGAAAATCAATGAAAAGACTAAATGTGTTGTCCAAATGACTTTAACTGCAAGCACAGATTCTATTTCTAAATTGATTGAACCAAATGTAACACCAGTTTCGAAAAGAATTGAAGCTTTAAGAACTTTTAGTGAAAATAATATCCCAACTATTGTTTGGTTAGGACCTATTTTACCTTTTATTTTAGATAATGAAGAAAATATTTGCGCTTTATTGGATATGATGATTAAGGTAAAAGTCAAAGGTATTCTGTATTTTGGAATAGGGATGACTCTTAGAGAAGGAAATAGAGAATACTATTATCAACAGCTTGATAAATTATTTCCTAACCTTAAAGAGAAATATATGAAATATTATAAAAATAATTATTTTGTTAATAGTTTTAATAATGATAAATTAGTAAAAATAATAGATGAAACTTGTATTTTAAATAATATTATGCACAACACTGATGAAATTTTTTCATACTTAAAAAAATTCGAAGAAAAAGAATATGTTCAATTGAGTCTCTTTTAATTGTTTTCTATTTTTATTAGTATAAAAAGTGAAAATAAGTTTTTGAGGTTTTATATGAAATGTGTGATTCAAAGAGTAAAAGAAGCATCAGTTACTGTAGATAATGAAATTGTTGGTCAAATAGATAATGGCCTTTTAGTTTATTTTGGAGTAGCAAAAGGTGATAAAGATGAATATGTTGATTATATTGTAAATAAAATATCTAAATTAAGAATGTTTAGAGATGAAAATGATAAAATGAATTTAAGTGCCTTTGATGTTAATGCAAAGATTTTAATTGTAAGTCAATTTACTCTTTATGCAAATTTAAGAAAGGGGAACAGACCTTCTTACGATAATGCAGAGGATCCTAAAAAAGCTGAAGTTTTATATGAAAAAGCAAAAGCTAAATTTAAAGAATTAGGCTTTGATACTCAATGTGGTGTCTTTGGAGCCCACATGGATGTTAGGTATTTAAATGACGGACCTGTTACTATGATTTTGGAGAAAATAGATTAAATGAATTATATTGCTTTGGATTTTGAAACAGCAAATTCAAGAAAAGCCGGTGTTGCATCAATAGGATTAGCTAAATTTGATGAGGAGGGAAATGTTGTTGATACATATTATTCTCTTCTCTGTCCTAAATATAAATACTTTGATCCCTTCATGACAAAAGTCCATGGACTTTCAAGCGAAGATTGCTTGCTTTCTCCAACTTTTGATCAGGTTTGGCCTCAAATCCAAGAATTTATAAGTAATGATATTATAGTTGCTCATAATGCAATATTTGATTATAAAGTTTTGGAAGGGTGTTTAGAAGAATATTCTCTTTCTTATCCAAGGAATGTTTTTTATTGCACACTTCAAATTAGTAGAAAAAAATGGCCACAGTATCGAAGTCATAAATTAACATATTTAAGTGAAGTCTTTGAACTAAATTATAGAGCTCACCATGCTTTAGATGATGCAATAAATTGTGGAAAGTTATTTAAATATGCCTGTGGTGAGAATACGTTTGAAAGGCAGAGACTTATTAATTATTTAGACAATACTTTAAAAGTTAAATCTAGGGTAATGGTAGAAGATGGGTATTTATTTTAATAAAGGGATTCAAACTTCGGAAAGCTTTATTGTTGGGTCTCTGCTTGCTTTAACTGGAGGCTACTTAGATACATATACTTTTTTTGGGAGAGGTGGAGTTTTTGCTAATGCCCAAACAGGTAATATGGTTCTTGTTGCAATCAATTTAGCTCAAAAAAATTATCATGAAATTTGGAAATATCTTATTCCAATTTTTTCTTTTTTGTTGGGTGTTTTGGTTTCAGAATATATTAGATATACCACAAAGGATAAGAAATATCATCATAGACAATATGTTTTATTATTAGAGATTTTTGTATTATGTATTGTGTCTTTTATTAATAGAGATGACTTATCTAATATAATTGCAAATAGTATGGTTTCTTTTGTATGTGCTTTGCAAGTTGAGAGCTTTCGAAAGATGCACTCTACTAGTTTTGCATCAACAATGTGTACTGGAAATCTTAGGACTGCTAGTGAAAATTTATTTTATTTCATTAGTTTAAAAGATAAAAAATATAGAGATATAGCTATTAGGTCATTTTCAATAATTATTATATTTATTATTGGTGCAGTAATAGGTACTGTTGTTACTTTGCAATTTAAACAAATCTCAATTCTATTTGTAAATATTTTTTTAATAATAACTTTTTTATTCATGAATAGGGAGCATTTGTAATTTTAGTAATTAAAAGTATTGACGAACAATTGAGATAATGATAATTTGATTTCATGATTTCCTTGGGGCTGTAGCTCACCTGGCTAGAGCGCTTGAATGGCATTCAAGAGGTAGTCGGTTCGAGTCCGATCAGCTCCAAATTTATATATAATAAATACTACTATTATAAAAATATCCTAGAGAATTCTAGGATATTTTTATATGTATAATTTTATTTCTTATTTTTTAAAAATGCTGCAAAAGGATTGTAAGTATCACTATCATCATCCTCTTGGTTTTCCATATATTTTTTTACAATAGTTTCTTCTTCAAGTGATTTTGCAGGTGCTAAGCTAATTCTTTTTTCTTTAGTATCTATTGTTTCAATTTGAACGGAAATTTTATTACCTTTCTTATACAATTTTGCAAGATTTGTATTTTCTCCTGTATTTGGGAGCTTTGAAACAAATATTAGCCCATCAATTCCTTCTTCAAGGTTAACAAATAATCCAAAGTTAGCAATTTTAGAAATAGTTCCTTCAAATCTATCACCTTCTTTAAATCTATCTCTTATTGTATCCCAAGGATCTTTCATAAGGGCTTTTGAACTAATAGACATTCTTCTGTTATCTAAATCGATACTTAAAATTTTTGCTTCAATTTCATCTCCGATTTTTAATTCTTTTTCAATATCTTCAACTCTTTTAAATTTAATTTCAGAGATAGGTAATAAAGCTTCTATTCCTTCTACATTCACAATTGCACCAAAAGAGTGAAGTTTTGAGACAACCCCTTTTACTTGCATTCCCTCAACTAAACTTTGTTTTAATTTTTCTAACTTTTCTTTTTCTTCAATTTCTAGAAAAGCTCTATTTGAAACAAGTATATTGTGTTGTTCTCTATTAAATTCTTGAATTAAAAAGGGTAGAGTTCTTTTTATAAAATAACTTGGTTCTTCTTTTTGGCGATATCCCATCTGTGAATATGGACAAAAAGCTCTACTATCTCCAATTTTTATTTCAAAACCACCTTTAATTTCTTTTTCAACAATTCCTTCAATAGGTATTGCAGCTTCAAAAGCTTTTTCTAATACAGCAGTATTAGCTTTGTCGCCTTTAAGTCTTGTTGTAAAGTGCATTTCTCCATGATCAAAAGAGATAAAATAAGCACTAATGGTATCTCCAACTTTTACACTTAACGTACCATCAGGTGTAATAAATTCTGAGCTATCGATTATCCCTTCACTTTTCATATTTAAATCAAGAAAAATATTGTCACCATAAATGGCAACAATTTTTGTTTCTACTAATTGGCCTTCTTCAAAATAATTCATCAATACATATCCTTTTAGATTACATTTATATTTTATACTTTAATATTTATTAGATTAGATAATAGTTTTTTAAAGTTCAAAGAAATAAATTCTATTAATATCTTAACTTTATCACAGTGTTTCAAATTATAAAATAATAATTATAAATATTATGATAATCTTGTAAAAATTAAAATTATAATACTTACAACCTTAAAAAATTAATTTATTTTAAAAATATAAATAAAATTATATTAGCTATGCGCTTTATTTTTTTTGTGGTATTATTCTTTTGAAAATAGGAGTCTAGTAATGGATAAAAAATATATTGATTCAACTAATAATTTAATTGATTTTATTAGAAAAAGCCCTACTTGTTTTCAAGCAGTAGAACAAATAGAAAAAACACTTGAAAAAGAAGGTTTTCTTGAGTTAAAAGAAAATGAAAGATTTGTAATTGAAAAAAATAAATCTTATTATGTTAAAAGAAATGATTCTTCATTAATAGCTTTTAAAATACCTGAAAACTATAAAGGTTTTTCAATTATAGCCGCACATACAGATTCCCCAACTTTTAAACTAAAACCAAATCCAGAAGTATTAAAAGATAATAAATATACAGTTATTAATACAGAAGGGTATGGTGGAATGCTTTTAGCTCCTTGGTTTGATAGACCCCTTTCAATTGCTGGAAGAGTTTATGTTGAAAAAGATGAAAGTGTAGTCCCTTATTTAGTAAATATTGAGAAAGATCTTATTAGTATAGTGAATTTAGCTAGTCATCAAAATAAAGATGCTAATAAAGGCATTGAATATAAAAAACAAGTTGATATGCTTCCCTTATTGGCCTTAGGTGATAATAAAGGTGCAATTAATTCTTTGATTGCTGAAACACTAAATGTCGATGAAAAGCTAATTATTTCAAGTGATTTATTTCTTTATAATAGAATGAAAGGAAGTATTTGGGGAATTAATGATGAGTTCTTTTCTTCTCCAAGAATCGATGATTTACAAGGTGTTTATTCATCTTTAAATGCTTTAATAAGTACAAGTGCCAATCACTATATTAACATGGCTGTTTTTTTAGATAATGAAGAAGTAGGAAGTGGTACTAAGCAAGGTGCTTTAAGTGACTTCTTAAAGATAGTAATTGATCGAATTGCATATTCCTTAAATTGGGATATTGAAGATAAAGCAATTTATCAAGCTAATAGTTTTATGATTTCAAGTGATAATGGTCACGCATTACATCCAAATTATTCTCAAGTAAATGATATTGTTAATAAACCTGTATTAAATGGAGGAGTATTGATTAAACACTCTGCTAACCAGAAATATACTACAGATGCAGCATCTTCAGCTTTCTTAAAAAAGATGTTAGAGAAAGAAGGAATACCTTATCAAGAATTTGTAAATAATTCTGATATCCTGGGTGGCTCTACTCTTGGTAATTTAATAAGCCACTCATATTCAATTTCAACAATCGATATTGGTGTTGCTCAATTAGCGATGCATTCTCCATATGAAAGTGCTGGAACAAAAGATACTTATTATTTAATTAAAGCTATGAAGGCTTTTTACAGAAGATAATAAATATTGGTGTTCTTAGATATAGATAAATAAACCCTTTTTGTGATTATAATATCAAAAAAGGGTTTGTTGTTTATATTCTTTATTTAAATAAAATTGAAAAATATTTTGGGAATATTGCTGTAAGCCATAATCCTACTAATAAATATCTTATACAAGCTCCAATATAATAATAAGCTTC
The DNA here is from genome assembly GCA_963678575.2 of Sphaerochaetaceae bacterium. GTDB lineage: Bacteria > Spirochaetota > Spirochaetia > Sphaerochaetales > Sphaerochaetaceae > Pleomorphochaeta. The sequence goes on along the minus strand of CAXXHV010000002.1, from coordinate 1,732,849 downwards.
TGGTGTTATTTCACTTAATACAAATTTAATGATTAGCATTCCAGATATAACAACAATTGTTCTTAGTATTTTTTGATAAAGCGAGCCTACATTTGAAAAATTGATTTTCTTTGTTTCATAAGCAATACCTAAAAAGCCTCCACCACTGAATGCTATTGTTTTCATTAAATCAGAAAAAGCTGTTTCATTGATTAAATTAAAGTTCAAAAGAGATGAAAGTAATATAGCTAACAAAGTTGAAATAATTCCAATAATCAAACTTGCAATATATTTTTTATCTTGATTTTTAGATATTTTCTCAAATATTGGATAGAAAATCATAGATAAAACTATTCCAAGTAATAAGCCAGTAAAAACATCTAGTGGCCAATGAACACCTAAATACATTCTACTTAATCCAACTAGGACAATAATAGTTGCACATGCGATTGAAATTTTTCTTTTTTTTATTGCAAAGGATAAGGAAGAATACATTGAGGCTGCTCCTGTTGTATGTCCTGATGGGAAAGAATAACCAGTTGCGGTTTCTAACCTTTTCCCTTGAATTTCTTCTAATACTGTAAAAGGGCGTGGTGCTCTAATGATTGCCTTAAGTGTTCCCATTGATACTAAACTTATTACTAGAGATCCACAGATAGCAAAACCTTTATTTTTATCATAAGCGTACATTACAATGCTTAAAATTAGTATTAAAATAGTTTGTTCACCAAAAAGTGAAGAGAAGTTTGCTATAAAGTCTAAAAAAGGGTTACTTATATTGATAAAAAATAAAAGAATTTCTTTTTGCATAATATTATCCTCCATCTGTTTAATAGTATAACAGATAAATGGAATAACAACTAAAAATAAATAATCAATTTTAAAGCGCAACTATTTTGTATATAAAAATAAGTTGCGCTTTAATTATTATATTTTTTCATATGGCCAAGAAATAATCCCGCCAAAGTCATAAACCTTATTATATCCCATAAGAGCTAATTGAGATGTTGCAATTCTTGATCTTACTCCGGATCTGCAATAAATAAATAATTTTGCATCTTGTGGATATTTTTCCTTAACTTTGTCAGTGACCATACTTAATGGGATGTTAATAGAATAAGGAATGTGTAATTCTCTATATTCTTCTTCTGTTCTTACATCTATTATGATTATATCAGGCTCATTATCAATTCGATGTTTTGCTTCTTTAGCACTGATTCTATTGTATTGTGCTTTATGCATATTTTATTTTACTACCTCGTATGGCCAAGAAATAATCCCACCAAAGTCATAAACGTTGGTATAGCCCTGATTTACAAGTAATTTAGCAGCCTGAGAGCTTCTGTTCCCTGATCTACAATAAAGATACAGTTTTTCATCTTTATTTGGATATTTTTCTAAAACTGTAGCTTCTATTACATCTAATGGTATATTAATTGCATTTTCAATATGCCCTGATTCAAATTCTCCAGCAGTTCTTACGTCAATTATAGTTATATCTTTTTGAGTATCAAAAACTTCTTTTGCACTCATTGAATCTATTTTGTTATATTTAGCACTAATCATTGGTTCTTCGATTTGTACTTCTTTTTTTGAAAAAGAAAATAATGAATTTGATGCTAAAAGTAAAATAATTGTTAATATTAAAAACAATGTTCTTCTTTTCATATTTTTTTCCTCTCTTGTTTATAATTATATCATACACTAATGTGAAAAATAAATAAGTGATTAAGTTACCTAAGTATAATTGTTAAAAAGAATTAAGAAAAAGAATATCTTTTTTTAAGTTAATTAAAATTAACCTTGTGTTAAATGGAATAGAAAAATGAGTAAAAAATGTAATTTTACTATAAAAATGTTATAATTTGTTTAAAAAAATGTTAAAAAAAATGACTTTTTTACTTTAGTATATGATAAATTAATTATACAAAAAATGATTATTTCCAATAAAATAATATGTTTTTTTTAGTTATATATCAAAAAAAATAAATAAAATAAAAATCTACCTAAATTTTTGCTTTATTTATAAATTGACAATCAATTAATAGTTTGTTTATTCTAATTGTATTCGCGTATTAAGTAGGAAGGGTAAAAGAGTGAAAGAATCTTTTAGTATTATATTTGGCTTGTTAGGTGGTTTGGCTATATTCATATATGGAATGAATCTAATGAGCGAAGGCTTACAAAAGGTAGCTGGAGAGAGGATGCGACAAGTTCTTGGTATTTTAACTAAGAATGTATTCTTTGGTGTAGTTGCTGGAGCTGTTACCACAATGGTATTACAAAGTTCAAGTGCTACAACGGTTATGGTTATCGGTTTTGTAAGTGCGGGGTTAATGAATTTACCTCAAGCAATTTCAGTAATTTTGGGTGCTAATATTGGTACAACAATGACAGCCCAGTTGATTGCTTTTAAATTAAGTGATTATATTTGGCCAATTTTATTTTTTGGTTTTATACTTAATTTTGTTCCTAAAAATGAAAGAACAAAAAATATTGGGTTAACTATATTTGCTTTTGGTCTTTTGTTTGTTGGAATTGAAACTATGGGGGATTTGATGAAACCTTTAGCAAAATCTCCAGTGTTTGTTTCAATGATTTCAGAAGTTGCACATATCCCTGTATTGGGTGTATTAGTTGGTGCTTTAATGACAGTTGTTGTTCAAAGTTCTTCTGCAACAATTGCTGTTCTTCAGAATTTTGCAAGTACCCCAGGTCCTGATGCAGTTCATTCAATTATTGGATTGACGGGAGCTATACCTGTTTTATTAGGTGATAATATAGGTACGACAATAACAGCTTTAATAGCTTGTATTGGGCAATCAAAGAATGCAAAGAGAACAGCAGTTGCTCATAGTATATTTAATTTAGTTGGAGCTTCAATTTTTATATTTTTAGTTGCCCCTTTTGCAAAATTTGTAACTTTAATTTCACCAAAAGGCGCAGAATTGGATGTTATATCTCGTCAAATTGCAAATGCTCATACTTCATTTAATATTATAAATACTTTGATATGGATGCCTTTTGTTTGGTTAATGGTTAAGATAGTTAAAGCTCTTGTCCCAGGGGATGAAATGGCTGAGAAAAAAGAAAACGCAGCAGCTATATATTTGGATCCTCATTTATTATCACAACCAGTATTTGCTATGACTTTGTGTCAAAAAGAAGTAATACAATCATGTGAAAAAATATTAGATTCTTTAAAAAAGACAAAATTAGCTGTTATTCCTTTTGATAAAGAAAACTCTCTTGAAATAAAAACTGTATGGAAATCCCAAAGAGATTTGCAGAGAGAGGTGCAACATTATTTATCAAGAATGATTGCTATGGGTAGCCCCACTGAAGGTCAAACTGATGCTATAACTGAATTGTTATTAGTATCTTCTGGTCTTGAAAGACTTTGTATTCAAATGGGTAATTTTATCGATGAAATGATAGAACTTGAAGGCAATCAATTATCATTCTCAGATAATGGAGAGAGAGAATTAAGACATAGTTTAGAAGCAATTATTGAATTATTTAAAACTTCTCTTGAAGTATTAAAAGATGGTGATGATGTAAGCATTGTAATGGTAATTGCATTAAGAGAAAGATTGATTGATATGGAAAAAGAAATGCAAGATAATCACCTTGATAGATTAAATACTGGTGTATGTAATCCAAAAATGACTCCATATTTTAATGCAATATTAGGAGATTTTACTAATATTGGAACTTATTGTTTAGATATATGTCAATCTTTGAGTTATGGCTTAAATGTAACTGCTGAAGAAAGATAATTAATTTTATTTATATTTAATATATTTTTAAGCTAAGGCTTTATGCTTTAGCTTATTTTTGTTATAAGGGAGTAAATACTTTTTTTAGGAGTAAAATGTGGAAGATAATATATTTCAAATAGTACTAATTAGACATGGCTATTCTTTAGGTAATCAGCTACAGACTCTAAGTGGTCAAAGTGATGTTCCTTTATTAGAAAAAGGAAGAAAAGAATTAGTACAATTTAGAAAACAATATAAATATATAAATACAGATCTTTTTTATAGTTCTGATTTAAGTCGATGTGTATCAACTTTTGAAGCTTTGTTTGCTCCAGAAAGATCATTAGATAAAAAGTTTGTGGAACTTAGAGAGATTGATTTTAAAAGTAGAGAAAATGAAAGATTTTTATCACGAGATAATTTAATAGCTCTTTTTGATAAATGGGTTTTCGATGATCCAAGTACAAGAGATATTGAATCTTTTGAAGAAATAAAAAGTAGAATGTTAAAAATTTTTAATAAAACTCTTAATGACTTATCCAATTTGAATAAACACTCAGCAACTTTATTCTCTCATTCATGTGCAATTAAATGTTTATTAATTGGACTTGGAATTTATAATAGGGAAGATTATAAAAATATAAGTGTTAAAAATGGACAAGGCTATGTTATTAACATTGAGAAAAAAGATAAATATATAATTAAAGATTGTATCCCTTTGTTTGAGTATTTGAAATAGGATTATTTTATATATTATTTTTATATTGTTTTATTTCATTATTTTTGATATGTTCTAAATAATATCTAATAGTGAAGAAATAGTTCTCATCTAAAAGATTACTATATTAAATTACTTCTGAAGTATTAGGAATGCTCCAAAGCCAAGAAGATTTATTCTTTTTTCTTAAGCACTCCAGTATTTTTATTTGGAGAGAAAATGGATACCAGATTAGCAATTATTGCAATAATTATTGAATCAAGTGATTCTGTTGAAAAAGTAAATACTATTTTACATAGTTGTGCTCAATATATAATTGGTAGAATGGGTATGCCTTATCCTAAAAAAAAGGTTTCAATAATTACTATAGTTATTGATGCCCCTCAAGATGTAATTAGTAGTTTATCTGGAAAATTAGGACAAATTCCATCTGTTAGTATAAAAACAACATATTCAAAGGTGTAAATTATGTCCAATTTTAATACTGCTCCAAGAAGTGTAAGGCTTCATATTGGAATTTTTGGTAAAACAAATAGTGGTAAGTCTTCTCTATTAAATGCAATTACAACGCATTCTACTTCTCTGGTGTCTCCAATAAAGGGTACAACAACTGATCCAGTTTATAAATCAATTGAACTTTATGGATTAGGTCCTTGTGTATTAATAGATACAGCTGGTTTTGATGATGATGGACAATTAGGTCCACTAAGAATCAAGAAAAGCGAAGATGCATTAAAAAAAGTTGATATTGCAATTTTATTATTTGATGCAACTGCTACTGATTTTAAAAAAGAAGAAGAGTGGGCTACTAATTTAAGAAAATTAAATAAACCTTTTTTGCCAATAATTAGCAAAGTTGATTTAAATTCGAATACCGAAATAATTGAAAAATTTATTAATACTAAATTTAATCTTCAACCACTTAAAATATATGAAAAACAAGCTGATTTACAGCAAATAGTAAGAAAAGAATTAATTAAAATAAATATAAATAAAGTAAAAAAACGAAGCATTGTTGAAGGGTTAGTAGAAAAAAATGATTTAGTACTTCTTGTAATGCCTCAACAAATAAATGCACCGGAAGGTAGATTAATACTCCCTCAGGTACAAACTATTAGAGATTTATTGGACCATCAAGCAATTGTTGTAAGTGTATGTACTGATGAAATTGATAGTGCTTTAAAAGCTCTTTCAAAACCTCCAAAATTAATAATAACAGATAGTCAAGTTTTTCCTCTAGTTTATGAGAAGAAACCTAAAGAAAGTAAGTTAACATCTTTCTCAATCCTTTTATCAGCAGTAAAAGGCGATGTGGAAAAATTTGCTTATGCTGCGCATAAAATTAAACAATTAAATGAGAACTCTAAAGTACTTATTGCAGAAGCTTGTACACATGCTCCTTTAACAGAAGATATTGGTAGAGTTCAGATTCCTCGATTACTAAGAAATCGAGTTGGTGAAAATTTAAAGATTGATTTTGTAAGTGGAACAGATTTTCCTTCCAACTTAAAAGACTATGATTTAGTTATTCATTGTGCTGGTTGTATGTTTAATAGAACATACATGATGAACAGATTAAAAGAATGTGAAGATCAAAATGTTTTGATGACAAACTATGGAATTAGTATTGCAGAGTTATCAAATATTTTAGAGTTTGTTGATTATTAGAGGGATTATCCCTCTAATATTATTTTATAAAACTTTCAAGCTTATCCCATTTAGAATCCATATCTTTCATAAGTGCAATTTGAGTTCTACATCTATCAAGGTTATGGTTTTCTCTTTCAATTGAATAGTAAATATCTCCATTAAGGTAATCAGTTAAAAATCTTACTGCCATAATTTGAGTAATATTTCTACCTGATTCTACAATTAATGATTTTTCTTTATCACTTATGAAAGTAGAGGCAATGCTTAAATAGCCTTCAATTAGAGCCTTATAACAGTTTAAATTACATTGCATTTTAGTAAAATCTATTTCATCTTCAAGTGCAGTTGATGTAGCTGTTCTTATCATATCTCCAACATCAAATAAAATTGTTCCTGGCATTACTGTGTCTAAATCAATTACACATAAAGCTTCTTTTTCATCTAAAGAAAATAAAATATTATTTATTTTAGTATCATTATGAGTAACTCTTCTTTCAATTTCACCATTTATATAATAATCCCAAATTAATTGACCTCTGTCTTTATTGTTTAATAAATAATTAATTTCACTTTCTATATATTTTTTTCGGCCTTTTAAATCTTCGTTAATTGCTTTTTCTAATTGGGAGTATCTAAAGCCCATATTGTGAAAATTTTCAATTGTCTCATAAAGTTCTGATCCATCAAAATCTGATAGCTGTTGTTGAAAATTACCAACTTGTTTTCCTAGTAAAAAGGCTTGTTTATTATTATTAATTTTTTGAAAAGTTTTAACATTATCAATAAATTTATATGTTCTCCAATAATTGTTATCAACATCACAATAAAGAAGTTTTTCATCTCTTGTTTTTATAACCTCAAGACAACGTGATTCTTTATCTGGGTAATTTTCCAATTTGCTTTGAATGTGTGACGTAATTTTTTCAATATTGCTCATTACTTGATAAGGTTTTGTAAATACAAAAGTGTTAATTTTTTGATGAGTATATTTATAAATTTGTCCATTTTCTTCAACACTTGAAATATATGTAGAATTAATATGGCCTTCTTTATTTGCCTTGTAGCTAATAAGATTTCCATTTATATTAAAATTTTTGAAAATAGTTGCAAAATCCATATCATCCTCCACATAGATATCCAGAGTATAAGTATATATTTGTGTGAAGTATTGATTCAATAGTATAAAAAATTTGCACAATTAGAATTGTTTATAAATGTCCTCTTTTGTCAATGTAAGAATTGATTTTGAATATTCACTTGGGCTCATTCCGACTATTTTTTTAAATTGTCGTGAAAAATAATGAATCGTTGAATATCCTAACTCGTCAGCAATTTGAGTAAAATTATTTGTGCCATTGCGTATTAGTCTTTTTGCTTCTTCAATTTTTAATCTGTAAAAATATTCCATTACACTCCAGCCAGTATCATTTTTAAATAATTTTTGAATTAAGGATCTACTCATTGAGCATTGAGAACAAATGTTTTCAAGAGTAATATTGTTACTTATATTTTTTTCTAAATAATCAATAACTAGCTGGACTCTTCTTTTGTTTTCTTTTTCATGTATAGATATGGGAAGATTAGCATTTAATTCATTGTTATCTCTCATCAAATTGATTAAAAATGTTTCAAGAGATAGGGCAATTAAATCTAAAGAGAATTGTGGAGCATCTTCATCAATTATTAATTCTTTAAAGTATGGATCAGCTAAATTATTTTTAAAAGCTTTTTTTGCTTCATTAATAATGGTATTTAAATAAATAGTTAAACTTTTATTTATTTGTAACACTTTGTCTTCAAAAAAGGACATACATTTAGCATTTGAGTCAAAAGATACCACTAAAAGATTTGGCGATATCTTTCCGTTACAAAAAACATCGTGGAATTGGTTGGGTTTATGAAATATGATTTGTCCCTGTTTCAATTGATATACTTTATTTTCACTTGTGATACCAACTTCTCCCTTATCAACATAAAGGAATTCCCAGAAATCGTGTGATTCTCCTTTAAATAAGAACGTGCTAGGGTATTCAAAATAGTGAACTGTGACAATATTATCAATGTTTAATGTTTTTTTTAAGGGTGTTAATTTAAAGCCACTTTTTATTTTTTTCATGAATAATAATATATCTTATGTTTTTATTAACTTCTACTATTTTTTTAATCTTTTATATATTTATGTGTTTTTTTATTTAGTATTGTATAAAAATGAATATGATATTATAACAATATTGTTATAATATTGTTATAGTAATTAATAATTATATTTATTATAAATCTAACTTATTTTCTTATTATGTAAGAAATTGAAATAGATTTTAAGCTTAATTTAATAAAAAAAATCAATTCAATTTTGAACATAATCATATCTATTGACATATCTTGCATGTTGACAGATATGGTATTCCATGATATATTCTATTTGTCTGGCAGTGGGATCGGTTGATTATATCCCGTTATTATACTTTTTAGTTTTTTTGTTCTCCCACTGTTTGTTTCAGCATTGTTTTCCCCCTCATTTATGAGGTGATGACTGGAACACCCCTGTCGTTAAATCGACATCCCCTAGAAGAGTGCAAGCTTGTAGGGGAATTTTTTTTTTATTAGTAAGGGTTCTATTTAAAAATAAGTTGTTTTGCGTATAATAACATGCTATTTTATGTATAAGGATGAAAAAAAATAGGAGTATTTTTGTGAATATTGTAATAATCGGTAATGGACCAGCTGGGAATACTCTAGCTTCAAAACTAGATTCTGAAGGTATTAAAGTTGATTTGTATTCAAATGAAGAGGTTAATTTCTATAGTAGAATTCGTTTGCCTAGCTGTTTGGGCGATTTAGACAAATTAAATTCACTATGCGTAAAAAATGAACAATCATATATTCATCATGAGGCTGTTGTTGCAATTCATAGGCAAAGTAAAACAATTTTATTAGCAGATGGAACTTCTAAACATTATGATAAATTAGTTATTGCAACTGGCTCAAATCCATTAATTTTTTTTAATCAATCTGGACTAGAAGGTATTTATACTTTAAGAAGTTTTCATGATGCTGTAAAAATTACAAATGATTTAGTTTCACCTGTCTGTGTATTAGGTGGTGGGCTTTTAGGCTTAGAATGTGCTCTTGAAATTAATAAATTGAACCATAGTGTGACAGTTGTTCAGGGCGATTCTTATGTCTTAAATAAACAGATTAATGAAACAGCTGCAAATATAGTATCTCAAAAGTGTATGGAAAGAGACAACTTCAATATAATTTGCAGTACTTTAGCTAAAAATGTTGAAGGTAGTAAAAGAGTTGAAAAAATCATTTTGAGTAATGGTGATATCATAGCTTGCAATACTTTATTGATTGCAGCCGGAGTTAGACCTTCTACCTCTCTTGCAAAAGGGTGTGGCTTAGAGATATCAAAAGCAATAAAAATTAATCAATATTGTCAAACAAGTGATAAAGATATTTATGCTATTGGAGATTGTGCTGAATATAATAATGAATGCCCAGGTTTATTACCTGTTGCTCTTTCTACGGCAAATGTAGTTGCAAATCATATTTTGGGTAATAAAATTGAGTATGTTCCTCCAAAACAGTTACCTACAAGATTCCAAGCTGACGATTTATTAGTTGCAAGTTTTGGTGAAATGAGGGGAAAATGTTATAGTAAGCAAGTTGAAGAAAGATATGAAGCTTGGTATATAGAAGATAAAAAAGTAGTAGGTGTAATTTTGATTGGTTCAAAATCACACTTACCACTTGCAAAAGCTTCTTTAAATAAAGAAGTTGAAGATGTTAATGTCCTTTTAGATTTCTAATTTCTTTAGGACATATAATCTTGAGCCATAGTCTCCTAAGACTCTTGTTACTTCATTTTCAAACCCAGTCCCACCATATTCTTGATTAAGAATTAATCCAGCTTTACTAAGTAGCTCTCCATAAACTCTATGGTGAGCTATTTCTATATTTAGCCGTAAAATTTTAGCTAATTCATCGACTGCTTTTCCTTTAAATAAATTAGTTGGAAGAAAATGTTGAACTAAGTCACCAAAAACAGAAAGGTCAAATTTCTGTGGTCTATTAAATAATTCATAATAAGCTTCGTTATCTACAATAGGTAATTTTAATTTTTCTAATGGAGGATTTGGAATACTCCTAGTTCTAAAATCTAATACAATTATTTCGCTTTTATCTTTATTCATTACTGCCCAGATTGCTCTTTCTTTATTGTTTGACATTTTTGAAAGTCTTGTTAGTGATCCAAATTGAAGTGTATGGCGATATCTTTTGTAGAAATTGATTTGTTCTTTTACTTGTTCTAGCTCATTTTTACTAATATTATTTAAATCTATTTCATATCCAAGGTTTCCGATTGAAGCTACATTAAAGCGAGATTCAATGTCACTAGTTCTAAGTGTTTGATGGTTTGGACTTGCACTAACATGATTTGTCATAGCGCTGAGTGGATATCCAAAACTAGTTCCTTCTTGAATAAATAATCTCTCATAAACATCAGTACAATCACTAGTCCAGTTTTGAGGCATAAAAGAAAGCATTGCTAAGTCGAACCTATTACCACCGGCAGAGCATGATTCAAATAATATTTTAGGGAATTTACGAGTTAATCTATCTAGTAATTTATATAAGCCTAAATAATATCTATGCATAAATTCGCCCATGTTTGCAATTTCAACATTTGAAGAATATAAATCACTAAAAACTCTATTGAAATCCCATTTTACATAATCAACTTCACCTAATAAGAAGATATCTGAAAGAGTATCTTCAAGATAACAAATTACATCATCTCTACTTAAATCTAAAATAAATTGATTTCTTCCAACACTTGGTTTTCTACCTGGAATCATTATAGCCCAATCAGGATGATTATCAAATAAATTGCTGTTTCTACTTATCATCTCAGGTTCTACCCATAGACCAAATAGCATTTTTAATTTATGTATTTTTGAAGAAAGGTTTCCAATCCCTTCACTGAGTTTTGAAGTGTTGACCACCCAATCTCCTAAACTTGAAGTATCATCGTTTCTATTTCCAAACCATCCATCATCTAATACAAAGAGTTCTGCGCCTATTTCTTTAGCTTTTTTCGCAAGACTTAATACCTTCGTATCATCAAAATCAAAATAGAAGGCTTCCCAAGAATTAACTAAGATAGGTCTTTCTTTATTTTTCCAATAACCTCTTACAATATTATTGTTAGCAAAGTATTGAAAGTTGTTACTTAGAGCACTAAGCCCTTTTTCACTATAGCTCATTATTGCTTCTGGTGTTGTAAATCTTTCATTAGGATGTAAAATCCATTTGAAAGAAGAATCATTTATTCCAGTTAAAACACGTGTTTGATTATAAGGAGTAACTTCTATTACTTCTTTATGATTTCCACTATATATTAAATTTGTTGCATAACATTTACCATTTAATTCACTACAATTTTTTTCACAAATATATATTAGAGGGTTATGTTGAGCACTAGATGTTCCAACTTTTGAATCATTTATTACAATACCTGGTTTTAATTCTCTTTTATTTATATGTCTTTCTCTTGCCCAAGCACCATCAAAAGTAATTAAATCAAAATCTGATTCATCTATATCAAGTTGAAGAGAGTATAAAGAATCAATAGTAATATTTTTGTTTGCATAATTAAATAGTTCAGCTTTTCTTGTTATTACATCACAATTAGTAAATACTCCATAAGTTAGTACTAGTTTAATATCTAATTCTTTATCTTTTAGAGTTACTTTTAATGTATCGCACTCGTCTCTATTCCCATATGATTCGGGTAGGGATGAAAAGGTTTTGGGTTTTGCATTTGTTATTTCATGACTAAAATATAAGAAATCAAGAGTATTCATCCCGCCATTATAACTAATTTGTACAAAGGGCTCTCTATAATCACCTTTACCAGGAGTAGAAATTTCTTGTTTTATTAAACCTAAATTTAAGTTGCTACCTTCTTCATATAGAGTGGAAGTCCCTGCAATTTGCATATATTTTGTACTTAATAACTCAGCTTTAATACTTTTTTCATTTAACTTCGCACCATAGTACAAATGTTCTAAATGTTCATTTTCTTTTCCTTGAAAAATATATGTTGTATTTGTTGTAGATAAAATAAAAACACCATTTTTTTCATTAATCATGGTAAATCTCCTTGTACTAATATACATCTTTATTATAATTATAGACGAGATATTAAAAATGTTCTATGTTTTTTTAGTATTATAAGGAATTAAGCAATAATGGATATAAGAAGAGTAAGAATCAAAGATGATGAAAATGCTACTGTACTGAGTAATGATTTAATTAGAGCCGTTGTCCAAGATTATAATGGAAGACTTATTGAGTTTAGTGCAATGAATATTCATGGAGGCTGGGTTAATTCAAATAAATTACATAGATTCCCTTTCTCCAAAGATACTGTTGATCAAAATATTAAACACAGAGATCAAGATCCTCTTTTAGATAAATTGTATGGGTATCAAGTAAAATTAATTGATAAAAAAAATACTGATAATAAAGCTAATGAAGAAGAAAAGCTTATTGAAAATATTAATACTTATGATGATTTATTAAATAAAAGTGAAAATTTGAATAAAGATTTAAACGATTCTTATTTAGATGCAGTTTTAGAAAAAGATAGAGTAAAGTGGATTGTTCAAAGATATGGTAGTGATGAAACAACAGGTGGGGTTTGGGTTCTCTCAAAAAATGACTCTAAGTTTAAAGATAGTAAATGGTCAACAAAAAGATTAGATGTTGTACTGCCAAATCAACCAGTTATTTATTCTGCATTATATATAAAAAACACCTCTAAAGAAGAGATAAATTTACATGTTGGTTTCGATAACACTATTGGTGCTCCTTTTTTAGAATCAAATTGTTTATTAAACAGCAGTACAAAACTATGGAAAAAATTTGATGATGTTGATAGTGATAAAGTATTTGAAAGAATAGGTGAGAGTGAAAAACCTTTTCCTTTAGATAAAGCTCCACTAAAAACAGGTGGTACTTGTGATGCAAAAAATATTGCTGGTATTTTAGGTACAACTGATATTTTATATGCTAAAAATGACTTAGAGAGCTCTTCTCATATCTGGTCAAGTATAATCAATCCACATCATCAGTTAATATTCTTATCTTTTTCTCCAGGAACAGAGTTAATGGAAGATATTGATATAAATCTTGATTATTCAACTATGGTTTTAGATTATGGTGGAAGGAATCAACCACCTTGGTCTTTATATGAAGGAGGTCCAAGTAATGAATTTTCAATTCATTTAGGCTCCAGTACTTCATATTATGGAAAAGGTAATGGCGTAACAATAGAACCTGGTGAAATAAAAAGAGTGTTATATGCAAGATGTTTGACAACTTATGATAATCAAAGAATGGGTAATAATTTTTCATCATTTGAGTCTTTTAATCACAATATAGTTTTAAAAAGAACTAAAAGTACAATAGTTATTCCTTCTGATCCAAAATTTGAAATAATTAAGAAGTTTGGAAAAAATTTAATTAAATTTGATTAATATATTAATAAAGAGAAAAATAAGTAAGTTATGATTTTTAAAACAATAAAAGATTTCACAATAATAGATACAGAGACAACAGGATTAGGTTGCTATTCTAAATTAGTTGAATTTGCTGCCTTAAAATTTCGAGATGGAAAACCTGTAGAAGCTTTCAATACATTAGTAAATCCCAAAATGATTATTCCTCAAGAGGTAATAAAAATTCATGGAATTACAAATGAAAAAGTTAAAAATGCTCCAACTATAGAAATCGCTAGTTATGATATTTATAACTTTATTGGAGATGATATTTTAGTTGCTCATAATGCTCCTTTTGATGTAGATGTATTAAATAGAAGATTGCTTTTTGGATTGAGTAATAAATATATTGATAGTCTTTCAATTTTTAGAAATGCTTATAATTTACCAAAATATAGACTTGATTATATTAGATCTTATTTTGGTATTGAAATAGAGCAAACTCATAGAGCTCTAGATGATGTAAATATGTTATATAAATGTTTATTGGAAATAGATAGACCTTATGATATTTATATTAGGGATATGAGTAAAATTTTGGGAAGTTGTAGAGCCTCCCAAATTAAAGTTACTAAAAAGATAAGTAATAAATTAGAAAATTGTCATTGTGTTATTACTGGTGAAATCCCAAATTATGCAAGAAACCAGGTTTGGCAACTTATTGTAAATAATGGAGGTCTTGTAGGGGAGTCTGTTATAAATAAAACAAAATACCTAATACTTGGTTCTCAAAATGTTGGAAGTTCAAAGCTAAATAAAGCAATGATGAAGAAAAAACAAGGTGATGATATTTCAATTATAAGTTATAAAGAATTGTTTGAGATCTTAGATACCTAAAATTATAAACAAATAATTTTTTTCTTTTTTATAAAGAAGAATCAATAATCTTTTCACTTAGATTGCATATTTTTTCTGTTTTTTCTAAATACCATATTTTTTTTGCTATAGCTGAACAAAAATATTTATCATGAGTTACAGCAATTAAAGCTCCATCATATTTATTAATTGCTTCAATTAGAGCTTTTATTGACACAATATCTAAATAGTTTGTTGGTTCATCAAGAATAAGCAAAGGCGTTTTATTTAAAAAAGCTAAACTATATAATAGTTTTTGATTTTCACCAGGACTCAATATTTCATTGTTATAAATATCCTCTGGATTTACCCCAAGTAAGAAAGCATTTGATATAACAATGCTTTGATTTTCTTTATCTAAATTTAAAACATCTTGCTTTAATTTAATTCTTTCTTTGCTTGAATATTCTTGAGCTATGTAATAATGGTTAATTCTTTTTTCTTTTAAATGATTAATTATATGTTTGATAAAAGAGCTTTTTCCAACTCCATTATTCCCTTCAATGATTATCCGATCATTATTTTCTATATTTAAATAAGGATGATTAATTATTAAAGAATTGTTATATAATTCAATGCTATTTTCTTCTAGTGATAAAATATTTGATTTATGGTATTTCATTGATGGAATCTCAATTTTTATTTCATGAGATCTAATGCTTGCAATGCCTTCTACTTCTTTTGCTTTTTTATTAATTTTTGAATTAATTGTTGATATTTTATCCCCAGCTTTTTTATCTTTACCTGTGATTCTTGCTCCATCTATTTTTGCAGCAGTTGAATGATCTTTAGGGCTTATATTTTTTTTAGATAGTCTTTTTTTTGAAGTTTGTATATTATTTTTTTCAATTTCTCTATATTTTTTTAATTTATTCAATTCTTTAATGTTTTCACTTTTTTTCTTTTTTAAATCATTGATAAATAAATCTTTTTCTTTTAATGCAACAGAGGGTTTAGTATTAAAATGAAATAGTTGAGTATTTTGCTTTGTAGGTTCAAGGATAAGAGTTGTTTGACAAATAGAATCTAAAAAATCAACATCATGAGAAATTATTATACCAATTCCATTGTATTTCCTTAATTCATTTGATAATAAATTCATTGAATATTTATCTAAATGGTTAGCCATTTCATCTATAAGTAAAACTTGAGAGTTTGTACAAATAGCATTAGCAACCATGCATCTTTTTTTCTCTCCACCACTGAGATTGTCCCATTTGAATCCCCAATCTTCTTTTATTTCTAGTTTACTTAGTAGTTCATGAGTCTGAGGTGAATTTATTATATCAGGGTCATAAAATAATTTAGGTAATTCTTCAATATTATCTTGTTTACATAAGAATGTAGTTAAATTAGGGCTTATGGTTCCAGAACTAGGATTAATTGATTTTTCAATTAATTTTAATAAAGTTGTTTTTCCACAACCATTAGGTCCAATTATAGCTGTCCAACCATTGGAAAAACTATGGTTTATTGAATTAAATAATTGTTTGATTGAATTTTGATAAGAAAAAGATACGTTTTTTAAATTTAGGAAATACATTAAATAGACATCCATATATAGAAATCTAGATTGAGGGAAGAATCTGATAAGAAAAAATTAAAACGGAAAACCCTCGAGGACACAAAAATAATTACAATGTAATTTTAATTAAAGGTTTCTGTTTCTTCCGTTTATTTATCTTCTCACCGACTTATCTCCTAAATTGATACTTAAATTAAAACATAAAATTTTATTATAATCAATATGTTTTTTTTGAACTAAAAAAATAAACTCCTATCATCAGTTAAGATTTAGGAGTTTTTTTATTGCATTGTATAACAAATATTTAAGGTGCCAATCGGATTCGAACCGATGCATCACGGTTTTGCAGACCGTTCCCTTACCACTTGGGTATGGCACCAAAGCAACGATTGAGAGATTACCAAATTTATTAGTGTTATTCAAGTATAAAGTTGAAAAAAAATCTAAAAAGTACAAAAACATTATTTAGTAATTGAACATTATTATATAAAATAGCATGTTTTGATTAAAAAATGATAATAGTATTTGAACAGTATTGAATTGAAATATATATATTTTTGAACTTTTTTTTATTGACAGTTAATTATTTTGAATGTATTATGTACTCAAACGAACAAAAACGTTCAGAGGAAGAAAAATGTTACCTGTTGAGAGACAAAGATTTATCCAAGAATTAGCAATGAAAAATAAGAGTGTAAGTGTAAGTGAACTTGCACCTGAACTTGAGGTAAGTGAATTAACCATTAGACGAGATTTAGATAGTCTTTGTGCTAAAGGGGTTTTAGAGAGAACTCATGGTGGCGCTACCTTAAGACGAAATTTAAACATTGAACCCGACTACTTACAAAAAGCTTCTGAATGTTCAAAAGAAAAACAAGCTGTTGGGAAACTTGCTTCTTCATTATTAGAAGAAGGTGATACTGTTTATATTAACAGTGGTTCTACAACCTTAGAAGTAATTAAGGCAATTCTTGAAAGAAATATTGATATTACTATTGTTACAAATAATATTGATGCAATGTGGCTCATAAAAAGTGAAGGTAATGTCAAAATCATTTTTGTTGGTGGATATTATAGACCAAAATCACATTCAGTTTCTGGACGATTAGCTTTTAATTTAATTGATCAAATATATGCAAATAAAGCAATTATTGGAGTAGATGGTTTTTCTCCTATTGCAGGTTTAACAACCCCAGTATTAGAAGAAGCTGATACAACTAGAGCTATGATTGATCACAGTGTCGGCTCAAAAATTGTTGTAGCTACTGAAAATAAAATTGGCGTTGTATCTAATTTTAAAACAGCTCCAATTGAAAGAGTTGATGTATTAGTTACAGATGAAAATGGTGGTAACTTATTAAAAAACACAGAAATAAGTAAACATATACAAGTGCTTATAGCAAAATCGTAGGAGGATAGCTATGAAATTTGAAGAAACTTATGCAGATCATTATAAAGATTGTGCATGGATCCCTTTTGAAGATTTAGAAAAGTTCATGAAAGACGCTCTTGTTAATGCAGGAATTCCAGAAGAAGATGCAAAAACTATTGGAGATGTATTAATCGAATCAGACAAAAGAGGTATTGATAGTCATGGAATTGGTCGTTTAAAACCAATTTATATTGACAGAATTGATAAAGGGATTATGAATCCTATAACTGAAATTGAAGTTGTAAAAGACCAAGATGCAACAGCAGTTTTAGATGGACATAATGGTTTAGGTCATGTAGTTTCAAAAAAAGCTATGGAAATGGCTATTGAAAAAGCAAAAAAATATGGTATTGGTATGGTTGCTGTTAGAAACTCTACTCACTACGGTATTGCGGGTTATTATTCATTAATGGCAATCAAAGAAAATATGATTGGTATTACAGGAACAAATGCTAGACCTTCAATTGCTCCTACAAATGGTGTTGAAAATATGATGGGAACAAATCCATTAACCTTTGGATTACCTACAGATGAAGAATTCCCATTTGTTTTAGACTGTGCTACAAGTGTATCACAACGTGGTAAAATTGAAGTATATGGTAGAGCCGGTAAAGATTTACCTGCTGGTTGGGTAATTGGCCGTGATGGTTCTACTCGTACTGATACACAACAAGTTTTAAAAGATTTAACAACTGGAAATGCTGCTTTAACTCCTCTTGGAGGAATTGGTGAATTAACTGGTGGCTATAAAGGTTATGGCTATGCAGCTGTTGTAGAAATCTTATGTGCAGCATTACAAGATGGTGCCTTTATGAAAGAACTAAATGGTTTTGATGCTGATCATAACCCAATCCCATATCCACTTGGACACTTCTTTATTGCTATTGATCCAGAACATTTTATGGGAGCAAAAACTTTCAAAACTATTGCTGGTACAATTTGTAGACAATTAAGAAATAGTGAAAAAGCTCCTGGTCAAGATCAAATCTTTACCGCTGGAGAAAAAGAATTTATTTCTTATAACTATAGAAAAGAACATGGATGTCCAGTCCCTCCTTCATTACAAAAAGTAATGATTGAATTAAGAGATAGATGGGACATGGATTATAAATGGGATTTCGAAAATAAATAAAAGGAAAAATAAATGGCAACTTTAAAAGAAAGAGCTTTAGCTTATCATATTCAAGATGGGGTACCAGGTAAGGTTAGTGTTGTTCCAACAAAACCTTGTAAAACTGCTGATGATTTAGGTCTTGCTTATACTCCAGGTGTAGCACAACCAGTATTAGCAATTGAAGAAAATCCAGAAGACGCTTATAAATACACAGCAAAAGGTAATCTTGTTGCAGTTATTTCTAATGGTACAGCTATTCTAGGTTTAGGAGACAGAGGACCATTAGCAAGTAAACCTGTTATGGAAGGAAAAGGTGTTTTATTTAAGAGATTTGCAGATATTGATGTATTTGATATCGAAGTTGATGAAAAAGACCCTAAAAAATTAATTGAACTTGTTAAGAAAATTTCACCAACATTTGGTGGTGTTAACCTTGAAGATATTAAGGGACCAGAATGTTTTGAAATTGAACAAGAATTAATTAAACAATGTGATATTCCAATCTTCCACGATGATCAACATGGTACAGCTATTATTGCTACAGCTGGATTAATGAATGCTTGTGAAATTGTTAACAAAAACTTAGCAGATATTAAAGTTGTTGTTAATGGTGCTGGTGCTGCTGGTATTTCATGTGCAAGAATGTTTGTTGCTGCAGGTGTAAAAAAAGAAAATTTGACTATGTGTGATAGTCGTGGTGTTATCTACAAAGGTCGCACAAACGGAATGACAAGTCAAAAAGAAGAATTTGCAGTAGAGACTGAAGCAAGAGATTTAGCAAGCGCTATGGACGGTGCTGATGTATTTATGGGACTATCTGTTGCTGATTGTGTTTCTGCAGAAATGTTGAAATCAATGGCAAAAGATCCAATTGTATTTGCAATGAGTAATCCTAATCCAGAAATTGATTATCATTTAGCAATTGAAACACGTAGTGATTTAATTATGGCAACAGGTAGAAGTGACTATCCAAACCAAATTAATAATGTATTAGGGTTCCCTTTTATTTTCCGTGGTGCACTTGATGTTAGAGCTTCAGAAATTACAGAATCAATGAAAATGGCTGCTGCTAAAGCTTTAGCTAAGTTAGCAAAAGAACCAATTGTAAAAGAAGTTGAAGAAGCATATGGTAGAAGCTTTAGTTTCGGAAGAGATTATATTGTTCCAAAACCATTCGATCCAAGAGTTATTGAATATGAAGCAGTAGCTGTTGCTAAAGCTGCTTGTGAAGAAGGTGTAGCTAAACACCCAATTAAAGATTGGGAAGCATACAGAGTTTCACTAGTAGAAAGAATGAAAAAGTATTGGGATTAATAAAATATAATATTTGATAATAAACTCTAAGAGGAAACCCTACCTCTTAGAGTTTTTGTTATTTATATGTATTTGATATATTTATTATTTATCTTTTAATATAATGATATTATTATATATAAAAAGTAAGGAGTCAAAAATGAATAATTATGATAATGATTCGCATCCATATGATAATGAAAATTGTGTAAAGAAAACAACAAGTGATGATGCTTCTTCTGTAGTTTTAATTTTAGGAATTATTTCTATTGTAAGTATTTTTTCCTGGTTTTTTTCTTTTGTTGGTTTGATACTAGGTATTATTGCTTTAGTTAAGGGCACTAAAATAAGGCATAATTCAAGTGCAGCAATGGCTGGCTGGGTATTATCTATTATTTCAATTTCTTTATTTGCTCTTGGCGTTATTTTTTTTATTGGGTTTTTAATGCCTCCTTTTTGGTGGTTTTTTTAAAGGGGCTATATTAAATATTTTCTTTATCCTATATATTGCATATAGGATTTTTTTATGATAAATAAATATCATAATTTAGTTTTATGATAAAAAATTGACATATTTATTAAATATGATATAATATTATTATAAATTACAAAGGGAATATTATGGAAAATTATAATAATGATAATTTAATTGCAATTATTGGTGATATTATTGATTCTAAGAAAATAGATGAAAATAATAGAAGAGTATTACAATCAAAATTATCTTCAATTTTAAGTGAAATAAATGAAGAATACAAAGAAGATATTGTTTCAAATTTTATAATTACTCTTGGTGATGAATTTCAAGGCTTATTAAATAAAAGCAGGTATTTATTAGAGATAATTGAAAAAATTCAATTTAATATTAGCGATGTTCAATTTAGATTTGGCCTTGGTATTGGAAAAATATATACAGATATAAATAGAGAAGCTTCAATAGGTTCTGATGGCCCGGCTTATCATAAAGCAAGAAAAAGTATTTCTGTTTTGAAAAACAACAAAAATTACCAAAATATTTATATAGAGAGTTCAGATATTGTTGTTGATGAAGAATTAAATGCTCATTTATTTTGGGTTTGTAATAGCTTTAATAATTGGAGTACTTTGCAGAAGAAAATTGTAAAATTAAAAATCAAAGATTATAATATCATTCAGGCTAAAATTTCAGATATTTTAAATATAGATCAATCTTTAGTTAGTAGAAGTTTAAAAGCTTCAAACTTTGAAAATTATAATTTATCAAAAAAAAGTATAATTAAATTAATTGAAACAACGAGGATTAATCTATTATGAAAAATCTATTTATAATTCTAATTCTATTACATGTTGTTGGGGACTTTTATTTTCAATCCCAAAACTTAGCAAATTTAAAAAACAATAAATATAAATATGTTGTTTTTCATAGTTTAATATATTCTTTTTCTTTTTTATTTGTTTTTATTTTTTATAAATTTTCAACTAGCTTATTTATTACTATTTTAATATTAATTTTATCTCATTACATAATAGATTCAATAAAATATGTTCTTTTAAAGAAATTTAAATCAAATAATTCTTTTTTTATTATCGATCAACTTTTACATATTTTTTGTTTGTTGTTAGTAGTGTTATTTTATTATAAAGCTGATTATATAATCGTTATTCAAAGATTTAATCTAAATGAAATACAAAAATATTTACAATTTTTAGTCTCTATTTTATTAATTTTTAAACCTGCTAATATTTTAATAAAAAATATTTTAAATAAAAATAATCTAAATAGTGAAATTGAATTAAGTAATGAAAATTCTCCTCTAAGATTAGGAAGAATGATTGGAAATTTTGAGAGATTATTAATACTTTTGTTATTATGTGTAAATCAATATGTTGTAATAGGTTATATTTTTACAGCAAAGTCTATTGCAAGATGGAAGAAACTAACTGAGGATAAAGATTTTGCTGAGTATTACTTAGTAGGGACTCTGCTCAGTGTTATTATCTCAATTATTGTATATTTTATTTTTATTAAGGATGTAATTATATAAAAATAAGGGAAGTAATTCCTCCCTTATTTTTAATAGTTTATTATTTTATTTTATGATAAATCTTGTTTAATTTTCTCTTTTACATTGTCTAGAGTTTCATTGTATTGTTGATCTAATTTTTTTAGATTATCGTCAAGCAATTTCATAAATTCTGAATCTTGTTCAGCGCTATATTTGAAATCGGGTCCATATTGTTGTTGAAGTTGAGCTTCTTTTTGTTGTAATACGGGAGCGAATTGTTCTTTCATTTGATTAACTAAGTCATCTTGATGATTTAAATATTGTTTAAAAAATTCTTTTATTTGATTTATTGTATTAATTATTTCATCGCTGTTATCACTTATTTCAGAGACAATATCATTAATTTTATCTAAGGTTTTTTCAAAAGTTAAATCACTTGGAAGAGTGAGATTAATTAATAAATTATTTATGATCCCTTCTTTTGTCGCTGTTTTATCACTAGCTTCACTATATTCTTTTTTAAATTTTTCCAAAGTATAATCAATATCATTTAGATAAAGTCCACAAATTCTTCTTCCAAATTTAATTGCATTATTTTTATTTATTTTATCAACATCAACATTTAAACTTTCAGTTTTTTCTAAAGCTATTTCCCAAGCAGATTTGATTCTAGCCATTATATTTACCTCAATATTTTTTTTATTAAAGAAAAATCTTTATAAAGATAAGATAATATCAAAATTACTAATTAACAAGTACCTATAAGATATGTTAAATTGCTTTTATGACAAATACAATTGATTTAATATATGGATTCGATATTTTGGGCACAGTTATTTTTGCTTTAACTGGGGCTTTAAAAGGTGTCGAGAAAGATTTAGATTTTCTCGGAGTCATTGTTTTTGCAACAACAGTTGGTTGTGGTGGAGGTATGATAAGAGATGCTTTAATTGGGGCAACGCCAGCGGCTGCTCTTACTAATTATATATATTTAGTTGTATGTGTTAGTGTTGGGATTGTTGTATTTTTTATTGGATCTTTTATCCATTCAGAGAGAAAAATAATAAAATATGCTGATGCTTTGGGTCTTGGAGTATTTACTGCTTTGGGCTGTGCTAAGGGTGCCATTTATGAATGTTCTGTTGTAGGTCAAGTTATGTGTGGTGTTATTACAGCAACTGGTGGTGGTGTGATAAGAGATTTGATGAGTAAAAATATTCCAACTATATTAACAAATGATTTTTATGCTACTGCCTCTTTGCTTGGGGGACTTTTATTCTTATATTTAGAAAAAACAGAGTTATCAGTTTTATTATTATTTATATCTTGTTCATTTTTTGTTTTTATTATTAGAATAATTGCAATTCAATTTTCCATAGAATTGCCAAAAAGTGGAGAGGTATGGAAGAAAAGGAAAAAATCATGATTGAAAGTATTAAACAATATTATATATATCCATATATGAAAGAAGTAGAAGCTAAAATAATAAATATTGATAACAATATGATTTATTTAGATCGAACTATTTTTTATCCAGAAGGTGGTGGACAACCAGGCGATAAAGGTTTTATAAATGATATTGAACTTTTAGATACTCAAAAAAGTAATAATTCAATTGCGCATATTCTAAGAGATAGTAGTTCTTTTAAAATAAATGATTGTGTTAAATTAAAACTTGATTGGGACTTTAGATATAGTTATATGAAGATGCATACTGCTCAACATTTAATTAGTGGTTTACTTCATTCTCATTTTAATGTTTCCACAGTTTCTGTTCATCAAGGTTCGGAATTTCTAACAATAGAAATAGATAATAATAATTTCAGTGAAGAGGATTGTTATAAGGTTGAAGATTTAGCAAATCAAAAAATTATTGAATCAAAAAAAATCAGTTATTTAGAGCTGAACAAAGATGAAGCTGAAAAATTAAATTTAAGAAGAAGTATAAAAGTCGATGGTTTGATAAGAATCGTAAGAATTGAAGATGTAGATTTAATTGCTTGTGGTGGACTCCATGTGGAGAATACAAGTGAAATAGGAAGAATCCTTTTTTGTGGTATTGAGAAAATAAGGAATCATTACAGATTACTTTTTAAAGTATCTGCTAATGCTACTAATGCTGTTAGAAAAAATGATTCAATTATTAAAGAATTATGTGTTATAAATAGTGCAACTACTGATACTTTAGTTTCTTGTAATAAAGCTTTAATTGAGAAGAATTTAGAATTAGAGAGACAGTTGAGAGTCTTAAAAAAAGAAAAGGCTAATTTATTTATCAAAGCATTATTAAATGAAAATTCTCAAAGAATAATTATTAAAGATGTTACTCTTGAAAATTTAGAATTTAAAGATCTTGAATTATCAATTGATAAGGTATTATTTTTGTATCAAAAAAATGAATCTTCTTTGAGATGGTATATATATTTAGGAAAAAGCTTTGAAAAATATGATTTTAATGAACTAAGAAATAAAGTTTTATCAATTATTAAAGCTAAGGGTGGCGGTCGTTTTCCTTCTTTTCAAGGTAAAGGCGAATGTGAAAATATTAATGAGTTTAGTAAAGCTTTTGTAGGTTATTTTAATGAATGATAAAGATAAGCATACTTTTTTAAAAGATGATGGGAAAATAGATTGGAAAAAATTAATAATTCGAACTTTTTTCATGCTATTGTTTATTTTTATTCTTTTCTTACTTTATGATAAGATTTTTAAAACTAACGTTAAGGCAAATGAAGTTGCAATGAAATTATATAATGACTTGGGCTTTCATGGCGTAGCATTATTTGTATTTCTTTGTGATACTTTTATAGTTCCTTTGACTCCAGATATCATGTTCCCTTTAGTTTCTTCTTCCTGGACTCCATTACAGATTACTTTTTTTATGGGGACTGCTTCTTTTTTTGGTGGTTTATGTGCTTATTGGCTTGGGCATCTTGTATCAAAAATTAAAATTGTTAAGAATTTTGCAAATAGGATAATGGGAACACATAAAGTTTTAATACACAAAAAAGGAGCCTGGGCAGTTGTACTTGCTGCTTTGACTCCTATACCATATTCAACAATTTGTTGGACTGCAGGAATACTTAAGGTTGATTTTAGAAAAGTAATTTTTGCTTGTCTTGTGAGATTCCCTAGAATGATAATCTACTATTATCTCTTTAGAGCAGGTGTTCAAATAATTAATTTTCTATAAGATTTCTAATGCTTCTTTAATAACCATTTCAGTTCTTAATGGAGCATCTCCTATATATTCGTCTGCATCTAATAATTCTATTGCTTTGTCTTTACAAACATATTTTAAAATAGTTTTATCATTAACTAAATCATTTTTTAGAGTATTTTCATTTCCTTCTTGAACTTCTTTCCAAGCTTTCAAACTATGTTCTCTAATTAGTTCGTGCATTTCTTGTCTATTAGCTCCACTACGACCTAATTCCATTAATAGTCTTTCACTTGCAGCAAAAATACCATATGTTTTCATATTTCTTTTAATTGCTGTTTGATGGATATTCATATTTTTTACAACTTTAATACTTGTAATTAATGCTTCATCTGTTGCTAAAAATGAATTTGGTAAAACAATTCTTCTATTAGCACTATCATCTAAAGTTCTCTCTAATAATGTTTGTGCACTATTTTGCCACAAGGTATTTGCTTGTGAGCTTACAAATCTACATAAACTATCAATTTTTTCACTATTTATTGGATTTCTTTTAAAAGGCATAGCAGAAGAACCAACTTGATTTTTTCCAAAAGGTTCAGACCATTCTCCTATGGGTGGAGATTGAAGTAATCTAAAATCAATAAAGAATTTGTAAAGAGTACAGCAAAGGGACGATAAAGAGTTTACAACTCTTAAATCTTGTTTTCTTGTGTACACTTGAGTTGCAGCACTAAATGCATTGAGATCTAGTTTTTTCATTACTTTATCTTCCATTTGTTTTGCACTCATATTTGTGTTCTTCAATAGTTCTGTATAACTTGCTGCTGTCCCTACAGCACCTTTCATCCCTTTACCTTTGATATTTTTTCTCACTGTTTCTAATTCTTTAATATCATCAATTAAATCTTGGGCTGTTTGTGCAATCCTATATCCTACAGTTGTTGGTTCTGCAGGTTGAATATGTGTGAAAGCCATACAAGGTAAATTTTTATATTCTTCCATTTTATTTACAAATAGTTTTAACAATTCTTTAGCTTTAGAAATTATAATGTCTAAAGCTTCTTTAAGCCTAATTGCGTCCATATTATCTAATACATCCATGCTTGTTGCACCTAGATGAATTATTGCACCAGCATTTGGACATTGCTCTGCATATGTTTTAATTTCAGCCATTAAATCATGATGAATGATATTTTCAATCTCAGTTGCTCTTTCAATATCAATATCGGTTTTATGAGCTAATAACTCTTCTACTTGCTTTTGACTTACTAAACCAGCTTCCATTTGAGCAGAGGCTAGAGCAATCCAAATTTTCCTAAGTAGAATTCTTTTATGTTGTTCACTATAAATTTCTCTTAGTTCATTACTACCATATCTCCAAGTAAATGGTGAGATATAAGTATCATGGTTGAATGTTGTCATAAAATACTCCAAATTATACAAACATTAATTTTTAAAACTATTCTTTTAATAAAATAGGGTTAAGCTTCTGCTTAACCCTTATATAAATTATAAAATAATAATTTGATCTCTTTCTGGGCCAACTGAAACAAATTTAATTGGAGCACCAACAAGCTTGCCGATTTCAATACAATAATCTTGAGCTTCTTTAGGTAAATCTTCCCATTTCCTTGCATTAGAAGTATCGCTTTTCCAACCTTTAAATTCTTTATAAATTGGTTTTGCAATTTCTTGTAATGCAGTTTCTGGTAAATAATTAATTACCTCTCCATTAATTTCATAAGCTGTACATACTTTAATTGTATCAAAATGATCTAAAATATCGAGTTTTGTTATAGCAATACCAGTAAAACCATTTATCCAACAAGAATAATCAGCAGCTACTGCATCAAACCAACCACAACGACGAGGACGACCTGTTGTTGCACCGTATTCATGGCCTAAATCTCTTAATTTTTCTCCATCAGCATCAAAAAGTTCAGTCATGAAAGGACCACCACCAACTGATGTAGAGTAAGCTTTTACAACTCCAATAATTTCATCGATTCTAGTTGGTGCAATACCAGCTCCACTACAAGTACCACCAGCTGTTGGGTTGCTGCTTGTTGTGTAAGGGTAAATACCCCAGTCTAAATCTCTCATTATACCAAGTTGACCTTCTAACAAGATTTTTCTATTTGCTTTATAAGCTTCTCTTATTACAGGAACTGAATCAATAATTTTATCGCCAAATAAATCTCTCCATTTAGCACAAACTTCTAACATTTCTTCAATAGTAACTTCAGGAAGTCCAAAATATGATAATTCTCTGTTTTTTCTTGGTAAAAGCATTTCTAATCTTTTTGTTAGTCTATCTACATCTAAGATGTCAACAGCTCTAATTCCACTTCTTGCAGCTTTATCACTATAAGTTGGGCCAATACCTTTTTTTGTTGTTCCAATTTTCCAGTTGTTGCTTTTGCTTGCTTCTTCAGCTCCATCAAGAGTGCAATGGAATGGCATAATTAAGTGAGCTCTTTTATCAATAAAAAGATTACTACCATCAACTCCAGCAGTAGCAATAGAATCTAGTTCAATTTTCATTGTATCAAAGTTTACTACTGTTCCAGCTCCAACAATATTTGTTGTTTCAGGATTAAAGATACCGGAAGGGATAATGTGAAGGGCAAATTTACCTTTATCATTAATTACAGTATGTCCGGCGTTATCACCACCTTGAAAGCGTATACATAGATCAGCTTTTGTTGCTAAATAGTCAACAACACGACCTTTTCCTTCATCTCCCCATTGGGCTCCTACAATAGCACTTATACTCATTATTTTCTCCTTAGGCGTTATTTAAGTTTAATAGCATTGCCTTTTCTTTTTCTGTGTGGTCTTCTATATCCTCAGCATCCCAAGGATATTTTATCCAAACATCTTCAATTTCTAAAGCTGGATAATATCTTTTGATTTCTTTTGGGAAATCTGCATCTTTTTCTTTTAATTTATTGTGAAGGACAAGTACGGCTATTTCCTCAGGATTATATTCTAATAATTCTCTTACGCAATAACCAAGAGTAGCTCTAGTGTCATCTACTTCATCAATTAATAATACTTTTTTACCCTTAAGTTGTTCTTGGACTTCATCAATCCATTGAATTTTGGTGGGGTGTGTTTTGTGTTTTTTATCAACTCCGTAGTAAGATATTCCAACTGCATATATAGGGCGATTGATAAATGTTTTGATTATTCTTGCAGGAATAAACCCGCCTGAACCGATTGCAACTATTACATCAGGATCAAAGTCGCTGTTAATAATTTTTTGTGCTAACTCTTTGATCAATGTGTGAACAGTGTTGTAGCTAACATAAAATTTTTCGTTTTTCATAAAGAAGTTTCCAATTTTATTTATTAATTTTTTTTGTTTTTTTAATTTTGTGGATACATTTCAGCTATATAAGGAAGAGTTCTATATTGTTCATTATAATCTAAACCATATCCAACAACCCATACATCAGGTATTGTAAAGCCCATGTAGTTTATCTCTACTGGTACTGTATGTCTATCAGGTTTATCTAATAAAACTAAAGTTTTAACACTAGCAGGATTTCTTGCTTTAAAGTTTCTAATTAAATAATCAAGAGTGTATCCAGAATCAAGAATGTCTTCTATTATTAAGACATGCTTATTTTCCATATTTTCTCTTGTATCCATTAAAAGACGAACGTTGCCACTTGTGCTATCACCTGTATAAGATGATAATCCAATAAAATCAACAACATGAGGAATTGTTAATCTTCTGCATAAATCTGCGGTCAAAATAAAAGAGCCCTTCAATACCCCTACAAGTATAAGGCGCCCTTCAATGTTTGCATATGCTTCATTGATTTTATGTGCTAATTCATCAACTCTGCGAGAGATAGTGTCAGCATCAATTAAAACTCTAACTAAATCCTTAGTTAAAGCAGGTATAGCTAATGAAGATTCCATAGCCCCTCCAAAACATTAGTATATGTAATTTGTACAAGAAAAAATGATAATAGTCAATTCAACTTTGGAGTACACGCCTTATTAATAATCTATTTATTATATTAATTATTTGTTAAAAAATGTTATTTTTTTGATAATTTATTTTCTCCTATTTTATTAAAATATTTGTATTTTTTATTTTAATTCAGTTTAATCTTTTTAAAATATTTTGTATAATTTTATATGTAATAATTCTTTATAAAGAATGAAAATAAATATTTGTAAATAATATGGATTTTCATAAATAATTTTTACTAATTAATTTTTATAGGAGGCTTTATGAAAGCATTCAAAGCTTATGATATACGCGGAATTTATGGTAGTGAATTAACTCTTGAACTTGCATATAAAGTTGGGTTTTTTTTACCAAGATTATTAGATGCAAAAACAATTCTAGTTGGAAGAGATATGAGAACTTCTTCCCCAATGATTTATGAAGTATTAGTTAAAGGTATTGTAGATGCAAATTGTGATGTTATAGATATTTCGCTCGCTTCAACACCAATGGTTTATTTCTCTACAGTGTATTTTAAAGCAGATGGGTCTGTTCAAATTACAGCTTCTCATAATCCTGCAAAATATAATGGTTTGAAAATAAGTAGAAAAATGGCAATTCCTGTTGGTGAAGATACTGGTTTAAATTCATTGAAAGAGATGTGTGAAAAAGAAGAAATTAAATTGTCTGGTGAAAAAGGAACTATTAAACACGTTGATGCAAAAACTCCTTACTTAGAATTTTTAAGAAAGTATAAAGAGGATTATTCTAAATTAAAAATTGCAGTAGATTGTTCAAATGGAATGGCAAGTTTACTTGTTAAAGATATTTTAGGTGATGATGTTATTTATATTAATGACACTTTAGATGGAACCTTCCCTAATCATGAACCAAATCCATTAGATCCAAATAACTGTAAACAGTTACAAGATATCGTTTTAAAAAATAAATGTGATTTGGGTATTATTTTTGATGGTGATGCTGATAGAGTTATGTTTATTGATGAAAAAGGTGGTTATATTCCAGCAGATCACTTAATGGGTGTGTTAGGTGAAAAAATGCTTGAAATGGAAGGTGAACGTATTGCAGTTGTTGATATTAGAACTAGTAAATCAACAACAGAGTACTTAGAAAGACTTGGGTATAAAGTAATTATGTGGAAAGTAGGTCATGTGCATGCCAAAGCAAAGCTTAGAGAAACTGGGGCTGTTTTTGGTGGGGAACTAGCAGGGCATTATTATTTTAGAGAATTTAATAATTGTGATAGTGGCCTTTTTGCAATGATTATGGTATTGAATTTATTAAATAAAAAAAGGAAAGAAAATCAAACTTTATCCTCTTTAATTGCTAATATTGTCAAATATGAATCTAGTGGAGAAATTAATTTTAAAGTAGAAAATAAAGATGAAGTAATTGATATTCTGAAAAATACTTATTCCCCTAATGCTAATAGAGTATTAGATATTGATGGATATAGAATTGAATTTGATTCCTGGTGGTTTGGAATTAGAAAAAGCAATACAGAACCCTATTTAAGATTAGTTTTAGAAGCTAGTGATAAAGATCAATTAAAACAAAAAACAGAAGAAATAACAAAAATTATAGAAGATAATTCTAGATAGTTTTAGAAATTTAGATAATAAGAAAGATGCCATTGGGGTTAGTCCTAATTAGCATCTTTTTTATTTTTTGTTTATTATAATATTTAATAAATAGAGAATTGCAAATACAATAATTTAGATTGAGTTAACATTATAGAATAAATAATTTTTATATTAATTTTTTATAAAAAATTTGTAATTTATTTTCTTTATTATTGTTATCTAATTATGTAATTATAGTATAAATGTTTAATTATTCATTTTTGTATATTTACATAGCATTATAATTGAATTATTATTATGATAACTTAATTAAACTGAGTAGTCTGAAAAACTTCTCATTAAAAAACTGTGTATACGGTTTAATCACGATTATAAACTTTACATTTATGATCTTTAAGGGGAACTTATGCAGCTATCTAAAAAGAAAGCAATGAAGGCATTAGAAATAATGCTTAATTCTCGTTATTTTGAACAACAAATTTCATCTCTTTTTCAAAAAAATATAATGCATGGTACAACGCACCTAAATATAGGGCAAGAAGCACCTCAAGCAGCTCTAGCCCTTAATTTAAAAGAAGGGGATTGGGTTGTACCAACTCATAGATGTCATGGATATACAATTGCAACAGGCAGTTCATTATATAAAATGTTTAGTGAAATGTTTGGCTCAAGCCACGGCTTAAGTAAAGGCCTTGGTGGAAGTATGCATATGAGTGATAAAACTAATTTTAATCCAGGCTCTTCTGCTGTTGTAGCTAGCGGGGTAGCATTAGCTGCTGGTTTATCTTTTGCTCTAAAACAAAAAAAACAAGAAAACATTGCCGTTGCTTTATTAGGTGATGGCGCAACTAGTCGTGGAGTTGTTCATGAAATAATGAATATTTCATCAATTTGGGATTTGCCACTGTTGTACTTACTTGAGAATAATGGATATGGTATGAGTTCAAGTGTAAAACAAATGGTTGCTGGTAATAATCTAATTGATAGAGCAAAAGTATTTAACATCAAAGCTATTAGTGTTGATGGTAATGATTTTGAGCAAGTATATAATGCTATTTATCATGCTAGAAAATATATAATTGAAGAAAATAAACCATTTTTAATTGAATGTAAAACTTACAGATATAATGGACATTCTAAATCAGATCCTTGTGTATATAGAACAAGAGAAGAAGAATCATATTGGTTATCAAGATGTCCAATTAAAAATTTTACAAAAAAATTAATTGATAATAAAATAGCAACAAAAGAAGAACTAGATATTTTAAATAAAGCTTGTGAAAAATTAGTGCTTGAAGAACTAAACAAGGCAGAAGCTGTTAAAGATGATTTCTTAAGTGTTGATAGCCTTAATTCTTTTGTTTTTGATGAAACAAAAATAGAAACTAATGAATCAACAAATTTTCATAGAGCTTTAGGTAGAGAAGCAATTAGAGAAGCTCTTTTAGAAGAGAGTCAAAGAGATTCAAATGTAGTTGTTTTAGGTGAAGATATTGGCCTTTATGGTGGCTGTTTTAAAGTAACAGGTGATTTATATTCTCATATACCTAATCAATTATTTGAAACCCCTGTTAGTGAAGAAGGTTTTGCTAATTTAGCAGTTGGGGCTTCACTTTTAGGAATAAGAAGTGTTGTTGAAATTATGTATGGGGATTTTTCTACTTTAATTAGTGATGCTCTAATAAATCATGCAAGTAAAATTAGATTTATGAGTGCTGGTCAATTTAATTGTCCTGTTGTATTTCGTTTACCAATGGGTTGTGGAACTGGTCATGGAGCGCAGCATTCTCAATCTCTTGAATCTATGTTTACAAATATATCAGGATTGAAAGTAGTTGCTCCTTCTTCTCCTCGTAAAGCAAAGGCTTTACTCAAAGCGTCAATTAGAGATAATAATCCTGTTGTATTTTTAGAGCATAAACTGCTTTATCAAATTGAAGGTGAAGTAGGTGATGAAAGTGATGTTTTTGAAATAGGTAAGGCTTCTATTATAAAAGAAGGTACTTCTTTATCTCTAATTTCTTATGGATACAGTACTAATGTTTGTCTTAAAATAG
This sequence comes from Sphaerochaetaceae bacterium, assembly GCA_963678575.2. Classification (GTDB taxonomy): domain Bacteria; phylum Spirochaetota; class Spirochaetia; order Sphaerochaetales; family Sphaerochaetaceae; genus Pleomorphochaeta. The sequence continues at coordinate 1,700,175 of CAXXHV010000002.1, read as the reverse complement.
TGGAGTTATTTAAAGCAGCTAATTTAGATGAAAATCTAATTGAAATAGTCGATTTGAATACTTTATCTCCTTTAGATAAAAAAACAATTTTAAAATCAGTAAAAAAAACACATAAAGCAATTATTGTACATGAAGCTCCTCTATCTAGTGGATTTGGAGCTGAAATTGTATCTACAATTTGTGAAGATGAAGAAGTCTTTTCCTTATTAGAAAAACCTATTATTCGTATTTGTGGAAAAGATCTTCCAATTCCATTTAGTCCTGAATTAGAAAAATTTGTTGTCCCAAATGAGAGTGATATTTTTAATAAGGCAAAAAAACTTTTAAACCTTTAGTACTTTTTTTTATTTCTATATTGATATTCTTAAGATTTAATAGATTTTGACCTTTTCATTTTTGCTTATGTTTAATAAGATAAATTGAAAATTAATTGCTTTTTATGCAATTAAATCTAGGAGAAACAAATATGGACATTGATGTAAAGAATTTGCATCCCTTAGAAGTCCGCTTGCTTCGTCACGTAAAAGTGGGTGAACAAATCACTTCTGAAAGACTAATAAGTGAGTTGGATTATAATGTGGGGCAATGTAACCAATCATTTAGTTGGTTATGTAATAAAGGCTTTTTAGAGGAAAAGAGTCGTACAGTTCGTACTCTTTTTGAACTAACTGAGTTGGGACAACAACAACAAAAAGATGGTATTCCTGCCTTTAGAATCTTTACATTTTTAAAAGATAATGGAGCAGCAACTTTACCAGAAATTGCAAAAAATCTTAATTTAGCAAATAGTGATGTTGGTTCTGCTTTTGGATCTCTTTCCAAAGCAAAAGTAACAAAAATGAACGAAGATAAAAAAGCAATTGTCATAGCAGATGATATTCCAAGTGATGAAAAATTAATTATAAAATTAATTGATCGAGGCACAAAGGGTGCTATTGAAGAATCTTCATTGACTTCTGAAGAAAAGAAAGTTATGCAAAAAATCTCTAAGAAAAGAGGTGCTTCAAATTCTGCTTTTAAAATGATTGAAAGAGAAGATGTAGTTTTTGGTTTGACTGAAGAAGGTAATCAAGCTAGAGAAGCTATTTTTGCTGCAAATATTACTGGGGAAGAGTTAGGTAATGTTAGTGCAAAAATGCTAGCAACAGGAAGTTGGAAAACAGGTACTTTCCGACCTTATGGTATAAATGGACCTACTTCTAAATTAATTCCAGGTAGACATAATCCCTATGGTAATTACTTACAATGGGTAAAAGATAAATTATCTTCATTAGGCTTTGAAGAGTTTGATGGTTCTTTAGTAGAAAATGAATTCTGGAATGGTGATGCTTTGTTTATGCCTCAATTCCATAGTGCTAGAGACATTCATGATGTTTATTACTTAAAAAATCCATCTCATTGTAAAAAAATTGAAGACCCTTGGTTAAGTAATGTTGCTCAGGCACATACAGATGGTGGAAACACAGGATCTCGTGGTTGGGGTTATAAGTTTGATCATGATTTTACAAGAAGACAAATAATGAGATCTCAAGGTACTGTTCTTTCTGCAAGACAACTTCCAAATGCAAAAATACCAGGAAAATATTTTGGTGTTGCTCGTTGTTTTAGATATGACCAAGTAGATGCAACTCATGGAGCAGATTTCTATCAAACAGAAGGTATTGTATTAGGTGATGATGTTAATTTAAAAACTTTATTGGGTTTATTAAAATTATTTGCTGAAGAAATTGCAGGAGCTGAAGAAGTTAAATATGTTCCAGGTTATTTTCCATTTACAGAACCTTCAATTGAAGTACATATCAAACACCCTGTATTAGGTTGGTTCGAATTAGGTGGAAGTGGTATTTTCCGTCCTGAAGTAACTAAGCCTTTAGGAATTGATGTTCCTGTTTTAGCCTGGGGTTTAGGAATTGATAGAATGGCTTTGATGCATTTGGGTTTAAATGATTTAAGAGAATTATTTACACCTGATATTGATAGTGTTAGAACAAGGAGGGGAAATTAATGCCAAAAATTGAAACTACTGAAAAAGCTTTATTTTCTCTATTAGGTAGAAAATATAGTGATCAAGAATTAGAAGATATATTCCCTGTTGCAAAAGCAGAATTAGATGGTCATGATCAAGATATTATTAAAATTGAATTAAATGATACAAACCGTCCTGATTTATGGTCAGCTGCTGGTATCTCTCGTTTATTAAATTCTTATCAGAATGTAGAAGCTCCATTATATGATTTCTTTTCAACCAAAGAAGAATCTTTTGATAATGAAGGAAGAGAGATGTATGTAGAAAATGCTCCTTCTTATAGACAATATTCATTAGGTTTTGCTGTAAAAAATCATGTTGTAAGTGACGATGATTTATTATCATTAATTCAAAGTCAAGAAAAACTTTGTTTTAACTTTGGTAGAAAAAGAAAAACCATTGCAATGGGAATTTATAGAAGTGATTTAATTACATATCCCGTTCATTATACTAGTGCTGATCCTGATAAAACCTCATTTGTTCCTTTAGGTCTTGAAGAAGAGCTTTCTTTAAGAGAGATTCTTAAAAAGCATCCAAAAGGAATTGAATACGGTCCAATTATTGAAAGTGAAGAAGTTTATCCATATTTAGTTGATGATGATAATAATACTCTTTCAATGCCTCCTGTAATCAATAGCTCAACTGTTGGTGCTGTTCAAGTAGGCGATAGTGAATTATTTGTTGAAATGAGTGGTCCTATTTTAAAGAATTTACTTCTCGCTGCTTCAATAATGGCTTGTGATATGGCAGATATGGGATTTGATATTTTACCTGTAAAAGTGAAATTTGATACTGAAACCGAGTTTGGTACAGAAATTACTGTTCCTTACTATTATCAAGAACCTGTTAAATGTTCTATTAAAGAAGTTAGAAAAACAACAGGAATGGATTTTTCAAGTGAAGAAATTATTGCTGCTTTAAAGAAGATGGGTGTTTTTGCAATTTCTGATGAAACTGATATTTATGTAACTGTGCCAGAGTATAGAGATGATTTTTTACATGCAGCAGATGTTGTTGAAGATGTAATTATTGGATATGGTTTAAATAATTTTACTCCTGAAATGCCTTCTTCTTTCACAATGGGTAGATTAAGTCAAGCAGAAGAATTAGGAAGAAAAGTTAAAGATATTATGGTTGGCTTGGGTTTCCAAGAAATGATGTACAATTATTTAGGTTCTAAAAAAGAATATATTGATAATATGTGCGTTGATGGTAAAGATTATATTCAAATTGAAAATCCTATGAGTGAAAATTATGAATTTGTTAGACCTTCTGTAATTCCTAGTTTATTAGAGAGTGAAAGTATTAGTGCAAGAGCTCCTTATCCTCATAAAATATTTGAAGTAGGTAAAATAGCATATTTAGATGACAGAGATAATAGTGGAACTGTAACAAGAAATTCACTTGGATTTATGTCTGCAGATTCTCTAATGGGCTTTAATGAAATATCATCAATGATTAGTACTTTATTATATTTTTTAAGAATAGAATATAATAATGAAATTCTTGAAAATGATAATAGATTTATTGCCGGAAGATGTGCAAAGCTAGTATTTAATGGAAAACAAATTGGAGTTTTTGGTGAAGTACACCCTCAAGTATTAGAAAATTGGGGTTGCTCAATGCCAACAGTAGTTTGTGAAATTGATTTAGATACTATTTTAAGTCTATAATATAAGTTATAAAATAATATATAAACGGATTGGATTAAGGTTCAATCCGTTTTTTTATTCTTGATTAGTTAGAGCAAATGTTAATGGTTTATTCAAGTTGTTCTCTAAAGTTGTTTGGAGTGGTGTGGGTATATTTTTTGAAAAAACTGATAAAATTATTGGGGCTTTTTATACCTACAAGCATTGAAATTTCACTAATTGATTTATCGCTATAGGATAGTAAATTTCTTGCTTTATCAATTCTTTGTCTATTTACGTATTCTTTAAAAGTAGTGTTCGATATTTCAAAAAATAATGTTGAAAGATATTTAGCACTAATGCCCATTTCTTTAGCAACCTTTTCTAATGTTAATTTTTTTTCTAAATTATTATTTATATAGTATTTAGCTTCCCTAATTTTTTGAGTACTTTTTTTATTTGTAAAATTGAAACTATCATTAATTTTATCAATCAATTGATAAGTTTTGAATAAAAGTTGAGAACTATTATCACAAAATTCAAACTCACTAGTAATAATACTTGTTAAAAAAATATTGAAATCAGGATCAATTTTATTTTTTTCTAAAGTGTTAAAAATATAACTGAATATATAAATAATTAAATTTTTCTGTAATCGAAAAGAATCTATTTCGATATTTCCCTTTCCCAGTGAAACAAACATAATTTTAATAAATAGTTTTAGGGTTTCAATGTCACCAGTTTTAATACTTTCTTCAAGAAATTCCATAATATTTATATCAAATGATATAGTTTTTTCTTTTTGAATATTTGCTTCATTGAATATGATATTTATGTTTTCATGTAGAGTCTCAATAGTTTTTTTAGTATAAGTTTTCCTATTTATTAAATAATAAAAAAGTTTAGCACAGTCATTAATTAAGATGGTATCTTTTTCAAAAGGGCCTAATATATATTTTTTATCATTCTTAATTATTATATATTGATACTCATTAGAAATTATTTTAAATAAACTTTTTTTAAATTCTAAACAATCTAATAACTTTGAATCGAAATTTAATAAAGGGATATTGGTGCTGTTGTCAATAACAATATAATTTATATTATTAATTATGCATAAGTCAGTTATTAATTGTGTATTTTGCACATTTATCCTCTCTCTCTTTAATTCAATATAATTACTTTTATTATTTTAGTTTATTGTATTATAATATAAATATGAGAAGTCAGAAAGAGATAGATTTACTTTGTAAAATTACAAATGCTTATTATTTAAAATTCAAAGAAAATGGAGAATGTATTACTAAAGATAATTTTACAAATATCGTTAATTTAGCAGATCATTTATATTACTCCAAAAGATTATTATTTGAAAAATTATCAACAGATATTGTAATAGCTTTAAAAGAAGATTTATTTTATATTTTAGTCAAAGAGACTTCGATTATCCATTTTCTAGGACCTTTAGAAATTGATTTTAAAAATCTCAATGATCCAACTTTTATTTCTTATAATGAAATTGCATCTGTATCAAGGTTGTTTTATTATGTTGTAACTGGCTTTGATTTATATTCTCATGTTCCTCGATTTGTTGATGAAAGTTATAAATATTATAGAGGAGAGAAGTATTTTTTTAGTGAAGAGAAAATATTTAATTTTGAAGATCAACCTAATTATACTTATAACAATCAATATCAATTATATAATGTCTTATCAATTAGTATAAAAGAAAAAAATAAAAAATTTCTTTATAACTATATAAATAGCCTACTTCAAGAAGATTTATTTGATGAACTAGTTGAAGATTATGAGAGTGAGGTTGTAGCAAAATTAGGCACTTTTAGGCTTCAAAAAAATATTTTAATCTATAGTTTATCTCAAATAATGTATTATTTAAATGAAGATAATGTTAATTATAAAACAGATATAGATTATTCCTATTTAATAATTAGTGAAATTGAAAAAGCACAAGATATTTCTCAACTAATTAATAAAGCATATTTATTGATTGATAACATTATTAATTCAATTGAGAAATATGAAATAACAAGTAATGTTTATATTAGAGAAGCTACAAATTTTATTATATGTAATTTAGATCAAAAAATTACTTTAGACACAATCAGTAAAGATTTAGCAATTAGTTCAAAATATTTATCAAAATTATTTAAAAAAGAATTAGGCCTATCTTTTAAAGATTATTTAATTAAAAAAAGAATAGATAAAGCTAAAAAACTATTAATGTATACTAATAAAAGTATAAATGATATCTCATTAGAAATTGGAATTCCCAATTCAAATAATTTTAATATATTTTTTAAAAATTATGTAAATGAAACTCCTCAAAAATACAGAGAAAGACAATAGATTTAGTTTATTTCATTAAAGTCTTTTATAAATGATAAGAAGTTATCAGTATTAAGTGGTTTGCTATAGTAAAAGCCTTGGATTTTATCTACACCTATTTCTCTAGCTATGTTATCTTGTTCTTTGTTTTCAACACCTTCTAATATAATTTCAAAATTTAAGTCTTTTATCATTTTTACTACAGTTTTAAGAACATTCTTTTTTTCCTTATCATTTTCACAAGCTAATAATAGATTTCTATCAAGTTTTACTATATCAAAAGGAAGTGTTAAAAAAGATTCAAAAGAGGAATATCCAGTGCCAAAATCATCAAGACTAAGTCTAAATCCTGATTTTTTTAATTCGAACATATTTGATTTTAATAAATCCCAATTCACAGCTTTTGTTGATTCTGTAATTTCTAATATTATTTTGGAAGGATCTATATTATTTCTATTAAGAATTTCCATAAAGTCACTAACTATATGATTTTCCATAAAATGCATCATTGAGACATTTATTGAAATATTATCAAATGGTAATTTAATTGTATTAATAACATGACATATTTCTTCCATCATTGATTTGCCAATAGATATAATTGTTCCATTTTCTTCAGAAATTTTAATAAATTCAAAACAGGGAACATAGCCGATACTTGGAACATTTATTCTAGCTAAAGCTTCAGCAGTATCAAAGGAATTGGTTTTGATGTTATAAATTGGTTGTAAATCAAAATCAATAGGTTTATTGTTAGCGATTTTATGAATTTCTGTATCTATAATCCTATGCCTTGCAAAAGCAATAGCATCATCTGGTGTTATATATAAATCTAATTTTGTGTTTGGGTTTTGCATTTTTACTAAAGCCCATTGAATTGCATTTTTTAAAGAATTCCTATCTGAAAATTGTACTAATGGTGCAGTGTACCCAAAAATAATTCTGAGTGGTTGTGCTGCAGGAGTGTTTTTCTTTAATTCAATAAATTCATCTATGTAAAAATTCATTGCAATCATACGTTCTTCATTGTTTTTATAAGTTAAAGCAAAAGTATCCTTATCAATTCTAAATACTATAGATTTATTTAATGTTTGTTTAATTTTATTTATTAAATTAGAGTAAGCTACAGGTAGAAATGAATATTTGGATAATTCATTACTAATATTTGTATTTTTTATATGAATGAAAAGCAAATTTATTTCATTGTCAACTTGATTTAAGATGTAATTGTCAAAAGTTTCACTATTCAAAGCACCTGTTGCTAAATCCTCTGAAAGTAAGGGATTCTGATTTTCAATAAATAATATTAATATTAGAATAGAATTTGTAAACTGTAGAATTTGAATTTTGGGAATTATATAGTGAATTAATGCAGTAACTACTAAGAAAAATCCACAGAAAATTAAAAGATGAACCTTTCTTCTTTGTAATAATTCTTTTTGCTTGGCTAAAAAAGAACTAGAATCAACCATATATAATAAACCACTTGCCCAGAGTAAAAAGTAAAGAGGTCCATAAGTAAAGCTTTTATCTAAATTTATCGTATAGAGAATATTAGTTTTTGCATTACTAAGTAATAGTAAAAATACAGTAACTGCAGGAATACTTAAATAGAAAATTCTATAATTCCTTTTCATGTTAAATTTTTGATTATAAAATAGATAAACAGATAAAATCTGGAGTTCTAAGATAAAGTAAAATATATTACATATAAGATAAGCTGTTTGGATGCTCACCTTATCATTATTTAAAGAATAAATTGATAATATATTCAAAGATGCCGCAGTTATGCTAAATCCTACATAAATTAAAAATGGTTTTTGAGTAGGATTTTTGATTTGCCTTTGAGATAACATTAATATTTTAATTGTGATTAAAATTAAAATAGCAGTTATATCAAAATTGTTATAAAAAAATATGTTATTCACTTTAAGTGGCGGCTCCTATTTATTAATAAAGACTAAAAAGTTAATAATTCTCCAATTCTATTAATCTCTCCTTCTTCATATTTTTCATGTCTTGGAATCATTTTTGCTCCATCATCCTTGTATCTCGGAATTACATGTATATGTAAATGTGGAATTTCTTGATTTGCTGCTTTTGAATTATTAATAATAATATTAGTTCCATCGCAGCCTAATTTATCTCTTTGAATTGAATCAACCTTTTTAGCAATTTCCATCATATGAGATAATTCTTGAGCAGGACACTGTGAAAATGTAGGGTAGGGTTTTTTATTAATTACTAAAGCATGACCTTTATTTATAGGATTTATATCTAATATAACTAAACATATTTCATCTTCATGAAGTTTAGTTGCCGGTATTTCGTTGTTTATTATCATTTCAAATATTGTTTTCATAGTTAACAATATTATCATAATTATACTTTTTTTTAAAGAAAAACAAATAATTAAATGCAATATGGGGTAGTTAATGATCCAAACTTGTTTATTTATTTCGTATATTATATATTAATTTAAAATTTTTCAAATATTATAACAAATTAAGATATTATTAAAATAAAAAAATAAAGCTTCTTAATATTGTATTGGAAGGATATGAAAACACTAGATTTACTTGATGAATCAAGATCTGTTACAAAAACTCTTTTTCTTCTCTCTTGGCCTACAATAACAGAACAAGTGCTATTAACTTTTGTTAATTATGTAGATACCGCTATGGTTGGCTCTTTAGGAGCAATAGCTACGGCTTCTGTTTCTATTAATTCCTCAACAATATGGTTGATTAATGGTTTACTAAGTTCTATTTCTGTTGGATTTGGAGTTCTTATTGCAAAAAATATTGGTTCTAAAAATTATAAGAGAGCTGCTATGGCTGCCAATCAAGGTCTTTTTGCTGCATTGATTATTGGAGTTTTTTTCTTTTTAGTTATGAGTGTTATTGGTCCAAAAATCCCTTATTGGTTAAAAGCTGATAAGGCAATATATAAAGACTCTCTTAATTATATTAGATGGATTACTATTTCTTTTATTCCTCAAGCTCTTATGATAATGAGTGATGGAATATTTAGATCAAGTGGTAATACTAAAATTCCTTTTTTGGTTAATGTTATTAATAATTTGATAAATATATGTTTAAATTTCTTTTTGATTTTCCCTTCAAAGAATATTACAATCTTTAATAAAGTTTTTTTGCTTAAAAGAGCTAATTTAGGAGTTCAAGGAGCTGCTATTGGGACTTTTATTTCAATTACAATCTCTTTAATTTTAATAATTGTCTTATTAATCAATGATAAAGATTTAAATTATAATATTAGATTTATTGCTTTTAAAAATATTAATTGGAACATTAATAAAAATGCAACCAAATTAGCGCTTCCTTATGCATTTGAAAGAGTCTCTCTTACAGTGGGGCAAATCTTTTTAACAGCAATAGTAACTTCTCTTGGTACAACTGCTCTTGCAGCACATTATTTAGCGATACAAGCAGAATCTATAACATATATGCCTACTTTTGGTTTTGCAACAGCTGCTACAACTTTAGTGGCGCAAGCTCTCGGTGGAGGTAAAAAAGAATTAGCTAAGAAATATGCTAAAATATCATTAATTATGGGAACTCTTACAATGAGTATAGCCGGTATTGTATTATATTTATTCTCTTATCAATTAGTAGGTTTTTTTACAAATGATATTAATGTAATTCAATCTGGCTCTCATTTATTAAAAATTGTTGCAGTTTGTGAACCATTTTTTGGGTTGTCTATGATGGTGTTTGGTATTTTAAGAGGCTGTGGAGATACAAAGAGACCTTTTATAATTTCAATTATTGGCATGTGGGTAATAAGACTTCCTTTAGCTTATTATTTTGTTTTCCATACTCAATTTGGTTTAAATGGAGCATGGATTGCTATGACTCTAGATTTAATTGTTAGAGGGGTTATTAGCTATGGAATATTTAAAAAAGGGAATTTTTATAATTTTCAAAATATAGACTAAACTCTTTTTATTTCTTTTGTTTTTTGTCCTTTGATAAATATATAAATTGCAGCACTTGTAATTATTATATATCCTATCACAGAGCTTAAAATAAATGGTTCATTAAATAAGAAATATGCATAAATAGCTGCCCAAATTAGTTGGAAATAATCATATATTGAAACATCTTTTGCACTTGCAAAATAGTAGGCATAAGTTAAACCAAATTGGCCTGCAGTAGCACTTAATCCAGCTCCTAATAGCATTAATAATTGAAAAGTAGTCATTGGTACAAAAGAAAATAATAATAAAGGGATACAGGCTAGAGAAGAAAATAGTGAGAATACAAAAACAATAACACTTTTATTTTCACCTTTGTTTAAACAACTTCTTAAGAAAGTATATGCTAGCCCCATAGTTACAGCTCCGCTCATAGCCACAATATAATTAATTAAACTCCCATTGTTGAAAGCTGGCTTCGCAACAAAATAAACACCTATAAAAGCAATTAATATTCCAATAATTTGGTAGCTTTTTGGTATTTCTTTTAAAAATAGGTAACAAAAAATTATTGTAAAGAAAGGTCCCAACTTTGCAATAATTGTTACATCGCTTAATAATAGATGATCAACAGCATAGAAATTACAAAGCATTGCAATCATTCCAAAAACACATCGAGCTATTAAAGAGGGTATACTTCTTTTTTGAATAGTAAATTTTTGTTTTGATTTGTATAAAATTATAGCGGCAACTATAGCTGCAATTATATTTCTAAAAAAAACTTTTTCTGTTGTAGGTAAGTCTCCACTGAATCTAATAAATACATTCATTGTGCAAAAGCTAAATGAGCTAATTAATACACAAAGAATACCTTTAGTTTTGTTATTCATTTTTATTATTATTCCTATTAGAAAAATAGTAACAAATATATTCTTTCTTGTCTTTATAACATGTTAAAAAAAATAATTATTTGAAGTTTTATTAGCCTTTTTTATTGATGGTAATGTTTAGTGAAAATGAGTAAAAAGTATACAAATGATGAAATTATTGATTAAATAAATTGTACATATGTTATTTTTTGGTAATAAATTAGATAAAATATAATAAATTTATATTGTCAAGAAAAAAAATTGCCTAAAGGATTGAAAAAAGTTGTTGTTTGTTTTATTATCCTCACGGTGTATTAGTTTGTTAAAAAGACAAAAATTAATTAATACATGGTAAATGTAAATAATGTTTCAGGAATGGCCTGGGACTAAAACATATTCTATAATAAGAGGTTTTAATTTATGAGCGACCTGAAAAACATGAGAAACATCGGTATTAGTGCCCACATTGACTCCGGTAAAACAACTCTAACCGAACGTATTCTATATTATTGTAAGAAGATTCATGCAATCCATGAAGTACGTGGTAAAGATGGTGTTGGTGCAACAATGGACAGTATGGAACTTGAAAAAGAGCGTGGAATTACAATTGCTTCTGCTGCAACAAACGTAAGCTGGAAAGGCAAAGATATTAATATTATCGATACTCCCGGTCACGTAGACTTCACAATTGAAGTAGAAAGATCCTTACGTGTATTAGATGGTGCTATTCTTGTTCTCTGTTCTGTTGGTGGGGTACAATCACAATCTATTACTGTTGATAGACAAATGAAACGTTATAATGTACCTCGTATTGCATTTATTAATAAATGTGATAGAACTGGTGCTAACCCATACCGTGTTAAAAACCAATTAATTGAAAAATTAGGTTTAAACGCAGTTATGATGCAAGTTCCTATTGGACTTGAAGATAGACTTGAAGGTGTTGTTGACCTTGTTGAAATGAAAGCTATTTATTTCGATGCTGGTGATGATGGCTTACAACCTAGAGATGCTGAAATCCCTGCATCATTAATTGATGAAGTTAATGAAAAAAGAGAAGAAATGCTTGATGCAATCTCTTTAGTTGATGATGATTTAATGGAAGCTATTCTTGAAGAAAATGTAACTGTAGACTTAATTAACAGTGCAGTAAGAAAAGCAACTATTGCATTAAAACTTTGCCCAGTATATGTAGGTTCAGCTTATAAAAATAAAGGTATTCCAACATTATTAGATGCAGTTAATGCATTCTTACCTAACCCAACTGAAGTTGAAAATAGAGCTTTAGATTTAGATGATGATGAAAAAGAATTAGTTCTACCTTCAGATGAAAACTTAAAACCTGTTGTATTAGCATTTAAGTTAGAAGATGGTCAATATGGTCAATTAACTTACATTCGTGTTTACCAAGGTAAAATTAAAAAAGGTGATGAATTATTCAACACTAGATCAAGAAAGAAATTTAAAATTGGTCGTTTAATTAGAATGCATGCTAGTGAAATGGAAGATTTACAAGAATGTGGATGTGGTGAAATTGCAGCATTATTCGGTATCGATTGTGCTTCAGGTGATACTTTCTGTCATCCAGACTTAAACTACTCCATGACTTCAATGTTTGTACCAAACCCAGTAATTTCCTTATCAATCGAACCTGTGGATAAGAAAGCTGCTGATAACATGGCAAAGGCTTTAAATAGATTTACAAAAGAAGACCCAACTTTCAGAACTTTTGTTGATCCAGAGTCTAACCAAACTATTATCCAAGGTATGGGAGAATTACACTTAGAAGTTTACGTTGAAAGAATGAAGAGAGAATACAAGGCTGAAGTTGTAATTGGTAAACCTGAAGTAGCTTACCGTGAAGCAATTTCTAAGAGAGCTGAGTTCAACTATACTCACAAAAAGCAAACTGGTGGTTCTGGTCAATATGCACGTGTTGCAGGTTATATCGAACCAATTGCTTTAGCTGAAGATGGTGAAGAACAAAAAGATTACTTATTTGTTGACCAAATCAAGGGTGGTGCTATTCCAACTGAATATATTCCTTCTTGTGATAAAGGTTTCCAAATGGCTATGAAGAAAGGAACACAAATTGGTTTCCCAGTTGTTAATATCTGTGCTTGTGTAAATGATGGTGCTTGGCACCCAGTTGACTCATCAGATATGGCTTTCCAAACTGCAGCTTTATCAGCATTTAGAGAAGCTTATGAAAGAGCTAATCCAGTAATTTTAGAGCCAATCATGAAAGTTGAAGTTACAGGACCAACTGAATTCCAAGGTAATATCTTTGGATCAATTAACCAAAGACGTGGTATGATTATTTCTTCTAATGAAGAGGGTGTGAGCTGTACTGTTGAAGCTGAAGTACCTCTATCAGAAATGTTCGGATACTCCACAGTCTTAAGATCTTTAACTCAAGGTAAAGCAGAATTCACTATGGAAATTTCCAAGTATGGTAAAGTTCCTCAAAGTGTTTCTACTGAGTTAAAAGAAAAATATGCTAAACAACGCGCTGCTGAAAATAAATAAATCAGCTTAGCTTAATAAAAAAATATCGGATTTTATCTTTATGATAGAGTTCGATATTTTTTTTTGTCACTTAAAATTAAATATTTTAACGAGGAATTTAAATCATTGTATTACTAAAAAGATAAAACATTTTCCCCCGTTTCATTTTTTTCATGATATAATTACTTATCAAGATATTTCGGAGGTGCAATACATGGAAATACAAGAGTTAACCAAAATTAGCCCATTAAGGGTCTTTGAAGAATCAATTGGTGGTGGTTTAGGTCGTGGTAATTTAGGCGTTTTAGTTTCTCGTCATGGGATAGGAAAAACAGCTTGTTTAGTACACTTAGCAACTGACAAACTTTTCAGAGGCCAGCACGTAATTCACGTTTCCTTCAGTGGTAATGTTGAACATGTTATTAATTGGTACAAGGAGGTTTTCCAAGAAGTATCAGATAAAAGACATTTAGAAGGTTCAGCTAACGTTTACGATGAAATTCTATCAAATAGAGTTGTGATGAATTTTAGTCAAGATATGGTATCAATTGATAAAGTTCTATCTAGTTTAGAGACATTAATTAAAGCAGGATCTTTTAAAGCTGATGCAATATTATTTGATGGCTATAAATTAACAACTGCAAATATTGAAGATGTTAAAAAAATAAAAGAATTCGCTAAAAAATTGAATGTAGAAGTTTGGTTTAGCGTATCTCCAGTTAGGGAAGATATTAAATATGATATGTATGGTGTTCCAGAATCGGTTGCTCCATATTTAGAAGTAGTTGATGTTTTAATTGGTTTAAAAATGAATGATGCGAAAGATAAAGTTAAAATGACTTTAGTAAAAGAACATGATAAGGCAATAAAAAAACCATTAGCAGTTTGTTTAGATCCTAAAACCATGTTAATTTCGAAATAATATATTGATAATCCTCCTTTTATGGAGGATTTTTGTTATATTAAAAAAAGCTACTAGATTTTTCTAGTAGTTTTTTATACCCATAATTCTTTCATTTCTTCAACTAAAATAACAACTTGAGCTATGATGGCATCACCATTTCCTAGCTCTCCTAATATTTTTTCTGAAGTTTTAGCTTTTATAGCAATTTGTGAAATATCTATAGATAATAATTTTGAAAGATTTTCTTTCATAGGTTTAATATATTCTTGTAATTTAGGGCTTTGAAGAATAACAGTACAATCTAAATTAATAATTTCAATTGGATAAAGAGCTAAAGTTTTCTTAAGGAGTTCATCGCTACCAATATTTTTGTTTTTAGGATCCGAATCACTAAATAATGTTCCAATATCCATTGCACCACAAGAACCAAGAATAGCATCAATTATTGCATGAATTAAAACATCCCCATCGCTATGAGCGACTTCCCCTTTTTCACTTGGAATTTTAATTCCACCAATTATTAAATCTCTATTTGTACTTAATTTATGTAAATCAAAACCTTGACCAATTCTCACTTTGTATCCTTACTTTATTTTATTGATATATGATCTAAATTCTTTGTCAGTTGAATATTTTTTTTCGCCTTCTTCTTTGGCTTTAATATACTCATTTATTTGTTTTTCAGCATCTGGTATATCACTTAAAAATGTAATTTTTCTGTTATTAATATCACCAACACAAACACCAACACCTAATTCAAAATCACTATATATTTCAGTATCATCATTGTAAGTTTTTTCTTCATTGGCATTTTCGTGTGCAAGTAAAATTTCAGGGAAATGAAATACTTGGGGAGTTTGAACAGAAAAAACAGTCTTTCTATCAAGATGTTTTGAGATAGAGCCATTTTGATTTATTTCTTTAATTGAGTCAGTAACTGGGATTGCAGGAGCACACCCTCCATATACTTTTGCTGTTGCTAAAGTTCTAATTATCAATTCAGGAGTAATAAAACATCTAGCTCCATCATGTATTGCTACATATTCAATTGGTAAATCTAAAGTTTTTATCATAGAAAGAGCTTTCTTTATACTTTCTTGTCTTGTTTTTCCTCCATCACTTAAGATAAAAGGAATAGGACATCTTTGAGCTAGTTCCTCGAGTGCAACAAGACAATCTTTTTTTGTCTCTTGTGATGTAGTAACTATTATTGCTTGCAAATTTGGGACTGATAAGAAAGGAGATACTGCATTATATAACACAGTATGATCATTAATTTTTAAGAATTCTTTTTTAACTGGGGTTTCAATTCCATTATTAAATCTTGAACTATTGCCAGCTGCTGTAATTATTGCACAAAAATTAGGGATTGCCATATTATTCTAATTT
The DNA here is from genome assembly GCA_963678575.2 of Sphaerochaetaceae bacterium. Classification (GTDB taxonomy): domain Bacteria; phylum Spirochaetota; class Spirochaetia; order Sphaerochaetales; family Sphaerochaetaceae; genus Pleomorphochaeta. The sequence continues at coordinate 1,684,565 of CAXXHV010000002.1, read as the reverse complement.
GCTAAAGATTAACATTTGAATTTCATCTTTTTCTTTATCTAAAGAATAAGAAGCTTCATCAATTAAAATTCTTAAAGCGCTATCATATAATCTTCTTTCTTGCACTGGTAATTCTTTAACTTTGGATCGATGATATAAAGTTTGTACTACTTTTGCAATGGAAGTTATTGACCCTTCTTTTAGTAAATCTACATTCATTTGATATCTTGCTTTCCAATCAATTGGAGTTTGTTTATATTCTTTTGAAATAGAATTAATAGCTTCTACGGCTTCTTTTTTTTGGACAATGCCTCTTATACCCATCTCTTGTGATTTAGAAACAGGAATCATAACAGTCATATCAGAGATATCTAGGTAAATAACATAGTAGAGAGTAGGTGCACCTCTAAAATTTCTTTCTTCGATTCTTTTAATTATACCTACCCCTTGAAGAGGGTATACTACGTGTTCACCAACACTAAATTGTGTATCATTTTTATTTGCACTCATAACTTCCATATTATACTCTATTTTTTATTATAATACAACATGGTTAACATAGTCAAAAAACAGTTTTTTCAGTAGAATAATTGTTATGAAAAGTGAAATAAGAAATTGTGGAGTATTATTACATCCCACTTCATTGCCTTCTAGGCATGGTATAGGTTCTTTAGGCGAAAAAGCATATGAGTTCATATCTTTGTTGAAAGAAATGAAGATTACTTTGTGGCAAATTTTGCCTTTAGGTCCAACTGGTTTTGGAGATTCACCCTATGCTTCAAGAAGTACTTTCGCGGGGAATGAATTATTAATTGATTTAAATGAGTTAGCTTTTGATGGATATCTTGATTTAACTGATATTATTGAAGATCCCTTTGAATTGACAGATAGAATTGACTATAATTTAGTTAGAGAATTTAAAGAGCCCTTGTTAAGAAAAGCTGCTTTAAATTTAATTAACCAAAAAGATAAAAAAGCTTATAATGCTTTTATTAAGAAAAATAGTTATTGGCTAGATGATTATGCTCTTTATAGTACTTTAGTTAAGCAATACAATGATTCTAGATGGTATGCGTGGCCTGAAAAAATAAAGAAAAGAGATGATAAAACTTTAAAGGATTTGGTTAAAGTAAATAAAGATGAAATTGAAATAGTCAAAGCAATTCAATTTTTCTTTTTTGAACAATGGCATAAAGTAAAAGATTTGGCTAATGAAAATGGAATAAAAATAATTGGAGATATTCCAATCTTTGTTGCAGCTGATAGTGTTGATGCTTGGACTAATGTAAGTTTGTTTAAAATGGATGAAAATTATCAACAGCTTTATAGTGCAGGTGTTCCACCCGATGCCTTTAGTGATGATGGTCAACTTTGGGGGAATCCAGTTTATGATTGGCCAAAACATGTTGAAAGTAATTTTGAGTGGTGGACAAAAAGAGTTAAAGCTACATTAGATATGTGTGATGTAGTTAGAATTGATCATTTTAGAGGACTAGAGTCATATTGGGAAGTCCCTAGTAGTGAGAAAACAGCTCTAAATGGACAATGGGTTAAAGCTCCAGGTCAAAAACTTTTAGATCATTTAAAAAAAGAACTTAAAACTCTTAATGTTATAGCTGAGGATTTAGGTGTTATTACTGATGAAGTAGAAGAATTAAGAGATAATAATAACTTGCCAGGAATGAAAATCCTTCAATTTGCTTTTGGATTTAAAGATGGAAAGTTTGATTCTTCAAATGCTTATTTACCTCATCATTGCAACTATAATAGTGTTGTTTATAGTGGTACCCATGATAATGATACAACCAGAGGTTGGTTTGATTTATTAAGTGAAGGTGAAAAAGATATTGTTAGAAGATACTTTGAAAGTAGTAATGAAGAAGTTGTATGGAAATTGATTAAAGCAATCCTTTTTTCAAATAGTAAATGGGCAATTATTCCAATGCAAGATATTTTAGAGTTAGATAGTAATAGTAGAATGAATACACCTTCGACTTGTGGATCTTCTAACTGGAGTTGGAGATTAACAACTCTTGAGGTTGAATCCTGGAGAAAAGAACGCTTGTCTTATAATATTGAAATGTCTGATCGAATAAGAGAATAAATTTTTAAAATAAATGATTAAATGACCTTTTGTGTAAATAAATGATACTTAAAATTTATTTACTATTAGGTCATTTTTTTATTCATTTTTATATATTTTAGTAAATAGTTCTTGCCAAGAATTTAAAGTTTGATATAATGAACTTGTGTTTAGTATATAAAACAAAGTGAGGATTATTGTGAAAAATATATTAATTACTGGAGCCTTAGGTCAGTTAGGTTCTGAAATTGCTCTAGCTCTTAGAGCAATTTATTCAAATCAAAATGTTGTATTAGTAGATATTAGAGATGATATTAATAAAGAATTAATAATTGATGGTCCTTTTTATGTAAGCGATTGTAGAGATAGTGATAAAATAACACAGATAGTTAAAAAACATAATATTGATACCATAATACATTTAGCTGCTATTTTATCGGCTAAAGGAGAGCTTCATCCAACTCAAGCCTGGGATATAAATATTAATGGGTTAACAACTATTTTGGAAATTGCAAAAGAATTCAATTGTAGTTTGTTTACCCCATCTTCTATTGGAGCTTTTGGAAGTTCGACACCAAAAGATAATACTCCTCAAGTTACAATTCAAAGACCATCTTCCATATATGGAATAACAAAAGTAGCAGGGGAGCTTCTTTGTGATTATTATTATAGTAAATATAATGTAGATACTAGAGGAGTTAGATTTCCAGGATTAATCAGTTATTTAACACCTCCAGGTGGTGGTACAACAGATTATGCTATTGAAATTTTTTATGAAGCTATAAAAAATAAAAGGTATGTTTGTCCAATAAAAGCTGATACTTATATGGATATGCTTTATATGAGTGATGCTGTTCAAGCAGTAATAGATTTGATGAATGCTGATCCAAATAAATTGAAACATAGAAATGCTTATAATATAACAGCAATGAGTTTTTCACCTAGAATGATTGCTAATGAAATTAAAAAACATATTCCTGAATTTGAGATTGTTTATGAAATAGATCCGATTAAGCAAAGAATTGCTGATTCTTGGCCAAATAATCTTGATGATAGTGAAGCTAGAGAACAATGGGGTTTTAATCCTGTTTATGATTTAGAGAAGATGGTATATGATATGTTAGATAAGATATCAAGGAGGTTATGTTGTGCATAAACATTTAGAAAATGAGATAAATGAATATTTAGAAAGTTTAAAATCCAAAGGATTAAGTAAAACCGAGAGAATTTTAAAAACTCCACAAAGAGGAGAAATTGAAGTTAATGATGGTAAAAAAGTATTAAATTTTTGTGCAAATAACTATTTAGGATTAAGTGATAATAAAGAAGTAATTCAAGCAAGTAAAGAAGCTTTAGATAAATGGGGATATGGTTTATCCTCTGTTAGATTTATTTGTGGAACTCAAGAAATACACAAGCAATTAGAAAAGAAAGTAAGTGATTTTTTAAAAACGGATGATACGATACTTTTTTCTTCTTGTTTTGATGCAAATGGTGCTTTATTTGAGCCATTATTAAAAGAAGAAGATGCAATTATAAGTGATGAATTAAACCATGCTTCCATAATAGATGGAGTTAGACTTTGTAAAGCAAAACGATTTAGATATAAACATAGTAATATGGAAGACTTAGAGAGATGTTTAATTGAAGCTAAAGATTGTAGAAGAAAATTAATTGCTACTGATGGTGTTTTCTCTATGGATGGAGATATAGCTAAATTAAAAGATATTGTAAAACTTGCAAATAAATATGATGCTATTGTTATGGTGGATGATTCACATGCAACAGGATATATTGGAGAAACTGGAAGAGGTACTTGCGAATATTGTGGAGTAGAAGTTGATTTGATTTCTACAACCTTTGGTAAAGCCTTAGGTGGTGCAAGTGGTGGTTGTATTTCTGGAAAACAATGTTTAATTGATTTATTTAGACAACATGCTAGACCATATCTTTTTTCAAATACTTTAGCACCTGCAATTGCTGGTGGTACAATTAAAGTTTTAGAGCTAATTGAGAAAGAAAATCCATATAGAATTAAAACAATGGAAAATGCTATATATTTTAGAAAGCATATGCAAGAAGCTGGTTTTGATTTAGTTAAAGGTGATACAGCAATCGTGCCTGTTATGCTTTATAATGAAGTTACAGCAGTCAAAATGGCAGAAAAACTTTTGGAAGAAGGAGTTTATGTTATTGGTTTCTGCTATCCTGTAGTTCCATTAAATAAAGCTAGAATAAGAGTTCAACTTTCTGCGGTACATACAAAAGATCAGCTTGATAAAGCTATAGCTGCGTTTATTAAGATTGGTCAGGAAATGAAAATAATTTAAATATATAATTCTCTATTCTTAGCTACTAGGATTATTCTTAGTAGCTTTTTTTAATTTGCATTTTAAAAATACTGATTTAAAAATAGAGTGAATAAATAATGAAATAATCAAAAATAGGAATGGTGTTTTGTGTTTGTAATCAATAATCTTTAGATTTTCTCATTTACTTGGATATAAAGAAATAACATTACTATTCTTTTTTATGGCATTTGTTCAAATATTTATTGGTTATTTAATTAGAAAAATGTATTTAAAGAATAAGCTTGTATCTTCATATATTTTTCTTTGCACTCTCCTTGATACATTATAATCAATTAATTTTTTTAAAAAAATATATAAATTATATTAAAGAGTGAGAATTTGTTGCGATAAGAATAAAAATTATGTATTATTCCAAACGTTATGAACATAATTTTATTTGAAAAATTGGATAAATTAAATTATTTATCTCTCAAAGATGAAAGATCAAGACATATAAAAAAAATATTAAAACTTAATATTGGTGATTCTTTTTCTTCTGGAGTTATTAATGGAGCTAAAGGGCTTTCTTATATCAAAGATATAAATGATAAAGAAATTGTTTTTTCATTTGAAGCAGATTCTTCACATAATGAGAAATTGCATCCTTTGACATTGATAATATCTTTTGTACGTCCCATATGTATGAAAAGAATTTTGAGAGAAGCAGTTAGCCTTGGGGTTGAGAGAATAATAATTGCAGGAGCTGATTTAACTGAGAAATCTTATTCTAAAGCAAATTTTTATATTAACGAAGAATATAAGAAAGTGCTTATAGACGGAGCTATGCAAGCTGCTCAAACAACAATTAGTGAAGTTAAAATTGTTCATAATATTGATGAAGCAATATCCTTTTTTGATGATAGTTATGATAAAATACTATTAGATAATGTATTAGAAGGGGAGAGTTTAAGTAAATACAATCCCATAAATAATAAATGTGTTATTGCAATTGGACCAGAAAGAGGGTTCTCTAATCGTGAGAGAAATTTATTTTTAAATAATGGATTTGAATCGCACACTTTAGGAAAAAGAGTTTTAAGAAGTGAAACTGCTTCTTGTGCCTCTATTTCAATAACATTATCGAGAATGGAATTAATATAAATATAAAATTAGGAGAGAAAAATGGCTCATTGCGTAGTTGAAGAAGCTGAAAAAATTCTAGATAAAGAATATAAGGTTTTGGATAAAGGTTTTATTAGATTGGTAGATTATTGTGGAAGTGATAGTCGAATTGTTCAAGCTGCAAGAATTTCTTATGGAGATGGAACAAAAAGCTATAGAGAAGATAAAGGCTTAATTAACTATTTGCTTAGAAATGATCACTCATCTCCTTTTGAACAGGTTAATTTTACTTTCCATGTTAAGATGCCAATATTTGTAGCAAGACAATGGATTAGACATAGAACAGGTAGAGTCAATGAAATTTCAGGTAGATATAGTGTAATGACTGATGAATGTTATAGGCCTGATTTTGATCATATTAATCTTCAAAGTTTAGACAATAAACAAGGAAGAAAAAACGAATGCGTAGATATTGAAACTGCAAATAAAGTATTAGAGAAATTTGAAGAAGATAAAAAGATTATTTTTGAAAATTATAACCAACTTTTAGATATGGGAATTGCTAGAGAGTTAGCTAGAATTGATTTACCTCTTTCTTTATATACTCAATGGTATTGGCAAATGGATTTAAGAAATTTATTCCATTTCTTAGAATTAAGATTAGATAGTCATGCTCAATATGAAATTAGAGTGTTTGCAGAGCAAATATTAGAAATAGTAGAAAAAGTTTGTCCTATTGCAGTAGAAGCATTTAAGAATTATAAATTAGGATCTGTCACTTTATCAATGAGTGAGAGAGAAGCTTTAGCACAAATGCTTGAGGGTAAGGATAACCCTCTAAAAGGTAGAGCAAAAGCATTATTTGAGGAGAAATTATTATAAAATATGAAAGATGAGATAGATTCAGAGGTCACTTCATTAGGAGATAGTGTAAAAGAAGAATTTTTAACACCTAGTGAACAAGCAAAAGCCTTACCCCACAATAGTGGGGTTTATCTCATGTTTGATAAGAATAAAAAAATAATCTATGTTGGAAAGGCAAAAGATTTAAGGAAAAGAGTAACTTCTTATTTTTTAGCTAATAGAGATGCAAAAACAACTGCTTTAGTAAGAAAAATAAGGAAAATAGAGCATATAATAACTGGTAATGAATATGAAGCTTTAGTTTTAGAGAATACTCTAATTAAAAAATATAATCCTCATTACAATATCGATTTGAAAGATGGTAAAAGTTATCCCGTTATTAGAGTTACAAAAGAAGACTTTCCAAAAGTTTACAAAACTAGACGTATAATTAATGATGGCTCCTTATATTATGGACCTTTCCCAGGCGTTGGAAGTCTTCAAATATATTTAGATTTAATTGAAAAAATGTATCCTCTTAGAAAGTGTGCTACCCCTTTAAAAAAGAGAAAAACTCCTTGCTTATATTATCATATTGGACGATGTAAAGCTCCATGTTGTAATAAAATTTCTAAAGAAGAATATAATAAATATATTTCTGAAGTAAAAAAATTGCTTTCAGGCGATAATGAAAAATTAATAAAGCAAACTGAAAAAGATATGTTATCTTATTCAAAAGAATTGAATTTTGAAAAAGCTGCAGAAAAGAGAGATTTGTTAAATGCTTTATTAACAATTAGCTTAAATCAACAAGCAATGGATTTTGATCAAGAAAAGAGAGATTATGCAGCTATTGAAATGAGAGGCCCTTTATATACAATTAGTATAATGCAGATGAGAGACGGCTCTCTTATGGGTAGAGCTCTTTATCGAGGAACAACTTTAGGGGATGAAACTGATTCATTATTAGCTTTTTTAATTAGATATTATTCTGATGGTTTTAAACTTCCTAATCAATTATATGTATCTCATGATATTAATAGAGAACATATTTCTAAATTTTTTAAAGATGAATTAAATGTCGAATTAAATGTAGATATTCCTTATGATGGTAAACATTATAGAATTTTAAGAATGGCAAGTGAAAACGCTTCTCGTGATGTTGAGAAACGATTGAAAAATAAAGACAATTCTAGAGCACTTGAAGAACTCCAACAAATTCTTGATTTACCTGAATTGCCAACTCTTATTGAAGGTTTTGATATTGCTCAATTATCGGGTAAATATACTGTAGCCTCTTTGATTTCATTTAGAAATGGAAATCCCGATAGGACAAATTATAGGAGATTTAATATTAAATCTCTTGATGGTAAAATAGATGATTTTGAAGCAATGAGAGAAGCCACAGCAAGAAGATATTCAAGAGTATTAAATGATAATTTAGAGAGGCCTTCCTTAATATTAATTGATGGGGGAAAAGGTCAAGTAAATGCAGTTTATGAAGTATTAGAAGATTTAGGATTAAGTGAAATTCCTGTAGTTGGTCTTGCAAAAAGATTTGAAGAAATAGTATTTAGTGATGATAGAGAACCTTTACAGTTAGAAGAGGATTCTTTAGCTCTACAAACCTTAATCGCAGTAAGAGATGAGTGTCATAGATTTGCTACAACTGCAAACCAAAATCTAAGAAGTAAAGAAGTAGCCTTTAAATTATTAGAAGATATTAAGGGAATTGGTAAAGATAGATCAAAAAGATTGATGAAAACATTTGGAAGTGTTGATCAATTATTAGAGCAAAGCGAAGAAGATATTGCAAAAGAAGCAAATATCCCATTATCTGTAGCTAAAAGATTAAAAGAAAAGTTGTCTCTATAATTTATTATATAGAGATGGAATTTCTATTTTTAATGTTTTTTTACCTTTATTTACAATAATATTAAATAAAAGTTGTTCAATTTGTAATTTCAACATATCTTTTGTATTAGTTCTTATATCCACATCACTATCTATTAATAAAGCAACAATATTTACACAATCTTTTCTTGAATAATTATTGATAGCATTGTTATAAAGCGTGATTTCATCTTTTCGATAAATAGCTTTATTAACGCCTAGAACTGATGCGTTTTTCATTGCTTGGTAATTAGAATTCCCTTCATCAATATTTTCTAATACACTTAATAATCTTCTAAAACCCCAAAGTATTCCACCTGTTAGAGTGAACGAAAACGTTGGATCTCTTTCAAGTAATATTTGTGCAATTTCAATTGCTTCTTTTAATTTATTATTAAATATCATTTCTAAAAGAGTAAATGAGTTTTCACTTTTACTATGATGAACATATTTCTGTATGGCTAATTCATCTATAATATTATTTTCATTTTTATTAACATTGTAGAAAAAGGCTAATTGATTACAAATAATTTTTAATTCGAGAGTATTGTTATCTACTAGTTCTAACAATAAATCAACTGCCTCATTTGTAATATTTAAATTATTATCTCTGAAGAAATTTTTTACGTAATTTGATAATTCATTTTCATTTAATGGATAAAAAGTTAAGGTATTATCAGCAGGAATAATTTTTGAAATATTAGAAGCTGGACTTTTGAGTGAAAATGATTCACTCTCTAATATTAATGTTGAACTATCACTAGGGCTTTTGATATAAGTTAATAAATTATCAACTTGTTTGCTATTTAATTGATCAATTGCATATAAAATAATTAATGTATGAGAAGAAAATAGGCTAGGATTGCTTAATTCAACATACATTTCATTATCATCAAATTCAAAACTATAATATTTTTTTATTTCAACATCATCGCCATATGTTTTTTTTAATTTAGAATATTCTTTTTTAATAAGTTCGTCTTTACTTCCTATTTCAGGACCTAAAAATAATTTTATATTACTATTCACCACGCTTCCTATATTGTCTTGTAATTAATGAAAGTGTTCCAGCAATTTGTAATTGAGTTGTATAAATTGGATGGTAAGAACTATTAGCAGGTAATAGAGTAACTCTATCTTCACCACTATGGTAATACTTTAAAGTTAATCCAATTTCTGGAATATCTGCTAAAACGATATCGCCATCTTGAGCTGTTTGACATTTTTTAATAACAGCTAAATCTCCAAAATAAATCCCAGCATTATCCATTGAATCATCAGTTACTAAAATTGCAAAAAATTCATCATTAGGAGAAGAAGGAAGTAATGAGATTGAACACGAAATATTATAATCTGGTACTTTAGATAAGCTTCCAGATTCATTTGTGCTATAAACTGGAATTTCTAACATGTCTTGAAAAGGAACAAATCTTGGATCAATAATCTCGATTGATCTAGAAATACCTTGAGTTGTTTTAATTATTTTTTTACTTTCTAAGGCCCTGACATGATCATGAGCAGCTTTTACTGAGAATTTAAAATAATTGCTAATATCTCTAACTGATGGGCTATATCTGTATTCTCTCATATAGTCTCTAATGTACTGTGCAACTTGAATCTGTCTATCCGTTAGTTTCTTCATAATCATTTTTGCTCAAATATAAAATATAAGAGCAATCCTCCTTAGAAATTTCAAGTATAAATACTTGGTCAAAATAAAAAACAAATCATAATTTATTGTTCAAATCTATTTTCAAAAAGCTGTTCTATAGCATCAACCATAGCAACTTCATCTTCTCCTTCACAAGAAATCTTTATTTCACTTTTAAATCCAGCTCCTAGAGTAATAACACCCATTATTGATTTGCCATTAATTTTGATATCATCTTTTTCCATATAAAGTTCACTTTTAAATTTATTAGCAACTTTAACTATCATCGCAGCTGGGCGAGCATGAATGCCAGCTCTATTTTTTACAACTAAAATTTTACTAACCATCTAGTTGGTATTCTCCTCATTAATATAATACATTTTCTTTGCTGATTCTGTTTCAAACCACTTAAGAACACTTTGGTCAAATTCTTTTGCAGAATGGTAACCTAACTGTTTTAATCTTTCGTTCCTTGCAGCAGTCTCAATTATGATAGGAATATTTCTCCCTGGTTTTACAGGTATTACAAGTTTAGGAATATCAATTCCTAAGAAAGATGCCTTCATATTTTCTTCACCAACTCTATCATAGTTCTTGCTTGAATCCCATTCTTCAAGATGAACTAATAATTGGATTTGCTTTCTATCTCTAATAGCTCCAACACCAAAAATGTTAGCTAGATTAATAATCCCTATTCCTCTAATTTCCATGTGGTGAGCAAGCATAGGGCTTTCTCCTGATCCTACAAGAAAAGAACTACTTATGTTTCTTAATTTAACAGTATCATCACTAATTAATCTATGACCTCTTTCAATTAATTCTAAAGCAGTTTCACTTTTTCCAACGCCACTATCTCCAGTAATTAAAACACCAATACCATAAACTTCAACAAATACTCCATGAATTGTTTGTGTTGGTGCAAATAGTTCATCAAGAAGTTGATATATATGTCTAGAAAAATCAGAAGAGATTAAAGTAGTTTTTAAAAGAGGCGTTCCTGCTTCTTCAGCTATTTCAACAAATCTTTCACTAGGAGTATAATTGTGAGTGAAAATACAACAAGGAACACCGTAAGAAAATAATCTTTCAATGTTACTATAATCATTGTTTTCTTCAAGCATATCTAAATAGCTTTGTTCTCCATGTCCAAAAATTTGTACAGCATTTGCTGCAAAAGATTCAAAAAATCCAGATAGAGGTAATCCAGGTCTACTAATTTTACTACTAGTAATTTTATTTGATAAACCACTTCTTCCTGCTATACAAGAGAGTTGGAGTTTATTATGTTCTTTTAAATCTATATCTAATAGCTCAAGTATTGTACAACTTGTCATTATTGATTCCTCCATAATTTTATTTAGAATAACATAGAATCAAAATTTTATAAAGAAGAACATTAACAAATGTTGACACATAATTAAATAACCTAATAAAAAAAATGTGTATTTAATTAACTATATAAAGTTAATTTATTTAATAATATTTTGACACTTTAAAATTGTTAAGTAATTTATATATGATAAGAAATTACATGATAAATAGTTTATAATATTTTAATTTAATTATACAAAATTTAAGCAAAAAATAAAATAAATTTATTAGTACAATAACTTTTATTTGAATATTTTGATTTGACTTTTAATGCTTTCAGGAGTAACTTATAAGTAGATAAAAGATAATTAATGGTAAAAAACTATTAATTTAACATATTAAATTGTGACAAAGAGAGGGTAACATAGCTAAGTAATTTTTTCAAAATAATAATTTTTAAATTATTATCAAGCAGCAGGTCCGTTGGACTTTTTTAATTTTAATGATAGGAGGATGCTTTTTAATTAAAATTAGAAGGCAAGTAATAAATGAATATAACAGTTAAAGGTGTACATTATAATCCAAGCGATGAAACAAAGGAATTTTTGAATAAAAAATTAGAAAAAATTAATTTTGCTGATTCTTCAATTCAAGATTTAGAAATTGTGATGCTTAGAGAAAAGGTTGGTCAAGGCTTCCATGTAGATGCTCACATGCACTTTAATTGGGGTACTAGAAAAACAATTGGTTTAGATTGCTATGAACTGTATGAAGGAATAGAGCTAATTGTTGACAAAATTTCAACTGCTGCAAGAAGAGAAAAAGGAAAGGTTAAAAACCATAAGAAAGAAAGATTAGAAATTCAACCAGATATTGATTTAGATATTGATTCTGATAAAATTTAAATTCATAAATAAAATTGAAATAACTGGAAGGGCAACCTCCCAGTTATTTTTTTAATTACCTCTTAAAAATGTTGAGTCAATGTTTAATTCTTTTCGATATTTACTTACAGTTCTTCTTGCTATCTCAATACCTTCTTCATTAAGTTTGTCTGCAATTTTTTGATCGCTTAATGCTTTAGGACCTTCATTTTCGTTGATTATTTGTTTAATTCTTTCTTTTATTGATGCCTTGGAATTTGTTTGATCATTACCTACGGCATTACTAAATAGATTTTTAATTGGTATTAAACCCCAATCACAATCAAGCCATTTTGAAGAAGCTAAACGAGATATAGTTGTTTCATGAACATTCATCTCAAGAGCAACATCTTTTTGTGTTAAAGGTTTTAAATATAGGGGACCTTTAAAAAAGAATTCACTTTGCTTTTCAATAAGAATCATTCCAAGTTTAAATAAATTCTTATTTCTCATGTCAATTTGATTTATTAATTCTTTTGCTACAGCGGTTTGTTCTCTTATGTATTTTTTAGTTTCTGCATCATCAATTTCTTTTGATAAACTTATAAAATCATCACTTATTGTAAGGTTAGGTAAGTTTTTTGCGCTTGTTTCCAATTCAATTTTCCCATTTATAATATGTATTGATAAATCAGGTACTACATATTCTCTTAATCCACTGTCAAATTGAGAGCCAGGAAAAGGATTTAAGGTTTGTAAAAAAGAAATCATAAATTCATAAGTTTCTTCATCAATCTTTAAATCAGAGAGAACTTTCTTTATTTTATGACTTCTTATATTTTGCAATTCATTATTTAATAATTTTTGAAAAGGTGTAAATAAATCTTCATCTAACCCTCTAATTTGAGCTTGAATAAAAAGAGATTCTCTAAAATCATTACAACAACAACCGATTGGGTCATAGTTTTGAATTTTATCTTTCATCTTTAATAATAAAGCTTCTCTTTCTTCTAAATCTAATTTATTTAAAATTTCATTATTAATATCACCTTTTATTAATGAAATGGGGTCTTCATTATTAAAACCGGTAGTATCTAAATTAGATATAAGTAATTCACCCATTTCTCTTTCTTTTTCACTTAAAGAATCAAGATGAAGGGTTTCAAGTAAATGTTGCATTAAGGTTTTCGAACTAGTAAGTGTATTTTCTATAAATTGTTGTTTTCTATTGCTTGCTTCACTATCATAAATACCACTGTAATCTGAGCCATATGCTGAAGAATCTGAAAAATCTTCATTTGCAGTTGGAGTTGAGATATTACTGGTTAAGTTATCCAAAGATGGTTCAACAGCATTAGGAATCTCTAGTGCTGGATTAGTTTCAATAGCTTCTTGAATTTAGCTTGAAGTTCAACTAATGGAATAGCAAGAGTTTCAAGTCTTTGAAGCATGAGTGGGGATAGGGATAAAGTTTGTTTTGTACCTAATTCGAGAGATAGTCCCATTACAGATCCTCCTCAAAAGTAGATCCAAAATAGATTTCTTTTGCATCTTCATCTTTTAATAGAGTTTTTCTATCTCCACTAATTAATAAAGAGCCATTATTTATAATATGTGAACAATCTGTAATTGAAAGGGTTTCTCTAACATTATGGTCAGTTAACAATATTCCAATTCCTTTTTTACTTAATTCTTTTATAATAATTTTTATATCATGAACAGCTTTTGGATCAATACCAGCAAATGGCTCATCAAGGAGTAAGAAGTGCGGGCTAGTTACAAGAGCTCTAGCTATTTCAGTTCTTCTTCTTTCTCCTCCTGATAAAGTATATCCGTATTGTTTTCTTATATGATTTAATCCAAATTCATCAATTAATTTTTCTAGTAAATCGTCTTGTTCTTTTTCATTTAAATCTTCTCTATTTTGAATTACTAATTTTATATTATTTTCTATAGTTAATTTTCTGAAAATCGAAGGTTCTTGTGGTAAATATGACAATCCCGCTTTTGCTCTTTTATGCATTTGCAGAGATGTAATGTCTTTATCATCTAAAATAATTTTTCCACTATTTGCTTTAATGAAACCAACTATCATATAGAAAGTAGTTGTTTTACCTGCACCATTTGGACCTAAGAGTCCAATTACTTGGCCACTTTCCATAGAAAAAGATATATTTTTTACAACTTGTTTTTTTCCATAGTACTTCTCAAGGTCCTCAATTAAAAGGATATGTTTCATAAAAGCCCTACCAATTAAATAAAAATTGGTATCCTCCAGATTTTTTGTAATTTTTTAATTATTATAGCATGCAATTTTAAAAACTACTATGTTCTAAAATGTAGTTTTTATGTGTTAAGAATCTAATTTGTATTAATATTTGCTTCAATTGAACCATCCATTGAAATATCATTATTGTTTAAATTGATAGAGATGGCTTGAGCTTTATAGGAATCTCCTTTCCAATTTACTTGAGAATTCCCAAGCATTGAAAAGTTATTATCTTTTAAATTAAATCTTAATATATCACAATTACATTTCATTACATCTTCTTCACTAGCGTGCAATAGTTTTACTTCAACCAATAAATCAATTATTGAGTTTTTTAAATCATATTCTAAATAACCTGCTGTTGCATAAATGCTATTTTTTAAATCATTTATTTCGACCCAACTATCAATTATTAAAGTTTCTTGTTCTTGATTGTATTTTAAAGTAGAGCATCTAATATTTATTTGATTTTCCTTATCAATAAAACTAATATTTCCATTACATTCGATGTTATTATAATTTTCACCACTTAATTCAATTTTATCTGCTTTTATTTCAAGTGTTTCTAATTCAACTTTTGCATTATTATTTAAGGTAATATGTTGATTACCTTCTTTCATTGAAAGGGTAGTGTACCCACCAGAAAAACTAATTGGAGAAGAAAAAAGAGAAAAAGGTGTAATAATGATAATAATAATTATTAGGCAGAGTCTTTTATTCAATATAATTCTCCTTTTTTAATTTGGTTAAATTCGAAGTATCTTATATTTATTTTAGCAGATAAGCCTGATCCTTCAAATTTTCCAATTTCACTTTCAACAGTTACATCTTGGTCTTGTGTTGTTAATAATTGATTTTTATTATCCCAACTTAGTTTTTCACAGTATATATTAAATTCCGGATCTAAAATAGAAAATGTTACATTCCCTGAAAATATAACATTATCATTATCTGTATTAATGGACATTTCATCACATTTACCTTCAACTTCATTTTCTCCATTTTCATTAACAAATTTAAATATAGCATCTTTTGCTATGGTTGTGTTTTTTTTATTATATATTTCTATGTTGGAAGAACTTAGAATGATATAATCATTTTGATTTCTATTAATTTTATAAGTTGCAGAATTCAGAATAACATCAGGATGTTCAATAATGTCGTCTTTGGTATCACTATTGTTAATAAAAGAACAAGAGTTAAATAAAATAATAATTATTATAAAAATAATAACTTTGCTTTTCATTTAACTCCTCCTGTTCTAATATAACTTTTTTAGTGTTTAATCTGTTATTTTCTCTATTACTTTTGGATAATATTTGCTTTTAGAAAAATAAAAATATATTCCAACTCCTATAAAACCAATTATTACACCACTTATTCCTGCTAAGAATTTATAAGCTTCTTTTGAAGAAGGGAATAGCAAAAAAAAGATTGGGAACATTAATAAAGGAATCATAAGGGTAATAAAAGATGTTGATATAGTTCTTGCTGGGGGTAAATATATTTTTAATTTATCTCCAATATTAATTTTTTCAAAATCTTTGTCAAATTTAGCACTGAAAGTTTTTCCTTTTATGTTACAAAACATTGAACCACTGCAGCCTTTACAAACTGTAGCTGGGCATGCTACTTCAACACTGTTATCATTGTTCATTTTAATTACTTCTACTATTTCTACCATTATTCTTTATCTTCTTTATAATCTAATATTAAGCTTTCAATATTTGTTGCTTTATTACTTTCTTCATCAATTTCAACAATTACACCTTGCATTTGAAGTTTTTCCCAACTTTCTTCAGATCTTAATGGAATTGCATGCGTGAATTTTCTTATTTCAGTTTCACTTTTAAAACCACCAACACTTAAAGTAGAACCAACCATTCCATTATCGGTAATGTAAGCTGTTCCTTTATCTAATATTCTTTGATCACTTGTAATTGCTTTACAATGAGTACCAATGACAGCAGCTGCTTTACCATTTAATAAATATCCCATTGTATTTTTTTCTGCAGTAGTTGAAGCATGAAATTGAACTAAGATAATATCTTGTTCAGTAGTGAGCTTCTCAATAAATGTATTTGCAATCATAAAAGCATTTGATAAATGAGTTCTTGGGAAATCACTATTTCCAAGTAGATTTACTATAGCTATTTTTTTGTCTTTTAATGTAAGATATTTTATTCCTTTACCAGGATTTGTAACCGGATAATTAAAAGGACGTAATATAAAATTGTTTTTATCAAGGAAATCAACCATATCAAGTTTATAATACATTTTTTCCCCACCGGTAATAATATCAACACCAGCTTTATGAATCATAATTGAATGGTTTTTGCCTATTCCATAGCCATTTGTAACACCTTCACCATTAGCTATAACTAAATCAATATTTTGGGTTTTTACAACATCTTTTAACATTTTTTTAATGACTGTTGTTCCAGGGCGACCCACTATTTCCCCTAAAAATAATACTCTAATACTCATATTTTATTACACTATATTGCAATTGATTTTCAATCAAGAGAAATATAGAAAAACTTTCTACTTTTATATTTATATTAAAACAAAATAGTTGTTTGTTTTATATAATAGTGTTATAACCTATAAAAAAGCCTAGGTGGCGAAATTGGTATACGCGCTTGGTTCAGATCCAAGTGGTCATTAGACTGTGCAAGTTCAAGTCTTGTCCTAGGCATTTCTTAATAATTTATTACGATACTATCAAATATTTGATGACACTTTTAGAAAACATCCAAATGCTACTATAATTTTCCATAGCAATAGAGGATTCCAATACACTTAAATAGTTTTTAAAAGCAAAATAGATGAAGTCCCTATGACTCAAAGTATGTCATGCACAAGAAAATGTATTGATAATGGTCATCATGGAAGACTTATTTGAAATACTGAAATCAGAAATGTTTTATTTAAATAAATACAAAGATTTTTAAATATTAAAAAATGATATAGATAAATATATTTATTTTTATAATAACACTAGATTTTAGAATAAAATAGAAAACTTGATTCCCTTGGAATATCGAAACTGAGTTTAATTCACTATTTCCAAAAATTAAATTGTCCATTTTACAGGTCCCTTTTTAATTTAGCCACCATACTTATTAGATAGATATTATTAGTTGCTTTTATAATTAGTTTTGAAATTTAGAAAGAATATTTAATTAAAAAAGTGTCACAAAAATATAAATAAATCCCAATAAACTTTTCTAATATTAAGTTCACTGCAAACTATAAAATAAGTACGAGATATTCAAAGAAAACTTATTCAGATTCTTTTCTAGGGTTAATATTATAAACAAAGACAGCTCAACAAAAAATGCCACTAAGTCAACAGTTTTTTTAAATGAATAAAGTAAATTAGTTATTAAAGCATTGAATTTTTATGAAGGTTCGGGGCTGAAATAAATTTTTACTTTTTGCGGAATAATACTATTGGTAAAAAGTAATTGATTTATATATAATGGATATGAAGAAATATTAAAATCATTAATTTTATAATATTTAATGATCTAGAAAAAAATAAAAAAAAGTTAATATTAGATTAATAATATTATGTTTGTACTTGTTATTTCCTCAGAACTTTGCTTGTATTATTTGTTCAGTAAAAGACTTTTGGAATTGTTTTAAGAGAAAATACTTTTTGGATATTAGGTCTGTTTTATAATATCTTTATATGGAGGCGTCTTTATGTGTGATGAAATTAGTAGGTTTATTGAAGCTGGAAAAAAATATTTTGAGTTAAGTCAGTTCGAAGAAGCTATAACTTGTTTTGATAAGGCAATAGAACTAAATCCTAAAGAGGACAAGTCATGGTATAATAAAGGTGTTACACTTGCGAGATTGGGTAATCCTAAAGAAGCTATAACTTGTTTTGATAAGGCAATAGAACTAAATCCTAAAGAGTCCAAGTTATGGTATAATAAAGGTTTTTTACTTGCGAAATTGGGTAATCCTAAAGAAGCTATAACTTGCTATGATAAGGCAATAGAACTAAATCCTAAAGATTATAATTTATGGGAGAATA
This sequence comes from Sphaerochaetaceae bacterium, assembly GCA_963678575.2. Classification (GTDB taxonomy): domain Bacteria; phylum Spirochaetota; class Spirochaetia; order Sphaerochaetales; family Sphaerochaetaceae; genus Pleomorphochaeta. The sequence continues at coordinate 1,666,212 of CAXXHV010000002.1, read as the reverse complement.
AAGGTTCTGCACTTGATGAGTTGGGAAACCTTGAAGAAGCTATAACTTGTTTTGATAAGGCAATAGAACTAAATCCTATAGATTACGTGGTATGGATTAATAAAGGTGTTGCACTTGCGAGATTGGGTAATCCTAAAGAAGCTATAATTTGCTATGATAAAGCAATAGAACTAAATCCTAAAGAGGACAAGTTATGGTATAATAAAGGTGTTGCCCTTGTTGAATTGGGTAATCCTAAAGAAGCTATAACTTGCTATGATAAGGCAATAGAACTAAATCCTAAAGATTATAATTTATGGGAGAATAAAGGTGCTGCACTTGATGAGTTGGGAAACCTTGAAGAAGCTATAACTTGTTTTGATAAGGCAATAGAACTAAATCCTAAAGATTATAATTTATGGGAGAATGAAGGTGTTTTACTTGCTAAATTGGGTAACCTTGAAGAAGCTATAACTTGCTATGATAAGGCAATAGAACTAAATCCTAAAGATTATAAGTTATGGTTTATTAAAGGTTTTTTACTTGCGAAATTGGGTAACCCTAAAGAAGCTATAACTTGTTTTGATAAGGCAATAGAACTAAATCCTATAGATTACGTGGTATGGATTAATAAAGGTGTTGCACTTGCGAGATTGGGTAATTCTAAAGAAGCTATAATTTGCTATGATAAAGCAATAGAACTAAATCCTAAAGAGGACAAGTTATGGTATAATAAAGGTGTTGCCCTTGTTGAATTGGGTAATCCTAAAGAAGCTATAACTTGCTATGATAAGGCAATAGAACTAAATCCTAAAGATTATAAGTTATGGGACAATAAAGGTGTTGCCCTTGTTGAATTGGGTAATCCTAAAGAAGCTATAACTTGTTTTGATAAGGCAATAGAACTAAATCCTATAGATTACGTGGTATGGATTAATAAAGGTGTTGCACTTGCGAGATTGGGTAATCCTAAAGAAGCTATAACTTGTTATGATAAGGCAATAGAACTAAATCCTAAAGATTACAAGTCATGGTATAATAAAGGTGTTACACTTGTGAGATTGGGTAATCCTAAAGAAGCTATAACTTGTTTTGATAAGGCAATAGAACTAAATCCTAAAGAGTCCAAGTTATGGTTTAATAAAGGTGTTGCCCTTGTTGAATGGGGTAACCCTAAAGAAGCTATAACTTGTTTTGATAAGGCAATAGAACTAAATCCTAAAGATTATAATTTATGGGAGAATAAAGGTTCTGCACTTGATGAGTTGGGAAACCTTGAAGAAGCTATAACTTGCTATGATAAGGCAATAGAACTAAATCCTAAAGATTACAAGTTATGGTTTAATAAAGGTGTTGCTATTGCTAAATTGGGAAACCTTGAAGAAGCTATAATTTGCTATGATAAGGCAATAGAACTAAATCCTAAAGAGTCCAAGTTATGGTTTAATAAAGGTGTTGCCCTTGTTGAATGGGGTAACCCTAAAGAAGCTATAACTTGCTTTGATAAGGCAATAGAACTAAATCCTAAAGATTATAATTTATGGGATTATAAAGGTGTTGCCCTTGTTGAATTGGGTAACCCTAAAGAAGCTATAACTTGTTTTGATAAGGCAATAGAACTAAATCCTAAAGAGGATGGGGGATGGTTTAATAAAGGTGTTGCCCTTATTGAATTGGGAAACCTTGAAGAAGCTATAACTTGTTTTGATAAGGCAATAGAACTAAATCCTAAAGAGGACAAGTCATGGTTTAATAAAGGTTTTGCCCTTGTTGAATTGGGTAACCTTGAAGAAGCTATAACTTTTTTTGATAAGGCAATAGAACTAAATCCTAAAGAGGACAAGGGATGGTTTATTAAAGGTTTTTTACTTGCGAAATTGAGTAATACTAAAGAAGCTATAACTTGTTTTGATAAGGCAATAGAACTAAATCCTAATAATGCCGTTTCCTGGTATATCAAAGGCCTTGGACTTACAAAACTTTGTAAATTTAAAGAGGCTATAACATCTTTTGCCAAAGCAAATGAGCTTGATTCTGTTGATGGTATTCCAGGATATGATTACTATGTTAAGCTATTAATACAGTTTAATGATAAAAAGTTTTTTGAGATCGATAAATCTATAGAATTTTTTTTTAAAATTAATGACTTTTGGAATGGTTTAAATATTTCTGATATAGGAAATATTTATTTATATCAATACTGCCCAAAAAAAATTTTACAATTCATGGTAGAGAACAAGCAATTCCGACTCTCTCCAGCTTCTTACTTAAATGATCCACAGGAAGGAAAAATACTCTTTGAATATATAAAATTGAAGGCTGATAATAATTTTATCAATCAAATTTGTAAATCCCAACTAGAAAAAAATAATGAAACAAATAACATATTGTTTATTAGAAGTCTTACAACTCTCGAAGATAACTTAATTATGTGGGATAGTAGTTATGGTGATAATTGTCAGGGTGTTTCTGTGGGCATTCCAGCCTCAAGTTTGTCACGGAATTGTGGGTCTGGACTACAACTTATTGCGTCAAAAGACTTAATGAAAATAAATGATGCTAATTGCATGAATAAAATAAATAAACAAAAAATAGATAATGAAAACATACTTTTGCCATTATCAGATATGGGGTTGTATAAAATTAAATATATTGATCCAAAAGTAGAAGAAAAACAGCTTGATGAAATCCTAAAATTGTTAATTGAATTTATTGAAGCTTATTTCAAAACATCACCCAAAAACATTGAAATAGAAGAGTTGAAAGACCTCTTGCTTAAAATGTTTTTGCCATTATCACAAGTGATAAAACATAAGGATTTTGAACATGAAAGTGAGTATCGTCTCATATATATTCCTAATAAATTTCAAGAAAATTCTATGCAATATGTTCAATCGGATTTAATAAATGGGAATTATATTCAAACTGAAGGATTTTTATTCTCTTCAAAAGAAGATGAAAAAACAAAAATATTTTTGGGACCCAAATTGAACCATATAGAAAAATTAAAAATCAAAGATTCTATTAATCAGAAAAAAATTAATGCAGAAATTATAGATTCATCAATTTCTTTTCGGTAAGAATTGTGATTAAGAATTATCTTTCCTGCTGTTTAATAATAATTCAGAAGAGGGTTATTACTAGGCTTGTCCAAAAGTTATTTGCTTTCTAAATGTGTCATTATTTTAAAGATTGTTGATTTTAAAATAGAAAACATTATTTTGATTCCTTTTTGCTTTCAATATTCTTGTTCAGGGTTAAGAAAATTATATTTCTTCGTTAGGATGATATTTGAAGTATTTATTCTGATAGAATAAAAAGATTTGGAGAAAAATTGAAATATTTCTAATCAAAAATTTCCTTATAATCCCTATAAAGATGAAATTATGAAATTTTTTGAATATAACAGATATAAAATAAAAGAAAAAAGTATTAAGAGAGTTTTTAATTGGATATATGGTAATATATATGAATTATCTATTCAAAAGGGTTCTGGTTTAGTTGGATGGAAAATATTAATTTATATATAGAAGTTCTAAGTTTGGATAAAATAATAAAAGATGCAACTATGAGGAATAAAATGTTTTTTACAAAATTAGAAATTAATTAATTAAGGGCGCCTCTCAAATAGGTTACCATGTTTTTTAGACCACACACATTAAAGTTAGAACTTTTATTTTAACTGACTCGATTTTGATTAACAGTTATTTATTGTTCTATTGAATAATTACTGTGCTCTCTTCATTCCAAAAAAAATGTAACACTTCTATTTGTGCTTATCATTAATTACAAAAACAGATAAGCTAAGCTATATGAAAAGCTAAAAACCATTTTATACACCCTAAAGCCACTTGTGCGTGTAATTGTATTAAACTAGACGTATCTAGGCATCAACATAGTTTTCAAAATACGATTAATAAAAGATATTAATTTTTTATCTACAAAGAGTTAGTATCTTAATTCTTTCTAAAATTTTAAATCAAAAAATGTTCAATTATGCTATCGTGTAATTATTAACGAAGTTTCACCCACTTTTATTGATAACGTGCATAGTATAGGTATATCGTGTATTATTAAATATTATTTAAAAACAAACGTAACTATTTGATGTCTTTAATAATACTTATAGAATTGCGGAATTAATTTATATAGAAAAAATAATCATATTTTAGTTAATATTAAATACAAAGTTTTATAAAAGTAAATTATATATCTCTATGATTACCAAATGTCCATTTTAAATAATAAACCATCTTTGCCTAAGTCATTTAATTTTAATAAAATTTCTTCTTCTTTAATGAAGTTGTTTTTATCAATAGATGAAGGTAAATCTGAATCAATCAATGTAATAATTTGTTGTATACCAAGTAAAGAATATTCTTCAACAATATTTTTTAGATTTATTTTTTTTCTATCATCTAAGCCTTCGTATAATCCATCATGATAAACAAAGCGATAAAAATTTTTATCTATATAAGCTTTTAAAATAGCTAAATCAAAAGCTGCACAAAGTAACTTTTTATAAGTATTTCCTTCGCTTTCATTAGTATTTAATTTATCTATATTTTCTATATGTTCTTTAAATTCATAAGTAGCGTTTTTATTTAATTCCATTCCAATATAAGCTTGTTTGTTTAATACTGAAGAAATTATATCGTTAAAATTTTTCTGTATAGAATTAAATAAATTATTATCAATTTTTACATTTTCATCTTTAGAAAGTTTATTTATTATTTCGTTTAGTTTTAAATCATTTTCAGCAATTTTAATTTTTAATTCATTCAATTGTAAGTGTAATTTTTTTTGGTCTTCTAATTCAGAAATTTCTCTTTCTAATTGAGATATTTGATTATTAAGCTCTTTAAATTTATCAACAAATTTGTAATTTGAAAGGAAATTTAAAGCCTTTGCTCTTTTGTTATTCAGTTCATATAATTTTTTTTCTATATCACTGCATTTGTTAGTTAGATCTTTTTTTTCATTTTCTAATGCAATTGTTCTTTCTTCTGTAATAGATTTATTAAATGATACAACTTGATTAAAATCTTTTTTTAATTGTGTAGGAAAAAGTATACCTACTTCTTCATAAATAGTTTCAACTTGCTCCATATTGAATTTATAAACGGTTTTTTTTAAAGATTTATTTATTAATTCCAAATATGCACGTGTTTCATATAATGAATTATTTAAATCATTAATTTTTATATCATATTCTTCTGTACTTTCACGAATTAAAATTAAATCTGATTCATAAAAATTTAATTCATCAATTTCTTCTTGTTTCTTTTTTAGATTTTGTTTACGTAATTCAAGCTTAGTATTAATATCTTGAAAACTGTAATCTATTAAATTATTTAAGTTATTTTCTTCTTTTGAATACTTTTCCTGCTCTAATAGTAAGTTTTCTTTTTCAATATATAACTTTTCATCAAGTCCCATTAAGTGCATGAAATAAGGTAACCAATCCAAATTTTTTGATTGAGGATTTAATTTAAAAAGATCTATATATTCATTATTATTACGTAAAAAATAACCAATTCCTTTTCTAAAATTATAATCATTTTGCACTGAATAATTTAATTCTGAATTAAAATATTGTTTTGCTTTTTCGAAAGGTAAATTATAAAATAACCAATCTTCTTTTTTAGAAATATCATATTTTCTGCTTTTAGTGTTTTTTACAAATGAAATTTTTGAAGCTTTATCAATGCTTCTACAAATTGTTATATATTCATTTGAGCATAATTCTACTTCTAAGTAAAATATAAAATCGCTAAATATAGGGTTAGAATATAATATTGTTTTCTTGTTTTTTTGTTCTAATAAACAAAAATCTAATATTTTACCAAAAGTACTTTTTCCTAAATTATGAGTATCTTTATTAAAATTTTTTGGATCTTTTATTTCACCTAAAATATAATTAACTCCAGGTAGGAATTTAATATCTCTAAATATATTAGTTTTGTTTGAATATATTTGTGATAACTTCATTTTACACCTTCATAGATAAAAATATCATCTTGTTTTTTATATGTTATTAATCCAAGTGTGAAAAGCATATTTATTGTAGGCATAAATAAATATTTTAAATCATATTTTATTGATAAATTTAATAATTCATCATATGTAACTATATTTTTTCTTTTCAAAAACTTAAGTAAAATAGTTGATAAATATATAATTGATTTATCTGGATTTGTATATTTAGTTGGTCTAATCATCTTCACTTTCCCCAATATCACAATTATAATACATTAATTCAACAATAATTCTTGTGGTTCTTTTATTAGTATTTAAAAAACTATTTTTACTGTATAAATGATGGCATATTGAATCAATTATTTTTTCAAATTTATCAAACTCTTCACGGTAGGTTATAATTAGTGATTGTAATTCAAATATAGTATCGTAATAAGCTTTTGAAACCTCTTCATTAATTGGATTTTGTAAAAAAGTATTAAAAATATAATGAAAAGGCAAGGCTTCTTTTCTTATTTTATTTGCATATGGTATTGATAACTTATTTATTTCATTTTTCCTATCAAATTTTGTTCTTTTTGAAGGTAATAATGTGTTGTTTTTGTTTTTTTGTGTTAAGACATCTTTTATTCCAAATACAATTTTAGCCATTTCTTCTGGTGAAAAAGACAAAGGTGTAATTGGTAATAATTCTTTAAATATCTTTTTTAATTCAGGATAAGATTCAAGAACTGAATCCATTTCTTCTTTTCCTATAATAGCTATTTTATTTTGAGGTAAGTCGGTTTCAGAAGAAATTCGTTCGCTTATTATTTTTTCCATTTGTGCAGCTAAAGATCTATTCGAAAATAAAATATAATAGTCTAAATTGTTATTTTCTATTAGTTTGTTTATTGAATGAATTTCTTTAGAAATAATACTTGTTTTAGCATTACTTGAAAATTTTTTATCAGAGAAACTTGCGGTTGAATAATCAGTATGTTTTGCTTGAATTACAATTTTTCCATTCCATGGTTCACTTTTACTTGGATAATTATCTGCTTTTCCATTGAAGAAAGCATCTCTTCCTCCATCTGGCCCTTTTGCGAAAGGTTTAACTCCACTTCCAAAATGGATTTTAGATATTTGAACTACCAATTTCTCAAATGTATCTTCTGATAAATTTTCATATTGATATCCCATGCTTCTTCTCCCCAATAGTATAAATATTTCTAACTTTTTTTATCTTAGAATCTAGTAAATTCAATGTCAAGAATAATTGAATATTTCATTAAATATTATCTTATTCTTTATATATATAATAAAGTTTATCCAATAATAATTAGATGCTCCATTACACTTGAGTATTGTTCTTTATATAATTTTGTAAAAAAGAATTATTTTCATTAATTCTAATCATTTATCAATATTTGATAGTTTAACATAGAAAACTAAATTTATATACATTGAATTAATTTAATAATTAATTATTTATTATAACCTTTTTTTGTGTTAGACTTGATAACATTGATACTAGGAGACAAACAAAAATGGGCAACAATAATAAGCAACAAGAAAGAGCTGAACTTCATAAAACTATATGGGGTATAGCTAATGATCTTAGAGGTAGTATTGATGGATGGGATTTTAAACAATATGTACTCGGCATGTTATTCTATAGATATATATCAGAAAATCTAACTAATTATATTAATAAAGGTGAAAGAGATTCTGGTTTTACTGATTTTGATTATAAAGAATTAAGTGATGAAGAAGCAGAAACAATTAGAGAATCTATTGTTGAAGAAAAAGGTTTCTTTATTTTACCTAGTGAACTATTTGTAAATATTAAAAAGAATGCTAAAAATGATGATAATTTAAATGAAACCTTACAAAAAGTATTTATCAATATAGAAAACTCAACAAAAGGATCTGACAGTGAAAGTGACTTTAAAGGCTTATTTGATGATTTAGATGTTAATAGTAAGAAACTTGGTGATACAGTTATTAAAAGAAATGAAAAACTAGTTAAACTACTTAATGGAATAGATTCCATGAAAGCAGGTGATTATCAAGATAATAGTATTGATGCTTTTGGTGATGCTTATGAATATCTAATGGGTATGTATGCATCTAATGCTGGTAAAAGTGGAGGAGAGTATTATACTCCACAAGAAGTATCAGAGTTATTAACTAAAATAACATTAGTTGGAAGAACTGAAGTTAATAAAGTATATGACCCAGCATGTGGTTCAGGATCTCTTTTATTAAACTTTGCTAAAATACTTGGAAAAGATAAAGTTAGAAAAGGATTCTTTGGACAAGAAATCAATCCAACAACATATAACCTTTGTAGAATTAATATGTTTCTTCATGATATTGATTATGATAAATTCGATATTGCTTGTGATGATACTTTAACTACTCCTCATCATTGGGATGAAGAACCTTTTGAGGCTATAGTATCAAACCCACCTTATTCAATTAATTGGGAAGGTGATGATAATCCAATATTAATAAATGATGCTAGATTCTCTCCAGCTGGTGTATTAGCACCAAAATCAAAAGCAGACCTTGCTTTTATAATGCATAGCTTATCTTGGTTGTCTACAAATGGAACAGCTGCTATAGTATGCTTCCCTGGTATTCTATATAGAGGTGGAGCAGAACAGAAGATTAGAAAATATTTAATTGATAATAACTTTGTTGATTGTATTATCCAGTTACCAACAAACCTATTCTTTGGAACAAGTATAGCTACTTGTATAATGGTACTTAAGAAATCAAAGAAAGATAATAATACCTTATTTATTGATGCTTCTAATGAATTCTCTAAAGCTACTAATAATAATAAATTAGAAGAAATTAATATTGAAAATATTCTAAAATATTTTAAAGATAGAGAAAACAAAGATTATATCTCTCAATTAGTAGATAATGAAGAAATAGCAAAACAAGATTATACCTTATCAATATCATCCTATGTAGAGAAAGAAGATACTAGAGAAAAAGTAGATATCACAGAACTAAACAAAGAAATAAAGAGAATAGTTGCTCATGAAGCAGAATTAAGAGATTCAATTGATTCTATAGTTGCAGAAATAGAATAGTAGGTAGAATATAGATATGAATAATGATAAAACCATTTGCCCACTATGTGGGAACAACGCTAATATTTCTCATTCTGAAGGTATCTTAGGTGAGAATATTAAATGTGAAAATTGTGGAATATTTATAATAGAATTGGAAGCAGAAAATTATATTAAAACTCATGAAAAAGAAACTGAGTTTAATGTTTGTTTATATTATTATTTAAATCACAATAAATTCAAAAAGTCCCTTTTAATTATAAATGAAAATACTACCGAAAGTAATAAATACGAAGTTATATCAGTAGATGAAATATTAAATTTATATCCAAAATCAATATCTGAAAAAATTGATATGATTTTATTAAATTTATCAATTCTACTAAAAAACCCAGGGGCTTGTTGCACATTGAATAAAGTTAATTCTAAAAATATTTTTTTTGCTGATAATGATAGTGAAGCCTATTTTTTAGTTGATACAATGAATAAAGAATTTAATTATTTAAAATTAGAAGAAATAGATGATAATATTTTTACAAATATTGAATTAACTTATCGTGGATGGAATAGAATTGATGAAATTTCAAAAAATAAGAAAAAATACAAAAAAGGTTTTATTGCTATGTGGTTTGATCCGAGTATGAATCCTATAAGAAAAGTAATAAAAGATGTTTTTGTTGAAACAGGTTATCAGATTAGCATTATTGATGAAAAAGAGCATAATAATCAAATTGTGCAGGAAATTTTATATGAAATTGAAACTAGTGATTTTATAGTAGCTGACTTAACTGGTAATCGAGGTGGTGTATATTATGAAGCAGGATACGCTTTAGGATTAGGTAAAGAATTAATATTAATTGTTGATAATAACTGGTTAGAAAAAAATAAGGAGAATCCTCATTTCGATGTAGCTCAAAAAAATCAAATTAGATATATATCGATAGATGATTTATCTGTAAGATTATTCAATAGAATAACATCAACAGTTGGGAATTTAAAAAATCCAAATAGTCCTTTAAAATCACTAAAAACAAATGATGAGTAAAACTATGAGCAAACTAGATGAATTAATTAATGAGTTATGTCCTGATGGTGTGGAATATAAACAACTAGGTCAAATTTGTATTCTAAAAAGAGGGAAAGTAATAACAAAAAAAACAATGGTTGAAGGAGATATTCCTGTAATAGCTGGAGGAATTAAACCTGCATATTATTGTGATAAATGGAATCAAGAGAAAGATGTAATTACGATATCTAGTAGTGGAGCAAATTCAGGATTTGTTGCATATTGGAATCAACCAATTTTCGTTTCGGACGCTTTTTCTATAAAAGGTAAAAACAATATTAATACAAAATATATTTTTTATTATTTAAAAAATGAACAATTGAAAATTTATTCAACAAGAAAAGGAAGTGGCGTTCCGCATGTACACATTTCTGATGTTTCATCTTTTTTGATACCAACTCCACCTCTCCCAATCCAAGAAGAAATAGTTTGTATATTAGACACCTTCACAGAGCTAACAGCAGAGCTAACAGCAGAGCTAACAGCCCGAAAAAAACAATATGAATATTATCGTGATAAGTTATTAACTTTTGATGATAGTGTGGAATGGAAAGAATTTAATTCAATAGGAACTTTAATTAGAGGTAATGGATTACAAAAAAAAGATTTTGCAGAAAGTGGAGTTGGTTGCATACATTATGGTCAAATATATACTTATTATGGATTGTCAGCTGAAGAAACTAAATCATTTGTAAAACCTGAATTAGCTAAAAAATTAAGAAAAGTTGATACCAATGATATAATTATCACATGCACAAGTGAAAATTTTGATGATGTTTGTACTCCAGTAGTATGGTTAGGAAAGGATGAAATAGTTACTGGTGGTCATGCAATGATATTAAAGCATAATGAAAATCCTAAATATATTGCTCATTATTTAAAAACTACAATGTTTAATATTGAAAAAAGAAAACATGCTATAGGTACAAAAGTTATTGATGTTTCTGCTACAAGATTTGGTAAAATCAAAATCCCAGTCCCACCTATACAAGAACAAGAAAGAATAGTAAAAATACTAGATAAGTTCGATACCTTAACAAATGATATAACTAAAGGATTACCTGCTGAAATAGAAGCAAGACAAAAACAATATGAATATTATAGAGATAAGTTACTCACCTTTAAGGAGAAAAAAGCATGAGGGGCTATAATCAAATAATCAACACTGATGATTTTACAGTAGTATCTGAATACGTATCAGATAAGAAAAAATCCGATAATTATCAAAGTGAAGCAGCTCTTGAAAAAGCATTTATAAAAATGCTTGAAGAGCAAGGCTATGATTATTTGAATATAACAAAAGAAGAAGAATTAATAATAAACTTAAGAAAACAACTAGAGTTATTAAATAAGTATACCTTTAGTGATAAAGAATGGACTCTAATTTTTAATGATTATTTGGCTAATATTTCTGAAAATGAAGAAAAAAAGACAATTAAAATTCAAAATGATTATATCTATGGTTTAATAAGAGATGATAGGTCCTTAAAGAATATAATGATTTTTGATAAAGATAATATCCATAATAATAGATTACAAGTAATAAACCAGTATGAAGAAGGAAATGGAAATCATAAAACAAGATACGATGTAACAATATTAGTTAATGGATTACCACTAGTACATGTAGAATTAAAAAGACGTGGAGTTGCTATAAAAGAAGCATTTAACCAAATAGATAGATATCAAAGAGATAGCTTTTGGGCATCTTCAGGATTGTTCCAATATGTTCAAATATTTGTAATATCAAATGGAACTCATACTAAATATTATTCTAACACTACAAGATTTAGCCATATAAAAGAAAATAGTAGTAGAGGAAAAGGTGTAAAGAATAAAACAAGTAATAGCTTTGAATTTACTTCTTATTGGGCAGATAGTAAAAATAATATAATAAGTGATCTAGTTGATTTCACTAAAACCTTTTTATCAAAACATACTATACTTAATATATTAACTAAGTTCTGTGTATTTACAGTAGAAAATATATTAATGGTTATGAGACCATACCAAATATGTGCAACAGAGCAAATCTTAAATAAAATTGAAATATCAACAAATTATAAAAAGATGGGAACTCTTGATGCTGGTGGTTATATCTGGCATACCACAGGATCCGGTAAAACTCTAACTTCTTTTAAAACAGCACAACTAGCTACTAAATTAGATTATATAGATAAAGTTCTATTTGTAGTCGATAGAAAAGACTTAGATTATCAAACAATGAAAGAGTATGATAAGTTTGAAAAAGGTTGTGCTAATAGTAATAATTCAACCAAAAAACTAACAGAGCAATTAGGAAACCCTGATGCTAAAATTATAATTACAACAATTCAAAAATTAGATAATTTTATAAAACAAAATAAGAAACATGAAGTATATAAAAAACATGTAGTATTAATATTTGATGAATGTCATAGAAGCCAGTTTGGTGATATGCATACAGCTATTACTAAAAACTTTAAGCAGTACCATATATTTGGATTTACAGGAACTCCAATCTTTGTAAAGAATGCACCAACTGGTAATAAAATGCTGCTTAAAACAACACCACAAGCATTTGGTAAGAAATTACATACATATACTATCGTTAATGCTATAAACGATGAAAATGTATTGTCTTTTAGAATTGATTATATTAATACCATAAAAGAAAAAGATGATATTAACGATACTGATGTTACATCCATAGATAGAGAGAAAGCATTAGAAGATCCACAAAGAGTATCATTAATAGTTGATTATATAATTAATCACTTTGACCAAAAAACAAAAAGAGCAAGCTATTATAAACTAAAAGATAAAAGAGTATTTGGCTTTAATTCAATTCTAACAGTATCTTCAATCCCAATGGCAATGAAATATTATGAAGAATTTAAGAAACAAATAAAAGAAAAAAACAAAGCTTTAAAGGTTTGTACAATCTTTAGCTATAGTGCTAATGAAGAAGAATCAGCTAATAACCTATTACCCGATGAAGATCTAGCTGCTACAGCATTAGATAAAACATCAAGAGATTTCTTAGATTATGCTATAGATGATTATAATAAAACCTTTAATATGAATTATAGTACAGATTCTAAAGATTTCCAAAATTACTATAAAGATGTATCTAAAAGAGTAAAAGAAAAAGATATTGATTTACTGATAGTTGTTAATATGTTCTTAACAGGATTTGATGCAACAACCCTTAATACTTTATGGGTAGATAAGAATCTAAAACAGCATGGATTAATACAAGCTTTCTCTAGAACAAATAGAATTTTAAATTCAGTTAAAACCTATGGGAATATAGTATGTTTTAGAAACCTACAAGAAGCCACAAGAGATGCAATAGCATTATTTGGAGATGAAGATGCAGAAAGCATAGTTATCCTTAGAAGTTTTGAAGATTACTATAATGGCTTTGATAAAAATGGTAAGCATACCCTAGGTTATGTTGAACTTATTGAATTATTAAAGAATAAGTTCCCATTAGGAGAAGAGATAATCGGAGAGACAAAACAAAAAGAATTTGTATCTCTATTTGGAGCACTTCTAAAACTTAAAAATATATTAACATCTTTTGATGAGTTTAAAGATAATCAAATACTAAGTGATAGAGATCTACAAGATTATCAAAGTAACTATATTGATATCTATGAAAAGTTCAAAAGAAATAAAAAATCTGATAAAGCAGATATTAATGATGATGTAGTATTTGAACTAGAACTTGTAAAACAAGAAGAGATAAATATTGATTATATATTAAGACTAGTTAAAGAATATCATGATTCAAATTGTAAGAATTCTGAAATCTTAGTAGATATACAAAAAGCTATTAAATCAAGTATTGAACTTAGAAGTAAAAAAGAGTTAATTGAAAGCTTTATTGATTCAATAAACACACCAGGTGATAAAAAAGATATTTATAATCTATGCTGGGATGACTATGCAAGAAGTGTTAAAGAGCAAGAAGTAGAATATCTAATTAAAAAAGAGAAATTGAAACCTAAAGAAACAGTTAACTTTGTAGATAATGCACTAAAAGATGGATACTTAAAAACAATAGGAACAGATATCGATAAACTACTCCCACCAATGTCTAGATTCTCAAAAGGCCCTAATAACAGAATCCAAAAGAAAACAACAGTAATTGAAGAGTTAAAGCAACTCTTTGAGAAGTTTAAAGGATTGAATTGTTTTGAGTAATAATAATATAACAAATAAGTTTAAGGGAAAAAGAATAGGTACTTTAATTATTTTATCATTAATATTTCTATTATTTGCAGTATTGATTGATTTGAAAATAATTTATAAAAGTTGGTTTATACCAGTAGAAAAAGAATATATCTATTATGTATATGCTGCTTTGGCTACAGTTTCAACAATTAGTATTACTGTGTTGTCATTAATAGTTAATTTTTTAGATAAAAGATATTATGGTGTACCAATTAAAGAATTATTTAATTCACGAAAAGATATTTTAAAGCTATCTAATTTTATATTATTAATTTTCATATTGAATATTTTTGCAACTTTTTTTTTAGCAATTAAGTATATAAATTGTGTTGTTTCTATATTAGTAATTACAATGACATATATATATTACGTAAGTAAATATCTTTGGGAATTATCAACAAATGATGCTAAATGTAAAGATGAAATTGAATTATATCTGGGGAAAAATGATTATTCAAATTTTGAAGATACAAAACAAAAAGTTGATTATTTAATTGAAGGTTTATCAATTTCTAAAAATAATACAAATTTAGATGTTTTAGATAAAAATATTAAGTTTGTTTTAATGATTAGAGATAATGTAAAGTTAAATGAAGATAATGTGAATGAAAATTCAGTTAAGAAAATAAAAAAATATATTCAGAGTCAAATAAATATCGCCTTTGATATTATTTCAAAGAAACATGGGTTATTAATAGCTATTGATAAAGTGTTAGTTATAATGGATTCACAAAAAGGATCAAAATTTAAAAGTTATGATAATTGGGATATTATAGAACCATATATTAAAAATATTCAGTTTGTAAATGATTCTGAGTTATATTCTTTAAACTTGGATAAATTAGTTACAGGCCTAGAATATATAAATACTATAGAAGCTCATGAAAAAGTATTTGTTTTATTTTATTATATTGAATGTTTATTAAATAATGAAATAATAAGCAAAAAAGTTAAAAACTCAATTATAACAAATTTGATTAGTCAGTTAGTTCTATTTGATGTATCTGATTATAATAATAGATATAATATTGTAAAACAGGAGGTTATAATAAAAATATTAAAATATAATATATTAATTAATCAAGATTTTGAGCAAGCTGAATTTTTAATTAAAGTGTTATCTTTAGAAATATATAGGGGCTATTATTGTAAATATGAAAATGATAAATATTTTTATGAAACTATTGCTTTAATTTATTTTACCATTTATTTGT
This sequence comes from Sphaerochaetaceae bacterium, assembly GCA_963678575.2. Taxonomy (GTDB): domain Bacteria; phylum Spirochaetota; class Spirochaetia; order Sphaerochaetales; family Sphaerochaetaceae; genus Pleomorphochaeta. The sequence goes on along the minus strand of CAXXHV010000002.1, from coordinate 1,650,685 downwards.
ACTCAGAAAATGAAGTTGAAACAATATCCCCAAAACATCGAGAAAAGATAAAAGGTTTAATTTATTTATCTCAAGAAAATATTTTTAATAAATCCATCTGCTTTCAGACTGTAATTACTGACTATTTTGATTACATCATAAAAGCATTATGGAATATGACAGAAGTAAAAATTGAAAGCCTTTCTTATTTAGAAGATATTAAAATTTTTACAGAATCAAAAGTAGTGGTATGGAATTTTTATGCTTTTATTAATTTTTCTATGTGTAATTTATTCTTAACCAATAAATATAAAAATCCTATAGAATTAATTGAAAATTGGGAAAATATAAAAGATAAAGATATATACGCTAGAGAAATAAATGACTTTTTTGATATTGATAAAGATAATGACAAAAATAAGGTTTTAAGGCAAAAGAAACATGATAAAATTAATTCTATCGCAAAATGGATTAATCGACCATCTTATGTAAATAAGAAGTTTGTTAATGATATAAGCGAAAAAACTAATAATGCTATAAAGAAAGTAAATAAAAACAATAAGGTTAATCTTAATGATAAAACCGTTTCTGAGAAAGTTGAAAAAAAAGTAAATGAAAAGTTTAAAAAAGCTAAACTAGATGAATATTGTAATTCAATTGAACTATCAGAGGATGATAAAGAATATTATTTTGCTGAAATCAAAGAATCTCAATATTTACAAGAGCAATATCATGAAAACATTGTTGATAGAATATATGACAAATTATTTCAAATCTTATATAATGAAATTTCAAAATCTATAGAACTAAAAAAATTTGATTATAGTATAAATGGTGTGGAGTCTTTAATTAAAGATTTAAATTCAAATAGCTATACTAAAACAAATTTTAATTTAACAAGTGAATTATTTTATTTTAAAAATAAACTAAAGACAGAGAATTGGGCTTTCTTAGAAAAATTAAATTTAGAAAGTGTTGAAAATAAATATTTGAAAGCAAAAGTTGTTTATAAGGAATATTTACCTAAATTTAATGTTAAGGTGAATGACTATAAAATAGAAAAATTAAATGATACTGAGTGTGAAAAGTATAGTGAAAATTTCAAAATATCAAATGAATATTATAAAATAGATAATGCTTATTCTACCAAGAGTGAAATTATGGATATGATTTATGAAAAGTATAGAAAAGTTATTGTTATATATACTTTTAAAATAGAAGAACCTAATAATTTTAGTGGGTTTAAGATAAAATTTGATTATTCGAAATTAGAAAAAGAAGATAAAAAATAGGATTACTATTTCATGAGGGTTACGCTTTCGCGGTGATAAATAGAGGACTGGATTAGTTCTCAATTTATTTACTGAGGAGTGTAATATGCATAACTTATCAATTTCATACGGTAATAGTTGTTTTGCAAAGAAATGGTCTGATGAGACAATTAGTTTTGAAGAACTTTGTGAAAATTTAAAAACAACTATTAGAACATATGGAGAGCTGCTAATCCTGAAATTGTAAAATTTTGGTGGGCTGTTGATAATGCTGCAAAAAAGCTGTAAAAGAAAAAACATCAGTAACAAAATATGGAATAAAGTTTTTTTATCAAAGTGGGATTCTTTTTATAAAACTTCCGTCAAACAGAACCCTTTCATATATAAAACCCGAATTTGAGTTAACCAGTTTGGAGGGGCATGTATTACCTATGAAGGAATTGATTCAACAAAATCCTGGAGTAGAATTAATACTTATGGTTCTAAAATTGTAGAGAACATTGTCCAGGCTACAAGTAGAGATATTTTGTGTTATGCAATGAAGAATTTATCAAAATATAAGATTTGTATGCATGTTTACGATGAAGTTGTCATTGAAGCTCCAAAAAAAAATAACTGTTAAAGAGATTATTGAAATAATGACAATAACACCTCCTTGGGCTAAGGGCTTGCTATTATTGCTATTAAATGCAGCCGCATACGAAACAGAATTTTATAAAAAGGATTAAACATGGATAACTATAATAAAGAAGGTTATTTGGATTTAACTCCATACTTAGCTTTGAAAAATCACTACTATCCAATTGTATATATTTGCTCCCCTTATGCTGGAGATATTGAAAATAACATAATAAATGCAAAGAAATATAGTAGATTTGCTATAAATAAAGGATATATGCCTATTGTTCCACATTTACTATATCCTCAAATTTTAAATGATAGTAATAAGAGTGAAAGAAAAATCGGTTTATTATTTGGAAATATCCTAATGGATAGATGTTCAGAAATTTGGGTTTTGGGAAATTATATAAGTAAAGGAATGAAAAAAGATATAGAGAGCAAAAGTTAAAAAATAGCTATTCGGTATTTTAATAACTTTTGCAATGAACTATAAAATTTTAAAGGCTAATCTTTTGTTGAAACTGAAGCTTAGCCTGCTTAATAAGCTTTTTCTAGGGCTTCTTTAATGCTCCAAATTGAGCATTAATAAAAGTCTAGGCTATCACTATTTCTTGTTTCTAGTGTTTCAACATGTAGTTCATTTTTTGCAATTTCTTTTTTAATTTTTATTTCCTTCCTTATGTTTTCATATTAACTCTAAAAGGAATAAATATCCAGTAAAATATAAACAAATGTATAGTATTAATCTTTTTTTACCAATTATCCTTAAGCCATTTTATGACATTTTCTTGGCTTCTTACATTGCTGGGTAGTTCATTATGAATCATCCGTTCAACTTTGTTTCCTGATGAAACAGAAATCAAATTCTTTTCATTTATAAATTCATTAATTAAATATAAAACTTCATAACCTTCATGTCTATTAAATAAAGTACTATCTGGTTTTCCAGTGATTTTTGGATCATCGTTTCCAATAGCTACCCATGAGTATGTATATAAAAGATCCGATTTTTTATAAATTATCATTTTGTTTCTCCTTTTTTTTAAATATTTGATTGTTATTGAGTTATGTCTTCTCCCATTTACGCCCTGGTTTTTGAGTTGGGGGTAATCTATCTCCTTTATCTATTTTTACTACTCTAGGATTAGGTACTTTTCCCCCTCGTGGTCCTTTTTCAACATATTTACCTGGTTTTTGATCATCAGTTCCAGGTGGTATTAATTCTGGCATATAAAGCCTCCTAATATTTATAATAAAAGTATTTATAGTTTTTGTCTAGTTATTAAGTTGCCTAACTTTAATATTTTGTTTTAATGAAGATAAACTGGCGAGTAGGGGTACGCTTTTTCGGTGATAAATAGAGGATCGGTATTTGTCCTCAATTACTTAACCGAGGAGTGAAATATGCGTAATTTACCTCTTGCATATGGGAATAGTTGTTTTGCAAAGAAATGGTCTAATGAGACTATTAGTTTTGAAGAACTTTGTTAAAAATTAAAAACAACTATTAAAACAACTGAAACTCAAGAAGAGTACCCAAACCTACCTAAAAAAGAAAAGGACAGGATAAAAGATCATGGTGGATTTGTTGGAGGACTATTAAAAGATAATAGAAGAAAAAGAGAAAACATAGTTAGTAGATCTATGTTAACCCTTGATGCAGATAATGCATCAGTTGAGTTAATAGCTAATTTTGAAAATCTTTGTGAGTATAGAGCAGCTTTTTATACAATCCACTCACATCAACCTGTATCGCCTAGATGTAGAATTATTATACCATTGACTCGAGATGTAACTTCTGATGAGTATACAGCCATTTCTAGATACTATACACACAAGTTAGGAATAGACATGTTTGATGAATGTTCCTATAGACCTCATCAATTAATGTATTGGCCTACAACCCCATCAAATGGAGAATTTATATTTAAAGAAGTTAATAAAGAATGGTTAAATCCTGATTTGCTTTTAGCTGCATATCCTAACTGGAGAGATTGTACTATTCTTCCAACTTCTAATAGAGAAAGCTCACTTTATAAACCAACTAATAAAAAGCAAGAAGATCTTCGAACTAAAAAAGGTATAATTGGTGCTTTCTGTAGAGCCTATGGAATTGAAGAAGCAATTGCTAAGTTTATACCAGATGTTTATGAACCTTCTATGGTTGAATGTAGATATGATTATATTCCAGCTGATTCTAGTGCTGGTGTTATTATTTATGATAATAAGTTTTCCTTCTCTCATCATGCAAGTGATCCAGCTTGTAATAAACTATTAAATGCTTTTGATTTAGTTAGAATTCATAAATTTGGACATTTAGATATAAATAGTGATACTTCTTCCTTTAAAAGTCCATCCTTTGTTAAAATGAGTAATTTTGCTATTAATGATGATTGGATTAATGAAATAGAAGTAAATAGTAAAGGTGAAATATCCCCTTCATTTAATAACTTTGTTTTAATATTAAGACATGATAAAAAACTTAATAATATTAGATATAATGTTTTAAGTAATTCAATAACTGTTGTAGGAGATATCCCTTGGAATCATAATAAACCAGGGTGGAGTGATATGGATTTTGGAGGTTTATTAACTTACTTTTCAAAAGTATATAAACTATATTCACCAACTTAATTAAAAAATGCTCTTTTAACTATATGTGGAGAGAGACTATATCATCCAATAAAAGAATATTTTAATTCATTACCTTCATGGGATGAAGTAGAAAGGATAGATACTTTATTAATTGATTATCTTGGTGCTGAGGATTTTCCTATATTAGAGCTGCTACAAGAAAGACATTAATAGCAGCAGTAGCTAGAATATATGAACCTGGTATTAAGTTTGATTGTGTTCCAATCTTAAATGGACCACAAGGAATAGGTAAATTAACTCTATTTGCTAAACTTGGAGGGAAGTGGTTTTCAGATAGTTTAACCCTAACTGATATGAAAGACAAATCTGGACCTGAGAAACTTCAAGGATATTGGATATTATAACTAGGAGAGTTAGCAGGTATGAGAAAAATAGATATTGAAAGTGTTAAATCTTTTATATCCTTTAGTGATGACAAGTTAGAGTTAGTTATGGTGTAAATGTAGAAAGCCTTCCAAGACAATGTATTATAGTTGGAACTACTAATGCAGAGAGAGGATTCTTAAGAGATATAACAGGGAATAGAAGATTTTGTACTATAACAGTTACAGGGGATAGTATAAAGAAAGCCTGGAATTTAAATGATGATATAATATTTCAAATATGGGCTGAAGCTTTAATTCTATACCAAATTGGTGAGTCATTATATCTTGAAGGAGATATAGCAAAAGTTGCAAGAGATTATCAAGACAAAGCAATTGAATCTGATGAAAGAGAAGGACTTGTTAAAGCCTATTTAAATACTTTACTTCCTGAGAAATGGGATGATTTAGGGCTAGGTGAGAGACGTGATTTTCTTTCAGGTTTTAATATTGAAACTGGTAAAATAGAGAGAACTACAGTCTGCAATCTAGAAATATGGAGTGAGTGTTTAGGTAAAGATCCATCTTCAATTAAAAAAACTGATTCTTATGAAATTGCTACAATTATGAGACATATGGATGATTGGACTAAGTATGAAGAAACTAAAACAGGAACTAAGATATTTTTTTTATATGGAAAACAACGGGCATATCAAAAAAGAAATAAAGATATTAGTGGATAGTCATTTCAACTATAAACTCTAAAACTAAGAGTTTAACTTTATAGAACCAAGGAAACAAGAATAATAGTAAAACTAAATATAATAGTTATATTCTTTAATGCCCTTGGTTCTTTTTATACTTAACTAGTATTAGTTCCATAAAATTTTTTTTATCAATATTTCTAAGGAACAAGTCTTTTTATTTATTTAATAGAGCTTGTTCCTTAAATTATTGATTTACCCCTCTCTTTTTATGCTAATTTTTAATTAATGGCTTTAGGTTCAAGAACAAGATGATAAAATGAACAAGATTTCATTTCTTGTTCCTGCTTTTTGTTCTTTATATAATTCCCAAATACTGGTGATTTAGCTACTCCCTAGAACAAAGAACAAGAATTACTATATAGATTATATATTATTATAGTATATAGTGTGGTATATGCCCAATATGCCATATAGACAGAGAGAGTTTAAAGAGCTTTGTTCCTTGTAATTGTGTTCATAAAAGATGGAGCGGTTATAATATTTTAATAATTATTAGTGTGAAATGTTTTATAAAAAAATGGCCCCAGGCCCTTAGTAGAGTGAAGCTCTATCCATGCAACTAAATAATAGAATCATTCAATTTATAATTCAAGGTGGTGGTACACTAGGTGTCGGTGGAGTTGTCACTATAGTTTAAGTAAGGATGATATTGATTATTCTTGTTATAAGAATTTTAAAGGAAAACTTAAATTGGGGATATGAAATTCAGTAAAATTATATTTAATATTTTATTGTAAAATATTAAATATTGTATTTTAAAAATATTTTCTTTATTATATCATTTTACCATTATTACATATTTTTTTAAGGAGTCTTTATGAAAAAAAGAAAGTATATTTTAGGATTTATCATGGCTTTAATATTGAGTCAATTATTTATTTCATGTGCAACAATTGAGTTCGATAGGACTTTACTTCAAGCTAGTGGAGAGACATTATCTCCAAAATTACCAAAACTTGAAATTTTAAGTGCTGATTCTTTAGTAGTTGGTAGTTCAAATCAAATTGAATCTAGTTCAATGTTTTATACAATTTTTAGAAGAGAAGTAGAAAAAAATATATGCGAATCCGTTGGTTTAGAAAAAGGATTTATAGAGATGGAGTTGATTTATTTTGATATTTCTCAGAATCATAATATGATGTATAATCTAGCGACTTTGGAATTAGAAATAAGAATATTTGATAAATCAAATAATAAAATTTGGTCAAATGTTTATTCCGGAGATTTTAAATTAGCAGATTTTGGGCTTGGTTGGACTTATAATTATATTGATTCATCTGCTAATACAGCTGTTGCAATGTTAGCTCATCAATTATTAGAAAATTTAAAGATTGATCTTATTAAAGATTATGATTTAATTGTTAGTAATTTAAACAATTAAATATTGTGATTAAATTTTGCAAAAGAAATAATAAATTAGAAAAATGGCTCCAGGTCTTTAGGCGACTGAAGCTCTATCCAGGCAAGTAAAAATATAATTATTCAATACAAACTACAATGTAGTGTTACACTAGGTGCAATTGGTGTTTTCACAATAGCATTAATAAGGGTAACACTGGTAATGGTTTTTATAATATCTATAGTGTGTTAGCTTTCCCATATTGAAATGTTAGGCAAAATCAAGTTTGTTAATTGCTTGGTTATTTGAATTTATTATTTTTGTTATAATATTAGTAAGTTCAAAAAAGTTTTTGTAGGGTATAAAGATGAATTTAAGATTACGAAATATATTAGCATTTATTGGATTGGTTATGATTTATTTAGCTATTGATGAAATATCTGGACAGTTGAATTTATTTTTAGCGTTTTTGATTTTTATATATACAATTACAGAAATATTATTTAGTTTATACAAAAATAAATCTTCTAAAAAATCAGCTTCTTCAGTAATTAAATTGCAAATTATAATAATATTTTTTTATTTATTTTTTTACTTGTACTTTATCAATTTCAATTTATATTTTTTATTCTATTGTTTTAATTTACTTGGTAATTTGTTTATACATAAATTAGAGTTTAACACTATTATAGCTAAGAAAAGTATTCCAGTTGAAAATTAATGTTCAATAAAATATTTAATTACTTTATATTATTATTCATTTTAGAATGATTCATTCAAATTTTTTTATTCACTAGAAGTGTTGCACTAGTTTCAGAGGGTATTTTTATAATAGCCTTTAAAAAGGGTGACACTGGTGATGGTCTTTATACAACTTTTATATATGAAGTATTATTTTTTACTATATATAAGTTATATAAATGAGTGTCACCACCGTCACCCTTAATTGATGAATTGGTTATATATTGAATTAAATAATCATTTTAGCTATTTTTTTTATTCTGGTTTTTGAAGAATGTTTAATATTAATTCTTTATTTTCAAAAATAAACTTTAAATCTTTATTTATAGATTTAAAAAGATTTTCATAACTTATATTAGCTTCAAGTAATGGAATATTATATTGATATTTATATTCTTTGCCATATTTTAGATATTTCTTATTTTGTTTTATTCTTCTTTTGAAATTAAATTAAAAAGGAATTTCTATTCTTCAAAGTTTCTTTTTGCATTTACTTGTGATAATTCAATATATTCATGGCTTAATATTGAATTAGCACCTATTGGTAATTCATTTTCATTATTTGTTAATAAAAGAAATAAAGATATAGATATTAGACGTTGTTGCCCATCAACTATATCAGCTTGATCATCATTATTGTGCAATATAATTGTTCCTATTCTATATTCTTTTTTTTCTAAAGCTATTGCTTCTCTGATATCATAGAATAAATTCCTTATGTTACGACGTTCCCATTTATATGGTCTTTGATAATTTGGGATATTTAGATTTTCAATATTTAAAATATCTGAAATTGATTTATTATTACTAAATTTTATTTGTTGATATTGCATTTTGGAGTATAAGCCTTATATATAATTATTTTTTTAATAGCAGATTTATTAATTTATACAATTTCTTTATAACTATTTAAACTTATTTATTTTTTGTTTGAGCATATCCTTGAAATTCTTTTTCTTTTGTTTCGTTGAACCAACAATGTAAATTCTTTTCAATGAAATCTTCTAGAAGATCATTTATAGCTTCAAAATATATTATTTCATAATCAGTATTTAATGATAGTATGGATAAATGTTTTGATGCATGAAAGTATTCACATCTAAAATTATAAGTTAATTGAGTTAATAAATAAGTGTATGCTGTTAAATTTTTTAATTGTTTTATTACATTTTCATTAGTTACATTTAATTCATCACTAAAGTTTTTTATAGTTTCTTCTATTTTTATTGCTAAACTTTTATAGTTTGCATTTTCTAATTCATCTTTTGTTAAATTACCATTATAATATTTTCGAATAATAGGTTTTATTTTACTAGCTAGTTCTTTTGAATTACTTTTAAAAACTCTTCCTGGGGGATATCCTAAAAATTCTTGTAAATTAGTAATTTGTTCTGCTTCTTGTATATTCTTTTTTTGTAAAAAACCATTTAAATAGTTATACATTCCATTAAAAGACATCCATAGCGAAAAAAATCTTTCTAATTGATATTCTTTGTTTTTGCTAATTAAAAAATTAATTAAAGCTATTTCTCTAAAATCATTATTTGATTTTGTAATTTTTAATAGATTTTCAATTTCATTTTTTTCCCATTTTTCTTTTATTTTGTATTTTAATTTATCATTAATAATAGAATAAATTTTTATATTAATTTTTTCTGAAAAAACTTTATTTTGATTATTTTTTGTATTTTCGAAAACTTCTAATTTAATATCATTTTCATTTAATGTTTGATTACAAACTAATAAGTATATTGTAAAAACTTTTCTTATAGAATCCTTAAACAAATCCGTTTCAATAAATTTGGAATAAGGTTCATATTTTTTAGTCATATTTACTTGAATAATAGCATGAGAATACATATTTATCTGTAATTCGATATTTTTTGTACGTCCAAAGTTATAAGTATATGTTGTTTTTATTTTATTTGAATTAATTGTTTGAATTTCATTTGCTTTAATATTAATTATATAAGTAAATTTATTAGTGGTAATATTCTTCATAGACTCAAGTGTACACCAAAATTTTCTATATTGCATCAATTTATTCTTTAATTATGTTAATGTTTTTTGAAAATTCAAATGAAACATTATTAAGTTGCTTAATGGTTATATTTGAATTACAATAATATTTGTTACATAAATGTTAGGAAGCTATAAATTATAACTTAATTGTTATTTTTTTTCTTGGAGGACTTATTATGTCAAGTTTACTGTATATCGCAGAATTTGGAGTAGAACTTAGGAAACATGGTTCTTGGTTGTATGATGAGAAAGACTTTGATAATATCTATTTTCAAGATTCTAGATTTAACTTACAAACTTTTTTTGATCCGTTAAGCAATGATTATATTAATATGTCTAGTGAAAGAAGGAAGTTAATCTTAAAAGAACTTTTTTATTGTGGATTTTCACCATTAAAAATTGAAGTAATTTATCATAATTTTTGTAATGATCTTCATTTAGACGATTTATACAAAGATTTTAGTAGAGCTTTATTAATGATGCTAAAAGAATTCACTGAAAATACTATATCAAAACTTGATATTAATAATCCAAATAATTGGTATTTTGGTAAAGCTGATAATCCTCCTAAAATAACCTCTCATGAAGCAATTATAAGAGGTTTAGAGCGAATGGATAAAGAAGCATTAGATTATCTTAAAACTCAAAATGACTTGTTACTAAGAAAAAGATTAACATATTCTCAAAACTTAGATTTATTAATTGTTCCAAATATAGATTCTAAACTTGAGCTATTTGATGAAGAACTTTTAAAACGAGTTGATTTACTTCCTTCTGATATGAAAGAACGTTATGGTGAAGTAGGGTTATTATTTGAAGATATTCTTGATGAATTTGAACCAAAAAGAAAAGAAAAAAGAATAAAATTAGCTGAAACAATATATAAATCAGTAGAAGAATTAGACTTAGAAACTCTTAAAGAATTAGATATTTATAAAAATAAACGAATTGAACATTTTGTTGATATCAAAACTAAACCAAAGGAATGGTTGTATAATCAAATTCACTATTTACCTCTTAAAAGAGAATTGTGTAAATTAAGAGGGATAGAGTTTTACAAATAATAAAAATTAAATTTGTTTAGAAAAACTTATTAAATTTGAAATTGAGTTTAATAATTCAAATTCATTAAATTATAATTAAAGGAAGGTGTTTTATGATAAGAAACGGTAATAAAAAATTGATTTATAATAGTTGGTTAGATGCGTCTGAAAAGGCTTTAATGATTAATTATATTCAACAAAAAGTTAATAATTGGTGTGTTCAACATTCCTCTGAGAGTTTTTCTGCAAGAACTTTTTTTGGTGGAGAAAATTACGATTGGAGTGGGACTCCTTTACAAACATTGTATAATCATTTTGCTGAACTTGGCGAAGATGATTATGCAGTCAAAGAAGCAGGCCATTCTTTAGGTAGATTACTTAAAGAAGTGATTTATAATGATGAAAGGCTATTTGATATAATAGAAGGTGCATATGTAAATACTTATATTTTAGTGGAAGATAGAGGATTAGAAGAAAAGTGATCAATTTGCAATAGTTCAAGATTTAAATTAAGAAAATATAATACAGATAGAAAATCTTTGGATGGTGAAAAAACATTATCTGAAAATTTAGATAATCTTTCAGATGGAACTATAATATATTGTGATGAATGCGTTGAAGCAGCAAGGAGAAAAATTTTATGAAAGATAATTATTCACGAAATGTAGAGTTAATTTGTCCTATTTGTGGAGGTGTATCCTTTTCGTATGATGAAAATAACCCAAATACAATTTATACTTGTATAAATTGTAAAAATAATTTTACAAAGGATGAAATATTAGAAGCTAATAGTGAAAATATTGATATAAATTTAACAGAAATAAAAGATAGTGTAATTAAAGATATAGAAAAGGATTTTGAAAAAATTTTAAAAAAGTTTAAATAAAAAGGAAATATAGTGAAAATTAGTGATATCATATCTATTATATCAGTTTTAGTTTCATTTTATGTATTTTATAGACAAAATAAATATGAAAAAGTACAAGATAAATTAAATCAGATGCAAATAAAAGATTTAGAATTATCTATAGAGAATAAACAAAGAGCAGATATAATTGCTAGAGTAGTAAAGCTTGGAGAGAAAAGAAAATTAATTAGAATTTGTAATGTAGGTGGAATACGAGCTGAAAAAATAAATATTATTTTTCCTACTGATTTTGATTGGACTATATTTAATAAAACAAGATTACCTTTTGACTTTTTAGAACCAGGAGAAAATTTTGACATAACGTTCAGTTACTATTTGGGAAGTAAGAGAGAACATCTTGTTAAATTATTGTGGAAAGAAAAAAATATCAAGAAAGAAAAAGAGACTATTTTAACAGTTTAAGTATTAAAAAGATATCGCTATTCAATTGCTATATTTTCACTAATAATAGCACCTTATGTTATGAATAAAATTGGATTAGTTAATTGAGTGTAATCTGGAAAAAGTTAATTTTTAGAAATTAATTTTATATTTTTATTAATTATCCAAATGTAAAAAACACTTTTTATTAGTTTGTTTTTATTAGGTAATCAAATTTTTCAAACTTTAAGTAGAGTGTTATTTACTATTGAAGAAATAATTATAGTACTAGGTTTTTTTTATTTTATTTATATAGACAATAAGAATAAAACGATTAAATATTCATGGATAGCAATATTAGGAACTTGTTCTATTGGAAAGTCTTTTTGGTTACTTTTCATATTGTTCTTAAAAGAAATGGAAGAATTTTTTCCTTATTTAATTATACATAAGCAAGAGTTTATAGGTTATTGGAATGATAAGTTAGAAATTTATATAGATTTTGAATTATCTAAGAGAATAGAATTAAAATAATAAAATTGTCTTTTGATATAAGTAAAAATTTAAATATTTTCACCCTATTAACTACAAATCCACCCACTTTTTCTATAATCGTATAGTTGTATTGTTGTGTAAATTTCTTGGCATTTAAGTACATATCGTTGATACAATAATGCAACTATTATAATTTCTTTTAATATAAGGGATTAAAAACTAGCTATTTTTTTTATATAAGGTTAATTTGACATATTATTGAGTTTTGTGTTTGTCATATCTTGCCCTAAGGTTGATTGAATTACATTTCCTAATCTTACCCATTTCCAACTATCTGGTATATCAAATGGAATTTCTTCTTCTGTGATTTTAGGAAGAGGTTTTGATTTTTTAATTTTCTTTTATATTCTAAGTTTTTGCTTTTCTTCTTGGATTTGTTTATATAATACTTCAACCGTTCTTTTTTCTTCTCTTTGTTCTACTAATTTACCTTGTATCGCATATTGTAAAATTGATTTTTCAATATCTGTAGGACATGAATTGTTAAGTTTAGTTAATTCGTTATATACCTTGTCATATTTATCAATATAAGGCATTAATTCTTCAATTTTTCCTATTACACGTTTTTGTTCTGATAGTGGTGGAATGGGTACTAAATATTTTTTAAATTTATAATTTAGTTATTAACTTAAGATTATATCAATAAAATATTTTCCATGTATTACATTTTGATAGATTAGTAATTTCTGTCTTAGTTTAAAATTAATATGAATTTGCAATATAAAAAAATATTATTTATTTTCCTATATTAAATAATATTGTGATACAATTAAAAAATAGATTTAAAATTTAAAGAGGTATAAACTGAAAAGTAAATTATTAATTATACTTATTATAGTTAATTCGTTTTTTTTGATTAATTTATCTGCAACAGTTTATGTAGAAACAAAAGATCTTAATTACCAAATCGAAGGTATTGCAACAAATACTGATATTACTGCAAAAAATACTTGTCAAACACCATTAGAGAAAACTGATATAGATGAATTAATAAATATTATTTTATCATTAGTTGCTGCTGTTGGTACTCTTTTTACTTTTTACGCAATTAGAAAAGAATCAAAACAGCAAGAAATTAATAAGGAATTTCAAAGGAAAATTATAAGTGATTTGATAAGGCATTTTTATAGAAATAAGATTGTCATAAATGCAATTGCTATAGTTTATAAGACTAATATAAAAAATAAAAAAAATGAAACAGAAGAAGATCAAGAATGTTTTGATAGTATCTATGCATCAGAGGAACATTTATTGAAATTAAAAGTATTGCCAGAGGATTTACGATTTGAAAAATTTAATACCACTCCGCAATATTATGATTTATTACATCAGCTGGAAATAAAATTTAGAAACTTTAATATTGAAGTTGAAACAGCATTATTACATTCAAAAAATAGAAATATTCCTTCTGTTACTAAATTGAGAGATTTAGAAACACTTGATTTTAAAATGCAATATTTTGTTTTACAGCTATTATATTTACAAATTAGAATGGGGTATTTAGTCAAAGATAAAAAAAGTAAAAAAAATAAAGATTATAAGGCAATAGAAAAAAAATTTATAAAGAATAAGAAAAAAGTATATACATTAGATCAATTTTATCATGATTATAATACTTTTGATGAAAATATTAAGACATATATAGAAACAACATTAGCTAAAGAAATCTACAATGAGACTAAAGGCTATAATAAAAGTGATGATATAAAAGATAACTATATAGCTAAAGTACGAGGGTTACGTGTTGAGAGTGCTTCTTTTAAAAATATAAACAATATTAAAGATCTAGCAAAGAGTGCAATATTTGATAGTAATATAAAAAGGCATTTTTTCTTTGACCAGGTTTTGAAAAATTGTCCTGCTTTAGACAAAAATGATGCTAAGATTACCTATAAAGATGAAAAATATGTTCTTGAATTAGATTATAAAATCGCTATAGAACTCGATAAATTATCTTTCATAGAATTTGAAAAATAAGTTAATAATTCTTATTAACCATATAGTTATTTATAATTAAATTACTCTTATTTTATTAATTAAAAAAATAAAATAAGGGTAGTAAATTTATATGTCCCAATGAATTGTTCTCTTAAACACCTTTAAAGCCTTTAGTCTTTCCTTGCATTTATAAATATCATAACTTCATCCATCCTTTAAGAAAAATTTGAATAATAATTTTTCAGCAGTATTCCCAATAAGTGTTAATCCAGCTTTTTCAAGAAAAGCTAAACTTACATCATAGGGGATGTCCATTCCAATACACAATGCAACCCTTGTTTCTAAAGTTGAAGATGCACTTTCTCCAGTTCTAATTCTTTGAATTGTTTTTTCAGACACTTCAGATTTGTCAGCCAATTTTCTCTCTGTAATATTTACCCATTTCATAAGGAATTGAAGTGATTTTGATAATAAATTATAAATCCAATCCAATCCTTCATTTATATAACTCTCACTTTCTATTATTAATTGAGATTGTAAGACAATATTATTGTTTACTTTTTTATCAAATCCTTCTTTATACTTAGCTCCTGAATTTATATCTCTGCACAATATACATTTTTTGGATAATGTTTTCCCTTTAATTGAATTACTTATATTTATATCAAATTTTAAGCGGCACTTATCAACCTTTAATCTTGCATATTCGGTTAATTATTGAGTGCTTTTTTTTATAAATTTTGAATTATTTAAACATAGAAATGAATTAGTATAAATTAATTTTCCTTTCCCAATTAACTTATTTAAATTGGGCTTTTTCATCGCTTAAATACTTAAATTTTCAAGACCAATAGAAAAGGTTTAATTCTCTAATAAAGCTTTTTTATTATAAGCAAAAGGCTTAATATATTTATTGTCTATATAATTAAAGGATCTTCGAGCAATATTATATCCACATTCTATTAATCTTATCTTAGCTGATTATCTTGAAATGTTAAAAAAGTTAGAAAGATCATTAATTATATTTTCTATTGAATCTAAAATTAGACTAGTAGAAGAAATTAAATCATATTTATTACTATATTCCCTAAATTTTTTCTATTAACATTTCTCGTGGGGGTTGAACTCTTGGTGTAATTTCATTAGATTGCTATTCAATATATGATTCTTTTGTATTTGAAGTTTTCTTTTCCCCATATATGAAACAAAAAACTTTATTAATTGATTATATTGGTACTGAAGATTGTCCTCATTTTAGAGGATCCCAAAAAACACTAATAGCTGCAGGTGATAGATATTAACCTGGTATTAAACTTAATATGTTGCAAGCATAAATTAATACCAGATTTTCTATAAGTATTATAGAGATGGTTTGTCTAAGATTTCTTTAACGAGGTGAATAATTTGTTCTAAATTATTTCTATTAAGGTCTATTGAAAAATTTAATTTAATTTTTTCATCATTTCTAATAGAAATATTAGTACTATTTATTTCATTTTTTAAATTTATTTCATTGGTATCGAAAGCTTCTTCTTCAATTTTAACTTTACCTCCAGATTTTAGAATGTACCATTTGCTAGTATTTGATGGTAAGATTACATCATTTAAATTCGGTTGAACTTCTAATATCTTTTTTTTTAAGTCTTGTCTTGATTCACTATTTCCATGAGTTAAAAAAATAGTTCTATTATTTTCTTTTGGCGGCCACGTTGCATATTTTACTAATTGTTCTTGATCTGCATGTCCTGAGTAATAACTACTAATATCTTCTATATTACATTTGATATGTGATAATCTAATATACTTATTTTCATTAATAATAATTTTTTGATTATATAATTCCTCTTCTGTATATCGGTTTAAATTTTTAAGAAGATAACCATTAGTATTGGGGCTTTGATATCCTGTTATCAGAAGTGTTGAATTTTTATCAATTAATATATCTTCTAATATTGTGAGAACTTTTCCATTATCAACCATCCCAGATGATGTTAAAATTATTGAATTTGTAGGAAAGTTATTTATAGGTTTAACATTTTGATTATTTGTTGTTTTTTTCTTATTAGTAGTTGGTTTTTTAGTAGGGTTTTTATATTGTAAACTTTTTCTTATATTTTCCTGGAGCTCTCTTTCTTGTTTTGTTTGATTGGTTAATTCTAAATACTCTTTAGATAAATACTTCATTTTAATTTGATTATTTGTATAAAGTGAATCACATAAATTATCAATATATGCTGAATTTATTTTTTCAATTAAATTTGAATATATTTCTATTGGTATTTCGCCTAAAGAGGCATCTCCTTCTAAATAGAAATATTTATTATCTAATATAAGTAAATCTTCATTCAATGAATCGGGTAACTCTATATATTTTGAAGTATAATTATTAATAGAGAATTCTTGAGTCGTATGTTTTTTCCAAATTCCCAAGAATTCTTTCCATTTGTCTTTATATTTAATGATATTTTCTAAATCCTTTTGACTAAAATTTTCAAGACAATCATTTTTTGTTTTTTTTGAAGATAAATAATCAGTAATTATTGGAAATAAATTTAAATCATCCATAATAACTTCATTTATAAACTTTAGCGTGTGCATATGTATTGTATGCATTGATGTATGATATTTTGCATTATATTTACATTTTTTTATTAGATTATCTTTTTGTAATAAAGCGATATCAATAAGAATTTGCTGTGAACGATCCAAGGAAAAAGTTGGAATAAATAAATTGTCACCTTTTAATTGGCAATTATTTATTATTTCGGCAAGTTTTTTTAAACGGTTATTATGTTGTTTATATTGATTTTCGCGAATTCTATTACCATATGTAGATTCCATAATAATAAATTTATCCAAACCATCTGAATATAATGTTTGATTATTTTTGAAAATACAATTAGGTTTTTTATCAAACATGTTAGGACCTAAATCTCCTGAGTGATATAAATATATCCAAGGTTTGTGATAATTATTAATATCTTCTTTTATAATATCTTCAGTCCATCTAAATGCAAATGAGCATGCCCCTAAAATATGAGATGATCGTAAAGTCATAAATTGAAAATCTTTATATAACGGTATATAGGTTTTTCCAAAAGCAAAATTATTTTTTTCATCTATGATATAAAATTTCGTTTTATATGTTTGTAATAAGCAATTGATTTCTGTTGGATTCATTTTTTTAATCTTACATTGATCTTCTAACATAATTATGGATAGTACAGCCGTGGCTTTTGTTAAATAGATTTTTCCCTTAAATCCGGCATTAAGGACTACTGGAATTCTTCCAATATGATCGACATGTGCATGCGTAATAAAAATTCCATTTAAAGTTGGTGCTAATTTTATTAATTCACTATTTGTTGTTTGTAATGGATCGTTTTGTGCTAAACCTAAATCAATAAGATAACTCAATGTAATATTTTGAGATCTAAATTCAAGTAATGTTGAAGAGCCGGTTACACAGTCCATTGCTCCTAAAAATCTAATTTTTAAATGTTGCTTATTTAGCATGTTTTTCCTTTAATATAATGTTCTGATAATAATTTTTTTTGTTTATATTTTCCTCAAATCATATTATTTCATGATTTCTTAAAAAATCTTTATTTTGTTAGAGAGTTCTAATTCATAAATTATTTATAAATAAATACTTAATCGTTTTTAATAAGAATATTAAATAAAATTTCAAGAAATATGATGCTATTCTTTAAATAAAATAGCTAATATATAAAATATAGCAAGAGATTCCAAAAGAATTAATTTTTCATAATTCCTGGTAAGTATAACTATATTTACCACTTAAGTGAGGCTTAAATAAATTTTAACTTTACACTTAAGTAAAGTTAAAATTCTGTATAGTGTATAAAATTTTTTTATTTATGAGGCCTATTTCCTCTACCATCACCTGATGGATTATTTGTTGTAGAAGGCCAATTTCCTCCAGGTGTACTTGGTATAGCTGTCCCACGACTAGAATTTTTTTCATGATAATTTTTCATAAATTATCCTCCTTGTAATTAGTATAAATTAACAATAATCAATTAATTTTCAATTTTGAAGAGAACTTTTCAGAATAATTCTCCCCATAATAAATTATTATTTAAATGTTTACTAATAAAGTTAATAATAGTAGTATTATTATTCTATTAGATAACAAAATGGAGCTGAAGATGAAAAAACTATACGAAAATTTATCTATTGATCAGTTAAATTCTTTTTTAATTGATTGTATTGGTCAAAAATATACAAATGAATATGAACAAAAAAATAAAATTTTATTGAAAATTAACTCTAATTCAAGGGACTATGAAAATAGTCATGAATTATTTTTTTCAGAAAATGGTATATTAAAATCCTTTTTTAAAGAATTTGATGAAAATAATGAAAACAAAATGAAAAAAGTTGAAAATATAATAACAAAACATTTTTTTTCTTTCTTTTATGATGCATCTTTATATTCCTTAATGAATAACATTCCAGATGATAATGATATGGCTGAACCGCATTTTTTTAGAGTATATGAATCTTTAGTTATGATTTCTAAAGAATTTAAATTTAATATTTTTGAGGATACATATAAGAATATATTTAAAGAGGCAAGAATAACTTATGAAAATTATAGAACTTGGAAAGAACAAGGTAATAGTAAAACTCTTAAATCATTATTATCAATGTATAATCAAATTGATTCAATAGAATTAAAAGAACGTTTAATATTACATTCTTTTATTCTAAATTTAAAATATTCTTTAACAAAATATTTTGGTATGAATGAAGGTGATTGGAAGAAGTTAATAAATAATAAACTAACTATAAATCCAACAAAGTTTAAAGATACTACAAAAAATACTTTTAATGAATTTAAACTAATAATTGAAAAAATTGAAAATTTAGTAAATCAAATAATAATAAATAATAATTCTCAAAAACAATTCATTGAATTAGAAAAAGATTTAGATAATTTTTGTGATAAACATAAAAACTTGAGAGCCTTTTTTGAAAATTGGGTAAATGGCCATTTGCTTGTATTAAAAAGTGAAGATGAATTTGAAAATAAAAAAGAGATTATAAATTATTATGAGCAAGCTTTTCAAAATATAAATTTAGCTGGGCCCTATAGTGAATTATTTATTGAAACTTCATTAGCGGTTTTAATACATTTGAATGAAATTCATCAAGCAGATATAGCAAAAGTAAATGCTAATGATATAAAAAATAAAAAAGGTATAAAATCTTATTTTTCACCACTTGCAAATAAGATATATAATTATTCAATTATATTGGGATACAATGATAAAGATTCTAATGAAGCTTCTCTAATACACTATGATGACACATATGATAAGTTTTTTTCGAAATCAAATGGCCTTAAATATAAGTGTGTAAATATTGATAAGATTATAAATGAATTTAATTCAATGATAAACGCTAATGAAAATACAATAACAAAATTATTTAAACTAACTGAAGTTAGTTACCCACCTATTGTAGGTTTGATGGTCTTAGGTGAAATTGATGCTGCTATTACTTTATTGGAAAAATATTGGGATTTAGAAGGTAAAAATGGTTATAAGGTGATAGAACAACCTGCAACAAATAATTCAACACCATTAATTGAATTGTTAACAAAATATAGAAATATGGAAAAAGTAAAAAGAAATAGATATAAAGAGATTATATTAAAATTAATTAACGCATATTCTTATAGGGCTTTAACTTTGCAAACTAATAGAAATCATATGAGGCAACCCATTCAAGAAGCTATTCATACTTTAGATTTAGATATTATTAAAGCAATAATTACAAAAACAAAAGTTGATATAGATTCTTATGTTATTGGTTTGGATGAAGAATCAATATTAGAATATATACTAAATTTTCAAGCTTTATGTCCTAGATTAAATAATAATTTACCATCTACAGGTGAAAAAACTAGAAATTTAGAAAAAATATCTTTTAAAGGAACTACTAAAAAAGCAAGAATACAAGCGGGTCTAGATAGTTTAAAATTTATTGATGAATATTTTTCTAAAGATCAAAACGATGAATTAAGAAACATTTCAACACTAGGGACATCAACTCGTAAAGATTATATAAATGTGATTAGTTATATTTTGAGTATATCAAATCCATCAAACCATAAAGAAGTAAAAGAATTATTTAATAAAGATTTTATAACTATAGAAAATAGTATAAAAAATAATTAATTTATTAGTATTAAAAGTTTTTAAAATTAATGTGTTTTTATGGCCAAATATCAACATTAGTCTCTGAGCCATTTTTTAATATAATATCTCTTCAGTGTCATTGTTTTCAAATCTAAGAGTTGACTGATTTAGAAATAGAGTTTCTCCAGCTTTGATAATTGTACAATTGCTACAATTATATGATGTTGGGTCGTTTTTGTCACCTAAAGTCCAATTCTAACACTAGTTTTTAAAATACGAGTTAAAAAAGATATTAATTTTTTATGTATAAAGAGTTAGTATCTTAATTTTTTTTAAAAGGTAAAATCAAAAAATTTCCAATTATGTTATTGTGTAATTATTCATAAAGGGTCACTCACTTTTTTTGATAACGTGTATAGTAAGAGTTTACATGTATTATATAAGTTGTTTTTCAAAAAAAACGAATTGGCTAATTGGAAAATTAAATTTAACCTTTTTTGTTCTCAATTCTTGATGTATTAGAACTTATTTTAATATTTATTTATTATCTGTATTTTTAACGTCGCAAATAAATTAAATTAATTTAATTATTAATCTAATCAATAGTATGATATAATTTTAGTTATCTATATTAAAATATTATAATATTCAAATATGTTTAATTATTTTAGAGTAAATATTAATTAAAGGGGTAAAACGTGTCATATTCAGATTGGATGAAAACGGATTTACATATTCATAGTGATTTTAGTAGTAAAACAAAACATAATGATTATGATGGAGAAAAGTTAACATTTGATGATTTAAAAGATTCATTAAAGAAAGAAAAAGTAAATTTTTTTTCTATTACTGATCATAATAATATTAATATTCCCTTGTATAAAGAACTTTTAGCTAAGCGTGATGAATTAGAATCAAATAATTTGAATTTCTTAATAGGTTCAGAAATAGATTTTAAAGATTCTAGGATATGCGATACAATTTTTCATATGCTAGTTTATTTTAATTCAAAAGATTTGGAGCAAATTACAAAAGTTTTTACTAATGTTTATAAAAAAGACAATATGGATGAGCTAGGTTTTGATTTGCCTCCAGTACAATTAAATGATTTTTTTGACGCGGTGTTTAATAATGGAATACAAGAGATTATTACCATCCCTCATTTTCATGATAAACATAAATCTATTCCTGCTAATAATAAACAACTAGATAAGTTTGTATATACAGTTTTTAACGCATTAGAAGATAAAAATAATAGAAATAATTTGATTAAATCCATTAAAGTATTTGAAGAATCTAATATATCAGAGATCCCTTTAGTTATATTTTCAGATAATCATAATATAAAAGATTATCCTAAAGGCAAAAATGGGAATCCAAGTAAATGTACTTCAATGCATATTCTTGGAAATATAAAATTCCCTTTTGAGAGTGTTAAATTAGCATTTCAAGATGTAAATATGAGAGTTAGTATTGATGATGTATCAATGAGAAAAATAAATGGTCAATCTAAATATATAAAAGCTATTAGTGTTGATAATGAGATAATACCCTTAAGCAAGTACCAAAATACAATAATTGGTGGATTTGGTACAGGGAAATCATTTTTGTTAAATCTTTTACTAAATGGGAAAGATAATGTTTCAAGTAATTATAAAGAGCTTTCAGAAAAATATTCTAATTTCCATTTTATATTTTATGATGATACAACAAAGGAAAGTTTAGCAGAATTACAGGATGATATTAAAATTATAAAATTTGAACAGTATAAAGAAATTTATTTTAAAGATTTTTTGATTGAACATGAAAAGAAAAAATTGGAGCAAAATTTAGATGTTGAATTTCCAAGTTTGGAAATACTCGAAAAGAAAGATGAGTCGAATATTGTAACTAGAGTAAATGATTTGATTGAAAATTATAAGAATTTAAATACAATATCAAATAGTATTAATTATGAAATTTGTAAAAATAGAAAAGATAAGTCTTTTACTTTTACTGTAGAAAAATTAGATTCTATATTTTCTAAACCAGAATATTATGAATCATTAATTTTGGATTTGCAAATTGAAAAAGAGCAAACTGTTTTAGGACTAGAAATTTATTCCGAAGAGGGAAAAACTCAAATATCTGAATCAAAAGAAATTATAGAGAATACAAATATAAAATATTCTGAGATTTCAGATAAAATTGATAATATTTTGAAAAAAATAAGTGAGAAGATGGTAGTTCATAATGCTAAAATTTCATCACAAAATTCAAAATTAGATAGCACTTTACGCAATATAGACCAAATAAAAAATGATTTAATATCTTATAATAAATTATTGTATGAAGTAAAAGAAGCTTCAAAAGAATTTGAAAATACATATTCTGAAGAAAATTTTAATAAAATAAAGGCTATAAAAAAAGAAATAGAATTTTCTGAATATAAATTTATTGCTCAGTATTCTTTAAATGGAGAATATCCATACTTTATTAATGAATTATTTAAGAGAGACTATAGAAAAGAGACTTTATTTAAAAGTATTCTTTTGACTATAAATAGCGAAGGAAGTTTTTCTAATAACAAATCATTTGAAGATAGAATAAATCAATATTTAGATAATTATTTTATTAATTTTCAAACTATTTATTATGATATTTATCAAGATGAAACTTCAATAATGAAGAAATCAGCAGGTGAAAAAGCTAATTCTATAATTAATATTATTTTTAAGAATATTGAGAAAAATTCAGAATCAGGTATTTCTTCTTTGGTTATTTTGGATCAACCAGAAGATAATATGGATAATAAGGGAATTACTTCAGAGATTGTAAATCGAATAAGAAGAATGAAAAAAGAAAACTATATGCCTCAATTTTTATGTGTTACTCATAATGCGAATATTTCTATTTCTGCTGATTCAGAGAATATAATCTTAGCAAATAAAGAAAATGGTAAATGTATCTATACAAGTTCAGGTCTTGAAGATTCAAATTTTGTGGATAGAATTTGTAAGGTAATAGAGGGTGGTAAAGATGCATTAAAGAAAAGAGGAATAAAATTTAATATTCCAATTATTAAAGAATTTGAGACAGGAGCAAAAAATGAATGATATTGAAATAAAATGGGAACAACAAGAAGCAACTATAATAAAATTAACTGCTGAAGGAATAGATGCTTCTATAGAGGTTAATGAAAATTCTAAAGATATTAAAAATGTCAAAACTTTTTTTAGAGAAATATTATTTAAAGCTTATATAAATGATTGGGATAAACAAATTGTACTTTGTTCAAGCGATATAGAAATTAATGAAGTTTCTGTTTTAATTAATGAAATAATAGATTTATGTAACAAGGAAATGAAATTAATCAAAGTATAATGAAATAAATAAAAAATGTTATTTATTTAAAATATGATAAGTTAAATAAAAAAAATATATTAGGAGAATAAATTGGAATTTCCAAAAAGACCAGATAGTCATATAATAGAATCAACATCGTTTAGAATATTCTCTAGTACGATTCCTAATGATTGGATTGTTCGTGAAGTAACTGAAAAGGATTATGGTATAGATTGTTATGTTGAAATTTGCGAAAACGGCTATATGACTGGGAAGCTGCTTTCAATTCAATTAAAAGCCTCTAATGAAATAAAATTAAGCGAAAATAATCAATTTGCAACATATTATGGAGTAAAAAAAACAACTTTAAATTATTGGTACAATTTGCCAACTCCCGTATTTTTTATTTTTATAGATATTAAAAAAGAAATTTGTTATTACTGTAATATAAAAAAACATATTCGTCAAAATTATGAATCGTTTTTAATTAATAATTTGAAAAATATAAAAATACCATCACAATTCGTTCTTACGAAAGATTTTCCATTAACATTAAATATTGAATATTTTTTAGAAATAAATAGAAATGAATATGAAAATATTTTACTTCAATTTATTTATTCAATTTCGAAATATATTAAATTCCTTGGGGAGCATATTGATAGAGACTGTTTTTTATCATTGGAAGGTGAGGATGAAGTTACGTTTATTTTGTTTTATAATAATTGCAGATATTTAGCTAATAGATTTTTGATTAAATGGGATATAGAGACTTTGGAAGAATTTTCTAAAGTAGGTAATGAAAGATTTGGAGGGGGATATCTTTTTTATGAACAACAAATAGCTGCTTTTGTAATCAAAGTTCTTCCTATTTTTAAGAAAATATTAAATAAAATTGGTATTTTGGTAAAAGGAAAAGAGTCTTATTATTGGGAAAAAACTAGACCAATATTTTGGTATAAAGTTAATTTAAATGAGTATGAAAAAGAATTAAAAGAATTAGAACAAAATATATAATATTCTTTAAATGACTACCATTTTATTTTTGTCTTCTGACTTACTTTATTGTATAAATCTTATAAAGCGAAAGCTAATGATGGTAGAGTTTTTAATGTAACATAGATTCTTAATATTACTTTTTTGTTTAGAGATTTCAAAATACTATTGAAAGATAAAATAGAGAGAAATAAATGTGGTTGAAATTGCCCTTAGTGATATTGTACAATTGATAAAACTAGTGGTAGTTTAAGTGGATATTAATGGTAGTTTAACGGGAGAATATTCATCACATACTTTTTCTATAATCGTATAGTGTATTTATGTGTAAATATCTAGGCATTTTAGTACACATCGTTGATACAATAATGTAGCTATTATAATTTCTTTCAATATAAGTAATTAGAAAATGGCTATTTTTTATATAAGGCTATTTTGCATATTTTTTCAAGTTCTATATGGGTAATCGTGTAAATTTTGTTATTACCGAAGCTAATATTAATTTTGTTTTTTATCTTTTTTTAGTATCCTTTATAAAGTCTACTAATTTATTGTATTTGTTTGCTTTCCCCTTACATCTAGGTTAATCATTTTAGCTATGATAGTAGTATAGAGGCATAGTAAGTCGGGCATCATTAATCATGATATTTTCAGCTCTTTTTAATTCACAAGCCTTTTAACAGAATCAGCAATTGTAGCAGCAGCTATAACAGGTAATTCATAAATTTTTTTGTCGTTTCTATTACCAATTCATTGCAAACCCTAGTAAGAATATATCTAAGAATGCACTAGAATATTGGTATTTCATTAACCCAATTAGTTTTAGAAAGTTCGAATGCACCGTTATTTCCGCCAGCTAGGTAAATACCTCCTTCTTTGTTAACTCGTTTAACATTGATTTTTAATCTGTTTTGAAAGACCATATTTTTTATACGTAAAAGAAATGGCAACTGTTAAAAAAATTCTAGCAACAGTTGATAGCCTCTTTGTGTTTGAATTTATAGTCGACGTAAATACTGATGTGGTGATTAACTGAAAGGTTTTTACAGTTTAAATAGATAATTGCTTGTCAAGTAAAGCCTCCACTTTTGTATGGGGCTTTTTTTATATTGTATTTTATAGGAAACTATTATAAGATAAATTATCTTATTTGTATTATTATTTTTCAAATAAGAGTAATATGCTAAAAAATAATATTGAAGTTGATGTTAACGTTAAACGTTTATAAACAGAATTGCCCCAAGCGTAGCTTGCGAAGGAGATTGGGGAAACTACCCAAAATTTTTAAATCGTATTATCAAAAAGTACGATAGTGTTGTTAATAAAACCTTTGTGAAGATTTTAGATGTGCTTGGGTATGATATTGAGATTACTTATATAAAATAAAATGATAAGGTTGGTTGATAACATGGGAAATAAAATAACTGGTGCGGAGTATCCTTTGAATAAAATATTTAGTTCTGATTTTGTATATAAAATTCCTTCATACCAAAGACCATATGCATGGACAAATGAAGAAACTGGAGTTTTGTTTGATGATTTATATAGTTTTTATGTAGAGCAAAAAGATAAAGAAGAAGATAAACAAGATAACTATTTTTTAGGAAGTATTGTTTTAGTGAAAAAAACGGGTGACCCAAATTCAAAAGTAATAGATGGTCAGCAAAGGCTTACAACATTATCGATTTTGTTTTCGTGTTTAGCGAATGCATTTCAAAACGAAGCTATAAAAAACGAATGTAAGAGCTATGTTATGGAACCTGGTAAATTAACACAAGGTATTTCTTCACAGCCACGTTTGATGCTAAGAGAGAAAGATCAAAGTTTTTTTGAAAAGTACATTCAAAAATGTAATATTGATGATTTATTAAAAATTGAAGAAGCTCAAATACTAGAATCACAACGAAACATTAAAGTCAACAGTGAAATTATGAAAAATAAAATCATCGATAATTTTAGTGATGATGACAGTATGTTAAGGTTTTTGCAATTTTTATTGACCAGATGCTTCATTGTTGTTGTATACACAGAAAGTGAAGAATCAGCTTTTCGAGTATTTACAGTCATGAATAGTAGAGGGTTAAATTTAATGACTATTGATATAGTCAAATCAAAAGTCATTGGTAGCATTGATAAAAAGGATCAACAAGATTACACGGATAAATGGGAAAATTTAGAAGCACAAACTTCTCGAAATGGATTCAATGATGTTTTTACACACACAAGAATGATTTATTTTAAAACAAAACCTAAACAAAACTTATTGAAAGATTTTGATGAAACTCTACTTAAGACAATACCACCTAAAAAATTGATAGATGATGTTCTTGAACCTTACGCTGAAGCCTATACCACGTTAGTACGAAAGCAGTATGTTTCCACTAAAAATGCAGATAAAATTAACCAATATCTTTTTTGGCTAAATAAAATTGATAATTCAGACTGGATGCCCTCAGCTATTAAATTTATGGCTGAACACAAATATAATTCAGATTATATTCTGTGGTTTGTCAGAAAACTTGAAAGGTTAGCTTCTTTTCTGCATGTCACAGCCAAGGATATTAATAAACGTATTGATAGATATAAGGTTTTGTTGGAAGAAATGGAAAGTAATCCTAACCATAGTTTAAATGACCTAATTACATCGATAGAACTTTCAAATGAAGAGAAAAAAGAATTTGTTGAGGTTCTAAATAGCGAGATATATAAGCTAACTAGTAAAAGAAGAAATTTTGTTATCTTACGACTTAATGAGTTTGTAGGTGATGGAGCGACAAATTTTGAATTTGAGCCTAAAATATTGACTATCGAACATGTCTTGCCACAAACAATATCTTCGGGTTCTGAATGGGATAAATTATGGACAGATTTATCTGAGCGTGAAATATGGCTAAATAAAATAGCCAACTTAGTTCCATTAACAAGAAAGAAAAATTCAGAAGCACAGAATTATGACTTTGATAAAAAGAAAGATATATACTTTAAAGGTAAAAATGGTACTACAACATATCCTTTAACCACTCAAGTTTTAAATGAGCAAACATGGTCACCTGATGTTGTAGCAGAGCGACAAAAAAAATTGATTGATAAATTCAAAGAATGTTGGGATCTTACTTATATATAGCAGACTAATTAAAATTCAAACGATAATGGAAATGATTTTTTCTTTTATATTAAAACTAAAAGGGGTGCAAACTGTACAGACTATATAGGTAAAAGTGGATTTGTAGTAAAAGAAGGCAGTTATATTTCGGATGAAGTGGTTGATAATTTCCCATATAGCTATCCTTATCCTTACAAAATTCGAAAACAATTATGCTCAGATGGAATAATTGCAAATCGGATTCTTCAACGAGACTACGAGTTTGATAACTTATCACTTGCTGCATCTGTTATTCTTTGTAGAAAGGTAATAGGGTAAAAAGAATGGGTGGCTCTTTATGGTACTAATTATGATGATAAAATAGATAAAAGCGGTGACTTAGTATTCAATAATTTTTCAAGATACGAGTTAAAAAGATATTAATTCTTTGTTTAAAAAGAGTTATTGTCTTAATTTTTTACTTGCTAAATATAAATTAAATTTTATTATTAAATTTGTTAAAAAAAAATAAAAAAGGATGTTTTTATGTCAAGTTTAAATAGAGAGTTTATTACTATTTCTCAATTGATAACAAAATTAATTTTATTACAGAAGGAAATGGTTAATATGAAGGATAAATATGTAGGAACATTTAATTTATTTGATGTTATAAATAAATCTCATTATGAGAATTGTCATAGTGATATTATAGCGTATTTATTAGATCCAAATGAAAAACATTTTCATAAAGAATTTTGTGAACAGTTTATTTCTCTAATAAGAAATACAAAGGATGTGAATATACCCGATTATAAATTTGTTAAAGTAAGTAGAGAAAAACAAATTAGCAATGCTAGACGTATTGATATATTGATTGAAACTAATTCTTTTGTAATGATTATTGAAAATAAGATTTGGGCACATGATCAAGAAGCTCAATTATTTGATTATTATAATTGGGCAAATGGTGAATATGGGTCTAAGCCTGTGTTTTTATGTTATTTAACACCTTTTGAAACACCTCCTTCTGAATATTCAATTTTAAAAAAAGACTTAAATGAGTTAGAAAAATCTCATAGCTATTTTTCTCTTTCATATAATAAAGATATATTAAATTGGTTATCTTCATTAAAAATTAAAGATGATGAGAAAATTTTAAATGCAGCAATTGTTCAATATATAGATATTATTGAAGGTGTTTGTAATCTACGAAAGGAAAATAAAATGGAACTAGAATTAGCAGTAAACGAAATGGAAGCTATATGTAAAAATGAATCAATTGAATTAAATGCTCATATTAAAGAAATAAAAACTAATTTAGAGTATCTTCAACAAAGTTGTAATTTTTATATTTTTATGGACTTTTTTGAAGTTCTTGGAGCCAGATTAAGCGGAAGTGAAGGTTTATCAAGTTCTAAAATCTACTATGTTCACCATGGAAATAAAGAATTTGATTTAAACAAAAAAAAAGATTTTATTTATTCCGTAAAAAAAGATTTTGAAAGTTTTGGAATAAAATGTACATTAGATGATTCTTGTAGCTTAAATATTTCAATTGAAAAATTAAATGATTCATTTATTACCTATGGAGTTTTTAGAAATAGATTAATAGTAGAGAAAGATTTTCATTTATCAAAAAGCTGGAAATTCCCATCTGATAGATATAATATTCAAAAATCTAATGATGAAAATTGGATAGAATATGTTAAAGTTCCTTATGTTGTTCGCTGTTTACTTACAACAAGTGAATTAAAAATTAATGAAATTGTTGATAATGTTACTAGTTGGTTTATACAGCAACTAAAAGAATATATTGATGCAGGTTTATTAAATTCCAAAGAATAAAAAAAATTTTTCTTTAAATAGAAATGGGACTAGGCCCTTAGGTGGCTGAAGCTCTATCCATGCATTCAAATAATGAAATTATTCAATGCAAGATTCAATAGAAAGGTTTGTACCTAGGTATAGCTAGTATGCTTTAGGCCTTATAACAATGTGGACAATGGTATAGAAGATACAATATTTAAAGAGATATAAATCCCTTATTTTATTTAAATAAGAAATTACTGTTAAATTGATAATTATTTCCTTAGGATCTATATATTCACCTTATAAGGATAAAAAAATAATATAAATTTTATTACGAAAAAATACTTAATAGATTATTAATAAATGAAAAAATGTTGCATAAATCCTAGAAAAACTTTATTCAAGTTTAATAGCTTATGCTCTTCTTTTGTATATATTAGCAAAATAAAGGAAGATGCGTGATTAATAAATCATATTAGAAGCTTTATCTTTTCAATTCCTTTTTCTACATATTGTTTTTCTCATAACTCTTATATTTCCTTTTCAGAAAAATACCTTTTTCCCATAAAATCTTCAATTATCATAATGTATCATAATTAAACTAATACAAAAACATAGTTAATTCTGATATTCTTTAGATTATTAAGTTTTTTCTTGTGTCCATGTTTGGTGGGGCAGTTTAGATAGTATTTATTAAGTTTAAATTTGTTAACAACAAATAACTTTTATAAGAATGCTAAGCTTCGTTTTATATTAGAAATATGTTGCAAAATTTTACAATAAAATCTAGAAATCTTCTTTTTTATGCAAATTTTAAATACTTATACATTTAAACAGATGCTTTATGTTTAATAAAGATGTTGACATTATTATTAATCGTATCTAGAATAGTTGAAGTTTGTTAGTTGTTATTAACTAATTTAGGAGAATTATATGTATAAAAAATTTACAATTATTTCTATATTATTATTATCTGTATCTTCTTTATTTGCAAATGGGTCCAAAGAAAGTACAGCCAATATAGAAATTGAAACCGGCGATAAAGTATTACATTTAGCTGGGGGTAATGTTGGGGTATTAAATCCTTTCCAACATATGAACAGAGGTCCTGGAATTTTCAGAACATTTTTAGTTTTTGATTCATTATTAGAAAAAGATGAAACAGGGTTAATTCCTTGGGTAGCTGAATCATACAGCATCTCTGATGATGGGAAAACTTATACCTTTAACCTTTTAGATAATATATATTGGCATGATGGTGAAAAACTTAGTGCTAATGATGTTAAATTCACAATTGAATACTATAAAGAACATACACCAGTTTACAATCAATTAATGATGAATGGTGAATTTATAGTAAGCTCTGTAAAAGTAATTGACGAATACACAGTTCAAATTACAACAAAAGAGGCAGGAGTTTCTTATCTTGAACACTTAGGTTATTTTACTATTATTCCTGAACATATTTGGAAAGATGTAGAAGATCCAAGAAGTTATGATGGAGAAAATAAATGTGTAGGTAGTGGCCCTTTTATTGTTGATTCTTATAATCCAGCAGAAGGTACTTATAGATTAGTTGCTAATGATAATTTTTGGGGATATAAACCTGCAATAGATGCTATAGAATGGATTCCTGTAAGTGATACTACTCTTGCATTTAATAATGGCGAAATAGATTTAACAACTTTAAGTCCTGATTTAGTTTCAAGATATGAAAATGATGATGAATTTACAATTTCAAAACAACCTGCGCTTCACTGTTATAGACTAATGATGAATCAAGATTCAAGAGAAGAATTTAAAGATGTAAATTTGAGAAAAGCTATAGCTTATGCTATAGATGTTGAGAATTTAGTTCAAAAAATTAATCGTGGAGTAGCTTTTGTTTCTAGCCAAGGATATATCCCTAATAATAGTATTTATTATAATGATGAGGTTACTAAATATCCATATGATAAAGAAAAAGCCTTAGAATTATTAGATGGTAAAGAATATTCCTTCACATTGTTAACTGATAACTCTCCAGCTAGTACAAAACTTTGTGAATTAATTAAACTACAACTTGAAGAGGTTAATATTCATGTAACAATTCAAGCAATTGATAGTGTAACTCGTGATAATAGCATTGTCACAGGAAATTATGAAATGGTTGTTGTATTTTATGGAGGAATGGGGGGAGATCCAGATTATCTTAGAAATGTATATAGCTCTTCTTCAAATTATATAAAAGGTTGGTCAAATCAAGAAATAGATACTTTATTAGAAAAACAAGCTATTGAATTTGATGAAAATATCAGAAAAGAACAACTAAATAAAATACAAAAACTAATTTCTGAAGAAGTCCCAATGTATTTAATGCAAGGAGCATATTGGACATTTGTATACAGAAATAGTGTTTATGATAATTGGACTAATCGTTATGATCATAATTATTTATCCCACGTAAAACTATCATATTTAGAAAGAGAATAAATAAACCGTGAAGAGATTTTTTATAGTATTATTTTTAATACTTTTAATAAATTTTGTACTTCCGAGATTAATGCCAGGTGATCCATTTTTAACTTTATCAGCTGACGATGGATTCACCTCTGTGCAATACTCAGAGGCAGAGGTACAAGATTTAAAAAACTATTATGGCTTAGATAAACCTTTATTAACTCAATTTTTAGAATATTATGGCAATGTACTAAAAGGAAATTTTGGACGGAGTATTTTTTACAATGAAAGTGTAAATAAAATATTAGCTTCAAGATTACCATGGACTATTTATATTGTAATTTCCTCATTAATCATTGGATGTATAATAGGAATTTTATTTGCAATATTAAGCATAATTAATCGCAATAAAAAAATTGAGAAGTTTTTCTATACTCTAATAATTTCAATTTCAGAAATTCCATCATTTTTAATAGGAATTGCTTTTTTATTTATTTTTGCTGCAAATTTACAGTGGTTTCCTTTATCTGGTGGTGTTTCCGCATTTAAAACTCCTTCGTTTAGTATAGAATATATAAGTGATATTTTATCCCATAGCTTTTTACCAATAATTACAATGAGTATCCCATCTATTGGACAATTTTATATATTATCTAGAAGTAGCATGATAACTATAATTTCAAAAGATTATATTACAACAGCACACGCAAAGGGGTTATCGAATAATAGAATTAATATTCATTATATATTAAAAAATTCTTTAACACCTATAATTTCAAGAGTGTTCCTAAATATTGGGCATTTATTTGCCTCTTCAATTTTAGTTGAAAATGTATTTGCATATCCAGGGATTGGAACTTTAATGAAAGAATCTGTCTTAAAACGAGACTATCCTATGATACAAGCTATATTTTTATTAATTGCTCTTTTAGTTTTAGCTATGAATTATTTAGCTGAATATATAAACAAAAAAGTTGATCCAAGAGGAAAAATTAATGAAAAAATTTAGTCCATTAGGGAAAGTTGCTTTTGCAATATTAACAATAAACATAATTTTTGCCATTATTTCTCTCTTCTTACCAAAGAGCTATTATTCTACACCTATATGTGATTCGTTTGTTCCTCCGTGCTTAAACCATCCACTAGGTAGTGATGATTTAGGTATGGATATATTTTTTCAAATAATACATGGGTCTTTAATCAGTTTAATAATTGGATTTACTACGGCATTACTATCAGGGTTAGGTGGTAGTATCTTAGGTATATTAGCCGCTTATAAAGGGGGAAAATATGATTCTATAATTATGGGAGTATGTGATGTGTTAACAGCTTTACCTCATTTACCATTTATTATAGTTTTGAGTGTTTTTATAGGACCAGGTATAAACACAATAATATTAGTAATATCAATACTGTCTTGGGTTGGCCCTGCAAAAATGATTAGAGCAAAAGTTCTTATGCTAAAACATGAAAAGTATATCATTGCAGCAAAAAGTTATGGTGCTAGTTTTCTATATTTAACTTTTGTACACTTTTTACCTCAAGTATTTTCTATGATTGCAGTTTCAATGTTTAAAACAGCTAGCCATGCAATAATAGCTGAGGCAAGTTTATCTTTTTTAGGATTAGGAGATCCAACTTCAAAAAGTTGGGGGTTATTATTAAATCATGCAATAACCTTTGATGGAATATATTTCACAAATTATTGGAAATGGTGGATTACAAGTCCTTTAGTAATGTTAATATTGTTAATATTAGCTTTATCATTTTTCGCTAGAGATTTAGAAAAAATACTAAATAAAAAATTATAGAGAAAATAATGGAAACAAAAAAACAAAATATAAATAATGAAAAAAATAATCAATTTACTAAAATATCTCCCATCCTGTCTGTAAATAATTTAAATGTAAAATATAATAATTATGAACAATATTATGCTCTAAATTCAATTTCATTTGATTTAAGAAAAAATGAAGTTCTTGGAATAATTGGAGAATCAGGCAGTGGAAAATCAACACTGGCAATGACAATAATGGGTTTACTAAATGAAAAAATAACTGGTGATATTTATTATAATGATATCAATTTATTAAAATGCAATAATCGTGAAATGAAAAAATTAAGATGGGAAGATATTGCTATAGTTTTTCAAAATGGATTAGATGTACTAAACCCCCTATTATCAGTAGGAGAGCAAGTATTAGAAACAATATTAGAACATAAAAATATAAGTAAACCTGCAGCTATACAATTGGTATATGAATTACTTGATTTAGTAAAATTGGATAGAAAATGGTTTCATGCATTTCCTCATGAACTATCAGGAGGAATGAGACAAAAAATATTAATTGCCATGGCAATTTCTCTAAATCCTAAGCTATTAATTGTTGATGAACCTACAATGGCACTAGATGCAATAAATAAAAAAGAAATAACACAATTATTAAAAAGATTACAGAAAAAGCACCAATTTTCAATGATAGTAATTTCACATGAATTACCAATTGTAAGAGAGCTTACAACAGAACTTATTGTACTTTACGGCGGTATTATAGTTGAAAAGGGGATTACTAATCAAATAATATTGAATCCACAACATCCATACACTAGAGGCCTATTAGAAGCTTCTCCAGCAATAAACCCTTATAAAGATATGTGGGGGATTCCAGGAGAATCAAATATGAGTGAAGGGAATAAATGTCCCTTTTATGAAAGATGTACTCAAAGAATTGATATTTGTAAAACTAAAATGCCATCTTTAAAAGAAAATAATAATAAAAGATTAGTATCTTGTCACAGAGGTGGTATAATAACTTTACTTAATGCTCTAAATATTACTAAAACATATGACAAAATCTATGCTTGTAATAATTGCAATTTAAGAATAAGGAGTGGTGAAGTAATTTCCCTTATTGGCCAAACTGGAAGTGGAAAATCAACTTTTGCAGAAATATTAGCAGGTATAATAAAACCCAATACAGGAAACGTTCATTTTGAAGGAAGAGATGTTATTAATAATAATGAAACATCAAAAATGCATGGGATTCAAATGATATTTCAAGACCCTATTTCTTCTATCAACGAACAAAAAACAATTTTAAAAATAATTAGAGAACCATTAGATATATTAAAATGGAAAACAAAAGAAGAAAGAAAGGAGAAGGTAAATACGATGCTAAAATATGTTCAACTCCCTACAAATGATTCTTTTTTAGAAAAAAAAGGTTTTATGCTTAGCGGAGGTCAAAAGCAAAGAATTTCAATAGCTAGGGCATTAATAAGTGAACCTAAATTATTAATAGCGGATGAAATTTCAGCAATGTTAGATGCTTCAACTGGAGCAAATATTTTAAGATTAATTAAAGGTCTACAAAATAGTATTGGATTTTCAATGATTTTCATTACTCATGATTTATCACTTGCTCAAAAAGTTTCTGATAAAATATATGTTATGAAAAAAGGCGAAATAATTGAAAAAGGCTCAACCTTAGAAGTCTTTACAAACCCCAAACACAATTATACAAAAGAATTACTAAATTTCTTTAAAATAAATAAATAAACAAGTAAATTTTAATAATAATAAGGATAAAAAAATGAAAGAAAAATTTGAAATTACACCAATTGGTTATGCTTCAACTAATTATGATGATGCATATTATAGCGCAGATGAAAATGGGAAAAGGAAATATACTAATGAAATAATAACAATGCTTGATGAATATAAAATTGGTATTAAAGATCTTAAAGTGGGAATGGATATTACAATAATATTTTATTTCAATAAATCAAAAGATTATGATATGGTAAGCCCTACTTGTTTTTCTAAAAAACCATTAGGAATATATTCAAGTAGATCTCCTAGAAGGCCTAATAATCTTGGTATTACTTCTACTAAAATACTAGATATTACTGAAAATACAATAACAATAGAAACCTCTGATATGATAGATGGGACACCGATTATTGATATAAAACCAGGCAAATAAACTAAAAAATAAGGTTATATATAAAAAATAAAAGAGTAAATAAAAATAACATTTATTCTTATTCTTATTTTTAAAATATAAAACTCAAACTCGATTTCTAGAATACTTAGGAGTCGAGTTTGTTAAATCATCATATAATATACACTAATCAGTTAATAAATTATAAACTATATTACAATTGATGATTTATATTCACTTATTTCTCCATTTTCCATTCTATATACAGAATCTGCAATAGACATTGTAGATTCTCTATGAGATACCAAAATAAAAGTATTTTTAGTTTTTTGATTCTTAATAGCATTTAAAATAATTTTTTCGTTTATACTATCAACATTACTTGTTGGTTCATCTAAAAGAATTAATTTGGAGCCTCTTAAAAAAGCTCTAGCTAATGCAAGTCGCTGTTTTTCCCCTGCAGATAAAGTATAACCTTGGAATCCTATCTTACTTTGATAACCGTCTGATTTTGTCATTATAAAGTCATGAATCGCTGCTTTTTTACAAGCCTCTACAATTTCCTTATTAGTAGCATTAGGTTTAGCAATTCGAAGATTTTGTTCTATTGTATCATCAAATAAATAAGTTGTTTGACTGACCATAGTTACATTATTAAGTAAACTTTTTGTATTAATACTATCAATATCAATACCATTAAATGTAATACTACCTTTATCTTTTTCCCAAAATCTCATTATAAGTTTTAGTAATGTTGATTTACCACATCCTGATGAGCCAACTATCCCAATAATTTTACCTTCATTAATACTAATATTTATATTTGACAGAATATTTTTTGTCTCATTCTTTTCATATGAAAAAGACAAATTATTAATCTTAAGAATATTAAAAGAAAAATTTTCCCCATTTGTTATAGGATCAACAACAGGTGTTTCTTCTAACAAATTTAAAACTCTATCTCCACTAGCAAAAGTTTGAGTTAAATTGCTAGGAAGTGAAGAAATTGCCAATACGGGGCCAAAGGATCCTAATATAGCAACAACGCCTACAATCATTTTACCGATTGGAATAATCCCCTTTATCACAAGAAAAACACCGACCGCTACAGCTAGTAACGCAATTAAAGATACAACTAAATCTGTAATAGAAGAAGATTTGGCAGTTTTGCTTTTCATTGATTGCATTTCATCAATTAGTTTTTGAGAGTAAATATTTACACTATTTTCTCTTTTTTCACTACCATTATTTAATATAATATCTTTGATTCCTTTTATGCTATCTAAAAAATATGCACTAAAATGTGAAAATTCTCTTCTATATTTTACACCTGAAGATTTTAAGATTTTAGAAAACTTTATGGGTATTATAATTCCAATTACCAAAAAACCAAATAGTGCAACTATTGCAAGGTCCCAACTTGAATAAAAGCCAACAAATAAAAACACTGATAGTGAAACAATGATTGCTATAAAAATAGGTGAAATTGTATGTGCATAAAACACTTCTAATGTTTCTATATCTGCGGTTATCATTGAAATAATTGAGCCTTTTTTTTTGGTTTCTAATTTTGCTGGACTGAGAATTCTTAATGCTGTAAATATTTTATCTCTCAATACAGCGAGCAATCTAAATGCAATATAGTGATTTAAATACTGTTCAAAGTATCTAAGAATTCCTCTTAATACTCCAAACATTAATGTTAATATAATAATAGTTTTATAAGAAATAAAAGCAACTTCACCAAGAGCTTTAGCAACCCCAAGAGATCCTAAAATAGTAATACCCATTGCACAAATGAAGCCTAAAGAACCATTTATTACTGCAAGAATCATTATATAGGAGAGGCTTCCAAGTAAAAACAAGAGTTTTGCCATAATTACTATTCCACTCCGGCGAGTTGATCTACCTTTATTCATATAATTTCCCCCAATCTATATGTATCTTCTAAATTGGTCTGTGTCTGATATAATTTCGCATACCCGCCATTTTGTTCTAATAAATTTTTATGGTTTCCTTTTTCTATTATTCTACCTTTATTCATAAAATATATTTGATCAGCATTTATTATATTAGCAAGTTTATGAGAAATTATAATTACAGATTTAGTTTTAGATAGTTGAATTATATTTTTTAATATAATAGATTCACTTTCAACATCAATATTGCTAGTAGCTTCATCAAAAATATAAATTTGCTTTTTTGCCAATAGATTAATAGCAAGAGCAAGTCTCTGTTTTTGTCCACCAGAGATGTTTGTTGCATCTTCACTTAATACTTTATCGAGGCCATCATTTTTAATAACAAAATCAAGTAGATTAACACTTTTTAATGAGTCTAACATATCTTTATCAATTGCATCCTTATTTGCTAGTAAAAAGTTTTCACGAATACTGCAATTAAAAATATAAGTATCATAACTTACAACGGCTATTGTAGAATAATAAGATTCCCTTGAGAGACTTTCAATCTCTTTATCTCCTACAAGAACTCTACCTTTATTAACTCTTAAAGCACCAATTATAATGTTTGCAATAGTAGACTTACCACAACCAGATTCTCCTACAATCGAAGTAATTCCAACTTTAGGGAAACTCATCGTAACATTTTCTATTATATTTCTTTCATTATCATAAGAAAAATATACATTTTTTAATTCAATCTTAGTTGAATCTACATTTTCATTTCCCCATTTTGGCTCAGGTATATTTAATAAGGTTAAGATTTTTTCTCCTGCAGATACTCCATTCATAGCAATGTGAAAAGCACTACCAAAAGCTCTAAGAGGTAAGAAAAATTCAACAGATATAAGAATCAAAAAAAGCCCAATAAAAGGAGAAAGGCTTAAATCTATTACACTTTTTATTGCTACAACAATTCCAATAGCGGCCCCTCCATATGCTATTAAATCCATAATGGTTGTACTAAATAGTTGCATTACTAATACTTTCATTGTAATTTTTCGAAATTCTTCTGCACTTTTATTAATATTTTTATGTTGAACTTCATCATATTGAAAAATCTTTAATTCTTTTAATCCTTGTACACTATCAAGAAAACTATCTCCCATAGATGTATACTGTGACCAATATTTAGAAAAAACTTTTTTTGCATATTTAGATACTCCAATAATAGATAAAGGGATTAGAGGGACACATCCTATTAGTATAACTGAATAAGTCAAATCAAGCCAAGCAGTTATAAAAAATAAAATAATAGGAGCTATCATTGCATAAAAGAATTGAGGAATATAAATAGAATAATAAACATCAAGTTGCTCTACTCCCTCTATTGCAACTTGTGTTATCGCAGCAAGCCCTAATTCTTTAGTAGAATTTACTCCTAAAGCTGCAATTTTTCTATAAATACTTAGACGAATATCTTTTTTGACTTTTTTACCTATTATTTCCTTATATTTATAAATAAAATCTACTGAAAAATATCTAACAATTATACTAAATAAAGCAATTATCAAGGGCCAAATATAATCAACAATCATAGTTGTTCTAGAACTAAGATATAATATAAAACAAATCGAAGCAGTAAAAACAATGTTAGCAAATAAGCGAATAATCATGAAAACAGCTGTAAAATAAATATATTTTTTCTCTGAGTTAATAAGTGCAAAAAGTTTTTTATTAATCATCCTTTAGTCTCGCTATCAATAGTTTTAACACCAAAAGAAAAGTAAAGTATGTGAAATAACCATACAATAATAAGTACTATTCTACCAATAACTATAGCATTCATCATAATGAAGCCTATGCTCATCAAAACTGTTACTAATAGCATAATTCGAATTTTAGTTTTGATTGTCATTCCATTACCTTGTATGTAACTGTCTAAATTGTTTTTATATAACTTAGTACTTTTAAACCAAGTTTCAAGTTTCTCTGAACTACGAGAAAAACAAAAAGCAGCTATGAGCAAAAATGGGAAAGAAGGAATTAGAGGTAAAATAGCTCCAACAGCACCTAAGCCCACACCTAAAAATCCTAATAAAATGTAAAATGGTTTATTTACTTTCATGTTTTTGCCCCTAATTTTAAATTTCTAAAAGTATCGACTAAATGAAAAACAACGTCTCTTGGAGAATAAAAAATAAGTCGTGGTCCAGAAAAACGCATAACTTGGCGTATTTTTTCTCTCATTTCTGGACTGTAACAATGAACCGGGCAAGAAGAACAAAAAGTTTTTGTTTCAGTAAATGGACAATTATCTATCCTTTTAATAGCATAATTATAAAGATCTTCACATTCGTTGCATAACCTCAATTGTGTTTTATGTTTATTTTTACAATAAATGGAAATCATTCTAAACACTAACTCTTTGTCATGTTCACGTTTAGCTAGCATTTTATATTTGATCTCACTATCCATATAATATACCTCTTCAAACTTCTTCATTATTCATTTAAAAAGCATCTATAAGAATAATTATTATCAACTTTATGTTATATTATACTAACAAAAAGTTATGCTTCTATGATACAGCTATAACCAATATATACTTTTACAAAAGCCTAATAAAAAAGTCAATTTTATCAATTTATACTAAATATGCACGCAATATAAACTTACAAAATAGAGTTTACTTTAACTAACAAAACAAGTCAAGCTTTTAAAATTCTGCTTATATTAAGAAACTTTTAAAAAGATTTAACAAATAGTGCAGCAGTTTTTCATTTTTTTGATTTCTTAATAAAAAATCAAATAAATGAAAATCATAATGAGATAATAAGAAAAAATTAGTTGAAAAAGAGACGACCCAGTTCAATTTAATACAATAAACAATATTTAAAAAATAATTAGCAAAGTCATATTTAATGTAAATCATACGATAAAAGTAACTATCTCCATTAATTGGGGAATAGGCTATAATGTAATCAATTATTAATGTATATGGTAATCTAAAGCTACCCTAAATTTTTTAAATTTTTAGTTGAAAATAATTGTTTGTAAGATAATTTAAACCATCTATCTTTGATACTATAAAATCTTTTAATCCTTCGAATAGTTTATTTTGTTGAAGATTTATTATTTGGTGTTTTATTTATCTGTAAAAAATGCATGCTCCTAAATTCATGTTAACCTCAAATTTTTGTTTGCATCTGTAAAGTGTCACTTTTGTTATAACCTTTATACTTATGATGACGTCGTTATCTTGTTTATAGTGATACTTGTAAAAGGATAAGCTTATTAAACTATAGCAATCAGCCAAGTTACTTATTATAATGGGATACACCAACATGGAGGCATCTAGATGATTAGTAAGAAAGAGCGTATGAACAGCTTATCTCATGGTATTGGGGTTATTTTTGGAATTGCCGCATTAATCTTCCTAGAAATCAGAGCCCACAACAGCTTTAATGAAGAGCTTGCTTTCCTTATCTACGGACTTTCTCAAATCATTTTATACCTCACATCAACTGCGACACATCTACTTACTGGTAAGCCTAAATCCCATGCTGTTGTGAGAGTTCTCGACCAGTCTGCTGTCTATCTTCTTATCGCTGGTACTTATACTCCGATAGCAATGCTCGTACTACCTAATCCATTTAAGTGGCAATTACTCTTACTCATTTGGACTATGGCAGTGGCAGGAATTATAATGAAATCAGTATTTATTGCAAAGGAGCATCTTCTCTCTGATTTGCTATATTTACCGATGGGCTGGATGGTCTTGTTATTCTTGAAGCCTTTAAGAAAGTTCTCCCCTGAGGGTTTATTATTCTGGATATTTGCAGGTGGTATCACCTACTCAGTTGGTATTATTTTTTATGCAGTAAAAAAAATACCTTACCATCATCTGATTTGGCATCTTTTTGTAATTGGTGGAAGCGTTTGTTTCTTTATTGGCTTCCTACTTCATCTTGTCTAAAATCATGTTTACATCAAATCTCAGATACTATTAAACAAATTATTT
This sequence comes from Sphaerochaetaceae bacterium, assembly GCA_963678575.2. Classification (GTDB taxonomy): domain Bacteria; phylum Spirochaetota; class Spirochaetia; order Sphaerochaetales; family Sphaerochaetaceae; genus Pleomorphochaeta. The sequence continues at coordinate 1,608,475 of CAXXHV010000002.1, read as the reverse complement.
AAGCTATACTCAGAAACAACACAATCATATTTATAATTATTATTCATAATTATTTTATGCCTATAAGTAGTTTTGATTTGGACAACATTAATTTTTTAGCATCTTTTTTAGTCATCGGCTTCCCATCTGTTGTTGATACAAATTTTACTTTTTTAAAACCCATATCATTTAGTTTTTTAATTATTTGATCAGGAGATCCATAATGTCTTTCAGAGAATAAATCATGAATGGCAAAAGAACCACCTTTTTTTAAGAGAGAAAGAATATTAACTAACATTTCAACTCTATCGCCTGGTACATTGTGAATAACATAATTTGATGTAATAAAATCAAAACTTTCTTTTTCTAAGTTCAATTTAGTTATATCACCTTGAATAAACTTTATATTATTAATTTTCTCTTCACTAGCATTTAATTCACAAACCTCTTTTGAAAAAGCATTATATTCAGCTCCCCATCTATCCATTCCAACGACAATGGAGTCTTTATTTCTTTTAGCACACTCAATTGTTAGTGCGCCACTACCACAACCTATATCAAGTATTTTTTCTCCTGGGTTTACTTCAACAAAAGATGCAACATATTTAATTATTTTCCACGCCATTGAATTAGATTTACTATAATCAAATTCTTTATACATATAATACACTCTTAAGGTAAACAATGCATAAATAATTGTTATCATGCTGAATATCAATTCTAAGACTGAACTACCTGTATAAAAAAAGAAAATACTTAAACCAAATAATATAACTAATCCTATTAGAATAGTGTTTCTTAACCATATTGGGATCCAATTCCCATATTTAACCATGATAGCCTCCAAATATTGATATTAGTTTAGGCTAACATATGTAAAAAGTAAAGATATAATAGTAATTATTTTACCCTGACAAGAAAAACACCACACTTTTTCTATAATCATCTAGTTTTATTTATGTGCAAATTTCTATTAATTTTGAGATTTAGTGTAAATTGTATAATGCAAGTATAGCTTTGGAATTAGTGATTTGTTGCTTTTAGGGCGCTAAAAAGTAGGTTTAATACTAAAATATGCATATTTTTAAAGAATAAGTTAGTGGAAAAAGGTAAATACTTTTGTAATATTTTCGACTAATAATATTATAAAAGATTAGATGCTATGATAGTGTGAAATGCCAGATTAGTGCAAACTTCTCCAATGTAATATAAAGAAAAAAAGATAAAGATTTACAAATGTAAATAATAATTTTATAAAAAAGATTGACATGGCTAACATTTAATAGTATAAGATATAACAGCGTTATATAAATATACTAGGATAAAGTAATGAATGACTTAACAAGAGAAAAAATATTAAAAATAGCTTTTAAGGAATTTCTACAAAAAGGATTTGAAAATACTTCTTTAAGAAATATTGCCAAGTTGTCAAATTTAACAACAGGAGCTATTTATGGATATTTTAATGGAAAAAGTGATATCTTTGATTCTCTTGTGAAAGAAGCTTCATTAGGTCTTTATGATATAATGAATAATAGCATAAAAGATTTCTTTGAAAATGATATTGAAAATCAAATATTAAATTTCGGTCAAAATGTTGAAAAAACAGTATTCCCGTTAGTAGATTATATATTTGCACATTATGATGAATTTCAGCTGATATTTTTAAAATCTAAAGGTACTGAATATCAATACTATATAGATAGATTTGTAGATTTAGAAATTAAAAATACTATCGCATTTGTCGATTATTTAGTAGAAAATAAAAAAATAGATAATAGACCCACAGATACAGTAATATCAATCCTTAGCGAACATAGTGTATTATCAATGTTTGAAGTATTAACCATAGGCCTATCGATTGAAGAAGCAAAAGAACAAGTAGTGTATATTTCAAATTTTTATTATACCGGTTGGCTTAATATAATAAAAAAATAGAAAGTAAATAAATAAGGGTATTTATAATGATGCAAAAACAAAGCATCATATTTTTTAAAATATTTTTGTTAGTTTTAACTAACAGTATTAGGAGTTTTTATGCAAGATAATAGGAATTTAATATTAAATGATAACCTATGGAAGGTTATGATTAAATTATCACTACCGGCTGTTATTGCCATGATATTACATGGTCTCAATGCGGTTTTTGATGCAATATTTGTTGGATCTTTTGTTGGGGAAGTTGCACTAAGTGGGGTATCTGTTGCATATCCATTAACACAAATAGCTGTCGGATTTGGCTCTCTTATTGGAGGGGGCGCTGGGGCTTATTTATCTATTGCTATTGGTGAAAATAATAAGGGTGTACAACGAAAAATACTTGGTAATGCAAATTATATGGGTTTATTATCCACTCTTTGTTTGATGGTAGTATTGTTTCTTGTTTCAAGACCCTTAATGGTTTTTATGGGGGGAGAAGGAGAAGCCTTAGAACTCGGATTAACATATTTTAGAATAACAATATTTGGCTCCCTCTTTTGGGTTTTTGGTTTAGCTTATAATTTAATAATAAGAGCTGAAGGAAAAATGGGAACAGCCGCCTTAATAATGGGTACTGGCTTATTAGTTAATATAATAATTAATTATATTTTAATGGGTATTTTCAATTTTGGAGTAGTAGGAGCTGCCTGGGGAACTAACATAGGAATGGCTGTTTATACTATTTTGGGAGTTATTTATTTTAGAAGTAAAAAACCATCCTTTGAAGCTAATTTATTTAGTGTAAGACGTGATAAATCCATATTAAAAGATATTAAATCAATGGGAATGCCTTCTTTGATTATGTCAGTTATGAGTGTATTACAAGGAGTTGTTATATTAAATGCAATAGGGGCTGTTGGAACTTCTTATGATATAGCATTCTATGGTGTTACCTACAGATTAATGCTATTTATGATGACACCATTATTTGCAATAATGAGATCTCTTCAACCAACTGTTGGTATTAATTTCGGAGCTAAACAATATAGCAGAGTTATTAGTGCAACAAAGGTTTTTATCCTTGGCGGGCTAATCTTAATATTACCAATGTGGTTATTCTTAATGATTAATCCACAAAGTATATTATCCCTTATGTTCGAGGGTGCGATAAGTAGTGAAAATCTAGCTAACTATAGAATCTTTATTTCAGTTATTCCTTTATTAGTAATTACAATGAATGGGATGAGTTATTTCCCATCAATTAATAAAGGTAAAGTGGCTAGTATAATATCAATGTTTCGACAAGTTGTTTTATATATCCCCGCAATGATAATTTTACCAAGAATTTTTGGGGTTAATTTTGTATATTTGGGATCCTTCATCTTAGATGCAGCTCTTACCTTAGTTGTAATACTTCTGTTAATAAAATCATTTAAAGACTTAAGAGCTGGTAGAGTTGAACTCCCTACTAATAAATAGGGAGGCTGTTAGATGAGCGAAAAAAAAATCACTGAAGAAAAAAATGTAGGTTTTAAATTTTTGTTTAAATATTTAGGACGACATAAGTTCTTTTATATATTATCTGTAATATTAGCAATATTAAGTGTTGGTTCTTTTATGTTTCAATACTTTGCAGTATACAAAATGACAATACTATTATTAGATGGTGTTCATAACACTCTATCAGATTATAAATTATGGTTAATAGTACTTTTTGTAGCATTAATAGGTAATGAATTATTTCACAGCCTCTCTACATCAATATCTCATATAGCCACTTTTAAAGTAATAGGTGAAATGAGAATAGATGTATGTGAAAAATTAGTTAGAGTTCCAATGGGATATGCTCTTTCTAGACCTTTTGGTGTATTGAAAAGTATAATTGTTGAAAAGGTAGAAGGTGTAGAACCTTTACTAGCACATGCTGTACCTGAATTAACCAGTAAATTATTAATTCCATTAGTATTGGTAATATATATATTTATATTAGATTGGAGAATGGGATTAGCATCTCTTTCAACGCTTCCTCTCTCTTATATTTTTATGTTAATAATGATGAAAGATTATAAACCAAGATTTGAAAAATATACAAATATTAGTAAAAATATGAATGCAACTGCTGTTGAATATATTAATGGTATTGAAGTAATAAAAGCATTTGGACAATCAGCCTCATCATATAAAAGATATGAAGATGCAGTTGTTGATAATGCTGAATATGGTGTTAAGTGGATGCAGAAAGTTGCAGTTGGAACTTCCGGACTAATGGCGGTGCTTCCTGCAATTTTAATAACAATTTTACCTTTGGGTGTAATGCTTTGTGCTAATAATAGTTTGGATTCTTCAATTTTTATATTTATAATTATCCTATCAATGGGAATCTTTGCACCACTTATGGCTGCAATGAATTTTGTTGATGGTTTAGCAAGTGCCAACTATGTATTATCTGATTTAGCAGAGATATATAATTATCCACCTATTGAAAGAAAAGATAAACCATTCTCTTTCAAAAATACTGATATAGTTATTAAAAATTTGAAGTTCTCATATGAACTTAGGTTAAATAAAGTTGAAAAAGAAAGTCATGAAATAGAAGTATTAAAAGGTATAAATTTAAATATAAAACCATCACAGGTAACAGCTTTAGTTGGACCTTCAGGCTCTGGAAAGAGTACAATTGCTAAATTAATAGCAGGGTTTTGGGATTGGAGTGAAGGAGATATATTCTTCAATGGAGTAAATGCAAAAGATATATCCTTAGATACATTAAATGCAAATATTGCATATGTTTCTCAAGATAACTTTTTATTTGATGAAACAGTAATGGAAAATATTCGAAAGGGTAATATTAATGCAAGTGATAAAGAAGTCATTGAAGCTGCAAAAGCATCTGGATGCCATGATTTTATTATGAAACTTGAAAATAGTTATAGAACAGTTGTTGGAAGTGGTGGAGGACATCTCTCCGGTGGTGAGAAGCAAAGAATCTCTATAGCTAGAGCAATGCTAAAAAATGCTGAGATTATTATTCTTGATGAAGCAACAGCATACAGTGATCCAGAAAATGAAGCTATAGTCCAAGATGCTGTATCAAAACTTATAGTAGGTAAAAGTCTAATTGTTATTGCACATAGATTATCAACAATTACTGATTCAGATCAAATTATTGTTATAAATGATGGGCTTGTTGATAATTGTGGAACACATGAGTATCTACTAAAGAACAGTAGTCTTTATAAAAATATGTATTTAGCACATATGTCTAGTCGTGACACGGTTGTTTTAAAGGAGGCAAACTAATGTTTCATATAATAAAACAATTTTTACAATTATTAGGTGATAAAAACAAAAAGAACTTTAAAATATCAATATTTTGGAATTTTATTAAATCCTTTGGATTAGGTCTTCAGTTACTTGCAATTCTTATAGTAATGAAAGCCATTAGTAATAAAAACTTAAATAGTGATGTTGCAATAAAAGCCTTTATTATAATGCTAATAAGTGTGATTATTACTTATGTAGCAGTTTATATAGGTAGAATATATGATGTAAAATCTAGCTTTTATATGTGTGGGGACAAAAGAAGAGAAATAGGGGATAAGCTTAAGTATTTACCAATGGGTTATTTTAGTAAAAATTCTGTTGGTCGTATAACAGCTACAGCAACAAATACACTAGATCTTATGCAAAATGTTGGATCAATGGTGGTTATGAATTGTGTCTCAGGAATTGTTTCTGCAACAGTATTGTTAACATTTATTACAATATTTGATTATAGGATGGGACTTGTTGTTTTCATAACTCTATTGTTGTTTATATTATTATCATCATTAACTAGGAATAAAGGAAATAAGGTAGCACCAATTAAATTGGAGACAGATAATAAATTGGTAAGTAGTGTATTGCAATATCTTCAAGGCCTAAGTGTAATAAGATCCTTTAATTTAATAAAAGATGCTGACAGTATATTATCATCTGATATAGAAAGTTGTGTAAAAGCAAGTATAAGGACTGAATTAAAACTAATACCGTTTATTGCACTACAAAATGTAGCAATATATATTGGATCTTTTTTGATGGTAATTACAGCAATACTGCTTAATCTTCAAGGTTCAATGAGTGTTTATATGACTATCACAATGTTAATAGCATCATTTATGATGTTTAGTGAGATTCAAAATGCGGGTTTATTATCTTCCCTTATTTCATTAGTAAGAGTTGCGATGGATGAAGTAAAAAATGTTATAAAAACTGAAACCTTAAAAGAAAATAATACAAATGCAAAAATGGATAATTATGATATATCTTTTGATCATGTTACATTTAGTTATGAGAGAAAGACAATCTTAAAAGATGTATCCTTTAAGCTTAAAGAAGGAACTACTACAGCAATAGTTGGACCTAGCGGTGGAGGTAAAACAACACTTTGTAATCTAATTCCAAGATTTTGGGATGTAGATTCTGGTAATGTATTAATTGGTGGAAATAACGTTAAAAATTATAGAGTAGATTATCTTTTGTCAAACATAAGTATGGTATTTCAAAATGTATATCTATTTGATGATTCAATCAAAAATAATATTAAATTTGGTAATCCAAATGCATCAATGGAAGAAATAGTAGAAGTTGCAAAGAAAGCCTGTATACATGATTTTATAATGAGTTTAGAACATGGATATGATACCATTGTTGGAGAAGGTGGCTGTAATTTATCAGGTGGTGAGAAACAGAGAATATCAATAGCTAGGGCAATGATAAAAGATGCTAATATAATTATTTTAGATGAAGCTACAGCTAATGTGGATCCTGAAAATGAGATACTTTTACAAACGGCAATACATGAATTAACAAAAAATAAGACTGTAATTATGATAGCTCATAGACTAAGTACTGTAAGAAATGCTGATAAAATTTTAGTAGTAAGAAACGGTAAAATAGCAGAAAATGGAACACATAATGAGTTAATGAAAAATAAAAAGACTTATGAGAAATTTGTTAATATGAGAAAGCTATCCATTGGTTGGAAACTTGGTTCTAGAGATGCTAGTTAAGTGTTTGAATAAATATATAACATAAAATTTATAGAATTTATTTTTAAATTCTATAAATTATGGGAGGGTAATTTTTTTATCCTCCCTTTTAGTTATGAGTTTTAGCTCGTTCACAAAGAGATTAATAAGAGTTTTTGGAACAAAAATTACCTGCTATGTGGGTGTGTAACAATTGTTATACAAAAACTCGTTCTTATTATAGTGTTTGAATACTACTCCAAAATTATAAATATAAAACTAGGTAATAAACAATGGCAAATAAAACGAACAGTTTATTACATCTAAAATGATGTGTAAGTAATGTAGGATTAAACACAGCAATTGTACAAAAATATATTCAGGAATAAGAAAAGCATGATATAGCATTTGATAAATTAAGTCTTAAAGAGTATGAGGTCCCTTTAAAGGGTAGCTAGTAGTACAAATACTACTTGAGTAGTAGAAAAAGAGGTAAATGCCCGTGAGCGTCTTGAGATGTTGTCGGTATATTCGAGGCTATTACCTCAGAGCAAACCACCCTTTAAAAAGGTTGTCATGATTTAAATAAGAAATTACTATTAAATTGATAAATACTTCTTTAGAATCTATATATTAACCTTATAAGGATAAAAAAATAATATAAATTTTATTACGAAAAAATACTTAATAAATTATTAATAAATGGAAAATATCAAAGAAAATAAAAAATTTGATGTTAATATTTTGTTAAGATTGAAAATAGAAATTTAATTTGTTTAAATGAAAAAATTTTGCATAAATCCTAGAAAAACATTGTTCAAGTTTAATAGCTTATGCTTTTCTTTTGTATATATTAGCAAAATAAAGGAAGCTGGTAATCTAATAATTTACATTAGAAGCTTTATCTTTTCAATTCCTTTTTCTACATTTGATTTTCTTATTTTCGTATGTTCAATATCATTTCCTAGATATATATATTCAATATTATCAAGATATAGATTAGATAAATTAATTAATTGAGAAAATTTAACAATTTGTTTCTTTTCTAATCCTAGAGTTTCCATAATTCGATTATCTAGATAGTTGTTAAATTGCTCTTTTAATTTGAAATCGTCTCTATGGGTTATTGTATCAATGCAATGATTGCAAAGGAGTTTGTTGCAGTTGTTGCAAATATCATCGCTTTCAACAACTAGTTTCATCTCTGTTATTTCTAAATTAATAATTTTTTTTGCTATTATGTGTAAAGAATGTCCATAAGGATGCTCTATTAGTTTTTTTCCACTTCCGTAATCTCTGATAATATCAAAAAAATGATGTATTCTTATGTTAAGCAAAAAATAACTCCTATCAATAATATTTAATAATTATATAATATAATTTGACCTCATAATTTGCATGAATTTGGATTAAGCATTAAAGTTTTTATAACAAAAAATCTCATATATTTACTAATGCAAAGATAGGGCATATCAATATGAAAATATTTTAGTAACAATTGAAATAGATGTCCATAAAGAACCCTTTGCTTTTTATTTTTATTTATGAACAAATTAATATATTTATTAAGAAGATATTATAAAAAGTAAATCAAAATACATACTAAAACCCTACAGAAAAATAGGAATTATATTAAACATGAGGTTCTGAGAAATCCAATTTCTGTAAATAAAGAAAATTGTATTTAGTTGTAGCACTTAAAATAGGTCTTGTATTATTATTTATCTTAATTGTGAAAACTATATTTTTATACTTTTCCATACTTTTTTATAATTTTCTTGATATTAGGCATAGCTTTCATAAAGGCTTCTACAACATCTGGATCAAAGTGTTCTCCTGATTCCTCTTTAATAATATTAATTGCGTCACTAACTTTCATTGGTTCTTTATATGGCCTTTTCGAAATAAGTGCATCGAATACATCCGCAATAGCAGTTATTCGGGCATATATATGAATTTCAGAGCCTTTAAGACCTTGTGGATATCCTTTGCCATTCCATTTTTCATGATGTTGATATGCAATAATTCTTGAGGCTTCAATAAGTTCCATTTTTGAGTCCCCAAGTATATCAATCCCTATTTTGCAATGGGTTTTCATAATTTCCCATTCATCAGGATCAAGCTTCCCTGGTTTCAGAATTATTTTATCAGGGATACCTATTTTCCCAATATCGTGTAATGGTGAAGCACTTAATATAAGATCCATTTTCTGTTGATCAAATCCATATGCTTGTGCGATATAATAGCAAAATTTACTCATTCTTGTAATGTGGTCACCAGTTTCCTTATCTTTATATTCAGCTGTAATACATAGCATTCTAATAATTTCAGCTCTTGCTTCAATAAGTTCTTTTGTTTTTTCATTTACTAGTTTAGAAAGCTGCCTTTTTTGATCGTATAAAGCAAGTTGTGTTTTTACTCTACCCTTCATTGTAGTAGGGCTTATCGGTTTTGAAATATAATCTGAAGCTCCTAATTCAAAACCTTTCACTTCGTCATAATCTCCATTTTTTGTTGTGATAATAATTATTGGAATATCTTTGGTTAGTGGATCAGATTTTAGAATTGCAGTGGCTTCATAACCATCCATTTCAGGCATCATTATATCCATAAGTATTATGTCGGGCAAAAATCTTTTAGCAACATTAACTGCCATAATACCATTTGTAGCAAATTTTATGTTGTAGTCTCGTTTGAGTAATCCATCTAGCACATCAAGGTTTTCTCTTACATCATCGACAATAAGTACTGTTGCTCTTTCATCGTGGGCTTCCATTTATGGCACTCCTTTTTCAAGTTTATTAATTATTTCAACACAAACTTTAGCAGCTAATTCAAAATTATAATCTTCAATATGTTTTCCTAAATTAATATAATTCATGGTATAAGGTTCTAAATTGAAATTTTTGAAATCTTCATAGTATTGTTTAGCTTTTGTATCATATTCTGTTAAAGCCACTAAAAGCTTCTTTAATTTTATAATAATATCTTTTTTATTAATAGTTTCTTTCCTAATGTTAAGTATATCATTATTTTCTGACATTTCAATAATATCTTTTATTTGTGTAATTATTAAGGTTGATTCATTATCAATTTCAATTACATCTTTCTCATAATCAAATTCAAAATTATTGTTTTTAATTTTTTGCTCCAACTTCGTAATCATTTGATTAAGATTTATAGCTCCTATATTGCCTGTAACTCCTTTCATTTTATGTAGTAACAGCAAGCAATTATTAAGGTCTTTTTCATTTATTAATTTCTTTAATTCGCTTACAAAGTTGCTGTTGTTTTTTGAATATTTACTAAGAATATTTACATATAGTTCAATATCATTATCAAGACGGGTTAGTCCATCTTTTATATCAAAGTTTTTGAGATTATTATTAAGCATTTCGATTGATATTAATGATTTAACCTTATTTTTTATTTCTTTCTTTTCCCTTATTAATGGTTTGATATATTTAACCATTATTTGAAATAGTTCTTGTTTATTAATAGGTTTTGCGATGTGACCGTTCATACCAGCTTTTTTAGTATCTATTTCTATTTCTTCCATAACATCAGCACTTAATGCAATGATAGGAGTTTTTACGTTGTACTGATTCCTTAATTTTTCTGAAGCACTATATCCATCCATTATTGGCATCTGTAGATCCATAAATATTAAATCATAATGATTGCTTTCAATTATTTTATTTATTGCTTCTTGCCCATTATTTGCTAAATCAACCCAAAAACCTTCAATTTCAAGAAGTTCTTTGATAACTTGTTGATTGAGTTCATTATCTTCAACTGCTAATATTTGAGCTCCTCTAATTTTTTCAAATCCATTTGGATAATTAATGGCTTCCTCAATATCTTTTTTTATAAGGTTATCGTTGAATAGAATATTTATTATTGCATCGTAAAGAGTAGATTGAGTAAATGGTTTTGTTAATACATCATAAATACCTTCACTTACAGCTTCTGTTAATAGATCTTGTGTGGGATAAGCGCTTACAAGAATTGCTTTTGGAATATTTGTGGATTTTTCTTTTATTTTTTTATAAGTATCAATTCCATTTTGGTCAGGAATTTTATAATTTAATATTATTAAATCAAATGAATTATTACTTGTTTCAGTAATAGCTTCTTCACAGCTAGAAACAATTGTTGTATTAAACCCAAAGGAATGAAGATATTTTTCTATGATTTCTTTTGAATATTCATTGTTTTCTACTATAAGAATTCCAATTTTCTTTAATTTTGTTGGTTTAATTTCTTTCCTTGGTTGAGCTACTCCACTTAGTTTAAATGGGCAAGTGAAAAAGAACTCACTTCCTTTCCCATATTGACTTTGAGCGCTAATTTTTCCACCCATTAATTCAACTAAATTTTTTGAAATGCTTAAGCCTAATCCTGACCCACCATATTTTCTAGTAGTAGAAGTATCAGCTTGAGTAAAAGCCTTAAATAGCTTAGAGATTTGCTCTTTCGTCATTCCTATTCCAGTATCTTTAACACTAAATCTTAATATAACTTCTTTCTTAGTTCTTTTTTCAACGTTTATTTTTATAATTACTTCACCTTTTTCAGTAAATTTTATTGCGTTATTTGTCAAATTTACTAGGATTTGTTCAAGTCTAAAAGGATCACCTATTAAACCATCGGGAACATCAACTTCTTTTGAAATAATAAAATCAATTCCCACAGTGGCTGCTTTCATTGATAACATATCAGAGAGGTCATTAAGCACATTATCGAGAAAAAATTCGATACTTTCTATTTCTAATTTGCCAGATTCAATCTTCGAAAAATCAAGAATATCATTAATTATTTTTAAAAGGTTTTTTGCAGCTCTTTCAATTTTTTTTACATAATCTTTTTGCTTTTTTTCAAGTTCTGTATATTCCAAAAGAGTAATCATTCCAAGAACTGCATTCATAGGTGTTCTTATCTCATGACTCATATTTGCCAAAAAATCACCTTTTACCTGAGCCGCATGTTCTGCTGCCGCATTAGATTTTTTCAACGCTTCAAAGGTCTCTGCATTATTTAAAGCTAATGATGCTTGTGCAGCAAAAGCTTCTGCAGTTGTGGCCTTTTCTGAATCATAAAAATTAAGTTCAAAAGAATCTAATGTTAATTCACCAATAACTTTATTGTTTATAATAAGAGGCACTACCATGGATGATCTAATTTTATTTTCTTCTGTTAAATCTATAAATTCATTGTGTTTTCTAACATCTGGAATTATTACAGATAGTTTTGTGTTTACTACATTGTGGAATATTGTATTTTCATTATTGTCGAATTTTATGCCGATTTTTTTCTTGATATTTTTAAAACCTTCACAATAAATAATTTTAAATTCTCCATTTTTAAATTCCTGAATTGTTGCGGTATCAAAGGGAACTACTTCTTTGAGACCACTTAATATTATTTTCATTACTTGATTTAAATCAGTTGTGCTTCTTAGAGCTGACGAAGCTTTGAAAAGTGTTTTAACTTTTTCTAATGCTTTTTTAGTTTCCTCTTGTTGTTTTTTGAGAGAACGATTCCATAAAAAGAAAATTAAAATAATGCCTAAAACAATTGGTAATGAAATAAATATGTATTTGTATATTTTGCTGTAATCTGCTTTTGACTCTATCCCAAGCCATTTGTTTCTTATAAGAATTTTCTCTTCTTCAGAAATTGAAGACAAGGATTTATTTAATATGGAAGCTAAAATTGGCTTATCTTTTCTTATTGCCATACCGAGTTCACTATTTTCATTATCAATTATTTCATCTGCTTTGATATTTAATATTCCAAGTTGCCCAGCACTATATTTTGTACTCGCATAGTTTGATATTATTATATCAACTTCACCTTTAGATAATGCTAAAAGTAAGCTTTCATTATCGTTATATAAAATAGGATCAATATCCTTTTCATATTTTAAATAACTATAATGTGAGCTATTTCGTTGAACTCCTACAGTTATATTTTTAAGATCTTTAAAGCTATGAAATGGGGTGCCATCAAGAGAAAATATAGCTCTTTGATATTGGAAATAAGGATCTGTAAAATTAAAAAATTTTTGTCTTTCATTAGTTATCCCAATACATGGAAGTAAGTCCACTTGACCATTTAAAGCCATATCATATGCTTCAGGCCAAGTAAGCCCTTCAAGTACTTCAAAAGTTAGGCCTGTTCTAATTTCAAAGAGCTTAAGGTAGTCCGCAGCCATACCTTTATAAACACCATCTTTATCAATGAATTCATAAGGGTGAAAAAGAGGGTCAACAGCTGTTATTACGATTGGGTTTTCATTTATATAATCAAGTTCTTCCTTTGTGAAATCAAGTTCATTCGCATATAAAACTCCTTGATTGTTTATGAAAAGAAGCAAAAACATACTACTTATTACTATTGCTATTTTTTTTACTATAGTTCTCATTTATGTCTACTCCTTTTATCTTATATTTTTGAACTTATTTTGCTTTTTTATTCGCTATTGACTGTAATGCTTCATCAATTGTTATATTTTTAAGAATCGCTTGGTGAATATAGTAGGCATATAAATCTTTATAGTTTTCCGCCCATTCTGTAGTTGGTGTATTTATACTAGGTTTATTATATCCTTCAATAAAAACAAGAAATTCAGGGTATTTCTTAAAAAATATAGAATCCTTCATATCTTTATTCAGAGGAATTCGGTAGGGGTAGTATTGTTCATATTTATCATCATATTCACCATCCATAATTCTCTCGAGTGTATTTTTTTCAGTTAAATATCGAATAAAATCTTTTGCACTCTCAATGTTTTTTGAATCTTTTGAAATTGCTAACATTAAAGGTCCCACTTCAGAGTACATATTCATTTGTGTAAGCGATATAGCTTTGACATCAAATTTGCATCCACACTTCCATATATCAGTTATTCCCCATGGACCTTGTATTTCAAATGCAATTTCACTATTTCTAAAGGAGTCCATTACATCTATGCCCGTATGTTCTTGCCAGCCTTCTTGTGCATATTTACCTAGTTTGTTTATATAAAAGTTAATAGCATCTTTACTCTCCTGAGAATTAATAAGAATGGATGTTTGTTGGGTTTGTGTATTAACCTCAGTTAGTTTTCCACCAAAGGAATAAATAAATTGGCTCATCATCCAGGTTAAATCATGGCTATCAGCTCCGATAAGACCTAACCCTTTATGTCCAGTTTTTTTATTGATGGTTTCACATGCATTAAGCAAATCCTCAATGGAATTGAAGTTGTTAGGATCAACTCCAGCAAGATCAGTAATATCCTTATTATAAATTAAACCCATTGAATGCCCAATCCAAGGTATTGCGACAATCCCTTTTTCAGACTTTGCTAAGGATTTAATAGATTCATAATAAGATTCTTCTTTTTCTGAAAATAGTTTAGTAAGAAGTAATAATTCATCTGAGATTTGATGATCTCTTATATATCTATAAGGTATCATGTATACGTCAATATCATCTGTATCTAGAAGTGAAGCTAAGTCATTATGGTCTTCATTTCCTCCTACCATAGTTACATGAATTTTATTTTGTGAAGTGTTGTAAGCTTCTACAATTTTATTTATGGCGATGCCTCTTGAAGAAAGTTGTTCCCAAGTGATTCTAAATTTTAATTCAGTGATTTGCTTTCTATTTGAATTAGTAAAAAGAAAGAACACTAATGATAAAATCAAAATGAAAAGAATAAGCAATGGAATTATTAAATGTTTTTTCATATTAATAACCTAAACTGTTTGAGAGGAAGAATTCTGTTAAATAATGAATTTATGTTAATTAGGTTCTTTTTCTCTAACTTTAATGATAATTCAAATTCAGAATTGCAGAATATGGGAGCTTTATGCAAAATAGGTGCTTTAGAAATTATTTGAATTGATTGCATATCATTTATGATATAAAAATTTATTTGTAAATTGATTTCTTTAAATATATTATTTAGTCGGTTAAATTCTCTATAAATTACAATGTTAAGATTTTTAAGAAAGCGAACCAGAGATATCACTGGTAATATAAAAAAATTAAAAAGAGTCTTTACTAATGAAATATAATACTTAAGTCTCATGTTAACCTCTGTTAATTTATGTTTGTATTATAACATATTATTTTAAATGTAGAAAACTAATTATAAATTCAAGTTGATATAGCAATCAGTAATAGGTGTTGATTACAATATCTGTTGTAATAAGAATAGCAAATGTCATAAGCTTTTTATTGTTATATTAATTGTCTATGTATAAGAAACTCTTAAAATAAATGTATAATAAATAATTTCAATAAACACTTTTTACTCTCTCAAATAATAGAAAAAAGCTAAGAAGTAAAGGGATAATAATTTTATTGTGCATTTAATATTTATGTTTTAGAATGAGGCATGGAAAAAAATAGTATGGATGAATTGATAATTGACGGAAATAGTTGGCAATATTTTTCAACTTGGTTAAAGAAAGATATGTGTAAACTTTGGGAAAACTATATTAATGTAGCAAAAAAATATAATTTAAAAAAAAATAAAATAATAAGAGGCGATGGAAATATTTTTGATGGTTTTTATTATATAAAAAAAGGTAGTATTCGATTATCCTCCTCAGATATAAATGGTAATGAAGCAATTTTAATGTATATTACAGAAGGAAATATTTTCGGAGAAAGTGCTTTTTTTAATAAGATAGGGGTTTATGTTGTTTTTTCTGCTGTGGAAGAAAGTGAAATATATTTCTTTTCAAATACAGTATTAAAGGCTAATAATTTACTTTTAAATAATGATTTACAAAGAAATTTGCTTGAATATATGTCATATAAAGTTGGAGTTTTATTGCATCAACAAACTGAATTTTTAACTGATAATGAATTTGGAAAAGTATGTAGGTTTTTATATAATATGGGGCAATATTATGATTTAAAGGATGAATTTCCTATGAAAATAACACAGCAAGAAATTGCAATTTTTTTAGGAATGCATCGTGGAACTCTATGTAAATGTTTGGCAAAATTGAAAAAAGACGAAGTATGTAAATGGTGTGGGACAAAGAAAATTCAAGTTCTAGACTATGAAAAATTACTTGAATATACAGAAAATGTTTTTATTTTGTAAAAAAGCAAGCTTGAAAAAGCTTGTTTTTTTTACAAAATGTAGTTTAAATGACAACTTTGGTAAATATTCAATGATAACTTCTTAATTAACAAAACAAAATACAATTAAAATTACTATTTTCTTAAATAAAAAAACAATAGGAGAAACTATGAACAAAATCTATAAATTATTGTTCTCATTTAATGAAAAATTATGCAAGGTGCTAGGTAAAATAATCTGTTTATGCATGTTTATGTTATTTTTCATAGTATTAATTGCTGTTTTTTCACGTTATGTACTCAATAATTCTATAACTTGGAGTGAAGATGCAACATTAATAATTATGATTTGGATGACCATGTTAGGAGCTCCTATAGGCTTGTTTAACAATAAACATGTTGCAATAGATATGTTAATCAAGAAAGCTCCTCAAAAAGCACAATCCTTAATAAATGTTATAAATATTTTATTAATAGTTTTTATTTCCGTAATTTATTTGTATTACGGATGGAAATTTTCAATGAAAGGGATGAGAAGAATAGTACCCAGCTTAGACTGGATAAAATTTGGTTATGCATATCTGTCATTACCTATAGGATATGGACTTATGTTGCCTATCTGTATTCAACAATTATTTGAATCATTTCTAAGATTAAAAAAAGGAGATATTTAATATGCCTATATATATAATAGTTATAGTCTTATCTGCTGTAATAGGTCTTCCAATAGTGTTTTCTTTATCCTTAGGACCTTTTGTAGATTTTATCTTAAATGATCAAGTTGTAATGCTAGGATCATTAGTGCAGAGAAATTATGCAGGTATTAATAAATTTGTATTATTAGCGGTACCTCTTTTTATTCTAGCTGGATCAATTATGAATAGGGGCGGAGTTACAAGAAGATTAATCAACTTAGCTAATGCATTTGTTTGTCATATGCATGGAGGATTAGCTCAAGTAAATATTTTGTCGAGTATTTTATTTGCAGGTTTAAGCGGTTCAGCTATTGCAGATACATCTTCTTTAGGATCAATTTTAATTCCTGCTATGGAAGATGAAGGGTATCCAACAGATTTTTCAGCAGCAGTAACAGCAGCTTCTTCTATTATTGGACCAATAATACCTCCAAGCATAATTATGATTGTTTATGCCTTTATGATGGAAGTATCAACTGGTGCATTATTTGCAGCTGGAGTTATCCCAGGAATAATCATGGGGCTTGGGCTTATGTTAATGACAAGAAAAATTGCTATAAAAAATAATTATCCAAGACGTGAAAAAATGAATCATAAAGAAAAAGTTGCTGCAATTAAAGGTGGTATATTGCCTTTATTTACACCAATAATTATTCTCGGCGGTATTTTATTTAGTATTTGTACTGCTACAGAAGCTGCTGTATTAGCTGTTTTATATTCCTTGATATTAGGTCTATTTGTTTATAAAGATTTAAAATTGTCTGATTTACCTAAAATATTCTTAGAAGCAGGAAAAGAATCTGCTGTATTGCTACTAGTAATAGGAGCAGCTGCAATGTTTGGTTGGGTTTTAACGGTGACACAAATTCCTCAAAGACTTGCTGAATTTTTATTAGCAAATATAAGTAGTAAAGTTGTTTTTTTATTACTGTGTAACTTAATTTTATTTATTGCTGGAATGTTCTTAGATGCTGGGCCAGCTATTATGATTTTAGGACCTATCCTTAGCCCTGCTTTATTAGCATTTAATGTAAATCCAACTCACTTTGCAATAGTAATGTGCGTAAACTTAACAGTAGGCTTAGCAACACCTCCGTTTGGACTTGTATTGTTTGCAGCTTCAACAGTATCAAAACTTCCTATTGGTCCAATAATTAGAAAAATGGTTCCATATTGGGCTGTTCATATAAGTGTAATATTTTTGCTGACTTTTGTTCCAGGAATATCACTTTTCTTACCAAAATTAGTTGGTTTACCAATTTAATTTAAATATAAAAATTTTTTCAAACAAAAGGAGAATTTTATGAAAAAAAAATTATTAACTTTAATGCTTTTAGTTGTTGTAGCAATGGCATTATTTGCAAGCGGAAATGCTGAAGAAACTTCAGAGAAACAATGGGTTATCAAATTATCACATGCAGGGCCTGCAACAGAAAATAATGATGATTATATTGGATCAAAAGCTATAAAGGATGCAATTGAAGCTAATTCTAATGGACAAATTACTGTCCAATTATATCCAGGCTCACAATTAGGTAATTACCAAGAAGTAATGGAGCAAGTTGATGAAGGCGTCTTAGAAATTGCACATACTTCTATTGGTGGTGTGACTCCATTTTTACCAGAAATGGCTGTAGTTGATTTACAATATTTGATTCCAGGTGATGATGTTGTAGTTGAATTGATGAAAGGTAATTTCTTCGAAGAAATGAGTGTAGAAATTCAAAGTGTTTTACCTAATGTAAAATTAGTTGGGGTTTGTGATGGAGGTAGATGGAGATCTTTCTATACTACAAAAAAAGAAGTTAAAAGTGTTGAAGATTTAAATGGTTTAAAAATAAGAACAATTAGTTCTCCATTACAACAAGAATTTACATCTCAATGTGGAGCTTCTCCAACTCCTGTTGCCTGGAATGAGGTTTATACTAGTTTGTCTTCAGGGATTATTGAAGGTTTGAAAATTGCTTCTCCAGATATTATGTCTAATAATTTAGATGAAAGCTTAAAATTTGGTGTATTAGATAGACATACTTTCTTATTTGGTTTCTATTTCGTTAGTCAATCTTTCTTAGATAGTCTTCCTGCTGACTTACAACAAGTAGTAATTGATGCAATTCATGAAGGAACAGCAATTCAAACAGCATTTAACCAACAAAAAGAAATTAAAGCAAATGAAGAATTTGTTGCTGGTGGTGGAAAAATACATGAATTAACAGAAGAAGAAAGAGCTACTTTCTTACCTGCTAGAGAAGCTATGAAATCTTGGTATAGCGAAAAATACGGAGATGAATGGTTAAATAAATTAGAAACTGCAATTGCAGAAGCTGAAAGCAATTTATAGATATTTACTTATTGTGGGGGGGCTTCCCCCTACAATAAAAGTGGAGGAATAATGAAAATTATGGGATTCCCTTTGATATACAAACAAGGGGAGAATTTGTTAGACACACTAGGATCTGAAATGAATATTTTTGGGACAAAAGCTTTTATTGTTTCTGATCCATATATTAAGCAAACTTATGGTAATAGATTAATAAAATCTCTTAAAAAACAAGGTTTATTTTCTTATTCTGTAGATTTTTCTGGAGAAACTAATCCAGAAGAATTGGAAAGGTTAAATCAAAAATGCAAAGAAGAAAAATGTGATTTTGTAATTGGCTTTGGTGGTGGAAAATCTCAGGATGCAGCAAAATCTGTAAAACTAGGTTTAAATATTCCAGTTGTGATAATACCTACAATAGCTTCAAATGATGCAGCAACCAGTAGACTTATTATAACATATACAAAAGAAGGAAAATTTTTAGGCCCTAAATCTTTGAACACAAATCCTGAAGCAATTTATGTTGATACTTCTTTGATAATTAAGGCTCCAATTAGATTTTTAATTGCAGGAATAGGGGATGCGCTTGCAACATATTTTGAAGCTATTCAATGCGAAGAATCAAACGTTGATAATTTCTTTGGAGCAAAAAGAACTGAAACTTCTCTTGCTATTGCAAAAACCTGCTATGATGTAATTATTAAATATTCAAAAGATGCAGTAGATTCAGCAAAAAAAGGCATTATTAGTGAATCTTTTGAAAAGATAATTGAAGCAAATGTATTGTTAAGCGGGCTTGGATTTGAAGGCTGTGGAGTTGCAGGAGCACATGGTATTTCTCAAGGATATACTTTAATTGATGATATTCACGCACTTCATGGTGAAGAAGTAGCTGTTGCCCTTTTGACAGAATTAATTATAGAAAATAGAAGTATTTCATTTATAAAAGAAATTTTAGAATTTTATCATGAAATAGGACTACCTTGCTCATTAACTGATTTGGGTATTAAGAACTTAACAAATAATGAAATAAATATCATTTCAGAATTTTCAAGCAGACCTAATAGTAGGACTCATAATATAAATAAAAACATAACTAAAGAACTAGTTTTTAACTCTATTAAAAAATCTGAAGAATTAGTATCTGATTTTAGATCAAATATATAAAATAGAATTATAATATTAAAAAACATAAATCAAATAATTTAACACTAATAGATTAGTAAGCTAATAAAAAATAATTACTATTACTTTCTTTAATTTTATAGTTGTGTAATCTATTTTTAGTTTAAATAAAGGAGGCAATATAAATTGTGTTAATTATGTTATTTATATTTCTTTCATAAAATAATCTTTTGGAAACAAAAATCTCCAAAAATATAGCATAATTAATATTTTGGAATCGTTGCTTTAGTCTTTGTTTTGAAGATAAGCAATGATTCTTTTTTTTTATTAAATAAACAAGTAAGTTTAAATATTTCTACTTTTTGAGGTGATTCTTCATTGAAGTGATTTGATCCATTCCCAGGTTCAATGTGCTTCATTAATGAGGTTGTGCATTCTAATCGTTTTTTAGTTAAAGCCGATTACAAAGGCTCTAGCTTTTTGCAACTTCAGTTTCTTTGCTTTTTTTTTATTTGTTATTAGATTGTTAAACATTATTAAAATTAAATTTGTATATAAAAAGAAAATTAGTCTAACTATAAATTATTGAATATATTTTTTTAGTATAATAAAAAAAGACCCTCTTTTATATAGAAAATTATTGTAATAGAGCATGAATTATTTTACTTCTTATTCTATTAATCTACTAATATAGATTTAATAAAATTATATTAAAAGTAAAAAATCTGTATAATTACAATTAAATAAATTTACAAAGAATTATTTCATCAATAATAATCTTATTGCTATCGACAGCATAATAATACCAATTATAAAATCTAATACTTTCCATGATTTCGGGTTTTTAAAAAGTGGTGTAAAGAATCTAGACCCATAGCCTAAAGAGAAAAAGAATATAAAAGAAGCTGAAATTGCACCAAACGTAAACTGTAACTTTTGATCAGGGAATTGCGTAGAAACTGAGCCTAAAAGTATTACAGTATCAAGATATACATGGGGATTTAGCCAAGTTAAGGCTAAACAAATAAGAGCTGCTTTTACTCTGGATGCTTTAATATCTGTATTTGTATCTATTGCTTCAGATTTTTTAAAAGAAGAATAGATGCTTTTTATTGCATAGATAGTTAAAAATAAAAAACCGCCATATTTGGAAAAAGTTATAACTAAGGGAAACTTTTGGATTATTATTCCAAACCCTGAGACTCCTAGTGTTATCAAAATAGCATCTGATAAACCACAAATCATACTAATCATAAAAACATACTGTTTTTTAAGCCCTTGTTTTAAAACAAATGCATTTTGAGCACCTATGGCCAAAATTAATGATAGCCCTAATAGAAAAGCTGATATAAAAGTATTCATAAATTAAGGATATATCATATATTTATTGCAAGCGTCAATTCTGGTGACTTCAATATATAATTCATAAAATTAATTTTAGATATCAAATAACCAAATATAATTTCTTTTAACTTTACACCTTATATGTCTATGATTCTGTTTTAATTGATATCTCTACACTTACAATTTTTATAAAAGGAAATATTTATAGTTTGATTAAATAACTAGATATTTTTTACTTCAATGATGATTTTATCGTTAAATTCATTAATAAATCTAAATAACGAGCGTGGTTGTTGATAAGAGATTTATGCAATTTAGGCATTAATATATGCAAATAATTGCAATAATTACAAAAATAGATTAAATTTTTGCAAATATTGTAAATAAAAGTTTGACTTATTTAAATAACTAAAGTAAAATTAGCCATAATAAAAAAAGGAGAAGAAAATGAATTTAGTAAAAAAAATGATGCTTAGCTTAATTATGACAGGGTTATGTGCAGGGATGCTTTTTGCTTCAGGTGAACAGGAAGCGAGTTTAGCATATCCAAAGAAAACTATTCAAATTATTGTTCCAACAAGAGCTGGAGGAGCAACTGATGCGGGAGCGAGAATTCTTGCAAAATTTCTACAAGAAGAATTAGGAAATACTGTTGTAGTTGTTAACCAAGATGGTGGTGGTGGAATGATTGGAATGGAAACCGTTAAAAATGCAAAAAATGATGGATATACTTTACTTTACCATCATACTCAGTTGCATGCAGGCTATTATACAGATAAATATGATATTTCCTATAGAGATTATACACCAATCTCTACTGCGATAAGTGTTAATGAGACAATTACTGTTGATTATAATTCACCATGGATGAATTTAGATGATTTTGTAAATGATGCAAAAATGAATCCAGATCAGTATATATTTGGAGTTCAGATGGGAAGTATAAGTCACTTTATGGCTGGAGCTCTAATGAATGCTGCAGATATAAAATTAAGAGTTGTTGGAGCTGGTGGAGAAGTAGACAAGCTTGCTGCAATGCAAGGCGGAATGCTTCATGTAATTATGGCTTCAGTTGGAAGTGGTAAGCAATATATGGAAGCGAAGGAAATGAGAGTATTAGCAGTAGCTTCTGAACAAAGAGATATTACCGCACCAGATTTACCTACAGCTATTGAGCAGGGATATGACGTTATTATGCCAGCTATGCATACTTTATATGGTCCAAAAGAATTACCAGAAGAAATTGTGGAAACTTTAAATAATGCTATGAAAAATTTAGTAGATAATGAAGAGTTTAATAGTTCTTTAAATCGTGTTGGACAAGTGTTTGAATACAGAAGTGTTTCAGATACCAATGAATTTGTTGAAGCTGAAGATAAAAGAATAGAAATGTTAGCTGAGAAACTTGGATTTTAAGGAGAAAATTTAAAAATGAATAAAATACTAAATAGAAATCATATGGCTGGTTTAACAATTACTGTGGTTGGTATTTTGTTCTTGATTGGCTCTAAAAACATTACTGACCCCGAATTACTGAATGATCCTGGTCCCGTTATTTTACCATTCATATCAGGGGTTGGTATGATTCTTACAGGCATAATCATAATTTTCCAGAAAGACCAGAAAAAAGCAGAAGAAAAATATGATTTCAAGAACACAATAGCCTTATTTTGCGTGATAGGTCTTTATACTATTATGCTGTATTTTTTAGGATTTCTTATAGCAACACCAGTTTTACTATTCTTATCAAACATGATTATTGGAAAAGATAGAAAGAATCTTAAGGGTAAAGTTATATTTAGTTTTGTTGTTACAGCAATTATCTTTTTAACTTTTGAGAAAGTATTACATGTAATGCTCCCAAGTGGTGTGATTTTTTAACATTTAAAACAGGATGGATATTTTTATGAGTATTTTTTTAACAGCATTAACAGGCGTTGTAACTCCATTATCTATAATCTTACTTTTCTTGGGAGTTGTTGTCGGCGTAATTTTTGGTGCAATCCCTGGATTGACAGCTGTAACTGGAGTTACTTTGTTACTTCCATTAACGTTCGGATTTTCTCCTGTTGTAGGAATGTCTTTACTATTAGGGGTATGGATTGGAGGTGTTTCTGGAGGATTTATTGCAGCTTCTTTACTTGGAATTCCCGGGACTCCCTCAGCAATAGCAACCTGCTTTGATGCTTATCCTTTGAGTAAAAGTGGTAAATCAGATATTGCTCTTGGGCTTGGTATAATAGCTTCCTTTATAGGAACTCTTTTTAGTGTAGTTGTTGCAGCCTTTATTAGTCCAATAATCTCAAAAATTGCTTTGAGTTTTGGACCTTGGGAGTACTTTGCTCTGGGGGTAACTGCTTTGACTTTTGTTGGTTCATTGGCACAGGGCAATGTAATTAAGGGGTTGGCCTCTGCATTTCTAGGACTTGCTTTTTGTACAATTGGTATATCTCCTATAGATGGATATCCTAGATTCACTTTTGGCACCGTAGCCTTAAGTGGTGGAATTAATATTCTCGCATTGGTCTTGGGGATATATGCAATAAAGCAAATTCTTCATGATGTAGCAATAAATATTAAGAGAAAAGAAAGCGTAAAAATTGGTAACAGTAATTTTAAGAAGTTAGTGAAAGAATTTGGATTTAAGGCTGGCTTCGTAAATATTATTAGATCTTTATCTCTTGGACTTTGGATTGGATTTTTACCTGGTATGGGTAGTGGTTTATCAAACTTAGTAGCATACTCGCAGGCTAAAAATTCATCCAAGCATCCGGAATTATTTGGGAAAGGAAGCAAAGAAGGAATAATTGCATCTGAACTAGCAAATAATGCAGCAGTGGGTGGTTCTGTAATACCTATGCTTACTCTTGGTATACCTGGAGATAGTGTTACTGCAGTTCTATTAGGAGGTTTGATAATACATGGTATTCAGCCTGGTCCTCTACTTTTTAGAAATGATCCGACTTTAGTTTATTCAATTTTTATTCTTATGGGATTGGCAGGAATAATTACTTTCTTGTTACAAATTAATAGTATTAAACTATTTCCTAAAATTTTAAAAATCCCATATAAATATCTTTATTCAGTATTGATTGTAATGAGTTTTATAGGATCTTTCTCAAGTAACAACTATTTCTTTGACTGTATTGTAATGATAGGATTTGCAATTATAGGGTTGTTGCTAGAATTCTGGGGATTTTCAATAACTCCAATGATTTTGGGTTTTATTCTTGGCCCAATGATAGAGTTGAACCTTCGAAGAGGTTTAACATACTCAACTACTGGAAGTTTTATGATTTTCTTACAAAGACCAATAAGTGCTATTTTACTGCTTTTGGCTTTGATAAGTATAATTTTTTCAATAGTTAAGCAAAGAAAAATAAAAAATAATATATAATAGGAGAAATCTATGAAAATAGATGCAATTGACATCTTTTTAGTAAATATGCCTTTAAAATATCCTTTTCGGACATCATTTGGGAATGATTCTTCAATAGAATCAGTATTAGTAAAATTGACTTCTGGTGATTACTATGGTTGGGGAGAAGCTTCTCCATGGTCAAAACCAGGATATAGTCCTGAATTTGGAGAAGGCGCTTATTACTGTTTAAAAAAATTTTTAGCACCAATGATTTTATCAAAAGAGATTGAAAGTGGTGATAAACTACAAGATTTAATGTCTGCAGTGAAAGGTAATTATTTTGCAAAAGCTTGTGTAGATCTCGCTTGGTGGGATTTACATGCCAAAATGGAGAATAAACCTCTCTGGAAACTTATTGGTGGGAAAAATCAAGAGGTTGCAGTCGGTGCTGATTTTGGGGTAATGGAAAATTTAGATATGTTACTCAAGGAAATTGATGGCGCAGTAAAATCTGGATTCAAAAGAGTTAAATTAAAATATAGACCTGGTTGGGATTTGAATATGGTAAAAGAGGTTAGAAAAAATTTTCCTGATTTAGTTTTTCATATTGATTGTAACGCGGCCTATACTTTGAAAGATTTATCAATGTTTAAAGAGTTGGACAAATATAATTTAGCAATGATTGAACAACCTTTAGCTTTCAATGATATTGGTGATCATGCAGAATTAGCAAAGGAGATAAATACTCCGATTTGTTTAGATGAAAGTATTGTATCAGTTGATTCAGTAAAACAAGCTCATGCTGTCAATGCCTGTAAATGGGTTAATATCAAACCTGGTCGAGTAGGTGGAATAACCAACGCTATTAAAATTCATGATTATTGTGAATCTGTTAATATTCCTTGTTGGATTGGGGGAATGCTTGAGTCTTCAGTTGGGGCAAATCATTGTTTGGCTTTAGCTACTATGGGTAATATTTTATATCCAAGTGATATTTTTCCAAGTTCTAGATTTTATTACAAAGATTTATCTGATCCAGAGATGGAGTTATATAAACCAGGATTTGCAAGAGCAAGTGATAGAGTAGGTTGTGGCGCAGAACCTGATATGAAAGAACTAATAAAAAATCTTGTATATAAAAAAACTTTTAAATAAATAAGAAGTGGGTGTTATGAAAAATTTTAAAACAAAACTTAATAGTGAAAAACCTATGTTTGGTATTGGCTCAAGTCTAGGTTCCAACATATTTGCAGAATTAGCTGGTAGATGTGGCTTTGATTGGTTATGGATTGATCTTGAACATGGAATTGGGGATGTGAAGGATATGTCTTTACAGATTCAGGCTGTCTCAGATTTAGAGATTGCCCCTATTGTAAGATTACCATCTAATGATGCAGCAATGTTCAAAAAAGCTTTGGATCTTGGAGCAGAAGGAATAATGATTCCATTTGTCTCAACTGCAGCAGAGGCAAAGGCTGCAGCAAAATCTATGAAGTATGCTCCAGAAGGTATTAGGGGAGTTGCAAAATTTACCCGAGCTGCTGAATTTGGACAGAATTTTGATAAATATTTTGCAAATGCAAATAAAGAACTTACTTTAGTAGTACAAATTGAAACCGAAGAGGGTGTTAATAATGTTGAAGAAATTGCCCAAGTAGATGGAGTTGATGTTATATTTGTTGGACCTTTAGATTTATCTGTTAGTATGGGGATAGCACAACAATATAATCATCCAAAATTTATTGAGACAATAAAGATAATTCAGAAAGCCTGTGAAAAATATGGTAAAGTACCAGGTATTCTTGTGCCTGGAATAACAAACCTTCCAACGTATCTAGAAATGGGTTTTAAATTTTTAGTTGTGGGATCTGATGGGAGTATTTTATCAAAAGGGTTGCAGGATTTATTAAAGACTTGTAAGGATGAAATCCAGGTAACTAAATGAGAGAACCTATAATATTATCAACTGGTCCTGTTATTGATTCTTTTAAGCAGAAAATTGAAAAATTTGGTAAGCTTATAGTTTTAAATAATCCTACTGACGAGGAAGTAATTAAGTTAATTCCAGATGCTATTGTTTATATTGTTAGAGGTGATGGTCGAGCTACAAAAGAGATAATTGAAGCAGGAAAGAATTTAAAAGTTATAGGGCGGACTGGTGTCGGTGTAGAATCTGTGGATATTTATAGTTCTACAAAAAATTGTATTCCTTTGATTAATACTCCAGGTGCAAATGCTAGGTCAGTAGCTGAAGCTTCTCTAGCCTTAATACTTGCACTAGCAAAAAATTTGATGCTTCTTAATAGGGAATTGTTGAATTTGAATTGGAATATTAGATATAAGGCCAAACCTTTAGAAATCGAAAATACAACTGTTGGAATAATTGGATTTGGACAGATTGGGAGAGAATTAGCGTCCTTATTAACTCCATTAAATTTTAATGTTCAATTTTACGACCCTTTTGTTGGTGAAAATGATGTGACTAAATATAATGCAAAAAAAGTAGATATTGAAGAATTGATTGCAACTTCTGATTTTATTTGTTTGCATGTTGGACTAAATGAATCTACAAAGAATCTCGTAGATAAAGAATTTATAAGTAAGATGAAAAATGGTTCATATTTAATCAATTTAGCAAGAGGTGGTTTAATAGAAGATCTTTCGGATCTTCAACAAGCTTTAGAAAGTGAAAAGCTTTCAGGAGTTGCTTTGGATGTATTTAAAGAGGAGCCTGTAACAGAGTTACATCCTATATTCTTAAATCCAAAATGTATAACAACTCCTCATGCAGTAGGAATGAGTGATGGTGCAATAAGTAAATCTTTTAATATGTTATATGATGATATAGAAAAGATTTTAATGGGAAAATCTCCAAAGCATTTAGTTAATAAAGAGGTACTTGATGTTCTTTGGGATAAAAAGGAGAATAAAAAATATGAAGGATAAGACTATTGGTTGGATAGGAGCCGGTATCATGGGCGCTCCTATGTGTGGACATTTATTAGAAGCTGGATATGAAGTGTTTGTATATGACTACTTTGAAAAGAATGCAAAAAAATTAGAAGCTCTTGGTGCAAAATTGTGTGGCTCTCCAATGGAAATTGCTGAAAAGAGTGATATTATTTGTACTATGGTTGGTACTCCAACTGATATTCAATCTATAATGTTTGGAGAAACTGGTATTTTTCTTACCTTAAAAAAAGGTAGTTATATCATTGATTTTACTAGTTCTACTCCAGAATTAGCTAAGGAGATTGCTAGGAAAGCCAGAGTTTTAGGGGCTCATGCTTTAGATGCTCCTGTAACTGGAGGAGAATCTGGAGCTAAGGGGAAACTGTTATCTATAATGATTGGTGGTGCTCTTGAAGATTTTGAAACTGTAAAATCTTTTATTGAACAATTTGGTGCAGCAGTTACCTACATGGGTGAATCAGGGGCTGGACAGCATACTAAAATTGCTGGACAAATATTGGGTGCAGCAACAATGATGGGCGTTTCGGAATCTCTTATTTATACTAAGAAAGCTAATTTAGATATGAAAAAAGTTATTTCAGTTTTAGAAAAGGGGTCTGTGGGATCTTGGTTGTATTCAAATCTTGCACCAAAAATAGCCGATTATGATTTTATGCCAGGATTTTCTATTAAGCATTTTTTGAAAGATATTGGAATTGCTTTGGATGAATCTAAGAGAATGGATTTATCTTTACCTGGATTAGCATTAGCTTGGCAAATGTATATTGCTTCAGGTGCGATGGAGCTTGGAAATGATGGTATACATGGGTTATATAAGGTATATGAAAATTTGAATTGTATTGAAAAAAAATAATAATTTATGTTATCAATAATTATTAATAACTTATGTTATTAATAATTATATAATTTAATAAACTAAGGAGTATCTGTTTTGAAACTTGATCAAATAGATTATAAAATCATAGAGATATTATCTGCCGATGGTAGAATCCAAAATAATAAAATAGCCGAAATGCTAGATGTTTCAAATGGCACCATAAAGAATAGGATTAATCGACTAATAGAGAGTGGGCTATTAAATGTTAAAGGATTAATGAATCCTAATGTTTTTACAGAAAAACAACTCATTTTTTTATTAGTCGAAGTTGCTATTAATAGGGATTGTGAAAAGGCTGCAGAAGCAATAAATCAGCTTGAAGGTGTTAAATCGGTTTGTGTCGTAACTGGAAAACCTGATTTAATTGTTGAGGTTTTTATTGAAACAAATAAATTGATAGACTTCTTACGAAATGATCTTGGTGGACTGATTTCAACTACAGCAATTGATTCGATGATAGTATTAAAAAGTTATTCAAAATGGGTTTGATATTAATGAGATTTTAAGAATTATCAAACTGATAAAGGGTCTTAGTAAGGTAATAGTATGACAAAAAATGAATTAAAGCAGAGAGCAATTCAAGCAATAGATGAGAATCGTGAAAATATTATTGAAGCAGGAACAAAAATATTTGCTCGACCTGAGCTTGGATATAAAGAGTTATATGCAACTGAAGTAGTAAAAAACTATCTTAAATCTCTTGGAATTCATACTGAAGGTCCTGTTGCAGTTACTGGGTGTCAAGCTATTTTGAATGAAAAAGAAGTTGGACCAACAATCGCTTTATTAGGTGAATTAGATGCTATTGTTGTTAGTGACCATCCTCAGGCTGATTCTAATGGTGTTGTCCATGCCTGTGGTCATAATATCCAGATTGGCGGGTTATTAGGGGCTATTACTGGTTTGTCTGCGCCAGGGATTCTTTCACAACTCGGGGGGCGTATTAAGATTTTGACTACCCCTGCTGAAGAATTCATTGAAATGGACTACCGACAACAATTACGTAATAATGGCGAAATTGAATATTTCGGTGGTAAACAGGAAATGATTAAGCGTGGGATTTTTGATGATGTTGATATTAGTATGATGTTCCATTCGATTAATGATATTGGAGAATCTGTCGCCATTGTAGGTCCTATAAGTAATGGATTTATTGCTAAACAAATAACCTTTAAGGGCAAAGCTTCCCATGCGGGGTCTGCCCCTGAAGATGGGATAAATGCATTAAATGCTGCTTCTCTTGCTATGATGAATATTCATGCCCAACGTGAAGTGTTTAAGGATTTAGATAGAGTACGAGTTCATAGTATAATCACAAAAGGTGGTGATATTGTGAATGTAATACCTGAAGAAGTGAAAATGGAAACGTGTGTTAGAGCCAGATCAGTCGAAAGCATGGTAGATGCTAGCAATAAAGTAAATCGGGCTCTAATAGCTGGTGCTGATGCTGTTGGAGCAGGTATTGATATTCTAGAAGACCCAGGATATCTCCCTCTTTTGAGAACTGAATCTCTTGATATGATTTTCAAAGAAAATATTGAAGCACTTGGGTTTAAGGGGAAAGTTATTGAGGGAAAAGATTTTACAGCGTCCTTTGATTTTGGGGATATATCACATTTAATGCCAGCGTTACATCCTATGATAGGTGGAGTTTCAGGAGCTTTACATACAAAAGATTTCTGTATAACAGATTATGATATAGCCTATATATTACCAGCAAAAGCAATGGCAATGAGTGTTATCGATTTACTTTATGATAAAGCTGATACTGCTAAAGAGATAATCTCAAAATTTACACCAGTTATGACCAAAAAATCTTATTTTGATTTTATGGATAATTTTAGAAAACTTATCCATAAGTAATTAATACTTAAATTTCTTTTTCTTTAAGTTTTGCGCCAGCCTTTTAAAATACAGGTGCAACCGGAACAAATTAAGGATATAAAACATTTTGATTCATAGTAGTCAGCTTTACAGATTCAATCATATAATTAAAACCTTTCATACAATTAGTAATAACTGTTATCATTCCTTTTTCTTTGAAATTCCGGATGATAATCAATATCCTTAGGTTCTGCTAGTTATGGTTTTTCATTATCCAAAATAAATTACTTTAGTAAAGAACTAAAAATTATACTGTATGTAATTACAAAATCACTTTTTATTCTATTCTGTTCTATCTATAAGATTTTTTTACTCTTCTGTGTTCAATTTTTTTTATTAAAACTTTTGAAACTGCAAAATATAATAATAGTAATATGACTAAAATGTATAAACTTTTATTTGTTATCAATTAATAAATGTTAGTAAAATTTATAAAACTATATTTTTTAATAGAGAAAAACTTTAAAAAGGTGTATTATTTAAGAGTTAGATGTTTTAACAACAAAGTTGTAATATATTTTTTGTTGAATTATTGATTAGCCTTGTTTTGTCACTTTAGGTATTGTTAGAAAAAGATAGATAAAAAAACTTCTTATAAATAATTTTAATCCATAATTATATTATCTATTTTTTTAATATGAATAATTAATATTTGAGAAAAGTTTTAGATACTAAATTTTACTTTTATAATGAAATTTCTTAATTTAACTCTCTAAGGAGGGTATTAATAGAATTTAGCAGTTAATGTATTTAGGAATAATCCGATTTAAATATAGAATTATAAATATAGTATAAAGTTATTCAGTTTTTAGTAATTTTTGATGATATAAAATCTTATAAAATTTCTAATTTTGCAAAAGATTTTTAATGATTTTTCATTCTGAGAGGTGTTTATGAATAAAAAGAAAAATTTGTTTTCAAAAGATGTTTCTATTGTTTTATGCGGCAAAGCTGGTCAAGGCATAAAAACTATAGAATTAATTCTAGTTCATGTTTTAAAGCAGAGTGGATATAATGTTTTTTCTACAAAGGAGTATATGTCTAGAGTTAGAGGTGGAAGTAACTCAACAATAATAAGAGTCTCTGATAAAAATGTTAAGTCGATGAAAAACAAGATTGATATTCTTATTCCATTAGATAATCAAGCTATAGATCATGTTGTTGATAGGTTGTCAGAAAATACAATAATCTTAGGTGATAAAGAATTATTTAAAGATACTAAATATGAAATAATATCTATTCCATTTATAAAAACTGCAAAAGAAATTGGCAACAAAATTTATGAAAATATTGTTGCCTGCGGTGCAATCTTAGCTCTTTTTAATAATAATCTAGAAATTTTAAATGAATATATAACTAATAAATTTAAAACAAAAAGTAAGGATATAATAAAAGATAATATTGCAGCTGCTAAAAAAGGCTATGAACTCGGAAAGGAGTTGTATGATAATTCTATAATTAGAATTGATATAGCCTCTAATCCTGAAATAAAAAATGATTATTTTTTAAATGGAAATGATGCAATTGGCTTTGGAGCTTTGATGGGTGGTTGTAATTTTATTTCTTCATATCCAATGTCTCCTGGTACCGGAGTATTAACCTTTTTATCAGAACATTCTAAGGAAATGGAAATAGTTGTTGAACAAGCTGAAGATGAAATATCAGCTGTAAATATGTCGATTGGGGCTTGGTATGCTGGAGCTAGAGCTCTTGTTACAACTTCAGGAGGTGGGTTTGCTCTTATGGGTGAAGGGATTAGTCTTTCTGGTATTTTAGAGACTCCCACAGTAATTCACTTAGCACAAAGACCTGGCCCTGGAACGGGGCTGCCTACTAGAACCGAACAGGGTGATCTTGAAGTTGCATTATATTCAGGACATGGTGAATTCCCAAGAATAATTTTGGCACCAAGTTGTATTGAAAATACCATAAAAATAACAGCTGAAGCTTTTAATCTTGCTGATAAATACCAATCGCCAGTTATTATTTTATCAGACCAATATTTCTTGGATACATTCTATAATACAAAGAATCTCAATCTTGATACAGAAATTCAAAATCATATTATTAAAACTGAAAAAGATTATAAAC
Source organism: Sphaerochaetaceae bacterium (assembly GCA_963678575.2). GTDB lineage: Bacteria > Spirochaetota > Spirochaetia > Sphaerochaetales > Sphaerochaetaceae > Pleomorphochaeta. The sequence continues at coordinate 1,575,810 of CAXXHV010000002.1, read as the reverse complement.
GATATGAGATTAGTGATAGTGGAATTTCTAAGAGAGGAATACCTGGTTTTGGTAAGGGGTTAGTTCGTGTTGATAGTGATGAACATGACGAAGAAGGAAGAATAACCGAAGATATGAGTGTTCGAGTTACTATGACAGATAAGAGACTTAAGAAATTAGATCTTATAAAAGAATCAATAATTGATCCAATATTTACTGGTTCAGAAGATTATGAAACTTTGATTATTGGCTGGGGATCAACTTATAATGTTATAAAAGAAGCTTTAGAAGAGATTAATAATAAAAAGATTTCTTATCTTCATTTTGAACAAGTGTACCCAATTAGTAACAAAGTAAAACCATACTTAGAGAAAGCTAAAAATATAATTAATATTGAAAATAATGCAACAGCACAATTTTCAAAGCTTCTATGCATTTCTACTGGTATTGAAATTAAGAATAATATTTTAAAATACAATGGGATACATTTTTATCAAGAAGAATTGGTTTCGAAGATCAACGAATTAGCAGGAGATAACGAATGAATAATAAATTTACTATACAAGGACAAGATATAGCCTGGTGCCCTGGCTGTGGGAATTTTTCAATATTAGAAACAATTAAAACTGCTCTAGATGAACTTTCTCTTGAAAAAGAAAATATAGTTATGGTTTCAGGGATTGGTCAAGCTGCAAAAATGCCACAATATATTGATACTAATTTTTTTAATGGTCTACATGGAAGAGCTTTACCTGTAGCAACTGCCATTAAATCTACAAATCCAAATTTAACAGTTGTCGCAGAAAGTGGAGAGGGAGATATGTATGGAGAAGGTGGTAATCATTTTATCCATACGATTAGAAGAAATGTAAATTTAACTAATATAGTTCATAACAATATGATTTATGGTCTCACAAAAGGACAAGCTTCCCCCACAACACAAGTTGGAATGAAAACAACTTTACAAATTTTTGGAGTAACTAATGAACCTTTTAATCCAATGGCTGTTGCAATATCCCTTGGAGCATCTTTTGTAGCTAGGGCTTTTAGTGGTGATAAAGAAAAAACAAAAGAAATAATAAAAAAAGCTATACTACATAAAGGTTATTCAATTGTGGACATTTTTCAACCTTGTGTATCATTCAACAAAATTAATAGTTTTAAATGGTTTAAAGAAAATACTTATTATTTAGATGATAATTATGATCCAACAAATCAAGTAGAAGCTTTTAAAAAAGCCTTGGAAACTGATAAATTCCCATTAGGTGTTTTGTTTATAAATGAGGATCGTAAAACTTCATTTGAAGAAAATTTAGTAGCTTATGAAGATAATAGTACTCCTTTATTTGAAAGGGAAAGAAATTTAGAAGCTGTTAAGTCATTAATAGAAAATATGAAGTAATCATTACACCTTTCAAAATGTGAAAAGTGAATTTACTAAATATTATTATTTTTTAAATTAAGGTTTGTGCTCTATTTTGATAGGGGATAAACCTTTTTATTTCGTTATTATTATTTCTATTAATATCTTTAATTCATTTATTAATTTGAACTCTTTGCTAATATTGAAAATAAGGTTAGTTTGATGATAACTAAAAGGAACCCTTTAAAAAATATTTAATAATATAGAAAACTTAATAATTGGCTCTGATTGTGGAAGTTTTTTTAAAGACTTATTTTAAAATATAAGCCAATAAATTTAAAATTAACCAAACTTCAAGAAGAAGTCATTAATTAATTTTGAATAAATTGGCTTGTTTAATTAAGCTATATAAAATTGTGTGAGTATTCAATCTTTTGGTAAAAATAACTTGTATATTAGGAATAATACTTATGTTAATTTAATAAATCTTGGAATCCATTAACAACAATATCTGCTTTGCATAGATTATTTTTGTCCCCAATCCCTATTGTGTACATATTTAAGCTTAGAGCGCCTTCAATTCCAGAAATTGAATCTTCAAATACAATACATTTTTCATAATTACAATTAATTGAATCTGCAGCTAATTTAAAAACTTGAGGATCAGGTTTAGCTTTTGATACTTTTGTTCCATCAATTATTGAATCAAAGTATTTTATCAAATTTATTTTCTCTAAAATAAAAACTGCATTTTTACTTGCGGAAGCAATTGATAATTTTTTATTAGCTTGCTTTAATTTTTCTAAAAATTTGATAACATTTTGATTTACATCACTAGGTGATAACTTATTTATATAGTTTAAATATATTTCGTTTTTATAAATTAGAACTTGTTCGAATTTTTCTGTAGAATATTTTATTCCTGCTAAATCTAACAAAATCTCTAAACAACGTCTTCTACTAACACCTTTCAATAATTCATTAGTTTCAATTGTAAAATTAATAGGCAAATTATATTGTTCAACTATGTTTTTCCAACTTAAAAAATGATACTTGGCTGTATCAATTAATACCCCATCTAGATCGAAAATAAATCCGTCATAATTATTTATTATCTCATCATATTTCATTGTGTTATGTATTCCTTATTATTAATTTATATGGTAAAAAAATCTCTTGCTCAAATTCTTTTTCTTCAATTTGAGCTATTAATGTGTCAATTGCTTTAACTCCAATTTCATTCATGGGTTGAACAATTGATGTTATACTTGGAGTAAGCAATTCTGATAAATAAGAACCATCAAAACTAATTAAATTTATTTTATTTATATCTTGATGCATATCTTCGATTAAATATTTTAAAACTATGGCAGACTTGATATCTGAATTGACTAAATACCCGTCATATTGTCCTTTTTTAATTAAATTAATAATCTTTTCTTTCTCTGATAAACTAGAATTAATTCCATAAATAATATCTATTTCATTAAATTGCAAATTATAAGCAGTCAAAGCCTTTTTAAATCCTTTAATTCTCAAATACGTTGAAGGTGATTGTTTGTGCCCTGAAATAAAACAAATTTTTGAACAAGTCTTTTTTTCGATTAGATATTGTGTAGCTTCATATGAAGCTTTTAAATTATCGATAGAAACTGTAGGTATTTTTTTTGTTGCACTCTTTTCATTACATAAAACAACAGGATATTTAGTAAAAACTTTTTTAATTATCTTTTCGTCAAAAGTTTTTGAAACAAAAATAATACCTTCAGCTTGCCTATTTTTTAGCATTTGTAAATACGGTTCTACTTTTTCCAAGTTTTGCTCTATGCTACCTATTAATATATTATAATTCATCAAATTGGCTTTTTCATTAATTCCATCTAAAATTTCAGCAAATAAAGGGTTTCTTAATGTAGGTATAATTACAATAATATTATTAGATTTATTCATACGTAGATTTCTAGCTTGAAAATTCATTTCATAATTAGATTCTTCTAGATATTTCAATACTAAATCTCTACTTTCTTTTTTTACTAATGGGGAATTATTAAAAACCCTTGATACTGTTGCAACTGATACTCCAGCTTTTTCGGCAATTTCTTTCATTGATAGCATAGTTGTATGTCCTTTTCTTAAGCAAAATCTTCAATTTCATTTTCTTTAATTACCATTTTATACCAAATGGCACTCTTTTGGTAACTCTTTCCATATTTTTATTTATGTGATAAATGCCATATTTACTAACATAGCCATTTTCCCATTCAAAATTATCAATTAATGTCTACAATAAATATCCTTTTATTTTTATACCTTGAGCAAAAGCTGTTGGTAAAACACTTAGATTAATTGCTGTTATTAAAAATATAATTTTTTTTAACATTTATTGCCTCCTTAAAATATAAAATCAATTTTATGTAATCGATTACATTTACTATAAACTATATTAAATCTTTGTCAATAATTATTTATTTTTTGACAAATTGAAAAAAAATACTCTTTTTTTGAAATTTTGTCCAATAAAAAGAGGGGTATTTAAAAGTTTATAGTTGTATCTGTTTTTTAAGTTGAATTCACTTAATTACTTATCTTTGATACAATAATTTTATTTATTATAATTTCCTTTAATATAATGAATTAAAAAAGACCTTTTGGTTAATGTAAAATATTAATAGCTATTTTTCTTGACGATATCCGTTTCGTAATATATATATTATGTATTATAAATAGTTTTTCTTTAGTCTTCATATTATTAAAAAAATAAGGATATAAATATGAAGAAAATAAATAAAATAATTATTCATGGTTATATAGTAACTATGGATGAATCAATGGAAGTTATTGAAGATGGCGCTATTGCAATTTCAGGAGCTGAAATAGTTGATATATCTACAACTTCAGAACTTCTTTCTCGTTATCAATTAGAAAATATAGAAATTATAGATGCCAAATATAATATTGTTATGCCTGGATTGATTAATACGCACTCACATTCTTCCGATGTATTATTTCGTGGGTTATTTGATGATTTAGAACTTGAAACTTGGTTAAATAAATTATGGAATGTTGAAAAACAGTTTATAAATAAGGACTCTGTGTCAATTAGTTCTCAACTAGCATTTGCAGAAATGATACAGGCTGGAATTACAACTTCTTTGGATATGTATTGGTATCCAGAAATTGCAATGCAAATAGCAAAGTCCATTAATTTTAGGTTGATGACTGGACCAATATATTTTGATTTCTCTGAACCAGATAATATACCTATTGAGAATAGAACAAGTTTAGCAAGAGAGTTCCTTCAAGAATATAAAAACGATAATTTAGTGATACCTTGTGTTTTACCTCATAGTACTTATACTGTTTCCCCAAAGTATATTAAAGAAGCTGTTAGTCTAGCGAGAGACTATGATGTTCTTTTAAGTACGCATGCATCAGAAACAATTTTTGAAAATAAGCATATTGAAGCTACTTATGGTAAGCGACCAATAGAACTATTAGATTCATTAGGTTTTTTTGAAGGTAAATCAGTATTAGCTCATTGTGTACATATTAGAGATGAAGAACTGAAAATTTTACAGAAAGGGACTGTTGGCGTATCTCATTGTCCTATTTCGAATCTTAAATTAGGTTCTGGAATTGCAAATATTTCAAAAATGATTGAAGCAAAAATAAATATTTCAATTGGAACTGATGGTCCAGTAAGTGGTAATGATATTGATCTTTGGAGTTCTATGAAAATTGCATCTATTTTGCAAAAAGGTATTAATTTAGATCCTACAATTTGTACAGCAAAAAATATCTTATATATGTCAACATTAGAAGCTGCTAAATCATTAGGACTTTCTGATAAAATTGGTTCTTTATCTATAGGTAAAAAAGCAGATATTATTATTGTAAATAAGGAAACTACTCATAATATACCACTTTATGATGTTTATTCTAATTTAGTCTATACCGTAGGAAAAGGCGATGTAATTTCTACATTGATTAACGGAGTTGTCGTGATGGAAAATAGAGAATTCAAAACATTGGAAATCAATCAAATAATAGAATCTGTGAAGAAAATATCAATGCAAATCTCATTTCTTAGTCAATAATTAAAAAATATGTATAGAAAAATAAGTTTTTTTTCTTGACAGATATATTTCTGAAGTGTATAGTCTTTATAAGACTAAAGACATAACTATGATAAGTAGGAGCTAAAAAAATGAGAACAGTTTCGTTTGAAGAGGGTAAAGTAGTATTAATTGATCAAACAAAAATTCCACATAAGTTTGAATTAATTAAAACTGACAATATAGAGAGAATTTGGAAAGCTATTAATATAATGGAAGTTCGTGGAGCTCCTGCAATTGGAGTAACAGCAGCATATGGTTTTGCAATTGCAGCGGGTAAATCACTAGCAAAAGATAAAAGTGAATTATTAAATGATTTAAATAAAGTTAAAGAATATCTTGCAACAAGTAGACCTACAGCTACTAATTTATTCTGGGCTTTAAATGAAATGATGAGTTTTGCAAAAAATGTTAATGACAACAATCCAAAAGTAATTGCTGCATATTTATTAGATAAAGCAAATCAAATGGCAGATGAAGATGTTTCGATTAATGAAAAGTTAGCTGAATATGGTGAGTCATTAATTAAAGATGGTGATACAATTCATACTCACTGCAATTGTGGACCTCTTTGTGCCGTTGATTTAGGGACTGCAATGGCTCCAGTTATTTTGGCTCATCAAAAAGGTAAAAGAATTCATTGTTTTACGGATGAAACAAGACCTAGATTTCAAGGTGCTAAATTAAATGCTTGGGAATTAGCAAATGCTGGAGTTCCTTATACTTTAATTCCAGATAATAGTGCTGCATATGTAATGACTCAAAATAAAATTGATATGGTCATGATTGGCGTAGATAGAATCGCAGCAAATGGGGATACAGCAGCAAAGATTGGTGTTTATGGTTTAGCATTAATTGCTAAAGCGCATGGTGTTCCTTTTTATGCTGTAAGCCCAAAATCTACAATTGATATGGATTTAGTTTGTGGGAATGATATTCCAATTGAAGAAAGAGATCCCGATGAGGTTAGAATGGTAAATGGTACATATGTTACAATGCCAGATGCAAATGTTTTAAATTATGCATTTGATGTTACACCAAATGAATTAATTACTGCTATAATTACAGAAGATGGTATTGTTTATCCACCTTTTAAGGAAAACCTCAAGAAACTCATGGAGGCATAATAATGATTAAAGTTGGTTGTATAACTGGAACTGGATTTTATAGTTTAAATGGATTTGAACTTTCTGAAAAAAAAGAAATTAAAACCCCTTTTGGAACCGCTGGTGTTGAAGTTGGAAAACTTCATGGTAAAGAAGTGATAATTATTAGTAGACATGGGAAAAATCATACAATAGCTCCAAGTGATATTAATTATAGAGCGAATTTATATGCATTACATATGATGGGCGTTAATGTAGTTTTAGCTACTAGTGTATGTGGAACAATTGATCCAAATAGAAATTTAGGAGATTTTATTATGATGGATCAGTTTTTAAACTTTTCACAAGGTAGAAAAGATACTTTTTATCCTATGGATGGTAAATTAGCACATATTGATGTTACTTATCCATATTGTAGAGAATTAAAGAGTTTTATTTCTTCAGAAGCAAAAAAAATGAATGTTTCTATTGCTGATGGTGGAGTGTATTGTTGTTTCGGAGGACCTAGGTTTGAAACTAAATCAGAAATCCAAATGGCAAAAATATTAGGTGGAACTAATGTAGGACACACAAATTATCCCGAATGTGTCTTGGCAAGAGAACTGGCTATGAGTTATGCTACAGTAGGAGTGATAAGCAATTACGCTGCAGGTGTTATGCCTGAAGAAGAGGGTGTTGCAGCAAATGATTTGAATATTATACTATCAAAATTAGGTGACACATTATCAAATCTTTTTGCTAAAGTTATTGAGGCCCTTCCAGACGATTTTGATCCAAAATCAATGCATGTCTTAGATAAGGCTTTTATTTAGTTTAATAATATTAAGGTGGTTTTTTAAAATGATTAAATCAATAAAAAGTAAAGCACAAAAAGATCTTAGTGGTCAAATTATACAAGGTATAGTGGAGTATATTGAAGATCAAAAGATTGAAATTGGAAGTAAATTACCATCCCAAAGTGTTATTTCAAAAATGATGGGTGTCAGTATGGTTTCATTAAGAGAAGCCTTTGCTATTTTGCAAACTCGAGGAATTCTTGAACAACGTCATGGTATTGGAACTTTTCTAGTAAAAGATCCATCATCTGTAGAACAAACCTATGATTTGAGTCTTAGTGTTTCTAATATGATTAAAAAAACAGGTAAGAAAGTTGGATTAACTGAAATTCAAATTAAAAAAGAATTTTTATCTAAAGATATTAAAGCAATATATAAAAGTGATGATGAACTTTTATGTTTAAGACGTGTTAGAACTGCGGATGGTGTTCCTTTTTCCTATAGTATAGCATATTTATTTGATGATGAAATTGATTTAAATCGAGATAATTTCAAACAATATGATTATTCATTATACAAGTATTTAGAGGATGAAAAAGGTATTTTTATACAAAATTGTGAAGGGTTTATTCAAATTTGTGAACCTGAAGTAGAAATTTGTAGGAAGTTAGAAATCCCAAAAGGCTCTCATATATTACAACTTAATCAAAAACATTACAGTACAACTGGTGAATTAATTTTAGTATCAATTGATTTGTTGACTGAGAAATTTTATCTTTCAATGAATCGATCTGAGATAGGTCATGTTTAGAAAATAACTACAAACTTTAAACTAAATTAAAGAATATTATGATTAGTTTTCAATAAAAAAGCTGTTAAAATTAACAGTTTAGGCGAAGCGTACTCTTATGGCAATAACTTTTAATAATTTTGAAATGATATACGCAGTTTTGTAATCTGTAAATTGATATTGTTTGTTGAGATATTGTACCTGATGGTAGTTGTGATAGAGGTTTTTTATTATCTGAGCTATTAACTTGTAAAACATTTATTAAGAAACAGAAATTGCTTTTTAGTTTCTAATTGGTTATATAACCTTGAACTAAAGCTTGAGATAAAATTATTAGATAGAATATTAAAAAAAAAATAAACTCCTGCACGTTAAGTCTGAATACTAACTTGGAGATATTAAAAAGCAAATTCAGATTATATGGGTGAATTAAATATTATTGGGGTTTCAAAACGGATAAAAAAATAGAAGAAATTTTTAGCCTTTTTGAATCAGAGGGAATAGCTTAATTGGAGAACATATGGAAAAAAATAATAATAAGATTTTAGAAACAGTTGGGATTTCAAAATCCTTTGGAAAAGTCCAGGCTAATCAAAACATTAATTTCTTTTTAAATAAAGGAGAAATCCTCTCAATATTAGGTGAGAATGGTGCAGGAAAATCTACATTAATGAATATTCTATATGGATTATATACACCTGATGAAGGCGAAATATATCTTGATGGGAAAAAAGTGGAATTTAAAACATCAAATGATTCAATTAAACATGGATTGGGAATGGTTCATCAACATTTTAAATTAGTAGAGAATCTCAGTGTTACCCAAAATATTATTCTAGGACAAGAACCCACAAATAAATTTGGAATAGATTATGCAAAAGCAAAAAAGATTGTCAAAAATTTATCTGATACTTATCAATTGGAAGTTAATCCAGATAGCATAATTCAAGACTTACCAGTTGGCATTCAACAAAGAGTCGAGATTATTAAAGTTCTTTATAGAAATGCAAAAGTATTAATATTAGATGAACCTACTGCTGTATTAACTCCTCAGGAAGTAATTTCATTTTTTGATGTTGTAAGGAGATTAAAAAATTCTGGTGTTTCTGTAATTATTATTACGCACAAATTAAAAGAAATAATGTATTTATCAAATCGTGTTTATATTTTAAGACGAGGAAAAATTACTGATGTATTTGATACAGACAAAGTCAATCCAGAACAGTTAGCAAGTAGTATGGTTGGGCGTGAAGTAGTCCTAACAAAAAAATATATAGCGGGGCATCCAAAAGAATCAACAGTTTTAGAGCTAAAGGAAGTATCTTTAAGTGATGATAAACATTATGAGTTATTAAAGAATTTATCTTTAAAAGTTAGACCTGGTGAAATTTTAGGGATAGCTGGTGTTGAAGGTAATGGACAGTATGAATTAGCACAAGTGATCATGGGTTTATCTAAAATAAAATCAGGTAAAATAATACATGACGGGAAAGATATATCAGATTTAACAATACGAGAAAGAATTGCTCGAGGGATAGGGTATGTTCCAAATGATAGACAAAAAGCTGGTTTGATAATGCCCTTTTCAATAGAAGAAAACATATTAATCGGAAATCATTATGATAATCAATTTGTCCATAAAGGAATAATTAGTAAGGAGCATTTAAAAGCAAAAACTGATTCTTTAATTAATGATTTTAAAATTAAAGTTGAAAATTCTTTAACGCCTGTCAAAAATCTTTCTGGAGGCAATCAACAAAAAGTTATTTTATCTAGAGAGTTTGATAGAGAACCAAATTTTCTTTTAGTTTCTCAACCTACGAGAGGGTTAGATGTAGGTGCTATTGAATATATACATGAAAGGTTAATTCAAATGAGAGATCGAAATGTTGGAATGATTCTTATTTCAATGGAATTGGATGAAATTCTAACACTATCCGATAGAATTCTTGTTATGTTTGATGGTCAAATAATTAAGGAATTTAGTCACGATGAAGCAACTGAAGATGAAATCGGTTTTTATATGACAGGAGGGTTTAATGAATAAATCATTGAGCTATGCAATTACTTCTATTCTAATAGTAATTATTGGAACTATTGGTTCTATTTTAGTAATTGCTGGTGAATTTATAGGTTGGTTGGTTGTTGTAGTTGTTGCTTTAAGTTATTTAATATCTAAAGGTTTACAAGATGGAATTTCTTTAAGAGAAAGAATGATAGGTTTTTTATTTTTATTGAAAACACCTCTAGTTGGTTTTGTATTTGCTCTTGTTATAGGTGGTTTTATAATGTTTATTTCAGGGTATAATCCGATTACTTCATATTGGGCATTACTGTATGGGGGCTTATATAAAAATTGGCATATTTCAGTTTTAAATGCAACACCTTTAATTTTTACTGGACTATCAGTTACGTTAGCTTTTAAATGTGGATTATTTAATATAGGTGCCGAAGGACAATATTATATAGGTGCTATGTTAGCCATATATTTAGGTTTGCATATCAATATTCCTCCAGTTCTAATGATTTTAATTATATACATCACTGGTTTTGTTGGAGGTAGTTTATTTAATTTAATTCCAGCTGTTATGAAAGTAAAAACAGGTGCACATGAAGTAGTTACTACAATGATGTTGGCATATATTGCTGCTAAGTTATCTTCGTTATTTATTAAATTTCAAGGAGGTAATCCCGCAACTTCAGATCATGCTTATATAACAGATACAATTGTTGAAAATGCTTGGCTCCCGCGATTTAAAGAATTTATTCCTAGTTCTAATTATCGTTTACATATTGGGATTTTGATAGCTATTGGATTAGCAATTCTTGTTCATCTCTTTCTGTATAGAACTCGCTTAGGATTCGAGATAAGAACAGTAGGCGCTGCTCCAGAAACAGCAAGAACACAAGGTATTTCTGTTCCAAGAACAATAATTATTACAATGTGCTTAGCTGGTGGAATTGCAGCTATGGCCGGAGTAACACAAGTAATTGGGTTAGATCATAAGCTGTTTGAAAACATCAATGCTGGATATGGTTGGGATGGTATTGCTGTAGCATTATTAGCAGGTACTTCTCCAATTGGTGTTATTTTTACTGCATTATTATGGGGCATACTAGATTCTGGTGGTCAGTTTATGGCAAGAACTATTCAAACCCCAACTTCCATTGTGGAAATTATAAAAGGGTTAGTTCTATTTCTTTTGTTAGGTAAGTATCTTTTTATATATATTACTAAAAGGAGAAAAAAATAATGGGTATAACTAATATTATAAATTTAGAATTTTTTATCGCATCTGTTAGATTATCAGTACCTATTATATTAGCTGCAATTGGTGCAACTATTTGTGAAAAATCAGGGATTATTAATATTGCTATGGAAGGGATTATGTTAATTGGAGCATTCTTTGCTGTCTTTGGCACAACTCTAACAGGTAATCCTTGGATTGGTTTAATATTTGGTATTTTATCAGGTTTAACAATGGGCTTATTTCATGGATGGGCAACTATAGATTTACATATGAATCATGTTGTATCAGGAGCAGTAATCAATATTTTGGGATTTGGATTTACTAGATATTTGATGGTAATTATATATGGTCACCCTGGAGCAACAGAACAAATTAGTAGTTCATTAGCCGATTATAGATTTAGTATTCCAATCTTATCTAAAATTCCTTTTATTGGAGAAATATTGTTTAACCAAACACCTATAGTTTATTTAACAATGGTTATTGTTATTGCATTAACTTGGATGATAAAAAAATCTAGATTTGGTTTGCATCTTCATTCCGTAGGGGAACATCCTCAAGCACTCGCAACTTTAGGAATATCAGTTAGAAAAATTAGGTTTATTGCTGTTGGGATTAGCGGAATTTTATGTGGTATTGCTGGTGCTTATCTTTCAATTGAGAATGGACTAAATTTCTCAGAAGGAATGACAAGTGGTAGAGGTTTTATTGCCCTTGGCGCTAACACAGCGGGAGGTTGGTCAATTGTTGGTTCTATGTTAGCTTCTTTATTTTTTGGAGCTATAGATGCATTATCGTTGAGATTGCAACTACTAGGTAATTTAGATATTCCATCAGAGATATTCTTAATAATTCCATATGTTGCAGCATTGATTGCTGTAGGTGGAATCGTATTTAAAGCAAGACCACCTCGCGCTTTAGGTGAGGATTATATAAATGAATAGATACTTATTAACAAATGAAATTAAAAGGAGAAATTAAATGAAAAAATTAAGTATTACAATTATTTTATTGGTAGTAGCTTGTAGTATGCTACTCGCATCAGGAGCACAAGAATCAAACAAGAAACCAATTATTGGTATGGCAACTGATACTAATGGATTAGGTGACGGGTCCTTTAATGATGGTGTTTATAGTGGTTTAAAGAAAGCTGAAGATGAAGGATTAATTGAGATTAGATTAGTCGAACCTTCTTCAATGACAGATTATATTCCAAATCTTTCTGGTTTATCAGATGATGGTGCAGAATTGATTTTTGCAACAGGTTTTTTATTCTATGATGCTTTATTAGAAGTATCTGAGTATTATCCTGAAACAATCTTTGCTGGAATAGATTTATCCTTTGCTGTAGATCCTTATCCATCAAATATTTTAGGTATTACTTGGAAAGAGCAAGAAGCAAGTTATCTTGCCGGCGTTGTAGCTGGATTAATGACAAAACAATATTCAAATTTGTCAGATAAGTTAAATGATAAAAATGTCATTGGTGCTGTCCTTGGTATGGATATCCCTCCTGTAGAAAGATACATTGTTGGTTTTACTCAAGGTGCAAAATCTGTTAATCCTGAGGTTGAAGTCCTTTCTGTCGTTACGGGGTCTTTTACTGATCAAGCAAAAGGGAAAGAAGCAACTATTGCAATGGCTCAACAAGGTGCTGATATTGTTATTCAATTTGCTGGATTAACTGGTCTTGGTGTATTCACAGCAGCTCAAGAATTAGGTATTGCATCAATGGGTTGTGATATAGACCAATCAAATTTTGCTCCAGAAAACACAATTACATCAGCTAGAAAAGGTATCTCTGAAGCGACATATTTAACCGTTAAACAATTTTTAGATGGTAGCTTAGAAGCTGGTAAAAATGTGGAATATGGATTAAAAGAAGGAGCAATTGATATCGCTCCATATAATAACTTTGAAGATATTATTCCTCAAGAAGTAAGAGATGCAGTAGAAAAAGCAATGGATGATATTAGAAATGATCGAGTAAAAATTGCTTCAACTCGTGCAGAATTAGGTGTTTAGTGATTTTAAATACATAGAGGGGTATTTGTTAGTAATACTCCTTTTTCTTTATATTTATTATTTAGTTAATAATTATGAAATTGCTAAACTCGGCTTCGTTGAAAGACGGAAACCGAGTTTAGCTTACTAATTTTAAAAATTACAGTGTAAACTTGACATGTACTTGTTCATTGTCAAAAAACTTAATTTTAAATTAGATGCTTAATGCTGCTTGGAAAGCTTCATGAATAGCTGAAGAAACTTTTCTAGCTGATACGGCATCTCCTACAGGAAGTATCCAAAGGCCTATTTCTCTAAGTTTAGTAGCAAATTCACTGTTATATGCAGGTTTTCTACCAATAGCAGATACTACATTATCTGCTTTAGTTATAATTTTCCTGCCCATATTATCGATTGTTAAAACACCATCTTTGTAGATTTCGACAATTGGAGCATGAGAGTGGATGGTCACCCCATATTCATCAAATAGACCAGTAGGTCTGAATAAAGCAATTCCACCAACACTCATAGCAGGAGCTAAAGATTCAAATACTGTGACTTTTTTCCCTTGCTTTGCAAGATGATAAGCTGTTTCTGCACCCACTAATCCACAACCAATAACAATAACAGAATCTTTAGTTTTTACATTATTGTTTAATACATCATCAGCATATAAACAATTTTCAGCACCTGAAATTGGATTAGTTATTTCTTTTGAACCTGTTGCTAGAATAACAGCATCAGCTTTAAAATTTTCAATGAAATTTTCATCTGCAGCAGTATTTAGTTTTATATCAATATTTAATTGTTTTAATTCTTCAATATAATATTTTACTAAATTAGCGTAACGATATTTGAAGGTTGGCGCTGCTGCAATATTTAGAGTTCCACCTAATTTATCAGTCTTTTCAACTATTGTTACTTTATGACCTCTTTGAGTAGCTGTTTTAGCAGCTTCCATGCCTGCAATACCACCACCAATAATTAGAACTTTTTTTGAAACTCTAGCTAGAGGCACATCTTCTTCGTTAAGATACTTCCATTCTTTTCCACTTATTGGATTTACTGAGCATCTCATTTCTTGTTCATATACAATTCTTTCACCACATTCAACACATTTAACACAAGGTCTGATGTGATTTCTTTGGCCACACTCGAGTTTTCTTATCCAATTAGGGTCTGCAATTAATTGACGACCAATAAATAACATATCGGTTTTTCCTGAATTTAAAAGCTCTATAGCTTGTTCTGGAGTTTCAACACCTCCACCAGTTATTATAGGGACATTTACTACCTCTTTAATTTGTTGTGCATAATTTATAAAACAACCTTCTGTGTCATTTAAGATATATGCAGAAGGTACGTATCGATGAATTACATCGTCACTTCCTCCAGTAACATCAAATGCATCTACTCCAGCTTTTTCTAATTGTTTAGCAGTTTCTTTAGAGTCTTCAATAGTGATACCTGGTTTTAAGAGTTTATCTCCTAATATTTCATCAGCGCAAAGTCTAAAAATAACAGGGTAGGAAGCTCCACAAACTTTTTTTATTTCTTTTACAATTTCAACAGGGAAAAGATTTCTATCAACACCATAATTATCAATTCTAAGATTTGTTAAAGGTGATAAAAATTGCATTATCAAATAGCCATGTGTTCCATGAACTTGAACAGCATCAAACCCAGCCATTTTAGCTCTTCTAGCTGCTTGACCAAAGTCTTTAACAAATTGCATTACTTCTTTTGTAGTCAAAGCTCTAGGAACAGCTTCTGTAGAAATTGGTTTTCCATCTATTCTTCCAATTGCACTAGGTCCTAAAGATTGTTCTACCCAGGCTTGAACCCCTGAGTGAATTAGTTGAAGTACAGCTTTTGAACCGTTGTCTTTAATAGCTGTTGCAATTCTTGATAACCCTGGAATGAATTTATCATTACTTACATTGATGGAACAAGGAATTTGTAAGCCTGTTTCATTTATATAAGCACCTTCTACTGTAATCATACCTGTACCACCACGTGCTCTAGCACAATAATATTCCATTAATTGATCAGTTACTTCACCATCACTTCCAGCATATAAGGTTGTCATAGGAGCCATGTTAATTCTGTTTTTTACAGTCATAGTTCCAATAGTGATTGGTTCGAAAATTTTACTAAAATTTTGCATTTTGTTTTCTCCTTATTCATATAAAAAGTTGTTTAATTTATATCAATATGTTATTATTAATATAAAATTATCGATTAAGGTAGTTACAATATTTATCTCATGTAATTTGATGTTACAAATGGATTAAAATGTAACGGACGGGGTTTATGATTAAGAGACGAAGCACTGAAGAATTGTTGGCAGATTCAATTGTTCAGTTAATGGATAAAAGGGAATTATCAAAAATAACAGTTCAACAAATTGTAGATAATTGCAATGTAACTAGACAAACTTTCTATAGACACTTTTATGATAAATATCAGTTAGTAAATTATGTTTTTCAATCAGAAATTAAAGAAATTATACAAGAAAGCTCATTAAGTGATCCTTGGCAAGAAGTCTTGGCTAGAATGTTGGATAAAATGCAACAAAAGAAAAGCTTTTATCATAATATTCTTCATTCTAATAGCCAAACCTATTTGCAAAATTTGATTATCGACTTTACGCGTTCAGCATATGAGAAAGAAATAGAGAAGCGTGGGCAGCTAGAATGTATTGATTCAAGTATGGAATTTGCTCTTCAATTTAATAGTTTTGGAGCCGTAGGATCTATATTTAATTGGATATCAGATGGCATGGAAGAGGCCCCTGAGAAATTAGCAAGAAAAATTCTTGATAATATGCCAGAAATTATGAAACAATATTTTGAAAAATAGAATAAGCTGTTGTATTTTTTTGTAACCGAATGTTTTTTGTTCGATTCTTTGAAGATCAATAGCTTTTTACTTTATTTGTGTGTTTATTATATCTTATGTTGTTTAAGCATTATTTATTATCATTTTTTTGTATAGGTTAAAATAATAATTAATTAATTTTCTAATTGAAATTCCATTTTAGTAATAAAATCTTCAATATTTGCGCAGTTCATAACATCAACAATGTCAAAAGTATAAACATTTCCAGTAAATTTTAAATTTGGATTTGCTTTCATTATTTTTTCTTGATGGGCATATATTGTTGTATAAGGTCCTTTATGATATTCAATTAAGTAATTTCCATTAGGAATAGTCATAATAGGTCCTTTTTCACTGCCTAAATCTTCTCCTTTATCAATAATAGCTCCAAAGACTTTTCCTTCTGGGAAATAGCAGACTACACAAGGATGATAATAAAGAAATTGAGTTCCATAAGCAGATTCTTCAACTCCAATCTTTAAAAAATATCTTTGTTCTCTATATAAAATCTTTTCTTCTTCTATAGCTCTTAGGGCTAATTCATCATCAACGTATTTAATTTTTTTATGTAAAGCTTTATCTAATTCAACAATTTCTTTCCATTGAATCATGATTTCATTAGATTTTTCTGTTAGTTTTTCTTTAGCTTTTTGTGGAGTTAATTTTCTTTCCAATTCTTTTATCTCATCTAAGCTAAAGCCACATTTTTTTAAATACAGGATAGTTGATAGTTGTTGAACTTGTTTAAATGAATATGTTCTGATTCCAGTAATATTGTTTCTAAAAGAGGGAATAAGTAGTCCAATTTTATCGTAATAGTAAAGTGTTTGAATATTTATATTAAAAATATTTGCCAATTGACCTATAGTGAGTTTTTCTAACATGTCTTTATCCTTTATATATTATTTATACTAATAATTAATATTTTTGCAAGGTTTTTTACTGATATTAGAATCTTCTTTTAGTTTAGAGATTGATAAATATATTATTGAACCTAAAATCAGTAAGCATCCTAAAATACAGTAAAAGGGCATTTGCTCAGAGAAAAAAATTGTACCAATTATTACAGCAGTCAGAGGTTCAAAAGCCGTTAATGCGCCTCCTATAGGGCCTCCAATCGATTTGATTGCTTTAGCAAGAAAAAGTACTCCCATAGCTTGTGTGATACCAAGAGCAAATGCTCCAAATAAAACTTTATTCGAAAAAGAGCCCCACATAATGGTAAAAGAATTAACTAATAAACTTTTTGTTAAAATAATTATTAGCAATAATATTGTTCCAAATAAGGATATATAAAAAACGAAAGTTGTATTATTAAATTTATCAAAGGTTTTATCATTTATCATATAAATATATAGACTAAAAACTATAGCAGAAAAAATGGCAAATAAAATTCCGATTGTATTCAAACTGTGATTTGATGGATTCGAAACCAATAAAATTCCAGAAAAAGTTGCAAAAATTGCGATAATTAATGGTTTTGATAATTTATCTCTTTTTGTAAAAACTGAGAGTATTGTGACTAAACTTGGATAAATAAAATGAATTACAGTCGCTAATCCTGATGGAATTTTTGAATAAGATGCAAATAAAAAAAATATAGTTGAATAAAATAAGCTTGCAGAGAGTAATAGTTTCTTAAATTGAAGTTTTGTAATTCTTAATGAATTAATTTTGTTTGTTGCTTTTAAAATTAATAAATAGATTGCAAAACATTGGATACTACTAATTAAAAGAGTTGGTAGTATTTCCATACCATTACTCCGTAAAAAATAAACACAACTTGGGTGCGTTCCAAATAACGTAGAAGCAAGTATTGCTAAAATTATTCCTTTTATTTCTTTTTGTTTATTCAATGTTTTATTCTCTCCAAAATTTATAAAGAATTCCAATAAAAAATTTTTATTAATGTGAGCATAAAACCTATAGCTAGTATAGATGCAATATAAAAAAAATTTTTTTGCATTTTATTTTTATATAAAAATCTAGTTACATTTTTAATTAAAAATTAAAAAAAGTTTTAATTTCCTATTGCTCCTATACTTACAATAGGTAATAAAGTTCTGAATTAAGGAGAAAATATATGGATAAAAATATTAAAAAAAATCTTTTTGATTTGAAGGGGCATAAAACTAGTTATAAAACTGAAGTCCTAGCTGGCTTAACAATGTTTTTGACAATGGTTTATGTATTATTCTTACAACCTATTGCGATAATTGGACCTAATGCTTCAATTGTTGATATCAATGGTGTTGAAATTACTAGCACGGCTATATTTGTATTAACCGCAGTTATAACCGGTATTTCTACAATTATAATGGGTTTATATTCTAATTTCCCTTTTGCTTTATCAACTGGGATGGGGATTAACTTCTTATTGGGTTCAATGTTGCAATCAAATCAAATATCATTTGCAGCAATGATGACTGTTACTTTAATTTCTGGGGTTATTTTTATTTTATTAACAGTATTTGGATTAAGAAAGTATATTGTTGAATTGATTCCAAAAGATATTAAGATTGCAATTGGTGCAGCTATTGGATTCTTTTTAGTATATTTAGGCTTCAATGATTCTGGTATTGCAACTTTTTCAAGTGGAATGGCAATGGGAGATTTTACTTCTCCAACAGTAATTTTATCCCTTATTGGTTTATTAATTATTGTCTTTTTTGAATATAAAAAGATTAAAGGTGGAATATTATATTCAGTAATTATTATTACTTTATTAGGTATTCCTTTTGGTGTTACTAATACAGAGATATCATTCTCATTACCAGATTTATCATCAGTAAATAATTTATTATTCCAATTTAGCTTTTCAGAAATAATGAAACCTATGTTCTTTACATTATTGTTTGCTACATTCTTTGGAGATTTCTTTTCAACTTTAGGTACTGTATTAGGATTAGGTGGAAGACTTAATATGTTAGACGAAAATGGTAACTTCCCAGGAATTGAAAAACCTTTCTTAGTAGATTCTTGTTTCACAGCAATTGGTGCTATGTTCGGTTGTACTGTAATTACTACATTTGTTGAATCAGCTGTTGGCGTTGAATCAGGTGGTAGAACAGGTTTTACTTCTGTTGTTACAGGTCTTTTATTCTTAATTGCTGTTATTTTAGCTCCAATAGTTTCAATTATTCCAATTGCAGCAACTGCACCTATCTTGATTTATATTGGTTATTTAATGATCTGTGATATTGTAAAGATTGATTTTTCAACTTTTGAAACAGCATTTGGACCATTTATTACTATAATATTTACAATTTTCTTTACAGATTTTGCTGCAGGTATTGCAGGTGGTATTATTGCTCAAGTACTTATCAAGTTAATTTATGGGAAGGGTAAAGAGACAAAAATTGGCTTATATATTTTAGCTTTATTACTAATTCTATATTTTATTGTTTAGAGGCTATTAATGAAAAAATTGAACAAAGAAGAGAGAAAAACATTAGTTGATTGTGCTATGGATAGAGTTGAAAGTGATTTGATTATTAGAAATGCAAGAATTTTTAATGTATTCACAAAAGAAATTTATCCTGGTGAAATCTATATAAAGAATGGATATATTGCATATATTGAAACAAGAGAAAACTTTTTTAATAAAGGAAAAACTAAAGCTAATTATTATGCAAAAAATAAATTAGTTGTACCAGGCTTTATTGATTCACATATGCATATTGAAAGTAGTATGTTAACTCCTCAGAATTTTTCAACTTTAGCCATTCCTCGAGGAACTACAACAATTGTTACAGATCCACATGAGATTGGAAATGTCATGGGTATGGAAGGTGTGGATTATATGCTTGATGCAGGTAAACACACCTATATGAATCAATATGTTTTAGCTCCCTCTTGTGTACCTAGTGCACCTGGTTTAGAAAAATCAGGTGCCATCTTTGAAAGTGGTGAAATTGAAGAGATTCTAAATAAAGAAAACGTTTTAGGGATAGCTGAAGTAATGGACTATTTTGGTGTGGTCAATAATCATAAGAGAATAGTTGATATTATAGATGTTACTGAAAAAAAGAATAGTTTTATACAAGGTCATTTTTATGGAGAAAATCCAAGAGAACTTTCTGCATATTTATGTGGAGGGCCTCAAAGTAATCATGAATTTTTCTCAGGAGATAATGCACTTCAAGCAGTAAGAAATGGAATGATAGTAGATGCTAGAGATAGTTCTTTTGCTAAAAATATTAATTGCATCATTAATGGATTAAAAGGTGTTGATACCTTTGATAGATTAACTTTGTGTACTGATGATATTGAAGCTGAACAATTGATGAATGAAGGTCATTTGAATCAATGTATTAAAAGTTCAATACAAGCAGGGTTATCTTTTGGAGATGCTATTCGATCAGCAACAATCATTGCAGCTAAACATTTTAAACTTAATCATTTAGGAGCTATTGCTCCAGGTTATATTGCAAATTTAAATTTCTTAATTGGAGATAAAAATCAAGTTGAGGTTGATGAAGTTTTTTTTGAAGGCGAACTTATAGCTAAAGATAATAAAATGGTTAAAGTTTATCCTAAATATATTAATGAAGTTGAATCAAAAAATACTGTGTTTATAGATAACTTTGATTATAATAATTTAAAAATTAAAGCTCCAATTGAAGAGGGATATATTGAAACCAGAGTGATTGAGTATGAAAGCTATGAAAGTTTATTTACTTTGGAAAAAATTGTAAAATTACCAGTAAAAAATGGTTATTTGTCATTAGCAGAAAATAAAGAGTTAAACTTTATTGCTGTTATAAACAGACATAAAGATAGTGATAATTATTTTGTTGGAGTGGTAGAAAAATTTCATCTAAAAGAAGGGGCTTTAGCAGGAACTGTAAGTCATGATTCTCATAATCTTACAGTAGTCTTTAATAATATAATTGATGCTAAAGTTGCAATTGAAGAAATAAAGAAATGTAAAGGTGGGATTGTTTATTCGAATAATGGACAAGTTACTAATGTTGAACTTCCAATAGCAGGTTTAATTACTAATGAAAATCCACTTAGTGTTGTTTCAAAAATAAAAACTATGAAACAAGTGCTTTTAAAGCAAGGTGTAAAGAATGATAATCCTATAATGAGATTAGCTACTGCAGCACTTCCAGCAGCACCTGTTTTAAAAATTACTGATATGGGTTTGGTAAATGTTTTAACTCAAGGATTTGTAGATTTGTTTTTAATTTAATGTAACTCTTTATTAGTGATTGTTTAAATAAGAGATAATAGGTTAGATACAATTGAAAAATTTACGAGAAATATTTGCTTAATAGTATATAATATTTATTACAACTTTATCCAAAATGAATAAAGTTGTAATTTTTTTTAAAGTATTAATACATAGAATTTAGATTTTTTATTAATTATTAAAAAGTGTTCTTCTTTTTAGATAGTATGTACTAATTAATATGGAGATTGTAAATATAATGAATATTGATAACAGGATTTGCCATTTTATATTTTTATTTATAAATATAAGTTTATAACCAATTTGTATATTTAAATTATGGAATAGTTAAAATATTATATTTATGATAAGCACAGTTATTAATGTTATCATAGAATTAGATTTTTTATTATAGAGTACATAAAATAGGTACACAAATGAGACAATTCCAATTATTCCCCAAATCCCATCACAAATTAAACTCATATTAAATGCGTTAATTTCAATAGTGATAAAATTGATTATTACTAAAGGTATTATAATGTAAATAAAAATTTTGTGAAATCGTAAAGAAAAAGTTTCATTTTGTTCAAAAGGCTTTTGTTGATTATTTTCCATATATCCTCCTTGAAAATTGTTATAATATGCTTGTTTTTTTCATTTATACTCCATTGTTTGAACTTATTTTATTAAACTATATTTATAATTTTTTATTTATTCTCTTTTTCTTTAATCCAGGGAGCTATTGTGTTTTTTCATAAGGGTGAACTCACAAAAGAGAAAATTAAAATAAAGAATAATAGATAAAAATACCAAGCAGTCATGTTCCCATAAATAAATTGAATAATACAAAATACTACTGTCATTCCCAGGGAATATATTAATCTTTGTTTAAAATTAGATTTACTCATAAACTTATCCATTAGTTATTTAATAAAATATTTTACCTTTTCTTTTTTATTATATGTAGCTAAGAGCAATAAAATAGTATCATATCTTAATATTGAAATATTATATTCTTTAAATAAGCATAATTTGCTTTATTATTTTGTTATATTTTAAAGCATTCGGATAGCTCTTATTTTAAGGTCTTGCCATTTTGATCTATAACGTATTCTTTGTGAGGGAAGAAGGACTTCATCATTAAGAAATAATACACACCAAGCAGATTCTGTTGCATGATTGCTAGAGCTCAAAAAAATAACTTTTGGGTAATCAATTTCTTCTTTGGATGAATAGGTAGGATATTGATGATTTAACTCATTCCAAATTTCCTCTAATTCATAAACTGAGGGTAAGAACCAATCATCAAATATTATTCCATCATTTATTACTTCTAACTCCCAACAATAAGATGCTGCATTAATTTCTTTATCTGCTATTAAATTATCAAGTATTGTTAGTGTGTTGGATAACCCTTCTCCTATTTCTTTACTAGTTTCAGCAATTTTATAATTACCCCATACTGAGTTTTCCCAAGCAATATTTTCTCCTTCACTAGTTCTAGGGGATGCTTCTAAATATCTCCACCCATCAGTGTAATTCCCTTTATCATAAAAGATTGTACCTCCTGAGGGTCCTTCATCTCCAATATTGTATGATGGAAAACTATCTACAAATTTATATTTACCTTTATTTTCTAATGAAGATGCAAAGCCATTATAGGACTTTGCTCTAAGAGTAGTATCAGTATTTATTGCTATTGGTGTTTTATATTTATTACTTCTTAAAGTTGGTTCACTACCATCAGTTGTATAATAAATAGTATCAGAAGGATTGTCAGTTGAAAGTTCAATAAATAATTGGGTACCATTTTGATACGACCCTGGGTTTTGAGAAAATATAACCATTGATTCTTGAAAGAAATAATTTTGAAAAAGGTCACAGCTACTTAATATAGTTAAGGATATACAACATAAAGCTGAAATAAAGAAAATATTCAATTTAAATAAATTATTTTTTTTCATAAAATACATCTCATAACAAATTATTATAATATATGAATATTTGATTGTAAACAAATATTAGAGTACTATCTTAAGAAAATATAATTTAACTGTATATAAAAATATTTTAACGTTTCTATATTGCTTATTAGAAGAGTGCTTATCTTTCAAAATAAGGATTATTAAACCATTTATCAGCTATAATGTGTTCTTGTATTCCATTTTTATTTGTTAAAATATTATTGTGATTTATTTTAGCTGTCTTGTTTTAATATTTTAAATATTTAATTAATTTGATTATTCTTTGAATACCAAGTAAAATAAATTTGTTAAATGATTTTTATTAGATATATAATAATCTTTTATTATGAAGTAAATTTTTTGCCATTTTTAATTTTTTATAATAGTTAGGTTAAAGAGGTCGACAAAGATATTAATTGAGGATTCAAAAATAATTAAAAGAAAAATTTTTAGTATGAAATCAAAAGATATTTAATAAAACTTTATAAGTGAATAAGTTATTTTAATTTTGTACTTGAGTGAGGTTTTCTTCATAATAGTATCTTACAAATTCATTATTTATATTAAAAAAATGTAAATAAATCTATTTCTTGGGACTTTTTGAGACTCTTTCTCTTGCGGAAATCACATAATACGAATATCTTAATGATATAGAGTATCATTAAGATTACAGTTTATTTTATAGCATACAATACAAAGAGGTACCATATGAACCGTACAGGAAACATTATATCGATTATTTTATTGTTATTTCTTCCATTATCTTTTTCTTCATGTAAAGAGGATATAGAAGAAAAAAAGCCACTTGTGCTTGATGAAATCTCCACAGCCACAGATTACACTCAAGTAGTATCATCTGCTGTTGAAGTAAAAAAAGCTGCCTTGCGTGATCGTGTACTAGCTAGTGGAACCATTCAGGGACTCGAGGAAGTAAATATTAAAGCAAGGACTTCAGGTGTGATAAAATCAATTGATTTTAACTTGGGTTCAAAATTAGAAAAAGATCAAGTTCTATTGGTTTTGGATGATACTATTCCATTATTAAATGTCAGTCAGTTGAAAACTCAGTATGAAAATAGCCTTAAAGAGCTTGAGGCTAACAAACAACTCTACGAGCGAGGTGCTATTTCCCTTGTTCAGTTGAACCAAACACAAAGTAGTGTAGATGGACTTAATGCCCAACTTGAGCAAGTAAAGACGAATTTGGAAAACACCAAAATCATAACTCCGATAGCTGGCAGTGTAGCAGAGAAAACAAACCTTGTTGTTGGGGATCTTATACAAGCTGGAGCTCAAATTGTGCGAGTTGTAGATCTTGAACATTTGCGTATTACGATACCGGTTGGACAGAATCAGCTCTTTCTTATAAAGGAAGGCGCTCCAGCCCGCATTACCATCAAGACTCCAACAGAGAATATCGAGGCTGAAGGTAAGGTAAGTGGTATTAGCGCCAGCAGTGATTCAAGAACAGGAAGCTGGTCTGTATTAGTGGATTTCACTAATCCAAAACCTTCTGTTATAAAGGCAGGTATCAGTGCAGATGTAATAATATTCAATGAGGAGGCACCAATTTATACCTTGGTTCCTAATTCTGCAATGGTCTACCGTAATGGGGAGACTTCAGTTTATATGGTTGAAGGGAACAGTGCAAAACAGGTTAATGTGAAAGTGGTTGATCAGTATGGAGACCAAAGTGCTATCGAAAGTTTAGATGATGGTATCACCCTCGTCGGAAAGAAAGTATTGGTAAGTGCTCTTTCACGTATTTTGGATGGCACCACTGTTGTAACACAAGAAAACGAATAGAGGAACAGATTATGGATAACCAAAAAGGATTTAGCATTGGCAGGTTTTCTGTAACCAAGCCTGTGATGGTAAATATATTAATGATAACAGTCCTCCTTTTAGGTGGCTTAAGTTTGGCACGACTTCCACAAGAACAGTTTGCAGAGATTCCTTTCTTTTGGGTCAATGTTATAGTTCCATATCCTGGAGTTGGAGCAGAAGATATGGAATCTTCAGTAACCATACCGGTTGAAAATGCGTTCCAAGGGTTAGACAAACTAAAGAAGATAAGCTCAACCACCAGTGAGGGGCTTAGTGTAGTTAGGGTTGAATTTGATGATGGTATTACACAACAAGAGTTTAAATCTCTTTATCAAGATGTCCAGACCCGATTCAGTCAAGTAGTATTACCCGATGGTGTCCTTGACCCCATTGTTGATGATTTTTCTTCTGCTGATTTTCTTCCTGTCATTGAGGTTGTAATTAGTGGTAACTTGCCTTATGAACAGTTACGGGAGCAAGCAATATCCTTACAGAACAAGATACTTAAGCTCAAGGATGTCTCTGATGTTGAGTTGCTTGGGCTTCCTGATAGACAGATTCTTATTAATTTAGATAATAGTAGTCTTATTGCCAAAGGCTTGAGTGTCAATGAAGTGGTTAGGGCTATTTCTGACCAGAACAGTACAATCCCAAGTGGAACTTTAAATACTGGTTCTAGAGAGTATCTCTTAAGGACCCTTGGTTCAATTGATAATGTCTCTGACTTTAATTCTGTAATTATAAGGCGTTCTTCAGATTCATCTGGAGTGGTACGTGTTAGTGACGTAGCTGAGGTTGTAGATGGGTTTGATCCAGATTCTTCTCTTGCTCGTTTCAATGGTAATCCTTCTGTAAATTTGAGGGTCATTAAGGTAGTAAAAGGGAACTCTGTTGATATTGTCGATGGCGTAACTCAAATTGTTGAAGAAGCTCGTTGGCAGAACACTGGAGGAGCTAAGTTGACTCTATTTAATGATTCAACGGTTCAGATAGCATCAAGTCTATCAGTGCTTTCTTCTAACGCTATAATGGGATTGTTTTTGCTTGTTCTCATACTTTGGCTTTTTATTGGTTTACGCAATGCATTAATAACAGCTTTGGGAATACCTGTAACCTTTGCTTTAACCTTTCTTGTCTTAGATTTGCTAGGAGAAACTATTAATACAAATACCCTATTTGGTCTAGTATTGGTTCTAGGACTTATTGTTGATCATGCTATTGTTATTATAGAGAATTCTTATCGATTGCAATCAAATGGGCTCTTACGTCATGATGCAGCAATAGATGGATCCAATCAAGTTATATGGCCAGTTGTAGCTGCAACTGCAACGACTGTAGCAGCTTTTTTGCCTTTGATGCTTCTTCCTGGGACTATTGGAAAGTTCCTTAGAGTTATCCCTTTAACTGTTACAATAGCTCTTATAGTTAGTACTGGTGAAGCTCTTTTCTTTCTTCCAAGTCACTATGCAGAGTGGGGACCAAGAGAAAAGAATAAAAAGAAAAAAGAACCTGGGACTTGGTTTTATAGAATTCAGGAAGGGTATTCCAAGCTCTTTGCAAAGGCCTACAAATTTAAGATTCTCATACTTTTCCTTGCCCTAGTGGTTACCGTCGGTGTTTTCTCTCTTGTAGGGACCCTTCGTCAAGACCTTTTTTCAGCTGAGGACTACTCCTATTTCAATATTGAGATTCTTACTCCCCGAGGAACATCTTTGGATCAGACCAATAAAATTGTAGCACAGTATGAGGATATCTTGCTTGATAAGGTAGGAAATGGTGAGATAAATTCTATAAGTACAAAGATTGGGACACTAGGAAGTGGAGAGTCCAATTCCACTCAAGCTCAAATAACTGTAGATCTTGCTGAGATGGGTGAAGGGAGAACTCGTAGTATTAATGAAATTATTACTGAGGTGCAAAATGAGACTTATTACCTCAGTGGTGTCGAACAAGTTTTTTTCCGCAAAGCACAAAATGGACCACCTACAGCTGCTCCATTGAGCTTTCGTTTCTCAGGGGATGAGTACAAGAAAATTATCGACGCATCTAATGCTATCGTGAACTTGTTGAATTCCATCGATGGGGTAACAAATGTGGAGAGTGACTTTATCGCAGGTAGCCCAGAACTTCGTATTAAAATAAACCAAGATCGTGCAAGCGCACTTGGGGTAAGTGTGAGTAGTATAGGCTCTTATATACGTGCCCGTTTTGATAATATACCTGCAGGAATTTTCTTTGAGAAGAATGAGCAAATAGATATTGTAGTACGCTTTGCTTCGTCTGATTCTAGACAGTATGAAAACCTTGAACAACTTTTAATTCCCACTGAAGATGGAAGATTGATTCCTCTATCTAGTGTTGCATCCATTGAGCTTGAGAGCTCACTTGGTTCGATCCGAAGGGTTGAAGGTAAACGTGAGATAACAGTATCCGCAAATGCCATTGATTCTTTAGACCTCAAAATGGTTAACCAACAGGTACAAGAACTCTGGGATCAGAGTCTTTCAAGTCGATATTCTGATGTATCCTTTAAAGTGGGAGGAGAGTTTGACGACTTTAATACTTTGATATTTGATATTCTAAGAGTATTTATTCTTGGTATTTTCTTGATTTACTTGATTCTTGGAACCCAATTCAACAGTTACAGTCAGCCCTTGTTGATATTATTTTCTATTCCGTTTGCCTTTATCGGTGTTATTCTATATCTCTTTGTTTCAGGGACTCCACTTTCAACGACAGTTATCTACTCAAGTGTCGCTTTAGCAGGTATTGCCGTTAATGATGCAATTGTATTGATTAGTTTTATCAATGAATTGAGAGAGACGGGGAAATCCGTTAAGGAGTCTGTTGTTGAGGCAGCTAGAACAAGGCTTAGGCCAATTATACTTACTTCTTTAACAACTATTGTTGGATTATTGCCAACAGCAATTGGAATAGGTGGTTACTCTGTAGTCTGGTCACCTATGGCTAGTACTATCATTTTTGGTCTGGTATTCTCTACCCTAACTACCTTGTTCATAATACCGATGCTCTATGGAATCATTTATGACAAAAAGAAAAATAGGAGTGAAGCATGAAAAAATATCTATTACTCATATTAAGTATACTAATCACTGTTGCCTTTCCTCTTGCAGCAACTTCTTATCCTTCTCTCGATATTGATTATGAGGTAGAAGATGGGGATGAAGTTATTCTAGAGCAAGAGAGCTTAAAAACATTCATACAACAATGGCAGGATGATTCGTTTCCCACCTTAGCCGAAGCAGAAAAGGAATTACGTCAGGCTCTTATAGAGGGGAATCCTGATCTTGAGCAACTTGAGTCTCTTTATAGGATACAACAGCAGCAAATGCAGTACCAACAGAGAGAGCAAGGTTTAAAGGTGGGGCTTTCCTCGCAACCACTTTACTCTATAAGTAGAAGTATTAACCAAAGTTCTACTGGGGGGGTTGACATTTCAAATACCTTTGGTATTGGTACAAGTATCTCAAAAAAACTTGGTACAGGTGCTGTTGCAACCCTTAGTGCATCTCAAAAGTCATCCTTAACGAAAAATAGTGCTTCGGGATCATTGTGGGCGTGGACACATAGTCCATCTGCGAGCCTGACTTTCAACCAGCCATTATGGGTGGGAGAAGGGTTAATTGATACAAATTATTCTAAAAAACAACTAGAAAAATTACAGATATCATCAGAGAGTGCAAAGCTTTCATTTGATCAACTGTTATCAGCTCTTGTATCTCAGGGGAATAGTCAACTATCTGCCCTTCAGGCCCTTAAGGAAAGTAGATTTCTTTTAGGTGAACAACTAATTTTAGAAACGGTTTCAATCAAGGATGCAAAGAAGGACCTAGAAGAAGGACGTATAAGTCGCAATGCTTATGAGGCAAGAGTCCTTGCTATTAATCAGTTACGCTACTCTCTTACTGAGATTGAGAGGCAAATAGAGACTGTTCAAAACTCTTTAACAACTCTTTGGGGAAGTGATGATTATCCAAAACAGGTTATCGTAGATAGTAAACTGTTCGAGAATCTTCCTAGAATTATATTTGATAGGCAACAGCTTGTAGAAATTCTTTTAGAAAAAGATTACTCATATAGACAGGCAATGGGGAAACTTCGTACAGCAGAGCTAGATGCAATGCTTAAGAGCCCAGCTGATGCCCCAATGTTAAATCTTTCTTTTCAGGTTTCTCCCTTTTACACCCCAAGTTTAGGAGCTGATTTCTTTACATCTTTTGATGATTTAATCACTAGTAGTAACCCTCTCTTCTCTTTCTCTATAGGCTTTAGTGCTTCAGATCTCTCTCGCTCTAATACGAAACTATCCACAGCCTTGGCAACTGAATCTGTTTTGCAGGCAGAGATAGAGGTTGAGAAAGCTCGCGATGATTTAGAAAAAAAGATTGAAGAGATTCAAAGAAATATTGAAGGGTTTTTGCTTAACTTATCTATAGGTCAGTATGAGTTTGATCAACGCACTAATGCAATAGAAGTTGAACGTATTCGCTTTGACATAGGACTTGCAAATGATAATAGCATTAAATCCAAGGAAATCTCTAGGTATGATTCCGCTTTTATGATTTTGCAGACCTTACGTGAACTTGAGTTAATAGCCTTAGATTTGAGTGCTCGTGGCATAGAACTATAAGAGAAGATATTCCTTTTAGTTTTTTCACAACTATTAACATAAAGCAAAGAGTGTGTATATCATAATTACAATTAATAAATATAAAAATTATTTAATAAATATTTTTTTAAAATTATTATATAATTTATCAGATTTATAATATCTTTGAAACAAAAAATAACATGAGGAGTACCTCACAACTAGACTAATTAGAACTTTAATCAGGTTTGCTTTTTATATTTGATAGAGTACAAACCTCATGTTTTTATGATTATACTCTTTGGATAATATTGTATAATAAATTATGTAAAATTAAGTTTGTTTAAAACTGCATATAAGTTTAAAACTTTACTTTAATAAATTTTATATATTAAAAACTTTACTTTAATAAAGTATTTAGGTATAATATCTTATATAAGAAGGTAGACTATGAAGATTAAGTATCATCTAAATGAATTATTAAAAGAAAAGAATATTACTAAAAAATACTTACAAGAAAAACTTGGTATTTCTTCAAAAACTATGAGCAAATTCAGCAATGGTGAAAGTGTATCACTTAACAGTATTGCATCTATTTGTAATGAACTTAATTGTCAAATTGGTGATATTGTAGAAATTGAAAAAGATATTTCAGATTTTCTTTTCAAACTTTTAGAAGAGAAAAAGATGAAACTACCTAATTCATTGTATCATGAATTACAAATACTTTTTGCTTACAATACAAACAGAATTGAAGGTAGCAAATTGAGTGAAGAAGATACTAGATTTATATATGAAACAAATACTGTGGAAGGTATTAATAATACAAATGATATTATTGAAGTAGCAAATCACTTTAGAGCTTTTGATTATTTGCTTGATACAATTTTTGATCCATTAAGTGAGAAACTAATAAAAAAGTTTCACGCTATTTTAAAAAATGGAACTTCTGATAGTAGATTAGACTGGTTTAAAGTTGGAGATTATAAAATTAGAAAAAATACAGTTGGTGGAATTGAAACTACTAATCCTAAATCTGTTAGTGCTGAAATGAAAACACTCTTAAATTTTTATAATTTAATAAAAAATAAATCTGTTGAAGATATTATCGAGTTCCATGTTAAGTTTGAAAGGATTCACCCATTTCAAGATGGAAATGGTAGAGTAGGCAGATTAATCCTGTTTAGAGAATGTTTAAAAAATAATATTACACCTTTTATTATCGAAGATGATTATAAATTCTATTACTACAAAGGATTAAGCAAATATAATGATGAAAAAGGATATTTAGTTGATACTTGTTTATCATCACAAGATAAAATGAATGAACTATTAGAAAAATATATTTAACTTATGTTGATGTAACTGCAAACAAAATTGTTACTTGAAAATTTTAGAATATTGAATAACTATCAAAAGATTTAATTAAACACTTAATTTTTAAATAGGTTATAAGTTCAAGATTTTTTATTTGTTATTATATTTATGATTTTAAATATACAAAATAAAATAATATGCTAGAATAAAGATAACTTAGGAAGGTGCTTTTATGAAAAAAAGATTATTTATAGTATTAATATTATTATTTGCAACAAGTATGTTATATGCAAGTGACGATGTATCTTTATATATAAATGGATTAGAATCAATTATCCAAGAAAAAGATAAAGAAGCGGTAGCCTCATTTGAACAATTAGTAGATTTATATCCAAGCTCAAAATATCAATTAAAAGCAAGTAATTATCTATTTTCTTTAAATAACCAAAAAGATAATTCAGGGATTGTTCCTTTTTATATAAATAACATTGGTACATTAACTTATACAGCCTTTAGCCTAGCAAATCTTTTAGAATTGCCTAGTGATTCATTATCAATAGGGCTTACTGGTTTGGCTGGGGTTGGTGCTGGTTTTGGAGTTTCTTCACAATTATCAAAAGAATATGAAATAACTTCAGAGCTATATTCAAGGATAGCGACAAATCAAACATTAGCTATGGTAAATTACTTTTATTTATCACAAGTACTTTATGAAGAGGGAATTTTTGGGGATGGTCAGTATGATGAAAAAATAAATCAAGCCTCTCAATTAGTAGCATTAAATGGTTCTTTATATTTATCATATTTTGGATTGAGAAATAAAGAATTAGAAAAAGGGAAAGGTCTCTTTGGTTTACAATCATATGCTTGGGCTAATTATTATTATTGGTTAACTATGATAATGTTAGAAAGTGAATTTAATACAACAAATCTATTATTAGGTATGGGTATTTCTGATTTAGCTTACTTAGGTTCACAACCATTATGGGATGTTATAAAATGGTCAGATAATCGAAGTGGATTGATTTCTGTTGGTGGTCTTGGTGGAGCTTTAATTGGCGTGTTCTCAAATTTTGTTGTTGAAAATTTTGTTGATTTGGATGTTAAAATAGCAACAGGGATTGTTATGGGATCTACATTAGCTGGTCAAATATATGCAACATACTTAACTCGAAATATTGATAAAAATAAAGAATTCAAAGTTGCTAATAGTAATCAAATAATGCCTTACCCAATTATAAAGGCTAATAACGAAGTTGGTGTTGGATTTCATATGTTTTTATAATACATATGATTTTAAAACATACCAATTTTCTTCTAATTTATAAACTGTAAGTAAGAACCGATTATAAAATAATATTACATTATTTATTATTTTTTACTTCAACGATGAGATGTTTACTTAATTTTTTTTATTATATTGTCTTTTATTTCTAAGGAGAAAATTTTATAAGCTGGTATTTAATTTTTTGTTTTTTCTATTATTTTTAAGATATATGGGTTCAAAAGAACTGAAATATAATTAAAGAATTGTATTTAATAATTTTCTTGAAATATAAGAAAAACTATACTATATTTTCATTTGGTTATTTCAATATTTAATATTCAAAGTAGTTTTCCTCTTTATTTGATACAACGAAAAGCCCCAAATTTATTAGATAAATATTATAAGTAATACTTATTCAACTTTAAACTAGTGGAGGATTTATGCCAATTAATTGTGATATATGGTTAAATCAATATTTAAAAAAACTCAAGCTTTTGTTTGGCATACGAGTTGTATTTGTTGGCTTGCAAGGCAGCTATGGAAGAGGAGAAGCTACAGAAGACAGTGATATAGATGTTGTAGTTATACTTAATAAGGTAAATGCAGAAGATTTAAAATTGTATAGAAATATGTTGGATTCTCTTGAATATCGAGAAAAAATATGTGGCTTTATTTCAGGTATCAAAGAATTAAATAACTGGGAGCGGTCGGATTTATTTCAATTTTATTATGATACTATACCAATTTATGGGAGTATCGATTTTATTAAAGATTTGATTAGCTCTGAGGATGTTAAAAGGGCAATACGTATTAGTGCCTGTAATTTATATCATATGTGTGGTCATAATATGATTCATGAAAAATCAACTGAGTTGTTACAAAATTTGTATAAATCGGCAACTTTTACTGTTCAAGCAATTTTTTATCTTGAAACCGGGACTTATATAAAGCGAAAAACAGAATTAATTAAAGTCCTTTTGCAACCAGAACTGAAGATAATAAAAACAGCTATTAATATAAAAAATCAACCTGTTTTATCAGAAAATGAATTTGATAATCTTTCTAAGCAGCTTTTGAATTGGTCTTCAAATTTAATTTCAACATTTCATTTAGCTTAGATTACACTGGTTTAGAACGTTTTTTGATAAAAGATATACTCTTGACTATTATTTATTTATGTAGATTTATCTTGTATTTAATTAAATCACTTCTATTATAAAATCTATAAAATAAAACGCTTTGGCCTTCGGGGGTTGAGAGGGTTCCTTCCATCATAATTAATGCAGAATTTTCTGGAGTTTTTAATAATTTTCTGATTTTTGTAGATCCTTGTACTATTTCAAGTGCTTGCTCCATAGAAAAAATATCAACGCCATAGAATGATAATAAATCATGCATATCAAAAACAGAAGAGTCGATTTCATCAAGTTTAGGAATAATTTGTTTTGGTAGATAATAGTCTTCAATAGTTGCAGGATCATTGTTTTTATAAACAATTTGTCTAATATAATAAATTTCATCATCTTCATTAAGATTAAACATCTTCCCATATAACTGACCTGCTAGTCTAATGCATTTTGTTTGTACTTTTGTTTTAGTACTTGTAAGATTTTTGTTTACTGAAGATATGAACCCACCTAAAGTTTCAAGGTCTTGTTCCGATTTTTGGCCTACAACAAAAACACCTTTCCCTTGTATCCTATATAATGATCCTTCTAATACTAGCGCATCTACAGCATTTCTAACAGTAATTCTATTAATACCATATGTGTTTGCTAATTCATTTTCTGAAGGAATAGCGACGCCAGGAGGGAATATACCTTCTTCTATTTTTTCTCTAATAATTTCTCTTAATTGTATATAAATAGGAGTTTGATAAGTAAGTTCATTTTTGTTGTTGTTCATAAAATTTCCTTTAATTAAGATTTATCAATCAAGCTTACGAATTTAAAACAATCGGCTCTAAAAATGGCTTTATAATATTCTACTGGAACTTTATCTTTTGTTGTTGTTACTCCAGTTACAAAAAAACAAGCTGTTCCTTCATCTATATCAAGAAGATTTGCTTCTTCTTTACTGCAATATGTGACACTGATACTTTCGCTTCCTTCATAAATTTCTTTTTTATAAAAATTTTTAAAAAGTGAATTCATAGAGTTTGTTCCATTATAATATTTATCAAAATCAGGAAATGTTTTTTTATTTATATAAGTTGTTTCAATAATTGAAGGAATATTATTAAGTTTTCTCAGTCTAATACATTCATATACTTCTTCTCCCAATAGCATGTGAAGTTGTTTCGCTATATATTTTGTAGCAATGGTAGTTCTTAAACTTAATATTTTTGTTAAAATATGGATTCCAGCTTGTTTTATATCTTGAGTCATTCTATTAACACCAGTAAGATTTCTTACTTGTTTAGGCTCTGCGATATAGGTACCTGAGCAATATTGTTGTTTTAATATACCTCGATCCACCAAAATACTTATTGCAAATCTTAAAGTTGTTCTATTAACATTCCATAGATTGCAAAGAGTTCTTTCTGAAGGTAATTTCATATTAGAGGTTAAATGATTTTCCCAAATATAATGTTCAAGTTTTTCAACAATAGCTTCTCTTGTTGCAATATTATGTTCCAAATTTCCTCCCTAATATTTAATTGATCTTAATATTTTAGTAATTAAAACAATTGAAACATAAACTATTAAAATATCATAATGGAATAATACTATAGTTTTTTTAACTTGAAATAATATTAAAAGATTAATTAAATATACTTATATATTAAAAGTTAAATAATATATTTTATCATTTTTAGTAATTACAAGATAAATAATAATTATCTCCATTTTTGATTTTATACTACTTAATATATCATTTTTTTTACTCAAAAGCAATAATTTCCAAGAAAATTATCAAAAACACTAAATATATAAGTTGTTAATATATTACGACCAATTCCAATAACAATATATATAAAATTAGAAAAAATGTTAAAAAAATAGGTAAAATAGTATTTGGTATGATATTTCCATTAGTTATATATAAAATATATTAATTCTTAATATTACAAGTTTACATAGCTTTTTTGTTAGTTAAATTTATATTTATTTAATTATATTGTATAAAATTTATATCTTTTTTATAAATATGTATAAATTGTTTTAAAAATAATATAAATATATAGTTATAATTATAATAAGCATTTTAGTTCATTATTTGCGCTTTATTGTGCTTTAGTTACCTAATTAAATCAGTTAATATGTAATATCTGTTATAATTGGTATAAAAAAATATAAATTTATATTGTCAATATACAAGTTCTGGTATAAACTATGTGAAATATTACAATTTATATATTTATTAAGGGAGGGTTGTTATGGCTGAGAAAAAGTTAGAACAAACAAAAGTGACTCAAGAGAGTAGTTTGAAAAGAAGATTGGGGTTAGGCACTGCAATCGCATTAGGAGTTGGTACTACAGTAGGCTCCGGTATTTTCGCTTCAGTTGGGGAAGTAGCTGGTTCCGCAGGTACTCCATTATTAACTATGTTAGCATTTTTAATAGGTGGAATAATTATGATACCCCAAAATCTTTTATATACTGAATATTCTACAGCATATCCAGAAGATGGTTTGTTTGTCGTTTATTTAAAGAAAGCAGGTTGGCCGGCATTATCATTTTTATCTGGCTGGGTTTCTTTTTTTGCCACTGATCCTGTTGGTATTGCTATTATGGCCTTGGCTATTGCAAATTACTTAGCCTTCTTTACAGGTTTTTCTGCATTTACTGTTAATATCGTAGCGGTTATCTTTATTATTGGTTTTACTCTATTGCATATGATAAAAATGGATGCTGGAGCAAAATGGCAAAATTTCATTACTGCAGTTAAAATATTTCCATTTGTTATATTAATTGGACTTGGATTATTTTATGCAAGAGGTGGAAATTATTCAGCTCCTGCTGTATTGATTGCTAAAAACAAAGGTATCCTTGCATTATTAGCAGGAATTTCTGCAACAACCTGGTCATATGATGGTATGCAATCAGCTTGTGTAATGGGTGGAGAAATAAAAAATACTAAGAGAAATTTACCAATTGCTCTTATTTCCACAGTTATTATTTGTACTTTACTTTATACTGGATTATCTACAGCTTGTGTTGGATTAGCACCTGTTGCAGAATTAGCAGCATCTGATGCTCCTGTTGCAACAGCAGCTTCTTATATCCCAACAATTGGTGGAAGTGCAAGTACTGTTACTGCTATTTTAGCTATTATTGTTGTTATCGGTTCTTTATCAAGTTTAATTATGTTCCAAGCAAGAATTGAATATAAAATGGCTAGAGAAGGAATGTGGTTTAAATCTTGGGGAAAAGTACATGAAAAATGGGAAACCCCTTATATATCAATGCTTTGGCAAAGTGGTTTTGCTATAATTTTAGTTTTTGCATCAAATATTAGTGACTTATTAGGTTATTTTACATTAATTTGTTTATTACGTAATATTATAACCTTCTTAGCTGTATTTAAATTAAGAAAACTTCCTACTTATAAACCTACTTATAAAATGCCATTTTGGCCTCTAATGACAATGTTAGCTATTG
Organism: Sphaerochaetaceae bacterium; assembly: GCA_963678575.2. Lineage (GTDB taxonomy): Bacteria > Spirochaetota > Spirochaetia > Sphaerochaetales > Sphaerochaetaceae > Pleomorphochaeta. The sequence goes on along the minus strand of CAXXHV010000002.1, from coordinate 1,538,779 downwards.
TACCTTCAATCATATTATTTGTATCTACATTCTTATGGGCTCCAGGTCAAGGAATAGTTGCAGCCGTTTTAGCTGTTGGTACTGGTTTACCATTCTACTATTATTTCAAAAAGAAAAATAATATTGTTGCAGAATAGTATTGTAAATTAAATTTTCTATCTTGTTATATTTTAATATATAATGATGATAGAAAATTTATAAATAATATATCAAAAATAGAGGACTAAAATGGACTATTCAATTAGTAAAAATGATTTATTTAAATGGTGCACATTACCAAAAGAAGAATTAATAAATCAAAAAGATTTAAAAGTAAATTTACATATTCATAAAGATCGATCAACTATGATGGAAATAGTTGGTAATATGATGGCTGATGAAGTTATAAGTAATAATAATAAAAATAGGATTACAAAATGGATTCTTCCTGCTGGACCAGTTGATGAATATGATACTTTTATTAATCGTGTAAATACAGAAAAAATTAGCTTAAAAAATTTATGGATATTTCATATGGATGAATTTCTTGATTGGCAAGGAAGACCATACCCTGTTGAAGATACTTATGAAAGTTTAGAAGGCACTATGTTAGCTTGTTTTTATAACCGTATTGATTCTTCACTTAATGTTCCAGAAAATCAAAGAATTTGGCCTAAAATTAACGATTTAGATAAACCAGATTTATTATGTGAAAAAATGAATGGTATTGATACTGTTTGGGCTGGAGTTGGATGTAAAGGATTGGTTGCTTTTGATGAAGCTCCAAGACGTTATACCCAAAGAATAAGTGTTGAAGAATATGCTAATAGTAAAACTAGAGTTGTAGATATTAATGAAGATACCATAGTTGCTTTAAGTCATCGTAGTTTTGGTGGTTGTTATGATCGTGTTCCTCCAAAATCTTTAACTTTAGGGTTTAAAACAATTCTTTCTGCAAAAAGAGCAGTATTAATGATTGCAACAGGAGACTGGAAGAAGACAGTTGTAAGAGTTTCTTTATTTAGTGAACCTACTTTAGAGTACCCTGTAACTTTGCTTCCAAAGTATATTGAAAATGTTGAATTATTTTGTGATGAATATACAGCAGATCATCCATTATCACATACTTTAAAGGGTTGGTAATATGAATGATTTTGATGTAATTGTCTTGAATAGTCATGGAATTGGGCAGTATGCATATTGTGATCATATGCCAACATGGGGTGAAACCTTATGTGTTTCAAATTGGCACATTGCCGAAGATGGTGGAAAAGGTTCAAATGTTGCAGTTGCTTTAGGTAGGCTCAATGTTAAAACTGCTTATATTGGCAAAGTTGGAAATGATCCTTGGGGAGACCTAGGTGAAAAATGGATGAAAGACGCAAATGTTGATGTCACTTATTTATTTAGAACTGATGAAGTTTCAACAGGAACTGGATTAATCCTTATTTCTCCTGAAGGGCAAAATTGTATTATAGATGGAGATAGTTCTAATTCTGTTTTGAAAATAGAAGAAGTTAAAGATGCTTTATTAAATATGAAAGGCTCCAAACTCTTAACTTCAGGTTTTGAAATTCCATATAAAATTTCTTTAGAATCATTAAAATATGCAAAATCATTAAATATGAAAACGGCATTAAACCCTAGTCCATTACCTAATAATGAACTTGGTAAGTTAGATTATATTGACTATTTATTTGTTAATGAAATTGAAACTAAAGCTCTTTTAAGTTTACAAGAGAGTGCTTTATTAGAAAATAATGAAGCTTTAGTTAGAGCTCTTAAAAGTAAGTATTTGTGTAAAAATATTATTATGACTTGTGGTGAAAAAGGCTGTTCCATATTAGAAAAAGATAATTTTTTTAGTGTAAATGCAATACCAGTTAAAAACGTTGTAAATACTGCAGGTGCTGGAGATGGATTTTTAGCAGCAGTTTTAGCAAAGTTAAATGAAGGATTATCTTTGAAAGAGGCAGCTCAGTGGGCTAGTTATTATTCAGCTCTTGCAATAAGTATTGATGGAACAATACCTGCGTATCGTCCCGTAGATGAAGTTGAAGCTTTTATTCAAAAAACAAAAGAATATTAAAATATAATAAATCACATAATTAAAAACAATAATGTTAGTAAAATTATATATTTTACTAACATTATAAATCAGTTTTTATTAGGAGAAGAAAAAATGAAACATTTTATTACAGGTGTATGTACAGAAATATTAACACCTTTTGATGAAAACAAAGAAGTTGATTACGATAAACTTGAACAAATGATAGACTGGCAAATGGAGAAGGGAATTAAAACCTTCTTTGTAAATGGTTTGGGAGCAGAATGCCAATCTTTAACTTTTGATGAGAAATTAAAGGTATTGGAATGTGTAAAAAGTCGAACAAAAGATGATGCTAAGATAATGGCATGTTCTTTTGAAAATGATTTGAATCTAAATAAAAAATTATTAAAAGCATATGAAGATTCAAACCTAGCAGATTGTTATTGCATAACAGCACCTCCTTTTTTTAAACACACACAAGATGCTTTATTTGATTTTGCAGGACAGTTAATAAGTTTTGTTGATAAGCCTGTATATATTTATAATTGTGTTCAAATGGGGACTCTTTTCGAACCATATACGATAAAAAGACTTTATGATAAATATAGCAATTTTAGAGGATTTAAAGATGCTTCCGTAAGTATTTTGAATTTTATGCAATGTACTTTATTAATTGATCCTAATGAATTTGATTTCTTAGGGGGCTGTGATGGTCTTGATGGAACTATGATGTTATTGGGTGCGGTTGGATGTGTATCATTTATGGCTGTCCCATTTCCAACAGAAATGATGGATATTTGTAAATATGGCTTGAGTGGTGAATATAAGAGTTGTGTTAAAGCACAAGAAAAAGTATTAAAAATAAGAAATGTAGTGAAAAAAGCCCCATTTAATGCAGCATATATTTATGCTATGAAATATGGTGGTGGCCCTGTAGATATGCATTCTAGAATGCCAATTGATCAAGATTTTGTGAGTGATGAAGTTAAAAGAGAATTGGATGAATTAATTAGTGAATTAAATAATTAGTAAAAAAATTGAGGTAGAAGTTATGAATTTTACTAAGGTAAACATTTCAAAAAAATGTTTTAGTGATCGTAATTTATTATTGCTAGAAGATAAAGAATTTAATGTATCAGCTTTTAAATATGAAAGTGGGGTTAGTGCACTAAAAATTAATAACAAATACTGTTCAATGGTTGTTTTACCATATATGGGACATCAAATTTGGTTTGCATCTTTTTGTGGTAAACAAATGACTCAACATTCTATGTTTGATCAACCATTAAATACAACAGAGTTTGGGAATAATTATGGCGCATTCTTAATCCATTGTGGCTTAACAAATATTAATAGTGCTGAAGAAGGGGAATCAAATTATCCCCTTCATGGTGAATTACCTTTTGCAGATTATCAAAAAACATATATTGGAATTGGTGAAGACATAAAAGGAAGATATTTAGCAGTTGGAGGTTCTTTCGAATTTAGAAACAGTCAAGAATATCATTATATCTATTCACCTGAAATTAGAATATATGAAGGTTCAAAAAAAGTTGAAATGCATATAGATATTAATAATTGTAGATCCTCTGAATTAAATTATTTATTTCTTTGTCATCTGAATTGGCTAGCTATCGATGGTTCACGTCTAGTTTATAGTGCATACAAAAATAATGAATATATGCATATAGAGAATGCTGCAATTACTGGGGAAAGTGAAAGAGCTAAGAAATTAAACAAGTATCGAGAAGCTCTTAAATCTAATCTAGAATTAGCTGATGTTTTAGATTCTAAAACACAGTGTTACGATCCGGAGATGTGTACAGCAATAAAATATATTCCTGATAGAAAAGGTTGGGCTCATTCTATGATGGTCCTTCCTCAAGGTGATGGTGTTTTTGTAAAATTTAGAACAAAGGAATTACCAAATGCACTACGTTGGGTTTGTAGAACTGGTGACGAAGATGGTATAGGTTTTGCTTTACCAACAATTGGAGATAGCAGAAGTACTGCCTCTCATTTTAAACGAGGGTTGTTTAATACATTGTTAGCGCATACTCATGATGAATTAAGATTTGATTTTGGATATTTAAATCAAGATGAAACCAAAGCTGAAGAAAAATATATTGAGACTATTTTAAATGGTTTAAAATAAAGGAAGGTAAAATGAAAATATCTTTGTTTACTGGATGTTTGTCTACTTATGATATAGAACACTCTTTTGCGCTTGCTCAAGAGATTGGTTATGATGGAATAGATTTAGGTGGTTTTAGACCTCATGCTTATCCGTTTGATTTAAAAAATGGCGGGGTAGAAAAAATATTAAATCTTTCTAAAAAATATAATATGCCAATAATTAGTTATATCCCAGAAAATACAGGTTCTCCTTATTCCCTTGTTTTTGAAGATGAAAAGATGAATGAAGAAAGCCTTGAATATTTTAAACTATCTATAAAAATGGCAAAAGAAATTAATGCTAAATATTGCATGTTAGCTTGTAATCATCCTGGTTCAAATAGAAATAAAAAAGATGTTCAAGATTTATTTATTTCCAATATGAAAATTTTAGCTAAATATGCCCAAGAAATTGGACAGGTAATTATTTTAGAACCAGTTACACCATATGAAGGAACAATATTAGTTACTTCAGATGATGTAAAATGGGCTTTAGATGAAATTAATAATGAATATGTTAAATGTGTATTAGATCTTGCGGCTCCTTTTACAGTTGGAGAATCAGTAAGTGAATACTTTAATAAGATGAAAGATGAAATAGTTCAAATACATTTTATTGATTGTGAAGCTTCAAGCGAAGATCATTTAATTCCAGGTGATGGAGATATAGATTTTCCTAATCTAGTTTCATATTTGCATGAAATAAAATTTGATGGTTATCTTACTCTTGAATTATTTAGTCGTTATGCCACTGAAAGAGATTTCTCTGTAAAACGAGGTTATAAAGAAATAAAAAGATTATTATCTGAAAATTAAAAAGGATAGCTAAATGAATAAAAAAAATATAGATGTAATTGTATTAAATAGTCATGGTGTTGGCCAAGTGTGTCATGTAAAAAGATTACCACGCCGTGGGGAAACTATGGAAGCAACTAATTGGCACGTAGAAGAAGATGGTGGAAAAGGTGCCACTGTTTCTGTTGCACTTGGTAGACTAGGTGTTTCTACTGGATATATAGGTAAAGTTGGTTATGATCCTTGGGGTGATATGGGTGATAATTGGATGAAAGAATCTGGAGTTTCTACAAAATACATGTATAGAGATCATTCTGTTTCAACAGGAACAGGCTTGATAATGATAGATGAAGAAGGTCAAAATACTATTGTAGATGGAGATAGTGCCTGTAGTGCATTAACTGAAGATGAGATATTAGATGCTTTAGATGATATGAAAGAAGCAAAAGTATTTATAACAGGATTTGGTATGCCCTATAAAAAAGCATTATTTGGTGCAAAAATGGCAAAGGAAAAATATAATATGATTACAATGTGTAATTCAAGTCCTTTACCACAAGATGATATGGGTGATTTATCATTTTTAGATTACTTAGTATTAAATAATGTTGAAGCTAGTATCCTTTGTAAGTTAGAAGAAACTGATACTCAAGATAATGAGAAAATGACAAAAATTCTTAAAGAAAAATATAATTGTAAAGGTATTATTATGACTTGTGGAAGTTCTGGTAGTGCTATTTATGATGGTTCTTCTTATTGGTTTATAGAACCTACAAAAGTTAAAGCTGTAGATACCATAGGGGCTGGAGATGGATATTTAGCTGCTGTAGCTGCAAATTTAGTTTGGAATAAAGATTTGAAAGAGGCTACAACTTGGGCTAGCAAATATGCTGCTTATAAAGTTACTAGAAAAGGTAGCATGACTTCTAAAGAAAATATGGGTTATCCAAGTTTGAAAGAAGTAGAGAACTTCATCGAACAACATTAATAATAAAATATATTTGAATGTATATATTTTAAAAATACATTTAAATTAAAAGTTAATCTTGGAGGTTAATTATGTGGGAGTATGATTTATTTAAAGTTCAAAAACCTGTGATTGCAATGTTACACTTAGATCCTTTACCTGGGGATCCAAGATTTGGGTTTAATAATAAAATGAAAGATGTTGTTAAACATGCAAAAGAAGATTTAAAAGCTCTTCAGTTTGGTGGAGTTGATGGTGTTTTAATTTCAAATGAATTTAGTTTGCCCTATGAACGAGAGATGAGTTTTGTTACACCCGCTTCTTTAGCAAGAGTTGTAGGGGAATTAAAAGCTGATTTAAAGATTCCTTTTGGAATCGATTGTATTTCTGATGGATTAGCTACAATTGAAACTGCAGCTGCAGTTGAAGCAGATTTTGTAAGAGGCACTTTTTCTGGTGTTTATGTTGGGGATGGCGGTTTTTATAATAATGATTTTTCCAAATTATTAAGAAGAAAAGCTGCGCTTCATTTAGATAATCTTAAAATGTTGTATTTTATTAATCCAGAATCTGACAGAAATTTAGATATTCGAGATATTAAAGATATTGCTAATTCAACTATTTTTAAAGCACATCCTGATGGGTTATGTATTTCAGCTAAAGCCGCAGGAGAAGGTGTTAGTAATGAATTAATTTCTCATATTAAAAAAAATACATCTAATACTTTAGTTATTTGTAATACTGGATGTAATTTAGAAACAATAGAAGAAAAGTTAAATATTAGTGATGCAGCTATCGTTGGAACATATTTTAAGGAAAATGGTCAATTTGAATCTGAAAATTATGAAAATACTAGAATAGATTCAGAAAGAGTAAAAGTATTTATGGATAAAGTTAGAGAATATAGAAAAACCCTTTTATAAAAAAGGAAGGGATTCTTTTTCATAAATTATTAAACTTTTTAATATTAAAAAAAGAGGATAATTATTTGCAAACGCATATTAATAATACAATTAGCATAGGCATTAATCTTCAAAATTTACAATTTGAAGCATGTGCAATTTCAGCTGAGAAAGATATTTTATTTAATAAAATATTTTTAACAAATGAAGAAGGATATAAAGCTTTTATAAATAAATGTCAAACACTTGAAAAAGAATATAATGCTAGCTTATCAATGTCTATTGAAGTTTGTGATAATTTTCAAGACTTTAAGAAAATTATATCTACAAGTGATTTTTGTTCTTTAGTTTTTAATATATTGAAATATAAAAAAAGCATAAAAAATAATGATGCATTTAGTATAGCTTTAATTTTACTTAATGATTTTTATCCATAAGGTTAATACCACAAAATATATGAGATAAATAGAATAGTAATAATTATTGAAGTGGGAGATGAAAATGGATAATTCTTATTTTATAGGTATAGATACAGGTACTAATTCAAGCAAAGGTGTTTTAATTAATAGTAAAGGAGAGGTGATAGCACAGCATTCAACTGAACATTGTATGACAAATCCTAAGCCAAAATATTATGAACATGATGCAGAGAAAGATTGGTGGAATGATTTTTGTTTAATTACTAACGCCATAATAAAAAAAACCAACATAAATCCTTCATTAATCAAGTCTGTTGGAATAAGCGCTTTAGGTGCTGATTGCTTACCTGTAGATAAGGATTGTCGTCCTCTTAGAAAAGCAATTTTATATGGAATTGATGCAAGAGCAAGTGATGAAATAGAAGAGTTAACAAAATTATATGGTAATAAACAAATAAATGAATGGTATGGAAGACCTTTATGTTCAAGTGATATTATGCCTAAAATTTTATGGATTAAGAATAAGGAACCTGAAATATATGCAAAAACATATAAATTTTTAACTGCAACAAGTTATATTGTTGCTAAATTAACAAATGAATATGTTATTGATAGATTTTTAGGGTTAGCTAGCTTTAATCCTTTATATAATAAAGAAACTTGGCAAGCAGATGAAAAACTATGTAAACCTATTTGTAGAACAGATCAATTAGCAACAATAAAAGAAACCACAGATATCGCAGGCTATGTAACAGAGCAAGCTGCAAAAGAAACTGGTTTGGCTGAAGGTACTCCAGTAATTACAGGTACGGATGATTCTGGTGCTGAAGCAATTAGTTGCGGAGTAGTTTCTAAGGGTAAGATGTTTATACAATTTGGTTCATCAATATATATGATACTGTGTACTGATGGATTGGTTTCTGATGAAAGGCTTTGGAGAGAAGAGTTTATTGTACCTAATATGTGTGATATATCAGCAGGAACCAATACTGCCGGTAGTTTGATTAAATGGTATAAAGATACAATTTTTAAGGATTTAGAATCAACTTATCAAGATAGTGGCAAATCATATGACTCAATGATAAAGGAAATCGAAAATATTAAATTAGGGTCTGAAGGGTTAATAACCTTGCCATATTTTGCAGGAGAGAGAACGCCAATAAATGATCCAAATGCAAAAGGCTTAATATTTGGATTATCATTAAAACATACTAGAGCTCATATGTATAAAAGTGCACTAGAGGGAATAGGTTTTTCTATTAATCAACAAATTAAAATAATGGAAAGTCATGATGGTGTTTATATCGATACAATATATTCTTCTGGAGGCGGGGTAAAAAATGAAATTTGGGTTCAAATTGTATCAGATATAGTTGGGAAAAAAATAGTAATACCAGAGATAACTTTAGGCGCTAGTTACGGCGATGCCTTGATGAGTGCAATAGCAATTAAAGCTGAAGGTTATAATAGTTTTTCTGAATTAACTAATTTTATAAAAATTGGTAAAACATATATTCCCAATATGGAAAATCATGAAAGCTATAAAAGCTATCAAAAAATATATGATTCAATGTATGAAACAACCAAAGAATATGCTCATGAATTAAGTGTTTTAGATAATAATTAATTATAGGAAAAATAGAATGAAAAGTAATTTTAAAAATCAATTAGCAGTAATGAGTGTACAATATGTACATTATACCTTGGATTATTACATAGAATCGATGAGAAAAAATTCAATTAAAAATATAGATTTATGGGGTGGCCTCTTCCATTATTGCAGTTTGGATTATAATGAAGAAGAAGCAAAAGAGAAATTATTACAAATAAAATATAAGTTAACTGACTTAGATATGAAAGTTGTGATGTATACCCCAGAAACTCTTAATTACCCTTATAGTATTAGTTCTTGTGAAAGTAAAACTATTGAGAGAACAATTAATTATTTTAAAAGAGCAATTGATGATGCTTTAATTCTAGGTTGTGATAAAGTCTTTATAAATTCTGGATGTGCCCCTAGAAATCTCCCAAGAGAAGAAAGCTGGAATAGAGCTGTAGATTCTGTAAAAAAAATATGTAATTATGCTCAAAAGAAAAATGTAACAATAGTTATGGAACAACTTCAACCTTATGAAAGTAATTTAGTTGTGACCTTGGAAGACATGAAAAGATTTTTTAAAGAAGTTAATAGCGATGTACTAAAAGTTTGTATTGATGTAGTTGCTATGGCTGTTTCAAATGAAACAATTGAACAGTATTTTGAAGCCTTTGGAACAGATAAAATATATTCAATTCATTTTTGTGATTCTAATCATTATATCTTGGGAGACGGTAATTTGCCTTTAAAAGAGTATTTAAATACTTTAGAAAAATATAATTTTAAAGGTCTTATTGACTTAGAAATTAATGATTCAATTTATTGGGAAAACCCACATGAATCAGTAGTTAAATCATTGGAATATTATAATTTATTTCTGATGTAATTTTATAAACCTTAATATTTAGTTTTTGTTTAGCCATTATTTATTGCAACATTTTGTTGATTAAATTCTAAAAATGTTTGTTATATTTAATGGCTATTTTTTTTAACTTATTACACCCTCCATTATCTTGCTAGTATTTATAATTTTTTATAGGACATATTACTTTAATCCTTGTATTCAGGCTTGAATTAATTACATTGAAGTATTTGGTAACATTTTTTCAACAGCAAGATCAATTGTAGTTAAACTAATTAATGGTATTCCAAGAAGAGATGCTCAGGATGTTAATAATTAGTCAGTTCAATGAATCCTTTTGAGTTTTCCAACAATCATTTTTTAATATATAGAATTAGTAAATATGATATCGTTTGGTTCATGTTAACACTTTAAAACTTAGTTATTTCTAACAAAAAATATTTTATATTATATATTTATTATATTTTAAAAATATATATCATATAGCATATTATGTTTCTTAATATACGATTTTATTCTTTTTTGTAAATATTGCTTGACATAAGTTTTATTATTTAATAAGTTAATCAGAGCAAACAAATATTTATGATTTTTTATATTCATAATTATTTTCAAATAGTTTGCAAAGAGTGGGAGTCAGTATTTTATGAGTGATAGTGTGGCTGTGGATTGCAAGGTCGAATTAAAAAATCAATATGAAAAATATAAGTTTAAAAAAAAGTTTTTTTTGATTATTTTAATTCCCTTAGCATTCTTGATAATTGGATTGGCTGTTGCATTTGGTTCTGCCGATGTTGCTTTTTTTGATGTTTATAAAACTTTATTTAGTAAGATTTTTCCAGTTCTAGAACAAAATAATAAATCTGTGAATATTATTATTTGGAAATTGCGCTTACCTAGAGTTATAATGGGGCTTTTGGCCGGAATCGCTTTAGGTTCTTCTGGCGCAGTTATGCAAGTTGTATTGAGAAATCCTCTAGCAGATCCTTATATGCTTGGAATTTCTTCGGCTGCAAGTTTTGGTGCTTCTTTAGCTATTATTTTTGGAGTTGGGATTGTTGGGGGCTCCTATCTAATAATAGGAAATGCCTTTTTGTTTTCAATCCTTTCAGCACTGCTTATTTTCATTTTATCAGGAAAGAGAGGCTCTTCTCCAGAGAAAATGGTATTAATTGGCTTAGCTTTATTATTTTTCTTTCAGGCTATGACTACAATTCTTCAATATTTTGGAAACTCAGATGCTGTTAAAGCAGCTGTTTTTTGGACTGTTGGAGATTTAGGGAAAGCAACTTGGGCAAGCATTGTAATTTCTTTACCAATAGTTTTAATTGGACTTTTATTACTTATTTGGAAATCTAATGATTTAAATATTATGAACACCGGAGACGCAATTGCTAAAAGTCTTGGGGTAAATGTTAAGACAAATAGAATTATAGCCATGATAGTATGTACTTTAATGGTTGCAACAATTGTTAGTTTTACCGGTACTATTGGTTTTATAGGGCTTGTTGCTCCTCACTTAGTTCGAATGGCTGTTGGTACTGATAATAGAATATTAATCCCAGCTTCAGGAATTGTCGGTGCATTATTACTTGTAGTTTCAGATACAATAGCCCGCACAATATTATCTCCAATAATACTTCCAGTTGGTGCCGTAACTGCTTTTTTAGGGGTGCCTCTGCTTTTATACCTAATTATGAGAAAAAAAGGAGAAGCTCTATGAATTTAATTGTTAATAATATTAAGTTTTCTTACCCTGGCAAGCCTGTTTTAAAAGGTGTTAGTTTTACACTAAATGAAACAGAGATTATGTGTGTTGTTGGTCCAAATGGAAGTGGTAAAAGTACTCTTGTAAAATGTATAGAAGGTTTACTAAATTATAGAGAAGGTTCAGTTTATATATCAAATGTTGATATGAAATCAATGAGTCAAAGGGAAATAGCTAAACAGATAGCTTATGTTCCCCAATCTACAAGACAATTATTTTCTTCTACGGTTTTCGATACTATATTAATGGGGAGGAATCCTTATTATTCCTGGAAAAAAAGTGAAACTGATATTGAGATTGTTCTTGATGTTATCACTACAATGGGACTTGAAAACATTGCAATGGAAGATTTCAACCAACTCTCAGGTGGACAACAGCAGAGAGTGTTAATTGCAAGAGCTTTGGCTCAGCAGCCACAAATTCTACTTCTTGATGAGCCTACTTCAGCTCTTGATATATCTCATCAACTTGAAGTTATGGAAATTATACATAGTCTTGCTCATAATAGAAAAATTCAAGTTCTTATGGTGATTCATGATTTAAATCTTGCAGCTAGATATGCAAATAAAATTCTAATGTTGAAAGAAGGGAAAGTCTTTTCTTTAGGTAGTCCTAATGAAGTTTTAACTACTAAGAATATTGAAAAAGTTTATGGCGTTAAATCATCAATAAATTCTTGTGAAGGTAGTCTTTCTGTAATTCCTATAAAGCGCATAGATAAGCAAAAAAAAATTGATAATTATTTGTTTGGTTAGAAATAACCATTCTTTTTATAAATTAATCTTATGAGGAGTTTAATATGATAATGAAAAGATCGTTTCTTTTTGTTTTATTTGTTATGTTATTTTTTAGTGGAATTTTGTTTGCTACAGGTCAACAAGAATCATCTGTTAACAATCAAGATTTAAGTGTTAATAATAGTGGTGTAAGTTATGGTGTTTTAAAAAATACAAATGATTCTATAACTCTTATTGATAGTTATGATAATGAAGTAACTGTTAAGAAACCTATTAAAAAAATTGTAGTACATGATATGGGGTCTGCATTAGCTGCAATTAGAGCATTAGATGCACAGGATTTAATTATTGCTAGTAATTCTTATGTTAAAAAAAATGCTATATTTTTCCCAGAATTTTCAAAACTACCAATTATTTCTGTAGATTCTCAAGCAGCTGATTCAGAAATGGTTTTTCAATTACAACCAGATCTTATTTTATCAAGACCTTTTTATTTGGAACAATTAGGAGAAGTTGTTCTCTCTGAAATACCCGTAGTCCAATTGTCTTTTAATTCAATAGAATCCTATAAAAAGCTTGGTGCCCTTTTAGATAAGGAAGCTGAAGCTAATGAATTTATTAGCTGGATAAAAAGTTATACAGATGTAATTGATTCAAGAATTAGTGAGCTTGATGAAAAAGATTACAAACCTGTTTTTGCATATTATGGCGGAGAGTATGGTATGAGCAATCCCCCACCTTATGGTACTTTCGGTAAAGATAATTCATTAAGAAATGAATTAATAAATCGAGCTGGAGGTAAAAGTCTTTCAGCAGATATAAAGGGAGATTGGATTACGGTTGATCCTGAATGGATTATAGAAAAGAATCCTCCTCTTATAGTTCGTGAATGTTATGTTTATAAGGCTAATCCAGAATTAGGATATGGTATAAATGATGATACTAATGCCAAAATTTTAATGAATAGTATATTAAATGAGCAAGTTGCTTTTGAGAGCTGTGATGCTATTAAAAATAAGAATGTTCATTTGATTTATGGGGATCTAATAGAAGATTCATGGTTTATAAGCTTGGTTTATTTGGCAAAATGGTTCCACCCAGATTTGTTTAGTGATTTAGATCCAGAAAATATGCATCAAGAATATTTAACAAGATTTCAGAAACTTGATTTTGATTTAGAAAAACAAGGTCTTTTCACATATTCAGCTATTGAGGGGGTGTATTAAAATGTCGACGAAAAAAAAATTTGTATTAAAAAGATTAATGCCTTATATGGAGAAAAAGAAAATTCTTCTACCATTAGCCTTAATTTTATCGGCTGTTTCAGCAGTTCTAAATATAATTCCATTTGTATTAATATGGGTTATTGTTAGAAGTATATTATCATCTGGTTTAGTGTCTGATATTTCCAATCTTAGTTTTTATGCTTGGATGGCTTTTATAAGTGCTGTTAGTGGTATTGTCTTGTATTTTTTATCTCTCATGAGTTCTCATCTAGCAGCTTTCCATGTTGAAGTTGGTATTCAAAAAATTGGGATGAAAAAGATATTGAATATGCCTCTTGGATTTTTTGATAAATATTCAAGTGGAAAAATCAGGAAAATCATTAATGATGGAGCAGGAACTACTCACACTTTTTTAGCTCATCAACTTCCAGATATTGCAGGCAGTATTATATCTCCAATAATTCTAATTGCTTTAATTATTTTTGTTGATTGGAGAATGGGAGTGGTTTCTCTTATTCCTATAATTCTTGGCTTTTTAACAATGAGTTTTATGGTAAGTTCTAAAGGGAAATCCTTTCAAAAACAATATTATGATTCATTAGAAGAAATGAGTTCAGAATCTGTTGAATATATTCGAGGTATTCCAGTTGTAAAAACATTTGGACAGTCTATTTTTTCTTTTAAACGTTTTTATAATAGTATTATAAAATATAAGGATATGGTTTATGCATATACTGTACTTTGGCAAAAACCGATGTCTTTCTATACTGTTATTATGGAGAGTGCAGCGTTCTTTTTAGTTCCTATCGGAATCTTACTTATTGGTAGATCAAACGACCTAGCTTTAGTTTTATCTGACTTTGTTTTTTATATACTTATATCTCCAATTTTTACATTATTATTAATGAAATCTATGTATTTTAGACAAAATATATTAATAGCAGAACAAGCAATAGATAGAATTGATAACTTATTAGAATATCCTACAATGGAATACTCACAGATTGCTAAAAATAATAAAAATTTTGATTTAGAATTTAAAAATGTAAGTTTTTCATATGATAAAAGTGATAAAAAAGCTGTCGATAATATTAGTTTTACTTTGAAAGAAGGTCAAACAATCGCACTAGTTGGTCCCTCTGGTGGTGGAAAAACTACCATAGCTCGATTAGCTGCACGATTTTGGGATATTGATGAAGGTGAAATCTCAGTCGGTGGTGTTAATGTTAATGATATGCCAAAACAAGAGCTTATGGACACTATTTCTTTTGTATTCCAATCAACAAATTTATTAAAAGGTTCTTTAAGAGAGAATATCTTATTTGGGAATGCACTAGATAGTGAAGAAACTCTTAATAAAGCGATTATAAATTCACAATCAAAAGAAATAATTGATAATTTAGAGAATGGATTAGAAACTCAAATTGGATCTCAAGGAACATATCTATCGGGAGGAGAGCAACAACGAATTGCCCTTGCCAGAGCAATGGTCAAAAATGCTCCAATTTTATTATTAGATGAAGCTACAGCTTTTGCTGATCCAGAAAATGAACATTTAATTCATAAAGCATTAAAAGAACTTAGCTCAGGTAAAACCACCCTTATGATAGCTCATCGTCTAACCACAGTTAAAGATGTAGATAAAATCTTAGTTATTAAAGATTCTAAGATTGTTGAGGAAGGAAATCATAAGCAACTTATAAAGAAAAATGGGTTGTATAAAACCATGTGGGATGAATATCAACAATCAATTGATTGGAAAATCACTACAAAAAAAATCATATAAAGGATGGACAAAATGATTAATTTTTTTAAAGAAAAATATGCTCTTTCTGAAAAAGGGGCGAAAGATTTTGTGATTTCAATTGCTTGGACAATCATATTGGATTTATCTTTTATGCTTCCAGTAATTTTTAGTTTTAAATTTATTCAAGACTTTTTACCTAACTTACTTTTTAATGTTAGTAATCAAGTTTTTGATAAAAATGTTTATATAATTATGGGAATAAGTTTTTTTGTAGTAATGCTTATTTTTGCATATTTTCAATATAACTCAACATATACAAAAATTTATGATGAAAGTGCAAAGAGTCGAATAAGCCTTGCAGAAACTCTAAGAAAATTACCTTTAGCATATTTTGGCAAAAGGGATATTGCTGATTTAAGCTCAACTATTATGGAAGATGCAACTCAAATTGAACAGTTGTTTTCACATACTGTCCCTCAACTTTTTGGGGCGATTGTAACTACATTTATTATGAGTGTGCTATTATTTTTTTATAATTGGCAATTAGCACTTGCAACTTTTTGGGTTGTTCCTATTGCAATATTAGTTTTTTATCTTTCGACAAAATTTCAAAAAAAATCACATGAAAGCTTGTATTATATGAAAAGAGATATTACAGATAGAATTCAAGAAGCCCTTGATTCTGCTCAAGAAATTAAAGCATATAATAGGGAAAATTATTATTCAAACAAATTAAATTCAAAATTGGATTACTATGAAAAAAATTTAATAAAAAGTGAACTTTTGATTGGAGCTTTAATTAATCTTTCCTATGTTTTTTTAAAGTTAGGTCTTCCAAGTGTAATTTTAACTGGTGCATATCTTCTTTCAAAAGGGTCAATTAGTATTTTTGTATATCTTGTTTTTCTTATTGTTGCAGCTAGAATATATAATCCTATCATGAGTGCCTTAGATAATTTTGCAGCGCTTATATATCTCAAAGTTCGTATCAATCGTATGAAGGATATGAAGAAGATGCCAATGCAAGAAGGCTCTAGCAGTTTTAATCCCAAAAATTATGATATTAAATTTAGTAATGTTGATTTTTCTTACCAAAAAGGTATTCAAACTTTAAATAATATAAGTTTTACAGCAAAACAAGGTCAGGTGACTGCTTTAGTTGGTCCTTCAGGTGGAGGTAAAAGTACAGTTGCCAAGTTGGCTGCTAGATTTTGGGATATAGATAAAGGTCTTATTACTTTAGGCGGAAAAGATATTTCTATGGTAGATCCAGAAACACTTTTAAATAGTTTTTCAATTATTTTCCAAGATGTCACTTTATTTAATTCTAGTGTTAGGGAGAATATTAGACTTGGGAAAAAAGATGCTACTGATTCTGAAATAGAAAGAGCTGCTAATCTAGCTCAATGTACTGAGTTTATAAAAGAGCTTCCTCAAGGTTATGATACTTTAATTGGAGAAAATGGTGAAAGACTTTCAGGTGGGGAAAGACAACGTCTTTCAATTGCTAGGGCCATTTTAAAAGATGCTCCAATTATCTTAATGGATGAAGCTACAGCCTCACTTGATGCAGAAAATGAAAGTAAAATACAAAAAGCTTTAAGTGAACTAATTAAAGAGAAAACAGTAATAATTATAGCTCATAGAATGAGAACCGTTATTGGAGCAGATAATATTATAGTAATTAAAGATGGATCCATTGTTGAAAAAGGAAGTCCAGCGCAACTTAAAGCAAAAGGTGGGGTGTTTGCCGCTATGCTTAAAAAACAAATAGAAAATTAATTGTATTTTGTTTTTTAATTACTATTTTAATTTTTAAAATATAAAGGTTAAAAATATATTTAATTTATATTTGATTAGAGGAGAGATATATGAAAAAGGTAAAATTGATATTAATTTTACTTGAGATAATATGTGCCACCGCATTGTTTGCTGGGGGGGTACAAGAAAATTCCAACATATCAACTGAAAGTAATAAATCAATTACAGTTATTGATGTTTTAGGAAGAGAAGTAAGTGTGGAGCTTCCTGTTAAAAGTGTAGCATATACACATTATTCTACTAGTGAAGCACTTAAGATTTTAAATGCTTGGGATTTAGTTGTAGCACGAGATGGTTATACTGGTGATAATTTAATATATCCTAATCTTAAAGAACTCCCAGCTTTAACTTCAGTAATGGGTAATAGCTATGAACCAAATATGGAGATATTATTAGACATTAATCCTGATTTGTTAATTCTTGAAGTAATTCCAATGCCAGGTATTAATGAGCTTATAAACGAATTAGATGGAATTATACCCGTAATTGCATTAAAAACTTATGACCCTGATAAAATGGCACAAAGCTTTGAAATTTTGGGAAAACTTTTAGATAAGGAAGCTAATGCTAAAGATTTTATTGATTGGTCTAATAATTTAAAGGAAAAATTGGTAGAAAAAACAGCTACTTTAAAGAAGTCAGAGTTAACTAGAATATTCTATAAAACGGGTTATGGAAATTTAGGGGATATTATGACATTTAGTGATGAGTTATCATATGTTCCTGCTAGAAATAAAATAACTGGATGTATAAATATTGCAGCAGATTTAGCTTCTCAAGGAGGCTGGGTACCCTCTTTAGATAATGAGTGGTTGGTTAATCAACCTTTTGATGTATTAATAATTGGTGATCCTTTGGAAAATAAATTCGGATTTAATAAAAATTCTCTTAGTTCTTTAGAACAGTATAGAGAGAAGGTAATGGCTTTACCTGTTTTTGTTGATTCTGAAGCTGTAAAAAATGGAAGGGTATATATTCAAGATAGTACATATTTTGGTACCCCACGTTTTATAATTGGATTTGCTTATATGGCAAAATGGTTCCATCCTGATTTATTTGAAAATCTTGATCCAGAGAGTATTCAAGAAGAATATTTTACTAAATTTTTGAAACTTGATAGTGAAGATTTAAAAAATGGGGTATTTGTATTCCCCAATTAATAATAGTTTAATATTAAATATGGCTAATATTCTTAGGTGCTTTAAAAATAATTAAAAGATATCATTAAGTTTTTAATTTACCTATTATATTAGCCATAATATTTATATGATTCAAATTCATTTTTTTATTTATTGAGATACTCATTAAAACTACAAGTTTGAGGTGTCAATTTGAATTTATCTATTATCAAAAGATAGTATTAGAAAAGGAACTTTTTATAAGAATTAATTAATTTGATTTCTTTTGATTATGTTATTATCTTTTAATAAAATGTTATGAGGTAAATAACTATTAAAGCAAAAGGTGAGTTGAATGATTATTCCAGAGATTAATTTTTCATTTTTAAATAAAAAGGAATTTTTTCATAAATTAAAAATTGAAAATATAGAAGATAATACTATTGTAGCTTTATGCGGACATAATGGTGCAGGCAAAACTACCTTGCTGAAAATACTATCAGGTCTTTATCCTTATGAAAAAAGAAAACTGATAAAATATGATTCAAAATGGTATATTAGTTCTTCAAGGGTAGGGTTGATTGATACGCTCTCTTTAAAAGATCATTTGAACCTTTTAAAAGATTTAATAAAAAAAGACTCAACAGAAATAGAATCCTTAATAAAATCTTTTGAATTATCAAACCATTTGAACAAAGCTGTTTGGCAGTTATCTGATGGTCAATTTATAAAAGCATCTTTTCTTCTTATGATAATATGCGAACCAAAATATATTTTTCTAGATGAAATATTCAATGCTTTAGATTATTCTTCATTATTAGTAATAAAGGAAGAAATAAATAAGTTAATTAATAATTCAGTTAATATTTTCTTTTCTTCTCATAATCTAGATATTGTTGCTGAGCTTTCAGATCGTATTCTCATTCTTAAAGAAGGTGAAATAGTATTTGATTCAATTAATGATAAGATTTCATTGGGTGAAGACCTTAAGAACATATATTTAAAAAAGGCTTAGGTGTATTTATGAAATTAGATTTTTTTAAACTTTCAATTAAGAAAGAGCTTTTCTGGCTCAAGAATACCAAAAAAACTTTTTTAGTACTTTTGATTGTTTTTATAATGCCTTTTAGTGCAAAAAAGTATAGTGAAATATTTTCAAATCTAATCGTAGTAGATAAAATACCTTTTATAATTATTCTTGTAGGAATAGTTATAATAGTTGCACAGTATTTTCTTGATTCAATATATCACGATATAATTAGAAAAGTTAATAATTTCTATTTTAATCTTTCTATTCCATTAAAATATAATTTGTATGCAAAAATGCTTATTTGCTTTTTATTATCAACTTTTTATATAATTTGTTCTTTAATTATAATGAAAGATTCACTCAATTTATTTCAAGCAATTATAGCCTTTGAAATATTTATAAATTCTTCTTTAATTTCATATATTCTTATAAATTATCTTTATAGCCCAGATTCAATGGTTTCTTCTATTTATATTACTTTTATTGTTCTTTTTTTAATTGTATTTTTAACAATAGTATTTCGTACTTTCTTATTCCAAAGTTTATTACATTTTGGATTACTTGTAACTGAAATTTTTGCTTTAAGAAGTTTTTATCAATCAAAAAGAATAAGATTAAAAATTCTATAATAATAAGAGAGGATTGTATGGATTTAAAGTTATTAAAATTATCTTTGAAAAAAGAATTACTATGGTTTATAAAAGCTAAAAAAACATTACTTTTAATGTGTACAATGTTCATTATGCCTTTTATTGCAGAAGGGAAACCTACTTATCCCATAATAAATGAGAATAATGTATATTTTTTTACTATCTTAATTGGAATTATTGCAACTGTTGGGCAGTATTTTTTGGATTCAATTTATCAAGATGTTTTAAGAAAAATTAATAATTTTTATTTTAATTTAAATATTCCTCTTGTTTATAATCTTCTTGCAAAAATGATTGTTTGTTTATTTTTAGTTGTTTTCTATATTTTTTATTGTTCAATAATGATGAAAACTTATTTAACATTTTTCGAGGTTCTAATTGTTTTCCTCTTTTTTATCAATCTATGTATTATTTCTTATTGTTTCATTATCTATCTTTATAATAAGGATTCAATGATTTTTTCCTGTTATATTACACTATTTATTCTTATGATATTTGGAGCCATAACTTTCTTAATACCTTCAATTTTCTTACAATTTCTTTTCCAATTTTTAATTATGTTTATTGGCTTTGTTGGTTTTATTGATTTATATACTTTAAAAAGAATTAGATTAAAAATTCTATAATAAGAGAGGATTGTATGGATTTAAAGTTATTAAAATTATCCTTGAAAAAAGAATTACTATGGTTTGTTAGAACAAAGAAAGCTTGGCTTATACAGTGCTATATGTTTGTTATACCTTTGGTTTATAGACTTGATTCTAATAGTTTTAGCCAAATTGAAGAGTTAAAAATGCATATAATTCTTATAGGGGTTATTGGTGTTGTAGGCCAGTATTTACTTGATTCAATCTATAAAGATATATCAAGGAAAGTAAATAATTTTTATTTTAATCTTAATATTTCAATTGTATATAATATGTTTTCAAAGATGATTGTAACTTTATTTCTTGCGTTTATTAGTATTTCTTATAGTTTGATTTTACTTAATCAACTTATAACTATTTCTGAATTATTCTTAATAGTTTGCGTATTTATTAATACTTTTTTTATATCTTATTTTTTTATAAATTATTTTTATAATCCAGATTCGATTTTTCTATCTTGTTATCTTACTATTGGTTTGATTATGGGAATGTTTTATATAATATATATTCTAAAAATAATTTTATTACAGATTTTATTTCAACTTATTATTATGCCTTTCTCTGTATTGTTATTTATGAATTTGTACAAATTGAAAAAAATTAGATTGAAAACTTTATAAATAAATAATTGTTAATGAATTTAATTTAAAAACAATTAAAACCGCTTTAGATAATTTTATTATTTATGATGAGTATAATAAATCATATATTAATACATATTATTAAAAAAATTTATTTATTCAATAATTATTTTTTTTCTGTTAACTCCGGCTGATTTGGATATTCAGGATATTTTGGAATTTGCTCTAAGTTATTATCCCAGGATGCTCTGCTTTCAACAAAAATATGTCCTTTGGGAGAAATATTAGGATCTGTATCCAAAGATCCTGCTGGAACAACTAATAAGGAACCATCCATTTGTAAGGTGGGAAGAGCTGAACCACAATTTGGGCAAAAGCTTTTTGAATGTTCACTTCCTTCAACTCTATATGTTTTTACTTGATCTTCTCCTGAAATCCAGGTGATTTTTGCTGAAGAAGAAAATAAATTTGAGGCATGAGCGGAACCTGTATCTTTTCTACAACGGGAACAATGACAAAGATAGAAATCTTCAAATTCACCATCAATCTCAAATACAATACTTTTACAAAGACATGAACCTTTATGCTTCATTTTTACCTCCTAGATATATACAAAAATATAACATTTGATTGTTTTTGATGCAACATGATTCGATTCTTGTAGTTATAATTATTAAAAGGACTTAAGTGTTGAATCTTTTTCTTTTCGTAGATAATTCATACTATAAAGTAGTGATAAAAGAGGGATTTATTTAACATAAAAATATTAAATTACTTATATAGATTTTTTTTAAAAGTGTAATTTATTGAGGTTTTGGGAAGAAGAGCGTATAAAAGGCTTCATAGGAAAATCAATATAAATAATTTAAATAACTAGAAAGCACTAAACAAAACTTTTTAAATAAACTATATTGCATTCATGTTATTTTATTTTGCTCCTTTAGAGGGTATTACAAATTATATTTATAGAAATACATTTTCCAATTATTATAATAATGTGGATAAATATTTTACACCTTTTTTAAATGCAAATAGTGCAGGCTGTCTTGCAAAAAAATCTCAAAGAGAAATAGATGGGGAAAATAATAAGGTTTTAAATCTGGTTCCACAACTTTTAACAAATAATTCTAATACCTTTAACCTAGTTTCAAATAAACTAAAAGATTTAGGTTATGATGAAATTAATCTTAATTTAGGTTGTCCCTCAGGTACGGTTACTAGTAAGGGTAAAGGTTCTGGACAATTAAAAGATACTAAAAAACTTAAAGTATTTTTTGATGAGATCTTTAAAAACAATATTCAAGATATTTCTGTAAAAACAAGAATTGGTTTTTCAACTTCAGCTGAAATGGAAACATTAATAAAAATATTTAATGATTATCCAATTAAAGAATTAATTGTTCATCCTAGAATTAGAGAAGATTATTATAAAGGACCAATAAATATTGAGGTATTTAGTGATATTGTAAAAGAGTCTAAGAATGAAGTTTGTTATAATGGTGATTTATTTACTGTTAAACAAATAAACGATTTTGTTACAACTTTTCCAACTATTAATAAAATAATGCTTGGGCGGGGTTTAATTGCAAACCCTATGTTAATTGAAGAATATAAAACAGGTAAAACATTAAGTATCAAAAATTTTAGAGAATTTCATGATTCTCTTTATAATCAATATTCAAAGATTCTTTTTGGAGATAAAAATATTCTTTTTAAAATGAAAGATTATTGGAGAGTTTGGAAGATAAACTTTCCTGAAAATGAAAAACAAGTGAAGCAACTTCTTAAATCTCAGACTTTAGATTCTTATAATAAAGCTGTTAATAATATTTTAAAATAGTATATTTTAAGATTCATAAGTATTTTTTTTAATAGAAATTATTTAACTCTAAATAGAAAAATAAATTTAATTTGGTATATATTTGTTATTGTTTTCTACAAATCTGTTTCTAATTATTATTAAGTGTTGTATTATATATTCAAGCACGGATTAAAATTAGCTATTTGAATTGATGATTTAATATATGCTTATTGAATGAAGAAAAATATTTTAGAACTAGTATAAATTTAGAATTATCTTTTTTTATAAATTTGTTTTAGGTTGAAGATAATTTAAATTTGTGTAATATGGAAACAATTAATTTATAAATAATTTAGAAGAGGTGTTATATGAAAAATATATCTAAGTTTTCAATGTTAAGTAATAAAATTATACTTACAGGAATATTTCTACTTTGTGTTGTTCTTTTATCAAGTTGTGCTAAGAATGAAACTGATAAAACGAATGAAACCTCTGGACTTATTGATTCTCAAAAGACAACGTCTTCTACTGTTAGTGAAGAAAAAGAACCACTTATTGTTGCTATGGAATTAGCTTATCCACCATTTGAAACAAAAGATGTAAAGGGTAATCCTTCAGGAATAAGTGTAGATTTTGCAAAAGCTTTTGGGGCTTCTATTGGCCGAGAAGTAAAAATAGTAAATACAGCCTGGGAAGGTTTGATTCCATCTCTTCAAACAGGTAAAGCTGATATGATTATAAGTAGTATGACAATTACTGAAGATAGGGGTAAGGTTGTAGATTTTTCAATACCTTATGCAAATTCCCTTTTAGGAATTTTAGTTAATAAAGATTCTAAAATTGAGAGTGTAGATGATTTGAATCAAAAAGGTATGAGAATAGCTGTTAAAGCCGGTTCAACTGGTTTTATATATGCTAAAGAAAATATGAATAATGCTGAGATTATAACTCTTGCTGATGAGAGTGCTTGCGTAACTGAAGTATCACAAGGAAAAGCTGATGCTTTTTTCTATGATCAACTTACCATATATCGTAATTGGCAGAAACATTTAGACACAACACGTGCTATTTTTATTCCTTTCCAAGACACTGAAAAATGGGGTGTTGCAGTTAAAAAAGGTAATACAGAATTACTTAATCAGATAAATGATTTTATTCCAAAATTTACAGATAATGGAGGATTTGATGATTTGTCAGAAAAGTACCTTAAAGATGAAAAGAAAGCATTTGGGGAATTGGGGTTTAAATGGTTTTTCGATCTAACATAAAGATAGTAATCAATGCTTTTCTTGCATCACTTTTAGTTATAGTCTTAATATGGATTTCTGTATTGAGACTTGGTGTTTCTTTTGATTTTTCTTTTGTAATAGAGTATAGAAGTAGAATTTGGCAAGGCTTTTTAATGACTGTATTATTAAGTCTTTTTGGGTTTGTTCTATCTTTATTTATTGGAGTTTTTGCTGCACTGTTTCAAAATAGTAAAGTTCTATTTTTAAAATATATATCTGTTATTTATGTTAATTTTATAAGAGGAACTCCTTTAATAATGCAGATTTATTTGTTTTATTACATAATTGGGACAGCTTGGGGTGTTGAAAATAGATTTTTATCTGGAGTTTTGATTTTATCAATATTTGAAGGTGCATACATTGCAGAAATAATAAGAGGGGGAATACAAGGGCTTGAAGCTACTCAATTAGAAGCAGCCAAAGCTGTTGGTTTTAATAAAGGCCAAATAATAAGACTTGTTATTATCCCTCAATTAGTTGCAAGAACGTTACCTCCACTTGTTGGGCAGTTTTCATCAATAATTAAGGATTCTTCTTTATTATCTATAATAGCTGTTATTGAATTAACTCAATCAATAAGAGAAATATCAGCAATGAATTTTAGGTTATTTGAAAGCTATTTATTCTTAGGAATTTTATATCTCTGTTTGACAATTCCATTGGCAATGATTGGTAAAGTTCTAGAAAAATACTATAATTTTGAAGCATAAGGGAATTTGATATGAGACTAAAAATCAATGATATGTCACACAGCTTTTTGGATAATAGTGGTAATATGAAAAAAGTGTTATCACATGTAAATTTTGATGATGATATTTCAACTCTTTCATTAATAGGTCCCTCAGGAGGTGGCAAATCAACTCTTTTAAGAATTCTTGGGGGATTAATAAAACCTACAGAAGGTGATTTTTTTATTGATTGTAAGAATACCGGTTTTGTTTTTCAGCAAAATGGATTATTTAAGCATTGGACAGGTATTCAAAATATAACTATACCTTTAGAAAAAGTATATGGGTATAATGCAGAAGACGCTAAACATAGGGCTGAGGAACTTCTTGATAGATTTGGTCTTTTATCGGATTCTTTTAAATATCCGTCCCAGTTATCCGGAGGTCAACAGCAGCGTATTGCAATAGCAAGAGCTGTTGCATCACGTCCTGATTTGTTGTTTTTAGATGAACCTACATCAGCTTTAGATCCTGAATATACTGTTGAAGTCCTTGATATGATTAAAGAATTAAAAGAAGAAGGGTTGAATTTTATTATAGTTACTCATGAAATGGGATTTGCAAAAAGAGCTTGCGAAAAAACTGGGTTCTTGGGCCCACCTGCAATAAATACTGGTGCCCGATTTTTGGAGTTTGGAAAAAGTTTAGATGTATTTGAAAATCCAAAAGACCCTATTGTTAAGAATTTCTTGGATAAAATATTAATGTGGTAAAATAATAAATTTATAAAATAGAGATATTAAAAGTGAATCTATTAATGATAATTTAGCTGTTATAGGCCTCTATTGTGTTAATTTAGTGTTACTTTTCTTTTATGAATAATAAAAATCCTTTTTTAATAAGGGTTTTTTTTATTTGATTAATGCTTCATTTTTTTAAGCTATTATAAAATGTATAAAAGGGCTTTTAAAATAAATAATATTTTGATTGCTAATGTATTAGTTCATACTATATTATATAGCAATATTAGGAAAAACAAATTAATTAAAAGTAGATGACCAAGTTATACATATTTGTATAATAAATATGGAATAAAAAACTACATTCAAAATACACAATATGAAATAATTGTGAAAAACTTGAATTAAAGTATATTAAACTAATGTTATTAATTTATTTTAGCCGGATTTTAAATTGGCTGAAATTTTGTATGTTGAATATGTCTTTTATATTTATTAATTTTCTAAGGTAGGAGTTATAAATGGTAAAGACCGTAGCACAAATGTTTCATAAAAGTACATTAGATAATCCCCAATTGACAATGCTTAGTTCTAAGAATAAGAAAGGTGTATTTATTGATGAAACTTATAGTGAAGTAGAAAATAAAGTTATTAGTTTAGCATTAGCTTTATCTCAAGCTTTTAAATATCAAAGACAACAATTAGTTGCAATAATAAGTGATAATAGAAAGGAATGGATATATAGTGATTTAGCACTTCAATATTTAGGTTTAGCAGATGTGCCAAGAGGCTTAGATGCAACAGATATTGAATTATTACAAATATTGAATGAAACAAAAGTAACAACATGTTTTGTTGAAAATAACAAAACTATACAAAGGTTTAATGCATTAAAGAAGGATTTACCTTATTTAGAATCATTAGTTTTAATGGAAGATGCTAAAGTAAGCGTTGATAGTGAATTTGAAGTTGTAAGATTATATGATTTATTAGCAAAAGGCCAAAAGTTAATTGAAAATGATGATAGTTTAAAAAATCAAATTATTAATAATCTTGAAACTGGGGATAAAGATGATTTAGTAACAATAATCTTTACTAGTGGAACCACTGGTGCTTGTAAAGGTGTAATGCTTACAAATAACAATTATATTCATGAAGTTACTCATTTACAAAAATTCGTAAATAATAATTTTTTACCAGGTCAAAGATGGATGACAGTTCTTCCAATTTGGCATTCCTTTGAAAGGTCTGTTGCTTACGTTTCAATCTATTTTTCACAAGCTATGTATTATAGTAAACCTATAAGTAAAATAATGCTAAGTGACTTTCAAAAAGCTAATCCTCATTGGTTCTCTTCAGTCCCAAGAATTTGGCAAGCAGTTAATAAAACAATAGAAGGTAAAATAAATAAAGCAAGTAGTTTTAAAAAGTCATTTAGCTTACTTTTGATTAAAAATGCCATTAATTTGAAAAAAGGTTATAATGAGGTGCATAATTTATTACCAAGATATAAAGAGAAAAACTTTAGAGGTTTTGAATTAGTTGCTGGTATTTTTAAGATGGCAATACATTATCCCCTTTATTTACTTGGTAAAAAAATGATGTTTAATAAAATAAAAGGTCTTTTTGGAAATAGTTTGATAGCCGGTATTAGTGCGGGAGGTTCAATGCCAAAAGGTGTTGATGTTTTCTTTAATTCTATTGGTATTACTTTATTAAATGGATATGGAATGACTGAAACTGCACCAATTATTTCAGTTAGAAATCTTTTTAAACCTACTGTTGGGGCAATGACTTTGGTTGAGGGTTATAGTATAAAAATTGTTGATGAAGATAATAATGAAGTAGGTGTGGGAGAAAAAGGTGTTTTAAAAGTTAAAGGGCCACAAGTTATGAAAGGCTATTATAACAATGAAGCAGCAACTAAATTAGCAATTGATGAAGATGGATATTTAAACACTGGAGATTTAGTAACAAGAACAATTAATAATGAGCTTTCAATTGTTGGTAGAGCAAAAGATACTATTGTTTTATCAGGAGGAGAAAATTTAGAACCTGTTCCAATTGAAGGTAAGCTAAGTGAATTAGATTTTATTGATAATGTTATTGTAATTGGACAAGATAGAAAGTATTTATCAGCTCTCATTGTCCCAAATATGAAATCCTTCAAAGAATTAGTAGAACAATTAAGTGAAAAATATAAAGATGATAAAGAATCTTTGCACAATTATATTAAAGAAAAAATTGATGAGAAAATAAATTGTAAATTAGGTTTTAAAAATCATGAATTAATTAATAGGTTTCTTATTCTTGAAAAACCTTTTGAAGTTGGTAAAGAATTAAGTGCAAAATTAGAATTAAAACGTAATATGATTATGGAGTATTATAAAAAAGAAATTGATTTGCTTTATGCTCATTAAAAATTTAAAATAATATTAAAAACACTTAAATTTGTTTTTCAGTTTTAAGTGTTTTTTTATTAATAGTAAAAACCAATTATTAATTTTTGTAATAAAATCTATTTTATATTTTGCAAGCTTTTGTGAAAAACTCTAAATAATTAGAAAAGTGAAAACTTTGAAGTCTCATCTTATAATCCAGTAAGATTTTATAATGATAGAAATAATATAGATTAGATAATATGATTGATAAATTTTTAAAAGGAAAAACCTTAGTTAGAATTTTAAGAGAACAAGTATAATTAAAGATTTTTTTTCTCAATACAATAATTTTTCAAGAATAAAATTATTCAGTTTTAATATCTTTTACTGAATCTCGAATTATAAGATCAACATCTAATTTAATATTAGGGTGTTCAATTGTTTGTTTCTTAATAAGTTTCATTAACATTGATACTGCTATACGGCCTTTTTCCCCAGGATTTTGGTGAATAGTAGTTAGATGAGGGTGAATAATACGAGAGAAAATATTATCATCAAATCCCGTCACTGAAATATCTTCAGGGACCCTGACTCCAGAATCCTGTAAGTAGCTTATAGCTTCTGCAGCATAGTAATCGGATGAGAAAATTAATGCTGTGTATGGCATTTCTTTTTTTGTAAGCTGAGAGTAGGTTTTATATCTCTGATTTCGCTCTTTTGATAATAAAATTTTATTAGTTAAATGAAAGTTTTTTTTATCTTCGTTGAAAGCCTTTAAGCATCCTTTAAAACGGTGTAAATCGGTACCTGAGAAAGTTGTATCATTTGCTAAAAAGACTGCATTTTTATGACCTTTTGATATTAGATAACGGGAAATTAAGTATCCGCCTTCTTCATCTTTAAGTCCAATATTATGATATTTTTTCCCATCATTATTAAAGTGTGAATCGATAAAAACTACTGGGCTTTCAACACTATCTAAAATTATTGGGCTAATATTGTTGGGAACCCATATAAGTATTAATCCAGCAAGCTTCCAGGTTTTTGCAAGACGGACTACTTCTTCTTTACTTTTTGTTGTATGCAGCATAAAAAAGTATCCAATGGAACGTATTTCTTCTTCAATAGCCCCAAGAATTGCTGAAGAAAATGGATCTTCAAGTACGGTTTCATTCCAACGACGTTCCATAAACATAATAACACCAATTATACGTGAATCATTCTGTGCAAGAATCATTGCTCCCATATTAGGGGTATAATTGTATTCTTTTAGGTAAGTTTCAACTTTTTTGCGAGTAGTATCTGATACTCTTGCATAATTACCATGAAGTACATTAGTAACTGTTGTTGGGCTTACCCCTGCTTTTTTTGCAATATATTTAATCGTTGGCATAGCGCTACCTTATAATAATAAATTATTTTACTTGTATATATATTATAAAAAAATATAAATGGGAAGGAGAAAATTGGTTTTTTCTTCTTCCCATAATAAATTATTTTTTATTTCAAGTATCCAAGCCATTTTTTTTGAATATCTATCATTCTGTCAACTAATTCATCAAGATTAGAAGCTTTATTAACAACTGGGTTAGCTAATAGAGCTTGAATAACATATTTTTTATCTTTATGAATAATAGCTTCAGCGGTTAAATCATAAACTCCAACATAGGATCTAAGTAATGCTAAATATCCTTTAGAGATATTTGGAATTTTTATACCAGTTATTCCATTTTTATCAATTATTGCAGGAGTTTCTATAACGATCCATGGTGGTAAATCTTCAATTAATCCATTATTTGGTATATTGACAGCAGCTTCTTCATACCCAGAGTTGTTTTCTATTCCTTCGATAATTGGTATTACTCTTTCAGTAGTCTTTTTCTTTATTTCTGAGTGTTTTCCGATTGTTAGACTTGTTTTATAGTAATCATAGAAATCTAAGATTCCTCTATGATCTACAATATCCCAAGCCCAACTTAAGTATTCACCGAAATGACTATCTACAGTTATTGGAAGAAGATTATAATCTTTTAACATTAATCTTGCGATATGACGGTCTGCCCACTTATAATTACTTTCTTTATTACTTTTTGATTTTGAAAATTGTTCTTCTGATTGTAATTTTCCAGTTTCAAGATACTCATCAAAAACATCGCTGTATCCTGGTTCCTTCTCAAAGAAATCCTTTGCTTTTTCTAATACCTCAGGATATAAGTCTTTTCCATTTTTTCTATCATGTAGTTCTAACATGCAACTAAAGTGATTTAATCCAGCAGCTCTAAAATGTAAATCGTCAATATTTTTGTTAAGCATTGCAGGTAACCATTTGTATAACCACCCAATTTCATGACACATTCCTATGAATTTAGCTTTAGGGTATACTCTATGTACGGCAGTACATATTGCAGTCATTGGGTTTGAAAAATTGAAAACATAAGCTTCTGGACAAATTTCCATTACATCCTTCATTATTTCAAGAACTACAGGAATTATTCTTAATGAATGGAAAACTCCACCAGGTCCACCATTTTCTCCATATACTTGAGTTATTCCATATTGTAGAGGGACTTTCCAATCCTCATCCCATAATTTGAATCTGTTTCCAACTTCAATAGAGGATATAATATAATCTGCTTTTTTAAAGGCTTCTTTTCTATCTGTTGTTGCAGAGATTATATTATTTAGGGAATTTTCTTTAATAAAGGTTTGAGCAGTTTTAAAGACCTTATCTAATGCTTCTTGATTTATATCGAGAAGAGTAATTTCGCATTCTTTTAATGCAGAGCTATTAAAAATATCTCCAAGCATGCCGTAACCAAACTGGACTGAGCCAGCCCCCACTAGAACAATTTTCATATCTTATTGTCTCCTAATATTTATTTTATTGACCCTTCTACCATTCCTTTAATTATATATCGTTGAGCAAATAGATACAGAACGATAATTGGAAGCATAGCAATAAGGGTAGATGTTAGAATTAAATCCCATTGTTTTAAATAAGCTCCTGCAAAGGCCGTTACAGCAATTGGAATAGTTTGAACTTTTCCATTAGAACCTAATATTAGTAATGGGAGTAGGTAGTCGTTCCAAATCCAAATTCCATTTAGAATTAAAACTGTTACAATAATGGGTTGGAGTAAAGGGAAAATTATTGAAAAGAAAGTTCTTCCTCTTGAGCAACCATCTATTGTTGCAGCTTCTTCAAGTTCATAAGGAATGTTTTTTATAAAACCATGGAAAATGAAAATTGATAGAGGTGCACCAAACCCTAGATAAGCAAATACAACTCCTGGAACAGTTCCTAATAATCTAAAGTTTAAAAAAGTGCCTAAAATTCTTAACCAACGAACTAGTGGATACATAAGAACTTGAAAAGGGATTACCATAGCTGAAACAAAAGCCATGAAAATAATTGTTGACCAAATAGTTTTGTTTCTGACTAATACCCAAGCTGCCATTGAAGAAAATAGTGCTAATACTAATAGTGAAAAAAAGGTGATAACAGTACTATCGGCAAAAGCTCCAATATAATCTACAGTAGAGTTATTAAATATTAATGAAACGTTTTTAAATAGTTGACTCCAAGATGTAGGTTTCGCAATTGCATTATAAATAATTTCTTTTGAGGTTTTTGCAGAGTTAATTACAACCATCACAAAAGGAATCATAAATAGTATGAATAATAATACAGTAAAGACTTCTAATATTACTAAACCACGTTTATGGAGTATATATTTTTTATTTGTTGATACAGTTTTGCTCACATTTCCACCTCTTTCCTTTTATTAATTGTGACTTGTATTAATGAAACTACAAGAAGTACGACAAATAGTATTACAGCTTTAGCTTGAGCTTCAGCCATTCTATTTGCAGCTGCTGTATTGAAAATATTCATTGCAAGTAATTCACTAGCTTTAACTGGCGCTCCAAGGAATCTTGTAGCAGGTCCTCCATTTGTTAAAGTTAAGTTCATATCGAATTGTTTGAAGGAAGTTGTTAATGTTAAAAATAGGGAAATTGTAAAAGCATTTGCCATCATTGGTATTAGGATTCTAAAGACTCTTGTATGGTATTTTGCTCCATCAACGTTGGCAGCTTCCATTAGGGATGCAGGAATACTTTGAATAGATGCTACATATATTAACATAATATATCCAGCATATTGCCAGGTATTAACTACAGCCATTGTCCAAATAACAGTATTTGATTGGCTTAAAAAAGAAGTTTTTAAAAACTCTATTGATAAAGCAGATCCAATATCAACTAAAATATTGTTGAAAATGAATTGCCAAATATATCCAAGTACAATACCTCCAATTAGGTAAGGTACGAAAAATCCAGCTCTATAAAAATTTCTTCTTGGGATTTTGCTAGTTACAATAAGAGATAAAACAAAACTTACGATATTTACAAAAACTACATTAATAAATGTAAAAAGAATTGTTATTAGAAAAGAATAAATAAAATTTGGGCTACTAAATAGAAACTTAAAATTACTAAAACCCACAAAATTAATATTATTACTTATTCCATTCCAGTCTGTCATTGAATAAAAAAGACCAAAGAAAAATGGGATTATAATAATCATAAAAAAGGCAAATAATGTTGGTACTAAAAAAAGTACATTGATTAAACGATTTTGCTTCATTATATTCAACTCCTGTTTTAATTTAGAAAATAGCTCCTGCAGATGTATCTACAAGAGCTATTAAGTCGATTACTTATTTAAAACTTGCTACAGCTTTATTCATATCACTTATAAATTGATCTACATTATCAGGATTTTGTGCGAATAAGTCGAAGATAGGTCCAAAGATATTTTGTCCAGCACCATCAGGAAGCATTCCGAAGAATACACCATAGTTTCCGCCTCTTGCATTTGCGTCCATTAAAGCTTGGCTAAGTTGTCCAGAAGGTTTTAAGGTTACTGATTTGAAAGCAGGAATCATACCAGCTTGGTTAACCATGTAATCATGACCTTTTTGAGTAGTAGCCATTGCAGTTAAGAATGCTTTAGCAGCGTCTTTATTAGGGCTTTGTGAGTTTACAACATACCAACTTGGAGCGAAGAGGAATAATCCTTTTTCTTCAGTATCAAGGAATGCATGAGGAGCATAACCCATTTTAAATGTAACACCTAATTGTGCTAAGTTAGGATCTACCCAGTTACCTTGATGTAAGAAAGCTGTTCTACCTTGAGCAAAAGAACCAACTTGGTCATCATAGCTACCATTTAACAAGATTTGTTGATCTGCATATTTAAATAATAATTGAAGATATTTTGTATATTGCATGAAACGAGCTTCATCTAATTCACCATTTAAAGCTTTATTGATAATAGTTTTATCGTTGAAATCAAGTCCACCACCCCAGTAAACTGCCAAGTTATGTTGAGCTGCAACCCACCACATTCCACCTGCTACAGATGCTGCCATTGCAACTGGTGCGTCAATTCCTAATTCAGCTTTTTTAGCTTCAAGAGTTTTAAATGCTTTTTCATAAGCTGCTCTTGTTGTAAGAGTTGCTGGGTCAATTCCTGCTTTTTCTAAGATTTCAGCATTGTAAGCTAATCCATAACCTTCGATAGCAACAGGGAAACCAAATACTTTACCATCTGACATGAAGGCTAAGTCAGTATCTTTTACCCATGGTTGATCACTTAAGTCTTCAATGTAATCTTTCCAAATGTCATATCCCCCTTGACCTTCAATTACGAAAATATCAGGCATTTGACCAGATTGTAATTTTGCTTTAACAGCTCCACCGTAGTCTCCACCACCACCAAGAGTTTCAACTTTGACAGTAACTCCGTCAGTTTCAGCACTATATTGTGCTGCATAAGCATCAAGTGCATCTTTAATTTCAACTTTAAGTTGGAACATGTTAACAGTTTTTTCTTTTGATTGTTCAGGAGCACCTGAAGCAAAAATACTGCTGGTTATTAGTGAGAACACTAATGTGAATGCTAAAACTTTTAAGAATGTTTTTTTCATTTTTTACCTCTTTTTGTTATGAATTTTCTGCTGCGTCATGTGCGATTGTTAAGTAGGTGTTGCGCAACATCTATAATTAGTATAGCATTAATTTTCCCTATGTCAATAAAAAATATTATTGTTTTGTATCTAACTAAAGTATGTTATTAATTTTTTGTTGAATTAAAAAAAAGAAATTGAATCGCATATTTTATAAGGTTAAGTAATAATAATCCGTTTTTATATTTCTTGAAATTTCACTAAATAATTTTTTTATTATAATAATTGCTAATAATGATTTTTCAGATATTTATTGTCAACTTTTTATATTTGCCGTAACATAATATTATAGTGAGGGAAAAATGAAAGCGAATACATCCAATTCAAAAATCGTAGCTACCATAGGACCTGCTTCAAGAAGTTATGAAATGATACGAGAACTTATTAAAGCCGGAGCAAGTATCATTAGACTCAATTTTAGTCATGGGGATCATGAAGAACATCAGAAAACTGTTGATTGGGCTCGCCAAGCATCTGAAGAGCTTGATATCCCAATAGCTATTTTCCAGGACTTACAAGGGCCAAAGATTCGTGTTGGTAAACTGGAAGTGGATTCTTTTGAAATAAAAGAAGGAGAAACTTTAAAGATTACAACAGAACCTTGTTTGGGGAAAAGAGATTTAATTAGTATTGATTATCCATACCTGCATCAAGAGGTTGAACAAGATGATAAAATACTTATTGATGATGGATTAATCGCACTTAGAGTTTTAAATGTTGAAGGTAAAATTATAACCACGGAGGTTGTTGACGGAGGAATCGTTAAACCTAGAAAAGGTGTTAACTTACCACATGCTGCTTTAAAACATCTTTCTTCATATACAAAAAAAGATGAGCAAGACCTTGTATTTGCATTTAAAAATGATCTTGATTTTGTAGCTCTATCTTTTGTAAGAAGTTCAAAAGATGTAATAGCTTTAAAAAAATTTATGTATAAGAATTATGGAAGAGAGATTCCAATTATTTCAAAAATTGAAAAACCAGAAGCAGTTAGTGATATATCAAATATAATTGAAGAGACAAGTGCCATTATGATTGCGCGAGGAGACTTAGGCGTAGAAACTTCTGCTGAAGAGGTTCCTGTAATTCAAAAAATGCTTATTAGAGAGTGTAATCTTGCCGGAGTTCCTGTAATAACAGCTACACAAATGCTTGAGTCAATGATTACAAACCCAAGACCTACAAGAGCTGAAGCAGGGGATGTTGCTAATGCCATTCTTGATGGAACTAGTGCAGTTATGCTTTCTGGAGAAACTGCAGCAGGAGATTATCCTCTAAGAGCAGTCAAGATTATGAAGCGAATTATTGCTTTCACTGAAGCTAGCCTTACTTATCATAGACTTGT
The DNA here is from genome assembly GCA_963678575.2 of Sphaerochaetaceae bacterium. Taxonomy (GTDB): domain Bacteria; phylum Spirochaetota; class Spirochaetia; order Sphaerochaetales; family Sphaerochaetaceae; genus Pleomorphochaeta. The sequence continues at coordinate 1,503,452 of CAXXHV010000002.1, read as the reverse complement.
TTTAGATCAAAGGTTAAATTTAGAAGATATTGAAATTAATAGGAAAAAGAGTACTACAGAGGCAGTAGGTGTGGCAACTCGTGAATTAGCCATGGAGATTAAAGCTTCATATATTGCTTGCTTCACACATTCAGGAGGTTCAGCTAGATTAATTTCAAAGTTTAGACCAGCTGTTCCAATAATCGCTTATAGTCCAATTAAACAAACTGTCCAACGTCTTGCTTTATCTTGGGGCGTTACACCAATTTTAATACCACAGCTTAGTTCTCTAGATGAACTTTTCGAAATAGCTCCTAAATATCTTCAAACATTGGGCTATATTAAACCAGGTGATAAGATTGTTATTACAGCTGGAGTTCCAGTTGGATCTCCTGGTAGAACGAACATGATTAAGGTTGTAGAAATTTAAATAAATAAATTGTCCTCATTTGGGGGACAATTTATTTTTGTTTATTTAGAAATCTCTTTTATCAATCTTTTTTTCTAATTCTCTAATTTGTGAATGCATCGCATTAATTTTAAACTCAATAGTATTTAGAATCCAAAATTGAAAATGACTTGTTTTATATTGGTGATGCATCATTACAACTATTTTTATTGATACAAGCAGGACACTTATTTCAAGTGAGATAAATGGAGGTAGAAAGTGAGTAACCATTTCTAGTATAAAAAGAGTAAGAATAATAGTTAAAAATAATATATTAACAAACGAATCAACTTTTGAAAAATTTTTACCTCCTAATTTTCCTAACATATCACGAATTTTCTCTTTTTCTTGATTATATTCCTCAATTTCTTTTAGCATAGCTTCTTCAGCTCTTGTTAATTCTTCTTTATTCATTTTAAACCTTCTTTTTAATTTTTAAATCTTAAAGTATTATAAAATCCTGTTAAATTTATTTATAAAGTTTTGATAATATTAATAAAATTGAAGAATTAAAGAGTAAAAATAATATTATCTAAATCTAAAATATTTAAATATGTAATTTCTAATAGAATAACTATTTAAATGATTTGCTTTTAACTAAATTAAATATAATTAAGACGATTGATATTCTTTTAAACTGTTTTTAATACTTTTGCAAGCTTTTTTTTAGTTTTCTTATTTATTATTTAGAGATTACCTTTAGCTCATAACTTTCCGTTTCTCTTAGTATTTTGATTTTAAACTAAATAGTATTATTTAACTTATAATTTTATACATCTTCATTTAGAGCTTCAATTAAAAAGCTTACAGGTCTAAACCCATCATTACATGAAATCATTGCAGATTTTTTATTTTTCATCCATCCATCATAAATATCTTGACCACCATAAGATAGGGTCATAACAAAGGCGGAAAGGCTTTCCCAAGCGCTATTACAAAATCCTTCAGGCTTATTCCATCCATTGGCAATGAAAATTTGACCTTCTACCATATTGCAAGGATTTTCAATTGGATTTTCATATTTTTTAATTAAATCTTCGTAGTTTGCTTTTTTCATGACAGTTATTTTTACTTTTTTCATTTTCTTGTCCCTTTATCTATAAATCAATTATAAATTATTTTTGGTTATAAAATATAGAAAATTCTAAATTTTTTTTCTTGTATAAGATAAATTTAATAAAACAATAGGAAATAAATTGTGTATTTAGATGTATTGTAATGTTTTAAATAATTAAATTAATATAAATTGTTGTTTAAATAAATCTTTTTTATTAGTAATATAACTATTTTATAATTGCAAAATAACTTTGCATTACTTATGTTTAGTTAAACCTCTAGTATACTTATTATTAGTTAGTAAAATATTAATTTTTTTGTTTCTATTTATGAAAAAGAGTGTAAAATTGTTGTGTAAGTTAAATAATAATTATTTTTTTACAAAAATAATCAATATTAGGGGATGTAGTATGAGAAATATTAAAATAGGTTTTTATTTTCTTTTATTGTTAATAGCTTCAAATAGTCTTTTACTCGCAGATTCTTCTTTTTATTTTGAAAATGATATTCCAACTCAATATGTTAGAACTTCAGTATATATGCCAACAAGTAGTAATAGGATTGCAATTGGAGGCGCCGGGTTAGGGTTAGGAGGATATTATGATAGTTATCTATATAACCCAGCTAATATAAGCAAAGATGGTTCTAAATTGATGATTCCTTCTTTAACAATTACTATAAATAATGTTAATAGCTTGGTTTACCCGACAAATAACGTTGAAAATATTTTCAACATTATTGAAAGTTTAGAAGATGATGAAAGTGCACAATTAGATTTAGCTTCTTTAATTATTAATTCAATTCCTAGTGGACCTTCTCAAGTTGTTACCTTTGATACAAATGTTGGTTTCAAATCTAGAACGATTGGATTAGATTTAGCTTTTCAAGAAAAACTTCATAGTTATAAAAACAATACTAATGATAGTACAATTTCCTTAATTACTGAAACAAATATGGCCTTAACTTTAGCTCTTGGATTTAAATTAAATATAATCAAAGATGTATTCTCTATTGATTTAGGTATTAATGGGGCTTATAAAATTAGAGCTTATTCAGCATCTATGGATAATATAAGTGCATATGATTTACTCGATTGGGAAGCAATCGATAATTATTTAAGAAATAGTGTACCTTTTGCAATTGGCTTTGCTACTCCTTTTACTGTAGGTGCAAATATAAATTTACCAGCTGGATTTTCAATAAGTGCAGTATATAGAAACATAAATGGAAATTATTATATGACTAGCTATCCTAATCTTATCAGTAATGAAAATGTTGCAGATTATCTTGATGAAAATTATTCAGCTAATGCTTCTTTTGAAAGCTTTATTGCAAAAACTCCTAGTTCTTTAGATTTAGGATTATCATATGTGCCAACACTTTTAAACAAAGAAATGTTAAAAGCTCAATTCTCTTTAGATTGTCTTGATTGTTATGATATTTTATTTAAATCAGATTCTACAGAAACATCTTCAGGTATAGTTAATAAAGAAATAATTAATGCTTTATATTTTGGTTCTCAATTTAGATTATTAAATATGATAGATGTAAAAGCCGGAATTAGTAGTAATAATATGAGTTTAGGAGCTGGTTTTGATTTCTTAGTTGTTCATATGGATGCTGCTTATTCTTGGGATAATAATACTGATCCAATTTCAAATGATGTATTTAGCTTAAAGTTTTCAATTTTGAGTAGATAGCATAATATAATTAATAATATTATTGAGTTTGAAATAGTAACCCCTAGTAGCTAAAATTTATTTTCTTTACTATTTTAGAGAGGCTTTTTATTTTTTAGTTCTCTTTTTTTAAAATTGTTATAAACAATATTTTTTACCATATATTCACTCTTTCATTAGAGCTTTATTTAAAATAATTAAAACATCAGCAGCTAATAAAAATGATACGGTAAGATATTTTAATCAAGAAATTTTAAAAATAAAACACTTGAAGGTGAAAAGCATTTATTAGATGAAAAGTTATATAAGAAATAGAATTTTTATTTAAATATAAAAAGGTAAGTGTTTATAAAATTAAGATAGAAAAAATAAATTTTACATAATGTTAAAATTTTGAGGGTTTTTTGTTATATTTAAAATTTTAAAATAGGAAAAATGATAAAATAGTTATTTATAAAAAAATTATTGTTATCTCAATTATTTTTTATAATTATTGACTTATATCTAATTCAAAAATTGTTTTTTGAGATAAAAATAAATATAAGTTAATATTTTTCAATAAAACATTATTAAATGATGATAAATAGATTATTTTTATATTGTAGTTTTTTAATTTTGATAGTAACCTAGTTATACTAAACTTAATTTCTTAAGGGGTAAAAATGTTTAAGCATAGTGTTGTTTATAATTCAATTAAAGAAAAAATAGTAATTGGAGGGTGGTATGAAGGAATGTTAATTCCATCTGAATCTCAATTATGTGAAATATATGATGTATCAAGAATTACTATAAGAAGAGCTTTGAAAGAATTAGAATATAGTGGGTTTGTAAAAAGAATTCAAGGCAAAGGCACTTTTGTAAAAGCTAGTAATAGAGATCCAATTGAAGTGAGTTCTTCACATGAGAGTGAAGATTCCATTACTTATGAAGTTGTTGAATGTAAGAGTGTTGCTGCTGATAGTGTTGTTGCAAGAAAATTACAAATCGGAGACTTTGAAGAAGTTTTGTATTTAAGAAGAATCCGATACCGTGGTAATGTTGCTGAAGCTTATATTGAAACTTGGTGCACTTCAATAACACCAAACCAAATAAAAACTCATGATTTGAAGAATGAGAAAATGTTAAATATTATATCAAATATAAAGAATGAATTAATTGATGCTAGTGTATCAACAGTATCCCCAATTATACCAGAAGATTGGATTTGTAAAATAATTAATGCAAAGCCTTCCTCTGCTCAAGCCTTGTTAAATAGGGTTTCGACTAATACTTCAGGAGTACCCTGTGAATATACTAAAGCAATTATAAATTCTGATGATGTAGAATTTGCTATTAGTGCTTGGATAAAAAAAGATAGTTATAAAGGTATATAACTTTCAAAACTATTAGTTTGAGTTTGTTGTTTCATGTTGCTATTAAATTTTGATTGTTTAATTAAATTAAATCCCTTATATTATTTACTTGAAATAACTAATATAAGGGAGTCTTCTTTTTGAATAAAATAAAGCAATGGGCAAAAAAGCTTAAACAAAATCTTATAGCATTATATTTTGCATATCAAAATAAACAAACACCTTTGTATGCAAAAATATTAATTTTGATTGTCCTTTCGTATGCCTTGAGTCCTATTGATTTAATCCCTGATTTTATTCCAATTTTAGGATATTTGGATGATATAATATTAATCCCTCTTGGAATTTCTTTATCTATACAATTGATACCTAATAAAATTTGGGAACAGTCAAAAGAACAAGCTGAATCTTCAAATGTTAAAATACTACCTAAATCTAAGTTAGGAGCCTTCTTAGTTATAATAATTTGGTCTTTAATAATTTTTATTATTTTTAAAGAGTTTTTGACTTAATATAAATTTGAACTATTTGTTATTTATTTATTATTTAACTATATAAATGAAATTTGTTACAAGATATTGTATCTTTTTTTACTTGTAATTGTTTCAATTCTCAGTTATTCTATTTTTGACAGTTGTTAATTTATTGTTAGAAAAGGGGTTGTTATGGAAAGAACTATTATTACAATGCTCAGAGAAGCATCACAGAAGTATCAAGAAAGGGCTTACACTACAAAGAAATTTGATGGTAAGTGGATTGCTTGTTCTTTTAAAGAAACTGAAGATATTACTAATAAGATAACAGCGAGTTTTTTGAAAAGAAATTTTAAAGTAGCAGATAAAGTTGCAATATTAAGTGAAGGCTCTAGTGAATGGGTAAATATTGAATTAGCAGTAATAAAAGCAAGAGGTGTTAGTGTTCCACTTTCGATTAAATTAACAGAAAGCGAAATTGCTTTTAGAGTTAATCATAGTGAAGCAACAATGATTGCTGTTTCTCATAATACTATTGAAAAAGTAGTGAAAGCTTATGAAGAGTTTGATCATAAAGTAATATTAATTTATCTTGATAAAAAAGATAATAGAATAAAAGATATTGAGAAAAAAATGTCTTGGAAAAAAGATGTGGATTATTATATTTTTGATGATTTAGTTAGTGCTGGGGAAAAAGTATTAGCAAAAGATAAAGATATAGTTGAAAATTCTATAAAAGATATTAATGAAAATGATGTAATTAATATTTGTTATACTAGTGGAACTACAGGTAATCCAAAGGGTATTATGTTATCTCATTTAAACTATTGGGCAAATAGTCATGATGCAGTAAAATTATTTGAATTACCTGATGCCACATTTGAAACTTTAATTGTTTTGCCAGTTGACCATTCTTTTGCTCATACTGTTGGTATTTATACTGCTTTCTTAAGAGGAATAACCTTACACTTTGTTGATTCAGGAAAAACTAATGCTTCAATAATACGTAATTTTCCAATAAATTTAAAAGAAGTTAATCCTATTTTTATGATGACTGTTCCATCTATTAGTGGTAGTTTCATGAAGAAAATGAAACAAGGGATTCAAAAGAAAGGTGGAATTATTGAAAAGATTTTCAATAATGGTTTAGAAGCTGCAATTATTAGAAATGGAGATGGCTTTAATAAACCAAAAGGCTTTATTAGAGTAAAAACATTTTTCCCTTATTTTCTTGCAAATATTTTAATATTTAAAAAACTTAGAGAAGTTTTTGGTTCAAGAATAAAATACTGTGTAGGTGGTGGGGCTCTTTTAGAAGCAAAACAACAACACTTTTTTGGAGCGATTGGTGTTCCTGTTTTCCAAGGTTATGGATTAACAGAAGCTGCTCCTATTATTAGTAGTAATAGTCCAAAAAGTTATAAATTCGGTACAAGTGGAAGAGTAGCGCCTTCTATTGAGTGTAAAATAATGCTTGATGATGGAACACAAGCCAAAGTTAATCAAAGAGGTGAAATCGTTATTAAAGGGGACAATGTAATGAAAGGTTACTTTAAGAACGAAAAAGCATCTAATGAAGTATTAAGAGATGGTTGGCTATATACTGGAGATTTAGGCTATTATGATGAGGATGGTTTCTTAGTAGTTACAGGAAGAGCAAAAGCATTATTGATTAGCAAAGAAGGCGAAAAGTATTCTCCTGAAGAAGTTGAAGAAGTCATGTTTAATAATATAGATATTATTAATCAACTACTTGTCTTTAATGATCATAAACCTTCAACTACTGCTTTAGTTACTTTGCAAGAAGAAAATATTAAAGCTTTATTAAAAGAAAAAGGTATAAAAGATTCAAAAGAAGCTTATGATTTAATAATTAACACTTTAAAGAGTTATGAAGGTAAGGCTACTATGATTCCAACTATGTGGCATCCTGCTAGATTTGCTATAATTGAAAAACCTTTTAGTGAAGATGATGGTCTTGTAAACTCAACAATGAAATTAGTACGCTATAAAACTATTGAATTCTATAAAGATAGACTTGATTTACTATATGAGAATCCTGAAGAAAATAGGAAAGTTAATTTAAAAATAATAGAAAAATTATTCTTCTAATTCTCTAATAAAATAACAATAAAGGACTAGTAATGTGAATACTTTCATATTAATACTAGTCCTTTTTTAACATTAAAGCATCTATTTGTCAAAATAATAATAATAAAATTTAGCAATATTTTTTAATAAACAATAGTGTAAAGTATATTAAAATCAATAAAAAAATATATATTAAATATATTATAAAATTATTCTTTTTTTAATCAATATACTGTTAATATGTATAGTGATAATTAAATTTTATAGAAAAATAAATTATATTATGATTATTTTCGTAACTTTTTAGTGTTTTTTATACTTTAATATTGTAGAATATATTTGTTAGTAGAATTCTTTTTTATTGAAAAAAGATATAGTAAATATAAATATACAATTTTCAAATTAGATAATTTGAATTTAGGGGGAAAAAATATGCGAAATAAAAGATTAAGTTTTTTAGTCATATTAGCAACAGTTTTATTATTATCCTCTTGTGATTTTTCAACTTTGTTAAATCCTTTCAAAGGTAATGCCTATGAAGAGCTTTTTGATGTTAATTTAGTTGGAGAACAAGCTCAAGAGGCAGCTAATGCTGTAGTCCAAGCTTCTCAACCGGTAGAAGAGGATGAAAGTGAAGTTGTTGTTGCTGGAAAAATTGATGTTAAAGAAGTAGCTTCAGTTGAATTACCAAACGGGGTAAATCCTGATGATATTGAAACATATACTGAAACAGATACTTCTTCTTCATTAGAGCCTGGAAAAGTAGCTGTTGTTGACAACAAAGTTCCAACTTTACCTAAACAAACAGAAGAAGAGAAATTAGAATTAAAAGCAACTGTTGCTAATGCATTAACTGGAAGTAGTGAAGAAGAATTTATTCAAAGTCTTCAAGAAGAGGCTGATGATGATCAAAGAATTGCCGCACACAATACTTCAATTATTATGAATAAAGTTTTAGAAGAACTAAACAGTAATATTAGTGGATCAGGGATGAGTCAAGAATTTAAAGACAGTTTTGATGAATTAACTAGTGGTTTAAATCTTGAATTACCAGAAAACCCAACTCAAGCTGATATCTTAAATATTCAAGTTGCAACAAATTTAATTAATAGTCTTTCAAAAGCATTAAATACAATTGCCGATTCTGGTACTGGGAATATTGAAGATATTGATGTAGATAATGTTACTAATAATTCTGAAATTAATGAAAGTATTAATGCTGTTATCAGTGATGCTGCATTAATGGTTAAGGTTGCAAAAGCTAAAGGTTCAACTTCAGACATTATTAATAGCGTAAATATAAATGAACTATTTTCATTATTTAATGATGAGGGCGAAGCTAGTGTAGAAAGAGTTATTTCTGATTCATCTTCAGAGCCAGATCCTACTGATAAACCATATGATTTACCAGAAGCAAGTATTCAATATTTAAATGCCTTTAATGATACAATTGATTTAATTATTCAAGATATTTTAGGTGTTGATATTAATGCTGCTACTCCTACAATGGATAGAGATAAGTTTGATGCTGCAATTAAGGATTATAGTGATCAATATGCTGCCTTTAATACGTTTATCAGTACTGCGAAATTAGTTAAAAAAACACGTTCAACTATTAGTGGCGATGAGAGAGCTCTATTCTGTGGTGTAACTGGTTTAATAAACTATACTATTGCAACCGTATTGGTTAATATTGAACCCGTTTTTGATGAGTTAGCAACTGATATAGGTGATTCTGACTATGCTACGATTGAAGAAATTGTAGACGCATTCTTAGTCCCTGATTCAAATATAGAGTTAATACAAACAGATAACTTTACAACCGATATGGATGTTACTATCCCAGCTGATTTGTTAGCTCTTGAGGATTCTTTTAATAATCCAAGTCAAATTATTGTTGATTTAGGTTTACAAACAAAAGTACAAAATTATCTTGATAATGCAATATATATAGTTGACTTAGGAACAAATGATGAAAATGCTAATATATTAAGTGATATGTTGAAGAAACTACAAACTTCATTAAATAATAGTGATGAGTAGAAGGAGAAAGTTATGAAAAATATTAAAAAAGTAATAATAAGTATTGTTGCATGTAGCATACTAGCTTCTACTTCAGTTTTTGCTACTATAGATCCAGCTCTATTAGCAACAGCTACTGAAAGAGCTAGAAATACTGCATTTATGCCAACAAGTAGCCATAGATTAGCTATGGGTAATGCTGGATTAGGTTTAGCAGGTTATTATGATTCATATTTATATAACCCAGCTAATATAACAAAAGATGGATTTAAAATAGTTTTACCATCATTAACATTAACTGTTAATAATGTATATAATCTTTTATTACCTGAATCAGGTGATGATTTGATTACAATTGCTGAAAGAATAGGTGCTGATGATAATGCCCCAGTTGATTTAGGTGTTTTATTCTTAAAATCAATTCCTTATGGTCATGGGGAAATCATGACAATTGATACTAATTTTGGAATTAAAACAAGAGGGTTAGGTTTTGATTTAGCAGTACAAGAAAAACTTAGAAGCTATAATGGTGGTGGTGACTATACAACAGCATCTGCAATAAGTGAAACAAATGTTGCAGCAACCTTAGCTTTAGGTTTCAATATTCCTCTAGGAAAATATGTTTCTATTGATTTAGGAGCTACTGGTGCATTTAATTTTAAAGCTTATTCTGTAGCCATAGATGCTAATGAAGCAATTAACTTAATTAGTTCAATGCAAAATGGTGATGAGGTAAGTACAACTCTTATGGAAACTCTTCCATTTGCAAGTGGTTATGCACTACCTGTTACAGTAGGTGCTAATTTAAATTTACCTCTAGGATTAACAGTTAGTGGTGTTGGAAGAAACTTTAATGGTAATTATAACATGGTTGGTTATACTAATCTTAAGAGTTTAATCAATAACGATGAAACAATTGTTGCATTTGCAGGTGAAGATGTTTTAGGTACTGATGATTCAACTGATCCAGTTGCAGCTGATAGTTTTGAAGTTGAAATACCTTGGAGTTTTGATTTAGGTCTTTCATTTGCTCCAAAAGTAAAAGGTGCATTAAAGCCTTCATTAGCAATTGATTTTATTGATTGTTATGGATTAATAAATGATGCAATTAACCAAAGTAGATCTCCAGTACAATTAAAGAGTGACGCTTTAGCTTCACTACATGTAGGTGCTCAAATAAGCTTATTGAATATGCTTGAAGTAAGAGGCGGTATTAGTCAAGGTTATAAGAGTGTTGGTGTTGGTTTGAATTTATTACTAATTCATCTTGATGCTGCTTATTATTGGCAAGAATATGGTGATGTTTTAGGACAAAGCCCATCTGATGCTTTAAGTGTTAAATTCTCAATCTTGAACAAGTAATAAACAAAGTATTTAAAAAATAATTTAGCTCTCTAGTGAAAAACTAGAGAGCTTTTTTGTGTGAGAAATGTTATTATAATAAAATTATTTTGTTATAATGATAACAGTTTCTAAATTAATAAAACATTTTGTACAAAAAGAATATACAAAATCACAAAACACTGCTATATTGTTATTATTTGTAAGGAGAGATTAGTAATGGAAAATTTTGGCGCGTGGGGCCTTATTCCCCCTATTTTAACAATTACTTTGGCCTTTATAACTAAAGATGTTATTATCGCTTTATTTTTAGGTATATTGTCTGGTTCATTAATTGTAGCTGGTGGTAATATCTTTGTAGCAATACTAAGTTTAACTGATATGCTAGCTGGTAGTTTAAATGATGGGTGGAATATCAGAATATTTTTATTCTGTGCTTTACTTGGTGGTTTAGTAGGGATGCTCAGTAGGACCGGAAGCGCCAGAGCTTTTGGAAATTGGGCGGCAGAAAGACTTCATACCAAAAAAGCAAGTTTATTAATGACTTGGTTTTGTGGAATTATAATTTTCATTGATGATTATTTTAATTCATTAGCTGTTGGAACTGTTATGAGACCTATAACAGACAAGAATAAAATACCAAGAGCAAAATTAGCATATATCTTAGACTCAACAGCTGCACCTGTTTGTATAATAGTCCCTATTTCTTCATGGGTTATAACTGTAATGAGTTTAATAAAAGGATCAGAGGGATTTGATCAATTAAATATTAGTGAGTTCACATTTTTTATGAAAAGTGTTCCTTTTAATATTTATGCTATTTTAACATTAATTATGGTTTTAACTATTATCTTTACTTCTAGAGATTTTGGAGCTATGAAAAAGAGTGTTGAGTATGCAAAAGAAACAGGCAAATTATATAATGAAGAATATGGCCCAGCTCCTGGTGAAATAAAATTAGAGGGTGATGATAATAGTAGCAAAGCTAAACCTTTTGATATGTTATTCCCAATAATTGTATTAATAGTATCTGCAGTAGTTTTGTTCCCATTAACAACCTGGTTATCAAGTGTTGATGGAGAAATTATTCTTTCATTAAAACAAGCAATGAGTATAATCAGTTTAGGTGAGGCTTTTAATAATACTGATGCTTCAATGGCGTTGTTTTATGCAGTTATAATTACATTATTCTTAACTTATATCTTTTATATTGTAAGAGGGCTGTTTTCAATTAAAAGTGCAAGTGATTCTTTAATTGAAGGTATAAAAAGTATGGTTCCAGCTTTAATTATTTTAACTATGGCTTGGACTATTGGCGGGATTATTAAATATTCTCCAGCAGATGGCGGCTTAGGCTTAGCTTCTTACCTATCTGAGGTTGTAGTAGGTGGTGGATTCCCAATTTGGCTAGTTCCTATGATTGTTTTTGCTCTTTCTGCATTAATATCTTTTGCAACAGGGACTTCTTGGGGAACTTTTGCAATAATGATTCCAATTATAATGCCAATTATTGTTGGATTAAGCCAAGCTAAGGGCTTAGATGTAGCACATATGATAAATGGTTGTTTATTTAGTGTAAGTGCTGTATTAGGTGGCGCAGTATTTGGAGATCATGCTTCTCCAATTAGTGATACAACTATTTTATCTTCTACTGGAGCTAGTTGTCCTCATTTAGAACATGTTAGAACACAACTTCCTTATGCACTAACTGTAGCTTCCTGTTCATTTATTGGATATTTTTTTGGTGGAATATTTGGTATGAGTATTTTAGTTACTTGGTTAGCTTCATTGATTTGTTTTATTATTGCTATAACTTTCTTACCAAAAATGTTAAATTTTAAGTAATAAATACCTATTTATGTTGATATATGAGCTTGCATTCTATATGCAGGCTCTTTTTTATGTTGTTTATTATTTATTAATAATATACTATTTATAAAAAATAATTTTATAGGATAAGGCTATGAATAAATACGTAAAGATAACTGCTAAAGTTGTTGATTATGCTTGGGGGAATAATGATTTTATTCCAAATCTAATTGGTTCAAAAGCTGATGGAAAGCCTAAAGCAGAGATGTGGATGGGTACTCATCCTGGAGCTCCTTCTATTGTAAGTGGTAGTGAACAAACTTTAGAGAATTTTTTAAAAAATAATTTAAATTTTTTCAGTGCTGAACATTTAAAAATGTTTAATGATGAACTTCCTTTCTTGTTTAAAGTTTTGGCAATTGAAAAACCTTTATCGATTCAATGTCATCCTGATTATAGAGAAGCAAGAATTGGCTTTGAAAATGAAAAGGATTTTAGAAAAAATAACCCAAAACCTTTATGGAATTACAAAGATAGTAATAGAAAGGCAGAAGTAATTTATGCTTTATCTGATATTAGTGCAATGTGCGGTTTTCTCCCTGATGATGAGATTATAGCTAATTTAAAAACATATATTCCAAATGGATTTGATACTTTTATTTTACCTTTATTAAGAAATGTAGAAAATAAAGCTAAAGTGATATTTAAATATTTATACACCGTAGATGTTAATACTCTTTCAACCTTAATAAACGAATTATTAAAAAATGTTGCAAATTCTAATAATATGATTGATAACTTTTTTACAAAAGAAGGAATTATCAATAGAGTAAAAAATGATTTTCCAAAGGATAGAGGTTTATTTGCTCCATTATTATTAAATGTAGTTCATCTAAAAAAAGGTGAAGCTTTATATCTTGAACCAAGATTATTACATGCTTATGTTTATGGTAATGGTATTGAGTTGATGAGTGCATCTGATAATGTCCTCAGAGGTGGTCTAACAAATAAAAAAATGGATGTATCTGAATTATTAAAGGTAATGAAAATTAAGCCTTTAAAAATAAAGAAATGTAAAACTTATTTTGATACAGAAAACAAAGAAATTATTGAAACACCAACAGAAGAATTTACCTTAGCTGTTTATAGAAAAGGTGAAAGCGATGTTGTAACAGAAAATATTGAAATGCTTTTATTCCTTGATAAAAGTACATTGAAAATTGATGGAAAAACAATCGAGGTCAATAAAGGTGATGTTTATGTAATTGCCGCAAAAACTCATATGATTTTAAATAATAGTAGTGATGTTTTTATAGCAACTTGCTAATAAATTAATTAATAATAAACTTAATATATAAGGGTGCTAGTATTTTTAATATTAACACCCTTAGTTTCTGACTTAATCCTTTTATGATATAAAAGTATTATTTTTTACATATTTGATTATTTGTAAATTTATATGATAAATATTTATTTTAAACTAAATATTATTTTAAAATAAGATGAAAACCTAAAAAAAATTCTTGTTAATAATATAATCATATGATATATTTCAGTTATGGAAAATATAAAGTTTATTGATCTATTAAATAGAGAATTAGTTATAGCTATGGGCTGTACTGAACCTGCTGCAAGTGCTTTAGCTGGAGCTAGGGCAGCAGAGTTGTTAGAGGGTACTATAGAAAGCATTCATGTAGAAACTAGCCGTGATATGGTTAAAAATGCAATGGGTGTGGGTATCCCAAATTGTGATTCAAAAGGTATTCAAGCTGCTGTCGCGTTAGGTGTTGCTGTCGGTAATATTGAAAATGGACTTGGAATTCTATCTGATGTTAGTGATAGTCAGAGAAAATTAGCAGCATCATATAAAGTTGTTTTAAATATGGTAGAAGATGTTCCACCCTTATATATAAAAGTTGTAATAAAAAATAACGAACATCAAAGTATAGCTGTTGTTAGTGGGAACCATTCATATTTTTCATTTTTACAAAAAGATGATCAAGTATTGATTGATGAACCGTTAGGCCAACTTAATACAACAGAAATTGATTCTAATTTTATGGCAAATGTAACATTAAAAGAAATTGTTGATTTTTCATCTTCGCTTCCTAAGGAAACTTCAGATTTATTAATTAGTGCTGCAAATACTAATTTAGCTATTGCTAAGCAAGCGCTAATTGAAGATTTTGGATTAGCTGTTGGTAAAACAACTTATGAGAGCATACAAGATCCGCCACAATCTCTTGATGAAGCATTTAAACTTGGAGCTACTTTAGCAGCTAGTGCTTCAGATGCAAGAATGGCAGGATGTCCTTTACCAGTTGTTATAAATAGTGGAAGTGGGAATCAAGGAATAACAATAACTCTCCCAGTTCTTACTTTAGCTACATATCTAGAAAAAAGTGAAGAAGAATTAGCTTCTGCATTAGCAATTGGTGAATTAATAGGTCTTTGCTTGACTGCAAAAAAAGATAGACTTTCAGCTCTTTGTGGAGCATTCACTGCAGCTATTGGAACTTCCTGTGCAATGGTTTATCTACTTGGTGGTTCTATTGATGAAATGAATAAAGCAATCAATGTTATGATTGCAAATTTAACTGGAATAATTTGTGATGGTGCAAAAATGACATGCGCTCTAAAAATATATTCTTGTGTTCAGAGTGCAGCCCTTGCAACAACTTTAGCAATAAAAGGAAATGCACCAGGAGAAGAAAGTGGAATAGTTGGTATGGATTGTGTTCAAAGCTTTGATTTCCTTTCTAGAATTAGTCATGAAGGTATGGCTCAAACAGATAAAACAATACTATCGATTATGATGCAAAAACAAAAAGAAAGAGAAGAAAAATGTTAATTTAGTTTTTCCTATAATGATTTTTACTTTTTTTAGCCAGAATACAAAAATATTCTGGCTAATTAATTATTTGAATAATAATCGTAAAATTATTGATCTATTGTAAAAACAAATCCGGAAAATCTTGCTCGTCTATTTTGATAATTATTAATTAAGGATTGTCCATCATAAAATTGATATCCAAATTTCATTCTTTGAGAATTTTTTTCTGACGGAAAAATAATACCAATTTGATAAGTATAGTTGTTAGTATAAGCGCCTTGTTGCCATTTGCTTATTTGACCTGCCATATATAGTGTTCCTAATTTATTATCTAATATTGGTAATTTTAATTCAGCACCATATTGATACCATATATACGCATGTTCAACAACTGAATTAGTATCGCCGCCTACTAAGCTTTCAGCTGGATTATAGTAAATAAAATCACCATAAAGCCTAAAAGATTTAGCTATATTTTTATTAACGTTTTTCATGAAATATAAAGGTAAAATGTCTGCTGATAAAATGTAATCATCTCTTACAAAATTACTTTCATTCAATAATATATTATTATCAAAATCAATATATTGATTGCCATTTCCACCTGTATCTAATTGATCTCCTTGATGTGAACATATGTGATGATGTCCCCATTTTAAAGTTGACCAGTAATTTGGTTTCAAAACAATTGTATAATAATATATTCCATCAGTACTTAATAAATCTGTACCATCAGAATTCATAAATGCACAAAGTGATGCTCCAATTTCAGCTTCAATTCCTAAATTAGGATGTGCTTCAGGTGATATTCTCCAAAAATTAAATCTTGTACCAATTTTACAATCATAATGAGATTCTTCTCCTACTTCATTTGGATGAACTTCTTCAATATCATAATCGCGATAAGTTACTTCTGTATTAACTGCAAGTGGGTCTGCAAGATATGATTCATACAAAAAATTTTCAGGTAGACCTGTAAAACTTATCCCTAAAAAATTTGTTTTTGCACTTAATGGTAAAATAAATATAGTTAATAATATTATAGTAAAAATTTTTTTCATATTAATTATCTTCCTCTTCAAGTGTCCAGATCGAATTTCTTGGACCATCGCTAGAAAATCCACCTAGGATATATATTTTGTTGTTTAAAATTTCTGTTGAATAACCATATATTGGTTCAGTTGGTGCCCCGTATGAGTCCATAACCCAATGATTTGTATCAAAATCAAAATAGAGGGTTGCATATGTATCTTTATTATGAGTGAAATGTAGTGAGCTATTACTTCTTCCTGAAAGTAACCAAAGCTTGTCGTTTAAATATACTAAAGAATGATCACTTCTTCTATTACAACTTTCTATTGGAGTTTTATAAAGACATGTCCAGGATGCTGTATCATTTGTTGTATCCAATTTAAAAAGTGAATCCCAGCTTGGTACTGATGTGTCAACACGACCTGTACTGGATTGAAGAGCTCCAGAGAAAGAACCTCCTTGGATATAAATATCCGTCCCAACTAATTCATATGCAAAAGCAGAACGACCACCTGGCATAGAAGCACTTGTTAATTGAGCCCATGAGCTACCATCAAATTTCCAAACATCATCTAGGTACTGAGGACCTGTTCCGTCCTGACAAAAACCCCCAAATATATATATAGCAGTTTCTGTACTTACCATTCCAAAATCTTTTCTAGGAACCCAAGGAGTTGGAGTGTTTTTACTAACTTCTTCCCAAGTAATTCCATCAGTACTTCTCCAGACATCGTTTTTATAACCTCTCTTTCCGGTTTCATCATCAGAATAAAAGCCACCAGCTACATAAATATAGTCATCAAAAACAGTAGCTCTAAGTCCACGGCGGCCTTTAAATGGAACATTGTCATTTAATAATGTCCAATTTTTACCATCAGAACTCTTATATACATCTTCTCTGTAACAATCTTTTTCGCCTCTTACCGTTATATCATAGCCTCCAATAATGTATATTTCATCATTAAAAACTACAGAAGCAAAATCTTGTCTTTTTGACCAAGCATTATTACTATCTAACTTAGTTACTATTAAATCTCCATCATAACTATCAAAGTGATATTCTTTATAAGCAAGAATTGTTGAACCATCGCAACTAATTAAAAAAATTACGCTTGAAATAAGTAATATAATTAATTTTTTCATAAACAACCTTTTAGATTAAAAATAAATATAAATAAGATAATAACTTAAAATTTATTAAGTAACAATAAAAATTTAAATATAAAAAAAATTTTTTAGACACCAATATAAATTAAAAAAAATAGAAAAAAACTGTTTTTTAGTTAAAATTTTTAGTAACGAAAAAATAATAATCGCACAACTCAGATATATTAGTGCCACATTTTTTTATGCTGAGAGAGTAAGGTTTATTATTTATTTTAATAAAAAAAATTAGATATAAGTTGAAAATGATTTTACTATTTTATTATTTTGAGTTTAATATCAATTAGAAAAAAAGATTACTTTTTTATTTTCTATTGACATAAAATGAAATATTTTATAGGTTAACACTTGTCTTAAGGGGGCGTAGCGAAGATGGTTATCGCGTCGGCCTGTCACGCCGAAGATCGCGGGTTCGATCCCCGTCGCTCTCGAAATAGCTCTTTACAATTGTAAGGAGCTTTTTTTATATTTAATGAGCTATAAATATCTATTAAGAATTAAAAATCTAGGTTAAAATTAAATCAAGGAATGAAAAATATGAAATATGATTATGATTTAATTGCTCATTACTTAAAAGTGGATAGAGATACTTTTAATAAAGAGATAAGAGATAAAGCTTTTGATGTGTTAAAGAATGAAACAAAATCACAAGTATATACAGGTGGCTTATTAGCATTAACAAATATATGTGTTAATAATTGTCATTGTTGTGGATTGAATAGAGAAAATGGAACAATAAATAGATTTACACTTGATGATAATCAAGTAAAATCTTCTATGAAAATTGTAAAAGACATGGGATTGAAACGAATATTGTTAATAGGTGGAGAAAATCCTAAAATATCTCTTAATTCGTACTTAAAATACATTGAAGAAGCAAAGAAAAATGATTTAGAAATAAATTTAGCAATGGGTGTATTTTCAAAGAAAGAATATAAAATATTAAAAGAAGTAGGACTTGATTATTATACAATTAAATTTGAAATATCTAATCCAAAAATATTTAATTCTTGTAATCCAGATATAACATTTGAAGAAAGAATGAAAGCTATCTATGAGGTTAAAGAAGCTGGTTTAAAACTTGGGACTGGAAGTATTGTAGGTCTTAAAAATCAGAGTTTTGAAGACTTGGTAAATGATATTTTATTAACTAAAGAATTAGAAGCAGATTGGGTTCCAATAGTACCTTATATACCAGCAAAGAATACAATTATGGCAAAGGATACTCCTTTTGGGGATGTCGATATTTTATTAAGAAGTATTTCATTATTACGATTATTATTACCAAATTCTCAAATTACAGCAGGACAACCTACTCAAAATTCTACTCTAGGTTTTGCGGATAAAGAAGGTAATATAGATGCAATGAGGCATGGAGCTAATAAATTATTTGTTGAAGTTACTCCTTTTGCCCTTCAAAAAGATTTTGAAATAATTCAAGGTAGAAAACTTCTTCAATTACAAAAAATTGATGAAATGTTAGATGTTTTAAAATTAAAAAGAGTGTAAAAGGATAGGGAATGAATATGAAAGTAATAGTTGGAATGAGTGGTGGAATTGATTCTTCGGTTGCAGCGTATCTACTAATAAAACAAGGATATGATGTTAAAGCAATTACTATGATATTAGGTAATTCTGAGCAAGCTTTAAATACCACTAGTAAAACAAATTATTGTTTTGCTCCAAATAAAGAAGATGAATTAAAGAAAGTTAAAGAGATTTGTGAAAAATTAGATATTGATAGTATTTTTCTTGATTTATCTACTAATTTTCAAAATACCGTTTTAAAAAACTTTAAGGATGAATATTTAAATGGAAGAACTCCAAACCCTTGTGTTTGGTGTAATTCTAAAATTAAATTTAAAGCAATGCTTGATGAAGCTGTCAAAAACAATATCGAATTTGATAAATTTGCAACAGGCCATTATTCTAGAATTATTGAAAAAAATAATCGTTATTGTTTACATCGTGGAAAAGATTTAAAAAAAGACCAAAGTTATTTTCTTTATAGATTAACACAAGAACAATTATCAAAAGTATTATTCCCTCTTGGTGAATTAACCAAAGAAGAAGTTAGAGCTATTGATGTAAAATTAGGTTTTCATAAAGAAGAACAAACTGAAAGTCAAGATTTTTATGATGGAGATTATACAGAGTTATTAAATGTTGAAAATAAAGAGGGAAACATTGTTGATCAAGAAGGAAATATCTTAGGTAAGCATAAAGGTTTATTTCATTATACTATTGGACAGAGAAAAGGCTTGGGAATTGCAGCAGAGAGACCCTTATATGTATTAAAATTAGATACAAATAAAAATGAAGTAGTAGTTGGGTTTCAGGAAGCCACATATAATAAAATAGTTGAAGCAACAGATATAGTTTGGGGTTCTAGAGAGCATGTAAAAAATGAAAGATTAGAAGCAAAAATAAGAAGCACAGGATATCCTTCAAAAGCTTTAGTAACTTCATATTTCAATGAAAAGGGGGATGAAGTGTTGGTCGCTGAATTTGAAAATCCTATCCAAGCTGCAACTATTGGTCAATCCTTGGTAATATATGATGGTGATGAAGTTGTTGGTGGAGGAATTATTTCTTCTACAAAATAACAGAAAAAGTTACTACTCTAATAAAATATAGATTTTGCTTTTCAAATTTAAATTTCTATTCTATAATTAACAAAGCAAAAGAAAATTAATCTTCATAATAAATTTAATAAACTAAGCATAAACTCAAAATTTTTGCTTAGTTTTTCTTTGGTAATCTTTTTTATTATTATAACAAAAAAATAAATTATTTATACAATATAACTCAAAATTATTATTATATGTTTAACTTTATTGTTTATTTTTTCTCTTTGTGTTTAAATAATTAGACACAAGATTTTAGGAGAAGTTTATGAGAGTTATAATTGAAAAGGATTATAATAATTTATCTGCATGGACAGCTAGATATATTGCTAATCAAATTAATGATTTTAATCCAACTAAAGATAAACCTTTTGTTTTAGGGTTACCAACAGGTTCAACACCTTTAGCAACTTATAAAGAGTTAATTAGATTATATAATGAAGGTTATGTTTCATTTAAAAATGTTGTTACTTTTAATATGGATGAATATGTAGGTTTGGATGAAAATCATCCTCAAAGTTACCATTATTTTATGTGGAGTAATTTCTTCTCTCATATTGATATTAAAAAAGAAAATGTTAATATTTTAAACGGAATGGCTACTGATTTGGATAAAGAATGTCTTCGTTACGAAGATAAGATAAAAAGTTATGGTGGAATAGATTTATTCCTAGGTGGAATTGGTGTTGATGGACATATTGCTTTTAATGAACCTTTTTCCTCATTAACTTCAAGAACAAGAGTAAAGTCATTAACTTATGATACAATTATGGTAAATAGTAGGTTCTTTGATAATGATATTTCAAAAGTTCCAACCACAGCTCTCACAGTGGGCGTAGAAACCATTACTAGTGCAAAAACAGTAATTATATTAGTTAATGGTCATAATAAAGCTACAGCTTTAAAAATGAGTGTAGAAGGTGCAATGTCTCAAGCGTGGACTTGTAGTGCTTTACAAGCTCATAATAAAGCAATCCTAGTAGTAGATGAATCTGCTTGTGGAGAATTAAAAGTTAATACTTATAAATATTTTAAGGATATTGAAAAAAATAATATTGACCCTGATTCTTTATTAAAATAATCAATTTTTATTAAATTATATTATCCCTTTTTTATATCATATAAAAAAAGGGATAAGTTTGTACTTGAATTAATATTTTATTATTGATAATAATAGATAAACCATTTTTTAAGGGAATAAATTATGAATATCGTTTGTCTTGATTTAGAAGGGGTCTTAGTACCAGAAATTTGGATTGCATTTAGTAAAGAAACAGGAATCGAAAAACTCAAGTTAACAACAAGAGATGAAAGTGATTATGATAAACTAATGAAATATAGAATCAATATTCTTAAAGAACATAATCTAAAATTGCAAGACATTCAAAATACAATTAGTAAAATTAAAGTTTTAGACGGTGCAAAAGAATTTTTAGATGAACTTAGAAGTTTAACTCAAGTAGTTATTTTAAGTGATACTTTTAGTGAATTTGCCGCCCCTCTTATGAAACAATTAGGATATCCAACAATTTTATGTAATGATTTAATTATTGATGAAGATGGAATGATTGCTGATTATAGACTTAGAGCAAAAGATGGCAAAAGAAAGGCTATTGAAGCTTTTAAATCTTTAAATTTTAAAACATTTGCAGCTGGGGATTCATATAATGATTTAACCATGATTAAAAAAGCTGATGGTGGCTGTTTATTTAGAGCTCCTCAAAGTATTCTTGATGTGGAAAAAAATCTAAAATTAACAACAACCTATGATCAATTCCTTGCAGAAATAAAAATTTTTCTTAATAATAATTAATATGAACAAAATACAAAAAAAAATAATAGCATCATTAGTAATTTTAATAATTAGTATTATAGTAGGGTTTTCACTATTATCTGTAATTTATAATGGAAACCCACTTTTAGAAACTATTGTTGCTGTTGTTGTAATTTTTGTAATTATTGTTTTAATTATTATATTAAAAAACTTTATCAATTCTTTCAGAAATAATAATTAAATTAGGCTACTAATGTTGCTTTTTTAGTGTAAAAATCCAAATTGTTATATTGCCCTTAATATTTGTCTAGTATAAATTATCTAAATTTTTCAATTACTTATTTTTTTTGCAAAAAACATATTGACTAGAATTAAGTTTTTATTCATTTTACGTATATCAAAAATACACGTGGTGACAGAACGAATAGGAGTATGTTATGACACGCGAATTCATAGATGAAATGAAAGAAGCTCTTAAAGCAGAAAAAACCGCTATTTTAGATAAACTAGCAAGACAAGATTCTGATTTTAAAGATTTAGTTAGTGCTAAGACCATTAATGATAGTATTGATTCAGTGACTGAGGAATTAGCTTTTAGCAAAATTCAATTTACCGCTGTTCATGATTATAATAAGCTTCAAGCTATTAATAATGCAATATCTCGTATTCACAATAAACAGTATGGATATTGTTTTCAATGTGGAAAAGAAATTCCAGAAAATCGATTAAGAGCAATTCCATATGCAGTAGTATGTGTTGAATGTAAAAATAACCAAGAAAAAGAAACATTTAGAAGAAGATAATAATAAAAGGTTCACAATTTGTGAACCTTTCATTTTTTAGAAATATGGATTATTCCTTTCTTGTTTAATTGAAGTTTGTGGACCGTGTCCTGGAAGGACAATTACCTCATCTTCTAATTGCATTAATTGATTTAGGCTTTTTACGATTTGATCATAACTTCCGCCAATTAAATCGCTTCGACCAATGCTATTTGCAAATAATGTATCACCTGAAAAAAGGATGTTATTTTCTTCACTAAAATAGCAAACACCGCCTGGTGTATGTCCTGGTGTAGCAATTACTTTTAATCTGCAATCATCCAAAAATTCTCCGCCTTTAAGAGTGTAGTCACTTTCTGGTAAGTTATTTATTTCTTCTTTAAAACTCTGCAGGAAAGTTAAATCAAAACAAAACTTATTTATAAAAACACTACCTTCTTTTCCAAGATAATTTAAATCTTTTTCACCAACGAATATTTCTAGAGATGGATATGTTTCAACTAATTTTGGCAATCCCATAATATGATCCCAATGCCCATGTGTTAATAAGACAGATATAGGTTGTACATCTCTTTTTTTTATAATATCAATAATCTTATCAGCATCAGCCCCTGGGTCAATTATCCAAGCACTTTTTGTTTCTTCATTTCCTAAGATGTAACAATTAGTTTGGTAAGGTCCGACAATTATGGAATCAATAAACATTTTTTTAATCCTATTTCTATTATTTCTTTTTGGAATAAGTGATTGAAGCAGTACGACCTTTAATATCGGTACCTTCTAAAACTTCAATTGCTTTTTCACAATTCTTTTCATCCATTGTGATAAATGAATATTTATCATGAACTCTTATGCTATAAATATCTTCTCTCTTGATATTTAATTTTTCTTGAAGTAAAACAGAAAGCTCTCTTGTGTATAACTTTTTCATTTTACCAACATTTAAATAAAGAGTTTTAGCCCCTTGTGGAAGTTCTTTTTCTTTTTTGGGTTTAACAACTTCTTTATTTACTGGTTTAGTATTTTTTTCAATACTTGTATCTGCAAAAGTTTTTTTTGCTTTACTAATTGGTTTGTTTTTTTGAACTCTTGTTTTTTGAGAATTATCATTTTTATTATTTTTTGTAAGTTCTCTTAACAAGTATGCCATAAAATATCCCCGTAATCTCCATGGAACATTCTTTTTGATGAGTTTTCTTAGAGCTTCTAATTCTTCAGGATTTGGGTCTGTTTCTGTTTTTCCTGATAGTAATTTTATTTTCCCAATAAGTACATCCTGTTCGGTAGGGGTGCTCTTGTTAATATTATCCATGAGCAAATCTCCTTAAATCTAATTACTACACTCACTGAGTTTTAGTGTAGTTCCTTTTGTGCAGTAAATTATATTATACTGTATTTTACTAAGGTTAGGAAAAGGCACCTACCTTAGCTCCAAGGATACCTCTCGGTCACACTCGGCTAATCGATATACTTATAGTCCTGCAAAATATCGATTACTTTTGAGCATATAAAAGAATTAATAGCTTTGTCAAGGAAACAATTATTTGCTATATTACACTTATGGCACTCAATTATAAAGAACAGATAGAATTAAAAGATGAAGAAATAAAAAATGCAAAAGAAAACCTAATAAAAAGATATGAAAATTTAGGTAAAAATGTTGCATCATTTGTAAATGAGAAGAAATTTGACTATTGTTTAGACGAATTATCAAGTTACGAAATAGTAAAAGATGAATATGAAAGATTATTAAATAAACAAAATAAATTATTAAATATTGTTGATAGTTTAAATGATTGCAAAAAAAACTTATATAATTTATCTAAATTATTAGAAATAAGCTCAGATGAAGAAAATAAAGAGCTCTCTCGATTGGGAGCTGCAATTTATGAAGCTTATTCAAATAATCAATTGAGTGATGAAATTAATTCTATAGTTGAACCTATCTTTAAAGAAAAAAATAATAAATTAAATAAATTAAAAAATATTAATTCTAAATCTAGTATAAGTATTTTAAATTCTTTTTATACTTCAAAAATAAATAAATATAGAAATACTTTATTGCCTCTTTTTAATAGAGCCGCTTCAATTGTAATAAAAGAAGATTTATTGGAGTTTTTAAAATTAGTAAATAAAGATAAATATTTGAAATCAATTAATGAAGCAAAAGCAAAAAGAAATAAATTAGAAAAAGAAATACAGCAATGTGAAAATGAAATAGATACATTAAAAAAAGTTGAAAATCCTACAAAACAACTTGAAGAATTAAAAAAAGAAATAGATGTTTCTAAAAATAGTGTTTTAGATGCAGCTATTTTACTTGGTGAAGAATTATATAATAAATTACCAAATAATATAACTTCCCAAGAAATAGGAGCTTTATCGATTGAAATAATTGATGATATAACTTTGGATTTTGCTAAAATAGAAAGTTTAGAAAAAGAAAAAATTAAATTAAACAATGAAGTTATTATAACTGAATTGTCTGCTCAAATTTCACATGAAAGAAATACAATTAATAAGTTAAATTCTGAAATAGTAAGCTGTAACAATCAAATTAAGAAAGTGGAAAAAGTAATAGAGGAAAAAAGATTAAGAATTATTGAATTAAAGAAAGAAGGTACTTTTGAAAAAACTATATTAGATCTTAAATCTTTGGATGGTAATGATGCAAACATCTGATAAAACAAAAAAAAATAATAAACCAATTATAAATGATTCTATAAAAAGAAAAGCTAGAAGTGAGTTACAAAAAAAAGCTTTAAAAAAAGATTCTAAAAATGATAATAATTCTTTATCTAAAATGAAGGAAGATTCAAATTTTTCAAAAGATACAAATAAAAAAGAAGTAATAATCCCCAAGCGTAAAGATGTAAAAGGTATTCCTAGTGCAAAATTGGATGTTTTTACAAAAAGTAGTAGTTTTAAAATTCCTGCAAAAGAAAATAAGAATAGAGTTGGGAATCATGAATATTGGAAACAAGGTGAATTAGACTTAAAAGAAAAAAAAGAAAAGATAAAAGAGAAAAATAATGAAGAAAGAAAAACTTCTTCTTCAAGTTTAAATAAAATAAATAAAGTTCAAGAAGAAGCTAAAATAAAAGAACTTAGTAAAGTTGTAAATAAAAAAGAAAAGCCAATTACTGAAACAAAAGATATTAAAAAGGAAGCAGTAAAATCAAAAAGAACTAAATCCCAATCTAAGAAGAATAATAATAATTATACGAAAAAAGCCCCTTCAAAAAAGAAAACAACTCCATCTGCAAAATCAAAAGTTAAAAGTAATCGAACAAACAAAACAAAGAAAAATTTAAAAAATAAACAAAAAAGTAATAATAAAAACAAAATTATTATATTTTTAATTAGTTTTATTGTTATACTCATATTTTTTATTGGCAAATTGATATATGATAAAGATGTTTTTAATTCTTTCTTTAATATTAGTGATTCAAATGAAATTAAAAGCACTAATATAATTGAACCAATGAAAATAGATGATATTGAAAATAATTTTATTTATGTCGGTGATAATTTACAGGATTTGAGACCTTTAAGCGCTTCTGTAAATGATAATATTGAAAATGTTGAAGATGGTTTGATAATTAATATTGAAGATGAAAAATTAAGTGGTGATTATATTAAGTTAAAAATAGAAAAAGGATTGAGTGCAACAGCTATTGCTAATTTATTAGAAGCCAATAATGTTTGTAAAAAAGATGATTTTTTACAATATGTTGTAGAACATAATTTAGAAAGTAATTTAAGAAGTGGCCTATATGTAATAAAGAAAAATAGTAGTATTGAAGAAATTGTTAATTCAATTGTAGACTCTGATTCAACTTTAATAAAAATATATCCAGCAAGTACAATTAATCAAATTGATCAATTGCTTACAAATAGAAAATTAATTTCATCTGGAGAGTTTTTACAAGCTTGTACCAATATTTGTAGAGAAAAAGGTTTAGATTTTGTTGAAGGATGGTTTACTCCAGCAACCTATAAAATAACAAATGAATTTGATGTGAATTTATTAGCAAAAACCATGTTAGATAATACATTTGTTACATTATCACCGTATCTTAAAGATATTTTAAAAAGTGGATTTAGTGTTGAAGATATAATAATTATTGCTTCTTTAATACAAGCTGAAACTCAAGATGTAAATCAAATGCCAATTATCTCAAGTGTTATACATAATAGAATAAAATTAGATATGCCTTTAGGAATTGATGCAACAACGCGATATGAATTAGGAAATTGGAGTAGTGATTTAACTCAAGAACAGTTGGATAAACAAACCCCTTATAATACAAGAAGGAAGAAGGGCTTACCACCAAGTGGTATTTGTTTAAGCAGTAAGAGTGCAATAGTTAGTGCAATTTATCCATTAGATAGTGATTATTTATATTATATTCATGATAAGGATGGTTCTTTAATTACTGCAAAAACTTATGAACAGCATTTAGAAAATATTGATAAGAGAGATAAAAAATAGATATGAATTATGAATATGGTAAATATAATTTACATACCCATTCAGAATACTGTGGT
This sequence comes from Sphaerochaetaceae bacterium, assembly GCA_963678575.2. Classification (GTDB taxonomy): domain Bacteria; phylum Spirochaetota; class Spirochaetia; order Sphaerochaetales; family Sphaerochaetaceae; genus Pleomorphochaeta. Next base: position 1,476,439 of record CAXXHV010000002.1, on the reverse strand, counting down.
CATGGTGTTGGGAAATTAGAAGAATATGTAAGTACTGCTAAGGACCTTGATTTAGAATTATTAGGATTTAGTGAACATTGTCCTGTTAAAGAAAACAGGTGGCAAAAAAGCCGTATGGATTATTCTCAATTAGATATTTATTTAGATGATATTAATTCGTTAAAAGTCCAAGAGTCAAAAGTAGTTGAAAAATATAATAAAGCAATAAAGCAAGATAAAATGGATCAATTATTTTTACTTAAAAAGAGTAGAAATCCTAAGAAAGAAAAAACAGTGAAAATCCTAAGTGGATTTGAGTGTGACTATTTTAAAGAATACCATTCTTACTATCAAGAATTAAAAGAAAAATGTGATTATTTAATATTTGGAGTTCATTATTTAAACTTACCCACATATAAAGACCTACCTGTTCATCACTATCAATTAGATAAGAAATCTTTAAGTGTTTATGCCGACCAATATATAAAATCACTTGAAAGCAATTTGTTTTCAATAGCTGCTCATCCAGATTTATTTTTTATTCAATATTTTAAATGGGACGAACAATCAAAAGCTATTAGTAAAGAAATAATTGAAGCAGCCTTATATTATAATGTTCCATTAGAAGTTAATGGGAATGGAATATTAAAGGAAAAGATTTCAGGCTTTAATGGCGAAATGAGATATTTATATCCAGTGAGAGAATTTTGGGATTTAGCAAAATCTTATGATAAATTAAAAATTGTCGCAAACGCAGATGCACATAATCCCTATTTTTTAGATAAAGCATTAAATAAATGTAAAGATTTTGCAACAGAATTAAATATCAAATATGCTAGTGCAAGTGTTGATGAAGTTGAAAATGAACATAAAATAAATTTTATATAAATGAGGATGAATTAATGAGTAAAGTATTAGTTGTATGTTTAAATCCAACCTTTCAAAAAACTTATATGTTCAAACAATTTAATTTAGGTCAAGTTAATAGAGAATCATATCATAGAGAAGATGCAAGTGGAAAAGGTATTAACGTTTCAAGAGTATTAACACAAAAGAATATTAATAATTCTATATTAACTCATTTAGCTAATGAAGATGAAACACATATGTTATTTCTTGCAAAAAAAGATAATATAAATCTTAAATATGTACTTGATACTTCTTCAAGAGTAAGAACTTGTTCCACTATTCTAAGTGAAGATGGGCTTACTACAGAACTTGTTGAAGAAAGCTCAAAAGTTGATGATTCAACTGATAAAAAAATAAGAGATTTATTTGATAAAGAAATAGTTGATTGTGATTATCTTTTAATTACAGGAACAAGAAGTCCTAATTATAAAGCAGATATTTATTCAAGTTTTGTAAAAAAAGCAAAATCTTTAAACAAAAAAGTAATTCTTGATATTGCAAATGAAGAGTTAAAGAAATGCATAGAATATAAACCAGATATAATTAAACCAAATTTAAGTGAGTTTATGAAAACTTTCTTTGGTGAAATAGTATTAGAAAATGAAGATAATGAAAAATATAAAGATCAAGTTTTAAACAAAGTCAAAGAATTATATTTATCTTATAATATTACAAGCATTATAACTTGTGGAATAAAGCCTATTTGGGTATATGAAAAAAATAAGTTTTATGAAGTAGAAGTTGAAAAGGCTGAAAAGTGTGTAAATACAATAGGCTGTGGTGATACAATTAGTGCCTCTTTGATAGCAAATTTAATAAAAGGGTTTGATTTACAACAATCTTTAATAAATGCAAGTAAAGATGCAAAATTAAATGCAATGAGTATAATTCCTGGCAGCCTTATCTAAAATGGAGCGTTGCTATAAAATTCCATTTTCTCCTTAGTAATAGGGTGCGTAAAGCAAATGTATGAAGCATGGAGACACATCCTTTTTTCATCATTTTTTCTTTCACCATATAATCGATCTCCAATAATTGGGAACAGTTTTTCTTTAGAATGTACTCTAAGTTGATGTGTTCTGCCGGTTAGCGGGGTAAAAATAATTCTTGTATAAAGACTATTATCTTTATTGTTTTTTTCTACTCTAACTCTTTTATAAAGGGTAATAGCTTGCTTACCTTTTTCAAAATCTACAATTTGATAAGGTCTATTCTCCACATCTAATCTAATAGGTAAATCTATTATACCTTCATTATTTTGAACAACACCTCTAAGAAGAGCTGTATATTCTTTTTTTACTTCTCTGTTTTGAAATTGAATAGAAATATTTTTATGTGATTCTTTATCAAAGGCTAAAACAAGAAGTCCTGATGTGTCCATGTCTAATCTATGTGTACTGTTTTGTTCTATAGCTCTTGGAAATATCTTTTTAAATCTTGAAGTAATGCAATCCTTTAACTCTTCACTTTTGCCTGCAATAGTGGTTATGTTTGGTTGTTTATTAATTACGCAGATATATTTATCTACATAAATAATATCAAGTTTTAAAATATAAGGAAGTATAATTGAACATTTTTCTTCACATGGTGGATAGTAATTTAAATGGTGTTTAGATTCACTAGCTTTACCATAAAAGCCTTCTGCAAGGCTTATAGGGACAAGAGAATGTTTGTATGCATAATTTAATAATTTAGGTGCACAACACTCTCCTGTGCCTGTTGGAACAAATTGTTTCTTTTTAATATCTGTTAGTTTTATTATTTCATTATCACAAGTGTGAAAATAGTATAAATCTTGAATTTCTATTAAAGCTTCATTGCTTAATTTTTTTCTCTCTTTTATTAATTTATCTTTTGATGATAATTGGCAATTATCTATTTCATTAGTTAATTGCTTGATTTTAATATCATATTTCTTAACTATTTCATTAAATTTATTTACATCTAATGCAGGTGGAACAAACCCTTCTACAAGATATTGAGAAAATAATTGTGAAGAAAAAGCTTTAAGAATTATATGGTTTTTGAATTCGTCTTCACAAACCAAAACTCCAAACATAATTCCTTTTTCTTTAAAAAGTTTATCACTACTAATCCCTGGTGCTATTTGTTTTGTTTTATCAAACTCGTCAAACATTTTATTTAAATATACTTTGGCTAGTTCTGTTTCAAAAATTATTCTCTCTTTCATGATATTCACTTTATATAAAAGTTAGATTTTTTGCAAATATCAAGTAATAACTTAACATTAATTTAGTAAAAAACCATTCCCTGGCAGTAGTTAATAACTCTTTGCATTTCTTAATAACTGTGGAATTAAGGGCAATATGTAAAAAATATATATAGCGCTAGAAATTGTATGTTAACAACAAAGTATTTTTTATAAAGGATAAAAAATGGCTACATCAAAAACAAAAAAAGAAAAAGAAGAGGATATTGATAAAAAAGAAAACACACAAGAAGTAAAAGAAAAAACTTTAACAAAAGGAAAAGCAGTAAGTCTAATTATTGTCTTTATTTCTTTATTAATAATTGTATATGTTGCTTTTCTAGGAATGAGAAGTAGACCTGTTAAGCAGATGGATAATGTTGAGGCATTAAAAATAATAACAGCTATATATGGATCTTCTTGGTACCTAGATGAAAATGGAGCTAGTTATCCTCTCTTAAATAGAGGAGAGAAATATGAAAAAATATTATTGACTACTGATTTAGATCGAGAAAATATAGTGCTTCCTTTTTTCCTGTTTTTTGATAAAGAAAAAAACAAAATAGGAAGAGAATTAGGGAAAATATATTTTGATAAAAATACTTTAACTTTAAAAGCGCAATTACCAAATTCTGAAATCTACGATTTTGTATATTCAAAAGCACGAGATGGGGTTATGGAAAATTTAGCCTTTATAAGTCGTGATAATAAAAGAATTTATTATATAAAAAGTTCTTTAATAGATGATAAGTAAGTTTAGGAGATTTACATGAAAAAAAATAAAAATAATAATAGTAGTAATGAAAGGGTGGATAAAAAAAAAACTATTGTAAGTTTAATAATAATGTTCTTATTAATAATTAGTAGCTCTTTTTTCTTTCAAAGTTGTGACCCTTCAATAATAAATGATGAAAATAGTGATTTATTAGATCAATTAATTTCAGACTTAGATGATGCAGATGAAGAGGACCCATTAAATGAAGAAAATAGAGAAGAAAACTCAGAAGAAGATGTATCTTACTTTATTTTAAATTTAGCTGATGAAATTGACAATAATAATATTGATTGGGTAATTGAAAGCCCTAATACTGATTTGATTCCAACTAGCTTTTCAATTTATGAATTTAATGAAGAGAGAATGTATGGCTGGACCAATTTAGATGGGTTTAAAGATGAGATTAATAATGGTTTTTGTTATTTTGAAGTAGATAAAAATGTAATGTTATTATCTAGTGATGATAATGCTTTTTTAGCTTCAATAGATTTTAATCAATGTTGGCAAGATGGTGATAAAACATATTCAAAATTAATAGTCAATAATCAAGAAGTTTTGTGCTATTGTATTAAAAATTAAATAAAATAGGAGCAGTTATGATAGCTGCTCCTTATTAATAAAATCTAATTATAATAATTCACCTTTTACTTTAAGGGGTAATCCTGCAACAAGTAAGATAACATTATCACTTAATTGAGCTAATTTTTGATTTAATCTACCAGATAAATCTCTTAATGATTTTTCCATATTATCTTCAGGTATAATACCTAATCCAATCATATTCGATATAATTATGATATCCTGTTTTGGATTTTTAATTAAATCTAATAATTTATCTTCTTTTTCATCAATATTTAATTCATTTTTTAGTAAATTCGATAGCCATACAGATATATTATCAATCACAACAATTTGAGCAGAAGATGGAAGATTTTTTAATGTTTCATCAATGTTAATTCCATCTTCAATGATTGTAAAACTGTCTTCTTTTTTTTGGTTAAAAGAATTGCTTTTATCCGTTATTTCATCAATTCTAGATTTTGAGGTTGCAATTATTACTCGCTGTTCATTGTTATAACCAAAACCTAAAGCATAATCATGAGCATAAGAACTTTTTCCACTTTTACAGCCCCCTAATAAAAGTGTGATTTGAGGTTTTCTTTTAGTTTGAATTTTAGCATCACTAGCGCTTGAAAATAATGTTTTAGAATTCATTTTAACTTGGTTGTTATATAGATGCATATTCTTTATATCAATTGTTGGCATATTCTTTCTCCTCTTGTTAATTCTAACATGCAAAGAGCTATCAATCTATAAATATTTTATTACTTGAAGTATCTAATGCAACTTCAACTAGGGTGTTTTAAGGTTATTTTTGTGTCGCAAATATTATAAAAGAAACTAATTTTGATATAATCTTCTTATAGTCATATTCTCATCATCAAGCAAAAACTGAACTTTTCTTAGAAGTCTAGCTAGTTGATCAATTTCATCACTGGAGAGATGAGTTGCTATTTTAGTTGCAATTTTTTTTAGGCTAGTATTTGCTTCAATAGCTTTACTTTCGCCTTTGAGTGTGAGCTTAATTAATGTTTTTCTTTTGTCTTTTATATCTTCAATGAAACGAATAAGATTTGCCTTTTCTAGTTTTATGCAAATTTCTTTTATATTTTGATGACTAGTGGATAAAAGTCTAGATAATTCTCTAATACTGGGAGGAATAGGTAATTCATAGAGATACAATAAAATCTGCGATTGTCTTTTAGTTAATCCATCTTTTTTAAAATCAGATGAATTGTAATAAATTTCTAATTCATTAAGCAATGTTGTAATTTGATTAATTGAATTAAAATTATGTTCTAATATTTCAATATCGTCTTTTGTACTCATAATTAATTTTTTAAATCAAAAGAATCAGGTAAAATGAAATCATTTAAATTTGTAGAATTCTTGGCATTTTCTGCTTCAAGTATTTCATAATCTTCTTTACTTAAGGTTTTTCCATTCCCTTGTCTTTTCCTAGCTTTTTTTTCTAAGGTTTGTTCATTTTGATATCGTCTTTTTATACTTTTTCCATTACCCAGTAATATCGCAATAGGTCTTAAGCTTTCAATATTAACGCAAAGAATTTGAATCATACTTGTAAGAGGTACAGCTAAGAACATACCAGGGATCCCCCAAATAAAACCCCATAGAGATAAAGATACTAATAGTACAAAAGGAGAAAGTCCCAGTTGGACACCTTGTAATCTTGGATCAATAATATTTCCTAAAACAGTTTGAATAGAAATGGTTAAGACTGCTACATAAATAATACTAATCCAATCAGGAGTAAATTGAATAACTGCCATTGCAATAGTGATAATTGTTGCAATCAAAGATCCAATGCTTGGAATGAAATTCAATACAAAAGCTGATAAACCCCATAAAATAGCAAAGTCTAAATTAGTAACAGAGGCTGTTAAATAGAAAAGAATACCAGTAATTAAACTTATTGTGAATTTAATAAATAAATATCTTGAAATTTGGTGAGTAGTTCTTTGAGCTATTGATACTATTATTTTACTTTTTTTACCATTGAATGCTTCAATTATTTTAGGAGTAAGAGTGTGTCTTTCTAATATTAAAAATAATAAGAAAATAAAAATTAAAATAATATTTTTTATTATTGTTGCAAATTGAGAAGAAATATTTGTTAAACTAGTTAATGCGATATTAATCCAATTTATATCCATTCTTGATAAGAAGGTTTCTCCGGGTTGCAGGTTTAAAAAACTGGCTACTTTTTCTGTTAATAATAGATCTAATTCATTTATTCTACTTCCATAAGCAGGAATACCTATTATCAGTCTTTGAATTACCATAAAGACTAGAGCTCCTACAATTACTAAAAAGGCTATAAACATTAATATTCCTATTATGTTACTTAGCCAATATGGGAAATGTAATTTATCTAATCTTTCGAGTAATGGAAATAAAATCAACATTACAAAACAAGCAAATACAATTGGGAGTAAAACACTGCTTGCTACTTTCATACAGAAGATAATTATAAAAGCAATTACTGTAAAAGATAGACTCTTTAAATACTTATTACTTTCTATATATTTGATATAATTTGAATATTTTCCATTTTCTTTCATATTAACAAATATAAACTAGCTATTAAAAACCTTCAATATCTGATATTAATTAATTATGAAAGAAAAGCAGAATCTTGATAGAATTCAGATAATATTAGTTGATACTCAGGATAGTGCAAACATTGGAAGTGTTTGTCGAGCTATGAAAACAATGGGGATTAAGCGTTTAGTATTAGTCTCAAATAGAGAATATGATGAAGATAGGCTTAGAAGGTTGGCTCTTCATGCTAGTGATATATATGAGAATGCTATATTTTATTCTTCTTTAAAAGAAGCCTTATCTACAAGTGTTTATAGTGTTGGTGCAACAAGACGGAGAGGAAAATATAGAAAAGCTGATTATTTAAGTCCTGAACAGTTAGCAGAAAAAATATCAAATATTGGTGAAGGTCTTGTTTCTATTGTATTTGGTAGAGAAAATAGTGGTTTAACTGATGATGAAGTTAATGAATGTTCTCAAATAGTTACAATTGCTACTAGTGAAGAGTTTCCTTCTCTTAATTTATCTCAAGCTGTTCAGATAATAACTTATTCTCTTTATAATCTTTTAAAACCATTTCCTGTTGAAAATACTCCAGTTAATAAAGAAAGGATTACAAAAGGAGTAGAAAAAGCTTCTTCTTCTTTAGAATCTATAGGCTATTTTAAACAACAATATGAGAAGCTGTGGACAATTAGATTATTACAAGATATCTTTGAAAGAGCATCTCTTAATGAAAGTGAGTTAAAGAGAGTTGAAAAATTATTTGACAAAATGTGCAAAATTGCTAAATATAAAAAGCAATAATTTTGTTATATAAGTAAAATTTAAAAGAAGGTTAATTATGGAAGAAATAACATTTAGAAAGGCTGAAAGAAAAGATTTAAAATTAGTAATATTTTTTGTAAAAGCTTTAGCAAAGTATTCAAATATGGAAGACAAAGTTAATATAAATGAAAAAGAATTTGAAAGATGGATGTTTGATGAAAAAGCTGCTAATGTAATCTTTTTATTAAAAGATGGAAAAGAGATTGGTTTTGCTCTATATTTATTTCTTTTTTCAGCATTTAAATGTAAACCAACCTTATATTTAGAATATTTATATATTTTAGAAGAGCATAGAAGCAAAGGTTATGGAAAGAAGGTATTTAAGGAACTCGCAAAAATTGCAAAAGATAAAGATTTAAGTAGAATTGAATGGCTTTGCCTAGATAATAATGAAAAAGGTTTAGTTTTTTATAATTCTTTAGGTGCAAAAAGATTAGAAGATAGAAGAATGATTCGACTTGAAGATGAGAAAATAGATGAATTTCTAAATAATTAGATTATTAATGTGAAGAAAAAAAATTCTTGTCCTTTACAGTTATTATATATACTATAGGAATAGTGATGGAGAAAAATATGATAAATGAAGGTTTTTTAAATCCAATACCAAGAGTTGTTGCTCATAGAGGTGACAGTAAACACTTTCCTGAAAATACTATCGAAGCATTTTTATCTGCTGTTAAAATGAAAATAGATGTTATTGAAACTGATGTGCATTTATCTAAGGATAATGTAGTTGTTATTTGGCATGATGATACTTTAGATAGAAATACAAATGGTAGTGGTAGAATAGAAGATCATAGCTTACAAGAATTGTTAGAATTTGATGCTGGTTATACTTTTACTAAAGATGGAGGGAAAACTTATCCATTTAGAGATAAAAATGTTAAACTTTGTACTTTAGAAGAAGCTTTAGTAAAATGCCCTCATCAAAGATTTAATATAGATTTAAAAACCAATGATTTAAAAATAGTAGATGAATTTATTAAAGTTGTAAGAAAACACAATGCCGAACATAGAGTATGTTGTGCTTCCTTTCATTTGAGTAATTTATTAAATATTAGAGAAAAAGCACCAGATATATTAACTAGTGTAACAACAAAAGAGGTGCTACCACTATTGCTTAAGCAAAAACTAAATATATTACCTAAACAATTATCTAAAAGAAAAATTATTTTTCAGGTTCCAGTTTCTCAAGGCATAATAAAAGTAATTACTCCTAGATTCATAAAAATGATGCATCAAAGAGGTGCCATTATTATGGTCTGGACAATCAATGAAGAAAAAGAGATGAGAAGATTATTTAAAATGGGTGTTGATTCAATAATGAGTGATGACCCTGCAACAGTTATTAAAGTTGCTAAAGATTTAAAATTAATTTAGTATTTGATAATTAAACCTTGCTATTTCTAGCAAGGTTTAAAATTTGTAATACCTTTTATTATTTTATGTCTTAAATATTTAAATTGTAATTTAATCCCGTTATATTTGCCTTTACACCTTGTTTAATAAGATGAGTAGCCTCTTTATGACAAATTAAATATTTGTTTTTCTTAAATACCAAAGAATCAATTATGTTTGAAGAGTTTTTCAATTCTAAACTTTCTTCTTCACATAATTCTGTATTTGTATAATCACTTAAAACAATAATTGCTTTAAATCCAGATTTATCTGTTTTGCAAGGAGAAAAATGAAGAGTATCTTTAAATAATAAAATAGAAGTATTTTTAGGAATAAAAAAAGCTTTTACATCCTTAGAATCTAAAGAGTATGACTTATTTAAATCTTTTACTTTTGCTAAAAATAAAACGGCATCAGTACTGTACACATTGATTTCATTACAATTATGCCATTCAAGAGCATTCAAGGCAGTATTTTGTCCGTTGCAATATCCTATCTCAATTTTATCTTCATAATATGAAGATAATTCATCAATAATTTCTTTATCTTCCCATTCTCTAATAAAGGCTTTGTAAATATTCCCGTTTTTAGGGATATCTGTATCTTTGTCTAATTTAGAAATTAAATCATTTTGACATTTCAAATTTAAAATATTTCCGTATTCTAAAAAACTTTTTTCAAATACACTATTAATATTTAAAGTTGGATTCAGTTTTTTTAAATTTTCTAAAGTTGAATTTATTTCATTCATATTTTCTCCATCTTTGTTTAAAGTGCAAACATAAATACACCGGTTAAAAGTAATAATGAAAAAACAATTATAGAAAAAGTTTTTGCATTAACTTTGTTATGAACAATTTCACCTACAACAATACCTGCAAGAAGGAAGGGTAGTTGTGTTAATGTATTTGTGAAAGTTGTAATAGTAAACCCAGAATTGTTAAAAAAGTAAGATGCAATAATAATAGTGTTAAGAGTAAACCAAACAGAACAAAGAGTTGCTCTAAATTCCTTTTTATCTTTTAAAGCTTTAGTTGCATATATTACAACAAGAGGTCCACCACTAGAAATTGCTCCATGAACTACGCCTCCGGCTAAAAGAGCTAAAACCGAAACTATTTTATCCTTTTTACTCATTGGTAAGTTTTTATCGTCCTCATTACTTTTCTTTAATAATTTATAAAGATTTAAGATTGATACAAAAACAATAAAAATAGCTAATCCTTTTTTAAATAAGACAGGATCAACATATCTAAATAAATACATCCCAATTGGAAGTGTTGGAATCATTAGTGATAAAATCAAAAGAGTATTTTTGAATTTAATATGTTTGAAATTAGTTACAATAATGTATAAAGCTAATAACCATGCAAGTATTGTAACAATCATTATGCCTTGTTTAAGTCCTAAAAGAGCTGTTACAAAGGGTACTGCTATAACAGTGCACCCAAAGCCTGTTATAGCTTCGAGTGCATGAGTTATAAGTACGACAAATCCACTTAATATAAGATTTAGCATTTTTCCACCAAGAAGGGATAAATATTTTCTTTAGTTGCTTTTGGAATTTGATTCCACATTTTGGGATCATCAAAAGCTCTATTGAAATGTTCATCAATTTCATCTTTATTTATTTTTACACCTAGTTCTTTAAATGTTGTAGGTAGTTTCATTTCTTTAAACATAGAATTTAATTTTTCATATAATTTAGAAATTAATACATCGTCATCCTCATCATTAAAGAAAGCCTTACTAATTTGAACTAAAGGGGCTTTAACACTTTGAAGATCCTTACTCATTTTAAAAATGTCTAAAAGAGTAAAAGCACAAGCACTACCATGAGGTACATGGAAATCTTCACTTAGTACAAAAGATAAAGCGTGTCCTGCCGCAGTACCTGTAGTGCTGAAAGTAGCACCTGCAACAGCAGAAGCTAATAGCATGTTTCTACAATATTCAACATTTTGATTTTTAGTTACAGCGCCATTATACATTTTTAACAAGTTTTCAATAATTGAAATAGAAACTTCTATAGCTAGTTTTCTTGTTTCATCATTAGCATTCTTATTCCAGATAGTTTCTAATGCATGATCTAGAGCGTCTGCCCCTGTAGATGCAATTAATGCTGGTGGCATATTTAAAATATATTCAGTATTTAAAATAGCTTTTTTGGCATGCATAAGAGGAGAGCCTAAGGTATATTTTCTTCCTGTTAGAGAAGTGTACACACCCACCTTAGTCATCTCTGAACCTGTTCCAGCAGTTGTTGGAATTAGAACTAATGGGAGGCTCTCTTTTTCTATTTTTCTTTTTGGATTGTTTGATAAATAATCTTCTAATTCACCACCATTAGTCATTAACATTGCTAGAGCTTTAGCGCTGTCCATAACTGAACCACCACCAATACCAACAATAACTGAAGTATCTTTAATTTTACTTGCCATATTTTTGATATCAATAGTTCTTGGATTGGGTTGAACTTCATCTAAAATTGTTACATTTGCTATATTCTTTATTTCTTTTAATAAAGTGTTTTTAGCTTCAATAGGAGCATTATCAACAATGAATGTTATATGTTTAACACTTTTTACAAGTGTTAAACATTCTTTTAATAAAGTCTTTGAATCTAAAGAATCTACTTGAACAATTTTAACAGGATTATTTAAAAGATTCCTGTTTGTAATATCTTTCATTACTTAAAATTCTCCTTTTCGATCTCTCCAACTTTATTAAATGCATTTGTTAAGAACTCTGTTTTAAATTCCATTTTTTCACAGAATTGTCTATTTAACCAACCTTCAACAATTTCAGTTGCCATAAACGGAGCTGTAATCCAACCACCTAAAGTAATTACATTAGCTTGGTTAACAATTTTAGCTCTTTCTCCACTGAAAATAGAATCAACAACACAGGCATAAATACCTTTATGTTTGTTTGCAACAATAGCCATTCCTTGACCTGTTCCACAAACTAAAATTCCTCTATCTGCTTCTTTGTTTTGGATAGCTTTAGCAACTTTAGGAGCTTGTTCAAAATATGGTTTAGGATGGTCTTTATCTTCAATACCAAAATCTAATACTTCATAACCTTTTTCTAATAAGAAATCTTTAATAGCAGTTTTTAAATCATAACCACTTAAATCACTTGCAATTGCAATTTTCATAAAACACATTCTCCTTTTTTATTTGTTTAATAAAGCTTTAGCTTGTTTGTATATTTCATTGGCAGTAAGTTTGTAATAATCTTTTAGATAATCAAGAGTACCAACTTGTCCAAATTCATCTTGTATTCCAACCATTCTCATTCTTGTTGGTAATTCTAATGCCAATAAATTAGCAATTGCACTTCCAAGTCCACCAGAAACTTGATGGTTTTCAGCACTAACAATATGTTTAGTTTTACTTGCATAGTGAAGAATTAATTCATTATCTAATGGTTTTACACAAATTGGATCTACAACAGCAGCGCTGATTCCTTCTTTTTCAAGCATGCTTGCAGCTTTTAATGCTTCAGGAACCATTACATATCCAAGAGCAATAATTGTAACATCATTACCATCTTTTAATACTTTTGCTTTACCAATTTCAAATTCTTCATTTTCACTATAAATTGTTTGAGATCCTTTTCTTTGAAGTCTCATATAGGAAGATCCATAGTTATCTATTAAGTTGATTATAGTTTTATTTAAACTAACAGAATCACAAGGTTCACAAATTGTAAGGTTTGGAATAGTTTGCATTAGTGCTAAATCTTCAAAAGGCATATGTGTTCCACCATTAAATGCAGCAGATACCCCAGGGTCTGTTCCAACTAGTTTAACATTAAGCTTTGCATAATTTGCAGAAAGAAAGAATTGATCAAAGGTTCGTCTGCTTGCAAAACAACCAAAAGTTGCAGCAAAAGGAATTTTTCCCATATTAGATAAACCTGCACTTACTCCTACAAGGTTTGCTTCGGCAACTCCCACATCTACAAAGCGATTAGGATAAGCTTTTTTGAAATTTCCCGTTCCTGTAGCATTCATTAAATCTGCTTCTACTACCATTATTTTATCATTAGTTTTTGCTGCTTCAATTAAAGTGTTGCAGTATACATCACGCATATCCATAATTTAGAGCTCCTTCTTTAATTCGGCAATTGCTTCGTGTGCAATTTCTTGTGATACAACCATGTTATGGTTTGAAAGTTTGTTTTCTGCAAAAGCAGCCCCTTTACCCTTGATAGTATCAAGAATAATCATGTTTGGCTTATTATTTGAAAGTTTTGCAAGTTGAATTTTACTCTCAATTGCACTCATATCATGCCCATCACATCTATAAACATTCCAGCCGAAAGTTCTCCACTTTCCTTCAATGTCTCCTAAATCCATTATGGATTCGGTAGTACCGTCAAGTTGGAGTTTATTATAATCAGTGAAAGCAATTAATTTATTTAATTTATATTGAGATGCAAACATTGCAGCTTCCCAGTTTTGACCTTCATCAGATTCTCCATCCCCAATAATTGCATAAGTATAGTTATCAAGATTGTCAATTTTGCAAGATAATGCCATTCCACAAGCTGCTGATAAACCTTGACCTAAACTACCAGTTGTCATGTCAATTCCTGGAGTTTTTGTTCTATCGCAATGAGAGGGAAGATTTGTTCCACCTTTGTTTAATGTTTTTAACCATTCTAAAGGGAAAAAGCCTTTAAGCGCCAAAGTTGAATATAATGTTGGTCCAGCATGACCTTTAGAGAGAACTAATAAATCTCTTCCTTCCATTTTTGGATTCTTTGGATCAATATTCATTTCTTTAAAATATAATAGAGTTAATATTTCTACTACAGATAAAGAGCCACCAACATGACCTACACCCAAATTGGCAATGGTCTCAAGAGTTTTTATTCTTACATTATTAGCTTCTTTGTTTAATTGTTGAAGCTCAGATTTAGTAATCATGTTATCCTACCTTTATTACTTTCTTTATGAAAATAATAAATAGAAATGGCCAATTTGTAAAGACATTTTTTATTAAAATATTAACTTTATTTGTGAAAGTAAGTAAAAAAGCTTTCTAAAGTAAAATAAATATGTTACAAATATTATATTGTTATTTTAAATTAGGGAGAACTTAATGATGCAAAATGTAATGAGAGCAAGTGATATTCGAACTCATAATATAAACATGGTATTATCCGAGATTTATAAGAGTAGAGAAGAAGGAATATCACAATCTTCATTGGTAACTCTCACAGGATTAAAAGCACCAACACTGTTTAGAATTTTTACTGAACTAGAAAGTAGAGATTTGATTCAACCTATTAAAAAAGAGAGCAAAGAAGAAGGTAAAAAAGGTAGAAAACCTTTATTATATACAGTAAATGAAGATAGCCTTTATTCTATTGCCGTTGAATTTTGGGCTGGTGTTATTCTTATCGGTTTATTTAATTTTAAATTAAAGAGAATTGCTTCAATTACTTTATCGATTGAAGAAGAATTAGATATTGAAGAAGTTGTTAATCTAATAACTAAAAATATTAATTCAATGATTAAAGAACATTCAATTAATAGAGAAAAAATAATCGGCGTCTCTGTTGCTGCCCCAGGGTGTGTAAATATAGAAAAAGGAATAGTTATTGACTATCCTAGGATAAAGAGACTTAATCATTATCCTCTTTCTGAGGTTTTAGAAGAGCAGTTGGGTTTATTTGTTATTATTCATAACAACTGTTCTGCTTTAGCTTATGGGGAATATTTATATGGTGATCATAAAGATGAAAAAGGACTATTTACTTTCTTGTTAAGACGGGGTGTTAATGGTGCTTTAGTTAGTGAAAATGGTATTTATATTACTCCTGATAATGTTACCTTAGAAACTGGTCATATCCCCATTAGTTTTGATGGGCCACTTTGTACTTGTAAAGGGAAAGGGTGTCTTCAAGCATATTTGTTAGATTTAGATTCGAATCCAAATACACCTTTATTTTCTACTATGGATAAAAAAATAATTGAAAAAGATCCCACTTCTTTAGCTATTTTAGATAAAGCTGCAGAATATTTGTCTGTTGGAATTAGAAATTTAAAAATATTGCTTACTCCTTCAACTATTTTAATCGAATGTGCCAGTGATATCGTTGCAAAAGAATTATCAAAATTAATTAAAAAGCGAACAGATAAATTAGCTAGTGAAGGGGTTATTTCTCCAGTAAATATTTATGGTAAAGAATATTCTTCGATTACAACCCAAATGGGTGCTGTAGAAATTCTATTAAAGAATTATTTTAATAATTAACCAATATAAAAAAGTTAACATTAAGAAATTTTCTTTCAATAGAGAAAAAAATGTTGACTTATTGCTATTTTTATTGTTTACTTTCAGTAAGAAATAAAATAAAAAAGAAGGTTTTTATGAAGCAAAAAGTATCTTTAGGTATAGTGTGTTTAGCTAGAAAAACTTATGATTATCATGCAGCTGAAGAATTATATAAAAATATAATTGAAGATATAAAAAAAATAGAAAATGTTGAATGGACAATTATTGATGATTTAGTGATTGAAAAAGAAGAAGGTGAAGCTGCTGGTTTGAAATTTGCTTCAAGCAATCTTGATGGTATTGTTTGTATTAGTGGAACTTTCCATTTAGGTCATCTACCATTATTAATTAAAAGACATTGCGATATTCCAATGCTACTATGGGGACTTCCTGAACTCCCTTACAATGGTGGAAAAATTAGATTAAATAGTGTTTGTGGTGTAAATTTAAATGCTTCAAATTTATATAAGAGTGGCTTCAATGATTATCAAGTTTTAATTGATAACAAAATTAATGAAGATTGGATTGATGCTTTAAGAGTAATTAGAGCTTTAAATAGAAGTCATATTGGTATATTAGGTTTTAGAGCTGATGGATTCTTTAATGTTGGAGTTCAAGACAACACTGTTTTTGATAACACAGGTGCAATTGTAGATCATTTTGAATTATCTGATGTTATTAATTTAGAGGTTGATGAAAAATCAATTAATGAAAGAAAAGAGCAAGTAAAAAATACTTTTGATTGTTCCTCAATTACTGAAGATCAAGTTAATAAAGTTGCTTTATTAAGTGCTAAATTAAATAAATTCTATTTAGATAATAATCTTAATGCTTTAGCAATTCGTTGTTGGCCTGAATTTGCTAGAGATTTTGGAATAAGTCCTTGTGCTGCAATGAGTATATTACAAAGTGAAGATAAAATCTTTACTTGTGAAGGCGATATTGATGGATCTCTTTCTCAAATAGCTCATAAAGCTTTAGGTGGAGAAACTCCATTCTTATTTGATTTTTCGCAAGTTGATTTTGAAGAAGATTTCGCACTATTTTGGCATTGCGGAGTAGCTCCTTGTAACTTATGGGATGGAGTTTGTAATAGGTCACTTGATACATATTTTGCAGGAGGAAAAGGTGTTACTGCAGACTTTGTTCTAAAAAGTGGAGATGTTTCAGTATTACGTCTTGATTCAGCAAAAGGTAAATACAGGATGTTTATCCAAGATGCAAAAGCTATTCCAATGGAAAAATTATTAAAGGGAACTTATCTCAAAGCAAAATTTGATAGACCGGTTAGAGAAGTATTAGATATAATAGTTGAAAATGGAATTGCACATCATAGTAGTGTAGTATATGGTTCATTTTTAAAACCTCTTAGAATTGTAGCAAAATTAAAAAATTGGGAAATTTTTGAATAAATAATTACTCCTTTTTTATATATTAACATAGTAGATCCGTCAAATTTGAATACACTCATATATTAATTTGACGGGTCTTTTTATATTTTAAATTACTTTAATATGTATCCAAATTTATTAGTCTTTAGTTCTATTTTTACCATAATTATATTGCTTTTTTATCTCCTAATTTGTTAAGAATTAGGATAGATTAGAATTTTTACTCAATAAAAGATGAGTATATTTTTCATTTATATAGTGATTAAAAAATATTGAGTGTAATTATGGATACTCAAAATTTAAAATATTATGTTTTGTTTTGTATAATTAATTCTGAAACAGTTATGTTATTATCTAATAACTCTTCTAATGTATTTTCAGCAGCAAGATTGGTTACTTTATCTAAACTTACTAAATTATAAGCATGCTTAATGGTATGTTTTAAATAAGAATCAACAGCAAAATTGATATTTTTTTGCTGAGTGAATGTTTGCTTTTAAGAACAAAATTTTGGAATGACGTATAATAATAGTTATGTTAAACTTCTTTCAAAACCTGGCTTAGGCATTGATGTAAATGAAAATTAAATATTAGAAATGGCTAAGATAGGACATAATTGGGAAAATTAAGTATTATATAATAAAGATTGGAGTGTTACACAATGGTAATTGAGAATATTGGTAAAAATACATTTGAATTAGCTGAAAACCCTTTGTGGTTAGATAGTGAAAATTCTTTTTTTTGGGTCGATATTGAAAAAGGAACTCTTTATAAATATAACCTCCAGAAAAAAGAGATTGAATGTATTTTAACAACACAATTTAGAATAGGAGCTTTTACTTTTGATGAAAGTGAGAATATTATTCTTCTCACTGAAAAAGGATTAATAAAAGCTTATAGAAATGACAATAAAAAATATATACTTGATAAAGAATTTTTAATTAATTATCCTTTAATAAATGAGCGTTTTAATGACGCAATATGTGATATGAAAGGAAGAATTATTGCTGGAATAAAAAGCGATGATAATTCTAGTAGAGGAAGAGTTGTTGTTTTTGAAAAAGAAAAAGAACCTAGAACAATTATTAATAATGTTTATATTAGTAATGGCATGGGTTTTTCAAAAGATAACAACTTTTTCTATCATACCGATTCAATCTTAAAACAAATATATCAATATGAATATAATATAGAATTAGGAATTATTTCAAATAAAAAAGTAGTATATGAACATCAAGGAAATGGCGTTCCAGATGGAATGACAATAGATTGTGATGATAATATATTAACTTGTATTTGGGGAGAAGGGAAACTATTGAAAATAGTGCCAAATAAGGGTAATACCATCAATAATATTTCTTTACCATGTAAATTAAGTTCTAGTCTTACTTTTGGGGGATTTTCTTTGGATATTATTTTGTTGACATCAGCAAATATTTCACTTTCTAAAGATGAGATTTCAAAATATGACGGGGCAGTTTATTTAATTAATAATTATGATTGTGGTAAAAAAGAATATAAGGCAAAAATATAAATGATTGATAATAGTATTAATAAAAATATTACAATAAAAGATGTCGCTAAATTAGCACAAGTTTCGACTGGTCCTGTAGATAGGGTTATTCATAACCGCGGAAAGGTATCTGAAAAAAAACTTAAAAAAAGTTCAATCTGCAATTAAAGAGTTAACTTATACTCTAAGTCAAATAGTAAGTGCTCTTTCATATAGAAAAAATCCAATTACTATAAGTATTACATATCCTGTTGTTGATATTGATTTCTAGGATGAAATTCTATTAGGAATTCAAGCTGCTATAAAACAACTAGAACCTTTTAGATTTAGAATTATTGAAATTCCAACAAATAGTTATAGTTATACAGAACAAAATGAAGCTTTAAAAAAATTATTTAAAATGGATGTTAATGCAGTTATTTTCTGTACAGTTAATTATTTTTCTTCTTAAATTATTATGCCTCATAGTAATATACCCTTTGCTACAATTGTTAATAAAACAAGATTAAAAAGAATCGTTTTTCATATTGGTCATGAATATACAAAAAATATAAAAGAATATTTATATAATGGGGCTTTATCAGCTACAATTATAAGCATCAGGCTAGACAAACTTATTTGGCAATAATTCAAATGTTTAATCATTTGCAAAATAAACACACAATTGAAAATTCTTCTATTCAATGTTCAATTTTAATGAAAGAGACACTTTCAATAATTAAAATTGGTAATGATGATTTAATGTAATATCAAATATTTAATATTTAGTTAGTATTTTTATTAATAATTTTCTCTGGCTTTTGAGAATATTTTTTATTATATTTTATAAAAGATGTTATACTATTGAGAAAAGAGGAAAAAAATGAATAGAGAAGATGCATTAAATTTATTAAAAAAATACAATGAAAGTGAAGCTTTGATTAATCATGGAAAAGCCGTTGAAGCTGTTATGAAGGCTTTTGCAAGATATTATAATGAAGATGAAAATTATTGGGGTAATGTTGGATTGCTTCACGATTTAGATTATGAAAAATGGCCAGAACAACATTGTGTTAAAACAGAAGAATTATTAAAAGAAGAAAATGTTGATGATAAGTTTATTAGAGCTATTTGTTCTCATGGTTGGAAACTATGTACAGATATTGAACCTAAATTACAAATGGAAAAAGTCTTATATACAATTGATGAGCTTTGTGGCTTAATTAATGCAACCGCTCTTATGAGACCAACAAAAATGGAAGGTATGAGCGTAAAAAGTGTTAAGAAAAAATTTAAAGCAACTAGTTTTGCAGCAGGTGTTAATAGAGATGTTATTGAAGATGGAGCTAAATTAATGGGTATGGAGTTATCTCAAATAATGGAAATAGCTATTAAAGCAATGAGCGATGCAGCTTCTGATATTGGCCTTTAAATTTAGTTTTTTAAACTTATAAATAGAAAAGATATCATAATAAATAAATTTGCGGGTTGTTATTATTATTTGAAATAAAACAATCCGCTTATTATTTATAATTCATATCAAAATAAATTTTTAAATTTCTTTTAATATAGTTACAGTCCTCTTTAATCCTTCTTCTATATTGTACTTAGCTTGCCATCCAAGATTTTCAATTTTTTCAGCATTTAAAACTGATTGAGATACTGGGTTAAAGCTTTTTAGCTCAACATCACTAGGATTTTCAAATATTATTTTTTTATTGTAAAGAGTAGTTAGGGTTTGCGCAATTTCTCTAATTGTTATATTTGATTTTTTGTTTGCTACATTGTAAGCATTACCTTCTTTCCCTTTTAAAAGAATTGTAAAGAGTGCAGAAACACAATCAGCAACATAGCAATAAGATCTAAGCTGTAGTCCATTACTTTTCATAACTATATCTTCATTATTTATGATATTATTTATAAATTGAGTAGCTGCTCTATTATCATTTTTAGTAGCAGTAGCTCCATATGTGTGAGCAGGTCTTGCTATAACAGTTTTAATTCCATATTGATTATAATATGATATACAAAGCGTTTCAGCAGCCCTTTTCCCGTTTGGATAACAAGAACGTGGGTTTGTAATATCAACATAACCATAATAATCTTCATCAAAAGCTTTTACTTCATTATCGCCTTGTCCATAAACTTCTCCTGAGGAGACAAATAGGAATTTTTTTAAATTATGAGATTTGCCATAATTTAAAAGATTATTAACTCCATTTATATTTGTCATCATTGTCCCGACAGGATCTATTGAAAAAGCATAGGGATAAGCATTGCTAGCAGCATGAATTATATAATCAAAATCAATATTAGTAGTAAGTGCTTTATTAATATCTTTAATAATAAATGATAATTTTGGATTGTTTATATTTGACAAAAAACGTTTTTTTAATGCTGTTTTATTTCTTCCTAAGGCAAAAACATTTATATTTAAATTTAATAATTCATTACTATATAACAAAGTATCAACAATTAAGGAGCCAATCATTCCTGATGCTCCTGTAATTAAAATATTAGTGTCTTTTAGCTTTGTAAAATCATTATTTTCAATACAATTTAACAAGTCTTCTTTATAAAGTTGATTATTATAAAACATGAATGTTTACTTTAACCATTTTGTTCGCTTTGTTGTTAATAAAGCTTTAAATATATCAATATCCTCTGTAGTAGTGAGTTTGATATTTTTCTCAGATCCTGCAGAAAAATAAACTTGTTCTCCTAATTCAATCATTAGAGTACAAGATGCTACAGAATTTGTTATGCCTTTTTTTAGCGCTTCTTTATGTGCCCAAACTAATTTGTTTAATGGGAATGCTTGTGGTGTTTGAGCTCTCATTAATTTATCTCTATCATAAATTGCATTAGAATTTTCTTTATTAACGGTTTCAAGCATTGCTTCACCACAAGGTATAGACGCAATTGAAGAGCCATATAATTTACATTTTGCAATATTATCAGATATTATATCTTCAGAAATCATTGGTCTAATAGCATCATGAATTAAAACTATATCATTACCATTATATTCTTCGTTTATTGCAACAATTCCATTTCTAATAGAAGCTTGTCCTGTTTCTCCACCACAAACTATTTCTTTAAGTTTGTCAATTTTGAATTGTTTCGCATATGCTGATAATATTTCATGCCAACCTTCAAGGCAAACAACATAAATGGAATCAATATCAGGATGTTTTTGAAAAGCTTCGAGTGTATATATTATTACAGGTTTATCATCTACATTAATGAATTGTTTTGGAATGTCTTGATGCATTCTTTGTCCATTTCCTCCAGCAATTATTAGTGCTATATTCATAATTAAGGGTCTCCAATTTAATTAATATTAAAAATTTGTTAAAAAAATATAATATACTTTTTATTTCAAGGAAATTAAGATATAATATTTTTTTCATATAATATTTTATTAAGTTATAAAGAAAAGTATATATATTATTGAATGAACTGTAAACAATAATATAAAAACTTGTTTAAGAAATAAGGAAATTTTTTATTGATTATTTAATAAAATTATATTTTTTAAAATAAAAAAAATACATATTTATTAAAGCAAATGAGGTTTTAACTATGAGTAATGTTATTAAGAAAGAAGACGTTTTAATTGAAAATATTGGGGAAGGAATTACAAGAAAAGTATTAACTTATAGTGATAATATTATGTTAGTAGAAATTTGCTTTGAAGCAAATTCTGTTGGAGCTTTACATTCACATCCTCACGAACAATGTACTTATGTTTTATCTGGTAAATTTGAATTTACAATAAAAGGTGAAAAACATGTTGTAGAAAAAGGCGATTCTATTTATTTCTCTCCTAATGACGAGCATGGTACAATTTGTTTAGAAAAAGGTGTTTTAATAGATGTATTTACACCTAAAAGGAATGACTTTTTGAAATAAAATATGGGAAATTATAAAAAATGTAATTGTTTAATTTCGTTACACTATTTTTTAATTATTATTTCCCTGAAAGATTATTATCATAAATTTTAATAAAATAAAATGGCGATAGGTTAACCTATCGCCAAAAGGATAAATGAGTTAGGGAGTTAATTATAGTTATGTCCTGTTAGGTCTTCAATAATAGTCTTGTTTTCTTCAGTAACGTCTTTTTTATCACCACCGTTTTGAATCCTTTCAATTTCTGCTCTAGCTATTTTAAAAGTATGTGGATTTACTTTATATTTTTTACTAGCTAAGAGTCCAAAAATCATAAGAATTAAAGGGATAATATTAAAAAGAACTCTAATTGTATTTACAGTTAAAGGGGTTTGTTCAGTTAGCTCTGCGTTAAACCCGACTATAGCTAAAACATTAGCAAATATCCAAAGGACTACAGCTTGTGTTAATTTTCTAATAAGAGTAAACATTCCTGCTACAGCTCCGGATCTATCTTTACCATGACAAAGAATTTCCACATCGCAAGATTCTGGTAGCATTGCCCAAGGCATTGATATAATTGCTGAAAACCCTATTCCCATAATTATACATAATACTATTATTAAATAAGTAGGGGATGTTGGTTTTAGTAATATAATAAAAAGAATCATAACACTTATTATAATTGTTGCACCAATTCTATAAGCTATTGCTTTTCCATGTTTATTTGAGAAATAAATATAGAAAGCAAGTGATAATAATTGAGCTAGTAGAAATACACCTAGAAAATAATAAAAACTATCTGCTTTAAATAAATAATAGGTAGCATAATATATAAAACTTGTTGAAAGGATATCCATAGCTATATAAGCTAAAAGATACATTTCAATATGAATTTTGAATGTTCTATTTGATAATAAAGTTTTTAATTCTTTAAAGCTTTCTTTTAAAGTTAAAGTAGAAACTTCATGAGGAGCATTTTTTTGTTCAAAAGTTCCAAGAAAGACAAAAATCCAAGGAATAGCATAGACAACACCAAAAATAAGTCCCACGATTCTAAAACCCAGTTCAGGATTATCTTTATATATATTATTTACTAGAAAACCAGGTACCGTTCCAGCAATTAAAGCTGAGAATTGAGAAAAAGCCATTTTTGCACCAGATAATCTAGCACGTGTTTTATATTCAATACTCATTTCACTTACTAATGCATTGTAAGGAACCATAACCATGGTAAATACTGTTGAGAATAGTGAATAAGTAAAAGTGTAATAAATTACTTTTAAAGCCAATGAATTTAGTTGTACACTATTCCACAATAGAGCATAACTAATAATTATAGGAATAATTCCAAGTAAGAAATATATTCTTCTTCTACCAAATTTTGATTTTGTTTTATCAGATAAAATACCAAATAAAGGATCACTAATAGCATCCCAGCCTTTTCCAATTAATACAACTATTGCAGCATATTGTGGTGGTATTTTAGCAATATTTGTTAAAAATACCATAAATAGTGTACTAATAATTAGAAATGAACCACCTCCAAAGAAGTCTCCACATCCATAAGCTAAAATGTTTCTTGTTTTAACTTTTCTCTCATCTTGTTTTGATATTATTTCCATAAGGTAAATAATATCTTACACTCATTTATTTGTAAAGAAATATATTTTACTATTGTTACTTCTTAATTATAATATGTTACGTTAAATAGTTTTATGATTAATAATCATCAGTAATCTAGAGTTTTGTTACCATTTTAAAAGTAAAATAATTGTATTTATTTTATAAAATTATGATATATATTTTATTTATTTTCATTAATTAAGAAAAAGATATTAAGTATTTATTACTAACAAATGTTAATTTAAATAAAATAATTTTTAATATCTTTTTTGTTATGGCCTTTAAAAAAATAGCTAAAACAAAGTTTATGATATATGCTATTAATTGGTTAATTAAAAGAGAGGTAAAGAGATTATGAATACTTGTACAGTTTTATTAGAAAATAGTAATAAAAATTTTCCACACTCTAAATGTTCTCATGGTTTATCACTATTATTAGAAATTGATAATTATAAAATATTATTTGATACAGGGCCAAATTCTGATTTTATTTATAATGCTAATTTATTAAAAAAGAATTTGAATACAGTAGATACAGTTGTACTAAGCCACTCGCATTATGATCACTGTTGTGGATATACTGAATTTGTAAAGAAATTTAGATGTCGTGAATTAGTTTGTAGTAATAGATTCTTTTTTGATAAATATGGGATTACAGATGGAGTTTATTATTTTAAAGGAATAGATTTTGATGAAAAGTTTTTAAATTGTTTTGTCATCCATACTACTTTTGTTGATAGAACTTTGAAATTATCAAAGAAAATATTTATTCATTCAAATATAGAAAATAGTGAAGATTTTGAACCTTTACCAAAAAAATACTTTATAAAAAAAGCTAATGATTATGAAAGTGACCTTTTTTTAGATGAATCTGTATTAGTTATAGATAATCCTGATGGGTTAACTTTAATTGTAGGTTGTTCTCATCCTGGAATTGTTTCAATAGTAAAAAATGTTTCCAAAATACATGACAAGAAAGTTAAAACTATAATAGGAGGCCTTCATTTATCAACTTCTAATCAAGATAGAATAGAAAAAACAATAATATCTCTTGAAGAACTTGGTGTTGAAAGTCTTTATCTTGGACATTGTACTGGAGATAAAATAGTAAATGAGCTAAAAAAGAAAAATTCTACAATCGAAGCACATTCCTTTTCAATTGGAGCAGTAATAGAATTATAGTTTTTTAATTTATTTTATTCCAAGCATTTTCTTTCTGTTATTAATAACAGTTTTTTCAGCAAATAAAATGAAATCAATTATTTCTGGAGCTATAATATGGTATTCAACTCTAATGCCATTTTTATTCATTTCAATTAATCCTGCATCTTTTAATTGAGAGAGATGTTTTGAAGCAGCAGATTTTGGTATTTCTGCTTCTTGAGCTAATTCGCATACACACCAAGGTTTTTCTTTTAGCTTTTCTAAAAAGTAAATTCTCATAGGGTGAGCTAAGGCTTTAAACATATGAGCTTTTATTTCTGAATTAATTTTTTCTTCTTCACTTATCATATATATAAAATTTCAAATTCAAAATAAATTGTCAATAGTTATTGATTAAAGTTTAATAGTTTCTTAATATTGAAACAATTGAAAATTTTATATTTTATGAGGTATAGATGTGAACAAATTAAAAAATAAGGGAGCAATGTTAACAATACTAGGGTTACTTGCTTTTATGACTAATGGAGATAATTATGCGGCGGCTCCTCTTTTATTGAAGATTTCTGAGGATTTGGGAATTTCTTTGCAATATGCAGCATATTCCGTAACTGCTTATATGTTATCTTTTGGTTTCTTTACTTTAATTTTTGGGCCACTATCTGATAGATTTGGCAAGATTCAAGTTATTAGAGTAGCAGCATTTGGAACTGCTATTTTTAGTATTTTAGGAGGCTTTTCTTTTAATTTACAAAGTTTAATTATATTTAGAGCTTTTAATGGTGCTTTTGGAGCAGGTGTTTTTCCTGTGACGATGGCATTGGTTGGTCAATCTTTTGATGATAAAGAAAGACAAGGTGCATTAGGAAAAGTAATGGGAACCATGTTTTTAGGAGGAGCTTTAGCAACAGCAATAGGGGGCTCTCTTTCTTATTTTGGGTCTTGGAGGCTAGTATATATTGTTTATGGTGTTGGAGAACTTATTGTTGCCTTTGTTTTATTAAAAACTTTAGAAAAAGATAAAGGTGTTGTATCGACATTAAATTTTCTTTCAGCTTATAAAACTCCACTTACAAATTTAAGATTTATGCGATTGGTTTTAGTAATCTTTTTTGTTGGGTTTACCGTTTTTGGAAGCTTTACATATTCTGGTAAACTCATTCAAGAACTTACAGGATATAGTGTATTACAAGTCGGATTTATCCTATCATTTTTTGGAATAGGAACAGTAATTGGAGGAAGGGTTGCTCCCAAAGTAAAG
Organism: Sphaerochaetaceae bacterium; assembly: GCA_963678575.2. Classification (GTDB taxonomy): domain Bacteria; phylum Spirochaetota; class Spirochaetia; order Sphaerochaetales; family Sphaerochaetaceae; genus Pleomorphochaeta. Next base: position 1,450,100 of record CAXXHV010000002.1, on the reverse strand, counting down.
AAGTTTTTAAAACAAGGCTTTTTAGTATTTGCTGGAATAATTGGTTTTATTGGTCTATATATCCTTTCTTCAGTAAATAATGTCATTATTTTATGTTTTGGATTATTTATTTTTGGTGTAGCCTTTATTTTCTTACAAACAACTTTAGTTTCAACCGCACAAGCTAAACTACCTAAAATGAGAGGAACTGCCATGTCGTTAGCCTCTTTTAATATGTTTGTTGGGGGTGCTGTAGGAACGGCTTTAAATGGAAGGTTAATTGTAGAAAATAATATTAGTACTATTTTTTACAATTCTTCTTTTATAATTTTAGTTGTTGGAATTGTTGCAGCAATATTTATTTCTAGATTTGAAATGAGACAAAAACAATTAAAAACTGTTTAAAATTATTAAAAATTACAGTGTCCACTTGATAGGTACCTGTTTATTTTACCTAGGTTTTAAATTTATTTGAATCTAGGTATTTTTAATAAATTTGATTATAAAAAATATGAATAAAGTGATTCGTAAATATTTATTAAATATTTGAAAATATCCATTATTTTTGTAATTTTACTTTTTGTTTCTGAAAAGATTTGTATTAAAAAAAATTTAGTTCTTATTTTCAGTTGAATGTTGTATAGAAAGTTGCTAGACTCGCCATAAAATGAATTTTATTTGGAGTTAAAATGTCTCACAAACAAGAATTAAAGAAAGAAAAAAAATCTTTTTTTAATATAGCTAATTTACCATTCTATTATGGTTGGATAATTTTAATTGTTGGATCTCTTGGTGTGCTTGCAAGTATACCAGGTCAAACCATGGGAGTTTCTGTTTTTACTGATTATTATATTAGTAATTTACAAATTTCAAGAGTTGAAATATCAACTGCATATATGATTGGAACTTTAGCAAGTAGTTTGCTTATCTCATCTGCTGGTATTTTTTTTGATAAATATGGAGCTAGAACTGTTGCAGCTATTTCTACGGTTTTTCTTTCGCTTTTCTTGTTAATCTTTGGATTTTCTCCTTCAATTATAAACTTTTTAACAAATATATTTAATTTATCTCACTTAGTTATAGTTTTTGTAGTAATGACAATTGGTTTTTTTGGAATAAGATTTTTTGGACAAGGAGTATTAACACTTGTTTCAAGAGGAATGGTTGCAAAGTGGTTTGGTCCTAGAAGGGGCTTTGCTGTTGGAATTATGGGTTTAATTACTGCCTTTGGATTTTCTTTTGCACCACAACCTCTTCATTCTATGATTGTAAAGTTTGGATGGGATAAAGCTCTTTTAGCTATTTCTAGTTTTTTATTACTTATATTTTTTCCGATAGTATTATTATTCTTTCGGGCTGAACCTAACAAATATTCCATGGAAGTTGAGCAAGGGATGAAAATCAAGCAAAGTAAAAATAAAAAAATGATTATGGATGCTAAAGTAGAAAAAACAGTATCTCAAGCAAGGAAAGAGCCTCTTTATTGGGTTATATTATTATCTCTTGGCTTTTGGAGTATGTTTAATACTGCTTTTACTTTTCATGTAGTTTCAATATTTAAAGAGATTGGTGCAACAGCTGATGAAGCTGTAAAAATATTTTTTCCAATATCTATTATTTCTGTAGTATCAAGATTTTTAGCAAGCTATTTAAGCGATAGAATAAATGTTAAATATATCTATATTGGATATATATTATCTTTGATTTTAGCATCCCTTTCTTTAATGATTTTATCTTATGATTTTGTAAGAATTTTATTAATAATTTCTTTCGGAATTGGAGGAGGTCTTTTTGGAATGTTAAATATTGTAACTTGGCCAAAACTTTATGGAAGGAAACATTATGGAGCAATTAGTGGCTTTGCTATGGCAATAATTGTAGCAGGAAGTGCAATTGGTCCTTGGCTTTTTAGTTTATCAATGAAATTTACATCTTCTTATAGTGCTGCTGGTTTTTTTGGAATTATTTTATCTTCAATATTTTTTATTTTTATAATTAGATCTAATTGGAGTGTTGAATCAGAATAGTTTTTGATTATTTTATTTATATATTTTTAGATTTAACTTATCTAATTTTATAAGTTAAGAAGATAATTTATTTTTTGTATTATTACTTTATTTTATGTTAAGATAAAGCATATAAAATTATGAGAATAGTAAATATAAATAAAAACAGTAATCAATCAAGAAGGAAGTATTTTTTATCCTTTGAAGGTGTTAAAACCGAAGTTCAATATTTTCAAGGTATAGTTAATAATAAAGAATTTTTAAATCTAAGAGATGATATTGAAGTTATTTTACTTTTAAGAAATCATTCTTATTTGGGTTGGAGTAATCCTTTAAAAGTCTTTAATAGAACTAAGTTTTGTATTGATAATTTATCTAGGAATGAAAGAAATGTTTCTTCTTTTATTAGTTCTATTGTTGAATATAGTTTTTATAATTCTCCTTTATTAACAACAAGAGAAGATGCTTCATTATTATATGATGAATTAATTTATCATATGGACACTCTTTTTAATTTAAAAAAGACTGATAATATTAATTTTAATGATTTGCTTGTTTTTGATTTATCTTCTTTTATTAGTGATTTAATTAAAACCAGATATTCTCTTAATGAAATTGATACTTTTGTAAGTAATCAATTTACTCCTTTCAATCCAAATATAGATAAAGTTTGTCTAGTTGTTGATAGAGATAAAAGAAGTGTTACTGATAAACAATATGAGCTTTTAGTTAATAAGTGTTTTAATAATAAATATGAATTATATGTTTCTAATCCTTGTTTTGAATTTTGGTTATTATTACATTTTAATGAAATTTTTGATTTAGAAAGAGAAAAATTGATAGATAATCCAAAAATTGAAATAGATAATGATACTATTAATTTTACAGAATACCAATTAAAAAAAATATTGCCTAATTTTGAAAAGAATAATATTTGTTTCAGCCAGGTAAGAAAAAACATATTTACGGCAATAGAGAATGAGATAAAATTTACTCAAGATATAATGGGATTACAATCTAGTTTAGGGAGTAATGTTGGGCTATTAATTAAAGAATTAATAGTTGGTTAATATAAAAAAGTTTTCATACTATTTGCTAATTAATTAAATATAAGATGGTGAAATATGAAATACATCTTTCTAGTTTTTGATTGATTATTTGAAAATTGCTATTAAGTTTTTCAATTTCTTTATATAAGATATCTGTTTTATTACCATATCCTTGATTAATTTCAAAGTTAAGATTATTAATTTTATTTTCAATGATTTTTGAATTTTGTTCTTGATATTCAATTTTCTGATTCGAATATTCTATTATAGACAGATTTTCCATAATCGTTTGAGAAATTTGATTTTTTGAAATAATGATATCTTGATTAATATTTTCACTATTTAGTTTTTCCCTTTTTATATTATTTAGCTTTATACCTCCATCCCAAATTGTTGATTTAATTGCCAGAGTAACATTTATTCCAGCTTGATTTTGAGTATAATAACCTCTTTCAATTAATGGAAATCTTGGCCCACTGTAACTAGCTTCTAATTGCAATGCAAAATCAGGTTTCCAATAGATATCATTTTTTGCAATAGATAATTCCTTTTCTTTAATATTTTTTAAAATAGATAATAGCTGAATATTTTCATTAGATGAAGCTGTTGCTATTTCAATTAATTCTTTATAATTTTTAGTGTTAATTATTTCTATATTTTCTTCATTAAATATATATTCAATATCATCACTTTCTATTGTTGTATCATTAACTAATTCTCTTATTTTAAATAATTGTGTTTGTTCTTGTTTCTTTAATTGTGCAATCCCTAAATCTATTTCTTTTGTTTTTATTTGAGCTTCTAATAAATCAATTTCAAGTACTAAGTCATTTTTATATGATTGATTTATTATATCTAAAAGCTTATTTGATATTTCTTTTTGTAATAGAAGGTTTTCTTTCATTTCTTTTATATAATAAATAGAGGCTTCTCTTATTTCTAATTCATTTAAAAGTTGTTTATATTTTATATTTGCTTGTTTGTTTTTTAATGTATAAAGACTCTCATAAATTTCAATTGATTTATTTATTTTGCCCCAGGTATAAAGGGGTTGAGTAAGAACTATTTTAAAATTATATTGAGTGTCTTCCATCCCTTTATACACAGTTAACGGGCCATCTAAGCCTATAGCTGAAAGTGGAGTGAGAGTTCCCGAAGTCCCACTTTCTCCACTAATATAATCCTCGGGATTAACAATAATTTTGCCAACAGGTGGATTACTCATATAAGTAGATGTGATTAGAAAATCAATTGTTGGTTGTTTTTTTGCTTTCGCATCTTTTAAATCTAATTTTGATATTGAAATATCATTTTTATATTTTACTAATGAAGGATTATTTATTAGTATCTTATTTGCTAATTCTTCATGAGTTAAGGCAAAAAGCGGAATAATATTAATAAATAGTAAAATTATAAATATATAAAGCTTCTTTTTTTTCATATATTATTCCCTTTAATTTGAATAGTTTGTTAGTGTATCTACATATACATAAACAGAATCATTAGTATTGTTTTTAACTGTTATTAAATTCATATAATCATTGGTATCAATATTTGAATTTGGCTCTTGCCTAATTTTATTTATAATTACTTTAAATTGTTGAGTTAAAAATTTTGAACTATTAGAATATTGATTGAAACTAGCAATTCTATTTTGATTATACGTTGTTGAAAAGTACCCATTTTCTATATTTGAAGAATCATAAACATCAGTTGAATTAATATATCTTGAATGAGTCGGATTTGATAATTTAATAGCAGCTTCTTCATTAAAAACATTATTTGTTTCAGCAATTATCCAAACATCATGATAATTATCACTTATATCTTCATTGTCAATGAATCTTCCCTCAATTTTTAAAGGACTAATATATTTATAATCTTTAATATATAATTTTAAATTATTGCTATTTGTTTTTGTTAGAGTAAAGTGTTCTTTATATCTATTTGTAGCAGAAGAGCCAACCGTGTATCGCAATGTAGGATCAATATTATTAGGATCATTACTGGTTAATCTATATCTAACTTCATCTCTTTTATCAATTAATTCAACTTCTATTGGTGTTGATATATTATTATTTACTCTATTTATTTCTATATTATATATTTCATCATTTGGAATTGTAGAAAAGCTTTCCATAATATCAGCTATTCCATTATTATAAGTTAAATTAATTTGAGGATTTACTTCTCGTAAGCTTATTTCGTTATCAGTTGCTATATTTATTAGATTAAATTCTAAATTAAATTTAATCTTTTTATTTCTTATATAAACATCAACATTTTTATTTGTTTCATATTGATCAAATAAATCGGTGGAAGGAGATGTGTTAATATCACTTACAATAACAGGGTTTGAAATAGAATCATTTAATAGCATTTGATAAGAGTTTTCATCAGGATTAAATAGATAATATTTAACTAATGGGTAGATTCTATCTTCATTAACTAAAGTTGGTAATTGATTTAAATCAATATTTTTTCCATATTTATCCCAAGAGAAAACATATATTCCATTAGTATTTGAAGTTTTATAATAATCTGAAGATACTAGATTATTATCTGTTATTGAAGTTTTATATATATTTAGTTTTACTTTCGGATCAAATTCATTAAATGGAACTTGATTTTTATTGTCTTCAATATCCTTTAGTATAAAACTAATTGAATATTCTTCTTTTAAACTCTCTAATTCAACTTGAGTACTTTCATTTAGAATACCTTTTTTATATGCAATAGGTTCTACTTTGTTTATAACTGTTTCATAATCTTTTATATGATTAAAATTAATATTGTCATCACTTGATACTTGACAATAAAGAGGGCTAGATGTGTCGTATATAAAATATTTAATTATTGGATATTGAATGTTATTTGAACTATCATATTTATCCCAATCGAAAGTGAAGGTGTTATTATCAATTCTATCTGAAGGTGTTTGTATTGTTGCATTATTGAAATCTAAAATAGAAATGCTTGATGGATTCCCATCATAGGGAAGTATAAATAATTTAACTATTGGATTGAAGGTCTCTTGTGTTGCATTATCATCTGTATCAAAATTGATTGTATTCCCATTTTCAAAATCTTCTAGGTTAAATTGAATTGTGTATTCTAATTTAACTCTATCTAAATAAGCATCAATAGTTGTTGAATAATTATCTAAAAAATAATTAGTTAAAGTATAATTTAAAGTATTATTTTCATTTATTATATCTCCGTTTATGTTTGTATGAATATACTCTTCATTATTTTCATCATCTTCTAATAAGAAAGTTATTGAGGGGAAAACTTCATTATTATTAGAATCAAAGAATCTATTTACATTAAATCTATAATATCCATCTGTAGGAACTTGTTGAGAACTAAATGTAAAGGTCTTGTATTTTTCACTAGATTCAATTGATCCATTTTTTGAAGCAATAGTATTAGATGAACTATCATATCCATCAAAATAAACCTTAATCGTTATTCTAGGAGAAAATTCTTCTAAAGATGGTGGACTACCACTATAATCATTTGTTTCATTGTCTTTGGGATATTTTAAATTGAAATTAACACTATATTCTCTATTTAATCGATCAATATATATATCCTTTGAAAGGTTGTTACTATTAGTTGTTATATTAAAATCTGTTCCACTAAGGGATAAATCACTGCCATTTTCATCACACATTCTAAAGCTTTTTTCATCTTCTTCTGCTTTATCATAGAAATAAATATAACCCTTAGGATAAACTCTATTATTTGTATATTTGTTATTAGTTTCATCAAAATAATACTTATCACAAATAAATTTATAGGTATTGCTTATTGTATTATCATTATTTTGTACTTCTTCATAAACTTGAGTTGTTTCTCCAATTTGTGATTCTTCATTGTTAATGTCATATAATTTGTATTTGATTACAACTTTTGGATTGATTGTATCTAAAGAGATTTGGTTATTATTATTTGAATAATCAAATGTATTTATTTCTATTGAATACTCTACTTGTTGCTTATATTCATATTTGCAAACAAAACTAATATTTTGTGATGAATCTGAAAATACTGAATATTCTGTTTCATCAAAAAACATTCCATAATCATTATGAAAAACTGCAATGAAGAATTTTTCCTCATCCCCATCTTTGCCAAAAATAGGGGAGTTCGTGTTCCACATTGTTTTAATTGAGAAGTTTCCATTGTCGTTTGTGGTTGTTGTTCTAACTGTTTTACTTACATTTGGAAGAGCTATTGGAAGTTTAAGTGTTCTTTGTGTGCTTGTATTTGCACTTTCCCATTGTGATTTATAATTTTGCCATTGTGACTTATCAAAGAAAATAAATACATTAGCATCAGAAAGGGGTGTTTGTTCATCACTACTACTATTATTTCTTGGTTCAGTTTTTACAACTCCACTTATTGTTGCGCTAAATACACTGTTACAACTTATTATTAATACATTTATTACGATACTAATTAAAATCAATATGATTTTATATTTATTACTCCTTTTCATAAATTTGTCTCCTTTTCATTCTCAAATATGCTTTTTTTGCTAACTTTATGAATAACTCTTTTTTCAACTGCATAGTAAATTGTTGGAATTAAAAAGAGTGAAATTAGAGTTGAGGTTATTAACCCTCCTGCTATTGCTTGGCCTAGTGGGGCATATAGTTCACTTCCAACTCCTTTAGCAATAGCCATAGGTATTACACCAAACATTGTTGAAAGTGTTGTCATTAATATTGCTCTAAGTCTTGAAGCAGATCCTTCAATTATTAATATATTTAAATTTAGATTTTTATTGATTTGTTTATTTCTTTGTTTATTTACATGGTCTATTAATATAATTCCATTATTTACAACTAACCCTGAAAGAGCAAAGAAGCCAAGCATGCTAATTAGACTCATAGCTGTTTGAAAAAATAATAAACTTAATGCAACACCTATTACACAAAATGGTATTGTTGCCATAATAATTATGGGATGTCTAAAGTTTTCAAATTGAATTACCATAACTGAAAAAACCAAAAAGATTGCAATACTTATTGCATATATTAGTGGATTTATAGCATCTGTAATTAATTCTAATAATCCACCAGGTTTGCTTTTTACATTTGGATCTAAAGGGTGATCTTTTAAATATTTATTTATATGATTTGTTATTTGAGCTGTATCTTCACTAACTAATTTTGCATTTATACTAAGGGCTCTTACCCTATTATCATGATTTATTGATGAGAGTTCTTTTTTAAGTTCAATATTTGAAAAGGAAGAAAAATATATTGGATCTCCATTTGGATTAATCATTTGCATTTTTAATAAAGTATCTTCATTTAGAGAGTGTTCTTTAAGATCACTTTCTAATTTTATATCATATAGTTTTTCATCTGCTTCATTTTGAAAAGATCCAACTTGTACTTCATTAAACAATATTAGAGAAGTAAGACCTGCTTCTGAACTATTAATTGAAAGAGGATATAAATATTGATGATTGATATTTAAGATTAAAGAAGAATTGTCAAAATCTGAATTTAAAGAAGTAGATACAACACTATCATCACTTTGTATTTCCTTCTCAATTCTTTTCGCTTCATTATATAATAAATCTAAATCTTCACTTATTAGTGTGATTCCGTAATCACCTCCACTAGTGGCAAATGCTAATAGTTTATCAATTCCTCCGTTATTAATGCTTATTTCACAATCATACATATTTGCAGAAAGCCTTTTTTGAATTTCTAGCATAATTTGATGAACAGATTTCTCTCTTTCATTAGCATCATTTAATATTATATTTACTCTTGCCCAATTAGAAGGATGCTCTCCCAGTAAATTACCATTATCAGCTGAAAAAATAATAATGGATTTTGCTTCAGGTAGTTCTTTTTCAATTAGTTTCAATGCATTAAGAGTTTTTATTTTTGTTGTTTCTAAATTATAACCTTGAGGATATTTTAAATAGATATCAAAATTACCTGTATCAACAGAAGGTACGAAGGTAAACCCTAAAATTGTTATTGCATAAAAAGAAATAAGGAGAAATGAAATTGCTGTTATAAAAATAAACTTATAAGATTTTAAACACCAAGAGAGGGTAAATTTATATATAGTTGTAAGTTTCTCCATTATGATATCTGATAATTTTATTTTATGTATATCTGATTTTTCTCTTAAAATTTTACTCATTAAAAAAGGAACAACAATAACAGCAACTAGAAAGGAAGATGAAAGCGCAAATATTAAAACAATAGAGGTGTCAAACATAATCTGACCTATTAAGCCATTTAAGAAGAGAAGAGGAAGATATACTACAATAGAGGTCATAACAGAACCAAATATTGCTGAACCAACTTCATCAGAGGCTAATAATATATTATTATTTAAACTTCTATTTCTTTGTTGATAATATTTATAGACTTGTTCAATCATTACAATTGATCCATCTACTATCATACCTAAAGCTATTACCAAACCTGTAATTGATAATACATTTAAGCTTATATTAAATATTCTCATTTCTATAATTGTTAATAAAATAGATATTGGAATAGATAAGGCAATAATTATAGTGGCTCTATTGTCTCTGATAAAAATAAAAATAATAAATATAGCCATAAATAAACCTAAAAGGCCTGAGAATAATACAGCCTTAATTGCAACTATTGTTGTTTTACTATCATCAGAAATTATATCAAAAGTGATATTATTATTTATGGATGCTTGGTTTTCTAATATCTGTTTTAATTCTTTAGAAATGTTAACCACATTTCCATCAAGTCTTTTGGTAATTTGAATTAGTAATAATGAAGACGTTAAATTATCAATATAATAATCTTTATTTGATTTCTCTATTGAAACATCTGCAACATCACTTAATCTAATTATTGTATTATCTTTAAAGCCAACTGCTAATGATTTTATATCTTCTAAGTTTTGAAAATTGCCTTCATATCTTAAATCAATACTTTTCTCTTGATAAGAAATATTTCCAATAGCTAATTTTATATTACTTGCTAATAGTAATTGATAAATTGTTGATATATTAATACTTTTTGAAGCGATATCGTTTATTCTTAATTTCACTTTTACTTCTAGATATTCTCCATTTAATACATAAACATTTGATACTCCTTCAATATGATTTATTAAGGGTTTTAATTGGTTTTCTGCATATTGAGTTAATTTACTGATATCTTTGCCACCCTCAATTGTGAAAGTTATTACAGGTAGCATATTTGCTCCTCCAACAAGTACCATTGGTTCCCCTTGTATATTGCTTGGAAGATTATCCATTAGTTGTGATACTCGATATCTTATTTCGGGTAATTGATCATAGGGGTCAATATTGTCTAGAAAAGTAATATTAACTAATGAGAAGGAATTGTTTGACTGACTTTCCATTGATTTGTAATTATTTAAAGTAACAAAATTATCTTCAAGTATTTTTGTTACATCGGATTCAACATCACTAGCACTTGCTCCGGGATAAATTGTTACTACTCTGATAGAAGGTTCGTTGATGTCATTGAGAAATTCAACAGGTATATCTTTAAATAGATATATTGCAAAGACAATTAAAGATATTAATATTATAGTAATGACAGTTGGATGTTTAATTGAGAAGTGTGATATTTTCATTTTTTATCACTCCCTCTTTTTAATAATGACATTTACTTTTTGTCCATCAAAAACTGTGTTTTGACCTTCAATTATGAAATAAATATCACTATATGCTTCATCAATTCTAAAATATTCATTATTTTGATCTTCATTAATTATATATTTTTTATCAAGATAATTAGCACTTTGCTCTTTTTCATTGTAATAATAGAGAGAACCATCTAGCTTTTTTATTCCTTGGTTGAGAATATAAACATCATTTATTTTTTTATAAGTAATCTTTGTTAAACAGTACATTCCAGGTCTAAAATAAGTTAGATTTTCTTCTAATTTAGCTTTTATAATGAAAACTTTTGCTTGCGGTTGAATATAGGGATCTATGGAAATAAAAGTTGCACTTGTTTTTAAATTTGATTGATCTTTAGTTATTTCAATTTCTAAATTGTATTTATTATTTAGAAAAATTTCATAATATTTTTCTGGAACTGCTATATTTACTATTTGAGAATCTAAATTTGATATAATAGCAATTGGGGTTTGTGAGGTTGCAATATTCCCTATTGCCAAATCAGCTGCTATAACTGTTCCTGATATAGTTGATTTAACATTACAATATTCTCTTTGAACTTTTATTATTTCTAATTGTGCTTTTGCGCCATCTACTTTGGATTTTATTTCATCATAGTTTTGGGCTGTAGTAGCCTTATTGTTATATAATGCTTCAATTCTATCAAAGGTTTTTTTATATGCATCGTATGCTGCTTTAGCTTGCAGTACTTGTTGATCTAGAGTTGTTGAATCGATTACTGCAATAATTTGATCCTTATATACATAATCTCCAACTTTTATATTATATTTTAATATTTTACCTTGAATAAAGGATATTATAGGGATGTATTGACTTGCTTCTATATAAGTCGGGAATGTAATTGATTTCTCAATTGTACCAAGCTTTGGTTTTTGAATTACCACAGTTTTTATTGGCGGGGTATAAATTGCTACATTTGAGGTCTTTTTTCTATAATTTATAATCAGTATTAAACTTGTTAGAATTATTGCCAATATTAAATATTGGATAATTATTTTTAAAATTTTAAATTTTCCTTTTGGTTTTTTGTTCATTTATAATGACTCCATTAACCAAATTCGAAGAAATATTTAACATTTTGTAATTATAAAAAATAGAGCAACTTAATTAATTATTCTTAGAATTTTTTATCAAAATTTTTTTGCTTACAAGATTCTAGTTATATATAGTGTAAGGCTCTAAATTTTCATAAGTCAAGTTTTCAAAAAAGCTCTGTTTAAGGTGAAAACAATACAATTGTTTGAAAAAAGCGATATTTGCTTATCAGAAGATAGTTTTTTTAATTTATGTATTATTATGTATTTATATTCATATAACTACATAAATGTAAAAGATACATAAACTTGAAAGATTTTTAATTAAAGTTTTTTTTGATAAATATTATTATCTGTTTAACTTGTTTTTCTATTTTCTATAAAAAACACTACTTTTATTCCTTGTTATTTATATGGCTTTATAACAATAAATAAATATATTAGTTTTAGTATTATTTATTTCTGAAGTTTTATTGGACTAAAATAAAATATTAAATCTAATGAAGCCTATTCTTTAAGGGCAGACGGGAAATTGTGAAAAAGTTGCTGTTTGTCAGGAGGAGGAGTTATATTATTTTATTAATTATTGTATAATGACAATTATAAATACTAGAATCTGATAAAGCTTTTAGTAAATTGAACAAGTGGCCTTATTTGGATAAACCCAAGTAAGGCTGTTTTTTTGTTATGAATGTTTAATTTTTTGATTCAAAAATAATCCTTTTTTATAAAAATTTTTAAACACATGTTTGACTGTATGAAAATAAAGGTTATAATGACTTTAATTTGTTTATAATTTGTAAATTAAAGCCAATAACTGGAGTACCTTGTTTTGAGTAAAAAATCATTACTATTTATTATTTTATGCTTTTTTTCTATATCAACATTATTTGCTAATCTTGAATATAGATTTGATGCATTTTCCCTAAAGCCAATATATAAAGAATATTTTGCTGACAGAGGTAGACCCGATTTTAGTATTAGTCAAATTAATTACTATGAAGGCTTCCCTGATAGAGTATTACAGGATACACATTTTGAAAATCCAAATGATCCGAGAGAATTTACTGTCTTTGAATTTGATGGATTAATTAAACCTGAAAACAAATTTATTTCTTTAAAAATTGGAGAAACAATAGCTATTGGAAGGAGCACATTTACCTTTAATAATGATTGGTTAAGTCCTATTGCTTTTGATATATCAATGCAAGCTTTGCTTCAACATTTTTATAGAGGTTCTTTTGATGATACTGTCAGCTATGATGGTATCTATTTTATGGGTGGAACTTTTAGAATTGGGAAAGTTTTATCTATGAGAGTTGGATTACATCATTATTGCTCTCATTATGGAGATGCCACATTAAAGAGAATAAGAGCTGATTTTGATGATGGGTTTGGTGAAAATGATGGGGAATTTGGCTTTACTTACAAATATGTAAGAATGAATGACTTTTCAATAGGCGTTTCACTGGATTTAACTAATTCTTTAAGAATATATGCTGAATTAAATCATCCAAAAAAGGATATGAGTATTAGACCAGATTATTTTGCACCAAATTGGATTATGAGAAATGGTTATCAAATAAATAATTATCCTGATTCTTATAAAGCTAGAATTGTAAATATTGGAATAGAGTATGCTTATCCTATTTTCCCTAAATTAGGTAATACTACAATTGGTTATGACTTGCACATGTATGAAGAAGGTAAAATTATATATGACCACGTAAATGGAGGAAGTGCAACTTTTGATGAAAATGCCCCTTGGGAATTAGAACATAACATAAAACTTGCCCAAGATCTTGATACTTCTCTTTCAATTGAAGTTGCCTACCATAATGGAAGATCTGTTATGAATAGCTTTTTCTTCCAGCATACCTCAACTTTAACAATAGGATTGAGATTCAATCCTGATTATACTGTTAATTTGATAGATACTTCTAAAAGTTAATATTAAAAATTTTCATCAATAATTTCTGGAAAATAGATTGTTGATGTGTTCACTTAATTATTACTAATTAAGAATTAAATTATATTGGAGATTAATATTTTGAGAAAAAAATTATTTGTTTTATTTTTCGTTTGTGTTCTTAGTTTATCAAGTTTGTTTGCAAATCTTGATTATCAATTTGACCTTTTTTCTCTTGATCCTTTGCATAAGGAATATTTTGCAGATAGAGCAAGAGCAGATATGAGTATAAATTATTTAAATTACTTTGAAGGAGTTCCTAATAAAATTCTTCAAGATGTTAGGGTTAATGCTGAAGATCATGACCATGAGGTTAAAGTTTGGAAGTTAAGAAATGACTTGTCAAATGGGACTATGATGCAAGTTAAATTAGGTGAAACTATATCTGTAGCAAGAAATACTATATCCTTTGATAATTTTTTAAGTCCTATTTCTTTTGATTTATCTATTCAAGCACTTATCCAATCTTTTTATACTGAAGAGTTCAATAATGGTATTGGATATGATGGAATATACTTTTATGGGGGGACATTTAGAATAGGGGATGTATTATCATTAAGAATAGGTAATCACCATTATTGTTCTCATTATGGGGACGAAGTATTTAATTTAATTGATAAAGATACTACTGTTAATTCTCCTTTTAATCAGTTTAATATGGGTTATAAATATATAAGAATGAATACTAAGGTGTTTGGGATTTCATTAGATTTGACACCATCCTTTAGAATATATGGAGAATATAATATACCTCCAAAAGATGTTTATGCAGTAAGACCATATATGTTTTCTCCAAATTGGATAAAATTAAATGGCGTTGCTATAAATGATTATCCTGATTCTTATAAAGCTAGAATAATAAATGTAGGATTTGAATTTTCTACTTTAATATTTAAAAAATTGGGAAAAACAACACTTGGGTATGATCTTCATATGTATGAAGAAGGAAAAATTATTTATGACCATGAAAATGGTGGTATTGTTACTTTTGATGAAGATGCTCCATGGGAATTAGAGCATAATGTTGTAATTGCTCAAAACATTAATGATACTACCTCTATCGAACTTGAATATCATAATGGTAGATCTCCATTTAATAATTTCTATTTTTTACATACTTCTTATATTGGAATCAGTTTAAGGTTTAATCCATTCAATACTTTAACAGCCTTTAGTACAAAAAAGTAATTGTTAATTAATATTGTTCTAATTTTATATATTATTGAGTTAAATTGAATAAATTATTATTTGATTTAACTCATTTTTTATAAAGTTATTATCTTTGAACTTATATAATTTATATTCTTTTTTAAATTAGCTTTTTATTTTTATGAGTATTTCTAACTACGTTTTTTTAATCAAAGAAGATTATTTTTAAAATATAGAAATCTTAAAAATAGTGGCAATTCAAAATTTAAATAAAAAATTTCTTTATTTAATTCCTAGTATCAAATTTATTAATATTCTCATTTAAAATATTGAGAAAAGTGTTAGAATAGGAATATAAAATAATTATAAAATATTTGTTGGTTAAGGATTTATATTTTATAACAGGAGTATATTATGGATAGAAAAAAGAAAGAATTATTTCAAAAAATAATGATTAAAGAGCATATGAACTTAAAAAAAAGGGTTGCTGGTGGGTTTGAAAAATGTGATTACACAGTAGCTCAATTAATTGATGAAATGAGTTTAGATGAAAAAATTGAATATATTTCTGGTATTAATGACTTTTGTATCCATCCAATTGAAAGATTAAAATTAAATGAGGTTTGGACAACTGATGCTTCAGCTGGTGTAAGAGGGTGGGATGAAAAGGTAACTATATTTCCAGCTCCAATTGCAATGGCTGCAACTTATAATAGAGAACTTATAAAAAATATTAGTACAGTAATCTGTAAGGAAACGAGAGCAGTTGGATCCTCTGTATTATTAGCGCCTGGTGTTAATATTGCAAGAGTTCCAACCTGTGGTAGAAATTTTGAATATTTTGGAGAAGATCCATATTTATCTGGAGAACTGGCTAAAGCTTATATTGAAGCAGCTAATAAAGTTGGAGTAATAACTACAGTAAAACATTTTGCTTGTAATAATAGTGATTATGATAGACATAAAGCTGATAGTGTTGTAGAAGAAAGAGCTCTTTTTGAAATATATCTCCCTGCTTTTAAAAAAGCGGTTGATAGTGGAACTCTAAGTGTAATGACAAGTTATAATCTTATAAATGGTGTATATGCTAGTGAAAATCAGTATTTAATTGGAGAAGTACTAAGAAAGAAATGGGGCTTTAAAGGTTTTGTAATTTCTGATTGGACAAGTGTGTACTCAACAGTAGCCGCTATAAAACATGGGGTTGATTTAGAAATGCCAAAAGGTATTTGGTTTAGTAAAAATAAAATAAAACAAGCTTTAGATAATAATGAAATTAAGGAAGAAGATATAGATAAAAAGGTTTTAAATATTTTAACAGTACTAAAAACTTCTGGGGTACTTGATAGAGCGATAAATGATAAAAACTATGGTTTGCATACACCAAAAGCACAAAAGATTGCATACCAAGCAGCATTAGAATCAATTACACTTTTAAAAAATGAGAATAATTTATTACCTTTAAATAAAAAAGAAATTAAGACAATTGTACTTCTTGGAAAAAATAGAAATTCAATTCCATCCGGTGGAGGATCTTCACAAATCATACCAAAAGTCGAGATGGTTTCTTTTGAAGATAAATTAATCTTAGAAGGTTATAAAGTAATAAGTCTAAATAGCAAATGGTATAAAAAAGAAAAAACAAAAGAAATAATTAAAAAAGCTGATGTAGTAATAATAAAAACAGGGTTTGATGGAGTTGATGAAAGCGAATTTTATGATAGAGATTATGAAATTGCAAAAGAAGAAGTAACCGGTATTATTGAGGCAAATAAATTAAATAAAAAAACAATTACTATAATTAATTCTGGAGGAGCTTTTAATCCAAACTGGGTTAAATACGAACCAACTTTATTACTCTCATATTATCTTGGTGAAAAAGAAAGTGAGGCTCTGTTCGATATATTATTTAACAAAGTAAGTCCAAGTGGAAAACTTCCATTTACAATAGCTAAAAAATTTAAAGACTACTTAAGTAACGAAAATTATTATTCTGATTATAATAAATTTTCTCTTAAAAGAGTTTCAAAAGGACAGGGTAATCCTAATATAAGAAAAGTTGAGAAAATTCATTATAAAGAAGGATTATTAGTAGGTTATAGGGACTTTAGAACCAATAATAAAAAAGTTGAGTTTGATTTTGGTTATGGATTAAGTTATTCGACCTTTGAATATTCAAATCTTTCAATTAATAAAGAAAATAATAAAGTTATTGTAAATTTTGATATCGAAAACACTGGGGATATAGAGGCTAAAGAAACGGCTTTTGTATTTGTTCATTGTATAAAAAGTAGTGTTTTTAGAGTTGAAGAAGAACTAAAGGGCTTTGATAAAATAACTTTAAAATCAAAGGAGAAAAAAAATCTTTCTATCGAATTAGATGAGGGTGCATTCAAATATTATAGTGTAGAAAAACATGACTGGGTATTAGAAAGGAGTGAGTTCGAAATTAGGGTGAACTCTAGTGCAAATAATATACAATTAAAAGAAAAAATAGATATTTGAGATAAAAAAATTTTTTAATCTTTATTTTATTTATTCAATTGCAATGATTGATAAGAAAAGTTTTTTGCTAAATAATAATTTTCATAGTATAATAATTATAATGAATTAGTTATAATTATTTTTTGCGCTTTTTTATGGTTAGGAGGTACTATGAAAAAATTTTTTTGTGTTGTCTTAATTTTATCTATGTTTGTTCAATCTGTATTTGCAGATGAATATAACGAAATCTATGATCTAATAGTTCCTGAAAGTTATTCAACTCTTATTATCAATGGAGCATTGGGCGATGTTGGAGGTAATTCTTGGCTATTAAATTATAGTCAGAATGCACTTGAATTATCTGTTGCTAATGGTTCTTTTAATGTTGATGCAAAAGCTAATGCGGCTTATCAATTATTTAATCAAACAGCGACTAATGAACTAAACATTGGAGCTAATGGAAATTTTCAATTTGGCACAATTCAAAACAGATTGTTTGCAAATATTAATGGTGGTTATTCTTCTTATGATTTAGATATAAGTGGAATGCCAGGATTTTGGTATGCTGGTGGTACTGCTAATGTTACTACTACTTTTTCTACGCTTTCCGTTAATTTGTTGCCTGAGGCTGCAATTGGAGTAGGAAGAACATATTCAATTTCAAATGTTTATAAAGCAAAAAAAATGATGGAACATTTAGGAGTTACTCCAACTGTTGATAAAGTTGAGGCTGTTGTTTCTGTTTTCCAGAAATCTGGAGAGATTTTAAATAAATTTAGTAATGATTCAACTTCATTGTATAAAGATTATTATCAACAATTAGCTACTGCTATGGGAATTGAAGATAGAGCTCTAGATATTCTTATATTAGATACTTGGGGTTCTCAAAAATATGATTATGAAAGAGCAAAGTTTATCGGTATGATAAGCGGCTGGACTGCATTTATATCAGCTAATGCTGAATATAATAGTAGTGCTTCTTCTTTTTCAATTGAAGGAGGACCAAAAGGAGTAATTGGCGGTTTCTTAATGAATGATATGCTTTATTATGATGCCAATTCCCTATTTAAAGTTTCTTATACTTTAAATAGTACAACTTCATTTAATTTAAACGCACAAGGTAGAGCTGTATATCTTCCAAATGATTATAGATGGTGGGCTGAAGCTATAGCAGATATTGGATATAATATTGGAGCAACTTCTCCTTTTACTTTTGATCTTTCTACTGCAGGATATTATTTAATTAATAATAACTTTAGAGTATATACAGGATTAAGATTTGATCAAACTCCAGGTCTATATCTATTCGCTGGGGGAGAAATCAGACTGTGGTAAAACTTCTTTAGAATTAATAAATAAATCTCTTTCATTTGAATTTAAAATTCTTTTGGAAGAGATTTTTTTATATTTATATAACTTAGAAAAATAAAGTATTTAAAGATTTAGTACTTCAAATGCATTTCTAGATCATTTATTTCTTCCTTCTTAAATTATTTTAATAAATGGATATTTATTCCATCTTATAGATGAAGAAGTATTTTAAAATTAAATGATTAAAATATAATAAATTTTTCCTGTTTAAAACTTGGCAAACAGTGTAATGAAAACTTGCCAAATATCGTAATTAAAACTTGCCAAATAGCGTAATTAAAACTTGCCAAATAGCATAATGAAAACTTGCCAAATAGCATAATGAAAACTTGCCAAATAGCATAATGAAAACTTGCCAAATAGCATAATGAAAACTTGCCAAATAGCATAATGAAAACTTGCCAAATAGCATAATGAAAACTTGCCAAATAGCATAATGAAAACTTGCTAAATAGCGTAACGAAAACTTGCCAAACAGCGTAACGAAAACTTGCCAAACAGCGTAACGAAAACTTGCCAAATAGCGTAACATGTGTTAATTTATAACAAGAAGGAGTTCCAATGAGAAAATATTATAATAGAATAGCTGATGAAATATTAAAGAAAAAACTTAAAGCTAAAGGCGCTGTTCTTATTACAGGAGCGAAGTGGTGTGGGAAAACAACGACGGCTTCTAGATTAGCTAAAAGCCTTTTATATATGCAGGATCCACAAAATAAAGATCAAAATATTCAAATGGCAGATATTAATCCTTCTTTACTTTTAAATGGAGATATACCAAGACTTATTGATGAATGGCAATTAGCGCCAAAATTATGGGATGCAGTTCGTTTTGAAGTTGATAAAAGAAATGACTTTGGTCAGTTTATATTAACAGGTTCTGCTGTTCCGCCTGATTTATCTAAAAACTCTCATACGGGAATAGGTCGTATTTCTCGTTTAAGGATGAGGCCTATGAGTTTATATGAATCCCAAGATTCAAATGGTCAGGTATCTTTACAGGCCTTATTTAATGATAAAAAGAATGAAATAATTGGTGAAAATAGTTTTGATATTCATAGTATTGCATATTTTATATGTAGAGGTGGATGGCCAAGAGCAATAGGTTGTGAGGAAGATATTGCTTTGCAACAAGCTATTGATTATTATGATGGAGTCGTTGAGAGTGATATTTCAAGAGTTGATAATATAAAAAGAGATCCTGAAAGGGTTAAAAGATTGATGAGATCTTATGCTAGATTTATTGGGTCTCAAGTTAAAGTTCCAAAAATTCTAGCAGATGTTAAGGCAAATGATGCAGATACTATTTCTGAAAGCACAATTAATTCATATGTCTCAGCATTAAAAGATATTTTTGTAATAGAAAATTCTCCATCATGGAATCCAAATCTTAGATCTAAATCAGCGATACAAGCTTCAGATACAAGATACTTTTCTGATCCCTCTATAGCTGCTGCTGCATTAGGTATTGGCCCTGCCGATTTAGTAAATGATTTAGAAACAATGGGTTTTTTATTTGAAAATATGTGTATTAGAGATTTAAGGGTATATGCTGAAGCTTTGGATGGAACTGTTTATCATTATAGAGATAAAAGCAATTTGGAATGTGATGCAGTTATTCATTTAAAAAATGGATTATATGGATTAATTGAAATAAAATTAGGTGGCGATAAATTAATTGAAGAAGGTGTAATTACACTTACAAAATTATCAAAGAAAATTGATATTGATAAAATGAACAGTCCTGCATTTAAAATGATTCTTGTTGGAGTTGGGAAATATGCTTTTCAAAGAAAAGATGGTATTTATATTGTTCCCATAGGTTGTTTAAAGAATTAGAAAAATAAATGTTATAAGTTTTATGAATTAATCTGAAAAGAACTCTATCCTCAAATAAATTGGATAGAGTTTTTTTATGCTATTTATATTTTTTATGCTATTTATATTTTTTATCTAGGATATTCAGTACACAAAAGTCTATAGGGAGCTTCATCTTCTTCAATTTCAGGAAATCTTCCAATAGGAGCATAGAAGAAATTATCATTTACATCATCATTACACATTGATACTTCTCCAATTAATACATCGCCACCTTCAACAGCAAAGTCATGATATTGATAAGGCCAGATTGTAATTGATTCTCCAGGTTTTAAATATACTTTGGTACCAGCAGGGGCTTTGTAGCTTCTTCCATCAGTGTTGATAATTACATCTTCTTTTGACAAAGAACCATCTTTTTCTGCATTGTATACAGAAATAACAAGAGTCCCACCACCTTTATTTATAATGTCTTCACATTTATAAGCGTGATAATGCATTGGAGCTCTTTGGTTTTCAAAAAGCATTAATAGTTTTTCAGCATAAGGTTTTTTATATCTATCATCCTTTTGATTACCATTTCTTAGTGTAATAAGAGAAAAACCAACTTCATTAAAACTATTCAATCCAAAATCTGTTATATCCCAACCTAATTGATTATCTCTAATTTCATCATATTCATTATTTTTTTTACTCCATTCTTCATAATCCCAATAGCAAAATGGAGGAATACTTATTTTATATTCTTCAAGTATTTTTTCAAATCTTTTTATTACATTGTTAATTTCTGATCTCTTCATAAATACATCCTTTTGAATAAATATCAAATAATTTCATAACTTCATCATAATTCTTCATAGCGGAAGTTCCATCTACTGCATTTAAAGAACATACAGCAGTTGAACAAGCAACTTTTAAAGCTTGTTCTAGATCATAATCTCTTTCAATTGAAATAATAATTCCTGATAAAAAAGCATCTCCAGCTCCAGTTGTTCCTTTGATAAAACTTTTTGGTACATTTAAGGATTCAGCTTTGAATACTCTGTTTGTTTTGCAATCAAGTCCATAATTAAATAGAGAAGAGTGAATAACAACCCAAGTACTAACGCCTAATTCTTTAATTTTATAAAGGGCTTTTATCAAGTTTTCTTCAATTATATTATCTTCATCATCTTTAATTTTTATTGAACTTATACTACTTGCTTCTAATTCATTAACACAACAATAATCACTATATTTAAGAGCACTTCTTGCAACTTTTATAGTTTTATCATCATTTTTAGAAACCATATCTATTGAGGTTTTAATACCTTTTTGTTGAGCCATATATAATAGTTTAGCAATTTTTGATCCAAATTCCTCATCCGCATCCATTAATTTGCCAATTAAACCAATATATTCAATTTGAAGAATTCCACCTTCAATATCATTAAGATTAATATGATTTATATCAAAGTCTTTATTAGAAGCAGAATCATAGAAAAAGGTTCTTTGCTTTGTTAAAGAAGAATTCATTACATAAGTTACAGGGGTACTCTCTAATTTAGTTGTATAACTCATGTCAATGTTTTTATATTTACTAAATTTCTCATCTATTAAAGAGGCTGCTTCATCACAGCCTATAACACTATTTACAACAATATCTAAAGAATTATCTAATTTAGCTAAATCGATAATAAGATTACCAGCACCTCCAACTGAGGTGCTAGTATCATTAATCGTTGCCAAATTGCTTTCTTTAGGATATTCATTAATAAAGTAGTGTCTGTCTAATATAACAGGTCCTACAACAATAATTTTTTTATTCATTAAAACTAAATACTCCAATAGCTTTTTTTACATCTTCTTTCATTGCTTTTGTTGCAATTACAGGAATATCATGGAAGAAAATATTATCTCCATCTTTAAAAGATTTGAGATGGTCAAATACTGCTGTTCCTCCACTTAAAGTCATATATGTATAGTAATTAATTTTTCTAATACCATTAGTAATTGCAGTTTGGAATTCTTCTTTTGAAAGACCAGATCCTCCATGCATTACAAAAGGAATATCTATTGCTTCTTTAATTAATTTAATTCTATCTAAATCTAAAATAGGTTTTTCTTTATATAAACCATGAGCTGTTCCAAAAGCTATTGCTAGAGCATCAACATTAGTTTTTTCAACAAATTCTTTTGCTAGAATAGGGCTTGTGTAAATATCATCTAAGTTTGCAAAACTTTTAGCATTTTCACTTATTCCACCTTCTCCAATTCCAATATCTGAAGCAAAAATATGACCAAGTTCAGCTTCAACACTAACATTAACGCTGTGAGCAGCTCTTACAACAGCTCTTGTTTCTTCAATGTTTTCTTCAAAACTTGTTGCTGAAGCATCAATCATAACTGATGTAAAACCAAGTCTTATTGCTTTGATACAAGCTTCAAAACTTGAGCCATGGTCAAGATGAACACATACTGGAACACTTGCTTTTTTTGCAAAGTGTAGCATTATTACAGCAGCCTCTTCAATTTTCATTAAAGAGTCATGTACTCCAGCATAATTTAATATGACAGGCATGTTTTTTTCTTCTGCAGCTTCAATAATAGCTTGAGCACTTTCAAAATTAGGTACATTGAAAGCTCCAATTGCTATTTTTTTTTCATTTGCTATTTTCATTACATCATTTAGATTAACTAACATAAACTTATTGTCCTTTTGTTTTTATTATAATTTATTTGTTTTTGTTTCTTAAGAAGTCTATAAATACAGCTAATAAGATAACAGTCCCCTTAACAACATATTGCCAGAATGAATTAACATTCATTAAGTTAAGACCATTGTTTAAGAAACCAATTATGAGAGCACCAATTATAGTACCACCAATTTTACCACTACCACCACTCATTGATGTTCCACCAACAACTACAGCAGCAATAGCATCCATTTCAGCACCGGTTCCAGCAGTAGGTTGTCCTGAATACATTCTTGAAGCTAGTACAACACCAGCTAATCCAGCTAAAAGACCTGTGTAAGCATAGACAAAGAATTTAATTTTAGCAACTGAAATACCACTAAAGTTTGCAGCCTGAGTATTTCCACCAACTGCGTACATATGTCTACCAAATTTAGTATTATTCATTAACAGTCCCGTAACAATTAATACAAAGACTAAGATTACAACAGGTGTTGGGAAAGGTCCAATATAACCTGCACCAATAAACTGCCATTCTTTAGAAACAACTCTAACAGGAGATCCACCAGTGTAAACATAAGATAAACCACGAGCGATGTTCATAGTTGCGAGGGTTACAATGAATGGAGGAATAGTGGTTTTTGATATTACTGTTCCATTGAATACACCAATAAGAATTGC
This sequence comes from Sphaerochaetaceae bacterium, assembly GCA_963678575.2. Taxonomy (GTDB): domain Bacteria; phylum Spirochaetota; class Spirochaetia; order Sphaerochaetales; family Sphaerochaetaceae; genus Pleomorphochaeta. Next base: position 1,426,186 of record CAXXHV010000002.1, on the reverse strand, counting down.
AACAACTAAACCAAGTACAATAGCTACTGGAATTGGAAGAGCATAACGAGCAACTCCTGCAGCAGCTACACAACCACTTAAAGCAATAGTAGAACCAACTGATAAATCAATACCACCTAAGATAATTACCATTGTCATACCACAAGCTAGGTATAAGTTTGTAGAAATTTGTCTTAATACATTAAACATATTTCTAGAAGTCATAAATGCTTTTGTTGTTGGTGGATATACTGCTAAGAAAATATAAAGAACAACAAAGGCAACTATTATACCTAAGTTTTCTTTAAAGAATTTATAAGTTCCTTCTCTCATTTTAGAAGATTGAATTGTATTATTTTTTCCCATTTTAAAATTCCTTTTTTATTCTGCTGCTAAGTGCATAATATTTTTTTGAGTTAATTCAGTGTGATTTAAACATCCTTTAACATAACCATGAGCAAAGACATAAACTCTATCACTCATATTTATGATTTCAGGAAGTTCGCTACTTATCATAATTATTGATAAGCCTTCTTTTACTAATTCATTCATGATTGAATAAATTTCAGCTTTAGCTCCAACATCAACACCACGAGTAGGTTCATCAAGAATTAATAGTTTTGGTTTTGTAGCAAGCCATCTCCCAATTAATACTTTTTGTTGATTCCCTCCAGAAAGGTTCCCAACAGTTTGTTTTACTGAAGGAGTTTTAGTATCCATTAAATCAATATACTTTTGAGTAATTTGAGCTTCTCTTTTTTTGTTTAATCTAATGCCTTTTATAAAGTCATTTAGAACTTCTATAGTAGTATTGTATTCTACACTTTGAATTAGATATAAACCTTCTTTTTTTCTATCTTCTGGAACTAAAGAAATACCATCTTTAAGAGCTTGTTTAGCATTAAAGTAGTGTTTATTATCTCCTAAAAATACTATTTCGCCTTCATAGTCTTTTGTAAGTCCAAATAAACATTTAACTGTTTCACTTCTACCAGCCCCGACTAATCCTGCAAAACCAACTATTTCTCTTTCCTTTACTTCAAAGGAAACATCTTTAACCATATTATGATCACATAAGTTTTTACATGTTAAAATGGTTTTACCAGCTTCTAGATAGTTTCTTGTATAATATTTTGATAATTGTCGACCAACCATCATATTAATAAGCTCTTCTTTTGTTGTCTCTTTTACAATTTTTGTTCCAACATATTCGCCATCTCTTAAAACGGTTACTCTGTCACAAATTTCATTTAATTCACTCATTTTATGAGAGATATATATAATACCAACGCCTTTAGTTAATAAAGTTTTCATAATTGAAAATAAAAAATCTACTTCTTTATCACTAATAGATGAAGTTGGTTCATCCATAACTAATATTTTAGAATTAAAAGAAATAGCTTTGATAATTTCTACCATTTGCTGTTGAGCAATGGATAAGTCTTTAATTAAAGTTGTTGGTTCAAAGTCAAGATTATAGTCAACAAGTAGTTGTTTTGCATCATTGTTCATTTTTGTCTTATTAACAACAATACCTTTCATAGGTTCTCTACCTAAATAGATATTTTCAGCTACACTCATATAAGGGACTAACACCAATTCTTGGTGAATAATTGCTATCCCATTTTGTTGAGCATGAAGAACAGATTGGATATTTACTTGATTATTCTCGATAAATATCTCACCTTCATTTGCTGAATAAATTCCCCCGAGCACTTTGATAAGAGTTGATTTTCCTGCTCCATTTTCTCCTAATAGGGCATGAACTTCACCTCTTTGTAGCTCAAAACTAACATCCTTTAGTGCATATACACCGGGGAATTGTTTGTGAATGTTATTCATTTTGAGTAATATATTATTTTCCATAATTTCTTCCATTTACTTTTTTTATGGTGATTATTTAATTCTTCTTTAGAATAACTTAAGGAGTGAATTATCACTCCTTAAGCTTTTGATTAAATCTTATTGCCAGCCGTCAGTTCCAAAGTCATCAACGTTATCGATTGTGATTAAGAAAGTAGGTACAGGGTATCTTGAATCAACTTTTTCGCCATTCATAATCTTGTACATTAAATCAACTGATGTTGTTGCAATGTTGATTGGAGATTGAGCACCAGATCCTTCAATTAATGAATCAGCACCTCTTGCGATTTCACTCTTGATGTCAGGAGATCCATCAACACCATAGATTAAACAATTAGTAATTCCAGCAGCATTAGCAGCAGCTAAAGCACCAAGAGCTGTAGGGTCATTACCACCAAAGATAGCTACTACATCACCGTGAGCTTGTAATAAGTCTTCACTGATTCCCATAGCTTTTTGTAGGTTACCTCTTGCATCTTGTTGAGCTACAATGTTAAATCCTTTACCATCAATAGCAGCTAAGAAACCATTAACTCTGTCTGTTACTGAGTTCATTGTAGGAGAATCTAAAACGATAATATCTCCACCTTGTGGTACTTTCTTAACTAAGTCATCACCACAAACTTTACCAGCATTGTAGTTATCACTACCAGCATATGTTGCAACATAACTCATATCAGCAACTTCTGTATCGAAGTTAACGATAGGAATTCCAGCAGCTTTTAATTGGTCAAGAGCAGGAATAATACCTTCAGCTTCAGCTGGGTTTAAATAAATACCATCAATACCTTGAGCAATTAAGTCTTCAATTTGTTGAATTTGACGAGTAACATCATTTGCAGGGTCAACAGAAATTAAAGTGTCTCCTTTAGCTTCAACTTCATCTCTGATAGTTTTTTCGATTAATACGAAGAATGGATTAGATTGGTCCATACATGTAAAACCAAATTTATAACCTGATTTTTCTTCTTCAGCTTTACCTTGAGCAAATACGCTTGTTAGAATTACAGATGCTAACAAAATTGATACAATAACTTTTTTCATAAAAAAAGCCTCCTTAATATATTTAACTTAAGTATAAATCGTATTTAGGAGTGCACATCTGTAATTTGTAACTAATTTTGTATGACAAATGTAATATATTAATTGTCAAGCATTGATTGAATTGTTCTATGTAATTTTTTTAAAGAAATGGAGGTATCTAATTCTTCATTAATTATTGTATCAATCTCTCTTTCAGCTATAGCCATAGCTTCATTATAATTTTTGAATTTTTGAGGATAGATACTTTTATCCATGATTTCATATAATAAATTATTATCATATTTCATATCATTTACTTCCATGTTTTCTAAAAGAATATCTGAAATATTATCACTTTTTGCAACTTTCTTTAGAGGCGACGCACCTTGAGAAAATTTATAAATTTGTTCTTGAATCTTATAATTATGGGTGAAAGATTTGAGTAAATCAAATGATAGAGCTTTATGCTTTGAATTAACATTAATCGCCATTAGTAAAGATTGCATTTCACTTACATTATCTCCATAAGGTCCACTCGGCATTGAAGTGAAATCCCATTGATAATCAAGATACTTATTAATTTTATAAGGGTAGGCAGTATATGTTCTATATTTTGCAAAACTAATTGGCATGAAAGCAACCTTACCTTTATCAAAATCTAAAGAGCTTAAGCCTTGATTTTCACTAATTGAATTAACTTTTTGCATAAAACTAACGGCTTCTTTTACTCTATAATCATCAAAATATGAAAGAGTTCCAATATCATTGAAGAGGGTAATACCATTTGTATATGTTGCATCTAACCAATTTAAATTACTAACTCCAAAGGTATCTAGTTTATTATCACCATTAACATCTTTTGTTATTTCTCTACAAACTTCAATAAATTCATCCCAAGTCCAATTGGCATCAGGGACTTCAATATTGTTTTGTTCTAGAAGAGTTCTGTTAATTGCCATTAAATTAGGATTAACCTCATAGGGTAGAGCAAATTGTTTATTTAAATAAGTTCCAGAATTATAAGCAGATTTAAAATAATCATCTTTTGAAATAGAGTCATCTTTATCAATTAGTTTCTCTAAATTAAGTAAAAGACCTAGCTCAGCAAATTTATTAAAATCTTCATTTAGTATAAAAAATACATCAGGTAAATCGCCTTCAAGGGCTTTGTTGGCTAGATAAGAAGAATAATCTTCTTTTCTAATTCCAGAGTAGTAGTGAACTTTTATATTTGGGTGTATTTTTTGAAATTCATTTATGGCCGCATCAATATTTCGATAACTATCTTCACTTGCTACATTCCAGTTACTTCCTGCAAAAATTCCAACTTCCAGAGTAATATCTCTTTTGCTAGTTATAATAACAGCAATTAGAATTATTGGAATAACAAGTAAGAGAGGTAGTAATGCCATAAATATTTTTTTCATACTCTTTTAACCCCTATCATAAAGGCGTTTTTGAACAGCCCATATTGCTAATTGAGTTCTATCCCTTAGATCTAATTTATCAAGAATTGAACTTAAATAATTCCTAACAGTTCCTTCTGAGAGGAAAAGCTCATTTGCAATTTCTTTATTTGACAAACCTTTTTCAATTTTGTGAATAATTTTCCATTCAGATTGAGTAATAGAATCAACACTACTGCTATCAATATCGAGTTGTACACTTCTGTTTGCTAGTTCTGAAAATAATTTAACAACTTTAGATGCAACATCAGGATTAATCATAGCTTGACCACTATAAACTGTATTAATAGCTTCACAAAGTTTTTCAGTTGAAGTTCCTTTTAATAAATAACCACTAGCGCCATATTTTAAAGCATTGAATACATACTCATCATCATCAAAAGTAGTTAATATGATAATCTTTATCTCAGGGTATTTTTCTTTTATAAGTTTAGTACATTGAACCCCATCAAGTTGAGGCATTCTAATATCCATTAAAACAATATCAGGTTTTTCTTCTTTTATAGCTTGAAGTGCTAAATAACCATTTTCAACGATGTTGATTACATTGAAATTATCTTGGGCTTCTAATACTATCATTAAAGATTCTCTAACAAGTTGTTGATCATCTACAATTAAGATTTTAATCATTATTTGTAACTCCCTTAGTTCTAAGAGGTACTTTAGCTCTAACAATAAAACCATTATCGCTAATATACTCTATTTTCCCTTGAATGCTTTCAATTCTTTCTTTCATGTGTCGTGTGCCGAATCCAGGTTTTATTTTTTTACACCCAATTCCATTGTCTTTAATTTCTAATAAAAGAAAGTTTTTTTCTTTGATCAATTGAATATTAATAGTGTTTGCATGACCATGTCGAATTGCATTTGTAATACTTTCTTGTACTACTCTATAAATAGCATTCTCCTCATATTTCTCTAAATTAAAATCTTTTTCAATAGTGTAGTTGATATTAATATCAGTTGCCTTAATAGTTTTTTCTATCATAGAGATAATTGATTTTGATAAGCTTAACTCTTCAGAGCTATCTGCTCGAAGGGTAGTAACAGAAGTTCTAACTTCATTTATTCCACTCTTTGCCACATTAGATATTACTTGTAGTTTATCCTTTGTTCCTTCAGGATCTTTATCAAGGGTTGCTAGGCATGCATCAACTCCAAAAGAGATTGCAGTTAAAGAATGTCCTAAAGTATCATGAATTTCTCTAGCTAATCTGTTTCTTTCTTTTGTTTCACCCATTTTTTCTTTGATATCAGCTAATTGTTTTAGTTCTTCATTAGCAATAGAAAGCTTTTTATAAAGGGCATTAATTTCATTAATTCTTCCTCTTTGTTCTTGGATAACAAGAACACAGAAAATAATAAAACAAATTAGGTTAAACCCAGTTAAAGTGTAATAAAAAGTTAGAATAATTTGTCTTATTTGTTTTGGGTAATAATTTATATATTCTGTTAAAGAAAAAAGGTTTACAAATACTTTTAAAATAGAAAAAGTTGTAAGTATGTAGAGTAAAACACCAACACTTATTGCTATATATTTGTTTTTACTTTCAATGTAGTAAACAACATTTGCTAAAACCCAAAGGATAATTCCATTATAATTGAAATCAATAATCTTCATTAAAATAATAGCAACAGCAGTATCAACTAAAATAGTAAGAAGTATGTTTCTCTTGTTATTAGGGAATACAAATTGTCTTAAATAAAAAGTGAATATCAATAAAAGATTTAAGAAAATTCCATACAATAGGAGGAAATTGGGTCTATATGGTATTTTTTGAAGATTATCCATAAAAGTTCTAGCATTGTTATCGAGAGTTACAATGGTGGTAGTTGTGTTAATTAGAATTAGTATAAAAACAATTGCAAAGATATTAATTCCTAACATAACATATTTTATTTTTCTTATATTTGAATCATTCATAAAATTACTGCCATCCTGTAATATCGAAATTATCAATATTGTCTTTTGTAATTAATTCAACAGGAACATAAATTAAAGGTTCTATTTTTTCATTATTTAAAACTTTATAAGCAAGCTCTACAGCTTGCTCTGCCATCTTAAGTGGAAATTGAGCACTAGTTCCTTCCATATACCCTTTATTTATCATTGCTTTTGCATCAGGAGATCCATCAATACCATAAATTAAAATATTATTATTAATTTTTGCTTTCTGGATTGCCGCAAGAGCCCCAAGAGCTGTTGGATCATTTCCTCCAATTACTACATCAAAGGGTAAATCTTCTTCATCTAAGAATTTTTGCATGTTTACCATAGAATCATTAAGAGTGGAAGAACTATATCCTCTAAAAACAATCTCATAATCATAGTTGTTTTCATCAAAAGTATCTAATAGTCCTTTAATTCTTTGACTTGTTGAGTAAATACCTTCATGGTTCATAATAACAATTCTAGGATTAGTCTTCTTTTTCATAACATCTTTTGCAATTTGAACACCAGCTCCATAATTATCACTTAAAATAATGGTTTCAACAAATTGTTTTGCAAAAACATTAGTATCTACATTAATTATGGGGACGCCTCTATCTCTACACTCCATAAGGGCTGGGGTTATACTGCTCCAGTCAACTGGATTAATAAATAGTAGATCAACACCTTCGTTTAACATATCAAGAATTTGTTGATTTTGTTTTAATTGACTTTGAGCGGGGTCTCTAGTTATTAGTTTATCTCCATTTGCATCAATTATACTTTCTAATTTAGAGTTAAGAGCAATAAAGTATTGATTGTCCATAGTCATATAAGTGGTTCCAAAAGTATAATGTTTTTTAGAATTCTTGTAGGAGTTAAATAATAAAATAGTAATGAATATAAGAAAAGCCAAAGTTATAATATAGATAAATATTGAACGAACTGTGTGCTTTTTTTTATTTAATTTGTTCATAACGATATTGCAACTCCTTTTTTCTCTATTATTACATAGTGCGAAAAAATATCAAGAAGTAAAAGAAAAAACTAAAATTTAATATTATAATCATATTTCATTAAGAGTTTTTTAAAATATTCAATAAAAAAAATTCTATTCCATATACCAGAATTCTTTCCTTAGCAATTGTTCTAATTCCTTTTGTATTCTTATATCCCTAGATTTATTCATTGAGGCAAATAAAGAGAGAATATCTACAATGCTATTTTTTATAAAATAGGATGGGCATATTTCTAAATTTCTAATTTTATTAAATTATTATCTTTAATATAATCTTTGTTATTAATAATTTTTATATCTTTATTATTAAGGTTTTTATAACTAATTGCCCTAACTTTATAATCAATTGGATTAATCATAGAAATATTAGATAAAGCTTCTAGTTTTGAAATAAAAGTGTTATTTGGGATTTTATTTACAAATACAATTTTTTTAATATAACATAAATTCTATTATGTTAAAGAAAAAGGGAATAAAAATTCTTAATTAGTTTCAATTTTAAAAAATAAATAATTGTAGTTTCTTCTAAGGTTTTTGAATTATATGGAATAATTAGATATGCAAATATATTATATTAATTTGTAGAATTAAGTGTTTACAAGCTTAAAAAAACTAAAAAAATTATTGTGTAGTTATATATTTTTTTTAAGTATCAACGCAAATATTTGTAGTAAATCTATAATAATCATACTATGATTAATTTTAATTACGGATAAGAATTAAAGAGAGAATCCCTATGAAAAAATATAAGCAATTAAATTTAAAAGAGAAAATGCTGGTAATATTAGTACCAGTGGTTTTGGTATCTTTTATTTTAACTTCATTATTTTGGTATAATACTGCTAGGAAGAATGCTGATAATTATTTAGACAATATTACTAACGCTTATATGAATGACGCGCAAAGCAATTTTGATTACATATTAACTGATACTTTTCATATGATTACATTGATTTCTTTAAATACAAAATCAATAATTGACCCAATTAAAGAAATAAGTAAAATCCCAGTTGATACTAAAGTATTAAATTTAGATTACATAACGAATCATAGAAAAGTAAAAGATTTTATTACGACAATGAATGGGTATAAGTACTACATAGTTGGAATTGGGGTTGCTTCATTAAATGGATATGTTTATCAAACAAGTTCTATTTTAAAAAATTCAAAGGAGTTAATGAACAGCCTTAAAACGTTAGATCAAGAAAAATTAAAAACATCTATGATAATGTTACCCCCCATGAAGGTTGAAGGAACTTGGATAAAATTACAAAGTGATTATGTCATTCCAGCAGTTAGAGCTATTTTAAACCCTGAGACATCACAAATTATTGGATATACAATACTTTATTTTGATTATAGTCTTTTAGAGACAATGTTTTCGAATAACTTGCCTGAAGGGTCGCTTTTTCAAGTAACAGATAAATCTTCAAATATTATTTTCTCTAATACAAATAGTAATTCTTTGACAAATGATTTTAATAATAAAAAATATAAATATTCTCAACTAAAATTAAAAGATGTTGATTGGATGCTAAATATAGCAATACCAAGTAGTATTGTAATGAATAACATAAATGAAACATTGATCAATACCTTTTTATTTATGATCCCAATATTATTAATTCTTTCTTTGTTATTGGTTATAATTATATCTTCTTTCTCTAATAGAATAGAGATCATCAGTGATACAATGAAAAGGGTATCAAAAGCAAAGCAATTATTAAAAATTACTGAAAGTGACAATAATGATGAATTAGAAACCATTATTCATTCTTATAACGAGATGATTGATGAAATAAATTTATTAATGATGCAAATAAAAAAAGATGAAAAGCAAAAGTCTGAGCAAAGAATAAAATTATTACAAGCTCAAATCAATCCTCATTTTGTAGCTAATACATTAAACACAATATCTTGGATGGCAAAGAAACAAAATGCCTTGAATATTGTGACATTAACGGATTCTATGAATACTCTCCTTCGATCTCATTTAAAAATTGAATCTCAATTTATTTCTCTCAAAGAAGAGCTTGAATCTGTAAAAAGTTATTTAAATATTATGTTATTAAGTGGTAACTATGATTTTAAAGTAAATTACAACATAGGTGAAAACACAAAAGAGGTTTTATTGTTAAAATTTATATTACAACCTATAGTTGAAAATTCAATTCTGCATGGTTTTAGTGAGGATAATTTGCTTAAAGAAAATATTATCAATATTACGACTTATATAAAGGATAGCATATTATATATAGAAATTTTTGATAATGGGAAAGGAATGAGTGAAGCCCAATGCAATAATTTACTATCAGTTAATGAGAATAAGAAAAAGAATTTACTTGAAAGTATTGGTTGTATAAATGTGAATGAGAGAATAAAACTCGTTTATAAAGACAAGGGTTCTTTAAAAATTGAAAGTAAAGAAGGTGAATTTACAAAAGTAGTTGTATCTTTAGACCTAATATAGAGAATAATCCAATTTATTGTAGGAGAAGAAGTTTGTGAATAATATATCTGTTGTTATTTTAGATGATGATATTTTAGCAAGAAATAGTATAAAAGAATTGTTGGAAAATTCAACATATGAAGTCATAAAAGAATTTCAAGATCCTGAAATTTTCTTACAATGGATACAAAATAATGAAGTGGATATTCTTTTATGTGATATGAAAATGCCAAAATTAAATGGAGTAGAATTAATAGAAAAATTGCGTGTTTCTCATAAATATTTATCAATTATCGCAATAAGTAGTTTTGATGATTTTGAATTTGCTAGAGGTTGTTTACTGTATGGAGTTGAAGATTATTTATTAAAATCTAAATTGAATAAGAAAAGAATAATAAATGTCTTAAATCGTGTATGTGCTAAAAATCAGATTGTATTAAAGCAACAAAACGTTTTTACAAATTGCTTTGAAGAAAATGAAACTATTACCCTTGAAAGTGTAAAGACTAGATCAAATATTGATTATAATATTAACAGTGTTTCACCTATACTCATATCCTTAAGATACCCAATCATTGATTCAAATGACTATCAAATATATAGAAAAGATAATTTTAAAGCATTAATTGATATTATTAATCAAACTTTACAAAATAATTATCCTTATGTACTTCAAATTGAAAATAATAATCTTATAAGTTTGTACTTATCTTTTACCAAAGAAAATCATATTGAGTCCTTAATAAAGAGAATAATAAAGAATTTTGTAGAAAAAGTTCAAAGAAAATCAAAAAGATTATTAGATTTATCTGTGATGTTCGCAATAGGTGAAAATTCTAGTTTTGAAGATTGTTATAAGAAAAGAAATGATAGAATAAGTAAAATGGATAATTGTCTTTATTTAAAAGGAGATGATGATTTAATAATTGATTTAAATATTTCAAATGAAGCTATCATAAAAGGATATATATTTAAAGAACAAACAATAAGTATCTTAAATTACGCAATTGAAAGTGGTAATGAAGATTTATATAATGAAGTTTTTGATTTTATATTTGATGAAATGTATAAAAAACAAATATCTAAAAGTAATTTGATAGCAGTATCAAAGAAAATATTTGAAAATATTGGGTTCGATTATACTAATATTGTTAATCAAATTGATAATATTTATAATTTGAAAATTTTTATTAAAAATCTCTACAGTAAAGTATTGAGAGAAAAAATAAATTATCAAAAGAATAAATACACCCCTTCAATCTATCAACTTATGTTATATATAATTAAGAATTATCAACAAGATTATTCCCTATTCGAATATGCTGAAAAAATGCATTTAAGTTACACCCATTTATCTAGAATGTTTAAGAATGAAACTGGTTATAGATTTTCAGAGTATTCCAATCAAATAAAAGTTAATCAAGCAAAATTATTATTATTAAAAGAAACATATTCGATAAAGTATATAACTGAAAAAACAGGCTTCAAAGGATATAATTATTTTTTTAAAGTATTTAAAGACTTTGAAGAGGTTACCCCAATTGAATATATAGCAAAAAATTGTAGTAATTAATAAATTATTAATAATCATGAGAGATAAGAGTTCTAATAAAATGTAATTATTAGGAGGTCTCATGAGAATAAAAAAAAATAATGATAATCAAGCCTATTTGTATATATTACCCGCTTTTTTATTTTCTCTAGTCTTTATATATTATTGTATTGGTTTTACATTTTATTCTAGTTTCACTGATTGGGATGGCATGTCAAAAACTATGAATTTTATTGGTTTGAAAAACTATATTAAAATTTTTCAAGATAAAACATTTTATATTGCCATGAAAAATAATATTGTATTCTTTTTTGGAACTGTTTTTATTCAAGCTATTTTAGGGTTTATTCTTGCAGTATTAATCAAAGAAGGTTTGAAATTTGCCAATGCGTTTAAAACAATTTATTTTTTCCCAATAGCAATGGCTACATCCATAATAACAGGTATCTTTAGAATTATTTTAAATCCTACTACTGGTTCTTTGAACGTAATGTTGAAATCTTTACATCTCGATTTTCTTGCTAAATCCTGGTTAGGGAATCCTGATATAGCTTTATATGCTGTAATTGGTGTAAATATTTTCCAATGGATGGGATTTTCTATGATAATTTATTATGCTGCATTGATGGCAATTCCAGACGATATTTATGAATCTGCAAGTATCGAAGGTGCTTCATTTTTTAGAGTTCTATGGTCAATAACTCGTCCAATGGTTAGTTCAACTACAAATTTATTAATTGTTCTTGGAATAGTGGGATCTCTCAAGACTTTTGATATTGTCAAATTACTTACAAACGGTGGGCCAGGAAGATCAACAACAGTCTTAAACACCTATTTATATGAAAAAGCTTTTTCAAATTTTGCAGCAGGTGAAGCCGCAACAATTGGAATATTCATATTAATTCTTGCTTTAATTATGAGTTATTTACAAGTCGTGATATCAAAGGAGAAAGAATAATGAATAGTCGTAAAAAAAATATAATTATATATATTGTTTTAATATTTTTTGCAATTATTTGGCTTTCTCCCATAGTTGTTGCTATAGAGAAATCCTTACAAGTAAAGGGAATTCAAAGCTATATTTCTGTTTTAACCTATGAAAAAATAAATTATTTTAAGGTAGTTCTAAATAGTTTAATAATTGCTTTAGTTACATCTATTACTGTTGCTTTAATTTCATCATTAGCAGCTTTTGCTTTTGCAAAAATGAAATTTGTTGGTCATAAAGTCTTATATTTTATGTTTTTAGGATGTTTAGCAGTACCTGCAGCAGCAGTGACAATGCCTCTATTTTCAACAATAAAAAATTTTGGTTTTATAGATACTAGAATAGGCGTAATAATTCCATTAATTGCATTTAATACACCCATGATGCTTATGATGATAACAAATTATTTTAGTTCAATACCAAATTCTTTATTAGAATCTGCAAAAATTGATGGTGCAAATTCTTTTACAGTATATAAGAATATAATTTTACCCTTAGCTGTTCCAATAATTGCAAATGTACTTGTTTTAACTTTTATATATTCTTGGAATGAGTATTTAATGCCATTACTAGTTGTTAGGACTGAGGCAAAATATACTGTAACCCTTGCGGCTCAGTATTTTATGTCTACTACATTTCAAAGCCCAGCAGATGTTGCAAAAATTTATGCAGCAATGTTGCTTTTAACCTTACCTTCAATTGTTGTTTACATTTTTAGCCAAAAATATTTACAAGCGGGGTTAACTGCTGGCGCTATAAAGGAGTAATTTATGAAGTATTTTAATAATCCAATATCAGAAACAACAAAACCTGATCCATTTATTTTACAAGTTAATGGGAAATATTATTGTTATTCTACTCATAGAGATGGTGTAAAAGTTAGTGTTTCTGATGATCTAATTAATTTTGAAGATAAAGGTTTTGCACTCACTTGTGAAGAAGAAATAGATTTTTGGGCACCGTCGGCACTTTATTATAATGGGGTATATTATCTTTATTATTCATCTGTTTCTAAAAATAAAAATGATACTTTAGAAGAAAGTCTTAAGGTTGCGACCTCAGATAATCCATTAGGTCCTTTTAATTTTGAGAAAAGGTTTTTTAACTTTTTCTCAATTGATTCACAACCATATTTTTATAATGGGGAATTATATTTATTTTATTCAACTAATGTAATGGGTAGTGATGATAATATGCCTGGTACTTGTATCTTGGTTGATAAGATGAAAAATCCTCTAGAGTTTGAAGGAAAGCCTAAAATAGTAGTTAAGCCATCAATAAATGAAGAGATATTTAATAAAAATAGATTTGGTGATAACCGAGATTGGTATACAATTGAAGGAGCTTCAATTATAGAAAGAAATGGTAAATTATATATATTGTATAGTGCTAATTGTTATCTTAATGAAAACTATTTTATTAATTATAGTGTAGGTGATTTAAAAGAAGATTTAAGGGATATCGAATTTGAAAAATATCCAGATAACTATACATATCATTCACTAATGAAAAAAAATGATCTTGTAAGTGGAACTGGACATAATTCTGTGTGTAAAGGTCCAGATTTAATTGAAGATTTTATTGTTTATCATGGTAGAAATAATTATATTGAGTTTGAAAAAGATAAAGAACAAAGAACTATGAGAGTTGATAGGTTATTTTTTGATGGAGATGAATTACTTTGTAATGGACCTTCTTTGAAAAATATTAAAAGTCCAAATCCTTCAAAAATTAACAAAAAGAATTTAATTTTAAATAATCAATCCATAAAAATGGATGTTAATGAGAATTACATTTTTGATTTATGGATAAAAGGAATTGCTTCACATAGTGGTATTAGATATGGCTTTATTATAGGAGATTATCTTGAGTTTGAATTATTAGAAGGTTTTGATAAGATATATGTATATAAAGTAAATAATTTAGTAAGAAGAAAAATTCAAGAAATAGATTTAAATCATGATTATAATCATCAAGTATCGCATTGCTTTAAAATTAAGAAGATGTTTAATAGTGTGGTATTGGAATTAGAAGATAATAGAAAGTTTAAATTTGATTTAGCTTTATCTCAAAATCTTGAAGTATATAGTTTGTATAGTAGTGTAGAAATAATTAGTTTTTCTTTAAACGAATATAATTGTTTTGAGAAAGATGATTTGATAAATTTAGGTAATTACTTTACTTTAAATAAAAAGGTAGAACTCCATGATAATTGTATAAATGCTGTTAAAGATTTAAAAATGAGTCCTAAATTTAATGGAGTGTACACTATTACAGTTAAACCTCTTTCAAAAGCCTCTTTTATAAAAAGAGGGGATAGTAAAATACAAATTAGTGAAACAAAAGATATTTCATTTGAAATTAATGATATCTCTAAATTTGATATAGTTTTAACTAATGTAAGAATTAAGAAATTTATATACAAAAAATTGCAATGATTAACAATTTTTTGTAAGACATTGATTTTAAAGGCAGTGTTACTCTTCAATTAGAAGGAGATTACTAATGAAAAATAAAATTAAAAACTTGCTAGTTCTATTATTAGCATTGTTAACAATTTCACCTCTTTTTGCACAAGGTGCACAAGAGAAAGCCCAAGAAAAAGCAGAAGGTCCTGTTACCTTAACATTATGGTCCTGGTTACCAACAACAATACAATGGGATAGTATGGTAAAAGCATTTGAAGCTGAAAATCCAGATATAAAAATCAATTACACAAGAACTGAACAAAGTGATTATTTTGAAAAGTTACAGGTTGCAATGGCTTCAGGTACTGGTCCAGATATTTTTGGATTATCAACTGGTGCTTTGGTAAATAGATATGCAACTTTTGCAGAACCTATGGATGTTTTAGCAAACCAATATATTCCTGGTTGGGATAAGATTGTATCTCAATCTGCTGTTAGTGAATGTGTTTCTGATAATAATATTCAAGTAGGAATGCCAATGCTAGTAGCTGGTATGGATTATATGCTTTATAACAAATCATTGATGGAAGAATGTGGAATTACTGAAGTTCCTAAAACTAACGAAGAAATGGTTAAGGCTGCAAAAATAATTAGAGATAAGGGTTATATGCCAATAGCAATGGGTGCTGCTGATGATTGGCAGAATGTCGACTGGTTTGTAAATGTAAGTAATCAATTTGAACCAAAAGCAATTTATGAAGCTGCTGAAGGCAAACGAAGTTTTACTGATAAATGTTTTGTTGACACAGCAAAAGCTTGGGCTTCACTATTTTCTAATGGAGTATTTGAAGATGGTGCTCTAGGTGTAGTTACATATCCAGATGCAAGAGATCAATATTTCTTTGACAGAAAATCAGTATTCTTTGCAACAGGTTCTTGGCATGTTGGGGTAACTTCAACCTCTAATCCTGAGTTAGAAGGAACAAAAATACAAAAAAGTAATGATGTAATTGGAATGACAATTTTCCCTCAAATGGGACCAAATGAGTTTAGAGCTACAACAGGTGTTGATTTAATGCTTGGAGTTAATAAAGATTGTAAAAATAAAGAAGCTGCTGCTAAATTTATTGAATTCATGAGTATGGGAGAAGGTCAACAAATTTGGATTAATTTACTTCAAGGATCTCCAGTAGCTAACACTATTTCCTATAATGGAAAAGTTGATGGTGAATTACAACAACAAAGTATTGATGAATTAAATAGCTATAATAGTAATGCTATTGGATCAAGAAAATTGAAATATCCTGAATTAGAAAAAGCTATAGTTGTTGCAATGCAAAATATTGCAGCTGGTGCAGATGCTAAATCAGAATTAGCAATTGTTGAAAAAGTATCTAAATCTATTGAAAGATAAAGAAGTATTATGAATATATGAATGGGCTTAGGTTAAACTAAGTCCATTTTTATTAATAAAAGTAATTAAAGTTTTTTGTTTTCATATATTGGTGCATCAATGTAAATTGACTTTTGGCTTTTATTATTCTCTTCAATTCCTTCAATAATAAGTCGTCCACATTCTTTGCCAATTTCATACATTTGATGAATAGCGGAAATATCGTTTTCAACTTCTTCTTTGCTCGCTGAAATAGAAGCTAGGTATTTTGTATTATCTATTCTTTTTATAGCTTTGCAGATATTTTGGTTCATTCCAATTATTGCATCACTATTTTTAATTTCACAGATTATATCATCATCTGCATTGAATACATTAGATAATACAAAGTCTGTTTCATTGATTATTACTTCTCTATAATCCATCTTTCTTTCTGTAATAGCTTGTTTTATTCCATTTATTTTTTCTCTTGAACTACTTGTTTCATAACCTTTTGCTATGAGTATAGATTTATAACCTTTATCTATTATTTTATTTGTAAGATTATAAAAAGCTTTGTGATTGTTTGTTCCAACATAACTACCATAATCTTGAGTAACATATCGATCTACTTGAATTAGAGGTATATTGTTAGATTTTATTAAATTAATAATTTTAAAATTGTTCTCAATATTATAATTCCCCATTAATGGAGCAAAAATAACTCCAGAAATATCATCATTAATAATATTTTTTATCTGTTCAAATATGTTTTCTTTGTTAAATAAAGTATTGAAATATAGGGTGTGATAACCTTTGTTAATTAAAGAATTATGAATTCCTTCTAATAAATAGGAGGAGAAGGCAGGTGTTTTGTTATCAATTGCTACACAAATAGTTTTAGCATTATTTTTTATATTATTTAAATTTGTTACAAAAGTTCCTTTTTTGCCTTCAAGATATTCTAAATAGCCTTCTTCAATTAATTTGTTAATAGCAGCTTTAATTGTAACTCTACTAATATGGAACAAAGAGGCTAGATCTCTTTCACTGGTTATTTTTTCTCCAGGTTTCCAATATTGTTCAATTAATCTGTTTTTAATTTCTTTGTAAGCTGTTTCAGTTTTATTCATATTAAATCCTAAATTAGTTTGGTCTAATTATAATACCATAATGGGATAGATGCAATATTTTTATTTGTTATACTTTATTAAACAAACTTTAAACAAAAAAAGTTGACAATGATATGCTTTAATGGTTTAATAATTTGTATTAGTGGTATTAAAATTTAATACCAATTATATAACCAAAAATAGTGGAGTTAAAAATGAAAAAGAAAGTTTGATGCTTAATGTTTATCGTTGGATTATTATTAAGTCATATGTTTGCACAAGGCTAAGGAGAGAAAAAGGGAGTTTCAAAAGTAAAATTGACAATTGTAGAAACAATGATAATTCCTACTAGAACAGCACAAATTCAATCATTAAGTGATACTTATGTTAGTGAAAATTCTAATATTGATATCGAGTTAATTTCTCCACCTTATGAACAAGCTGATAATAAATTAGCAATGATGTTAAATAGTAATCAAGAATTAGATATTATTGAGGTAAGAGACCATACAGTAAAACAATATGTAAACAATGATAAATTAGTAGATCTAAGTTCTTATATGAGCCATTGGGAAGGAACTTCTGATTTTTTACCTTTAATAAGAATTCATGTTGGAATTGAAGATGTTCATTTATTATTAGAAGATTTAACGAAGGCTCCTGAGGAAATTAAACAATGTATGATATCAAAGCAAAGGCAAGGATTGAAACATATCTTGATATATTAAAGGCTAGACAATATTCAACTCTTTTTAATATAGAAAAGTTTAAAAAAGCAGTCTGTCCTAATTTCAAATATTATAGATTACCAAATACAGATTTAGCGTGGGAAGAAGTCAACACTCCTAATTTTTATGGCAAAGATAATCTAGATGTTTGGTATCAAGTAAATATTGAAGTTCCTAATAAAGAACATGTTTATTTTAATTTAGAATTACAAACTGATTCATTAGTCATTATTAATGATAATGAAAAATTTTATGCATTAAATCCCTTTCATAGCATAGTCCCTTTAGATACTTATAGAGGGGAAATTATAACTCTAAGTATTTGTATTTGGAGTGGTTATAAATTTCCAGGTTATCATCCTAAAGAAAATGGTAGAGTTTTAGTAACAGTTGCAAAGAGAGTAAAAGATTATCCTCTTATCCTTGATAGTGGCAAAATAATTGTTAAAAATGAGAATAGCTTTAATCTTTATTATAATGTATATGTATTGTATGAGCTTACTAAAACACTTGATTCTAATATTTTATTATATCAAAAAATATTATCAAACCTTCATAGAGCTTTGATTAATATACAAATATCAAATACAGATGTTGAAATACAAGAGAAAGAAGCAAAAGAAGTAAATGAGAAAATAAAACATTTATTAGAATATAAGAATGCAACATTATCCCCAACTATTTATAGTATTGGAAGTGCGCACTTAGATTATGCTTGGTTATGGCCAATAAAAGAGACAATTAGAAAAGCTGCTAGAACTTTAAGTGAAATGAATTTTTTAATGGATGAAGATACAACTTTTAAATTTATGTTTTCTCAACCTCTAATAATTGAACAGGTTAAAGAAATATATCCAGAAATATATAATGATTTATTAAACAATTATAATAAAGGACAGTTTGAACCTAATGGTGTTGGACTTGTTGAACCAGATTGTATGTTATCTAGTGGAGAAGGATTAATTAGAAATATAATCTATGGCAAAAAAATAACAAACAAATTATTTAATAATTATTATGGGGATACTTTTTATGTGCCTGATTCATTTGGTTATATGGCATCTCTCCCTCAAATATTAGTAAAATCAGGAATAAAATATATTGTAACAAGTAAATTGGGATGGAATGATACAACAAAACATCCCTATGATTTGTTTAATTGGAGAGGTATTGACGGTTCTGTAATTAAAGCTCATATGATACAAGGAGCCTATGAAGGAACAGAAGAGCCTGCTGAAAATGTTAATATGTGGAATCAAATTATAAATAAAGATGTTCAAAGTGCTCTTCTTAGACCAATTGGAGAAGGAGATGGTGGAGGTGGTGTAAGATATGAAGATCTTCAATTAATAAAGAGACAAAATAACTTACAAGGGCTTCCTAAAAATAAATGGGAGACAATGAGTAAAGCCTTAGATAATATTTTTATTGAAAATATTCCTACCTATGATGGAGAACTATATTTAGAATTACATAGGGGCACATATACCACTCAGGCAAAAACAAAACAGTATCATAGAAAGCTTGATAAAAAATTTCATAATATAGAGTATTTAATTTCATATTATTTTATAAAAAATGAGATTAGTATAAATCAAATTATAAGTTATAAAGAAAAGTTAGATTATTGTTGGAGATTATTTTTAATAAATCAATTCCACGATATTTTACCAGGATCTACTGTAAGAATTGTAAATGAAGAAGCTCATAAAGCTTATGCTGAAATTGAAACCATCTTAAATGAAATCCAAGAAGATTTAATTAAGGAAGGCCCTTATTTATTAAATTTATCTCCTTTTAATCAAGCGGGTATATTATCTTATGAAAGTAAAAAAGTAAAAAGAAGAGAATACAAAATAGCACAGATAGGTCTTCAACATTTTTCTTGGGGCAGTGTTACGATTAATGAAAAAGGGGACATAATAAGTTTCATTGTAAATAATAGAGAATTAGTAAAAGATAAATTTAATATTTTAGAATACGGAGAAGATTATCCTAATAATTGGGATGCTTGGGATATCGAATTAGATAATTTATCAAATTTAAAAACCTTAAAAACAACATTTGAAAATGGAATAATAAAATGTAGTTTAGATAATGGATCAACATTAGAGCAAGAAATAAGACTATATGAAGAAGTTGCTAAAGTTGATTTTAAAACAAGAATTAACTGGAAAGAAAATCATAAAATATTAAGAGCAAAAATAAATCATAATATAAATTCAGCCTTTAGTGATTGTGATATTCCCTTTGGTTATTTTCAAAGATCAAATGTAAGAAATCTAGATAATGAGAGAGCAAAATTTGAAGTACCTGCTCATAATTATATATGTCAAAGAGATGTGGAAAGTGCAATTGCTTTAATTACAGATAGTAAATATGGATATTCTTTTGAGAAGAATCAATTATCTGTTTCTCTACTTCGAAGCCCTAAAGCTCCTGATGAAATTGCAGATATTGGAATCCATGAATTTAGTTATTCTATCTTTGTAGCAAAAAATAATCTATCCTTAGTAATGAGTGAAGCTGAATTTGTAAATAATCCATTAATTTCGTGTAATAAAGAGATAAAGAATGATTTACTAACGATAGAAAATGAAAATATAGTATTAGAAACATTAAAAATAGCAGAAGATAAAAATTCATTAATCTTTAGATTTAGAGAAACCTTAGGAATTTTAACAGAAGGTATAATTGAATTTAATAGCAAATTGTTTAATCTAAATTCTATGCAATTTGTAAATCTAATAGAAGAAAATATAAGTGATAACTTTAGCTTTTCCCCTTTTGAAATAAAAACAATTAAGATAAATAAAAAAATGTAATTAATAAGTCTTTTTTATTATCTGAATAAATAATATTCAATAACATCTTTATTAGAATGGGATGTAATTGATTTATAGTTTTTACAATTGGTTAATAGAAAAAATATCATCTAAATAAAGATTTTTATCAAAAGGCGTATATATCCCTTTGACTATCCAATTCCTATTCCCCCAAAATTATCAAATTTTTTTATAGAAAGAGAATAAGCATAAGATGTTATAAAACAAATAGCAAAAAGTATTAATGAATTTTATAATGATTATTTAATATTTTCAGATAGGAAAATTCACATATGTTTATAATTTTCTTATAGAAAAAGTTATGCCTTTATTAGTCCTTTTTAGAAATTAAAAATATTTTTATAAATAGGTGTTTTTTTGTAATTGAGATTATAAATAAACTTTATAAAATTCGAATTATAATAAAAATTAAAACCCATTTTATAAATAAGTTTTTTTGTGTAATTTTGTACATCACTAATTATTAGATTATTAAGATGTAATTTTAAAATATTAAAATAAATAAAATCGATATTTAAAAAAATAATTAAATATAGTCTTTAAATTTTCTTATAAAAGAAAATGTTTTAAAATAACTTTTTACTTTTAATTACTTATAATATAAGTAATTAATTTATAATAATGTCCTATTGATAATTAAAAACTTCTATTATAGCAAAAAAAATATTGACAACTCAAAAATACGATTTATAATAATTAAAGTAATTTTATAAAACGATTTTATAAAATAGCTTTATTAAAGGAGATTATATAATGAAAAAGATTCTAATCGCATTGTTAATGGTGTCACTTACTGTATCTTCAGTATTTGCTAATGGTTCAGAGGAGAAAAAAAATTCTTCAGATGATAAGATAGTTATTGGATGTAATAACTTTTTAAAAGGTATTTATTCTTTAGATATTCTTGAGAAAAATTTTGTTACAACCTGTAATGCTTTAGGTGTTGAACCTATGGTAGTTAATGATGAAGGTAAAATTGAAAATTGTATAACTAATGTTGATAATATGATTGCTTCCGGAGTTGATGGTATTTTAATATTAGGTTTATCAGATACTGTATTTCCAGTAATTGCTCAAAAATGTGAATCAGCAGGTGTTTATTTTGCTTTTTATGACCATATGCCTTCTGAGGCTTCAATGCAAAGATTTAGAGATTATAAATACTTTGCTGGTGTAGCTGCAACTTCTGATTTAGATACCGGAAAAAATATGGGTAATTATGCTGCTGAATCAGGTTTAAGAAAAGCCTTTATTCTAACTGGACTAACAACAGATACAACACACCTTAATCGTACAAATGGATTTACAAGTGCATTTGAAGCTGCAGGTGGTAAAGTAGTAGCTCAAGGTTATGGTAACGTTTCTAGAGCAGATGCTCTTCAAATGTCAGACGACTTATTAACAGCTTATCCTGATGTTGATTGTATTTATGGTTCAAATGGAGACTATGCAGCAGCAACATTAGAATCAATGGCAAAACATCCAAAAGTTAATGCAAAATTATATGCAACAGACTTAGATCCAGATATTTTAACTGGTTTGAAAGATGGTAAAATTTCTGCAGCAAACGGAGCTCACTGGGTAAATATTGATTATACTACTGCTTTATTAGTAAATGCTATTAACGGACATAAAATCGTAGGTTCAGATAATAATGCAGCAATACTTACAGTTCCTGTAATGGTATTACCAAATAAATATATTGAACTTTATAATTCAAACTGGATTGAAGCTTCTCCTTATTCTGATGCAGAAATCCAAGCTATGGTTGGAGACGATGTAACTGTAGAAAAACTTCAATCAATGTTAGACGATTATACTATAGAAAAAAGATTAGAAGCTATGGTAGCTGATGGTAGAATTACTCAAGCTCAGTTAGATAATGCAAATGCACAATAAGAAATAATTTAAATTTAATTGCAGCTTAAATAATATTTTTAAGCTGCTAAATCTTACTTATATAGGATATAAAAAATGAGTATTACTCAGGAAAAAAACAAATTCATTAATATGCATCATAATAAAGTATTATTTCGTCAAAGAATTATTGCTCTTACAATAATACTTATAGTTTATGTTGTTTTAGGATTTATGACGAAAGGAAAATTTTTACAACCACGAAATTTATGGATGGTATTATCAAATTCAGTTCCTAATGCATTTATGGTATTAGGCTTCTGCTTTATTTTTACAATGGGCTTAATTGATTTATCCCTTGGAGCAATATTGATATTAGGTTGTAATGCAGGCGGTATTTTAGCTGTTCAATTTGGATTAGGATATTTTGGACTTATTGTTGGAAGTTGTCTTATTGTAGCATTATTAGAACTCTTTAATTTAAAGCTAGTTCTAGTAACTAAAATTCCTTCTTGGATTTTTGGTCTTGGTATGGCAATGGTCTATGAATCTATTGGCGCTATGTATAATGTTTCACAAATTGATAAAGGTAAACAAGTTGTTTCTTTAGCAGATAACTATAGAAATCTTGGAAACCAACCAATTAATATTATAATTTTAATTCTTGGTGTAGTTATGGCTTACATAATTTATAATCGGACAAGTATAGGCTTTAAATTACGTGCTGTAGGAAGTAATAAAGAAGTAGCCACAACAATGGGAATTAATATTGAAAAAACCATTTTGTTTGCAGGTTTAATTGGAGCCATATTTATTGGAATGAGTGCTGCAATTACTGAATCTTATGCTGGACGCGTTGTTCCAAGTACTGGATTAAATAGTATAGCATTAATTTTTACCCCATTAGCTGGATATTTATTAGCTCAAGCGCTCTCAAAGGTTGTTAACTTAACTATTGCTGCATTAATTGGATCCTTTGTTATAACATCTCTTTTTAATTCATTAACAATAATTGGTGTCCCATCTGGAACTTGGCAAAAAGTTGTAATGGGTATTGTAGTAATTGTTTGTGGAATGTTATCTGCTAAAAATGAGAAGGGAGTAGTGAAATAATGAGTGAAAAATGTATATTTGAGGCTACTAACATAAAAAAATATTTTGGAGTAACTCATGCAAATGAAAATGTTAATATTAGAATTAATGGTGGACATATTCGTGGACTAATAGGGGAAAATGGTTCAGGTAAATCAACTTTAATTTCAATTATTGCAGGTATTCAATCATGTGATAGTGGGCAAATGTATTTGAACGGAAAAGAATATAAGCCTGAAACTCCTTTATGTGCTAGAGATAATAAAATTGGTACAGTTGTTCAAGAATTAGGATTAGTCGATGGTTTACCAGTAGGTATGAATTTATTTATGGGTAAAACAGACGTCTTTAAGAATCATGGATTATTAGATACTAAAAAATTATTTCAACAAGCAGATGAACTTTTAAAATATTGGGGATTTGAAGATATTCAATCAAGAATATTAACAGAAAATTTATCAGTTGAGGAAAAGAAAATTGTTGAATTAGTTAGAGCTCTTTCTTTGAATCCTGAATTATTAATATTAGATGAAATAACCCAAGCACTTTCTTTAAATTATAGAAAAAAATTAATAGATATAATTATTCTATTAAAGAAAAAAGGCAAAGCCGTTTTATTAGTTACTCATGATATTGAAGAAATGGTCGCTATAACTGATGGTATCACAGTAATGAGAGATGGTGAAATTGTTGCAGAAATAGAAAGTGAAATTACAACTCCAGATGAAATTAAAAAATTAATGGTTGGCCGTGCTTTAGAAGGTAGTTATTATAGAACAGATAATTGTGCCAGTTATGATAAAGAAGTTGTATTTGAAGGCGTTGACTTAACTTCTAAAAAGTTTAAAGGCGTTAATTTTCAATTGCATAAAGGTGAAATATTAGGTTTTACAGGTTTATCCGATTCTGGCATACATGAACTTGCTGAAGCAATGTTCGCAGTAAGATCTGTTAGTAATGGTTTTCTAAGATTACCTCAAAAAAATAATGTAATTATTAAATCCCCTCAACAAGCAATGAATTTATCAATGGGCTATGTTCCAAAAGATAGAGATAAGCAAGCTCTTATGGTTCATGATTCAATTTTGAATAATATCAGTTTAGCTGCAGTTGAAATGACCAAGAAAAGATTTGGGTTTTTATCTCCAAAGAAACAAGTAGAACTTTCTAAAAAAGCAATTGCTAGTTTTTCAATAAAAACTAATGGTCCTGGCCAACAACTGAGAGGTCTTAGTGGTGGAAATAGACAAAAGGTCAATCTTTCTAGATGGGTTATTCAAGATAAAGAAATTCTAATTCTTGACTGCCCAACACGTGGAGTTGATATTGGTGTGAAAAGCTATATTTATCAAACTATGTTAGCTGCTAAGAAAAATGGTGTTTCAATGGTTTTAATAACAGATGAATTACCTGAAGTTATAGGTATGTGTGACACATTGAAAATTGTTAAAGATGGAGAAATCGTAAAAACAATTAGTAGAGGACCTGAACTATCAGAAGAAACAATAATAGAGGTAATGGTATAATGAGTTTACAAATATGGAAAAAAATTCAAAAGTTATTTCCTTTTATTGGATTAGCAATTGTAATGATATTATTTACATTTTTATGTGGTGATAAATTATGGGCAAGAAGGAATCTATTAAATATTATAAATAATACTTTACCTTTAGCAATTGGTGCTTCTGGAATGGTTTTTGTCGCATCTCAAGGTTCAACTGACATGTCCATGGGATCCTTACTCGCATTAGCTGGGACTTTAGGAGGAATGGCATCTTTACAATATGGATTAGTTGGTTTTGTTGTTGTATCAGTTGGTGTTGGGATTTTCTTTGGATTAATAATGGGAGTTTTACTTGCCTATTTTAAAGTTAATTCTTTAATGATTACTCTTGCAATGTTAATTTCGTTGAGAGCCGTTGTATCTTATATTACTAACGGTCAAGCATTACTTCTTGATTATGATATTATTGCTATAAATAATTTTTCGACTAAGCTACCAGCTATAATAATAATACTAGTATTTATGTGGTATTTATTTAGTTATACAAAGATTGGATTCTTCAGTAGATGTATTGGAGAAAACGAGGAAGTTGGACGCTTTAGTGGAATTAATGTCAAAAAGTATAAAATATTAGCCTTTATGCTTTCAGGAGCTATGGCTGGTGTTGCAGGCATTTTAGCTGTTGTAAAAATTGGTGGAGTTTCTCCATCCATTGGTAATTTCTTTGAACTTCAAGTTATGACCGCTATGTTTGTTGGAGGTATTCCAATTACAGGTGGATCAGAGAGTAAGTTCTATAAAGTAATAAGTGGTTCATTTATGTTGATAATACTTCAAAATGGCTTAACTCTTGCTAGAGTAAGTTCTGAAATATCAGAATTAGTACAAGGGGTAATATTAATATTAGTGGTATTTCTTAACTTATATATAGATTTTAAATTCAGTGAAGTACAAATGAATAATAAAGAAGAATTAAATTAGTAGGAGATTAAAATGAAAGTTGATAAAAAATATAGACTAAGTTTCACAAAGAAAGCTTCAGAAATAGTAGGAAAGATGAGCCTTGAAGAAAAGGTTGCTCTTATGAGCGGTACTGTTAATGTACAAAGCATGTTAGATGATTTTTCTAATCCTAATGCTGATAGACATTATAATTGTTATCCATATGAAGCTGGTGGAAATAAAAAATATGATATTCCCTCATTAAAATTTTGCGATGGACCACGTGGTGTTGTTACAGAAAAAAGTACCTGTTTCCCAGTAACCATGGCTAGAGGTGCATCTTTTAATACAGAATTAGAAACAGAAGTTGGAAAAGCTATTGGTCGTGAGATTAGAGCTTATGATGCTAATTTCTTTGGTGGTGTTTGTATTAACCTTCCTTACAATCCAGGTTGGGGTAGAAGCCAAGAAGTATATGGTGAAGATGATTTTCATCTTGGAAAAATGGGAAGTGCTCTAGTAGAAGGTGTTCAAAATGAGAATGTTATAGCTTGTATAAAACACTTTGCTTTTAACAGTATGGAAAATAGTAGATTTGATGTGAGTGTTGAAGCAGACAAAAGAACAGAGAGAGAAGTTTATTTAAATCATTTTAAAATGTGTATAGATAGTGGTGCTGCAAGTGTAATGAGTGCTTATAATAAATATCAAGGTGAATATTGTGGTGAAAACAAATATTTATTAACTGATATTTTACGTGATGAATGGGATTTTGATGGTTTTGTTGTAAGTGATTTCGCTTGGGGAATTAGAAGTACCATTCCTGCTGTAAATGCAGGCTTAGATATAGAGATGCCTAATACAAATCATTATGGTGAGAAATTAGTAAAAGCTGTATTAAGTGGTGAAGTAGATGAAGAGCTTATCAACAAAAGTGCTACTAGAATAATTAGAACACTTCTTGCCTTTAAAGAAGCTGAAGACCCACAAGAGTATCCAAGAAAGCTTATTGGTTGTGTAGATCATATTGAACTTGCAAAAAAAGTAGCTGAAGAATCTATCACTTTAATTAAGAATGAGGATAATTTACTACCATTTTCTAAGGATAGAACCAAAAGTATTGCAGTTCTAGGAGAACTTGGAAATACAGAGAATATTGGAGATCATGGTTCATCAAGAGTCTTTCCTCCATATGTTGTTACTCCTCTTGCAGGAATTACTAAAGAAATGCCAAATACTTCTGTAACTTATAATACTGGTAAAAATATTGAAGAAGCAGTTAAGGTTGCACAAAATTCAGATAGAGTAATTTTAGTTGCTGGTTATAGGGATTTTGATGAGGGTGAATATGTTGAGCCAAATGAAGAACTTGGTGTAGAAAAAGAAAATGCTATCGGAGGGGATAGAAAAGATTCTTTAGGTTTACATGATGATGAAATTGAACTTATTAAAGCTGTAGCAAAAGTAAATAAGAATGTTGTCGTTGTACTTATTGGTGGGAATATGATTCGTATCAGTGAATGGAGTGATTTAGTTCCTTCTGTTCTATTAGCTTATTATCCAGGTATGGAAGGTGGAACCGCTATTAGTGAAATTATCTTTGGTGATGTTAATCCTAGTGGAAAATTGCCTTTTGTTGTAGTAAAAGAAGATAAGCAATTACCTCAAGTAAAATGGATATCTAATCAACAGACTTATAATTATTATCATGGTTATGCAAAATTAGAAAAAGAAAATATTGTTCCTGATTATTATTATGGATTTGGTCTTTCTTATACTGACTTTGCCATTTCTGAAAGAGCTGTGACAATTGTTAATGATACATTAACAGCAAGTTGTAAAATATCAAATATTGGAGATAGAGAAGGCAAAGAAGTCGTTCAACTTTATCTTGGAGTTGAAAGTGGGGCAACAGTTGATCGTCCAATTAAAAAACTTCAAGGTTTTGAAAAAGTGTCTTTAGATAGTGGTGAAAGTAAAACTATAGATATAACTTGTTCTCTTGATTCCTTGAAATATTACAGTGATGAAGGTTGGAAGTTTGAAGAAGGGGTTACCTATGCTGCTTATATTGGTACAAGTAGTGATCCTAAAGACCTTGAAAAACTAATTTTTACACTCTAATATATTTTTGTAATACTAAGTGCTAATAACACTTAGTATTATATTAATAATGTTATAATTTACTCATACCATAGTGTATGAGTATTTAATTATTAGATTATATCTAGTATCAATTTAATTTATTTTTTGCTATTATTACTATAATATAGTAAAGTATTTTTTGGAGGCATATTATGATTCACAGCAGCACTGTTAAACCTAATAGTAGAAATAATATATACAAATACCTCTATCAAATAAATAAACCTTTAACAAAACAAGAAATTATGTTAGATCTTGGTTTGAGTTTGCCAACTGTTACAAATAATATAAATCAAATGATAAAAGAAGGGTTATTGCTTCAGAGAGCTGATGATGAAAATATTGTAGTAATAGGAAGAAAACCACGTGTTATCAGTATTAATAGTGAAGCTGCTTTTGCCATTGGAATTGATATAAGTAAAACGCATGTTACTTTTGTTGCTACTGGATTATTTGGTAATTTAAAATCAACTCAGATTAGAGATTTTGATTTTGAAAATACACAGAGTTACTATACTCAATTAATGCAGTATGCCTATAGATTTATTCAATTATCTGAAATTGAGTTCCAAAAAGTAATAGGTATAGGAATTTCTTTACCCGGTATTATTAAATCAGATCCGAATACAATTTTGTTTTCTCCTGAACTTAATATAGAAAATCAATTAATTCCAAAGAGCTTTAATAAGTATCTTTTCCCTGTTTGGTTTGAAAGCAAAGTAGATGCTGGTGGTAAATATGAAATTGGTTTAAGAGAATCAAAAGCTCGTAATCTACTGTACCTTTCTTTTGGGGATTATATTGAAAGTTCTTTTTTTGTTAATAATCAAGTTTATCTTGGTAATAATGGAAATGGAATACAAGTTGGAAACTCTTATTTAAATAAAGATGGTGAAGAAGATGAATTTGGTAAAAAAGGAACTGTCCAATCATATCTTTCAACTAAAGCCTTGATAAATGGGGTATGTGATAATTTAATCCAATTTACTAATCTATACCAAAATAAAGATGATTTAGCTATAAAAAAAATAGATGTTTATATTGAAAATCTAATAAGATTATTAGTTAATCTTAGCTACGGTCTAGATTGTGATATTGTAATTGGTGGAGAATTGTCTTTTTTTCTTGTTGATTTTCAAAATATAATTAATGAAAAAGTTAAAGAGATTATTGGTTTAAATATAAATAAAATTGAAATTAGCAAATATCCTAAGAGAAGTTCTGCAATTGGTGTAACTTATCATTTTATCCAAGACTTTATTGATCAAGTTTAAAAAAATAATTAAAATTTTTATTTTAGAATTTTTATATGCTAAGAAAATAAAGCAATAAAATATTATTTTCAAAAAAAGATTTGCAGTGATATTAATAATTGATTTCTATAAAATAAACTAATTCTACATTAGTTTTTTCCTAAAATTAAATACACGATAAATCATCATCATTAATTAGTTAAAGACTTTATTTGCAAACATATTGTCTCAATTTAATAATATATAATTGTTGTACTTTTTTTTAATAGTATAATTTAAATTAATTTATTCAACTATTGTCTAGAAGGAATAATTGTAAATAAGTAAGAAAAATATTTACATCTGGGTAATATTTTGTATAATAGGCATATATCATAAACTTTAAAGGAGTTTTATTTATGAAAAAAAAGATAGTTTTGCTAAATGTTTTATTATTAGTATTAGTATTCAGTAGTTGTAGCTTATCTAAGGATGGTGCAAGTATGACTATTGTAAACAAAAGTAGTGAAGTAATTACTTCAATGGAAATTGAAGTTCAAATCGGCGTAAACGAAAAATTCGCAGCAGGTCCAGAATTTGATTCATTAAAAGATGGACAAACAATTAGCCAGGATGAGAAAGTAACTTTCACTCTTCCTGTATTAGCTTCCGAAAGTGCTATGACAGTAAAAGTTTTTTATAATAATGATCAATCTACTAAAACCACTTATGTAAAATATGAAGATGATGCAAATTTTACTCTTGAGTATAATGGGTCCTCTTCTCCAGATCCTTTTACCTTAGACAGTCCTGATGCAAGTCTTGTGCCAGCCCAACCAGTCTAAGGTTATTTCTATGAGTGGATGATTTCTATTTATAATTATCCGCTCATAAAAAATAAAAATAGTATATATATTAAATATTCTTGTTCTTCTAATTATCTGAATTGATAATTTTTTTTGTGAATTCAAATTAAATATTATTTAAATTAGTGATAAATAGGTAGGTAGAATCTTTGGAGCATTATTAAAAAACCTTAGTGCTTGGTTAGCTGGTACTTGGTTTGTTTTAGCCCTAGTTGGTGGCTCTTTTAAAAGTATTGCAAATGTTCTTTATTTTGTTCATAGGCTAGAGGATTAAAGAGCTACTATTTTGTCCAATACAGTCAAATTTTTCCACATTTATTATATGTAATAGTATATGAAATAAGCTTAATTATAATTGTAATATTAACTTTTACAAAGATAAATGAGTGGAGATAAAGTTTAATTTATAGTTAAAACTATTCCCAAGAATCTAAGATAGTTTCTATTTGATTAATTTTTTCTTTTTTTATAATAATTGCAGAGTTCTTTATCTGGATTAAATTTTCTTGCTCAAGCGTCTTTAATTGTCTAAAAATTGTTCTTTTAGAACAGCCAATTACTTCACTTAATGTTTGTCTATCAATATAAAATATTATATCTGTTAAATCAGAAATTTTTTGTTGAATTAAAAATTGTAATAATTTGTATTTATAAGGATATAAAGGAGAATTATTAGGGTTTATATTGCTATCATAAAAAATTGTTGCCCAGATTTTGATTAAGAAACTTGAGAACTCAAGATTCTTTTTAATAAGTTCTTTGCAGTATTTTTTATATAGTTTAAAGCCTATTGTTTCTTTAGTTACCCTTATGCTACTGCATTGAACCTCATTATCTGAAAAGATATCCATTAAGCTACAAAAAGTTGCAACTTGATCTTTAGCAATTATAAAGTTATTTCCTAAAATATCTGTTTTAATTACATCATATCTTCCTGAGACAAAGAAAAATCCATATTCAGCCAAATCGCCTTCGCGTATTATATACTCACCTTCATTAAATTTTATTGGGATTAATTCCCTTTTAATATGAGGTGAAAAGTTATTTATAATATTTGAAATACTTTTTTGAATATCCATATCTTTCCCTTATAATTAATAGTGTCAGTTGTCACTTCCCTTGTCAATAATAATATGTAATTATAATCTCCATAGGAGAAAAATATGAGAAAGAAGTTATTATTAATTTTATGTATGCTTTTTGTAATGATTGGAGTTTTTGCAAATGGTAGTGGAGAATCGCAAGAAAAAGAAGATGATATTGTTAATGTTGCAATATGTTTATCAACTGGGGGTTTAGGTGATAAAAACTTTAACGATATGGCTTATAATGGTTTATTAAAGGCTAAAGAAACCTATAATATAAACTTTGATTATTTTGAGCCAAAGACTTCTAGTGATTTTGAACAAGCTTTAAGACAATTTGCTGATATTGGAAAATATGATTTGATTATTGGTATTGGTAATGATATGGTAGATTCATTTAAAGAAGTTTGCCCTGATTATCCAGATCAAAAATTTTCTTTAATTGATGCTCGTTTAGAACTTGATAATGTTCACTCTATTGAAACAAGATGGCAAGATCAAACTTTCCTTTGCGGTGTTTATGCAGGTCTAGGTACTTTATCAGATATGGAAGATGCAAATAGTGATAATGTAATTGGTGTAATGTTAGGAATGGATTTCCCAAGTTTACAAGCTGGAGTTGTTGGGTTTGAAGCTGGTGCACGTTACGTTAATAAAGATTGTAAAGTATTAAAAGCTACTGTAGGATCTTTTGCTGATCCAGCAAAGGGTAAAGAAATTGCTATTTCAATGTATAATAGAGGTGCAGACTTTATTCAACCAATTGCAGGTTCTTCAGGCTTAGGCGTTTTCACTGCTGCTTTAGAAAAAGGCTTCTATGCTTTTGGTGTTGGCGGAAATCAAAACTATATTGAACCAACTGTAGTAGCTGCTACATCAATTAGAAATGTTGATGAAATGATATTTAATGAAGTAAAATCTATTGTTGATGGAACTTGGATTAATCAATGTTCAAAAAATGGTTTAATTGAAGATGCTGTTGGTTATTCAAATGAATTATCTCAAGTAGTAATACCAGAAGATATAGAAAATGCTATAAGTGATATTAAAGCAAAAATCAAAAATGGTGATTTAGTTATTTGTAGTACTGCTGAAGAATTAGAAAGTTGGTTAGATAATAATCAATATTAAATTCTTGGAGGAATAATTTGTTTAAAAATATTGAAATGAAGCATATCACAAAACAATTTCCTTTAGTTAAAGCCTTAGACGATGTTTCATTTTCTATTAAAACACAAGAAATTCATTCTTTATTAGGTGAAAATGGTGCTGGAAAAACCTGTTTAATGAAGATTCTTTATGGAATGCTTAAATTAGATAAGGGACAAATCTTAGTTGATGGTAAAGAAGTTGTAATTGATACTCCTAAAGATGCTATAGATTTAGGAATTGGAATGGTCCATCAACATTTTATGTTAGCTCCAGTTTTAAGTGTTGCAGATAATATAATTGTAAATAATGAACCTAAAAAAAAGAAGAATTTATTTATTGATAGAGAAAAAGCAATTGATGAAGTTCAAGCTTTAATTGATAAGTATCATTTTAATATAAATGCAAAAGCTCTAGTAAAAGATTTATCTGTTGGAGAACAACAGAGAGTAGAAATCTTGAAGGCAATATATCGAGGATCACAATTGTTGATTCTCGATGAGCCTACTGCTGTTTTAACTCCACAAGAAGTTGAAGAGCTTTTTGAAATTATGTTAATGCTTAAAAAACATGGTACAGGTATTATTATTATTACCCACAAATTAAAAGAAACCTTAAAAATTGCTGATACAATTTCTGTTTTGAGAGATGGAAAAATTATTAAACATAGAGAAAGTTTAGACGATGTTGATGAAACCAAATTAGCTAAAATGATGGTTGGCCGAGATGTTGAGTTAAATATTTCTTGTGAAGAAGATACTATTGGAGAACCTTACTTTTATGTTAAAGATTGCTCTTTAAAAATAAAAGAAAGAGAAGTTTTAAAAGATATTAATTTTACTATAAATAAAGGTGAAATTTTAGGGCTTGCTGGTGTTGAAGGTAATGGACAAAGTGAATTAATTAAAGTTTTGACAGGTTTAATTAAATCAGATACAGCTAAGATTATTAAAGGGGATAAAGAAATAACTGGAAATGCTTCCACCTTTATTCATGAAAAAATTGGACATATACCTGAAGATAGATTAGAAAGAGGGTTGATTGTTGAAATGAATTTAGAAGAGAATATTATTCTTGGTTATCATGATTTAGCAACATATTCATCTCATGGAATTTTAAATAAGAAAAAAATTACTGAAGAAGGAAATAATGCAATTCGTGATTTTAAAATTAAAGTCCCAAATTCAAAAGAAAAAATATTATCTCTTTCTGGTGGAAATCAACAAAAAGTTGTTGTCGCTAGAGTTGTAACTCAAAATCCAGATGTTTTAATAATTGCACAACCTACGCGTGGTGTTGATGTTGGAGCTATGGAGTATATTCATAAAAAAATTCTTTCTCTAAAAAAAGAGGGAAAGTCAATATTCTTGATTTCTGCTGATTTAGAAGAAGTTTATAATCTATCAGATAGGATTGCCGTAATTTATAATGGCGAAATTAATAATATTTTAGATAAAAATAAAACAAATATTTTTGAATTAGGTTTACTAATGGCTGGAGGATCAGTTAATGAAAATAAAGAATAGTCAAAACATACTGTATCCTGTATTGGCTTTAATTTTAGCGTTATTTGTAAGTGCAATAGTTATGTTACTTAGTGGCTACAATCCATTAGTCGCTTATTCTGTAATTTTAAAAGGTGCTTTTTTATCTAAGAAAGCAATAGCAAATACTCTAGTTCAGGCAACGCCTCTTATTTTTACTGGATTAGCTTATATGATTGGTAAAAAGGCAACAATAATTAACTTAGGTGTTGAAGGTCAATTATATATCGGAGCTTTTTGTGGGGCTTTAGTAGGTAGCATGAATTTACATTTACCTTTGGTCTTACATGTTTTATTGGTTATGCTAGTTGGAATGATTTGTGGAGGACTTGCTGGTGTTTTTATTGGCTGGTTAAAAGTTAGATTTGGTTCTAATGAAGTTATTACAACTATGATGATGAATTTTATTATAATCAATTTTACTAGTTATTTAGCAACATATCCATTAAAGGCTGAAGGAGCTACAGCTCAAACAGAGAAAATGCTTCCAACAGCTTTACTTCCAAAATTATTGCAAGGCACGCAATTAACCTGGGGAATCTTTTTTTGTGTATTAATAGCAATTTTTCTGAAATTTTTTATTGATCGAACTAAGAAAGGTTATGAAATAAAAGCCGTGGGTTTAAATAAATTGGCAGCAGAAACAGCTGGAGTAAACATTAAAAAAATAATTCTTTTAGCAATGTTTATTAGTGGCGCGATTGCTGGTTTAGGCGGGGCTGTACAAATGATGAGTGTAAACAGAAGATTCGTTGTTGGATTTTCTGCTGATTATGGATTTAGTGGCATTGCAGTTGCTGCATTAGCTAATGAATCTCCAATTGGAGTTATATTATCAGGTATAATTTTTGGTTTGCTACAAAATGGTGCAAATTATTTAAATATGACAAGTAGAATACCTACAGAATTTGTAAGCGTAATCCAAGCTTTAGTAGTTATATTCGTTTCGGCACCTATATTGATAGGTAATCTTTTCCCTTGGGTTAAGGGTAAGAAAATGGAGGCAAAATGATTGAAGGATTAATTGCTTCGACTCTATCTTTATCTGTTCCATTAATATTGGCAGCTTTGGGAGGAGTATTTTCTGTTAGAGCAGGAATTATGGCATTGGGCCTTGAAAGTATGATATTGGCAGGAGCTTTTTCAGCTGTTGTAGGTTCATATTTCTTTTCAAATGTATTTGTAGGCCTTTTGTTTGGAATATTAGGTGGAATGATAATAGGGTATTTCCATGGTTTGTTTTGTATAAAATATAAGATGAACCAGGTAATCAGTGGTATTGGTTTGAACTTATTAGTAGGCGCTGTTACAACTCTTTTTTTACAAATTATTTGGGGAAATAAGGGAAGTTCTGAGCAAGTATTAAGTTTAGATATAAAATTAGGAGTTTTAAATAAAATTCCAATAATTGGACCAATTTTTGGAAACCAATCAATTATATTATTATTTACAATTTTATTTTGTTTATTAGGGTGGATAATTCTATATAAAACACCTTTTGGGTTGAGATTCAGATTTATTGGAGAAAATCCAAAAGCAGCTAGCAGTGTTGGTATTGAAGTTGCAAAAATGAAATATATTGGAGTAATAATTTGTGGTGGTTTAGCCGGTTTAGGTGGAGCATATATTTCTATTGATAGTTTAAATATGTTTGTTAGAAATATGTCTGCAGGAAGAGGTTATATTGCAGTTGCTATCGCAATTTTATCTAGATATCACCCAATTAATGTATTATTTGCCGGATTACTTTTTGGCTTTTTTGAAGCATTACAAATTTATTTACAAGGATATGGTGTGCCATCTCAATTAATGCAAATGATTCCTTATATTGTTACTTTATTAGTTCTAGTATTTGGGGTTAGAAACATTACTCCTCCAGCAGGACTTGGTGCACACGCAGATGAGTAAAAGGATTGAACATATGAGAGAATATATTAAGAAATCTAAGTTCCTGACTGAATTTAGAGATAGTAGTTGTCAGTATCCTGCTATAGCAAGTGATAATAATAATAGAACTTTTGTTGCTTGGCAGAGTTATGATAGTCATAAAGAGAATTTAATTTATAATGAATTAATAAATGATGAAGTAGTTGATGAATTTGTTCTATCTGATACTGGCTTAACATTAAGAGCTAATATACATTATTTTAAAGATCAAATTGCAGTTGTTTGGTCAGAGTTTGTTGCTAAACAATGGTCAATACAGTTAAGAATAAAAAAGGATAATGTATGGGGTGAGGTTACCTCAATTATTGAAGGTGATGCTTTATTTTATCCATATATAAGTGATAATGGAAAAGATTTTGTAATAGTATTTTGTCATCAAAGAGCCAAACATAGTGATATTATTTTATATAATTGTGGAACAGAATGTTTTGAAAAAGTTAATAATATAGAAAAATGTTATCGTCCAACCTATATAAAGGATAATAACGATACAGAGTTTGTTGTATATGATTGTTTTAATGGTACAAGTTATGATGTAGTAATTAGAGCAAGAATAGATGATAAGTGGAGTGATGAAAAAGTAATTAATCAATCAAAATATAGATGTGCACAACCTTTTATTGGTATATCCAAAGATAAAAAAGTTGTTGGTTGGTATGAAAATGGCCCACAATCATATTTTTCTTATAATGTTATTGATGTTGAGTATGAAAATGAACAATTTGAATTATCAAATTATCAGGTATTAGTTGAAAATAGAAACTGGTATAATAATGTTTTCTTAACTTCAAATAAGAAAGGTGATGTGGTTTTTGCTTATACTATTGGTAAAACAAATATTGTTTGTAGAACTAGAGGTGAAAATGGACTTTGGTCTAATGCAGCATTGCTTTCTCTTAATGATTCAAATTGCGCTATAAGACCACAATTAGTATTAGATGATGATAAAAAATTATCTTATGTATGGCAATATTCAATGAGAAATGGCCATCAGCAGAGAAATGCTCAAATTGTATATAATCAAGTAAATTTAGAAGATTTAGTTAATTATAATGATAATGAAATTGAAGTTAAGGTTGATGATTTTGTTCAACCTATAAAAGCTGAGAAAAAAATTGATCTAATTAGTGAAGAAGAAAAGCGACAATGGTTATCAGAAAATAATATTAAAGAGAATATTTATTTTGGAGATATCCATGGTCAAAGTAATATGAGTGATGGACAAGGGGAAATTGATCAATATTATCATTATGCAAAGATAGATGCTAATCTAGATTTTTGTGCTTTAACAGATCATGATTGTTATCCTGATGTAGCTAGTGATAGTGAATGGGAATGGAATAGAGCAACTCGTGATGTTTTCAATGGAGAAGATGATTTTTCAGCAATTTTAGCTTTTGAATGGACTTCTAATGAGTATAAACATGATTTTGGACATAAAAATGTTTATTATCCAGATTCAGAAGGCTCATTATTCACTTCTGTTGATCCTAATTCTTTAAACCCTGATAGATTATATTCAAGCATTAAAGAGGATGGTGGTTTATGTATTCCTCATCATCCTGCAGCTGATTGGGGCATGGTTAGTGCTGCTACAGATTGGGATTATCATGATGATGAAGTGGAAAGATTGGTTGAAATCTTTTCAAGACATGCCAATTATGAGAAGACTGAAGATACCTCACTATTTACAAAAAATATCAGTAAATTTGATGATCATTGTATTCAAGATGCTTTAAAGAGAGGCTATCATTTAGGTTTTACAGCTGGCAGTGATTCTCACCAAATGGAACATGGTATTGAAGGTGGAATAGTAGCAATATATAGTGATAAAAACGAGAGTAAGAAGTTATGGAAAAATTTATATAATAGACATTCTTATGCAACTACTGGTTCAAGAATTTTATTGAACTTTACTGCTAATGAGTATCCAATGGGTTCAGAAATTACTGTTGATGAAAATATCAAATTTAAAGTTAGCGTATTAGGAACTAATGAAATTAAAAAAGTAGAAATTATTAAAAATAATGAAGTTATATTTAATTTAGATCCTAAAGGAAATAAAGTAGATACAATTTATGAATGTGAAAAAGATGAGAGTGAAAGTTATTATTATTTAAGAGTAGAACAAACTGATAAGCATATTGCTTGGAGTTCTCCAATTTGGATTAAATAA
Organism: Sphaerochaetaceae bacterium; assembly: GCA_963678575.2. Classification (GTDB taxonomy): domain Bacteria; phylum Spirochaetota; class Spirochaetia; order Sphaerochaetales; family Sphaerochaetaceae; genus Pleomorphochaeta. The sequence continues at coordinate 1,387,913 of CAXXHV010000002.1, read as the reverse complement.
TAAAATAATAAATTTTTAAAATAAGGCAATAGCAAAAACTGCTATTGCCTTTTATTTGTCAAATAAAATTAATAATATTTGTATCCAGTTAAGCCCTCTATAACAGATTTATTTTCTGCTTTTATGACTTCTTTTTTCTATCCTTTTGAATTTTTGAGATTTCTTTCTTAGCTAATTTGACGGGGGTTGGATTTAGATATATTTAAGCTTTTAGAAAATGAAAAAGCTTTTAACAAGATATAAATAAGTTTAATTATAATATTGGTAGTAATGTTGGCTTTTGAAATAGGGTTATTGATTATTTAATTTTTTCTTGTGCTGTCTCTAATTATCAATTTAGGTTCAATAAAAATATTTCCTTTAGTTGATTTTTCATTATTAATCTTTTTAAGTAATTGAGCAGAAGCTTGAATACCAATTTCATCAATTCCATGATTAATAGTTGATAAAGGTATTCTAGAATATTTAGAAAAATAAATATTGTCATAGCTAATAATTGATACTGAATTTGGGATATCAATTCCACTGTCAATTAAATAATTAGAGAGAGGGATTGATAAAATATCATTGGTAATAAAAATATTTGTTTTCTTATTTTTTACATCATAATCTTTAATTAATTTTCTTACAACTTCTCTAATTTGATCATCGCTTAAGACGTCAGAGATACAGTTTAAATTCTCAATATTATTAATATTATCTTTAAAACCTTTTACTCTCAATAATAAAGATTGGTCATTCCAGCCTGAAATTACAAAGGTTTGTTCTGCTTCTTTTTCATTAAAATAATCTGCAACAATTTTACCTCCCTCATAGTTATTATTAGCAACGCATGTAGTTTCATCATCTAAAATACAGTTGATAACTATAAAGGGGAAATCTTTGTTTTTTAATAAATTTATTGAGCTACTAGTAGGGGAGACAGGTGCTATTATAATACCGTCAACATTATTAGAAATAAAATTCTTTACAGCATCAAGTTCGCTCTCCTCATTCCATTTACTATAGGAAATTTGAATTGAATAGTTTTTTTTATTTAAATAGCCTTGAATGGAAGCTAATAATTCCGTGAAGAAGAAGTTCCCAATTTCATCAACAATAACTCCAATTTTTCTAGATTGGTGACCAGCTAAGCATCTTGCAAAATAATTTGGTATGTATCCCAGTTCATCAATTACTTTTTGAACTTTTTCTTTTGTTTTGGGTTTTACACTAGTTGAGTCTGATAATACTCTTGAGACTGTAGTTGATGATACTCCCGCTTTTTTTGCAATATCTGAAATAGTTGGATTATTAGTTGATTTAGCCACAATAAATTAAACTCCTAGTCAGTGAATTTTTTCATGCCAAAACTCTTGTTCAAGGGAAATACATAAAGCATGGTAAATTGGTAGATGTAATTCTTGTATTTTATACGTTTCTTTTTCATCTACATCTATACAAATATCACAATAATTACGAAGTATTCCACCCCCCTTTCCCGTTAATCCGATAATATTTAAACCTTTTGCTTTTGCAACAATAGCTGCGTAAATTACATTTTTTGAATTTCCACTAGTAGTTATACAAATAATAGAATCTCCTTTTTCACCTAAAACTGATATTTGTTGTGCAAAACCTAGCTGAGGATTAACATCATTTGAAAAGGCTGTGGATAAGGCATTGTGTTGTGTTAGAGAAATACTTTTTATTCCTCCTTGTAATTCATTAGCTAATTCTGTTCCTAATTTTTTATCAATATTGATTAGTTTTTCTTTGTATTCATCATTAAGATCTCTTTTTTTAATAAAAGATTTCATTAACTCTCCAACTATATGATCAGAATCAGATGCGCTCCCACCATTTCCCATGGTAAAAATAGTTTTATTGTTTTTAGCAGTTTCAATTAGTAATTTATCTGCTAAGATTATTGCTTCTTTTGAATATTCTAATTTTGGAAATCTTTCTAATAATTGTGAGAATTTATTATTCATTTTCGTCAACTCCATTTATAGCAACACCTAAGGCTGCCATATCACCGAGATTTTCACCTAAGCCACTTGGGAGAATCTTAAGGTTATCTAAAGATTCTATTAAAGCTTCTTTTTTTAATACTTCAAACATTTTTTCTTTAAATAATTGTTCATCTCTGCTATAAATACTCCCAATTATGATACATTCAGGATTAAGCATATCTACAATGATTGCTAATCCTTTACCCAAATTGGTGGCACTTTCATCTATAACTTTTAAGGCTTTGTCATCGCCTAAGTTAGCTCTTCTACAAATTTCTTTGGCAGATAGTTCCTCACTAAATTTCATTTGATATAATTTTGAGATTCCACTACCACTACAAAAACTTTCAAAGCTTCCGTGCTTTCTATAGCACAAAGGTCCATGGTTGCTTAATCTTATATGACCAACTTCTCCAGCATTACCATTAATGCCTGAATAGATATGGCCATTTAAAATAAGACCAGCTCCAAGACCTGTTCCGAATGTTAAAAAGATTACATTGTCCATACCTTTGCCATTTCCCCATTTCCACTCTGCTAAGGCACAAGCATTAGCATCATTATCTAGATAGGTTGGAATGTTGAATTGTTTTTCAAATTCTTTAACAATTTCAACATTTACAAAGGATGGTAAATTAGGAGGGGAGATAATAATTCCTTTTTTACTATTTAAAGGACCTCCACAGCAAATACCAATGGAGCAAATATTTTCATATTCATTAATTAACTCACATATTATTTTAAATGTAATATCTAAAGTTTCTCTATAAGTAGGGGGTGTAGGAAACTTTTCTTTTTTCAAAATTTCTCCATTCAAAGAGCCCACTACTATAGAGGTTTTTGTTCCCCCGATATCGACACCAATTAAATAATCGTTGATTTTCTTCATTGGTTACCCCTTTACAGATCCAGCCATTAATCCTTTTACAAAATATTTTCCAAAGAAAATATAGACTATTAGTGGAGGTAAGGCTGCAACTATCGCACCAGCCATTTGAATATTCCATTCAACAACTTGACTCCCAGCTAAGTTTTGTAAAGCAACGGTTATAGGTTGGATTGAAGAGTCTTGAGTTATAATTACAGCAAATAAGAAATCATTCCAAACACTAGTAAATTGCCAAATTAATACAACAATAACTGAAGGTATAGAGAGTGGTACAATTACTTGTCTAAAAGCTCCCCAAATAGATAAACCATCTATAGCCCCAGCTTCGACTAATTCATCTGGTACTTCTGCATAATAATTTCTAAACATAAGTGTAGAAATAGGTAAGCCATAAATAGTATGAGTAAATATCAAACCTAAAATTGATCCATAAATACCAATTCTTCTTAGTGTTTGTACTAAGGGGATTAAAATACTTTGATAGGGAATGAACATTCCAAAAATTATAAGTGCAAAAATTACATTAGAAAATTTGAACTTTATTTTTGAAAATACAAAGCCACAAATTGCTCCAAGTAGTATAGACAAAAAACATACAGGTATTACTAACAAAAAGCTATTGATGAAGTTTCCACCTAATTTAGTTAAAGCTTCTCTAAATCCATCACTTGATATAGTTTTTGGGAAAACCCACATTTGAGATATTGAAACTTCAGCAAATGGTTTTAAGGCAGTGTTGAAGAGAACAAATAATGGAAATAAAAACATAAGTGCAAATAAAATTGCAAATACATATTTTACTATTATTCCAACTTTTCTTTTTCCGACCATTATTTTTCTCCTTTGAATGTTGAAATCAAGTATGGAACAATGATTATTGCAACAAGTAGTAACATGAAAATAGAAATTGCAGCACCTTCTCCATAATGGTTTCCTCTAAATGTTGTTTCAAACATATATAGACCAGGGAAGTCCGTAACAAAATTAGGACCTTTACCTGTCATTGCGTAAGCTAAATCAAAGATTTTTAGTGAAACATGACCAATAACAATCATGGCAGAAAAAACGATTGGTTTAATTTGAGGAATAATTATTTTAAAGATTATTGTTAATTTATTAGCCCCATCAATTTGGGCAGATTCTATGATTTGTTGTGGAATTGCTCTTAATCCAGCTAAGAACATTGCCATAGTATATCCTAAATATTCCCAGGAGGCTGCGATTATTAGTGCAATTAGTGCTAAGTTGAAGGGGCCAATGTGCTTAGTTGATACATACCAATTGAAACTTCCATTAAAGCCAAACATCCTGAGTAGAACATTTATTCCTGTTTCAGGTGCTAGAATCCATCTCCATAATACACCTGAGATGACAAAGGCAATAGCAAGGGGGAACATGTATATTGTTCTAAATAAACCTTCAGCTTTTAAGCCTGAATAAAGCATATAAGCTAAGATAAAACCACCTGTAATACAGACTAGCATAAACATTAAAGTAAAAAATATTGTATTCCAGATATCGGTTGGGAATCTATCAAATTTAAAAAGTTCTTTGTAATTTGCAAGACCTACAAAGGCATCATTTTTAATAATTCCATCCCAGGCAGAAAATGAAACTTTTATTGACCAACCAATAAAACCATATATAAAGACAAAAAGTATAGCTACGATAGGTAAAATTATTAAAAAACTTTTTATCCTTTCTTTTTTAGGGCAATACATGAGTTTCTCCTTTTTGGTAAATATGTGGGCAATTGCTTGCCCACATATTAATTAAAATCAATTATTTTCCTGGGGCATACTTGTCAGCAGCAGCTTGGAATTGTTTGATAGCAGAATCAACATCCTTTGAAGATGTGAATTGGTTAACAATGTCATTAACTTTAGTTACCCAAGATTCTGAGATAGCTGCACCATGTGCAACAGAAGGTAAGATTCTATTTGAAGCGAAGTCTGCCATTGCATCTTGTAAGTAAGGACTATATTTTGATGTATCACAGTCTATTCTTGAAGGAATAGATCCTTTAATTGGATTAAAGGCATCTTGTCCATCAACTGAACCACAAGTTTCTAACCATTTAATTACGTTGTCTCTATTTGGAGCATTTTTAGGTAGTCCAAAAGAGTCAGAAAGCATAATAAAGTTTCCTCTTGTTCCAGGGAATGGTACCCAGTCCCAATCTGTCTTATAAGCATAACCTTGTGAATCGTAGTAGCCGGCAATCCAGTCTCCCATTAGGTTCATTGCAGCTTTACCTTCAGCAACATATCCACCTGCATCCATATTTGTAATTGCAGCATGGTCACTGTTTACATAATCAAGCATCTTAACATAAGCTTCTAGAGCAGCTCTAATATCTGGATCATCCCATCTAATTAGACCTTTCCAAAGATCTGAATATTTATCAGGACCAGCTACAGCTAAAATAACATTAGCTAATAATTGAGTTGCAGGCCAAGTATTAGTATCTCCTAAAGCAAGAGCATCAACACCATTAGCTTTTAATACTTCAGCTACTTTGAAGAATTCATCCATACTTTCTGGATATTCAAGACCATATTTTGCAAATAAATTTGGATTTAACCACATAACATTTGATCTGTGAACATTAACAGGAATTGAATATACTTCACCTTCGTAAGATACAATATCAATAACATCAGATGGATAACTGTCTCTCCAACCATTGTCATCAATTATGAAAGTAACAGGTTCCATAAAGTCAGAAACAACCCAGGTGTCAATTAATTCATGTCCTGCATGAACTTGGAATGAATCTGGTGGATCTCCACCTTGCATTCTAGTTGCAAGAACAGCTTTAGCATTTGTACCTGCTCCACCTGCTACAGTTGAGTTGATTAATTTAAGAGTAGGGTTTTTTGCTTCAAATACTTTAATTAAAGCTTCAAGACCATCAGCTTCTCCTCCAGCTGTCCACCAGCTAAAGATTTCAATTTCATTGCTAGGTGCTTTAGCTTTTTCGCTAGACCCATTTGCAAAGACGAATGCTGGAATGCAAAGAATAAGCAATGCAATACTTAACATTTTTTTCATATATTTCTCCTTTTGTGCTTCCTAAGAAGCTAATTTCTAATTTTCATTTAGAAGTATTCTTTCTAATCTTTTGATTGAATAAGTTGTTGCTCTAATGGTGTGATAATTTACCTTCCAAGAGTGACTCATATGATTCCAAATTGGTTTTCCTTCTCTTTCTAAAAGAGGTAACCATTCTCCAACTTCATGTTTAATCATTTTTGTTTGAACGAAGGTGTGAACATTTTCATATACATCTAGATATTTTTTATCTTTATATAGTAAATAAGCTTCTAACATACCAATCATAAATTCTGCTTGTTGCCAGAATTCTTTTGTATCGTCATATACTTCATCTTTTAAGGAAGAACCTTCGGTATATATTCCTCCATATTCCCAGTCAACTCCATTTTTAAGAGCATGATTTAGTATAGTTTTGAAAGTATCATCATATTTCTCTGGATCAATATTTAAAGCTTTGAGACTATCCATTAATAGCCAGAAGAATTCAACATTATGACCATAAGAGGTGTTATCACTATGTGGTTTTACTCCACTTGCTGCATCAAATCTGTCCCAGCCCCAAATAATATCAAATTTTATTTGTGGAGCTACACTCCAATCTTTGTAAAATTGTGGGGTACCAGTTCTAGTTTTCTTATCAAGGATTGTATTTAATAGTAAATCAATTACTTCAAGTAATTTTCTTTTATGTATCTCTTTTCCACTAGCTTTATAAAGAGCTGTAAGTGCTTCCATTAAGTGCATGTGGAAATCGAGAGTTTTTCTATCTCCTCCAGCAGGCCCAGCTCCTTTAAGAGTCCAATCTCTTTCAAACATTTCCCAATAACCACCATAGGTGTTTTCTGAGCAATATATTTGTAATAAATCAAAACATTTTTCTGCATAAGAGAGAGCTCTATCATCATTAAATACTCTTGCATAAGTAGATAGCGCATAGATAGCAAAACTTTGTCCATACATTATTTTTTGATCAATTATTACATTGTTTTTTCTATCTAATAGCCAATAAAATCCGCCATAGATTTCATCCCAATAAACATCAATTGCAAAATCGACACCTTTTTTAGCAAGATTTTTACATCTTCCATCTAAATCATGTCCATTCTCATAGGCTATAGATAGTGAAAAGATTGTTCTCATATGAGCTAACATAGATTTTTCATCACAATCTGTTAGATTTCCATTAGTATCAAATTGGGTAACAAACCCTCCATTTTCTTTATCCCAAACACGGTCTAACCAAAATGGTAATAGTTCATTATGAAGATGATTTACTAATTCTTCTTTCCAAATATTCAATTTTTCAGTTTCCACAATTAACTCCTTTTATTTAATGCATTATTTAGAAGAATCAAGAAGTCTCTATTATCAATAGATTGATAATCAACTTGGCATCCCATTCTTGAGAAAGTTTTCATGTATCTAAGATAATAAGCAGCATTATCCTGTGGAGGTTCTCCTTGAGACCAATCCCAGGTTTCTTTTGCTAAATCGGCAACATGAATATTACAATTTTTAATTTGTTTACCTTTTTGATGAAGGACATTTCTAGACATAGAAAGGGATTTTTCAAAAATCATTGGAGACATTACAGCTGAACCAAGAGATAAATAAACTCCGTTTTCTAAATTAGAAACACTATCTACATAAGATAAGAAATCTCTTTCTGCTGTTACTCCAATAGAAATCCCTTTATTAAATTTATGGGTGTAGATAATATCGTGACCAAACATTGGGTGACAAGTCATATTACAATTATTTTTTGCAGCAAGGGCTAAGAGACTATATTTTCTAAAGGGATGTATAATTTCCATAAACCCTGATTCAATTTTATAGTGAGTAATTAAAGCTCTTAAATTTGCAGCAGCAGCTATTTGATTTGGATCAGCTTTTTCATTTGATTCTCTTATTAGTGTATTTAATTCTAGTATTGATGGAATATATAATCCATTGTTATTAATTAAATCACTAACACTAGTTGCGTAGCCTAAACCCTTATAAGCTCCAACAGCTAAGGCTAGGTTTATATAATAACCAGTCTCTTCCCAAGTTCCAAATTTACCTTCTTGTACATTGGCTTTAACATCTTCACTGCTACTTCCATGATAAGAAAATTCCCAATCATGAATAACTCCAGCTCCATTAGTTGCTAGGTGGGTTATATATCCTTTTTTTAATAAGTCTCCAATTATAACTGCAAGCCCATTTTTTATAGTATGTGCTCCAAAAGCAAGAATAACAGAGGCATCAGATTCTCTTGCTCTAATGATTTCATCAGCAATTTTTTCTATTCTCTTAACTGATTTTTCATCATTAATGTTAGATTTAGCATCTAAGTGAATATAGTCTCTTTCTATATTTACTTTGCTATATCTTTCTTTCAACGGATAATATATCATTTTATCCCTATCAAAGCTTTTCATTTTTTACTCCCAACCTAATAATTTTGATAATTTAGAGAAAGAGGAGAAGTCATCAATTAAAATATCAGCTCCAGCTAAAATTAATCTTTCTCTTTTTGATAGATTTTTACCCCATCTTCTTGTTTCATCACTCAGAATTCCAATTGCAATTAGACCGTGCTTTTTAGCTTCTCTCATTTCAACTGGACCATCCCCGAATACAACACATTCGTTGATTTTTATTTCATTTTTATTTTCTATATCACTTATTAGATTTTGAATTACTTTTCTCTTTGGATCTAAAGAAACATCTCCTTCAGAGCCGTTTATTCCACCAGTAAAGAATTGGGCATAACCTAAAGCCTTAGCTTCTTCTATTACATCTTCAACATCGGTACCACTTGCTAAATAAGTTTTAGTATTTGCATTTCTTAGTTTTATTAAACTGTTTACAGCACCTTTAATGGTGACATCATCAATATTGAGTTGCCCATTTGCTAATTTTTCTCTTCTCTTAGCAACTTTTTTTAAAAGTTTATCGTTATAGATTTTTTTATAATCCCAGGCATCAAGAATATCTTCTTTTTTGACGTAATTATTTAAATCTATAAGTTTAACAAGTTCTTGCATTTGTATAATAGTTTGTACGCCAGTAGTCTTTTCAATTAAGGATTTAGATTGATCTGTGATTTTCTTTAGATCTTCTTTTGATAATGAGTTATATTTTTCCCCAGCAATTACTTCAATCATAGTTTCTAGCATTATTGCTTCCCAGCCTTCTCTTAAAACTGAGATAGTACCATCATGATCAAAAATGCAAACTTTAGGGTAGACTGAGAAACTATTAATTACATTTTTATTAATAATTTCAATATCAGTATTTTCATAATAATTAGCTAATCTGATATCACTTGCTAACTCATAGTTATATCTATAATCTGCTTGATTAGCTAATTCTTGAATTTGTTCTAAAGTAGGGTGACCCGTTTCAAATAGGATTTGACAACTAACACTTGCTGAGAAGTTTCCAACAGTAGCAGCTTTGGTTAAGTTGTATCCACAACATAATCCAAAAGTTAAACCAGATAAAAACGCATCTCCAGCTCCAACAGTATCAAGATGCTGAATGATATGAAGACCCATAATATCATGTAGTCCATTTTCATTTGCAACTAATGCTCCATTTTCACCACGAGTCATAATTAATGGTAATTTCCAGTAGTTATAAAGATAATTAGCAATGAAATGATCATTAATTGTATTATTTATATTACTAAAATTATTAGTAATTTTTTTTACTAAATTGTATCCTTCATGGTTGTTTAGTTTATGGATTGTTTTTTTATAAACATTATTTCTAGTTCTACAATCAGAAATCCATTTCTTTTCTTGATGGTTATCAATTAATGTATTTAGTTGTTTTTCAAAATATGAATTATGAATACCACTAAGGACTTGTTCATTGATAATTATTACATCATATTTATTTATATTTTTTTCTAAGTGTTCAATTACTTGATCTTGAATTTGTTTACTTGGTGAATTGAAATTTCCAAAATCATAACGGGGTAATTCCTTTCCATCTTTATATACTTTTAGATAAACATTTGATGAGAAATTGTTTTCTTCAATTAATAAGCCCTTAGTATTAATATTTTCTTTTTTAAATAAGTCTCTAATGATTGTTCCATAATAGTCATTTCCCACCAGACCATAAATATCGACATTTTCTATGCCTAAACGCTTACAATTTACAGCAACATTTGCTGCTCCACCGAGTTCAAACTTTGATGATTTGACTGGATAGGTTGGCAATTTTGTTTCAAGAGATATCTCTATATTTTCATCACTAATAAAGTAATATAAATCAAGACAGATATCACCCAAAATTGCAACAGATTTATTGTGGCAATCTTCTAAGAATAACTCCATAATTCCCCCAGAAAATAAATGAGTTAATTATTTTTTTATAAAATGGTAGCGATTCCATTTTAAATAAAAAAATTTAAAAAACTCAAATTAATAAAAATGGTAACGCTACCATTTCTGCATTAATTCATAGTATCATGGGAATATTTTAGGTGCAAGTTTTATTTGAAAATATTTTATGTAGATTTTTAAATTTAGATAAACCCTTATATATTATATAATTATTTTTTTTATATATAAAAATGTTAAGTTAAAAGAGGGGATAAGAGACAGACCTTTTATTCTTTAAGATGTAAATATCAAGTGGGATATTTAGAAATTATTGAAATAAAAACTATCTAATATTTTGTTGTAAGAGTATATTTATAGCAAAAGATTATTGCTTGATTTAGGTTTTACAAACTTAAATGAAAAATACTGTAAATGAGGTTATATATAATCTTTTATTTCACTATTATAAGAATTGAGTTTTGAAGAAAAATAATTATTAGAAGCAAAGAAAATCCTAAAGAAATATAAAATTCTTTAGGATTCAATTTTTGTTTATTACTAATTATTATATTTTAGATTTTATAAGTTATGAAAATATTAACCGCTTGTCCAAAACAAGTGTAGTTTTCTAATTCGCCAGAATTATTTTCTCGTGATGAATCATTATTGAAATTATAGCCAAAGAAATCATAACTAGCTTTGTAAGAGATATCAATAAAAGCATTATCAGCAATAGCTGATTTAAATCCAGCATTGATATAAACACCTACAAAAGAATCAATATTTATGTAATCATTTAAAGTAACAACTAAAGCATTTACGTGCGTTCCCAATCCAATATAATGATAATTTCCTTTTTCATAAGAACTTAATAAATTTATGCCAGTACTATAATCAAATAATAGGCTTAAATCATAAACATTTATATTTCCAATATATTTATGATCAAGTTCTGGTTCGGCAATACTTAAATCTGTATAATGAGAAGTTGCATCGTTTTTCATACTTTCTCCTCTAATTGAAAGATTAGGTCCATAAACATTAATAATGTTGTTATCATTATGTTTATAATTTATATAAGAATAACCAATACCTAAACCAGAATAATTAAGATTATTATTATTGCTTGCTGCAAACAAAGAAAAAGATAAACAAGATAAAATTAAAATGAGGGAAAATTTTTTCATTTGAACTCCAAAATTAAAAAAATAAATATTAATTAGAATATTATATATATAAAATGAAAGGGATTTCAAATTAATATTTGTGATATTAAGTTAATATTTAGAATAGTATCAATAAAAAAAGAATAAAATGCAATATTATTGGAATTGATTAAATGCAAAGAATAAATATTAAAATAAAATAAGTAATTAAAATTAGATTGCTTTTTATATTACATTCAAAGATAGCTTTTATTTTTTAAAACAGAATCCATAAAATTATTTTCATCTTTATTAATTCTAGTATTTTGAATCTTATTTTTTGTCTCATTATATTCAAAAATTTCAGGATAAATTGATAGCAATTTAGGTATCTCTTCATTCATCTTTGAAAAGTGTAAATTTGAACATTCAATAACTTTCTTTTCATTTCTTTCTTTAATGAATTTTAAAAGACTCTCGTGAGAGTTAATTACATATTGAGTAGTTTCTTTTAATGCTAATAAAGCTAATAAGCGAAGACGATATTCATTAGAATTATAGTTTGTAAGCAATTTCCAACAATCAGGTTTTCTAATGCTTAAAAATACAATCTCATGGAATCTATTATCATAATCCAATAACTTAATAAAATTTTGACTTAATAATGCTTGTTCTTGTTTAAGAATTAATTCTTCCATTTTTTCAATTTGTTCATTGGAATGATCATAAGTAAATCTTGTTAGAGCAGAATTTTCTAAACTTGTTCTGAGAAATCTTTCTTCATTTAATTTATCTATATTAATTAAAGAAACTTTTGTTCCAACTTGCGGTATTATCTCAACTAAATTATCAGATTGTAATTTAATTAAAGCTTCTCTTGCTGGTGATCTGCTAACATTCATTTCTTTTGTTATTTTTACAGCACTTAGGGCTCTACCAGGTTTATAATCTAAATTTAATATTTTATTCTTTAAAAGGTTGTAAACTTCGTCTGTGACAGTTGTTCTTGATAATTCTTCCATGAGCCAAATAATAACATATTAACATGTTAGATACAATATTTCTAAGCAAAAAAAAAGTAGTAAAATAAAGTTTGACAGATAAAAATTAACATGTTAGTATGTTAGTTATAAGAAATTTAAGGAGTATTTTATGATAAAAAGTAAAAGTTTTTTAGTTGTTGCAATTGTTGCTCTCGTTTTTAATGCAACTCTTTTTGCAAATGGTTCACAAGAAAAGGGTAGCTATACCTTAAAAGTTGGTACAGTATTAACAGAAAATGATCCTACCTATAAAGGGTTAGTTCAATTTAAGAATAATGTAGAGAAAAGAACAGAAAATAAAATTGAAGTTCAATTATATTCTGGAGCACAACTAGGAAGTGATGAAGATGTTCTAGAACAAGCAAAATTAGGTGCTGGAGTTGGAGTAATTACTGATCCAGGTAGATTAAGTAACTATATTAGTGATTTTGGTATATTAGGTGGTCCTTATATTGCTGTTGATTATGATGAATCATTAAAGGTAATGCAAACTTCAGTATATAAAGATATGGAAAAACAAATTGAAGATTATGGTTTTAAAATCTTATCATTCAACTATTTCCAAGGTTCAAGAAACTTATATACAAAAAATCCTGTACATTCTCCTTCAGACTTGAAAGGACAAAGAATTAGATCTTCAGGTGGTGCTATTGTTACAGCTACATTAGAAGCATTAGGTGCAAATACAACTGTTATGCCTTGGTCTGAAGCTTATCAAGCATTACAACAAAAAGTTATTGAAGGTGTTGAAGTACATAATTCAGCAGCCGTTGGTGCTAGTATTTATGAAGTAACAAACTATTTATCAGAAACAGGACACTTCCAATTATTAACAGGTTTAGTAATTTCAAATGAATGGTTTAATAAATTACCTAAAGAATATCAAACTATATTAATGGAAGAATCCTATAATGCAGGAAAGAAAGCTTCACAAGAAATTGTTGCAAAAGATAAAGAATACTTACAAAAGTGTCTTGATGCAGGAATGGAATTATGTGAAATAAATAAGCAAGAATTCATTGATGCTTCACAAAAAGCATATACAAAACTTGGTTTTGAAGATATGAAAAAACAAATTGATAAAGAATTAGGAAGATAGGAACAAATTATTATGTTTCAAAAAATTGAAGAATATTTTGTTTGCATTGGGCTATTATTGTTAATATTTTTAGTTTTTTTAGCTGCAGTATTAAGAATGTTTGGCATAGATATGTCTTGGTCTACTGACCTAGCTCAACTTACCTTTGCATGGGTCTGCTTTATTGGAGCAGACCTTGCAATGAGAGTTAATAGACATATGGGAGTTGATTTATTTGTAGAAAGATTCCCATTGAAAGTGCAAAAAATAATAAAGAGTATTATTTTAACTTTAGTATTTTGCTTTATGGTTTTTGTAATAATCTATGGAGTAAATCTAAGTATTATAAATCGTCAAAGACATTTTAATACTTTGCCTATTAGTTATTCAGTAGCTACTATTAGTGCTCCTGTTGGTTGTTTATTGATGGCAATAACCTCTTTTAAACAATTAGTTAAGAGTATTAAACCAAATAAGGGGATAGAATAGACTTATGTTGATATTAGGTATTAGTTTTATAGTGTTTTTATTATTAGGAATGCCTGTTGCTTTCGCCGTTGGTATTTCTAGTTTGTTTTATTTTTTTACTACTGGCTTCCCTGCTCAAATTGTTGTGCAGAGAATGGTAGCTAGTACTCAATCCTTTAGTTTATTAGCAGTTCCTTTTTTTGTATTAGCAGGGAACTTAATGAACGAAACAGGAATTACAAAGCGATTAATCACCTTTTCCAATTTACTAACAGGTCATTTAAGAGGTGGCTTAGCACAAGTATCTGTTGTATTAAGTGCTTTGATGGGAGGAATCTCTGGTTCTGCTACAGCTGATGCAGCTATGGAAGCTAGAATTTTAGGCCCTGATATGGAAAAGAAAGGTTATTCCAAAGGCTTTACTGCTGCAATATTATCAATGGGCGGATTAATAGTTTCAACTATTCCACCAAGTATTGGTTTGATTTTATATGGTGTAACTGGTGAAGTTTCTATTGGTAGATTGTTCTTAGCTGGAATCATTCCAGGTTTCTTAATGATGGTTTTTTTAATGATATCTGTTGCAAAAATATCTTCAAAAAGAAATTATCAAAAAGAATTTGAAAAACGAGCTTCAGCCAAAGAACTTTTACATGGATTAGTTGATAATGTTTGGGCTTTGATTTTCCCATTAATATTAATTATTGGAATTAGATTTGGATTATTTACTCCTTCAGAAGCAGGTGCTTTTGCTGTAGTATATGCATTATTTATTGGATTCTTTATTTATAAAGAATTAACAATCAAAATGTTAATTGAGGTATTAAGAAGAACTGCAGTAGATTTATCTGTAATTATGATAATAATCATTTGTTCAAATTCTTTTGGTTATGCTTTAGTAACAGGACAACTTCCACAAAGTATTGCTTCAGCAATTGTGTCATTCTCAACAAATAAATATTTAATTTTATTAATAATAATGTTGTTTGTTTTTATTGTTGGAATGTTTATGGAAGCTACAGCAAATGTATTAATATTAACACCAATCTTTTTACCAATAGTTCAAAGACTAGGCTTTGACCCAGTTCATTTTGGAATATTATTTATGATTCTAGTTACTATGGGAGGGATGACCCCACCTATAGGAGTAACAATGTATTCAACCTGTTCAATATTAGATTGTTCAGTTGAGAAGTATACCAGAGAAGCAATGCCATTTATTGTTTCAATAGTATTATTATTAGTAATTCTTGCTATATTCCCACAAATATCACTATTTTTACCAAATTTAGTTTATGGAATTTAGCATAAGGAGAGAAAAATGAGATTAACATTTGATGAAATTCAACAAGAAATAAAAAGAGTATTCATGAAATATGGTATGTCTGAAGAAAAAGCAGACACTTGTGCAAGAATTCATACTGAATCTACTTATGATGGAATATATTCCCACGGCACAAATCGTGTAGCACGTTTTGTTGATTATATTCAAAAAGGATATGTTGATATTAATGCAGATCCAACCATAGAAAAAGAATTTGGAGCAATGAAAGTTCTTAATGGAAATATGGGACCTGGAATATTAAATGCTTTAAAAGGTGTTGATGATGGCATCGAATTAGCAAAGAAATATGGTGTTGGTTTTGTAGGCTTAAAAAATACTACTCACTGGATGAGAGGTGGAACTTATGGTCTATATGCTGCAAATAAAGGTTATGTTGCTATTATGTGGACAAACACTGAATCTTGTATGCCTCCTTGGGGCGGAAAAGATTGTAGATTAGGAAACAATCCTTTTGTAATGGCTGTACCAGGATCTGAAGGAAACCCTCCAATGCAATTAGATATGGCAATTAGTCAATATGCTTATGGTAAATTACAAGTAACTAGACTTGCTAATAAACAATTACCATATCCAGGTGGATTTGATAATGATGGTAATGTTACCTGTGATCCTGGAAAGATTGAAGAATCAATGAGAATTATGCCTATCGGTTATTGGAAAGGTTCAAGCTTCTCCTTCATGTTAGATGTTTTAGGTAGTGTATTAACTGATGGTATTGGAGCTAAAGAACTCGATGAGAAAAATATGGGAAGTTGTGGAGGTGCATCACAAGTAATAATTATTATTGATCCTAAAAAAACTTGTGGAGATGAACGTTTAGCTCAAATCACTGAAGATGCAAAGAAATATATAAAAAGCAGTACTTTAGCAGAAAATTCAACAGGTATTTTCGCTCCTGGTGATGATTATATTAAATTTAGAGAAGAACACGATAAATTAGGTATTTTTGTTGATGATACAGTCTGGGCAGAAATCAAAGGCTTATAGAGTAGAAAAAATATGATAATTGATTCACTTTGTAATTTTGCTAAATACAAAAATATTAATAAAAGTTTTGCAATAATTTCTGATTTTCTTAATAACAATAATATAAGTGATTTTGAAAATGGAGAGTATAAAGTATCAGATGAAGTCAAAGTAGTGTTTTTAGACGCAGGTTTAAAAACACTAGATGACAATAAATTAGAAATACATAAAGACAATATAGATATTCACTTCGTATTAGAAGGGAATGAAAGTTATGGGTTATGTGATTCTTTTGATGATACTGTATCTAATTATGATGCAAAAAATGATATACAACTTTCTAACAATAAAATTGATAACAAAATTAAAATTTCTAAAAATAAATTTATAGTATTTTTTAATAATGAACCTCATATGCCCTTACTTGAGAATTCTCAAGCTGAAAATACTGTTAGAAAAATGATTTTTAAAATAAGGAATATTTGAATGAAAGCTATTCAAGTTATGAGTCCCAATAATTTACAACTTATTGAGAAAGAAAAACCCACAATTGATAATGATACTGATGTGATACTAAAAGTAATGGCTGCAGGGGTTTGTGGAAGTGATGTAGCCATCTTAAAAGGTCACAATCCTATTGCAACATATCCTAGAATCTTAGGACATGAAGTAACCGCTAAGGTTGCTGAAATAGGGAAAAAAGTAACGAATGTAAAAGTTGGGGATCATGTAATTATTAATCAAACTGAAAGTTGTGGAAAATGCTATGCCTGTTTACATGGAAGAGCTAATGTCTGTGCTGATTTGAAAGTACGTGGTGTAAATATTGATGGAGGATACCAAGAATATTTCAAAATACCAGGAAATTCAGTTTATAAATTAGATCCAGCTCTTGATTTTAAAAAGGCCGTATTAATTGAACCTTATACAATTTCCTTCCATGCCTTAAGCAGAGGAAGAGTTGTTAAAGATGATATATTATTAATTAATGGAGCTGGAGCCTTAGGCTTTTCTCTATTAACTGTAGCTAAATCCATAAACTGTAAAATAATTTCTATTGATATTGATCAAGAAAAATTAGATTCAGCCCTCAATGCTGGAGCAGATTATGTGTTTAATGGAACAGATCCACAATTAAAAGAGAAAATATTATCAGCTACTGATGGATATGGCCCAACAGTTTGTATTGATAGTGTTTGTAATACTAAATCTGTAGAATTTTTACTAGATATAGTTGGAAATGCAGGAAGAATAGTTACAATGGGTTTTGATGAAAGACCATCAAATATAGCTCAATTATTAATTACTAAAAAAGAAATTGATATAATTGGTTCAAGACTACAATATGAAAACTTTAAAAATGTAATTAATTTATTTGAAACAAATCAAATTGATCCTTCAGATATGATATCTGATGTAATTGATTTTAGAGATGTAGAAAAGATTAAAAAAACAATTGATTCAAGAAATTATAAGAAAATAATTTTAGATTTTGATGTTTAATTAATAATTTTACATTTTTGATAATTTAGATACCTGATTAAATAGAATAAGTTTTATTAAAAAAGGAATCCTAATTAAAAAAAGGGCAAGAGTTTTACTCCTGCTCTTTTTTAATATATTTATATTATAAAAATTCTTATATAATTTAGAATAAAGAATTTACTCTTAATTAGCAATTCTATAATACTCATTATTATTAAAAGCCCAACTTTGATTTCTTCCATTCTCTTTAGCTTTATAAAGAGCACTATCTAACTTATGAAGAAGATAATTAACATCATATTCTTCATTGACATCTTTTTCGAATAAAACAATACCCATACTAAGAGTCACTTTATTAGAAGTAGGAGAATTCTTATTTTCTATACATTTCTTATTTAATTTATCATTAATAGTATTAATAATAGAAACACCATAATCAAAACTTGAAGCGTTTAATGCAATAACAAATTCTTCACCACCAAATCTAAAAACATACCCCATATCTTTAGAAACAGATTCTAAAAATATAGAAGCAATATTTTTAAGACAAGCATCACCTTCAATATGACCATATGTATCATTATAGATTTTAAAATGATCAATATCGATAGCAATAAGAATAAAGGAGTCATTATAATTATTTAATTTATCAACAGAATCTTCTAAAATTTCATAAAGATATTTTTTGTTATAGAGCTTTGTAAGATAATCAGTAATAGACATAGTATATAATTCATCTTTTTGCTGAATAATAGTCTTTGATTTCTTCTTCAATAATTTTCTTATAGAAGAAATTAGTTTATTAAAGAATAAAAGAATAATTATAAAAATAATTGACCAATCTTCTAAATTCTCTCTATAAGTTGGAACTTCAATATTAATAGCCTCTGGATAGTTAAACTCCATATAAATAAAAGATAGACAGAATATAACAATATAAGAATTTAAGAAGATTCTTAACTTATTAGAAGCTAAAAAAGATATAAGAGAAACACCGACAAAAACATAAATTATTGAAGGAGATGTAATACTACCAGAAATATAAATACCAACAGGAATAACAACAATAGATATAAAAGATAAAACGACACTAGAATATATTCTTTGCGCTTTTTTATTATTATTTAGGCGAAGACAAAGTTCACTACAAAGTAATGAAATAATTGAGAATCCAATCCAAAAAGTGTTTCCTATAAAATCTTGATTGTGAGTAATGAAAATTTGAGCAAAAAGAGTAATTACTCCTAAGGCCGTAATATATAATTGAGAAACAACAAAAAGTTGTGTTTTTAAATCATACTTTTCTTTATTCTTAAAAAAGTCAAATAACATAAAAAGGTTTTGCATCAAGTACCACCTATTACAGAAATAAATATGAAATAGATGAAAAGAAAATAACTTAAAGCGCAAAACAAAAAAAATAAACTTGCTATTAAACCTAAATATTCCATAAACAAGAAGCATTTTAGCATGATTAATAAAAGCTATTCTAGTTTAAACAAATGTATATATTACACCTTTATTATATTTAACTTAAATAAATATATACTCTGATAATAATCTTTTTTATTTAGATTTCTTTAAAATTTAATTTTTAAAAATTTATTTGATTCATGTATTTATAATAATATATGTAAAAAATATTTTTGTATTTTAAAGGATAATAATAAGTATGTAAAAAAATACTAATTCAATTTAGTTGTGAATTAGTGTTTTAAAAGTTTGTATAATTATTTAAAGAATAGCGAAATGAAAGATTTGTTAGTTAGTTTCAAACCTTAATAATTAATGAATCATAATACATATTTTATTAGAAATGTAAAAAATGAGATGAATAATGTTAAAAAAGGTTTTGTAAGAAAAAGCTTTCTTTTTGTTAAAAAACCTTTAGTGAATTTACTAAAGATATTATATTCCTAATGAAAGAAAGTAGATAACAAACAAACTTGCTTTAACAGTTTATATCAATATTGTTATAAAATATAGATAAATGTTTATTTAATAAGCAATAAAAGCTAATTACATAAAAATAATTAACTCTTTTTTAGATAAAAGAATATAATATTTTCCATTATTGTAATAGTAATTTATAAAAAATTGATAAGTATAAAATATTTGATTAATCGATTATTAATTAAATATTGCATTATTTTTCAATTGTAACATTTGATAAATGAAATTGTTATCTATGTTGCAAGAAACGCAATTTTAGGGTAGTATTCAAATACAAATTTATTGAGGGGTTGTTAGTAATTTAAGGCTAGTGGGGGCTTGCCGAAAAATTATAAATATATATTGATATTATTTTTTATATGTTCACATTAACTTAAATTCAAATAAATCCTTAAATATTTATCATTATTTTCAATTAATTAGTACACGCTGATTAGTCGCGGTATTATGTGTTGGATAAAATTAATTGATTACAATACAGAATTATCGCTGTATTGGTTTACTATATCCATTATGTATTAATAAGCATAAAGATAATAATGAATTGAAATAATAATTAATTAAAATGAATTTAAGCAAAAGATTAATATTGGTTAATAAATAACATAATGAATATAAAAATAAATACACCTTAAAAATTATCAATTAGTAATAAAATTAATGATAAGACTAACAATAAAAAAAACAAAAAAAATTAATATTGAAATTGAATTCAGATATAATAAAACAATAGCCTTGATATTATAAATAACCCACCTCTTAGGAATAGTAACTGATGAAGACAAGAACAATAAGAATAGCAGCATTAGTACTGATAGATATAATTGCTTTTTATATAGCATTATTATTAGCAGTGTTTTTAGTAAAAGGAACAACTGAAGGTTTATTAAGAATTGCTTTTATTATATTTATATCACAAGTTGCTTGTTTCTTTTTATTCAAAGTCTATAAAGTTAGATTATTAGATAGTTCTTTAGAGTTAGCTATAAGAGGAATGTCTCTTGCAATAGGTTCTACTATTGGTTTTATTATAATCTATAATAACCAACTATTTGAATTATCAACATTTAGAGTATTTATAGCTTATACATTTTTATCATATTTTTTCACTATGGGGTATAGAGTATTATACAGATTCTATATTAATCATAGAAATGTAAGATTCTATAATGGGAATAATTCATTAAATGATTTAAGAGAAAAAGCAATAGTATTTGGTGCAGGAGAAATCGGTAAAACTTTAGTAAGACAATCAATAAGCGGAAAACTCCCTTTTAATGTTCTTGGTTTTATTGATGATGAAAATATTAAGAACGGGGTATTAATTCTAAATAAGCCTGTATATGGTAATTTAGATAAGCTAGAAGAGGTATTAATTACTACAGGAGCGAGAACTCTTATTATTGCAATAACTCAATTATCTGCTGAGAAAATGCAAAGAGCTATTGCAATTGCAAATGGTTTATCTAGAGAGATAAAGATTGTTCCATCTCTTTTTGAACTTGAGAATAATAATAAGAAAACACTTGATTTAAGAAAGTTAGATTATAAAGACTTACTTGGAAGAAAACTTATAGAAATCGATAGAGAACCTATAAGAGAAATGATTGAAAACAAAGTAGTTTTAGTAACAGGAGCTTGTGGATCAATTGGTAGTGAAATATCCAGACAAGCTAAAAGCTATAATCCTAAAAAACTAATAATACTAGATATTGATGAAAGCTCTTTACATGATTGTGCATTAAGATTACTAAATTATAAATCAGAATGGAGTGATGAAGTAGTCCCTGTATTATGTGATATAAAGAATAAAGAAAAGATAGATCAAATAATTGAACAATATAAACCAGATATAATATTCCATGCAGCCGCTTATAAACATGTTCCATTAATTCAACTTTACCCAGAAGAAGGAATTAGGACTAATGTAGGTGGCTCTTTTAATGTTTTAAGCTCTGCTGCAAAACATAAGGTAAAAAGAGTAGTTGTAATTAGTACCGATAAAGCAGTTAATCCAACTAATGTAATGGGTGCAACAAAGAGAATGGTTGAACTAGAAGCAGCAATGCTTAATGAAGAAAATCCTGATACAGATTTTGTTTGTGTTAGATTTGGCAATGTATTAGGATCTAGAGGTTCAATGCTTCCATTATTTATTGAAGAAATACAAGCAGGAGTTGATATAACCGTTACTGATAAGAAGATTATCAGATACTTTATGGCAATCCCAGAAGCCGTATCATTAGTCTTCTTAGCAGGCTCTATTGGTAAAGGTGGAGAGGTTATGGTCTTAGACATGGGACAACCTGTAAACATTTATGACTTTGCTAAAAAGCTTATAGAAATGTATGGGGATCCAAGTAAAAACAAGATTAGAATCACAGGTCTAAGACCAGGAGAGAAGATGTATGAAGAGCTCCTTGCCAACAAAGATAATATCATCCCTACTTCAAATAAATTAATCTTTAAAGCTAAAGTAACAGGTTCTCTTAACAAAGAATATTTCAAACAAATAATTACTCAACTAAATAAAATAACTCCAGATAATCTTAAACAATGGGTAAAAGATACAGTAGTTGAATTTAATGAAGTTTAAGAATTTAAAGGTAATTTGATATTTTTTATTAAGTAAAATTAAGTTTATTTAAAAAAGGCGAACTGTCTCATTTTGAAATTATGAAATAAGCTAATCCAATATTTGTTTTGGTAAAAGTTTTATAAATAAATTGTTTATAAAGTGATATACAACATTATGTTGAAGTTTTATCTCTAATGTGGATATAATAATATTAACTATTTTTGATTTAAAGTCTAGATTAAATTTAAAATACAAAATAGTTTGAGAGATTTTTTGCTTATTTTACACTGTTGCTTATATTAATTATTACATTAATCTTTTTTCATATTTTGTAAAGTTAACGGGTTATTAATTTATTTTTATTATTTTATTTCTATAGTACTAAATTTAAAAATAGCTAGAATACGATAGATTTAAATTTTCCGTAATTTTGTAAGTTTAATTGATAAAGAGTATTGAACTTTTTGATAGAATATTAGTAATAAATAAAAAGGGAATGCAAATTGATATCTAATTTGGTTATAATGATAATACAAATAATTTTAATATCCATTATATTAAATCAAACTCTATTGATTGAAAGTTGATTCAATCTTTGGAGTTTTTTTATATACTGATTTGATGATACAAAAATTTTATTTTAGTAGAAACTTGTTTTTTGATAAGATGATATCATGTAGGTTGATTATACAAACTTTATAGTTTTTTTTAGTCTTTAAATGAATTTTCAAATACCTTATATTTTTGATTTAAATAGATTTAATGCCTTTAGTATTGTGAAATAGTAAGAACCACAATGCATTGAATATAATTATAATGAAAAAATATGTACCATAATAGATTAGAAAAACTTCTCAAAAACTTTAATGAGTTAGAATTTATAAAAAAGCTTTTTGAATCTTTTTGAAGATAAAAAAATTATAAATACTAAGAATAAAAAATAGATGTTTAGCCTAGCTAAATTATCTTAAATATCGAAATTATGATGATTATATTTTTATTATGTATAGGACAATATAGATAAATAAAAAAAAATGATAATATTTAAAAATTGGCAAATAAAACAAATCTTGTTTTTTATCTTATATTAAATATACTAATATAAGACATATCGGATTGAACTTGATTTGGTAGAGAATATTAATGTGTTACAATTAATATTTATTGAACCTTAAAATTTAAATAAAGTATTAAGTATTAATGGGATAGAATAGTGATAAATGCTTGGATCTTAGGTGAAACTGTTATAATTCAAGTTAAATTTTTTGTTGATGAATCTAAAGAGTGTTTAGCTATTGAACCACATGAAGATAAATTAAAAATAGTTTTAAGATGGAAAATTTTATACAATCGCTAAAAGGCAATATATTAAATGCTTTTCCATTAATGGGGGCTGTAATGGTCGATAAAAAAGCAAATATTCTTATTAACGTATATATCGAGGTTCGTATGTGGGTAAGATGAATAAACTGCTAACCCAGTAAAATCAATGGTTTGAGGATTCTGCTATACATCCTTTATCTGCCATAGGGGAAAGCAAAGATACAAGTATTACATCAATAAAGATTTAACATGTTATTGATGTTTGATATCTTTTCGTAATTAAAGCAAGAAGATAAAAATTTACATTAACAACTTAATAATAATGTATTTTAGATTAAAGAAGAAATTTTGGGAATAACAAATAGATATAGAGAAATTTATGTTTTAGAGTAAAGAGTGCATAACCTAAGCGGCAATGACAAATGATTTTTGAAAATCCTCATTTGATTCATTTCCCATGTCTTAAGATGTTGTAGCTTCATGATGCTATAGAGTCAGCAGTCCCACATCTTTATAGAGTGGTGCTTGTCGGCTTCTAATAAATATCATTTTTCTCATGCTCATTATACCGTTCTACAGAAGTATTTCTATCATATTCCATTTCCCATTCCATACAGTTCCTAGGTGGTATGATAAAAATACGAGGAGCATCAGACAAATAAGTATGGACAGTTCTGCAGTATTTAACAGGAGACAAGGTTCATTGCAATAGCAATTTTTTTGTGGTTAGCTAGATGACAACGAAATTTATAACAGTTTTTCTTTCATTCAATACCTTTGTGCTTAAAACGTAAGCTTTTACAGCGAGGAACACCACCTGTATCGATGGTAAAGGCATCCTTATATTTGTAGCTGCCATTGTTAGTCTTTTTTAATTAATAAAAGGTAAATTTCTACTATACGACAATACTGATGAATAGGATAGGCATCCATAACTAAATCTAGAAGTAGTTCTCCGATATTAAATTGTGTTAGATAAGATTTCATTGAGAAAAAAGAATGCAAAAAAGAAAGCATATCAAGACGTGGAGCCCATTCAAGCAAAAGGAAACATAGGCAAATCGTTTTTGGAATCAGATGCGACTGACATATAATGATGATAGCCTTGAAAGTAACATTTGCGATTGGAATCCCGTCCCCAGTTAAGGCAAGATTATTGGGAGCAATAAAACCTTTCTTTATAGCAAGATTTAAAAATTTTTGCTGATAAAGTCTGAAAACTAGAGAAAAAGAATTAGTAGGTTGCAAAGGCTGTTGTTCTAAATAAGAAGGAGTCTGGAGGCGCTAAACTTGGTATCAGCTGGTGTTTTATAGCCTTGTTTCTTGCCTTTAGTAACTTTGGGGTGATGAAATCAATCATGATGTGATAAGTTTTTTTTGTCTTATTGCCACATACCAGAAAAGAAGTCATAAAAGGTCCCAATTCCAGGGACATCGTTAACAGGAAATTCGCTAAGAAGTGCAAAAAGGAGACATTCTTTAAGCTTACTAACTCCCTGAGTTATAGAAGTAATCTTAAGCGTAATGGCTAAAAGAAAAGAACGAAGCATGTTAGATGGTACCTTAGGTTCAGAATCATATTTTAAGTAACAGGCACGCATAAGTGTATCAGTGATAGAAAGATTAAGATGCTAAAAACGAATAATTGTATCCCTAGAAAGAGAAAAGGGATCAGTATAATAATTAAGAAAATTTACAATAAAAAAATTTTGATAGGCGGTATGACCGCCGGTAATAATAGGTAACAAAAAAATCGCTCTCAATCGAATAAAAATAATTTTAAACAACTAGTTTCACTACAAATTTTAGGGGATTTGTAAATTGTCTTTTGTGAAAAAGTGTGTGATTTTTAAATTAATGAATTTGAAAAGATATTTTAATATAAAGGATAAGATATTGTGGCTTTAAAATTAATGTATATAACAAATCAGCAAGATGTTGCTAAAATAGCTGAGAGAAGTGGTGTGAATTGGATATTTATAGATCTTGAAATCAATGGAAAAGAAGATAGACAGGGGCATTTAAATACAGTTATATCACACCACAGTATTGAAGATGTAAGAAAAATAAAGCAGGTACTAACTAATGCAGAATTACTTGTAAGAATTAATCCAATTTATGAAGATTCAAAAGCAGAAATTGATAAAGTAATAAATGATGGAGCAGATATTATAATGCTTCCATTTTTTAAGAAAAAAGAAGAAGTTGAACAGTTTATTGATTATGTTGACGGTAGATGTAAAACGTGTTTACTATTAGAAACTCCAGAAGCAGTAGACAATATTGATTCGATTTTATCTGTAAAAGGAATTGATTATATACATATAGGTCTTAATGATTTACATCTTGGATATAATATGAAGTTTATGTTTGAATTATTAGCTGATGGAACAGTAGAAATGTTAAGTAAAAAGATAAAAGAAAAAGGTATTGAGTATGGATTTGGGGGAATTGCTCAGCTAGGGCAAGGGACTTTAAGAGCTGAAAAAATTATTGCTGAACATTATCGTTTATCGTCTAGTATGGTCATTTTATCGAGAAGCTTTTGCAATGTAAATGAAGTAAGTGATTTAAATGAAGTGGAAGAGTTATTTGCAAAAGGTATAAAAGATGTAAGACAGTTTGAAGCGGAGCTTAAAAATAAATCCGAAACATTTTATAGAGTTAACCAACAAGAAATTAAACAGAAAGTATTACAAATTCTAGGATAGAAAGATATAGTTTATGTAAACAGGCTATTATATAGATTGTACATGCAAAAGGAGTGGGAAACATGAATCTATCAATCAGTAAGTTGAAAGAAATCAGTAATACATATGGTGAATCTTTTTACATATTAGATACTGAACAATTCAAAATAAATTTTAATGAATTACAAGAGGCATTTAGAATTTTTTATCCAAATACATATATTGCCTATTCTTACAAAACTAATTATACACCTAGACTTTGTAAAATTATAGATGAGCTAGGTGGCTTTGCAGAAGTTGTTTCTGATATGGAATATGATATAGCAAAGAAATTAGGAGTAAAGCCTGAAAAAATTTATTTTAATGGTCCATATAAAAATGCAGAGGCTGTAAAAGAACTTTTATTAGCTGGCGGTACTGTGAATATTGATTCAGATTATGACCTTGGAATAGTAAAAGAAGTTGCTACTAAAAACACTGATTATAATATTTCAGTAGGAATAAGGTGTAATTTTGATGTTGAAGATGGAGTATTATCTAGATTTGGGTTTGATGTTAATAGTAAGGAATTTGAAGATGCTATAAATACGATTCGTCAGATTCCTAATTTAAAATTAAATGGGTTACATAGCCATTTTGCAACAAGAAGTATTAAGACTTGGCCGCAAAGAGCAACAGGAATACTTGAATTAGCTGATAAATATTTTGATGAAGCGCCTAGCTTCTTAAGCCTTGGGGGAGGGCTATATGGCAAAATGACTGATTCGTTAAAAGCTCAATTTGATGTTGACATTCCTTCATATGAAGATTATGCAAATGCTGTTGCCCATCAATTTAATGAACACTTTAAAGATAGCGATAGACAACCTATGTTGCTAATTGAACCAGGAAGCGCCTTGGTTGGTGATGCTATGAAGTTTGCAGCAAAAGTAGTAAGTATTAAAGACGTCAGAGGAAAGAAGATAGCTACACTGTTAGGTAGTATTTACAATATTAACCCGACACTTAATAAAAAGAATCCTCCAATAAAAGTTTATCATGATGAAGAGAACGATAAGCAGCAAGTAACATATGAAGATTTAGATTTTGGTGGGTTTACTTGTATTGAGTCAGATTATCTATATAGAGGATTTAGTGGAGAGTTAGCGGTCGGAGATTATGTTGTTTTCGGTAATATTGGTTCTTATTCTGTAGTATTAAAACCTCCCTTTATACTTCCAAATTTCCCTATGGTTGAATGTAATGATGACGCAGATGAAATATATTTGATAAAAAGAAAAGAGTGTTTTGATGATTTATTCCACACTTTTAAATTTGAGTTTTAGTTATGTTATGGAGGGATAGATTTTGAATTTAATTAAGAGATGTTTTGATATTCTTCTTTCGCTTATAGCAATAATAATATTATCACCATTATTATTAATTATCGCAATTGCTGTAAAAGTTGATTCTAAAGGTTTGGCTTTATTTAGACAAGGTAGATTATCTAAGAATGGTAAAGTTTTTACAATGTATAAATTTCGTACAATGGTAGAAAACGCCGAGCAAATGGGTACTGGGCTCTTTAACTATGCTAATGATTTTAGAGTTACGAAAGTTGGGAAAATTCTCAGAAAAACAAGCTTAGATGAATTACCACAATTATTCAATATTATAAAAGGTGATATGTCAATAGTAGGTCCGAGACCACCTGTATCCTATGAACTTGGAGAGTATGAAGAGCTTAGTGATGAGTATAAAAGAAGATTCACTGTATTACCTGGAATAACAGGATTAGCCCAAGTTAGTGGTAGAAATGAGCTGCCTTGGGATGAAAAGGTTAAATATGATAATCAGTATATTGATTTGTTTAAGAAATATGGAGTTTTGTTAGACTTCAAAATTATCTTCTTAACAGTAGTTAATGTTTTTAAAATGAAAGATATTTATGAAGTTAAAGAAGAAGGTATAGCAGGATTATCAGATGAAGAAATCGCTGAAAGAGCTGCTAATGCTGTAGCAGCAAAAGCGCGTTATTCACAAAAACAGCAAGATGTTACAATGTAGATTACTTGATTGTTAGTTCTTATATAAATACTAATAGGAGAAAAAGAAATGAATACAAGTATTGAAAATAGATTTATTTGGTTTAACGGAGAAATTGTACATCTCCAAGAAGCAACAATAAATGTACTATCTCCAACATCTCAATTTGGAGCTAATGTCTTTGAAGGTATTCGATGTTATTGGAATGAAGAAGAAGGGCAACTCTATGCTTTTAGATTGGATGACCATTTTAAGAGATTAAAGAGATCACAAAGATTATTAGAATTAGATGATACATATACAATTGAAGAAATGAAAAAAGCCTTTATAGATGTAATAAAAGCTAATGAATATAAAGAAGATATAGCCATTAGACAGACTTTGTTTGTTGATGGATTTGGTACTTGGCATTCCTCAGGACCGGTTGGTATGTTTGTAGCTCCTATTCCTAAAGCAAAAACAAATACTGAATACAATAAAAAAGGACTTAACTGTTGTGTTAGCTCATGGCAGAGAATAAATGATAATAGTATTTCACCAAGAATTAAATGTGGTGCTAATTATATTAATAGCCGTATGGCTCAAAGAGAAGCTGTTAAGAATGGCTATGATACAACAATTATCTTAAATAAAGATGGAAGAGTATCAGAAGGTCCAGGCTCATGTTTGTTTATTGTTAGAGAAGGAAAACTTGTAACGCCTCAAATTACCGATAGTGTATTAGAAAGTATCACAAGAGATACAATTATTCAGATTGCAAGAGACGTGTTTAATATTGAAGTAGAAGAACGTAGTGTAGATCGTACAGAACTATATATGTGTGAGGAAGCTTTTCTTTGTGGATCTGCTATGGAAATTACGCCTGTATTTTCAGTTGACAGATATCAAGTAGGAAATGGAAAATGTGGCGAAATCACAAATAAACTTCATGTTGAATACTTGAAAACTGTAACTGGGAAAATTGAAAAACACGCTGATTGGCTTACAATGATTTATTAAGAGAGAAATGGTTAGCAAAATGAAATATGAGATTGAATAGTTTTATTAACTTACGTAACAGTTAAAAAATAAGGATAGGTGATAGTAATGGCGCAGGATTCCACTCAAAACAAGCATTATAACAATGAAATAGTTTCAGTAATTACACCTGTATACAACGCAGCACGGTTCCTTGCAACTACGATTGAATCTGTTGCTTCACAGACCTATCCCAATATAGAACTGGTTCTGGTTGATGATTGCTCAAAGGATAACTCAGCTATGATAATTGCCGAGTTAAAGAAGAAGTACCCCCATATTGTTTATCATTTGCAACCAAAGAACATGGGTGCTGGCGTTGCTCGTAATACAGCTCTTGAGATGGCAACAGGACGATATGTTGCTTTTCTCGATTCAGATGATATTTGGATGTCAGAAAAGACTACTAGGCAATTGGTTCTCATGAAAGAGAAAAATGCTCCAATGTGTTACACAGCTATTGAAATAATTGATGAAAGAGGCACTGTTATAAAAGAAAAAAGAAAAGTAAAAGAACAGGTGG
The DNA here is from genome assembly GCA_963678575.2 of Sphaerochaetaceae bacterium. Taxonomy (GTDB): domain Bacteria; phylum Spirochaetota; class Spirochaetia; order Sphaerochaetales; family Sphaerochaetaceae; genus Pleomorphochaeta. Next base: position 1,358,012 of record CAXXHV010000002.1, on the reverse strand, counting down.
ACTACAAGTTCTTATTACATAATACTATGATTGCTACATCGACAGTTATTGTTGACAGAAATATGTTGGGTGATTTCCGAATGCACATTAGAAGAGGCGGTCAGGATTATGCTACATGGTTGAAATTGTTGCGTGGTGGGGAAGTAGCTGTTGGTATTGATGAGGCACTTGTACAGTATCGAGTAAGTTCAGGATCACTTTCATCAAATAAGTTCAAGAGCATTAAACAGGTCTGGGAGATTCAAACTAAGGATGAAGGAATTAGTAATGTATTGGCAGCATGGCACGTATTGTGCTTTAGTTTTAATGCTTTGAAGAAGTATTTAATGTGAGAGGAAATATGAAATGAGCGAAAAGTACGTAGTATATCAGTACAAAAAAGATATGAGTGGTAAATCTGATATATTCTGTTGGAATACAATAGGATATTCTCTTAAAATCAAGAAAGTAAGTTTTAAAGAGGAATTATTTTTTAGAACAATTCTCTTTGCATTAGCTTCAAAAGGAAGACACAAGATTTACTGCCTTTACGATAAGAAAGGACTTGCACACTTTTCTTTTGTAGTTCCCTATTGTGCAAAGTTTTCTTTTATAAAAAAAGAAGACTATCAAATTGGACCGTGTTGGACTAGAGATGACTGTCGTGGGCAGGGCTTATATGGTAAAATGCTTACGTATATCTCTGAACAAAAAATTAAAGATTGCTCATCAGCTAATACTTATGTCCTAGTACGAGAGGCTAATAAAGAATCTACAAAGGGAATCAAGAAAACCCGTTTCATAAGAGTTGGTATTTGTGAGAAAACAAAATATTTAAGACATTATAAAAACGTGGTGAAGGATAGTGAATAGATTATGAAAGTTTTATTAGTTAATCCTTGGGCTGTTAATAATGATGAGTTCTATACAAGTGGTTTAACATACGCATTAAGCCAAAGAGTTGACTTAGATCTTGCTACTAACTGGTATTACAAGGGTGAAAAACCTAGTGGGCATTTATTTAGGATATTTTTTAAAAAATCTGAATATCGTAAGGGGAAATTGAGAAAAGTAGTTCGTGGACTAGAGTACTTGAATGCATATTCAAGAATACTTGAAATGGCCAAAAATGGAGAATATGATTACATTCATATTCAGTGGTTGTTAATGTATAAACTGGATATCAAATTTTTAGAAAAGCTAAAGAAACAGGGAAATAAGATAGTATTAACTGCGCATAATGCAATACCTCATATCGACAGTCAAAAATATATTGATAATCTAAGAATCATTTATAAATTGGTTGATACTATTATTGTTCATGGGAAAGCAATAAAAGCAGAATTGTTGTCTGTATTTCCCGAATATGAAGCTAAGGTTATTATTCAACCGCATGGGGCTATCCTAAAGAAAAAGGAACTTGATGAATCCGTTCAAATTGATGATTCAATTAAAGCTAGGTTGCATGGAAAAGAAAAATATATAATGTTTGGAAATCAATTTTTTAATAAAGGAACTGATCGGCTGTTAAAAATCTGGAAAGAAGATTATTTAGCTGATTCTTCAAAACTATTGATTGTTGCAGGTAGACGTACCAATGCCTATCCAGAGATGGACAATGCATTGGAAAGTATAAAGCCAGAAGATAACATACTTTTTATAGAAGGATATATTAAAGATGAATGGCTTGATTATTTAATCATTAATTCTGAAGCAATTCTTTTACCATATAGGCATGCGAGTATGAGTGGAGTAGTATTTACTGCTGCTGAGTATTCAAAGACTGTATTAGCTACAAAATGTGGTGCTATATGCGAATATATGGAAAATAATAATGATAGTATCATTGTTAAAAATAGTGATGAGGATTTTCGAAATGGGCTTTCTGATTTAATGGCATTATCATCAGAAGAGAGAAAAGAATATGGTCGACGGTTATATACCAATATAAATGAGAAGTATTCTTGGATCAAGATAGCTGAGTTACTTACAAAAAAAGTCTATTTATGATTTAAGACGGGAGATTAGAATAATTTGAAGGCACAAACTAAAATGATTACATATAATTTAATATTCTTATTTTTATTTATTGCAGCATATAGTTTTAATCGAAGCTTAATGTACGTTGCGACTCTGACCGCAGTTATTTTCATCCTTACAATAAAGGATATGCATTATTGTTTGGGTGAATTATTTTTCCTGTTACCTTTTTCTGCAACTATGATTGTTAGCGCCGGAACTACGAGCTTTTTCATGTTTCCTAAGCTTGCAGTAATAGCTGTATTTCTCTTTAAATCAAAAGGAAGGATTAAAAAGACTGCACTATTGTCAGTAGGCATTCTTGTGTTTTATGCTTTAGCTAGTAATTTATTAATGGGAATAATTCCTATAACAAGGATTATGAATTTGATACTGTGGTTTTTTATATCATACATCATCTTTGATACGACAAAAATGGGAATTACGGTAGAAGGTGTTGCATTTATCTGTGGGGTAATTTTAACCGGAATTATCGGTTTTGCTAAGGATTACATTCCTAATATTTCATCTGAATTAGTAAATGCACAGTATTTAAACGAGTCTACTAGTAGGTTTGTCGTTCGTTTTGCGGGACTATGGAATGATCCAAATGGCTACACAATCTTTATCATATGTAGCTTGTTTGTTTTTCAATGGGCATTGGTGAATAAGAGAATTAAGGGGTATGTTTTTGATGTGGGAGTAGCTATTCTTACTGTTTTTGGATTAGCAACATTATCAAAATCTTGCATTTTGATGATGTTATTTTTCTGGGTTTATTTTATTTTTTTTCAGCGCACAGTTAGTACAAAGATGAAAATGGTAACAATAGGTCTATTTTCTATTTGCTTGGTACTATTGTATTCACAATACTCAAATTTAGTTCTGGAAGTAATCTATAGATTCACAAATGGGAATTCCGTTTCAAGTATTTCTCTCGATGCACTAACAACCTCTCGGAGTCTTATTTGGAGAAATTATTTGTCTGCTATCTGGTCAGGTACCTTATTCTTCGGAAGTGGTATAGATGCTCCTATTATTGGAGGGCACGGTTGTCACAATACTTATATTCAGTTGGTGTATGAATGGGGAATTATTGGTAGCATGGTTTATATTACAACATGGGTTGGGATACTTAACAAAATAATATATAAAAGAAATTGGACTCCATTTATATTTTTACTAATATTAATATTCTTTATAAGTTGTGTGTATCTTGAGTATTTATATTTTTTATTACCATTGAGTCTTAGACTCGGAGAAGGAGTAATAATATATGGAAAAATTAAACCTAATACTATGGCCTATGTTGTGTAAATGGATTCTAGCTAGGAAATTTTTAACATAATATAAACCTTTCCTTTTTAACAGATGTGTTTAAATACGTGGTGATACTACATATTAGTGAGCAGAGGTTCTATTTTCAGTTTAATTTGCAGATTTGTGATAACTCTGGAATTGGTGAAAAATGTGTAGTAGAACAAAATGTTATAATTAATAATAATATAATGATGGCAAGAGAAGTTATAATTAATCCAATTAATCATAATACAGAGCGGATTGATATTCCTATGAATCGGTAAGGGATTACTCATAACAAAGGTATTATTTAAGATGATGTTTGAATTTGTGCAAGGGCCATAATTTTGGCTAATGCTGAAAAATTGCTCATACATCGGGATGGGATTATTGCTGCTGGTGCAGTGAGGACAAATAACGTTCCTCCATTCGCAATCGTCGGGGAGTACCAGCACGGATAAAAAAGTATCAAAATGTGGAGAACTCTAATGAAAACATTAATCATCATGGATGTGATAGATAGTGGTGGCGTATCTACTGTTCTAAGAAATATTCTTAAGCACATCGATTTAGAAAAATATAAATTTGAAATATTGGCATTTGAAGAAAACTCAGAATACGAAGCGTTAATACCTGATGGTGTTACTATCCGCCATGTTTATCGCAACAATCCGGCAAAGCATAGGAACAAATACATACGCTATGCTTATGGGGTGCTAAGGGAAAAACTTCCAAAATGGATGATTCGCCAATTTATAATTAAGTTTCAATATGATATTGCGATTGACTTTAAGGGGAATAATCTTAATGTTTTAACAGCAGCAAAATGTAAAAAAGTATTTTGGAGCCACAAAGATTTTTCGCCTATCACTAATCCAATCGAGAAACAAGTTATTGAAGTTTACTCAAAGACTAGGAAAGGGCGCACTAAAGAAGAAATTTTTAAGAAAAATATCGGCAAAGTTGACAGCACTGTGTGTATTTCAGAAGCCTGTAAACAGGGTTTTATTGAACGGTGGGGATATGATGAATCTAGAATTCGTGTACTGTATAATGTATTAGATGTTTATGATATAAGAGTTAGATCAGAAGAAGATATACCCTATAAAAAGGGTAATAAATTTACCTTTTGTTGCATGACTAGAATCTCAAGTGGAAAAGGAATAGAAAGGCTTCTTGAAAGCACTAAATTTCTTAATGAAGAAGGATATAACTTTTCTTTGAATATAGTTGGAAGCGGGGATACTTATGATGATATGGTTGGCTTATCAGAAGAACTAGGTTTAAAAAATGTTACTTTCTTTGGTAATAAGATGAATCCTTATCCTTATGTTAGGGAATGTGATGTAGTTATCTATCCTTCAGAAACAGAAGCATACAGTACTGCTTTATGTGAGGCATTAATTATTGGAAAACCGGTTATATCATGCAAAACAGCATCAATACCTGAAATACTTGGCAATAATGAGTTTGGTTATGTAATTGAGAATAGCCAAGAAGCTATTATTAAGGCAATGAAAAACTTCTTAAATAAACCACAGTTAAGAGATATATATGAGTGCAAAGCTAAGAATAGATCATCTTATTTTAATGTTGATAATAATATCCAGGAAATAGAGAGATTTTTGAATGAAACTAAGAAGAATACTTGAGCATTATCATGAAGAAATGAATTATGAAATCATGTGGGATATTATGATTTATGATAAAACAAATCCACAAAAAATGATAATTGCACAAGAAAAATTAGATAGATACTGGGGCGCAGATCCTTTTTTAATTAAGCACGAGGGTATTCAATATCTTTTTTATGAGAGATATGACAGAAAAACAAAAAAAGGTGTTATTGCATACAGGATTGTAAATAGTGACTATAGTCTAGGAAAGACTCACATTGCTATTGAGGAAGATTATCATTTATCTTTCCCTTTTATTTTTGAACACAATGGAAACTTATTTATCATACCTGAATCTTCATCAGCAAACTGTATTCAAATCTATAAAGCCGAACGATTTCCAGAAAAATGGTCATTATATAAGGTAATAGCTTCTGAGTTTCCTGCAGTGGACACAATTGTACTTAATAACGATTATTCTAAGGTCGTGCTTCATACTTCTGTTGGAGATTCGTGTAGCGTTGAGAATTACATATTGACTCTTGATTCTGACTTTAATCTTATAGATAAGAAGAAGATTAAAGACTTTTCGGAATATGGAAATCGAAATGCTGGTAGATTGATTTTTGAAGAAGACAAAATCATTAGAGTTGGTCAGAACTGTACGAATGGAGATTATGGAAAAGGCATAGTTTTTTATGATGCAAAAATTATAGAAAAAGAAACAGAGTTGCAAGCTATGTGGCTTAAAGATTTTTGTGATTCCCAAAGAGATAAGTATTGTGGGATTCATACTTATAATGAATGTGATGGAAAAGTTGCTATTGATATGAAGTACCTGCTGAAAAAATCGTGGATCAATCGTGCTTCCTTTTTATTTAAGAAAAGCGTACGTTACTTAAAACGAAGGTTAGTACAAACGCAATAAAGGGATGGTGAAAAATGGAAGAACGAGAGATTAAGTTTTTTAAGAATATAGGTGATTTTTATCGGGGAATTGATAATAAGGCAATTGATGTTTCAATTAATTCACCCTTTCAGTATGAAATGTGGCAGAAATGTCTGTATAAGGAACATATTACACAACATTCAAAGATTCCGTATATCGGAGTTCATGTTATAAGATGTGGAATGACTGTTTTAGGTGGACATTTTTTTGTGAAAACAACGGGAAGAAGTAAAGGTGTATTTTTTATTGGAAGTGGAGGAGAAACAGATTATCATGACTTAGTCTATTTTTCCGAAAATGTGGAAAGTGAAGACATACAGTTTTTAATAGACTCTATTGCTAAAAAATTTTCAGTAACATCTTTTTCTTTTTTGCAAATACGTAAAGAGTCTCCACTATCAAAATGGGCTGAGCTTAATGGGATTGAACCATATAAAGATAACGAATGCGCATCCATAACCTTGAGTGGATCATATGATGAATACTTTAAGTCACTAAGTAAAAGTGTAAGGCAAAATATTAGAACTGCGAATAATCGAGTTAAGAAGGATGAACATTCAACAGCTTTCGCCATTTATGAAGAACAAGTAATTCCAACTGGATTAAAGCTAGAATTATTAACTTTATATGAAAAGCGTAGAATAATCAAAACCAAAAAAGAAGGAAATGATGGCCTTAAGAATTGGTTTTTTGAAAGAGTAAGAGCATATAGAAAAAAAAAATATAATATTATTTCCGAAGTCATGGGGTATGCCAAAGGGACCTTCTTAGGTGTATACAAAATAGACAATATTGTTGCTGCGTATTGTTTTGGATTAAAGAAAAATAATGATGAACTTTGCATTATGCAAGTTTCCATCAACGATGACTTTGACAGGTACTCTCCAGGGATGCTCTTGTTAACGAATGTATTTCAGACAATATTAGATGATAATCGAAGCATTTTATTTGATTTAACAAACGGTAACGAAAGATACAAGTTTTCACTTGGTGCTGTTTCTAGTTATACGAATTACTATAGATTTGAAATTAATAAAGGTGCTACACTTATGAGGTAAATTATGTATGAATAAACCAAGACAACAATCATGCGGCGCAAATACGTCAATGGTAATATCTTTGACAATGCTTGCCAAAATAATAGCAATTGTACGTCAAATGGTGCTAACATATTTTTATGGAGCCGGTTCAATCAGCGACGCCTATCTATTAGCACAATCTATTCCAAACATTCTTTTTCTTTTGGTTAGTACTTCAATAGGTGTAAGTTTTACACCTGTTTTTATGAAGATTAAAGAAGAAAAAGGTTATAAGGAATCAAATAACTTTACTGGAAACATACTGTCGATATTGATTATAATTTCTTCAATAATCGTTGTTTTCACGCTTATTTTTACTAGGCCGATTGTTTTTATTTTTGCCAGTGGATTCGATGAAAGCACAGCAAATATCACAGCAACATTCCTTCGAATAAGTATTTTTAGTATTTACTTTGTGGGAATGGTGGGTGTTTTTAGCTCCTATTTAAAAATTAACGGTGACTATTTTTCACCCTCAATTATTGGTATTGCTTTAAGCTTTGTGGAGATTAGTTCATGTATTATAGCGGCAAAAGTAAATGATGTTTTTCTGCCGATAGGTATTTTGTTAGCAACAATGACTCAATGGATCATAGTTGTAATAGCTTCAAGTAAGAGAGGATTCCATTTTTATCCACATGTAGATTTTAAATCTAAGTATATTGCGAGAGTTATAAAAATATCTTTGCCGATTATGATTGGCTTAGGCGTAGATCAAATTAATGTAATTATAGATCGTACTATTGCTTCTACATTTTCATCTGGTAGCATTTCTTTATTGACATACGCAAATACAATTGTGACCATTGTTCATACTGTAATTGCGGTATCAATTAATTCTATTGTTTTTGTTGAAGCGACAAAACATGCTTCTGCAGGAAAAAGAGAATTAGTTGTAGACGAAATATTTAAAGGATTAGAGAAAGCTCTTATGCTTTTAGTTCCCGCAATGATCGGGCTAATCTGTTTTGCTCAACCTATCGTAAAAAACCTTTATGAAAGAGGGAATTTTGATAGTACACAAACGCAAACTACTGTAGAAATACTTTTTTTTTACGCTATCTATATCATTCCGAATGGAATTAGAGTCATAGTTCAATCATATTTCTATGCGTACGGAAAGACAAAATTCTGTATGTATGTGGGTTTTGTTGCTGTTGCGGTTAACATTGTTTTCAATCTTGTCTTATCAAGATGGATGGGTGTTAATGGGTTGGCTATGGCTACAAGCTTAGGAATAATTGTATCTACTATAATACTATTTGTGAAGTTTATTAAGGAAAACCAAGAGTTCCCTCTTGGAAAGTTTTTTATTCAATTCCTGAAGATTTGTTTATGTAGCGTAATTATGATTGTTCCGACATATTTATTGTTTAACTTGCTAATTTTCTACATGCCTCAAATTGTTGCATTATTAATAGTTGTCATTGTTGCCTGCATAATTTATTTTTCTTTGGCAGCTTTGTTTGGGGTTGTTAATAAAAATGATATAAAATATATTGCTAAGAAGTTTTTGAGGAGATGAGTAAATGTCAGTGCTTAGTATAGCGATTAAAAAGGTTAATGCATATAAAAAATCAAGAACTTCAACGCTTATTTTTTATCAAATCAATAAGAACCAAGAGTTTATGAATAATGCCGATTTAAAATATAAGAGAATTAATAGTTTTGAAGAATTAGTGGCATTTTCTGACGGTCAGGGTTTAACACTTAAACATTTGATAAACAAAGATTGTAAGAATAGATTTGAAACGGGATCATATATGGTTTTGGCTATCAAAGACAATAAATGGGTTTCATACGGATGGGTTTCTACACGTGGAGTATTTTGGATAGCTGAAATAGATATAGTAATTAATGCAGATTGTTATGATACTTCTATTTTGTATGATTTTGTGACAAGGGAATCATGCCGAGGAAAAGGCTATTATCCGACACTTCTAACTTGGATGGCCAATAATTGTGATTCAAATAATTGCATCATTTATTGCTATGATTACAATTATTCAAGTATAATGGGTGTAAAAAAGGCCGGAGGAAAGATATCAACTGAACTGAGACATTCAAGCAACAATGTTGAATCATATTTCAAAGAGTATGGGTTTTCTGTTGTTGGCTCAAAACTCAAAATATTTGGACTGAAATATAATAAATACAATTTATGAGGTAAAAAAGATGAAAAGACTAGCTTTTGTGATGACATCTCTTAATACTGGTGGCATAGCCACATCAATTGAAAATTTATTTAATGAGTTGAATTTACAGGAAAATTTAGAAATTGATTTAATTCTGTTTCATTCTAAGACTGAAGATAAAACTTTAGTGCCAAAAAACGTGCAAATTATTCCGGGTGGAAGAGTCGCAGAGCTCATTGCTATTTCACAGAGTCAATCAAAGAGTTTTGGCTTGGGATACAGTTTGTTAAGGTTTTTTCTAGGTGGGGTCTGTAAAATATTTGGACATGGGTTGGCCTATAAAATAATCTGCGCAAATTCATATAAATATGGCGGATATGACGTTGCTATTTCATGCTCACAATCAGGCCCAATTAATAGCTTGTATGGCGGATGCAATGAGTTTGTACTGAATAACATTAAGGCAAAGAAGAAAATTGCGTTTATCCATTGTGATTATGCAACTTATGGAATTAACGATGCATACAGTCATAGAATCTACAGTCAGTTTGATAAGATAGCTGCCGTTTCCAAAAGTGTAAAAAAGATTTTCACAGATGAGGAGCCAGCATTAACTGATAAAACATGTATTGTTTATAACTGTAATAATATAGATAGGATAATTTCTTTATCAAAAGAGGATTCATACATTTATGATAGCGATGTTTTAAATTTTGTGACTGTAGCACGCATAAGAAAAGAAAAGGGTCATATGAGAGTGATAAAGGCGTTGAGAAATTTAAAAGATAAAAATGTTTTATTCAAGTGGCATATTATAGGTGGATATAGAGAAGACGCTCCCGAAGAGCTACTTTTATCAATTGATGAGTATAATCTTTTGGATTGCATTGAATTCCATGGTAATCAAAAAAATCCATATAGATTAATGGTTAATGCTGATTTTCTCCTGGTTCCATCTTATCATGAAGCAGCACCAATGGTTTTTGATGAGGCCTGCATTTTGAATTTGCCAATTGTGACTACTAATACAGTATCTGCGATAGAAATAGTTAGAGATAAATGCATTGGGTTTGTATGTGATAATACTGATTATGGATTATTGGAGGCATTAGAAAAGGTAGCTTTGACCCCTGAGTTGCTAAAACAGTACAAAGAAAATACATACAAATATAAATATAGCAATAGAATTCCGCTAGAACAATTTATGGAGTTGATAGGAAAAAATTCATGATAATAACACAAACAATTATTAAAATGAGATTTTTGTGGTGGAATGGATATGTCTCCATTTTTTGAAGAGGTTGGTGGAGCAGTTCTTTCAACTATTTTTTATAAATATTGCTATGTTAATGTAAGACATCTCCCTAGATTTTTTGATTACTTTACGGAATTGTCATACTTAAAAATAGCACGTATAACTGAGATAGATGATATTCTGCATCCGGCAATTCTTCATGCTATGTAAATGCTTGATATGAATGAAATTAGACTTACATATGAAGCTGACCTTCCTGCTCGTTCTCGCTTGGAAATTAGCAGTTCTTTCACAGTTGGGATTCTTAATACATTCTATGCATTGAAGAGCCAGTTGAGGCTATTTGTTTGGAATTTAAACTTTGTTAATTTATCATTATTAGTGCTCGATGTTAGAGTATATGTTTTTTGAAATTTGAAATATTGTAGATTTATTACAATTTGAATAAAGGGGGGGAAGCAATCAATGAAAATCACAATTGCGGGAACAGGATATGTTGGATTATCAAATGCAATCCTGTTGGCACAACATAATGAAGTAATAGCCTTAGATATTATCAAGGAGAAAGTAGAGCTGATCAATAATAAGAAATCACCTATTATTGATAAAGAAATTGAAGAATATCTAGCGACAAAAGAATTAAACTTAATAGCAACTACAGATAACTTTGAAGCATACAAAGATGCTGAGTATGTTATCATTGCAACACCAACTAATTATGATCCAGTGAAGAATTATTTTAATACAAGAACAGTTGAAGGAGTTATTGCTAATGCATTATCTATTAATCCTGATGCTGTTATTATTATTAAATCAACAGTACCTGTAGGGTATACTGAAAAAGTTAAAGCTATGTTTGAGACTGATAATATTATTTTTTCACCTGAATTCTTAAGAGAAGGTAAAGCTTTATATGATAATCTTCATCCATCGAGAATTGTAGTTGGTGAAGAATCTGAAAGAGCTAGAGTGTTTGCTAATCTTTTAGCTCAAGGAGCTATTAAAGAAGATATTGATATGCTTTTTACAGGTTCAACTGAAGCAGAAGCCATTAAGTTATTTGCTAATACATATCTTGCTATGAGAGTAGCTTATTTTAACGAATTAGATTCATACGCAGAAGTAAGAGGACTAAATACAAAACAAATTATTGAAGGGGTTGGATTAGACCCAAGAATCGGTAGGCACTATAACAATCCTTCTTTTGGATATGGTGGTTACTGCTTACCTAAAGATACAAAACAATTATTAGCCAATTATGCGGATGTGCCTCAAAACATAATGAGTGCCATTGTTGATGCAAACAGGACCAGAAAAGACCATGTTGCTGATATGATTATTAGTAGAAGTCCTAAAATTGTAGGGATTTATAGATTAACAATGAAGACTGATTCAGATAATTTCAGACAATCGGCTATTCAAGGGGTTATGAAGAGAATTAAGGCGAAGGGTATTGAGGTTGTTATATTTGAACCGACGCTGAAGGAAGATAATTTTTATAATTCTAAGGTGATTAGTGATTTGGATGAGTTTAAGAAGATCTCTGATGTGATTGTGGCGAATAGACTAGCAGAAGATATAAGAGACGTAGAAGACAAGGTGTATACAAGAGATTTATTTAGTAGGGATTAAATCTTTAGATTTCAGGTTTTTAGAGCAATAAGGCTATAAAAAATTCTTGAAATAACTGTAAAGGAGAAAAATCATGATTATACGTTCTAAAGCACCTCTTCGCTTAGGATTAGCCGGAGGAGGTACAGATGTATCACCGTATTGTGATGAATATGGTGGAGCGGTATTAAATGCAACAATTGATATGTATGCATATTGTACAATCGAGCCAACTGATGATAATAAGATTGCATTTATTTCACCTGATAGAAATGAAATATTTGAATGTGAAAGTAAGTCGTATATTGAAGTTGATAACCAATTAATATTACATAAAGGGATATACAATAGAATTATAAAAGACTATAACAACGGGAAACCATTGTCTTTTAGAATGACGACATATTCTGATGCACCTGCAGGGTCTGGTCTTGGATCATCGTCTACGATGGTAGTTGCAATTATTAAGGCCTATATGGAATGGCTTAATTTGCCTCTTGGAGAATATGATATGGCATATTTAGCGTATGGAATTGAGAGGTTAGACTTAAAGTTGACAGGTGGTAAGCAAGATCAATTTGCAGCAACTTTTGGGGGCTTTAATTTAATGGAGTTTTTCATCAAGGATAGGGTTATTGTAAATCCATTAAGAATTAAAAATTGGATTAAGAATGAAGTTGAAAATTCATTAGTCCTTTATTATACAGGTACTTCAAGAGAATCAGCTAAAATAATAGATGAGCAGATCAAGAATACAAAAGCAAAAGCTCCTAAAAGCTTGGAGGGAATGCATGAATTAAAGATTTCAGCCATAGAAATGAAGAATGCGATTTTGAAAGGTGACTTTGATAGCTTTGCTACGTGCCTGAAAAATGGATGGGAATCTAAGAAAAAGATGTCTTCAGCTATTACTAACCCACAAATTGATGAAATGTATCAATATATTATGAATAATGGTGCTAAAGCGGCTAAAGTATCGGGTGCTGGTGGAGGTGGTTTTATGATGATAATTTGTGATCCAAGAGAAAGATATAATTTAGTTCAAAAATTGAGAAAAACTGATGGAAAAGTTATGTGTGTTCAATTTACAGAAAAAGGGGCACAGGCTTGGACTTTATATGAATAAAATAAAGCAATTATAAAATTCAATAAAAAGAATATTGGTAATAGTTATACCAGAGAGGTGAAATAGTTGAAAATATCTACAAAAGAAATTATAGATAATTTGATAAAAAGATATCCTAAATTAAAAGATTGTTTTGTAACAGAAGCAGTTGAAGAAATAATAAAATGTTATGTGAGTGGGAATAAATTATTGGTTTGTGGTAATGGTGGGAGTGCAGCAGATACGTTACATATTGTAGGAGAATTAATGAAAGGATTCCTTCTTCCACGAAAACTTGATAAAAGAAAGCAAAAAGAAATTAACACATTATTTCCAGAAACAGCACAATATTTTGTTAATAATCTTCAAGGCGCTTTGCCAGCGATTTCTTTAGTAAGCGAAACAGCATTGTTAACAGCATATGCAAATGATCAAGCCCCTGATTTATCTTTTGCGCAGCAGGTTTTAGGCTATGGAAAAAAGGGAGATATTTTAATAGCCATCAGTACATCAGGAAATTCAAAAAATGTTATTTATGCAGCTCAAATGGCTAAAGTACAAGGAATGAAAGTTATTTCACTGACTGGTAGTAAAGGTGGAAAGCTTAGATCATTTTCTGATATACTTATCAATGTTCCATCAAATGAAACTTTTATTATTCAAGAATATCATTTACCTATTTATCACGCACTTTGTGCAGCAGTTGAAAATGAAATGTTTTCTGTGGAGGATAGATAATGGAAGCAATTATATTAGCAGGGGGTTTTGGTACAAGACTTAGTCACATAGTTTCAGATGTTCCGAAACCGATGGCTCTAGTAAATCAAAAACCGTTCCTAGAATATATATTTAATTATTTAATAGATAATAGTGTTAAGCATGTTGTGCTAGCTATAGGTTATAAAGGAGATATTATCAAAGAATACTTTGGTAATAATTATAAAGGAATAAAAATCACATATTCAACTGAAGATACTCCGTTAGGGACTGGTGGCGCTATAAAAAAAGCATTAGACTATTGTAAGAATGATGATGTCTTTATAATTAATGGGGATACTTACTATGATGTAAATTTAAAATTAATGAAAGATTTCCATAATAACAAAGAAAGTAATTTGACTATAGCCGTAAAACTTATGCATTATTTTGATAGATATGGATCTGTTGTAATTCAAGATAATAAGATTATAGAATTTAAAGAAAAAAGGAAAACAATATCTGGTAAAATAAATGGGGGATCTTATCTTATTAATAAGTCAGTTTTAGATAGGATTGAAGACGAGTCTTTTTCATTTGAAAAGCTTGTATTAGAAAGTGGGCTAGTTGATTTATATGCTTTTGAAAGTGATGGATATTTTATTGATATAGGTGTACCAGAGGATTATTGTAAAGCACAAGAAGATTTTTCAAAGATGTAAAGAGATTGATGTAATAAAGGTGGTAATATTATATGAATAAAGTGATTTTTCTCGACCGTGATGGTACCATAAATAAAGAAGTCAATTATCTTTATAAAACTGATGAGTTTGAATTTATAGATGGAGCAATAGAGGCTATAAAAACATTTCATGAATTAGGCTTTAAAGTTATAGTTATCACAAATCAAGCAGGGGTTGCTAGAGGTTATTACGAAGAAAAAGATGTGCAAACTTTGCATAATTATTTAGATAAAGTATTGCAAGAGCATAATACTTTTATAGATGCATATTATTATTGTCCGCATCATCCTGAAGGGACGGTTGAAAAATACTCAGGTAAATGTAATTGCAGAAAACCAGAGATAGGTATGATAGAACAAGCTAAAATGGATTATGATATTGATTTGATTACAAGTATAATAATCGGTGATAAGGAATCAGATATTCTTACTGGAAAGAATGCAGGAATCGGAAAAACTGTTTTAGTTAAAAGTGGACACCCTATAGATCAAGGTAAAACTGTAGCAGATGAAATATATGATAATTTATATAGTTTTTCAAGGAAATTGAAAAATAATGACTAACATATTCATTACCCATTACCCATTACCCATTATCCACTAATCCATCCATTTAGCAACTCTCTGAGGCGTGTTGTTGGTGTTGATTGGTGCTACAGATGATTACAGGTTGGGGGGAATAAGAGTCTGCATCAAACAATCGACATACTAAGCATAAGGAACTTTTAAGAGTAGTTTAATCATGGAGGGATCTATGAAGAAAAAGAAAAAATATACCAAATATGAGAAACTACATTTTTTACATGATTATAAAGAATCTGGCTTAAATTTAAATAAATATTGTACTACAAATAAAATTAATTATTATGAAATGAGGGCTTGGCTAGCAAATTATAAGAACAAAGTTAACAATGTTGGATCTTAATTAAAAACAAGAAAAAATAATTCAAATTTGAGTGTAAATAGAAATATAAGTAATAGTAGAATTAAAACATAAAAGCATAATTTTATTAAAGAAGGAAAATCTAATGGAATGGTTTGTTTTACTGTTCCAGAAAAGAATAAAGCAGTATTAAGAAAGAATAAAAAAATATTATAATAAATTATTCTTCTATTGTGTACAATAAAGAAATATATATATGTTATATTAGATTATTAGAGTTACAGTTTTATAGATAAAATGAAGATTTATTACAAAAATTAATGGAGGTGTTGAAATAATATGGCACTTTTATTTGATAAAGATTTAAAAGGTATTAAAGGATATTTAAAAGTAGGAGTTACTGATTTTAAAAAAGGAATAAAAGGATTAATCTTATTAGTAGACGGCTATCTTAAAATATAAATTTATGTAAAAAAGTATATTTGTATTTTGGTCTAAAAATCAAAAAAAATAAAATATGGATGTTTCCATTGACCTCAAACAAATAAAGAATCTTTACTAGTAGATATGAATGATTTAAGAGTATTAATAGCGGACCCAATACCAATTGAATCATTAAAAGTTAGAATACTTGTACAAAAAATACAACTACATTTATAAAAAAAATAGCAATCTATATAAAAATTTAAACAAGCAAATAAACGCCATAGAGCGTTAGTAAAGCTTGTTTATTTTTTACTACATACAGTTAGTCAAATAATTAAATATATTAGTAATTTGTTTTTAAATATTTATCTTGACAATCTTATTAAAAGACTTATAATAAGTAATATAAAATATATTACAAGTAGTAATCCTTATAATTTCTTAAGATAAATAAAGCTATTTGTTTTTGAGGACAAATGGAAACACTAGACTTACTAGATGAAAGAAAACCTGTAACTAAAACAATACTTCAATTAGCTTGGCCAACAATAACAGAACAAATACTATTAACCTGTGTTAATTATATAGATACAGCTATGGTAGGATCTCTTGGTGCAATAGCAACAGCAGCAATATCAATTAATGCTGCAACTATCTTTTTAGTAAATGGATTATTAACTTCTCTTGCAGTAGGTTATAGTGTAATAATTGCAAAGAATATAGGCTCAAAGAATTATAAAAGATCAAGTCTAGCTTCAATTCAAGGACTATTAATAGCATTAATAATATCCTTAATAATATTTACCTTAATGATTATATTAGGCCCTAATATTCCCTATATTCTAAAAGCTGATATTTCAGTGGTAAAAGACTCTCAAGATTATATAAAATGGTTAACAATAGCCTTTATCCCACAAAGCATTATGATAATGAGTAGTGGAATATTAAGAGCCTCTGGAAATACTAAAACACCATTCTTTGTTAATATAATAAATAATATAATAAATGTAGTATTAAATTATTTATTAATATTCCCTTCAAAAGAAATAACAATATTTAATACCTCTTTTATATTAAAAAGAGCTAATTTAGGAGTACAAGGAGCTGCTATCGCTACTTGTACTTCAATTACTATCTCTACTTTATTAATATTATATTTATTAATAAAAACAAAAGATAAAAGAATAAAACTTAAAATAATCAATCCATTAAAAATGGATTGGGATATAAACAAAAAAGCCTCTATATTAGCATTACCAAATGCATTCGAAAGATTCTCTCTATCTTTCGGACAAATCCTTCTAACAGCTATTGTAACAACACTAGGGGTTAAAGCACTAGCTTCTCATTATCTAGCTATTCAAGCAGAATCAATAACTTATATGCCAACCTTTGGTTTTTCTACAGCAGCAACAACTCTTGTAGCTCAAGCAATAGGCGCAGAGAAAATAGAATTAGCAAAGAAATATGCAAGAAACTCTCTTATAATGGGAACCCTTACAATGAGTGTAGCTGGTATTTTCTTATTTCTTTTTTCAACCAATCTAGTAAGTTTCTTTACAAATGATCAACAAGTAATATTATCAGGTGCTCATTTACTTAGAATTGTTGCCATCTGTGAACCATTCTTTGGTTTATCAATGATGGTCTTTGGAATACTAAGAGGATCTGGCGATACAAAAAGACCTTTTATTATAACAATAATAGGGATGTGGTGTATTCGATTACCTTTAGCATATATTGTTGTAAAATATACCAAGTATGGTTTAAATGGAGCTTGGGCTGCTATGACTCTAGATTTAATAGTTAGAGGATTAATTAGTTATTTCATCTATAAAAAAGGTGAATTCTTCAATAATAAAACTGATTTCTAAATCATTTTATTCTCTTTTCTAATAATTATTAATTACCAAATATTGTTAATTAATATTCTTTAATCAAATCAATTATTTATAAAAATTAGTTAAATATTTTTGGAATTATTAATTCTAAAAAAATATAAAATTCTTTCTTGACAAACTTATTAAAAGACTTATAATAAGTAAAAGATTAATACTTTGGAGGGCACTTAATGCTAAAAGTTGGATTTGCATTTAATTTAAATATTCAAAGATGCGAAATTGAAGTTGGAGAAGAAAAACAAATAATTGATAAAGGTTATAAACCATTATTAGAATTATTTGAAAAATATAATATGAAAGCTAACTGGTTTGTTTCTGGTTACAGTTCAGAAATAATTGAAAAAGAAGATAAAGCTTTTTTAAATAAAATTATTGAAGCTAAAGATAAAGTAATAAAATTAGGAACATATACTTATACTCATCCAATTCCTCAATTGCTAATAAAAGAAGAATTTGATCAACAAGTAAAAGTTGGTAAAGAATATGATAAAGCTAAATTAAAAGAAGATACTAAAGGCTTCTTACCACCTGAATTTGCTTATAGTAAAGAAATGGCTTCTGTTTTACATAATAACGGAATAAATTGGATTATAACCTTAGCTTCTCAAGTTGAGAAAAGTTATAAAGAAGCTAATATTGAAGATGATCCTTATCAACCATGTATATTAGATATTGGAGAAGGGAATACTTTAAAAGCTGTAGCTGCAGCCTATGAATTACCTGATTGTCCAGCAAGATTCTTGAAATTAATGATGAAAGGTTTATTACCTGTTGATACTGTAATAGATGGAATTAAGAAATTCCATGTTGAACATCCAGATAAGTTCTTATTATTCAAAAGAGATGGAGAAACTGTATTTATTGATTTCTTTAATAGTGGTTTTGAAAAAACATATGAAGTATTAGAAGAATTCTTATCAAAAATAAATGCATTAGACTTTGTTCAACCAGTATGGATTGAAGATGTTCTAGAAACACAAGATAATTATCATACAATTAAATTAGAAGATTTCTTAGGTAATACTAAAATAGAGACTTTTACAGAAGGTGCTGCTAAACCTATATGGGATTTAACAATTGAAGTAAGAGATGCAATTCTTAAAGCTGAAGAAGAAAAGAGAGATCCACAACTTATTAAAAAAGCTTGGCATCATCTATTATTATCACACAACTCAGATGGAAGAATAGGATACTGGTTTAGTAAATGGAATCCAGGAGAACATGAAGTTGCTCCTTCTAGAAGAAAGTTCTGTGAAGATAATCTAAAGGCTGCATTAGAAGTTTTAAAATAGAGAATTAGTGTATTATTGTTAGTTTGTTAATATAAGGAACTTGATAAGTTCCTTATATTAATGCTCTTTGAGATTAACAATAATGATTCTCCTGTTATTAATTGTTAGTATTATATTTTTTAAAATATATATTTTATATTCATTTATAAAGATTAAATTAAGGGAAACTATAATGAGTAGAAAGAAAATTTTAATCTATGCCATTAGTGCAAATCTAATTTGGAGTACAGCTTTCCTATTTGGAAAAATCTGTTTAGAAGTTTTCCCTCCAATAATGCTTGCAGGTCTTAGATGTTTAATAGCAGCTTTAATGATTTATATCTTTATAAGAAGAAATCCTTTTAAATCCCTTAAAGGGAATTTAGGGTATATAATATTATTAGCTTTAGTAAATCCCTTTATAGGATTTACAATATATAATATTGGATTGAATTATTTACCAGGTTCTTATGTTGCAATGTTAAAAGGCAGTTCTCCTGCTTTTATTGTAATAGTTGCTACATTATTCATAAAAGATGAACATTTAACAAAGAAGAGTCTTTTGAGTTTGGGCTTAGGACTTTTAGGAGTAGTAATACTCTCCTTATCTAAAACTTCTAATACAGATGTAATAAACAATACATTTATTATTGGAATAGTTTTATTAGTTTTGAGTAATTTTGCTAATGCTTTTGGTACTGTAATGATAAAAAAGAGGGTTAATATCAATCAAATATTAGATGTTAATGTTGTAATTAATTTAATTGGAGGAATCTTAATAATTATATTATCCTTTTTCTTAGATGAAAAAGTAAATTATAATGAAATAAGTTCAAAGTTAATTTTTTCCCTTATTTATTTATCTTTCATAACAGCTGGAGGTAGCTGTTTATGGAATACTATTGTAACTCATGAAGGAGTTAGTTTAAATGATATTAGTATTTGGAATTTCTTAATTCCTGCTATGGGAGCCTTATTAAGTTGGCTATTTATAGATGGGGATACGCCTAATGTAATATCAGTAATTTGTCTGTTATTGGTTGTTTTATCAATTCTAATATCAGTATTAGATTTTTCAAATAAAACAAGTAAAAAAAGAGAAAAGTTAGTCGGTTAAAAATAAGAGTAACTTTCGTAGTTGTTTCAAGTTTATTATTTTCTTGACAAACTTATGATAAGTCTTATAATAAGTATAACAAAAACGATTTTTATACTTTGCTATATGAAATTAAATGGAGGTTTTGTATGAAGAAAAGAATTTTTGCGATTGTATTAGGATGTTTATTAATATTTAATTTAGCACCTATTTTTGCAAATGGAGAAAAAGAAGTAAAAGAGGATGGAGTTACTGAAATAGTTTATTGGCAGTACTTTTATGAAACTAAGAAAAATCTCATGGATGAATTAATTAGTGAATTTGAAGCTGCTAATCCAGATATTAAAGTTACTCAACAAACTTTCCCTTATGCAGATTACAATACAAAAGTTGCAGCATCAGTTCCTAGTGGTAAAGGACCAAACGTAATTAACTTATATTATGGATGGCTTCCAACTTATGTTTCAGCTGGTTATTTACAACCATTAAGTGGAGATGATTTTACTCCAGCTAAAATTGAAAGTGAATTTTTCCCTTTAGTTAAAGCTGCTAAATTTGATGGTAGTTATTATGCTCTTCCAACAGCAGTTAGATCTTTAGCTATGTTCTATAATAAAGATTTATTAGCTGAAGCTGGTTATAGTGAAGCTCCTAAAACTTGGGATGAAGCTGTAAAAATGGGTATGGATCTATCAAAATTTGATAAAAATGGTAACTTCTTACAAGTTGGTTTAGGTGTTAACTTAGATAACCAATTCCACCATGTAATTAGAGAAGTATTAAATAGACAAATGGGAACAGCTCCTTATAATGAAGATACAACAAAAGTTCTTTATAATAACCAAGCTGGTTATGATGCAATGAGTTTTGTAACTGATTTAGAATTAGTTAAAAAAACTGGTCGTCAAGGATTTATGGAAGATGATAGAACTGCATTTAAAGCAGGAACTTGTGCTATGTTCGTAAGTGGATCTTTTGCTCTAGGTACACTTGATAGTGTTAAAGAATTAAATTATGGAACTGCTGAACTTCCTACAATGAATGGTATTCAATCAAACTTTGCTTCCTTCTGGGCAAATGGTATTACTAGCTTTACTGAAGGTAAAGAATTAGAAGCTTCTAAGAAGTTCTTAAAATTCTTAACAAGTGAAGATGTAATGAAACGTTGGTTAGCTGCAATTGGTGAATTACCAGCAAATCAAGAATTAGGTCTATCACAAGAAATTGCTAGTGATCCTAAATATGGTCCTTTTGTAAGAGGCTTAGAATATGCTCATGCAACAGTCTTCTATGATGAATCTGCTCAAAAGAGTGCAATGTTTGATGCCTATAATAGAATTGTTTTAGAAGGTATGGATGTTAAAGAATCTGTTGATATCTGTGCACAAGAAGAACAAGCTGTTATCGATAAATACTTTAGTAACAAATAGTATGTTAATATTTATAGCAGGAGATATCTCCTGCTATATATTTAGTAACTTTATATAAATAGGATGTTAACATATGAAAAATAGAATACCGAAGGGTACTTTAGCAAGAGAAAAAGAGAAATGGGCTTATTTATTTATCCTTGTTCCTGTTATCTTTTATCTCTTAGTTAGATTTCTTCCAACTATTTATGCTTTTTATCTCTCTTTCACTGATTGGGATATTATTAGCTCCAGTGCTAACTGGATTGGTTTAAATAATTATAAGAAGTTATTTTCAGATAAAATATTTTATAAAACTTTATCAAATACTTTTTATTATGTTATTTATGGACTACCAATAAGCATCTTTATTGGTTTTGTATTAGCCTATAATATCGATAAAGCTAAAATTGGTAGTGGTCTATTTAAAACTGTTTATTTCATGCCTTATATTACTTCTATGGTAGCAGTAGCTTGGGTTTGGAGATGGCTCTTCCAACCAGCACCAATTGGTGTTTTTAATAATATCTTAATGTCTATGGGTTTCCCTATGCAAGAATTTCTTAATTCTGTTCAGCAATCAAAGGGTTGTATTTTAGCTGCAACAACTTGGAGTGGAGTAGGTTTCCAAATGATTATTTTTATGGCTGGATTAAAAGGTATTTCAAAGCAATATTATGAAGCAGCTGAAATTGATGGAGCTTCTTCTTTTAATGTATTGAGATATATTACTCTTCCATTGCTTAGAAATTCATTTATATTCCTTTTAATTACAGGAACAATTAGATTCTTAAGAATTTTTACTCAAGTTGTTAATATGACACGTGCCTCTGGAGGTGGTCCATTAAATTCTGCAAAACCTCTTGTATTATATATTTATGATACAGCCTTTAGAAGTTTTGATATGGGATATGCTTCAGCATTAACTGTAATATTATTTTTAATAATACTCTTAATTACGCTGATACAAATGAGGGTAACTAGAAATGAAAAATAATAAAGTCAGTGATAAAATTAGATATGTAATATTGTTTATTTTTGGTTTATTAATGTTATTCCCATTTGTATGGATGCTTAGTACTTCAATTAAACAAGGTAGAGAAGTTTATAGTTTATCTTTATTGGTTAAAAACCCTTCGATTGCAAACTATACTAGATTATTTTCAAGTAGTTATTTTGTTCGTTGGTTTTTAAACTCATTTATTGCAGGTACCATTGTTACTTGTTCAATATTATTTTTTGACTCTTTAATGGGCTACACTTTTGCAAAGCATAATTTTAGAGGTAAGAAGTTAATTTTTATTTTAGTTCTATCAACAATGATGATTCCCACTGAAATGCTTGTTATACCCTGGTACTTAATTTCTTCTAAATTTAATTGGGTTGATACTTATTGGGGTATTGTATTTCCCGGATTAATGACAGGCTTTGGTACTTTCTTAATGAGACAGTTCTTTGATACTTTACCTGATGATCTTTTTGATGCAGGTAGAATTGATGGCATGAATGAATTTACTATTTGGGCTCAGATTGGTATTCCCTTAGTAAAAGCGGCTCTTTCTGCTTTAGCAATATTTAGTTTTGTTGGTAACTGGAATGCCTTCTTATGGCCATTAATTGTTTCAAGTGAAACTTGTATGTATACACTTCCTGTTGGTTTAGCTCTATTTAATGGAGAATTTGCTACTGAGTGGGAAATGATTATGACTGGAGCCTCGGTTGCTACTATACCAGTTATTATAATTTATATTATTTTCCAACGTCAGATTATTGAAGGAATAGCTTTAACAGGAGTTAAAGGATAAATCTAAGAAAGGAGAAAAAAAGATGATTCAAGGAATACCCGTTTTTGATTTACATTGTCACTTTCCAGTAGCAGGAGATTATTTTCCTGATTACCCAAAATTTGGAAAGGTCGATTTTGGTAAAGCTAGAATCGAAGGATTTGAAGCAAGAAATTATGGAGAAGTTTGGAGAAAAGCATATAACTTTCCAAAACCAGAGCCTTCAGATGAAGATGATGCTGTTATGGCAGATAAATGGATAAAAGATATTGATGCTAAGCAAATAGAGAAAATTGGTTGGACAAGTGGTGGAGGCAATGACAGATTAGAAAAGATTTGTAAAATGTACCCTGATAGATTTTATGGATTTGCTCATCATCATCCAGATAGTGAAAACGCTGTCGAAGTTTTAGAAAAAGCATTCAAAGAACAAAACATGATTGCTTATAAAATTCTAGGACCTATGGTACCAACTGATTTAAGTGATAAAAAATATTATCCTCTTTGGGAAGTTTGTCAAAAATATGATAAACCTGTTTTAATTCACTTTGGTCTTTTAGGGGCAGCAGGTGGAACTCCAGCAGGTATAAATTTAAGTCCATATGCTATTGCTGATGTATCAAAGAAATTCCCTCATGTAAAATTTATTGTTCCTCATTTTGGTTGTACTTATATGGAAGATTTACTTCAATTGATGTGGACTCGAGATAATATCTGGGTTGATACTTCAGGATCCAATCAATGGATAAGATGGATGTCTTATAGATTAAGCTTAGAAGATGTTCAAAGAAAGTTTGTTGAAACAGTCGGTCCAAGTAGAATTATCTTCTCAACTGATTCAAGTTGGATGCCAAGAGGTTTTGCCTATATCTATTTAGAGGAGCAACATAAAAACTTTAGATTTTTAAATTTGAGTGATAATGAATTACATATGATATTCCATAAAAATGCTGAATATTTGACTGGTTTAATTTAAAGTTTTTTACTATAATTTATAGCATACCTAATTTATTTTTTAGATATGCTATAATTTATTATTTTAAAGAGAACTAATAAATATTATAATTAGAAAATATTTTATTAATTAATGTATTTTTTTATTGTGAGGGGCTGATTATTGAAAAAACTAACAAATACAATGGACATAAGAGTTTCAAATGCTATTTCAATTTTGCAAATGTTAAGGCATCAAATTCCAAAAACAAAATCTCAAATAGCTAGTGATACAGGGCTGAGTTTTTCTTCCGCTTCGAATATAGCTACTATCCTAATTGATAAAGGGTTGCTTCAAATTGATGAAAATTCTTTATCTACCGGTGGTAGGAAAGCCGCTTGTTTAAGTTTTAATGGTAATTTTGCTTATTCAATTGTTATAGATCTTCATGATTTAAGAACAGGGTATCTTGGCCTTGTTAATATGAACAGTGAAATAATAAAAACAATTTCTTTTGAAATTAAATCAAATGATTCTCTTGATGATATTTTATTAAAAATATCAAAAGCTAATGATAATTTAATGACTAATGTTTCAACACCTATTATTGGTGTTTGTTGTGCAATTGCTGCAGTATTTTTAGAAAATTCAAATATAGTGCTATCTTGCTCAAATCCTGTTTTTGAAGGAATAAACATTGTATCAATATTACAAGATCTTTTTCATAGTGATTTTGTGGTTGTTGAAAATGATGCAAACCTTTCTATTCTTGCTCAAGGTCAAAATGATACTACATCAACTAGTAAAATAAGTATCTTTCTAACACAAGGTGTTGGAATGGGAATTATGATAAATAATCAACTTTATAAAGGTAAAGATGGAATAGCTGGTGAATTAGGGCATATGAAAGTAAGAGGGGATAGTAGAAAGTGTAAATGTGGGCACTACGGTTGTTTAAGATTGTTTGTCCCGCTTGAATCTATTGCCTATGATTTAAATGAGATAGAATTATTAGAAAATGGCCTTTCAAATCTTGAATATGCTAAACAATTAGCAATTCGCTATAATGATAATGAAGTTGAAGTTATTCAAAGAGTTGAATTAGCAAAGCAAAAGCTTGGTGAAGCTTTAGCTGTTCTCCTGGATATCTTTAATCCTGATGAATTTATTATTTGTGGGAATATGGTTGAACTATTCTCTATCTTTGAAAATGGTGTTAAAGATATTTGTAGAAATAATTCTAAACTTGCAAAACCGTTTGATTCAAAAATAAGCTTTGACACTAGAACTCCAAGTCAATTAATGCAAATTGGAGGAAGTGAAAGATTATTTACTTCTTGGTTACAAAATGGTTTTGAAAGCTATATTTCAAATTAATCTCTTTTTTAATGCTATTTAGTAATAAGATGGCAGATAATTTATAATTTAATAATGTTGATATTGAAATTGATATTTTAGGCTCAGTGCCTGATTTTCTTATATAAATTAAACCAATCTCTTTATCTTCTTTATTAAATAATTTGTAGCCTAATACATTATATTCATAATCTAAGGAGAATCCTTTGTATTTAAATATATTGAATTCTAATATTTTATTGTTTAGTTCATTCCAAATATTAGAGCCATTATAGAAATCTTCTAATGGGAAATCATAGAAGGTAATCTTTTTATTGAAGCCTGTATCATATTTTTCAATCTTAAATTGAAGAGCAATTAATGCAGTAAGAAGACCGTTACCACTTAATAATGGTGGATTAAATTCATTATTTTTAATAATAACGTGACCTGATCTTTCACATCCCACAAACATAGCATCTTCATCAATAGAATTAATAAGGTATCTATCTCCAACACCAACTTCATTGCTAGTCCAACCAAGTTCATTTTTTATTACAGAAGAGAGTGCGTAATCACTTTCAATGGTTAAACAGAACTGACCCTTTTGATTATTATTACTAATATTCTTTGCAATAATATAGCCCAGCATATCACCATTAAAAACAAATACACATTTTTTTATATTATCATATTTTAATATAAAAGCTCTATCCCCATCCCCATCACAAACAATAGCATAAAGAGATGAGTTTAATCTTCTACCATCGAGTAATAAACGCTCAATAGAAGGAAGTTTAGACTCTTTTACTATAAAGGGTAGATCTTCTAAAAGAGCAACGCCACAGTTTTTATTTATCTCTTTAAATCCTAACTCACAAGCTAATTCAACATACTCTATGTTTTTACTATTTAAATAGTTTTTTGCTATGGATGAAAACGCACCGTTAGCTAAATCCAGATAAATAGGAGTGTTATTTAGAGTTTTTCTAACTTTATTAAAATCAACTTGATGGAATATCTTTTTAAATATATTAATAGGATATTCTTCTTTTGCAGTATAAATATTTCTTATTGCAGTATTACTCTTATCAATAGTAAAGAAATTATATGTTAATTGAAATTCACCGTATTTAGAGAAAGGATATAATTTTTTCCCATCTATGAATAATTTAATTCCATTATAGGTTGGAGGATTGTGAGAGGCCGTAATCATAATTGCTGGTATATTCTTTTCAAGTGCATAAGCCACTAGAAAAGGAGTAGGGATTATTCCTAAATCAATTATCTTTATATTATTTTCACTTAATGCAGTAATTACAGCATTTTTTATATTGTTATTATTTAATAATTCTCTACCATCTTCAGCTATAGCAATTTCTTTAACATTATTATCAAGCATCTTAATAAAAGCTTTTATATAATGCTTTACAAATTTAGGGGTTAATTCTTTATTTACTATAAAAGATTTAAGAAAATCGTCATTAGATTTATTTTCTTTTGCTATGCCTCTAACTCCATCAGTGCCAGGAATTTTATAAGCACAACTATTTATTAATGTATCTAAATTATTGTTATTCTTTTTAATAAAAAAATCTAATTTATTAATATCAATTATAATATCAAAATCATATTTTTCTTCTATTAGTGCTTTAATATTTCTTACTATATTATTTGGCTTTACAAAAAATTCCATTAAATCAAAATCAAAAAACTTTACCATTCTTATACCTTTATAATAACTATTTAATATACTTATTATAAGTGTTATAAAAAGATTGTCAAATAGTTTAATAAATTTATTTTGATTAACTGTGAAGTTGATTTAAATATCCAACTATTTTCAAATAAAAGTATTTGGTTTGTTGAAAAAGTATCTATAGAGAATGAATTTAATTTTACTTTTCAATTCATTAAATTGAAATAGTAATTTATTTTAAGAAGTAATGTTATTGGTTTTTAATTCAAATTATTAATAAAAAATATTAAAGCTGGTGAAACTTATTTTATAAGAATAAGAAAATACCTAATAGTCTTAATTTAAGTATTTCCTATATTCATACAAATGTTATTTTTAAATCATCTTATTAAAGAATCTTTATTTATGAATATTCATAATTTTATATAGTTAGAATTAAAAATTATTTTATAAAATATTATAAAATAATTCTGCAAGACCGCCTAATAAATATCCTTTTTCTCTTAAAGCTGAAGGGCATATTTCTATGCTAGATCTTTGCTTAATTGAAAATAGTCGATTAGTAATTGTTTCTTGTATTTGTTCAATAATTATATCTAAATTAAAATAGTCTGCATCATTTGTAGTTATAATTATTTTTGAAGGAGAAAATACATTTGCTAGAATTAGAGCTCCTTCTGATAAGATAGAAGAATATTCATTAATTTCTTCAATAGCTTCAAGGTTTTTCTCTGTTGCTTCATAGAATAGTTTTTCAATTTTGTTTTCATCATCAAAATTAAACTTTGCTTCTATTTTTTTCTCCCACATTTTCAAATTAGTATAATATTCTAAACAACCTCTATTCCCGCAACTACATTTTGGACCTTTGTAATTTATTGATACATGTCCAATTTCAATAGAACTTCCATTATAACCTGTAAGAATATTATCGTTTTTAAAAGCTGAGGCACCAATACCCATACCAATATTATATAAGACTACATTTGAATCATTTTTTGCATTACCAAACCATAATTCACCTAAAAGTGCAGAGTTACTATCATTCTCATGATAAAGATTTAAGTTTTTATTTAATCTTAAGTAATCCTGAACTTCTTTAAAATTCCAATAATATGGAGGTTTGTTTTCACTTTCTTCAACTTTTATACCTGGAGTAACAAATACTACTCCTAAACATTTCATGTTTTCAGGAAGATTGCTAAATAAATCTTCTAGTACATTAATTAATAGTTGTGAATTTAATAAGGTATAACTATAACCATAAGAATGAGAATATATGATAGTACCATTAAAATCTATTATAGAAGAAAACAATCTATTTCTAGATATATGTAGGATTAGACCACCAAAGACATTGCTAGATATCTTTAAATATCTAGCCTTTCTTTTTCTAATATTACTAAAATAATTAGTTTCTTCAATTAATTTATCATTAATCATATTGTTAATTATTTTTGTAACAGCGGCATTAGTTAAACCTGTTTTTTCAGCAATGATTTGTCTATTAACATCAGGAATAGTGAAAATATATTTGAATATATCAAATCGATTTTTATTTTTAATATAAGTTTGGTTATATGTGCTCATTTTTGTTCCCTATTGTTAGTTAGTCGTATATCGATAAATTTTATTATAATCTAATTTATTAATTATTGCTAATGCAATATGTTTCAATAGAATATGGAGTAAGTTTATCAGTGATTTTTGATTGATTGATTTTTTCTCCTCCAAACTCTAGCATATCTGTTTTCTTTACATTTTTAATATAATTGTTCAAGTTTATATTAAAGTTTTCTTCTTCTCCGAACATCTCATAAACTCTTACAATATAATTATCATTATCTTCTGCTTTTTTCAAACAGCTGATTCTAATATCTCCCTCAATTTCAATGCAAGATTTATTTATAGGTAATCCTGTTTTTTGTAATTCATTATAAGAAATATTAGTAATTAAAGAGGATTTTTCTTCTTCAATTATTTTAACATTATCTCTTAAGTTTCCTTTGTTACTAGAAAAGGTGAAACTAAAAGAATGAGATCCTCTTTGATGATATGGATTCCCTCCTTCTTTTAAACAACTATGCCTAGAAGCAAATAGAATAGGCTGTATTAAATATGAATTTTCATCATTATTTGATACATCAATATAATCAAATGTTGGAGTATCAATACAAGATAATAAGATTGTTGAGTCTTTGCTTTCAACTCCAATCCAAGATTGAACTTCTCTAGGATGAATTTTCCTACAATCAGTGGGATATATAACATTTGGAAAATTCTCTTTGATATTATCAGTAAACATTTTATCTCCAATAACACCTTGAACTTCATCCTTATTTAATCTTAATATTCCAAAAGGTACTTCATAGCTTAATGAATTAAACTTTTCCTTTAAAGGTAATGCCATTCTAAGCTCTTTATACATTGTGCCATCCCAAGCTTCAATATTCACTTTAGTTTCAATTTTCTTAATATTATTATAGATTAATATCTGTTGAATTAAAGTGAAGTGATTAAAATGTGCTTCTCCTTCAATTATTGTTACAACATTACCATTTGGGGTATTTACCCCTTCATGTTCTCTAATTTTCCAAATCATATTATTATTTGTTGAAGTATTATTATAAGCTGTCATACCTCCATATTTATCTACAGATGCACCAAATACTTTATTAGGCTGTTGTATTTGAGAGAATTCTCCTGAACCATTACCACAAGAATCTAACATAAAGATTTCAAAGCCTTTAAGTAAAGAGTTTTCATTTAATATATTTTCTTTTATTTGTTTGTCATAGATTTTTGTGAATCCACCATCTTCAATAATTAAATCATAGAATTTATTGCTTAATTCAACATAATGTTTTCCAGTTATTTTTAAACTGTTATTAATTTCTTGTTTTATTTGATTTTCTTTCTTTATCTTATATTGAGCATAGCCATAACCATCAATTTTTGCATAGAACAATATCTTTATTTTATAAGGTTCTGACTCTTCAATGATTTGATATTCTACCAAATTATCATTCTCATCATAAATATTAAAATCTAAGGTATGTAATTTACTCCAATCTATGGTTGTAATAACTCTATCATATCTTTTATTACATGAAGCATTAAATATAGTTATATAAGAGCCTTCTTCTTTTATAGTAATATTATTTGCTAAATCTTTAATTAATTGTTTTTCTAGGTTTTTAGTATTCCTTAGTCCTTTTTTAGATATTTCTAAATAAGTTTGATCAGTAATATGTCCATTATTGCCACCCCAGCCATGATCTAGATACAATAATTGCTCCCAACATTTATCTATTTCTTTTTTAGGGTATTTGCTGTTAAAAAGTATAGAATTAATTGATGCTAATACTTCAACTTTATCAATTGAATTTAACCCATTTCTACTATATTTAAGAGCCTTAGCATGAGAACTTTCATGATAAAGCCAAAGATTTGGTCTTTCTCCTGTGTATTTATTCCAATATGAATCTTTATCTAATATTTTATTAGCTTCATTCATAAAAATAGCTGCAGTAGCATGTTTAAACTTTGGTAGATTAAATTCTTCATTATTTTCTAATTCTTTTATATAGCTGTTTAAGTTTAATGGATAATCATAATCTCTAATTGCTAGAAAACAATATAGGGGAGGAATCTTGTTCTCTTTATATACATTAGTAGCTGATTTTTCTAAATAATTGAATAATTTTTCTAAGGCTTTATTATCTTTAACTTCAATATCTGTTTTTTTATTTGAATCACTATTATTTGAATGAGCTTCTTCATCATATACGTTATAATTTAATCCAATAAGATTAGATATACTGTTGTGATGATAATGTCCAGTTGAATAACCTGTTACAAAACTGCCATCTGGACTATACCATTTAAAAAATCCAGCATTCATTCTACTGACGAATAGATAATCCACGCCACATTTTTTCATAACTTGTGCTGATTGCATAGTTCTCGCAGGAACATCTTGATTCCAAGTTGTTCTTGCAATAAACCCAGGAATTTCTTTTTCTAACCATCTTTTTCCTAAATAATAATGTCTAACTAAGCCTTCAGATGTAACAGAGGTTTCATAAAGCTGAGTGTAGGTTGCTCCGCAATCTAAATTTCCACTAGCCATAATCTTTATTAATCTGCTTTTTAGTTCAGGATTTAGTAACAGAAAGTCTTTTATATAAAGAGAATTTTCTATTGTATGATAGAAAGAAGAATCTTTTTCTATCATATCTATAGCTTTTTCTATTATATTCTTGTTTCTAAATAATATTGTTAATAGAGGTGTATCTAAAAAAGCAATATCGTTATGACTGGAGGAGATAATATAAGCTTCTCCATCAGAAAAATATGAATCAGTTTTTTCCATTTTTGAATTCCTAATGTTTTGATTTATATTCATTAACATAAGATGAAAACAATAAATTGTCAACAATAAAAAAATATATTTTTATATTATATAAGGAAATAAAATATTTTTTATCATAATTAATAAAATTATTTAACTGAGTTAAAAAAATGCTTGACAAATATAGTAACTAATTTATACTGAGTTAAGTGATTTAAAATCTAGGAGGTTATGATGAATAAAAGTAAAACATTAATAGTTGTTTTATTAGTAATGCTATTAAGTACATTTAGTATTTTTGCTAATGGTAGTGGTGAAAAAGAAAGTGGTAAAACTGTAATTAAGGTTGCCCATATCTATGATCCAATGGGAGGTTCTGGAGATAAGATTGGTAGTGAATGGTTTAAGAGTGTAAAAGCAGAGTTTGAGAGTGAAAATCCAAATATTGAAGTTGAATTTGAAAACTTTGCTTGGGACCAAATTGACATTAAATTAATGCAAGATTATAGATCTGGTATCAGTGATCATGATGTAGCAATGTTAACTCCTCAATTATTTGCA
Source organism: Sphaerochaetaceae bacterium (assembly GCA_963678575.2). Lineage (GTDB taxonomy): Bacteria > Spirochaetota > Spirochaetia > Sphaerochaetales > Sphaerochaetaceae > Pleomorphochaeta. The sequence continues at coordinate 1,325,874 of CAXXHV010000002.1, read as the reverse complement.
CAGCATAGAGAGGTAGGAGACTTAACAGATTTAGCATCATATATTAAAAAGGATTGGTCTTCTAATGAAATTGATGAATTTAGTTGGGCTTCTACTTATACTCAAGGTAATGTTAAAGGTCAACAAATTGCTATTCCTTTAGGTTCTCATTCCAGAATTATGCTTTTCAATAAAGATATGTTTAAAGCTGCAGGTTTAGATCCAAATGATCCACCAAAAACAATTGATGAATTAATTGAATATGCTAAAAAATTAACTGTTGATACAAATGGTGATGGAACAATTGATCAATATGGTCTTGCAATGGCATTAGGCCCAGATAGAGGAACTATTGAATTAACTTTTGGTCCATTAATTTGGAACTTTGGAGGGGAATTATGGGATTCTGTAAATGATAAAGCAGATATTGATAGCCCTGAAGCAATTAAAACTGCTGAGTTAATTTGGGATTTATTAAATAAATATAAAGTTGTTAATCCAGCTTCTCCTGTAAATGATATGACAGTTAATTTATTCAATACTACTATGAATGAAAAAGCTGCAATAATCTTAGGCTGGGGTTCATATTGGGTTGGTTCTTTAGAAGAACAAGGTTATGTAAAAGGTGTTATTCCACCAAGTGTTGATGCTGAGTTAGTAAAAGTTGGATTTGCTCAATATCCTACAACAGCTCAAGCTGGATTTACTAATAGCTGGGGAGTAGGTATTTATCAAAATTCAACTAATAAAGATGCTGCTTGGAAATTCCTTAACTATATGCTCAAAAAAGATAATTTAAGAAAATTCCCTGATGCTGGTCTTCCAATTAGAAAATCAGAATGGCAAACTCCTGAATATCAAACTGAATATTATCAAACATATTTTGACGCTATTAAATTAGGTAAACCAATGCCCGTAACTCCATATTATGGTGAATTAGCAGATGTAGTATCAGCTGCTTTACAAACTTGTATGAATGGGGATAGAGAAGATATTCCTCAAATATTAAAAACTGCTGAAAAAGAGTTTAATTCAAAATATGAAAACTAGTAATAAAATTAAAAACAAGAAATATACTCCAATTTTAATGGTATTTCCTGTACTAGTTTTGTTAACAGCATTTCTGCTAGGCCCAGCCCTAGCAGGATTTGCTATGACATTCATGAAAACTTCACTATCAGGAGATGTTTCATTTGTTGGTTTAGGAAATTATTTAGCCTTATTTAGAGAAGGTGGTCGTTTTTTTAATAATCTATGGATAACTCTTATTTATGTTTTTGCAGATATATGTATTACAATCCCTTTTGCTTATGTTACGGCTTTACTAATTACTCGAGATTCTTTTTTATCAAGATTTTTTAGAAGTGTATATTTAATTCCTTGGATATCTGCACCTGTCGTTAGTACTTTGATGGTAAAAACGATGCTTAATTCAGATTTTGGAATTATTCATATAATTGTTAAAAATATTGTTGGTCATGATGTTTATATATTAAACAATGGTACTTTGGCTTTAATAGTTATGATATTACATAGTTTCTGGAGATCTGCTCCTTTCATAATGTTATTTTTAGCAGCTGGAATTTCTACAATACCAAAAGAAATTTATGAAGCAGCTAGGGTTGATGGAGCTTCAAAAGTTACAAGTTTTTTTAAACTTACTTTACCAATGACGCTCAATCAATTAGGTATAGGTACTTTAATGGTTACAATATGGACAATACAAGATTCAGAATCAGTATATGCATTAACTCAAGGGGGACCAGGCTATGCAACAGAAACCTTAGCTGTAAGATTATTTAAGAGTTCTTTTGTTAATTTTGATTTAAATATGGGTGCTACTTTAGGGGTCTTTTTAATAATAATTAGCATTATATTTATGACTTTATATTTGAAAATGCTGTTAAGAGGAAATTTATATGATTAAGTTAATAAAAAACTTTGGCTGGTTATTAATATATCTTGTAATTGGTTTGATATCTTTATTTCCTTTGTTATGGGGACTAAAAACATCATTAACACCAACTTATGATTATGGTATTTTACCTGAATATTTTACTTTGGAACATTATAAAGCAATATTTCAAAATGAAGTTTTATATAAGTATTTTTATAATAGTATAAAGGTTTCTTTTGGATCAATTTTAATAATTATCCCACTAGCTCTAGTTGCAGCTTATGGTCTTTCAAGATTTAAGTTTAGAGGTAAAAATTTTATTAGTATAAGCTTTTTAATTTTACCTTTATTACCTTCATCGGCTATTTTGGTTCCTATTGTTAGTTATTTTAATAAACTCCATCTATATAATACTATTTGGGGAGTTATTATTGCTGTATCAGTCTTTAATATTTCTTTAAGTATTTGGATGTTAAGAAACTTTATTGATAATACTCCCAGAGCAATTGAAGAAGCTGCTTTAATAGATGGTTTATCTTCTATGGGTACATTATTTAGAGTAACATTGCCTATGATAAAACCAGGATTGATTTCAGTTATAATATATATTTTTATTAATACTTGGAATAATTATACGTTCTCTTATGCTTTAACAACTTCTCCAGATGCTAGGGTTTTATCTCAAGCTATTTTAGCTTTTATAGGTTCTTGGGGAACTAATTGGGGTGGTTTAACAGCTATGGGAATTATTATGATAATTCCACCTGTATTATTCTTTCTACTATTCCAAAAATCCTTTATTGCTGGAATGTTCGGAGAATCTTTGAAATAGAATTATTATGGAAAGATTAATAAGTAAAATACAACATTTATCAACTCAAGATGGACCAGGGATTAGAACTACAATTTTTTTTAAAGGTTGCTTAATGAATTGTGCATGGTGTCATAATCCAGAAGCAATTGATAGAGAAATTAGTCTTGGTTTTGATTTTAATAAATGTATTAATTGTGGAGCTTGTGTAAATATTTGTAATACTAAAGCTCTAACAATTAATAATGGTAGATTGATATATGATAAATCAAAATGTAATAGATGTTTAAAATGTGTAGATGAATGTTTTTATAATGTAATTACTGTTTCAGGTAAATATTATAATGAAGAAGAATTAGTTAAAGAGCTTTTACAGGATTTAGCTTATTATAAAGCCTCTAATGGCGGGGTAACTTTTTCAGGAGGAGAACCTCTATTAGAGAAAGATTTTATAATTAATATAATTAATAGATTAGATAAATATAATATTTCTTTTTGTATTGAAACTAGTTTGTTTATCAAACTTGATAAACCAGTAATTGATATATTAAGTAAATGTGATTTCTGTTATATAGATTTAAAGTTTTATTCCTCAGCTTTACACAAGAAATGGACTAAGGTTGATAATAAATTAATTATTAAAAATCTTAAAGAACTTGAAAAATATAATATAAAAATAAAGCTTAGAACTCCAATAATTGAAGGAGTAAATGATAGTGAAGAGGAACTTGGAGAAATAGCAAAATTCGCTAAATCTCTTAAGAATGTTATCTCTTATACCTTAATACCTTATCATCCTTTGGGATTAATAAAATATAAGACTTTTAATATTCCAATTAGGTATGATAATAAATCTTTCTTTGATAAAGATAAACTAAAAAAATTGCAGCTATACGTTGATAAGATAATGGGGAGAACTGAATGAAAAATATTATATATATAGATAGAATAAAAGCTTTAAGAGCTAAAAAAATAGAGCAAACTAAAGAGAAGCTAGAATATGAAGGATATCTAGATGAAGATGATTATGGTAGAGTTGTCCCTACATTCAAATGGTCTATAATTCCTAATGATAAAGATGGAAATTTTTATGGAGCTTCTGGCTGGGCTGAAAACTTTTATGATCTCATGAGTAAACATGATGTTTATATTGATGATGATGATGCTTTTACTGGTAGATGGATGTATTTTATGTCTAAAATGCGCCCATATAAATATAAAAAGTCATTAATTAATGAAAAGCTTTTAAAAGATATTGAATATTATAAACTAGATGCTGGTATTGGTTTTGATGCTCATTTTTGTCCTGATTATTCTATTCTTTTAGATTTAGGTCTTGGTGGTTTAATTGAAAAAATCAATCATTATAAAAAGATAAATAATTCTGAAGAGCAAATTGAATTTTATGATAATCATATAAAAGTTATTCATGCAATTCAAATCTGGATAAAAAAACATATTGATTCGCTAAATGTAAGAATCGAAAATGAAATTGATAAAAAGATTAAGAGTGATTTAATAATTAAAAGGGATATTAATTATAATATTATTAGTAATAAACCAGCATCATTTAGAGAAGCCTTGCAACTAATCTTATGGTATCATTTAGCCTCCAGAACTTTTAACAGAGATGGGGCTGGTGGCCAATTAGATACTTTATTAATTGATTATTATAATAGTGATTTATCAAAGGGCTTAATAGATAAAGAGGAAGCAACATATTTATTATCTTGTTTTTTAATTAATGATCCAGTTTATTGGCAAATTGGAGGAGAAGATGAAAATGGAAATGATTTAACAAATGAAGTATCATTTCTTATTCTTGATGCTGCTGAATTAATCAATGTTTCATTAAATATTACAATTAGAGTTACTAAAAATTATAATAAGGAATTAGTAGATAGAGGGATTGATTTATTAGTAAAATATAAACAAGCTTGGCCTCGTTTCTCTGGTGATGAATCTTTAGTTAAAGGATTTATGAACTTAGGATTTGATAAAAAAGATGCAATTAATAGAATCGCAACAGGTTGTAATTGGATGTCTTTACCAGGAAAGGAATATACTTTAAATGATTTATTTAAAGTAAATTTTGCAAAAATATTTGAAATTGCTTGGAATGAAATGATGAACTTATGTGGTCAGCCAGCTCTTACAAATGATATAGGAACATATAAACCAGTAGTTAAGGGTAGTATAATCGATAAAAAAGAAATTCCATCTACAGCTCTTCTTTTTAAACTATTTAATAAACACTTAAAGAAATCTGTAAATATTTTAGCAGATTCAATGCGATTCCATCTAAAAATACAGAATGAAAATGAAGTTGAGCTTTTGTTAAATTTATTGAGTTATGGGCCAATTGAAAAAGGATTAGATATAAGTAATGGTGGTGCAAAATATTATAATTTAGCAATTGATGGTGCAGCAATAGCAACTGTTGCTGACAGTTTTAGGGCTCTAGAACAAAGAATTGAAGAAGAAAAAAGAATTGATTGGAGTACAATTAATTCTTTATTAAGAACTAATTGGTCTTACGATAACAATGATTATTATATAAATATGATGAAAAAGAGTGCTCATTACTGTGAAGATGAAAAAGCTGATTTATGGGCTAAAAAAATATCTGACAACTTTACCAATTATGTAATTGAAGAGAGTGATGAAAGATATAATTTTATCCCTGGTTTATTTTCCTGGGCTAAACCCCATATCTTAGGTAAAGATGTTGGAGCAACTCCTAATGGAAGAAGATATGGAGATCCTATAACCCATGGAGCAAATCCCGCTATTAATTTATTAGAGAATCCAACTTGTTTGAATGTTAGTTCCGCTATAGCAAGAGTACAACCTAACTATGGTAATACCGCGCCTTTTCAATTAGAATTTGATCCGTTTATTACTAAGGGTAATCCACAAGAAATAGTTAAGGCTATTGTTTTGGCACATTTTGAGTTAGGTGGAACTTTAGTTAATGTAAACATATTTAATAAAGATGTTATTTTAAAGGCTCATAAAAATCCTATGCAATATCCAGAATTAGTGGTTAGAGTTACAGGGTTTACTGCATACTTTTGTATGCTAACTCCAGAATTCCGTCAACAAGTAGTTGATAGAATTTTATTAACATAGATTATATTTTAAATATATAAGTTTTTAATTGATTTTAGTCATCAATTTTTTTGATGGCTAATTTTATATATATTGTCTTATAAGGTTTCTATTATTTAATAATTTGCTTTTCAATATAGTTTCATAAAAAAATGTGAAAGGTTTAAAAAAGTAAATATTTAAATGATAATTTCATACAAATTCTAGCCTCAATGGGAACTGTAGTTCCTATATTCAATCATAAAAAGCATTTTGATTTTACTGTTGTGTCCGATATGATGAATAATAAAGGTAATTCTTATTCCAGTTTGGATAGTATCAATGAAGCCTTAGAGGGCTTATGGCAATATTCTAAAGAATGTGGTTAATATAATTGCAGAGTCTTTTTATAAAGCTTCAAGTGAAAGTAAAATTTCTGGAAAATTGGTTATAGTAATAAGGCCTAAGGATGCTAAAAATTTTTGTGTAAATCTGTATGATATTAAAGATAGTTTAATTCATTCAATCTTATAATGATTGAATAAAATACTTTAGATCTAAAATTAGAAGATTTAATTTTTATATCGCTTAAATTTTATGAATATAATTAAATTATTGCTAAAAATATATTAATAAGCTACACTTGTTAAATGAAAAAATGAGGTAAAATTACTAAAAATATTATTGAATCCTCAAGTTTTTTTGTTTGATTTAATTTAATTAAGGAAGATATTTTGGCTATATTATATAAAATGATTTATAATGAATTATTTAATCAGATATCACAAGGGTTTTATAAAATAGGTGATAAATTACCATCTGAAAAGGAACTTTCTGATTTATATAGTGTTAGCAGAATTACCTCAAAAAGAGCTCTTGAAGAATTAGAAAAAGAAAATTTTATTAAAAGAGTAAGAGGTAAAGGTTCTTTTTTAGTAAAAGATGTTAAGCCTAGTGAGTATTCATTAAAAGATATTAATAATGAAAATAAAGGTGTAATTGCTATAATTTTTCCATCAGTGCATGATTTTGGACATTTCTCTTTAACTGTTGAAAGTATGACTAAAGTTATAAGTGAAAAAGGGTATAAGCCTAATTTATATTATAGATTTGAAAATATAACTGAAGTAGAACAGCTATTGATTAAACTAAGAAATGAAAAAGTTAAAGGGGTTATTTATTTCCCATTTTCTTTATTAGATAGCTTTGAAATTTTAAATAGCTATAAATATTCAAATATTCCTTTAGTAACTATTGATAAATATTATAATGGAATAGATGTTAAAGCTGTATGTAGTGATAATCTTAGAGGTGGAACTATAGCCACTGAGTATCTAATTGAATTAGGTCATAATAAGATTGGTTTTATTTCTGATGTATCAATTGAAGGTGTCTCTTCTGTTAGAGATAGATATATAGGTTATTGCCAGGCTTTAGAAAAAGCTAATATTCCTTATAATTCACAATTTGTTAGTATAAGTAAATTAAATTTTGAATTTCAAAGAATTTATGATGAAAAAAAATATACAGAAATTGTTAAAAATTTTTATGACATGGGAATAACTGCTATTATAGCAATTAATGATATTATCGCTTCATATATTTTTGAAGCTGCTAAATTATTAAAAATTAGAATACCTGAAGACTTATCTCTTGTAGGATTTGATGGGATATTATTTTCTGAATATCAGGAAATTCCTTTGACCGCGGTTTTACAAGACTTTACGAAGATGGGTAGGGATGCAGCTAATATTGTAGTAGATGAAATAAATGGTATTCATAGAAATTCAATGAAAACATTACCAATGTCTTTAGTTAAAAGGTCTTCTTGTACCTTTCCGAATAAGAATTCTGATTTATAAAATACATTAAATTAAGTTGATATAAAAATAGAAAATAATTATTAATTTATATATCATTTAAATATCTAATCTTAAAAATTCCTTTTAAAATTTTCTGTACTTATGAATTATTTCGTTAATTAATTGATTAAATATTTTCTGTTTTAAACATTATCCTGAAATTATTATTCAAGTAAAAACCTTTGTTTTAAGCATTTTAAATGCACTTTTACTATTAAAGATTAAACATATAATTGTATTTTTAAAGTTGTTTTTGTTTTTATTTACTTAAATTTATTGGAATAAAAACATCATTGACAAATGATATATCTGTACTTAATATAAATGATATATTTATTATAAAAATATATCAACTAAAAAAACATTAATATATTCCTATATAATAAAAACTAAATTGAGGATGGGTGAATGTTACAAATTTCAGAGCGAATTGGAAAACTTTTAGAATATATAAATCAACAAATTTATACAGAAAGTAAAACTATAAATAATTTTAAAATACTTAGAACAGAGAAAAAACTTAATGATTTATCTAGATTAGATACTTTTACATGGTCTCATTATAACAAAGAGCAATTAGAGGGAGGTAATTCAGATTATTATTGGTTTGAAACAACTATAGAAATAGATGAACAATATAAAGATAAATGTGTTATCTTTGAAATAAGTACTAGTAGAGATTCCTTATGGGATAAAACTAACCCTCAATTATCAATTTATGTTAATGGTAAATTGATTCAAGGTCTTGATACTAATCATAGATCCATAATATTAAGTGAAAAAGCAATGGTTGGAGATAAATTTAAAATATTACTATCTGCTTTTACCGGCACTCAAGAATTTGCTCTTTTTCTAAGTGCAAGTTTAAAAATATTACATAGGGAAGTTGAGAAATATTATTATGATATTTCAGTTCCATATAATGTGGCTCTCTTATTAGAAAATAATGATACAAATAAAATATTAATAATAAAGGCCTTAAATAATTCATTAAATTTATTAGATTTGAGAAAAGAAGGATCTATTCTTTTTTATGAAAGTTTAAAGAATGCGCAACAAAATATTAATGAATTTTTTTATGAAAAGTATTGTGGCGAACAAGATGTAAAGGTTTATTGTGTTGGTCATACTCATATAGATTGTGCTTGGCTTTGGACTTTGAAAATGACCGAAGATAAAACTATAAGAAGTTTTTCAACTGTACTTAATTTGATGAATCAATATCCTAAGTATACTTTTATGTCCAGCCAACCACAATTATATAAATTTGTTAAAAATAATAAACCAGAAGTTTTTGAAGAAATTAGAAAGAGAGTTAGAGAAGGCAGATGGGAAGTTGATGGAGGAATGTTTGTTGAGGCTGATTGCAATTTAGTTTCAGGAGAGTCTTTAATTAGACAGTTTGTCCATGGCCAAAGGTTTTTTAAAAAAGAGTTTAACAAAACAAATGAGATTCTTTGGCTCCCAGATGTTTTTGGCTATTCTGCTGCATTACCTCAAATTATTAAAAAATGTGGACTATCATATTTTATGACAACTAAAATTAGTTGGAATGAGTTTAACAAAATGCCTTATGATACTTTTGAATGGGAAGGCATTGATGGGACAAAAGTATTAACTCATTTTGTCCCTACTAGAGATTATAATAAAGGTGCAGTTGAGGGGAGTGAACATACTTCTCATTTCACAACTTACAATGGATATATTAATCCAAGTCAGATAAAAGGTGGTTGGGAAAGATATAGTCAAAAAGATTTGAATAATGAAATTTTATGCTGTTATGGATTTGGTGATGGAGGTGGTGGTCCCACCAAAGACATGCTAGAAAATCAAAAACGTCTAGAGATGGGAATCCCTGGATGTCCTCAAACAATAAACAGTAATGCAAAAGAATTTTTTCATGTATTAGAAAAATCTGTTAAAGATAGTAAATACTTACCAAAATGGGTTGGCGAACTATATCTTGAATACCATAGAGGGACATATACTAGTATGGCTAGAAACAAGAAATATAATAGAAAAGCAGAATTTGCTTATAGTAATTTAGAATGCTTTGCAACTCTTGTTAATGAACTCTTAAAAAAACCTTATCCGAGTGAAAAAATTTATGAAGCTTGGGAAGTAATATTAAAAAACCAATTCCATGATATACTTCCTGGCTCTTCAATTTTTGAAGTTTATGAAGAATCTCAAGAAGAGTATAAAAAAATATTTAAGATATATAATGAATTAATGAGGCAAACTTTAAATACTGTTGTTGATAATATTAATGTTAAAGAAAATTCTTTAATTGTATTTAATCCAAATAGTTTTAAATATAATGGTTTAGTTGAATTAAATGATTTAGATTCTACAATTTTTAATAATTATTTTAACAATTTAGTATATCAAAAAATAAAATCTAATTCTTATCTTATTGATGTAAAAGATATCCCTTCTAAAGGCTATTGTTTTGTTGAAAATAAAGCCTATTTAAAATCTAATAATTTATTGAAAGTTACTAAAGAAAGAATTGAAAATAATTACTTTATAATTGAATTTAATGATAAAGGCCAATTTAGTAGTATTTATGATAAAAGAGAAAATAGAGAGATTTTAAAAAGAAATGAATTTGGAAATGTATTAATGAGCTATGAAGATAGACCTCATAATTATGATGCTTGGGATATTAATAAATATTATGATGAAAAGAAATGGGAAATTAATGATATCGATGAATGGGAAATCATAGAAAAAGGTCCCTTAAGAGCTTGTATAATGATTTCTAGAAAATATCTTGATTCATATATTATTCAATATATTTATGTTTATAGAGATTATGATAGGATTGATATTAAAAATATTATTGATTGGAAAGAACATCAAGTCTTTTTAAAAAGCTGGTTCCCTTTAGATATTCATACCCAAGAAGCTACTTTTGAGATTCAGTATGGCAATGTAAAAAGAAACACACATAATAATACTTCTTGGGATTATGCTCAATTTGAGGTATGTGTACATAAATGGGTAGATGTTAGCGAGGCTGGCTTTGGTGTAAGTTTTATTAATGATTGCAAATATGGGTGTAGTGTAAAAGATAGCAATGTAGGATTATCTCTTTTAAAATCAGGCGTTTTCCCTAATCCAAAAGCAGATCAAGAAATTCACGAATTTACTTATTCAATATATCCTCATAATAAAGGGTGGAGAGATTCAGAATTAATAAAAAATGCTTATGAGATAAATAATCCTGTTATTCCGATTATTAAGGAAAATAAAGGTGGTATTTTAGATAATAATTATTCTTTTGTAAGCTCAGATAAGGATAATGTTATTATTGAGGTAATAAAAGAAGCTTTGGACAAAAAAGCAAAAATAATTAGACTTTATGAATGTTATAATATGAGGAGTAGTTTTGTTTTAACTTTTGGTAAAAATGTTATTAGAGCTGTTGATTGTGATATGATGGAGAATGAAATTATAGATTTAGAAGTAAGTAAAAAGAATAAAGTTAAACTTGATATAAAACCATATGAAATAAAAACAATTAAAATCTTTTTTTAATTTTTAGTCTATGTTAAATAAATATTTGCACTCTGTTATTTGATTCATTTAAATAATTTTGAGTGCTTTTTTTATTAGTTTAATATCAAAAATGGATAATAATAAAAAATTATTAAATAAATATATCCTATGTTATTATATATGAAACAAAAAAGGATTTTAGGAAAATGATTTTAAAAGAGGGAATATGTTTATAATAAAAAATATTTTAATAGCTGATGATGAACTAAATCAAAGAGAAGTTTTAAAATCATATTTAGAAAAAAATTTTCCAAGCGTTAATATTCAACTTTGTTCAAATGGATTAGAGGCTTTAAACATTATTAAATCTAAAGATATTGATGTTTTAATTACAGATATTAAAATGCCTTTAGTTGATGGAATCAAATTAATAAAAGAAATAAAAGCTTTGCAATTAAAAATTCATGTAGTTTTAATTAGTGCTTATAGAGAATTTTCATATGCTAAGATTGCTATTGAATGTGAAGTTGTAGATTATATAACAAAACCTTTTAGAATAAAAAATATAGTAGATTTAATAAATGATATAAATGAGAGAATTTGTGAAGAGTTAAAGAGAAATAATAAGCTTAAACAATATGAAGAGCTCCAAAGCCAATATCAATTAAATCAAAGAAACAAAAATTTGAATTTACTTTTTGAAGGGTCTTGTGATACAAAAGATTTAGATTCTTTATTATTAGAACAATTAAATGATAAAGGATGTCTTATATTAGTTAGATGGAAGTTGAAAATTAATAAAAGAGAAAAAGGCTATATAAGTAAAATACAGCAGGAAAATTTATTAATTAATATTAAGTCTTCCTTTCCAACTGCTTTATTTGTACCAATTGATCGAACAAATAGAGCAGATGAGAAAATTTTAGCAATATTAACTACTAACATTCAAGATGAAGATTGCTTAAATATTTTTATTAAATTATTAGCTCTTGAAGCAAAGATTGGAGTAGTATTTTGGGTTGGTATATCAAAAACACATTTCCCTTTAATTGATAATCTAAAAATTGTAAAAGATGAAGCTTTAAAAATGTTATCTTTTTATTTCTATTATCCTTATGAAGGAAGAATTTTTTATTATAATAAATATTGTAATAATTTAACTTTTAATATTCCAAACCTTGAAAGCTGTGAAAGAAAACTATATTTAGCAATTCAAAAGAGTGATAAAACTGCAATAGAAACAATTATTGATGATCAATATAATATTTTTCTTAATAGTCCAAAAGCTGACCCTCAGAAAATTATTGATTCTATTAGATTATTAGTTCAAAGATTAAATAAAGAGCTTTATTCCATAATGGATCAAGATGATTATTATTATTTTATAAATAATAATAAAATTAAATTTTCTCAATGTGATAGTTTAGAAATTTTATTTTTAATTGCAAAAAATATATTATCTATTAATTGTTCATATTTAGAGAGCAAAAGAGCAAATTATGATTTTTTAGAGAATTTAATTTTGTATATAAAAAATCATTTAAATGAGGATGTGTCTTTACAGACAATGGCAAATAAAGTTCATTTATCTGCGAATTACCTTTCCTCCAAAATAAAAGAAAAAACTGGATTTAATTACAATAACTATATAAATAATTTAAGAATAGAAAAAGCTATTTCTCTTTTATTAAATTCAAATAAAAAGGTTCTAGATATTTCAAAAGCTTGTGGTTTCAATGATAGTTGTTACTTTAATAGAGTTTTTAGAAAAAAATACTCTTTGTCTCCAGAGCAATATAGGAAGTTTTATAAAAATGTTAAATAAAATTAGTGATTTAATTAAAAATGTTAAATTCAGAAATAAGTTATTAATAGTTTTTCTTTTATTTGCTTTAATTCCTCTTATGCTAATTTCTCATACTATGAGAAAACATTATGAAGCACAATTGATTGAAGATACCTTTAATAGTACTTATGCAATTGTAGTTGCAAATAATCAATTAATAGACTCTTTATTAGGGATTGTTGAAACAACTTCACAATTAATGCTTGATGATGAATCTTATTTTGAAATATTTAAAGATATAGATAATTATAAAGTTTCGGATTATTTGAAAAATGATAAAATTATTAAAAATGAAATTGCAAAACAGTTTGTTACACAATCAGAAGTTTATGAGCAATATTTTTATGTGGATGATTGGCTTCTTGGAACATCAAATCCAGAGATAAATAGTACTGTAAGTGCTTTTAAAAATACTAATTGGAAGAAAATAGCTCATGATAAAAAAGGGTTGCCCACTTGGATTACCGGTTATGATTATGGAGAAACTATTAATTCTGAATATCTAGTAGAAAAAGATGATTATGATTATAAGTATTTATTTACGATGCTTAGAGAAATGAATTTTCAATATTCCTATTATGGTTCTTATTATAGTTTGCCTGAAGATATGATTCCTCCAATTTTAGTTGTTCATGTAAAAGAAAATTCAATTAGAAATATTTATAAAGATAGCTTGCCTTATGAAAACAGTTTATACGCAATAGCGAATAGTGATAATAAAATTATTTCCACTAATACTACTAATTTTGAGATAGGGAGTATGGCACCATCTTTTCTTTTAAATTTAGATAATGAATCTGGATTCAAACAAATAAATTATGATAATGTTGATTATTTGTTATGCTACGATACAATTCCTGATAAAGAATTTTTATCTTTCTCTTTGGTCCCAATGGCTGGTATTTTGTCACATTCTATTGAAGGAACAAGACGTCTTATTTCTTTTATATTCTGGATACTAATTTTTACAGCTATATTTTTGGCAATTAAGTTTTCTAATACTATAACAGAGCCCATTCATAAATTAGTTTTAGCATCTCAAAGAGTTGCTAAAGGGGATTTTAGTGCAAATACCCCAATTCCAAATGGAAAAGAATTGAAAATCTTAACGGAAAACTTTAATTCGATGGAAGAGAAAATAAGTAAGTTAATATATGAAAATTATGAAATTACTTTAAAAGAAAAAGAAGCTCAATTAAGTATGTTATCTATGCAGATAAATCCTCATTTCCTTTATAATACTTTAAATACAATTAATTCATTTGCATTAAAGAATGATGATGAAGAAACTTCTGAGTTAATTCTTAGTTTGTCAGAAATGTTACAATATTCTTTGAAACAAATAACTGAAAAAGCTTTAATATCTGATGAGATTAATTGGTTATCAAATTATTTATATATTATGTCAGTAAGATTTAATTCTAGATTCAAGACTAATATTGATATAGCAGATGATTTAATTGATTCAAGAATTCCAAAATTTATATTTCAACCATTAGTTGAAAATTCAATTATCCATGGATTTAAGGATATTGAAAGTGATGGATTATTAGAAATCAATGTTTCTCAATTTGAAAATAAAATAAGAGTTTTGATCAAAGACAATGGTAAGGGGATGAATCAAGAGGAAATTAATGCGTATTTATCAGATAATATTGATACTAATCATCTTGGTTTATCAAATGTTATAAATCGCTTAAAACTTTATTATAAAAACAATTATAAAATTAATATTAAGTCCTCAGTTAATTGTGGGACGATAATAACTTTAATAATTCCAAATGAAAAATAATTAAAATCATGGATTTGTACAATTATTATAGAATTGTACAATTGTGATTTTTCTTTTGCTCTTTAAGATAAAGTTATTAAGAATTAATTTTATCAAGGAGGATTAAATGATAAAAAAAATAACTATTGCTTTGATTGGTTTATGTTTAATTAGTAGCTCTATGTTGTTTGCTAATGGAAGGAGTGAGCAAACAACTACTAGTACTGCGGAAAAGAAGCCTGTAGAGATTAGATTTACTGAATGGGATGGTGGTGATACTTTAAAAGTTTATGAACAAATAGCTGAAAAATTCAATGAAACTCATACTGATGTTCATGTTACTATTATGAATATTCCAGATGAATATGATACAAAGATTACAACAATGATTGCAGGTAATGATGTTCCAGAAATCTGCATGATGAATAGTGATACTTTATTATTCCCCTTAGCAGAAAAAGGTATAATTTTAAATATTAATGATTATATAAATAAAGATGCTACTTTTGATAAAGAATGTATTGGTGAACAATTCGAGTATAATTTATCAAAAGAATATATGGCAGGTTATGGTATTGGTTCAGAAAATATTTGTATGTTTTATAATCCAGAAATCTTTAAAAAATATGGTGTTTCTGAACCTCCTGCAAGCTATGATGATGCATGGGATTGGGATACTTTTGTAAATGTTGCACAACAATTAACTATTGATAAGAATGGTAATAATGCTTTAAGTGCAAATTTTGATAGTGAAAAAATTGTTTGTTATGGAGTTAATTTCTCCAAATGGTGGGCAATGTTCATGCCATTTTTATATAGTGAAGGAATGGGTTATTTAACTGATGATGGAACTTCTATTGGTTATGGTACAAAAGAAGGTCTTGATGTATTACAAAAATTATCTGATTTAATTTATGTTTATCACGTAGCACCATCTCCAATAGCCAGTGAAACTATGCCTGGATTATCAGAAGCTATAGCTACAAATAAGGTTGCTATGTGCTTTGATGGACAATGGTCAAACGCATCATTGATGGCTGATGAAATAAATTATAATGTTGCAGCTCTTCCAAAAATGGGTGATAGGGCAACTACTGTAGCAACTTATGGCGCAATATCTTTAATGAATACAGAAAAAGCGGACGCAGCCTTTGAATTTGTTAAATATATGTTAACTGAAGTTGGAGCCTGTGAACCTTTATTTAAATCTGGATTATGGTTACCTACTAATATGAAAGAGTATAATGATGAATATATAAACTCTATTATTACAGATAAACATCCATCAAATTATTATGAAACAATAGTAAAACCTATGGTAACTAATACAGCAAAAACTCCTGTAACGGTTTATGTAAAGAATTTTAGTAAAATAAATGACATCATTTCTCCAGCATTAGATGATCTTTGGTCTGGTGAAAAAACTGCAGCACAAGCAATTGGATCTATTAGAGAAAAAGCTAATAGTGAAGTACAAGGCTTCTACGGTGCTGAATAAAAAATAAGGTTAAAACAATTGCCTCTATTATTTGAGAGGCAATTCTTATTTTAAAGGATGTTTTATGACTAAGATGAATAGAAAAAATATTATCGGGGTTAGTTTTGCATTACCAGCTATTATTGGTTTTATAGTATTTAATTTTGTACCAATGATTCTCAGTGGATATTATAGCCTTTGTGAATATAGTATAATAGATACTCCCAAATTTATTGGATTTCAAAACTTTGTAAATTTATTTAATGGTTCTGCTGGTACTTTTTGGCCTGCCGTTAAAGCTACTAGTATTTATACTGTTTTAGCTGTTCCAGCGAATCTAATATTTTCTTTTATTATTGCAATAATGTTGAATAGAAATATAAGAGGAAGAACAGCTTTTAGAGCTATTTTTTATCTTCCAAGTATTTTACCTGCAGTAGCTTCAAGTTTTGTTTGGATATTATTAATGAATCCTAATTTTGGATTATTTAATATTATTTTAGAATTTTTGCATCTTCCACCTAGCAATTTTTTCTGGGGGAAAGCAAGTGTTATTCCTTCAATAGTATTTATGGGAATTTGGGCAACAGGACCAACACAAGTTATTTTTTTAGCAGGATTACAAAATATACCAAAAATTTATTATGAAGCTATAGATATTGATGGAGGAAATAGTTGGCATAAATTTTGGAATGTTACTTTGCCCATGATTAGTTCAACTTTATTTTTTAATCTTGTTATGGGGATTATTGGTGCAATACAAGTATTTGGGCAAGCTTACATTATAACAGAGGGAGGACCCAATAATTCTTCATTATTCTATGTATATGAGCTATGGAGACAAGCTTTTAAATATATGGATATGGGATTGGCTTCTGCTATGGCCTGGATATTATTCTTGGTTGTTTTACTTTTAACTGGAATTGTATTTAAAACTTCAAAGAAGTGGGTTTATTATGCAGGAGGAACAGAATGATAAAAAAAAGATTCAATATTAAAGATTTTGTTCTTTATATAGTTTTAATATTTATTGCTTTTTTATGTATTGTTCCACTTTTTTGGATGGTCCGGTCATCTTTTATGAAAAACACTGCAATTTATGTATTAGATCCATTTGTTGTTTGGCCTAAAAAAATGCTTTGGGAAAATTATAAAAATGCTTGGACTTTTTCTGATTTCCCAGTTTATACAAGAAACACCTTAATTATTGCTATAGCTTCATTAGTTGGTACAATATTCACCTCATCATTAGCTGCTTATTCTTTTTCAAGATTAAAGTGGAAAGGTAGAAGTTTTTGGTTTTCAGTTATTTTATCAACCTTGATGCTTCCTGCAACTGTTACATTAATACCTCAATTTCTTATTTGGAAAAATTTACATTTAGTAAATACGTTTTATCCTTTAATTTTACCCTCTTTTTTGGGTGGTGGAGCATATAATATTTTTCTTATGAGACAGTTTTTTCTAAGTATTCCTTATGAACTAGATGAAGCTGCTGAAATTGATGGAACTAGCAAATTACAGATTTATTCAATGATTGTTATGCCTTTATCTAAATCTGCAATTATTGTAGTTGGGTTGTTTTCTTTTTTGTATAACTGGAATGATTTCTTTGGTCCAATAATTTATTTAAATGATAAAGCTCATTTTACTCTTGCACTTGGATTATTACAATTTAGAGGAGATTATGACTCTAAATGGAATTTATTAATGGCAGCATCAACAATAGTCATTGCTCCATGTATTTTAATATATAGTATTGGACAAAAATACTTAATCGAAGGAATTTCTTTAACTGGAATTAAAGGATAAATAAATGATAAAAGATAGATTAAATAACGTTGATTATAAAAACGTTGATATAAAAAATGGATTTTGGTTTGATAAGCAAAGACTTGTTGAAAATGTTACTCTTGAAGCTATATATGATAGATTTAAAGAAACAGGTCGTTTTGAAGCATTAAAGCAAAATTGGAAAGAGGGAATGCCCTTTAAACCTCATATATTTTGGGAATCAGATATTACAAAATGGATAGAAGGGTGTGCATATTTTCTAGCAAAAAAAAGAGATGCTAAAGTTGAAAAAATGATTGATGATTTAGTTGATTTAATGGGAAAGGCTCAAGCTGATGATGGATATTTGAATGTTTATTTTACTGTAGTTGAGCCTAATAAAAGATTTACTTATAGAACACATCATGAATTATATTGTGCAGGCCATTTAGTGGAAGCTGCTTTAGCCTATAATGATGCAACTAAAAAAGATAAACTTTTAAAAATAGCTATTAAGTATGTAGATTTAATTGATGAAACTTTTAGAATAGCCCATTCAGCGTCTTTTGATACTCCGGGACATCAAGAAATTGAATTGGCACTTATTAAATTATATGAATATACAAAAGAAGAAAGATATAAAAAATTATCTGAATATTTTGTTGATACAAGAGGAACTAGTGATAGGGATGAAACTTATGATTTTGCTGATCAAGAACATATGCAATCACATCTTCCTGTTAGAGAAGTCCTTACAGCAGAAGGTCATAGTGTAAGAGCGTTATATCTTTATTGTGCTATGGCGGATTTAGCTAATGAAAATTCTGATGATAGTTTGTATCAAGTTTGCTTAAATTTATACGAAAATATTATTAATAAAAGAATGTATATAACAGGAGGAGTTGGGTCAAATCCAAAAGGAGAAACTTTTACTTTTGATTATGATTTGCCACCATATACAGCTTATAATGAAACCTGTGCATCAATAGCATTAATGCTTTTTTGTTCTAGAATGTGGAAAATTGATAACAATTCAAAATATGGTGACACTTTTGAACAAGCTTTATATAATACGGTATTAAGTGGTATATCATTATCTGGGGATAAGTTCTTTTATGAAAACCCTTTAGCTGTTAACCCTGAAAAGGTTCGATTTAATGATTCTAGACCACCAAAATTAAGAGACCATTTACCAATTATGGAAAGAGTGAAAGTGTTTGAATGTTCTTGCTGTCCTCCTAATCTTTTAAGAATTGTTGGTTCGCTTTCTAATTATATTTATTCAATAGATCGTAATGTTATATATGTTCAAAATTATATTGATAGTGAAGCTGTTATAAATATTGATAATGAAGAAGTTCAAATAAAACAAAACACATTATACCCATATGAAGGAAGAATTGAATTTTCAATAAATAGTAATAAAACTCTTAGTTTAGCATTAAGAATTCCAGCTTGGTGCAAAGATTATAGCATTGAAATTAACAATGAAAAAATTGATTTTAATGTAATAAATGGTTATGCAATTATAAAACATGACTGGAAAAGTAGTGATAAATTAGTTTTATTATTTGATATGAAAGTAAAGTTTATTGAAGCGAATGAAAAAGTTGTTGATTATGCTGGTAGAGTAGCTGTTACTCGTGGCCCCTTAGTATATTGTGCTGAAGCTTTGGATAATAGTAATTATTCATTAAGTAATATTAAAATTAAAAGAAATACGAAAATAGAAATTGGGAAAGCTGAAATAGATAATAATATTATCCCAATTATAAAACTTGAAGCAACTCGAAAAGCTGATTTAACTACTTTATATAGAGAATATAAGGATGAAAGAGTTCCTATAACACTTACATTAATTCCTTATTTTGCTTGGGCCAATAGACAAGTATCAGAAATGGAAACTTGGTTTTTAATATAATTTTTCAATAAAAATATTTTAAATAATTTAGTAAAAATGGGGATTTTCTATAATTAAAACCCATTTAATAAAATAAACATATGGTAATATTATTTTTTAATTTGCTATATGTTTTAATAATTATTTCTTTAAAGCAATAAAAAATAATTTGATTTTAGTTATAAAAGGAGAAGACAATGAATTATGAAAGAAAAGGCTATCCTAGGCCTCAATTTGTAAGAAGCAATTGGGTCAATTTAAATGGATTGTGGACCTATAAAATTATGAGAGATCCTCCAGCTTATTTAAAAAATTATGATTTTAAAGAACAGATAAACAGTAAAGGGTTTGATAAAGAAATTTTAGTCCCATTCCCCCCTGAATCAAAAGCTTCTGGTGTAAATGAAGATGAAATAATATCTTGTATGTTTTACCATCGATCATTTAATATTTCTTCAGAGCTTAAAAATAAAAAGTTACTCTTACATTTTGGAGCAGTATTTTATCATTGTGAAATGTATATAAATGGAGAGTTTGTTGATTTTCATGATGGAGGAAGTACTTCCTTTTGTTTAGATATTTCAAAATTTGTTAAAATTGATAAAGAAAATGATCTTGTTATAAAAGTACTATCTAATTTACAAGATGGATCTATTCCGTCAGGTAAACAGTCTTCATTTATTTCTTCATATTCTTGTTATTATAAAAGAACTACTGGAATATGGCAGACTGTTTGGCTTGAGATTGTAGATGAATATTCTCTAAATAGTGTTAGGACTATTTGGGATAATACTTCCAATTCTTTAATATTTACTCCTTTATTTAATAAAATTAGAGAAGGACAAACTTTAAGTATCTCAATCATTGAAAAAGAAAGTGAAGTATCAAATACAACAGTTTCTGCAGTGAGCGGGTTTCCCATATGTTTAAAAATTAATAACCCTAGACTTTGGGATACTAAAGATCCTTTTCTTTATAATCTAAAATATACCGTAAAAACTAATGATGTAATAATTGATGAAGTTTCATCTTATATCGGGCTTAGAACTGTTTCTATTAATAATGGATATGTATATTTAAACGGTAAAAAAATATATCAGAGATTAGTTTTAGATCAAGGGTTTTATGAAGAAGGGAATTGGAGTGCTCCAAGTGATGAAGCTCTTGAGGCTGATATAAAACTTTCAATAGCTGCAGGGTTTAATGGAGCTAGACTTCATCAAAAAGTTTTTGAAGAAAAATATTTTTATTATGCTGACAAACTTGGATATTTGGTTTGGGCTGAATCGCCATCTTGGGGGTTAGATTATAATAATGAAGCTCTTCCTCATAGAAATTATTTATCAGAGTGGGTCGATATAATAAAAAGAGATATAAACCATCCTTGTATTATTGCTTGGACTCCTTTAAATGAAACTTTTTTATTTAAGGATTTTCTTTCTCATAAAAGATTACATAGGGATGCTTATAATTTAGCAAAAGAAATTGATCCTTCAAGACTTGTAAATGATGCTAGTGGATATATACATTTTATAACTGATTTATGGACTGTCCATACATATGAACAAAATCCAAAGAAACTTAAAGAACAATTAGCCTTAAAAGATGGTAAACCCTTTAGATGTTTTCCAATTTATGAAAGTGAATATGATGGACAACCATATTTAGTAGATGAGTTTGGTGGAATAAAATGGGATCCTATCACCCAAGGGGATTCTAGATTTGGTAATGATCAAAATCTTAAATCATGGGGATATGGAGAAGCTCCTAAAAATAAAGAAGAATTTTATAATAGATTAGAAGCTCAAATTAAAGCTTTACTTACAACCCCGCATATAGTTGGTTATTGTTATACTCAATTAACTGATGTGGAACAAGAAAAAAATGGTATCTATTTTTATTCTAGAGAAAAAAAATTTGATATGAATAAAATAAAGACAATCTTTAAACAGATACCAAAAGGTTTTGATGACTAATTGTTTGTTTTTATAATTTATGTCTAGTAATATTTTTAGTGCTAGACATGTTATAATTGTAAATAATTAAATATACTAGAAATTTATTTTGTAATGATTAAAAATGATTTATTAATAGCATAATAATATTATTATGCTAGCTTCAATATTTAATAGAGTGATTTTATTCTACATATTGAGGAGAATGAAATATTAAGAAAAATATTTTAGTTTTAATAGGTATTATTGCATTGTTAATGAGCAGTTGTGTTAGTACAAATATCACACCTAGAGATTCTATAACATAACAAGCATTCTTAATTCTCAATAATTATTTGTTTTAGAAACTACTGGTTAATAATTATTAATGTTTATTTAATTTATCAAGTTTAAACATTTCTCTCTTTCTTCTGCAAATAAAGCAGTAATTTTAACCTTATCATCAACTTTGTGTTCTTTGAGCATATCCTTTAATACCTCAATAAAGACGCCATTACCTTTATCAAATTTACAGGATGTAAGAGTTTCATTTAGATCTTCTCTATCTTCAAAAGAGCCAAACCAATTACCAAAACAAGTATAATCAACACCACAACTTGGACTTCCATCAATGCCAACAATACCCAAAAGTTTAAACATTGCTGGATTATCTAAATATTCGTGAATTTGTTCAATAATAGGTTCTAATATTTTCCTACAGTGATTTCTAAAGAATACATTGTCAAACTGGTTACTAACATGACCCCATCTTTTTGCACCATATAAAGTAAATTCAGGACAAGGTAATTGGATAATTTGAACATCATTATTTATAGCTTTATTTAAAAAATCTTTTCGTAAAGCTTCTTCTTTATCCATATCTTCTTGATTATACATAACAACTTTAGATGCAACATTTAAAATACAGTGTGATACAAAAACTATTTTTTTCATTTCTTAATTGGACTCCTTATTAACTCATACTAATAGTACACCTTAATTTAAAATTTATAAAGAAAAAAAAGAACAACTTTAGATATTTTAACTAAGTTGTTCTTTTTTTATTGATAATTTATTTGACAAGTTGAACATGTGATAGTACCATATCAAACATAAAGTAAATAATAAGGTGTTTTAATGAAAAAAGAAGACGAAGAATTAAAATATAGCATAAACAAACTTGGGAAATCTCAACCAAAATATGTTGATGCTTATAAAAAGTTGTTTGCTAAAATCGAAAAGATGAAAGAAGGGGATAAACTTCCTCCAGAAAATGAATTAGCAAAAGAAATAAATGTTTCAAGAAATACTATAAGGCAAGCTCTTCAAGTTTTACATGAAGATAAGATTATTTATAAGAAAAAGGGTGCAGGTACATTTGTTGCAAATACCCCTTATCTTGGATTATTGCAAATTGATTCGTATGATACAATTCTAAATACTTATTTAAAAATGGGTTATGATATTGTTGTTGATGATATAAAATTAACTATTGAAGATATAAGTAAGATTGTTGCTAAAGAATTAAATAGTGATAGTTCAACAATGTATTTTGTTTCTAGAACTATAATTAATAAAACAAAACCAGATAATATATTTGCTTATGTTGAAGATTTTATACCTACATCAATTTCTCAAGTAATTGATTTTCATAAATACTCAATCAAAGAATTTATTCAAGCCTATGAAGATTTAGGTTATTCATCCTTTTGTAATATTACTACTGAGAAAGCTACAAAATTCTATCAAGAGAAATTAAATGTTGAAAAAGATACTCCAATTTTAGTATTACAACAAATAATTCTTAATAAAACAAATAATAAAATTTATGTTAATAAAACTTTTTTTAATACAGAGTTTACTGATAATGCACTGTTTATTAATAGGAGTAGAAAAGATGTAAATTAGGATTATTATCATATAGGAGGTTATGAATATGATTAAAAAAGAAAAGGTAAAATTTTCTATCAAAGATGATTTTTCAATGCTTGCATTGTTAATCATTCCTGTGGGAGTAGCTGTTAATTTTGTAGGAGGACAGTTAGCATCTTTACTTAAGTTACCAATGTATCTTGATACCATAGGAACAATTTTTACCGCGATTTTATGTGGCCCTTGGGTTGGTGCTGTAACTGGATTATTAACAAATATCTTTACAGGAATTGCAAACCCAGTAAACTTTGCTTTTATCCCAGTTGCAATCATTGCAGGATTAGTAACAGGTGCATTTGCTAGACATGATTATTTCAGTGTTTGGTGGAAATGGGTTATTGCTATGTTAGTTATGGCTGCAGCATCAATTCTTTCAGCAGCACCAATTGTTGTACTAATGTTTGGTGGAGTTACAGGTAGTGGAACTTCATTAATTACAGCAACAGCTATGGCTGCAGGTGCAAATATTTGGGCAGCATTCTTTGGCACAGAAGGAATATTCACTGTTTTAGATAGAATGATTTCTTTCCTAATTAGTTGGTCTGTAATTAAAGTTATCCCAGATCGTAATCTGGTTAAATTTAGCTGTGGTATGTTCTATGTAAAAAATAGAAAAGATAAAGCTGAAAAAGAACAAGCAGAAAATAACTAACTAAACTAAATAATTATTACTTAATAACAAAAGGAGTAGTAGCTAACTATTTTGAGTTGGCATAAATAATTATGGAAAAAACATTTACTGAAAAAATACAAATACATAAAAAAAATAAAATAGCTGGATTATATCCTGCAACTAAATTTCAAGTTGTTATTTTGTTTTCTATTAGTACATTTATTATTAATACAATTAAAATAACTGACGCAAAACTAGCTTTGCTACTAATTCCTTGGTTTTTATTAGTTCCTTTTTTGTTTGCTATAACAGGTGAATTTAAAACGTGTATGAAATCTATGAAAGCTGTTACTATTGTTGCAATATTTATTATTGTGGTTCAAGCCTTTATCGTATCTGGAGGGGAAACCCTCTGGAGATGGCATTTTATTGCAATTAGAGAGAAAGGTTTACAAACTGCCATCTCATTAGGATTTTTAGTTTTAAACATCGCTGGAGTATTTATTTGGATGTTGCAAACAACAACAACTAAAGAAATTTCACGATGTTTAGAAGAATCAGGAATGAGTTTTAAAGTTGCCTATATTTTCACTTCTTCCCTAGAGATGATAAAAATATTGGGTAAAAATAGTCAAACAATTTTAGATGCACAAAGAGCGCGTGGTGTTGAAACTGAAGGGAATTTAAGGATAAGGATGAAAGCTTTTTTCCCAACTCTTGTACCTTTAATTCTTGGTGGAATTATCGGATCTGAAGAGAGAGTATTAACACTAGAAGCTAGAGGTTTTTCTATTAAAGGAAACAGAACTCACTTATTTAATTTAGAGAAGTCTGGCTTAGAAAAATTAATGCTAGCAATAAGTATTATTTTTACAATTTTGATTTTAGCAGGGAGAATTTACTTATGGATTATGAAATAGAGTGTAATAATGTAACATATACTTATCCATTAGCAGAAAAACCTGCTATAAAAGATTTAAATTTAAAAATAGAAAAAGGTAAACTCTATGGTGTCATAGGCGAAAATGGCTCTGGTAAAACTACCTTATGCTCTATTCTAAGAGGTTTCATCCCAAGTTTTTATAAAGGTGAAATATCAGGAGAAGTTTTAGTACAAGGTAAAGCATTAGCATCTTATGAAGATCAAATCTCAAGAAAAATTGGATATGTTTTTCAAAATCCTTTCACACAAATAAGTGGAATTAAAAACACAGTATTTGAAGAAGTTGCATACGGCCTTGAAAACTTTGGAATTACAGTAGAAGAAATTGAAGAGAAAGTAATAAATATAATGCAATTAACAGATATTATGGAACTAGCTGAAAAAAGTCCTTTTGAATTATCAGGTGGACAAATGCAAAGAGTAGCGCTTGCATCTGTAATTGTATTAGAACCAGAAATATTAATAATCGATGAGCCAACAAGTCAGCTTGATCCACAAAGTACTGAAAGTGTATTTAAAATAATTAAGAAATTAAAAGAAGACAAAAAGACAATAATTCTTGTAGAACATAAAGTAGATTTACTAGCTGAATATAGTGATGAAATGATCGTTCTCCATGATTCAAAAATACTAAAACAAGGTGAATCTAGAGAAGTATTATCAGATCTTAGTTTAAGAGAATTTGGTATAAGACTGCCTGAGGTAACACTTCTTGGTAAAAAACTAAGAGAAGCTGGTTTAGAAATAGATCAATTGCCAATAACAAAGAAACAAATCTTAGATTTAATAGAAAAACAGAGGAAGGGAAAATAATGAAAGATTTAATATTAAAAGATGTAAGTTTTTCCTATCCTGGTGATTTTTTAGCAGTTGATAATATAAACATGCTTATAAAAGGTGGAGAAAATATAGCAATCATTGGACAAAATGGTGCTGGAAAAACCACAACTGTAAAAATGATGAATGGCTTATTAAAGCCAACTAAAGGTGATGTTTTAATAGGGGATTTAAATACAAAAGATTATACTACAGCACAAATTTCTAGATATGCAGGATATGTATTTCAAAATCCAGATGATCAAATCTTCCATTCTACAGTAGAAAGTGAAATAGCCTTTGGTCCAAAAATGATGAAACTTAGTGAAGCTGAAGTAAATAAAAGAGTAGAAAATGCTCTTGAATTAACTAATTTAACTAAGGTAAGAGAAGAAAACCCATACAATTTACCTCTTTCAATTAGAAAGTTTGTAACAATAGCAGCTGTAATAGCAATGGATACTGAGATATTAATATTTGATGAACCCACAGCTGGTCAGGATGAGTTAGGAAATAAAAGATTAAGTGAAATCTTAGAAACTCTTCACTCTCAAAACAAGACAGTAATTACAATATCACATGATATGGAATTTGTTGTAAACAATTTTAAAAATATTATTGTTATGGCAAAGAAAAAAGTAATAAAAATTGGAACACCAGAAGAAATCTTTTGGGACTTTAAAACTTTAGAGAAGGCTAATTTAAAACAACCGATTGTAAGTGATATATGTAGAAATCTAAATATTAACCATAGTGTTGTACAAATGGATGATGCTGTAAAGGAAATAATAAAAGAAATTAATCATGAATAAAAAATATAATACGTTCTCTTTTTTAGCATTTGCAATGTATTTTTTGACAGGTGCTGCATGTATTTTAATCGGTAGTAGTCTGCCTCAATTAGTTAAAATGTATGATTTAGATTTACAATCTGTTGTATTATTAGGATCTGCTTTTGCTTTGGGTAGAGTTACTACAGTATATATTACTGGTCGTATGGTTGAGAAATTTGGACCAATAAAAGTTTTAGTAGTAGGTGTTTTACTAATAAGTGTATTTTTGGGTGGTATAACTTCTATAAAAAATTTTTATTTTGGATTATTTGTCGCATATTGTGGTGGTGTAGGTATGGGAGCTCAAGACGCCGTTTGTCCTGTATTATTAAGTTTTTCTACTAAGAAAAATTATTCAGGAGCTTTAAGTGCAGGTCAAGCTTTGTTTGGTTTAGGAACTTTTGCTACTCCATTTATAATTGGAATTTTATTGCATTTTAAATTACAATTTAATTATGCTTATTTTATTTTATTGATAATTCCAATTATTATGCTTTTAACTATCGCTTTTTCTGATTTAAAAGTAAATTGGTCCCATCAAATTCATCCAGATAGTGCTCCATTAGTAAAACCTTTGTATGAAAAAAATATGATATTAGCATATATTGTGTTAGCTGTAATTTGTGCTTCCTATAGTGCAACAGTTAATTCATTAAATTTATATATTTCATCTTTTGGTGAAACTTTAGGATTAACTCAATCTAATTCAGCTTTTATGTTAACAGTTTATAATACAGGTTGTGTTGTTGGTTCTCTATTTTTTATTAAAGTATTGGAACATACAAAAGAAATTAAAGTTCTATTATTCAACAATATTT
This sequence comes from Sphaerochaetaceae bacterium, assembly GCA_963678575.2. Classification (GTDB taxonomy): domain Bacteria; phylum Spirochaetota; class Spirochaetia; order Sphaerochaetales; family Sphaerochaetaceae; genus Pleomorphochaeta. The sequence continues at coordinate 1,298,075 of CAXXHV010000002.1, read as the reverse complement.
TAGCTTTCCTAGCAATATTGTTTGCTATAGTTATAAATAAAGCTGCATTCTATTTTGTTCTATTATTTATAGCAGGATTTTTCTTAGGTGTTCTATTTAGTGTAATAGTAGCGATTGCAACGAGAATAGGATACAAGAGAATAAGTGTAGCTGGATCCTTAGTTGGAACAGCTAGTGGAGGATCTGATATCTTAACCCCAATTATTACAGGACAGTTGGTTGGTATGTTTGGAATTGGAGTTTCTTTTAAATTCACATTAACAATGATAATTATATCAATTATTGGAGTAATAATTTTAAACCTTAATACAACTGAGAAAATAGGAGGATTTGATTATGCAATTAGCAAGTAAAGAAGTATTAAATAATGATGGAAAACAGTACCATATTTGTTGTAAAAAAGGAGATGTAGGTAGATATGTATTATTACCAGGAGATCCCTTTAGGACAGATATTATTGCAAAACATTTAGATAACCCGAAATTGGTTGCCCATAATCGTGAACACAAAACCTGGACAGGTGAATTAAATGGTGTAAAAGTTTCCGTTTGTAGTACAGGAATGGGGTGCCCCTCCACAGCCATAGCTTTGGAAGAATTAATTCACTGTGGCGCTGATACTTTTATAAGAGTTGGTACTTGCGGTCGTGTTTGCCATGAAAGTTATAATGAAGATTTAGAAGGTGTAATTATTACAGGAGCAATTAGAGATGAAGGGACTACAGTTCAGTATGTTCCTATTGAATATCCAGCTATTGCTAATCGTCATGTTGTTGAGGCTTTAGCAAAAGTTTGCAAAGAAAAAAATTATAACTTTGCAGAAGGTATAGCTCAATCAAAAGATTCATTTTATGGTCAGCATGATCCTGATAGTATGCCAAACAGCTCTCTCTTAAATCAAAGATGGGAAGCTTGGGAAAAAAGTAACGTTATGGCCTCTGAAATGGAAACTTCAGCCTTATTTATTGTCTCTTCTATCAGAGCAGTTAGAGCTGGTGCAATCATGGCCTATGGAACGATGAATAATCATACAATAGAAATAGCTTGTGAAGCTATTAAACATTTAATTATTAAAGATAGGAGTTAATAACTGGGATTATGAAAAAGAAATTAATTATTGACACCGATTGTGGATCTGATGATGCTATTGCGATTGCCATTGCGCTAAAAGATAATAATTTCGATATAAAAGCATTTACAATAGTTTCTGGTAACGTTGAGGCTAAACAAGCTGCAAAAAATACACTCACGACTTTAGAGTATGTAGATAAATATTATCCTCCAGTATATATGGGTGCTGATAAAATGTTGTTAAAAGAATTAGTTTATGCTCATGAAACACATGGAAATGATGGGATGGGAGACTTAGGTTTTTGTCCTAAAAAAGGTGAAATAGCAGAAGGAAATGCAATCATTAAAATGCTTGAAATGTTAAATACTGGTCAAGATAAAGAATATGATGTTATTGCTCTTGGGCCTTTAACTAATATTGCTATAGCTTTGCGATTAGATTATCAAGCAATGAGTAAAATAGATAATTTAGTGATTATGGGGTCTTCTGGCTTAGGTTGGGGTAATGTTTCTCCTGTTGCTGAATTTAATATTTGGCAAGATGCAGAAGCTGCAAAAATTGTATTAGAATCTGGTTTAGAAAAAATTATTCTAGTTGGTTGGGATGCTTGTCTTGGGGATAGCATGTTAAATAAAGAAGAACTAGATAAGTTAAAATTGAGTGGTGAATTAGGAGCATTTTTGGTAGATAGTAATCGTGTATTAATTGATATGAATAAAAAGCGTTTTGGTTTTGTCTGTTTAGACATGGCAGATCCAGCAGCGATGGTTGCTGCACTTAAACCTGAAATAATTAGTGAGATGGATAAATATTACTGTGAGGTGGATGTTTCAACTGGGCCTAGTTATGGCTCTGTTTTAGTTGACTATAATCACTTCTCAGGCAAAGAAGAAAATGTATATGTTTGTAGTAAATTAAAAAGCAATGAATATAAAAAATATGTTTTAGATACTTTACTTAGATAAATAGAGGTTGTTATGTATAAAGTCAAATTTTTAATGGGTCCTTCTGATTGTAATGATAAAAATATTCCTTCATATTGTGAAGATTTTATTTCAAAATTGTCAAAAGAACTAAATGAAGAAGTAGCATATGCTTCAATTGATGAAATAGCAAAAGAAGCATTACCTATATATTTTATTGCTTCTGGTGGAGCAGAAATAGATTTTAATAAAAATTATAAGAAAACTAGTGGAAAATATATTTTAATAACTGTTCCGGCTTATAATTCTTTAGCTTCAGCACTAGAAATCCTTGGATTCCTTCATGAACAAGGTTTAGAAGGCGAAATAATTCATGGATCTATTGAACTAATTGCAAAACGGTTAAGAGTTTTAAAAAATGTTGCAGAAGCTAAGAGTAAAATGAAAGGGATGCGCTTGGGTTGTTTTGGTAAACCTGATGGTCTTATTTCAAGTGAAGTAGATACTGTTGATTTAAAGAATCAATTTGGTATGGAAATAATACATATTGAATTAGAAGAATTAATTACTGAATATAATAAAGGCGGTTATCAAGAGAATGACTATACAAAAGATCTTAAACAAAAAGAATTTGATAAGAATGAAATTGAAAAAGCTTTAAATGTATATGGAGCTGTAACTAGACTAATTGAAAAGTATAATTTTGATGCTATTTCAATTAAATGTTTTGAATTACTCGGAAGAATAGATACAACAGGTTGTTTAGCTTTAGCAATATTAAATGCTCAAGGAATCGCCTCAGCTTGTGAAGGTGATCAAAAAGCTTTAGTTAGTATGGTTATAGCAAATTTAATTACAGGAAATCCTGGCTTTATGGCTAATCCTAACTTCATTGATTCAGATACAAAAGAATGTGTTATAGCTCATTGTACTTTACCTTTAAACATGCCGGATTCTTATTCTTTAACAACCCATTTTGAATCTGGAATAGGTGTTGCAATTACAAGCGATATCAAATCGCAGCCAATGACAATTTTCAAAAGTGATGGTGCATCTAGATATTTCACTCACTTATGTACTTTAGAAAATACGATGCACAAGAGTAATCTTTGCAGATCTCAAATGAAAATAAAAATTGATGATGAAACTTTTGATTATTTAATGAATAAACCTATAAGTAATCACCATATATTTGTTCTGGGAGATTGGGTTGATGATTTTAATGAATTGTATAAGTAGAATATAGATTTGTGGGAAACAATTTGATTATATATAAAAATTAAATTGTTTCCCAATTTTGTTTGGATTTTTTTACTATTCTCTTGAATTTGTTTTTTTTGACAAACTTATTTTTACTAATTTTAGTATATCCTATTATCCAAAAGTCAAAGTTATAATTATTCAACTTTAGCTTTTTTTTTCAATGAATTATATTGTTTTTGGGGATTATTCAGTAATTGGAGATGATTTTTTAACATCAGGCTTTGCACCATATGAAATTGCTATTCATATAGTATATTTTAGAAATAAAGAATTAAGAGTCCATCATTTTGTTTCAGACTCAAATGATGGTATTGAAAATCCTGTATTAAAATATTATGAAACCGTTAAAAAATTAGTAAAATGGGTAGCATTGAATAAAATTGAACAAACTTCAGGCTTATCTTTTTTTATAGAATCATGTAAAAACGAAACTTATCATGGTTTAGGAATAATAAAAAAATATTCAATTATGCATCATCTCGAAATTATTTCTAAATTCTTTGAAAGTAATAATTAAAATGAATTGTTGCAAATATTGTTTTAAAGATTCACAAATTATTTCAATAATCGAAAGTTATAAAAAATTAGGGAACTGTGATATATGTAAGAAAAAAAATGTTCCAGTTGTTGATATTAATAATGCTAGTGAAATAAAGAATTATATCCAAGATTTTGTTGATACATATGAATATATTGGTGATAAATCAAATAAAAGAAAAATTATCAAAAGACTTATTGAGTATTCTCATAGACGATTGGAATATTTTTAATTTAAATAAAAGTCAATTGGAATTATTATTATTTAGTTTTTTTCCAAATTGGTAATTTGAAAATAAAAGTGATATTTCAAAAAAATATTTAATAAAAAATTATTTTAATACTAATTTCAAAGAAAAAAATGAAATTATGAGAAATAGTAGTTGGGGAAATTTTGTTAAAGAAATTAAATTTTAAGAATAGATTTCATTAAAACAATTCAATACAGAAGCTTTTATTAATATTTTAAATTCACTATCTACTAATTAAAAAAAAGGGGAGTTTCTATTTAGAGGTAGAATCTGGGAAACGAATAACCCGTTTAAAATTGAAGAAATGGGTCCTCCTCCAATAAAATATACAAAAAATGGTAGAGTGAATTCTGAAGGAATTCAGATACTATATCTCGCTGATTCAGAAAAAACTATTATAGCTAGAATAAATCAAATTGAAGCTTCTCGATTAACTTTTAAAGCAATAAAGGATGTGAATAGAACGCATTTATAGTTAGAATTTTATATAAGATTCTGTGAATATATTTATTATGTTTGATTAAATGGCATGGAAAATTAAACATTTTATAAATCTCATATTGAAATGCGTATTTAACTATAGAGTATATTTCTATAATTCAATAAAAAGAAAATGCTTTATAATCTATAATATGATTTAAAAGAATCTAGTCTTTCCAATATTTATATAGATTTTTCGAAATTTCACTTGAAGCATCATGTAATATTGGGAGGTATTTAATAAGCTCTTCTTGATTTTCAATTCCAATAAAACCACTGAAAGAAAGTGCTGCAATAGGTGTCCCTTTAGGGTCTCTAATGGCAACTGAAATACAACTTCCATTAATTGCACTCTCTTTATGATCTACAGCATAATTTTGTTTTGCTACAGTTCTCAATTCTTTCCAAAATTCATCAACATCAGTTATTGTGTGTTCCGTAAGAGGGGTTAATTCTCTAGAATTAATAATTTCTTCAGCTAAATGGATTGGCAATTCCGAAAGTAAAATTTTTCCTCCAGCACAGGCATAAAAGGGAAGATCAGAGTAAAGTGGTGGAACATAATCCATTAAACTTTTAGTTCTAGATTGTTGCATAATATAACAGTGCGCACCTTCTCTAACTATAAGATTCATTGCTTGATTATATTTTGCAGTATATTTTTCCATTACCATATGGGAAACTTCTTTTAGAGCTAAATATAAATTATCCTTTCCTAGAATAAAACTCAATTTCTCTCCAGCTATGTATCTTCCATCACTAAATTGAAAGACCCAGCCATTGATTTCTAGTGTTTTAAGTATCCTAAAAGCCGTAGAAGGATTAATTTGGCATTGTTTAGCAATAGTATTTACGCCTAGACCTTCTTTTTCAAATCTAAGTGTGTCTAAAACTTGTAGTGCACGATCAACCATCTTAATAGTTTCAGTGTTTTGTTTTGTGTCTTTCATATTTACCTTCTTTATTTTTAATAAAAAATATGTAATAGAAATTGTTAGGCTAATATCTAAATATTCACTTTTTATATATTAGTACTGTAATTAATTAAATTTTAATTGTCAATCTCAAAAATTCAGATATTTAAGAAATTTATATAAACTGGAATATGTATTCCAAAAATATATTATTATATTTCTTTAAATAGATGTTTAATAGTAAATTAGGCTGTATTATGTGCATTTAACTCTAGTTTTAAAGTAAAAATTCATAATTTCTTGTGTTTTAATTAATTCTTGTATAAAATTTTATATAAATTTTTTTTTGTATTAGTGTAAAATTTAGTTGACAGCTCTAATAAACCGTGATTAACTAAAAACAGGAATAGCTATTCCGAAAAAAATATTTTATACTTTGAAAGGAGATTTTTATGAACAAAGAGAAAGCTACAGGCATTTATATTCCAATGGTTACTCCATTTAATGCTGATGAGTCCATTAATTTTAATGGTATTAAAGAATGTACTGAATTTTTAGCAGACAATGGTGTAACTGGTGTTATTCCATCAGGTAGTACTGGAGAAATGGTTGCATTATCTAATGAAGAACAAATTGCCGTAAATGCTACTACTATTAAAGCTTCCAATGGTAGAGTTAAAGTTATATGTTCCACAGGTGCATATAGAACACAAGATGTTGTTAAAATGTCAAAAGCTGCTGAAGCTGATGGTGCTGATGGTGTAATGGTAGTTACTCCTTGGTACATGGCTCCTAATGAAAATGAGTTGCATTTACATTTTGAAACTATTAGAAAAGCAATAGATATTCCAATCATGGTTTATCATAATCCCTATTATTCAACTTGTTTAATGAGTGATGAATTCATGGCAAAATTATATAATGATGGTTTAATCGATGCTGTTAAAGAAAGACAAGCTGACGTATATAGACAACAAGATCTAAGGTATTTAACTAACAAAGATTTCGGTATTTTTTATGGCTATGATGTTTGTCCTGTAGAAAGTCTAAGTTGTTGGGCTGATGGTTGGGTTTGTGGAACTGGAAATCTATTCCCTAAAGAAAATACTACAGTTTATAATTTAGCAACTGAAAGAAAAATGGATGAAGCTATGGCTTATCATTTTGATAAGATCAGACCTTATTTACCTTTGTTTACTAAACCTACCAAAGATGGAATGCCTTCTCCTTGGTTACAAATAATTAAAGAAGGTTTGAAACTAAGAGGAGTTGATGCTGGATTCTGTCGAAAACCTGTTATTTCAGAATTGCCTGCTGATGTTAAAGCTAACTTAAAATCAGTATTAAAAGAATACGGATATCTAGCTTAAATAGGAGTAGACTTTTATGAAAAAAAAACAATTTGATGTAATTGTTGCCGGTGGGGGAACTGCCGGTATTATAGCAGGTTTAGCTGCAGCAAGAAATGGATCAAAAACTTTAATTGTTGAAAAACAAAGATGTCTTGGCGGTCAATTTACTGTAGGAATGCAAGGAGCCTGGGTTGGTTTTAGTGATAAAAAAAATATTATTGTAAAAGGGATTGCTTGGGAATTGAGAAATAAACTAAAAAAAGTAAATGCAATAGTAGAAGAAGATCCTAATACTGATGTATGTTTTTTATATGATACAGAAGTTGCAAAGGTTGTTATAGATGAGATGGTGGCTCAGGAGCCAAACCTTATTGTATATCTTGATACGTCAATAGTTGATGTTGTTCAAGAAGGTGATACTGTTGTTGGTTTAATAGTTCTCTCTGAATCTGAACTTATGGAAGTAAGATCTGATGTAGTTATTGATTGTACAGGTGATGCTGTTGTAGCAGCAAAAGCTGAAGCCCCTTATGAAATTCGTCCTAAAAAAGATATTCAACCTATGACTTTAATGGGAAGGATGTCTGGTGTAGATTTAGAAAAAGTAAAAAAATATTATGATGATAATCCTCCTATTAAGGATAGTCATGTTCCACCTGCTTGGCATGATTTTAAAACTTTTCCAGGATTTATGCACTTTGGCCTTCATGATGAATTAGAAGGTGTAGAACTCCCTTCACATTTAGAATATTTAAGAAGTTGGTTAGGTATTTTTACTTCTACCCCAAATGAAGGTGAAGTAACTATAAATTGTTCAGGAGCTATTGAGTCTCACAGTACTGTAGGTTTCGAAGACAAAGCTAAGCAAGAAACTTTTTCACAAAAATGCTTATATGATGTTTCTGAAATTTTAAGAAGATATGTTCCTGGTTTTGAGAATTCTTATCTATCTGCAATAGCAGGACTATTAGGTATTCGAGAAAGTAGAAGAATTATTGGAGATTATAAAGTTACTTTAAAAGACTTCCAGGAAGCTAGAGAGTTTGAAGATAGTATTGGTCGCGGAGCAATGCCAGCTGGAGCTCATACTCCAGATGGAGTTACTATGTATGTTTATGATTTAGAACCCGGAAAATCTATGACGATACCATATAGGTGTATGCTTCCAAAAGGAAAAGATGGACTTCTTGTTGCTGGACGTTGTGTATCTTATGAAGCTCCAGTAGCAAATTGTATTAGATGTATGCCTCAGTGCATGGTTATGGGTGAAGCTTGTGGCGTAGCAGCTGCAATGGCTTCTACGCAAAAAATAACACCTAGGGAAGTTAATATACCTAAATTACAAGAAAAATTAAAGGCACAAGGAGCCATAATTTAAATTAAAAATTTTTAAAAATTAGGAGTAGTTTATAGTGTATCAATTTTAAAAATTAAAAAGCAAAAGGAGAAAAAAATGAAAAAATCATTATTTGTTGTTGTGTTAATCTTATTGATTCATTCTATGGTATTCGCTTCAGGTAAAAGCGAAACTGCTGTAGAAGTAGAAGAGAGTGATAAAATTGTAGTCTGGACTAATTTAACAGCTGATGCTCAGGCAAAAGTGTTAAATAAACAATTTACTGAAGTTGCACAAGAGATGGGTGTTGAAGTAGAAATGGTTACAATATCCTTTAATGATATGTATACTAAATTAGCAACAGCTGTTGAATCTGATACAGTACCTGATATTATGCACACAAATTTTGCTGGAAGTGCATATCTTCAAGGCCAAGATATTATTTTACCTATGGATGATGTTATTGATGAACTAGGTAGAGATGATTTTATTTCATCTTATCTTCATGTTCTTAATTCTGAAGGTAGTACATGGGGTATTCCTGATTGGGCATTGCATACTTCTGTTTGGTATCGTAAAGATTTATTTAAACAAATGGGGATTGATATTCCAAAGAACTGGGCAGAATTCAAAATGGTAGCTGAAAAATTAAATATAGATACAAACGGTGATGGTAAATTAGATATTTATGGTTTCGCAGTTCCTTTAAATGCTGTACAAGTAGCCCCTCAAACTTATTATGAATTTCTATATTCAGCTGGGGTTACAACATTTGATCCTATGACTGGTGAATATACCTTTGGTTCTCAGAAAGATAAGGCTGCTGAAGTTATGGACTATATAATTGATTTATATAAAACAGTTTCTCCACCATCTTCTCTTGAGTGGGCTTGGAATGAATATAGAAATGCTCTAGTTGAAGGAACAGTTGCTATGACTTTAGATATGGGAGCCGTAATAGGTCTTGCACAAAACAACAATCCTGAAATGTTAGAAAATATTGGATGTTTTGATTTACCTGGACAATATGGTGTAAAACTAGCTTCATTTGGAAGTGGTTATGCTTTTGTAGTTAGCAAAAATGGATCAGACGAAAAAATAGCAATGAAGAAAGAATTTATTAAGAAATTGTATACTTCAGAAAGAGCTGCAGAACGTGCTCTTTCCCGTCCAATGTTTGCCTTCCCTTCATTATATTCTGCTTTAGAAATATATAGAGAAGATAACTCAGTTTCTTTATTCCAAGAACAAATTGCAACCATTACAGATGCTTTTGAAAATAGTAATTGGTATTGGTATGGTATGGAACATGGGCTAAGTCAAATGTCTTCACAAATTGAAGCAACTACATTTTTTGGAGAAGCATTACAAAGTGTAGCACTAGATATGGAAACCTCAGAGGAAGCTGTTGATTTTATAGATCAACAATTGCAAGAGCAAATTTCTATTATTGAGTAGTTTAATTTAAAAATACTTAGGTACTTTCAATAAAATACCTGAGTATTGATATCTTAGGAGAGTGGAATATATTATGAAAAATATTGAATTAATTAAAAATAAAAATAAACATTTTGCCCAACAACAGACTTTGGGGATTCTATTTATTATCCCAACTGTTGTTTTTCTTATAGTCTTTGTAGTTTACCCCGTCTTATATAATATTTTTTTAAGTTTTACAAACGCAAAATTATTGAAAAGTGATTATACTTTTATTGCTTTTGATAACTATAAGAAAGTTTTTACTAATACAAGATTTTTTAAATATGTGAAAAATACTTTAGTATGGACATTTTTTTCTGTAATAGGACAACTTGGAATTGGGTTAGCTCTAGCTCTCCTTATAAATCATAAGAGCTCAGGTTCAGGTTTAAGAAGTTTTTTATTGGTACCTTATGTCGTTCCAGCAGTAGCAATTGCACTTGTTACAAAATGGATAATGAACGGTGATTATGGAATAATAAGCTATTGGATGCAAAAGATGGGATTAATAGCCCATAGACAATCTGCACTAGCAATTCCTGGAAGTGCTATGGTTGTATTAGTAATTGTAAATATTTGGAGATCTTATCCTTTTTCTATGCTTATCTATTGGGCTACTTTGAAGGGGATTAATAAAGAATTGTATGAAGCTGCTAGTGTTGATGGAGCAAATAAATTCCAAAAGTTTTTTTACATTACACTACCACACCTTAGAGATATAACTATTGTTTTAGTAATTCTTCGTATCGTTTGGACTGCAACTTATTTCGACTTGATTTGGCTAATATCTGGTGGTGGACCTGCAGGATCTACAACACATTTACCAATTATGATTTATCAAGCTTCTTTTGGAACATTCCAAACAGGTTATGCTTCGAGTATCTCTGTTATTCTTGGTTTTTGTCTTTTCCTTTGTGTTGTTTTCTACGTTAGAAAATCAATTGAATCTGAACTTTAAACGGAGAGTTAAATGATTAATAGACTAAAAAATAATATTAAAAAAGATTACTTACATTATATATTTGCTTTAATAGTAATAATTATTGTTGGATTTCCTCTCTTATGGATGGTGTTAAGTTCTTTTAAGCCCTCCACTGAACTTTTTAAAATACCTCCACATATATTCCCAAAAAGTCCTACTTTCTATTGGTATTTTAATGCTTTTAAAAATTCAATTGTTATAAGATATTTTACAAATAGTTTGGTAGTTTCTACTTCGACAATGCTAATAAATATGGTGATTGCAACACTTGGTGCTTATAGCTTAGCTAGATTTAATTATAGAGGAAGAAAATTAATAATGTCTTCTGTACTTTCTGCATATTGTATCCCACCAATTATGCTGATGATCCCTTTATATAAAATTATTGCAGGTATAGGATTAAATTCAAGTTATTTAGGTGTAATAATGGGGCATTTAACCCTTACGCTACCTTTTTGTGTTTGGTTGCTTATTCCTTTTTTTAGAAAAATCCCTGTCTCAATAACTGAAGCTGCAATTATAGATGGTGCTCCACCATTTAAAGTATTTAGTATAATTATCTTGCCTTTATGTGTATCTGGCATTCTAAGTGCTGGTATAATGGTTTTTATTTTATCATGGAATGAATATTTACTCTCAAGCGTATTAGTAATGAACGATTCAATGAAAACTTTAACTGTTGGTTTAGCTAATTATATTAGTTCTACAGAAATAGATTGGGGAACAATTATGGCTTTGGGTACTTCAACCACATTACCTGTAGTAATATTATTTTCAAGCATTCAAAAATATTTTATTGAAGGACTTACAGCAGGAGCTGTTAAAGGATAACTTTTTAAAAATAAAATAATTAGATTACTTTCATTTATATTATAATATATGATAAAAAAATATTTTAAAAAGAAAAATACAAACGACAACTTCTTGTATTTTGGAGAAAAAAGCAAAATTATGTTAATATTATTGCTTTGGTTCCTTTTGTTCGGAATCCTTATAAATTTGGTGTTGATTGAAAATTTTGTAATATTAAAAATATATATAATGATATGATCTTTTAACTAATTTGTTACATGATAAGGCTAAAACTAAAGAAATAAATTTTAGCATTGAAAGTCATTATATATTGAATATTTAGGACCAGACAGATTTATAGATGCAGTAGATTTAGATGAAATAGTAATTACAAAAATTATTCCACTATTTGTACTAAAATCATTCCGCTTGTATATGCTACTCTGAAAGCCCAATTGATTTTCAAGTAAATTTTAACTCTTGAGTATGAAAATTCCAATAAAATAGCAAAGGGTCTTGTAAACAATTCCTTTTGTCCATTAACCTCTGTTTAAAATGTTCCATTTATGTAAAATAAGAGATTTATCAAACCCTGTGTTAAAAATAATAAAACTTTTTTATATAAAGATATTTTATTATTATCTTTATAGAGGTATATAGTTTTTTACTTTTAAGTTTTTAAATATTTATAAACTATAATGTGATAGTTTATAAAAAATTATAAAGATTTGATAAAAAGGGTTGATTGAAAATGTAAATGCAAAATAATTAGATTCCTTGTAAGGTTAAATGTCACATTTATTTTGTGATACCTTCCTGTATTTCTAAAAATGCAGGAAAATTGAAATCATTACTCCGCATTTCAAGTGCTTTTTCTATAAGCGTTAAGCCTTCTAAACTTTTTCTTGGATAATTGTTTATCCAGTTTTGAATCTATCTAATTTTCTTCATTGGAATCTTTGTTATATCTTTCCCTTTTGTAAGTACTGATTTCATCATTCCTTCTCCATCTGAAAATTCTACTCCATTATCATAAGTAATTGTATTAAACATTGTTTTAAACTTTCCTGATCCAGATACTTTTTCTAAGGTGTCTAAAACTTTGACTATTTCCGTCTTTTTTCTGCTGTTTATTTTTCTTATTATTTCTAACTTAGTAGATCTTTCAGTCATGATATATAAGATTGTAGAGCCATCTCCTTTCGGTCCAACTACACAATCACCTTCCAAGTGTCCTATCGTCTCCCGTGTTGTCACTTCGGTAGCTCTTAAACTTATACTATGGGCAGCAGTAAAAGCTCTTGAGTGCCTTTTAGGCTTACCAGAAGCTTTTTCTCTTTTTCCACTTAATACTGCAGAAATATTTGAGATAGGACCTTTAAACTTAGTAGCTATTTCTTTTAAAGAAACAAACTCACTTAATAGATTTAATGTTTGAGAATCAAATATTCTTATGAATTTATCAGTGTCTTTTTTTTCAAACTCAACAGAATTAAAATCTTCCTCATTATATGCAGTAATACAGATACAGTTTATTCTTTTAAAATTATGTTTATTTAATAAGAAACCTACATTTTTAGCAATCCCAATAAGCAAATCGCTTGCTCTCAAAGCTACACGTCCATTATCCCCTTTATAGACTTATTAGAGTTCTCATAAAATAATATTAATAAAATTGTTTTATTACTAAAGGGATACTTCTGTTATCTATATTTGTATAACAAATTTTAAAACTGTAGATGCTTTTCTATAAAAAAGAGGGATCAAATTCAGTAAAATTTTTATATCTTAATAATTTTGTAAATACATAATAATTTTATAATATTCTATTTTTCCATCAAAATCTAACATTAATCTTCATCTAATTAATGCCTTTTTTGTTTAAGTCAATATTTTTTTTAAAATAATTTATACATTTGTTAAGTAAATTTGTATTTATGACAAATTGATTTTAATCATAGTTACTATACAAACTAAATAATTTACAATTCATTATATTATATATAATTATTCTCGAAAAATATTAACTTTTCTAAAAGTTATTTTACAAAGTGTATTTAATTTAAAATTCAGGTGATTTTTAATTTTATTTTGTACTTTATGAATATAATGTAAATTTTCAGTTTTTATTCTTGACAGTAAGATTTGCTAAGTATAATGTAAATATATGTATATTTGATATATCATTAATACAAATTTTTAGAAGGATAATTTATGTTAGAAGAAAATAATTTAGACTTTGAAGATGGAGCTCTACCGCTATATAGCCAAATTGCGCATCAAATCGAAATATTAATTTCTCAAGGAGTATATCCTGTTGGTTCAAACTTACCTCCACAAATGAATTTAGCAAAAGAATTTAATGTTTCAAGAATAACCATTGTTAAAGCAGAAAAATTACTATGCCAAAGAAATATATTACAAAGTAGACAAGGAAGAGGTGTAACTGTTGTAAAACAAAGTTTCAGTAAAAATAGATATGTTACAAATGGTTTTGGAACTCAATTTGAAAATGATACTAATGAGATTTTTACTAAGATTATTTCCAAGAAAACTGTTCCCTGTCCAACTAATGTTGCTCAATCTTTCATGATCATGGAAGGAGAACCTGTACTTCTTCTCATCAGAGTTCGGTATTTAAATAAAGTTCCTGTTTGTGTTGAGAATGATTATTACAGATTTTCTAAGAATATGGAAAATATTATTAAGGAATTACAAGATGATCAATCAATGTACACTTCATTCAAGAAACATAATATTGAATTATCTTATGCTGAAGAAAAAATGAAGTGCATTATCCCAGAAGATTCTGTTTGTGATTTGCTAAATGTAAAGAAGAATTTTGTGTTATTAAATATTATTCGAGAGACCTATGAAGAAGTTGATGGGAAAAATATACCAATAGAGTATTGTGATAATTTTTATAACACTAATGAATATGGTTATTATGGAATTTTATCCATAAATTTAAAATCCAAATAATAGATTTGGAAAGGAGAGATACAATGAAAAAAATTGTTATGGGAATGTTGTTATTGTTAGTTTTTGTTTTCCCAACGATGGCAAGTGGTACTTCAGAAATGGCAAAATCAAACGATGATGCTATTAAGAAAGCTGATGAAGGTTTGGACGCTCAAACTTTAGCTTTTCTTGAAGGTAAGGATTTTTCTGGGCAAACATTAGTAGTTGGTGTTTGGGGCGGTGTTATCGAAGATATAATTAGAGAAAATATTGTTCCACCACTAGAAGCTCGTGGTGCACATATTGAATTACTTCTTGGAGGAACTGGGGATAGAATGGCAAAGATTTACATGGAAAAAGATAATCCAACAATGGATATTTGCTATTTGAATCTTTATGAATGTCAACAATCAATGTCAGATGGGATAACAGAAGAACCTAGTTCTAAAATTCCTGCTTATGATGATTTATATGCTTTAGCCCAAATCGGTGGTTATGGTCAATCATTCATGGGTTTAGGTATTGCTTATAACCCTGACTTCTTTGATACTCCTCCAGAATGGGAAGACTTATGGAATTCTGAATTTAAAGGCAAAATTGCTTTCCCTAATTATCCTGGATCAGAAGGTGATGGTTTCTTAGCAATTGCTGCAAGATTAAACGGTGGAGATGAACATGATATCGATAAAGGTTTTGCTAAATTACAAGAATTATGTCCAATTCCATTAATTTATACAAATTTAGATGAATTATTTATGATGATGGATGCAGGTGATGTAGTAGCAGCTCCAGTTATCAATGGTTATGCCTGGACATATATTGATAAAGGATTAAACATTGCTTATTCATGGCCTAGTACTATTGGTAGCGTAAAAATGATGGATACTTTAACCATTGTAGCAAACAACTCACATCCAGAATTAGCTGATGCTTGGACTCAATTAGCAATGTGTCAAAAAACTCAAGAAGCTTATGCAAATCAAATTTACTTCGGACCTACAAACTCAAAAGTTAAATTAACAGGTGATGTAGCTGAAAGAACTGTTTATGGTGATAAAGTTGATACATTAGTTGATTTAGATTGGTTATACATCATTGAACAAAGAGCTGATTGGACTAATCGCTGGAACAAAGAACTTGTTGAGTATAAAGGCAAATAATATTTAATTTAGGAGTAAATTTATGATTAAGCAATGGGCTGAATGTAGTTCAAAAGAATTAGAAAATATAAAAACTGTAATACTTCCTATTGGAGCTACCGAGCAACATGGAAGCCATTTACCTGTTGGAACAGATCATTTTATTGTAAATTCAGTTGTTGAAGAACTGATAATAAAACATAAAAATGATTTTAATATTGGAATATTACCAACAATAAATTATGGCAAGAGCATAGAGCATTTATCATTTCCTGGTACTATCTCACTATCAGCAACAACATTGCTTAATCTCATTTATGATGTCGGTTATTCCCTTTCTTGTCAACATATTAAGAATCTAATTATTTTAAATGGACATGGGGGGAATATAGGATTAATCGAATCAGCAACTTACGATATTAGAAGAAAATATAATATTAATACAATTTGTATATCTTTAGGTCCAATATTCGCATCTTTAGGTGGAAAATGTGCTTTTCCAGCAAGTATGCATGCAGGTTTTGTTGAAACATCTGTGATGATGCATAGTTACCCACAATTTGAAGACTTATATTCAAATATTCCAAAGGAAAAAACTAATTCAAAAGGTTTTGAATATATTCAAAAATTGAACTATTCAAGTTGGGGATGGGCTACTGAAGATATTAGTGAAGTTGGTTTCATTGGAGACCCCACAGATAGTAATGCTGCTGATGGCAAAAAGATAATAGATGAAGTTGTGAAAATAATTGAATCACAATTTAAGGTGATTATATCAGGAGAATAATAAATGAAAAATTATTTTGAAAAACCCAATAATGGGGACATTGTAATTAAAAATATAAAAAAAATTGTTAGTGGTGATTTTTACAAAGGTGTCATCAAAGATGCTGATACCATTGTTTGCAGGAAAGGTCTAATTACAGAAATTGGTATGGAAAAAGATTTAGATTTTTCTGATATTGAATTAATAGTTGATGCAAATCAACAAGTAGCTTGTCCTGGATTAATTGATAGTCATTTACATAATACTTTAGATGATTATGCTCCACAAAGAGGAGCTGTTGGTTGTTACGCTGATGCTTTATTATATGGTACTACAACTATGATTTCAGAAGGTGAACAAGGTCCTGGATATCCTAGATTTTATGATGATGCTATTGGTGTAAAAGCTACTGCAATAATGTCATCTAGAGTTTTTAAAAAATTTAGACCAGGTGGTGCATTAAAAATGCATGGTGGTGCTTTAGTTCTTGTTCACGGATTGACTGAAAATGATTTTAAAGAAATGAGTGAAGCAGGTGTTTGGATTATTGCAGAAATTGGTGGTGGTGGTTTAGCAAAACCTGAAGAAGTAATTCCTATGGTTAAATGGGCTAGAAAATATGGATTCTTTGTTTCCTGTCACTTAGCTCCACCTTCAATACCTGGATCTTCTTGGGTTACTAGTGAAGATATTTTACAAATTAAGCCTGATAAAATTGCTCATTTTAATGGTGGTTCAACTGGTGTTTCATATGACCATATTGATAGATTAATTAAAGAAAGTGATGCTGGACTTGAATTAGTTGTTAATGGGAATATGGTAAATTTTAATAAGATTTTAAAACAAGTAAAGGAGCGTAATGAATTAAATAGAATTAATTTTGGATCTGATGCTCCAACAGGTCAATCCGCTCTACAAGCAGCTATTAATTTAGCAATTGTAAAAGCTTCTTCATTATGTGATATTCCTGCTGAACAAGCTATAGCAATGGGTACTGGTAATACTGCTGATTTATATCATTTAAATACCGGAAAAATTGAAGTAGGTAGAGAAGCAGATATTATTGTAATTGATAATCCACCTTCATCAGTAGGTAGAGATGCTTTAGAAGCAATAGAAGGTGGTGATCCCTTTGGTGCTTCTCTTACAATTGTTGATGGAGAAATTGCAGGCTTTAGAGGTCATGATAGTAGACCTACAGAGCATTATTGTTTAATTAATGGTAAAGAAGCTAGATTAGAAACTATAACAGAACATCTATTCTTCCCAGCTTATCCTGCAAAATATAAATATTAAAATAATTTAAGGTGGCTTAATTGCCACCTAATAAAAATCGAGTATAACATGAGAAAAAAATCTTATTTTTGGTTAATTTTACCTGCTTTAATGTTTATAATTTTGGTATTTTTTGTTCCACTATATTTTTTAGTTTCAAAAAGTTTCCAAACTTTTATCCCAGGTAGTTTATTTACTGAAAAAACATTTACCATAGAAAATTATAGTACTATATTTAAAGATTCTTATGTGCTTAATGTTTATTTAAGAACTTTATATATTGCTTTTATTTCCTCATTAATAATTTTTGTTTTGGCGTATCCTATTTCTTTATGGATATCCAAATTAGATAAACAATATCGTGGCTTTGTTATGACGTTAGTTATCCTTCCTATGATTGGGGGTGCTATGATTCAAACTATGGGTTGGTTTACGATATTAATGAACTATGGATTGTTGAATTCAATATTAAGAAATTTACATTTAATTGATAAACCGATTGCATTTTTAGGAACTAATCGAGGGGTTATTATTGGCTTAGTACAAGCTTTTTTACCTATGATGATATATCCTTTAACTTCTAGTTTATTGGCAATTGATCCAGAAATTTTGGAAGCTGCACGTACCTTAGGTGCAAAACCTATGAAGGTTTTCTTTAAAATAACGCTACCGTTAAGTTTACCTGGAGCGTTAGCTGGAACAATACTTGTATTTATGGCTTGTTTAACTAGTTTTGTAACGCCATCTTCCCTTGGACAAGGTAAGATTCAAGTATTTGGAACATATGCATATCAACAAGCAATGTTAGTAATGAATTGGCCTTTTGCATCTGCTTATTCAATATTCTTCCTTATTATGATTGGAATAGTATTTATAGGATGTACAAGATTAGCAAAAGGAGTTGATAAATAATGAAAAATAATTTTACAAAAAGTTTAGCAACAAAAGCTAATAATACTGTTGCAGTACTTGTCTTAATATTTATGCTAACTCCAATTTTGATGATAATGGTTAGTGCCTTTAATGATAGTGAATTTTTTAGATTTCCTCCTAAAGGATTTACTCTTGAATGGATCAAGAAATTTTTTACAAACCCAGAATATAGAAAAGCTATTTCAATAAGCTTAAGAGTTTCTCTTTCTTCTTTAAGTATTGCTTTAATTGTTGGAATACCTGCAGCATATGGAATATTTAAATGGAAGAGTCCTTTTTCAACTTTTCTACAAACTATATTTTTATCGCCATTAATGCTTCCTGGAATTGTATGGGCAGTGGGATTGATTCAGTATTATGCTATTCTTGGTGTTTTAGGTTCATTTATTGGATTAGTTTCAGCGCATGTAATTTTAATATTACCTTATGTAATTAGATTATTATTGTCTACTTTGTCCTATTTAGATGAAGATTTAGAAAATGCTGCAATGACTCTAGGAGCTACTCCTTTAAGAACTTTTTTTGTAATAACAATACCTTCAGTTGTTCCTGGAATTATTATTAGTTCAATATTTGGGTTTATGATTTCCTTTAATGATGTAACAATCTCAACCTTTATTGCAGGAACTAAATATCTTACTTATCCAGTTAGAATGTATGTTGAACTAAGAACAGAAGGTCTTGATCCATTAGCTATTGCTGTAAGTGCAATTATTATGTTTGTGACTACTCTTATTGCTTTAATTGCAGAGAAAATTTGGAAATGGTCACAATATTTATAAGGAGAAAATTAAATGAGAAAAAGCTATAAAACATTATTGAAAGATTATGAACATTTAGATTATTTACCAAAATTTATTACAAGTGATGGTCGTCCAGCTTTAACGGGTATAACAGGTGATACTATTGGAGAATATGTATTAATGACTGTTAGAGATCCTCTATGTGGCTATAATGATGATTCAGCAAAAGAAATATCAAGGTTTTTAGACAATCCGAAAGAAGTAGCAAAAACAGGAATGTTTGTTACATATACTGGAACTTATAAAGGAGCTAAAGTCTCCGTTGTAAGTGGTGGAAGCGGAGCGCCTGAAGCAGAATTGGTATTAAATGAGTTTATGTCTCATTCTAAAGCTCATACTTTTATTAGAGTTGGTGGATGTGGAGCCTGGCATGAAAGTGTTCATCCAAGTGATTTAGTCATTTCATCCGGTGCTGTTAGAGATGAAGGGATGACTAAAGCTTATGTTGTTCCTCAATATCCAGCTTTTGCAAGTTATGAAGTATTATTATCACTAATTGCTGCAGCAACAGATAATGGTCATAAATTCCATGTTGGTATTACAAGAAGTGGTGATAGTGAATATTGTGGTTGGGGAAAACCTTCTGTTGATGG
The DNA here is from genome assembly GCA_963678575.2 of Sphaerochaetaceae bacterium. Taxonomy (GTDB): domain Bacteria; phylum Spirochaetota; class Spirochaetia; order Sphaerochaetales; family Sphaerochaetaceae; genus Pleomorphochaeta. The sequence goes on along the minus strand of CAXXHV010000002.1, from coordinate 1,278,225 downwards.
GTATATCCAAAGACAAGATTTAGATATTATTGATTATTATAATAGGGCAGGAATATTAAATACAGATAGAGAAACTTCTGCTATTTTTACACTTACATCTTTATTTAATAGAAGATGTGGTTCAATTTGTTCCGTCGGTGATAATGTCTATAATAAAGAAGGATTTAAAGCTGGTGGTGGTCATGAAGCTGCAATTGCAATTGCATTAGAAGCTGTAGCTAAATTATATGAAATCGATCAAGAAAAAGAAAAAGGGAATATGAAATATTGGGTACCTTCTCAAATGTTAGGAGCTAGAAATGAGTAGTGATTGTTTTTTAAGTATTAATCATATTTCAAAAAATTTTGGTAATGTTGAAGTATTAAAAGATATTAATTTACAAGTTAAAGAAAAAGAATTTGTTGTTTTATTAGGACCTTCTGGTTGTGGGAAAACAACTTTGCTCAGAATTATATCAGGCCTTACTCCAATAAATTCAGGAGAAATAATTCTTGAGGGTGAAAATTTAATTAATAAACATATTAATGAAAGACAAATCGGATTTGTATTTCAACACTATGCATTATTTCCTCATATGAGTGTATTTGATAATGTTGCTTTTGGGTTGAAACTAAGAAAATTTGATAAAGCAGAAATTGAAAAAAAAGTAAAAAAAATAATAGAAATTGTGGAATTATCAGGCTTAGAAAAAAGAAATGTAAAAGAATTGTCTGGTGGTCAACAACAAAGGGTTGCTTTAGCTCGTGCTTTAGTAATTGAACCTAAATTATTATTATTGGATGAACCTTTAAGTAACCTTGATGCTAAATTAAGAGCAAGTGTAAGAGTTTGCATAGTTCAAATTCAAAAGAAATTAGGTGTGACTGCTATTATGGTTACACATGATCAAATTGAAGCTATGACTATGGGAGATCGAGTAGTTTTAATGCATGATGGAAAAATTGAGCAAGAAGCTAATCCTACAGAAATATATAATAATCCAAAAACTAAATTTGTTGCAGAGTTTTTAGGAAGCCCTAAAATTAATATGATACCAATTATTTTTGATAATAAAACTGCTATATTAGGTGATTCAATAATTCCGATAAAGAATTTATCTAAAAAAATTTCAAAAGTTGATGCAGATTTATCTACACTTAGTGGTTTATTCCAATTAGGAGCAAGGCCTGAGCATTTTCAGATTTGTGATGATGATAAAGGGTTTTCAGCAGAAATTAATTTTATTGAGAATGCTGGTTCAAATATTATTTTACATGTTGTTATATTCGGTTCAGAAATAGTGATGAGTATTTCTTCTGTTAATTTTAATTATAAAGTTGGTGATGTAATTAAAATTGATTTCTTAGAAAATGTTTTAATGCTATTTAATGAAGAAGGACAAAGAATATGAGAAAAAATGAAATTTTAGTTTTAGGGGATATTGATACTGATATTTTTCTAAAAGTAGATCATATTCCTACTTGGGACGAAGGCCTTTTGGCGGATGAATCAAATATGCTACCTGGTGGTAAAGGTGCAAATACTGCTGTTCAACTAGCGGCTTTAGGTGCAAAAGTTGCCATTATGAGTCATGTCGGAGATGATATTTTTGGAAAAATAGGATTAAAAAATATAGAAAAAAATGATTTAATTGATACCTCTTTTATTAGTATTACAGAAAATCCAACAACTTATTGTGTAATGCTGTTAGACCATACTGGAGAGAAAGCTTTAGTTGTTGTTCCCTCTGCTGATATTTATCCTAGAATTGATATGCTAGAGGCAAATAAAGAAAAAATAGAAGAATTTGAGCATGTTCATATTATTGGAATGAATCCTAATAAGACTTTAGAATATATTGAATTCTTAAAAGCTTTAGATGTTACAATCTCTGTAGATTTAGATAGTGCTAATGGAACTGAGGAACAATTAAATTCTATAATTAATGATTCTGATGTTGTTTTTATAAATAGGCAAGGATTGCATAAAATCATTAAGAATACTCCTGATGATGAAAAAGCAGCCAAAAAATTAGGTAAAAAGTGTAAGGATACAACTATTGTTTGCACCTTAGGAGCTAATGGAGTAATCCAAGTTAATAATAAAGATTTTAAATATGAAAAGGCTAATAAGATTGAACCTTTAGATACTACAGGTAGTGGTGATAGCTTTGTTGCAGGTTGGTTATATGTAAATACTTACTTAAAAGATCATAATGATTCTGCAAAGTTAAAATTTGCAAATAATTGTGGAGAATCTACAGCCTTTTGTTTAGGTGGACAGGGTAAATTATTAGATAATCCTGAAAAGAATAAAAAAGTAATCCAATTTTATGAACCTTTTGATGCTTTTGGGTATTTATGTAATTTATCATATTATTCGTTTGAATATGATGGTAAAATTTGGCTAACATCTGAGCAATGTTATCAAGCTTATAAACATAGTGATGAAGAGTATCGAGAAAAAATACGTGATTGTGATGATATTTATGAAGGTATATCTTTAGGAAGAAATTCAGATAGTGGAAGCTATGATGAATTTAAATGGATGAATGAACGCCTTGATGTAATGTATGATATAGTTTTAGCTAAATTCGAACAAAATGACCATATCAGGAAATTATTATTAATGACTGGTGAGGCTCTTTTAGTAGAACACACTGAAAATGATAATTTTTGGGGGGATAATTTAGATGGAACTGGAGAAAATCAACTTGGTAAAGTTCTGATGAAAGTTAGAGAGACTCTCAGAAAGCAAGAAGCGATAAATTAATTGTGAATTTAATATCTTATAATCAGGCAATAATCTTAACTTTATTATCTGCATTTTTCTGGGGTACTTGGCCAATTTCACAAAAGTTCTTAAATAAATACCCAATTAGAGTATATTTCCTAGAATTGTTTTTTTTCTCTTGGGTATTTGTTTGGAGCTTTTCTTTTATAGTAAAAGGACGTGATATATTTATTGAAATAGGGCAGGTATATAATAATAATCCATCATATATCTATGCAATTTGTATTTGCGGTTTTCTATTTTCTTTATCTATGATATTTAATTTCTATATAATAAAGCTAATAGGTTTAACAATTTCACAACCATTACAACAAACAATTGCTCTGTTAGTTGGATCTAGTTATTCAGTATTTATTGGAGGTAAACCTGAAAATATAAGTTATATGCAACTTATATTTTGCCTATCAATTTTGATACTTTCTATTTTTTTCACTTACTTATCTCATAAAGGGAAAGCTCAAAAAGAAAAAAAGAATTTTAAATTTTCAAAAATTCTTGTATTAGTATTAATAAGTTCTATAGCTGGCTCTTCTTATGCCTTTTCCATTTCTTACAGTTTAAGGACAGTAATAAATCCTAATGGATTAAGTGTTCTACCTTTTACTTGTATATTTGTGGTATTTGCTTTCTTATTTGTTTTACTTTCAAATATATTTAGCCCACCTGAGAAAGGTATAATTAAAACAATAAAAGGTGCTGAATTAAAAATACATTTGTTATGTATAGTCTCCGCATTATTTCATTATGGTGGTAATATGCTTCATTGTTTAACAACGGGAATTTTAAGTTCTGTTATTAGTTGGCCTTTAGGATTAACTTCAGGCTTCTGGACTCAATTAGCAGGAGTCTTATTTGGTGAATTTAAAAATGCAAAGAAATCTAGTTTAATTTTCTGGTTATTATCAATTGTCTTCTATATTATTGGGGCTCAAATAATTATTTTGTAGAATCAAAATTAAATAAAAAAGGAAAAAAGAAAAACAAAGTAAAATCAGTAGACTAATATCAGATAGGTATAGATTAGAAGTTGATAGAGTTTTTACTTAAATAACTATAATGTAATGGTATATAAAAAAGGCAGAATAATTGTTCCTTCTTTGTATGAATTAGAAATTATACTACCTTTATTACATTTGACTCTTTTTTAGAGTTTTTTTTAATAAATCATTTTATAGATTTTAAAATTATGAATTAGTAATAGCTTTAAGAGATAAGAAATATTTTTTTATTAAGGATTCATGCTATTTAATAATATTTATTTAAATATATCATTAAAAGCCATAATATCATTATAAAGAGTTTCTTTTGCTAAATCTGTTTTACCTTCTTTTAATAAATTGATTAAATAAAGGTGCATTGCTGCATCAGTAATTTTATGAGCATCCCAGTTTAAATGAAAATATTGATAAGCGTATCTAGAGCATTTATTTAAAGTTGCTTGTAGAGTATCTTTTAATACTTGGTTATTAGTAAAACTGCATAGAAGATTGTGGAAATCCATATTATGGAACCAATGTTTTGAGACTTCTTTTTCTTCAGCAAGCTGTCTTCCAACTTTAACATGTTCCATTAATTTATCAATTTTTTCATCAGTAATATTATCTTTATAAAGATCAAACGCTCCCAGTTCTAGTATTGCTCTAAGTTTTAAGGTATCTTGCAATTCCTTCATACTAATTTGTGTTAATTGATAGCCACATCTTGGGATACTTTTTAACATATTTTCTGAGCAAAGTTGAGTTAAAGCTTCTCTAACTGGAGCTTTGCTTACTCCATATATTTCCATTAAAGATTTTTCTGTGATAATTTCAGTAAGAGAGTATTCTCCTTTTAATATTTTAGAATATTCACTATCATGGATTTCAGTTTTCAAGTTTTTCATTTATTTTGTTCTCCTTATTATTTAACCTTTAACCGCACCTGCCATCAAGTCTTTATTTTGTAGGCTTTGTAGTAATAAGTAAACAATTATTATTGGAATAATTACTACTGTTGTTCCTGCTAGTATAACTTGCCATGGAGTAGATAATCCATCACTTACTGGAAGTAATGATATAGAAACCATTAGCGTAAACTTTTGTGTTTTTCTCAAAAAGAGTAGTGGCCAGAAAAAGTCATTCCATCTAGCTACTACAGTAAGAGATGCCCAGGATGCTAAAGCTGGTTTAATAACTGGCATTATTATTCTATTAAATATTTTAAAGTCTTTACAGCCATCAATTCTTGCAGCTTCAATTAACTCATTTGGAACAGCAACAATGTATTGTCTCATATAAAAGATACCAACAGCTGTTGCTATTTTGGGAATAATTAATGACCATAAGCTATTAATTAAATGAAAATTCTTCATAATTATAAATTGTGGTATAGCTCCAACTTCTGGTGGTATTAGCATTGTTGCTATTACAAAATAGAATAAGAAATCTCTACCAGGGAATTTATATTTTGCAAAGGCATACCCCGCCAAGGCACAAAAGTATACTGTTGTTATAGTTCCTATTACTGTAGTAAATAAACTATTACCAAAATGCTGAGCAATAGGTATTTGTTTAAATAGATTCACATAATTCATAAGAGTTGGACTTTCAATATAAAGGGATTTAAATCCACTTATGTTTTCATTTAACCCTTTTAAGGATATTATACACATCCAAATTATTGGGAATATACAAAATAGTACTATAATAAGAAGTAATATATGTAAAATAATTGTTTTATTTGTAGTGTTTGTTTTCATAATTTTTATATATAACTCCTTTAGATTTCACCACTTCGTTTTCTAATTGTAAATTGTACTAATGAAATTATTAATAATATTAGTATCAATACACAGCCAATTGCCGAAGCATATCCCATTTTAAATATTGTAAAACCACTTTCATACATATATTGGAATAGGGAAGTGTTACTTACTCCTGGTCCTTCTAAAATATATGGTTCGTTAAATATTTTCCAAGAATCTACTGTTAATGTAATAAAACAGAAAAATAATATATTTGATAGAGAAGGAAGAGTTATATAAATAAATTGTCTTATTGCATTTGCTCCATCAACTTTTGCAGCATCATAAAAGTCTTTATTTATATTCAATAATCCAGATAATATAATCATAGTAAACCATGGTGTATTTCTCCAAATATTTAGGATAACTACAGGAACTTTACTTAGCTCTATACTTGTAAGCCAAGGTTTAGAAGCAATTCCAAAAACATTTAATATTTCATTTAGAAGGCCAACGTTTTCATCAAACAACATTCTAAATATTAATCCCATAGCAATTGCAGCACATACATTTGGCAAAAAAGTAACAGTTTTAAAGAAAGCTCTATTTCTTAATTTGTCTGAATTTAGTATTAGTGCAAGTATCATCGCAAATATTAGAATAAATACAACACCACTTATCCAATAAACTATTGTATTAGAAAATGATTTAATAAATAATTCATCACTAAAAAGCATTTTATAATTCTTAAATCCAACATTCTTTGGACTCCCAATTCCATTCCATTTTGTAAAACTAATTACTATTGTCCATAGTAATGGTACAAATTGAAAGATAAAGAATAGTAGGAAAAAGGGAAGTATAAAAAGGTAAGGATATTTGTAATTCTTAAACCCTTTAATAATCTTATTCATATAATTAAAGCTCCTATTATCTAGTATACCTGATTATTTAATCAGGTATACTATTAATATTTATTTGTTAAGATGTGTTCTAGTTAATTTCAGCAGAACCAATTTTTGATTTTAAGTTTGAATCAATCTTTGATATAGTTTGATCCATTGTTTGATTACCTGCAACATAATTTTCAATTTCATTACTGATAATTGAATCTGCTTCAGCATCACTCTTGGTAACAATTAAGTTTTTACTTGAATTAGCTAATCCCTGACCTTCCATTTGTCTAAAGCTTTGTCCACCATAGAACTCACTTGATTCTTTCCAGAATGGATCATTTAACATTGCAAGATTAATTGGGTTAGCATAAGGTGCGTTTTGTTCAACCATTGATTTTACCCAAGTTTTTCTCTCTTCATTGTCGCTGTGGAAATCTTTCCATAATTTTTCAACTAAACCTGAGTAAACTCCTTCTGGTTTGTCAATTACTGCAAAGTAAGAGGATACTGGAGCACCAGCTGTTCCAACACTGTCAAATACGGGAGCACTCATTACTCTCCATTCTCCTGAGGTTTCTGATACATTTTTTCTAATAAATTCATCCCAGAATGCACCAATGTAGAAGGTAGCTACTTCATGATTTCTCATAGAATCATATAGAGCTGGTTTAAACATTGCTGTTTTTAATAAAAGTCCTTTTGTGTTCATTTCATCAAGTGTAGATAAAGCTAATTTAGTTCCCTTATCACTACCAAATACAACATCCCCATTATCTGCCCAGATTTTTGCATTAGCTTGAGGCATTAAACCTCTTCTTCCCCAATATCTCCAGGTATAAGAACCGGGATCAATATATGATAAATATACTTTACCATTACTTCTTTCTTTAAGTAATTCACCCGCTTTGATATAACCTTTCATTGTGCTCATCATAGTTGGATCTACATTGTATTTATCAAAGGTTGCTTTATTATAAAATAAAACTTGAGGTCTTACTGATTCAGGTAATCCATAAATTTTTCCATCAACAACTGCATCATTTTCACAACCATCAACGAATTGATCTAATAATGGTGTTAAGAAAGCTGTTTCATCTTTTACAATTCCACCTTCAGCTAAATCAATTAAATTAACTGGATCAATATAAACAGCATCAGGTAAATCTTCATAAGCTCCGGATAGGTAAGTCATAGCAATTTTTTCTCTACTATCAGCAGCACCTTGAGTTTGTACTATTTCAATATTAACATTTGGAGCAATATCTCTATTATTCTCTAACCATACATCAAAGTATTGTTGTAAATATTGTGGTTGTCCATGTCCATAAATAACAACTGTACCTTCTGGATAAACAGTTTGTCCATCCTTTGTAACTTGTTGTTTTTCTTCACTTCCCCCTGCAAAAATATTTGTCATTGCAAGAGCTAAAATTAATAAAAATACACTAATAATTCTTTTATTCATTTTTTACTCCTATATTCTAGCTGCTTTAACAGCATTTTTTATTCGTTGATAAGAAATTTCTGTTGGAAGAGTACAATCTGCTCCAAAAATAAAATTCTTTTTGCCTTGTTTATTAATAATAGATTTGATTTCATTTTCTAATTCTTCATCAGTTCCATCTACTAAAACACCACTTCTATTAGCAATGCCACCCATTATTGTTGTATCGTTAAATAGTTCTCTGCCTTGTTCTAAACTGAAGTTGGTTTCATAAACACCCCAGTTAACTATATCAGCTAAATCTGTATATGATTTGTAGCGTGACATTTCAAGATTCTCTTTGCAAGCATGTAATAAAACTTTTGCATTATTATCTTTTGCAGTTTTCATTATTTGTTTGTCAAATGGAGCAATTATATTTGAAAATTCTTGATCCGTGAAATAATGTTTTTCTGCTCCAAGAGCTGCTAAGTATATTCCATCAGCGCCTGCTTTTATAACTTCTTCCGTTAAATAACACATTGCATCAGTTATTCTTTGACAAGCATCAGTGTAGGGAATTGGATTCTCTCTATAATGTTTTACTTGTAATTCTCTAACAGGAACATAGCCATATCTTGCTTCAATAGGGTGAATACTTGATGCACAGACACTATGTATTGTTACAAGTGAAAATGTATCACCATCACATTTGTCTAAGATTTTTTTAACAAGTTCAACTTCTTTTTGAATAAATGATGATTTCCTTGTAAATGTTGGGATTTTATTCCAATCTTCAGCCTTTTTTATTTCACCAAAATCAGGAACTAAATTCTCATTCATTATCTTCATTATATCTACATCAGTTTCTTTATAGAAATCTAGATGTGCCTTAATAATATCTTCAGTGCTAGTTATTTCTTTGGGAAAGTGTAGTGAAAAACTTACTGGTACAAAATCTACTTCAGCACCGTTTATGGCACTTAATACTCTTTCACGTTTTGTCATTAATGTGATCTCCTCTAATATGATTACTAATCATACCAGAGATATGATTAGATGGCAAGAAAAAAATTAAATAATTAATAGACTGTTGTTATTTTATTTTTAATTACTTATATTAAAAGAAATTAAATTGTATTTGTATTTATTGTTTTGTTTTTTTAAATACTATTTATTTGTTAAAACTATTTTATATTATTAATTTTTTTCTTGTTTTTATTGTGTTTGTTTTAATATTAGATAACTTATATAATAATAGTTTTGAAGTATTGAATTATAATTTAAATCCTAATTTTTAAACACTTATTAGTAAGAGAAGAATTCCGGTATATATACCATTTCAGTCTTATTATTGTCCTTTGTTTTTGTAATGAATTCTGTAATTTCATTCCTTGTTGGCATAGAAATACTAGTTCCAAGTTTTGTAACAGAAAGATTTGAAACAATGGATGCATATTTCACTGCTTCTACTAAATTATAACCTAGACTTAAGCCTGCAAGTAATCCACCATTGTAGGCATCTCCAGCTCCTGTTGAATCAATAACATTTACATCATAATTATCAATTATTTCTTCAAGTTCTCTATTATTAAAATAGACTCCCTTTTTCCCAAGCGTAATAATTACATTTTCAACATTTTTATCAAAAAGGTAGTTTGCTATTTTTCTGTAATCTTCAATATTTTCACACTTATGACTTGTAAGTTGAGCAGCTTCTGTTTCATTTGGTGTAATGAGATATAATTTATCAAGCATTGATTTACAAATATCACTGTAAGGTGCTGGATTTAGAATTATTTTAATATTTAACTTTTTTGCTTTTTCAATTATATAAAGCATTGCATCTTCATTTATTTCAAGCTGTACTAATAAGTATTCTATTTCTTTAAATTCTTTAAAAATTAAATCTATTTCTCTTTTACTAAAAGTATTACAAGCTCCTGGAACAACTATGATTTCATTGTTTTTAGTAGTTTCATTTACTAATATTAATGCAATACCAGTGGTTTCTTTGCTACATTGAATTACATTTTTTGTATCAATATTATTTTCTTTTAAACTCGATAATGCCATATTACCAAAATCATCAACTCCTATTTTTGTGGAAAAAGTTAAATTAGCTCCTGCTTTTTTTGCAGCAATAGCTTGATTTAATCCTTTGCCTCCAGGACTTAATTTAAAATAAGAACCCTTTACTGTTTCTCCTTCTTTTGGAAAATGAGGAGCTCTTGCCATTGCATCAGTAACATAACTACCTATAACACCTACTTTAATCATACATTTAATCCTTTTGTTTCTTGTTCTTCGAGAGTTTTGAAATTATTTATATCTTCTAATAAATATTTTAATGCGCGTTGTTTATCTCCATATAAAATTGCGTTTACAATTTCAAAGTGGCAATTGCAATCACTAACAATGTTTTCAGTGTGATAATTTGTCCAATAAGCTTGAGCATAGGCTATGCCTAATATCTTCATTGCTTCTGCTAATCTTTTTTTTGTATATGAATTTCTAAATAGTGAAATTAATAATAAATGGAATTGAGTATTTAATTGCCAATATTCTAAGGCAGTTTTTGTTTTACATCCATCTTGATAATTCTTATCAACAAATTCTTTTAATTTTAAAGCTTCTATTTCACTTATATCTTGCCAAAAGAAATCAACTGATGTGTATTCAACTAGCATTCTGAATTTAGTTAGTTCTTCAATATCCTTTTCTGTGAAACTACAAATTTGATAACCAAATCTAGGAATACTTGTTAAAAATCCATTGTTTTTTAATTCTAATAGAGCTTCACGAATTGGTGATTTACTAACATTAAATTCATCAACAAGTCCTTTTTCCGTGATAATGTCATAGGATTTATATTCGCATTTAATGATTCTACTTAATATAATTTCATAATAAATTTCTTTTTTTGATTTTTGATTTTTGTTAATTTGCCCGTTCAATGATATCTCTCCTTAAAGGTTTTTAGTTTTTTTTTATAAAGTAATTTTTTATATTTAGTTTTTGCTATTAACCTTTAATTTTGTTTTCTAAAATTAAAGATTTTATATTCTTAAATTTTCTTTTGAAAAATTGTTGAAAAATAAATTTAAAAAAATCCTTGCATTATTTTAATTCAGTGCTAGACTATTACTAATATATCACTGGTCATATCAGTAATATATCACTAATGTTATTAAAAATCAAATATTATTTTAAGGAGAATTAAAATGATTGAAAACATTGAAAACGAAGTAGATGTAGTAGCAGCAACAAACAGAGCACAGATTGAACATCGTGCTGCCTGGATGGGTTTAATTTATGATGAAATGAAAAAGGCTGGTATTGATCCTGAACCAATAATGAGAAAAGCAATTACTCGTCGTGGTGAAATGGATGGAAAAAGATTCTTAGCAAAATGTAAGAATCCAGAAGATGTAAGAGATTTCAGAGTAGCATTTTTAGATAAATGTGGTGTTGATTCCTTTAATATGGATTCAATTGAAGCAACTGAAGATGAAGTACATATTTCTTTTCACTACTGTGCTTTAGTTAATTCTTGGAAGAAATTAGGTTTTGATGATGCAACTTGTGAATTACTTTGTGATATTGCAATGGACGGAGATCGTGGTATTGCTAAATCAATGGGTTTGGAATTAGACCTTTCTGACACTATTGCAAAGGGTTGTAAAACTTGTGAATTAAGATTCCACAAATAAATAAATCAAAACAAGAGGAGGTATTTTTTTATGAAAAAGAGTTTAATATTATTATTAATTTGTTTAATTACTGTAAGTAGTTTATTTGCTAATGGTAATGCTGAAGAAAAAGCAGCAATTGAAGAAGGGTATAAAGGTATAGTAAAACTTGGGGTTTTAGGTCCTTTAACTGGTACAAATGCAGAATATGGTGTTGGATTTCAAGTAGGTTCACAAATGGCTGCAGATAGAATCAATGCTGCTGGGGGTATTAATGGTTATAAACTTTTATTAGAAGTAAATGATTCCAAAGGGGACCAAAAAGAAAGTTCTGACTTAGTAAGACAATTGTGTGACAACAAGGATATTTTAGGTATTGTTGGAGATTTCACTAGTGGTTGTTGTATGGCTAATGCTCCTATTGTAGATGATGCAGGGATAGTTCAATTATCACCAACAGCTTCAAATCCTCAATTCGCAGGTATGAGTGAGTATTGTTTTAGTATAATGGGTAGACAAGATGGGGAAGCTCCATTCTTTGCAAAATATATTTGTAAGAAATATATGAAATTAGATAACGTTGCTTTAATTTATATTAATAGTGACTGGGGTGTTTCTGCTGTTAAACACTTTAAAAATGCTGCAGCAGAATGTGATTTAGATGTAGTAGGTGAAGTAAATTATGTTCAAGATGAAAAAGACTTTACATCTCTTATCACAAAAGTTAAATCCTATAATCCTCAAGCTGTTGTTATCTTAGACCAAGGTGCAGTTGCACAAGTTATTAATCAAATTAGATCTATGGGTTGGAACATTCCAATTGCAACTTTAGGACCTGGTACTTCTGAACAACTTATTGGTTTAACCGGAGAAAACTCAGAAGGTCTAATATTATCAACTCCTTTCTTCTTTGATCCAAATGATGCTGAATTATCAGCTTGGAAAGATGAATTCTATGCAAAAGCAAAATTTAATCCAACTGTTCACCCAGCTTGTGCTTTTGATTGTGTAAATTTATATGCAAAAGCAATGGAAGCTTGTGGTGATGATATTACTAGAGAAAAGATTAAAGACAACTTACAAAAGATTAATCATTTTGGATTAACTGGTCCTATTAATTTTAATGTTGATGGCGATATTACAAGATCCTATTTAATTTGTGAAGTTGAAAATGGTCAATATGTAGTAAAAGAAGGCTTTGATTATTCACAAGAATAATTAATTTCCACCTATCATAGATGCTTATTTATTTAAGCATCTATTGATATTGGAGTTTGGAGGATTAAATGGATTATTTTTTTAATCAACTGATAAATGGTTTATGTCAGGGAGCTATATATGCATTAATGGCTGTCGGTTATTCTGTTGTAGTTGGTGTTGTTGGAATGGTTACCTTTACTCATGGTGAAGTTATGATCATGGGAGCTTTCGCAGCATATTATGCTTTCTTATATTGTGGAACAAATTTATTATTAGGGTTTATTGTTGCTTTTAGTGCTTCTTGGATAATGGGAATTTTAGTTTATAAGGTTTGTTATGAACACTTTTTTAATGCGCCAAGACATATTTCTTTATTATGTACAATTGGTTTCTCAATGCTTGTTAAGAATTTAGCTCAAATCATATTTGGACCAAATCAAGTTCCAATGTTAAATATTGTTAATATCAAATTTTATCACATTGGACCTGTTCAAATTTCTTCATTACAATTATTAATTATTTTCTTAGTAATTGGTTTATCCCTTGCACTTAGTTATGTTTTTAATCACACAAAGTTTGGTGTAATGCTTAGAGCGGTTAGTCAAGATAAAACAGCAGCTTATATGGTTGGAATTAATGTAAAGAAAGTAGCTCGCTTAGGAAACTGTGTTGGTTGTGGTCTTGGGGGAATAGCTGGTTTACTTATTTGTATTTATTATCAAGTAGTTCAAGCAACCATGGGTGGTGCATTAGGAATGAAGGCTTTCTCTGCTTCTGTATTAGGTGGATTAACTGATGTAAGATTCTCAGCTTTAGGTGGTCTTTGTATTGGTATTGTTGAAAATCTAGGTATTACAGTTACTTCTGCTAGTTATAGAGATGTATTTGCATTTGGATTTTTAATTTTAGTTTTAATTTTTAAACCAACAGGATTTGTAACAAAGAGGAGTACAAAAGTATAATGAATAAAACTATTACTTTATTAAAAAATACAAAGGCTTCATTACAAAAGAAATATGAATCAAATAAAATTTTATGGCAACTTATTTTAATTGTTATTCTAGCTTTAATTCCATTGACAACAAGTCGTGGTTATCTAATGGGCGTTTTATGCAGAATATTATTGTATTCTACAATTTCTGGGGCTTTAAATATTATTAATGGTTATACAGGTCAAACTTGTTTAGGTATTGCAGGGTTCTTCTGTATAGGGTGTTACACAGAAGCTGTATTAGCAACACAATATGGATTAAATTTTTGGTTTTGTATTCCTATTGCTGGTGTTTTTGCTGCAATAATTGGATTATTAGTAGCATTACCTACCTTAAAAATGGGTGGTATCTATTTAGCAATCGTAACTTTAGGCTTCTCTGAAATTGTAAGATTGCTTGCTTTAAATTTAACTTCTGTTACTGGAGGCGCTTTAGGAATTAAAAATATTCCAGTACCTCAAATATTTGGATTTGTTTTTAAGAATTCTCAATCTTATTACTATTTATTCTTAGTTTTAGCCATTGTTTTTATAATTATAACAAGACGAGTAATTGACAGTAAATTAGGAAGAGCTTGGATGTCTATAAGAGAAGATCAATTAGCAGCTCAAAGTTTAGGTGTTAATGCATCTTTCTATAAAGCAACAAACTTTATGTATGGTGCTTTCTGGGTTGGTGTTGCTGGTTCAGTTTATGCTCCATATGTTAGATTCATTGATTCAACATATTTTACTCTAGATGAAGGTTGGAATATTTTATCAATGGTAATTCTAGGTGGCCAAGGTACATTAATTGGACCAATTGTTGGTTCTGTTATTGTTAACTTCTTAACCGAAGTATTACGTCCTATTGGACAATGGCGTTTAGTTGGATTTGCATTATTAATTATTATTATGATGTGGAGAAGACCTCAAGGTTTAGCTGGTGCTTCCGATAGTAAGTTAGCAGGACAAACTAATGAAAAGAAAACATTGAAGAAAAATCTTTCTAAATTAATGGAAGAGGAGAAGAAAAATGAAAAATAAAGTAATCCTCAAAACTGAAGATATATGTATGTATTTCGGAGGTCTCCACGCTGTAGAAAATGTTAACATGGAAATATATGAAGGTGATATCTTTGGAATCATTGGCCCTAATGGTGCTGGTAAAACAACTTTCTTTAATTCCTGTACTGGCTTTAATAAACCAACTAAAGGTAAAGTTTTTCTTGATGGTGAAAATATTGTTAATTTAAAACCAGAAATAGTTGCAAGTCATGGAATGGCAAGAACTTTTCAAAATATTAAATTGTTTAAGTATATGAGTGTTTTAGATAATATTAAAATTGGATTTCATATGAGTTTAAAATCTCATATTTGGGATTCTATTTTACATACTAAAACATATAAAGAGGATGAAGCTTTTACTATTAAGAAAGGTAAAGAAATCTTAGATTTATTGGACTTAACAAAATATACAGAAACAAAAGCTGGAAATCTTCCATATGGTGTTCAAAGAAAAGTTGAGATAGCTAGAGCCTTAGCTCTTGATCCCAAAATATTACTTCTTGATGAACCAGCTGCTGGTATGAACCCAAATGAAACTATGGAATTATCAAAGTTTATTAAAAAAATAAATAATCTTGGTTATACAATTGCTGTAATTGAGCATGATATGAAGTTTGTTATGGGAACTTGTAACAGAATAATGGTTTTAAATTTTGGTCAAAAAATATGTGAAGGAGATCCTAGCATAATTAAATCAAATCAAAAGGTTCATGAAGCCTATTTTGGTAAAGGAACTTTAGGAGGAGTAGATCATGCCACTACTTAATATAGAAAATTTAAGCGTTAATTATGGTTATATCTCAGCTATTAGAGGTGAAAATTTATATGTTGATAAAGGTGAAATTGTTACTTTAATTGGTGGTAATGGTGCTGGTAAAACAAGTACCTTGATGTCTATTTCTAATTTAGTACCAAAATTACAAGGTAAAATTACTTTTAAAGATATTGATATAACAAATCTTAATCCTGATAAAATTGTAAAATTAGGTTTAGCACATGTCCCTGAAGGAAGAAAAATCTTTCCTGATATGAGTGTGTATGAAAATCTAGTTGCAGGCTCTATTGGTAACTCAAAAGTTAAGAAAGATAAGTTTAAGGAATTAATTGAAATGAATTATACCTTGTTTCCTCGTCTTAAAGAGAGAGCAAATCAAGCTGGGGGTTCTTTATCTGGAGGAGAACAGCAAATGCTTGCAATAGCAAGAGGTTTGATGATGGATCCTGAGTTATTAATGCTTGATGAACCATCACTAGGTTTAGCTCCAATTATTGTTGAAGAAATATTTGAATTATTACTTAGGATTAAGAATATTGGTACTACCATTTTATTAATAGAACAAAATGCTTCAATGGCTCTTTCTATAGCAGATAGAGGCTATGTATTAGAAACTGGAAACATCATATTAGAAGATGAAGGTAAAAAACTATTAAATAATGAAGAAGTTATAAAGGCTTATTTAGGAGGCTAAGAAATAACATGAAAAAGATAATGAATAAAGCAGAAAATTTCGTTGATGAAGTAATGGATGGAATTATAGAAGCTTATGGCGATAATGTTAAATTACTTAATAATGATAAGAGAGTTCTTTTAAGTAATTATAAAAAAGTTACTGGAAAGGTTGGTATTGTAACCGCTGGGGGTAGTGGGCATTTACCTCTTTTCTTAGGCTATGTAGGTTCTGGCCTTCTAGATGGCTGTGCTGTTGGGAATGTTTTCGCATCTCCTGCTGCATCTAAGATGGCAGATATGATCAAAGCTTGTGATCAAGGTAATGGTGTAATTTGTCTTTTTGGAAATTATGGCGGGGATAAAATGAATTTTGAAATGGCCTGCGATATTGTTGATATGGATGATATTACTACTAGATGTATTTTAGCACGCGATGATGTTGCCTCAAGTTCAATTGAAGCAAGTGATAAAAGACGTGGTGTTGCTGGAATATTATATGCTTATAAAATTGCAGGAGCTGCAGCTGATAGTTTGATGAATATTGATGAGATTGTTGAAGTAACAAATAGAGCTTTGTCAAATATTAAAACTATGGGAGTAGCAACTTCTCCTTGTATTGTTCCAGAAGTTGGTAGTGCAACCTTCAAAATCAATGATGATGAAATAGAAATTGGTATGGGGATTCATGGAGAGCCTGGTATTGATGTTAAAAAGATGATGAGTGCTAATGAAATAGCTGATACTTGTTTATCAAAAATACTCCCAGAATTAGATTTAGTAGATGGTGATGAAGTATCTGTAATGATAAACGGATTAGGGGCAACTCCTCTCGAAGAACAATTTCTAGTTTATAGAAGAGTTTCTGAATGTTTAAAAGAAAAAAACATTAAAATAATTATGCCTCATATTGGTGAATTTGCAACTTCTATGGAAATGGCAGGTTTATCAGTAACTATATTTAAGTTAGATAGTCAATTAAAAGCTCTATTAAGAGCTGATGCACAAACTCCATTTTATACATCAATTAATAAGTAAATATTGTCATCTAGAGTAAAGGAAAATAAAAATGAATAACAACGATTTTAAAAAAGTTTTAACAAAAATTGCTTTAATTATTGAAGAGAATAAAGATTATTTAATTCAATTAGATCAGCAAAATGGAGATGGAGATTTAGGAATTTCAATGACTAATGGGTTTAATAGTATCTCCAAATTAGCTAAAGAATCTGAAGTTTCTAATTTAGGAGCATTAATTATGCCTCTAGCAATTAATTTTAATGAAACGGCTCCTTCTTCCTTAGGGACAATACTATCCTTTGGATTAATGGGAATGGCAAAGCAATTAAAAGGCAAAACTGATATTAGTGTATTAGAACTAGGGGATGCTTTAGATGCTGGAATAAATAATATTATGTTAAAAGCAAAAAGCAAACGTGGTGAAAAAACTATTCTGGATTCATTGATTCCTGCAATTGAAGTAATGAAAGAGCAACATGATAATAAAAATGTTTTTGAATTAGCATATAATGCAGCAAAAGCAGGTTCTCAAAAAACTAAAGAAATGAAATCAGTCCATGGTAGAGCCGCATATTATTCTGAAAAAAGTATTGGAACTCTTGATGGAGGTTCAGTTGTAGGGGAGTTAATCTTTAAAGGTATTTATGAATGCTTGGGGAGTAATTGTGAATAAAAAACTGTATAAAGCTTTCCTTGAATTATTAAAAGAAGAATTGGTTCCAGCCTTAGGTTGTACTGAGCCAATTGCTATTGCCTTTGCTGCTGCTAAATGTAGATCTGTGTTAGGATCTTTTCCACAAAATATAAAAATTGGATGTAGTGGTAATATTGTAAAAAATGTTCAAGGTGTTACTGTTCCAAATTCTGGTGGATTAAAAGGTATTTGTGTTGCTGCAACCTTAGGTTGTGTTGGTGGCGATGAAAATAATGTATTAGAAGTCTTAAAATCAGTAGATATAAAGGATATAGAAAAAACAAGAGAATTAGTTTCTAATAAGTTTTGTGAAACTTATTTAATAGAAGACTGTGATAATTTATTTATCAAAGTTGAAGCATATAATGGTGATGATGAAGCTGAAGTAATTCTTTCAAATACTCATACTAATATAAGTAAAATTGTGAAAAATGGTGAAGTTTTATTTGAACCAAGTGATTGCTCAGATATTCAAGTAAGTAATATTGATGATTATTTAACAGATATTAATATTAAAAATATCGTTGAATTTGCAAATAATGTAGACATTAATGATGTTAAGGATATGATTAATCGCCAAATTGAATTTAATACAGCTATATCAGAAGAAGGTTTATTAAATGATTGGGGTTTATCAGTTGGTAAAACAATTCGAAAATATTATGACTCTAATGATGTAAGAATAAAAGCTATCTCTGCAGCTGCTGCGGGCTCTGATGCTAGAATGGGTGGTTGTTCAATGCCTGTTATAATTAACAGTGGTAGTGGAAACCAAGGTATAACTATTTCTTTACCAATTATAGAATATGCAAAATCTTATAATATTTGTGAAGAAAAACTGATAAGAGCTTTAGTTTTAGCAAATTTAATTTCAATTGAAGAAAAGAGCAAAATTGGTAGTTTAAGTGCTTATTGTGGGGCAGTTTGTGCAGGTATTGCGTCTGCCACAGGTATTGCATACCTATTTGATGGGAATGAAGAAGATATTTCCAATGTAATTACAAATGGTTTAGCAAATGTTGGTGGTATAGTTTGTGATGGTGCAAAACCATCTTGTGCTGCAAAAATTGCAACTGCTGTTCAAGCAGGAATTTGGGGTTATGAGATTGGAATGAAAGAACATAAAGCTTTCAAGCAAGGTGAAGGTTTAGTCAAATCTACAGCAGATAAAACAATTGCTAGTTTTGGTAGATTAGGTAAATACGGAATGAAAACAACTGACACCGAAATACTAAACATTATGTTAGAACAAGATTAAAATTATTCTTCTAAATTGAACAATAGAATTATATTTAGCATATAATACTTTTCCAGGTATTATATGCTTTTTTAATTTTTATTTCATCTAACAATATTTTATAAAAAATTAATTGTATTATTAGTATAATTTGTTTATTATATTTCTATAAAATTGATCTATTTTTTTAATTTATCATATAGAATTTCTCAATTTATAATATTATAGTATACTACCAATTGTATTTATAATAAAAAAATTAGAATAATTTCTAATGTATAAAAACATTTTTCAATTAAATTTTAGGGGCTTGTTATGTATATAAAAGAGATGAAAACAACATTAAAAGAAAAGATTCATGATAGTGAATATAAAGAAATATTAAAAGGAACCTATTTAAATAATTATATTATCACTGAAAAATTCTTAATGGAAAAATACAATGTTAGTAAAGCCCCAATAAGAGATGCATTAATTCAATTATGTTCAGAAGACCTTCTTATTAGTATTCCACGCTGTGGTTACAAAATTAAAGATATTAGTAACTTTGAATTACAAGATACTCTTCAATTAAGAGTTGTTGTTGAATTGGGAGCTTTTGATTTATATAAAAATAAATTATCTGAAGAAGAATTTAATATTTTAGAAGAACATATAGCTATAGATAAACAACTTGCCAAGGATAAAGAAGTTTATCAACATTGGTTTCATAATATGGATTTTCATCTAGTATTAGCTAAGTTTTGTAGAAATGAATTAATGGTAAAAGTTATTCAGGAAACACTAAATAAGTGTTCTCGCTATGCTTATCAATATTTCCAAACAAGTTGGACAGATCAGAAATTAACTGATGCTTCTAGTCATGAAGAATTTATTAATTTAATGAAAGCAAAAGAATTAGATAAAGCCAAGAAATGTCTTGCTGATGATATAATGGAATTTAATAATATTTTTTATAGGAATTAATATAAAAATATTACATGATAAAAAACCAGATCTCTATAAAATATTTTTTAGAAATCTGGTTAATTTTTTTGTTATTTGGATAATATAAATATAATTATAAATTACAAATCTTAGATTAATTATATAAATTTTAATTTAAGACTTGTATTATCTTAGTTATTTTGTAGCAAAAGTATTTGCTTCATTATAGAATTCTGCAGCATTAGAACCATCAATTAATCCAGTTCCACCATCAACAAATTTCTCTACTGATTCACCGTTTGCAAGTTTAATTGCTGTTTGAACAGCTAATTTTCCTAGAACAGCTGGGTCATTCATAGCTGTACCATCATATCTTCCATCCATTATAGCTTTTACAG
This sequence comes from Sphaerochaetaceae bacterium, assembly GCA_963678575.2. Lineage (GTDB taxonomy): Bacteria > Spirochaetota > Spirochaetia > Sphaerochaetales > Sphaerochaetaceae > Pleomorphochaeta. Next base: position 1,257,758 of record CAXXHV010000002.1, on the reverse strand, counting down.
CTTCCATTAATCCATCTACACCAACAACATTAACATTTTTTCCATTTTGTTCGAATACTTGTAATGCACCTAAAGCCATATCATCATTATGAGCATAGATTAAATCGATGTCTGGATGAGCTTGGATAATATCTTGAGTAGCTTTAACAGCTTTTGATCTTACGTAATCACAATAAGGTGATTGAATAACTGTAATACCAGCTTCTTGATCAACTGCTTGATGGAATCCATCACGTCTTGCCATCATTACAGAACCACCAGCTGCACCTTGAACTTCAAGAATTTTACCTTGAGCTTTGCCTTTACCGCCTAATAATTCAACAGCTAAATCTCCAGCAACTTTTCCCATTACTTTATTGTCTCTACCAATTAATGAATCAATATCACCACTAATTGATCTATCAACAGATACAATAGGAATTCCAGCTCTTTGAGCACTTTCGACGGAAGGTGTTACGCCTTCTGGATCAACAGGGTTAATTAATAAAACATCTACACCTTTATTAATTAAGTCCATGATATCATTGTTCTGTTTTTGAACATCATTTTGAGCATCTAAATAAGTAAAGTCTACTCCTTGAGTTTTAGCTTCTGCTTTTGCAGCATCCATTAATGCTACATAAAAAGGGGAGTCTAAAGTACATTGTGAAAATCCAATAGATATTTTATCTGTTGATGATTTTTCCTCGTTTCCTTGTGCAAATAATGGCATAGCCATAAGTGCAATTGATAATAATAATAATGTTATTTTTTTCATTACATTCCTCCTTGTATTGTTTGTAATTGAAATTTATTTATTTTTGTTTTGAGATAGCATGTTGTTACCTATTACTGCTACCAAAATAATTAAGCCTTTGATTATTTGTTGGAAGTAAGAGGGGACTCCTACAAGATTTAAGATATTTGTAATAATGGTTAATAGAAAAACACCACCAAAAGTTCCAATAACTCCGCCAACACCACCAGTTAAACTTGCTCCGCCAATTACTGAAGAAGCAATAGCATCTAATTCCATTCCATTTCCAGCACTTGGTTGTCCTGTTGAAAGCCAAGCAGCAAGCATTATTCCTGAAAAAGCGGCTAGTCCTCCAGATATCATATAAGCTTTTGTTTTAACTCTTTCTGTTCTAATTCCTGAAAGGTATGCTGAATATGAATTCCCTCCAATTGCGTAGAAAGCTCTACCTGTAGATGTAAATTTCAACACTATAAATGAAATTATTGTTAAAAGAATCCATATAATTCCACTAACAGGAATTACTTTAAAAATGAAACCAGCTCCAATATATCTAAAAGTTGGACTTAATCCGAAAATTGGTTTACCGTTTGTAAGTAATAATGCAAAACCTCTAATACTGACCATCATTGCTAATGTCCCAATAAAATCTGGTACATTAAATTTTGTAATTATTACACCAGTTAACATTCCAACTAATATTCCTATTACTATTGTTATTAACATTGAAATAAAGATTGGTAATCCTAATTCTTTCGCGAATATTGATGAAGTCATACCAGCTAGTGCTAAAATTGATCCAACAGATAAGTCAATTCCTCCTGTTAAGATAACAAAAGTCATTCCTATTGCAACAATTCCAGTTATAGCTGATTGTTGTAATAGATTCATAAAGTTTAACAAGGTGAAGAACCTTGGACTTAATATTGTTGCTATAATCATAAAAAATAATATTAAGATTAATAAATTATATTTTTTTAATGTTACAAATAGTTTTTGTTTATTTTCAGTCATTTATTTATTCTCCCAGTAATTGCACATTCTTGTATTGTATTAGATTCTATTTCATTATCTTCAAAGGTTTTTATTAGTTTTCCTTCATACATAACGCTTATGTTGTTTGATACAGAAATTAATTCATCTAGTTCTGAGGAAACAATTATTATTGTCTTTCCTTGTTTTGCTAAATTTCTTAATATTTCATATATTTCAGCTTTAACTCCAACATCTATACCTTGTGTTGGTTCGTCAACAAGGAGTATTTCACAATTTTGAATTAGCCATTTTGCAATTACTACTTTTTGTTGATTTCCGCCTGATAAATTTCTAACTAAAGTATCTTTATTTGGTGTTTTAATTTGAAGTTGAGTAATAAAAGAGTTTGATTCATCATTTATTTTTTTATAATTTAATAAGTAATGAGATAAAAACTTTTTAATAGCAACCATTATGATATTTTCCCAAACAGGTAAATCAACAATTATACCTTTTGTTTTCCTATCTTCTGGAAGTAAACCGATACCAGCCTTAATAGCTTGATGAGGTTTATAATTTATTATTTTGTTATCATTAATAGAAATATAACCCGAATTTATTTTATCTACGCCATAAATTGCATGTAATATTTCTGATCTACCTGACCCAACTAAACCATATATTCCTCTTATCTCACCTTTTTTTATATTCAAAGATAAATCTTGTAATTTATGAGTTGTGATATTCTTAATTTCAAGAATATTTTTATTATTCTTGTAATTAGGGTTTGATATTTTTCTTTCATTAATTACAGTTTTACCAATCATATATTTAACTAAATCATCAATATGAAGGGTTTTTAATGATCCTGTAAAAACATGTTCACCATTTTTTAAAACTGATACGGTTTCACCAATTTCATATAATTCTTCCAATCTATGAGAGATGAAAATGATTGTAATGTTGTTATCATGTAATTTATTGATAATATTCAATAAGGTTTTATATTCTTTTTTGGATAAGGTAGCAGAGGGTTCATCCATAACAATTAATTTTGCATCTGTAGCAATTGCTTTAATTATTTCAATTAATTGTTTGTGTCCTATGCTAAGATTTTCTACTAAAATATTTGGATTAATTTTTATATCATATGCTTCTAATAATTTCTTAGCATCCTCATTTATTTCTTTCCAATTAATTACAGAATTTTTCTTAAAATATTTTTTATTATTTAAAAATATGTTTTCACCAACTGATAAAGAATCAATAATTGATAACTCTTGGTAAATAATGGCAACCCCTAAATCTCTTATAGCTTTAGGGTCTGCTTTATCAATTTCTTGCCCATTAAAAAATATTTTTCCACTAGTTTTAGTATATGCTCCAGATAATACCTTCATTAATGTAGATTTTCCTGCACCATTAGCACCAATTAAACATCGAATTTCACCTTCATTAACTGAAAAATCAACATCATTTAAAGCAATTACACCACTAAATGTTTTACATATTTTTTCCATTTTTAATAATTCTTTACTCATTTGTTTACCTTTCATTTAATGCAGTTTTGCACAATTCAATATAATTTAAGAATGTTTCTTGATATTGATTACTGTTGGATAGATTAGGTTCTATAACAGATTCTTCCTTAATCATTTGTTTAACAGCATCTTCATAACTAGTATTTATTCCAAGTGAAACAGAAGAAATTATTGCACTTCCCATAAGCCCTGAATAAGTTCTTGAGTTAACAAGAGATATAGGTATAGCACAAACATCTGCAATTATTTCCATCCATAGTGGATCTTTTGTAACCCCACCACTTGCAACAAAACTGTCAAATTTTCTATGAGAATTTTCCATATGAATTATTGTATTTTTTAAGCCAAAAGCAACGCTTTCTAATATAGCTCTATAAATATCACCTCTAGAGGTATTAAGAGAAAGATTTTTTATTTGACCTCTTACTTTTGTATTTTTATAGGGAGTCCTATTGCCTTGGAAAAAGTCTAAAGCTATAACACCATTACTATTTATTCCTGAATTTCTAGCTTCCCTATTTAATTTATCAAAATCAAGATTTTCCTCATTAAATAAATTTTTAAACCATTTAGCTATTGATCCAGCAGAAACTTGTCCACCTTCATAAACACTATATCCATCTATTAATGCGTTTTTATATGGACCCCATAAGCCATTATGAAAAGTATTTTTTTCATCTAAACATAATTCAACAAAACTAGTTCCCATTACTGTAGCTAATTTATTTGAAGAAACAACTCCTAATCCTATCATTCCTGAGTAGGCATCAATACAACCTTGAAATACTGGAATTGTATAATCAATATTATAAAGTTTTGAAAATTTATTTGTTATGTAGCCAACAAATCCTCCAACTTTAATTACTTCAGTGTTTAATTTCTCTCTAAAATCACTTAACCCAATTGCTGTGAAATATTCTTCATTCCAGCCACCTAAATCATCAACATAATTCCCTTTACAAGTCATATTGCAAAAAGATGAAACTAGTGTGCCTGTTAATATGAAATTAATATAATCTAGTTCTTCTACAAATCGGTATGTTTTTTCATATAAGGCTATATTATTTTTTTTAAACCACATAACTTTTGGAATAAGCCATTCTGTAGAAACTTCACCGCCACTATATTTTACTATTTCATAATTATTTGAATTAATTATTTCTGCTTCCTCAGTTGCTCTGCAGTCCATCCATAATAGGGCATTACCTAAGGGATTGCCTTTATTATCGATAGGAAGCACAGTACTTGAGGTTGCAGATACACTACAAGACAAAATGTGAATTTTATTTGTGGGGTAGGCTGTAAATAATTCTTTTAATGATATTCTTAAGGCTTTTACCCAATCGTGAGGATTTTGTTCTGCCCATCCTGGTCGTGGGTAAAATGTTTGATAATTATTAGCAGCTGTTGCTAATAATGCACCATTTTTCTCAATCAGAGATACTCTAACTCCTTGTGTTCCAAAATCCATTGATAAAAAACAATCAATCATTTTCCCTCCAAATTTCCTTTTGTTTTTTTTGATTAATCCATGTAATATCCACCATTGATATTTATGGTTTCTCCTGTAATAAAACCTGCTTGATCAGAAGCAAGATAAGATATTAATTGAGCCATTTCTTCAACAGTTCCTAATCTTTTGACAGGAATTTTGTCTGCCATAGTTTGTTTTTTTTCATCAGTCCAATAATTCATCATTTCTGTCATTACAGCATGGGGTGCAATAGCATTACAGGTAATACCCCAAGGACCTAATTGTCTAGCTACAGATCGTGTCATGGTGATTATTGCCCCTTTTGTAGAACCATAAACAAATGTAGTTGAGTTATCGCCTCTTTTACCAGTAATTGATGCAAGATTCACTATTCTTCCATAATTTTGTTTTTTCATTATTGGAGTAACAGCTCTGATAGCATATAAAACAGCTTTTAAATTAATATCAATTGTTAAATCAATCATTTTGTCAGTTGTATCTTCAATTGAAGATGATAGCAATACGCCAGCATTATTAACTAAAATATCTATTCTGCCAAATTCTTCAACTGTATCATTTATTAATTGCTCAACACCTTCTTTATTAGATAGATCAACCAATATTTTTTTAACGTGATATCCTTTATCACAAAATTCATCGTATGTTTTGTCTAAAGCTTCTTTATCAATGTCCGTAAGTATTATATTTGCACCTTCCGCAGCCATAATTTGAGCTGTTGATTTTCCAATACCTTTTGCAGATCCTGTGATTAATGCAACTTTATTATTAAAACGAGTATCCATTTTTATCCTCCACTATATTAATAATTTGAATTTGATGTTGTTCCTGTTACAATTGCGACACCACAACTTGCCCCAAGTCTTGAAGCCCCTGCTTCAATCATAGCTTTTGCTTCATCATAATTGTGTATCCCACCACTTGCTTTTACACCTAAATCATTTCCAACAGCTTCTCTCATGAGGGCTACATCTTCAACTTTTGCACCCGCTTTTGAGAAACCAGTTGAGGTTTTAACAAAATTTGCACCAGCTTTTTTAGCAATTAAACAAGCTCTGCTTTTTTCTTCATTATTTAATAAACAGGTTTCAATAATTACTTTTAGGAATTTAGTGCCACAGGCTTTTTTGATTTCTTTTATATCGTTTAAAACTAAGTCATCTTTACAATCTTTTAACCAACCGATATTTATAACCATATCAATCTCATCAGCTCCATCTTCAACAGCTGTTAAAGCTTCAAAAGCTTTTGCTTTTGTACTCATAGCCCCTAAAGGGAATCCCACAACAGTACAAACATTAACATTTGTATTTTTTAATTTGTCAGAACAGTTTTTTACATGACAACTGTTTACACATACAGAAGCAAAATTATATTCAATAGCTTCATCACAAATTTTAGATATTTTTTCACTAGTAGTATCTGCTGCTAGAATTGTATGATCAATAAACTTATTTATATTTTCAATTTTCATTGTTTATTATCCTCCTGAAAATGATAATATCATTGAAATTGGAATATCGCAACAAAAAATGTAATAATTTTATAATTTTATATTTATAATTATAAAATAGTAACAATATTTAGTTAAACTACTTTAAAATGTTAACAAAATAGATAAAATTTTATTAATTAAAAATTATATATATTTTCCATATTGCATATTAATGTTTATTTAATGCATCCAATTCAATTTATTCTCTAATTGTTATTTTGTGAATTTGATATGTTAAAAAGTTAAAATGTTTACATTTTGAAAATCTTATGATAATATTTAATTAGATATGTCTGTTATTAGATAAATAATTATAAAGGGTTAAGCATTGTGAATAAAAAAGATAAAAGAATTAGTAATATTGAAAGTATATTAAAAAAAGAAAGTAGCAAATCTATACAGAAATTAGCTGAATTATTAAATGTATCTAATATGACAATCAGAAGAGATCTTCAAGAAATGGAGAGTAATCATACTGTTCACTTATATAATGGTATTGCTGTATTAAATAAAGAAAAAGATCAATCTGTTAATCAATACCTCAATGATATACAAACAGAAGGAAGTAAAAAGCAAGCAATCAAAATGAAAATAGGAAAGATTGCTTCTGATTATATTAATAAGGATGATATTGTTTTATTTGATAATGGATCTACTATCAATCATATAATTAAACAACTTTCTCCAGAACTTCCTATTACTGTTGTAACTTATAATTTAAATGCTGCAGTATCTCTTTTTCAAAATCCAAACTATAACTTAATAATTCCTGGAGGGTATCTTCACAGAAATACAGGTATGCTTCAAAGTGAAGAAGCAGTTTCTTTAATTTCTAGAATTGGAATTAATAAAGCCTTTATTTCAGCCAGTGGTATTAGTAGTTTATTTGATGTAACTACTGTTGCAGAATATGAAATAGATATAAAAAAAGCTGTAATTAAAACAGCTGTTGAGAAAATTTTAGTAGTTGATTCAGATAAGTTTAATAAAGTTTGTGTCGCTAAATTTGCTACATTAAGAGATTTTGATACAATTATTACAGATAGTAATATCCCCGAAGATGTTAAAACAATGATTAATGAAAATAATATAAAACTTATTATTGCAGAAGAATAAATCATTTGGTATGAGCTATTTTATAACCTATTGTTAAATAAAAATAATTATTATTAAAAAGAAAAATTATAAAATTAATTATTAAATAAATCAAAAATAATATTCTTGTTATTACTTCTATAATAGCTTAGCTTATCATAAATTATCTTTAATTTCTTAAAATTAATACTCTAATAAATTGTTGAGGTATATTTAAATAGCTGAATAACAATATTTTTGGATTTAAAGTATTATTTACTGAGTAAAATCTAATTTTCATTATTACCCTTTATCACACTAAAATAACGATAACCAGTTATAAATTCTTTTATAAAGTATTTTAACTTATTAATAATCGATGAAAATCTTTAACAAAAATACAATAAAAAAATTAAAATAAAAAACTTGACAGCTCATGAAAGTGGGTTTACAGTTCTTTTAACTGGTTATGACGACATGACGGCATGACGACATAATAGCTTAAATATTCTGAGGTGTAACAATGAATCATTTTTCTGGAGCAAAGTATTCACAGGTTGGAAATTCAATTATTCAAAAAATTGAAGATGGTATTTATAAAACTGGAGAGGCAATCCCTAGTGAAAGAGAATTGATAGAACATTTTAATGTAAGTCGTATTACAATTAGAAAAGCCATTGATGAATTAGTTGCAAAAGGATTTTTAACAAAAGTTCAGGGAAAAGGGACTTATGTTAAGAGTGGAGTTCATAGACAAAATTTATTTTCATTAACAAGTTGTAAAAATGATATTGAAAAACAGGGAATGAAACCTTCTACTAAAATTATTGATTTTAGAGTAGAAGAGGTTAATGAAGAAATTGCTAAATCCTTAAATTTAGAAGATAAAGATTTAGTATTTACCTTAGAAAGAGTTTATTATGCTGATGGAATTCCTGTTAACTACACAACCACACATTTACCTCTAAAATTATTTCCTGGAATTGAAGAAATTGATTTCCACAATAAATCTCTATATGAAACTTTAGAATCAAAATATGGGGTAAAGTTAGTAGAAGCTACAAGAACTATTGAAGCTGCAATTCCAAATAATCAAATTGCTTCAGTCTTGGATTTATCACCAAATATGCCAGTTTTATTATTTAAAGCTACAACAATGGCAGAGATCAATGGTGTTTTATGTCCTATAGAAAATTTTATATGTAATTATCGAACAGATATGTTTAAGTTTTACATTACTCAAGTTAATAGTCCAAATAATTGAGAAGGAGAATATAGAAAATGAAGAAAAGCATAATAACATTTGTTTTAATTATGTTAGCAGTATTTCCATTGTTTGCTAATGGAGAGAAAGAGAAAAAAGCGGATAGTAGTGATTTGAAGATTGCTATTGTATGTTCAAGTGCAGGTCAAAATGATAATGGTTATAATCAATCTGCGGTTGAAGGTTTAAAATCATTTAGCGAAAAAAATAGTATTGACTATAAAGTTGTAGAACCTACTAATGGTGTTCCAGCAGCTTTAGAAGCTTTAGCTGATGATGGCTATAATTTAATTTTTAGCTTAGAATATGATTTTGAAGCATTAATTAAAGGTGTTGGTGGATCAAAAGCTATTGCAGATATGTATCCTGATACAACTTTTGTAGTATTTAATGATAATCCAAATGTTGATGAATCAGGCAATGTAATACATAATAATGTAGTTTCTGTTTTATTTGATGTTCATGAAGGTTCTTTCTTAGCTGGTGTATTATCAGTTGAAGTAATTGAAAATCAAGCAAAACTATTTGGATCAGATTATAACTTAACTCCAGCAGCTGATGGTGGTCGTACAGTTGGTTTTATTGGTGGAACAAATAGTAATGGTATAACAGTATTTTCTAATGGATATATTGCTGGTGTAAATTACCAAGCTCAAAAATACAATCAAGTTTATGATTATTATTCTAAATATGATGCTGGTTTTGGAGACCCTGCAACAGGATCAACTGTAGCTGGAACTTTCTTTAGTAAAGGTGCAAATGTAGTTTTTGGTTGTGCTGGTGTTGTTGGTGATGGTATTGATGCAAAAGCAAAAGAAGTTAAAAAGTTTGCTATAGAAGTTGATGCAAATAAAGATAATAAGCAACCAGGATATATTTTAACTAGTGTATTAAAAAATACAGATGTACCTGTAATGAAAATTTCTCAAGCAGCATTAGATGGAAGTATTAATTCAATGGATAAACGTCAAGACTATAGTTTAGCAAGTGGTGCAGCAGGTATAACTGATTTAGCAACAATTGCTTCAAAAGTTCAAAATCAAGAAGCTTGGAATGATGTTTTAAAACAAGTTAATGAAGCTAAAGAAAAAATTATTTCAGGTGATATAGTTGTTACTAATGCTCAAGGCGGAGATGAATTTGTAGCAGCAGATTATCCAAATGTAGATATTAAATAATATAAATAATTAATTCTGCCCAAATTCTTGGGCAGATTATAATAAGATGGAACTTTTATGGATATAATAAAAACCGAAAATCTTACCAAAAAGTTTGGTAATTTTACTGCAAACGATAATATAAATTTATATATAAAAGAAAAAGAAATAAAATGTATAGTTGGAGAAAATGGAGCTGGTAAATCAACCTTAATGAATATGCTCTACGGTGTACTAAAACCAACTTCAGGTGAAATTTATATAAGAAATGAATTAGTTAATTTTTCTAGTCCATCTGATGCTATGGCTCATGGTATTGGAATGGTTCATCAACATTTTAAATTAGTCCCATCTCTAAGCGTATTTGAAAATATAGTTTTAGGGACTGAAATAAGTAAAAGAACAAAAGGTGGAATAAAGCTTCCATTAATTGATACAAAAAAAGAATTAGAAGTTGTTAGAAATTTAATCAGTGAACAAAATTTTGAATTAGATCCCTTATCAAAAATTGAGGATCTATCAGTTGGCGCCCGCCAAAGAGTTGAAATTTTGAAAATGTTGTATAGAAAAGTAGATATTTTAATTTTAGATGAACCTACTGCTGTATTAATTCCACAAGAAGTTGATCAACTAATTTTAACTTTAAAAAAGTTAAGAGATCTAGGTAAAACAATAATAGTAATAACTCACAAATTAAGAGAAGTCTTAGCTCTAAGTGATAGCGTTACTGTTATAAAACAAGGCAAAGTAACAGGTTGTGTAAATACAATTGATACAAATGAAAAAGAATTAGCTCAAATGATGGTTGGTCGTGATGTTATTCTATCAATAGAAAATAATCACGAATGTGAAAATAATGCAAAAACCCTCTATGAAGCAAAAAATATTACTACCTTAAATAGTTATGGTAAAAAGTGCGTAGACAATATTAGCTTTAATCTTCATGAAAATGAAATTTTAGGTATTGCTGGAGTTGAGGGTAATGGCCAAAGTGAATTGGTTAAAATTTTAACTGGGCTTATGGAATCCTCCAATGGACAAATTCTTCTTGATGGAAAAGATGTTACTAATAAATGGCCTGATGAACTTAGAAATTATGGTCTTGGTATTATCCCTGAGGATAGATATAAAGAAGGGTTATGCAAAACCATGAGTATTGCAGAAAACTGTATTGCTGGTTATCACAGTCAAAATCAAGTATGTAATCATGGACTTTTAAATAAAAAAAATATCAAAGAAAGAAGAAATCAATTAATAAATTCTTTTGATATCAGAGTTGGTGATATTGATGGAGCAGTTGGACAACTTTCAGGTGGTAATGCTCAAAAAATTATATTAGCTAGAGAATTACATCAAAATCCTAAAGTATTATTAGCTTGTCAACCAACAAGAGGTGTTGATATTGGTTCAATAGAATTTATACATAAGCAACTATTAAATTATAGAGATGAAGGTCATGGTGTTTTATTAATTTCAAGTGAATTGTCTGAAATAATGTCTCTATCAGATAGAATTATGGTTATGTACAAAGGAAAAATTATTGGTGAAGTTTGTGCAAAAGGCGCAACAACTCAACAATTAGGATTATTAATGGCTGGAATAGTAGAGGATGAAAATGATGAAAGATAAAAAAGTTATATATGAAATTTTAAATTCAATAATTCCAGTTTTTTTAGCTTTTGTTATTGGTGGTTTTATAATTGTTGCATTAGGGGAGAATCCTTTTACAACTTATTGGATATTAATTAAAAAATCATTATTAACTGCTAAGGGATTTGCTAATACTCTGCATTATGCAGCTCCTATGATTTTAACAGGATTAGCAATAGCAATTACCTTTAAAGCAAACATATTTAATATGGGAGTTGAAGGTTCTTTTGTATTAGGTGGATTTTGTGCAGGAGTATTTGCTTCCTCTTTTACAAATTTTGATCCTATCACTGCAAAAATTGTTTGCTTAACTCTTGGTGTTGTTTTTGGAATGTTGTTTTCTCTTATTCCAGCTTTGTTAAAAGCTTATTTTAAAGTAGATGAAATGGTTGTAACCTTAATGCTCAATTATGCATTAGTGAAAATTTTAGAATTTTTAGCAACAGGCCCATTTAGAGACTTAAGTTCTGGCTATGTTAGTACACCTACAGTTTCTAAGTCGTCAATGTTTTTAAGGTTCGGCAATACCCGTTTAACAATGTTCTTTTTTCTAACTCTTATAGCTTTCACAATAGTATATATAATAATGAAAAAATCAAAATTGGGTTATGAAATAACTGCAATTGGAGCTAATTGCTCATTTTCTGAGGCTTGTGGAATGAGAGTAAAGAGAAAGATTATTATATTAATGTTAATCTCTGGAGCTTTAGCAGGTTTTGGAGGAGCCGGATATATGTTATCTGATCAATTTAAATATACCTTAAGTTTTTCTGGTACTCCAGGAATGGGTTGGGATGGAATGTTAATTTCTTTGCTTGGTGGACATTCTCCAATAGGTGTTTTTGTTGCAGCTATATTTTACAGTGTATTAAAGACTGGAAGTGATAATATAAATCTATATACCTCAGTGCCAAAAGAAATAGTTGCTGTAATTCAAAGTTTAATAATTTTATTATTGGCAATCAAATTTATAAACGATAGAACTTCTTTTTTCTCAAAAAAAAGTAGAACTTTGAAATTAAAAGGAGCTAAGTAATGAATTTCCTTTCTATAATAACTTATGATACAGTTTTTCATAGTATTCCTATTATTTTATGTGTTATTGGTGGTGCTTTTGCTTATAAAGCAAATGTATTAAACATTGCTTTAGAAGGATTTATGTTAAATGGCGCTTTTGTTTTTACCTTTTTTGTATATAAAACAAATAATGTTTTTCTATCCACAATATTAGCAATTATATCTTGTCTTTTATTTGGCCTAATTTTTTCCTATATGGGTGTAACTAAAAAGGGAAACGTTATTGTAATAGGTTTAGCAATAAACATGTTTGTATCAGCCTTTTCAGGGTTTGTTTTAAAAATAATGGGTACTAGTAATATCGTTTTAAACAATTATTCAGTATCAGATATGAAAATTAATATACCAATAATTGAAAAGATACCGTTAATTGGTGCTTTATTATCTGGACATCCATTTATAACCTATTTAACTATTGTTCTCGTTGCTCTGATGTGGGTAATTATGTATAAGACAAAATTTGGAGTATATGTAAGAGTTGTTGGAGAAAATGAAGATGCAGCTAAAAGTTTAGGGATAAAAACAGATTTTTATAAGTATATGGCAATATTGATGGGTTCTTTAACCTGTGTTCTTGCAGGAATAAATTTATCCTTTGAAAGTTTAGCTTTATATACAAACAATATGACAGCAGGAAGAGGCTTTATAGCAATTGCCGCAATTTATTGTGGTCAAGGTAATCCTTTAACTTCGGCTCTTTATGCAATAATTTTTGGTTTAGCTAGGGCTTTATCTGTTAACTTAGGTATTTATGCTGGGCCTGTTGCCGGTTTATTTGATGTAATTCCATATTTAATGATGGTTGTTGTATTAAGTGTAGTTTCAGTTCTCAAACAAAAAAATAATAAATTAAGGGGCTTCTAAATGAAAAAAAGTGCTTTACTAATTGTAGATATGGTAAATGATTTTACCAAAGAAGATGGATTAGTGTTTTATCCCGCAAATAGAATAATTTTACCCAAAATTAAAGATTTGTTAGATGTTTCAAGAGAAAATGATTTGTTAATTATTTTTTTACAACATAGTTATAGAAAAGGTAAATATGATAAGAATTTAGTCAATATGAGACCAAACTGTGTTGAAGGCAGTGGTGGTGAAGATATCGATGATATGTTGGATGTTGATTTTGAAAAAGATTATGTCATAAAGAAAAGAAGATATAGTGGTTTTTTTGGAACTGATTTAGATTTAGTTTTAAGAGAAAATAACATTGAAAATACTATAATTGTTGGAACAAAGACAAATTGTTGTATAAGAGCAACTGCAATGGATGCATATTATAGAGATTATAATGTTTTTGTGGTTAGTGATTGTGTTGCAACAAATGATGAAACTGTAAATCAAATTTATTTAAATGATATTGATAAATATATTGGTAAAGTTGTTGATTTAAATAATTGTAAAATGATGATAAAAGAGGGTTCTTTATAATGAAAAATAAAAAATATTCTGTTTTAGTAACAGGATATCCAAGTATGGATCATATTATAAAAATTAATACTCCAGCAAAAGTTGGTTTTACTTCTTTAGTTAGTAATAAGGACAATACTAATATTTATTATGGAGGTTGCTCAGTTAATATTGCTTATGCACTTTCTAAATTGGGAGTATCAGCTCTACCAACAATTAGAGTTGGAAATGATTTTGAAGAAATAGGTTTTAAAAAATTTCTAGAAGATAATAAGGTTTCATTAGATGGAGTTAAAAAAATTGAAGATGATATTACTTCAACTACTTATTTACTAGAAGATAATAATGGAGATCATATAACAATTTTCTATCCAGGTGCTATGGATGAGAAATACTTTGATGAAGTTGATGATGCTTTATTTATTAATTCAGAACTAGGTGTAATTACTGTAGGCCCAGCAAAGGATAATCTCTATTTCGCTCAAAAATGTTTAGAATATAATTTACCAATTGTTTTTGGAATGAAAGGGGATATTGTCTCTTTTACAAAACCTTTTTTATTAAAAGTTTTAAATAATAGTAAAATTATTTTTACAAATGAAAGTGAAAAACAAACAATTGAAGAGCTTTTTAATTTAAATTCTATCACAGATTTTTTTGAAACTGGAATTTGTGAAGTTATTGTTACAACTAGAGGTAAAGCAGGTAGTACATATTATCAGAGTAAAAACAATAAAATAGAGAGTGGAAGTATTAAAGCCTACGATTTATTTGAAAGAAAAGATACAACTGGTTGTGGTGATGGATATATATCAGGATTTTTATATGGCTATTTAAATGGTTTCTCAGTTGCTGAATGTTGTTTATATGGGTCTTTAGTTTCATCCTTCGTATTAAGCGGACAAGGTTGTTGCACTGCATTACCTACAAAAGCACAATTAGAAATAGAATTTGATAAGAAAAAGGAAGAGATAAAATGAGTACTTTATATATGAATGCAAAAAATGAAGATATCGCAGATATGGTTATTTTTTCTGGAGACCCTTGGAGAGTTAACGTATTAAAAAATTATTTAGATGATGTTAAACATATTGATTTTAAAAGAGAATTTAATACTTATACGGGCTTTTATAAGGGTGTAAAAATTACTGTAACTTCAACAGGTATTGGAGCTCCTTCAGCAGCAATTGCAATGGAAGAGATGTATCAATGTGGTATGAAAGTTGCTGTAAGAATGGGAACAATAATGTCATTAATTGATGATACTTTAGGTGATTTTATGATTCCTGTTGGAGCTGTTAGGAAAGAGTGTACAAGCGATACCTATGTTGATAAAAGCTATCCAGCCGTTGCAGATTTTGATTTAGTAAATTGTATGAATGAAAGTGTAAGGGCTGCAGGGAAAAAACATCACAATGGAATTAGTGCAACTTTAGATGGATTTTATTCACAAATGCATGATTCTAAATTTTCTTTAGAAAAAAATAAAGATATGTCTAAAATCTTTGATGAAATGAAAAGCCTGGGTATATGTGGATTGGATATGGAAAGCTCTTTGATATTAACTCTTGGTAGATTAATGAATGTAAAAACAGCAATCGTAACTCTGGTTACAGTTTTAGAGAATTTAAAGGACTTTTTAAAAGGTACTAATAGAAGTGAAGCTGAAGATTTATTATGCAAAGTGGTTTTAGATGGCCTAGTAAATTTTTCAAAAAGAGAAGGATAAACTTATGGATATAAAAACAATAATAAAAAAGAGAAATAATTTTGTAATAGGGATGGTTCATTGTCTTCCATTACCAGGGACTTGGAAATTTGATGACAATTGTGAATATATAACTCAAAGAGCAATTGAAGATGCTATTACTTTAGAAAAAGCTGGTTGTGATGCTATTATGATTGAAAATATGTGCGATGACCCTTTATCTGTAAAATTGGATACAGCTCAAGCTGTAGCACTTTCAGCCATTACTGCAAGAATCAGAGAAAAGGTTTCTCTTCCAATAGGTATAGATGCAGCATTTTGTGATTATGAGGTTGCAATAAGTATCGCAAAGTTCAATAACTGTCAGTTTGTTAGATTACCTGTTTTTGTTGATAGAGTTCAATTCTTTGGTGGCGTTATTGATCCATGTGCTAGAGAAAGCATTTTATATCGAAAAAATTTAAACGCTCAAGATGTAATGATATTAGCAGATATACAAGTTAAACATACAAATTTAATAACACCAACTCCAATAGAAGCCTCTGCTAAAAATGCAGTAGCTTGTGGTGCTGATGCTGTTATCGTAACTGGTAGTACAACAGGAGAAGCAACTCCATTAGAAATGATAGAGAGAGTACAAAAGGTTGTAAATGTTCCAGTAATAGTTGGTAGTGGTGCAAATAAAGACAATATTAATAGCCAATTTGAAATTGCAGATGGAGCAATTATCGGTAGTTCCTTTAAAGAAAGCGGGGTTTTGACTAATCCAATTGTTTTTGAAAAAGTTGAACAGTTAATGAAAAATATAAGAAAATAATATAGGAGCAAATAGATATGATGAGACCAATGAAGTTGGCAGGAAGTCAATTGATGTTTGGAGAAGGTTGCCTTGAATTTTTAGCTCAACTAGGTGCTAAAAGAGCTAGTTTAGTTATTGGTGGCCACAGTATGGAAAAAAGTGGAATACTTGATAAAGTAGTTAAAATTTTAGAAGAAAATAAAGTTGAAGTATCAATTATTAGAGATGTAGAACCAGATCCAAGTTTTAAGACTGTTATTACTGGTGCAAAAAAGATGCTTGAATTTAAACCAGATACAATAATTGCTTTAGGTGGTGGTTCTGTTATGGATGCAGCTAAAACCATGTGGGTATATTATGAACATCCTGAATTAAAGGCATTAGAAGATATTTTACCACCAAATAATTTTCCAAAATTACATATTAAAGCAAAATTTGTGTGTATACCTTCTACTGCTGGAACAGCAAGTGAAGTATCTAGATCTGTTGTAATTTCAGATGAAAATGGAATGAAACATGGTATTGGAAATATGGAAATGATGCCTGATGTAGCAATTTGTGATCCTTTAGTTACACTAAGCATGCCTTTAGCAACAACAGCAGATACAGGCTTAGATGCATTAACCCATGCATTAGAAGCTTTTGCTTCAACTAGAGCAAATTACTTATCAGATATTTTAGCAACACAAGCAGCCATTGATATTATAAATACATTACCAAAGGTATTTAAAGATAAAAATGATATCAAATTAAGAGAAATTATGTTAAATGCTTCTATGGTTGCTGGACTTGCTTTTACAAATGTATCTTTGGGTATTGTCCACTCAATGGCTCATACTGTTGGTTCTTATTTTCATGTTCCACACGGTTTAGCAAATGCAATTATTCTCCCTTATATAATTGAATTTAATAGTCAAAATGTAGCTGCAAAAAATAAATATAATGATTTTGTAAAACAATTAGGTAAAGATAAATCATTACAAAATATTATTAGAGATTTAAATTCTCAATTAAATATTCCTTCTGATTTCTCTTCAGTAATAGAAGATAGAAGTTTATATCTTGAAAAATTAGATGAGATGGCTGAATGTGCTAAAAGTGATGGATGTACAAAGACTAATCCAATTATTCCAACTTTAGAACAATTCAAAGAACTATTTCTTTTAATTCTTCCAGAAAAAGGGGAGTGTTAAATGGATTTAATTTGTTACTTATCAAATGGATACCCATCTATAGAATCTAGTATTGATGCAGCTAAAACTTATGTTGATGCTGGTTGTGATATTATTGAGATTGATTTTCCATCCAGAAATCCTTATTTAGAAGGTGATTTCATTGCTAATCGTATGAGTGAAGCATTAAAAGCTTGTGATGATTATGAAAAGTATATGGAAGGAATGATTAAAATTAAAAAATTATTACCTAAAACCTCGTTTATTCTTTTAGTTTATGAAAATACTATCAAAGAAATTGGAGTAGATAAATTCATTAAATTTTGTGTAGATAATGACTTCAGAGATATTATTCTTTGTGGGTTAGAAGATGAAAAAATTAAAAATTCCATCATAGCTAATAAATTAAGAGTTAGTTGTTATGTTCAGAGAAAATTAGATAGTACTGAGATTTTATATGCAAAGGAATCTAATGGATTTGTATACTTACAAGCAAAAACTCGTGATGAAAGTGAAAGAAATAAAACTTATCCAACTTTAGAGTCCTGTATTAGCTATTTAAGAGAAGAGGGAATAGAGAGACCAATTTACTGTGGTGTTGGTATTCATACTCCTGAAGATGCATTATATGCAAAAAAATCAAAAGCTGATGCTATTTTTGTAGGTTCTGCAATTTTAAAAGTACAAGAAGATAAAAAACAATTAATTAAAGTTATAAGAAGTTTTAAAGATAATTGCTAAATTTTGAGTGGTGAAAAATAAAGAGACTGTTGTTATATTTATTTGTAATATAGCAACAGTCTCTTTGCTAATAAAAATATTCTAAACTTTTGAGAATAATTATGCTAAATTAAATAAAACTCAGTTTTTATAAAAAGTTAAATTAGTATTAATAATCCGAAGATTTTATTTTATTGTTGATTTTATTTGATTTATTAAATTATTTATTAGTTCAATATAATTTTTTGAATTTAAATATATTGTTGATTTAGTTCCTTTTTCTTGGTCTAAAACATTAATTATAAAAAAATATTTATTTTCAGTTTCACTATAAACAAATATACCTGATATGATATAATTTATCATATTATCAAATTCTGTAGTATCAATGTTTTTTGATATGATTTCAATTTCCTTTTGAGATATTACGTTTGTAAATTCTTCCATTTTTTTTGAAACTAAATCTGTAATATCAATATTTTCTTTTTTATTAAAAGTTGAGATATCTTTTATTAGAAAGATTTTATCCTTCAAGGAAATAGGTGATTCTGAAACTTGAAGGCTTTTTGAATTGATTTGTGTGCTACTTGGTGTGCTACTTGGTGTGCTACTTGGTGTGCTACTTGGTGTGCTACTTGGTGTGCTACTTGGTGTGCTACTTGGTGTGCTACTTGGTGTGCTACTTGGTGTGCTACTTGGTGCCAATTTTACAATTGGACTAGGGGTATAAGTGGAATAAGTTGATGTACTAGAACTACTTCTATGAGAATAATGAGAACTATGCGAGCTGTGTGATCGATGAGAACTATGTGATCGATGTGCTGCTATAAGATTTGAATTTGTTGGTAAATTGCCAGAATATAGTGTGAAATTATTAAAATTTTTATAGTTTTTATCTGTCTCGTTATCTGAACTAGACGCGAATAATGATATATTTGTTTTTGTTGGAATTAAAAATAATAATCCAAAAATTAATGATAAAAGTTTTCCTTTAATGTATTTCATCTTATAGTCCTTTCACCTTATAGTTTATTGGTGTTATACAAGTATCTAAATAGTCCTTATTACTTGTTGCAAAGAATCCACCACAAATATCTCTCATCACACAGAATTTACATTCGGGTAAATAATGTGTTTTCCAATCAGATATAGTTGGCACACAGTATTCCCAAATTTTTTTATCCAATTTACAAACTTGATGGTTAAATATATATATAGGTAAATTTCTTTGTTTTGCAAATTTAATTGCCTGAATTAATTCAATATTATAGTTATATTGTGAAATAAATAATTGCTTAGCATTTTTATTAGCTTCTCCTGAATATTCCATTCCAATCAAAGCTAGTCTTTTTATATAAGGTAAATTATCGTAACAAAAAATAATAAAAGATGGTAATCGAATATAATTTAGTTTGTTTATAATAAAACGCAGTTCAATTTTTTGGTTGAAAGCTGCTAAATAATGTAATGATTTAATTGTATCCCAGAAAGATCCTTTTTTCTGGGTTAATCTATCATGAATTTCTGCAATATCAGCATATAAAGCTATGCAAAAAGTTACATCGATTTGTTTTTTAATAATAAAATTTAATAAATCTGTATTTTCATATATATTCATTGCATTTGTTAATATATCAATTTGTAAGTTTTTATTTTTGCTATGTAAACGGTTCATGATTTCGATTAAATAGATTATATCTAATGTTGGTTCTCCTCCGGTAAGCCCAATTTGAGTAATATTTTTGTTGAGCAAATCAATTATTTCAAAATTTTTTTTGGGTAAATTGACTATTTTATTTTTATCAATTTGAGGGCAATTAATACAATTCAAATTACAGTGGTTATTAACTAACAAAGAATTATCATTTGAATTTGTTGAAATATGTAAAATAATTTGATTATCTTTTGTTAGTTCTATGATATCATTTATTTGAAATAAAGGATCATTTTTTATATAAATAGAATTTTTTATTTTTTGGGAATTTGAAATGTAAATTTTTTTAATATTAAAATTTTCATGAACCCTTACAGAATATATAAATAAATTAAGATTCTTTTTTATTTTAATTATTTTCCCTATTAAATATTCAGGTAAAATTATTGTTGATGTTAAATAGTTTAATGTTTTCATAAAACAACCTCATTATATTTTCTATAAGTAACCCAACTCCAAAAAACATCTAAATATTTATCATCTTCTAAAATTAATTTAAATAATATATCAATAATTCCTTTATGTTTAATACAATTATTATCTTCAATATTTAAATTCTTTTCTTGATATTTTCTCACAGCATCTTTTCCACAATAGGGAATATAGGGACATAAAAAGCATTCTTTTTCTGCTTCAACAATATTGTTTTCGACAATCTTATGTAATTTCTCATTATTAAAAATTTGTTGATAATTGTCAAAAAATATATTTCCTATCTCAAAAGTATTATCCTGGTTTTTTGCTAACATCCTAGCTTCATCTGACACATAAACTTTACCTTCTATGTCGTAAACTGCACAGCCTATTCCATCGCCTGTAGGAGATTGGATATCTACAAAACCATTAGAAAAGGGAGTTAAAATTTTTCTTAAAAAAATGCATGCAAATTCTTCTCGTATTAAAGTTCCTAAAATATTTTTTTGTAAAATGTATCTAAGACCTTTTTCATAATTATTTAAATAATCTTTCATTGAATAGGACAAAAATTTTTTTGTTTTTTCAGCCATTCCATAGGGATTTATAGGTCTAAAAAAAATTGAATTTAAGTTTAATTTGATATAAGTATCAACACATTCTTCGATCCTAAATATTGAATCTTTTGTTATTGTCATTAAAGCAGAAACTTTATCTTGCCCATATTGTTTTTGGATATATTCAATATTATTACATACCAGTTTAAAATTATTTTGATCACTGATAGCTTTCCTATTTTTGTTATGTATATCTTGAGGCCCATCTATCGAGGTTGATAAATAAATATTGTTCTTTATAATAAAATTAATTTGTTTTTGATTAAGAAATATTAAATTTGTGCATAAGATGTATTCAATATATTTCTTAGCAGTTTTATTTAAAAATTTCATATAATTTACTATAAATATTAAAGTTTCAAAATTTAAGGTAGGTTCTCCCCCTTGAAATTCAATTTTGATAGAATTGGAGGGGCTTTGGATAATTTTTTTACAGACTTCTTTAGCTGTTGTAATAGACATGTTTAAGTGATTATTAATGTAATGTGAATTACTGCTTGCCTGGCAATAAGAGCAGTTAGAATTACAATTGTGAGAAAGTATAATAATATGAAGGGTTGTGAAATAATTTAGAAAATCTTTTTTTGTCCTTAGTTTTATAGCCATTTCTTCAAGAGTTTCATTTAACATTTCGTTTTCACATAAAAAAAAAGTACTAGTTAAATCGTTTAATAAATTTTTATCTAATTTCTCAGGATTATTTAGCAAATCTAAGAAATCTTTTTTTGATACAAACTTATATTGGCCTAATTCATTAATTAATAATAAGTTATCATTAATTTGTTTATATCTAAAAGGTAATAATTTAATCATAATTTATTGGACTAAATGCTTTTTTATATAAAATCTTTCTAATTTCAGAAACCTTATTCTCTATATAAAATGAATTTTGAATATAAATTATTTCATTTTTAATATCTTTTATTTGCTTTTGTGAAAGCTCTTCATCAGTTTCAAGAATCCAAGAATTATTAAATTCGTTAATTGAAAATTTTTTATTGGTATTTAAAAACCAAATCAATGATTCTTTTTGAATTAATGATTTAAGTATATTTATAGTTGCCATCATAAACCTCATTATTTTAAATATATTATACTATATAATTAGTTTTATTCATACAATTATTTTTTAGTCTACTTAAGACTAAAAATATTGAAGGGTAATTAAAATTTAATTACCCTTTAATATTTTAAATTTTAAATATAAAAATTATATTTAGGAAGAAATATTATTTAATAGTTTAAAAGCACTAGTTTTAGAATTTTGTAAATGATTAATTAAAGCTAGAGAAGCTTCTTCCCAATTTTCTGTTAAAAGATGATTTATGATAGTAATATGTTCTTCCTGGCCTAATTCAATTCTATTTGAATAATCAGATCCAGATAATATTCTAAGTCTCTTATTTTGAGCAGAAATTATTCCATAAAAAATTTTTAGGTAACTGTTAGAAAGACAATTAATAATTAAATCATGAAAACTATCATCTAGTTCTATAACTTTTTCTTTTGTTAATGGATTTTCATTTTGACCTTGATAATATTTAAGATATTCTAATAAAGTGTTGCTTTCAATTTTATATCCATATTTTTTGATTGCATATGGTTCTATTAATAGTCTAACTTCAAATATTTTGTTGATTTCTGCTATTGTAATAGGAGATATTAAAATGCCTTTTTTGGGTTTTATTTGAATTAGACCTTCTTGTTCTATTCTACCTAGGGCATCTCTAATAGGGGTTCGACTTATGTTTAGATCAGTTTTTAGCTGTTCTTCATTTATCATTGAGCCTGGTTTGTATACACAGTCTACTATATTCTGTTTGATCAAATTGTAAGCTTGCAGTTTTAACGACTCTTGTTTCATAATCTACTCCTTAATGCTTATAGTAAATAAAATAAAGATGAAAGTAAATAGATTTATTGTAAAATTTAACTGCTTTATTAGTTGTTGTATATATCAAATAATTTCACAGTTGTCAGTTTTTATTTAAAATTGGTTGCTTATATAGCATTAGTAAAAAAAATATTTTGCTGTTAAATCGGTATTTTGCAAGAATTAGTAGTTGCTGGTTTATAAATATAATTTAAATTTGTGATTAAATTAAAAATTTAATATAAATTATTAAGTGTTTTTTTGCTATCATTTATCAATATTGTATACAAGTATTTATTGTCCTATATTCTATTTATAGCTTTTAATTTATTAAATTTCTAATTATGTAACACTTTCATAAAACAAATTGTAGAATTTTTTTTGTTTATATATTTAATATGGAAATATATATTTAAACATAAATATACTTTTTACTATTTCATATAAGAATAAATAATAATATATTAGTAATATCTGATAAATATAACAGAATCAAATATATAAAAATTTACTGATTTAAGTAAGAATTTTAAATTGTTGTATATAATAGAATTATAAAAATAATTACCAATTAAAAGCTATTATGTTACTTAAATGGCTAAAAATAGTTAAAATTTTTTGTTGACAGATTATATAACTATATTTATACTGTGATGCATACAACAGATAAATATTTTAAAAAATAAGGATATTATTTAATGAAAGAATTAAAAATCAACAAACCAAAAAATATTGTCATTTTAGATACTGATATGCCTAAAAGAAAAAAAGGTGAAGCTCTACTTAAAATGCTTTATGGTGGTATTTGTGGTAGCGATTTAGGCGCCTATAGAGGTACTTTTGCATATTTTTCATATCCCAGGACTCCTGGACATGAATTGTCAATGCAAATAGTAGATATTGATGAAAATGATTTAGGTCTTGAAAAAGGTATGATTGTAACAGCTAATCCATATTTTAATTGTGGTGAATGTTATTCCTGTCATAATAATAGACTAAATGTTTGCATGCACAATGAAACTATGGGAGTTCAACGTGAAGGTGGGTTTTCCCAGTTTATAACACTTCCAATTGAGAGATTGTATGATAGTAAAGGATTAGATCCAAAAGTCTTGGCTGTTATTGAACCCTTTTGTATAAGTTATCATGGTGTAAAAAGGGCTAATGTACAAAAAGGTGAAAATGTTTTAATACTTGGTGCAGGAACAATTGGAATTTTAGCGGCTATTTCAGCTTTAGCTAAAGGGGCCAATGTTTGGGTTGCGGATGTTTCTGAAGGAAAATTAGAAATTGCTAAAACTTTTGGTATCAACGGTACAATTTTAAATGATACAAATGAAAGTTTTATTAAGCAAGTAAATGAAATTACAAACAATAATGGATTTGATGTAACTATCGAAGCTGTTGGATTACCTTCGACTTTCCAAAATTGTATAGATGCTGCATGTTTTGGTGGCAGAATGGTTTTGATAGGCATTGGTAAACAAAATTTAGATTTTAATTTTACTATAATTCAAAAGAAGGAACTTAGTATCTTTGGTTCAAGAAATGCTTTAAAAGAAGATTTCATTGAACTAATTGATTTAGTTAAATCAGGTAAAATCTCATTAGAAAAAGTAATTACTAATACATATAAATTTGAAGACGCACAACAAGCTTTTTCAGATTTTGATAAAAATTCTGGAGATATGCTTAAGGTAATACTAGATTTTACTTAAGCAAAATTATATACACATTAAAGGAGCCATTTATGAAAAAAAGGTTAATTATTGGATTATTAATGGGAGCTATGTGCTTACCAGCAATGTTTGCAAACGGAAGTTCAGAAGCAAAAGCTACTGAAACACAAAACAAAGTAGTAACAATTCAAGTTGGATATGAAAATGCAACTTCAGAACCAGCTGCAAAAGCAGTTGAAAAATGGAAACAGATTGTTGAAGAAAAAAGTAATGGTTCTATTAAATTAGAATTATTCCCTAACTCAGCTTTAGGAAAGAAAACTGAAATTATTGACCAAATGATTTTAGGTGAACCTGTTATTACAGTAGCTGATGGTGCTTTCTTAGCAGACTATGGTGTATCTGACTTTGGTATTTTCTATGCTCCATTTATGTTTGATAACTGGGACGAAGAATGGAATGTAATTGATAGCGATTGGTATGCTGGATTATGTGATCAACTTGCAAGTAAAGCTGGAATTAGAGTAATGTCTTCTAACTGGATTTATGGTGCAAGAGATATGCTAACTGTAAAGAAAGTTGTAATGCCTGAAGATTTAAGTGGTGTTAAATTAAGAGTATCATCAAATAAATTATCTATTGAAAGTTTCAATGACTTAGGTATTTCTTCTGTTGGTATGGATATGAGTGATGTTTATCAAGCTTTACAAGCAAAAACAATTGATGGTGTAGAAAATCCAATTGTTTCTCTTGCAAATAGAAGTTTCCAAGAAGTTGCAAAGTATTTAGTAAAAGATAATCATATTTTAGCTGTTTCAATGTGGATTTGTGGTGAAGATTTCTTTAATACTTTAACAAAAGATCAACAAAAGATCTTAATTGATGCTGCAAATGAAGCAGGATTATATAATAATGAATTACAAGCTTCTGCAAATGAAGTAGCAACTCAAATCTTAATTGATGATGGTGTTGAAATTACTGAACTTACTCCAGAACAAAAAGCTGCATGGAATGAAGCTGGTCAAAAATTCTTTAATCACGCTTCAGAAAAATTAGGTTGGAGTGAAAACTTATACCAAACTGTTAAAAACGCAGCTAAGTAAATAAATTAATGTAGGGATAACATGAATAAGGAAAAAATTAAATACAATATTATTCACCTTGATGTATATGTAGCTTCAATATCTATGGCTATATTGGTAGGAGTTACTTTTTTAGGTGTTATTATGAGATATGTAGTAGGGAAACCATTTGGATGGATTGAAGAAATTCAAGCTTTTCTAATTGTTTGGGTCGTATTTTTAGGTGCTGGTTCCGCTTATAGAACTGGGAATCATGCTAGAATTGAGTTTTTATATGAAAAGTTCAATCCTCACATTCAAAAAGTACTCGACTTATTTATAAGTATTATTGCAACAATAGTAATTGGTTTCTTTTTATATGCAAGTATAAAATATATTGGATTATTTATTAAAACAGGACGAAAAACTTCTGTATTACAATTTTCTTATGTAGCCATTTATTCTGTTGTCCCTATCTCGTGTATATTACAATTAATAAATTATTACGTAGTAGAGGTTTTTCATAAATGGGATGAAAAAGAATCTATTATTATAGAAAGCTCAGAGGAGAAGGACAATGCATAATGTAATAATATTCGCATCAATACTTTTATTAGTATTATTATTTATTAAGGTTCCAGTATATCTTTCAGTACTCGCGGCTTCAGTTACATATTTTTTATTTACTCCAAAGATGAACATAATGATTTTTGCACAGAAAGTTATTAGTGGTACAGAAAGTCTTTCATTATTAGCTATACCATTCTTTGTTTGTGCAGGTATCTTTATGAACTACACTGGAGTAACAAAACGTATCATGAATTTTTGTGTTGTCATTACAGGTAGAATGTCTGGTGGCCTAGCTCAAGTTAATGTATTACTATCAACTCTTATGGGAGGTCTTTCAGGTTCTAGTTTAGCTGATGCAGCTATGGAAGCAAAAATGTTAGTTCCAACCATGGAAAAGAATGGTTATTCCAAAGCCTTTTCTTCAGTAATTACTGCAGCATCAGGTATGGTTGTACCTTTAATTCCACCAGGAGTAGGGCTTATTATTTATGGATGTATTAATAATATATCCATTGGTAAATTATTTATTGCAGGTATTGGCCCAGGATTATTTATGTGTATTACATTAATGATTTATGTACACTTTTTATCTGTTAAAAGAGGTTATTTACCAGTAAGAGAAGATAAAATTTCTGTAAAAGAAAAAGTTGAAGCTTTTAAACCAGCATTTTTCCCTTTACTTCTTCCAATAATTATTATTGGTGGTGTTCGTATTGGAGTATTTACAGCATCAGAAGCAGGAACTGTAGCTATTGTATATGCTGTTCTTTTAGGATTATTTTATCGTGAATTAGGCTGGACAGAAGTTAAGAAGAGTTTATCTGAAACTGTTACTACAACAGCTTCAATTATGTTAATTGTTGCAGCAGCTTCAGCTTTCTCTTGGATATTAACTAAAGAATCTATTCCACAAAGTTTCTCATTGTGGATGATTAGTGTAATTCATAATAAATATGTATTTTTGATTATGGTAAATATTTTCTTATGGTTTGTTGGTATGTTTATTGAAGGAAATGCTTCAATGATTGTATTAGCACCATTATTAGCTCCTGTTGCAGCTTCATATGGTATTGATCCAATTCATTTTGCAATGGTATACATATTCAACTGTACTATTGGTGCCTTTACTCCTCCAATGGGAACTTTAATATTTGTTACTTGTGGGGTTACTCATTGTTCAACTAGTGAATTTATAAAAGAATCAATACCTTTCTACTTCCTATTCCTTGCTGATTTAATTATATTGACATATTTCCCACCACTATCAACATTTTTAGTTAATTTAATTTATTAGGAGAAAATAATGGATTATTCTTTAATTTCAAAGATTTTAGAAGAAACTCAAATACCTCGATTTTTTAAAGTTCGTCAGGTATTTCCTAGACCTAAAATTGAGGTAGCTGATATTCCTGAAAAAATTAGTGAATTATTAAGTGAACCAAAATTTTCAGACCAAATTAAACCTGGTATGAGAATTGCAATTACTGTTGGTTCAAGAGGTGTTGCTAATGTTGCATTAATAACTAAGTGTATTGTTGATTTTGTTAAACAGAAGAAGGCTTTTCCTTTTATTGTTCCTTCCATGGGTAGCCATGGAGGAGCAACTGCTGAAGGTCAAAGAAAAATAGTTGAAGGTTATGGTGTTACTGAAGAATATCTTGGTTGTCCGATTCTATCTTCAATGGAAGTAAAAAAAATAGGACAAACAGATGAAGGTTTAGATGTTTATATTGATAAAAATGCCGCAGAAGCAGATGGTATTATTGTAGGATGTAGAATTAAACCACATACTGCTTTTAGAGGTCCTTATGAAAGTGGAATCATGAAGATGATGGCAATTGGATTAGGAAAACAGTATGGTGCTCAAGTTTGTCATGAAGCAGGATTTAAAAATATGCATAAAAATGTACCATTGTTTGGTCGTGCAATTTTAAAACATGCTCCTATTCTTTTTGCTGTTCCAACTATTGAAAATGCATTTGATGAGACAAGCGAAATTTTTGCAATTAATAGTGATGAAGTTGATGAAAAAGAGCCTCAGATTTTGAAAAAAGCTTTCAGCTTGATGCCTAAAATTTGGGAAAAATCATGTGATGTACTAGTCGTTGACCATATTGGAAAAAATTTTAGTGGTGATGGAATGGATCCTAATATTACTGGAACATTTTGTACCCCTTATGCAACTGGTGGAATAGATGCTCAAAGAGTATGTGTTTTAGATTTGAGTGAAGAGACTCATGGTAACGGAATTGGTTTAGGTTATGCTAATGCAACAACAAAGAGAGTTTTTGATAAACTTGATTTAGAATCTATGTATCCTAATGCCATTACTTGTACTGTTTTGGGTGGAGTAAGAATTCCAATTATTATGAAAAATGATGAAGAGACTTTGAAAGTTTGTATTCAAACTTGCAATGAAATTGACAAAAAGAATCCTAAAATAGTAAGAATTCCAAATAGTTTATTTTTGGAACATGTTTTATTAAGTGAAGCTTATTATGATGAGGCTGTTAATAATCCTAATTTAGTTATCGAAAGTGATTTGGAATATCTTCCTTTTGATGATAGTGGTAATTTATTAGATTTATAAGATAAATAAATAGATAATTATTAATGGGATTTTGATTAAACTGATTTCTAAGTAGATCTAATTAAACAAAATAATTGCACTCCTTGCTTATGAAGTATATTTACATAAGAAGAGAGTGCAAATTTTTTTATAATATATTAATCTCAAGAAAATTAAAATTAATTTAATTATTGGTTTTAAGATTTCTTTATTGATTTATATCTTTTAACGCAGGGTATAGCTTTTTAAATTTAGTAAATTTATCTCTATAGCTACTATATCTTTCCACTTGAGGTGAGTAGGTAGTTTTGTCTTTTGTTGAAAGTAAATTTGCTATAAATTCATCATAAGAGTTTATAAGGCCTTCTTTAATTAATACAGAACTTGTTAATGAAATGCTTGGAAGGTATTCACTATCACTATAGACAGTAACTGGTACTTCAAAA
Source organism: Sphaerochaetaceae bacterium (assembly GCA_963678575.2). GTDB lineage: Bacteria > Spirochaetota > Spirochaetia > Sphaerochaetales > Sphaerochaetaceae > Pleomorphochaeta. The sequence goes on along the minus strand of CAXXHV010000002.1, from coordinate 1,228,545 downwards.
ATATTACTAAATATTTGATTCCAGACTTTTGTTAATGCACCGCCACCTATAAGAGATATAGTAGTTGGTGTAACGCCTAATTCAACAATTCCTTGCTTAAGGGAGAATGCGACCCCTTCTAATGCACTTATTACTAAATCTACTAATGTAGTTTTAGGGGTTAATCCGAAGTAGCAACCTCTAATTTTATTATCTGCAACAGGATATCTTTCACCAACTAAATAAGGAAGTGTTATTAAATCGGTTTCATAATTAATATTATCTTCTAATAATTTATCCATTTCTTGATACTTGTTATTATTATCTTTGAAAATCATATTAGTTATCCATTTATGGATAGATGATGCATTTAATACAGGGATTACATTAATATAATAGTTTTCATTGATAGCACATAAATTAAAAGCTTCTTTATTAGGAGCCTTCGATATATTAGCAATCCAGCCACTAGTGCCTAAGTTTATGTTTAATTCATTATCTTTAACAATACCACTTGCAAGAGTTGTAGCCCCAGCGTCTCCCGAACCTGCAAAAACTACTAATTTCTCATTTAATCCAAGTTCTATTGCTATATCTTTTTCTATAGTGCCAACTACATCTCCACAATTTAATATCTTAGGAAGGATTTCTTTTTCAACTTCTATTTCTTTTATATATTCTTTTTTATAAATATCCATCATACCAGTAGTGGATAGGGTTACTGTATCAGCTACTGCGATATTTGTTAGATATAGTGTTATGTAATCTTTGGGAGAAAATAATATCTTTTTAGTTTTATTAATTATTTGAACTTTATTATCTCTCATCCAGTACATTTTTGCTAAAGGAATAGACCCATTCATTTTTATCGTTGTTTTTTCTTCTATTTCTTTATTTATTTTATTAACATAGCTATCTCCTCTTTGATCATTGTAAAGAATTGCATTACAAAGAGGTGTGTTATTTTCACCAATAAATATTAAATCTTGCATTTGACCTGAGCAGATAAGATGAGTGAGTTGATCTTTTTCTTTATAAGATTTAATTAAATCATTAAACACATTTAGCCACTGAGCTGGAGATTGCTCAATAAATCCATCTTTTATTATAGTATCTATATCTATTTTTTTATTATATAAAATATTGGCTTTTTCATCTAAAACTACGAATTTAATAGCTGTAGTCCCAAAATCAAATGTAGCTATTTTCATAAATCTTTACTCCTAGATAAATCTATTAAGAAGTTAAATAATTCTTCTTCTGAAGTATTATATCTTTTTAATAGTTCAGTTCCTATAACAGCCCCTTTAAATCCTTTATTATAGACAATATCTAATTTTTCTTTATTATTTAATCCAAAGCCCGCAAAAGGAATTGTAGAAGGGTATTTATTGATTGTGTAATTAAGCATTGTATCATAATTGGTTTCACTATGATTACTTCCTGTAACTCCTACATATAATTGTTCATAAATAAAAGTAAATTTACTTAATACTTGATCCATTTCAATTTCACTCATAGAAGGGTTTACAAAGCCTATAACATCAACATCATATTGCTTTAATTCTTCTTGAAGTTCAATTCTATTTTCATTATTAGTATCAGGAATAACAATTGCATCAATTAAATTTAATTTTGCAAATTCTTTATAAATTCCTGTGGTAATAAAATCATCTTTATAAGCCATTAACCAGATTGGATAATCAGTTGTTTCTCTTATTTTTTTCCAATAAGAAGGAGAAGTTGCTACATTTTTATCAACAATTGCATGAGCATTAGATATTACTTTTCCATCAGAATATGGATTAGTTGATGGAAATCCTAATTCTAAAACATCTATTGTGTTATTAGGTATATTATTTATTAGGTTTAAAAATCCATCACAGGCTTTATATCCTGCTAATAAATAGCCGATTAAAAATGGATTATCTTTTTCAATAATTAATTTATTTTTCAGTGAATATATTTTAGTCATTATTACTATTTCCTACTTTTTGTCCTACTACTGCTATAATTATTATTAGTCCTGTAAGAATGTTTTGGATAAAGGTAGGAACTTGAAGGATGGTTAATCCATTTGCTAATACTGTAAATATTGCAACACCTACTAGAGTCCCTAGTATGTTTGGAACGCCTTCTTTAAATAATGTTATTCCAATGAATATTGTTGCATAAGCATTTAAGTTATAAGCATCTCCAGCTGTTGGGGATGCAGATCCAACTCGACTTGCTAATAATACACCAGCAAAACCTGCCATTAGTCCAGAGATAGCAAAGGCTAGAGTTTTATTAAGTTCTACTTTTACACCAGATACTTTACTTGCTACTTCATTTCCACCTATAGCATATAATTTTCTACCAAAAGCTGTGTATTTAGTTATATAAACAAATATTATTGAAATTATTATCATTAGAATTGTTAAATAGGGGATAGGTCCAATTTTAGCTGTTCCAATAAACTTAAATGATTTAGGAATATCATTGAAAATTATTGCCCCACCACTTAACCAATATGTTAAACCATATATCATTCTTCCCATAGCAAGAGTAATAATAAAAGACATTACTTTAAACTTTGTAACAATAAAACCATTGATTAAGCCTAAGATTCCACTTATAAAAGTAGCTATTATTAAGGCAAAAACAAAAGGAACGCCATTTATTGCTAGAAGAGCAGATAATACTCCACTAAAGGATGCAATATTTCCAACACTCAAATCGAATTCAGAAACACACATTATTAATGTAGCACCTAATGCTATAACAGCTAATATTGCCATTTGTCTTGTAATATTCCAAAAGTTTGTTGAAGAAAGAAATGCTCTTGGATTTAATATTCCAAATAATATGATTATTAGAACTAGAGCAATTATTGTCCCATATGTATACATTATATCTTTGAACTTTGTGTTTTTTAAATTATTCATTATATTTACCTTTCTTTGTAGCAATATTGTAGGATTGTTTTTGAATCAACATTGTTATTATTTATTAATTCGTGGGTTTTTCCATTTGCCATAATTAATATATTATCGGCTATTTCAAGCATTTCTAATAAATCACTTGTAACATAAACTATAGCTTTACCTTCAGCTGCTTTTGCTCTCAAAAGAGTATGTATTTCACTTCTTGTCATAATATCTACAGCTTGAGTTGGTTCATCACATAGAAATACTTCAGGATTGAATATGAGGGATTTTGCAAAAACTACTTTTTGTTGATTCCCTCCAGATAACTGTGCAACTTTTTGATTATTGTTAACAGCCTTTATATTTAGTTCTTGTATTTTATCATTTACATCACTATTTTCTTTTTTACTGTTATATAATCCTTTTTGAACATAACTATCTATTATAGGTAAAACAACATTATTTTTAATACTTCTATTTATTACTAAAGAATGACCTCGTCTATCTTCATGTATCAAACCAATTCCATTTTTAATTGAATTTTTAGGAGATAGTTTTTCAAGGCGTTTCCCTTTATAAAAGACTTCTCCATTAGTTATACTTTTATAACCATAGATTCCTTCTAATAACTCTGTCCTACCACTTCCGCCAAGGCCGAAAATACCAAGTATTTCTCCTTTGTGAACTGAAAAAGAAGCATCTTTTACAACTTTATCTTTAGTAGCTATGTTTTTAACACTAAAGAGTACTTGCTCTAATTCTTTATTATCATGATTTATGGTTGAAGCTTTCTCTTTTGATTTTTCATTATCAGTCATGGCTGATATTAAATCATCTTTAGTTGTGTTTTTGGTTAGAACAGTTTCAACCATTTCACCATTTCTAAAAACTGTAATTCTATCTGTTAATGCAAAGATTTCGTCCATTCTATGGGTAACATATAAAATTGCAGTTCCAGCTTTATTTAATTTTTTGATTATATCAAATAATATAATTGTTTCTTTATCAGTTAATGCAGCCGTTGGTTCATCAAGAATTAATAACTTACAATCTGTTAACATTGCTCTTATTATTTCAATGAGAGTCTGCTGAGGAGGGGATAATTCTTTCGCCAGAAGATTTAATGGTACTTCTATTCCATATTTTTCCATTATGACTTCTATTTTTGCTTTCATAGCATTAAAATCGACTGATACTTTGTCTTTTTTCTTTTCATAGGGTAAACCTAGGAATATATTTTCTATACCATTAAAAGAGGGGATTAAGTGTCTATCTTGATGGATAACATTAATACCTAAGTCTCTACTTTTAACTGGATCTTTTATATCTGCTAACTCTCCATTAACAAAGATTTCTCCTTCTGTTAATGAATAAACTCCTGTTAAGATTTTAATAAGAGTAGATTTTCCTGCTCCATTTTCTCCTACAAGGCCATGTATTTCACCTTTCTTTATAGAAAAGTTAATATCATTAAGAGCATACATTGATCCAAATACTTTTGTTAAATGTTTAGTTTCAACTATCATAAGGTTTCCTTATTTTAATAAATATCCAACCAAAATTGGCTGGATATTTATTTGTCAACTCAATTAATCAATTAAAAGAGCTGGAACGTATTTCTCGCCTTTTTCTACTTTTTCACCATTCAAAACTTTTGTAACATCATTTGCAACTAAATCAGCCATTGATAAGAAATCTTGAGCTAATGTTGCTTTGAAGTTAGTTCCTTGCTCAATTAATTTTAGAGCTTGTTCATTTCCATCAACACCAACTACTAATACTTCATCTCTTCCTGCTTCTTGTAATGCTTGTGTTGCACCAATTGCTGGTTCATCCCATGCACATAGTATTGCATTGATACTTCCTTTGTCTGGGTAAGTGGTTAATAGATTTTCAACAATTTCTTTTGAATTATTTATTTGATTTGGTACATCAACATGATGTTCACTTATTAGAGTAATTTGAGGATTTTGTTTTAAAACATCTTCCATTGCATAAGATCTTTGAACAACACCAGGGTGTGGTCTATGTGTTAAATGTACGATTGTTCCTTTGTGATCCATCTTATCAAATAAATAGGAGCTTATCATTTCTCCCATTTGATAGTTATCACTTGAAGCATTCATTTGCATTGAATCAATGTATCCGGCATCACAGCCAAATACTGCAACTCCAGCGTCAGCTGCTTCATTAATTTGTGTTTCACAAATTTTTGGATCAACACTTACAATAATGATAGCACTGGAACCTGAAACTACACTTGTTTCAATATCACTTACTAATCTGCTATTATCATTAGCAGAATCATTTACTATTACAGTAAATCCATTTTCAACAAGTTTTGCTTCCATATCTTCTACCATTTGTTTTGTAGTAACAGATGATAAATATGGGGTACAAATTGATACTTGCTTTTGTTTTTCACTATTACCACTGGCAAATAGTGTTGATGGTATTATAAATAAAACCATTGCCATAATTAATAAAAGATTTCTTTTTTTCATAACTTTCTCCTCTTTTTGTTTAATCTATTAATTTTTTTGCTGTTTCAAGAGATGTAATAAATACATCTACGTACTCACCTTTAAGAACTGCTTTTATAGCAGCTAGTTTTTCTTCTCCCATTGCTATTGCAACCTTTTTAGATTGTTTTAAATCTAAAATGGAATGCCCTAATATTTTGTTTGCAATGCTAGAGTTGATTACTTTTCCATCTTTATCAATGTAGGAGCAACAGATGTTTGCAACTGCCCCTTCTTTTTTTAATATTTCTAATTCATTTTTAGATAAACCACTAGCTAATATACCTGTTGAATTTGTTGTAACAGAACCTATTCCTAATAAAGCAACATCACAGTGTTTTCCCATTTGCATTACTTCTTTTATTGGTTCTTCATTCATTAGTGCAACTTTAGTTGCTTCCTTAGTAAAATAGTTTGGAGCATTTAATAAATAGCATGTTCCATTTGTTTTTTTTGAAAATTCTTGACAAATATTGTTTGCTTGCCAAGTTTTCCCATTAATGCTTAATCCTCCGCAAAGAGGTACAAATGTTAATCCTCTATTTTTAGAGCTATCTATTTTCTCACTTAATATTTCAACAGTTCTACCTGCCATTATTCCAACTATTTGATTGTTCTTTATTAAAATGTTGAATAATTCTTTTGAGGCTTGAGCTAATAGAGCCATAGCTTCTGTATTATCGACTTGACCAATATCATAAATATAAACCTCAGGTATGTTGTATTTCTCACTTATCATATTTTGATAATTATTTTCTTCGATATTTGGATAGTTTAATTTTATTGAAATTAAATTCTCTTCTTTTGCTTTTGCTATAAATCTTGAGACTTGAGGTCTTGAAATATTTAAAATAGCTGAAATTTCTTTTTGGCTTTTCCCTTGAATATAAAACAGTTCACATATTTCTAATAAGTATTTTATATTATCTAAATTTTTCATTTTCCCCCTTTGAAATTAATTTCAAGATATATAATTAATTTCATCTTTTAATTTACTGTAACATAGAAATGTATAAAAGCAAGGGAAAAATAGGGGAATGAGGAGAAATTAATTTCTGGTATATTTATTTAATATTATTAGTATTTAAGGAATAAAGAAAAATTTAATGTATTATAAATTATCGTAGTTTATAAACAAATGATTTTTTTGATTATAAGATATCTGTTTTTTTATTAGTGATATTTTTAAATTCTAATTTAGTTATGATTATTATGAAACAGTAAATTATGGTGATAGAATATTAGTTTTAGAATTTAGATATTCTTTTCGAAAGTTTTGAGGTGTTGTTTTTGTAACAGACTTAAAAGTTGTCGAAAAGTTATTGCTATTTGCATATCCAATTCTTTCAGATATTACGCTAATCGGGTATGTTGTACTTCTTAAAAGTACTTTTGCATGATCAATTTTTATTCCTCTAACAATTTCAGCAGGGGTTTTATTATATAGTTCTTTACAAATTCTTGATAATTGAGATCTACTTAAGTTTATATAATTACACAATTCATTAATTGACCAAGAGTTTTCAGGCGTATTTGAAACTTGAACCCACATTTTTTGAAGTTTTCTTCTATTTTCTCTTACTCTGAGCGGTTCTGTTATGCCAAATATTCGTTCAATAGATAAAATAAATAATCTCTCATGTAATTCAATAGCTTCTAGGCTTCTTAAATCAGAATATAATTCTTCATTAAATATATCTAAAAAGCATTCTTTAACAAAATCAAAATTAACATTTTCGACTAATTGATAATCTGGTGAATGTATTATTAAATTTGGAGAATCTTTATATGTAGAAAACCATAACATTTCCCAAAGGTCATCACCTACAACTTCTTCTTTATGAGCTCTTCCTGTTGCGGATGAAAAAAAAGCTGAACCTGGTTTTAATAGTATTTCACTCTCATCTTCAAAAATTATTTTTCCTTGACCTGAAAGTGAAAAAACTATTGATTGATAACCTTTGTTTTTAACTCTTGTAACATAAAAATATTTGTCTAGTTTACCATAACCACCTTCAAAAATTTTTGAGGTTAGAAAAGGCACACTATTTATAGCAAGTGTTGAAAGATATAATTTTTCATTATTTCTTGGGTCGTGGACAATATTTTTTGATATTTTCATGATTTTATTTTATTCAAAATTAAATACTATAACAATATGATAAATTCTGTTGAGAGCTCTCTTTTCTCTATAATTGTCATTTTTTATAAACAAATATCAAGAAAGATAAATTTCTCGATATTTGTTTAATGTATTTTATTAGAATTGCCAACTATTATATTCAAATGGTTGAATTTCACTTTTAGAAGTATCGTCTTTTTCATTTTTACAGTATTCTAAATATTCATTATAAACTTTTTGAATATCTTCACCTTGTAATTGAGGAATTACTTTACTTGCTTCAGTTAAAAAATGGACTTCATCTCTACCCATTTCTCTTCCTTTTAAAGTGTGAATATCATAAGCATAATCAGGTACTTTTGCTCCTCTACCATGTTTAAAGTCTTTTATTACCATATTTTTAATATTGTCACTACTTCGTTCTTTTTGTTGTTTGCATAAGAATCTAATCGCATGGACAAAAAATATTGGTCTATCTCCATCTGTATAAGGGAATTCTTTTCTAATGTTGTTTAATGTATAAATTACAGAAGGGGCATCAGTATTTCCAAATCCAATATCTTCAACACTTATTGCCAATAATCGTCTCCACATTTTATCTTCAAATTGAGGGCTTGTAATATACATTTCATAAGCGGCACATAGTGCATCATGAGGTTTGTTTCTTCGAATAGACTTTTGAAGCATTGAAATAATTTCATCTCCTGGGATTTTGTTTCTTGTCGTAACATTTGCCCAAGGATCGTAAGACATAAATTCACTCATATAATTTCCTATCCTTTAATTCCTGAAGAATTTACTCCAGTAATAAAATAATTTTGTGAGAATATAAATAATATTATTATAGGTACAATCGCTATCGTTGCACCTGCTAATTGCACGGGAATATTTACACCACCACGATTTGCAAAATATTGTAATGCTGGTGTAATTAATTGTTTGCTTTGTGTTTTAATAAATAGATATGGATCTAAAAAGTTGTTCCAAATATTAATAAAACTAAATAATATGGTTGTTGCAATAATGGGTTTTGATAGGGGAATAAATATTTTTGTTAATATTTTTTCTGTTGTTGCTCCATCCATATAGGCTGCTTCTTGGTAATCTTTTGGTATTGTCTTGAAAAATTCAATTATTAAGACTAAATAAAACACCTCACTTATTTCTGGCAAAACAATAACGAATATATTGTCGAGAAGATTAATGTTCTTAAAAAATAAGTATCTTGAAACCATGGTAGCTTCTGGTGGAATCATAAATGCACTACCAAATAAAAGTAATAATACTGATTTAAAGGGCACTTTCATTCTTGAAAATGCATATGCTGCAGGAAGAGTTACTCCAAGTCTTAGTAAGATAGTTATTACTACGGTAAAGATTGTATTAGAATACCAATTTATAAAATTTTTGTCCGAAATTACTACTTTATAATTATCTAAGATGGGGGGAATTCTTGCAAAGATTCCTTCATAAATTGAACCTTGTGGTCGAAAAGAAATAATTATCATTGCAATAAATGGAAAGATAGTTAATAGTGCGATAATCCATAATAATATTATTTTTATAGGGGATGTTTTATTCATATTTTCTCTCTCCAATTAATTGTAATTTTTTTAGGATTATTGCAATTAGAGTAATAAATATAGTTAATAGTACTGCTTCTGCTGAGGCTATCCCAAATTTATAATATTTAAAGGCATCTTGATAAATTAAGAATGTTGTTACAACGGATGAGTTCCCTGGACCTCCGTTTGTTAATGCAACAATTATTGTATAATTCTTAAAGGAGTTTATAGTGTTAATCATTAGCAAGAAAATTATTGAGGGAAATATTAAAGGGATTGTTACATGGAAAAAAGTTTGTATTTTACTTGCACCTTCAAGGTTTGCACATTCGTAATATTCTGGTGATATATTTGTCATAGCAGCAAGTAAAGTTATTATGCTAAAAGCTAACGTAACCCAAACATTAACTAGAGCAGCTGTAATTAGAGAAGAGGAAGATCCAAGTAGCCATTGAGGTAACATGTCTTCTGCAATTCCTAAATTTAATAAAAATGTGTTAATTGGGCCATTAAAAGGATTAAGTAAAAACTTCCATACAATACCAACAGCTATTAAGTTTGTTACATATGGGATGTAATACATTGTTCTTACAATTTTGATACCTTTAAAATCTTTGCGCAAAAACATGGCAAACAATAGGGCTAAAACCATAGTTATAATTACATATATTATTGAAAATTCTAATGTATTGATGAAGGCTTTTATGCAGTTTTCACTTGTCAAAACTTTTAAATAATTCTTTAGTCCAACAAATTTAGTTGAATTAAAGTTTTGTATTGAATTTCTATTCAAGAAACTTATCATAAATCCGTAAACTATCGGATATAATTTGAATAAGATAAAAAAGATAGTAAATGGTAATATGTATAATAAAGATTTGTTTCTTTCTTTTTTTGTATTCTTAACCATGGGGACTCCAACCCAATTAAATGGTAGAGTGGTATTCTCTACCATTTAACCGTATCTATTTATTTTGCATTTGAAATAGCTTCATTACTTCTATTTACAATGTTGTTTATAGTTGTATCTAAATCTTGAGAACCATAGCAATATGATTCTGCTTCTTCTTTGATTATATTATTATATTCAAAGCAAGCTGTTCCAATGATATCAGATTGAACAATACCTAATCCATTGTTAATTAAAGCATTATTTAAATCTTCAACTGTAATACTTCCATTAGAAGCCTCAGCAGTTGCTTGGAAAATCATATTTTTTTCTTCATCATTTAGATTTACTAGAGCTGGAATACCACCTTCATATTTCCATTCATTTTCAGCACGCCAGGTTAAATATTCAATTGCTTCATCAAAATGTGCTGCGTTTTTGTTTATAGATAAATATCCCATTGATACAAAATTATTTTTTGTATCTTCACTATTTCCTGTTGGAACAGAAACAATGCCATATTTCCAATCTTTTGGATAATCAGTATCACTATTTAATAACCTTGTGTACCAGTTACCTTGTAAGAACATACCTAAATCATCTTGTGTTGCATAATAATCCCATTCAACATTCTTTGATTTTAGTTCTTTTACGCCCATTTGATAATCTTTCTCATCACTTAGATATTTATACCATTGAAGTGCTTGAGCAAAAGCTGGATCATCGAAGTTACAGGTTCCATCAGCTTTATAGAAAGGAATACCAGCTTGAGCAGCTCTTAAATATAACCAAGGGTTGTCAAATTGGAAGAAAGAACCAAAGGCCTTGCCATTGCTTTTTTCTTTAATTTCTTCACATTTTTGTTCAAAATCATCCCAAGTCCAAGGTGCTTTTGGATATTCTACACCAGCTTCATCAAATACTTTTTTATTATAATACATACAAAAAATTTCTTGTTTATATGGTAAGGAATAGAGATGACCATCACTTGATTTTTGGGCATATTTACCCCAAATCCCAGCAACATCAATGTTTTTTTCTTTTAAAATATCTTCTAAAGGTGCAAAAAAATCAGCATCAACTCTAGCTTCATAATCTCTAGGGCCTAAAGTACCAATTACATCAATATCTCCTCCTGCTAACAAATCAACATTAACTTTTAATACATTATCGTCTCCAGTACCTGGGGTCGGTTCAACTTCAACAATGATTCCGGTTTCTTTTGTAAAATCATTATTCATTTGTTGATACCATTCTTGGTTTGCGTATGTGCTTCTACATACGGTTGTTACTACTCTTTCATCACTCTTTGTTTTTTCTTCAGCATTCCCAGATGCAAATAACATTGAAAATGAAAAAGAGAATAAACAGATACACAATAATTTTTTCATTTTATACTCCTTCTTTGTATTTATATATTATTTATGTGTTTTGTTTTTCTATAATGTTTAAAATTCTTTCTCTATAGGTTGTATCTCTTTCTTCCCATTCTGGAGAAACCATAGAACCTATACTATAGAATTCATCTTCATCCATTCCCATTTCTTGTCCTTTTAGAGTGTGTTTATCAATAGCATAATTTGGGATTTCTGGTTTACTTGTACCATTAGCATATTCTTTTTGAATCCAACAATACATTTCGTCACTACTTCTATCCTTTAAAGATGCACATAAATATCTAACTGCATGTATAGCAAATAGACCTCTATCTCCATCCTGAAGAATTTTGGATCGCATAGTATCTAAACTATTTATTAAAATTGGAGCCATAGTATTAGCCATTCCAATATCTTCTACGCTAATTGTTTTCAATCTGAACCAAAGATATTCTTCCATTTCCCTGCTAGTTTTTAACATCTCGTATGCAAGGAAAGTTGCATTTTCTACATTGTTTCTTCTAATTTCTTTTTGAATTGCAGAAATAACTAAATCTGCTTGAAGACCTGAAATTGTTTGACATTTTTGCCAATGATCGTATGGATATACTGCCATATTTTTCTCTCTTATCATTTAATTTTGGCTTTATTTCTTATAAAGCATAATCAGATTATAGTAGTGTGTAATATAAAAAAAGGAGCTTTTTATTCAATAATCTTTGAATTTGTCGCATGTTTGTATAATTTAGTGAAAATAAAATGTATCACTTTGAAAAAGTTTTTCTAAGTCAAAATTGTATTCTAGATTTTCAAAATATAATTTAATCGACTTAGCTTCTTGTATATTATATTTTAGTTGTAATTAAGATAATAAAAAATATTTTTTAAATAAAAAAGTACAAACACTTAGCTAAAAATAGTAAATGTTTGTACTTTATTGTAGATAGTAGCAATTATTAGATTATTTAAGGTAAAAGCTTTATAAGTAAATTTTAAAAGATTGTTGTTATTATTGAATTTTTATCAATTATTATATTTAAAATCTTGTTATTACATCTTATATTGCATTTCTTTTGTTCATTTGATGTGTTTAATAATATTATATTAATTGAGTTTCCTTTTTTTGTTGATAGAATTTCTATATCTCTTGTATATGATGAAGATTCAATTACTATTGAAGATTCTACTTGATTAAAGTGTTTTAAATAATAATATTCTTCATTTATGTTAATTTTAGAGAATTTTTCATTTGTCATTATTGGAGCAATACAATAGTTTTTAACTGTATTAGGGCCTCCTTTTGAATTAAGTAAAAGATTCCAATCCATAAATATATCAAGACCAGAGTTAATATCTGATATAATTTCATGTGCATATTTTTTAGCATTCTGAAGGTGAGAATTATTTGTTTTGGTTAATTCTATGCAGTTTTCAGTTGAAATTAATAATAGAGAAGGGTATTGTTTTTTTATCATCTCAAGTTGTTTAAAATGATCTCCACTATACCAATGAAATCCTATTGCTTTTAAATATTCTTTTACTTCAGTATTTTTGTTTAGATTTTTACATCTATTATAAGCACTGTCTTTATTATGATCCCAACCTATTATGATTACCTCTGCTAGATTATTTTCTTTTAAGGCTGGTCCTAAGTATTTACTTATAAATAGAGCTTCTTCTTCAGTACTATATATACAAGAATCCCAAGTTTGAGTTGCATTAGGTTCATTTTGAGATGAGAGGGCAAATACTTTAAACTCTTTTTCTCTAAATTTCTTTAAATATGATACTAGATAATTTGCCCATTTCTCATAATATTCCTTTTTTAATTTACCTCCATTTACTCTATTATTATTTTCTTTCATATATTCAGGTGGTGACCAAGGGGCAAATATTAACTTTATATTATTATTTATTTCATAAGCTTTTTTTAAAAAAGGTATTATATATTTATTTGCATGCTTTAATGAAAAAGTACCTATATTCTCTTCATGCTCTATTTCGCTATATTGATTAAGAGAAAAGTCGCAACTATCTATAGGGATTCTTCCATATTTATAATTTAATCCTTCTTCACTGAAATATAATTGTAATACATTATCTTGTAGAGTAGGTGATAATTTAGAAAATACATAAGAGGCAGACTCTGTGAAGGCTCCACCAAAACCTTTAAATTTTTGTTTTTCAACTTCTGGTTGAATATCTACTATGTTATTTTCTTCTTGATTTATATCTTCTACAAATTCTTTTGTTTCTTCATATGTTGTAAATGAATCATCAAAGGATGTTGTTGTAATAACTTTTACTTTTTTATTATTTTTATTAACCGCTATTTCATCAAAATATAATTCTCCTTCTACTGTATTAATAGAAATATTTGAAATAATGTCTTTATTTGTTATTTCTAATTTCTTTTTTATTATCTTTTGAGAATTAATGTTTATGTTTTGTGTTGTTGTATCATTATAAGAAATATTGAAAGAGCCATCACCTTTTAGTTTTATTGATATTGTATTTAATCCTTGTTGAATTTTTATTTTATATTTTAAAGACTCATTTTTATATTGTTTTACAAATATTTTATCTTCAATACTTTGTCCCTCTCCATTCATCTTTTGATAATTTGGTTTTCCTATGTGATTGTCTTCAAATACTAAATCAACTTTAGTTTCTTCTCTAAAAAGAACTTTGCTCTGATGGTTTTCTGTAATTACAAAATTATCAAAACCTTCTGCTGGTATTACTATGGGGGCTTCTCTATTTAGAGAATTTATTACATCCTTGTTTACATTAACTTCTGTTATGTTTCTAAGTAGATTATCAAATATTACACTATAATCTAAGTTTTCTTCTTTTTTTCTTGTCTCTAGATAGGTTATAATTTTATCCCAATTTTTAGGAGCCTTAAATGATATAATTGAGTTATGATTATCCATTTTTTTATATGTCCAAAAGCTATAGTGAATATTTAATCTTTCATACATAGAAAAAGCTATGGTATACCAATCAATATTATTTTCTCCACCTTCTCCCATAAGTAATGGAGTGTTTAGAGTATTGGAGTATTCTATATATTCTTTAAGGCTTTCTTGATCTGGATTATTCCAATATTTATGAAATTGAAGCATTATTTTATTTTCTTTAACTTCTTCTTTTGTTAAAGAGTTAAATATTGAGAAATCAGAAGCCCAATGAACTCCTTCTAATATTATTATATGGTTCTTATCTATTTTTCTTATTTCTTTAATGATCTCTCTATATAAAGGAAGTACCATTTTATTATATTGATTAAAGAAATTAGGAAGTGGTTCATTTAATAAATCATAACCTACTATAATTTCTTCATTTCGATAGTAATCTGCTAATAATTTCCACATATTGATTAATTGTTCTTGATATGAATTATTTGTAAATAAATCTGGATGGTCATTTAAACTATCATCAATATTTTGACCTGTTTGGCCTCCCGGAGCCCCGTGCATGTCGAGTATTACATAAATATTATATTTTTTACACCAAGTTATAGTTCTATCTAAGACTTCTAATATTGATTTATTAAAGGTAACTTTATTATCAGCTTCTATATCAAATAATATTCTGGAATTAAAGGGAATTCTAACAGAGTTAAACCCTTTATCTGCTATAAGTTTTATATCAAATTCACTTATATATTTATTATAATATTCCTCCCAGAAATGGGTGGAATACTCTTTCCCACAAGTATCTTCAATTAATTTTTCTATACGCCTAGGTCTATCACATGAGGTATAGAATTTTAGCATATATCCTTCAGGGATTAACCAGCCTCCGAGTCCAAATCCTTTTAGATATATTTCTTCATTGTTTTTAAGTAATTTGTTATTTTCTATTGTAATAAATTCCATAAATTATCCTTTTAATGCTCCATCAGAGATGCCTTTTAATATTTCTTTTTGGAAGATTGAATAAAATATTATTACTGGTATTGCAGCAAGTATTAAGGAGCTTAATATTGCAGTCCAATCACTACTATATTGTCCAAATAATGTATTTGTTGAGAGCAGTAGTGTATATTTTTTATTATCAGATATTACTATTAATGGTAATAAAAAGTCATTCCATATCCAAAGTAGATTTGTAATACAAACTGTCATTGTTATTGGTTTTAATAGAGGCAATATTATTTTAGTAAATACTTGATAATCATTACATCCATCTATAATACTAGCTTCTTCTAATTCAAGAGGTATTCCTTTTACAAAGCCATGATAAAGAAATATTGCCATACTCACTCCAAGTCCAGAATATACAAATCCAAAGCCTATTAGTGAGTTTTTTATGTTTAATGTTAATACTATCTTATATAGTGGAATCATTATTGAATTAAATGGGATTAACATAGAAAATATAAAGAATGAGAATAAAATTGTTGATAGTTTTGTTTTAGTTCTACATAATTTCCATCCAGCCATAGCAGAAAATAATATTATAAGTGATACACCAATTGATGATATTATTATTATATTTATTAAACTTCTAAAATAATGCATTTTATAAAATGTTCTTATATAATTTTGAAAGTTTAATTGTTTCGGTAAGGCCATTACATTCGTTAGTAATTCTCCATTAGTTTTAAATGAATTAATGAATGCAATTAATAGGGGGAATATCCAAATTAATCCTAATAGGATTAGAAATGTCCAAAGTAATATTTGTTGTATTTTAATAAGCTTTTTCATAATTCAAGCTCCCTATTTTTCATCACTCTTATTTGTATTATTGTTATAATAAATACTAACAAAAATAATATTGTTGATTTTGCTGTAGCATAGCCAAAGCGAATATTATTTTTAAATGCTTCTTCATATATGTTTATAGAAACTGATTGAGTTGCTCTTCCTGGACCTCCTCCAGTTAATGAAAATATTACATCAAAAACTTGGAAACCAGCATTTAAAGTCCAGAATACACAAATGGTTAATGCAGGCCTTATCATTGGTAGAACTATTTTTAAAAAGCAGGTCCAAGAGGAGGCTCCATCAAGATAAGCTGATTCTTTAATTTGAGAGGGAACTGATTGGAGTGCTGCTATGTAAATTATCATAAGGTATCCTACCATAGCCCAGGAAGAGACAATTATTATTGCAACAAAGCTCCACTTTGGATCGCCTATCCAAGAATGATCAAGAAATTTAATTCCATAATTGTCTGCAAAATAATAGAGAACTTTTGTGAATATGAACATCCACATATACCCGCCAATTATCATACTAATCATATTTGGCAAATAAAATATTGTTCTAAACATTCCTTTAGCTTTTTTGAGGGACTCAATTAAATTTGCTAATAATAAGGCAACAACATTTGCAACTATTACCATTACAACTACATATTTCAATGTAAAAATAATAGAATTCCAAAAATAAGTATCACTTATTATTTCTATAAAGTTATTAAATCCAATTATATTATATACTTTATTTAATCCATTCCAATCTGTGAAAGAAAAGAAGATTCCAATAATAGCTGGAAGTAGTTTAAATGTGAAATAAACTAACAAAGCTGGTAAAGTAAATATTAAAAGATTAATATTTTGTTTTGATTTAGATTTCATCATATACCCCTGAAAAACATAAACGGGAAAAGATTTTCCCGTTTATATTGTTTGAAACTTTTAATTATTTAGTTTATTTGCTTCTTTAAAAGTTTTATCTAATCTTTCAATTATTTGATCTACATTAACGGCTTTTACATAGTATTCTTGTAATAATTTACCTTGTTCATTTGTAACAGATGAGGGGAGTACTAAATCTTGGTAAGCTTGTCCTTTGGCAACATATGCTGAAGCATCTTTTACCCAAGAAGAGGATTCAAATTTATGACTTGTTGCAACAGGATTAAATCCACAACTTTCAAATAGAGCTGATGAATCTTTATCATCAAGTACATAATTTGCAAATTTTAGAGCAATATCTTTTTCACTACTTCCTGGATAAACACCAAGAGTTGTTGAAGTTGATAAATTTACTTTTGCACATTTTGGATTTTCATTTACTGGTAAAGTGAATACACCTAGATTCATATCTGGATTTGTACTCATTATTGTTCCTGAGGCCCAAGTTCCTTGTACAAACATTGCAGCTTTTCCCATTGCAAATTCTGCAGCACCTGATTCAGATCCTTGTTCCATGGCTCTCTTTGTACCGTTATTCATGATAACATCTATTACATCAAAGATTTCTCTCATTTCTTGATAACTGCCATTATCATTGTACATTCTAGTAAGCCAATCAGGTGCTTCTGTTGTTACTTTCCCACCTAAAAGAAGAGCTGTCATTAATTGAGGAACCCATTGCTCTTGGAAAGCTAACATAAATGGGGTATATCCATTTGCTTCTAAAACTGTACATACATTTTTTAATTCACTTAATGTATATGGTACCTCAAGGCCACATTTTTCAAAGATATCTTTATTATATAATGCTGCCCAAGCTTGGCTTTCAATTGGTACTGCTAACATTTTGCCATCTACAACAACTGTATCTTTGATATTATCAAATACTTTGCTTGCTAAAGCTTGATTTGAAAGATCTTCTAAATTACCAGCTTTGTAATAAGTTCTAATGTTATTACTATGAAGGGTATATAAATCAGGTGCATCATCACCAGCAAGTCTTGCTTGTAGTACACTTTCATATTGATCACTACTTGGCATTTCTAAGTTGATTTTAACTTTAATATTTTCTTCGTTCAGCATTTTATCTTCGAATTGTCTACAATAGGTTTCCCATTGATCCATAAATCTTGGAAAGCTCATCATAATATTCAATTCAACTTCTTTTACAGGTTGGCTAACTGTGGTTTCTTTTTGACCAGCTGCAAATAACCCTAGTACACTAAATATACTAAGTGTTAAAATAATTAATTTTTTCATTTCTACCTCCTAATCCAAATTTCTAAGGACTTTTTTGTTTATATAAAGAGCTTAACCCCAAACTTGTAATAAGGGTGTAGTTTAAATTAATCAGTTTCATTGTGTTTTTTTAATGTTGATCTAATGTCAGTTGGTGTTTTCTCATAATATTTTTTAAAGGTTTTATAAAAATGTGCATGGTCAAAAAAGCCTGAAGCTTCAGGGATATCTTTTAGAGGTATATTTAAATCTAGTACTAGCTTCATAGCTTTTTCCATTCTCAGTTGTATTATGAATTTTGAAAAAGATATCTTATATTCATCTTTAAATAGTTTGCTTAAATATTCTTTACTTATAGAAAAGATATCTGCAGTTTTCTCAAGGGATATTTCATCTAAGTAATTTAATAATATGTATTCTTTTACTTTAGAAATATCTAATTTATTTCTTTTGTTCTTGTATTCGATGATTTTATTATTTGCTTCAATATAGAGTTCTTTTAAGTAAGTTAACATTCTAATAAATTTAGTATCATCACCAAAAACAAATGATGTAAATTTAGATGAAAATATTTGCTTATATTGATAACCACAACTTACTATATAGTTCTGTAGGTTATTTAATAATCTATAATAAAAATAAATTATAAAATCTTGTCTTTGAATTTGAGAAAATTTTGCTTCGATTTCTTTCTCTAATAGATTGAATTCATTAATTAATTTTTCTTGAGAATTAGAGAGTAGGGCATTATTAATCCAAGTTAATCTGTAGTCAATATACTTTGCATATTCCATTGATACAAAGTTTAAATCAAAGCCTATTTTTGTTTTTTTTCGTTTTTGCTTTATTTTATTTACACAACTTTCAAGTTGTGTATTTAGGATTTCTGGTTTTACTGGTTTAAGTATATAATCACTTACGCCAAGGCGTAATGCATTTTGAACATAATGAAAATCATCATAGCCTGAAATCATGATAATGATACAATCAAAACCACTTTCTTTTATATTTTGTATTAGCTTTAGCCCATTAATTCTTGGCATACATACATCAGTAATTACTATATCAGGATTGGTTCTTTTTATTATTTCAAAGCCAAATTCTCCATCTGAGGCTTCACCAACTACTTCAAGTTCCAATGACTCCCATTTGCCAATCCCCTTTATTACTTCTCTAGTCCATTTTTCATCATCTATTATTACAACTTTATAGCTCATCTATTTCCCTTTTGTTACTTTTATCCTTTTTTGAATAAAGGGTAAGTATTATTTGTGTTCCACCTTCTTTAGGGCAAATTACTTTTAATCCATAATTTGTATTGGAACAAAATAATTGAATTCTTGAATTTACATTACTTAATCCTATATGAGAATTTTTATCTAATATTTTATTTGGAGATTTTTTCATTAGTTTATTTAATCTTTCACATTCTTTTTCACTAATTCCAATTCCATTATCACTAAATGTTATTTCTATTTTTTCATCATCTATTCTTTTACCATTTATTGTTATTTCCCATTTACCTTTCTTTTGTGATAGACCATGAGAAAAACTATTTTCTATTATTGGTTGAAAGATTAGTTTTGGTATATGACAATCTAAGATGTCTTTTGAAAACTCAATTTTATAGGTCAATTTATTGGGAAATCTCATATCTTGAATAGAGAGATAACT
Organism: Sphaerochaetaceae bacterium; assembly: GCA_963678575.2. Classification (GTDB taxonomy): domain Bacteria; phylum Spirochaetota; class Spirochaetia; order Sphaerochaetales; family Sphaerochaetaceae; genus Pleomorphochaeta. The sequence continues at coordinate 1,208,617 of CAXXHV010000002.1, read as the reverse complement.
TTTTAGATATGTTAATTCTTCTGAAATAGGGACAGAATCTTGTGAAAAGCTAAGTGAGTATCTAAGTATATCACTTAAGTTTAATGTCATTTCATATATATCCATCATATCTCTCGATACTGCCATTCCCCCAATTACTTGCAGGGAATTATACATAAAGTGTGGATTTATCTGAGCTTGAAGTGCTTTAAGTTGTGCTTCTCTTTTTTCAATTTGAGTTTGATATTTGTCTGCAATTAAATTATGGTTTTTATTCGCCATTGTGATAAAGCTTTCATTTAATGTATCAATTTCATCTTTATTATCATTTATTTGTATTTTTAAATTTTCTTTTAAAGATTCTGGTTCATCAATGGTTAGATTTTTAACTCTATGTGAAAGATTTATAATTGGTTTTGTAATATATCTAGAGAAGAAATATACAAAAATAATAGAAATAAATAATGTAATTATTGTTATTATAAATCCAACTGTACCTGATTTTAATTGTGCTTCTTTTATTACATCATTTGGTATTTTAAATACTACTTCCATTTTTCCTTTGTTAACAGAGTTATAAAACCAATATGCATTTTTAGTAAATAGTTCATTTGTTTCTTCATTTTTTAAATTATCTTTTATGTTTATAATATCTTTTGGACTTTCACTAATTTCTTTACCTTCGGATGATAATAGTATTTCATTTTGATCATTAAAGATTATAACACTTTCATCATTTGTCATTTTTATATCATCGATGATGTCTTGAAGATAATAAGGCCTAATATGAACTACCATTAGGGCAATTGGTTGTTTATTCTCAAATTTAAAGAATTGGTGTATTGCTAGTATTTCTCTTCCTTCTTTGATAAAAACAACGTTTGATTGTTTATCAATATCTCTTGTTTGCCAAGAATCTAACTTATTACCAATTTTTTCAAAAGATGCCCCACTTCTTGCACAAACTAATACTTCATCTCTTTTATAGTTATATAATTCAATTGCATTTATGGCTCCATTTAGATTTATTTTTGAATTCATAAATGAAATCAATTCCCATTGGCTTTCGTAATTTAACTCTTTGCCCTCATAGCACCAACTCTCTATTTTGTCATTCATTGATTCAACTATTTCAAATTGATAAAATAAATTACTATATTCATCTATTTCTAAATCAAGTCTATCTTTTAACCAGCCGATACTCATTCTTCTGTTATAGATGAGTTGTTCTTCCATTGATTTAAAGGTTATTTGAAGGGACGTTATGGTAATTATAATTATTGGAATAATAACAGCACATAACATGCCTATTAATAGTTTCTTTCTAATAGAGCGTTTTTTTATAAACATATGTGCATTCTCCCAGATTATAATAATAATTATTGTGATTAATCCCTTTTGAGTATCATTAATAATTATAAAGAGAAGTGTGTGAAAGGCAAGGACTTATTTTATTTACTTGAAATACGTTTTTAATAACTATATATTAGTGATTAATATTATTAATTCCATTATTCCATAATTAATTTGGTAATAAAAAAAGTATTAGGCATTATTTCAATATCTTTTTAAAGATATTTTGCTAAATTGATTTGAACTATTTCTTGAACTTTATCAATAATAGTACTACAAAAGTTTTTATTTAGACCAAAATCAAGTCCTACTTGTAATATATCTTTTTTTGTTGGATTGATGCCTTCGCCATTAATTGTTGTAGCGTGCTCTCCATTAAATGAATTACTATGAGTTAAATCATAAGCAGGGGATAATTCCCATTTAGTATTATCGTAGAGAAATGAAAAATTCTTACTGTGGTCATCTCTATTGTGAGAAAATACATTAAAACACATTAGTGTATACATTTGTTTAACTTGTGATATTTCTTTTGTCAAATAGAATGTAAGTTTTAATAAATCAAGATAATCCAAATTAGGAAGTCTGTGAGAAGTTTCAAGTAAAGCAGAAGCTGAAGCCATATGAATTTTTGTATTATTTTTCCTATCAAATCTTTTTATTCCAAAATAGCCCGATGTTATATTTGATTCAAATAGTTTTACTTCAGGTATTTTAATATCACATTTTTTTGCACATAATAAGTATTCATATTCTTGTATTCCAATATCAGGTGAATCTTGAGAGTTCGGGAATTTAATTATCCAATCTTCTTTATCAATTGTTTTAAATATTTTAGGCCTTGTTCCACCAGAAGACCCTGCGTTTTTAAATATATAATCAAGACTATCTGTTTCTTGATTGTTTAAAATTAATTTACATTGTTCATTAATAGAATCTAAATCTTTTTCTTCAAGATTTTTTTTATAAATTATTTCAGTTGGGCTATATTCAAGAGCACCTAAGGTAGAATCTCCAATGATGGAAAGTCTGTATAAAGGTGTAATTTTTTTATTATCAACTTTGTTTTGTTTTAATATTCTATCCATTAAGAGTCTTCCCCAGCCATCAGGTAAACTGTCATTAAAAATACCAAATATTCCATCAAAAGGTTGAAAGAGTGGAGTATATATTTTAGAAGATAAAGGAAGGGAAAGGGGGGAAACTGAAAAACCATTAATTATCCAGTTTTTATCATATTGAAAACTTGTTAAATAATTTGAATAAACTAGAGTTCCAACTTTTTGATTATGATACATAACATTTAATTTATTGGTGTTCATTTTATCATATCCTCAATATTCGTATAATATGGAGTAGTAAACAAATTTAATAAATCTTTTTCTAAGTCTAGAATTTGTGAAATTTTTATTAAACTTGATAATGATATATCTCCAGTTTGCTCAAATCTTTTTATGCTTCCTAAGGAAACATCAGAGATTAAAGCTAATTGCTTTTGAGAAATTTTATGTTCTTTTCTTCTTCTTTTAAAGTTAGAGGCTATTTTCTCTTTAATTTGTGGTTCAGTTAAAATTAAATTATCTAAATTAATCATAGATAATATATTAGTCTTTTTTGTTAAAAAAGTCAATAAAAGATAATATATTAGTACTTTAATAAAAAATGTTTACTTGTTTTATAAATTATTTCTTGGAGCAGCAGTGCTATTTCTTTTTATTAGCTTGCTTGCATATTTTACCCTAGTTATATTGCTTATTCCATCTGCAAAATTGTCTTTGTTATTTATTCTGTTATTAATTAAAGTTAAGGCTTTCATGCCTCGTTGAATTATATAGTTTTCAACGGTAGTTAAACCTAGGCCTCTAAATTTAGATGGGAAAATATTGTCAAAGCCACATACACTTATTGAGTTAGGTATTTTAAGTCCAGCATCAATAACAGCATCCATAATCCCATAAGCAATCATATCGTTTATTCCCACAATAGCTGTAACATCTGGATGTTCAACTAAACATTCTTTTGTTAATTTATATCCAGTCTCATATTCAATATCAGGGGTGTTTAGTTCTGTTGAAGATGATATATTCATAGAGCAAATTACTAATTTATCTTTGATGTTATGATTTTTTAATTCTTTAATTAATCCATCTTTTCTTCTTATTCTTGCACTGTGATATTCATCTAAAGTTGTAGTTACATAAGCTATTTTTTTATGACCAAGATTTATTAAATGATTGGCTACTTTTCTTCCAGCTTCAAAATTATTTATATCTATTGTGTCAAAATCGTAATTGTTATTAAAATCACCAATTGCAACAATTGGGATATTTTTGCAATAATTCAATACTTGATTTGTAAGTTGAGGAATCATTGTGAAAATAATTCCGGAAATATTATTAATTAAAGCATGCTTTAAAGTATTTTTTTCTATTTCAATATTCCAATAAGTATTAACTATAGTAGTTCTTATTCCAAAACTTATAGCTTGCATTTCTATTCCTTGAACAAGAGTTGCATAATAAGGATTATAAATTGAAGGACAAATTATATAAATGTTTTTAATTTCTTTTGGACTCGTATCTTTATTATAACCTAAATTATTTGCAATCAACTTTACTTTATTAATAGTTTCATCTGAAAAACGAGACAAATTCTTATTGGATAAAATCATAGAAATTGTTGCTGTAGATAATTGAGCCTGTTCTGCTATTGTATTTAAAGTGATTTTGTTAGATTTCATATCTTTGTCCTCATTGAATTTAGGATAACAAATAGTTTAAAAAAAAGCAAATTTAAACAAAAAATTAAGCAAAAAGGTATATAGTTTTCGATTTTACTTAATTTTTGATAGGGTAAATATTTGTTGACATAGTTAAATTGACGACTTACAATATTTAAGAAAATGTTTAATTATTTTAAAAAATTAAACAAGTTTAGATTTTACAAAAGGAGAGTAAAATGAAAAGAATCTTAGTTTTTTTACTTTTGGCAACAATGGTAGTAGGCAATTTATTTGCAGGAGGACAAGATGAAAAGGAAATGTCAAAAACAGTAGATGTTGATGCAATGGCACCTGTAACAATTCAATTTTGGCATGCTATGAGTGGGGATAGAATTGATTTAATTCAAGGAATTGTTGATAATTTCATGAAAGAAAATCCAAATATTACTGTAGAAGTACAATATGCCGGTAGTTATAATGATACTTTAAATAAAGTTAAATCTGCTTATAAAGCAGGAAATGCACCAGCAATTTTCCATAGTTATGAAATTGGTACTTTAGGAATGATTAATAGTGGTTTAATTTCTCCTGTTGATGAATTAGCTAATAAATATGATCAATCAATCAATTGGGATAATTTCTTTGTTCCTGTAGAAGGATATTATAAGTATCAAGGTCAACATTATTCTATGCCATTTAATTCTTCTACTCCTTTACTTTATTACAATAAAACTTTATTTGAAAAAGCTGGTTTAGATCCTAATAGTCCACCAGAAACTTATACTGAAGTAATTGAAGCTGCAAAGGCATTAAAGGCTAGTGGTATTGATAAGCCTGTTACCTGGAATCTACATGGTTGGTATTTTGAAGAAATGATTGCTCTTCAAGATGCACCTTTTGCCAATAACGATAATGGTCGTGGTGCTGAATTACCTACAGCAGTTTTATTTAACAATGAAGCTGGTAAAAAAGTATTTGATTGGTGGATTGGAATGTATAACGATGGTTTATTCAATGATGTAGGACCTGGTTGGTCTAACCATAGAGCTGCCTTTGGTTCTGGTGAAGCTGCAATTATTTTATCTTCATCATCTGATGTTAATTTATTAACAAAAGCATTAAATGATAAAGGTTGGGAATTAGGAACTGGTTTTATTCCTCATCCAGAAGGTTCTAAAGGTGGTGTTGCAATTGGTGGTGGTTCTCTTTGGATAACTAATAAATTATCTAATGAACAACAATTAGCTGCTGTTAAATTAGTAAAATACATAGCTAATGATGAATCTCAAAAAGCTTGGCATAAAGGAACAGGATACTTCCCTGTAACAAAATCAGCAATGGATTCATTAGATTCAGAAGGTTGGTTTACAGAAAATCCAAATTATAAAACAGCTTTTGATCAATTGTTGGTAAGTCCTGGTACTTTAAATTCTTCTGGTGCATTATTAGGTGTATTCCCAGAAACAAGAGAGATTGTTCAATCAGCAATTCAAGAATGTTATCAAGGTAAAGATACTCAAAAAGCTCTTGATGAGGCTACTGCTGAAGTAAATGATTTAATTACTGAATGGAATGAACTTATTCAATTATAAGAATTAATTACTAATAATAAATTATAAGGAGGACTATTTTGTCCTCCTTGCGATTTGTTTTAATTTAGGAGGTTTGGATGAAACAATCGGTTTTTCCATCTAAAATATTACCATATATATTATTACTACCAACTTTCATTATTTTAGTAATATTTTTATTCTATCCAGCTTTTGAAACTTTTAGGCTATCATTTTATAAAGTTAATCCATATACCAATGCTACGAAGTTTGCAGGGCTTTATAATTTTAAGAAAGTTTTATTTAACTCTGACTACGGTCATAGTTTTGGCATTTCGATTATATTTAGTCTTTTCGTTGTTTTTCTAGGTATTGTTATATCTTTAGCTTTAGCTGTTTTATTAAATCAAAATTTCAAAGGCGCTAAAATTTATCGAACTTTAATGATTTGGCCTTATGCATTATCACCTGCAATTGCTGGAGCTTTGTTTAATTTCCTTTTTAATCCTGCAAATGGGATTGTTTGTTTCTTTTCTGGAAATTATTCTTGGTTAACTAAAGGTAGTACTGCTTTTATTGTTGTCGCTATTGCAGCAACGTGGAAAAATTTGGGATATAATATTGTTTTTTATCTAACCGCATTGCGAAATGTTCCTTCAGATTCCTTGGAAGCTGCAGCAATAGATGGGGCGGGACCTGTTAAAAGGTTTTTTAAAATAACTTTAGCTTATATATCTCCAACTACATTTTTCTTATTTGTTATGAATACTACATATGCTTATTTCGCTTCTTTTGGATTAATAGATGTACTAACAGAAGGTGGACCAGTAGATTCGACAAATATACTTATTTACCAACTTTACAAAGACTTCTTTGTAAATTCAAGAATTGGATATGCTGCTGCTGAAAGCTTGGTATTATTCTGTATCGTTGTTCTTATTACCGTAGTTCAATTTAAAACTACTGGTAAGAAAGTACATTATCAATAGGGGGCATTAAATGATTGTTAAAAAAAGAACAATAGTCACTTTTCATGTTTTAGCTATATTGTCTGTATTAATTATTTGTCTTCCTGTTCTATTAGCTTTAATTATAAGTTCACAAACAGAAATTCAAGTATTTTCTAATCCTCCAAAGTTGACTTTTTCAAATAACTGGGTATCGAACTATACTACTGCATGGAATAGAGTTTCTCTAGGTAGAATGATGTTTAACTCTGCCTTCATAGCAATAATGGTTACTGTTGGAAAGATAGTTATGAGTTTATTAGCAGCTTTTGCTTTTACTCATTTTGAGTTTAAGGGGAAGGGGATTCTATTCTTTGTAATTATTATTACCTTATTACTACCTGTTCCTGTTAGAATCGTTGCATTATTTGATGTAGTAAGAGGGTTTGATTGGATTAATACCTATGCAGGTTTGATAGTTCCTTTCTGGGCAAGTGCAACTGGGACTTTCCTATTTATACAAAGATTTAAAACTATTCCTTCTGAGTTAGTAGATGCTTCAAAGATAGATGGTTGTAGACCAATGCAATATTTCTTTAGAGTTTTACTCCCTTTAACAAAGAATACTATTGGAGCTCTGGTTGTAATTGAATTTATTTACATTTGGAATCAATATTTATGGCCATTAATGGCAACAAATACTGATAATATGAGAGTAGTTCAAATAGGTATAAAAATGTTAATGAATGCTGAATCTTCTAATAACTGGGGTGTAATAATGGCTGGTGTTATTATTACAATTATACCACCATTATTGGTATTCTTTATTCTTCAAGAAAGCTTTATGAGAGGTTTTGCACTGCAAAGCGAAAAATAGATTCTTATAAATGTGTTGTTAATATTATAAATATAAAGCTAGAAAGAGATCTTTATCTTTTTCTAGCTTTGTTGTTATGTATTTTTTGCTATATATAATGCTCCTTCTAAAGCATTATTTTTTGAAGGTATTCTCTTTAATGTATTATTTTGATTGTTATTTAAATTATAATTATTTATTTCATTATTAAAAAAATTATTTACAATTTCATCATGTTCGAAAACACCACCAGCAGTAATTATTTCTCTTGTAGGAATAAGCGGTAGTCTATTATTGACTGAAAGAACTAATTTAAATAATTCTTTGGCAGAATCTTTGAGTATGTCTAGAGCTAATAAATCATTATTGCTTGCATAATCTGTGACAATATATGCCGCTGAGGCTACGGTAGCTTTATCTAAAGAAGGATTATGAAAATATTGAATTAAATTATCTATTTTCTTTAGATTAAAGAAACTTAGTAAATCTGGAAGCATCTTGGTTTCTAAATCTCTTTTCTCTAAACTTTTTAAGGATCTTTTTATAGCTTCTTGAACGATGTAAGAGGCTGAACCTTCGTCGCCTAATCTCCAGCCGAAGCCACCTGAACGAATTATGTTATTATTTGAATCTTGCCCAATAGCAACAGATCCTGTTCCAGATATTAAACAAATTCCATCTTTATTTTTAAAAGCTCCAACAAGTAAAGCTCTAATATCAGTTGTAAAAATTGTGTTTAAGGTGGGGTAATTTTTTTTAAAAAAAGTATCAAATACTTTTATATCATATTCTCTTGCTAATCCTGCAGATGCAACACATATTCTCTTAACATCATTTATACTAATATTTTGTTCATTAATAGCTGTTTTAATTAGTTGGTGTAAAAAGCTTAAAGCTTTTTCTTCTCCAACTGAAAAAATATTGATGCTATTTCCTAATGTGATAGAGATTTTTTTTAAGTTTTCATCTGCTATGACTAGCCGACTTTTAGTTCCACCACCATCTATGCCTAAGAAATATTGCATTTAATACCTCTAATATCTAAGACTTCATTGATTGATTCATTATGTGTGTTAAGTAAATTTCTTGCTTCTGTAGCATTGATTTTTAACATTAACATTATCATTGCTGTTTTAATTTCTTTATTCGATTCATAAAAAGCTTTTTCTGATGTTTTATAATCACTGCCTGTAACTTCAATAATTAGATTAATAGCTCTATCGATAAGTTTTTTATTAACTGGTTGAAGATTAACCATTAAATTATTATATACTTTTCCAGTTTTTATCATTGCTGTTGTTGTAATCATATTTAATACCATCTTTTGAGCAGTACCGGCTTTCATTCTTGTTGAACCAGTAATAATTTCTGGACCAACAGGTAAATAAATAGAATTATCATTTCCACATACTTCAAATGATTTTATGTCCTTGTTGCAACTAATAGCAGCAACTGAAACACCTAAAGTTTTTGCATATTTTAGTGCTTCAACTACATAATTAGGCCCACCTGAAGCTGAAATACCAATTAAAACGTCATTTTTATTTAAATTATTTTCTTTGATTGCTTTAATTCCTTCTTCTCCATTATCTTCAGCATTTTCAATAGATCTTGTTAGAGCTTCATTGCCTCCGGCTATAATTCCAGTAACTAAACCAATTGGAACACCAAATGTTGGAGGACATTCAGAAGCATCTAAAACTCCTAATCTTCCAGAGGTCCCAGCTCCAATATAGAACAGTCTACCATTATTTTTAAAAGAAACAATTACTTTTTCTATGACATTACAAATTTGAGGGATTGCCTCTTTAACAACATCAGCAATTTTGTGATCTTCCAAGTTAATAATTTTTAAGATATCATTAACGCTCTTTGTATCAATTCTATAAGAAAGCGGATTTCTTTGTTCTGTAGTTAAGTTTTGTATTTTCATAGAAATATATTAGCCTTAAAATACTGATAATGCAACAATTTTTTTTAAAAATTTTTAATAATTTATGAAAATTTTTTTTAATTATTATTGTTTCTAAATATAAAACAACAAAATTAATATATTGAATTAAATTGTATTGTGAAAAAATTTTCATATTTTTCTATTTATTATAGAAATAATGGAATTTGAATATTTTTTACAGATTTTGATAAATTTTTAATATTTTATAATTAATGTGTAAAAGTATCTATTATTTTTGATAGAATTTTTTAATTTGAGAAATTATCGATATAACAGTATTAATAATGAAAAAATATTTCGATAATAATAAAAAAATAATGAAATTTCTTGACAGCTTATAATTTTGTGATAAACTTAAAAAAAACACTTGGAGGTGTCTTAATGAAAAAAAATAGTATTATAATTTTACTTATTTTAGTATTTAGTTTCTCTGGAATCCTATTTGCTAGTGGAGCAGGGGAAGAAAAATCTAATTCTGATCAGGTTGAATTAACATTTAGTTCATGGCGAACTGAAGATGTTCCTATTTATGATGAAGTTATTTCAATGTTTGAAGCAAAAAATCCAAATATTAAAGTAACATATCGCCCATATAAAACAGAAGAATATCAAACTGTTTTAGCTGCTAATTTTAAAGGTGGAACTGCAGCTGATGTTATTCATCTAAGAGCCTATGGTAATTTTGAGCAATTTGCAAAACCTGGTTATTTACTTCCTTTGACTAAAGAAAATGTTCCTGGGTTAGTTAATTTTGATTCTACCTCTTTAGCTGGTGGTACAAGTATTTATGACAACAAAGTTTATGGAGTACCCTATGCAAGTCAATCTTTAGTAATTTATTATAATAAAGATATATACAAAGAATTGGGTCTTTCTGAACCTGAAACATGGGCTGAGTACATTGACAATTTAAAAGCTTTAAAAGATGCAGGAATTACCCCTATTTCAAATGGTACTTACACAGGTTGGATGGATGAAGTCCTTGTCGGATTAGTTGGTTCTGGTGTTTATAAAAAAGCATTTTTTGATGATGTAACTGCAGGTAAAACTACTTTTACTGATCCTAGATACGTTGCTGCATTAGATAGAGTTAATTCTTTAACTCCATATTTCCCTAATGGATTTGAAAGCATCGATTATGTTGCTCAACAAATGCTATTTATTAATGGAATGGCAGGTCATTTCATGGGTGGTATATGGGAAGCTTCCTATTTCTTAAATCAAAATAAAGATTTAGATCTTGGAATGTTTGTCTGTCCTCCAGATGAAAAAGATGGTAAAAGATATATTGCTTTCTATATGGATGGTTCCTATGGTGTTAATAAGTCTTCAAAACATCAAGCTGAAGCACTTAAATTCGTTAATTTCTTAGCTACCAAAGAAATTCAACAATTATTAAGTGATAAATTAGGGGTAAAAACTGAACATAAAGATGTAATACCTCAAAATTCATATTTGAAGATAGTTAGTGATCCTAAATTAGTAAAAGTACCTTATGTTATGCTAGTTGGATTCAGATATGAACAACCAACCGGATCTTCTTTATTACAAACTGGTATTCAAGGATTATTTTCTGGAGATTTAACTAGTGAAGAAGTTTGTGCCGATATTCAAAAAGGTGTAGCAACTTATTATAAACCTTTCCAAAAATAGATTTATATAAAAATAAACTGCTTTTACGTTTTAAGTAAAAGCAGTATTTTGGGAGTGATTCATGAACAAAAAAACACAAATCCCTTGGATTATTTTTTTTATTCTTCCTGGATTAATTATTGTATCTACAGTAATAATATATCCATTATTTTCATCAATGATTAACAGCTTATTTTCATGGGATGGATTCCAAAGGCAAGCTTTTGTTGGCTTAGAGAATTTTAAGAATGTTTTTACAAAATTTCCCTATAATGAAAGATTACCTAATGCCTTGAAAAATAATTTACAATGGTTTATTTCATCAATGTTAATTCAAAATACACTAGGGCTACTTTTTGGTTATTTATTAAGTAGAAGAATTAGTGGTAGTGAATTTTATAAAAGATTATTTTTTATGCCAGTTTTACTTTCAATTGTAGCTGTGGGTTTTTTATGGAAACTTTATTATAATCCTCAATTTGGTTTATTTTTTCAATTATTTAAAACTTTACATATAGAACGTTTTTATTATTCTTGGTTAGGAAATCCAAGTACTGCAACTGGAGCTTTGATTGTTATGAATATTTGGCGTTGGATTGGATTTCCGACATTAGTATTTTTAGCAGCAATTGATAATGTTCCTGTTGATTGTCTTGAACAAGCATATTTAGAAGGGGCTAGTGAATGGAAAATTTTTTGGAAAATAATTTTACCATTAATTGTGCCTTCTATAATGGTTATTACAGTTTTAACTCTTGTTGGTAGTATTAATGTATTTGAACAAGTATATGCAATTGCTGGACTTGATGGTGCACCCAATTATGCAACAGATACTATTAGTACATTATTCTATAGAACAGCATTTGGTAGTCAAGCTTCAACAGTTCCCGTCGTTGGAATTGGTTCAGCTTTGTCTGTAATAATTTATTTCCTTTGTCTCTCTTTTTCTGTAGGGAATATTTTATTTTTCCAAAGTAAGGAGGTTGATTTATGATTACTGATTTAAAATTTAGAAAATCTTCAGTTTTAAAAAAAATATTATATATTATTTTTGAACTAATGCTAATTTTTTATGCTATTGCTATTATTTTTCCAATTTTTAATATGGTAATATCATCTTTTAAGACTACTTCTCAAATTTTTAAAAAACCATTTTCTTTACCAGAAGTTTTTTCCTTCAAAAACTATGAAATAGTTTGGAAAAAAGGTGGCTTTGCCATGTATTTTGTGAACAGTATTCTTACAACTGTTTCTTCAATAGTTTTTGTAATTCTTTTTGGATCAATGGCAGCTAATGGTATAGCTAGATATAAATATAAGATGCGAATGCCAGTATATTTATTATTTTTATCTGGTTTAGTTTTGCCCTTAAAAGCTGCAATTATTCCATTGTTTTTATTATTAAAAAGTATTTCATTAATAGATAATCGTTGGGGTTTAATATTGATTTTCACTGCAATGAGTCTTCCTTCAACAGTATTTATTTTAGGTGGAACAATGAGGAGTATTCCTAAAGATTTAGAATATGCTGCTAGAATTGATGGGTGTAATGATTTATCAATTTATAGGAATGTAATTATGCCATTATCAGCTCCATCAATAGCTTTAGTTACAATTTATAATATAGTTCCAATATGGAATGATTTCTTCTTCCCAATGGTAATTATCTCAACTGATTCGAAGAGAACAGTTCCTTTAGGTGTTTCAAGCTTTTTTGGACAATATCAAATATCTTGGGATTTGGTTTTTACTGCATTAACAATTGCTATTATTCCAATGATTATTGTTTATCTATTTATGTCAAAATATTTTATTAAAGGTATGACTGCCGGAGCTGTGAAAGGATAGTATTAAAAATGAATTATGAAATCAAAGTACTTAATGAAAATTTAATTCAATATAAAGAGTGCTTATTCAATAGTGTGATTCCATTTTGGAGTACTTACTCTTTAGATAAAGAAAATGGAGGTTATTGTACCTGCTTAGAGTCTAATGGTGAAGTATACGATACAGATAAATTTACTTGGATGCAAGCTAGAGAAGTTTGGTGTTTTTCGCATGTATATAATCGATATGGTAATGAGTATGAATATTTATTAGATGCCGCAAAATTAGGGGTTGAGTTTCTTTTAAAATATTCACGAAATGAAAATGGCGCTTTTTATTTTGCCGTTGATAATACAGGAAAACCTTTAACAGCTCCATATAATATTTATTCTGATTGTTTTGCTTGTATTGCATTTGCAGAATATTCCTATGCAATCAAAGATAAAAAGTATTTAGAGTTAGCAAAAGAAATATATCAGAATATTCAAAATAGGAAAGATAATCCTAAAGGGAAATATAGTAAACAAGAACCACATGAAAGAAAATTTCATGCCTTTGGATTTTCTATGATACAAATTAATTTAGCTCAAATTTTAAAACGTTTTGATGATAATCCAATGTATGATGAAATGATTAAAAATGAAACAAAACTTATTATTGATAATCATTTTGATATTGAAAATGAAATAATATATGAAAGAGTATCCTTAGATAAGAAAACCTTTTTTTGCATGGAGAATAGACTTCTTTGTCCTGGTCATACTTGTGAATTAATTTGGTTTTTAGCTAAATCAGCTGAAGCCAATAATGATGATAATTTGATTAATCTGTTAGCAAAAGGTTTGTTATGGACGTTGAAAAGAGGTTGGGATAATAAATATGGTGGCCTTTATTATTATCAAGATTCTATGGGATATCCAACAGAAAAAGTTGAATCTAATATGAAATTATGGTGGGTTCATGCAGAAGCCTTGTATGCAACTTTATATTTATATTCATTAACAAACGATAAAGAATTATTTTGTTGGTACGAAAAAATCCATAATTGGTCTTTTGCTCATTTCAATGATGAAGAATATGGTGAATGGTATGGCTATCTTGAGAGAGATGGTTCTTTAGCAAAGACACTTAAAGGTGGAAAATGGAAGGGGATGTTTCATCTTCCTAGAGTATTGATGGAAAGCATCTCAACAATTGAAGAGATCTTATCAAAGGAGTTCTGATGGATGTTGCATTAAAAAATAGAAAAAGTAAAATTGGATTATTTTTTATCAGTTGTAGAAGATTTACAGAGTTAGGAAAAGATACTATTGATGGGAGTTATCTACAAAGAATAAAAAAAGAAACTGCGCATATAAAAAATACTATGTGCGAGCAAGTTGATATTATTAATCCTGGTGAAATTTTTAATGATAGTGATATGAAACGAGCTTTAAATCTGTTTAAAACAGAATCTGTAGATTGTATTTTATGTTTGTTTCATTCTTGGTCTGAAGATAATGTCTGGATAAAATTTTTGCGTGATTCAGATCCAAATATTGAGTTAATTTATTTTTATCCTACTAAAGAAAGTATTAGTTATGCTGATTGTAGTGATGATAATGATTTTATTCAATTTTTAACAGATGGAGGTTTAGTAGGATCTTTGGTTGGTTCTGGGTCGATAAGAAAATTTAATAGAGATGCAAAGATTATTGTTGGAACCATTGATGATGTTTATGAAGAAATTGTGGAATACGCTAATCTTTGCAAAATAAAAAATATATTAAAGGATTCTCATTTGTGTGTTGTTCCCACATTTAATGAAATAATGTGGAATACTTATTTTAATCCTTATAGGATTTTTCAAAGTGGTCCAGAAATTAGTTTCTATTCATATCAAGAATTAAAAGATATTTCTGAAGCCATAGATGAAAAAGAAATCTTAAAATACCAAAATGAACTTAAACAAAAATATGAGATGGTTGAAGTAGTTGAAGATGAAAAATTTAAAGCTTCTGTTAGATATTCTTTAGGTTTAGATAAATTAATGGATAGATATGATTTAGATGGAATGACTTTTAATGATGTAAGTACTGAATTGTTTGAATCAATAGGTTTAAGACCTGGGTTTTATCCAAATACTATAAATGAAAAGTTAAGATTTGTTTGTCCTGAAGGAGATCTTGGAATAGCTTTAGGAATTTATATATTAAAACTTCTAACAAAAAAACAAGTAAATGTTATAGAACCATTTTATATTGATAAGTCTAGGAATATATTTTGTGCAGGACATGCTGGTCCAAATGATTATAATGATGAGAAAAGTATAAATAATGTGAAAATCTCTATAGATAAAAGGTTTTCAAAGACAAATTATAAATATGCTGGTGCTCCATTTGCTTGGTTAAGAATACCTCAAGGAGAAATGACCATGCTACATATATCTCAAATTAAAGATGAAATAAAAGTTGTTGCTACAAAAGTTAAGTCTATAAATGGGCCTCATAGAATTCAAGGCTATAGTCATAGTGAATTTCAAGTTGATGAAGATATTAATTTCTTTTTTGAGAAAATATTGAAGATAGGAACTACTCAACATTTTGTAGTCGTTGAAGGCGATTACATAAAGCAATTAGATATATTAAGTAAACTTTGTAATTTTAATTTTTATACAGTTTAATTAATGGAGGAACGAATTATGAGTTTTATGTTTAACCCATTCCCTTATGATGATTGGTCAGCTATTAATGAGCCGATTTTAGAAGAAGGAATGGATGTTAAGGTACTTGAAGGCAATTTTAAAGTTGCAAATGACATAGTTGATAGAATAATTGAAAATAAAGAAAAATTTCAAAAATGTACTATTCTTATATCTGGGTATGCTACAGCAAAATATGATCAAATAGTAACATTAGTCAATCGAACTTTATTTCAAAAAATTGGATTAAAATGTGAACTAATAAATATTGAAGATTATTATAAATCTTCACAAGAGTTAGAATCTGAATTTTCTGATATTTTAGGGAATAATCCAATTAAGGATCCAATTAATCTATATGCAAAACTGTTTAAGGGTGATGAGAAAGTCTTTTTTGATGATAAAAAAATAGATAATTTAGTTAAAAAATTGAAAGAAAATGATAATTCTTTATATTTGGTTTATGGGACATTTGCTACCACAAGAAAACTTAGGAAATACTCTAATTTAAATTATTATATGGATGTAACTCCAAAAGAGGTTGTTCTTAGGGTAAAAAATGGTGAATCAAAAAATATCGGTGATAAAGAAATCAGATCACATTTACAAACTATGAGAAGAAATTATTATGTTGATTTTGAAGTCGCTTTACATCATAAAACTGAGTTGATTGATGAAAAAGAAATGGATTGGTATATCGCTTCAAGTGATAATAATAATTTAAAAATGGTATCTAGATTACATTTTGAAACACTTTGTAAGGCAATTGTTAAACAACCATTCAGATGTAAGCCTGTATATTGTGAAGGTGTTTGGGGTGGTTTTTCCACATCTAAACTAAGAAATCTTCCAAAGGATATGAAAAATTGTGCATGGGTATTTGATTTAATTCCATCCGAAGTAAGTTTAGTGATAAAGGCTGACAATTCTTTATTAGATATTCCTTTCTATACCTTTATTAGACAAGAAGGTGAAGCCTTATTAGGAAAGAAAAGCTTAGATAAATTTGGTAGATATTTCCCTGTTAGATTTAATTATGATGATACGATTCATAGTAATGGTAGTATGTCTATCCAATGCCATCCAGATGAATTATATATAAAAGAGAATTTCAATGAACTTGGTCGTCAAGATGAAAGTTATTATGTTGTTGAAGCGGCAATGGGTGCAAAAACTTATTTAGGATTTAAAGAAGAATCAAATCCTGTAGAGTTCATTGAAGAAGTTAAGAAAAGTGAAAAATTAAATACAGAAATTGACTATGAGAAGTATATAAACTCAGTTGATTCAATTGTAGGTAGACAATTCTTAATTCCTGCTGGAACAATTCATTCTTCAGGTAGAAATCAACTTGTTCTAGAAATTGGTAGTTTAACCATAGGCTCATATACTTTCAAAATGTACGACTTTTTGAGGAAAGATCTCGATGGTAAACCAAGACCTATACACTCTTATTATGGGGAAAATGTTCTTAGATTAGAGAGAAAAACAAATTGGGTAAAATCAAATTTAGTTCAAGAACCAATACTGGTAGATTGTGGAACAGACTGGAAAGAAGTAATTATTGGAGAACATGATTTAATGTATTTTTCTCTTAGAAGACTTGAATTTTTAAAAGAAATTATGCAAGACACAAATGGTCAATTTAATGTGTTAGCTTTGGTTGATGGTGAAAAAGTAAGAGTCGAATCTATAGAAGATAGTAGATATTCCTATGAATTAAATTATAGAGAAATTGTAGTTTTACCAGCTATTATCGGTAAATATCGAATAATTAATTTAACTGAATGCCCCGTTGCAATTCATAAAACTCAATTAAAATAAATATGAATGAAAATAATGTAATTTTGTCAATTGATGTAGGTGGTACTTTTTATAAAACAGCATTGATTAGTTTTGATGGTAATTTGATTGAAAAAACTTTTAATCAAATTCCATCTTATTCTAATGAGGATAAGAGTAAAATAGTATTTCAATTTAAATTTTTGCTAAATTTGATGAAAAATATAGCAATAGATCAAACTTTAAAAATATCTAAAGTATGCATAGATTTTCCAGGTCCCTTTGACTATATAAATTGCTGTTGTAAAATGAAACATAAATTTTTGGCTATAAAAGATTTATCATTAAAGCCAATAGTTAATCAGGTTATAGCTTGTGATGATATTTCTTTTCATTACGATTTACATGCAAGCACAATGGGCGCTTATCTTTTTGATGAAGCTCAAGGTTATTCCAATATTTTTTGTATTGGACTTGGTACTGGGCTTGGCTCTGGATATTTAAAAGATGGAAAAATTATTAGTGTAAATCATGGACAGCCTAAATATCCCATATTTCAATTAAAAGTTGGAGATAGGATATTGGAAGATTATGTTTCAAATAGGGGTATAATTGAAGAATATAGAAAGAAATCTGATTATTGTGGATACTTAGATGCAAAAAAAGTAGAAGAATTTGCAAAGCTTGGAGATGAAATTGCAATTAATGTTTATAAACAATTAGGGCAAATATTAGCTAACACTATATACAGTTTAATTATAATGTTAAAAATTGAATGTATAGTTTTTTGTGGACAAATTTCAAAAGGATATAGTTTCTTTGGACCTTCTTTTGAGAATGTTTTTTCTAAAAGTCCTTATATAAAAAAAATCTCTCCTGTGAAAAATTTTGATGCATTAGCCCTTTTAGGGGTCTGTTTTTTAGAAGAAGAGGAATGAGTAATGATAATAAAACAAGTAAAAAGTGAAAATGATTTTAGGATTTTTTTTTTATTGTTTTCAACTATATTTGGTGAATACAAGCTTGATATAAAAATATTTAATCATTATTTTTACTGCAACTATAAAAAAGAAGAAACTATATCCTATTTAGCTTTAGATGAATACAATACTCC
Organism: Sphaerochaetaceae bacterium; assembly: GCA_963678575.2. Classification (GTDB taxonomy): domain Bacteria; phylum Spirochaetota; class Spirochaetia; order Sphaerochaetales; family Sphaerochaetaceae; genus Pleomorphochaeta. Next base: position 1,190,221 of record CAXXHV010000002.1, on the reverse strand, counting down.
TGTTGGAATAATTTCTGTATCTATTGTCAAATCTACTAAAAGTATATATATACATTTTGTTGGTGTTATTAATGAATTTAGAAGACAAAAGATTGGATATACTTTACTAAATAAAATTTTATTTGAATCTTATTCGATTTATTTTTCAGGTTGTCCTTATGGATACCTACTTCCCGGGCTAGATAAAGAAAAATATCCCGAAGGACTGAAATTTTTTAAAAAACAAGGATTTATTGAAATTGATAAGGCTATTTCTATGCAAATAGATTTAACCAATTTTAATGATAAAAATTTTTTAGATTCAAGTAATGACTATAATTATTCTTTAGTTCCATTTAATGATTATTATTTAATTGGAGTATTAGATTTGTTATCAAATTCTGATCATCCAGAATGGTTAGATCTGTTTAGAAATGCATATTATGATAATAATAAAAAACATCTTGGAATTGTGGCTATTCAAAATGAAACAGTTATTGGTTATGCTGGGTTTAACATAATTGGAAATGATCAAGAGCGTTTTGGACCAATATATGTTTCTCAAAATCATAGAAAAAAAAGAATTGGATATAATTTGACAATCAGTGTATTAAAAAAGCAAAAAGAACTTTGTTGCAAAAAAAGTTATTTTCTTTGGGGAGAAAATAACTCTATTGCAATTAAAATGTATCAGAAACTAGGATTTAAGTCTTTCAGTGAAATGTCAATTTTAAAATATATCAATGTGTAAATTTATGATCTATTGATTCCCAGGTTCTATGTAATAATTTATGAGATTGATCATAATCGCTTGTAATTAGAGTTTGATATAAAATATCAACAATCAGTAATTGGCTTATTCTTGATAGGGATGCGCCTTCTCTATAAAGAGATTCAACATCAGGTACATATAAACAAATATCTGCAATTTTTGCAATTTCAGTTTTTTTAAAACGTGTTATTGCAATGATATAGGCTCCATTTTTTTTAGCTTCATTTGCTGATTTAATTACGGATTTATGTTCTCCAGAGTAGGAGATAGCAAAAACAACATCTTCTTTGGTTGCAGAACATGCTGTAATAGTTTGAAGTTCAGTATCTTCATTAAATAAAGAGACATAGCCTAATCGGCAGAATTTTTGATGTAAATCTTTTCCAACAATACCTGAAGCTCCTGTTCCTAATATTTGGATAGATCTACAGGATTTAATTTTATTAATTACTTTTTCTAAAGATTCAGGATTAATTGTTTTTGATAAATTCTCAATTGCATTTTTTGTTAGATTAAGAATGTTATCTGAAATTTCTGTTAAAGAAGCTTTTTTTGAAAAATCAAAAGTTTTTGGAATTTGATTATTAATTGACTCGTCTACGGAAAAAAAATCTTTAGCTAGTGCTATTTTTAATTCGGGATATCCTTTTAAATCAAGTCTTTTACAAAATCTAATTATTGCAGCAGTACTAGTATCAGCATTCTTTGCTAGTTCTAAAATAGTCATATTTAATACTTCCTTTGTGTTTGAAAGCAAGTAAGTAGCTATTTTTTTTTCTGAAGGTGTTTTACTTTGTGTTAATTTTTCTAACAGATAAGTTTTATTATTAATCATGAAAATATTATATCATATTTTTATATTTAGTGAAAATATATTTCATCTATAAAATTGAATCATCAATATTTATTTTTGAATTTTTATAAATATATGTTCATGTTGCTAAATAATAAATTTGAAAAAAAGAAAAATAATTACAAATATTTTTTAAAATTAATGAAAAAAATTGACAAATCCAATATTTTTAGTATAATTAAATATACATTTTATTAACAATTAATTTTTTTGAAATTTAATTAGCTGGAGTAATTTTTGGATATATTAGTATGTATAAAACAAGTACCAGGTTCAAACAATGTTCAAATTGATCCTATAAAAGGAACTTTAATTAGAACAAAAGATAATAATAAAATTAATCCTTATGATTTATTTGCAATTGAATCAGCTTTAAGATTGAAAGAGCTTTATGGAGGCAGTGTTACGTCTTTAACAATGGGACCTCCTCAATCAAAAATTGTAGTGGAAGAATCGATTGCTATGGGATGTGATAGTGGTATTGTTTTAAGTGATAGAGCTTTTGCTGGTTCTGATGTTCTTTCAACAAGTTATGCGTTATCACAAGCAATTAAAAGATTTAATAAGTTTGATTTGATTATATGTGGTAAACAAACAACTGATGGGGATACTGCACAAGTTGGTGTTGAGCTTGCAGAATTTTTAAATATTCCAAATTTAAGTAATGTAGTATCGATTACAAAGGTTAATGAAAATTTTCTTTCAGTTAGCACAAATCAAGAGAATTTATTTATTAATCAGAGAATACAACTTCCTTGTCTATTGAATATAGATAATGAAATAAATACGCCTAGGTTGCCTTCTTATAAAAGAATGAAACAAAATATGGATATTATATTTTTTACTTTGAATGATTTAGAAGATAAGAAGATTGAAAATTATGGACTAGATGGGTCTGCTACTCAAGTAGAAAAAATTTTTCCACCTGATAAAGTAGATGATAGATTTATATATGAAGATACTCCGGAAGTATTATCTTCTAAAATATATGACCTTTTTCTTGAAAAGAAATATTTGTTATAGGAATATAAAATGGGTTTAATAATTGAACAAGAAAAAATAGATATTGAATTAGCTAAAAAATTAATTGATATATGTCCTTTTAATCAAATTACTTATGATAATAACTTATTAAATATAGGTGCTGGTTGTAAGCTGTGTAAACTATGCATAAAAGCATCGAATGGTTCTATATCTTTTCAAGAAAAAAATATTGTTAAGATTGATAAGGATAGTTATTTTGGAATATTAGTTTTTGTTGAACATAATAAAGGAAAAATTCATGAAGTTACATTTGAATTATTAAATAAAGCTTCACAGCTTGCTAAAAAAATTAATAATCCAGTATATGCCTTGATTATAGGTAAGGGCAATTTGGAAAATATTCAAGATTTATATGCATATGGAGCAGATAGGGTTTTTTCTTATGAGAATGATGAATTAGATAATTTTTTAATTGAACCATATACCGCAATATTTGAAGATTTTATTAATATATATAAACCGAATTCTATATTGTTTGGGGCAACTGACATTGGAAGAACATTAGCTCCTAGAGTTGCTGCAAGATTTAAAACGGGATTAACTGCAGATTGTACATCTTTAAAAATGAAAGATAATACTGATCTTGTACAAATAAGACCAGCCTTTGGAGGTAATATTATGGCAAGAATTATTACGCCTAATAATAGACCTCAAATGTGTACTGTTCGTTATAAAATTTTTGACAAAGGCGATAAGAGAGCCACTGTTAAAAATGAAGTTGAAAAATTATTTATTGATAAAAATAAATTAAAAAGTCGAATTATTATTAATTCAATTATTGAAAAAGATTTAGAAGTTGATATTAGTGAAGCGCAAATAATTGTAGCTTGCGGTAGGGGTATCAAACAAAAATCAGATATAGCTTTTATTGAACATTTTTGTAAAATAATTGGAGCAAAAATTGCTTGTACTAGACCACTCATTGAAAAGGGTTGGTTTAATTCAAAGCAACAAATTGGTTTATCAGGTAGAACTGTAAAACCTAAATTATTAGTTACTGTTGGAATATCAGGGTCTGTACAATTTGTTGCTGGAGCAAAGGGTAGTGATTGTATAGTTGCTATTAATTCAGATTCGAATGCACAAATCTTTGATGTAGCTAATTATGGATTTGTTGGTGATTTATATAAGATTTTACCGAACTTAATTAATAAAATTGAGGAATATAAAAGTGTTTAATAAAGTTAATAATATGGATATTGAATTTTTTAGAAATATATATAAAGATCGACTATTTGTTTCAGAGCAAATTAATGATGATTATTGTCATGATGAATTAGGAAGTACTTGGGGCAAACCAGAAATAGTTCTTAAAGCTATTTCTACTGATGAAGTTTCTCAAACAATGAAATATGCTAACTTAAAAAATATCCCTGTTGTGGTTAGAGGTTCTGGTACAGGGCTTGTCGGAGGATCTGTCTGTATTCATGGGGGAATAATGTTAGATTTGAGTCAAATGAATAAAATTATTGAAATAGATAAAAAAAATTTAACAGTTACTGTGGAAGCTGGAGTATTATTGATGGATCTAGCAACATATGTTGAAAAAGAAGGGTTTTTATATCCTCCTGATCCAGGTGAAAAAGCTGCAACAATTGGAGGAAATATTTCTACAAATGCAGGAGGAATGCGAGCTGTAAAATATGGAGTAACTAGGGATTATGTTAGATGTATTACTGTTGTTCTACCTTCAGGAGAAATCTTAAAATTAGGTGGTAAGGTTGTAAAAAATAGTAGTGGATATAGTCTTAAAGATTTGATAATTGGGAGTGAAGGGACTTTAGCCGTTGTAACTGAAGCCATATTAAAAATTGTGCCTTTACCATCTTCAATAGTTAGCATTCTAGTTCCATTTAATTCAATGACTGAAGCGATTTCGATTGTTCCTAAGATAATTTTAACTCAAGTTCTTCCTGTTGCCATAGAATATCTGTCTAAGGATACTATAGAAAATGCAGAACAATATTTAGGTAAAAAATTTCCAACACACGAATCACAAGCTTATCTTCTCTTAACTTTTGATGGGGAACCAAGTCAAGTAAAATTTGAACTTTCAACTATATCTGATTTATGTTTAAAAGAAGGTGCTATTGATGTTTATATAGTTGATACAGAAGAAAGAATGAATAGTGTTTGGAAAGCTAGGGGAGCCTTTTTGGAAGCAATAAAAAGTTCAACAACTGAAATGGATGAATGTGATGTTGTTGTACCAAGAAGTTCTATAGCTGATTTTTTACTTTTTATTTATGAAATATCAAAAACTCTAAATATTAGAATCCAGAGTTTTGGTCATGCTGGAGATGGTAATTTACATATATATCTTTGTAAAGATGATTTAGATAATGATGAATGGAATCTAAAAAAAGAAAAAGCCTTTGTTTTAATGTATGAAAAAGCCTCAGAATTTGGTGGATTAATAAGTGGGGAACATGGCATAGGCTTAGATAAAAAACGCTATTTGTGCAACTTGTTAGGGGATAATCAAATCTCATTAATGAAAGGAATAAAGAAAGTTTTTGATCCTAATGGTATTTTAAATCCTGACAAAGTTGTTTAGTAGAATAATTATATCAGAATAACTCAATTTTAATTAATACATAATACCCCTTTTATAATTGTATTTTGCATTTATAAAAGGGGTTCTTTTCTACTAATTTAATAAATTAAGTGTTGTATAATTTCGCAAATGATTATAATTTAGTTTTTACTTAATTGATGATTTTTTGTATAAAAACTATTTTTATTTATTTGAAGATAGAGCATAACCTTTCATAAATGAATTATAAAGAAGAGCAAATACAATTAGAGGTGGAATTATAGTAACAACTGCTCCCGTCATAACAAGATTCCATTGAATAGAATCTCCAGCACTTTGAATAGCATTTAATCCAACTTGAATAACTTGAGCACTATCATGTTGTATAATTATTCTTGGCCAAATATATTGATCCCAAATATATACAAATTGAATTAGTGTTAAAGCTCCTATTGTATGAACACTCATTGGCACTAATATTCTAAATAGAAACTGAAATGAATTTATACCATCCATTTTTGCAGCATCGCAAATACTAACAGGTATTGATAAAAAATGCTGTCTAAATAAAAATACACCTGTTGCAGAAGCTAAGAAAGGTAAGATTATTGCTATTTTAGAATCACCCATACCAAAACCATATTTAGTTGGAGCAAATAAGAGTTCCATTGGGTTCAGAATCCATAATATAAAGTCCATGAAGCTTGATGCAGGAGCATTACTTACAACTTCAAATAATCCTAATATCAATATTTCTATTGGAAACATTAAAGTTATGATAATAAAAGCAAAAATGAATTTTTTAAATCGAAAGTTGTAAAATACTAAGGCATTAGCAGCAAATAAGGATAGAATAACTTTACCAAGAGTAATCACAAAAGCATAAAAAAGTGAATTCAGCATATATTTATACATGTTATAATCCACCCATATTTGTTTTATGTTACTAAAAAATGAAGAGCGAATTAATAGTGAAGGGGTTGTAACTTGAACTAATGATTGAGTACTTTTTATTATTGTAAATACAAGAGGGAAGCATACTAATATTACTGAAATTATTAATACAAGGTGAATCCAAATTGGATCTTTATGTTTATTTGTTTTTTTAATTTTAGACATCATAATTTACCTTCTTTCCGATTATTCCAAACTGGAACATAGTAATAATCATAACAATGATCATTAAAATAAAAGTTTCTGCAGCAGCAAAACCCATATTTGAGGAACCACCGAATCCATCTAAAAATATTTTATACATTAAAGTTGTAGTCATCCCAACATTATCCATCAAAGGAGCTCTTCCCATAGGTCCGCCCTTTGTTAAAACATCTATAATTGCAAAAGAATCAAATAGACTGTAAGTAATATTTGTAAATAATAGGAAAAATGAAGTTGGACTTAAGAGTGGAAAAATTATGTGTATAAATTTTGAGAATCTAGAAGCTCCATCAATTTCAGCGGCTTCTAGGGGATCTTTTGATATATTTTGAAAAGCAGCGATATAAAATACAATATTATAACCTAGGTTTTTCCAAACTGCTGCAAATACTGCAACAAAGAAAGCTAAATATGGATTTGTAAGCCAACCAGGTTTTACATTAAATACAGATGTTAGAAACATGTTGATAACACCAACTTCAGGATTGAACATAAAAGAGAAAACTGTAGATGCTACAGCTGGGGATAGGGCGAAGGGCCAAATTAAAAGAAGTCTATAATATTTAGAAAATTTAATATTTTCACTTGTTAAAACTGCTAAAATCATTGAAATACTTAAACCTAGAATTACCACAAAAAAAGCAAAAGCTAGGGTTTGAATGCATGTTTGAATAAAACCTGGAGCTAATGCTCCTATAAATAAATTTTTGAAGTTCTCAAGTGCGATAAATTTTCTGGTACCTAAAAAAAAATTACTTCTATAAAATGCTAATATAAAAGTTTTAATTGCTGGATAATATATAAATATTATTAGAACTAAAGATGTTGGTAACAAATAAAGATAAGGTATAAATTTTGCTTTAAATATTACATTTTTATTTTGATTCATTTTTTATCCTTTTTAAAAACAAATAGGTAAAATATTAAATAAATTACCTATTTGTTCCACTATTTTATTTAGAAATTAGCATTGTATTCTTTGATTTTTGCATTTGTTAAAACAATTGCTTCATTCATTGCTTTATCAACAGCTTCACCATTTATTATTTTTACTAGTGCTTCTTCAATATAGGTTCTATGATCGTAAACAGTTCCTCCTAAAGCTCCAGCAGTAGCTTTGTTTGCTACAGTATCTAATAGCTGTTTGAAAGCAACAGTTTGAAGAGAATTAGAATCAAACCATCCTTCATTTTCTAATTGTTTTACAGAAGATTTTCTTACAGGATAATAGCCAGATAATTTATGCCAAGATACCATATTTTCTGTATTAGTCATGTATAGGATAAAGTCTCTGGCGCCTTCCATTTCCTCTTGAGTGTGTCCCTTAGTTAACCAAATTGAACCACCACCAATGACTGTTCCATTTCTTTTAGTACCGGTTGCGATAGGAAGCATTCCCACGTTTAAATCAAATTTACCTTTCGCTCCATCACTGATAACATTAATGTCTCCAGTTGAAGTCATATGATACATAGCTTTTTCGTTGATAAAAATATTATCTGAGCCACCCCAGTCTTCAACTTTTCCAGTCCAAGCAAGAAGGTCTTTATCAGCTAAATCTTTATAGAATTGTGCAACTCTAATTCCGGCTTCTTCCCCGAGTAAAGCTTCTGTAGCTCTGGAATCACGGCCGTTACCATTGTTATACATATAGCCACCTTGCTCAGCAACTAATTCTTCAAAGAACCAAGCATGAATTCCATCTGTATATTTAGCATTCTTAACTCCAGCTGCTTGAGCTTTTTCTAATGATTCAATTACATCTGCAAAAGTATTAGGAGTCCAATCTCTATCATAGCCTGCTTGTACTAACATATCTGTATTAATGTATAGAACAGGGGAAGAACTATTGAAAGGAATTGAATTAACTTTATTGTTAATAGTATAGTAATTCAAAACTGGTTCAATATAATCAGAAGTATCAAAAGCTCCAATTTCACTTATTGGCTTGAAAATACCTGAATCATAAGCAACCTGAGAGCCAGCTTCTGCAATATGAACTAAAGTTGGAGCTGAGCCTTGTCTATAAGCTAGAAGTGCTGCTTGTAAAGTATCTCTATAACTACCTTTGTTTTCTTGAGTAACATGGTATTTATCTTGCATTTTATTAAATTCTTGTACACGGTCTTCAATCCATTGCCCTCTAGCATCTCCAAAAATATGCCAAAATGAAATTTCAATTGGAGTGTTTTTTTCAGTGGTAACTTTTGTTACTTCACTTGATCCTTGTGCCATTAATGAGGTGAGAGTAAAAGATAGCATGAATAATGCTACAATAATCTTTTTCATAATATTAATCTCCTATAATTAAGTTATAGGTAATTAATAAAGAGAAATTGTTTATAAGTTATTATTTATTAATTAGAAAAGTATTAAAAATATGAAATAGAACTATTATATTGAGATTTCTTTAAGTTGTAGATTTAATGCTAATCCTCCAACTTTAACTTTATTTATTTGCTCGTTTTTTACGTCAAGATTTGCTTTAATTAATGAAGGGTTGTCCATAGAAATCCCTTGTTCTAATAAAATTTCTTCTGTTTTATCTATAATACCATATTTATATAAATAGCAAGCTAATGCTCCATTAGAAGTTCCTGTCGCAGCTTCTTCATTTATTTCATATAATGGAGCAAAATTTCTACAAGAGGCAACTATATTATTAGAACCTGATAAAGCAAATAAATGGTAGCCAATTGCATTATATTTTTCAGAAATTTTTTTAATTTTATCAAAATTTGGATTAATGGAATTTAATATTGAAATATTATTTATTGGGATAATTATATCTTTAAGACCTGTTGAAACAATTTGGCAAGGATAATCATTGTTTAGATCCTTCAATTCAATTCCTAAGGAGTCAATTATTTCTTCTTTATTGATTGTTTGAGAGAATGTTGGCTTATTTTGTTGCATCATAATATATCCATCACTTTCAACATCTATTTCAAGAATACCAGCTTTCGTGAGTAGAGTATATTTCCCTACATTGATCTTATTTAAATTATAGAGAAGTGAAAATAATCCAATAGTTGCATGGCCACATAAATCAACTTCTGTATTTGGAGTAAAAAAACGCACTTCATAATCAGCTTTTTCAGATTTAAAAATAAAAGCTGTTTCACTGAATCCAATTTTATTTGCAATTTTTAACATTTCATCTTTTGATAATTTTTCAGAATTTAATACAATAGCAGCTGGGTTTCCACCTGATTTTGTTTTTGCAAATGCATTTATTGAATAATAATTTATTTTCATTATATTCTCCTATTATAATGGTTTTAATTAAATTATGTTTTTAGATTTAAAATTTCAAGTAGAAATATGAAATAAAATTAATTAATTATATTTATTTAAAACAATATTTATATATTTTTTTTTAATTAATAAAAAAATAGTATTTAAATTATTAGGATTAGGTTTATTTAATAATAATTACAAAATAGGTTGTTTTGAAGTTAATTATATATAATAATTATTTCAAATAATTTCTTTGCTAGGAGAATTAAATGGACGTCAATGAACTAAAAAATAAAGCACATGCTTTTCATCTTAAAAACTATAATTGTGCGCAATCTGTTGCCTGTGCCTTTAGCGATGTAGTAGGTATTGATGAAAAAACTATTTTTAAATTCAGTGAAGGCTTTGGGGCTGGAATGGGAGATAGAAAAGAATGTTGTGGTGCTATTACTGGTGGAATGATGGTTTTATCATTACTAAATAGTAGTGGAACTTATGAAAATATAACAAAAGCTGAAACCTATGGCCTTTCTACTCTTCTTAGAGATAAATTTATTGAAAAGTATAATATAACTCTTTGTGAAAATTTAAAAAATGTTGAAGTGATAGATGATTATAATATTTGTAATGATTATATAACTGAGGCTGTAGAGATGGTTTGTAATATTATTGAAAAAGAGCATTTAATTTAGCTCTTTTTATGAAATCTAATTTTTATAAGATGCTCTTTTCTGTACTTTCTATCCTCTCTAAGTTATCCTTTTAGTATGAGTTAGTGAGTATGGAGGTACAAGGATTTATGAAAATTTTATTAGTTATTGATATGCAAAATGATTTTATAGATGGAGTACTTGGGACTAATGAGGCAATAAATATTGTTGATAAAGTAGTAGAAAGAGTTAAGAACTTTGATGGGGTTGTATTATTTACTCAAGATACGCATGATGAAAATTATTTAAAAACTCAAGAAGGTAAACATCTTGCTGTTCCTCATTGCATTAAAGATACTAAAGGCTGGCAAATAAATGATAAACTACAAAGATATATTAAAGAGAAACCCTTTTGTAAAGAGACTTTTGGCAGTTTTGAACTTCAAAAATATTTAATAGATTTATCAAAGAAAGAAAAGATTGAAAGTATTACTTTAATTGGTCTTTGTACTGATATTTGTGTTATTACAAATGCTTTGCTTATGAAAGCTAGTTTTATAGATATACCAATAATTGTTGAAGAAAAATTATGTGCTGGAGTTACTCCTTCTAGTCATAGTAGAGCTATTAGTGCAATGCAAACGTGCCATATTGATATAATTTAATATGTTATTTGTTCTATTTATGTTGCATTGTTTTATTTTATTACAATTTGATTATATTAATGCAACAAAATAATTGAAAAATTTACTATTTTGTTGCAAAAATGCTTAAAATAATTAAATTTTCCTTTGAATATTATAAAAAAGATATGTTATATTCAAAATATCTATTTATAGTATTCTGGGAGGCTTTTAATGAATCTTTTGCCAATAAAAGAGATAGCAGAAAAATTAGATATTAATGAAAAATATATTGAACAATATGGACGATATAAAGCAAAAATTGATTTATCTATTAATAGTGAATTAGATAAAAAGGAACCAGGTAAGCTTGTACTTGTAACCTCCATTACCCCTACAAAAGCGGGAGAAGGGAAAACAACAACAGCCATAGCCCTTACAGATGGAATGGCAAAGATTAATCAAAAAGCACTTCTTTGTTTAAGAGAACCCTCTCTTGGACCAGTTTTTGGTTTGAAAGGTGGAGCAACAGGAGGTGGTCTAGCTTCTATTGGCCCCCAAGATGATATTAATCTTCATTTTACAGGAGATTTGCATGCCTTAACTTCTTCAATTAACTTAATTGCTGCAGTTTTAGATAATTCAATTTATCAAGGAAATTTGTTGAATATAGACCCTGCTAGAGTGGTTTTTAAACGTGCAATCGATATAAATGATAGAGTTTTAAGAAATATTACAATTGGAAAGGGAAAATATAATGGAATTGAGAGAGAGGATCATTTCGAAATTACAGTAGCATCAGAATTGATGGCTATTTTATGTTTAGCTAAAAATTCAAAAGACTTTTACTTTCGACTCAAAAAAATAATTGTTGCATATACATATGAAGATAAAGCAATAACAGTTGCTGATTTAAAAGTATCAAAAGCAGTAATGAAATTGATGAAGGATGCATTAAAGCCTAATCTAGTTCAAACCTATGAAAACAATCCAGTATTAGTCCATGGTGGTCCTTTTGCCAATATTGCTCATGGTTGTAATTCCCTTATTGCAACAAAACTTGCTATGAAATTAGCACCAATAACTATAACAGAAGCAGGATTTGGGGCTGATTTAGGAGCAGAAAAATTCTTTGATATAGTTTGTAGAGAAGGGGAAATTACTCCTTCAGGTGCTGTAGTTGTTGCAACGGTTAAAGCTCTTAAAATGCATGGAGGTGTTGATTATAAAGACCTTGAAAAAGAAAATGTTGAAGCCTTACTTAATGGGGTCGGCAACCTAAAAGCTCATATTGAAAATGTAAAAAAATATAACATACCAATAGTAGTTGCGATTAATCATTTTAATCATGATACACAAAATGAAATAAATGCTTTGACTTCTTGGTGTGAAAATGAAGGTTATATTGTATCCTTTTTAGATGGTTATTCAAAAGGAGGTGAAGGTACTATTGATTTAGCAACAAAAGTTGTTGAAATGATAAATACCGATAATTCAAACTTTAAGGCAATTTATCAACTTAAAACTCCAATCAAAGACAAAATATCAATTATAGCCAAAACAATATATGGAGCAAAAAATGTTGAATATTTTGATAAGGCTAATGACCAAATTAAAAAATATGAGGAAATGGGTTATAAAGATGCTTATGTTTGTATAGCCAAAACACCTAATTCCTTGTCTGATGATCCAAAAATTCTTGGTGTACCAAGAGATTTTACCTTAACAGTTAGGTCTGTTAATTTATCAGCAGGTGCAAATTTTGTAGTTCCATTAACAGCTACTGTAATGACAATGCCAGGACTTCCAAAAATACCAGCTGCAAGTAAAATGGAAGATGAAGAAATATCATATTAAATTGATTGATTTATTAATAATAATTTTAAAATATAAAAAAGCAAAAAAGTGCAATGATAACAAAATAAGACAATCATTGCATTTTTTTATGCATTAATTAATATCATATTTCTATATACTGTAAGAAATATCTCCTTAATAATTTCAATATAACATTTAAGGAGTTATAAAGTATGAAAAAAAGATTTTATTCATTTATTGCATTGATGTTGCTTTGTTCAATGTCTATGTTCGCTCAAGGATCTTCAGAAGCAAAAGCTACAAAGAGTGTAGCAGGTTTTGTTTGGTATAATTATGGTGATACCTTTATTACAGCTGCAAGAAACTCAGTAAATAAGGCTGCTGAAGGTGGAAATATAGAGATTTTATCAACCGATAGTCAATTTGATATTGCTGTTCAAGCAAATAACATAAACACATTATTCGCAAAGCAAGTGGATTATATTTGTATTAATAATATTAGTCCTAATGACAGTGATTCAATGATTGCAAAAGCAAAAGCTCAAGATATTCCAATTCTATTTATTAACTGTACAAGTCCTACTGAAGAAGAATTGAATTCATATGATAAAGTATATCATATTTCCTCTGCTGCTGAACAATCAGGTTGGATTCAAGGAGATGCAGTATCTCAATATTGGAAAGCTAACCCAACTACAGCTGATAGAAATGGTAATGGAAAACTTGATTATGTAATGCTTGTTGGTATGCAAGGTAATTATGATTCACAAATGAGAACAGATAAATCAATCGAAAGAGTAATTGAAAATGGAATTGAAGTAAATTGTTTATCACAAATGTTATGTAACTGGCAAAGAGGTGAAGCAATGAACCAAGTAGCTTCTATTTTAGCAGCTCAAGGGAATGATATTGATGCAATCTTTGCTAACAATGACGATATGGCCTTAGGTGCAATCGAAGCATTAAAAGCTTCAGGTTATTTTAAAGGCGACAAATACATCCCAGTAGTTGGTGTAGATGCAACTAAAGTTGGTGTTAGTGCTATAGAAGAAGGAACTTTATTAGCAACTAGTTTAAATAACCCAGTAGCTTTAGGTAATACAATTTATGATGTTTTATCATTATTAGAGCAAGGCAAAGCCGTTACTTCTGAATCAGTTGGAAAAACAATGACTGGTAAACATATTTGGCTTGATTATGTAGCTATTACAAAAGATAACGTAGCAGACGCATCTTATTAATCACAGTTGAAATTAATATTATAGAAGCCCAATTGGGCTTCTATATATTGGGAGGTAAAAATGACTCCAATATTGGAGATTATTAATATAAGTAAAACTTTTCCAGGAGTAAGAGCTTTAGATCAAGTTTCTATGAGAGTAGAAAGAGGTCAAATACATGCCGTAATGGGTGAAAATGGCGCAGGTAAATCAACCTTGATGAAATGTATATTTGGTCTTTATAAGCAAGATCAAGGAGAAATTTTATTAGAAGGAAAACCTTGTAATTTTACTCACCCTAAAGAAGCTCTTCATAGTGGAATATCTATGATCCATCAAGAACTTCAAAATATCCCAACACAAAGTGTAATGGAAAATATTTGGATTGGAAGAATCCCATATAAAGGTAAAAATAAACATTTTAGATGGGTTGATGAAGAAAAAATGTATCAAGATACTGTTAATCTTTTTGAATCATTGGATTTAGATATTAATCCAAAAGCTATGTTAAAAGATTTAAGTGTTTCAACTTGTCAATTGATAGAAATTGCAAGATCCGTATCTTATAACTCTAAGTTAATAATTATGGATGAGCCAACCTCATCATTGACTGAGAGTGAATCGAAATTATTGTTTAATATTATTAAGAAGTTGGTTAAACAAGATGTATCAATTTTATATATTTCCCATAAATTAGAAGAAGTTCTTGAATTATCACATCATGTAACTATTTTAAGAGATGGACAATTAATAGGTAATTTTGAGACGAAAAAAATAGATTCTCAATTTTTAGTAAATAAAATGGTTGGTAGAAAAATTGTTGATAGGTTCCCTAAAAAAGATTTTAAGCAAAAATTAGGTGATGTTAGATTAAAGATAAGTGATTTTTCTTCTTTAGATAACAAATCCTTTAAAAATATATCTTTTGAAGTTAAACAAGGAGAAATCCTTGGTATTGGTGGATTAGTTGGGGCTGGAAGAACAGAGTTGATTGAATCAATTTTTGGACTAAGAGCTATAAAAAGCGGAACGATTGAGATTGATGGAAAAGAGCTTAATATTAAATCTTCTAGAGATGCAATTAGAAATGGATTAACACTTCTTACTGAAGAAAGAGCTAAGACAGGTATTATTTCTAAAGCTTCAATATTAGATAACATGATGATAGTTAAACAAAGATATAAGATAAAAGAATATCAAAAATTAAAAGTATTTTTAAATGATAAAAAAAGAAGAGAAGATACTGAATCTTATGTTGATAGTTTATCAGTAAAAACACCAACTATTGATACAAATATAAGTAATCTATCTGGTGGAAATCAACAAAAAGTTCTTTTAGGTAGATGGTTAATGGTATCTCCAGAGATTTTAATTCTCGATGAACCTACAAGAGGGATTGATGTTGGGGCAAAATTTGAAATCTATTCAATCATGAGAAAACTTTCAGCACAAGGAAAAACAATAATTATGATAAGTAGTGAAATGCCAGAATTAATGGGTATGTCAGATAGAATTATGGTTATGTGTGAGGGGCATCTTTCTGGGATAATTGATGGACCAAGTGCAACGGAAGAAAAAATAATGCTACTTGCTAGTAGATATGAAGAAAAGGAATAAGTAATAAAATGAGTTTATCAAATATAGATATAAAAAAAATATTAATAGAAAAAGCATTATTTATAGTTCTATTATTAATTTTAGGATTATTAATAATAATTGAACCTAAATTTTTCTCTTTGATAGTTTTTAGAGATATTTTAATGCAAAGTTCTACAAGAATTATTATTGCTTTAGGTTGTATGTTTATTTTAATAGTAGCTGGGGCTGATTTAAGTGGTGGTCGTGTAGTAGGGCTTGCCGCAGTTATAGCGGGCTCTCTTGCTCAAAGTGATACTTTTTATAATAAATTCTTTCCTAATATCCCTCAATTACCTGTTATTATCCCAGTTTTAATTGCTTTAGCTGCAGGTTTACTTTTTGGATTAATAAATGGGTTAATTGTTGCAAAATTAGAAGTACCACCTTTTATTGCGACTCTAGGGGTTGCTTTAGCAGTATATGGATTTAACTGTTTATATTTTAATTTACCACCAAATAATTCACAGCCTCTTGGCGGATTTACTAAAAGCTTTTCTGCTTTAGGTGGTGGAACTTCATTCGGAATCCCAAATATTATGATTATTGCTGGCTTATGTTTAATAGTTGTATATATTTTTCAGAAGAAGACTTGTTTAGGCAAAGAATTATTTGCAGTAGGTGGAAATTGTGAAGCAGCAAGAGTATCAGGGATAAATGTTGATAAAATTTTAATATTAGCTTACTCTTTAGCCGGGACATTATATGCCCTTGGCGGGGTATTAGAATCAGCTAGAACGGGAAGTGCTACAAGTACTTATGGTGCTGGATATGAGATGGATGCAATTGCTTCTTGTGTTGTTGGTGGCTGTTCTCTTTCAGGTGGTGTAGGCAGTGTACCAGGCTTGTTAGTAGGTGTATTAATATTTAATGTTATTAGTTATGGATTAACATTTATTGGAATTAGTCCATATTGGCAAAATGTTTTTAAAGGAATCATTATTGTTGGTGCAGTTGCAATTGATGTTAGAAAATATAAAAAATCGAAATAATGTAAAAACATTTTATAATAAAAGGAGAGCTATTTATGAAAAGTAAAAATATATTTATATGTTTAATTATCTTATTTATAATTAGCTTTTCTTTTATAAGTTGTAGTAAATCTAAATTTGATTATTCTGTTTCAAATGATGATATCTACAGAGTTACATGTATAATTCCTCATAAAGATGATAAAGCTTATTGGTCTGTTATTGAACAAGGAATATTAGATGGAGCAAAAGATAATAATATAGATGTAAAAATCGTTTATCCTAGTTTAAATTACAATACAAACCAAATGTTAAAATTATTAAAAATGGCCATAGCCTCAAAGGTTAATTGTATCATAATTAGTGGAGTTGAAGATGATAATTATTATTTAACAATTAAAGAAGCGGTAGACAATGGTATTTTTGTAGTTCTAGTTGATACAGATATGATGGAATTAAATAATGTTGTTTATGTTGGATCGAATAATGTAGAAGCTGGTGTTTTATATGCAAACAATATTGCTAAATTGAAAAATGGAAAAGCAAATATTGGAATCATAAGTGGTGATACAGTATTTTATAATCTGACAAAAAGGCTTGATGGAATAAAATCAGTAGTAGATAAATATGAGAATATGAATATTATAGATTTAAAATATGATAAGTTTGATTATACTAATGTTGAAAACATTTATAATCAATATTTAGCTAATAATGAAATTGATACAATAGTATGTTTAGAAGGTACTGGGGGAATGGCTTTAAGTTCTTTTTTAAAGGAAGTCCCAGAAAAAGATATTTTTGTCTTTGACGACACTCCCCAAGCTTTAGAGGGCTTAAGTAATGGTTATTTTCAGGGGATTTTGATACAACAAAAGTATATGATGGGATATAAAGTTGTTGATGAAATTAATTCATATAGAAAGACAGGTAAATTAATTTCAAGAAAAATATATACCGATACTTATTTTATAGAGGAATAAAGTGTTAAAAAGTAAATATAAATCAATGGTATATAAAATTAAACTAGCATTTTATTCTATTTCAGTTTTCTTTATTTTAACGCTAACTTTCAGCTTATACGGTTATAATAAGATTAGTAGTGGCTATAAAAATATAATTGATTTTCAAATTGAACAAAATAATTATTTTTTAGAAATAGATGATCTTAATAATCAATTATCAAGTGGTTATATGTTTCAACAAATAAATAATTTTACAAAAATACAAGCTATAATCGATGAATTAAGTTTTAAAAATGATCAATATAAAAATCGAACTCCAATATCACGTGATCAATTAGATTTTTATTTTTTAGTTGATACATATTTAGAAGGATCACTAATTCTTTTAAATTCTCTCGAAGTTGATAGCAAAGACAGCTTAATTGAATTAGAAAAATTACAAGATTTATATTCATTTATTAATGAAAGTTTTAAGAATTTATATAATCAAGAAATTGAATTTATATCTGTTGCACAAAATGAAATGGATAGATTTGCAAAAAATACTTTATTATTAAATATGGCATTATTGCTATTTTTAATAGTTTTAGGACTAATCATTAATAGACAATTTAAAGATTCTTCAAATAAAATGAATAATTTAACAAAGTTTGCTAAATCAATAAAAAATAATCCTTATTCAAATGAAAAAATTGAAATTAATTCAAATGATGAACTTTCATTTTTTGCAACTGCTTTTAATGAAATGATTGAAACTATCCAATTTCAAATGAAAGAGAAAGAAGCCGCTTCTAAAATGAGAGAAGAGCTTAAAAATGTTGAAATTCAAAGATTAAAAGTTACTAGCCAATTGAAAAGTAGTCAATTGAAATTGTTACAATCCAGGGTAAATCCCCATTTCCTTTTTAATACTCTTAACATGATTAAATCTACTGCAATTAATGAGGATTTTACAAAAACAGCTCAATTAATTGAAGCAACTGCTGAATTATATAGGTATTATTTAAGTAGTCAAACTCATAATGTTACTTTAGAAAAAGAAATTGATAACTTAAAAAATTATGCTTTTATACAAAAAAATAGGTTTGGTTCTAGAATTAGTTTTAATTATATAATAGATGAAAATCTTTTATCTTTATCTATTCCTTCTATGGTTTTACAACCATTAGTTGAGAACTCTATTGTTCATGGAATTAAAAAACTTGATGGAAATGGAATAATTAGTATTGAAGTGAAAGAAGATAACAATAGATTACTTTTAAGTGTAATTGATAATGGTATTGGATTTTCAAGAGATCAAATCTCCCAAATCATAAATAAATGTAAAGAAAATGAAATAAGTGATAATATAGGACTTAGAAATGTTTATCAAAGGTTAATGTATTATTTTAATGATGATGTAAAATTATCAATTGAAAGTGATTGGGATACAACAAAAGTTTCATTCTCGCTTCCTATTCTTAAGGAGGAATATTAAACTATGCATACAATAGTTACCGCCGATGATGAAGATATTGCAAGAAAATCATTAGAATTTCTTATAATGAGTGAAATTTATGATGTACAATTAGTAGCCTCAGCTCAAAATGGGGCAGAACTTATTTATATTGTTGAACAATATAAACCTGATTTAGCTATAGTAGATATAGATATGCCAATAATCAATGGAATTGAAGCTATTAAATTCTTATTAGAAAAAGGAACAAATACAAGATTTATTCTCTATACCGCATACGATGATTTTAATTTTATGCAACAAGCTATTGATTTAAAAATTAGTGGTTATTTACTCAAATCTGATAAAAGAGAAAAAAGTATAAATAAGATAAAAAGTCTAATTAATGATATTGATACAATGAATGAAAAACAAAAAAAGATTGACTCTTTATCCAAAATGGAAAAGAAGATGTTGCCTATACTTGAAAATGAAATCATGTATTCGATTTTCTTAGATACTCCAGCAATAGAAAGTTTTAATACTTGGTGTAATTTAAAGAAAGTAGTATTTAATGGATATTTTGTTATAAGTTTTGTTTCTACTTCTCAAAAGCATAAATTATTTCAAGAATTAATTAATTCAGAACAATTTAGTAAAAAAACTATTGAAGATAGTATAAGTAAATTTTGTCATTGTATATCAATGATTACAAAAAATAATGGATGTTTGATTATTGGAGTTCCAGAGAATTTAAATAAAGAAAGCGGGGAAGATTGGGTAATTAAAATTATGGAAAGTTTTAATAATTATTGTATCAAAACTTATGGCTTAGATTTAATTATTGGGATTAGTGAATTGTGTCCTTCTTTTTCGTTGATTATGAATTCATATCATAATAGTCTAAAAATTCTTCAAAATGTTGTTAATAGTGGTATTTATTATAAGAAAAATGAAAGTGAATTATTAATAGAAACATATAAAGAAGATATCGCAAGAGAAATCTTAAATATATTAATTATTGGGAATAAGATTAAATTAAGCGATTATTTAATCACATTGGAAAATGATGATATTGATTCTTATTATGATTTGTATGAACTAATTTGTAAAATAGCTACGAATTTTCCATCTATCTCAAATTCTTTGTTTTGTTCTCTGTTATCCAAGAAAAATAGATTAAAAAATCATGATAATTTTGATTCATTTAAGAAAAGTCTATATGAAGTGTTTACTTCAAATTCAAACTTAAGTGAACAAAATTCTAATCCATATGTTGATAGAGCAATAGAATATATAAAAAAGAATGCTTATAATAAAAATATTTGTTTGAATTTAGTAGCTGATGAAATAGGTATTAGTCCTTTTTATTTGAGCAGATTATTTAAAAATATTTTGGGTATTACCTTTATAAGTATGATTACAAATATAAGAATGGCTAAAGCAATTGAGCTTGTAAATACAAGAATACAGGTTCAAGAAATTTCAAATTTAATTGGATATCCTAATACTACTTATTTTTGTAAAGTATTTAAGAAATATACTGGAAAATCTATTAGCGAATATCGACTTGAGAAACTTAATACTAATAAGGAATAGAAATGAATTACGAAAAATGTATTTTAAATTTAAGACACCAAAAATTAAATGTTAAAACTGATTTATATAATATGTATATGAAATATATCCCTGAAACAAAAGAATTAGGAGTAGTAGATCCTCGTCAATTAAAAGCTTGTTTTAAAGATATGAATAATAACCCTTTAGTAATTAAAGATAAAAGAAATGTTACTGATTTGGAATTAAAAGCTATTAGAGATAGTTTTGGTTGTGAAAATAAAGATCTAAGCAGTAATATAGAAACAATAAAAACATCGTTTAATAATGTAAATGTTGAACTATATAGAAAGAAAGATATTTCAGATAATAATCCAATAATTGTAAATATTCATGGTGGTGGTTTTTTCGGTGGTTGTATTGATGTTGTAAGAAATTCATGTAAACTTTTAGCGGATAGATCTTGTTCTACTGTTGTAAATATTGATTATGATTTAGCCCCTAATGCAAAATTTCCAACTGCTCTAGACCAATGCAATTCAGTTATAAAATATATAATTGAAAATAGTAAAGAATTAAAAGTAGATTCAGATAAATTAGTTGTTATGGGAGATAGTGCTGGTGGTAATCTAGCTGCTGCTTGTTGTTTGTCTGATAAAGAGAATAACATAGCTTTACAAGTATTATTATATCCTTTAATTGAATTGAAAGTAGAAGATAAGAATTGGAGTGAATCTTTATACTATTTAGAAGAAAAACATAGTGAAGTTGGAAAAACATTAATTAATGGTATTAGAAACTTAAATGAAGTATGTATTTTTTCATATATTAATGATGAGCAGGAAATGAAAAATGAATTGGTTTCACCTATCTTAGCAAAAGACTATAGTTTGTTCCCTATGACTTTATTGATTTCTCCTGAATTTGATTATTTGAGACTTCAAGCAGAACAATTTGCAAAAAAATTAGAAGAGAATGGTATTGATACAATTCTTTATCGATATCAAGGAATGGGACATGCCTTTTATGAGCACTTAGGAGAATTCCCTCAAGCTGAAGATTGTATTAATGAAATAGCTGAAGCTGTGATGTCTTTATAATTTAATATTCAAGTTTAAAAAAATGAGAGGAATATCCATTAATTGTATATCCCTCTCAAAATATATTAATTTATAAAATTGGGTTTAAATTATTTTGAACAAGGGCAATATCGTTTCAAATTTAATAAATATGCAACTCCAGAACATGAAGTTCCGAAGAATATTACCTCTTTATCAATATCTAGATATAAATCCATACTTCCATTTGCAAAGACAGAGCCTGTACAAAGTATAAGATCTGCCCAAGCAACACATTCTTGATATTTTTTTATACCATCTTCTATTAGAATGTTTTCTTTGTAAGTTCCAATATTATCAGGATTTAAATCTAATACTCTAATGTTTCCTCTTTTGCTTATTTGACTAAGAATACCAGGTTGTAATCCAACTAATAATACTTTTGTGTTTTTATTATAATTGGTATTTAAAAAATCTAAATATTTTTTTGCACAATCTCCTGGTTCTTTATCTTTACAGTGAATTGATGAGTTAGATAAATCAAGATATCTAAGTACAGCATTTATTGTTGCAATGAAAATTCCTCTATTTTCTAAATTAGAATCTAAATCCAAGTCAATAATTTCATTTAATGTTCCTGAGTAATTTACTGGGGTAGGAGTAAATGCTTGTCCGATACATCCTCTGTATTTTGCTTGTAACATTATTTCTTTTCCAATTAATATTGGATAATCTTTTCTTTCTGTAGTTCCTATTGCTTCAAGGGCACTTAAGCCTCTACTTTCTATTTCAATTGAACTTTTGTTTAAATTATTTTTATTAATAATTTCTACAAATTTTAATTTGATTTCATCATAAATTTCTTTTTGTCTGTTTTTCATATTATATCTCTTTTTGAATTACACTGTAAAAATTGATTTACAACTATTTCTTTTGATGGTGTAAATAATGTTTTTGGAGTTTTTGTTTCTTTAATTTCTCCTTGAATCATTATATGAATAATATCTGCTAGCTTAATCGCTTCGTTAAAATCATGAGTAACAAGAATAATTATTCCCTTATATTTTTCTTTGTATTCTTTTAAATTTTTAATTAGTAAATCTTTAGTATTAGGATCCATTGCGGAAAAGGGTTCATCTAATAATAATACTTTTGGATTTAGAATTAATGCTCTGCAAAGCGCCGTTCTCTGTTTTTCTCCTCCGCTTATTACATTTGGAGTTTTTTCTAAAATGTTTTCAATATTAAAACTTTTTGCAATATCATTTACTTTTTTTTCAATAATGTTTTTCTTTTCTTTTCTAACCTTTAATCCATAAGCTATATTGTCTCTTACACTCATATGATTAAATAGGCAATAATCTTGATATACAAAACCAATTTCACGCTTATTTGGTTCAATTGATGTTATGTTTAAGCCATTTAAATAAATGCCACCTTTATTACCTTTATATAATCCTGCAATAGATTCTAGTAAAAGGGTTTTCCCGGAGCCCGTTTCTCCTAATATTGCAATAGTTTGTTTATCTTTAATTTCTATTTCAATATTTGATAGACAAAAGTTTCCTTTATTAAGAGTAAAATTTTCTATTTTAATCATATCGGGTTTCCACCTTTGATTTTTTTTGTAAATAAGTTGTAAGTATCAAAGTTAATAAGCAAATTAATAACATAACTAGAGCAGAGGCTAGGGCAATATCAGTATCACCTGTTGCTATGTTCAAATATATTGCACCAGGTAGTGTTTCTGTTTTCATTTCTGTAATTCCTACTAACATCAAAGTTGCCCCAAATTCGCCTATTGCTCTTTGCCAACACAAAGCAAAAGCAATTATTATTGCAATTCTAATTTGAGGAAGAGTGATTGTAAAAAAAGATTGAGTTTTATTTGCGCCAAGTAAAGAAGAAGTAAATTCTAATCTATTATCCAATTTTGAAAATTCACTTCTTATTAGTTTTATTGCATAAGGCAAATTTACTGTAATTTGAGCAATCACTATTCCAGTTGGAGAGAAAACAACAGGAACTCCAAGCTCTCTTAATGCCTTTCCAAAAGGAGATGAAAATAATAATAATAAGGCTAGTCCTATTACCAAAAAAGGTAATGAAAGTGGAAGCTCAATTATTGTTGAGATTATTGGTGTTTTTATATGTTGTATTCTCTCTAAGTAAAAAGATACAAATATTGCAATTATGATTGTAAAGCTTGTACTTACTGTTGAAGTAATTAAACTCATTAATATTGAAAATCTTATTTCTTTAGAAAGAAATATTGAATAAAATGAATTAAACCCGCCAATAATTATTAGTAATACCATTGTTAAAAAGAATAAGAAAACTAATAATGTAATTATAAATGCAAAGATTTCAAATTTTTCTATTTTGGAATTAAAGTCTCTCATATCCTTCGTTTTCCCAAATTGTTATTGCTTCTTCACTTTTTAAAAAATTTATAAATTGATTTCTAACAATATCGTTTTTACTATATTTTAATCCTGCTGCACATATAATCTGAGTATATTTATCGGTTATATCTGTATTTAAAATTAATGAATTTTTTCCTGCATTGTTTTTCCAATTTATCATAGCATCACATTCACCTCTTTCTAATGCTGTATAAATCGTTGCTGCGGTGGTCTGTCTTGCAATAATATTTACCTTGTCATTTAAATTTAAATCTTTTAGTATTTTATCTGCCATTTTTCCTGCAATAGTTGAGCTATTTCCTAATACTAGAGTAACATCTTTTCTTGTTAAATCATTTATTGCTTTAATATTTTTAGGATTGTCTTTTTGAACAGCAAAAACTACCTTATGTTGAGTCAATTCATCAGTACTTGTCACAATATCTTTTATTACTTCTAAATCTTGCTTTGAAGCACAAATAAATACATCTCCGATACCTGAATTATTGATTTGACTAACTATTTGTCCAAAATTTGCTAAAGTTAAATCAACTTTACAATTGCTTGATTCTTCGAAAGCTGCTACAAGTTTTTTAACAGGTTTACTCATTCCTGCTCCAGCATAAACATGTATTGGCATGTCTTGATAGTTTTCCTTTGTGCCTGCTGAGAAAATTGCTGATATAGCAATTATACTAATTAATAATAGAGTTAATACTTTTTTCATTTTAAATTTCCTTATATTTAAATTTTTAATTTTATTTTGTTCTTGCACATTCAGAAGAAATGCCAATTAAGGTATCTAATCCATGTTTTAAAACATCAACTATTGAATTTAATTGTTCTTCAACAGCAATTGGGGAACCTGAGAAATTAATAATTAAAGTATTTTTTCTAATACCTGAAACCCCTCTTGTTAACATTGCTTTGTTTGTATATTTCATAGTTTGATATCTTATTGCTTCACTAAGGCCAGGAACCTCTTTAGTTATTACTTGTTTGGTTGCTTCTGGGGTGATATCTCTCTGAGAGAGCCCAGTTCCTCCAGTTGTTAAAATTAAATCAGCTTTATTTGAATCACATATTTTAATTAGTAGATTCTCTAAAGCTTCTTTTTCATCTGGAAGGATTGTTTTTGAAACAACTTCATAGTTTTTTTCAAGCATTATTTTTTTAATAACCTCTGAGCTAGTATCGATTCTTTCCTTGTTATAAGCTTTGTCACTTAAAGTAATAATTGATACTCTGTGTTTTTCAAATATTCTAATATCATTATTGATTGAAACTTTTCCACCAGTTATTACTTTTGCAAAGATTCCATTTGTGGGCATTATACATTCACCCATTCTTTGAGCTATATCGCATCCACTATGGCACTGTTTACCTATCTGTGTAACTCTTAATACTACAGAATCTCCAATTTCAATAATCGAACCAATTGGTAATTCTTTTAAATCATAGCCTTCTAAAACGATATTCTCTCCAAAAGCCCCATATTCAACATTTGCCCCTTTTAAGTTAAATGCATCGATTTTTTCTTTAGATAATAAACTTATTTGTCTATGCCACTTACCTGAGTGAGCATCGTTTTTTATACCCCAGTCTTCAATAAATTCAGCCTCAGGGACACTTTTTTTACTAGTTCCTTTAATATCACTTTTACAAATTGCAACAACTTTTGCTTTTACCATTTTACCCACCTATAGATGCCATAGACATCTTCATTGCCTTTTCTTTTAAATTATGATGTTCATTTTTATTTTTTAGTGTTGATTTAATCAAAATGGAAATCTCTTCATCTTTTAAATATGAGATTTCTTTAAAATTTATAATTGGATCTTGATAAAGACATAATTTAATTCCACCATTACTTAGAAGTCGGATTCGATTGCAAGAAGAGCAAAAATTATGAGATATTGCATCTATAAATCCATAATCAACATCATTAAATCTCATATATTTTGCAGGTCCATTACCTTTAATAAAACTTGTTGATGGTTGCCCATATTTATTAATTAAATAGGGCAATACTTCATCTGATGATATTCCATCAATATTTTTTGCTATTCCAATTGGCATTAGTTCAATAAGTTTTAAGGGTGTTTTAATTTCAGAGGCAAGAGAGGAGAGTTGATTGATTTGTTCTATCCAAAAATCCTTTAACAAAATTGAATTTATTTTTACATTCAACCCAAGTTCTTTTGCTTGTTTTATAGAAGTTAAAACTGGTTTTACATCATGATTTCCAGATATTTTTTTATATAATTGATCATCAGTTGCATCGATACTTATATTAATATTATCTAATCCAGCAGCAATTAAATTTGGTATTCTGTTTTTTAGTAATGAACCATTAGTTGTAATGCTGATTGTTTTAATATTTTTATTTCTTTTTGTGTTGTAGATTATTTGCTCTAAATCTTTTCTAAGAAGAGGTTCTCCTCCAGAAAACCTAACATGTTCAATTCCAAGGGAAGCAAATATTCTTATAATTCTATCAATTTCAGATAAACTAAGAGGCAAATCTTTAGCCTCAGGTTTACAATAAAGACAGTTGTAGTTACATTTTTGGGTTAAAGAAACTCTTAAATAATTTATTTTTCTATTAAAATTATCTATCATTAAACCCTCTTGTAATGGCCACTTTTACCACCATTTTTTTCTTCTAGTTTGATATCTTTAATAATCATAGATCTATCTATTGCTTTTACCATGTCATATATAGTTAATAAAGAAATACTACAAGCACAAAGAGCTTCCATTTCAACTCCAGTTTTCCCAGTACAAACAGTTTCTACAATAGATTTAATACTATAATTAACAGCATCTAATTCAAAATTAACTTTGGCTTTTGTAATAGATATAGGATGACATAATGGTATTAATGATGAAGTTTGTTTTGAGCCCATAATTCCAGCTATTCTAGCGGTTGATAGTACATCTCCTTTTTTTGAAGTATTATCCTTTATTGTAAAAAAGGCTTCTTTGCTCATTGTAATAATTCCAGATGCAATCGCTATTCTCTGTGTTTCTTTTTTATTTGAGACATCAACCATGATTGCTTGACCATTGTCATCTAAATGTGTTAATTGCATTAAAATGCCCCTTTCCCAAAACTACAATTTGGAAAATGACAGACTTTACAATTCAGACATAATCCACCATTTCCTAGAATTTGAATATCTTTAGCATTTAATTTGATGTCTGCTAGAACTCTTGGTAGAACTAAATCAAAGACAGTTCTTTTGGCATACATAACACACCCTGGAAGTCCTAGAACAGGAATGTTATCAAGATATGAGATATTAAGCATAGCTCCAGGAAGTACAGGAGCTCCATATATACTTCTTATTGCTTTTGAGGCAGTAATAGCTTTAGGAGTTTTATCATCAGGATCAACACTCATTCCTCCCGTACAAATTATTAATTGAGCTCCATTTTCTTTTGCCAAATTTATCTGGTCTACAATAGTATCAGTATCATCTCCACTGTAGGTAATAGAATTTACTTTAACTCCATAATAATCTAATTTGGATACAACAACTTCAGAAAAAGTATCTTTAATTAATCCTTTTTTTACTTCATTCCCAGTAACTATTATGCTTGCAGTTTTTATTTTATAAGGATTTATTGATAATATTGGATTTTTTTCATCAGCTATTTTTATAACTTCGTTTATTTTATCTTTTTCTATTGCAAGAGGAATTATCCGCATCCCAGCAATTTTCATTGCTTTAGTAACAGGGTAGTGGTTAGATAGAGTAGCAATTATTATATTGTTTAGGGAATTAATTTTATTTAATCTTTCAGTATCAATTTCTAACACCCCGTTAACTGTTGTTGATAATTCTATTTTCCCTTCTTTTATTTCTGAAGAAATCATAAAATTATTTTTGGTTGCTTTTTCAAGAATTAGAGCAGCATCATTTTCATGTAAAATAGATTCATCATTTTCCCATATATATAAATGTTCTTTACCCATCGATAAAAGAACAGGAATATCTTCTTCTTTTACGATATGACCTTTTCGAAATCTAGCATCTTTAGTAACTCCTTTTATGATTTGAGTTAAATCTTGACATAAAATAGAGCCTACAGCTTCTTCAGTTTTTATTAATTTCATAAATTATTTTTCACCTATTAAAGCGAGTTGTTTTCGAAAACAATACGGATTTAAAAAAATAGCTAATAATTAATCCTAATTATTAGTGTCTATTGAAACCGAGTTATTTTTATAAACAAATCGAATATTATTTACAACCTCATTTTTTATTTAAAAATATAATGGTACTTTATTAAAACAAGTAATTAGTGCTTTGTCAACAAAAACTTTTTTTTAAAAATTGAATCTTTAGTATTTGTTCCTTAAAATAACTAATGCAACAAAAAATCGATTCCTTGTTGCATTAGTATCAAATAAATAATTAAGTAATAAATTTTAGATAATTATATTAGGTCTGCTAATTGTTTTCCCATTTCTATAATATCTATTCCTTTTGTAAATTCTAAGCAAGTTCCACTAGGATATCTAGTTTTTTGTACCCATTTATCAGGAATAGATTCTATTCCATATTTGGCTCCAAGAATTGCTCCTGCAACAGCTCCGATAGTATCAGCATCTCTTGCAAAATTTCCTGCTAATATAACACCTTTTTTAAAGGATGAATGTTCAAGTTTTAAGCAAGCAAATGCAGCCGGAATAGCTTCTGCTGTAGTTGCCCAAGTGCTTGTAATTAATTCATCATGAAGAGGCATCCAACAATCAATCATTTCTTTATCATTAACAATTTCCATTGCTTTATTCATTGAATAGTAAAGCCAACTTTCTTTTGGAATAACTGAAATAGATTTCGCAAATATTTCATCCCATGGAGCATCAACCATAGCTAAAGAGACTGCAACTGCTACAGCTTGTGCTCCCCAAACACCATCTCTAAAATGACTAACTTCTGCATCAATTTTAGAGAGTTTTAATGCTTTATCCTCTTGTCCTGCACAAACAATTCCTACAGGTGGAATTCTCATCGCAGTTCCATCACTCATATGAAAAGTATTAAATTTACCACTTTCTGGTGGTCTGAGTCCCTTCTTGAGGTTTTCAGCAGCTCTTATTTCGCTTTTGCCACCTCTTTTAAATTCATCTTGAACAACAACATCTTCAAGCCAAGCATTTACAACATCATCGCTGGTAAAATTACCTTTTGTCTTGATTAATGTTTTAGCAGTGAGGAGTGCAAATTCAGTATCATCAGTACTCCAAGCTGCTCCTGAGTTAAAATCAGTTGTGATTCCATAATTTACTCTATTAGAAGTCATTCTTGCAGCATCTCCAAAACTGTCCCCAATAGCAAGTCCTGAAAGTGCACCACAGGCTCTACTTTCTCTAAGTTCTTTATTATCTCTCAATTCTTTTACAGTATACATGACTTCTCCTATATTTCTTTTACATTTAAAGTTTTAAATGCTGTTCTTCCACCATCTTGCATTGATAGTCCAACCATACCATACTTATATAAATCGTCTTCACAAGTTAGTTCTGCTTTTTTATCAATATATAATGAAATAATATTATCTTTACATTTGAATATTACATTGTATTCTTTTTTATTTATAATTTTATATTTTTTCTCTTTGATTATTTCAAACTTTCCATTAACAGTTTTCCCAATTACTAATGAGCCTTTGTAAAATCCCCCATAATAGCCTCTTTGAGCCCCTTGAACTCTAAGAGCTAATAATGCGCAATTTCCACTATCCATTCTAATGATATTTGTTAATTCAACATTTTTAGTATAATAATTACCTGTAATAGCTTCAGCGTGTTCTAAGCACATTACATTTAGTGAATCTTCTTCAATATCCCAAGCTCCATGATTTATAGAGAAAGGTGTAACCGTACTAAATTCTTTCGATTGTTTGCTCATATCTATTGAATAATTAGATTTACCTTTAATTTCAAAATCATCAAGATATAAGAAGCCATAATCATAAGCTCTAATTCTGGAATTCGATTCAAGGCTTATTCCTATTTCATCACACACACATCCATTTAGATCAGGGATAGTATATTCAATTTTAGTCCAGACTTTTTCCTCAAGAGTAATACTTTTTAAATAAACAAATTCTTTTGTATTACTATTTCTTACATAAGGAGTAATTATAAAATCTGAAGCTCCTGAAAATTTATCACTGTATATATACATACTTACAGTTTGACCACTATAAGCTGTAGGGGAGAATGCAGGAGAATATCTTTCATCATCAAAATCTTCTCGTCGATAAAATGGTTTATAATAGATTCTACTAGCTTCACCTCTTTTCATTCGGTCATATGTAATTCTAAGACTGGATTTACCACTATGAGAGTATTCACTTGAATTATTTATTTGTGTTTGATTTGTGTTGGACACTCTAAATCCATGAGTAGATCCAGGTAGTTCAAAATCAAAATGAATATTGCCTTTAATAGTTTCAATTTCTTTTGGAACTTTTTCTTTATTGAGTTTATAAGCCCAACATACTAAATCTTTTACATATGTTGGTATATCTAAAATATTTAAATATCCACTTATACCACTTAATACTATAAAGTCGTTGATTGGTTTTCTATAACACTTTTTGATTGCAGCTAAGCCATCTTTAACACCCATAATAGAGCCAACATTTCCAGCGTTACAATCAGTGTCCCATCCTGCCATTGTTGCTATTTCAATAGCTCTATTTATTTCTTTCCCATAGAGCATTGCCATAATACAAACTCCTGCATTAGGAATAATATGACAGACTCCTTTGTATTTATCATATCCGAAGTTTTCTTGAAGATAAGCTAAACATTCTCTCCAATTATTACTATGATTATTATAAAAGTTTATTACAGCATTAGTAACTTTTGCATAAATTGAGGTTTTTGGAATAAATTCTAAACCTGTATTAATTATCTCAAATATATCATTACTTACATAAGCTTTAGCAATACAAGCTGCTATAAAACTAGCTCCATAAAGGCCTTCTCCATCATGAGATACACTTGCAGCAGTAGTAGCATATTCGCTAGCTTTTTTGGGATTCCCAGGCCAAACAAATCCCCAGGTATCAATAAAGATTTGACCTCCTATCTGCTGAGCTCTTATAATTCCATTTGTTTCAATACTTCCACTTTTAGGAGGATTAATACCATTTTTTAAATTAAGATAAGCAGTATGTTCTGTTGAAACTCCGTAGCCACCCCACCAAAACATTCCAATACCTTCTCTAGAATAATTAAGCCAAGTTTGAGCTACGTCATTAGATTGTAACTCCTTTTTATAATTACCATCATCTAGAGCTCTAAGAAAATAGACAGGACCATTAACATCGTCATCTGCAGCAAAATTCTTAAAAGTTTTTACATAATCTGTGATATCACCATAAGCTCTTTCAATCCTATCTGATGTCCAAACTGTTGGTTCAACTGGGGCTCCTAATCTTATTCCTATGTTCATTGCAAGAAAACCTGCATAGGTTTTATCAATTAGTATTTCTTTCGTTAATTCCATATTAATCCTCAAATGCTCCTATCTAATTCTATGAAAAAGAATTAGATAGGAAATAAATAACAATAATTAAATTTTATTATAATTGTTGTTTTTCTTTTTATTTATTATTTTAAAACCGTAGCTAAATAATCACTGATTTTAGTTCCACCAGCATTATTCCATTTTGTAACAAATTCATCAAAACTATCTACACTCTTTTCTCCTCTAATGATTGCAGTTGAATATTCTGTGTATAGTTTTTCCATTGAATCTTTTAGTGGTAATAAATCTTCAGGAAGAATAGCATTAATATCAGCAGCATAATATTCATTCATCATGTCTAATGATTTTAGTCCTGGAGCACTCATTACTTCACCATCAATTTTTGATGTGTCTAAGCCATTAAGAGTATCCCAGAAACGAGCCCACCATTGTGGGAAATTAGCTGTTAATTCAATAGTACCATCAGTTTTGGTGATATGATGAATTCCTTCAATTCCTAATTTATCGATTACTCTTCCATCTGAGGAAGCCATGTAATCTAATACAGCAAATGCAGCATCTTTAACTTCACTATCACTATTTATACCAAATCCACGGCTTTCTTTAGTTACATCAACGCTAATATAAGCTTGGTCTACACCTTTGGCTGGAGGTAATACTATTAACTGTGATGCCTCTCCATTAGTTTGAACCATTTTATTATTGTAGATATTAATTACAGCACCTGCTGTTCCACAAATCATGGCTGATTCACCTTCATAGAATGCCTTTTCTTTTGTGTCCCATTTCTTAGTAATATAGTTATTGTCGAAAAGTCCATCTTTATAAAGTTTTGCATAAAAAGCTAATTTGTTTTTTTCAGCATCAGTTGCTTTTGAATATACCCATTTCCCATTTTCTTTAGTAATAGTTGTTGAAACTCCAAATGCATGATTAAATACTGAATCTAATTTAAGAATTGTTCCATCGGTTGTTAATGGCCATTCACATAATCCTTTATCTTTAATTTCTTTTAAGAAATTATAGTAATTATCAGGAGTAGGGTTATCCATTAATGCTTTTGAGGATGTCATCTGATTGAACCAATCTGATCTTACAACAGGAACACTTACACGAGGAGGAGCTAACCATAAAAGGTATGGGTAGTTTTTAATTTTTTCAGTATTGTGTGGATCCATAATTTTTTTGACATTTTCTGAAGAAGCTATATAAGGAGATAAATCTTCTAATAATCCTTCTTGAGCTATTGGTAAATCACCACCTTGGAAATAAATTAAATCTGGAGTTATTTGTCCAGTTCTAAATGCAATAGGTACTACTGTTCCATAAGATCCTGAAGGAGCATTTAGTATTTCTAATTTAATGTATTTTCCTTCTTTTGCTAATCCTTCTTCAATTGCTTTTACCATTTCAGGATTTCCTGCATCTTCTGGATTTACATCTTTACATAGATATGTAACTGTTACGGGATTTTCTTTTGTACCATATACACTGGTACTACTTTCTTTTGTTGTTTCTTTAGCACCACTTGCAAATGCAAAATTCATTGCAATTGTAAGTACCATAAGGGCAACACTTAATCTTTTATTCATAAAACTTCCTCCATTTTGTTTTATTCTTTTATTGATCCAGCTAAAGCATCTTTGGTATAGAACTTTAGTACAACTGGATAAATTACTAATATTGGTATGATTGCAACTATTATTGTTGCAGCTTTAAGAGCGTTGTAATCGACTCTTGCAAAGTCGTTGTAATTGAATATGTTTTGTTGACCGATTAATGATACGGTATCCCCTAAGACAACAAATTGTCTAAGTATGACCTGAAGAACAGTATCTTTTTGATTTAATATATAAATACTTGCTTTAAAATATTCATTCCATCTAATTACTGAATAAAACATTGTAATTGTTGCAATTCCTGCAGATGATAAAGGGATAATTATTTTAGTTAGCAAATTAATATGGTTTAATCCATCAATTGTTCCTGCTTCTATTATATCTTTTGGGACTGCTTCAAAATATCTCATCATTATTACTAGGTAATAAACATTTACACATGTTATTAGTATTACTGACCATCTTGAGCCCATTAGTCCTAGAGATTGAACTACTAAGTATTCCGGTACTAATCCAGGATCGAATAACATCATAAATATCAAGAATATCATTATTGGCTTTTTTAATGTTAAATTAGGTCTTGTTAAAGCATAAGCAGCAAGACTTGTAAGGGAGATATTAATTAATGTTCCTATTACTGTTATATAAATTGAGTTAAATACACTTCTCATAAGTACAGGGTGATTGAATACAATTCTGTAGTTAATTAAATCAAAGTCTTTTGGTATCACTCTAATCCCACTCATTAAAACGGAAGCTTCAGGAGAAGAAAGGGATACGGCTAATATATTTAATAGAGGTACAAGCATTGTAAGTGATAAAAATATTAAAATAAGAGTTAAAAAGATTTGTTTTAAAGAGAACATTTTTTTTAATTTCATTTTACCAAACCCCCTTTCCTGTTAATTTTTTAGAAGTGAAATGGGTAAATAATACTAAGAAAACACCGACAACACCTTTTATTAAGCTAACTGCTGTTGCTAATGAATATTGTCCAGATTGAATACCTATTCTATATATATATGTATCTAAGATATCAATTGAAGAGAGAACTGCATCATTTGAAAAGTTTAGAACTTGATCGAATCCTGCATTTAAGAAGAATCCAAGATTTAATATAAACATTGTTACCATTGGTATAATTAAGGCTGGATAAATTATATTTTTAATTATTTGCCATCTAGAGGCTCCATCAATTTCAGCAGCTTCATAAAGAGAAGGATTGATTGCAATAATTGCAGTAAAATAAATAATTGAATCCCAACCTAAACTTCGCCAACCTTCACAAAAATATAACACCCATTTAATCCAAGCTTTATTTGTCATGAAATCAATTGATTTTTCCAATCCCAATTTTACTAATATTTCATTAACTCCACCGTTAACAGAAAGCATTGAAATCCAAATACCTGCTATTACTATCCAGGATAGGAAGTGAGGTAAATAGGATATAACTTGAACTATTTTTCTAGTATTTTTGTATCTGAGTTCATTTAATAAAATTGCAAAAATGGGAAAAGCTGGAAATAGTAATATATATTTCATAAAACTAATAACTAAAGTATTTTTCAATATTTGTATAAAATCCGGGGAAGCAAATATCATTTTAAAATATTTTAATCCTACAAAGGTCCAGGGAGATCTAGAACTATATTTAAAAAATGCTAATCTCATATTAAATATAGGAAATACTCTAAAGAAGATAAAATAAAGAATAGTAGGTAATATCATTAGATATAGAACCTTTTCACTTTTTAATTTGTGAAAAAATCTTTTATTTCTTTCTTTTCTTTGATTTTTATTCATCTATATTCCTTTATTTAATTAAAATATCTAATAAGGGAGCATGCTGTTGAGCTCCATATACATCTCTATCAAAACTAGTCCCGCTT
Source organism: Sphaerochaetaceae bacterium (assembly GCA_963678575.2). Lineage (GTDB taxonomy): Bacteria > Spirochaetota > Spirochaetia > Sphaerochaetales > Sphaerochaetaceae > Pleomorphochaeta. The sequence goes on along the minus strand of CAXXHV010000002.1, from coordinate 1,155,274 downwards.
GAAATTTTTCTATTCATTGTTACTTTTATTCCCAGAGCTCTTTCAAAAAAAACTATGCCAGTAATATCTTTTGACTCTAAATTATAAAGTTCTGAGATATTTTCTTTTGTAAATACGTTTGCTTTGATAACCCTTTTATAATTGTTTATATCATCAAATAAGATATCTAGTGTTATTTGAAATGGGCCACTATTTTTACTTCTTAGTACTTTTGCTAAATCTTTTAATAATGCACTCATTTTTTAGTACTCCTCATTTGAATAGGGAAAAGAACTCTAGGATTATCAACTTTCATTAAATGGTAAACAGAAAATTCATAAACTGCTCCAAATTCAACATCACTAGGGGCAAAAGGAAATGCTAAATTTCCAGCAGTTGATTTTCTTCCTTCATAGCCATAGTGCATAAAAGTAGATCTAAGGGAGGCACAAATAGCAGAAGCCAACTCTTGTGTATTAGCAACAACTTCAAATAGAATTCCTAATTCATGAGATATGGATGTATTAGTTTCTAAATCTCCCATAACTCCATTTTTCCCGTAATTGTAAAATCCAATTTTATATTTACTTTTATCTATTTCACTGTATTGGGTTACTACACTTTCTTTTACTAATTCTTCAACTTCTTCTATTTTTTCAATTAATAAAGGATCCCGTACTCCAGCAATTACAAAAGTCCTATAAGCAACTTTTCTTGCCCCTTCAAGTTTAATCATATAGGGGTTTGTATTTTCTAATTTACTACCACTTACTCTTACTGTGTTATCATCAATTTGTGTAAATTCACACATACTTAAATCTTGAATAATTCCAGGGCCGTGAAGTAAATATGGATGATCTTTCTCATAAAAAGTATGAGCTGCTACACTAGTTGTGCTACATTTTCTATTTTCATTTGTACTAAATACATCAAAGTAATTATTGTGTAATTCTCCCATCATGCAATCTTTCGTTGTTCCAGGGTCACAACAGAGTGCTCCGCATTCTAGAATTTTTCCAAGGTGATAAGAGAGTGCACTATCGAATCCTTTATGTATACCAAAGGCTGCAAAAATTGCGGGGTCATATGCTCTACCACAAACAATTATCTGTGCATCTGTTTTTAATGCTTCTATAATTGGTTCTACACCCATCTGAGCTACAACACCTGTAGTATTATCTAATATTTCTTTGGTTAAAGTAGGAACATTATCTCCTAGTGGTTTTATTTCATCATTATTTATCTCATTAATAATTAACTCTTTATCAATATCTGCCCAAACAACAGCTTGCTTTATATGGAATAAATTGTTTTCTCTAACTATTTCATCTATGATATCAAGCGTCCAATTAACATGAGCTTTTGCGCCACTTCCTCCACTTGAACCAATTATTAATGGTATATTTAATTTGTTTGAACCAAGAATTAATCTTTCTAAATCTTTTTTACAAGCTGTTTTACTTACAATTGCAACATTAGCACCTAATTTATGAGGGCCTGCATCTGTTGAACCTGCATCAACTATTATTGCATCAGGCTTCATTTCTATGCCTTTTTCAAATGAGGTAGTTGGGAATCCATAACCTAATATTCCACAAGGTGATAATATTTTTATTGTTTTATCCATCTTTTATTTTGTTTCTCCATTAATTTTCTCAACGGTTTCTCTTATCACTAAATTGACAGGAAGTTTGTAGTTTCTTTCAACATTTTCTTTTTCAATTACTTTAATTATTACTTCAGCTGCTTTTTCTCCAACTGCTCTTTTGGGTTTTGCTATTGTTGTTAATGGAGGATATATGATTGAAGAAATTGGGATATCATCAACACCAATGATTGATAAATCTCTTGGAATATTAATATTTAGTTTTCTGCATTCATTTATCATTCCAACAGCAATCAAATCATTACCAGCTAGAATAGCAGTAGGTGGGTTTTTCATTTTTGAAATGATTGATGCAAGGGTTTTTCCACCTTCCATGCTATAATCGACTGAAAAATAATAATCTTTATTAAAGTAGATGTTATGAGAGTCTAAAAAATTATGATAAACACTTAGTTTATTTTGATGCGATAAGCCTCCAACTGTATCAGTATGTGATGCAACAACACCAATTTTTTTATGACCATTGCTATAAAGATATTCTAAAGCTTCATTAAATCCTTCAAGTGTATTTGAACCAACTCGAGGGAAGTGTGATTTTAAATAAGCATTCCCTAATAGTACAATAGGTAAATCAATTTTATTTAGAAGGGAAGTAAGAGATGAGGATGTATTTATTAAGATCCCATCTACGCCTTTACTTAGTGCTAGCTCTAAATATTTAGAGTATTTGTCCTTATTCCAATCAGTATTTACTAATATTAAGCTGTAACCATGTTTTTCTAAATAATCTTGAGCTCCTCTTGCAACTTCTGCCCAGAAATTGTTTGTAATATCTGGAATGATTAATAAAATTGTTTTTGTTTTATTTGTTCTTAGAGAAGAGGCAAGTGAATTTTTAACATAGCCAAGTTCTTTAGCAGCTTGTTCAACTTTAGCTTTTGTTTTATCACTAACACCATAGGAGTCTCCTGATAAAACTCTGCTTACTGTGCTTTTTGAAACTTTAGCTAATTTTGCAACATCTAATATAGAATACATAAAATAACCCTTTAATAAATAGTATTTTGGGAACGTTCCCAAAAATTATTATACCACAAATTGACTAATTTGCAAGAAATAAATTTTGTTTAGTAAATTGATGATGATATGTTTAATAAAAAAAGCTAAGCTATTTTTTGAAGTAGGGAATACCCTTATTCTTATTTTTTTAATTAATTATTTCTATATTCTTTTGTTGTTAACCCTTCTATTTTTTTAAAAACTTTACAAAAATATCTTGGGGAAGAGAATCCTAATTTTTCCGAAATTTCTGATACTTTTAATTCGTTTTGTTTTAATAGTTTTTTTGCAATTTCTAATTTTCTTTTATTTACATATTGATTAAAGCCAACATTTAATTCTTCTTTAAACAATCTGCTCAGATGCTCACTACTTATATTTAATTTATTTGCTATTTCATCCAGATATATAGGGCAATATATATTTTCTTCAATTATTTTCAAGGTTTGAATAATATTTTGATTATTACATTTTTCTTCGATGGAATTGTCAGTACTGGCAATAAAATTAAATAATTGAGCTAGATTCTGTTTTGTTTCTTCAAAATTGAAACAATTTTTTAAATTATCTAATATTTTGTCTATATTTTGAAAATTATTTGAAAGTATATTATGTTTTTTATATATTAATGTTTTAATGTCTTTAAAGATTATGGATGGGCTAATTCTTTGTTCAATTTTTTTATTTAAATATTTATTAAATATTTTGATACTTTCTTCTTTATTATTTGCAGTAATAACTTTTGATAATTGTTTTTCAATATCGATTGTAATATATGATAGATCGTTTGCATTATTATTAATTTCAGAAATATAAGAAATTGCATCTAGATTGTAAAAATTATGTGCAAGAATGATATCATTTATCGTAGTTGATGATTTTGATAGTATATCATTTTTAAATATAAATCCTACTACATCATTTTTTACTGATAATTTTATTCTATGCGCCAATTCTTCTTTTGTTGGGATTTTTTTTTCAATTTCTTTATCAGTATAGTTGATTTTTAATAAAATAATTTGTTTATCACGGTCAATTTCATGATCAATCGATACTGTTGGACCTAAGTATTTTCCAAGATAGGTAAGTGTACTATTTATTATTTGGCAGATATCATAATCTTTTCTATATCGTAGTAATATTTTAGTATTAAGAGTTTCAATCTTATTATCCTTTAAACTAATAGAATTGATATGCATATTACTTGTACTAACAAATTTAATTGCAGTGTTTATTTTTTCAAATATGTCATTTATTTTATAAGGTTTTAAAATATATTCTTTTACACCTAAGGAAAGTGCAGTTTGTGCAAACTCAAAGTTTGAATAGCCACTTAATATGATAATATAAGGTTTGTAATTTGCATTTTGTATTTTTGATATCATTTCTAAGCCATTCATATCAGGCATACTAATATCTGTTAATATTATTTCAGGTTTATCTTTTTCAATTATTTTTAGACCCTCTAAACCATTTGTTTGAGGAACCAAGGTTTTGATTCCTTTATAATTTGTACTCAATAATTTATATAGACCTTCTCGTGGTAGTTTTTCATCTTCAATTATTAATATTTTCATATTATTATCCTTGGAATTTTTATTATTACTTTTGTACCTTTATTTATTTCTGATTTTATTTGAATTATTGCTTTTTCTTTATAGTAAAGTTTTACTCTATTAATTGAACTATCAATACCTGTAGATTTATTATTAGAATTTTGAATATAGCCTTTTCCATTATCTTCAATTGTAATTACTATTGTACTTTCGTCTTCACTAAATATATCTATAGTAATTTTACCTTTATAAGTAATATTCTTAAAACCATGTACTATTGAGTTTTCAATAAATGGTTGAAATAGTAATTTATAAATTTTTGTATTTAACAAAGACTCTTCACATACAATACAATAATTAAATTGATTATTATATCTTAATTTTTGGAGATTCAAATACTTTTTTAACCATATTATTTCATCATTAAGAGTAGCCATTATATGAATATGAGATATACTATATCGTAAAATTTCGCCTAAATCACTTATTGCATCACTTACTACATAATTATTTTCTTCTATGGCAATCCAATTTAATGTGTTTAATGTATTATATATAAAATGGGGATTAACTTGAGCTTCTAAAGCTTTAATTTCAGCTATTCTTTTCTCTTCCTCTTTTTCAATTAGTTGTTGATTTTTTTCTTTTTGTTCTTTTAATAATTGGTTTAATTGTGTTTTTAAAAGATTAAATTTTTGATTAATTTGATTTAAATCAGTATTTTCTTTTACTGTGAAATTTAAGCGGTTGTCATCTATGGTAACTGAGTCATTAACTTGTAAAACATAATCAGTTATTTTGTTTATATAATTTTTAATTATTAATAATGTAAAGATAAGAGCTGAAATTGTAATTAATAAGGGTATTATGATAAATAATAGATTATTTCCATATAAGTCTTTTTGATTGTATAAACTTAATAAGTTTAAATTTAATTTATCTAAAGGAATTGCTATATCGGAAATGTTTTTATCTTTATTAATGAGATTGATATTGTATTCTTTATTTATAAGATTTTTTTCTTTTGAGCAAATTATGTTGTTTTTATTATCAATAAGATATGTTGAAGTATAAATAGTATTCTTGTCATAAATAGGATTTAAAAAGGTTGAAAACTTTTCTTCATTGATTAATAAGAATATATGACCTCTATTTAAGCTTCTTTGAGCATCTAAAAAATTAGCACCAAGAATTATTAGTGGTAAATCATAATCTGTTTGAGTTTTTATTGTCCCTGTTGAAATGAAAGTTAAAGAGCCGTTAGCATTATTAATTATATTTCTGTAATTATCAGCCTTTTCATTAATAAAATTATATACTTTTTCATCAAATATATTTGATTTGTTATAACTAAAATAGGTTTCTTCAGAATCATCAATATAAATAAAACCTTCAATGTTCTTATTTAAATAAGTTTGTTCAGAGAATATATTCTTTAAATTATTCACTTCTGTTGCAGAATCTTTTTTGCCTGTCTTTAGTATTTCATTTAGAGGTTCTGTAAACAAAGGATTTGTCATCATTGAACTAATTGAAAGTTGATAGGAATTAATTTCATTATTAATAAGATGTTTTTTTTGCCACAAAGTTTTTTCCATCAATACAGAAATTTTTTCTTTTTGACCTTTAGCATATGGCCCCATAAAATATATTAATAATAATATTAATGGGATAAATGATGATAAGATAAATAATAAAGTTGCTTTCTTTTTATATTTCATATTTTCTCTAATTAGATTTGTTGACTCAAAAGAATTGAGTCAACAAATTGTACTATATTAGTTATATAAAAGAAACTTAGTTATTTAATGCTTCATTTATTTTTGTTTGAGCTTCTTTCATTGCTTCTTCAGCAGTATAACTTTCAGATAATCCTTTTTGTAAGCCTTCAGCTAGAGCTGCAGAAATTTGTGGCCATTTTGCACTTGGGCCTCTAGGTGCTGCATATTGCATTTCTTGCATAAAGATTTTTAATATAGGGTCTTCTGTCCAACGAATATTTTCTTTTGCTACATCACTTCTAGGAGGGAAATATCCAGTTTGACTAATAAATTTATCCATTATTTCTTTTGAACTATAATATTTTAGGAAATCCCAAGCACCATCAACATTTCCACCTTTAATTATTCCAAAATTTTCTCCGCCTAAAACAGAAGCAAATTGTTTGTCTTTAGGTACTAGTGCAATTCCAAAATCTAAATCTGGGGCATCTCTTTGTACGGCACTTATATTCCAAGGCCCATTTATCATCATTGCTGCTTTTTTTGATGCAAACTGTCTATAAACATCACTCTGGTCCCAGCTTATTACCTCTGGACTAATAATTCCATTCTCTAACATTGTTTCAAAGAATGTTAATGCTTTAATTGATTCCTTGGAACTTGGATTCTCAACTGTAGCTCCTGTAGATAAGTACCAAGGAAGATATTGGAATACACCTTCTTCTGTTTTAACTGCAGATAATGCAAGAGGATACATATCTTTTGTCTTGAGTTTTTTGCCAATTTTTAATAGTTCGTCCCAAGTGGTTGGTACTTCTAAATTATTTTCTTTAAATATTTCTTTATTATAGAACATAGCTAAGCAATTGCTTGTTAAAGGAAGTCCATAGTATTTATTGTTCAACATAGTTGATTTTAAGGGACCTTGAAAATATTTATCACTTTGATTCCAAGCTTTTACTTTTGAAGTAATATCTTCAAATAACCCCATACTAGCAAATGCTGCCATATCGGGATTGTCAATTGTCCCAATATCTGGAAGTTCATTTGCAACCATTCCCATTGAATATTTCTTTTTCATATCACCAAATGGTACATATTCAATTTCAATTTGATAATTGCTTTGACTGTTGTTGTACCCTTCAGCTATTTTTGCTAGGGCTTTTCCTTCTTCACCACTCATGTAACTCCACATTAATACTTTACTAGGGGTCTTGCTTGACTTTTCTGTTGTGGATTCTTCACTTGATCCATTAGCGAATAGCATTGTGCTAATAAAAAGTGAACTTAATAAAATGATACTTAACTTTTTCATAGGTTTAGTTATCTCTCCTTTTTTACTTATTGATACTTTTATTATTCATTTAAAGTATTAAAAAAAATAAGTGGCTTTTTTTGATATAAGTATCATATTTTGATATTAGTTTTTTTTGTATCAAAAAAGGAGGTAAATATCAATAAAAGACACTTTTTAATTTTAAATTGTTAAGTGAAGATAGATTTAGAGGAAATTTTTATGAAGAAAAAATATTATGGTTATTATTATTGTCTTCCAGCGATAGTTTTTATGTTAGCTTTTGTTGGATATCCTATAATTTATAATATCATTTTGAGTTTTCAAAATTGTGATATTATGAGTTTCAGTTCAAATACTAATGAATTTAATAATGGATTAAATTATAAAAATGTTATAAATAATCCCTTATTTACTACTGCGCTAGGTCAGACATTCTTTTTTACTTTTTTTTGTATAGTTTTTCAGTTTGTTTTTGGACTTCTATTTGCTTTATTCTTTAATTTAAAGTTTAGATTAGCAGAACCCATTAGAGGCTTGGTTTTAGTAAGTTGGATGATTCCTTTAACAGTTACAGGTATGCTGTTTAAGTTTATGTTAAGTCCAAGTAGTGGTGTAATTAATTATTTGATGTTATCTCTTCATTTAATAAAAGAACCAATAGGTTGGCTTGTTGATGAGAATTTGGCTTTGTGGAGTATTATTATCACAAATACTTGGGTAGGAATTCCTTTTAATATGATATTACTTTCAACTAGTATGAGTACAATACCAGCAGAGTTGTATGAGAGTGCTTCAATTGACGGTGCTAATGGAATGATTAAATTAATAAAAATTACTCTACCAATGATTAAGCCAGCAATTATGTCTATGTTGATGCTTGGCTTAATTTATACCTTTAAAGTTTTCGATTTAATTTTCGTAATGACAGGTGGTGGCCCAGTAAATTCTACTGAAGTATTATCAACAGTATCTTATAGATTATCGTTTAATCAGTTTAATTTTGGACAAGGTGCAGCAACTGCAAATATTCTATTTGTAATCTTGCTTATTATAAGTTTAGGTTATTTAAAAATGTTAAATAAGGAAGAAATTTAATGAAAAATAAGAAGATTTTACTAAATATTTTTGCAATTTTATTAGCTTGTATATTTTTGTTTCCCGTTTATTGGATAATTATTAGTTCATTAAAAACTGATAGTGAAATATTTAATACTCCACCAACTTTTTTCCCCAAAATAATTACTTTTAAGGCTTATACTGATCAATTATCAGGGGATTATTCTATATTTAATGGACTAAAAAATAGTGTAGTAATCAGTTTTTCAAGTTTTTTAATTTCAATGGTTTTAGCAATTCCTGCAGCATACGGTTTAGGCAGATTTGATATTAAAGCAAAAAAGACCTTTATTTTGTCTTTCTTAATCACTCAAATGCTTCCAGTAACATTGTTATTAACACCTTTATTTTTGATATTTAAAAAAGTTCATTTGCTTAATTTAACATTAGCTCCAATTTTAGCAAATTGTACTGTTGCAATACCTTTTGTTGTTATTACTCTCAGGCCTTATTTTAAAAGTTTACCAAAATCTATTGAAGAAGCTGCAACAATAGATGGGTGTTCTTCTTTTAAAACTTTTACTTCAGTTATGATTCCAATAGCACAATCTGGAATAGTAACGAGTGGGGTATTTAGTTTCTTGTTTGCTTGGAATGATTTAGTTTATTCTCTAACTTTTTTAAATAGTCAGAAAGCAAGACCCTTAACAGCAGGTATTTATAATTTTATTAGTAAATATGGAATTCAGTGGAATTATATTATGGCATTTAGCACACTAATTGTTATCCCTGTAATTATCATTTTTATATTTCTTCAAAAATATATTGTTGCCGGATTAACTTCTGGTTCAATTAAAGAATAATCATTAAGGAGTGATTTTATGGAAAATAGTATTTTTTTTCAAAATAAAAAAGATAAGGTTTTAATTGAAGCTTATTCTAATAATGTTATTAGAGTGAGACATACTAAATTATTAAATTTTAGAGATTTTGATTGGGCATTGGATAATATTAAATCAATAAATAATGTTGAAATTAGTGATAATTGTTTATTAACAGAATTTATGAAAGTAGTAATTGATGAAAAGGGGTATATTGAATTTTATAAGAAAGGAGAAAAATCTCCAAGAATTCAAGAAAAGAAATCTCCTAGAGCTCTTCATGAAGGCGGAAGAAATTTAGTCAATGTTGGAGGAGATCTCTTCAAGGCTGAGGTTTTATTTAATGCTTATGAAAAAGAAAAAATTTGGGGGATGGGACAACATCAATATAATTCTTTTGATCAAAAGGGATTAGTTATTCCATTAAATCAAATGAATTCACAAGTTAGTGTTCCATTTTATATATCTAGTAGAGGTTATGGTTTGTTTTGGAATAATCCAGCTGTTGGACAAGTTGAATTTGCAAAAAATCGAACAAAGTTTATTGCTGAACAAACTGAACAGATCGATTATTTTATTATTATTGCAGATACTTATAAAGATATATTAAATGAATATTTTAATTTAACAGGTAAACCCTCTGCTCTCCCATATTGGGCAACAGGTTTTTGGCAATGTAAATTAAGATATGAAACTCAAGATGAATTATTACAAGTGGCTAAAGAATATAAAAAACGCAATTTACCATTAGATGTAATTGTAATTGATTATTTTCATTGGGAAAAACAGGGGAATTGGGATTTTGATAAAAAATGTTGGCCTGATGTTGAAAATATGATTAAAGAGCTTAAAGCTTTAAATATCGAAACAATGGTTTCAATTTGGCCCTCTGTTAACCCAGATAGTTTATATTTTGATGAAATGGAAAAAAAAGGCTATCTAATAGAAACTGAAAGAAGTAATGCTGCCTTAATGAGATTTACAGATACATATGAAAAAGGCTCAAAATATATTCATTATTATGATGCTACAAATAAAGATGCTGGATCATTTGTATGGGACAAAGTGAAGAATAATTACATAGATAAAGGAATTAATATATTTTGGCTTGATGCTTGTGAACCAGAAACAATCCCTTATCATTATGATAATCAAAGATATTCTCTTGGAAAAGGCTCTGCTGTCGCTTCTTTATACCCAATGTTACATGAAAAGACTTTTTATGAAAATATGAAAAATGTTGGAATAAAAGAACCTTTAAATTTATGTAGATCCGCTTGGTCTGGAAGTCAAAAGTATGGAGCAGCAGTTTGGTCTGGTGATATTGATTCAACATTTGAATCTTTAGAAACTCAAATGAAAGCTGGATTAAATATGGTGACAAGTGGTATTCCTTGGTGGACAACTGATATTGGGGGATTCTACGGTGGTGTAAATGATGATCCTTCTTTTAGAGAATTAATTGTTAGGTGGTTCCAATTTGGATTATATTGTCCAATATTTAGATTACATGGATTTAGAAATTCTTGGGATTTGAAAAAGGGTAGCGATAATGAAATATGGTCTTTTGGAGATAAAGCTTATAATATTATTAAAAAATATTTATTATTTAGAGAAGCTTTGAGAGATTATATAAATGAGGAAGCTAAAAAGACTGTTGAATTTGGAGTTCCTTTAATGAGACCGCTTTTCATGGATTTTGAATATGATAAGATTGTTGAAGAAATTGATGATCAGTTTATGTTTGGTTCACAAATAATGGTTGCTCCAATAGTAAAGGAGAATCAAGTAGCAAGAAAAGTATATCTTCCTAAAGATCAGATATGGATTAATGCTTATACTAAAGAAGAAATTGATGGCGGTGAGTATATTTTTGTGGATGCTCCTTTAGATCAAATTCCAACTTTTATTAAAAAGGATAATACTGTTTTAAAATATTATGATATTTTAAGATAGAACTGGAAAATTATAAAACCATATGTTTGAAAAATTTAACATATGGTTTTATTTTTAGAATTTTAAATAATTAAATATTTTGTTAATATCTTCTTCTCATCTCATTAGCAACGGCTGATGCATAAGCCTGTTCTTTTGAAACTACTCGGGCTCCAATTGGGAACAAGAGAAATTGTCCCATTTTAACATATACAATACCTACAGGAATACCGATGATAGTAATAAATGATAAAGCACCTAAGATAAAATAAATTATGGTGAACACTATACCTATAGGGAACCATAGTAGATTTACGATTAGATGAAATAATTTCTTTATTCCAGAAACATTTTCACTTCCCCGAAGTTCAGTTTCTCTAATTATCTCTTTACCAAAAGGGAACATTGATAACTTACCAAATTCAAAACAAGCTCTTCCAATTGGAATTCCAATAATTGTAAGGTAGAATACGAATCCAAGAATATACCAACTAATTCCTAAGATTAATCCACCAAATATAAACCATATGATATTTGCTAATGCTGCCATTTTTGTTCCTTTTTATGTTTTAAGGTTAATTGATTATATCATATATTTGTTTGATAGCAAATATTTAATTTCTTCATAAATCGCTATAATGTAAACAAGCATTTATCTAAATATGATTGAAATTAGTAAATTTTTGTAATTTTATTTATATAAAACTTTTTGAAATAATTTTTATATTTTTTTGAAATATGAATTTATTGTTTTTAATATATATGAACTTAATTCATTTGCTTTAACATCAATACAAATAGTTGAAGTTGGATTTGCATTTCTAATTTTACTTAAATTACCAACAATTCTTCCATAATCATTTTTATTTTCTAAAACTGTTAAATCTTTATCAATTGTTGTAAAAAGTGTTGGATTAATACAATACATAATTGCTGATGGATCGTGTATATAGCATTCATTTTGATTAGGATGTTGATTTATATAATGCAATAACATTTTATAAAATATATTGCTTTGTTTACTATTGATTTTTTTCCAATATAGAATATCTTCAATAGTAATTCTTGATTTTTGAGTTACATCTAAAGGGACAAGAACTGTTTTTAATTCACTCTCTAATACAATTTTAGCAGCATGAGGGTCTTGATGAATATTTGCTTCTGCATTGTTTGAGACATTACCTGGATATATTATTGCACCACCCATTGATACAATTTCTTTTATTTTAATCATTTCTTCTTTGTGATTTTCTAAAAGAAAGGCGATGTTTGTCATAGGCCCCGTGGTAATATATGTAATATCTCCATCATATTTTTTTATTTGATTTAATACAAAAGAATCAAAGAAAGGATATTGGGTTTCATCGAAAGAATAAATTTGATTTTCAATATTTCCAAGACCATTTTTACCATGGATTTGAGCACTTACCTTATGTCTTTTAAAATTATTTTTTAATAAAGCATGGTCTAACCCCTTTAAGACAGGAATATCCTTTTGATTTAGTAGTTTCAATATAAAATTAGAATTTGTACAACTTACTTTGGTTTGAACATTACCATATGTTGTCGTAATTCCCAGTAAATTAATATTTTCATCTGCAACTGCTAAGGCAAGAGCTAAACTATCATCAACACCGGTATCTAAATCTAAAATTACATTTTTCATAATATCTCCTAGCATGTTATCTTAACATATGATTATTATTGTATGAATATTTTATATTTGTCTATACAAATTTTTAAAAAGTTTAATTTTTTTGTTGCACTTGTACATATTGTATGCTTAAATGATACCAACAAGGAGCATGATGTGAGTAAATATAATACATTTCTAGGAATTGAATGCAACAAAATAGGAAAATATGTATTTATTCCTGGCAGCATTGAAAGAGCCGAATTAATTGCAGATGAGTTAGATTCTTCTTATTGTGTAAGTAAAAATAGAGAATTTGCGATATATAATGGATTTCTAAATGGTGTTGAAGTCTCAGTTGTCTCTACAGGAATTGGAGAAAATTCAACATCAATAGCTATAGAAGAATTAATACAAAATGGAGTGCATACTTTTTTAAGAATAGGTTCTTGTGCTTCAGCTTCAACAAAATGTTCAATTGGCGATGTAATTATTGCAAGTGGTGCAGTTAGAATGGAAACTGTTTCAAATTGTTATTTACCAGAAAATAGTGCTTGCTTTCCAGACTTTACATTTTTTAGAACTTTAGTAAATGAAGCTAGAAAATCATCTTACAAGTATGATACTGGCGTCACAATTACAAAAGCTTCATTTTATACAGAAGTTTCTCCTTCAACAAAACCCGTTTCAGATAAATTACTTTCATCTTGGAATAGTTATTTAAAAGCTGGGGCAACCTCAACAAGCATGGAAGAAGCTACAATTTTTGCAATGGGAAGAAGAAAAAAAGTTAGAACGGCTTCTGTTGCTGTTTGTGCAACAAATTTCAATGAATATTCAAATCTTGCAAAAGATTACCCATTTGGATGGGAAAAAAGGGCCATTGAAGTTGGGATTAGAGCAATGGCATCAATGATTCTTGGAGACATAAATGAAAGACAATAATAAAATGATGCATTTAGGAATTACAAAAAATAGTATAAGTAAATATGTGATTGTAGCTAGTAGCCATGAATGGGTAGATAGAATTGCTTTATTTTTAAAAGACCCTTTTGAAGTAGCTCATTTTAGAGAATTTAAAACTATTAATGGTTATTTTAATAATCATTTAATAAGTGTGTGTTCTACAGGAAATGGTGGTGAATCATGCGCTATTGCCGTAGAAGAATTATATCAATGTGGTGCTCTTTATTTACTTAGAGTGGGGACTACAAACACTTTGAAAAAAGGCTTTGATAATAAAATTATTCTCATTCAAGGTGTTACAAATAATGATGGTGTAAGTCAGCAATATTTACCATCAGAATATCCATCGCTTGCAAGTGTAAATATGTTAATAAAGGCTGAAGATATTTGTAATGAATTAAATAAAAATTATGTAATTGATTCATGTCTGACTCCAACCTGTTTTTTTAATATAGAAAATGAAAAAAATGATATAGATTGCTGTGTAGATTTAGAAACTGGATCTTTATATGCTTGCAGTTCATCTTTAGGCATTAATGCATTAAGTATTCTATTTTCTGTTAATCAAAATGAAACAATTGATATTCAAGGTATTGATGAAAATGCTGAAAAGCAAATAATAGAAGTAGCATTAATGACACTAAAGAAAATTATTGAGGAGTAAAAATTATGTCAATAAATACTATGAATATTGAGGACTTCCCTAAATTACCAAAAAACACAGGCGAAAAACAGAAACTTTATTTAAAAGTTTACGATGCAATTTATCAAGCTATTGAATCAAAACAAGAAAACCTTCCTGAGGGAACAAAGTTACCTACTGAAGAAGAATTTGCTACTTATTTTAATGTAAGTCGAGGAACAATTAGAGAAGCAATGTATCACCTAATTGAAGATGGAACAATCACAAAAGTACAAGGAAGAAGAACTGTAATTGCAAATACAAGTCAATATAAGCAATATGATTTCCAAGATTTAGGAAATCCCGCTTTTAAAGCTAATAAAATTGATGAGTTAAAAATAAGTAAAAATTTAACAAGCACTAGTAATTGGCTTGCAAGTATTTTTTCTTTAGCCTCAGGTGTGCCAATAGTAAATTGTATTGTTGATTATTTGTATAAAGGTGAAAGAGTTGCAACATCAATGTTTCTTTTTCCATTTTCACTGGTAGAAGAATTAGGCTTAGCTTGGGATGATGATGAGATTTGGAAAACATTTGTTTCTACTAAAATTTATCATAAGGCAACAGTTAGTGAAACTTCACTTTGTATAATTACTGATGAAATAAACGATAGCGAATTACAATATATTGAAACCCCTGTTCTATTAATAGAAGAGTTTCTATTTGAAAAAGATAAGTGTTTTGCTTTTGGCAGAACTTATTTAAACAATGAGAATTCAAGGATAAAAATCCTTAGAAAATAAGTTATGAATATTGGTCAAATTTTAGGAGGGCAATATGAAAAAAAGTGTATTAATGCTAATGATACTTTTGCTAAGTGTAACAACTGTTTTTGCTAGTGGGAACAAGGAAAAAGAAGTAGCTAAAACTGACTCTAATCAGTTTAGTGCAATCTATTTAGTAAACGGAAGTCTAGGGGATAAAGGATTCTATGACTCAGCAGCTAGTGGCTTTACAACTATGAGTGATAAATATGGTGCAAAGACAAAAATCGTTGAAATGGGGAGAAATGAAGCTAGTTATGATAGTTATTTATTAGATGTATCAGAACAAGATTGGGATGTCATTACAACAGGAACTTGGTCTGTTTTAGAATTAACTCAAGATATTGCAGCTCAATTTCCAGAAAATAAATATCTTTTTTTTGATGGTTCAATTGATAGTGATAATATAATGAGTATTACTTATAAATCAGAACAAACTGGTTTTATGGCAGGTGCTTTAGCGGCTTTAATGTTAGATGTTGATGATCCAAAAATTGATAAATCTTCAAGAGTATTAGGGTTTGTAGGTTCAATGGATACTCCAAATATTAATGACTTTTTAGTTGGATATATCGAAGGAATTAAATATATTGATTCATCAATTAAACTATTAACATCTTATGTAGGTTCTTTTGAAGATGTTCCTAAATGTATGGAAATGACAAATCAATTATACAATCAAGGTGCTCAAATTGTTTATGCCCCAGCTAGTCAAAGTATTTTAGGAGCAGTTTCAGCTTCTGATAATATGGATAAATATTTTATTGGTTGTGATACAGATATTTGGTCAGCAATAAAAGATTCAGACCCAAATAAAGTGAGAAATGTAATTTCTTCTTCACTAAAGAATGTTGGAGATTCATTAGTTGTTGCAATGAGAGCTATTGAAGATAATTCTATGGAATTTGGTAAAACTTATAATCTTGGTATAGAATCTGGTGCTGTTGGACTTGCTAAAAATGATAATTACAATAAAATTGTACCTTCTACGGTAAGAGAAGAATTAGAAATTATTTCTAAAAAAGTCGCGAGTGGTGAGATAGAGGTTAATAAAGCAGTTGGTAGACCTACTGAAGAAGTTGCTGATTTAAGAGATTCAATGAAACCATAATGTTACAATTATAATTTTAAATTAGGTGTCACCAGTAATTTTTACTGGTGACGTATTTAAAGGAGCACTTTGTGTCAAAAACTGCTTTAAAAATGGAGAAAATTACAAAAGTTTATCCAAACGGTGTTATGGCAAATCATAACATAGATCTTGAAGTAAAATATGGTGAAATACATGCTCTTTCAGGAGAAAATGGAGCAGGTAAATCAACATTAATGAAAATTCTATTTGGTGAAGAAATTCCAACCAGTGGTGAAATATATATTGATGATAAAAAAGTTCATTTAAATTCTCCTTCTGATGCTCTAAAATTAGGTATAGGAATGGTACATCAACATTTTATGTTGGTTCCATCTCTTTCAGTATTAGACAATATTATTCTTGGTGAAGAACCTAAAAAAGGAGTGTTTACTGATTATAAAAGAGCATTAAAACAAGTTCAAATTCTCATGGATAAATTTAATATGAAATTAAATCCATCTACTCTTGTAAAGAATTTATCTGTTGGGCAAAAGCAAAAATTAGAAATATTAAAAATCTTATTAAGAGGTGCTAAAATTTTAATTTTAGATGAGCCTACTGCTGTTTTAACACCTCAAGAGACAAAAGAATTATTTGTCGAATTACAACTTTTAAGAGATGAAGGTTATACAGTAATTTTTATATCTCATAAATTAAAGGAAGTAAGAGAACTATGTTCAACAATAACAATAATTAGACGAGGTGAATATAAAGGCACATACGCTCTTAATTCAATCAATGATGATGAAGTTACAAAATTAATGGTTGGACGAAGTGTATCTCCTTATATTGTAAAGCCACAAAAAGTATCGAAAAACATAATTTTATCAGTTGATAATTTGAAATTAAATGATGAAGAAGGTGTTGTAAAAGTTGATGGAATAAGTTTTGAATTAAAAAGTAACGAGATTATTGGGATAGCAGGTGTTGAAGGAAATGGTCAAACACAATTAGTGGAAGCATTAATTAATGAATATCCGATCCAATCTGGAACTATAAAATTTAAAGAATACAATATAAATAATAATGGTATATCTAAATCTAGAAATATGAAAATAAGTTATATACCAGAAGATAGAATGACTATTGGAATGGCTGGGTCATTGAGTATTACTGAAAACATAATTGCAGATAAAATTGATACTAATGTTTTTATAAATAAGTTTGGCTTGATGAAGAAAAAAGAAATAAATCTTTATGGATTAAAACTAATAGATAAATATGAAATCCTTTGTAAAAACTCAGATATTTCAGTTGATAGTCTTTCAGGTGGAAATATTCAAAAAGTTGTTTTAGCAAGAGAACTGGACAGTGATCCAGAGCTAGTTATTGCCGATCAACCTACGAGAGGTGTAGATTTAGGTGCTTCAGAATTTATCAGAAAACAATTAATTGAATTAAGTACTAAAAATTGTGGAATTATTTTAATTTCTTCTGATTTGAATGAATTACTTTCAATATCAGATAAAATTTTAGTTATTGCTGAGGGTAAATTAACAGCCTGTATTACAGATGTCGAGCATACTAATGATGAAGATTTAGGGAAATATATGCTTGGTATTGAGAAAATGAATGATGAAGAAATTCAGAGGAATTGCTATGACTATTAAACACATTAATTTTTTAGTAGATTCAGTAAAATTATTTTTAATTGTTCTGTTTTCAATTGCAATGATTTCATTAATAATTTTATTTGCAAGTGATAATCCTACTAATGCTATTTATCATTTTTTTATAGGTCCTTTTACTAGTTTAAGAAGAATCGGAAATATTTTAGAAGGTGCAATACCTCTTATTTTTACTGCATTAGCTGTAATTATAATATTCAGATGTGGCTTGTTTTCTATGATTTCTGAAGGAGCTTTTTTCATAGGCTTGTTAGGAGCTATGATTATTGGAACTTCTATGGGAAATTCTTCTTTCTCTCCTTTATTTGCAATAATGTTTGCAGCAATACTTGGAAGTATAGCTGCATCATTGCCAGCTATTTTGAAATTTAAATGGGATGTAAGTGAAGTTGTTTCCTCAATTATGTTAAATTATATAATTCAATTCTTTGTAATTTATATGGTTAGTTATCATTTTAGAGAACCTCTTGCTTCTTCTTTAGCTTCATTTAAAATAAGTGATTCATCAAAATTACCTATAATTATTAATGGTACTAAGGTTCATTTTGGTCTAATCATTGCACTTTTATTTTGTTTTTTAGTTTGGTTGTTTTTATATAAATCAAAACTAGGTTTTAAAATAAGGTTAATTGGTTCAAATAAAAATTTTGCAAAATATGTAGGTATTAATACAGGGCTTTCAATGCTTATAGCTCAAATAATTGCTGGTGCAGTCGCTGGGGCTGGTGGTGGCATAGAAATGTTAGGGTTATATACTAGATTTAAATGGACATCATCTCCAGGGTATGGTTGGACAGGAATAGCTGTTGCATTGTTAGCTCATTCAAATCCTTTAATGGTTCCTTTTGCAGCAATCTTTTTAGCTTACTTGGATGTTGGAGCAGCGATTATGGCTAGAAATAGTGATGTAAGTAATGAAATAGTAATGGTAATTCAAGGTGTTATGATGCTTTTGATTGCTGCAAACGCACTTTTTTCTAATTGGAGACAAAAACTAGTAGTAAAAAATGCTCAAAAAGAAAAAGAAATAGCTTTGGAGGTACAAAATGGAACAACTCTTTAGTAGTATTTTTAGTATTGAATTTTTTTCAATGTGGGTTAGAGTTGCTACTCCAATAATTTTTACTTCTCTAGGTGCTGTAGTTTGTGAAAAATCTGGGGTAGTAAATTTAGGATTAGAGGGAATAATGCTCTGTGCAGGCTTAATGGGAGTAATAGGATCAGCCTTTTCTAACAGTCTAATTATTGGAATGTTATGTGGTATAATTATGGGCTTAATATTAAGTGCTCTTTTTGGTTTTTTTCATTTATATTTAGGTGCAAATCCCGTCTTATGTGGAACAGCAATAAACTTATTTGCGAGCGGATTTACAGTTTTTGTAATGGAGCAAGTTACAGGAGAGAAAGGAACAACTTCCTCACTATTAAGTAAAACCTTCCCTGTATTAAATATACCAATAATTGAAAAAATACCAATTTTAGGAGCATTAATATCAGGACATAATATTCTTTCGTATATATCAATTTTATGTGTATTTTTAGTATTTATTTTTTTAACAAAAACACCCTTAGGCCTGAGAATAAGAGCTGTTGGTGAAAATGAAGATGCAATTAAATCAGTTGGAGTAAATATTAATAAATTAAGATTTATTTCAATTATGATTTGTGGGGTCTTTGCAAGTTTTGGTGGTATGTATTTATCAATGGCATATTTAGATATGTTTGTGAAAAATATGGTAGCAGGAAGAGGTTTTATAGCTCTAGCTGCTAATGCTATGGGTAGAGGGACTCCATTTGGAGCAATGCTGTCATCTATGTTATTTGCATTTTTTGATGGATTATCAAATATTATGCAAATTCTTAGAATCCCATCAGAATTTGTTCAAATGCTTCCATATTTAGCAACAATTTTGGGATTAGTTTTTTATTCAATAAGAGTTACAAAATTAAGTAAAAATAAAAAGATTAAAGTGATATCTACATAATATTTAGGAGAAATAATGAAAATTTTAGAAAAATCAGAAAAAACTATAGGTAAAAAACAATATCATATACAATTATCACCTGGGGACATTGGAGAATACGTATTATTACCTGGAGATCCAGCTAGAAGTGATATTGTTGCAAAGTATTTAGATGACGCTAAACTTGTTGGACACAATAGGGAACATAAATCTTATACTGGGTATTATAAAGGAATTAAGGTTTCAGTTACTTCTACGGGAATGGGATGCCCATCAGCCGCTATTGCTGCAGAAGAATTAATAAATATTGGCGCAAAGTGTTTAATTAGAATAGGAAGTAGTGCAGCACTTCAACCAGGAATTAATATTGGTGAGTTGGTAATATCAACTGGATCTATGAAAAATGAAGGTACTTCAAAATTTTATGTTCCAGATTGTTTTCCTGCAGTTCCAGATTTTGAATTTACAAGAGAATTAATTGATTGTTGTAAAAAAAGTGGATTTAAATATCAATATGGTATCAATGCAAGTGATGATGCGTTTTATGGAGAGTCACCTGAGTGGATAGAATCATTACATCAATTAGGGTGTTTGAATGTTGAAATGGAAAGTTCAGCTCTTTTTACAGTTTGTCATAAAAGAAAAGTTAGAGGTGCTATGATTTGTGCTATTAGTGGTAATCTTGTAGAAGACAATGTAATTTATGAAACTACAAATTATGATCTTATTGAAGGGTGGGAGAGAGAAATTCAAGTTGTTCTAGAATCTATTTATAATTTTGATAAAAGAGAGAATATAAAATAAAGAATTCTTTTTAATATTTATATTATTTTTATGAAAAAACTCAGCCTAATTTGAAATAATTAAAGCTGAGTTTTTTTTTAAAATTAAAATTTGAATTAATTTTTTTACATTGCCAAATCTTTACCTTTGTTAAATTTATTAAAAATAAGTAAAGATATAACTGTTAAAAGAGTTAATACTGTTGCAAGAGCTGCAGCAACTCCATAGTTCCCTCTAAGTACTTGGGTATATACCTCAATGGTTAAGGTTCTTGTTTTACCTGTGTACAATAGGATTGCAGAAGATAATTCTGAAATCATGGTAATCCAAGATAGAATAGCTCCAGAAATTATACCAGCAGACATCATTGGAATGGTAATCTTCCAGAATGTTTTTATATTACTTGCACCTAACGATAATGAGGCTTCTTCTACTGTTATTGGTATCTGTTGCAAGGTTGCAACTGTTGATCTAATAGTATAAGGCAAACGTCTAATAATTAAAGCAATAACCATAATTGTCATACTACCTGTTAAAACTAGAGGAGGTCTATTAAATGCACTTGAGAGCGCAATACCAACTACTATACCAGGAATAATATAAGGTACCATCGAAACAGTATCAATAATTGCAGTAATTTTGGATTTTCTTCTTACTACTAGGTATGCAATAAATACAGCAATAATTAAAACAAAAGTTAAAGCAGTTATTGGAATTAAAATAGTATTTCTAATGGCGCTTCCCATCTTAGAGAAAGCAATAATATAACTATCAAAAGAATATCCATTTGTAAATACAGTACCATTTACTTTCTTAAATGATGTATAAATAACATATACTTGAGGTGCAATTGATAATGAAATTAGAACATAAGAATATATATGTATTAAAACATTTTTTAAACCATGAATTTCTTTAGGTCTAATTTTATTTATACTATTCATAGTAAAAGCTTTTCTTTCAGAAATAACTTTTTGGACTATGAAAATTACTAAAGTAATAATAATTGCTAAAATTGCGATGCTTGCAGCAAAGCCATTATTTCCTCCTAACTCAGACATATAAGCATCATAGATAGTAATTGGGAATGTCCTATAACCTTCTCCAATAAGCATTGGAGTACCAAAATCACTAAAACATCTCATAAAAACTAATAAGGCCCCAGCTAGTACAGTGGGTAAAATTAAAGGTAGAATAACTTTAAAGAATCTTTTTATTCCACTACATCCCAAGTTTTCAGAAGCTTCAAGTAATGAATTATCAACATTTGAAAAGGCCCCTGAAACATACAAAAAAATTAAAGGATAAAGTTGAAGAGATAATACAAGCAAAATACCTTTAAATCCATAAATATCAGGCATTCCTATTCCTAATAGATTCTCAAAAAACTTTGTTACAACACCATTTCTTCCAAGCAATAATATCCAGGAATAAGCACCAACAAATGGAGCAGACATACTTGAAAGAATGATTAAAATACGTAAAGTTTTAGCCCCTTTAATTTTAAATCTTGCAAAGAAAAAAGCTAAAATGGTACCTAATACTACAGCAACAAAAGTAATTAATATAGAAATCTTAAAAGAATTAAACAGGGTAGAATAATAATATTTTTTACTAAAGAATCGTTGAAAGTTTGCTAAAGTAAATAGGCCAGTTTTTGAATCTATAAAAGAATCCGATAACAAAATCAATAAAGGTATTATTAAAAATATAGTATATAAAGTTAATAAACCTAATGTTGATGAAGACCATAGATTAATTTTTGATTTTTTATTTTTCATAGGCAATCACCAAATTTGTTTTACCATCTTCACTAAATACGTTTACTTTAGCAGTGTTTATAGTAAGATAAACAGTTTTGCCTGTTTCATTTGCATTATTTATCATACTTTCTTTGATAATTTCAACAATTTGTTTGTTTGGTAATTCCATAAAGAAGTGAGTATTTAATCCTAAGAATATTGTATCTTTAATTACGGCTGGAATAGCGTTAGTATCATCTGTAATAATAAATTCTTCAGGACGAATAGATACTTTAACATCACCTGTAAAATCAATATTATTAAATTTAACACTATGATTTAAAATAGTAACTTCATTTTTATTACATTTT
Source organism: Sphaerochaetaceae bacterium (assembly GCA_963678575.2). Taxonomy (GTDB): domain Bacteria; phylum Spirochaetota; class Spirochaetia; order Sphaerochaetales; family Sphaerochaetaceae; genus Pleomorphochaeta. The sequence goes on along the minus strand of CAXXHV010000002.1, from coordinate 1,132,519 downwards.
CCTGTTATCATATTTGTCCTACCAATAAAACTTGCAACAAATTCATTTGTAGGACGATGATAAATGTCCTGAGGTCTTCCAATTTGCTGAATAACACCATAATTCATAACAGCAATTCTATCACTTATAGCCATAGCTTCTTCTTGATCATGTGTTACATATATTGTAGTAATTCCAACTTCTCTTTGAATATCTCTTATTGCTTGACGCATTTCAAGGCGTAATTTTGCATCAAGGTTTGATAATGGTTCATCCATTAAGAGCACATCAGGCATAATAACAAGAGCACGAGCTAAGGCAACTCTTTGTTGTTGACCACCAGATAATCTTTCTGGCATTCTGTCTTTATATTCGTAAATTTGCATTAGTTTTAAGAATTTATCTGCTAAAGGACCAATTTCTGATTTGTCGTAATGTCTATTTTTTAATCCAAATTCAACATTTTCTCTAACTGATAAATGAGGGAATATAGCATAGTTTTGGAATACCATACCAATATTTCTTTTGCTAGGATCTAACTCATTTATTCTATTGTCATCAAAATAGAAATCTCCACCTTCAATTGTATTAAAACCAGCTATCATTCTTAATAATGTTGTTTTACCACATCCAGAAGGTCCTAATAAAGTAAAAAATTCTTTATCCTTAATTTGAACATCCAAATCTGGAATAATTACATTTTTGCCGTATGCTTTTAATGCATGTTCTATGTTTATTGCTACACTCATAAATCTTTCCTCATTAATTATAAACATAAAAGAAGACTAAGCTCCTTTTATGTTTATAGTATTTTTTTAAATTGATATTATAGACTTGTGAACATATCGATATAACGATCTACAAGTTCTTGTTTATTAGCTGTAACATAAGCTGTATCTTCATTTTTAACATTAATTTGATCAATTGGTTTCATGTAATCAGCAGTTTTTACATTTTTGTAAACTGGGCGATTTGTTAAAGTCATTCCGTATACATCTTGAACTTCTTTGGAAGTAATAAAGTCAATGAATAATTTAGCAGCTTCTAAATTTTTAGCACCTTTAATAATTGCACTACCAGCTGGTAAGAATACTGTGCCTTCTTCCATGTAAACAACGCCAACATCAGCACCATCATTGATTAATGTTAAGCAAGGGTCTTCATAGGATAAACCGATTGTGTATTCACCATCTCTAACACCTTTCCAAACAGCTGAAGAAGAACCTAAAACTTTTGTATATTTGAAAATTTCAGCAACTTTAGCCCAAGCAGCATCACTTTCATAACCACCAAAGTCAATTAACATGTTTGTTAAATGAGCGAAAGAACTAGATGATTTTGAAGGGTCTCCAGATACAATTTGACCTTCTAATTGAGGACCATATTTGATTATATCTTGATAACCTTTAATAGTAACACCAGGTAATTTTTCAGCCAATTTGGTTTTATTATAAACAAGAACACTACCATCTAGAGTATTTTTTGTTACATAACCGCTTTCATTTCTGTAAGCTTCAACTAAATTTGCATCATTCTTACTTACGTAATTTTCAAATAAATCTTTATTACCTAAAAGAGTTGCATAGCTTCCACCATACATTACATCTCCTTGAGGATCATTTCTTTCTGATTCAATTCTTTTTAAACATTCTCCAGTACCTGCTGATATGATATCAACAGAAATGCCATATTTTTCTTCAAATGGTTTTTCAACTGCTTGAATAAGACCTTCAGAGTTTGGTGAATATACAACTAAAGTTTTTGGTCCCTCAGAAGTAGTTGATTCTTGTGCACCTTGTGCAAAAGCAAAGCTCATAGTTACCATAGTAGCTAATAAAATAACTAAAATTTTTTTCATTTGTTATCTCCTTTATAAATGATACTTAATTTTAACATCAGTATTTTCAGTTTCACATACCATAAATGGACACTCTTTAGGGTAAAAAAAGACATTTTTATTATAACTTTTAGAAATAATGTTAAAGAAATATCACTTTTGCTTAAAAGGAAAAGAATTTGAGATTTAAAATTATTTCTTGATGAAACAAACTCAGATTTGTTAATTAATGATAAATTAATTAATTATTTTTTACTAATTCTGTTACAGAATAACCTGTATAATTTTTGAATTTTGAGCAAAAATATTTATAATCATTAAACCCCACCATTTCTGCAATTTGATAAATAGGGTATTTGTTTAAACTAATTAAATTAATAGCTTTATAAATTCTATAACTATTTAATGTTGTATTGAATGTAATATCATTTTGTTTTAGCTTGTTCTTTATTGAAGAAACACTATAGTTGAATTCGTTAGCAACATCATTTAAAGTAATTTTATTCATATAATTATCTTTAATATAGATTATTATTTTTTGTATTAATTCATCTTGTTTATTTACATCAGTATAAACTTTAGATAAATTTTTTACTTGAAATTTTGCATTATTAATTAAGTGTTTATCATTGAGATTAGATATAGCTTTTTTTAAAGATATTTCTAAAAGACTATGATCTAAAGGTTTAACTAAATATTCAGTAACACCACAACTAATTGCTTTTTTTGCATATTCAAAATCACTATAGCCACTCAATATGATAAATTCATATTTTTTCCTATCTTCAATTTGATTTATCATTTCTAAGCCAGTCATCATAGGCATTTTTATATCTGTGATAATAATATCAACTTTATGATCTTTTAAATATTCAAGACAAGCAATTGGACTATCGAAATCGGAAACTACCATTAAACCTAAACTATTAAAGTCAAAGCTAAACATTAATCCTTTTCTAATAATATCTTCATCTTCACAAATTACTACATTATACATTGCTTTCTATCTTCTTAGTAAAACTAATTTCAAAAGTTGTCCCATATTCATCTTTAATGACATCAAGTTTTGAATCAGGATATAAAATCATAAATCTTCTTAGTACATTATGAATACCAATATGATTTGATAAATTTTTGGTTTTTTTACAATTTTCCTTTATCTCATTAATTACTGTATCACTAATACTAACACCATTATCATGTACTCTAATATAACATACATTATTAATTATTTCAGCTGTAATATTTACATGAACCTTAGTACTTTGTTCAAATCCATATTTTATACTATTTCCAACTAATGGTTGAATAGATAGTTTTGGTACTAAGATATGTTTTATCTCCTCTGATATAGAAATATTATAAGTAAGTTTTTCTTTGAATCTAAATTTATAGAGATTTAGATATTTTTTAAGATATGTTAAATCATCTTCTAGAGAAGAGTAGTTAATATTATTATTGATTGAATACCTTAATATAGAATTCAGTTCTAGTATATATTTTTCTGTTTCTTTTACTTCAAAAAGCATTGAATATCTTATTGTTTCTAATGAATTATATAAGAAATGTGGATCAAATTGAGAATCAAGTTTTTTCTTTTCAAATATTAAATTTGTTTCGCTTAATTCTTTATTAAGTTCAATTTCTGAATTTAATTTGTTTAACATCTCATTAATATTTTTTGATAAATTTTTAAAATCGCCATCTAAATTTTCATTAATTTTATGATCTAATTTGCCTAAAGAGATTATATTGGTATCACTTATAATAGATTCAATACTTTGAGAGTTCTTTTTTGCGATTTTTTTAATAACAGTATTAGAAAAATGAATTATTAAAAAAGCAATAATAACAAAAATAAAAAAGAATAAGTAATAATAATTTTCAATACTAAATCTTTCTTCTAAGTAATATATTGTATAGTATTCTTTTTTTACTCTTGTAACTTTGTATTTAATACCATTTAATTTATAACTTTTTGCATATTTAAAATTCCCATCTGTATTTAATATTCCGTAGTTATTGCTTGCAATAACAGTATCAAATTCATTAGCAATAATATAATTACCAGATTTTGGTAATAGGTAATAACTTAAATCATTTATATCAATTAGGTATGTATCAATTCCAATAAGTCTATCATCTTTATAAATCCCCCCATAGAAAATTAAACTTGAATCATTACTATTTAAATCGCTATACATTATAAATTGTAAAGGATTATTATTTTCTATTCTTTCTTTCATTATATTTAAATACATTTTATAACGAAGAGTTGAAAAAGAGATTTCTTCATATACAGAATTTAAATTTTCGTCATAAACATTATAATTATATCGTAAATTCATTTTTTGTGAGAAAGAATAATTATTAGTAGAAACTAATTTTTTATCTAAAGTTTTTGTCTCAATTGCTTCTAAATATTCTTCATTTGAATTATGCTTTTCCATTTGAGAAAAGATTTTATAATTTAATTCTAAAAAAGTATTATTTAAATAATTAATGCTTTCTGTTTTATATATGTTTTTTTGTATTAAGTTAATAATTACAGTTATTGAAACAAATAAAATAAAAACAACAAAAATTAATTTGATTGAAAAGGTTGTAAAATTTTTTCTAAGTTGGTTTTCAAAATTCATAGCTATTATAATAAATCTGATATAGCCTAATTTGCAAGTTTTTTAAATTCTTAAAAAAAGATACATTGATAAATAAATTAAATATATGATTAATTATATTTTTTGATATCTACATAAAAATCATGCTTAATACAAAAAATATAAAATTTAAAAAAGAAATAAAAGCATTACTCTTAATAAATTAACTAATTTTATCAAAACATTTTTATACAGAATCAGTGCATTTTAGATATAAGTATTACAGTAAATATTAACGATATTCCTAGTCATTAGATTAACGTTAATCTAGTTAATTTCTTGTCTTATAAGAAATTAAGTAAAATATTTTCTTGCCAATTAGATTATTAGATGCTATTATTAACCTATGAAATCAATATTAATGAAAGACATTGCAAAAGCTACAGGCTTTTCCATAAATACAGTTTCAAGATCTTTGAGAAATGATACTAGAATAAGTGAAGAAACAAGAAAAATTATTTGTGATAAAGCTGATGATATGGGATATATAAATAATTCTTTAGCATCAAGTATGAGATTGAAACATTCTAATATTATTGGAGTAATTACAGCAGATTCTTCTAATCCTTTTTTTGCTGAAGTTGTAAGAGGAATAGAAGCAACCGCAAAAAATTATAATTATAATATTTTATTGGTTAATACAGGAGAGAGTCCTGAAGAAGAAAAAAAATATGTAAAACTATTTTGTAGTAGGCATGTGGATGGAATGTTAATTGTTCCTGTATATGATGATGAGAGTTTGTATAAATTATATTCAAGAATTAATATTCCTTATTTATTTCTTGGAAGAGTAATAAAAAATATGGAAAATCATTCAATACTACATGAAGATTATTTAGCTCAAAGTGAAGTTGTTGAAGATTTAATAAATAAAGGTCATAAAAATATATTATATCTAAGCGGTCCTGAAAATGTTAGTAATACTTATGAAAGATTAAATGCTTATAAAGATACTTTAGCAAAACATAATATTGAAGTTAATAATAATTTTATTATCCCAACCGATGGTCATATAGAAGATGGCTATGCAGCTGTAAATAAAGCAATAAATATGAGTCTAAAATTCAGTGCAATTTGTTGCTTTAATGATTTAGTGGCAATGGGAGTATTAAAGTCTTTAAAGGAAAATAATTTTGAAGTTCCAAATGAAGTAGAAGTTTTTGGTTTTGATAATTTAAAAATTTCTCAATTTTTTAATCCTAGTATTAGTACTGTTGATGTCCCAAAGTTTGCTCTAGGTTGTGAGGCTACTCATGAATTAATGCAACATATTGAAGATAGTGAACTTGAGTATAATCCAAAAAATCTTAGAACGAGAATAATTTATAGAGACTCATCTATAAAAGAAATATAAGAAGTCATGGTAATTGTTTTAAGGAGGAATCATGAAAATTAGAAAAACTGTTGTTACATTATTATTAATAATGTGTAGTTTTGGTTTTGCATTCGCGAATGGTGCAAAAGAGAGTGAAAAAAAAGAAGGTCCAATTGAAGTAAGCTTTTGGTCATTATTTACAGGAGGAGATGGGGAGTATTTTAATGCTATTATTGATGAGTTTAATAATACTCATACAGATATAAAAATGACAACTGATACTGTTAAATTTGATAACTACTATACTAAATTAACAGCAGCTTTAGCAGCTGGTAATGCTCCTGATTTAGTTGTTGTTCATCAAGCTAATTTAAGGAATTATATCCCAAGTAATCAATTACTTGCTCTTGATTCTTATTTTAATGATATGAATGCTCCAATAAGTGATTTTGTTGAAGCTCCATTAAAAGCATGTCAATTTGATGGATCTACTTATGCACTTCCTTTAGATGTTCACCCTCTTATTATGTATGTAAATAAGGCTTTATTAAAAGAAGCTGGAGTTAATGAAATCCCTACAAACTATGATCAATTAATCAAGGCTGCTAAAGCAGTTGAAGAGAAAACAGGTAAGATGGGAATAGCTTGTGATAATACAACAGCTGTATATAAAGCTTATACTCTTACTAGATTATTCTTTTCTATGATGTATCAACAAGGTGGATCAATGTTAAATGCAGATAATACAAAAGCTGCATTTAATAATGAAAAAGGTGTTGTAGCATTAAAAGCTCTTGAAGATATGGTTAATAAATATGGGGTTACTCCAAAAGGTTTAGATTATGATACCTCAGTTAATTCATTTAAATTAGGAGAAGCTGCATTCCATTTTAATGGAGTATGGGCAACTGGTACTTTTGAAAGTGCAAGTAATTTAGATTTTGTTGCTGTTCCTCTTCCAGGCTTAGTTGGAAAGCCAGCTGCTTGGGGTGGTAGCCATACTCTAGCAATTCCTGCTTCTAAAGCACAGAATAAAGAACATGTTGAAGCAATAATTGAATGTATGCTTTGGATTACTGAAAATGGTCAAATGTGGGCTAAAGCTGGTCATATTCCAACAAGAGTCTCTGTACAAAACAGTGCAGAATTTAAAGCTCTACCATATAGAGCTGACTACGCTGGAGCTGCAGCTTCAACAGTAGCACCTCCTGATACAGCTGCTTGGAATGAAATATATGCTGTTATGTCTGATTTATTAGAATATGCTGTTGCAAATAATAGTGAACCTACAAAAGCTTTAGATCAAATGGAAGCAAAAGTTAACGATATTATTTCAACATATAATTAATTTGAGCTTAGTTGAGTGGAAGATAATCTTCCACTCAATCTTATTAGCTTCAGGGGAGATTTATGATTCCAGGAAATAGAGATAATCGGGATGGGTATTTATTTGCTCTTCCTTTTATATTAGTTTTTATATTGTTTATGATATATCCATTATTACATGGATTTTATATTAGTTTTTTTAAATGGGATATTTTATCTAGTAAGAAATTTTTAGGTTTTGCAAATTATATTAAATTATTTAAAGATCAAACTTTTTATACTTCCTTACTTCATACTTTAGAATTTGTTTTTATTACAACACCTATTTTATTGATTATTGGATTTTTGATGGCTTTGTTTGTAAATTCAAAATCACCATTTAAAAAAATTGGCGAAAATGTATTTTTCTTACCATACATTTTTTCAATGACAGTAGTATCGACTCTTTGGGCTTGGCTATTTCAAAAACAATATGGGTTAATTAACCATGTTTTATCCATTTTTAATATAGATGGGATTGGTTGGTTAACAGATCCCGCTTGGGCTATGTGGTCAGTTTGTATTGCAACCTTTTGGTGGACTTCAGGTTTTAATATGATTTTGTTGTCTGCTGGAATAAAGCAAATATCAAAAGAAGTTTTTGAAAGTGCTGAAATTGATGGAGCTTCATACTTTCAAAAAATAAAGAGCATCACAATCCCTTTATTAAAACCTACAATAGTTCTTTGCTTAATTTTACAAGTAATTGCTTCCTTTAATGTATTTGGACAAGTTTTTGTAATGACTGGCGGAGGACCTTATGGAAAAACACGTGTATTAATTCAATATATTTATGAAACAGGATTCTTATATTTTAAGATGGGCTACTCTGCTGCAATGAGCTATATATTATTTATTATTATTTTAATATTTTCTATTGCTCTAAATAAATTAGGGGAGAGTAAAAATGAGTAAAAAAAATAGTAAATATTATATAATAAGAATAATAGAAATATTAGTTTTAATAATTTGGATTTTTCCTTTGTTATGGATGGGTATTACGTCTCTACATATTGAAGAAACTCTTGTTTCAAAAGATTTTCATTTTTTCCCTAAAGATGCGACATTCTTTAATTATTTTAAAGCTATAACCTCAACTTATATATTAAAATGGTTATTAAACAGTTTATTTGCATCTTTTTTAACAATGATTTTAACCTTAATTGTGGATGCTCCAATAGCATATGCTTTTGCAAAAATTAAATTTAAAGGTAAAAATATTTTGTTTTGGTTAGTAATGGCCGGTATGATGGTACCTTTTCAAGTATTAATTATTCCTTTATATCTTCAATTTAATAGTTATCATTTAATTAATAATTTATTAGCTGTAGTGCTTCCTAGAGTATCACTTCCTATTGGGGTTTTTATATTAAAACAATTTTTCGAAGGCATCCCTGATTCCTTAGAAGAATCAGCCTTCATAGACGGAGCTTCAAGGTTTAGAATCTTTTTATCAATAATTATTCCTTTAGGCTCCTCTGCACTAGCGACTGTAACCATATTATCATTTATTAATTGTTGGAATGATTTTTTATGGCCGCTCATTGCAATTAATGATACTGCAAAATATACAATTACTGTTGGAATAGCAAATTTCCAAGGAACTCATGGAACACAATATGCATTAATTATGTCTGGAGCAGTTATAGCATCAATACCTCAATTTATATTCTATTTATTCTTCAGAAAAAAAATAGTTGAAGGAATTGCTATGTCTGGAATAAAGGGGTAATTATGAAAAGTTTAGAAAATTGTACTGATTATAAAATAATTATTGAAGATAAAGTATTTAAAAATGATTTAGAATTAGTTTTAATTAATTTAAAAGAATCAGAAAATACTAGTATTAAAAATTTTAATGATATTGAAATAACGAATGAGATAATAAAAAAACAAGAATATATTGAATTAAAGAGAACAATAAAAGTAATTAATTCTGGCAATTATTCAATAAGTTTATTTATAAATCATGATGTTGAAGATTATCAAGTCTTTATTCCATCTGTGATGTATGAAAAAAATAAACATGGAAAAGGTAATTTCGCAAGAATCGATGAGATAAATAAATATTGGTCTTTTGTTGAAAGTAGGATAGCTTTACCAGGATGTATTGAATTATATTCTAAAGATAAATGTTTAATAGTCTCTCATAAAGCAAATGAAATCCAATCTTCAACTACCTGGAGAGAGAAAAACTTACAGTTTAGAATTCCTGCAATTGAATATCCCTATTCATATTTAGGAAAAAATAAGCTAGAAAAAAGCGATTTAAATTCTAGTAAGAAAAATGTATATTTAGAAGCAAATCAAATAATTAATCAAACCTATTTTATTTATTATAATAACAAGGTGAGTAAAGGATTGTTTGATCATTATTTTGACTATTCAAATTTAATATGTGATTTTACTCCTTCTTCAATTGAATTAACTATAAACAATTTTAAAGCATTATTATTAAATCAACTGTTATTCTTAGTCGAAAGAAAGGATGGTTTAGCTTATATAAAAATGGGCAAAGATAATTATCCTTATCAAGAAATATATGAATATACAAGTGCTTCTTTTTTAGTAAAAAGTGTTGAAGCTGCAAGTATTTTTATTGATATAGATTATAAAAAGATAGAATCATCTATTATTCCAATCATACATAATATTTTTACTTTTAACGAAAAAAAATATCTTCAAGAAGATAGTTATGAAAGTTTAGCTTATAAAATTGGGGATTTTTTCTTACAAGCTGAAAAAAAGTTTGGCGTTTATAGAGATTGTTATAGTTTAAATAAGGACATATGGGGGGGCTATTTAGGAATAGGAGAAAATGATGAATATCGTTTCTTAATCAATTCTAGAACTAATGGCGAAGCTTTATTGGCTTATTTGAATTTAGCAAATAAGAGTGATTATAAGCATAAGATTAAGTATTATAAATTAATTGATAACATTTGTAATTTTTATATTGCTAATCAACAAGAGAATGGAAATTATGGAAGATGGCTGGATGAAGACGGTACCATAGTTGATGAGAAAGGAACAAATGGAGCTCATATCTTTTTATTTTTTATAATCTATTATTTGCAAACTGGTAGAGAGGAACTTTTCAAATCAATTAGAAAAGCTACTAGTTATTATTCAAATCTAGTTATATTAAATAATTATTATGGAGATACCTTGGATGCTGATTCATTTGATAAAGAAGCTGGCCAAATCTTATTAAAATGTTTTATCAATCTTTATGAAATTGAAGAATTTCAAAATGATTATTATATTGGAATTTGTAAGAAATGCGCAAATTATTTAATATCTTGGATTCAAATGGATAATATTAAATTTGACAAAAATACACCCTTAGGTAAATTAAATTTTAAAACAAAAGGTTATACAAGTGTATCAATTGCAAATCAGCATTTAGATTGCTATGGAATGATGATAGCTTACGATTTTCTTAAATTAGATAAGCTTATTGGAAAACCCGTTTATAGAAAATATGCAAAATGTATGATTAGTGCTTGTTTTCAGTTAATTTCTAGTCCAAATAATCTTTTGGGAAGATTTCCTGATTTTCTTGGTTGGATACCTGAACAAATAAATCATACACAATGGGATTATTTTAATGATGAAAAAAATATAAGTGGATATTATTCAATCAATATTGCATGGGTTCAAGTTTTAGTATTAAATTATTTAAGGAAAATAGAAAATGAATTTTCAGAGGTTTTAGATGAACTATAGATTTTCAATTATGACATTGAATTTATGGAATACTGAGAAATTAGATCAAAGAATTGATTCAATCAAAAGACTTTTTTCAATTTATAAACCGGATTTTATATGTATTCAAGAAATAAGAAAAGAAACACAAGCTTTGCTTGATCAAGTACTATTAAATTATAATAGAGTAAATGATAATTTTATAGGCTGGAGTGAAGAATCTAATATCTACTATAATAAAGAATTATTTAGTGAAGTTGAGCATGGTAGAATTGATTTGAATATGCCTGAAATAAATAGAGGTCTTTTTTATATAAGAGTAAAAATAAAAGAATTAGATAAAACTCTTTTTATTTCAACAGCACATTTAACTCATCAAGGAAATGCTGATGAGAGAAATACCTCTTATAGTTATAGACAAGATGAGGCGAAACAAATAGCTGATAATTTATTAAAACTAGTTAAAGATTGTGAGGGTGCAATTGTATGTGGTGATTTTAATGACCCTTTTCATCCAACAGAAATAATTAGTAATAAGACTGATTTTGTTGAAGTCTTTAGGACATTAAACCTAGAAGCGCCTCTTACTTTCCCTTGTTCAACAATAAGTGATGAGTATTATTTAGTAGAGAGTATTGATAAAATTATGCATAATAATAAACTAATTCCAATTTTAGCTTCTTCTATCAAATTAGTACTATCAAAAGGTGTCTCAGATCATTATCCTGTAATGGCTATGTTTGAATTAAATTAAACAAATTTTTATTAAAAAAGAGAAACAAATGAATTATAAATTTCCAAATTATAATTTGCATACTCATAGTTTTTATTGTGGGCATGGAAATGGCAGCTTGAAGGATTATGTGGAGGTGGCTAAAAATAATAAAATTAATTTATTAGGTTTTAGTGAACACTGCCCATTAAAAGATAATAGATGGGCATTTGCTAGAATGAATTATAGCATGATGGATGTTTATTTATCAGATATAGAGCTTCTAAAAAAAACTGAAAAAAATATTACTTTATTAAGTAGTTTTGAATGTGATTATTTACCTAAATATGATTCTTATTATAATGAAATAAAAGATAAGTGTGATTATTTAATCTTTGGTGTTCATTATTTAGAAAATACTGATTATCAAGAGATATCAATTGATAATGTTGCTTTACGTAAAGAACATTTATCAATTTATGCAAAACAATATATTGAATCTCTTCAAAGTAATCTTTTTTTAATAGGTGTACACCCAGATATATTTTTATCAAGATATAATAAATGGGATGAAGAGGCAAAAGCTATAAGTAAAGATATAATTGAGTGTGCAATTTCTAATGATGTTGCTTTGGAAATTAATGGCAAAGGTATGTTATTACCCAAAAAAGAAGGATTTCATAAGAAGGATAGATATGCATATCCAGTTGATGAATTTTGGCAATTGGCTTCTACTTACAGTAAGTTGAAAGTGGTATCTAATTCAGATTCTCATACACCATTAAATTTGATTAAAAATCTTGAAAAATGTATTAATTTTGCAAAAGATAATTCAATTAATTATTCTTTAATTAATGTTGATGATATTAAGGGTATACATATATATTAAGTGATAATAAGATTATTTATAATATAAAACAAATATAAAGAATATATTATAAATATATTACAAAAATGACTTATATATTTGGAGGAAAGACTTGGATATTAAATCATATTGGAAAGCAACAGTAAATCAAAATGAAAAGAGTATGAAAACTTTTTTTAGTGAAACAGCAATTATAAAATGGCCAAATACTAATGAAGTTTTTGATGTTGATGAATTTATTCTAGCAAATTGTAAATATCCAGGTTCTTGGGAAGGTGAGATAATAAGAACTCAAGAATTGGGAGAATTATTAATTACTGTTACAAATATAAAATCGAAGACGGATTCTATATCATTACATGCTATTTCTTTTTTTAAAATTAAAAATGATAAAATTTATGAATTAGAAGAATATTTTAGTGATGATGGGACACCCCCCTCATGGCGAGTTGATCTTTTTAAATAAAATGTTAATTAATTTGATTTTTTATTCTTTATTTAAACCTAATAAATCTTGAGAAACAAAATTTAAATATGAACTAATAGCATCTCTATTTAAAGTATAATAAAATCTTTTTGCTTCTCCATTTGTCATATTAAGTAAATCGGCTTCTACTAATTTGTTTAAATGATATGAAAGAGTTGCTGGTTTTAAGTTGAAATAAGTAGCTAATTCAGTACTATACCAAGGTCTTTGAGCTGTTAATCTCATTATTTCAAGTCTTTTTGCATCTCCAAGACAAGAGAAAAATAAATCAGATTTTGTTTTAGCCGATTGCTGAATAATTCTAGAGTCTGTGGCTCCTCCAATTACAATAGTTTTACTATCCCATAAACTAAAAAGATCATTGTCAGCAAATAGTGAAAAGTAGAAAGTACAACTTTCTGTATTAGGATATTTCTTTAAAAAACTATTAAGCCCAAGGTTTTTTAAATAAGATTTAGGATTATCAAAAAATCTTTTTTCATGCCAAAGAAATTTTTCATTCTCTATTTTTTCAAAAGTCTTTTTACTTGGAGCATATACTAATTTATAAAATTGGGAATATGTAACTTCTAATCTATTGAGAAAACCTTCTGGTTCCAATAGAACCCCATATATAATTTCTGCTTCTTCTCTTAGATCATAACCAGGATGAAGCCCATCGTTGAAAATAATATCATAAATTTTGTCAACAGAAAGATCAGACGTTTCATAATGAATGAATTTACTAATTACTTCTTCTTTAAAAGTGGTAGCTGTTATTTTTTTTAAGAAATTTAGTAAATCCTCTGCACTTTGAATATTTGGAGTTTCATGAATTTTATTCATAAGATATAAAGTAATTAAAATGGTTTTATCCACTAAAAGAGATATATCATTTAACAAAAAGGGTGAAAGTTTTGTTTCATACTCTTTGCACCAATTTTCTATCTCAACCATTGATGGGTAATCAACATTAATTTGTTTGTTACGAATCCCAAAACGCCTTAGGGCAAAAATAAAATCCACTGCTTCATTGTTTATTATATTCATAACTATATAATATAACATATTATTGAAATTAACAATAAATATTAGAAATCTATCTAATATAATTAAAATCTTATCTATTAAATTTTATAATATTTCAAAAAAAAATTTTAAATTATATTAAGTTCTTGGTTTTAGCTATAATTAATAATTAAGTAATGTGAATAATAATATAAGAGATAATTCTTGTCTAAGTAAATAATTATATAATGATACTAAATCGCAAATCTGTGTGTAAAACAAAATAATAATCTATGTTAGAAATAAATCTAATATGTGTGTTAAAAGTGCTTGACATGTATTAGAAATAAATCTAATATATACATACAATATTAATTAACAAGGAGAATTGATTATATGTTTTATTCAATTTATGAAATTTCAGTAATGTCTAAGGGGCATAGCCAAGAAATTAAAAGAGATTGTAGAAATTGTCTTATTAAAAACACAACAAAAAATCATAAAATCAAAAAGAAATTATTGTCTTTTTTATTAATTACAAAGATAAATAAGATTAATTCTTAATTTAACGGATTATAACAAACTGCATTTTTTGATTGAATAAATTGTGTTGTTCAACTTAATAAAAAAAGAAGGAAAATATGTATTATAATAATTATGAAATCGAAATGATGCATAAAGCTAAAAGAGAGGATCAACTTAGAGTATCCTTGAGTAATAACAAAATTAAAGAAAACAGAAAAAATATTATAATCATTTCATCATTACATTCTTTCTTAATTAGTAACTTATCTTTAAATAATTTATTTTCAAATTTAAAAAAAGAATAAATTCAAAAATAGCAAAGAATTAACTTTTACTTTTAAAAAAAATAATTTTAAAAAATTTTGAACATATCATATACATTATTGAATATGAAAAGGACCTTTATTTAAATTATCTTTTAATTTTGTTCTTATGGTTTAAACATAAAATTATTAGAAAGCGGTTATTCATTCCTAATTTTTTAAGTAGAAATGTTATTTTTAGTATTTTCTTTATCAGATTCAATTCGGATAGAATGAGTAATTAGCAACTTATATTTAAGGTATTATAATTTGAAACTAATATATTAAAAATAAAAAGAAATAACTAATTTCTTTGATGGTATAACAGCGTTTGTTTAAATTTGTGTTTTCTTTTTGTTTGGGTTTATTTTCAGGCGCCTTTATTAGGCATAATATAATAATAGCATTTTTATTGTATTATTTTTAACCTTCATTTCTGTACCTATTAAAACTTATATTCTATTAAAATCATTTTAAAATTCTTTTAATCAAATAGACTAGTATTCTTTTTTCGAAATAGCTGATTATTTTCAATTATTTTTGCAATAATTGTAACAGTAAGTTTAACTTATATAGAAAAGGATATTTTAGTGATGTTGAATTAGTTTATATAATTATGAGCCAATAAAATTCTATATATTATTATTTGAATCTAATAAGTTAATATTATATTAATAATATTTATTATATGTATGGCTATATTTTTTATATGTGTGATTTAATTAAGTATATATTTATTAAATTAATATTTTAATAAAGAATTATATAATTTGGAGAGCTAAATGAGAAATAGAGATTGGGCAATAAAAAAAGCAAAAGAGTTAGTATCAAAAATGACTATTGAGGAAAAAGCTTCACAAATGAGATATGATTCTCCATCTATAGATAGATTAAACATCAAAGAATACAATTGGTGGAATGAAGGTCTTCATGGAGTTGCTAGAGCAGGGGTTGCAACGGTATTCCCTCAAGCCATAGGTTTAGCAGCTACTTTTGATCAAGATTTAATTAAACAAATAGCTGAGGCTATTTCTGATGAGACTAGAGCAAAATATAATGTGGCACAAAGATATGGTGATTATGATATTTATAAAGGATTAACTTTATGGTCTCCAAATATAAATATTTTTAGAGACCCTAGATGGGGAAGAGGCCATGAAACTTATGGAGAAGATCCATATTTATCTTCTCAACTAGGTTGTGCTTATGTAGATGGATTACAAGGAAATGGCAAGTATATAAAAGTAGCAGCATGTGCTAAACATTTTGCAGTACATAGTGGGCCTGAAGATGAAAGACATCATTTTGATGCTATTGCGTCACAAGAAGATCTAGAAAATACCTATTTACCAGCTTTTAAAGCTTTGATACAAAAAAGTGAAGTTGAAGGGGTTATGGGGGCTTATAACAGAGTCAATGGAGAAGCTAGTTGTGCTAGTAAATTTCTTCAAGATGTTTTAAGAAAAAAATGGGGCTTCAAAGGTTATTTTGTGTCTGATTGTTGGGCAATTAGAGATTTTCATCAAAATCATAAAATAACTGAAACCCCAGAAGACTCAGTAAGTTTAGCAATTAAGAATGGATGTGATATAAATTGTGGTTGTACTTATCAATATATATTAGACGCTGTAAAGAAAAATAAAATTAGTGAAGAAGAAATTGATAAATGTCTTATTAGAGCTTTTACTACTAGATATTTATTAGCAATGGATCAAGAAACAGAATTTGATAAAATTGATTTTGATGTGGTTGAATGTAAAAAGCATCTTGATTTATCAAAGAAAGCTGCAATTGATGGATCAGTTTTGTTAAAAAATGATGGTATTTTACCTATAAATAAAAACAAAATTAATTCTATTGCTGTTATTGGTCCAAATGCAAATAGTAGAGCTTCATTAATAGGAAATTATCATGGAACTGCTTCAAGATATATTACTCTGTTAGAAGGAATCCAAGATGAACTTAAAGATAGTGAGGTAAAAGTTAGATATTCCTCAGCTTGTCATATATCTAAATTAAAAACTGAAGACCTTGCAAAACCTAGAGACAGATTTTCAGAAGCTCTTTTTGTAGCTAGTTCAAGTGATTTGACAATAATTTGTGTTGGCTTAGATGAAACTCTTGAAGGAGAGGAAGGTGATCAAGGAAATAGTTTTGCCTCAGGCGATAAAAAGGATTTAAAATTACCAGGATTGCAAGATGAGTTAATTAAAGAAATTTCAAAACTTAATAAACCTTATATTGTTGTTTTACTTGCTGGTAGTTCAATAGATTTAAATTATAGTAGTGATAATGCAAATGCTATTATTGTTGGCTGGTATCCTGGATCTCAAGGTGGTAAAGCAATTTCAGATATAATATTTGGGAATGAAATTCCATCTGGAAAACTACCAATTACTTTTTATAAATCTGCTGATAAACTACCTCCTTTTAGTGATTATTCTATGAAAAATAGAACTTATAGATATGATTACAGTGATAACATTCTATATCCTTTTGGATACGGTTTAACTTATTTAAATATTGAATTAAATAAAGGTGAAATTAAAATAGAAAACGAAAATATTGTTGTTGATGTTGAAGTAGAAAACTTGAATAATAAAAAATCTAGAGATGTTTTACAAGTATATTTAATTGATTCAAAAAGCAATGAAATTTCACATTTATGTGCTTTTAAGAAATTTGAATTAAACCCTAATGAGAAAAAATTTGAAAAATTGGTGATAAATATAGAAGAGCATCCAATAAATATCAAGAATACAAAAGATTACACCTTTAGTATAGGTTTTTCTCAGCCAGGAAAACTAAGTGAAGAATTAACAAATAAGAAGAATTTATATTTGACATTATAATCGTTATAAAAAATAAAGGCTTTCTACATAATTTAGTTTTTAATACATAATAATATCAAAAAATTATGTAGAAAGATAATAAAATTGATTTTAAATTATTTTTATTGAATTGGATTTTTTTTAAAAGGGGATAAGAATATTAATTTTATATAACATTAAAGTCATATTATAAAGTGACGAAGTATAATCAATTAATTCATTCCAAGATTTTTCATCCGTATCTTCAAGATAATTTGTGTGTTTATTTTCTCTAGCTATAAGAGGAACGTTTAAGCCAAATGATAAATCTAAATAATCTTTATCATTTTTTTTGAAGTGATAACCTATCTCTCCATATGGTCCAATTGTAAAACAAGTATAATGAGAGTGTTCATTAGAAAAGTCAAATTGCATAAAAACATCAGAGCATAACCCTAAATTTAAGAAAAATGATTTAAAATTTATTAGATTATAATTAACAGTACCATGAAAACAAATTGTTTCAAAGAAATCTTGTAAAGACGCTTCATCAAAATTATCTCTGCTATTTAAAATAGCAAAAAGAGGATAGCTCAAAGTAGCTTTAATATTTAAATTATTAGTTCTTTGATTTATAGAAATCCCTATATCATTAAAATTCATATCGATTCCTTTTTGATAAGAAGTAGAAGCGAATAATGAAATATTCAAATTAAATAGGATAAATAATGTAATTAATATTTTTTTCATAATTAATTATAATTATACAATATTTGTGTGTCAAATGTATTTTTCTAATAAAAAATAAAATTACAAATTTAGATGAAAATTGTTAATGTAAAAGTTTTTGAGAAATATTCAAAAATTTAGTTCTTTATAAAATTGATTAAGGAAAGTATTAAGGAATTCCGTTCTTTCTTGAGATAGTTTTTTCCCATATTCAGTATTCATCATTTTGTCAAGTTTTAATAATTTATCATAGAAATGCTTGATTGTAGAATCTTTTTTATTTTCTAAGTCATATAACATTTTACCATTAGATCCTCCATAAGCAAAAGTTCTAGCAATACCAATTGCGCCAATAGCATCAAGTCTGTCAGCATCTTGAACTATTTTACCCTCAAAACTTAGTGTTGATGAATCAATTTTTTTGCTAAAAGAAAGCTTGTTTATATCTGATAAAACATGATTGATTATATTTTCATCAATATTTTGTTCGTGTAAAAAGCTCCTTGCATTATTCAAATTTTCACTTGTGGTAGGAGATATCTTATAATCATCTACATCATGTAAAAGCGCTATTAATTTTATAATGTATAAATTGCTAATAGTTTTTTCATTTTCAGCAATTTTTATTGCAGTATTATATACTCTTAATGAGTGATAATAATCGTGGCCGCTATAATCATCTTTAAAAAAATCTTTTATATATGCTAATGTATTGTTTATAATTTCTTGCATAATTTTTTCCTTATATTTATTAATTATTTTATTGATGTAAAAAGTAAAAAATAATATATAAATAAAATTGACAACAAAGGATTCACTTATCTTTTTAAAATTTTCACATTTATTTTTATCAAATAAAATATCTATACCAAATATATCTGGTTATTTTTATAGTTTCATAATTTATTAATTTAATTACTAATATATGGAATTTGATTTAATAAGAAGTTAATTATTTTAATATTATTAAAAATATATTTTAGGTAATTTAATTAAATATTCTATTTTTGAATTAATATCCACAGCTACTACTTGTTTATTGCCATTTTTATCTTTGTAAGGTATTAAAAAGGGGTATGGTTGTATTTTGGCTTTAATTGAATATGGATTATCGATTAAAAAATCATGGATAATTTCTTTAGAATATTCATTCAAGCCCATTCCAAAATCAATATAAATACTTATTATATCTGAATAATTGATATCTTTGTTTTTTCTAGTAGTGAGTCTTATTTTTTCAGCAAATAACATAAACTTTCCTTTCCAAAGAGATAGAAACTTTGTTTTATTAACGATACTTATTTTTAGAGTTTAAATCAATTATAGTTTAAATTATTTATTATTTTTTTTGTTATTAATTGACATTAATAACTCTATTAGCTAATATCGCTAACAGTGTTAGCAATATTATATTTCAATGTATAGTTTTAATTCAATAACATAAAATAGCAGGAATAAATAATGATTTATTATGATTTAGCAACTCAATTAATTAAATATCAATTTTCTTTGTTAAGAAACAAGGCAAATGATATTCATGGATTAGATATTATCCGTGGAGAAAAAAGAGTTATCGGATATCTTATTGAAATTGAGGATGGTGTTCATCCAAAGAAAATAAGTGATTTTATGGGGGTTTCAACAGCTAGAATTGCTTGTATATTGAATAAACTTGAAGAGCAAAATTTGATAAAAAGAACTCAAGATTTGATTGATAAAAGAAAAATTATTGTTAATTTAACGGATAATGGGAGAACTCTTGGATTGACATATCAAAACGAAATTATATCAGAATTGTCAAAAATGTTAGAAGATCTTGGTGAAGCTGATGCAAATGAATATGTAAGAATCACAAAGAAAATATATGAATTATCTTTAACAAAAGATAAAAAAAAAGGAAATAATAATGGATAAGAATAAAATAGATATATTAGAAAATTTACCTGTAAGAAAGGCTATTTTAAAATTAGCATTGCCGACAATGTTGGCTATGGCTATGGCAATGATATATAACTTAACTGATACATATTTTATCGGGCAAACAGGTGATTTAAATTTAGTTGCTGCTATTAGTTTAGCTTCTCCTTTAATAATGATGTTTCAAGCTGCAGGTAATATTTTTGCAAGTGGTACTTCTTGTTATATCTCTCAAAAATTAGGATCAAAAGAATATTATGAAGCTAAGAAATCTAATTCAGTTGCTTTTTATACTGCAATTTTAATTGGTTTAGTATTTACACTTGTTTTTTTGTTATTTCAAAATTCAATATTAAATTTAATTGGAACCTCTGCTTCAACAATTTTACCAACATCACAATATTTATTGGTTATGACTGTGTTCTGTATATTCCCAATACTAAATGTAACATTAGCTGGTCTTATTAGAAGTGAAGGGGCCACTGATAAAGCAATGAAAGGTATGGTGATTGGTATTGTATTAAACATTATTTTAGATCCACTTTTTATTTTAGTTTTTGATATGGGGTCGGCTGGAGCCGCTTGGGCTACAATTATTGGTAATCTTTTTAGTGTTTTATATTTTATTTTTCATTTTGTTGGTAATAATTCAATGCTTTCAATTAATATAAAAGATTTTAAACCTAGTAAAAGAATTTATGCAGAAACCTTTAAGATTGGGGTTCCTGCAGCTTTATCAAGCATTGTTATGAGTATTTCATTTATTTTAGTTAATGTAATAGCTGTTACGTATGGTGATTATGTTGTTGCTGGTAATGGTATACAAATGAGAGTTAATTCAATGGTTGTTATGTTGGTAATAGGGTTAGCACAAGGTTATCAACCATTTGCAGGATATTGTTATGGAGCAAGAAAATTTGATCGTTTAAAGCAAGGCTTTAAAACAACAATTATATATGGTACATTAGTTTCTCTTTTCTTTACTTTTATATTCTTAGTATATGGAGATAATATTATAAGATTGTTTATTGATGATGATTTAACTGTTCAAGCTGGAACTCAAATATTAAAAGCCTTTACTTGGTGTGTCCCTTTCTTTGGAGTGCAATTTACAGTTATGGTAACATTCCAAGCAACAGGAAAAGCAATTAAAGCAATGATGATTTCACTTGGAAGACAATGTATTATTTATCTTCCACTATTGTTTATACTAAATTCAGCGTTTGGATTTAAAGGTTTTATCTTTGCGCAACCAATTGCAGATATTACAACAACATTTATTGCATTTTTATTGAGTCTAACTTTTATTAAAGAAATGAATCAAAAACATACTAATGAGCAAATATTAGTTATGAATTAATTTTTTAAAAAGTTAATTTTAAAATTAAAGGGCATTGAAAAATCATATTTATTTTTCAATGCCTTTATATTTTAATACTGAATAGTGATATAATTTCTTGAAATTAAAAAAATAAAATTTAATCTTGACAGATTTTAAAGTTGAGTTATAATTAGTTAAACGTTTAAATGAAAAGGACGAATTAATGGCTACTATAAAAGATGTCGCAAAATTATCTAATACTTCAATAGCAACTGTTTCTAATGTAATTACTGGAAAGAAGTTTGTTAACCCAGATACAAAAGCTAAAATATTAAAATGTATGAAAGAGTTACAATATCAACCTAATTATGCTGCAAGAGCATTGAAATGTAATAAGAATTATTCAATTGCAGTGATTTTACCAGATATTACAAACCCGTTTTTTGGAGAAATTTTAAAATCTATTCAAGCAATTGTAAATAAGTCCAACTATCAATTAATAGTTGTTGATACTGATCAAAGTGCCGAGAAAGAAAGACAGGCTTTAATTAAATTTATTTCTAGTAATCAAGTAGATGGTATAATTATGATTGCTCCAAGATTAGAAGAAGAACTTTTTCCATCAGATATAAAAATGCCAATAATAATAGTGGATAGACCAGAATTTAAAAAAAATAATAATTTTTCTTTTGTATATACTGATAACATAAGAAGTTCTGCAATGATAGCTCAATATGCTTATAATGCAGGATATAAATCATTTGCTTGTATATCTGGACCAGAAAATGTTCCAAATGCAAACATAAGACTTGAGGGATTTGCTGACACTTTAGTAAAATGTGGAATAAAAAAAGATGATATAAAGGTTGTTAGAACAGAATTTACTTTTGAACATGGCTTTGAGTCAATGAGTGAAATTTTGTCTACAATAAATATTCAAGATAGGCTTGCAGTATTTGTTACAAGTGATATTGCAGCTTGGGGCGCAATAGAAGCTGTTAAAAAAATGGGTATGAAGATAAAAGACCAAGTAGGTATTGTAGGATATGACGATATCTTTTTCTCAAAATTTATTCAACCTGCTTTAACTACCTTTAAAACTCCCACAGATAAAATAGGTAAAGTAGTTGGATCGATGATATTAGACCAACTAAAAGATAATGAAAAACAGCCAACTAAAATTGTAATTGAAGGACAATTGAAAATTAGAAATTCAATCTAATTTTTTTACAATTGAGTTAAACGTTTAAATTGATAGGAGAAAGAGTGATGAAAAAAAGTGGTATTCAAAATATTGCACTATTAAATGCAATAGCAAGAATGGGTCATGGAGATATGATTTTAATAGGTGATATTGGTTGTCCGTTTCCAAGACATGAAATGACACAATGTGTTGATTTAGCTGTAGTTAAAGATATTCCTAAAGTTGAAGATGTATTAAAAGCTGTATTAGAAGAATTAGTTGTTGAAAGTTATATTGTAAGTGAAGAGACAAAAACGGTTAATCCTGATCATTATAAAACCTTTACAGAAATTATTAAGAATTTTGATAATAAAGGTAATGCGTTAGTTGAAAATACAATAGCACATGATGATATGAAAAATCTTTGGTTAAATGGGGCCCTAGAGGGTAAGGAAGTAAAAACATTTGTAAGAACAGGTGAACATAGTCCATATTCTTATATAATTTTAGTTGCTGGCGTAAATTTTTAAGGATACATTATGAATAATTTAATATCAATTTTTGAAAAACCTAAACCCATAATTGGAATGGTCCATCTAAGACCTCTTCCTGGTTCTCCAATGTATAATCCAACAATTATGGATATGAAGAAAATAATTCATATAGCTCAAGAAGAAGCGAAAATATTAGAAGAAGCAGGAGTTGACGGTTTACAAATAGAGAATATTTGGGATTATCCTTATCAAAAAGGATTAGATATTTCAAAGGCAACAGTAGCAGCTTTAGCGGTTGCAGTAAATGAAGTTTCAAATAATGTAAAAATACCTGTTGGAGTTAATTGTCATATGAATGGTGCACCTGAATCTATGGTTTGTGCTGTATCTTCAAATGCAAAATGGATTAGAGTATTTGAATGGTGTAATTCATTTATTTCTCAAGTAGGATTTGTTGATTCTGTTGCTGCTGAGACTGCAAGACTTAGACATAATTTAAGAGCAGATGATATTCAAGTTTTTTGTGATGTAAATGTTAAACATGGATCTCATTACATAATTCATGATAGAAGTGTTGCTGAACAAGCTATGGATGTTGAAGCTGAAGGTGGTGATGCTATTATTGTCACTGGATTTGACACTGGTATGCCTCCGACACCAGAAAGAGTACTTGAGGCTAAGAAAGCAGTAAAATTACCAATTATTTTAGGTAGTGGTGTTTCATTAGAAAATGCAAGTCAATTAATGAGTATTGCAGATGCTGCAATTATTGGTAGTTGGTTTAAAGAAGACAACAATTGGAAAAATCCAGTTTCTTATGAAAGAACCAAGGCTTTTATGAAAGAAATAGAAAAACTTAGAGGTACCTTATAATATGAAAAAAATATTATGTATGGGTAGTATAAATATTGATCTTACTATGTTTACTAAAGAATTACCAAAACCAGGAGAAACTATTAAAACTGATAATTTTAATACTTATCCTGGAGGAAAGGGAGGTAATCAAGCTGCAACCTTGGGTAAATTAGGTGCAAATGTTAAATATTTTACAAAACTTGGGGATGATTTATTTTCTAAGCAGTTAATTGAGGAACAACAAAAACTTGGAGTTGATACTTCTCCTATAATTATTGAGAAAAATGATACCTCTGGTGTAGCTATGATTATGGTTGATTCACATGGTCAAAATTCAATTTTGTTCAATCCTGGAGCAAATGCAAAATTAAGTGTAGAAGATGTATTGAATAATCAAAGTATTTTTGATGAATGTGATATTTTACAAATCACAATGGAAATTCCAATTGAAAGTTGTTATCAAGCAATAAAAATAGCAAAATCGAAGGGAATGACGGTTATATTAGATCCAGCACCTGCTCCTAAGAATGGGATACCTGCTGAAATATATCAATTAGTTGATTATATGAAACCTAATGAAACTGAGACTGAAATATTAACAAAAATTGCTGTTAATGGTTTAGATAGTGCAGAAAAAGGTATAAATAAGTTTATTTCACTTGGAGTAAAACATCCAATTATTTCTTTAGGGAAACAAGGTTGTGTATATAAAGATGGAGATACAATAAAGCTAGTTGAGGCAATACCTATGGAATCTATTGATACAACAGCAGCTGGAGATATTTTTCTAGCAGGTCTCACTTTTGCACTTTCTAAAAATGAAGAACTTTCATATTGTATCAACTTTGCAAATACCATTGCTTCTTTAAGTACAACAATTAAAGGGGCTCAAACCTCTATACCAACTTTATCAAAGGTAATGCAAATATTTAAGGAGAAGTAATATATGCCTGAAATATTAAAGCTTGTTAATATTAAAAAACATTTTGGAGGAATTGAAGCCTTAAAAGGAATAGATTTTTCTTTACGAGAAGGGGAAATACATGCACTTCTTGGAGAAAATGGTGCTGGTAAGTCAACTCTAATAAAAATAATTACTGGTGTTCATCAAGCAAATGAGGGTGAAATATTTATTGATAATAAAAAGACTGTAATTTTAAATCCAATAGAAGCAAGAGAACAAGGTATTGGAGTTATATATCAAGAATTAAGTTTGATTGAGTCATTAACTGTAGGTGAAAATATCTTTTTAGGGAATGAACCTACAAGCAGAATCTTTGCTAAATATGATAGAGATAAAATGTATAAAGAAAGTATCAAATATTTACAAAAATTTGGTATTGATATTAATCCTAAAGAATATGTTTATAACTTAAGAATGGGGCAGAAAAGGATTATTGAAATTGTTAAAGCTCTAGCCTTAGATGCAAAAATTTTACTTCTTGATGAACCAACAACCGGTATGTCAGCTAAAGAAATTGATACATTATTTGAGATAATGGATTCATTGAGACAAAAAAAAGTAACAATGATATATATTTCACATTATTTGGATGAAGTTTTTAAAGTATGTGATAGAGCAACTGTTTTTAGAAATGGGGAAAAAATTAATACCTTTGAGGTCAAAAATACCAATACTGACGAATTAGTATTAGCAATGATTGGAAAAAATGTAAAGTTAGATACTATCCCTATTTTAAAGAATTTTAGTAATAAAGAGATTATTTTAAAAGTCGAAAACTTTAAAACTAATATCATGAAAGAAAAAATTTCTTTTGAAGTAAAAAAGTCAGAAATCCTTGGTATAACAGGAATAATTGGAGCTGGGAAAAGTGAATTAGCAAATAGTCTCTTTGGTGCAGCAGGTGAGTGTAGTGGTAACTTATATATTAATGGAGAAAAGGTTCGAATTAATTCTACTTTAAAAGCAAAAAATTACAAGATGGCTTTTATTCCAGAGGATAGAAAAAGTGAAGGATTATTTCTAGATGATTCCGTTGAAGAAAATACGTTAAGAGCTAATATAAATTTAATTGAGAAAAAAAATAAATTACTAGATAAAAAACTTCAAACTAAATTAGCTACTAAAATTACAAAAGAGTTAGAATTGTTTCCACTAGATGTAAAAATGACAACCAAAAATTTATCTGGAGGCAATCAACAAAAAGTTGTTATTGCTAAATGGCTAATTGGTAATCCGGATATAATAATAATGGATGAACCAACTAGAGGTATTGATGTTGGAGCTAAAGAAGAAATCTATAATCAAATTCGAAAATTAAGCAATTTAGGAAAAACCACAATAGTAATGTCTTCAGAATATAATGAATTAATGCGTGTCTGTGATCGAATAATTGTTTTGAGGCAAGGCGTTATTGTTGGGGAACTCTTTCCCTCAGAAACTTCAACACAAGAAATATTAGCACTCTCATTAGGAGGAAATTAAATAATGGATTTACAAAAATACAATTCTAATAAAATAAAAACACTATTAAAAAGTGAATGGGGATTATTTGCTATACTATTAATTCTTGGTTTAATATTTTCATTATTAACTGATTCATTTGCGTCACTAAATAATATTTTGAATATTACTAGACAAGTTTCAATTGTATTAATCATCGCTATTGGCATGCTTTGTGTTGTTTTAAATGGTGAAATTGATTTGTCAGTAGGTTCTACTGCAGCTTTAGCTGGTGTAGGCTGTGCAATATCATTAAAGGCCACAGGATCAATTACTTTTGCTATTTTAGCAACTTTAGTAATTAGTTTAGTATTAGGATCAATAAATGGTTTATTGACAGTTTACGGTAAAATACCTTCATTTATTGTCACATTATCAAGTATGTGGATTTTTCGAGGTGTTGCTCTTGTTTGGACAGGGGGGAAGGCGGTATCTGGACTTCCAAGATTATTCTCGTTTTTAGGAGCAGGATATATATCAATATTTCCCACATCAACAATCCTATGTACACTTTTTATCTTTATTGCTTTCTTTTTTATTCATAAAACAAAACACGGGGTATATCTTAAGTCGATTGGAGCAAATGAAGAAGCTTCTAAATTATCAGCAATTCCTATAAAAAAATACAAATTATTTTCTTTTATTCTAGCTGGAGTTATGAGCGGTATTGGAGGAATGATAACAACTTCGAAATTATTATCAGCTCAAGCCATAGCTTGTGAAGGAATGGAAATGGATGTTCTTGCTGCTGTAATTTTAGGAGGAGCTTCTCTTTCTGGAGGTGTAGGAACTGTAATTGGTACTGTTTTAGGAGCTTTGATTATAGGTGTTATTAATAACGGAATGAATCAATTAGGGATAAGTGCTTTTTATCAACAAATCGTTAAAGGTTTAATAATAATAATTGCGGTATTAATCCGTAGAAATAAAAATAAATAGTTTAGTTTATTCTAAAAGGGAGGAAGAACTATGAGAAAAAAATTAGTTATCTTATTAATCGGATTAGCAATGTGCTCAAGTATATTTGCTAATGGACAAAAAGAGGCAGAGGTTAAAGATGATACACTTACAATAGGGTTTGCCGTATCAACTTTGGGAAATGATTTTTTTGTAATGATGAAAGAAGGTGGAGAAGCAAAGGCTAAAGAGTTGGGTATGAATATTATTACACTTGATGCACAAGATTCTTCAGAAAAACAAGCAGATCAAGTATCTGACTTAATTAACAAAAAAGTTAATTTGATTGTATTAAATCCTGTTGATTCAGATGCAATTGTAACCTCAGTTTATGCAGCCAATAAAGCTGGGATTCCAGTAATAACAGTTACTAGAAAGGCTAATGATGGAGATGTCGTTCAACACTTAGATATTGATAATAAAGAAGCAGGAGCTTTAGTTGCAGAACAAATGATTAAGGATTTTCCTAATGGTTGTACTGTCGCAGTATTAGAAGGTATTCCTGGTGCTTCATCAACAAATGATAGACTTCAAGGATTTGTTGATGGTATTAAAGGCTCTAATATTACCATAGTCGCTTCTCTTTCAGCAAATTATAATAGAGAAGAAGGTGCAACTGTAATGGAAGATATATTACAAGGTCATTCCGATTTACAAGCAGTCTATGCACATAATGATGAAATGGCTTTGGGTGCAGTACGCGCTATAGATGCTGCAGGGTTGACAGATAAAATTAAAGTTTATGGTGTTGATGCCGTTGATGATGCAATTTCAGCAATAAAAGTAAATGAAATGCAAGCCACAGTTCAACAACAGCCAAAACTTCAAATGGAAATGGCTGTTCAAAGTGCCTATGATTATTTAAATGGTGAAAGCGTTGATTCAATGGTTAATATTCCACTTAAATTATTAACAAAAGATAATATCTAAACAAATTGTATAAGAAGTTATGGATATATTTTAAGAAATTCTTTTAAATGATAAGATACCTCTAAAGTAGACAAAATAATTTTTGAAAACTGCTTTAGAGGTATTTTTTTAATATAAATTTTGAACACTAGTAATAATATATTACTGAAAAATCTTTGGATAATAATTATCTAAAACCACATTTGTTTTATCATAATTATCTTTTATGCTTGGTATTAAATGATAATTATATTTTTTTAATGGGATATCTTTTTTGTATTTTTCTAAATCCTTATCAAAAGTAAATTCCATTACTCTTTGAGTTGATTTACCATCACAAGCACTCATAAATTTATTTTTGAAATCTATTATCTCTTGTTTATTAAATCTAGTTTCTATGTTTTTGATATAATCAATCATTTCTTCATTTTTTGTGCAAATAGGGCCAGGTGTCATTTCTTCATAATCATAATAAAATCCCCGCCAGTCATTATATTCTTCGATGTCATAAGAGTAAAAAATTAAAGGCTTTTCAAATAATGAATATTCAAAAATAAGCGATGAATAATCAGAAATGCAGATATCGCTAATACATAATAATTCTTCGATACTAATTAGATCTGTTAGGTCTTGTGCAAAATCAGTATTACTTTCAGAAATAATAGGTCTATTTTTAATTAAGGGATGATATTTCATAATAAGTATATATTCATCACCAAATTCTTTTTTAAAAGCATCTACGTCAAAGCAATCTTCAATTTTGCCATTTAACACTCTTCCCCTAAATGTAGGTGCATACAATATAACTTTTTTATTTAAGCTATTAGGAAAGATCTTTAGTAAATGATCCTTTGCTTTTTTAATATAGTTTTCATCAAAGAAAATATCGGTTCTAGAAACTCCAATAGGATTTACTATATTATCTTTTTTTATGTTCATTGCTTCTTTATAAGCCCAAACAATTTCTTTGCTGCTTACTTGAACTAGATCGTAATTCTTATAAAAAGGATATTTTAATTGTGTTTTTTTATTAGCTCCAAAAATTAAATTAGCTGTGCTCATACCAAATTTCTTAAAAGCTCCACAGCCATGCCATAATTGGATTATTTTTGTATTTTTTCTTTTATTTAAGCAAGAAACTTCTCTTGAGGCTTCAGAAAGGAAAATATATTTTGCATTTGAAGCATCTTTAATAAATTGAATTGAATTAATAAATTGAATTTTTTTCGAAGGATTATTTTTTTGAAGATAATGAATGTTTAACTTAAAATTATAATTTTCATAAAGTTCATCAAATAATATATGAAAAGGATTAGATAATTTATCATATCGCATTTCTAGAAAAATAATTTTATTAGAATCTATTTTTTTTATAGAATATATTTTTGACAATCCTGGGAAAATTATTTTATACAAAAAAAATAATTTAAGCCTATTTTTAGTTTTATTGATTATTTTTTTTATAAATTTAGAAAACAAATTTCTATATTTTATTTTAAAAAAAGTTTCGTAATATTTTGAATTATAAAAAGTATTGAAAAGTGTTGTTTTTTTTATTTGTCTTTTTAAAGTGTGCATAATTTTCCCTTGAATAAATATATTAATTTGATGAATACTAACTTCAATTTTTTATGTGTTATTTATTCATAAATGTTTGGTAATGTTCTAAAATTTCATCGGTATTTCCAATTTCTTTGATTTTTCCATCATTAAACCACATAACAAGATCACATAGGTTTTGAATTGTTTTCATATTATGTGATACTATTACCACAGTTCTGTGAGATTCTTTTATTAAAGATGTTATTTTATCATTACTTTTTTTCTTAAAGTTTTGGTCTCCGACACTAAATACTTCATCAATTAACATAATATCTGTTTCAAGTGAAGCAGTAATTGAAAAAGCTAATTTAGAATACATACCGCTAGAATATGTTCTAACTGGCATGTCTATAAATTTTCCTAGATTTGCGAATTTAATGATATTATCCATTTTATCTAATATTTCTTCTTTTGAAAAACCTAAAAGCATTCCTGAGAGAATAATATTTTCTCTACCAGATATCTCTTTTTGAAATCCAACTCCAATTGACATTAGAGAAACAGTATTTTCTTTTAAGTCAACAATCCCTGAATCTGGTGATAATATACCAGCTAGGGCTCTTAATAATGTAGATTTACCACTCCCATTTTTCCCAATAATACCTAAAACTTTCCCTTTCTCAACTTTAAAACTAACATTATCGACAGCTTTAAAGTCTTCTCGTTTTTTCCTTTTAGTATGGAAAAAGTTTTGTTTGATTGAAAATGATTTTATGTTTCTATAACTAATTGATAAATCAGAGACTTCTATTGCGATTTGTTCTTTTTTCATTATATTACCTTTATATAGCTATTTTCATTTTTATAAATTGTTTTTATTCCAATTAATGAGAGTAAAATTGAAATAGCAAACCATATTATAATCATTACAACATCAATTTGGTTATTATATAAAAGAGCACTCCTTGAAGAGGTAATAAAGAAGGCCAAAGGGTTATACTTAACTAGTAGATTTGAAAGAACTGGATAAGCATTTCCAACTCTACTTTCAATTGAATAAAAAACGCCTGTTACATAAAACATTATTCTTAAAACTATCCTAATCACATTTGATAAGTCAGCTATGAATACTCCTAGATGCATTAAAATACACATAGAACCAAATGTAAAAATGAATAAATCAAAAATAATAAGAAAAATCCATAAAATATTAAAGGATAGTGGAACTCTGTAAAATAACATAAGAATAATTACTATTAAAAATGATATTAACATTTTAAACCCATTTACAAACATTTTTGAAAGTACAAGTATATATTTTGGTAGGTACACTTTTGTTACAATATTTTTATTATTTTTTATCATTTTAATACTGTTTGTTATATTTTTATTAAAAAATTCCCATATTGTTATTCCAATAAAAATAAAGGCAGGGAAGTATTGCTCTCTAGCGTTGAAAATATAACCAAAAACGAAAGTATAAATTAACATAAAACAAATAGGTTCTAAAATCCACCATATCCAGTTTAGGTATGAGTTTGCAACTTCTGCATTTAATTCAGCTTTAGCTGAATAGACAATATATTTACGATATTTTTTAATGTCGGTATATATTTTTTTAAACAATTTCCTCTCCTAAGTCATTCCAAATTAATATTGTTTTCCCCAGTTCTTTATTTATATCAGTTTCAAAAGCTTGGGAAATATCATATATATTATTGATTCTAATTTCTGATCCTACAATATTCTCTAAGTATTCGACAATATCAGGATTTTGCTTATATAGTTCCATTAGTCCTAAAAAATCTGCTTTTCCACTTCTACTACTACCATATAAAATAATTCCCTTTTCTAAAATCAATCTAGTATTTATATTGACATTATCTTCGCTAACACCCATTAAAGAAATTGTTCCTTGTGGGTTCAAAATATTAATTATCTGATTTATTGCAACAGAGCAAGCATTACCCCCAACGCATTCAAAAGCGTGATCAATTTTTATTTCATCAGGAATTTCATAGCTATTAAATGTTCCATCAACAAATGAAAAATCATTCAATTTATTATGATGAATTCCAAAAACATATACTTTAATTTCAGGAAACATTTTTTTTAAAAGTAAAGAAGTTATAAATCCTAAATTTCCATCACCAAAAACGCCAATGATATTTTTTCTTTTATGTGATAATGCTTTAAAACGATTAATTACATGATAACTAACACTAACAAGTTCTGTAAAAGCTGCAACATTATTGGGAACAAAATCAGGTATTTTTACAAGTCGATCATAATCAAATTGTATATATTCTTGCATAAATCCATCTTTGTTACTTGAACAAAAATAACTACTCCTTAAATAATTTTCATTGATAATTGAATCTTTTTCAGTTGGGACGTTTGGTATCATAACAACTCTATCATTTTCTTTAAAAATATTATTAGGATCATAGACCACTTCTCCAATACCTTCATGAATTAATGCCATTGGCAGTTTTTGTTGTAATATTTGTTTGTTCCTTATTCCTTGATAATATCTTTGATCGGCATTACAAATTGATAAATAGGTTGGTTTTATAGTAACTTGTTTATTAGTCATTGAAATATCATAATAATATTTTTCAAAATATCTTGGTGATACAAGTTTATAAATTGAGTTTAGCATAATTTATAAATTAATCTCCTTTCCTAATAGAGCTAATGCAATTTGTAAATCAAAAGGAACTGTAAGTTTAATATTTGATACGGCGCCTTCAACTAGTTTAACGTTAATCCCCTTTAACACAAGTATTTTACAGGCATCTGTTAGAGACGCCTTTTCTTCTTCGGATAAATCCAAATATACTTTTTTAATTAGTTTTAAATTAAAAGATTGAGGAGTTTGCCCTTGATACATCATTTTTCTATTTGGGATATTTGAAATGACATTGTTGTCTGAACTCTCTACAATAGTGTCAGTTGCAGATATTACTGTATCACAAGCGCCATATTTAATAGCAGCAATTATATTATTATCAATAATCTGATTGTCAATAAATGGTCTTACTGCATCATGAGTAACAATTATTGTATTATCATCAGTTTCAAAATTATTTTCAATATATATTATAGAATTCATTAATGTATCATATCTTTCTTTTCCACCTTCAATAACTGTAATTTTTGAGAAGGAGGGAAGGTGTTTTTGAATAATATCATTAGTATATCTAATCCATTGGCTTGGCACTAAAACAATAATATGTTTTATTTTTGGATTTATGACAAATTTTTCAATTGTATGAATAATAACCGGTTTTCCAGCTATTACTTTAAATTGTTTTGGTTTTTCAATGTTACCCATTCTTTTCCCAATTCCTCCAGCTAAAATAACAGCAAATACATCATTTTTCATTTTTCTCTCCCTAATTTAAACCTACTTGTTGAAGTATTCTTGTTGTTGCATTACCAAAGCAATTATCTAAGAATTTAGTTCTAAATTTATTTATATTATCTTTATTTATATGTGTTGTATTAAATTTTATTAAATATTCAAAAATATCATCTATATTATTTAGTTGAATTGCGGGGATTTCATTATAATCAAAGTAAAATCCTCTTGTTTTTTGATATTGATATATATCTGGATTAAATAATATTAAGTTTTCTTTTAATAATAAAAAATCAAATAGTATTGATGAATAATCAGTAATTAAAAAGTCTGCAATCGTAATTAACTCTTCAGTAAGTAATTTAGAAGTTCTCAGATTTTCGACTTTTTTATAATGAGGATGTAGTTTTGTTATAAGATAAAAGTTATGTTTTTCTAATTTTTCTTCAAGTAATTTGATTTTATCACTACCTTCAATATAAGGATCAATTGCTTTTCCTCTAAATGTTGGAGCCCAAAGTACAATTTTTTTATTTTTTGCAGCTTTATGTTCTTTATAGAATTTTGAAATAGCATTGTTTTTAAAATTAGAATCAAAATAATTATCTGTTCTGCTTATCCCACAGGCATTAACAATATTTTGTTTTTGTTTCATTGCTGATTGAAAAGGGGGGATACAGAATTTACTGCTTACAGTTACTAAATTATAATTTTTATACACATTCCCTTTATAAAACTTTGGTATATCATCTATTGCATCAAATCCAAATTTTTTTAAAGAACCACAAGCATGCCAAAGTTGAATAATATTAGTTTTCTTTTTTTTCCTACAAGAAGAAACGGGTAAAAAGTTATCACAAATAAATACGTATTTTGCTTTTGAATAAATACTCATAAATTTAATTGAAAATAATAACCCTGTTAACGTTGAATGCTTAGAAAAATCTAAGTAATATTCAATAATTTGTAAATTAGGATTTTTGGAAAGAGCTTCTTTTACAAGTTTCATATTAAATGGAGTTTTTTCATGGTGAGCATCTGCTAATATTACGAGATTATTATCAATTTTCTTCCATCTATTAATAAAATAGAAAAAAGGAAGAATAATATATTGAGTTCCCATTTTAATTATTTGTCTTAAATAGTATTTAATAATTGATGCTTTTAAATAATATTTACTTAATCCAAAGAAAATATAAAAAACAAAAAAATAAATTGATTGGAAAATGTTTAATCCAATTAATTTATAAACATTATAATGCATTATTGAAGATTTTAGCTTATTCCTCGATTTGCCTTCTGTTGTCATTCTGGATTTTAATAGAGGTAAATTAATACCATAAGCAACTTGGTGTTCTTTTAAAATTCGAAGCCATAAATAATAATCCTCATGAAACTCATCATGTTCAAATTTAAAATTTTTTATTACTTCTGATTTTATAAGAACTGAAGAACAACATATTCGATTAGTTTTTAATAAGTCTTTATAATGAATTTCAGTTGGAACTTTGATAAAATTATTTTTTGAGACACCATTTTCATCAACTAATTCACGAGCTGTACATGAAATAATAGCATCTTTATCTTTCATTAATTTTAATTGTTTTTGTAATTTATAGGGAGAATAAATATCATCAGAATCAAGAAATGCAACATAATTCCCAGAAGCTAGTTCTATGCCTTTATTTCTAGAATAAGCTACTCCAAGGTTAGAAGAATTAACTATCAGTTTACAATCGCAATTAGAATATATGTCTTGTGAAGAAAAATCTTTAAAACAATTTTTAATAATTTTTAGAGAATTATCTGTAGATGCATC
This sequence comes from Sphaerochaetaceae bacterium, assembly GCA_963678575.2. GTDB lineage: Bacteria > Spirochaetota > Spirochaetia > Sphaerochaetales > Sphaerochaetaceae > Pleomorphochaeta. The sequence continues at coordinate 1,097,413 of CAXXHV010000002.1, read as the reverse complement.
ATCAATAACAATTAATTCTATATCGAAACTACCTTTCTGCATAAAGACACTTTCAATGGCATCACAGATATAATTTTTGGAATTATAACAAGGTATTATTACTGAAATTTTATCTCTAAGAAGCATCAAATTTTTCCTAATTAATATTTTTTTTGTAAATTAATACAAGAAAATATTATAAATTATAATAAATATGTTTTCAATTAAAAAACGCAAAAAAAATGAATTTAAATTTTAAAAAGTTTACTAATCAAAATAAACTGTTTGTTCACAATTTTTTTTAAAATTGCCATTTAATGTATCATATATGCAAGAAACTATAACAATAAAATATTAATTAGGTTACAAAAATTTTTTAGTGTTGTACTTTTTTTATAAATGCTGTACTTTGGTGTTAATATTTTTTTAAGGTAATTTAATAAGCATGAATGACAAATATAAAGATTTTTTTTATAGTAAACTAAATGAATACCAAATTGATAATAATAAATATGTTATAGAAATTGTAAATAACATTGAAAAAAAAATAATTTATACCTCTGTAAAGAGATTATTTGATTTAATAATGGCAATAATTGCTATAATAATATTATTAATTCCAATGATTCTCATATCACTTGTTATAAAGTGTGATTCAAAAGGTCCTATATTTTATAAGCAAGAGCGATTAGGAAAAAATAGGAAACCTTTTTATATAATTAAGTTTAGGTCAATGATTATCGATGCAGAAAAAGATGGAGCTAGATGGGCTTCTAAAGATGATGATAGAGTTACAAGAGTTGGGAAATTTTTAAGAAGTAGTAGATTGGATGAACTTCCTCAACTATTTAATATACTTGTAGGAGAAATGAGTTTTGTAGGGCCTAGACCAGAGAGGGAAGTTTTTTACAATGAATTCAAATCTTATATTGATGGTTTTGATCAAAGGTTATTAATTATTCCTGGATTAACTGGATTTGCTCAAATTAATGGAGGTTATGATTTACTTCCTGAAGAGAAAATAATTTTTGATATTGAATATATAAAAAAGAGATCAATCTTAATGGATTTGAAATTAATATTAGAAACAGTCTTAGTAGTTTTTTCTCATGATGGAGCAAGATAAATAAAACTAAAATAAAAAAGATTGCTACAAATGTAACAATCTTTTTTTTACCGGCGATCGGACTTGAACCGATACGGAGTCACCCCCAATAGATTTTGAGTCTATCGTGTCTACCAATTTCACCACGCCGGCATGCATGATGAAATTTAACATAAGAAATAATTTTATTCAATATAAAAATAAAAAATATATAGAGTATAAAATGTTTTTTATTTATGTTCTTCTTCCCACTTTAAATCTTCTTCTGTTAATTCCGTATTAGGGAGGTCTTCATCGATAATACTTTCCTCTTCATTTTCTGAAGTTTCTTCTATTACTTTTTCAATTTTGGGCTCTTTTTCAAAAGGTTTTGCTAATATTTTTTTTGCTTCAGCTGTACTTAATTTTTTATAAGTTTCGCCCTTTGCAACAGCTTCAACACTATTATTTATTGAAGCTACTATTAATGAATTATCATCTGTTTTTAGAGCTGTAATAATTTGAGTTAATATTTCTTGTTTAAAGAATATTGTATTTGTCCAAGTTTTATTAACTGCTTCATTTAAACATTCTAGAGCTTTTTCTACATTGTTGTAGTGTAAGAATACTTGTGCTGCATGCACATATGGATCTGGGAAACGAGGTTTTCGATCAAGAATATCTAAATAAATAGAATAAGCTTCATCCCATTTATTGTTTAATATACAAAACCATCCATGATTATCTGCAATTCCACTACTTGTTTTTTCTTCATCTTTAGTATCTTTTATTAAAGCTTTTGCTTTTTTTAAATCATTTTGATATAAAACATAAGTTTCAAGATTAATCATTAGATTTTTATCACAATAGCCTTCATTTCTAACTGATTCTAATATTTCTATTGCTTTATCGATTTCGTCATTCAGTTGAAAAACCATACTTTTTTGAATTTTTGCAAGTTTAATTAATTTTTTATCTTTTGAATTATTTATTACAGAATCTAAAACTTCCCCACCAAAATTATGATCATTTTTTTGAATTAAAATACTTGCCATAGTTAATTTGTATTTATCAATTAAATTAGCATCAAATGCTTTTCTATAATATTGCCAAGTTTTCTCTTTATTTTCTTTCTTTTTATTCATGTAATTTCTATTAGCAATAATAAAATAGTACATTGATCTATTAATATATAAAATTGTAAAAGAAATTAAAATAATTAATATCGCTTTTATGTAACCTTGAATTGGAAGAAATCCAAGAGCAATACATATAAAAAAGGCAGTAAAAAAACCATACTTACTTTTCATAAAAAACTCCTATAAGATAAATAATAATGAATTTTTTATTCATTGCTTATTATAATAACTAAAATAAACAAAAAAAACAAATGTAAAAAAAATAATCAGTTGTTACTTTTATTTATTCTTTATATAATAAATATGTATAAAATTATAAGGATAAAAAAAATGCAAGAAAACAAGGTTAAAAATAAAGATATATTATTACATTGTTGTTGTGCTCCTTGCAGTACTACTTGCATTCAAGAATTGATTGATGATGGCTATAATATTATTTTATGGTTTTCAAATGATAATATTTATCCAAAAGCTGAAAATGAAAAAAGATTTGGTGAATTAATAAAATTAGCTCAATTTCATAATCTTAAAGTTATTAGGAATACTTATGACCATGATAAATGGCTTTGTGCTGTTAGAGGTTATGAAAATGAAAAAGAGGGTGGAGAAAGATGTAGTATTTGTTTTGATTACAATTTAAATATTACACATCAAAAAGCTCTTGAACTAGGTATCAAATATTTTACAACAACTTTAACTGTAAGTAGATATAAGAATAGTTTAAAAATTTTTGAAATAGGGGACAAATATTCCGGATTTGTTGAAAAAAACTTTAAAAAGAATGATGGCTATGCAAAAAGTATTAAATTAAGTAAGCAGTTAAATCTTTATAGACAGAAATATTGTGGTTGTGAATTTTCACTTAGAGATGCTTTGCTTTTTGAGAAGCAAAGAGCTGAAAAATCAAAAAATATATAATTTGTAAAAAAATTAAAAAAATGTTAGAATAAGTAAAAGTATTACCCTTAGAATTGGGTAATAAATTACTTTAAGGAGACTTTTAAATGGATAAAAATACTTTTTTCCAAATACTACCTGAATTTCAAAAAGAAGGTCCAGTTAATGTTGTTAAATTAGCACAAAAAATGAATTTAGGAATTTACTGCTCTCCAATGTTAAACCCTGCTATCACTGGGAAATTGATTCGTGTGAAAAGTGATGAGTCAAAAAAGTTTGACAAAGGTGCTGGTTGGTATCTATTAATGAATAGAGATCGTCCTGCTGGAGTGGTTAAAGAGAGTATTGCATATTTAATTGCAAAGTTTGTTTTAACTGATTTAAATGATATTAATCTTTTATCAGATAGCGTTAGGTTTAGGACAAAAGCTATTTTTACGGATCCTTTAGAATCTGAGATTAATAAATTAGCTTTAGAAATAATTCTTCCTGAAGCTTTAATTGTTAAAGAAATTGAAAATGGTTCCTATATTCATGAGCTCCCAAATATCTTTAAGGTTGATCCAAGTACTTTATCTGCTAAATTTGGATATACTGTTTATCCAATTGATTTTTGGGTAAATGCAAGTAAAGAGCAAGAAATATAATACCATTTTATATAATAACTTATATTTATTTGTGACTGCATTGTGTTTTTAAATTCATGCAGTCATTAAATTTATTGGATAATAAACGTGAAAAAATTACTTAAAATAATAACTAGCAGATTATTTCTTTCAGCCATATTAATTTTGGCTCAAATTTCTATTATAATTCTATTATTTTCACGTGTAATAAATAATACTTTTTGGTCTCATTTTTTTATAATCATTTCATTTGTCTTTGGTATATGGGTTATCTTTAATAAGCATGAACCGGAATATGCGATTGGTTGGTTATTAATAACTATGATTTTCCCTGTTTATGGTGTTTTATTATATATAATGTTTGGCAAAAAAACTCTTACTTATGTTGGCAAAAAAAGATTGTCTAAATTTGTTAGAAGTTTTAATAATGCAAGATCCTTTAATAAAAATAGAGAAAAAATAAATGAAAAACTAGCGAATTATGATTCAGATTTATCTAGACAATCACAATATATTTCTAAAGCTGCTTTTAGTTCAGCTTGGCAAAATACTGAAGCAAAATATTATCCATTAGGTGATTTATTTTTCCCAGATTTTCTTTCTGAATTAGAAAAAGCTGAAAAATTTATTTTTATTGAATTCTTTATTATATCCTTGGGTGACATGTGGTCTCAGGTTCTAGATGTATTAAAAAGAAAACTTGATCAAGGTGTTGATGTTAGAATTTTATATGACGATTTTGGATGTATTGGTGGACTTCCTGGCAATTATGCAAAACAGCTTACACAACTTGGCTTTAAAGCTAAAGCTTTTAATCCTGTAAAACCTCATATTAATAGCAGAATGAATTATAGAGATCATAGAAAAATATGTGTTATTGATGGTAATGTTGCTTTTACCGGTGGCGTAAACTTAGCTGATGAATATATCAATAGAGATATTCGATTTGGACATTGGAAAGATACTGCTGTAAAAATTTGCGGTCTTGCTGTTTGGGACTTTACTATTCTTTTTTTATCAATGTGGGATTTATCAAAAGGAATGAATGAAGATTTAACTTTATATCAACCTACATTGGAAGCAAAAAATGATGGTTTTGTTCAACCTTTTGGTGATAATCCTCTAGATGAAGTTGCTATGTCAGAAACTGCTTATTTACAAATAATTAATATGGCAAAAGATTATGTTTGGATTACAACTCCATATTTAGTTATTACTAGAAGTATGATTAATTCTTTATGTATTGCTTCTCAAAGCGGAGTTGATGTAAGATTAGTTGTTCCAAAAATTCCAGATAAAATATATGTTCATGAAGTATCTCGTTCTTTTTATCTTGAATTAATAAAAGCCGGTGTTAAAATATTTGAATATTCTCCAGGCTTTATTCATTCAAAAATGTTTTTAAGTGATGATAAGGTGTCTATTATTGGAACTGTTAATATGGATTATAGGTCATTTTATTTACATTTTGAGTGTGGTGTAGCATTTTTTGGTTCTTCAGTAATAAATGATGTGAAAAAGGATATGGAAAATTTGTTCGTTGTTAGTGATGAAATAAACTACAATGATGTAATATCTGTAAATATCTTTAGACGTTTTTATAGATTGATTTTAAGACTTTTTGCACCAATACTGTAATAATAATTATGGAGATTAAATATATGAATGATTATGACGATTTAATAAAAATATTTTGTGAAACAAAAGATCCAAAGATGATGGAAAAATTATTTAATGAAATGTTTACTGATAAAGAGCAACAAGATTTTTTACTTCGATGGGATTTACTTAAAGATTTGTATCAAGGTATTCCACAAAGAGAAATTGCATCAAAACATAAAATAAGTTTATGCAAAATAACTAGAGGCTCAAAAATATTAAAAAATAAAGATTCTTATGTAAAAATGTTATTATCTAAAAGATATGACGATCATTTGCATATTTAATATTGTTATTCAAAAACTTTAAATCTAATTAACATTTATTTAATAGACAATAGCTATATAATTTGTTAGTATAGCAAAGTCAGTTGTGACAAGCCTTATTGAATTTAAGGATATCATATAATTATTAATTAGAGGGAAAATGAAAGTTTCATTTATATATGTTGATGCCGGGAAAGGTCATTATGTTCCAGCTAAGGCTTTGTATGATCATTATTTAGAAATGGGTAATGAGGCAACATTAGAAAATTTATTTCTTATGTTGGATGCAAAAACTTGGAATAAATTGATTAAAAATTGGTGGAGAGCCAATTTACATCATCCAAAAGCAGAAAGATTTTTAGATGAAAAATTGGATGGTCCTTTTATTCATAATCGTATTAAATTTTTTGCAGAAAATATGGATAGATATGTTACTCGATTTATTAAATGGTATGAGAGAGAAAAACCTGATTATATTATTTGCACAAATTATTTAGCTAATCCTATTTTAACTACAATTATTCGAAGATCAAAAATTGATATTCCTTTGTTTGTATATGTTGCTGATGTTTTTGATAATCCAAAAATTGGAACATCAAACGAAATTGATAAATTTTTTGTTGCCTCTCAGCTTGGTAGAGAAAATTGTATAAAAAATGGAATTGATCCTGACAGAGTTATGGTTACTCCCTTTCCATTAAAACAGGATGTAATGAAATATGGTAATATTTCTCAAATAGAAGCTCGCAAAGAATTAGGTTTAAATCAAGATAAATTTACAATCATTCTTAATTTCGGTGGAGAAGGCATTGGTAATGTCAAGCTCATAGAAGAAATGAGAAGACAGAAATTAGATTGGCAAATATTAGTTTTAGGTAATCTTTCAAAAACTACAACTATTAGATATAAAGAATTAAGATTAAAATATCCTAAATTAGATTTAATTACTCCCGGTTTTGTAGATAATATTGGATTATACATTAAAGCTTGTGATGTTCAACTTGGAAAAACTGGAGCTAATTCTCTTTTGGAATCTTTATATTTAAAAACACCTTTCTTAATGAGTGAATTACTTTATACTTCAAGAGCATTCATAGACTTTATGAAAATTAAGAAAATAGGGTGGGCTGAAAGTGATATTAAAAAGCAAATTGAAATATTAAAAAAATATGCTCAAGATCCTGAATTTAGAAAACCAGTTATTGATGATTTGAATTCATTACCAATTGAATTTGGATGTAATGCTTTACTTGAAATTTCAGATAATGAATATAGAAAATATATTGAGAAAAAATAAATGCTAAATAATAAAAGAATCCTTCATATTATTGAAGGATTTTTTATAAGCTTATCTTCTTTTTCTGTTTTTATTGTATTTCCCGTGAGATTTACTTTTTCTTGAATCAGATGAAGGTCTTGATTCCCAAGAATCATCTCCTCTTGAATCTCTTCCATAAGGTTGGAAGTCATCATTAGAACTTCTTCTTGGTGCTCTTGATTCACTTCTTCTTGTTGAAGGGCGTTTGTTTCTTGTTAAGTTTTTACCATTAGGATTATCAGGTTTTGCTCTAGAAACTAAAGGTTTGCTTCCTGAACTTGATTTGTTAATAATTCTAATAATATCTTCAGCTATTTCAAAAGGAGCTGATACAAATGAAAATTCATCTCTAACTGTAACGTCTTGGATGTCAGAATCATTTGCTTTTACTTGAGAGGTTAAATATGAAACTAATTCTCTTTTTCCAAGTCCATCTTTTCTACCACGAGCAATAAATAATCTTACAAAACCATCATTTTGACTAAATCTAGATGGTAAATCTCTACCCCTAGAATTTCTAGAAGTTGATAAATCTTTGTATTTGCTTTCATCTAATGCATCTTTATAAAAATGAGTTAAAACAGATGCAAGAACTAATTCACTATCATAAGATTCTAATAATTTTCTTGCAATTGGAATAAATTGTTCATTTTCAACATTATTTGTTAAAAGTGATAATAGTTCACTCTCAATTCTTTCTTTTCTTATTGAAATAATATCTTTTGCAGCTGGTACAGTTGCTTTTCTAATATCAGTTTTTGCAGCCCTTTGAATGAAATTAAATTTTCTAAATTCAGAAGGTGTAATAAATGTTATAGCAGTACCCATCTTACCCGCTCTACCAGTTCTTCCTATACGGTGTATATAAGCCTCAGGAGCTTGTGGAATTGAATAGTTGATAACATGAGTTAAATCATTAATATCGATTCCTCTAGCGGCAACGTCAGTAGCTACAATAATACTAATATTTCTACTCTTCATTTTATTTAGGATTAATTCTCTTTGTTTTTGAGATAAATCACCATGAAGTGCTTCAGCATCATAGCCTCTTTCTTGAAGCTTTCTTCCGATATCATCACATTGAACTTTAGTTCGACAGAAGATAATACCATAGAAGGCTTCTTCCATATCAATAATTCTACATAAAGCTTCTAACTTATCACTTTCTCTAACTTCAAAGTATACTTGATCAGTCAAATTTCTTGTTAAAGCAGTTTGTTGAACTTTAACAATAGTTGGATTATCCATAAATCTTGAAGCCAAGTTTAGAATTGGTTTTGGCATTGTAGCAGAGAAACAAAGCATTCTTTTTTCGTTTGGAGTTAAGGATAAAATATTTTCAATGTCTTCAATGAATCCCATATCTAACATTTCATCAGCTTCATCCAAAACCGCAAATTTAAGTTGATTTAATTTTAAGGAACCTCTTTTTAGGTGGTCTTGGATTCTTCCTGGAGTACCAACAACAACTTGAACACCGCGTTTTAGTTTTCTTAATTGATTATCCATGGAGGCTCCTCCATAGATTGATGCAACTTCAATTCTCTTTGTACCTCTTAGTGAGGTAATTTCATCAGCAACTTGAATAGCAAGTTCTCTTGTTGGTGTAAGTATTAGTGCTTGCACCGCTCTAATTGAAGGATCAACAATTTCTAAAATCGGAAGACCGAAGGCAGCTGTCTTACCGGTTCCGGTTTGAGCTTGACCTATAACATCGACTTGGTCTTTTAAAAGAAGAGGAATACATTCTTCTTGTATTTTTGTTGGTTCTTCAAAGCCTTTTTCACTCAAGGCTCGTAAGGTCTCATCGCTTAGACCTAATTTCTTAAAATTAGTTAAATCTGGCATGTAACTCCTATATTTATATTTTTGATTTAAATAATAACTTGAATTAGTAATTATTTATTGAATAAAATTTTACGTCCGTCATTAATAAAGCATAAAACCTAACTAATTACAACTATTTTTTACCAATTATTTATTACTTTCTCTGCAAAACCTAAATGTTTGTCCAATACTATGATATCATTATTATCTAAAACAAGTTTTCCGGTGAACTCACCAAATACTTGGTGTTGTTCACTTTTTATTATTCCATAATTAAATTTTCCTTCTCTATCAACTAGAGGAGTGAAAATTAAATTAAGCCTTCCTTCATTATCCTTGAATTTCCAATCTTTGTTAAGGTACTTATCAGGGATTTCAAAAGAAACTTTATCTAATTTATGAATAATATTGTTATAAAAGATTGCATTTTCACTTGCTTTAGATCTATCACTAAATCCATAACCTAAATTGAAGCCAACAGGAATATAATTAATATGGGTTGATAGACTAGCCCAATACCAAGTATTTTTGTAAGTCCATCTTCCTCTACCCCAATCTAGAGTTGCAAAAGTATTGTTGGAATCTACATTTTCAATTTCATAACCTCTTTTAATTGTACCAGAAACTGGCATACAATTAATTTTCTCATTTAAATAAAATGCTTTTCTATTTTTTTCCCAACTTGTAGCTATATTCATTGATTGAATATCTTCTTTCTGTGCTAATTCAATATCAACATCTAACCCTATACTATTATCAGGTAAAATAAGCTCTGGAGAACTAAATAGTAATTTTCTAACATTTCCTTTTTTTACAAAACAAGCTCTAAGCTTGTCATAACTTTTTGAAACATAACTATCTTCAGTAGAATTAGGAGAAAGTTTAATCCTTTTAAAGGGCAATAATACAACTTTATCAATTTGACTATATTTTTGAAGTTTGTAATCAATATATGCAATTGAAACTAAAGTTGAATAGCCCAAATCACTAATTGTTGCTGAAATTGTATATTTTTCTTTTTGATTGGTAATTGCATAATAATCCCATTCTTTTATACGAAATTTATTAGCCTTTATATCTTTTCTTACATAATTATAAAAGGGTTTGCGAGCCCATCCGTCATTAAAAAGAGTTCCTTTTTTAGTTAATAATTTTGTTGGTTCAATTATTTCATTTTGCATAATATCTTCCTCTAATAAGCATTGTACAATGAAAATTGGTTTTTTTAAACAAAAAAAGGGATTGAATTAATTCAATCCCAAGTTAACATATTCTTATAAGATGGTAAATATTTTTAAAATACTAGTTTGATGAGCCTAATATTTTTTGAATAAATACTGTCATAAAGTTATTTTCTAATTTGTCAGAAGCCATTATAGCATATTGTAAATCAGCTGGATTTTGTTGTGCTGCATAATAAGGATAAACACCTCTTAGATAATCACCTATTCCAGAATCAGTAGATTCAGAAGCAACATTAACAACAATATAAGAAGAATTAGCTTTAATTGGATCCATAGTTTTGCCAACTTCTGAATTAAAGAGTTGTTTCATAACATTTTCATCAGTTGCAGCAGTTGCTAAAACGCCTTTAGTATCACTATTGCTAAATGAACTCATATATTGACTATCACCAATATTTTTAGCTGTTGCACTAACAGCATTTACCTCTAGATTGTTTTCTTTAGCAGCTGTACTAAAGTCATTATTAACTGAAGCAACAAAACTATTTGCTTTTTCTAATAAATAATTGTCTAAGATGCTTTCATCATTACCTGCGATATAAGCTCTTATCATATTAATTGTGTCATCATCAGTATAATCAGCAGCTTGTGGTGTTGTATTAAGTTTATAAATTGCCCAACCACTTGCGGATTCTAGAGGACCTATAATACTATCTTTTTTCTCATCGAGAATTTGATTTGCTTCTTGTGGGTCTTTGAAGTTATTTTTAACTGCGTAGAAAGGAACAACTCCAATTTCTCCACCATTTTCTGCATAACTATCTTTGCTATTTGCTTTTGCAATTTCTGCAAAGTCTGAACCACTATTTAATTGTGTCATTAAATTATCAGCATCTTCTTTTGTTTCAACTGTTATAATTGATAAATCAAAGCTATAGAATAGTTGAGGGTTAGTTAAACCATATTGAGCAGCTAATTCTTTTGGATACATAGAAGCATCAAATACTACATAGTCAAAACTTCTTGTATTATCAGCCATTGATAAAACATAATCTGTTTCACTATCACTTGTAAGAGCTGAAGATACATCAGATAATACAGTGTTGTATGGAAGAGTTCTTGTTATAGTACTTCTAATTGAAGCTTTCTTTTCTGTTGAAGTTTCTTCATATGCTTTTTTGCTAAACTTGCCATCAACATTATAATATCCGCTATTTATTATAGCATCATTAATAGTGTTTTCAGTTGATAAAATACCAACTTCATCAGCCATCTGAGTTACTGCAACATAATAAACTGTGCTATCAAATGCACTTTTCCAAATATTGTAAAGAGCTAAATCACTATTTGCTGTTGATCCTGAGTATTGAGAACCATACTTTTGATATTGATCATAAAAGTAAGTATTTTGTGCATATACGATATCTTCACCGTTATAAGAGCCAAATTTTAACTCTTGAGTAACAGATTGTCCTACAATTGCGCGAATAGCAGGTGCAGCGATGAAAGAAATAGCAATTAGAATCAGAACGGTCATTCCGAAAATCCAACCAGCACTAACCTTTTTTTTCTTGTGTGAAGCCATCTTCACACTGTTTTGTGAACTTTTTTCAGTTCCTTTATTGTCATCTGAAGGCATGTATAAACCTCTCCTACGAAATTATTATCCTAAAGTATGCGGATATATCTTTTGAAAAATACCATTTACGGCAATTACTGTCAATGAATTAATTATTAAATCAATACTTGAGTTTTATTTTTTTATATTTGGACATAGAAAAAAGCCTCTTGTTTTAACCTATTAGATATTAAATTGTATGTAATTTTATAATCCAAATGGATAATTCCGATGAATCTTAATTCTGATAAACAACCTAATTCATGATAAAAAACTCCCTTATTATACTCATTGAAAATAGGCTCTGTGTTATTTAATTTACCCCATCTAAAATCACTATAATAATACAATTGGATAAAAGGGTAACAATCTTTAGCCATAAATTGTGGGCCATATAAAATTACTGAAAATTTATTATATAAATTGTTTTGTAAATTATTGTAATCATGATTAATTGAAAAATAATCAGCTTCATACATTGGCACTGCATCACCATTGATATAGCGATAATCAAATTCATTTTTTAAAGTTAAATTAAACAATCTAAATTTTTTATTTGTAAAAAAATCCTTATAATATTTTTTGAAATAGGGTTTAGAAAAATTTAATTCTAAGTGAGCTAAATTATAATTTGAATGTCCACCAAATTTTTCGAAATTATTTAATAACCACTTTGGTGCTAATTTAAGAGATAATTTATTATTAATGCTAATACCTTTTATTTTATGTTTATAAATTGAACCGAAAGTTATTGAAAAATCATGTATATATCTATTTCCATTTAAATCTGGAATTCCATAAAATGTTTTATCACTATCAATTGCTAACTGATTGAAAATAGAAGAATTTGAGAAATCCGAATTTCGGAAGTTTTCTAGTAGGTCTATAGCTTGTTCATAATGGGCTCCAGTACTAACCCACGAGTATAAAGTACCAGGAATTTTTTCTGAAACAGGAAGTTTTTGATTAAATCTCATCTCCCATCCACTAAAGATTATGCCATATTTTTCATTAGGATCTGAAAAATAAGTAGAATTTTCACTAGAATCATAATTGGCACACCAAGGGGCTAAGCCAGTAATAGGATCTTGAAAAATACTTCTTGTTCCGTACCCCCCATTAATATCAAATTCCATATTTGTTGGGTAATCTTTAATAAAATCAAAGTCATAGACATCGTACGTAACAAAGAAACTTACGGGGAAAATTTTATCTCCTAATTTATCGCTTTGACCAATTTTAGTAACTTCACCTGTCGGAGAAATCGCATAAATTGGAAGTAATAAAAAATTAAATATCATGAGATTTAGTAGAACTAATTTAGAGCTTTTTGAAACCATAGAAATTATTAAAACTTATAAATATTAAAAATGCAAGTTATTATTTGACACTTCCACTAATTCTTAATAGTATTTAATACAAAATTCGGATAGTAGCGCAGAGGCTAGCGCACTTGCTTCGGGAGCAAGATGTCGGAGGTTCAAGTCCTCTCTATCCGACAATATTGGGAGTTTTAATTATGAGAATTGTTCAATTATCAGTTGGTCCAAAAAAAGTGCCTCTTACAGGTTATATTCATGACTACAATGAAGATAATATGCTAAAAAATATTAGAAGTGCTATGATTGTATGCCCTGGTGGTGGTTATGAAAAAGTATCCGATAGAGAAAAAGACCCCGTAGCATTATATTATTTTTCACATGGCTTTAATACGTTTATTTTAGACTATTCAATCAAGGAAAATGCTGCAGATTTAAATCCTTTATTAGAGTTGAGTGATTCTTTTGTACAAATAAGAAATAAATCAAGTGTTTTTTGTGTAAATCCAACTGAAATTGCTGTAATTGGCTTTTCCGCAGGTGCTCATTTAGCTGCTTCTCTTGCTACTCTTTATAATCATCCTAGTATAGTTGAAAAAACAAATATTAATGATGGATATAATTCTCCTGATGCAACTATCTTAGCTTACCCAGTAATAAGCATGAAGGAATATGCTCATCAAGGATCGAAAAATTGGGTAACAAAAAACGATAATGAGTTAATTAATCTATTAAGTTTAGAAGATCATGTAAATAATGATATGTCTCCAGTTTTTGTATGGCACACCGAAGATGATGAAACAGTTGATGTTCAAAATAGTATGTTATATGTAAATGCATTAATAAAAAACAAAGTTCCTTGTGAGTTTCACTTATTTCCAAATGGAGAGCATGGTTTATCGATGTGTACAACTGATTGTTATAAAATTGATGAGCATGTTGGACAATGGAAGCAATTGAGTCTTAATTGGCTTCATAAATACCTTTCTTTTTAATTTTGTTTTTTGATATTAGATTAACGAATTTTTAATAATTAGTTTGCTATATTTTATTATTGAAAATTTGTAAAAATAATGTTATTTTTTTACTATCGTTTCAAAAGGATGATTAATTAGTTGAAAAAATACAAAATAATAATGTTTCTTGTTTTATTATTAGCTGTATTTCCAATATTTGCTAAAGAAAATAAACAAAATATTTTGAATATTACTGAAGAAACAGAATTGATAAATTCAATTTCGCTTTTGTATATTAAAGCTAATTATGCTCTGCCTTCAATGAGTGCTCCATATTCTATATCTGAACTTCAATTAATGCTGAATCAAATAAGGTATGATAATTTAAGTGAAAATGAAAAACGTGAATATAATTTGATTAATAATAAATTAAATTCTTTTATTAAAACGTTAGACAAAGATGTTCAATTTTCTATGGTAAGTGATTTAAATATTGAATCTTATTCACATCTTAATACTACAGATTTTATAGAAAGGGCTTCATTTAATAGAGGGTGGAGGGAACAATCAAACATAATTGATTTTAATCTAAGTATTTATGGTGATTCTTTTTTTTATGGTTTCTGCGATTATTCAATAGGTCTTGCCAGAATAAATGAAAAGCCATTTGGTTCTTCTTATTTTCAAACAAATTTATTAAATATTACAAATTCTAATTGGGCAAATGATATTGAAACAAACATGCCTCAACGAGCTTTTGTTTCTTTAGGTTCAGATTCCTGGAATTTGCAAATAGGTCGAGATAATCTTAATTGGGGAGCCTCGAAAAATAGTAATTTATTTATTTCTAATAATTTAAAATATCAAGATATTATAAGATTTACTGTTTTTGGTAATCGATTAAAATATTCTTACATTGCTTCCTTTTTCCCTCATCAAATGAATTATGTAGATTCTTTAGATTTTGATTTAAATACAACACAATTTGATTCATTACAAGGATTTTCAATGTTTGTAGCTCATAGAATTGAAGGAAGAAGTGAAAATAATAGATTTGGGTGGGCATTATCAGAGGGGATAATGTATGCTAGTGAGGATTCTACAATTGATATGAGAGCATTTAGTCCTCTTCTTTCATATCATAGTATGTTTACAAAAGCAAATTGTAATTCATTATTATCAGCTGAATTTGATTTTTCTATATTTAATTCTATCAATGTTTATATGCAATTTGTAAATGATGATATTGTTTTTTTACCAACTGAATCAACAGATAAATATTCCCCTAATTCTTTAGGTTTAATTTTAGGGTTAAAACATATTAATTTTATTAATACTATGCCTTTAATAATTAGTTTTGAAGGCGCTTATACTTCTCCATATTTATATTTACGAGATAATGGGAAAACTGAAGTTTCAAAAGCATCTATTCAATCAGGATATGGAATTAATTTTATAGTTGCAACAAGAGAATTTACGAATGTTACAAGGAATGGAGAGTATTCTGGAATTATATTTGATAAACAATTTTTAGGATTTAAATATGGTGGTGATGCATTAATTTTCAATCTAAATAATTCACTTAGACTAAATTCTAAATTACTAATAGAATTAAATTGCTTATTTATGTTACATGGAACCAATGATATTAATACCCTTTGGGCGCCTGTTGGCAGTACTGAATTACCTGATGATCCAGGTTTTTTAACAACTAATAATTATGATAATTCCAAAACAGGACTTAGCTATTCAAGTATTATTGGTCTTTTTGTAAGATATTCAATTAAAGATAATTTACAAACTTTTTTGCAGTTAGATAGTATTAATATTATTAATCAAGATTACAATGGTAATTCTTCATATGATTTACAATTGACAACGGGATTTAATATTTCTTTTTAACAAAAAATTTAAACTTATCAATAAATATAATGAATGATGGTAAAATAAATATAGTTGCAAGCATAGAATCCATTAAAGCAATACTCATCAATAATCCAAAATATTTGATAGGCAAATAACTGGCAAAAGTAAGCATCATCATTCCCAATACAATTGAAACGGTAGTTAAAACAATTGGCCTTCCCGTAGTTCGTATTGTATTATTTATTTGTTTTTTTACGTTTGCCTTATTATCATCTTTTTTAAGCGATGAATATTTTAAAAGAAAATGAATAGCATCATCAACGCCACTCCCTATTGCAACACTGGCAAAACTAACTGTGACCATATCAAAAGGAATTTTAAAAATATACATAAAAATATAATTCATCATAATTGAGAAAGCTACTGGTATAAGTGTTAAAAACCCTCTGTAAAATGACATAAAGGCTATTGAAGCAATTATAAGTACAAATAAATATGCTAAACGTTGAGAGTTTTTTTGGTCAATAATTAATTGATCACTGAACCTTAATGCTTTTGCATTAGTTCCTGAAAAAGTTACTTCAGTATTTTCTGGAAGCAAATTTATAGCTTCTTTCATCAAAGTTTCTATTCGTTTGCTACTGGTAATTGTTGTGATATCATCTTTTTCGCTGTCATAGCATTGCAAGAAAATTCTAATTGTATTTGCATCATCACTAATTACTTTAGATAAAAGAGTGTTGCTTCTTTTTTTTAGCGTAATTATTAATCTATCAAATAGATTTAATAAACCTTTGTTAGAAGGTATTTCATCTACATTTGAATAAGTTTTATTTAGAAATGCAACATATGAAGCAAATGATATATTTTGTAGAATATCTGGGCTTTTCATAATTGTTTTTTCAAAGTTATAAACTTTTGATAAATTCTCTGGATTTAAAAAGAATTTATTTGAATTCTCTGGAGCTTTTATTATTATTTCATAAGGCATGTCTCCACCTAAAGCTTTTGATATCTCTTTTGTGTCTTTAACTATTCTATTTGAAGAAGGGAAATATGCCATATAATTTGTGTCTACTGAGATTTTATTTTTTACATTAAAGAAAAGTAAAATTATTAAACAAAAAAATATTATAAATAAATACCATTTATTAATAACGACTTTAGATATTTTATTTATTGATTTTGTAAGGATATCATTCTGTATTGTATTTATATTTTTTGATTTTGTTTTTTTTAGATAACTTAAAATAATGGGTAATAACGTTAAAGATAATAGGGCACAATATATTATCCCAATAGAGACTGAGATGCCGAATTCTTTTAATCCAGTTACTTTTGAAATTAATAAACTTAGGAATCCAGCTATTGTAGTAAAGGCTGCAAGAAGAATTGTTTTATATATTTTTTTTATTGTTAATAAGGATATTTCAGATTTTCTTTTTTCGTCATAGATACTAAAGTATTCACTTAATATATGAACAGAGTAGGAACTCCCTAAAGTTAAGACCATACATGGGGTGACAATATTTATTAGTGATAATTCATATTTTAATATTGCCATTGTTCCTAAGGTCCATATTATTTCTAAAACCGATAGAATTAATGGAAGAATCATACTCAATTTTGATTTAAAAGAAATATAAAAAACAAATAATATTACTATGAAACATAATGAAAGCAAGATAATTAAATCATGTTTTAAATAATACATTATTCTATAAGTAATTGGTAAATTTCCTGTAATTGCAAAAGATGAATTCAATTGTTTTAGAGGTTCTAAAGTATCTAATAAATCATAGATTTCTTTTTCATTTAAATTACTAATATTAAGGGTAAATATAACAGAAGTTAAATCCTTGCTTACTAGGTATCCGGTTATTGAAGGATCTTTTGCAATTAAATTTTTTAATTGCATAGCTTCTTCATTACTCCATTTTTCTAAAGGGGGTTTTAGAGATAAACTAACTAGTGATAACCTGGTCCCTTTTTTTTCAATAGTTAAGAAATCAAAAAGAGAGTTAATAGATTGTACTTCTTTTTTGTTTTCTAAATTAGTTAAACATATTTCTAATTGATTTAAAAAGAGAGGTGTAAAGAAATTTTTATTACTTATTAATAATAATAATCCAGAAGATTTTTTTAGATCTTTTTCCTTTTTATCAATTATTGTATAAGGTATTTGTGCAGTATCATCAAATTCTATTGGACTTTCTAACTTAGCAATTTCTTGAGTATTTATTGTTTTGTAAGTAGAATAACTATTTATTAATTGATCAACTTTTTTTTTGTCAAAGTTTGACGAGGGATAATAAACTGTATTTTCAACTTGCGTAAATAATGAGCTAAAATCTGCATTTAATTTTAAATTAAAAATATTATAAATGAAAAAAAGTGTAATTACTAAAATAATAATTATAATTTTATTCTTATGTTTTTCTTGGAAGTCAAAGTATTTTTGCATAATTACCTTTAAAAAATTTGTAATTTATTTATAATAAAAGTGTTATAAATTTTATATAACGTTTATTAATTATGAATTATTGCGTGATATTTATCAATATTTAATTTTAGGAGTTCTACTATTAATATCAAGACATTAACACAAAGAAGAATAAAATTCTTATATATATATGTTATTCTAACGGTTTTTTATTCTGTTAAATATATTTCAACTAACTTATCAAGTTCTATCCAATGGGGTATACATTATTTAATTCCCGTTACTCAAATATTATTAATTTTATTTGGAGTTTACTTGTTATACCAAGACTATATTATTAACAAATCTAAAAGTGTTATATCACTAAATTATGTAAAATGGATTTTAGTATTTACCTTATATTTATGTTTATTAACGATATTTCATAAAACTACTTTTTCTACATTTAATAATGCTTTCTTTATAATTCATTCTGTTCTATTTTTTTTAGTACTAATGATTTATGGTGATAAATTTCTATGGATTGAATCTATTGTAAAATTGGTATTGTTTATGGTTGCTTGGATTTCCCTTTTTTCTGTTTTAACATTATTAATATTTATTATCACTCATACAAATTTATTATCACTAATAAAAAACCAAGCATTGTATTCTTATTTTATTAAGGTTGCTCCTCCAGGAAAAAGAGTTTGGGGTATGCTATATAACCCTAACACCTTTGCTTATTTATTAGTTTTTTCTTTTTATTTATATCTCTTTTTACTTATTTATTATAAAACAACAAAATTAAAATATCTTATTTTTGTAATGCTATTTATTAATGTATTTAATTTATTTTTAATAGGTTCAAGAGGAGCATTAGTAACATTATTTGTGTCTCTGATTCCTTTCAGTATAGTTTTATTAAACCTTATGAAAGATAATAATTTTCAATATTATAGAGCCTATAAAATATTCTTTATTTCATTTTATTCTGTTCTAATACTTTTCTTTTGTTTTATTTGGTTTACAAATTTTACATTTTCTCATAATTTAAAAGAGTTTTTTATTGATAATGTTATCAGAGTAAAATGGTTGAAAAGTGGAAGTGGAAGAGTCGATAACTGGAAAGTTGTTTTTTCTATTGATAAAAAGCATTTTATTTTTGGCGTGAATGATGAATTTATGCATCAACAAATGTTGCAGTATTTACCAAAAAGAGCTTCATCATATGTTAATAATAGTGGTAGATATCATAATATGTATATTGCTCTACTTGCAAACTATGGCATATTTGCCCTTCTCGGTTTTATTTCTTTTATTGTTTATTCAATAATTGTTTTTATAAAGGGCTATATAGTCTCGTCCTTTAGAAGAAAACGATTTATTCTTCTTTTCTTTAGTCAATTTTTTGTATTTTTAATAGGTGGTATATTTGAACAATTACCTTTGTTTAATGAAAGTCCTCATTCCTTACTTTTCATGTTGACTTTAGCTACGTTGTTTAGATTAAGTAACAAAGATAGATAAAGCCTTTAGACCTCTTTATTATATTTGTTATTATTTAATTGTACTTATTTATATTATGATAATAAACCTCTAAATTAATAATTAAAAATTAACTAATTTAGAGGTTATTTTTATACATAAAATATTATTATAAATTTTATTGTTGTAGCATTCCGATAGCAACTCTCATTCCACTTGCCCAAGCACCTGTAATTCCTCTTGAAGTACCAGCTCCATCACCTGCAAAATATACGTCATCACATACTTTAAAATAATCATCTTTATAAGTAGGTTTATTTGCATATAATTTTATTTCAGGATAATACATAATAGTTGATGGATGAAGAATTCCTGGAACAATTGTATCAAGGTTTTTCATTGCTTTCCAGATAGCTCTTAGAATTTTTGAAGGCATTGCTAGAGATATATCACTTGGGCAACAATTTGTTAAGGATGGCTTGAAATTAAAAGGATCACTATTAAAGGTATATTCTTTACTTCTTGAACCTAATCTAAAATCTCCAACTCTTTGCATTAAAGGTCTGTCTCCTCCTAAAAGGGCTGCTTGTAAGCCTAAATTTTCAGCATATTGTTGACCACTGGCTAAAGGTGCTGTTAGTTTAACGGTTTTTAAAATAGCAAAGTTAACTAAACCATTTTGGTTCGTGTCAGTAGCTGAATATGCGTGACCATTTACACTATACCATTTATCTCCTCTACTAGTTGTATAAGTTTCTCTTACAACATGTGCCTTTCCACTATTTGTACAAAATGTTCTCACTTTTTCAGGGAAATAAAATTTAGGATCATAATAATCTTTAACAATAGGATAATGTTCTATTTGTGTTTCAACTCTTATCCCAATATCAACAATATTGTCAACATAGCTTATGTTTAAAGATTTCATAATATCTTGTAAAAAATGGAAACCTTGTCTTCCTGGTGCAATTAAAATTTTAGAATAAGAAAGTTCTCTTTTATCAGTTAAGATTGTTTTTTTTACGTTATCAATTGATAACATTGTTTCACCAAGGGCTAGAGTAACTCCAAAATCATTAAGTTTTTCTAAAAGTTGTTTTATTAATCGAAGTCCACCATCTGTTCCTAGATGTGTCTGTTTAATTTCAAGAAGTGAGCAGCCTAGCCGATCAGCTCTTTTTTGATAATTTTCAATATTTGTTTTATTTAATATTTCAGGATTAAAAAAATCAATTACTTTTGATAAGTATTCATTTGCCGTATCTTTTTCCCAATACTCTTGTGGGAATCCAATAGGATAGGTGAAATTCATTTTACAATCATTTCTCATTCCACCTGTTGAATATTTGTGAGAATCTAAAATAAGGATTTTAAGAGAAGGTTTTTGTTCTAAAAGAGAAAAAGCACAACCCATACCGGCGGGGCCAGAACCAACAATAATTACATCGTATTTACTCATTTTTAGTAAATGCTCCTAAATATAAGGTAAGATGTTTAAAACATCCTTCCATATTATTAACAAAATAAAAATAAAGGTCAAATGAAATAGCAAAATTTTAAAATTTTTGATATATTATAATTGCTTTGAACAAAATTTTTCTTAAAAAAATAATTATTTTAAACTCTTGTGTTCTTAAATATTATACATTATAATTCCTAATTGGGTAGTATAGTATATATTGAAAGGGGATAGCATGAATTATATTAGTGTTAAAGAAGCTAGCGATAAATGGGGTATTTCAGAAAGAAGAGTAAGAATTCTATGTAGTGAAAATAGAATTGATGGAGTTACAAAATCTAGCTGGGCTTGGAATATTCCCTCTGATGCACCTAAACCTTCCGATGGTAGAACAATAAGACATGTAAAAAATATTGATTTAAAAGTAAGTGGAATAAATTTTACGCCTTTAATAGATAAAAATAATTTGTTTAATAAAATTGTTGATAAGCCTAATAAATATAAAAAATATTTTGATGACAGTATTACTAGATTCCTTTTGATGGCGTTAAGTGAAGAATATTTTGATAATAATCAAATAATTGAAGTCTTAAATAACAATCCATCTAATCTACCTTTTAAAGATCAAATGCTAATATTAAATTCTAAATCAATTATTGTTGATTTTTTTAAACAAACAGGATTTGGTCCAATTTTAGCAAATGATACTATAACTTATCCTTTTCTAAGTGAAAAAAAATTAAGAAAAATTAATGATGATTTATATAGAGGTTTTGATGATTATCATATTTCTAAGTATCAAGATCAGTTAGTAATTAATCCTTCTTCTTATGAGAAAAAAAGTTATGATGTATCTATGCAAATAGAAACTTTAATTTACCAATATGAAATGGATTGGAAGAATTTAAATCCTTTAGTTAGAGCTAGTTTTATGTTTGCACAACTTTTAAGAATTCAACCTTTTGAAAAGCATAATTTTTTATTTTCTTCTTTAATTTTTGCAGCCATTTTACTTGAGGCTAAATATCCTTTAGCTATTATACCTTATGATTTAATTGATGAGTTAAAAGCTAATCTATCTCTTACTTTAAGCAAGGGAAATTATACTAATTTGATTAAAATGCTTTATTCCTCATTAATAAATGAGTTAGACAAACTTATAACATTATCCTAATTTTATTCATTTAACTTGTTATAATATATTGCTCATAAATTGATATTGTGATACACCAATTTTAGGGTACTAAAATGAATAAAACTTCTTATCTTTTAAAAAATGCGACAATAATTGATGGTAGTAGTAATACTAGCTTTGTAGCCTCTTTATTGGTTGAAAATGATAAAATTAAAAAAATATTTTATGAGAATATTGATATAAAGGATCAAGATTCTTTTGCTATAATTGACTGTTCAAATAAAATTGTAACTCCAGGATTTATTGATGTGCATGGTCATAGTGATTTACAAATTCTTAGAAGCTCAAGTATGAAAGCTAAAATTCAACAAGGGATTACAACAGAAATTGCTGGAAACTGTGGAATAGGGCCTTTCCCAATTGATTTAAACAATAAAGAAGTTATTAAATCAATACACAATTTAACAAAAGATGTTTTAGGGTCATATGAATATAATTTTTATGATTTTGAATCATTTTCTAAAATTGTACAAAAATCTTTACCAAATACAAATGTATTATTTTTACAAAGTCATACAGCCTTAAGAGCTAATGTAATAATGCCTAATGCAAATAGAGCTGCAACAGATGAAGAGATAAAGCAAATGTGTAATTTGTTAAGTAAAAGTCTTTCTCAAGGTTGTATAGGGCTTTCTACTGGATTATATTACGCACCGTGTCTTTATGCTGAGAGAAAAGAATTAATTGAATTATTAAAAGTTGTGAAAAATCATAATAAGATTTTTTGCACTCATCATAGATGTGAAGGGGATGATGTAATTAATTCTTTAAAGGAAGTGATTGGGTTAGCTAAAGAAGTAGGGGTTAAGCTTGAAATAAGCCATTTAAAAGCAATCGGTGTTGAAAACCAAAAATATGTTGATCAAATGTTAAACTTAATTGATCAAGCAAAGGCTGAAGGTCTTAGTATTGGTTTTGATCAATACCCTTATGAATATGGGTCAACTTCTTTATATAGTTTATTACCTCCAGCTTATTTAAAATTATCTTATTCTGAATTAAAAGTTGCATTAAATAATCAAAATGAAAGAGCTAAAATAAAATCATTAATTAAAAATGCACAGGGTTGGGATTCTATTGTAAAAATGTGTGGCTTTGAAAACATAAAAACAATGTATTTAGAAAGCCAAAGAGAGTTGGAGAATAAAAATATTAAAGAACTTTCTATGCTATTAAAGAATAGTGATGATGAAGATTCATGTTTCGATACTTTATTCGATATTTTATTTAAAGAAGAAGGTGTTGCTTTAATGATTGATGTTACTCAGAGTCTAGAAAGCCTTGAAAAAATATTGAACCATCCTTTAATGTGTTTTGGAACTGATGCAATTTACAGTGGTGATGAAAATTCAACCATTCCATCACACCCAAGATCTTATCAAGCGGCAGTTCATTTAATTGATGTTTTTTATAAACAAAGAAAATCAATTAAATTAGAGAATTTAATTTATAATATGACTTATAAAAGTGCACAAAGATTTTGTATAGAAAAAAGAGGCCTTCTTAAAGAAGGCTATTATGCAGATATAGTAGTTTTTGATATTAATAAAATTAAAGATTTATCTACATTGGAAGATATAAAAATAGCACCTAATGGAATTGATTATGTTTTTGTTAATGGAAATCTTGTTTATAAAGATAAAAAAATTATCAATTCACATTCTGGTAGTATTATAAAGCAACTTTAAAATCGTTGTAAGAATTGTTTAGTTCTTGGATTTTTAGGATTTTCAAAGACTTCAATAGGAGTCCCTCTTTCTGCAATTATTCCTTCATCCATAAATATAACTCTATCACTTATTTCTTTAGCAAAAGCCATCTCATGAGTAACAACAACCATTGTCATTTTTTCTTTAGCTAAATCCTTTATAACTTTTAATATTTCACCAGTTAATTCAGGATCTAACGCAGAAGTCGGTTCATCAAACCATAAAACATTAGGTTTTAAAGCTAAAGCTCTTGCAATGGATACTCTTTGTTTTTGTCCACCAGATAATTGAGATGGGTAAGATTTTGCTCTATCTTTTAAACCCATTTTATCAAGTAATTCTAAAGCTATTTCTGTTGCTTCTTTTTTATCTTTCTTAAGTACATAAATTAAAGCTTCAGTAATATTTTGTAGTATACTCATATGTGGAAAAAGATTAAAATCTTGGAATACTAACCCATTGTGAAGTTGAATTTTTCTTTTTTCTTCATTAGTTAAAGTTATTTTCTCATTATTACAGAGAGTATCACCACATATTACGACTTCTCCACCTTCGATGGTTTCAAGTTGATTAATTGCTCTTAAAAGAGTACTTTTCCCACTGCCAGAAGGTCCTATAATCGATAAAACTTCACCTTCTTTTACATTAAAAGAAATATCTTTTAAAACTAGGTGTTCTCCATAACTTTTTTCTAAATGGTTTACTTCTATTATATATTTATTATCCATAATTTCCTCTTTAATCATAATAGCTTAGTTTCTTTTCTATTCTATCAAAGATTTTTGATACTACACCATTCATTATAAAATAGAAGACACCTGCAATAAAAAGTGGAGTTGTACTAAATTCTCTTGCTGAGGCAGTTTTAGCAACTCTAAATACTTCAGCAACCCCAATTGTTTGTGCTAGTGCAGTATCTTTTACAAGAGTTATAACCTCATTACCCATAGCCGGTATAATTTCTTTAATTACTTGAGGGAAAATTATGTGGAAGAATGTATGAGCTTTAGTAAAACCTAATACTTTTCCTGCCTCATATTGGCCTTTATCTATTGATTGAATACCACCTCTATATATTTCAGCGAAGTAAGCAGCATAGTTAATTACATAAGCTACTATTGCAGCATTCAATCTGTCGAATGACGTTTTAAAAATATAATAAGGAGCAAAATAAACAAATATTAATTGTAAAATTAAGGGAGTACCTCGCATTATCATGATATAAATATTGATTAATTTACGTACAACCCAAAAACGGCTTTTCTTTGCTTTAGCTACTAATAAGCCAAGAGGGAGTGCAAAAAGTAAAGTAAAGAAGAAAATCTTTATACTTACTAATGTTCCTTCGAGCATTGGAATTAACAATTGCTTCATTTATGTTCTCCTGCTTTAAAAAAATTAAGGACGTAAACAACGCCCTTAATTTATAAAGGTTCTTTAATTTAGTTTTCTTTTACTACACTAATATCGGCGCCAAACCATTTATTAGAAATATTAGCAATTGTGCCATCAGAAGCCATGTCTTGTAAAGTAGCTTGTACTTTATCTCTTAAAGCAACATCATTTTTTCTAAATCCAACACCATATTCTTCTTCGGTAAGGCTTTGATTTAGGATTCTGAAGTTTTTACCAGATCTTTTAATATTGTCATTTGCAACAAAAAGGTCCAATAATACAGCATCAACACCACCTGCTTCTAAATCCATTAGAGCTGTTAGATTATCACTAAATTCTATAATTTCTTTTAAACTATCTTTAAATTCAGGAGAAGAATCCATTGCGTCGCTTGCAGTACTTCCACCTTGTAATCCAACAACCTTTCCAGCTAAATCAGAAAGAGTATTAAATGTTGCATCTGCTTTAACAATTAAGATTTGTTGATTCTTCAAATATGGTTCTGAAAATAAGATTACTTCTTTTCGTTCATCAGTAATAGTTAAACCATTCCAGATACAATCAATATTTCCTGTAGCAAGTTCTTGTTCTTTGCTACTCCAGTCGATTGGTTGAGTTACTAATTTTACACCCATTCTAGAAGTAACTTCTTTTGCTAAATCGATATCGTATCCAACAATTTCATTATTTTCATCTCTAAAACCCATTGGTGGAAAAGCATCATCAAGCCCCAAAACAAAAACACCTTTTTCCATTACTTTTTCTAAAGAAACATCTTTTTGATTTTCTTTTGAACCACTAGCTGTAACTGTTGAAATAGAAATTAATGCAATCATTAATACTGTTAATAGTTTTTTCATATATTCTCTCATCCTTAGTTAATATTGAAGGAATTATAGTAAAATATTTCAAAATATACAAGCAATAATGAATATTTATACAAAATGAGTATGAAAGTGAATTAATTATTAATCTCTATAACCTTCTCTATATCCACAAAAGAATTTTTCATGAATTGTTTTTTGTTTATGTGGAGGTGGTGGAGTCATATAATCGCCATATAAAGTACTTAAAATCTCATCATATCCATGTGGAACTTTTACCATAATATCTTCAAATGGAGAATCAATTGTTTTTGAAATACTTTCATACGAATAGGGGAGTGATGTTACATAGCCTTCAGTTACAGTCCCCACTTTTGTAGCTTTGTTAATTGGTATTTTTCTAACATTTTTTTCCATTGATTTTAAGAATCCATTTATTGGAACCCAAAAAGTAAAAATACGACCAAATAATATTAAAGAATTCAATAATAATGAATTATCTTTTTTTATTGTTGCAATTTTTGTATGAATTAGACCTCTTTTTAATTTGTTTAAGAAATATCTAAATTTATTATTATCAAAAACATCGATAGGGAAAATATCAATATATACTCCCATAGGAATTCTTTTTGTTGTTCTTTCATCTAAGTAAGTATGATTATCATATACTTTAGCAAAAGGAAAATAATAGGATTTATCTTTTTCAAAACTATTTAAAATATAACGATCACTATTTACATATGTTTTTATAAACTTATCATAATCTGGTCTTGGCATTGCAATATCAATATCATCATCCCAAGGAATAAAACCTTTTTCTCTTATTGAGCCTAATAGTGTCCCACCATATAAAAAATAAGTGATGTTATTGTCATCACAAAATTTAACAACATGTTTCAAAATTTTTAATTCAATTTTTTGCATTTCTTCTTTTGAAAGATGCCCTCTATATCTTTCATCAATTTTTTCAATAATCATTTTTTCCCTTTTTATTTTTCTATTTTCTTTTTTTAATGTGTTTATTATTTTTTAGTGTGTTTTTAATTTTATCAACAAATATCATTGTTGAAGGTAATATTATTAATGTTGAGATAGTTGTATTAAATAATGCAATTGCAAGTAATATTCCAAAATATTTTATTGGAGTATATCGGGCAAAAACAAGTACAATCATTCCAGCAATTATTGAAACACTTGTTAAAATAATTGCTCTACCTGTTTCTTTTAAAGTTAGTCTTACTATTCCTGTGATTTGCAATTTTTTATTATTGGTTTTAATATTTGTATAACGTAACATATAATGAATTGCATCATCAACACCAATCCCAACTGTTATTGATACAAACATAGAAGTTACTACATCGAATGGTATCCTAAATAAAAACATGAAAATATAGTTTGCCATAATTCCAATAAATACTGGGAGTATTGTATATATACTATTAATAAAAGATTTAAATAAAAAGACTAATATAATAAAGACAAGAATGAATGAAAGAATTGTTGATTTTCTTTGGTCTTCATTCATGACTTCGGTAAGATGCAAGCCATTTGTTGCATCACTCCAATATTCCATATTCACATTATCAGGAAGTCTATAGAGATTGTTGAACATAACTTCTTCTATTCGTTTTGCTGAATCAAGTGTAGGTTGGTCCATTTCTACACTATCATAATATGTAATTCTGAGTACGACTTGATTGCCATCTTCACTAATCAAATTGTCAACTAATGAGCTATTTTCCATATTATTTGAAATAAGTTTAATATATCTTGTTAGAATTAATAAAAGGCCTTTGTTTTCAGGTATTTTATTTTTATTTGAATATTTATTATTCATAAAAGCAACATAATTACTAAATGACAAATCATGAACTAAATCTGGGCAATTATCCATGAGTGTTTTTTCAAAATCATGAACTTTAGTTAAATTCTGTGGATCTAAAAAGAAATCTTTAGATCCTTCAGGGGCTTGTAAAACAATGTAAAGAGGTATTGTACTTCCATATTCTACGGCATAGTCCTTAAAATCTTTAACAAGAGAATCATTTTTTGGGAAATATTTCATGAAATTTGTTTGTGTTGAAATATGGTCTTTTGAAAGAAAGAATCCGATAATAATTACAAAAGCAATGATAATATTAATATACCATCTTCTAACAACATATTTTGAAAGTTTATCAATTATTTTGGATAAAAAACCTGTTTTTATAGCATTTAATTGTTTTTGTTTTGGTGATTTTGCTGTTCTTAAAGTTGCTGGAATATAAATAAGAGAAAGGAGTGCGCAATAAATTAATCCAATTGTTACTGTTAATCCCATTTGCCTAAATCCTTCAATTTGGCAAATTAATAAAGAAGAGAAACCAATTGATGTTGTAATACAAGCTAATGCAATGGTTCTATTTATTTTTGAAATAGCAGTAACAACATGATCATTAATATCAACTGAATCACTTTTTTCAAAAGTCATGAAGGATTTATAATATTCAGTTAAAACATGAATACTATATGCAGAACCGAGAATCATTACCATACATGGAATTATCAGATTTATAAGAGATAATGGATATCCTAATAAGGTCATTGTTCCAAGTGTCCAAATTAGCGCGATTAATGTTAATGAACAAGGAATAAAAACAGCTCTTTTACCTCTAAATGATACATAGAAAATTATAAAAATAACGATAAATGCTAAAGATAATAGTAAAAATAAATCAGAAATCAAATATTTACTTAACCTTGATCGTAAAGGAGAAGATCCTCCAGTTGTGACTTCTCCGACAGCATTAAGCTGTCTAACAATATCACCCCATTCTTTATCAAGAGTTGCACTTTGAGCATCTGATTCACGGCTAGAAAAAGTAACTACCATATTTGTGAAATCTTTATTTGTTAATAATCCTTTAATAACATCATCGTTTTCTACTTTATTTTTTACAAGATCAACTTCTTCTTGTGTCCATTTCTCACCTAATTTATGATTGCTTATTGGGACAATAGCAAGTCTTGTGCCTTTTTTTTCGATTGTTGCCATGTCTAAAAAAGAGAAAGATTTCGACAACTCATCGTAATTACTTAATTCTAATAGAACTTTATCTAATATGTTAAAAGTTTTCTCACTAAATAATGAGTCTGATTGGAGCATAAAAAAGTATTCTTTGGGATAACTTGATTTTTTTTCACCTAATACTTCATTTTTTAAAGCTTGCAATTCTGCATCAGGAGGTAAAATGCTTGAGGTATCAGTATCAATTTTTATATCTTTTAGAGAAAACATAAACCCAATAGTAATTATAAAGATTATTGTTAAAACAATTTTATAATGAGATTCTACAAACTTTATTATTTTTTTCATTCTTTCTCCAATTGATTGAATTATATATTTTTGTTTTCCTTAAAAGTTTTTCTTTTTTTAGCAAAAGAAAAGAAATAAGGAATAGAAGGTATTGCTGCTATAACTAATAAGGTTATGTTTCCTTTTACTTCATATTTATAGCTTAAAAACCCAACTAATGCACTTATTATACCTAAAAAAGAAATTTTAATTAATGGTATTTTTATCTTCATTGCAAATCTTATCCATAATATTCTAACAATTGCGGTTGTGATAAATCCAATTAAATTTGCCAATCCTGCACCAACGAGGCCATATAAATTAATTAATGGATCAATTAGTAATAAATATGATATAGCTCCAATACCAATAGATATCATTATTGGTTTACTATTAACAGAATTACCTATTATGCTTGCAAGCATTAAACTTAGCATATCAATGCTTAGTGATGCAGTTGTTAAAAATAAGATAGAAAGAAGTCCGTCATATGCCGTACCCAAATAATAAGGGACAATTAATGTAGCCGCTGGAACAAAAAGGATGTAAATTAAACTTAGAATCACAACGATGTTTATTATTGCAGTTGCAAAATACTTGTTTTTTTCTTCTTTGATATCTTTATTAGAATATGCGATTTCTTGCCAAGCCATAATTAAGCCAAAAGAAAGAGTAGGTATTGTTCTAGAAACATTTAGTGAAAGAGCATAGATTCCATTCTCATATGTTCCCATTGCTGAAACTAATTTAATATTAGTATAATGCTGTAAAATCCAATTACCAAAAGCAGCGATTGCAAGAGGTGCAGCGAATTTTGTAATTCTTTTTAATACATTAAATTTAATATAAGAAAATTTAAAATTTCTAATTAGTTTTGTTCTGAATTCAAGATATATAATTTGAATTGAATACCCAATACTCATAGACCAAAGAATGGCAGGAGAAGGGAATCTCATAACAAATACTAAAGTTATAATGGATATTAAATAGAAAGTGTGATAGAGAGAAAAACCAACAGTATAATTTAATTCTTTATCTTGTCCTCGTGCAACATTTAGATAAAACAAACTTGTTGAATAACATAAGCCATAAATTAACCCTGATTTAGGGAAGGGAATATTCATATAATGATTTATTATTGGCACTAAAACAAATAATAAGATAGTGCAAACAAATTGGATTAGAAGAGAAGAATAAATAGTATTTCTTTGAAAGTTTTTATCTTCATGATCGATTCCATACATAAATCTCAGCATTGCATTTGGAATATCAAGAAAACCACAAGTCGAAATTAGAAACATAATAGAAATAGTAAATTCAAAATTTCCAAAATCTTCTGGCTTAATATAATTAGTTATTATAGGTGCGGCAAAAA
Source organism: Sphaerochaetaceae bacterium (assembly GCA_963678575.2). Classification (GTDB taxonomy): domain Bacteria; phylum Spirochaetota; class Spirochaetia; order Sphaerochaetales; family Sphaerochaetaceae; genus Pleomorphochaeta. Next base: position 1,066,471 of record CAXXHV010000002.1, on the reverse strand, counting down.
CAGCAGCAAGAACAGAAGCAACAGTTCCAAAAGAATAAATTAATGTTTTTTTTGATAAATCACGTTTTTTAGATTTTGCCATGAATAAAAATATACCTCTTTGTTAAACAAAATTTCTACCCTTTTGGGAAATTTTATTAGTTAACCATTAAAAAAACACATTTGAACACATAAAAAGTTACATTTAGTTAGATTATATTGTTGAATATTACAAATTATATGGAAATTGACAATAAAATTTGATATTATTATCAATTTCTTTTCATAATCTTACTAGATAATACCTTCAAAAGCATTTTTTAATTTTTCATCTTTATCCTCATTTACATAATTTAATGTTTTAATATTTAAAGAAGCCGCACTTGCTATATTTTCAGCCAAATCATCGATAAAATAGGCTTTTTCACTTGGAATATTTTCTTTGTCTAAAATATAACGGAAAAAAGATGGATTTGGTTTATAGTGGTGTATTTCATTACTAGCATAAATTGCATCAAATAAATCATATAATCCCATTTCTTTCATTTTTTTAGTATGAGGAGCAAATGTATTCGAGCCCAAAACAACTCTTTTCCCTTGTTTTTTTAATTCTTTTATTAAATTAACAATTGGTTCATTAAATGTTGGTTTGAAATGCTCATATAAAGCTTTTTCTTGAATATTTAGATTCATGTTTTTGTTGATGTTGTTAATAAAAAATTCTGTTGTAATATTGCCATCCATTAAAGGCGCAGTGTAGAAATTAAAATCTTTGATGAATTCATTTTTTTCTGAAGTTGTAAGATTATATTGATCAAAAATTCCGTTAAAACAATGAATATTGTTAATTACTACATTACCAGCATCGAAAATAAATAAAGAGCAATCATTTCCTTTATCATATATGTTTTCATATAATCCTTTATAACAAAGAGGGTCTGTTAAACTCTTTACATATCGATCAGCAATTTTTCCAGAATATGTAAAAATAGAATTTTTAAAATCAACATCTACTGCAATTGAATACATATTACTATCATTTGCGGCTTGTATTCCACTAATAGCGTCTTCATAGACTACACAATCTGAAGGTTTAACTTCAAGATAAGCTGCAGCATTTAAAAAAATAGCAGGGTTAGGCTTTCCATTATTTATTTCTGATACATCAACAACATAATCAAAATAATGTTCAATATTAGTTAATTTAATTATATTTCTAGCATTTGCTGAAGCACTAACTAAAGCAATTTTTATTTTATTATTTTTTAAAGTTTCAAGTAAAGAAATAGCACCATCTTTTAAAAGCGAATTTTTATTTTCTTCAACTTTTTGTAAATAGTGCTTATTTTTTAATTGAGATATATAATTAATATTATTTTCATTCGGTTCAATATTAACAGCTTTACAGAAGATTTTTGCTCCTTCGGCTCTTAATACTCCTTTTAATTTGTCAGATATTTTTTTATCAAGTGTTATTCCATAAAACTCTTTAGCAATATATTCATAACATGATTGGTGATATTTTTGAGTGTCACATAAAACACCATCCATATCAAATAAGGCAGCTTTCACTTTCCTTCCTCCAGTTAATCTAATTTTTTATAAAGATTAACAAAGGCACAATTAATATACAAGCAACAAAATTATAAAAGTTGATAAATTCATGTTTTTGTAAAAAATGTTTATAGGAATATTTTTAATTATCACTATAAGTAGAAGTTAATAATTGTTCGGGATTATTTAATATATCTTGTAAAACATTTAATGATTTTACAAAATAATATCCATCTGCAATTCTTTCATCAATTGTTAGACCTATTTCAATTGAATCTTTTCTCATAAAGCCTTCATCTGTTTTAATTCTTTTTCTTTTTAAAGCTCCAATAGTAATAAAAATGCTAGTTGTTCCCCATTGGTATAGATGATGATGAACAGCTCCTGTATTTAATCCAATACTTCCTAAATTACTCAAATAGGCTGAGCAGTGAAGTCCATCATCTTTAGTTAAAGAAAGAGGGGCTTTACCTTTTATGTCTAAAAATTTAATTATTGATATTAATAAAGTAATTATTGGAGAAGGAAAAGATGAAAAAATATTAACTAAATTATCTGTTGGATTAACTATTTGTTCTTTTGTAGCATTTCTAGCATCAAGAATTTTTTCATTTATAATTTGTGAAATATCATTTAAGGTTACATTTTTATCAAAATTTAAGACAATACTATGTTCATTTGCTTCGTCTTTATAATCTTCTTTTGCAATAAAATTAATTGAAATATCATTTCTTTGCCATAACTTCTTATTCATAATAAATCTATTTAATTCTTCTCTTATAACAAATAATCTTATAAAAGCTGCTATTAAAACTTCAAATACCCTATATTTTCTTTTTAAAATGTTATTTTGATTATTCCTTATGAATTCTAAAGTTTTTGTAAGATCCAAGTCTAAATTTAAATATACGAGTGAATCGCATTTCCTTGGCATTAAATATGGAAATAATTTTTTAAATGCTTGATCTTGATTAACAAATGTCGCATCATTTCTTTTTGGCATAGTCAATTCCTTTAATTACTTATTGAGTTAAATATTTCTTTTATTATAATACTCTATTTTTTAGATTCATGTAAAAAAAAAATTACTATGTTATATATTTGTTTAAAATCTAAAAAAAATAATATAAGTAACTATATAAGTTATCTATTTTAAACATTAAGTTAGTAATTGCTAATAAAAATTTGAAATTGATTAAGTGGATATTATTTTGATAATTAGTTATATAGTATGAAATTACTTTATGACCTATGTCAATAACTTAAAAAAAATCTTAAAAAAATGTTAAAATAGTGAGTGACAAAACCTAAATTATTAGATATATTGTTATATATGAATAAATCAGGTGAAGACTATTTAGAAGCTGTACTCAATATTGAGAGCGAAAAAGGTATTGTTAGAACTACAGACATTGCTGAAAGGTTAAATGTCTCAAAGCCTAGTGTAAATAGGGCTATGAAGGTTCTTAATGCAGAAGGTTATATTAACCATGAAACATATGGAAAAATTTCTTTAACAGAAAAAGGTAAAATCCATGCTTCAATGGTATATAAAAGACATACAACTTTAGTTAGATTTTTAAGAGAAGTTTTAAATGTTAGTGAAGAAGCTAGTAATAGGGATGCATGTTTAATAGAACATGATGTATCTAGTGAAACAATGGAAAAAATTGCTAGTTACCTAGAAGGCCATATGAAGAGTAATCATTAGCATTAAATATTTATGTGTTTGAAAATATAAAAAAGGGGACATTATATTATTATATGGTGTTCCCTTTTGTAATTTACTAAAAAGTAATTCTTTTATTTACTATTTAAATTATAAGAAATATAGGAATCTCTATATTTGTTAGGACTAACTCCTAAAATATTTTTGAATATTTTTGAATAATAGCTTGGATTATGGATACCAACAGAATTACAAATTTGGTTAATTCCAAGTGAAACATCATTCATCAAATGAATACTCTCGTTAATTCTATAAGAGTTTAAATATTTAACAAAATTCATTTTAGTTTCACTTTTAAAAACTCTAGATAAATGAGCTTCGCTTACTCCCAAAAAAGCAGCAGTTTCTTGAAGTCCAATGTTTTTAGAATAATTTTGTTCAACGAAAGTAATTGCAGAATTGGTAAGATGATTTGTTGTTATTGAAGGAAGTTCAATCGCATTAAATTTATTTTCACCATTATTTTCAATTATATTTCTTTTGTCTTTTTCAATTTTCTTTTTCATATCATATAGGATATAATTAAATTTTTCTGAAGTAATCGGTTTTTGATAATATTCAAAAACACCAAGACCAAAAGCTTTATGAGTGCTACTCATTTCTTTTTCGCTATTTCCAAAGATTAATGTATGGTAAATTGGACAAGATTGAAGCATTGCATATACTCCTCTCACAGAAAATTCTGTTATTACCATATCTGGTTTTAATAATTCGATAAGTTTTTGGGCAATAATTCCCTCTTTTAAAGATGCTATTAACTCAATTTCTAATTGTTTCCAATTTATATTTGAAATTAAATCTAATCTAGTTTGATCATCTCTTATTACAATAACTAATGTGTAACTCACAAAACATTTTCCTTTTATTTTAATAATACAAATAAATTATATATTGCATATATAATATCACAACTTTAATATTTAATAAGTAAAAAGAATATTTTTCTAAATAATATTTATTTAAAAAAAAAAGCACATATTTTTTCACAAAATTTGAATATATGAATAACTATACATAATAAACTTATTTTTGTGAATATAAAGTTAAAAATATTTTAAATTAGTTATACTTTTAAATATTTATTTAAATACTCTTAACTTTAATAATTATAATTATTTATCTAATAGAAAAAAATTATAATTATATTATTCTTCTTAAACACAGAGTTAATGTTCCAAATTATATATTTATTTTTCGTTGTTTTTTTAATTTAAAAATTATTTATATATGCTCCTTAAAAGATCTAATTAATTAGATAATCGAATAAGTTTGACTCATTCTAAAATAACTTGTTAGATTTTGAATTTAGTAATTATAATCTAGAGGAATGTAATTATTGTTATATAATAAAAAAATGAATTAACTTTTTATTAAATTTATATTATTAAGAATTTTTAATTTTTATTGGATTTGATTCTAATATTGTTTATTATTATTACATTGTTAATTACAAAATAGATATTTAATTTGTCTTATTAGTAATTTATATGTTAATATAATTGTAAATTTAGATAGTAAAATTTGCGTATTTCAACTTTATGTATAATAAAAGAATATATATGCATAAAATTGCATAAAAAAATCTATATTTGTATTGACCTATTTTGCTAAATAAAATAGATTATAGACATATAAATTAAAAGCAAGGAAGAAAATTAAAGATGAGAAATATTTTTACAACATTATCAAACATCATCTTAGTCCACATTATCGATGTGGTCGTTCTCCTTATTGCTTTAATTTTAGTCCTTATTTTATCCAGCCTACTTATTATTATGTAGCCACGGGGCATAGAAATTATGCTAAGGACCGTGGTAAAGACCTCCCAAAGTAAAAATATATAGGGAGTGATTTACTATACCCATTTTGTAAAGGAGTAAACAACATGGAAGATTTTAAAGAGATGAGATTTACATTATCACTGCTTGTAAAAAACCATTCTGGTGTTTTGCAAAGAGTAGTGGGGCTCTTTTCAAGAAGAGGCTATAACATCGATAGTCTAAGTGTCGGAAGAACAAATGATAATGATGTAAGTAGAATTACAATTGTTATTTTGGGGGATACTTCTATAGTCAAGCAAATTAAAAATCAAGTTGAAAAACTAATAGATGTTTATAGAGTTTCAATAATTACTGATGAAAATGGAATTCAAAGCGAATTAATTTTGATTAAACTTTCTACAAAAGATGGAAATAGAACAAATGTAATTGAATTGAGTGAATTATTTAAAGCTAAAGTTGTTGATGTAACTCTTGAAACAATTACTCTTCAATTAACAGGAAGTAATCAAAAAATTCAATCATTTTTAGATTTAGCTACTCCTTATGGAATAGTTGAACTTACTAGAACCGGGATTACAGCAATAGGTCGTGGAGCTACAGCATTAAAAAATGCTCCATACGAGATGCTATAAAAATAATAACAAAATCAAAAAATGGCTAAAGCCAAAGGATGAGAAAAATGAGTAAAATGTATTATGACAGTGATGCAGATTTTAAGTACCTAGAAGGTAAAACAGTAGCAATTATTGGTTATGGTAGCCAAGGTCATGCTCACGCATTAAATTTACAAGAAAGTGGTGTAGATGTTGTAGTTGGTCTTTATAAAGGATCAAAAAGTTGGAAAATAGCAGAAGATGCTGGCTTAAAAGTAATGGAAGCAAAAGATGCTGCTAAAGCTGCACAAGTTATTATGATGTTAGTTCCAGATGAAAAACAATCTTCCCTTTATGATAGTGCAATTAAAGATAATTTAGATAAAGGTGATTATTTAGCTTTTGCTCATGGTTTTAATATTCATTTTGGTCAAATAGCTCCTCCAAGTGACGTTAATGTAATAATGATTGCTCCAAAAGGACCTGGTCATACAGTAAGATCTCAATTTGTTGAAGGCAAAGGTGTTCCTTCTCTTGTTTGTGTTAATCAAGACCCAAGTGGTGATAGTATGGAAGTTGCTAAAGCTTATGCTAAAGGTCTTGGCGCAGGTAGAGCAGGTATTTTTGAAACAAGCTTTAAAGAAGAAACTGAAACAGATTTATTTGGTGAACAAGCAGTTCTTTGTGGTGGCGTAAGTGCCTTAATTAAAGCTGGCTTTGATACTTTAGTTGAAGCTGGATATCAACCAGAAATGGCATATTTTGAATGTTGTCATGAAATGAAATTAATCGTTGATTTAATTAACCAAGGTGGTCTTTCTTACATGAGATATTCTATTTCAGATACTGCTGAATATGGTGATTATATAACTGGCGATAAAATTATTACTCAAGAATCTAAAGATGCAATGAAAAATGTATTAACAGATATCCAAGAAGGTACTTTTGCAAGAAATTGGTTATTAGAAAACCAAGTTAAGAGACCTTATTTCAATGCAAAGAGAAGAATTGAAAGTGAAAGTCTTCTTGAAGCTACAGGTAAAAAACTAAGATCTTTGATGAGTTGGTTAAAGAAATAGTTTTTCTAAATTTTCCCTCCATTCATTGTTTTGAATAGAGGGAAAATAATAATAGTAATTAATTTAAGTGAAATAGGTAAAATATTTATAATTAGTTTTTTATCTAGTTTTCTTGAATTAAAAAAAAAGTAATATGGAGGCAATAATGCAAGATCAAATTATCATTTTTGATACAACCCTTAGAGACGGAGAACAAGCTCCAGGCTATAGTATGAATTTAGAAGAAAAACTTAAGATGGCTAAGAGACTAGAAAAACTCGGGGTAAATGTTATTGAAGCTGGTTTTGCAATAGCAAGTCCTGGCGATTTTGAAGCTGTTAAAGCTATAGCTGATAATGCAGAAGATTTAATTATTGCATCCCTTTCAAGAGCTCTTGAAAAAGATATTGACGCTAGTTATCAAGCTACAAAAAATGCGAGAAACCCAAGAATTCATACATTTTTAGCAACAAGTGATTTGCATTTGCAATATAAATTAAAAATGACTAAAGAAGAAGCTCTTGATAGATCAATAAAAATGGTCAAGTATGCTAGAAATTTATGTCCTGATGTTGAGTTTTCATTAGAGGATGCAACACGTACAGATTTAGATTATATGTGTAGAGTTGTTGAAGCTGTAATTAAAGCTGGTGCTAAAACAGTTAATCTTCCTGATACTGTCGGTTATGCTACTCCTTTAGATATTGAAACTATGTTTAAAACAGTTTTAAACAAAGTTCCAAATGTAGATAAAGCAATATTAAGTGCTCATTGTCACAATGATTTAGGTCTTGGACTTGCAAACTCATTAGCTGCTATCAAAGCTGGAGCAAGACAAGTTGAAGGGACTATTTGTGGAATTGGAGAAAGAGCTGGTAATACTGCAATTGAAGAATTAACAATGGCGATTAAAACTCGTAACGATATTTATCCATATACTATTGATGTAAATTCAAAAGAAATTTATAAAACAGCGAGAGCATTATCTTCAATTACAAACATTAAACCGTTCCCTTCAAAGGCTATTATTGGAGCTAATGCATTTGCTCATGAATCGGGAATTCATCAACATGGAATTATGGCAAATGCAAAAACATATGAGATAATGACTCCAGAAAGTGTAGGTTTAGTAAAAACGGAATTTATTTTAGGGAAACATTCAGGTCAACATGCTTTTGTTAAAAGGATGGAAGACTTAGGGTATCCTTTAGAGAAAGATGAAGCAAATAGATTATTTAAAGAATTTAAAGCTTTATGTGATAGAAAGAAAACCATCAGTAATAGAGACCTTTTGGCACTAGTTGAATCAAGTGAAAGTTGGGGTGCAAATGATTGGACTCTTGACAAATTTGTTGTAAATAGTGGAAACATGATGACAAGTACAGCTTGTGTAACTTTACTTCATAAAGGTAAGAAATTTGAAGAAGTTGCTGTTGGTTCCGGCCCTGTTTATGCTGCAATTAGAGCTGTTGAAAAAATTGTAAAGCATCCATTTGGTCTTTGTGATTATAGTCTAAATGCTGTTACAGAACATCGTGATGCTCAGGGTGAAGTTTTTGTAAAAATAACAGATGGGGAAGAATTCTACAGAGGTAGAGGTGTCTCAACTGATGTAATTGAAGCTTCAATTCTTTCAACTCTTGCTGCTGTAAATCATATGATAAACAGTACAGGCTCAGCCTTAGGTTCTTCAATTAATGCACAGCAAATGGATTTATCAGATGATATGCTTGTAGGTCATAGTGATAAAAAGAATGAGGGATAGTAAATGAATGGTGTAGAAATATTTGATTCAACTTTGAGAGATGGTTCTCAAGCAGAAGGAATAAGTTTTTCGGTATCAGATAAACTAAAGCTTGTAAAATTATTAGATCAATTAAAAATTGATTATATTGAAGCAGGAAACCCAGGTTCGAATCCTAAAGACATAATATTATTTAATGAATTAAAAAAGATTAATTTAGATTACTCTAAGTTAGTAGCTTTTGGTTCAACCAGAAGATATAACTCTAATGCAGCAGATGACAGTAATTTACAAGCTATTATTGAATGCGGTGTTGATACAATTTGTATTTTTGGTAAATCTTGGGATTTCCATGTTACAGATATTATTCATACAACTTTAGATGAAAACTTAGAGATGATAAGAGATACTATTAGATTCTTGAAAGATAATAATAAAGAAGTATTTTTTGATGCTGAACATTTTTTTGATGGCTACAAAGCTAATAAAGAGTATGCAATTAAGACTTTAGATGCAGCATTAGAAGGAGGTGCTACTAAACTTGTTCTTTGTGAAACAAGGGGTGGAGCGCTGCCTTCTGAAATAAAAGAAATAACTCGAGATATAGTAAAAAGATATCCTGATATTATAATTGGTATTCATGCTCACAATGACGGAGGTGTTGCTGTAGCTTCTTCATTATTATCATATGAAGCAGGAGCTAGACATATTCAAGGAACCCTTTTAGGCTTTGGGGAAAGATGTGGGAATGCAAATTTAATTGAAGTAATTTGTAATTTAAAGTTTAAAATGAATGTTAATTGCCTTGATGATAGTATTTTTTCACAATTAACAACAATAGCTCATGAAGTTGCTGAAATATCAAATGTAAGGATACCTAAACTATCTCCATTTATAGGAAGAAGTTCTTTCGCTCACAAAGGTGGTATGCATATTGATGGAGTTAGAAAAAATCCTATTTCATTTGAACATATGGAACCAACATTAATAGGAAATACTAGAAGATTGTTGACAAGTGAAGTTGCAGGTAAAGCTTTATTATTAGAAAAAATTAAAAAGAATTATCCAATATTTAATTCAAATGATAAGAGAGTATATGATTTAGTTAATGAGTTAAAAGAATTAGAAGCTTGCGGTTATCAATTTGAAGGAGCTGAAGCCTCTTTTGACTTATTAATTAGAAGACATATTGGTATTGAGAAATCATATTTTAAACTTTCTCATTATCAAACTCTAGGAAAAGAATATTACGATGTCGGAGTACAAGATACTCCTCATATTGCAATGATAAAAGTAGAAGTAGCAGGTGAAAGTGCTATTACTGCAGAAGAAGGTGCAGGTCCTGTAAATGCTTTAGATAAAGCACTTAGAAAAGTCCTTGAACCTTTTTATCCAATTCTTAAAGATGTATATCTTAGTGACTATAAAGTTAGAGTTTTAGATTCATTAGATGCAACAGCATCAATTGTAAGAGTATTAATTGAATCAACTAATGGGAAGAAAACTTGGAATACAGTTGGGGTAAATCACGACATTATTGCAGCGAGCTGGCAAGCTTTAAGCGATAGTATAGCATGGTACTTAGAAGATTCTGGTGTTGAGCCAGCAAAATAGGAGATATAAAATTATGGGTATGACAATGTCACAAAAGTTACTAGCACAAAAAGCAGGATTAGATTCTGTAAGAGCTGGTCAATTAATTATGGCTAATGTGGATTTAGTATTAGGTAATGATATTACTGCTCCAGTTGCTATTAAAGAGTTCGATAAATTTGGTAAAAAAGATGTATTTAATAAAGATAAGATTGCTTTAGTACCTGATCATTTTGCTCCAAATAAAGATATAAAAGCAGCTGAACAATGTAATTGTATGAGACAATTTGCAAGAAAAAATGAAATTACAAATTATTTCGAAGTTGGTCAAATGGGTGTAGAACATGCACTTCTTCCTGAGCAAGGGTTAGTAACTGCTGGTGATTTAATTATTGGTGCTGATTCTCATACTTGTACCTATGGTGCATTAGGAGCATTTTCAACAGGTGTTGGTTCAACAGACATGGCATGCGGCATGGCAACTGGTCAAGCTTGGTTTAAAATTCCTACAGCTATCAAATTTAACTTATTTGGAAAGTTTAATAAGAATGTTGGTGGTAAAGACTTAATCTTGCATATAATAGGAATGATTGGTGTAGATGGAGCGCTTTACCAAAGCATGGAATTTGCTGGTTCTGGTGTAAAAAATTTAACAATTGATGATAGATTCACTGTCGCTAATATGGCAATTGAAGCTGGTGGTAAAAATGGAATATTCCCTGTTGATGAAATTACTCTAGAGTATTTAAAAGCCCATGGAGCAAAGGAGCCAACAATTTATGAAGCAGATAGTGATGCTGAATACGAAAAAGTTTATGATATTGATTTATCACAAATAAAAAGTACTGTTTCTTTCCCACATTTACCAGAAAATGCTAAAACCTTTGATGAATTTGGTGAAATAGAAATCCATCAAGTTGTAATAGGTTCATGTACAAATGGAAGACTTTCTGATTTAAGAAAAGCTGCAAATATTTTAAAAGGCCATAAAATAAGTAATAAAGTAAGATGTATCGTTCTTCCTGCTACACAACAAATTTGGAAAGATGCAATGCATGAAGGCCTATTTGATATCTTTATTGATTCCGGTTGTGCTGTATCTACTCCAACCTGTGGCCCTTGTTTAGGTGGTCATATGGGTATATTGGCAGAAGGTGAAAGAGCTGTTTCAACAACAAACAGAAACTTTGTTGGAAGAATGGGACATGTAAAATCAGAAGTATATTTAGCTGGACCTGAAGTTGCTGCAGCAAGTGCCATTACTGGCTTCATTACAGATCCAAATACAATCAAGGAGAATTAATCAAAATGAAAAGTAAAGGTAGTGTTTTTAGATACGGAGATAATGTAGATACTGATGTAATAATTCCAGCAAGATATTTAAATACTTCAGTTCATAGTGAACTTGCAAAACATTGTATGGAAGATATTGATGAAAATTTTGCAACTAATGTTAAAGATGGAGATATAATTGTTGGAGATAAAAACTTTGGTTGTGGTTCTTCAAGAGAACATGCTCCTATTGCAATAAAAGCAAGCGGAATTTCTTGTGTTATAGCGAAATCTTTTGCAAGAATTTTTTATAGAAATTCTTTGAATATTGGTCTTCCAATTTTAGAATGTCCAGAAGCTTGCGATAATATTGAAAGTGGAGATGAAGTGGAAGTTAATTTTGATACAGGTAAAATTACTAATGTTACAAAAAATAAAGAATTCCAAGCAGAACCATTTCCTCCTTTTATGCAAGAATTAATAAAAGCTGGTGGACTTGCAGCATATATCAAAAACAAAGAGGAGAATAAATAGATTATGGATATGAAAATAGCACTAGTAAAAGGGGACGGTATTGGTCCTGATATTATTGATGAAGCAGTAAAAGTTTTAGATAAAGTTGCAAAGAAATTTAACCATAATGTTGAATATAAAGAAGTAATAGCTGGTGGTGCTGCTATTGATAAATTTAATAATCCATTACCACAAGAAAGTTTAGATACTTGTAAAGCTTGTGATTCAGTTCTATTAGGAGCTGTTGGTGGTCCAAAATGGGATAATGTTGCTTCTGAATTAAGACCAGAAAAAGCTCTATTAGGACTAAGAAGCGCTTTAAATTTATTTTGTAATTTAAGACCTGCTGTTATGTATCCTCAATTAAAAGATGCTTGCCCATTAAAAGATGAAATAATTGGTGATGGTCTTGATATTATGGTTGTAAGAGAATTAACAGGTGGTATCTATTTTGGAGAAAGAGGCAGAGACGAAAATAGTGCCTATGATACTCTTACTTATAGAAAAGATGAAATTGAAAGAATTGTAAAAAAAGCTTTTGAAATTTCATTAATTAGAGGTAAAAAACTTACAAGTGTTGATAAAGCAAATATTTTAAATTCTTCTCAACTTTGGAGAGAAATTGTTAATAAAATGAGTGAAGATTATAAAGATGTAGAAGTAAATCATCTTTATGTAGATAATGCTGCAATGCAATTAGTTAGAAATCCAAAGCAATTTGATACTATTGTAACTACAAATATGTTTGGTGATATATTAAGTGATGAAGCTTCTCAAATCACAGGAAGCATTGGAATGCTTCCAAGTGCTTCTTTAGGTAGTGGAACTCTTGGTATGTATGAACCAATTCATGGAAGTGCTCCGGATATTGCAGGCTTAGACATTGCAAATCCTATTGCAACAATTCTTTCTGTTTCAATGATGTTAAGATATTCATTTAATCTTGAAACTGAAGCTAAAGCAATTGAGCAAGCTGTTTTTGATGTTTTAGATAAAGGTTATAGAACAAGTGATATTTATAGTGTAAACACAACAAAAGTTGGTACAAAGGAGATGGGTAGATTAATTTGTGAAGCTATCTAATCTTTAAAAATAGTGATAGTATATAATTTATACTATTAATTAAAAGAAGGCAAAATGATGAATAAAGATAATAAATATAGATCTAGTCAAATGACTGAGGGAATTGAACGAGCTCCACATAGATCCCTTATGAAAGCAATGGGATGGAGCGACAATGAAATTCATTCTCCAATAATTGGTATTGTAAATGCAAAGAATGAAATAATACCAGGTCACGTTCATTTAGATAGAATTGTTGATGCTGTGAAAGCTGGAGTTAGAGAAGCTGGTGGTCATCCTGTAGTATTCCCAACAATTGGGGTTTGTGATGGTATTGCAATGGGGCATACTGGAATGAAATATTCTCTTGCCTCAAGAGAGTTAATTGCTGATTCTATTGAAATTATGGCGACAGCACATCCATTTGATGCTCTAGTTTTTGTTCCAAACTGCGATAAAATTGTTCCTGGAATGTTAATGGCAGCCTTAAGACTTAATGTCCCTTCCATCTTTATTTCAGGTGGTCCAATGTTAGCTGGTAAAGTTCCAGGAGTAAAGGGAGGAAAGGATTTAGCCTCCATGTTTGAAGCTATTGGTAGTTTTACAAATAAAACAATGGATAAAGAGACCTTTACTAGTTATGAAAACAATGTTTGTCCTACCTGTGGCTCTTGCTCTGGAATGTTTACAGCTAATTCAATGAACTGTTTAACAGAAGTATTAGGTTTAGCCCTTCCTGGAAATGGAACAATCCCAGCAGTATATTCACAAAGAGACATATTAGCAAAACAAGCTGGTCATCAAATAATGAATTTACTGAAAGAGAATATTAGACCACAAGATATTGTAAATGAGGACTCATTTAAAAATGCATTAACTGTTGATATGGCTTTAGGATGTAGTACAAATACAATGTTACATTTACCTGCAATTGCACATAATGCTAATATAGATTTTGATATTTTTAGTGCTAATGTTATAAGTCAAAATGTTCCTAATTTATGTCACTTAGCACCAGCTGGTCCTCATCATATTGAAGAGTTATATTTCGCTGGTGGTATAATGGCTGTAATGAAAGAACTTGACAAAAGAAATCTCATAATTAAAGATTTACTAACAGTAACTGGTAAAACAATAGGTGAATCATTTGAAAATGCTAAAAACTATGATACAGAAGTTATTAGAGATATTGATAACCCTTATTCCTCAACTGGTGGTATTGCTGTACTAAGTGGAAATTTAGCTCCAATGGGATCTGTTGTAAAAAGAAGTGCTGTTGATAAAAAAATGTTGGTTCACAAAGGACCTGCTAGAGTTTTTGAATGTGAAGAGGATTGTATTAAAGCAATTTTTGATTCAAAAATTAATAAAGGTGATGTTATTGTAATCCGATATGAAGGTCCTAAAGGTGGTCCTGGCATGAGAGAAATGCTCTCTCCAACTAGCGCTATTGCAGGAATGAATTTAGATAAGGATGTTGCTTTATTAACTGATGGTAGATTTAGTGGTGCAACAAGAGGTGCTTCTATTGGCCATGTTTGTCCTGAAGCAGCTCAAGGTGGAACTATTGCTCTTGTGCAAGAAGGTGATATTATAAGTATTGATATTCCTAATTACAAGTTAGAATTATTAGTAGATGATGATACATTAGCAAAAAGACGTGAAAGTTGGGTTTGTAAAGAACCCTCTATCAAAAGTGGGTACTTAGGCCGTTATGCAAAACTAGTTAGTGATGCCTCTAAGGGTGCAGTATACAAAGAATAGGAGTATATATGGAATTAACAGGTGCAAAAATTATAATAGAATGTTTACTTGAGCAAAATGTTGATACAGTATTTGGTTACCCAGGTGGTGCTGTTCTTCCTCTTTATGATGCTTTATATGATAAGAGTGATAAAATAACTCACGTATTAACAGCTCATGAACAGGGGGCTAGTCATGCTGCTGACGGTTATGCAAGATCAACTGGAAAAGTAGGGGTATGTATTGCAACAAGCGGTCCTGGTGCTACAAATTTAGTTACAGGAATAGCTACAGCTCAAATGGATAGTGTTCCAATGGTTGCAATTACAGGTAATGTTCCAGTAACATTATTGGGAAAAGATAGCTTCCAAGAAGTTGATATCTCTGGTGTAACAATGCCAATTACTAAGCACAATTATATTGTAAAAGATGTAAAGAATTTAGCTAAAATAGTTAGAGAAGCCTTTGAAATTGCTAGTAGTGGTAGACCAGGCCCTGTATTAATTGATATTCCAAAAGATGTTCAAACGAGTCTTTGTGAATATGAAAAATATGAACCTAAAAAAACTGAATATGTATCAGATAGATTATCTCAAGAGAGCTTAAGTGAAGCTGTTAGATTGTTGAAACAAAGTGAAAATCCTATGTGCTATGTTGGTGGAGGAGTTATTATCTCCGATGCAAGTGATAAAGTTAGACAGTTTATAGATTTAATTGATGCTCCTTCTTGTGTTTCATTAATGGGTTGTGGTTCAATAGAATCAAATAGTCACAGATACACAGGTCTTGTAGGTATGCATGGATCTAAAGTATCAAATGTATGTGTAAATAACTGTGATTTACTTATTGTTATTGGCGCAAGATTTTCTGATAGAGTAGTTAGTAAAGCTAGTAGTTTTGCAAAAAATGCAAAAATTATACAAATTGATGTGGACCCTGCTGAAATTGATAAAAATATAGCAACCACATGTCATTTATTAGGTGATATAAATATTGTTCTTGAAAAATTGAGTGCTGCTATTGGTAAACCTCTTGTTCATAAAGATTGGATGGATACTGTTGCACAATATAAGAAAAGATTCCCTCTTTTAACAAATCAAGAAAGTCAAAGAGCAAGTGAAGTAATTCATGCTTTAAATGATATTCTAAAAGCAGATGATATTGTGACTACTGAAGTAGGACAACACCAAATTTGGTCAGCTCAATTTGTTAATCATAAAAAACCAAGAAGATTTTTAACTTCTGGTGGATTAGGTACTATGGGATATGGGACTGGTGCTTCAATTGGTGCACAGATGGGGAATTTAAACTCTAGAGTTGTTAATATTGCTGGTGACGGTTGTTTTAGAATGAACAGTAATGAATTAACAACAATTAAGAGATATAATTTACCAATTATTATTATTGTAATGAATAACCATACTCTTGGAATGGTTAGACAATGGCAAACTTTATTTTATAAAGGGCATTATAGTCAAACAACACTTGATACTCCAATTGATTGGTTATTATTAGCAAAAGCTTATGGTATAGAAGGCAGAAGAATTAATCCAAAAGATGATGCTAAAGCAATTTTAGAGGAAGCTTTTAGTTTGAATAAAGCTGTTGTTATTGATGTTGAAATTCCATTGGATGACAAGGTATTCCCTATAGTTCCTCCAGGAAATTCAATTAAAGATATGCAAGGGTTTGTTGAAGTTGATGATGTAATTTAGTGTATTTATTATTTTCTAATAAATACTTCTTCAGGTATCTCTTTAATTTTTAAAGAGATACCTTTTTTATATTGGATCTAATGAGGTGTTTTGAGAAGAATCTGTAGAAACATAGATTTGCCCACCTACAAATCTTATATCTACATCTTTTATCGTAGGTCTCTTTCTTTTTTTTAACTTGAGTAGTTTTGAAAATAAAGAAGTTGATTTTTTTAAATTGTTATTTTTTCTTCTAGTGTTTTTTACTTTATAAATATTTCCTTTTTGAAATTTGTATAAAGCTTCAATATCACTATTTTTTAAATTTTTAATTGTCATATATCCTCTTTTAAAATGATAGATATAGTAATTGTAAAAGTCAATTACTATATCAAAAAAGAAAGATATTCAATATTAAGATTGACAACTATCTTGAGGGACGATTTGCTCTCCATCTCTTATGTAGGTGTGTCTAACATATATTAAAGCAAAAACACAAAAAATAATTAAGGCTGAAACAATGTAATATACTTCTCTAAAACTTATTATTTCAAGTAATTGTCCCCCTAATAATGGACCAAAAGCATAACCTGCTCCTTGAATAATTGAAATGACAGTAGAAAATCTCGCTCTATGACCTATTGGGGTATGATTAGCAATGAAATAATCATTATTAGTAGCATTTAATGATTCACCTAAGCTAAATACAATTACACTTATTACAAAAATAATTATAGTTGAAGCAATAGCTAATAAATTAAAACCTAGTAAATAAAGCACTAATGATATTATTATAACTGTTAAAGTATTTTTCTTTCTTGATAATTTAACAAATAAAGGCGTGATTAATACAACTGTTATTGCATTTGAGCTCATAAGAAAACCATAAATAGTAGGGCCTTTCTCACCAAAGAGGTGGGATGCATATAACGGTAAAGTAAATAAAACTGTACTTACACTTAAAAAGAAAATACCATTAATCGAAATAAAAGAGAGTAATTTGGGTCTTGAAATCAAAGCTTTTAATACATTCCCTTCTACTGCTTTATCAGTTTGGTTATTAATAATACTATCTTCAATTTGCTTTTCGTTAGGTCTTTTATCATTTATTGTTAACGTTACAATTATAGTAGCTAACATTCCAATAATTCCAGAACCCAAAAATAACCATCTTGGATGAGAGTTAAAAAATAAACCGGCAATTGCTGGCCCAAAACCAAAGCCAATATTATAACATAGATAGAATAAAGAAAAAGCTTCTTGTCTATTGTCGAAAGTCGTGTGATCTGTATGTAAGGCTTGTCTAGCAGGATCGCTTGCTCCATCAAATAATAATCCTAATAATAATAAATATGGAATTATTTCTTTGTGAGAATAGAAAATACCACTAACTAAAAAAGTTAAAGAAAAAAGGAATTGAGTAACTACCATTATTTTTTTTCTTGACATTTTATCAGCTAATTTGCTTGAAATTAATGACCCAGGAACGTACATAGACATGCTTAACATTGAAAAAGTACCGGCTGCTGCTGTTGAATATCCTAGTTTAAGAGTTAAAAATAATGTTAGAAAAGGGAAAGTAAAGTTTCCGAAGCCATTAATAAAGTTAATAAAAGCTAAGGAATAAATGCTTTTAGGTAAATTTCTATACATAATTTTAAGATATAAGGTAATAAATTTTTAATCAATACTTATTGTAAATATAAATATAATAAAAATATTTAAGGAAACATCAATTTTTTATATATGAAATTGATTTCTATGTAAAAAAAAAGAAAAATTACTAAAATTGTTAAAAAATAAAAAAAATAGTATATAATTATAAAGAAGGAATAATTTTATACCTTTAATATACTATTTACAAAACTAGCTAATAAATTAATGGTTTATTACAAAAGTTTTTTGGAGAAAGTAAATGGATGATTTATATGACTATCTATATTGGCGAGGTGATTTAAGTTTTGAAAAAGTACCACCTACTGAAGTTGATATGGTTATTTTTTCTCTGCTCGCTTATATTGATTTTTTACCTGATATGAAATTAGAGAATAAACTAAAATATTATAATTTAAATAAATTGGTAAAACTTCTAGAAGAAGAAGGGTTTCTTTTAGCCAAAGATGAAACATCCCCATTCGAAATTGGATGTTTTGAATTGATAAAATTAATTTCAAAAAAAGAAAGATACAAGAATACTAAAGTGTTTGGATTTTCTTATAATTTTGAAAAGGATAACGCTCTTCAGTTTGCAGCAATTTCTTTTATTTTACCAAATAAAGAGCTTGTAATATCATATAGGGGTACAGATGCATCACTAATTGGTTGGAAAGAAGACTTTTTAATGAGTTTCAAAAAAACTGTTGGTTCTCAAGAATATGGGAAAGAATATTTAGAAAAAATTGCAAAATTGAAGAGAGGAAAAATTAATATAGTAGGGCATTCGAAAGGTGGAAATATTGCATTATATTCTGCATTGAAAACAGAAGAAAGTATTCAAGCTAGAATAAAAAAAGTTTATAGCTTTGATGGGCCTGGGTTTAATAAAAATGCTATTAAAGATTTAGGGTACTTGAAAATAAAAAACAGAATGGTAACTTTAGTCCCTCAAGGTTCAATAGTTGGAATCTTAATGCAACATGAAGAACCTATTGAAATAGTATATTCAAATAAAAAAAATGGAATTGCTCAACATATGCCTTTTTCGTGGCAAGTAAATGTTGATCATTTTAAAAGAATAGATGAGAGAGCTAATTCTTCGCTTATTTTTGATAAAAGTATAAGGGTTTGGTTAGAACAACTAAATGAGGAAGAAATTTCAACTTTCATTGATTCAATTTTTGAATCGACAGATGCCGCAGGATTAGAACATGTTTATGATTTAAAACTCCGTCCAATAAAAAGTATTTATAATTTATTAAATGCATATTTAAATAATGATGAAGAAGATAAAACTTTAATTGAGAAGATGATAGGTTCGCTTTTTTTAGTAATGAAAGATGTAACAACAAATGAATATAAAAATAAAAGAGATATGCTTTTTGAACAGTTGAAAAAAGGCCGTGCTGAAAAAGAAGAATCTATTCTTAATAAAATAGATAAAATAAAAAATAAACCAGAAAAAATTAAAAAAATACAACTTTTAGAAGAAGAAAAAATTTAAATTATATTCTATAAAAAAATGGAGTGGTATAAACCACTCCAAGTGTCGAAAATAAGAGATACTAAGCTTCTTCAACCCATTTAGTTCCATAGTAACAATTTAAATATAATTGTTTAATTTGACTAATTAGTGGATATCTTGGATTAGCACTAGTACATTGATCATCAAATGCATTGATAGACAACTCATCAACAGCTGCTAAGAATTCTTGTTCATCAACACCCCAATCTTTAATAGAAGCTGGGACTCCTAACTCTTTCTTTAAACTTTCAATTGCATCAATTAATGATTCAACTTTTTCTTCTTGCGTTGCATTAGCTTTGATATGAAGGAAAGGCGTGTTTTCTTGTTCATTTGCCTTCATATTAATGTAATCTGCAAGACGAGCATAGCGGCTTATTGCTGAAGGGTAAGTGTATTGAGGGAAAGCAGCTTGCTTAGTTGGGTTATCTGTTGCATTGAAACGAATAACATTAGTTAGTAATAAAGCGTTAGCCATACCATGAGGAACGTGGAATTTAGCTCCTAGCTTATGTGCCATTGAGTGACAAATGCCTAAGAATGCATTTGCAAAAGCCATACCAGCAATTGCGGAAGCGTTATGTACTTTTTCTCTTGCAACAACATTGTCACCATGATGATATGCTGTTGGTAAATATTTAAAAATTATTCTAGCGGCTTCTAAAGATAAACCATTAGTATAATCTGTGCTCATACAAGATACTAAAGCTTCAATTGCATGTGTAAGTACATCAATACCACATGAAGCTGTTAAGCCTTTTGGCATACCCACTGCGAGCCTGCTATCAACAATGGCCATACTAGGGGTTAGTGCATAATCAGCAATTGCATATTTAGCGCCTGTGTTTTCATCAGTGATAATTGCAAAAGGAGTAACCTCTGCACCAGTACCACTTGTTGTTGATATACAAACTAGTTCAGATTTTTTGCCCATGTTAGGGAAAGCATATATTCTCTTTTGAATATCCATAAATCTAAGTGCTAAACCTTCAAATTGTACATCAGGGTTTTCATATAACAACCACATGATTTTTGCTGCATCCATTGGAGAACCACCTCCTAAAGCAATAATTACATCTGGTTTGAAATGATTTATCTTTTCCATTGCAAGTGTAATTGTTCCTAGGGTAGGGTCAGGTTTAACTTGGTGGAATATTTCTGAATCGACACCCATTTGAGTTAGTTTATCAGTAATTAAATCTGTCATTCCACTGTTGAATAAATAACTATCTGTTACAATAAAAGCTCTTTTTTTCTCTTTTAATTCTTCAAGAGCTACTGGTAAACAACCGTATTTGAAGTAAATCTTTGAAGGTACTTTGAACCACAACATATTTTCTCTCCTTGCAGCTACAGTCTTGATATTTAATAAATGTTTAGGTCCAACATTTTCACTAACACTATTATTACCCCAAGATCCACAACCTAGAGTTAAGGAAGGTTCTAACTTAAAGTTATAAATATCACCGATAGCCCCTTGAGAAGTAGGCATGTTAACAAGAACCCGGCTAGTTTTTAAAATTTGTGAAAAATGATCAATTTGATCTTGATGTTTTTCATTAACATATAAAACACTTGTATGTCCGAAACCACCTAAAGCCACTAATTCTTCAGCCATTAAGGAACCTTCTTCAAAATTATTACATTTGAACATACCTAAAACTGGAGAAAGTTTTTCATGTGCGAAGGGTTCATTCACATTAATTTTATCACATTCTCCAATAAGAACTTTTGTTTTTGGAGCTACTGTGAAACCTGCAATTTCTGCAATTTTTGAAGCTGGTTGACCAACAATTGAAGGGTTAACGGTTCCTCTTTTTGGATCTAAAATTACTTTTCTTATCTTGTCAGTTTCTTCTTTATTTAAGAAATAAGCTCCTCTACTTAGCATTTCTTCTTTAAATTCTTTATAAACATCTTTATGGCATACGATAGCTTGTTCAGAAGCACAAACAACACCATTATCGAACGTTTTACTCATTAAGATTGAACTTACAGCCATTTTTATGTTAGCTGAACTATCAATTAATGCAGGTGTATTACCAGCACCAACCCCAATAGCAGGTTTCCCTGATGAATATGCAGCTTTTACCATTGCAGGACCACCAGTAGCTAAAATGATATTAATTAAAGGATTTTTCATTAAATAATTTGTTTTTTCAATGCTGGGTTCTTCAATATAGGCAATGATACCTTCTGGAGCTCCAGCTTTTACTGCAGCATCTAAAATAATTTTAGCAGCATGATTGGTACAATTTTTTGCTCTAGGATGTGGACTAAAGATAATTGCATTACGAGTTTTTAAAGAGATTAAACTTTTAAAAATAGCAGTACTTGTTGGGTTTGTTGTTGGAATAATTCCACAAACTACTCCAATAGGTTCAGCAACTTTTTGAACACCAAAGCCGCCATCTCTTTCAACAATACCGCAAGTTTTATCATCTTTGTATTTATTAAAAATATATTCTGAAGCAAAATGGTTTTTAATTACTTTGTCTTCAATGATCCCCATTTTTGTCTCTTCAACAGCTTCTTTAGCTAATGAAATACGTGCATCATTTGCAGCTATTGCAGCAGCTCTAAATATTTTATCAACTTGTTCTTGGGAAAAGGTTGCAAATTTTTCTTGAGCTTTAGCTGTTTTTTCAATCAAGCTTTGTAATTCTAGTTGGCCAGGAAAAATTTCGTTAGTTGTTTCTTTTGCTTTAGTAGCCATAGTAATCTCCATAAAATTAATTTATCTATACTTATAAGATGTTTTTAATATATAAAAAAATATCGATTAGGTCAATTAGTTTTATATATATATGTGAATTTTTTAAAAAAGTATAAGTAATTATAATAGTATATTGAAAATAATATTCGAAATTACAATATTAAATGATATCATTTTTTAAAATATGAATTTTAATATTACAAAAATCACATTAAATATGTATAATTGTTAATTAAATATAGTTTTTAATAAATTGCAATGTTCTATAAATGTTAATTGAACAGGGTATTTGAGTGTTAAAATAATCTAGTGATTGATTTTTATAAAAATATTCTGCTATTAAAAATTTTTTGGGAGGATTTAGAAAAGTATTAAATTGAGCTTGATTATATGCATAATAAAAGACAATGTTTAAGCCATTGTCTTTTTAATTTGAATATAAATATTAAATTTTCGTATTCTTCTATTTTACCGAGTATTCGATTCTTACATCACTAACATAGTCGCCAGCTGGTAAATCTGATTTGCCATTCCAACTTAAGTAGAATTTATTTACTAAATAGTTAGTGTGTTTTCCAGCTGTAATGGTATTTATTACTGTGTCATATTTAACTTCTGGAGTAATTTGAGAATTATAAGGTTTTTGTCCATTATTTAATGAGGTTCTAAATTTGTCAGGAAATACTTTTACTGAAACGGAGAGGTCACTATTCATATTACTTGTTGCATGGACTGAAAAGAAATCAGTTTTCCCATTTTCTGTTAATGGTGCTACATTAATTTGGTATTCTTTTATTCCATCAACTAATATTTCATCAACATATGATAATTCGTATGTAACTTCAGTTTCGTCTATTGCAGTTATAAGTTGAACTTGTGCTGATTTTCCGTTATTTGGATTTGAAACAACAGCGAATAATGATGTTATTGTAAATACACTTAAAATTAAGATTGATAATAGTTTTTTCATTTTGGTTTTCCTTCTAAATATGTTTTTCTATATTTAAAATATAAATTATAATGTAACTTATGTCAACATTTATTTTATGTAGTTTTTAAAAATATTTTGTTTAATCTAGTATTTGCTTGTATTATAATAAATTAAATATAGATTTGTCTTGTAAAATAATGAAAAATTAATTACAACTTATGAAATAAGTAAATAAATAGCCATTTAAATCATCATTACTTTTTAATAAATATTAAATTTTTATGTGTTTTGTGTGTCGTTTGTTTTATTTGTTTTGTATAAATTTATTTATTGTACTATAATTTTAGTGAAATAATATTAAAATATAAGGTAACAACAATGGAAAATGAAAAAAAATCGTTAATTTATGTTATTGAAGATCATCAAGTGATAGCTAATGGAGTAAAACAATATTTAGAGTTTAGCAATCTTGATTGTGAAGTATTTTATAATCTTGAAGATGCTAAAAAAGCATTTGAAATTAAAATTCCTGATTTATTATTACAAGATGTGATGTTACCTGATGGAGATGGTTTTACCTTTGTAAAAAATATAAGGAAAAAATATAATTTCCCAGTAATTTTTATGACAGCGAGAGCTGAAGAGTCCGATAGAATTCTAGGTTTTGAGATAGGTGCTGATGACTATATTACAAAACCTTTTTCACCAAAAGAGTTAGTTTTACGTGTTCAGGCTGTTTTGAAGAGAACAAATACCAATTCACCTCTTTTAAAAGATACTATTTACTATTATAAAGAAGGTTTTACGTTATTTATTGATAAGAATGCTCATTTGTTAAAATTAGATGATAATGAAATAACCTTAACCGCTGCTGAATGGAGAGTTTTACTTTGTTTAGTAGATAATTCTCATTTGCTTGTTTCAAGGGCAAAAATATTGAATGAATGTTTTAATTATTCAAGTGAATCGTATGAACGAATCGTTGACACACATATTAAAAATATTAGAGCAAAAATATCAAATGGAAATTGGATAGAAACTGTTAGAGGTTATGGCTACAGATTTGTTGGTGTTGATAATAAAGAATATCTTTAAAGGTTAGATATTTTTATGAAAAAACTATTTAGCCGTTTATTCGTTTCTATATTAAGTGTATCATTGTTTGTCTTATTATTTATTATGTTCTTTCTTGCTGTTTTTTATTTTAAAGCTTCAAAGCAATGGTCTAATAATTCTTTTAATGAATTCAGTCAACGTTTAGCCGTTTGTTTGGCTCAAAATTCTGATGATTTTAATTTACAAAATATTGTAGGAACTTCGTTAGATTGTGCTTTAGAAGATAATAGAATTAGTGGATTAATCTTTAGAAATGAAGAAGGTAAAGTAATTTATTCTTTCGGAAAAACTCAATTTGGTGGACCTTTATCTCAAAGGGAAGAACATCTAGATATTGATTCTTCTCATAAAAAATTGGAAAGTGGAACGATAGATGATGAATCTTATAAAAGTGTAGTTACAATAAGTCCAATCAATTTAATTCAAACGAAAATGTTAAATAATTTATTATATGTAGATTTAATTCAGATTACTAATTCAGATAATATTTTCGAAAAAAGAAAAATTGAAGTTCCTGAACAAGTTGACGCAAAATCAATTACTGGTTCTATAATAATTACTAAGGATAATCAATTTTTATATGCTGTAGATGTTTTAGTCTTTACTCCTTCAACTTATAAATATAGTAAAGATCTTTTTAGTGTTGGAAGTATTTGGCTTATAAGCATAATCTTGATAGCTTTACAATTTTCTTTAGTCTTAAGCTATTATTTCTCAAGACAGTTAGAAAATTATGCTAAAGGTTTAAGGAAAGCTTTGTTTAAATTATCAAAAGGCGAAGAAAATGTTGATCTTCCTCAGTATAATGTTGAAGAATATCAAGAAATTAATTTAGCTATAAAAAAACTTGATAAGGATTTAGCTCAAAATCGAAAAAATAGAAAAGCCTGGTTAAGAAATATCACCCATGATTTGAATACACCTGTAACATCAATGCAAATATTATTAGATGGGTTGGAAGATAATATTTTTCCTTTAGACCATACTACTATTGCTTTATTGAAAAAAGAACATACTGACTTATCCAAAAGAATAAATCGAGTTATTTTGTATTCATCATTACAAAGTCCTGATAAAGAAATTTATATTAGTAAATGTAGTGTTGATGATATAATTAATTATATAAAAAAATCTGATATATATACAGAAGAAATACAATTTGTTAAATTCGAAAATTATTTAGATGCTGATTATTCAACAATTATACTTGCTATTAATTCATTAATTGAAAATGCACTAGAATATGGGGTCGGAGAAATCATAGTTGAATTTTCAAAAAATGAAGTTCAAGTAATAAATAAAGGGAAATTAAAAAAAGATGTCTCAATTTTTGAGCCATGGGAGAGAGGAGACAAGAGTAGAAGTGAAGGTGGAAATGGTCTTGGCCTTCCTATTGTATATGAAGTTATGAGATTGCATAATGGTAGTATTACTCTTAATGAAGTTGATGGAAAAGTAATTGCACAAATAAAATGGAGTACTGATATTAAATTGATTTCTCAATAATTTTATTACTATTAAAATCTAATACTGTAAAACATCTATTTTGATATACCATATATGAATTTTCAAACCCACCTTTTGCAATCGAAATTGATCCTGGATTAAAATGATGAATTCCATTTTTCTCTAAATTATATAAAGGAATGTGTGTATGACCACTAAGAATTACATCTCCTTTTTTTAAAGATGGCATTGTTCTATGTCCGTGTGTTAAATAAAATAAGATATCATCTATAAATAAAGTGCTATGTTCACTTGATATATCAAAATCTAAAACCATTTGGTCAACTTCTGCTTCACAGTTACCTTTTACAGCAATTATATTATTTTTAATACTATTTAACAGTTCAATGACCTTTTTAGGGTTATACTCTTTGGGTAAATCATTTCTAGGTCCATGGTATAATATATCTCCTAAGAGAATTAATTTATCAAAGCTACCTTCATTATATATATCAATTAATTTTTTTGCATAGTAATAACTACCATGAATATCTGAGGCTATTAACAATTTCATAATAATTATTATATATCAATTAATCTAGATTATTGCAAGTAAAGTAAAATATCGTATTGAACTTTATTTTAGTTTATGTTATAAAAAGTACGTTCTTCGAACAATATAAAAATGGGGCCGTAACTCAGTGGGAGAGTATCACGTTGACATCGTGGGAGTCGTTGGTTCAAATCCAATCGGCCCCAATTTTTTTATTCTGTTATTTCCCAAAAAAAGCATTATTTTTCGGACAATTATCTTAAAAAAAGTCCATATTCTTTATAAAATAAGTAAAAAATTATAATATATTCTTCACAAGATTTAAAAACTACTTTATCTTAGTAAGAGTCGAATATATAGGAGGATACTGTATTGAATAAAATCAAAATGACTACACCCTTAGTTGAATTAGACGGTGATGAAATGACAAGGATTCTTTGGCAAATGATAAAAGATGATTTAATCTTACCATTTGTTGATTTAAAAGCTAAATATTACGATTTAGGTTTAATCCATCGAGAAGAAACTAAAGATGCGGTCACTCATGAAGCAGCTCATGCAATAGCTAAATATGGAGTAGGTGTAAAATGTGCAACAATTACTCCTAACGAACAACGAATGAGCGAATATAATCTTAGTGAAAAATACAAAAGTCCTAATGGTACATTAAGAGCAATTTTAGATGGAACTGTTTTTAGAACACCAATTTGCATTGATTCCATAAAGCCTGTTGTAAAAAACTGGAAAAAACCTATTACAATTGCCCGTCATGCTTATGGGGATGTTTATAAGGCAACTGAATATAGAGTTCCAGAAGAAGGTAAAGCTGAATTAGTATTTACTGATAAAAATGGAAAAGAAAAATTTAGAGAAACCATTTTTGATTTTGAATGCCCAGGTGTTATTCAAGGAATGTATAATAAGGATGATTCAATAAAAAGTTTTGCAAGATCTTGTTTTACTTATGCTTTAGATAGTAAAGAAGATTTATGGTTCTCAACAAAGGATACTATAAGCAAAAGTTACGATCATCAATTTAGAGCTATTTTTGAAGAAATGTATGAAAACGAATTTAAAAAAGATTTTGAAGAAGCTGGTATCACGTTCTTCTATACATTAATTGATGATGCTATTGCAAGAGTAATTAGAAGTGAAGGTGGCTTTTTATGGGCATGTAAGAATTATGATGGCGATGTAATGAGTGATATGATTTCCACTGCTTTTGGTTCACTAGCTATGATGACTAGCGTATTAGTATCCCCTGATGGTAAATATGAATATGAAGCTGCTCATGGAACAGTTACACGTCATTATTATAAGTATTTAGAAGGTGAAGATACTTCAACAAATCCAATGGCAACAATATTTGCTTGGTCAGGAGCTTTAAGAAAAAGAGGAGAATTAGATAATAATACTCAATTAGAGAATTTTGCTACATCTCTTGAAAAAGCTTGTTTTGATACTTTAAATAGTGGAGTAATGACAAAAGATTTAGTTTATTTAGCAGAAGGTTTAGAAACCAAAGCTGTAAATTCTAAAGAATTTATAAAAGAAATAAGAAAAAACTTAGAAGCTATACTAAGTAAATAATAAAAAATATTGATTAAAAAAAATTCTTGGATGATTAAAAACATCCAAGTTTTTTTTAGTATTCTATAATATCAATATTACCTGGTTCGCCAATTATATAATAATCTTTTTTATTCACGAAACCTTTATTCTTTGATATAAATGAGTGAATATTTATATTATCTAATAGGCTTAAAACATTAGGATCGTACCACAGAGATAATACTGGAGAAGAAGCAACATCTAAGTAGAATGATAACCCTTGATGAAGTTCTATATATGATAAAAGAGCTCTTTTATAATCATCATTTAGATTTTGTTTTTCAAATAACTGATTTATAAAAATATCTTGCAACTCAAAAATATCTATAGCATCAACTTCTTCTTCACAATAATTATTTTCTAAAAAATTGTTAAAATCATAAAACAAAGCAGAAGGGCTCATTTCAAAAGTATCACAAATTACTTTAATAAACATAACAGCATTTCCCTTTGTATAAAAATAGTCACAACCTCTTTTAATTTTTAGAGCTTCAATAATATCTTCTTTTGAGTATGATGGACTATCTATAAAAGTGTAAGGAGAGTTATGATTGTAATTAATCTTAAATTTATTGACATCTTCATATATTTTTGTTCCAGGAAGAAGCGATAAAATAAAAATATCAATATTACTTGGTTTGCAAAATACTGTAAAATCTAAACTTTCTTTAAATAATTCAATATTGTCATTAGGTAGTCCAATTATTAAATCAAGTCCATAAACTAAATTTAATTTTTCAAGAAGTGTAATTTTTTCTTTAAACAAAGATTTGTTGAAATTTCTATTAACGCTTTTTAATACATCACTATGAATACTTTGAAGCCCAATTTGAAGAGAACAAAAAATATTACTAAAAGCAATAGCTAAATCTTGATCTAATAATTCTGCTCTTATTTCAAAAGTGAAATGAATAAATGGAGCTTTTTCTTTAATTAAATTTAAAATTTTAAGTGTTCTTTTTTTATCTATATTAAAAGTTGGATCCAAAACAAAAACATCATTTACCCCGCTATTTACAATATAATCTAATTCCTTTTCAATTCTTTCAAAAGGATAATTTCTAACACTTCTTACTCCTTTTGATTCAAAACAAAACCCACATCTAAAAGGACATCCTCTTGTCATTTCCCAAAGAATTGAACAATTCTCATATAAGAAAGGATCGCAGGTCTTACTTAATAAAGGAGAATTTAAAGAAGCTAAATCAATGTTAGGTGAATACGATATTGAAGGGTTATCTTTACTAATAATTCCACTTGCAATTAATTTTTCATTATTTAGTATTTTTTTTATTGCTAAAATTGTACTTTCTTCACCTTCACCACATATAAGAAACTTATAAGTATTCAAGTCAAAACTGTGTGTATTAGCACTAACTTCACTTCCTCCAGCAAATATTAAAATATTGGGATTTAAGCGTATTAGTTCTTTAGTAAAAGTATCAAACCATTCTCTATTCCATAAATATATAGATAATCCAACCATTTCAATATTATCTTTTATTATTGAAGAAGCCATTAAAATTGGATCATTTTCAAGGTCATAAAGTAATGTTTCAACATTAACTAATTTATTTAAGTAAATATCACTTTTTATTGCTGTTTCAATGCAAAGTGCCCCTAAAGGGTAGGATAGATTTGATTTTTCTATTGCAACCGATATTAATTTTATTTTCACAAAGATAGCTTATCAAAAATATAAAAACATATAAAGATAAAAACAATAATTAATGAATAAACATAGTCTTATAGATTTATAGAATCAATTTTTTTTGGTAAGCTATAATTATAATAAAAATATAAGAGAGATAATAAAAAAATTGAATAGAGATTTATTTATACCAACTACTAAAAAAGATATGGAAAAAAAAGGCTGGGATTATGTAGATGTAGTAATGGTAAGTGGAGACGCTTATGTTGACCACCCATCTTTTGGAGTACCTTTGTTAGCAAGATTATTAGAAAGCAAAGGCTATAGAGTTGGTATTGTTGCTCAACCAAGATGGGATAGAGTTGATGATTTTTTAACATTTGGTAAGCCCAGGCTTTGTTGTATGATAGGTTCTGGCAATATTGATTCTATGGTATCCCATTACACTAGTTCAAATAAAAAGCGAAATAATGACTATTATTCACCTGGTGGAAAATCTGGGTTTAGACCAGATAGAGCTACTATAATATATACTAATAAAGCAAGAGAAGCTTTTAATAAAGATGTGCCAATAATTATTGGAGGAATAGAAGCTTCACTTAGAAAGTTTGCCCATTATGATGTATGGAGTGATAAAGTAAGGCACTCCATAATTTTAGATTCAAAAGCCGATTTATTAGTTTATGGAATGGGTGAGAAGCAAACTCTGGAAATAGTAAGTAGATTAGATAACGGAGAAGATATTTCTTCTATTTATGATGTAAGTGGAAGTGTAGTTTCTTTTTCAAAAAAAAGGTATGAAGAGATAAAACACAACTTTAATTATCCAATATTTGAATTACCAAGTTTTGAGGAAGTTAGTCAAAGAGATAAAAAAAGTAATTCTCCAAGTGATGCAGGAAAATTTAATTATGCAAAAGCTTTTCAAATTCAAATGCTACATGAAAATCCAATGAGGGAAGAAATATTGATTCAACCTTCTGAAAATAGATATGTTTTAAGAAATCCCATTGCAAAAGGATTAACCTCTAGCGAAATGGATAGTTTGTATGAACTACCTTTTACAAGAGTTTCTCATATTGATTATGATAAAGAGGGTGGCATTCCTGCTTTAACTGAAGTTCAATTTTCAATAACAAGTAATAGAGGTTGTTATGGGGGGTGTTCCTTCTGTGCAATAACAACACATCAAGGAAGAATGATTCAAACTAGAAGTAAAGAATCTTTAGTTAAAGAAGCAACATTATTATCAAAAATGGCTAATTTTAAGGGATATATACACGATTTAGGAGGTCCAACAGCAAACTTCCAAGCTTTAGCCTGTGATAAGCAAATTAAATCAGGCCCTTGTGATACAAAACAATGTTTATTTCCTAATCCTTGTAAAAATTTAAAAGACTCTCATTTAAGATATTTAGAAATATTAGAAGCAATTGAGAAAGTACCAGGTGTTAAAAAAGTTTTCATAAGATCTGGTATTCGTTTTGATTATCTTATGGAAGTATGTGACGAAAAAACACGAAATAAATTTATGAAACATTTAGTTTTAAATAATGTGAGTGGACAATTAAAAATAGCCCCAGAACATGTTGATCCAAAAGTTTTAGACATTATGGGAAAACCAAATGTTGAAGTATATAATAAATTTGTAGCAGCATTTAAAGATGCAAACGAAAGATATAATAAAAAACAATATACAATTCCTTACTTTATCGCAGCTCATCCAGGATCTACTTTACAAAGTGCTATAAATTTAGCTCTTCATTGTA
This sequence comes from Sphaerochaetaceae bacterium, assembly GCA_963678575.2. Classification (GTDB taxonomy): domain Bacteria; phylum Spirochaetota; class Spirochaetia; order Sphaerochaetales; family Sphaerochaetaceae; genus Pleomorphochaeta. The sequence continues at coordinate 1,035,182 of CAXXHV010000002.1, read as the reverse complement.
AAAGTGTAGGATTTGTACCAGATCAAGGGCAAGAATTTTATCCAACCCCAGCAACCGTTTCTACCTGTATGTATTACACAGGTTTAGATCCTAGACCAAATAGGAATTTTGAAAAAGTATATATTCCAAAGGGAAGAGAAAAAAGATTGCAAAGAGCAATTTTACAATATGATAAAGAGGAAAATAGAGCATTAGTTAAAGAAGCCTTAATGAAAGCGAATAGACTGGATTTAATAAATATATTATCTCCAAATAATAATCATTATATGCATAAAAATAGAAAAAATATGCAAAAAAAACCTTATAAAAAGTATTAAATTACTTATAATAAATTGACATGCATTTCTAATGTGATTAAACTACTAGAAAAGCAAATCTTAATGCTTAGGAGTAATTATGGATAAGAAGGATATTGACTGGAGTACTTTAGGTTTTAATTACATAAAAACCGATAAAAGATATGTTGCTCATTGTAAAAATGGTGAGTGGAGCAAGGGTGAATTAATTGATGATGAAACAATAACACTTAATGAAAGTGCTGGTGTTTTTCAATATGCTCAAACATGTTTTGAAGGTTTGAAAGCATATACAACAAAAGATGATAAAATAGTTGTATTTAGACCTGAATTAAATGCACAAAGAATGGCAGATACATGTAAAAGATTATGTATCCCTGTATTACCTAAAGAAATTTTTTTAGAAGCTGTTGAAGAAGTTGTTAAAGCAAATTCAAAATTTGTACCACCATATGGTACCTCAGCATCCTTATATTTAAGACCATTTATTATAGGCTCATCTCCTGTTATTGGAGTAAAAGCATGTGAAGAATATCAATTTAGATTATTTGCATTACCAGTAGGCCCATATTTTAAAGGTGGTTTATCACCAATTAAAATAATGGTAAGTGATTTTGATAGAGCTGCTCCAAATGGTACAGGAAATATTAAAGCGGGATTGAATTATGCAATGAGCTTATATCCAGGTAAGGTAGCAAAATCATTAGGATATGCTGAAAATATGTATTTAGATGCAAAAACAAGAACATATGTTGAAGAAACAGGTGGTGCAAATTTTATTTTTGTAACAAAAGATAAAAAAATTGTAACACCAAAAAGTGATTCAATATTGCCTTCAATTACAAGAAGATCATTACTTATTGTAGCTAAAGATATTTTAGGCTATGAAGTAGAAGAGAGAAGTATAAAACTAGAAGAAGTTGAAGATTTTGCTGAATGTGGTCTTTGTGGAACAGCTGCAGTTATCTCACCTGTCGGATTAATTCATACAAAAGAAAAAGATATTATCTTTAATGGAGATGAGACAAAAGTTGGACCAATAACTATGGAGTTATATAAAACCTTAATTGCAATTCAATTGGGAGATATTGAGGCACCTGAAAACTGGGTAAAACAAATATTATAAAAACTCATACGATAAAATAAAGAATGTTTACATGATAAGAAAAAAGTAATTTTTATATATAAATATTGAACTCGATTTCAAAATAATATTGAAGTCGAGTTTTTTTTTAAACTAAAATTTTTTTTATTACAACAAGATATTAAAATAGAATATAAAAAAAGTGGAAGAAATTAATCTTCCACTAATAAATTTAATTTTTTAATTAATGTAACTCTGAAATAAAATTCAAATGGTTACAAATCTGTAATTAACCAGCAAAAGCTGTTAGTAAAATTTTTCCTAAGAATAATGCTGCTACAACCCAAGTCATTGCTGTGATTTCTTTTGTTTTACCAGTAACAAGTTTTAAGATTGTGAAGCTTAAGATACCGAACATAATACCATCAGAAATAGAATATGTTACAATCATCATTAAGATACATAAGAAAGCAGGAACTGCTTCTGTAACATCTTCGAAGTCAATTTCTTTTACAGGTGTAATCATTAATACACCAACAATAATTAAAGCTGGAGAAGTTGCTGCTGAAGGAATTGATCCGAAAATAGGTTCTAAGAATAATGAAATTGCAAATAGAATTGCTACTACAACAGCTGTTAAACCAGTTCTACCACCAGCTACAACACCTGAAGAAGATTCAACGAAAGTTGTAATTGTTGAAGTACCTAAAATAGCACCAACAGTAGTACCAACTGCATCAGCAAATAAAGCTTCTTTACAATTAGGGATTGAACCATCGTCTTGAATCATGTCAGCTTTTGTTGCACAACCAATTAAAGTACCAACAGTATCAAACATATCAACAAATAAGAATGTAAAACATACAACAACGAAATCTAATGATAACATGTGTGAAAATTCAAATGGGAAGAAATAAGGAGCTGAAGGTAAATAAGAACCACCTGCATATGCAGTTACGCCAAAAGGAATACCTACAACAGTTGTGATTAAAATACCATAAAGCATAGCACCTTTAACGCCTTTTGCCATCATGAATGCAATAATTACAATACCAATCATTGCAACAATTGGAGCACCTGAAGTCCATGCTGGATTTAGGTGAACTAAAGTAGCGCCATCAGCAACAATAATACCAGCGTTTTGCAATCCAATAAACGCAATAAATAGACCAATACCAACAGATATAGCTTTTTTCAAGTTAGCAGGGATACTATTTACAATAGCTTCACGAACGTTAAATGCAGTTAATAAAATGAAAATAAGACCTTCAACAAAAACAGCTGAAAGAGCAAATTGCCATGATTTTCCCATGCCAAGAACAACGGTGAATGCTAAAAATGCGTTAAGACCCATACCTGGAGCTAAAGCAAAAGGAAGATTTGCAACTAAACCCATGATTAATGTTGCAAAAGCACCTGCAATAGCAGTAGCAGCGAAAACGCGGGAGAATTCCATACCAGCAGCTGATAGGATACCTGGATTAACAGCAAGAATGTAAGCCATTGTTAAAAATGTTGTTACTCCTGCCATTATTTCTGTACGTACATTTGATTTTCTTTCAGAAATTTTAAAGAAACTGTCCATAAATGCACTCCTTATATTTAGTGATTGTTTTAAATATTATAGACCATAAACACAGATAAGTACAGAATTATTTTTTAAAATGTTGCATCTTGTTGCTTTATATGGATTTATTATTAAATAAATTATATATGTAATTATTTTAGTTTAATATAAAAAATAGATAATTTTTTTGTTATATATACAAATAATACAAAAACTAAAAAAGTGTCAAAATAAAAAGAATTATTAAAAAAGAGTTATATTTACCTTGTTTTATTTTTAAAAGAGGTGTTACAATGTAGGACAATTTAAAGAATAAAAACATTAGATAAAATTAAATTTGGAGATATATAGTTATGAAAAAAAGTGAACTCATTGAATTAATTGAGGTAGCATCAAGAAGAAAATTGGCTGATTTATGTATAAAAAATGCAAAAGTTATAGATGTTTTTAATAGAAAAGTCATTGAAACTGATGTTTTAATATATAAAGATAGAATTGCTGGTTTTTGTAAATGTGGAGAAGGAAAGGCTAAAGACATTCTAGATGTTAATTTTTCTTATATGATTCCTGGATTTATTGATTCTCATGTACATATTGAGTCTTCACATTGTACTCCTGAAGTTTTTTCTAATCTTTTAATCCCTAATGGGGTAACAACTGTTATAGCTGATCCTCATGAAATCTGTAACTGTCATGGACTTGATGGTCTTGATTATATGCTTGAATCTAGTGAAGATTTACCATTAAAAGCATATTTTATGGTTCCAAGTTGTGTTCCTGCAACATCTTTTGAACACAGTGGAGCAAATTTAAGTGCAACTGAAATAGAAAAACGAATTAATTACGATAGAGTCTTGGGGCTTGGTGAAATGATGGATTATCCTGGTGTAATTAATAACGATGAAATGGTAATAGATAAAATTCAGTTAGCACATGATAATAATAAAATAATCGATGGACATTCTCCAGAGGTGTTTGAAAGTGATTTAGATGCATATTGTGCTGCAGGGATTAAAAATGATCATGAATGTGCAACTAAAGAAGATTTAGAAGAAAGAATATCACGAGGTATGTATGTAATGCTAAGAGAAGGAACAGTATGTCGTGATGAATTAAATTTATTAAAAGGTGTTACAAATGAAAATTATAAAAGATGTCTTTTTTGTACAGATGATAGACAAGTTGAATCTCTATTAAATCAAGGAAGTATAAATAATAATGTTAGATTAGCAGTAAGTAGTGGAATAGACCCAATTATGGCTATATGCATGGCTAGTATTAATAGTGCTGAATGTTACAATTTAAAAGATGTTGGAGCAATCGCTCCAAGATATTTTGCTAATTTCTCAATTACTAAAGATTTAATTGATTTTAATATGGATTATGTATTTGTTGAAGGGAAGCTTGTCGCCAAGGATAATAAAATATTAAAACCAGCTATTGTTAAAACAATACCCTCAAAAGTAAAGACAAATATGAATGTGAAAAACTTTTCATTAAAAAGGCTTGAATTACCATTAAAAACAAATAAAGTAAGAACTATTGATATTGTTGCTGGAGGTGTTGTAACAAAAAGAGGTGAAGCTGAGGTTAAAGTTGTTGATGGTAAATTTGAATATTCAAAAACCGATGATATTTGTAAAATAGTAGTTGTAGAAAGACATAAATCAACGGGCAATTGTTCCGTTGCATTATTAAAGGGTTTTGGATTAAAGCAAGGAGCTATTGCAACAAGTGTTGCTCATGATTCTCATAATATAATTGCTGCTGGTAAGAATGATGAAGATATATATAATGCCATAGCAGAATTAATTAACATAGGAGGTGGAATGTCAATATCACTTAATAATAAAATAGTTGACTCTTTTTCACATCCTATTGCCGGTCTTATGAGTGATTTAGACGCAAAGAGTGTTGAGCAAAGATTAAATACTTTGGTTTCAAAAGCTTATGAAAAATTAGAAATAAATAAATCTTTAGATCCTTTTATGACTCTTTGTTTTATGTCTTTACCAGTAATCCCAGAATATAAGATAACCGATATGGGTTTATTTGATGTTACTCAATTTAAATTTGTTAATATAGAATTGTAAATATATAAAAATAATTAGTATATAATTTCGACTACTCATCAGATTTTGAGTAGTCGTTTTTAGTTATATGTAAATTATTGAAATAATATAATTCCTTTATATAAATTTTTGCATAATGGAGTTTTTTTATTCAAATTTTTATCAAATTAAGCTTTATTTATTTGAATATGTATGTTAATATCAAGCAAGTTGTTTTAGAAAACAATTCGAAAAGAAGGTAAATAAATGGATTTTCCAAAGACAATTAATGATAATAATCAGATTGAAATTAGAGTAAGATTAACTTGTGATAATTTTTATTTTGGACCAGGAGCTGCTCGTTTACTCGAACTTATAGAAAAGGGCGATAGTGTTAGAGAAGCTTGTAAATTAATGAGAATGTCTTATTCAAAGGGTTGGAAAATATTAAATATTATAAAGGAAGAAACAGGCTTCGATGCTGTTATCAGACATCAAGGTGGTCAAAATGGTGGTAATACTGTTTTGAGTGAAGAAGGGAAATTACTATTAGATTCTTTTAGGAAAATAGAAAAAGAAATAAAGGACTTTGCAAATAATAGATTTGAAGAATATTTAGGCGTAAAAAATGACTGAGAAAGAATTTAAAACACCCTTCAAACATCCAAAAGTAATAATTTTATTATTTACATTATTGTTTTTATTTATTTTTTTCACATCATTTTTTATTGGAAGATATCCTATAAAACCGTCTCAATTGATTTTAGTATTTTTATCTAGAATTTTTCCAATTGAACCCACGTGGAGTAAAACTGTTGAATCGATTATTTTAAACGTTCGGTTACCAAGAATTTTAAGTTCAGCAATTATTGGAGCAGCGCTTTCAATTTCAGGGTTAAGTTATCAAGGTATGTTTAAAAATCCAATGGTATCTCCCGATGTGTTAGGAACTACTGCAGGAGCAGGGTTTGGTGCATCTTTAGGTATTCTTCTCGGTTTTTCATATTTAAGCATTAGTTTGATTAGTTTTAGTTTTGGTCTTGTTGCTGTAATTTTTGTAACACTAATTGGATCCAAATTAATGAATCAAAAAACTTTAGCATTAATTCTTGGTGGGATTATGATAAGTTCATTATTTACATCGGGAACGTCTTTTGTAAAACTAGTTGCTGATACTGATAATACATTACCTGCAATAACTTATTGGTTAATGGGATCTTTATCTTCAGTCAGAAAATCAGATATATACTTTTTGTTAATTACTACTATTATTGGTTTAATTCCCTTAATTGTTTTGAAATGGAAATTAAACTTATTAACATTAGATGAAGATGAAGCAATGAGTTTAGGGATAAACACTGTTTTATTGAGAAAGATTGTAATTTTTTGTGCAACACTGATGACTAGTGCTTCTATTTGTGTTGGTGGCCATATAGGTTGGATAGGTCTTGTAATTCCTCATTTTACGAGAATGGTAGTTGGTTGTGATTATAGAATATCCCTACCAATTTCCATTTTAATGGGTTCTTCTTTTCTAATGCTTGTAGATACAATTAGTCGAAGTCTGTTAACAAGTGAAATTCCAATAGGAATATTAACAAGTTTTATAGGAGCTCCATTTTTCTTATATCTAATGATAAGGGAGTCAAAAAAAGTATGAGTTTAAAAGTAAAAAATTTAACTTTTGGATATTCTGATAAAATTATTTTAGAAAATATAACCTTTGAAATAAAAGAGGGAGATTTTGTTTGTTTGCTCGGAAAAAATGGAGTGGGTAAAAGTACTTTATTTAAACTATTATTAGGTTTTTTAAAAAAAAATTCTGGAAATATTTTTATAGATGAAACACCATTAGAAAATTTGAATAGAAAAGCATTAGCAAGAGAAATAGCATATATTCCTCAATATTCTTCAAGTGCATTTAATTATAGTGTTTTTGATACAGTTCTAATGGGAACAACTTGTAGACTTGATACATTTGGTTCCCCAAAAGCGAAAGAAAAAAAGATTGCATATGAATCTTTAAAAAAATTTAATATTGAACATCTTTCTCATAAATATTGTGATTCAATTAGTGGCGGTGAAAGGCAATTAGTTGTTTTAGCAAGAGCAATTGCACAAGGTTCCAAAATATTAATATTAGATGAACCAACTGCTAATTTAGATTATGGGAACCAAGTTAGAGTAATGAAAACAATTTCACAATTAAAAGAACAAGGTTATTCAATAATATTATCTACTCATAATCCTGAACAAGCTATGTGGTTTAGTGATAAAGTTATGTTTTTAGATGATAAAAAAATTATTGCCTATGGAAAAACGGACGATGTAATAACCTCAAATTTATTAAATAAAATTTATGGAATTGAAATTGATTTACTAGAAAAAGATGGAAGAAAAATCTGTTTCCCAAGGATTAATTAATTATGTTTAGCTGGAATGACAAAAATATTAAATGGTTTAGTGATAGCGCAAATATGACTAATTTCCACTTAAATATCGCAAAGGAAATTATTCCATATCTTTCAAAAGAAGACACTTTATTATCTTTAGGTGCTGGATTAGGTTTTCTTGAAAGACAACTAGCTCAATATCTAAAATCAATGACTCTGGTAGATAATAATGAAAAAGCAGTTGAATTTTTAAATGCTCATAAACTAGATAATCAACAAATATTAAAGACTTCAGCTAAAGAGATAAATTCTAGTTATGATCATTTACTTCTATCCTTTTTTTCAAGAATGTATATTGATGATTCATATCATATTTATCAAAAAATGGCTAAAAAAAAGATTTTTTATTTAATAAATGAAAGAAGATGTGATGTTAATCAAGTTTTTTCATATTTCAATAACAAAAACATTAAATATTCATATAAAAAGATAAAATTAGATTTTAATCAAGTATTAAAAAAAGATGAAATCAATGATTATATTGATCAATATTATTCTTCCTCTTCAATAATGAAAAAGCAAAAATTAATGGATAACATTAGTAATATTGATGAAAATACAGTCCTTTTTAAAAATAATAAAAAAATTATATTAATAATTATAGATTTAGGAGATAAAGTATTATGAAAAAACGAATTTTGATAATTGCAATATGTTTTTTGATTAGTAGTTCTATTTTTGCTCAGGGACAAAAAGAGAATAACTATATATCACAAACAGAGCAAACAAAAATATTTGTTGATTCTCTAGGACGAGAAGTTGAAGTCCCAGTTAATATTGATAGAGTTGCCCCATCAGGCAATTTATCACAACAAATTATTTATTCATTGGTACCTGAAAAAATGGTAGGATGGGGAACAAGACCAACAAAAGAAATGCAGAAATATTTTTTACAAGAAATAGTAGATAAACCAGTTTATGGTGCATTTTATGGTAAAAAAGCAAACTTAAATATGGAAGCATTATTAGTTGCTGATCCTCAAGTTGTAATAGATATTGGTGAAATAAAAGGCTCCAAGGAAGAAATGATTAAAGATCTTGATAATTTACAAGAAAAATTAAATATTCCAGTTGTTTTTGTTTCATCATACTTAGATCAAATGGATTCAACATACATCGATTTAGGAAATTTATTAGATGAAAAAGAGAGAGCTTCAATAAGAGCACAATATTGTTCCGATACTTTAAAACAAGCTAAGCAAATACTTTCAACTATTGAAAATAGTGATAAAGTTTCAATTTACTATGGTGCTGAACAAGATGGATTAACTTCATTTCCAAAGGGAAGTTTCCATACTCAAGTTTTTCCTTTAGTTGGAGTTAACAATATTGTTGATTCATCCTCTAAAGTTGTTCAAGTGAGTGCTGAACAATTAATAATTTGGAATCCAGATTATATTATTTTGACAAATGAAGGTGGGTATGATTCTTTCTTAGCTCAAGATAGTCCTTTTAAAGATTTGAAAGCAATAAAGGAAAATCATATTTTTATTATTCCTGAAGGACCCTTTAACTGGATAGATAGACCACCAGCCATGAATAGAATACTAGGAATAAAATGGTTAGGAAATCTAATATATCCTGAGAAATTTAATATTGATATAAGAAGCGAAGCAAAAACTTTTTATAAATTATTCTATAATTATGAATTAAATGACACTGAATTAGATCAGTTATTGCTCCATTCAACAAATTAATTTTATTAGGCTATTATGATTATTTGATTATAATAGCCTAAATTATTTAATTCTTTATTATCTTTTTATTTTCTTATATTGCAATCATATTTAAATCATAGTATTTTTTATTTAACCTAGGAGATACTTTATATATGAGTTCAAATAAAAAATTAGAAGAACAAATAATCAAATTAAGAGAAAATATCGTAAAATTATCTAGCAGTTCTAATGATGAAAGAAACAAAGCTCTTTATTTAATCAAAGAAGGATTATTTAGAGATAGAGAAATAATTTTTGAAGAAAACAAAAAAGATTTATTAGCTGCAAAAGAAGCCAACCTTTCATCATCTATAATCTCTCGTCTAATTTTTGATGAGAAAAAACTTCAATCTTCTATTGATGGCATTCAAATGATTATGGAGCAAGAAGATCCTATTGGACACATATTAGAAAAGCGCAAACTTGATGATAATTTAATTTTAGAGAAGGTGAGTTTTCCTTTAGGCGTGATTGGGATGATATTTGAATCCAGACCTGATGCCTTAATACAAATTGTATCTCTTTGTTTAAAAAGTGGTAATGGTATTGTGTTAAAAGGTGGTAAAGAAGCCGTAAATACAAATAGAGCATTGATTAACAGTATTATTCGTTCTTTAAATGATTTTTCTTTATATGCTTTTTGGGTTATATTAATTGAAAGCCATAGTGATGTTGATACTTTATTAACTATGGATGGTTATATTGATTTATTAATTCCAAGAGGTTCTAATTCATTTGTATCTTATGTAATGAATAATTCAAAAATTCCAGTAATGGGACATTCTGATGGAATATGTTCAATCTATGTTGATGAGAGCGCAGATTTAAAGAAAGCTGCTTTAGTTTGTTTTGATTCAAAAACACAATACCCTTCTGCTTGCAATGCTGTTGAAACCATATTAGTTAATAAAAAGATAGTTTCTAATTTCTTACCAATTTTAAAAGCGGAATTAGATAAAAAAAATGTAATTATACATGGTGATAAAATAACAGCATCAATTATTGATTGCATTGATGCAAATGAAGAAGATTGGGATAGAGAATACTTAGATTTAGAGGTTGCAATTAAAACTGTTAATAATGTAGATGAAGCAATTAATCATATTTCAAAGCATGGATCCCATCATACAGATGCAATACTTTCTAAAGATGAAAATAATATTTTAAAATTCTTTAATAGTGTTGATAGCGCTGATGTTTTTAGCAATTGTAGCACTAGATTTGCAGATGGTTATAGATTTGGTTTGGGAGCTGAAGTTGGAATTTCAACATCTAAATTACATGCTCGTGGTCCAGTTGGGGTCAAAGGGTTAATGAGTACAAAATATCTATTAAAAGGTGATAACCAAATCGTAGAAGATTATAGTTCTCATAAGAAAAATTTTAAACATGAAGAACTTATTTAGTTCAATTTGGTGGTAAAAAATGTCTAGAGATTTCTCGAATTTAAAAACAATAGTTGTTAAAGTTGGTACCAATTTATTATCAAGTAAAACAACAATAGATGAGAAAAGAATAGAAAATATAGTAGAACAAATTTCTAAATTAAGAGAAAAAGGATATCAAGTTGTATTAGTAACATCTGGTGCAATTGGTATGGGTGCTAAAGAACTTAAAATTAAAAATAGTGTAAAAGATATTGCTATGAGACAAGCCTTAGCTTCTATTGGGCAACCAATTTTAATGAGTACTTATAGAAAGTTTTTTAAGAAACAAGATATAGTTTGCTCTCAAGTATTAATTACAAGAAAAGAATTAGATAATAGAAAAACTTATGTTAATTTAAGAAATAGTATTTTTACATTATTAGATTTAGGTATTGTACCCATTTTAAATGAGAATGATTCAATTAGTACTGCAGAAATTGGTTCAGCTTTTGGTGATAATGATAGAATGAGTGCATTAGTCGCTTCCAAAATTGATGCACAATTATTAATAATTTTAACAGATATTGATGGCTTATATAATGATAATCCAAAAGATAATTTAGAGGCTAAACTTATTAAAGAAATAGTAAGTATTGATGATACTATTATGGGGTATGCCAAAGGAGCTGGATCTACATTTTCAACTGGTGGAATGAAAACTAAACTTTTAGCTGCCAAAATCGCTGCTATTGCAGGTTGTAATTGTGTTATTGCTAGTGGAATGGATTCTAATGCTTTGATTAAAATTGTAGAAAAGAAAGATATTGGTACATATATTCATTCAAAAGAAAAAATGAGTCAAAGAATTAGATGGATTATAAATAGTTCAACTACTGGTTCAATACGAATCGATAATGGTGCAAAAAAAGCCTTAGAAAATCATAAGAGTTTATTGCCTTCTGGTATTATCGAAATAAATGGAGTATTTGAAGCTGGAGATGTCATTGAGATTTGTGATAGCTTAGGTATTGCCTTTGCAAAAGCCGTCCCTTATTATGATAGTACAGACATTTTGGCAATTAGTGGTCATAACAGTAGTGACATTGAAGAGTTATTGGGACCTGGGAAAAAAGCTGTTATTTTCCGTCCAGAGGATTTAGTTTTTATAAATGAGTCAAATTAGTAAATATAGAATATATCATAGAAAGCAAGATATTGGGAAGAAAATTGAGCAGTTACATCGAAGTGAACAATTAGCAATTGGTATTATTGATGTAGGTACTTTGGAACAATTAAAAAACACCTTGAGATGGTATTCAAAAAATATGAATTTTTGTCTACATGCTGCAATTAGTTCTGAAAGAGGGGATATAACTTCATTTAAAGAAGAATTTCCTGATGTAACTTTTATTGTATTTCCTTCGGTTGTTTCTCTTGGTGAAAGTGTTAATACAATAGCTGATGAGTGTTTTACTACTTTTTTTATGATTGTAAGAAGTGATATTGATATTATTAGATTTGAAGGAGCTTATTTATTTGAACTTTTAAATAGTAAAGATTCTCCAGTTGCTTTAGTTCCTGCAATTGCAAATAGTAATAAAGAAATTGTACCATCAATGCGTTCTCCAAGATTGAAAGGCACTTTGATTGATCCAGATTCCTATTTCCCTCACATGTCTTCCACTGAAGTATTTCCAACACTTTATCCTTATAGAGGTATGGGATTATTTGATAGAGCTCTTTTTCAAAGATTGAGAGGTTATGATACTGAAATAAAAAGCGAATATTTTCAATGTTTAGATTTTGGTATCAGATGTAATGAATTTGGGAATACAATAGGGTGTACAAGCGCTTTTATTATAAGTTTCCCTGATAAGTTAAGTTTGATTGAAGATAGAACACCAACAGAAGAATTAGATATAATTCATACGCGTGCTTTAGGAATTGAAACTATTAATGGAAAAAATTTTGCACATAAATTTAGAGGTAATTTCGATAGAAAAACCTTTAATGATGAAGTAAAAAGTAGAAATATTATTTTAGTCAAAAAAGATTTTAATACATTGATTAAAAATTGGAAATATACACCAGATGAAGATTTGTTGAGAAGTGAGAAGTAATATTTTATGCTTATAAAATCGTTTTTTCATTCAAATAATATAATAAGTAAAAAGCTAATAATCTTTTTAGTTTTATTAAGTTTTATTTATATGAAATTATATTCTGCTTCTTTTTTTGATTATCCAATTTCTACTGTATTTATTGATGCAGGGCATGGCGGTGTTGATAGTGGAGCTGTATCTTCATTTTCATTTAATCCTTTAATTGAAGAGAAAAACATCGTTTTAGATCTTGCTTTAAAGGTTGAACAACATTTGTTAACCCAAATGCCAGAATTAAATATTATTCAAACAAGATATGATGATACTTTTCCTTCATTACAAGAAAGAAGTGAATTAGCTTATAAAACTAAATTAGCTGATAAAGCTTCATCAATCTTTGTGTCAATCCATGCAAATTCTTCTGTTAGTGCTAGTGCAAAAGGTGTTGAAGTATTTACAAAATTGGAAAATAAAACAATTAATTTAGTTGATGAAGAAACTCCCATTGATAATATTGATTTATTTGTTAATGATGATTTAAAAACTTTAAATCAAAACCAATATTCTACAAGTGTGATTTTGAGTGAAAACATCCTAGAATCAATTAAAAAAAATATTCCTCAAATTATAAATAGGGGAATAAAAAGTGATGATTTATATGTATTGAATGTCTGTAGAACTACTGCTACTTTAGTCGAAGTTGGGTTTATTTCAAACGAAGACGAAGCAAAGTTACTATTAGATAATGTTTACAGAGACAAAATAGCCAAAGCAATTAGTGATGGTATCATTAAAACAATAAATAACCGTAATAAATAAATATATACAATTTTCGATCATTTCATTTTTATATTTGATTTAAGGTATAAAAGTTTATTTTTCTTTTGATATAATTTATCAAAATATCATTAAATCTGAGTATTTGCAAAAAAAAGTTAAAAGAAAACTTCAGTACAAAGCCTAGTATTAAATAAACTAGGCTCTGCACTCTATAATAAAATATTCTATTACAATTAAAATTAATCTTCTTTATTAAGTTTTAATCTTTCTTTTGAAACTAAATCTCTCTTAAGTGTCTTTAACGCAGAAGATAAACTTACCTTATATATATGTGGATTGATTTGTCTTTTATATGATTTATGGAACATTTCAAGATTTTTTCTTCCAAATTCTTGTAGTTCTTTTAAGCTTTTTTGTTCATCAACTCTTTTACCATTTGTCATTTTGATTTTTAATAATGGTTTTATTGAAGTATATTTATTGCTTTTTAATTTGAAAAAGTCGGTTTCACTAAAAGGATGATAAAAAGAATAATCTTTATTACTGACAATTTTTTCAGAATCTAAAGTAATTAAATCAGCGATTGCGCCATTGTTTTCATCATAAAATCTCCAAACTTGTTTAACAGCTGGATTGGTTGTTTTCCCAAATGAGTTAGAAATTTTCATTGTTGGAACAAAAGAACCATCTTGAGATTCTTTGGCACAAAGTTTATAAACACCGTTTAGAGAAGATTGAAAACCTCCAGTTACTAGGTGAGTGCCAATTCCCCAAAGGTCAATAGGAGCTTCATCAGCAACAAGTGCTTGAATTATTTCTTCTGTAATATCGTTTGAAACAACAATTATAGCATCTTCTAACCCAGCTTCATCAAGTCTATCTCTAATTACTCGAGGTAAATAACTCATATCACCAGAATCAATTCTTACTCCAATTTTTTTACCTTTTGCTTTCTGCTCTAATCCAATTTTAATTGCATTATCAATTCCTGAACCTAAGGTATCATAAGTATCGATTAATAAAATACAATTATCTGGATATATCTCTGCAAACTTTCTAAAGGATTCTTCTTCACTATCAAAGCTCATAATCCAGGAGTGTGCCATAGTACCACTAACAGGTATGTTAAATAACTTTCCAGCAAGAGTGTTACTTGTAACTTTAGTTCCTCCGATGAAAGAAGCTCTTGCAGCACTTAATGCACCGTCATCACCTTGAGCTCTTCTTAGTCCAAACTCCATGATACTTGAACCTTTGCTTGCAATTACCATTCTTGAAGCTTTAGTAGCTATTAATGTTTGAAAATTTATAGTATTTAAAAGCATTCCTTCAATAAGCTGGGCATCAATTAAATTTGTATGAATTCTGATTAAAGGTTCCCCGGCAAATACTACTTCAGCTTCATCCATTGAATAAACTGATCCTTCAAATTTGAATTTACTTAAATATTGTAAAAAATCTTCATCAAACATTTTTAAAGTTCTAAGGTATTCAATATCATCATTGCTAAATTTGAAATTTTCTAATTTTTCTAATAATTGATCTAGCCCTGCAAATAATGCATATCCGCCATTAAAAGGATTTGTTCTATAAAACATATCAAAAACAACTTTTGGATTATAATTATTTTTAAAGAACCCTTGCATCATTGTTAATTCATAAAAATCTGTAGTAAGTGCGCTAATATTCATTTTTACCTACTTTAATGCATCAATTTTTTCAAAATTAGTATATGGAATCAACACTTTAGGAATTGAAACTGATCCATCTTCATTTTGGAAGTTTTCTAAAATTGCTACTATAGCTCTTGATAAAGCAATAGCAGTACCATTTAACATATGTACATATTGATTATTGTTATTTTCATCTTTATATCTTATTTGAAGAGATCTTGACTGGTAATCTGTACAGTTACTTGTTGAGGTAACTTCACCATATTCTCCATTTTCACCTCTACCAGGCATCCATGCTTCTATATCAAACTTTCTATAAGCAGGGGCACCTAAATCACCTGTGCAAGTATCTACAACTCTATAAGGGATTTCTAGTGATGAGAAAATTTCTTCTTCTATTTCTAATAATTGTTGATGAATTTTATCACTATCTTCTGGTAAACAAAGAACAAACATCTCTAATTTAGAGAATTGATGAACTCTATAAAGTCCTTTTGAATATTGTCCTGCACCACCAGCTTCTCTTCTAAAACAATGAGATAATCCCGTCATTTTAATAGGTAAATCTTCTTTATTTAAAATTTCATTACTATAATATCCACCAAGTGTAATTTCTGCTGTACCAACTAAGCAAGTATCAGTATTTTCTATTGTATAAATATTACTTTCTGCACCTCTTGGATTAAACCCAATTCCATTTAAGATTTCTTCTTTTGCAATATCTGGAGTTATAAAAGGTGTAAATCCTTTTTTTATTAAAATATCTGTTGCAAATCTTTCAAGTGCCATTTGAAGAATAACACCTTGATTTTTAACATAATAAAATTTAGGGCCAGATACTTTTGTGCCTTTTTCAAAATCTAAAATATCTAATTTTTCACTAATTTGAACATGATCTAAAGCTTTAAAATCAAATTTTTTAGGTTCTCCAAAAAATTTAATTGCAGTATTGTCTTTATCTTCTTTTCCAATTGGGGCACTAGGGTGAGCGTAGTTTGGGATAGTTCTTGTTAATGAGTTGTATTTATCTAAAGTCTCTTTTAATTTTTCTTCAACTTCAGCAATTTCAACTTTTAAAGCTTTTCCTTGTTCAATTAATTCTTGACGAATAGTTGGATCCAATTTACCTTTCATTTTGGAAGCATTCGCATTTCTTTGACTTCGTAAATCTTCGCTTTTTTGTAGTAAAGATGCTCTTTCATCTTGAATAGCAATAATGCTATCTAAATCCACATTCATAAAACGGTTTTTAATGTTTAATGAGATTTCTTCTTTTCGGCTTTTAAGCTCTCTTAAATCAATCATGGTTTGTGTCCTTGAGATTTTAAATTTGTTTATAATAATAATAGGTTTAAAAAAAATGTACTAGATAAATAATTATTTTTTCTCTAATTCTTTAGATTTTTTTGAAGTATTTATAACACTGTTTATAACAGCACTGCTAAATTTGTTGTCTTTTAATGTTTTAATACCTTCAATAGTTGTCCCTCCCGCTGAACAGACCTTGCTCATTAAACTAATTGGGTTTTCTTTATCTACTTCATAAAGAGCTCTTGCGCTTTCCATTGTTGCAAAAGCAATGTCTAAAGAAGTATCGTAAGCAATTCCTTCATGGGTTCCCCCTAGAGCTAGAGCATGAGCAAATTCAAATACAAATGCAATGGCCGATCCACTAATTCCAATAAAAGCACTGAACTTATCTTCATCTAAGAAAAAAGCATTACCAAACATTTGTGCAATTTTATAAGCTAAATTTTTATCATTAGAACTTGTCTTTATTGCTCCACAAATCGCTGTAACTGATTTATTACATTTTGCAGCTAAATTTGGCATAAATCTAACAATTCTATTACTTTGTAAATTCTCTTTTAAAGTGGAAGTAGTAACGCCTGCAGCTATTGAGATAAATAATACATCATTTGTATTAGCATTTTTTATTTGGTCATATATTTTGGGTAAAATTTGAGGTTTAACACAAATCATAATTATATTTGAGTTTTTAATTAAAGCTTCAATAGAATCATAAGAAAATATTTCAATATTTGAAGAATTTAATTCATTTTTTAATGATTCCATTTTGTTATTATCAGTGTCAAAAATTGATATATTAAATTCATCACTTGCTTTTGCTACTGCTCTTAAAATAGAAGAACCCATGTTACCTAGACCAATAAATCCTATATTATTCATATTTATTTACTCCTTAATAATACATTATTTTATATTTAATATAATGAATAGTTTAATCAATCCAATCCAATCTATGTAGATGACCTTTTTCTTCTAATCCTACGAAATCAATTTGTCTTAAATATTCATATGCGGCTATTGCAACTGAATTTGAAAGATTCAAACTTCTTAATTCTTTTCTCATAGGAATTCTAACACATTGTTCTTTATGTTGGATTAAAATTTCTTCAGCAATTCCTTTATCTTCTCTCCCAAAAATTAAATATGTATCTCCCGTTACTTCATATTTTACTTCATATTTTACTTCATGATATGATTTTAAAGCTTTTGTTGTAAAGAAAAAAAGTTTTTCATTTTTTTTTGCTTCTAGAAAACTTTGAGTATTTTCCCATTGAGTAACATTTACTTTATCAAAATAATCTAAACCAGCTCTTTTAACGTGTTTTTCATCAACACTAAAGCCTAATGGGTGAACTAAATCTAAATGTGCACCAATTACTGCACATGTTCTAATAATATTTCCTGTATTTTGAGGGATTCTTGGTTCAAATAGAACTAAATGTAATGCCATAGTTATTTCTCCTACAAATATAAAAGAAAAATACCATTATTATTAGGAGTTATCAAGCGAGTTTAACTTTTATTCGAAATTTGTAATATTAAAATTATCTATGAATTCTTTTAATTGATCTTTCAAAAGCGGTTTACTAAAATAATAACCTTGAATTTTATCGCAGCCTAAATCTTTAATTATTTCAAACTGTTCTTTTGTTTCTACGCTTTCTGCAATTACAGAAGCTCCAATTTCATGGATAGCTTCTATGGTTTTTTTTATTAAGGTGTTAATTTTATATTCATGAATTCTTGAGACAAAATACTTATCAATTTTTATAATATCTATTGGAATATTACCTATTACCAATAAAGAGTTATAGCCAATTCCAAAGTCATCTATTTCAATTAAATATCCCTTTTCTTGTAATAACGAAAGATTTTTATTTAACTTTAAAATATCTTTTTCAAAAACTCGTTCAGTAATTTCCAGACCTATTCCTTTTCTTTTTATATTGTTTTTATTTATTTCATTTTCTATCCAGTCTAAAAAAGAATCATTAATTAATTCATTTTTTGTAATATTAATTGAAGGTTTTATGTTATATCCCTCAGCTGTCCATTCACTATAATCAGAAAAAGTTTCTTTTATTACACACTTTGTTAATTCAACAATATGTCCACTGTCTTCGGCTACTTTAATAAAGAAATCAGGACCAATATCAGGTTTGTTAGCTCTGTCCCATCTCAATAATGCTTCACAAGATGAAACAGAATTAGCTCTAATATCAATTATTGGTTGATATAATAAATAAAAATCATTATTTTTAATGGCATTATTCAAAGAAGCAGCTATTTCATATTGTAAATATCTTTTATCAACATGAACTTGATTAAATATATATACTTCTGATTCAAATGGGCTTCCTTGATCAGAGGTCGTTCTAGCATTATATAATAGTTCTTTTGCCTCTATTTCATCACCTTCGTAGCCAATAATACCAATTTTTATAATTACTTTTATTATATTATTTATAAAATTATTTGATTTATTTAATAAATTGATACTGCTTGTTAATTTCTCCTTTATTGTATTAATATCTTCATTTTTAATTATATATACAAATTTATTATAGGAATAATAATAAATATCAACATCTTTAAAAAAACGGGTTGATTCAAGAATTTTTTTTAACATTATTTTTTTTACTAAAATGATATCATAATGCTTCGAAAATTCTTCAAAATTTAATAATTCAATGAAAGCTAAATTAAATTTTTGAGATTTAGAAATTAATTTTATAATATCTTCATTAAGTTTAGTACTATTACTTAAATTCGTAAAAACATCTTTATATTTTAAATTTAACTCTTTTTCTTTGTATAATTTCGCTTTTCTAATAATGTATCCAATAATAATTGAGAATAGAATATAAACACATAATTGAATAATCCACAGTTTTAAGGATAAAAATCTAGAACTAAAAGGGAAAGGAGGTAATTTAAGTAATGAATAAATAATAGAATAAGATATTGCACCAATTTCATTCCAAAAAAAACCTGAAATTAAGATAATAAAAATATTTAATAAATCCCAATGTAAA
The DNA here is from genome assembly GCA_963678575.2 of Sphaerochaetaceae bacterium. Classification (GTDB taxonomy): domain Bacteria; phylum Spirochaetota; class Spirochaetia; order Sphaerochaetales; family Sphaerochaetaceae; genus Pleomorphochaeta. The sequence goes on along the minus strand of CAXXHV010000002.1, from coordinate 1,015,745 downwards.
TTATAAATATTAAAAGTGCAAACATACATGTTTAAAAAAACATTTATTGAAAGACTTAATATTAAAACAAATATTAATTTTTGTAAAAAATAATATATTTTATTATTAGTCCTTTTCAATTTATCCCCTTAAAATAATCAAAATTAAGTTTAATAATAATTATTATTCTCCTAATTTTATCATAGGTTGTTTTACAAGTAAATAAATTAAGTATAATAAATTCATTATAATAATTTTTGATAGTAATATAAGTTGCATGATTTATATTTGAACTAGGTTATCTTTTATTTAAGTTAGATAATATTTTTTTAAAGTTTATCTATTATAATTCAAACTTGTTTATTAGATTTCTTAATAGTATTATATATTTAATTATAAGAAATTAAGGAAGGCAATCAACATGAAAGAAGAAATTAATGTATTTGATTATTCAAATAAAATAATGAAACAATTAAGTACCGGAATATTATTAACAACAAAAAGTAATGGGATTACAAATTCAATGACTATTTCCTGGGGCGCTTTAACTATAGAGTGGGGTAAGCAAATTTTTACAGTTTTTGTTCGAGAAAATAGATTTACAAAAAAACAACTAGATGAAAACCCAGAATTTACAATTAATATTCCACTTGAAAATTATGATAAAAAAATATTAGGGGTTTGTGGTACAAAATCTGGTTACAATACAGATAAAATAAAAGAGTTGAATTTGACTCTTGAAGAAAGTGATAATATAAGTGTTCCTGGAATTAAAGAATTACCTTTGACTTTAGAGTGCAAAGTGATTTATAAACAAATGCAGGATAAAAATGCCATAAATGATTCAAATAAACTTAAATTTTACCCTCAAGATATTGATAGTTCTTTCCATGGTGCAAATAAAGATTATCATATTGCGTATTATGGAGAAATATTAAGTTCATATATTATTAAATGATAAAAGTTATTTTATAAATAATTTTTTATATCAAAAGATTTACAGTAATGGAAGAAACTATCTTTTTCTAAAGGTTTACTAAAATAATATCCTTGAATTTTATCACATTTTAACTCTTTTAAAAGTAAAAATTGTTCTTTAGTTTCAACACCTTCTGCAATAACTTTTCTTCCAATACTGTGAATTAAAACTATTAATTGTTTGATTATAATTTTCATTTCTTTATCAAAAATCTTATCAATAAAATATTTGTCTATTTTAATAAAATCAAAGGGTATTTCCCCTAAATTCATTAATGAATTATAACCAGTTCCAAAATCGTCAATTTCTATAAGTACTTTATTATTTTGTAACTCTAATAAATTATCCCTTAATTTAATATTATCCTTTGACACTACACGTTCAGTAATTTCTATTCCAAAATTATTACAGTTTATATTTTTTTCTTTCATTTGATTTATAAACTGTTTTGTAAAATTATTATCTATTAATTCTGTTGCAGTTACATTTATTGATTGTTTGATTTCTAAACCATTTTTTTTAAATTCTAGATATTGATCTAGGGATGTTGCTATTATCCATCTTGTCAGTGTTTTTATAAATCCAGTTTGTTCAGCAATTTTTATGAAAACATTAGGTCCCACTGCTTCTTTATTTCCTCTATTCCATCGAATTAATACTTCAGAACTTGAAATTACATTGTCATTTATATCTACAATTGGTTGATAAACTAAATATAGTTCATTATTGACTATTGAATTGTTTAATGAAGAGGCTATTTCATGAAAAAATATTTTTTCTTTTTTAAATTGATAATCATATTTATAAATTCCAGACTCATATAACAGCCCTTGGTCTGCAGCAATTTTAACTCTATTTATTAATTCTATTGCAGAAATTTCTTCTTTGTTGTAATGGATTAGTCCAGCTTTTATTACTAAACTTATTAAATGATTATTTGCATTTATCGGTTTTTTATAATTATGAATGAAGTAATTAACTTGTTTTCTAATTGTTTTTTCATTAGAGTCTTTTATAATTATTATATATTCATCAATATTTAAAGAATAAATAAAATTATTATCGTACATTTCTTTTGCTTTATTTAATCCTTTTTTAATTAATTCATTAATAATATTAGAGTCAACATATTTACTAATTTCTTCAAGATTTTTTATTTTATAGAATAGAATAAAAAAAACTTCTTTATTTGAAATAAATTGGTGTAAATCTTCAATTAGTTTGTTTGAATTATATAAACCTGTGAAATGACTTATATAATGAGAATCAGATATTTTCTTATTAAGTCTATCATTTTTTTTGAAAATAAAGCTTATGAAATATGCTATAAACAAATATATAAATAATCTAAACAACCAATTGCTCGGACTTTGCATTATTCCTAAAAATCTATCATTCGGCATAAAAGGACCTGAAATAAGTCCAGATATGAGGGATACACAGATGGCCCCTTTTTCTCTAAAAAAATATGCTGCTAGTACAATTGTGATAAAGTTCAATTGAGCCCAGGCACCACTCGTTCCTCCAGATAAATATACAATAGATGAAACAGCTATAATCATTAAAATTAGTAATAAAATTTTAAAAGTATTTAAAGTCTTATTTTTTCTTTTTATAAAGAAAGATTTCATAAAAAACTCCAAAAATGAGAAGGAATGTTAAAAATAAATATCAATATGCCATAAATAGAATCATAACATAATACCTATTAAAAAAAACAATTAATATGTTTTTGTAACATATTAATTGTTAAGTGTAAATAAATGATTATATATTTACTGCTTTTTATAAATATGTGTTTATATTAAAGTTAATACAGTAATTATAAAAATTTTCAGGAGATAGTGGTTTACTAAAATAAAAACCTTGAATTTTATCACAATTTAATTTCTGTAAAATTTTAAATTGTTCTTTTGTTTCTACGCCTTCAGCAATAACAATTCCACCAATTTCATGAACTGCATTAATAATATGTGACAATATAACTCTTATCTCTTTTTTTTCAAGTTTATCAATAAAGTATTTATCAATTTTAATTACATCAAAAGGTATTTCACCTATAGTTTTTAAAGAATTATAACCAGTACCAAAATCATCGATTTCAATTAAATATCCTCGAGTCTGTAATTCTTTTAATACTTTATTTAATTTGACATTATCTTTTGATAAGACACGTTCTGTAATTTCAATTCCAAAACTTTCACAACAAATATTATTATCATTAAATAGATTTGTTGCCCAATCTCTAAATGAATCATCTAGTAATTCATCTGCACTTATATTAATAGATTGCTTCATTTCTAAGTCTCTTTTTTGCCAATCTTGATAATTTTTTAAGGAAGTTGTTGCTATCCATTTAGTAATTAATTTAATTAATCCAATTTCTTCAGCAATTTTTATAAAAATTGAAGGGCCAATTTCTTCTTTGCCTGGTCTATACCATCTTATTAGTATTTCAGAGCTAGTTATTTTCTTTTCTTTTATATCAACAATTGGCTGATATACTAAAGAAAATTCATTATTATTTATTGCGTTTGATAAAGAGCTTGATATTTCATTATAAAGTTTTCTTTCTTTGTCAAATTTTGTATCATATTTGTAAAGTTTAGATTCATAAAATTTACCTTGATCTGCAGCTATTCTTACTTTATTGAATAATTCAGTTGCTTTAATCTTTTTTGCATCATTGAATGCAATTCCTGCTTTAATTATCAATTTAAAATAATAATCATTTATATTTACAGATTTTATGAACTTATTTATGAATTGTTTAATCAACTCCTCTAAACCTTGAGAATCCTTTTCTTTAACAATTAAAATAAATTCATTATTATTTATTGAATATAGATTTTCATTTTTAAAATGTGAATAAATTTTATCAATGAAATAATTTATTATATTATCTGTTATCCTGAAATCAACATATTTGCTGATTTCTTCTAAATTAATTATAGAAAAAAAGACTAAATAAAATTTTTCATTTTTAAGTATTAGTTCATCTAATTCAGGAAAGAGTTTGTTAGTATTATATAAATTAGTGAAATGGCTTATTGAATAGCTTTCCGATATTAATTGCTGATAGTTCTTATTTTTTCTAAAAATAAAGCCAACAATGTAAGCAATAGAAAGATAAATTAAAACTTTAAAGCTAATTGTTGTGATATTGTTTATGAAAGCGTTAACTGAAGAACCACTAATTATAATACAATTTATAATAGATAGTATTAGTGCTACTATTAGTCCACCTTTTTCATTCCAATAATAGGAGGCAAGTATAATTGGTATAAAATTAAGTTGTCCCCAAGGTCCTTTATGATCTCCCAAAAAAAATATGATTAAATTTATTAAAATACATGTTAATATAAGAAAAATAATTTTAAATAGTTTTATAATGAAAGAATTATCTTTGATATTTGCATATTTCAATTACATATTCCCCCTTGCCTTAAAAACAATTTTAAAATGGTTAAAAAAATACGAAGAATATGACAAGCATAAAAAATACTTTTTTAGTGCAAAAAAAAGTAGAATATATTTTTATAGTAATTTTAGCCAAGTATTTAATATTTATTTCCCAATCAATATTAAATAAAAAATTGTTTTCAATAATAAAACTATCATAGTAATTTCATTTTGTAAATAATCGCTTTTTGATTATCAAATTTGTTGCATAATTATTATATTCTTTGATAAATACATAAAAAAAGGACGTTTTTAGTAAAATTTATTACAATTATCTAATTAAATTTTTCGTTTATAATATATTAATGTTGATAATTAATTAAAATAAATTATACTATTATGATTATGGAAAATATCATTAAATCAATTATATTTGGAATTATTCAAGGAATAACTGAATGGTTACCAATAAGTAGTACAGGCCATTTACTTTTGTTAGATAAATTTATGACATTGCAACTTAGCAATAATTTTAAAGAATTATTCATGGTAGTAATTCAACTTGGATCTATTTTAGCTGTTATTGTTTTATATTTTAATACTTTAAATCCTTTTTCCTTTAAAAAAAATAAAGCTGAAAAACAGGCAAGTTTAATATTGTGGTTAAAAGTTATAGTTGCCTCAATTCCTGCAGCATTTATAGGATTTTTATTTGATGACATAATTAGTGATGTATTGTCTACTTGGCAAGTAGTTGCGCTGATGTTATTTGTATATGGTGTAATATATATTTTTATAGAAAAACATAACAAGAAAATTGAACCAAGAGTTAATAATCTTGAAGACTTATCTTATTTTGATGCTTTAAAAATGGGTTTTTTTCAAACCTTAGCATTTGTACCAGGAACTAGCAGATCTGGTTCAACCATTTTAGGTGGATTAATTATTGGAATAGACAGAACTGTAGCTGCAAAGTTTTCTTTTTTCATGGCTATTCCTGCGATGTTTGGCGCTTCTTTGTTTAAGTTAATTAAGCTAGGATATGATTATACATTAAATGAGTATATTGTATTATTTGTTGGAACCTTTGTTTCCTTTGTTGTTTCCTTATTGGTAATTAAAGCTCTTATCAATTATGTTCGTAATCATGATTTTTCTATCTTTGGTTGGTATAGGATAGTAATTTCAATATTTGTAACGTTGTTATATCTTTTGTAATTAAAACTTATCTCTATTATCTTTATTTAATAAGGTTGCTTTAGTTAAAACTTTTCCACTTTTTTTTAATTCTAAAGCAACTTTTTCTAAGGCTCTTTTCTTTTTATTTTTTTCATCAAATAAATCTTCTTGAAAAGGTGTATCTCCCTTATAAGTTTGATATAATCCGACTCCTAATAACCTAATAGGTAATTTTTTCCATTTTTTATTAAATAATAGTTTAGAATAATCATATACTTGTGTTGCATTATAAATTGGTTCACTTGGAGTAATTTGAGCACTTATAGTAGAAAAATCACTATACCTGATTTTTATTGCTATAGTTCTAGCCATTTGGTTTTCTTCAATTGATCGATATAATACTTCATGACTCATATCTAATAGGTAAGTATTTATTATTTCTAAATTACTAATATCATTTGAAAAAGTTCTTTCGGTTGAAATTGAATGTGATTTGTGTTTACCACTATAAATTCCAGGGTCTTCACCTCTGCATACTTGATAAAGGTAATCTCCCATTGATTGACCAAAGGTTTTTTGCAAGTAATTTTGACTATATGATCTTAATTGCATTGTAGTTTTTATATTTTTTTTATCAAGAAGTTGTTGTGTTACTTTACCAATTCCCCAAAGTTTTTTTAATCCAACTGCATCAATAAATTCGATTATTCTATCTTTATCAACAATACATAATCCATCTGGTTTATTATAATCACTCGCTAATTTTGCAATTAGCTTTGAAGGGCCTATTCCAACACTAATTGTAAGACCAGTTTCATCTTTTATTTTTTCTTTTAATTTTAAGGCTACATCATAAGGATGTCCAAGCAATTTTTGAGTACCACTCATATCTAAAAAAGCTTCATCTATTGATACTTGAAGAATTTCTGGTGAAAATTCTTTAAAAATTTTCATTACTTCTTTGCTTTTTTTTGAATATCTAGAATGGCTTCCTCTTAGGACTACAGCATGTGGACAAAGTTTTAAGGCTTTTTGCATTGGCATAGCTGAATGAACACCATATGATCTAGCTATATAATTACAAGTTGAAGCTACAGATCTTTTATCTAAACCTCCAATAATTACAGGTTTGTCTTTAAGAGAAGGATTGTCTAATATTTCAACAGAAGCATAGAAGGCATCTAAATCTACATGAAAGAAGGTTTTATCTATCATAGGCTGTTTTACAAATTTCATAAATAGCATTTTCAAGGGAATAATTAGCACTTTGAATTAAAATTGGGTAATGACTTTTACTTGTTAACCCTGGGATTGTATTTATTTCATTTAAATATATTGTATTATCTTTATAAAAAAAGTCTATTCGACAAAACCCTGATAAATTTAAATATTTAAAAATATTTGTTGCTATTAGTTTTATTTCATTTTTTAGTTTTTCATCTTTAATTATTTCTGTATTCATTGTAGCACAATCATCTAATCCATATTTTTTATCATATGAGAGAATATCCTGCATATTAGATTTCATAACTAATCCTGGTCCTGCTGCAATTATTTGATTATTATTAAGTTCAAGCATAGCAACTTCAAGTTCTTGTATATTTTTCAGATATGGTTGAATTAATACTCTTTCACTATATTTAAAACTATTGGTAATAGCTTCATTGAATGAGGTATCAGTTGGCTTTTCTAATGCACAAATGCCTACAGAGCTACCTGTCGTTTCACTTTTTATAAATAAAGAGGAGCCTAATTTACCAATTACAGTTTTCAAACTAGGAATTTTATCCTTTTTAGAAACAACAATAGTATCAACACAATTAATATTTTTTGCTTTTAATATTGAATTAGTTAATTCTTTATACATGCAAATACCACTACTTGTTGAATTAGCTCCTGTATATTTTATATCCATTATTTCCAATAGGCCTTGTAATTTGCCATCTTCACCCTCATTCCCATGGATTAAAATAAAGGCTAAATCGATATTGATTTTTTTATTGTTTAAAAAAATACCTTTTGTTGCAATAAAAGATATTTCATTTTTTGTATCAATATCTTCATTTATAATATAATTATCATTTATTGAATAATCTTTATTTAGATTTTGAATTGCATATATTCCTTCTTTTGTAACACCAATTAAATAAACTTTAGAAAAAAGTGTTTTTAAAATTGGATAAATAGTTTTTGTACTATTTATTGAAACTTCATGTTCTGGAGATCTTCCTCCATAAAAAAGAGTAATAGTTTTATTTTTAAAATAATTATCCATATATATTTTTAATTACCTCATTTATTGTGTTTTTTTCATCATAAGGATATTTAATTCCTTTTCTTTCTATTGTTGTTTCATGACCTTTGCCAAGAAATAAAATTATATCACTTTTTTTACTTATAGAAATAGCTTTTTCAATAGCTTTTACTCTGTCATTTATTTTATAGAGAATTAGGCTGGAATTTATATCTTTTATACCTCTTTCTATGTCATCCATAATTTTATTATTATTTTCAAATCTAGGATCTTCTTCGCTTAAGAAGATAATATCACAATATTGAGCAGCAATTTTACCCATTTCATATCTTTTTGATGTATCTCTTTCTCCACCACATCCAAATAATACAATAATTCTTTTATTAAGTTTTTTTAAATCTGATAAGACTTTTATAAAAGCATCACCTGTATGAGCAAAATCAATTATTAAGGTTCTATCAATTTCATTTTCAATAATATTAAACCTACCAACTATTTGATCAATTTTATGGAATAAAGAAAAAATATCTTCAATTTGAATATTTGTTATTTTGTTAACACAAAGGGTCGCCAAAGCAAGATTAGAAATAAATATGGGTAAATAAATAGAAGTTATATATTCTTTATTCAAATATTTAATAATTATTGGTTTTAATTGATTGTTTGTAATTGTTTTATAATTAATTTCATCTTCCACAATATAATATTTCTTTTTTCTTTCTTTAGCTCTCTTGATACAATTTTCAAGTTGATTATTATTTTTTGTTGTTATAAAGATTCCATCTTCTTTTAATATATCTATTATAGAGAGTTTAGTTTGTAAATAATTTTCTTCACTTTTATGAAAATCAAGGTGCTCGTGAGTTATTGTTGAAATAACTGCAATATCTATATTTATATCCGCTAATCTGTTAAAAAAAGGGGAGAGTGCATGGGATGTTGCTTCTAATACTAAAAATTCTTTATTGTTGTCTGCGCATTCTCTCATAAGTTTAAATAAAATATTGGAGTCAGGTGTGCTTTGCCTATAAGGAGAAGGGATTAATTTATCAGTAGTATCAAGATATGCAGTATTTATTAAACCAACTTTAAATTCTAATAATTTTAATAATGAATAAATATAAAAGGAAGTTGAAGTTTTTCCATCAGTTCCTGTTACTGCAATTATTTTTAATTGTTTATCAGGATAGTTATATAATCTTCTAGATATAAGGGATAAAGCTTGTCTAGGTGCTTTTACTATTAGAATCCCAACATCTTTATATTCTTTAGAAGGGAGAGTGTCTGTAATTATTAAAGACGCACCGTTTTTAATAGCTTCATCAATAAAATTGTTGCCATCACTATTAAAACCTTTTATTGCAACAAATATAGATTTTTTAATTACTTCTTTAGAGTTGAACGTAATTGATGAAACTTCAATATCAATTGGATATTGATAGTAGTAACTACCAATTAAATATTTATCTAAATTAAAGCTATCCATAAACATAGAATATCATATTTAAAAGATAATCTGCAATATTTAAAAACATATTGTATAATTATCTTGTTTAAATTATTTTAATATATATATTGAATTTAAAAAATAGTTAATTTTTATTAGGAAGATTATGAAAGAATATACTTATAAAACAAAAGGGACTTGTTCAAAAGAAATATATTTATTAATAGATGATAGTAATATAATAAGAAAATTGCACTTTGAAAGAGGCTGTGATGGAAATTTAAAGGGTATAAGTGCTCTTTGTCTTGATAGAAAAGTTGATGAAGTTATTTCAAAATTAGAAGGAATAACTTGCGATAATAAAAGTACTAGTTGTCCAGATCAATTAGCAAAGGCATTAAAGGCTTTGACGTGAAAAAAATAATCTTAAGTTTGTTGTTAGTTTTAATTTTATCACCATTATATTCAACACAAATCAATGTTGTCTCACAAAACACATTAGGTTTAGGAAATGCAAATTTAGCTGATTTAAGTGGTTTTAGTAATCCTGCAAACTTAGGTAAAAGAGATGAAAACGACTCATCTCTAATTACATATTTTTCTTTAGATGAAAGATTATATCCAAGTAATTTTTCAATGCCTTTAGGTTTTTTTCAATATCCCAATATGGATATGGGTGTAACTGTATTTGGTACAAATTTAAGCTTGACGATAGATCTTAAAAATAGCCTGGATGATAGATCTTATAACAATAATATATTGAGTTATACAGGATATAATAGATTTTTACTTCAATTAGATTGGGGATATGAGTTAAATGATGTTATTGATTTTGGAATGAGATTAAAAGGTGGTTCCACCGTTGAGAGAAAAAATTTTGAATTAAGAGAAAACTTCTTTTTTATTCCAGATTACATTGTAAATTCATTTTTCTCTACGTACACACCTATTTCGGATTCAGATTTTTTTAGTTTGGCTTTTGCTTTAAGATTGAATTTTTCTAACAATCTAAGTCTTGCTATAATGAGCGAATCTAATTTAGATTTGTCAACAAATTCTAATAGGAATAATATAACTACATATATAAAGGGCGCAAGTTTTGGGTTGACTTATATAAGTAATATTTATTCAATTGAAAACAAATTAAATCCTTTTGTCTATAAAGCTTCCTTAGATTTAGTTAATATAGGTGATTCTATAAATAGAGAACTTAGATTTGGAAATGAATTAAAAATGCAACTTGCTAATAATAATTCTGTTTCATTAAGAATTGGTTATTTTGAAAAAAAAGATACAATTGCTAAAGTATTTATTTTTGACAAAAACGAGGGAGTTTCAACTTATGCTTTAACCTATAACAATCCTTCATTTGGTATTTCAAGTTTTTTATATCTACCTCTAGCTTCTTTTTCTAATTTAGAAAATGGGTTTACAATAGGGATTAATACTATTTTTCGTTTTTAATTAATGATATATATTTATATTTTCGAATTAAATACATTAAACTGTATATAATAACAGAAAAAATAACAATTGATGCTCCAGAAGCAATATCGAAATAGTATGAAATTATTAATCCAGTAATTGAATTAAAAAGACCAATTAATGATGCAAGTAACATTCTTGAGTTTAATTTTTCACTTATTAATGAAGCTGTAGCACTTGGGGCACAAAGAAGTGTTATTAACATGATTATTCCAGATACTCTAATTAGAATTACAACTGAAATAGCAATTAAAATTAATAGAGTATATTCTAAGAAATTAGTATTAAGTCCATTTATTTTTGCCATTTCTTCATCAAATAAATATATTTTCCAGTCTTCAAAAAATATTGTTAATATCAGTAAAATTATGAAAGTCAATACAGCCATACTAAGGATGTCAAAATCACTAACACTTAAAATATTCCCAAAAAGATATGAGCTCATATCAGGTGGATATCCTTTCATAAATGATATAAACAAAATACCTAAAGCCATTCCCAATGACCAAAATAAGGCAATAACAACTTCACTATGCTTATAATTTGTTTTTCGAACTTTACCAATTCCAAGAGCTGCTAATATTGAAAATAATAGAGCACCAAATATAGGATTAAAATTTAGTAAATAACTTAATCCAACACCACCGTATGCAGTGTGTGCAATTCCGCCACCCATAAGAATTAATTTTTTTTCAATTATTATTGTTCCAATGATACCACATACAATACTAGAAAGTAATGAAGCAAAAATAGCGTTTTGTATAAAATGATAAGAAAGAATTGAGCTTAACATGATTTTATCCTTAATGTGTGTGTTCTTTTAGTACTCTATGAGGGACCCCATGGGCAAGTAAATCAATCGGGCAACCATACATTTTATCTATTACTTGTTGAGATAGTTCAGGACTACCATGATATATTAAATTTTCACTAATACAAGCAATATTTTTAACTTTAGATGATATTGCCATTGTATCATGGCTAACCATAATTATTGTTGTTCCTTCAGAATTTAGTTTTTCTAGTAAATTATAGATAATACTCCTTGATTGAGGGTCTACATTAGCTGTTGGTTCATCAAGGAGTAATAATTTTGGTTTTGTAGCTATTGCTCTTGCAATTAATAACCGTTGGAATTCACCACCTGAAAGTTTTTGAATTTGTCTGTTTGCTAGATTCTCAATATTAACCATTTTTAAAGCTTCCTTTGCTTCTATAATATCTTGTTTTGAAAATTTATAAAAAGGGTTTAATGATTTTTTTAATTTTGAGCCTAACACTACTTCAATTACACTTATTGGATAAGACCTATCAACTTTTGATACTTGAGGGACATAACTTATTAAAGATTTTGCTTGATTAATTGGTTTGCCAAAAAATAAAATTTTATTGCATTTGTGATCAATTAAATTTAAAATAGCTTTTAATAGAGTTGTTTTACCTCCTCCATTTGGACCAATTATACCAAGATAGTCCCCTTCTTTTATAGTCATAGTTATATTCTTTAAAGCATAATTATTATCATATTTTACAGATAAGTTATCAACTACGAGAGCAGTATTCATAATATTAATTTTCCTTAAGTGTATTTGCCATTATTTGTAAATTTGATAAATAATTTGGACTTAAAGGATCTAGTAATATAGCTTTTCCACCTAATTCTTTGCTAAATGCTACACTTTGTTCTGCTGCGATTTCTGCTTGGTAGTAAATATTTTTAATTCCTTTTTCTTTTGCCTTTTCTATTATGTTAATTAATGATTGTGGAGTAGGGGTTTTTCCTTCTTGTTCTATTGATAACATGTTCAAATTAAAATCGGAAGCAAAATAATTAAATGCGGGGTGATATACTAAAAAGCTTTTATTTTTGTGATTTTTTAAACTTTCATTTATTTTATTTATTGAAGCTTGAATTTCAGTTTTATACTCTTCTGCATTTTTTTTATAAAAATCTTTATTAGCTGGATCTAAAGTAGATAATTCCTCACTTATTATATCTATAATAACAATAACTCTTTTTGGGCTAAGCCAAATATGAGGATCTTTTGATTCTCCAATATATAAAGATGGGTAAGTTTTAGCAACTTCATCAGCTAAGTAAATTACTTTTGTTTTCTCATTGACCATCGGTAAAATTGAAAATTTTTCACTTGGAACTCCAATTGAAAAATAAAGGTCAGCTTTTTCAAATTCTATCCTTTGTTTTGGAGTTGGTTCATAATTTTCAGGTGAAGAGCCTTTTGGAATTAACGTTACGATATCAACTTTGTCTTTGGCAACTTTTTCAACAAAGGTTGCTTGAGGTACTATAGATACAGCAACAATTGGCTTTTTATTAACTTCTTTTACTCCTTGAGCGAATAAAGGAGAAATTGTTATAACAGTAAGTAATAATAATATAAATTTTTTCATTTTCTAATCCTTTGAATTTGAATTTGCAACTAATTTGCAAATTAAAGATAATAGAAAAAAATGAAGCTGTCAATTGCTATAAATAAAAAAAAGAAAATAAAATAGCTAATTACACTTATTACAATTTTTTCTGCATTTATCACAAAGTCCAAATAATATTGAGTTACCACAAGTTAAATCAAAATTATGGTCATTTTTTACATGTTGCACAAAACTTTGCATAAAATCACAGTCCAAATGAATTACTTTACCACATTGAGTACATTGAAGATGTAAATGATCTTCATAAGTAAATCCATGACTTTTCAATTGATAAAAATTTTTATTTCCATCTGCAGAAGGGAATTTTAATACAATATCTTCTTTTGCCATTTTTTCTAAATTTCGATAAATGGTCGTAATGTTTATTTTAATATTTTTTTGTTGTAAATAATCAAATATATTATCAGCACTAAGAGTTGTGTTGATATTATTATTTAATATTTCAATTATATACTCTCTATTTTTTGTTTTATATCCACCAGATCTCAAAGCTTAATCCTCATTTATAATTAATAAATAAATTATACAGCCAAATATAAACAAATCAATACTAAAACTTAATATAAATAAATTTAAAGAATATTTATTTTGTTTTTTTATCATTTTATTAAAAAAATATGTTTTATAACTTAAAAAATGTCTTTCTACTGATTAAGTTCAATAAATGTGTCTTGACAAGGATAGCTCTCAAATACTATCATCTTCAATAGTTATTGATTATTCAAGGAGTTAATTATGTCCAAAGCACATAGAGGAACAGGCATACGTCAAGAATACAACAGTGGTAAAGGTACATGTCCAATTTGTAAAAGAACTCAAATTAAAGTATTATATGATACCACAATTGACGAAAAGAAAGTAAAGATTTGTAAAACTTGTAATGCACATTTAAAAAATACAAAATAATTCTTTATTTTTTAAAGAGAGAGACTGTCAAACGGCAGTCTTTTTCTGTTTATAGGAAAAACTGTGAGTAATATTTTATTAGTTGGTATTAAAGGAACTGGGATGTCTTCTCTAGCTTTAATACTGAAAAAACAAGGAAATTTTGTTTTTGGAATTGATAGCAATCAATATTTTCAACCTCAAGAAAAATTAATTGAATCCAACATATTAATTATTGAGGAATTTTCTATTTCAAATATTGATTACAAAATTGATAAAGTAATATATTCAACTGCATATGAAAAACATCAATTAGTCAATGAATTAAAAAAAACATATGAAACGTATTCCTATATTGAATATATTTCCTTATTAACAAAATCAACAAAAGCATATGGAATTAGTGGCACTCATGGTAAAACTACAACTTGTGCAGCTACAACTTATTTACTAAGTTATAAAGAAAGAAAAGCTTTCCCTTTTTTCTCTATATATGGATCTTCTTTGATAGGAAAAGAATCCTTTACGTATCAGGGAGAAAAAGCTTTTGTTCTTGAAGCTTGTGAATATCAAAATCACTTTTTGAAATATAGTTTAAATGGAGCTGTTATAACTTCAATTGATTTTGATCATCCAGATTTTTTTGAAGATATTAATAGTGTGAGAAAAAGTTTTAATGATTTTGCTAAGCAATTAAAACCTAATTCTTTTTTAATTCTTAATATTGATGATTCACATATTAAGAGTCTTAAAAATGAAATTGAAATTGTAAGAAATGATATTAACATTATAACATATGGTTTTTATGATAATTCAAATTTTAGAATTCAATATGATAATTATATAAAAAAATATCATATTAATTTAATTAATCAAGATTATTTTGATTTTAAATATGTTGATAGAGCAATTGTAAGTGATTTATTAGCGTCAGCTATATTATCAACTTGTATTATTTTAGATGCTGATGATATTAAATTATATTTATCCAATGATGATATAATTTGTGAAGAAGTATTTACTACTTTATTTAGAATATCTTTAAAGGCCCTTGAAACTTTTCCTGGGGTTAAAGGTAGATTGGATGTAAAAGCTATTGAAGATAATATAGTATATATTGATGATTATGCTCATCATCCAACAGAAATCTATTCCTTGATTAATGAACTGAGAAATAGGTATCCTAATAAAAAATTATTTGCAGTATTTGGTGCTCATACAGCAAGCAGAACAAAAGCTTTGTATAAAGAGTTTTTAAATGTATTTTTACTTTTTGACAAACTAATAATTACAAAAACCTTTTCAAGTGCTAGAATGGATTATGATAAAGATGATTTATCAAAAAAACTTGTTGTTGATTTGAATAAGAAACTATTAAAAAGTTTTAAAGTTAGATTAAATAGTGCAATATATGTTGAAGCTGAAAATGAGATATCCTCAATTTGTGCTTCTATGATTGAAGATGGTGATGTTGTAATTACTCTTGGTGCTTCAAATAATGATGAATTGTATAAAGAAATAATTTGTGAAAGAAATATAATAAAAAGGTGATATATAGTTATGAAAAGTATGACAGGTTATGGCTGTGCTGAAACATTAAATAATGAGATGCAAATGCAAGTCGAAATAAAAAGTGTAAATAATCGATATTTAGATATTGTTCATAATATTCCATACTACTTATCTGCTTATGAAATTGATATTGATAATAAAATCAAAGAAGTCTCAAGTAGAGGTCGTGTTGAAATTTCAGTTAGGATCAGAATTTTAAAAAATGATGTTAAAGTTGTAGTAGATCAAGAAGTAATAAATCAATATTTTATTGCATTTAAAAGCATAAGTGAGTATACAAATAGTGATATTCAACCACAAATAAGTGATTTTTTATCAGTTGAGGGAGCTTTAACTAGTATAAAGGACACTGATACTAAAAAATTTGAAAAACCATTATTTACATTATTAGATAAGGCACTAGAACAATTTAAAGAAAGTAAATTAAGAGAAGGTTTATCAACTTATAACGATTTAAAAGAATCTAAGAAAAAAATTGCTCAAAGTTTAGAGATAATCAAAAATAGAGCTGATGAAATAGAACAAAATATAAAAGATTCTTTAACTTTGAAAGTTAAAGATATTCTTCAAGATCAAAATTATGATGAAAATCGAATTCTTCAGGAAGTTGCTTTAATGCTTGTTAAACTTACTATAAATGAAGAAATTCAACGACTTTCAGTTCATTTAGATGAATTTGATCGATTATTAGAAGAAGATATTCCAATTGGAAAGAGAATTGATTTTTTATGTCAGGAAATAAATAGAGAAATTAATACTATAGGTTCTAAAAGTCAGATTGCTGAATTAAATTTAGAAGTAGTTAGAATGAAAGATAGTCTTGAAAATATCCGAGAACAAGTTAGAAATATTGAATAAAAAGAGAGAATTAAATGAGAATAGCAATTAGTGGAAAAAGTGGATGCGGGAATACCACTGTATCTACATTAGTAGCACAACAATTAAATTATAAATTAATAAATTTTACTTTTAGAAATTTAGCTAAAGAAAAAGACATTGAATTTTGGCAATTTTGTAAAATGGCTGAAACAGATGATTCAATTGATAGAGAATTGGATGATAGGCAAGTAAAAATGGCTCTTGCTGAAGATAATTGTGTATTGGGTTCTCGATTAGCTATTTGGATGCTAGAGAATGCAGATTTAAAAGTGTATCTTTTTGCAAGTGTTGATGAAAGAGCTACTAGAGTTTTCAAAAGAGAAGGTGGAGACTATAATAAGCGATTGAATGAAACTCAAATGAGAGACAAAAATGATACTAATCGATATAAGAGAATTTATTCAATTGATAATGATGATTTTAATTTTGCTGATTTAATAATTAATACTGATGATAAACAACCTGAAGAAGTTGCTAAAATAATTGTTGATAAAGCTTTAAGTATGTTAAGTGCTTAATTAAAAATATAAAATTTATTTTATTTAGTAAGGACTATACATTTTAATTGTTTTTCTTTATTATAATAAAGTTGCAAATAGAATTATAATTATATTATATTTAAATATATAAGAAAGGAGCCATAACGGTGAATAAAGTCCCATTAGACGCATTAATCGATTTTAAAGAAAATATTTATGAAATTACTTGTGTTGCTATTAGAGAAGCAGATATCTTAAGTAATCCAGGTTGTGGTGGTAGAGAAATCGAAGAAAATAATGGTAAAATTGTTAGTGAAGTTCTTTATAGAGCTCTAAATGGTGAAATCAAATATTCAAAGCCTGACGAAAAAGAATAGTAATCCCTTTAAGAAAATAGTTTTCTTATTTGGACCTACAAGTGTAGGGAAGACTAATCTATTATCAAAACTTGATAATAATAAATTTTCAGTAATTAATGCCGATTCAATACAAGTCTATAAAGGGCTTGATATAGGATCGGCTAAAGTCAGTAAAGATGTTACTGAAAAAATTCACCATTATTTAATTGATATATTAGATCCTCGTGAACAATTTACTGTTGCTAAATTTATTAATGAAGCTGATAAAGCTGTAATTAAAATTCATCAAGAAAATAAGATTCCAGTTATTAGTGGTGGTACAGCCTTTTATTTTAAACATTTTTTATATGGGTTATCTGATGCTCCAGCATCTTCCATTGAAATAAGAGAAAAAGTAGAATCTATGATTAATGAGAGATCACTTTCATGGGCTTATTCATTATTAAAAGAGGTTGACTTAGTAACTTATAATAGAATCAATGAAAATGATAAATATAGAATTTCTAGAGCTTTAGAAGTCTATTTTGATAGTGGAAAACCTTTGTCATCCTTTGATTTGCCATCTAATTATAGAAATGGAATTGAACCCTTAATTATTGGTCTTTTTCGTGAAAAAGATGAGATGGAAAGACGCTTGAGATTACGATATTCTATAATGGTTGAAAAAGGCTTAATTCAGGAAATTCGAGACCTTGTTAACTCTGGTGCAAACGACGAATGGCCTGGAATGCAAGGAATAGGGTATAAAGAATTTTTTATTGCTATGAAGAGTGGTGAATTAACCAATTCTCAAATTGGAGATTTAATAATAAAAAATTCAAAGCAATATGCAAAAAGACAATATACATTTTTTAAATCTTTTTCTGATGTAAATTGGATACATGCTTCAAAAGAAGAAGAAATTAAAAGAATGATTAATGAATATTTTTGTAAGTAATATGTTGTGATACTTAAATCATCTTTTTACATTTTATTTTTATATTAAAAGCTTATCTAGTAAATAATTAAAATTTATACATAGAATAAGTTAAAAAAAATAACTTTTTTATTTATAGTCTATTGACATAAGTTGCAATAAATATTATATTATAACTGTAATTAGGAAATATGTTAATAATAATCCCCCATAATACAAAATCCTAAAAACAAAATATATATAAACCTCCTTTTAAATTTCCACCTAGACACTCCTCTAGGTGGTTTTTTTGTTATCTTGAATGTTGAATCTAGGTGGTGCAATATAAGTGTTTTTTTTGAACACTTTTATGCGATTTTAGGAGGCAAACATAATTCGATATTGTTTTTTATATATTATAAGAATTTTTTATTTAGATATTTTTTTTCAACGATAATTTCAGTTTTTCTTTTATCAGTAGTTTTATCATATGAAATATCATTTGAATTATAAACCGGTACGATAAGAGTGTCTAAATACTTCATTTCAACGGGTTTAATTTCAGTTATTTCATACCAGCCTTTTTCATTATATTCAAAACTAAATACTTGTTTTTGTTCAAATCTATAACATTTAAAGCCTTCTATTGTATTATCCAAAGACGTTTCTTCACTTTCATTTTGATCTAAGGAATATGGAGAGTAGAAAACTGAGGTTGCTAAATATTGATCTTGGTTAATTTGTGATATTTGAATATCATGAACTCCATAAATAATTTTGTTATCTTCAATTGGTGGCATTCCTTCACTTACCCAAGTATCTGGGTTAATTATTGAATCAACTCTTTCATAAGCTAATCTAGTTTGTCTTGTAACAAATAATGTTGTAATTTCATTAGAAATAGGGGATTTGACGCCTCTTTTTAAACTTGCTTCTAGATCTTGAACATCTAAATTATTTTGAGCAATATAATAGGCCTTAATTACACCATTTTGATCGAGTCCTGCAGTATAAGGTGGTTTAAGCGCTTCATGAATTCTTGAACCTACAAAAGAAATAACAAATATGGCAATAATAGAACTAATAATTATTAAAGCTCCACGTTTTCTCCAAAATATAATTTGTTTTTCTTTTTTTAATAATTTTGTAATATAAGCTTCAGTGACATTATTTTTTAATAAATCTTCAATTTTAGTATTTGCTGATTCTCTGTTTTCTAAGTCCCATTGAAAGTTTTCAAATCTTTCAATAAACCATTTTAATGCTACTTGTGGATCAAAATTAGAAGAAATATCTCTCATTTTGCTTAATTTTAAATGTAATATAGTATTAATTTTATTTATAAAATCAGAATCCAAGTTAATGTTTTGAGATTTTATTAATAAATTCAAATCAATAGCATTATATCCATTAGTTCTAATAGTTTTATATTCATATGGCTTAATTGAAGTAATTGAATAATAAAAAATTTGAGCCATTTGATCAATTAAAGTAAAAGATGGTAGAATATTAGCATGAATGAAACTTGTTGAATTACTATATCGTACGTCTTCTGTTGAGGTAGAGGAGAAAATATCGCTTAGTGTTCTTGGAAGTAATAAAACATCATCATTTTTTGTAAAAAATATACGCCAAGCGCTAATTATACCATTTTGCAAATCTAAAAAGGAAGAATCACATAAAGATAAGGCTTTTGCTAAATTTACTATTAATTTAGGGGCTTTGTTTCGTAAGCTCGAAGATAAAAGAGATAATGGGAATAATTCAAGTTCGTCGAAATATAAACATTTTTTATCATTATAATTAATAAAGCCTGTCCAAAACCAAGGTTCTAGTTTCTCATTATGATATAGATATCCAGGCTTTTTTTCTCCTTGAAGTAAAAAGGATGGTAATTCACATTCTTTTGAATTAAATGCGATTGCACTATATACTTTTCCTTCTATTTCAATAGTTATTATATTTTCTTCATTAAACATTATATTTCCTTTATAGTTGCACTGATATGATAAACACATTTATTTCTAGTCTCAAATAGTGAAATCATAGAATCTACTTTCCCTTCTATTTCTACTAGATTAATATTATAAGGTCTATCTTTATATAATTTTGTTTTTGCGATGGAATCAATTATACCACACGCACAACAATCAATTATGTTTTTTTTCTGTAGTTGTAGTAGTTTAGGACTGTTTTGTAATTCTTCAATTAAGGTTTTTGCCTTCTTATAAGAGATTGTATTATTCTGATAAGAGGATGCATTAGAACTGATAAATATTAATGTTTTTTCATCTATTATTTTATTTAAAAGTGTTGAAAAATTTTTACTTTGTATTGAATTTTCAATCACTGCACAAATTGGTATTACTTTTTTATTTAAAAAATAATGTTGAATCAATATGTATAATTGCTCAAATGATGATTCTTCTTCAAAATAAGTATCATTAATCATTTCTGAGTGAAATATTTGTTCAATGCTTTCTTTATCAAAATCCAAAGTACCTAAAGGGGTATTTATTGCATCAAAACTAGTAGTAAATAAATTTATTGATGAGTTTTCATTTATCAATTTTAAATGACTAGGAGCAAGTATTAATATTTTATCAAAATCATCTTTAATTGATGTAAAAGTATTAACTAATAAGGGTAAAATAAATTGATATGATGCATGAGGCACAATAAATACTTTAGAATTAGTTTTTTCAAGTGCTTTATATTCTTTTTCACATTCGCTAATCATTTCTAATATCTTATCTTTTGATGAAGGATAAAAAATATCATGATGAGTTGTATTGTCTATTTTTTTTTGTTTTCTCATTTAAAATACTCCAGGTTTTAAATTCTATATAGAATTATTTGCTTTTAATAGTCTATTTAGACGATTCTCGTCTACTTTTATATTAAGATTTTTCTCTTGTGTTGGTAATACCAAACCTAATGGTCCATTTTTGGCTCTTCTTAAGTATTTAACTTGAGTATAATATAAATCTGCTGAAGCATGGCCTTTAGCCTTCGAGAAGAATACTGCTAAATTAGCTGAATCTAATAGTACTTCTAATGGTACACTTTTATTTCTAATATATTTAATGAAAACATAACCACCACTGTAATCTCTTGTATGGAGCCAATAATCATTTCCTTTTACTTTTTTTCTAAGAAGTTGATCATTTTCTTTTGCATTTCGTCCAACTAATATTTTGAAAGCGCCACTTTCAAAAGATAAGCCAATTTCATCTTTATCTTTTTGTAGAGTTTTATTATCAATTTCTAAAGCTTTTTTTAATCTTTTTATATCCTTTTGTTCATTTTCGGATAATTTTAAAAGGTTAAAATAGTAATCTTTTACTTTTTCATATTCATTTTTTGCTATTCTGTATTGTTCTATAGCATTTTTATAAGATCCTTTTGCTTTGTGATATTTATCATAGAAAGCATTTAAGTTTTCTTCTTTACTTAGTTTTTGATCAAGTTTTAAAGTTATATCTTCACCAGTTTCCCAAGATTTTAATGTTATTGAGGTTGAATTAGGTTTAACCATATATAAATATGATGACAGTAAATCAGCTTCCATTTTAATTGATTCAAAATTTTTTGTTTTTTCAACACTTTTTAATAGAGAAGTTACACTTCCTTCAAGTTTTTTTAACTTTGAATTCCTCAAAGCCTTAACTTTGGTGATTAATTGTTCAAGGGTAAAATCTGTACTAATTTGAGCATATTCTCTTTCTATTTGTTCATTAAAAGAAATAGAAAAATCTCTGTCTCTTATTTTAAATTTATGATTATCTTCTTTTTCTTCAATATTACATAATATTTGATTTGAAACTTCATTAATTTTTGGTCTTCTATATAATAAATCTAATATTTTATTGTTTTCATCTGTAATAATTATATTAGCTTTTGGTCCACTGTATAATCTAAAATATATGAAATAGAAATTATCTGTTTTTCTAACAGTTAATTTTAATATTCTATCGCCAAAAATACATTGTGCATCAGTAATAATTGCCCCTTCTATATTTGCTCTGCAAAATTGAACAAATCGTTGAAGTTTCTTTGTTTTTTCAAGTTGTGGGGGAGCAACTGTATTATTAATCTTATGTATTCTTGCATAAGGGGTATTTATTTCAGTATATAGAGTCCACTGTTTTGCACTACTACTATGCATAATCCAAGAAAGGCTATGAAAATCATGCTGAATAACTTTTTGGATTCTTGAATTAACTAAAGGTAATTCACTCACAATTAATTCAAGTTCTTTCCAATTTAAAGACATTTTTTACTCCTAAGTATAAACCTTTTGAATTATAATAATATATAAAATATAACAAATAATACTATTAATTATTTTTTTATTAAATAGTGTTTTATAAATGATTTATAAATTTTAGAATATTAAATATCTAACTTTTTAGATTAATCTTCTTATAATAAGCTCTTGCTATTTCGCTAGCTAAATAAAAAGAACCACAAACTAATATGCAACCATCTTTAGGAGTTATGGAGAAAGCTTTCATTAAAGCTTCATCTCCATCGAGTATTAGCTCAATATCACTATTAATGTTTAAGGCAATGAAAAGATTATATAAAGAATTCATATCACTTTTCTTAAAGGAGCCTGGTTTAGATAAAATAATGTTTTTAAAATTTTTTAATAATATAGGAGCAATTGATTTGTGATCTTTATCTATGAGTGAACCAAAAATTACTGTACATTTTTCTTTATTTTCAATTTCATTTATAGAATCAACTAAAGCTTCAATTGAAATTTTAGTATGAGCTGCATCTATATATAAGTCAGGGTTAGTTTGTAAAAGTTGAAATCTTCCTTGTAATGTTGCATTATTAAATGCATCATTTAAATCTTCATTATATAAATTTAAAGTTTTAAGAGCTAAAATTGCTAATGCGGCATTTCTTGCCATAACGGAACCTTTTAATTTTAACTTTAAAAAAGTTTTCTTATTGTCTTTCCAAATGATTAAAGTATCTTCAAATTCTTTAGTAGTATGTGATGATATTGAAATTACTTCATCTTCTAAAAATTTAATTGGACTATTATTAGTAGTAGCTTCACTTATCATTACTGCTTTTGCTTCGTTTTTTAAAGTTGCAGTTACAACAGGAATATTCTTTTTTATTATTTTTGATTTTTCGATAGCAATTTTTTCAATTGTATCTCCTAATATATTTGTATGCTCTAACTCAATGGGACAAATAACACTTAATTCAGGAGTTAATGTGTTTGTTGCATCAAGTCTACCGCCAAGACCTGTTTCAATAACTGCATAGTCGCAATTTGAATGTGCAAATAACATATATCCATATAAAGTAAATAATTCAAATGTAGTTGGAAAGGATTCTCCCCAATCATCAATAAATTTGAAATTAATTAACTTATCTAAAATAGTATTTCCAACTTCAATTAATATATTATCTTCAAAAAAATCTCCACAAAGAGTAAACCTTTCTCTATAATCAAGGAGGTGAGGGGATGCATATATGCCAACTTTGTAGCCTAAAGCTTTTAATCCTACAGCAATGAATTTGCTAGTTGATCCTTTTCCTTTGCTTCCAGCTACATGAATAGTTTTATAATTTTTCTCAGGATTACCAAAAAATGATAAAAGTGTTTCCATTCGATCAAGTCGATAATTTCTTGTTGTATAATGATCTATATTTTTTTCTAAATTAGTGTATTGTTCCATAGTGTGAATAATATCAATAAAAGTTTTTTCCATTACAAATCCTTAACAAAACACTAAGTATATAAGTGTATTAATTATTATTTTAAATTATCATACTAAAAAATGAGAAACAGTTGAATATAGTTTAATCATTCTTTTTTATAATTTTGTTTTTTAGTGTTGTAAAAAATCAATTGCATAAAAAAATAATTATATAAATTTTAATAAAAATTGTATTTAATATATACTAATAACATATAATTATTTAAGTAAAATAATATAATTACTATATTAGTAAAAATTTTATACATAATTAAAAGTAATCGAGCATTAATCGAAAAAATTTAATAAAGAATCAATTAACTCATTATAATTTATTGTTTACTAAGATGTAAATTCATTTTAGTTTTGTAACAAACTTTTACTTCTGATTCGTATGAATTATCTGAAAGTGCAATTCTTATAGTGTTGCTTTAAAATGTACGAATAATCTTAGTAGTTTCTATTCCATTTAACATTAGCATTTAAATGTCCATACAAATTAAGAAATAATCATTAATTTTTACTTTTTCAATTGCCAATAATCTTTTTCAGCATTGTCTGTTGAAATAACATATGATAAAAGAATTGTATTAATTATTTTTATATTTATAAGATTCTCATCACAAATTAGAATTTTATTGCCTTTTAAGATATTATTTTTTAGTTTTTTATTAGGTAATTAAAATATTTTTTTTTTGATATTTCACTAGCAGGTATTAAAAATAAAAAGTAGTGCCTTCATTTAATTTGCAGTAACACCAAATTTTTTATAAAAGTTTTCGATAGGTATTGTTTTATAATGGTAAAAAGTCATAATATAAAGTTGTTTGACACAATTACAATTAGTGACAAATTGTAAAGAATAAAGCTTGATATATTATTGTTGCTATTTTACAATAAAGAAAGAACTGGTATTTTATGGAGGTTACTATGCCTAAAGAAACTAAACACGACCCACTTGCTTTTTTAGAGGATTACCGAGGAAAAGAGTTTAAGGGAACTTGGCCAACACTTGTTGAAATGTTTGATATTACTGTAAAGAGATATCCAAATAATTTATGTTTTAGACAATTTGTTCCAAATGATTTTCAACTAACATATTCAGAAGTTAGAGATAAAGTAATAGCTGTTGCAAATAAAATTGTAACTTTTGCAAAGCCACAAGAAAAAATTGGATTGTGTGGTAAAAACAGTGTTGAATGGGCAATATCTTATTTAGCAATATTATATGCTGGATGTATTGTTGTACCTCTTGATGCTAATTTAAAAGATTACGAGATAGATAAATTAATTAAATTTGCTGATATAAAAATATTATTTGCTGATTCAGCAAAATTAACTTCTTTAGGAAAAGATCCTGAAGTTAATATAACTAATAAAATTTCATTGGAAGAAGATAATCAAGAATTATATTTGTTTAATAATTTAATAGAAGGCAAACTTGATAAAAAAGCTTATAAATCAAAATGTTCTGATTTAGCAGCAATCTTATTTACAAGTGGAACAACAGGTACACCAAAGGGTGTTATGTTGACACATGAAAATTTAGTAAGTGATTGTTATTTAGCTCAGTGTAATATGACACTTTATCCTACTGATGTTTTTTATGCAATTCTTCCTATACATCATGCATATACAATGCTTGCTGTATTTATTGAATCAATTAGCGTTGGTGCAGCTGTTATTTTTGGAAAAAGATTAATAATTAGCCAAGTTTTAAAAGAATTGAAAGTTGGAAAAGTTACTATGTTCTTAGGTGTTCCAATGTTGTTTAATAAATTATTAGCTGGTTTATTAACTGGAGTAAAAAAGAAAAGTATTATTCTTTATGGATTGATTAGATTTATGATGAGTATTTCTGGATTAATCAAGAAAATATTTAAAAAGAACGTTGGTCATAAAATGTTTAAATTTTTACTTAAACAAATTTCACTCGACACTAATAGAATTTGTATATGTGGAGGAGGCCCTCTGCCTGCATCAACATTTAAGATGTTTAACCAATTAGGTATAGATTTCGTTCAAGGTTATGGATTAACAGAAACAAGTCCTATTACCCATTTGAATCCAACAGAAGCTTATATCGAATCTTCTGTAGGTAAAATTATTCCTACATTAGAGCAAAAAATAGTTGATCCGGATAAAGAAGGTAATGGTATTCTATTCTTAAAAGGCTCTGTTGTAATGAGAGGTTATTATAATAATGAAGAAGCAACAAACGAAGTTCTTGATAAAGAAGGTTGGTTGAATACAGGTGATGTTGGTCATATCGATTCAAAGGGATATCTATATTTAACAGGTAGAGCAAAAAATATAATTGTAACTGAAGGTGGCAAGAATGTTTTCCCTGAAGAAATTGAAGACCATTTCCAATTATATAATGAAATAGATCAGATTTGTATTGTTCCATTTATTAAAGATGCTGCTAAAAAGAGTGAAGGAATTAAAGCTTTAGTTTTCCCTAATCAAGATTGGTTAAAAGAAGTTGGAAAAGAAAAAGCTGAAAAAGAAATTAATGAAATTATTGCTGAGGTGAATAAAGAAAATCTCCCTTATAAGAGAATTGAAAAAATATTTATTACTGAAGAAGCTCTTCCAACAACAAGTACTAAGAAAATAAAAAGATTTGAAGTATCAAAATTATATAAATAGATTTATATTACTGAAATATTATTTCTAAGTATTGCTTAATTTAACAAAGGTTGGTAAAGTCAGTTTTATGAAAAGTAATTTAAGAAACTATCTACGCTCTCAAGCGCATAATATTGACCCAATAGTAATGGTTGGAAAAGATGGTGTTAATGATTCCGTAATCTTTGCATTAGACCAGGCATTATTGCACCACGAATTAGTAAAAGTTAAATTTCAAGCTCACAAGGATGAACTTAAGAATTTAAGCAATGAATTAGCAAAAAAAACAAAGAGTGAATTAATTTCTACTATTGGTTTTATTGCAATTTATTATCGTGTAAGTGAAGAAAAACTGATTGAAATTCCAAAGTCTTTATTAAGTTAAAAATTTATAAGATGCTATAAAAATAGCATCTTTTTTATTTTTTTTATGTTTCTATGTAAAAGTACATTGACACTATTTTTGTTTCTGTTTATAGTAACAAGCAATTAATGGAGATTATTATGAAAAAATTAACAAATGTATTATTATTAAGTGTATTAACTGTTTCAACTATTTTTGCAAATGGTGCTAAAGAAGATATTAATGTTGAAAAGACATATAAAATAGGTATATCAAAGTTTGTTGCTCATCCTGCTTTAGATGCAATTGAGAATGGTATTATGGATGTTATTAATGAGAATAATATACCAGCAGAATTTGATTTACAAAATTGTAATGCTGAAATATCAACAGCAGTATCGATAGCAAATGTATTTAAAGATGGGAAAAAAGATTTAGTGATTGGAATTGCAACTCCTCCAGCACAAGCTTTAGCTGTAGCATATAATAATTCTGATATTCCTGTAGAATATGCAGCAATTACAGATCCTCAAAGTGCTGGATTTATGGATGAAACTTTAACAAATATTTGTGGTATTAGTGATAGAAATCCCATTGAGTTACAAATTGAAACCTTTGTTTCATTAGCCTCAATTAAAACTTTAGGAATTATCTATAGTGGTAATGAGTCTAATGGGGTTGCAATATATGACAGAGTGCAAGAATATTGCAATGAAAATAATATTGAATTAGTTGCTGTAAGTATTTCAAACTCTGCAGAAGTTAAAACAGCCTTATTATCTATTGCAAATAGGGTAGATGGTGTTTTTGTAGGTAACGATAATACTGTAGTTTCTGCAATAGCAAGTGTTGATCAAGTATGTACTCAATACGATTTACCTTTATTTAATAGTGATACAACAAGTAGTGAAAATACAAATTTTTTAATGAGTTTTGGACTTGATTATTATAAAGTTGGAAGAATTTGCGGTGAAACAGCTATCAAATTATTAAATGGTACAGACCCAAAAGAGATTGGAGCAATTTTCTTAGATGATATTTCTCAATTTAACTTTATACTCAATTTAGATAGAGCTAAAGTACTAAATATTGAAATAGATGAGCAATTACTATCAAAAGCAAGCTTTGTTGTAAAAGATGGAGTAATGATAGCACAATAATAAATTTGAATTTAATTTTAATAATGGGAAGCTTTTGGCTTCCCATATTTTTATTTAAACACAGTATTAATATAGTCCGTTAAAGATTCCTCTTTATACATTAATTTATATAGAGCAGTTACAATTGGATATTCATCAATGAGATTATGTTCTTTTGTTTTTTCATACATTAATTTTATTGTTCTATAGCCTTCAATAACTGTTGTACTTTTATTATCTTGAAGAAATCCTTTACCAACTAACAAGCCTAAAGTTCTATTTCGTGATAAATCATTTAAACTAGTTAACCCTAAATCTCCCATTCCACAATAAGTAAAAATTGTTGAACTTTCACATTCGAAAAGTGTTAAAAATTTTCTCATTTCATTTACACTTTTTGTATATATTAAAAAATCTACATTTGGAGAGTTATATCTCCCTGATACAAGTCCTATTGCAATAGCATACATATTTTTTAATATACTAAGTAATTCAACTGCTCTAATATCATTAGTATAATCCAATGTTAAAGCTGTATTTTTTAAAATAGTATCTTTTACAATATTATAATCTTTTATATTGCCCCCAAAAGTAAAGGCTGATGGGAAACCATTTAATAATTCAATTGCAAATGTAGGGCCTTTCATGCTTGCTTTTCGTTTGAAAGGAAGTTTTTCAGTTATGAAAGCACCTTCGTCACTCATTCCTTTTGCTAAATTAATAATTAAAGTATTTGGCTTTACAAACTCTTTGATACTATTACAAAAAGATATAATTGATTTAGATGGAATTGCGAGAAAAATACATGATGCTTTTGAAAATATTGTTACATCATTAAAAGCTTTAATGTTTTTATTTATGTAACGAGTTGAAAAACTTTTTGAGTTTTTATGATTTGTATTAATTTCTTCTACAACTTCATTATTTCTTGCATATATTAATACTTGATTTTCAGTATTCCAAGCTAAACGTTCTGCTATGGCTGTTCCAAAAACGCCACTTCCTGCTATTATAATTGTTTTTTTGACCATATCTATTTAGAATTTTGTTGTTCAAAAGCACTTATATCATGATTATTGCCACTGATTACTAAAATGTCTTTTTCTTTTAAAATTGAATCTGGCATAATATATCCATTAGCTTTATTATCTCTTACAATAGCAACAATATTGATTCCAAATTTTACTCTAAAATTGAGTTCTTGAATTGATTTATTAGCAAATTTATCATTAAGTTCAATTTCGATTATAGAAAAATCTTCACCTATTGGGAGAACATCAAGTGTTAATCTTGCTGATAATGTTTTAGCAAGTTTTGTTCCCATATCTACTTCAGGGTTTACAACACTAGCTCCAATTTTTTCAAGTATTCTGCCATGATCATTGCTTATTGCTTTTGCATATACTCTTGGAACTCCTAATTCAATTGCATTTAGTGTAGCTAGAATATTTGCTTCAATATCTTTTCCGATACATACAATAACAGTTCCACAATCTCCAATACCAGATTCTTTTAAAGAATCTTTTGTTAATTCCCCAAGATGAATTAATTGGTTAACTGTAGTTTTTAATGGATAAAGTTTATTTTGATCTTTATCAATAGCAATAATTGTTTTTCCGTTTTTTAATAAATTTTCCGCAAGTGAAAGTCCGAATCTACCAACACCTATTATTCCATATAAATTTGAATCTGCCATATAAACTCCTTATCCAATGAGGATTTCTTCTTCTATATAATGATAACGTTTAGCTGAGCCTCTCCAACTAAAAGCAATAGTTAAAGGACCAACTCTTCCAACAAACATTAAGAAGATTAAAAAAATCTTACTTAAAGCTGATAATTTAGTTGTTATTCCCATAGAAAGTCCAACCGTTGCAAATGCACTTACACATTCAAAGATTACTTCTTCAAAACTAAAAGCATTTCCTTCAATTGAAAAAATAATGCCACCTGTAATTAATATTGCGAACATTGCTAGAGTTGCTACTAAAAAAGCTTTAATTATTGATGAATCGGATATTTTCCTATAAAAAGCTTTTACATTACTATGAGTTGGGATTCTTATAATTGACAATATTATTGTAAACATTGTTGTTGTTTTAATACCACCACCTGTTGATCCTGGGGAAGCTCCTACAAACATTAAAAACATCATTAATACAACACCAGCATTACTTAGATTTCCAATATCTATTGTATTAAAACCAGCTGTTCTTGCTGTAACACTTTGAAAAAAAGCTTGTAAAAAACTAATTCCGAATTCACTGAAATAAAAATAAACTGTACCAATAATTAAAAGTGAAAGTGACATTGTTAATACAATTTTTGAGTGTGTTCTTAGTCTTTTATTTTTTTTAAATGAAAAAATATCATATATTACAAAAAAACCTAATCCGCCAATAATTATTAATATAGCGGTAGTCAGATTCATAATTACATTATTACTGTAATTTGAAATACTTGTAAAATTTCCAAGTAAGTCAAAGCCTGCATTATTAAATGATGAAATTGAGTGGAAAATTGAAATACCAAGTGCTTTTAAAGGTAGATAATCATGTTTAAAAACTTGATAAAAAATTATTGCTCCACTAATTTCACATATTAAGGATGTTGTAATTACTGTTTTAACTAAAGCTCTTATATCAAAACCACGTATATTGTTTAATGAAGTTCTTGCAAGAGATAAATTTGAATATGATAAATTATTTCCTATTATCATTAAAAAGAAAACAGCAAAAGATGCAAAACCTAGTCCACCTAATTGAATTAAAGTAGCTAATACAATTGAGCCAAAAATTGATAAAGTATTGCCAACATCAATTGTTGATAATCCTGTTACACATACTGCACTAGCAGATATGAAGAAAGAATTAACAACACTAATTGTCTTACCACTTTGATGACTGATAGGTAGTAGTAATAAAATACCTCCAATAATAATTATTGAAGCAAAGCCAAAAATTAGCCTTAATCCAGGCATTAGCTTTATTTTATGTTTTAATTTCATAAAACCGATTATAAATGTTTAGAATAATAAAAACAAGATATAAATTATTTTTAAAATAATTTGGTTTCAATATAAATGAATTATGGTTTGATTAATTAAAATCAAACCATAATATTTTAAAACAATAAATATTTTATTATAGAAATTTTTATTTATCTTGTTCTAAGGCCAATGTTCTTGTAGTTAAATCGCAAACACTTTCTGGTCCATAATATTGAATAGCACCAGGGAATGTGAAACATGTATCAATTGCCCATTGATCTCTATGAGATTTAAAGTAGTTAAATGGTTTGCCATCTAATTCTACTAATGCTTTTTTAATAACAGGTTTTTGTTCACCATGTCTTTGTTCCATATTCATCATCATAGTAATTGGAATACCACCAGCAACCCATTGAGAAGCAGGGGCACTTAAATTCTTAACACTTGATAAATAACCTGATAAACCGCTTGCAATAAGCATAAAGGCATTAAAACCTAAACTATAGCAATAATCAGCATCAAAGTTAGATGGGAATGCACATCTTCCTTCATAACCAAAGAAATGGTTTTGAGCACTAAATTTACCAGTGTATGAACCTTCTTTTTTCATTTCATCTAATTTTTTTGATACCATCTCGATTAAAAGTTTATCTGTTTCAATTCTTGATACTTGTACATTACCATGAGGATCTCTATCCATTAATAATTGCATTTGAATGCTATTTGGAAGAATACTAAAGACTTCTTTTGATTCTAAAGAAACATTATTTAAAATGAAATTTATTTGATCTTCAGTTTTTGTGAATTTTGAATAATCATCAGCTTTTTTTGCAAGTAAATTATTTAATTCATCTATTAAAGCTTTTACTTCAGGAATAAATTCAACAAGACCTTCAGGAATAATTATTACTCCAAAATTTAAACCCTTATTACCTCTGTTTGCTACAATTGTACTGATATAATCAACTACACCAGAAAGGGAAGTTTTGTTTTCTTCAATTTCTTCGCTTATTAGACATATATTAGGTTGAGTTTCAAGAGCACATTCTAGAGCAATATGTGAAGCACTTCTTCCCATAACCTTGATGAAATGCCAATATTTTTTTGCAGAATTTGCATCTCTTTCAATATTACCAATTAATTCACTATATGTTTTAGTAGCAGTATCAAATCCAAAAGAAATTTCAATTGCATCGTTTTTTAAATCACCATCAATGGTTTTGGGGCATCCAATTACTTGAATATTAGCTTTTTGTTGTAAGAAGTATTCAGCTAATACTGCAGCATTAGTATTAGAATCATCACCACCAATAATAATTACTGCACTGATATCATGTTTTTGGCAAGTTTTTTTTGCTAGTTCAAATTGTTCAATTGTTTCAAGTTTTGTTCTGCCTGATCCGATAATATCAAAGCCACCAGTATTTCTAAATGAAGCTAAATAATCTGCTGTAATTTCCATAGTATTGTCTTCAATTATACCACTTGGGCCACCTTTAAATCCGTAAAGTTTACTTTCTGGATTAGCTTTTTTGATTGCATCAAAAAGACCACTAATTACATTGTGTCCACCAGGAGCTTGTCCACCTGAAAGTATAACACCAACATTAATTTTCTTTTTAATATCTTCATTGTTACCTTTTTCAAATGAAATTTTGTTTAGTCCATATGTGTTTGGAAATAACGCTTTGATTTGTTCTTGATGAGAAGAAGATTGTGTTGCTTCTCCTTTTACAGGAACTACTTGATCGATTGCTTCTCTTAATATTGATGGAAGCTTTGGTTGGTACTCATAACGTGCACGTTGTAGAGGTGATAGATCCATAATTTAATAATCTCCGATTTTGGTTTTGTTTTTTACAAGTTAACTTGTATTAAAAAGATATTAAAATACAGTAGTAATTTCAAGACTTAATAATAAAAACAAGCACTAGAACTAAAGTAAATATTATATTATTCTAATAAAAATCAATTTGGAGATGAGAATTAATTTATGAAAGTGTTTGTTGATGCTGATTCTTTTTTTAAACAGATGCGAGATATTGTACTCAGAGCTGCTATTAAAAGAAATCTGGATATTACTTTTGTTGCTGATAGAAGTTTAAAAGATGTACTAATTGCAAGTGAGAGTCATACTTCAATTTTAAGAAAAAAAGCTCTTACTAATGATCCAAGTATCGAAAGAGATGACTTAAAAAAAATTACTAGTCAAATAAAAATGATTATTGTTGAAAGTGATAGTGATAGTGCTGATAATATGATAGTTGATTTGGCAAATGAAGGGGACTTAGCAATTACTCATGATATTCCTTTAATTGATAGATTAGCTGAAAAAGGTGTATTAGTTCTTGATGATAGAGGAAATGTGTTTACTGACAAAAATATTAAAGAAAGATTATCAATCAGAAATGCTATGACTGAACTTAGAAGCTATGGAATAAATGTTGAAAAAAATAAGAAAATGGGTTCTAAAGAAGTCAGACTTTTTGCAGATGCTTTTTCAAAAACTTTAGATAAATATAAAGAAGAATTAAGGCAAAATTAATCATTTTTTTTTATAATTATGTATGAGTAACTCCTATTTAATTATATATACAAATCAAAAAGATTTAAGAAGTTTAAGAAAATTTGCACTTTATTCTTCAATTTATGAGCAATGTGTTTTTTTCGATAACAAAAGTCATATTGATTATGATCAATTTAAAGTATTAATTTATATGACTCATGATTTATTATCTTTAGTAAAAATTAAATGCAAATATAAAAAAAATAAACACTGTCATTTAATATTAGCTGATGGTGAAGATATAAGTATCTTAAAAACATTAAATGAAGAAAATTTTATTATTTTAAATAGTGCTTGTAGAGTAAGTGAATTTAGAGAAAATTTATTATATTTAAATCCGAAGCAAAAAGATGAAATTAATATAACAAAGAGAGAAAAGGAAATTCTCTCTCTTATCTTAAAAGGTCAAAATAATAACAAAATTGCAACCCAATTAGGAATAAGTGAGCGAACTATTGAAGCTCATAAACGCAATATTTATATAAAAATTGGGGTGCATTCAATTACTCAATTAACGCTTTGGGCTGTTAATAATAAATTAATTAAATAGCGTAACTTGCAATTAATTGTTTTGCTTTTTCTAAATTAATTTCAGTAAATTGGGCTCCAATTTGAGATATTATTTCTCCAGCTAATATTGAAGCTATACGACCACATTCACTTATGCTTAACTTATTGCAAAGACCATATAGAAATCCAGCGGCGTATACATCTCCAGCACCTGTTGTATCTACTGGATTTACTGAACCATGAACTGGTACAATAAATATTTCTCCTTTATGAGATATAATTGAGCCTTTAATACCGTTTTTTACAATAGCTGTTTCACAAATCTGACCTAATTTTCTACAATTTTCAATTGGGTCTTCATTTTCAAACATAATTTTAGCTTCTTCTCTATTTGCAAAAACAATATCTATTTCATTTTTAGCTAAATCTAAAAAAATCTCTTTGTATCTTGCTACAGCAAATGGATCCGCTATATCAAATACTACTTTTGTATTTGATTCTTTACAAAGTTTGAGTGCTTTATTAATTGCTTTTTTTTGATTTTCCGTATCCCACATATATCCAGTGAAATAAAAATAAGAAGCTTTTTTAACACTTTCTTCATTAACATCATTTTCATTAAATAATCTATTAGCACAAAGATAAGTATTCATTGTTCTTTCACTATCTGGCGTGTCAAAAATAATTGAAGAGCCTGTAGCTTGATCACAATCAATTAACTCATCTTTTGTATTAAATTTTTTTAAATTATTATGATAATTTTTTCCGAATTCATCATTTCCAACTTTTCCAGCTAAAATTGTATCAACACCTAGCATCGATAAAGCAATTATTGTATTAGGACAAGAGCCCCCACAAGAAAAAACTTTTGATTTATCTTTTATGAAATCAACTAATGTTTGTCTAAAATCAGCATCAATTAATTGCATAATACCTTTAGTAAGATTTAATTTTTTTAAATCTTCATATTCAACACTTGTGATAATATCAATTAAAGTATTACCAATTCCATAAACTATTGCTCTATCATTTTCCATAACGATAAAAATATTATAAAAAAAAGTAATATTCAAGTTAATTTGAGAATTTTATCACTTTTTTATATATTAACTATTTATTTTTTTATGATAAACAAAGAAAAACCACTACAAATTTTATATGTAGTGGTAAATATTTTAAATTAATATAATTTAGAATTCAGCATTTCCAACTGTTCTTGGATAAGGGATAACGTCTCTAATATTTTGAACACCTGTTACATATTGAACAATTCTTTCAAAACCAAGACCAAATCCGGCATGTGGAACAGTACCAAATTTTCTCAAATCTAAGTACCACCAATAATCTTTTTCATTTAAATCTAACTCTTTCATTCTTGTCTTAAGAGTTTCTAAATCTGATTCTCTTTCACTACCACCAATAATCTCACCAAGACGAGGAACTAAAACATCCATACCTCTAACGGTTTTATTATCCTCATTGAGTTTCATATAGAAAGCTTTTATTTCTTTTGGATAGTCAGTTACAATTACTGGAGATTTACAATAAACTTCTGTTAAATATCTTTCATGTTCGGTTTGTAAATCAGAACCCCATTCAACAGGATATTCAAAAGCATCATTATTTTTAGATAATACATCAATAGCTTCAGTATAAGTCATATGAGCAAATGGAGCATTAACCACGGCCTCTAAATTTTCTTTTACACCTTTTTCAACAAAATTAGAAAAGAAGTTCATATCTTCATCGCATTCTTTTAAAACTTTATTTAATAAATATTTTAAAAAGTCTTCGGCAACTTGCATATCTAATTGAAGATCACAGAATGCCATTTCAGGTTCAATCATCCAGAATTCGGCTAAGTGACGTTTTGTATTTGAATTTTCTGCTCTAAAAGTTGGTCCAAAGGTATAAATATTTTTTAAGGCCATTGCATAAGTTTCACCTTCTAATTGTCCACTTACTGTTAAATTAGCCATTTTCCCGAAGAAATCTTTAGAATAATCAACAGAGCCTTCTTCTGTTTTAGGTACATTGTTCAAATCAAGAGTAGTTACCTGGAACATTTCTCCAGCGCCTTCACAGTCGCTTGTACTGATTAGAGGCGTATTAACATATACAAAATCGTTCTTTTGGAAAAACTCATGAACACCATAAGCTAAAGTGTTTCTAACACGCATTACAGCACCTATTAAATTTGTTCTTGCTCTTAAGTGTCCAATTTCTCTTAAATATTCTATACTATGACGTTTCTTTTGAAGAGGATAGTCTGAACCAGCTTCGCCTAAAATTGTAATATCAGTGCTTTGCATTTCAACCGCTTGGTTACCACCTGCACTATTTACGATAATACCACGGGCTAAAATAGAAGCTCCAGTATTAATTTTGGCAAGAAAGTCATTATTATTAAGGTTTGCCTTATCAATAACAATTTGCAAACCCTTGAGACACGAACCATCGTTTAGCTCAAGGAAGCATACGTTTTTGCTATCACGTTTTGTTCTTACCCAGCCTTCTGCTACAACTACTTCAGTACTTGGGTTTTTCATTAATAAATCTTTTATTCTATCATTCATTATAGTTGCTCCTTGAAATTTCTGTCATTATCAAACTTAATAAGGCAATCAGTCAAGGTGTTTTATTGAAATTATACTATTTTAAACCTAAAAAAACACCTAATTTAATATCACATAATCTATCCTTAAAACTATAATATTTGTTGGTAAATATTTTCATTATTAAAGAATTATTTTCTATAAAATATATTATAACAAATATAAATTATAAATCTCCATGAAAAATACATAAATGATTATTTTTGTATAAAAAATATATTTGAGTGCAATAAAACAAATAAATAAAGTTTTTTTTGACAAATTTAAATAAATGTGTCAATATTGACATATTGACTAGCAAATGTAAAATAATTAATTTAAACACATATAGGAGTTATATATGGTTAAAACAGTAGCACAAATGTTTCAAAATAGCGTTGTAAAATATCCAAATTTAACAATGCTTAGTGAAAAAAATGATAAAGGTGTTTTTGTAGATGAAACATATTCACAAGTTGAAGATAAAGTAATCAAATTAGCTCTTAGTTTAAAAGAAACTTTTAAATTAGAGAAGCAAGAATTAATTGCGATAATAAGTGATAATAGAAAAGAATGGCTATATAGTGATTTAGCTTTGCAATATATTAGTTGTGTAGATGTACCAAGAGGTTTAGATGCAACAGATGTTGAATTAATTCAGATTCTAAATGATACTGAAGTTTCTATTTGTTTTGTTGAAAATCTAGCAACAATTAAAAGATTTAATAATTTAAAAGAAAATTTTCCTAAGCTAAAAACTTTGATATTAATGGAAAATTCTAATGTCGATATTAAATGTGAATATGAAATTGTGAGATTATATGATTTGTTAAAGCAAGGCGATCAATTATTATTAAATGATAGTAAATTAAAAAAACAATTATATAATGAAATTGCAAATGGTAAAGAAGATGATTTAGCAACAATTATATTTACAAGTGGTACAACTGGAAATTGTAAAGGTGTTATGCTTACTAATGATAACTTTATTTATGAAGTATTAAATTTGCCATCATTAGTTGATTATAAATTTAAACCAGGTCAAAAATGGATGACAGTTTTACCCATATGGCATTCACTTGAAAGAGCTGTTACTTATGTTGCAATTAATTTTAATCAAGCAATATATTATAGCAAACCAATTAGCAAGATAATGTTAAGTGATTTCCAAAAAGTAAATCCTCATTGGTTTTCTTCAGTTCCTAGAATATGGCAAGCTGTAAATAAGACAATTGAATCAAAGATTAGAAAAACAAAAGGATTTAAAAAAACTTTAAGTTTAATTTTAATCAAAAATGCAAAGAGATGGAAATCCGGATATAATATGTATTATGATTTATTGCCAAAATATAATGAAAATGAAAATAGATTTTTAAAAAAGGCTCATGGAATATTAAAAATGGTTTTTTATTATCCTTTATACAAATTAGGATATAAAATGATGTTTACAAAGATTAGAGGACTATTTGGAACAAATTTAATAGCTGGAGTTTGTGGTGGTGGATCTATGCCAAAAGGTGTTGATGATTTTTTCAATGCTATTGGTATAACATTATTAGATGGTTATGGAATGACTGAAACATCTCCAATTATATCTGTTAGGAATTTAGCTAAGCCTATTTTAGGTACAATGCAAATTATTGATGGTTGTAGTATTAAAGTTGTTGATGAGAATAATCATGAGATAGGTGTTGGCCAAAAAGGTGTGCTAAAAGTTAAAGGTAGACAAGTAATGAAAGGCTACTATAATAACGAAAAAGCAACAAACGCTATTATTGATAGTGATGGGTATTTAAATACTGGTGATTTAGTTATTAAAACACTAAACAATGATATTTCAATTGTAGGTAGAGCTAAAGATACAATAGTATTGGCTGGTGGTGAAAATTTAGAACCTGTTCCAATTGAAGGAAAGCTAAGTGAATTAGACTTCATTGAAAGTGTAATTGTTATTGGCCAAGATAGAAAGTACTTATCTGCACTTATTGTCCCTAACTGGACATCTATTAAAGAATATGTTGAACAATTAAGTGAAAAATATAAAGATGATAAAGATGCAATACATGCATTAATAAAAGAAAAAATTGATGAAAAAATAAATATTAAATTTGGTTTTAAATCTTATGAACTGATTAATAAATTTGTATTATTAGAAAAACCTTTTGAGGTTGGAAAAGAATTAAGTGCAAAACAAGAGTTAAAACGGAATGTTATTGAAGAATGTTATAAGAAAGAGATTGATAATCTTTATGCTTAATTGATATGCCTCAAAGTTGTAAAAACTTTGAGGTATTCTTTAATATTTACTTGCAATAATAATTTTGATATATTCACTTGCTAATTAGCAATTCATTTATTAAAATAGGGAATGTAATTGAGGAGTTTATGATACAAATAATTGGAACTAAAAAATGTAAGGAAACACAAAAAGCAATTAGAGC
The DNA here is from genome assembly GCA_963678575.2 of Sphaerochaetaceae bacterium. Lineage (GTDB taxonomy): Bacteria > Spirochaetota > Spirochaetia > Sphaerochaetales > Sphaerochaetaceae > Pleomorphochaeta. The sequence goes on along the minus strand of CAXXHV010000002.1, from coordinate 976,555 downwards.
ATTAAAAGAGAGAAACATAAAATATCAATTTGTTGATTTGCAAGAAAGAGAATTAAGTGCTAGAGAGTGGGAAAATATATTTTGCCATTACGAGGCTAGTCAATTAATAAATGAACAATCTACTTTATATAAGAAAAAAGGTTTTTCTTATATGATTTTTGATGCAAAACAAGAATTAATAGAAAATAATAGTTTGTTAATAACTCCAATATTGAGAAGTAAAAATAAAGTAAAATTAGGTTTTGATTTAGAAACTTTAATTAAATGGAGTAATGAATGAGTTTATATCATGCTGTTTTGGGATCTGGTTCTTGTGGAAATAGTTATGTCTTTTTTGATGGGACAAGCTCTTTATTAATAGATCAAGGATATTCTTTTGTCCAATTTAAAAAGAAATTAAGTGAAACTGAAGTCCCTTTAAATAGTATTAAAGCTATTTTTCTAACGCACTTTCATCCAGATCATTGCCATGGGTTAAAACTTACTTCAAATAAGTTAAATGTACCCTTGTATATAAATCAAGAAGCTATCGAAAAAGAACCAATAGTTTTTGAAAAATTAAAATTAAATAAAAAATATATAAAAGAAATAAGTGTAAATCAAGAATATCAAATTGGAGATTTTAAAGTTATTGCTTTTAAAACTCTTCATGATAGTGGAGGAAGTGTTGGTTATTTCATAGAAAATAATGGTGAATGTTTCACAATCATAACTGATACCGGTCAAACTACTGAAGAAATGATGAAATATGCTAAATTAAGTGATGTTTTATTTTTAGAATCAAATTATGATGAAGATATGCTATTAAATGGGTCCTATTCATATAAGCTTAAAACCCGAGTAAAGGGAAAATGGGGACATCTTTCAAATATTCAAGCTTTAAATTTTATAAAAGAAAGTGATTTTAAAGGTCGTTTATTATATCTAGTACATTTATCAGAAAAAAATAATGATGTAGAATTAGTCAAAAATCTTTTTAAATCAAAATTATCTCAACAAGAAATAATTGTATGCCCAAGAGGTAAGTTAGTTAGTGTTATGGGGAATAAATAATATATGAAAAATAAAAAGCAAAAGCATATGGAAATTATGACTTTTAAAAAATGTCTTTCAATTAAGAGAGAAGATGGTCTTAGAATGCGAAGCGTAGATGCGTTTACAATGAATGCTTTATTACGTTGTACTGTAAGCAGAAACTTTAAAAGACCTTTTATGAGCATATATGGAGAAGACGACGTAATAACCTATGGTAAGTTTAATTATATTATTCAAAATATACGTTCCTTTTTAGTGAATAAAGGATTAAAAAAAGGTGATAAAGTCGCTCTTTTGGGAGAATCTTCTCCAAATTGGATGATTGCATATTTTTCAATTACTACTATTGGTGCTATTGCAGTTCCTATTTTACCTGAATTTTCAAAAAAAGAAATTGCTAAAATTTTGGAACACAGTGAAACCAAGGCAATTGTTGTTAATTCTAAACAGTTTGATAAAGTGTCTACCTTTTGTATTAATAATCCAAGAGCAGTTGTTAGAATGGATGATTTATTTTATATCCCAGAAAAATTGTTCTCAGATATAAAAGTTAGAAAAGATTTTGAAGAAGTTGCTGGTATTGATATAAAAAGCTACAGAAGAAGAGCAAAAGAAAATAAAGAACTTGATGGAATTATAGTAAATGAAGATGATTTAGCATCAATAATTTATACTAGTGGTACAACAGGTACAAGCAAGGGTGTAATGTTAACTCATAAAAATTTAGTATGGAATGCAGATATTTCATCTGATGCCTATGTAAAAATAACACCTAGATTTAAATTTTTATCAATTTTACCAGTTGCTCATGTATATGAATTTACTGAAGGTCAATTATTAATGATGATGAATGGTGCTCAAATTATTTTCTTAGGCAAACCACCAGCACCTAGTATTTTATTACCAGCTTTAAATAAGATTAAACCTCAAATTCTTCTCTCAGTTCCTTTATTGATGGAAAAAGTTTATAGAAGTGCTATTTTACCAACAATTAATAAAAATAAAAATATCCAAAAATTAATAAAGAATCCAATTACTAGATCTTTAGTTTATAGATTAATTGGCTCAAAACTTAAGATTACATTTGGTGGAAGAGTTAAATTTTTTGGATTAGGAGGAGCTCCCTTAGATAAAGAAGTAGAAGATTTCTTATATAGAGCAAAATTCCCTTATGCAATTGGTTATGGTTTGACAGAAACTAGTCCACTAGTTGCAGCTTGTAGTTATAAGAAAAGAGACCATAAAAGAGGTACAATTGGTAAATTTGTACCTAATGTTGAATATAAACTATTAAATAAAGATCCTGAAACAGGAGTTGGTGAAATTGTTGTTAAAGGTCCTGGAGTAATGAAAGGCTACTTTAAAAATGATGAATTAAATAAAGAAGTTTTCACCGAAGATGGATATTTTAGAACGGGTGATTTAGGCGTTGTTGAAAAGAAAAGACTTTCACTAAAAGGCCGTTCAAAAACAATGATTTTAGGTTCTGGAGGTGAAAATATTTATCCAGAAGCAATTGAAAGTATATTTAATAATCAAGAATTTGTAGAAGAATCATTAGTAATTCCAGAAGGTTCATCTCTAGTCGCATTAATTAAAATAGATTATGAAGCTTTTGCAAAAATAACAAAATTATCCTTTGATGATAGTAAAGCTGCTGCTGGGGAATATATAAATAAACTTAAAAGAGATATAAATAAAGAATTGAATTCATTTAGTAAAATTCATGAAGTTACTTTACATGATGAGCCATTTCAAAGGACTCCTACACAAAAAATAAAAAGATTCTTATACTTAGATAGATTTAAAAAAGATAAAACTGTAAAAGACCAAGAAAAAAAAGAATCAACAGATAAATAATAATTCAGAGGATTAAATGCATAATACAGATATTAGAATTAAAGGCTATGAGCCATTAGTAACATCAAAGGAATTACAAGAGAAAATTCCAACTACAAAAGAAGTAGAAGCCCATATTGAAGAAAGTAGAAAGATTGTAAATAATATTATTTTAAATAAAGATGATAGAATTTTAGCTATTGTTGGACCTTGTTCCATTCATGATCCAAAAGCTGCTATGGAATATGCTTTAAAGTTAAAAGAAATTTCATTAAAAATAAGTGATAAGATTTATGTTGTTATGCGAACATATTTTGAAAAACCAAGAACAGTTGGTGGCTGGAAAGGTTTAATTATTGATCCAGATATAGATGGAACTTATAATATTGAGAAAGGACTTGTTTTAGCTAGAACGTTACTGATAGATATAATTAAATTAGGACTTCCTGTAGGTTGTGAGGTATTAGATCCTGTAGTTCCTCAGTATATTGATGAATTAATGAGTTGGTCAGCCATTGGTGCTAGAACAACTGAAAGCCAAACGCATAGAAATTTATCATCAGGATTATCCGTTGCAGTAGGGTTTAAAAATAGTACAAATGGTTGTATTTCAAATGCAATTAATGCCATAAAAAGTGCTGCTTTACCTTCTGCCTTTATAGGCGTTGATAGATTAGGTAATATGTCTGTAATAAGAACTAGTGGAAATGAATTAGGTCACTTAATATTAAGAGGTGGTAATAACGGACCAAATTACTATGATGAAAAAGTCGAAGAAGCAAGAGAAAGTTTAATAAAAAACAATTTAAATCCTTCGATAATTATTGACTGTTCTCATGCTAATAGTGGTAAAAAGGCATATAGACAGGAAAGAGTATTAAGAAGTGTAATTGATCAAATTAATTTTGGAGAAACTAGTATAAGAGGTTTTATGATTGAAAGTAATATAAAATCAGGGTCACAGAATATTTCTGATGATTTAGATTTACTCGATTATGGAGTTAGTATTACAGATGAATGTATTTCAATTGATGAAACAGAGAAATTATTAGTATCTGCTTATGAAAGTTTAAAAGGAAATAAAAGATGATAAAAGCATTAGTTTGTTTAGCACAAGGATTTGAGGAAACTGAAGCAATTGTCCCAATTGATATCTTGAGAAGAAGTGGAATGGAAGTTGACGTGGCTGGAGTTGATAGCACAGAAGTTATTAGTTCACATAATATCAAAATAGTTTGTGATATGGAAATTTCAGAAGCTCAAGAAACTTATGATGTCATTGTATTACCCGGAGGTATGCCAGGTAGTAGTAATTTGGCAAATAGTTTCGAAGTAATAAGAAGAGTTATTAATACATCTCAAAAAGGTTTTGTTTGTGCACTATGTGCAGCTCCTGCTGTTGTTTTAGCAAATACAGGAATATTGGATGACAAAAAAGCAACCTGTTATCCGTCAATGGAGAAAGTTGCGCCTGCAATTAATTTTACACATGATGAAAGATGCATAGTTGATAAAAAAGTAATTACAGCTCAAGGCCCTGGAGTTGCTGAAGAATTTGCATTTACAATAGTAAAAGAAGTTATTGGCGAAGAAAAAATGTTTGAGCTTAAAAAAGGGTTTATTGCCCGTTAACAGGCCTTACATTTTAACAAAAGATTAACTAATAATCTTCCTCTCTTATTGTCTCCATAATTAAGGCAAAAATCATGAGCTACTGTTTCTATATTTAGAGATGGTTGCTCTTTTCTTTGTAAATATAAGTGTTTTAAAAATGAAAAATATAAGCATTCTCTTTGCTCTTTTTTAAAAGCAATATCAAATTCCCAGTTTTTTATTAATTTGCATACTGGTAAAAATATTTCATTTTTATAAGATTCAATTGTCTCTTCTAAATTGGGGTTTCTGCCTAGTCTTTGTCCCAGAAAATATTTATGTGTATTTAATTGATCAATAATATTTTCAAAACAAACATCACCAAGTTCTTTTTTAACTACTAAATAAAAGTCTTTGAATTCTTTATTAATTTTAGTTTCCATGTTTTCCTCAAATCAAAAAATTTTAAATGCATTTTTTAATTCGTAGCAATAATAAACTTATCTTAACTTTTTGAAAAGGGGTAACCACACAATTATAATGAATTTATATTAATAGTAAATATTTCAATAAAAGTTTGATATTATTTATTAGTCATCAGTAAATTAGTATGTTAGTAAACAAATATTTTTTTTAATTATATGTTTTATTTAACTTATTGTTATTAGATAGAATAAAATATATTATAAAAATAATTATAAAAATATTTTCTTAGTAAAGTATAGGAGGAGTTTATGCTAATTAATAATATTACTGAGGCAATAGGAAATACACCACTCGTAAAAATAAATAAATTAAATAAAACGTCAAATAATATTTATGCAAAAGTTGAATCATTTAATCCTTTATCAAGTATAAAGGATAGGGCTGCTTTGTTTATGATAGAAGAAGCAGAAAAAAAAGGTTTGTTACAACCTTCAAGTGTAATTATTGAACCAACAAGTGGGAATACCGGAATAGCATTAGCATATATTTCTATTATAAAAGGTTATAAATGTATACTTGTAATGCCAGATTCAATGAGTATTGAAAGAAGAATGCTTTTAAAGTCCTTAGGTGCAGAGATTGTTTTAACAGAAGGCAGAGAAGGGATGAGAGGAGCAATTGAAAAAGCAAATGAATTAGTGAAAAATACAAAAAACAGTTTCATGCCTTCTCAATTTGATAACCAAGCTAATGCTTTAGCACATTATAAAACTACTGCTCGAGAGATATATAAAGATTTAGAAGGAAAAATAGACATATTTATAGCTACTGTTGGAACTAGTGGTACTCTTTCAGGTTGTGCTAAATATTTAAAAGAGATGAACCCAAAAATTAAAGTTATTGCAGTTGAGCCTTATTCTTCTGATGTGTTATCTAATGGAAAATCAGGGACACATAAGATTCAAGGAATAGGTGCTGGGTTTATACCTAGTTTATATAATAGTAATTTAGTTGATCAAATAATAAAAATAAAAGATGATGATGCTTTTGAACAAAGTAGGAATTTATCTAAAAATGAAGCATTATTAGTTGGAATTTCATCAGGAGCAGCCTTCCAAGCAGCAATCGATGTTAGTAATACAGTAAGTGAGAAAAACATTGTTGTAATCTTTCCTGATAGTGGTGAGAGATATCTCTCTACAGATTTATTTAATTATAATAAATAAATTATATTATATTTTTTTGAGGTAAAAATGATAAATTTTGATTTAGAAAATACTCTTTTCTGTGGACAAAGTTTTTGTTGGAGAAGAGAAGCTGAGAACTATGTTGCTGTTTTAAATAATAGAGTTTATAGAATAAATAATAATAGTGTTATTACTGATCCATATTTAATTAATTATTTAGATATGCATTTTAACTATAAAGAAACATTAACTACAATTAAAGAAATGCATCCAGTATTAAATAAAGCAATTAATACTTGTAATGAAATACATATTTTAAAACAGGATTTATGGGAAACAATTATTTGTTTTATACTTAGTCAAAATAATAATATAAAAAGGATTGAAGGAATATATGATACTCTTTGTAAAACTTATGGAATTGAAGTTGAAAAAGGGTATTTTACATTTCCACGTCCTGAAATGATGAGAAATGTTAGTGAAAAGGAATTAAGAGATTTAAAAGTAGGATTTAGAGCTCCTTATATAATTGATGCAATAAATAATTCTGATTTGCTTCTAACAATAGATAAAATGGAAGATGAAAAAGCTGATACTATTTTACAACAAATAAAAGGTATTGGCCCTAAAGTTAGTGCATGTATTAGACTTTTTGCTCTTCATGATTTAAATGTTTTTCCAAAAGATGTTTGGGTAAAGAAAATAATGAAAAATGTATTTGAAGGGTGTGATGAAAGTATTTTTTATCCTTTTGCAGGATTAGCTCAACAATATTTATTTCATTATGCTAGACTTGGATATTTAGATAATTACTTTAATAACAATTAATTTTTATGAAAGTTATAATTATATTTGCAATTTTAACTGAAACTAATTAAAAAAAGTACTCTTGTGTAAAATAAATTTGTATGAAAATTGTACATATGGTATAATATAAGTGTTTTAATAGGAGGAATTATGAGTCAAGGAACAATTTATACTATTGGTAGACAATTTGGTAGTGCTGGTAGACGTGTAGGAAGTGAAATTGCAAAAAAATTAAATATACCATTTTATGATAAAGAATTGATTTCTTTAGTCTCGAAAGATAGCGGATTAAATGAAGCCTTGATTGAAAATGTAGATGAGAAAGCAGCAAGTTCATTTTTTCAATCATTAATGGCTGGATCCAATCCCTTTGGAGCCTTTCCTATGGCAACTAGTAATTTAGGATTACCAGATTTACCAATTAATGATAGAATTTTTCTGATTCAATGTGATGCAATTAGAGAAATAGCTAAAAAAGAATCATGTGTAATTGTAGGTAGATGTGCTGATTATGTTTTAAGAGAAGAAAAAAATCGTTTACTCTCAGTTTTCATACATGCTCCCTTAGATATAAGATGTGAAAGAGCTATTAATTTATATAAAATTCCAGAAAAAAAAGTTTCAAGTGAATGTCAGAAAAATGATAGAACAAGAGCACACTATTATAATTATTTTACCGATCGAAAATGGGGAAAAGCAGATAATTATGACCTTTCTGTAGATTCTTCAATATTGGGGGTTTCTAAAACAGCCGATTTTATTATTGAATTTGATAAAATGCGCAAAAATTAGAAAAAATATTGAAAAGGATTATTTAATGCATTTTCTGAAAAAGAACCCTAATCTAAGAGTTCAAGATGAGTTGAATACAAATAATATAACACGAATCCATAATTTATCTTATCTAGTAATACTTATTGTTGTTATTATGATTATTGCATCTTATATCATTTCAATTCCCTCTTATTATAGAATATCATATTATTTTTTATTAACTTTAAGCATACTTTTTAATTTTTCCACTAGAAATAAGTATAATTATAAAAAATTATTACAAAGGATTATTGTTAATGTTGCGATTTATATTTTTTCAATATTGGGAATTTTTATTTCAAAAATTGATAATGATAGAGGCCTTGTACCATTTATTTATTTAATAAATATTAGTCTAATTGTAAGTTTTGTAACTGCAACGCCCTTAGAAATGATATTGTTTAATTTAATAAATGCAGTAATCTTTTTTATAGTTTTTTATTTGAATAACGCACTCTCACCTTCTTTAATTATTAATATAGTGAGTTTTCATGTAATCCTAATTATTATTTCTATAGATAGATATAAATCAATTACAACAAATATTGAAGATAAAATAAATTTGAAAAAATTAAATCATGAATTGATAATACTATCTACTATAGATCAACTAAGTGGATGTAAAAATAGAAGAGGGTTGATTTATGAGTTTGAAAAATATGTAGGACAAGTTGTTTTTGCATTATTGATAGATATTGATGATTTAAAAATAATTAATGATAAATATGGTCATGATATTGGAGATTTATTTATTTTAAATTTTGCCAAAATTTTACAATCAAATTTTGGTCAAAATAATATTTTTAGAATAGGTGGAGATGAGTTTTTTATTATCAGTAATGATCTTTCATTAGATAATTGTTTAAGTAAATATGAATTTTCTATGAGAGAGATTCAAGAAATATCATTTGTGACTGGTTCCGATATTAAAATGACAACAAGTGGTGGCTACCTTTATAATGTAATAATTAATTCAAATGACTTTAATTCAATTTATAAAAAATTAGATTTAGCCTTATATTCAGCAAAAAGAAAAGGTAAAAATAAAATAGAATTTGCTGAATAAATAAAAACTCGGTTGATAATATAACCGAGTTTTATTTATTAGATAGACTAATTAATTTTATATAGTCGATTTATATCGACTGTTTTTGTTAATTAGTATAATTATTTATTAATTGAAATTAAATCAATTTTAAAAATTAATAATGAATTAGGTTCAATGTTTTGATTGCCTTCTTCACCATATCCTACTTGTGGTGGAACCCAAGCAATAATTGATTCGCCAGGAGTCATTTGCATTACAGATTCTCTGAAGCCTTCGATAACTTGTGTAAGGTTAAATGTAGCGGGAGTACCTCTTTCAAACGAACTATCAATAATACTTCCATCTAATAAAGATAATTCATAATTAATTGTTACTTCATCATCTGCTAATGGAGTATCTCCATTACCTTGTGTTAATATTCTATATTGAACACCAGAATCAAGAGTTACAATGCCAGGTTGTTTTTTGTTTGAATCCAAAAATGCTTGAGCATCTGAAAGATTTTTTTCTTTCAATTGAGCTAATATTTTTTCTTGTTCAGCAGAAAATTTCTTTTCAAAATCTCTCATTGAATTTTCCATTTGGTATTGGGATAATTGAGAATCTCTTTGATAAGCAGCATCTAATACACCTTGAACAAAATAATTATCATCAACAGGAATTCCAGAGGTTAAGAATTGAGCAGCTATTAAATATCCATAAGCGTAAGCAAATTGATCATCTAAAATAGTTGGTTCTTCAAGTGCTTCAATTTCATCTAAATTTGCTTCAACTCCATTTTCAGTTTTCTTTGGAATTTCAGTATTTTGGAATTGTTCTTGATAAGATTGTATAAAAGATTGTAGTTGAGATACATTGAAGAAATCATCAGTATCAATAGAAATAACATCTAATATACCACGAACAAAATAATTTGCATTAACAAATAAACCTTGTGAATTAAAACTTTGCATTAAAGAATATCCATAAGCATAATTAAACCCATGTTCTAGAACATTGTCAAATCCATAATCATCTTCTGGTGTATCTATTTGAGGTTCAGCAGGTATGAAGGAAATTGCTCCAGATGTTACATAAGGTGTAAGATATCTAATGTTTGTTGAAGTAATGATATCAGCATTTGTATTTAGATTGTTAAAACTTACATAATCACCAATTATATAAGAATCAAGATTATAAACTGTATTAACATCATTTTTGTTTATATTAACAGTAATTTCATTAGAATCTGTTAAAACATCAAATGAATAAATATTATCATTAACACTAATATTTTGAATCATAGCAATCGTTTCGGTTGATTTTATTTCTTTTGTTCCTGCAGCAAAAACATTAGGTACAACAAAAAAACTTAATGCACAAAGTGCAACAATAAAAGATAATTTTTTAATTTTCATAATTCTGTATTCTTCCTTAATTTATATATATACATATAGAATTTACTTAACTTTAGGGCATGAGAGCAAAATAGTCAAATGTAAAGTTTCTTATTTTATAAGCATATATTATTATATATTGATTTAATTTATTATTATATAAGAGTTTAAATAAGCTAATTTTCTAATGTGTAGAAATGTGATTTATTTTGTATTTTCTTAAAAATATTATGGGTCACTAATACCATATCAATTATAATAAATTTATGATAGGATATTTTTAAGAGATTAATTATGATAGAAACATTACCTTATTTATTACAACCCTATAATATTTGTCATTTTGATGGTTCAATTTTTTATATTGGCAATCGCAAAACATTTCCCAAAGACAAAGGTTTTGTTGAGTGTCAAAATTGCCAACAAATAGCAAATGCATTAAAATTAATGATTACTCAAGGTGGTGCCCCTTTACAAGTTGCTTTAACAGCTTTTAGATATATTGCAAGTGAAATGGATAATAATAATATTCCATTTTCTTATACGCATTTGGAAAATGAAATCGATTATATTGTTAGAGCAAGAGTTACTAATACCACAATGAAAAGAACAGTTAATTCAGTTTTAAGTCAAATAAAACCTAGATTTATTGATCCAACATTTAATACCACAGACTTAATAATTGAGTTAAATAGTATCATTGATGAAATTGAAAAAAATTATGATGAAATTTATTATAAAATGGGAATTTTAGGATCTTCTTTATTACATGACAAGGATACTATTTTAACTACTTGCTTTGCCGAACATACTTTTTTACTTTCTATCTATTTAGCAAAAGAGAGTGGAAAAGAAGTGAGTGTTTTAGTAAATGAGACACGTCCTTATTTTCAGGGTACACGTTTGACAGCCCCTAGTTTAAAAGAGCTTTCAATTGATGTTAAGATAATTTCTGATTCTATGGGTTCTTTTTATATGGGAAAAAATATGATTCAGCATTATATGAGTGCCGCTGATTTAGTTTGTATGGATGGAACAGTTGTTAATAAAATTGGTACTAATCAAAATGCTATTTGTGCAAAATATTATAATATACCATATACAGCTTTTTCTATTTCTCCCGATTCCACTAAAAAAACTTATAAAGATATTCAGATGGAATATAGAAATCCTAATGAATTATTAATGATCAATGATCAATATATTGGTGATCCAAACATTAATGCTCTTTATCCAGCGTTTGATATAATAAACTCAGATTTAGTTACCAATATTGTGACAAATAAGGGTATATTTAAACCTAATGAAATTAAAGGAGTTTTCGAATGAATGCAATAATTGGCGGAACAGGAATAGATGAATTATTTCCTCAAGCTAAGGTAATACAAATAGAAACTAAATATGGTAAAGTTCATTATATTAAAGAACAAGATACAATAATTTTACTTAGACATGGACTTACACATGATATTCCACCACATTTAATTAATTATCGAGCTAATATCGAAGCTTTAAAATTATTAAATGTTGATAAATGTGTTGGAATTTACACAGTTGGTTCCATAAGTAAGAGATTACCTCCTGGTGCTGTTTCTATTATAAATGATTTTATTGATTTTACTGGGGGTAATAGAATATCGACTTTTTCAACTCTTAATGATGTATTTCATGTAGAAATGACAGACCCATTTGATTTATCGTTAAAGGTTAAACTGAAAAAAGAAGCTGCTTTATGTAATTTTCCTTTAGACGATGGAGGTGTTTATATCTGTACAAATGGACCAAGATTAGAAACTCCTGCTGAAATAAGGATGTTTGACCATTTTGGTGCAGATTTTGTAGGTATGACAGGCTGTCCTGAATTTTCACTTATCAATGAAGCTAATATAAAGTTTGTTGCTTTAGCCTACAGTATCAATTGGGCAAGTGGGGTAAATCACAATAAAGTAACTTTTATTGACACACAATCGAGAGCACGGATTGCACAAGCTATTATTTCATTTTGTGTTAATGCTTTAAACTTTGATTAATAATCTTCAAATAATCTACATAATTCTACATTAAATTTTTATAGTATTTCTTTATATATTATGTACAATATAAATAAGATTAATTTTTAAGAAGGTGAAATATTATGAAAAAAGGTTCAATTGTAAGTTTGGTGTTTAGTTGTATTTTATTTGTACTAAGTGTTTCATTAATTATTGCAAGTTTTAGACAAGCTCTTACACCGGTATCAATTCAACATTATGCTGAAGGTTTTACTATGAGATTGAGCATAAATAATTTAAGTTTGGCAATTTCATCAATTTCAATTATGTTTTTGATCTTAGGTTCAAGTTTATTAATTAGTTCAATTTTATTATTGATATTATCAAGTTATTTATTAGTTTCTTCAAAGAAAGAAGTTTCAGAAATTAAAATTGATGATGTTAAAGTTGAAAGAAAATTAGAGAAAAAAGAGGAAACTCCTGTAATTGAATCAACTGAAGAAGAGCCTAAGGCATAATAATATTTTTAATAAAAAAATCGCTATTTATTTTGGATAGCGATTTTTTTTATAATAATTCATCTTTAGTATTATTCTTAAATATATTACGCCAGATAGGAGTCGAACCTATGACCTACTGCTTAGAAGGCAGTTGCTCTATCCAGCTGAGCTACTGGCGCATATTATTATATCAAACAACTTATAAATAGATACTTCATTATTACTTTCTTTTCAAGTAGTTTTTAATTTTTTTTTATTCAACTTGTATTTTATTATTATTTATTTTAGATTATATATTTAACAGAGGTGATTTAAATGATTAGAAAGTGTACTGAAAATGATTTGGAATTATTAAATAATTATTTATACAAACGAAAAGAACTAAATTTATTTTTGATAGGGGATATTGAAAATCATGGATTTAATAATCCAAATTTAGAAATATTTGTAGATTATGATAATAGAATAAGAACTATATATCTTAGATTTTTTAATAATTTATGCGTAGTTTCATATGAATTATTTTTTGATTTATCTTTTATAAAAGAACTTATAAATAAACATTCGATAAGAAATATATCTGGAGAAAACGATTTAATGGAGTTGATTTCATTAGATGATTTTGCATTGGAGCCATATTTTTTTGCTTCTCTTGATAAATTAGATCTAGAATTAGATACATCAAATGTAATTGAATTAAATAAAGAGCATGTTCCTCAATTGATAGAGAAAACAAATAAAATATTTGATATGAATGTCACTAATCCTGAATCATTAATATTGGAACTTGAAAATAAAAGTAAACACATATATGCAATACTTGAAGGTGATGAAATTATTAGTTCAGCAAGCTCTAGTGCGGAATCTAAAGAGTTGGCAATGGTTGTTGCTGTTTTTACATTAGAAGGCTATAGACAACAGGGATATGCTAAAAAATGTGTATATGCTCTTTGTAATAGATTAATTAAAGAAGGAAAAACCGTTTGTTTATTTTATGATAATCCTAATGCAGCAAAGATGTATGAAAAAATTGGATTTAAATTTAAAGGGTATTTTTCAAGTCTTCGTAAATTAAAATAGGATTAATAATATATAAAAAAGACTCTAATAATATAGAGTCTTTTTTTACGCCAGATAGGAGTCGAACCTATGACCTACTGCTTAGAAGGCAGTTGCTCTATCCAGCTGAGCTACTGGCGCATTAGCAAGTTAAAACGTAACTCGCGATTGTGTTTATACGATATTATTTAATTCTTTTCAAGTAGAATTTTAAAAAAAGTTAAAAAAAATAGTCAAAAACAAGGTTTCTATTCAAATTTTATTGAATCTTGAAATAATTAAATAACATTTTTGCAGTTCTATACTAAATTATGTTCTAAATATATTGATGTTTTTTTGTTACTTGGATTGTTAATAATTAGATATTTGCCGTTATCAACAAAATGACCTAAAGCCATTTCTTCACTAAAATTATATACTTTTGCATAAAGAATATTATTTTTAATTTCATAGTTCATAACAAAACTTTCACCACCACTAGTGTCTTTAATTATTAATTTATCTTTTTGAATTGTATAAGTTAATTCTCCAAGTAGATCCTCTCTAAGGATTTGATTTTTACTTAATGAATTTACTAATAAATTGTATTCATCAACATAATTAATATTTTTATTTGTGATATTTCTATTAAATAAATATTGATTTACAAATTTACTTACTGATTTATTAGTAACTGAATATGAACCTAAATACTTTGTTTCATTAATACTATTTATATTATAATCTTTTTGATTATTAATTTTAGAAGTATTATCATTTGAGGTTGCAAAATTTAATGTAGTTGCAGCCATAATACCTGTAGTAATTATAAAGGTCGTAATACTTCTAATAATTTTTACTTTCATTTTTTTATATCTCCAAATTTATTCTCAATAAATATATTTTTATTGAGTGAAGTAGTCAATATTAATAGTTGTTATAAACTCATATATATTATAATATTTCTTAAATATTAATTGTAGAGGTGAAAATTGTGAGTAAATATAAAGACGTTTTAGAATCAGATAGATTATTTTTTAGACATTTTAATATAAATGATGCTCAAGATGTTTATGAATATTCAATTGATGAAGAAACTGTTAAATATCTTACTTGGTCTACGCATAAAAATATTGATCAAACAATTGAGAGTATTAATTCGTTTTTATCAGGAGATAGTGTATATGCAATCGTTCTAAAAGATATTGAAAAGGTTATTGGTTGTTTTGATTTTAGAATTGTTGATGAAGATGTTGCAACCTTTGGATATGTATTAAATCGCAAATATTGGAACAAAGGGTATATGAGCGAAACATTATCAACTTTTATAAAATATTTATTCAATGAATTAGATATAAAAGAAATATATGCTATGCATGAAAAAGGAAATATTGCTTCAGGAAAAGTTATGAAAAAATGTGGGATGAAATGGACTCATTTTGCTAAAGATGAGACAGTAAATAATAAAACTGCTGATTATGATTATTATAGAATAAAAAAAGCTACTATATAGTAGCTTTTTTAATATCGGGATGAAAGGACTCGAACCTTCGATATCTTGCTCCCAAAGCAAGCGCCATAGCCACTAGGCGACATCCCGTTACGAATAATATAAATTAAACAATTACTTGTTCATAAAAATAGCACCCACTTTTAGAGTGCTTATCGGGATGAAAGGACTCGAACCTTCGATATCTTGCTCCCAAAGCAAGCGCCATAGCCACTAGGCGACATCCCGTAACGAATGAGAGATTACCATTTGTTATCATAAAGGTCAATATATAATTTAAAAAAAATTAAATTTATCATTTTAAAAGCAATAATAAAATGTTTGAAAAAAAATTATAACTTAATTTACAGCAAAAATTAGATTGCTTTATTATCTTTCAATAATATTTAAATTTCCCATCTCATAAGCAATTAAATTTTTTATTTCCCCATTTCCTCTAAACTCTATACAATTTAAATCTTTAATTGATTCAATAATTCTAGTAGCACAGTGTTTTCCATCGAGTAAATATAATTCTAATATACTATGATCAATAAGTAGCTTAACTTCGATTGAATCAGTTTTTTCAAAAGGAATGAAAATATTATCAAATTTGACACCTGTTTGGGAAAATAAGATTTGACAAATACCCATTTTTTCAGAACGGAAAACTAAATTTGTTTTTAAATTATCCTTTAATTTTAAATTAAAATTTATCTCGCTTTGTACAAACTTTTCATTAGTAAATTGTTCTACATTTGTTAAATCAAATGTAAAATCATTTATCAATATTTTTTTTCTTAAACTATATATTTCATTTATAGGTTTTTGAATAATTTCATTTTTATCATTAATAGATATTTCTCTTGGAATTGAAATTACATTATTCCACCCTTGATCTTTACTAAAACCTCTTTCAAATGCAAAAACAATAGTTCTCATTTGATTATCTTGTATAGTATTTGTTGCATAATATTGTGCACAGTGATCAATTACTCCTGATTTTTCTACAATAAAATCTAATTTTTCAACATCAAAGGTTCCCGAATAATATTCAACTTCTTGATATGGAGAGCCTAATAACACCCATTTATCTTGTAATTTGAAAAAATTAGGACATTCAAACAATTCGATTATAGGTTTAAAACTTATTAATTCTTTTAAATATTTCCAATTAGTTAAACTGCCATCTGTGTTTTCAAATAAAAGAACAACAGGTGTTTGTTTTTTCCCTATAGCAGCACCTAAAACTAAAAAATAGCGATCTTCAGCCTTAAAAACATAAGGATCTCTCCAATCATTTCTTATGATCGGTAAATCTAATTGATCAATTCTAAGAGATTCAATTCTTTTTGTATCAAATTTTGTTAAATCTTCATTTAAAAATACTGCTTTTTGTATATTTGGAGTGTCTTCCTTTTCGAAAGATACACTAGTATATATTGCAACAGGAATATTATCTTTATTTATTGCAATACACCCTGAAAAACAATCTGTTTCTCCAATTTCTTTTTGAGGATATAAATTATTTGAGAGTACTTCATAATTTATAAAGTCTTTAGTTCTTGTGTGTCCCCAGTGTAAATTTCCCCAAGAGTCTGAAGTTGGGTTATATTGGTAAAATATATGATAATAACCTTTATGGAAAATTGTTCCATTAGGATCATTAATCCAATTTTTATTTGGTCTAAAATGATATTGAGGATATGTAGTTTTCATTTAAAAACTCCTAATTTTATATTATTAATTTTTGTATTATATTATTCTTCTGAGATAACTATTTTAAAATCAAAAATAGATAATTCATCTTTATATTTTTCATAATTTTTTTTATTTATTACGATTGTATTTACTAAATTAAAATTTGAAACTAACAAACCTGATTTTTTTTCAATACAGGAATCATCTATATATAGAATCACTTTTCTTGCAACATTTAACATATTTTGTAATAGAGGTAAATCTTCAGTTGGATCTGCTAAAAATCCCAATTGAAAATCTATTCCAGAAGGGTGCATAACAAAGCAATCGGCTCTTAATGTAGATAAAATTGAGTATGTGGTAGTACCTGAAAATGCTTTAGTTTTTTTGTTGTATAATCCCGCTAATAAGATATTATTAATGTGTGTAGAATCTTTTGTTCTATCAAAAATACGTAAAGAATTCGTTACTATTGTTATATTTTTATCTGAAAGTAATAATTCATCAGCTATTATACAATTTAATTCACTATAATTTAATAAAACTACATTGCCAGAATGAATTTGTTTTACTGTAGTTTTTATTAAATCTAATTGCTCATTATTTAAAGTAGAACTATTATCATTAATTCTTTTTTTTATTGGGTCAATAACGGATAACTTCCCATAACTTTTTTGAATATAATTCAACTCTGATAATTTAGTTAAATCTCTTCTAACAGTTGCTGGAGCAACATCAGTAAGAGTACTGATATCCTTAACATTAATATTTGGGTTGTCTTTTATCGCTTCATAAATTTTTAATTGTCTATTACTTAATTCCTTATTTTCCATAAAAACAACAATAAGATAGTAATTTTGAAAAGTCAAGAAAATAATCATAAATAATTATAAATATGAATATTTTTTGATTATTATGATTAATTAGAATGATTTTTTGAAAATTTTACTTGCTATATTGAATTTTTGATGTTAATGTTTGAAACAACGAAGATAATTCACAAGGAGGATTTTATGAAAAAATCTTTAATTATTGTTATGGCTATACTATTTTTAGCAAGTATATCTCTGTTTGCAAATGGTAATAGTGAAAAAGAATCTGAGAACCAGATAATACATATTTGGAGCCAAGCATCTGCTGATTCTCGTGAAGGGCAAATGTTTCAAAAAGTAGTTGATGAATATAATATGCAACATCCAGATGGTTATCAAATCGAGCTACAAAATATAACAAGAGCTGGAGCAGGTTCTGGGTATATTGATAAATTAAATGCAGCTTTAACATCAGGAAATATGCCAGAAATTTTTACCTTAGATGGACCTGATGTAGCATCTTATGCTGATTCTGGAGTTATTCAACCTGTTGAAAGTGTAGTTCCTCAATCATTTATAAATGGTTTTACAGCTAGTATTATTCAACAAGGTACTTTTAATAATGAATTTTATGCTTTAGGATATACAGATAGTGCTGTTGGAATTGGTTTAAATAAAAATATTATTAAATATTTATCAGAAGATATTAAAGCATTAATTCCTTCTCCAAATGAAGATTGGACTTGGGATGATATGTTTAAAGTTGCTAGTGCAATTAATGATCTAAAAACAAATCCCGCAACAATGAACAAACCTGAAGTAAAGAATATGGAAGTTGCTTGTGACTGGTTAACTAGTGATATAACAAAAGGCTCATATGAAACAGGTACATACTTCTTAACTCCTTTATTATGGGGTAATGGTGGTTCTTTAATTGGTCCTGATGGATTAACTCTTGATGGATATTTTAATAGTGATAAAAATATTGAAGCATTAACTATTGCTGGTAAATTCTTTAAAGATGGTTTAGTATTACCAACAGAACCTTTAAAAGCTTTTTATACTCAAAAAGCCGGAATGTGTATTCTTGGTTTCTGGTTTATTTCAGAAATTTCATCAAACTATCCTGATTTAGATTATATGACAGTAAGATATCCAAAAGTTGATATTAATTATGATGGCTTATATACTCCATCAGGTTCTTGGGCATTTGTTTGTAGTAGTTCTGTAGATTTAAGTACAGATTATGGAAAAGCTGTTGGAGAGGTTCTTCAAACATTAACAAACGATGAATCTTCAAAATTATACTATGAAATGAATGGAAGTGTTCCTTCTCGCAAAAATACAGTATCTGTAATTGATTTAAATTCATCAGATCCAAGAGCTAATGAAGCTTGGGGTGTATTAGCCTATGAAATTGCAAATACAAACCATTCAAGACCTGTAACAAAAGGATATCCTGTTCTTTCTGAATTATGGTCAAAAGATGTTATTTTAGCTATTGGTCAAGCAAAAACTGATGATCCTAATCAGATTAAAGATATTGTCGATAAAGCAATGAAAAAAATACAAAAAGAATACGATCGTTTCTAAATATATTTAAAAAGTCGAATCAAGAATTTAATTTTTGATTCGACTAATAAATAAGGAGATTATTATGGTAACCAAAATCAATAGAAATGAAATAATCGTTGGATATCTATTTATATTACCGGCAATGATATTACTCTTTCTATTTATAATTTTACCAATGACTTCAGCAGTGTCATATAGTTTTACTAATTATTTTTTATTAAAACCTGGACAGCAGGAATTCATTGGCTTGAAAAACTATCAAAGAATTTTATCTGATGAGCAATTGTTTAAAAGTTTTCTTAATACGTGTCAATTTGTAATTAAAGTTGTTCCACTTCAATTATCAGTAGCTTTAGCATTAGCTTTAATTATCAATAAACATTTTAAAGCAAATGGATTTTACAGAGTAGCCTATTTTTCACCAGCAATCTTATCTTTGGTTGTTGTTTCCATTTTATGGTCAAGTTTATTAAATCCAACATCTGGTCTTGTAAATGAAGTTTTGTCAAAGTTTAATATAGCTCCACAACCTTTCCTAACAAGTACAAAACAAGCAATGAATTCAATTGTTGCGATTTCTGCATATTCGGGATGTGGCTATCAAATGCTTATTTTCTTGGCTGGATTAAAAAATATAGATCAAAGCATGTATGAAGCTGCTACCATTGATGGTGCTAATAAAGTGAAACAATTTTTCCATATTACTATACCTAGTTTAAGAGCTATAATGATTTATCAAATTATTACTATTGTTATTCAAGCATTTAAATTAATTGTTCAACCTATGGTCATGACTGGTGGTGGCCCAGAATACAGTACTATCACAATCCTTCAATTTATTTATGAAGAAGGGTTTAGACATAGATATATTGGTTATGCAAGCGCTGTAACAGTATTGTTTACAATATTTTTAATTATTGTATCTCTAATAATAAAAAAGGTGTTACCAGATGAATCAAACTAAATCAAATGTAAAAAGAATATTATTTTATATTGGTATTACTTTTTTAGCTTTGCTTTTTCTAATACCTACAGAATGGATGATAGTTTCATCTTTTAAAACAGAATCGACTATTTATAAAGATATGAGTAGTTTTATGGCTTTTGTTCCACATAATTTAACATTAATATCATATGAACAACTACTTGATTATTATAATATATTTAGAAATATTATTAATTCATTGTTTTATGCAAGTTTAATGGTAATTTTAGGATTAATAGTAAATAGTTTTGCTGGTTATTCATTAGCAATGTATAAGTATCCTGGCAAAAATATTATTTTAATTTTTATCATAGCAATGATGATTGTTCCGATTGAAGCAATTATTTTACCAATGTATTTAGTCGTTAATAATTTAAAATTGCTAAATACTGTTCCAGGTTATATTTTACCATTTGTTGCTAATGTAATGAATATATTTCTTTTTAGACAAACATTTATTACCTACCCAAAAGAATTAATTGAAGCAGGGAAAATAGATGGAATATCTTCCTTTAGATTCTTTTTCCAAGTTGTTATTCCAAATAGTTCCTCAATATATGTAACAGTAGGAGTATTAACATTTTTGGCATCCTGGAATGATTTCTTATGGCCTGTAATGGCTCTTTCTTCACAAAAAATGATGCCTATCCAGGTTGCATTAAATGCAATTTTTAGTGATAGAGAACATATTTTTACAAATCATACAATGGCTGCCTTAACAATTGCTAGTATCCCCGTAATAATAATTTATAGTATTTTTCAAAAATACATTGTTGAAGGTGCTGTTAGATCTGGAATTAAATAAAATCCTTTTAGGATTACCATAATAATTTGTCTCTCTAGATAATTTTATTTAGAGAGACTCTTAAATTAAACATATTTTATTATTATTTTAAATTAATACAATGGAATTTTATCCAAATTTTAATTAAAATAAATTAAATTATTTATTGGAGATAAAAATGAAAAACATAATTGCTTTAGGAGAACTATTGATTGATTTTATTCAAAATGGGGTATCAGAAAATAATAATCCTGTTTATGAAGCTAACCCAGGAGGAGCTCCTTGTAATTTTTTGGCAATGGCCAATACTTTAGGTGTAAAAACATCTTTTATTGGAAAAGTGGGTAATGACACTTTTGGTAATCAATTAGAACAAACATTAATTGACGCTAATATTAATACAGATTCCTTGATTAAAAGTAATTCTGAACCAACTACATTAGCTTTTGTTCATCATGATGAATTTGGAGACAGAAGTTTTACTTTTTATAGAAAAAATGGTGCTGATGCTAGTTTGTGTGAGGTTGATGTAAAAAGAGAATCTTTTAGTGACAAAGATTTATTCCATTTTGGTACTTTATCCATGACTAATGAAATTTGTAAAAAAGCAACACTAAAAGCAATATCAATTGCAAAAGAAAAAAATATGTTGATTTCCTTCGATCCAAATTTAAGAGAAAAATTATGGGATAATGAAGAAAATGCTAGAGCAGCTTTTATTGAAGGATTTAAAGTTTGTAACATATTGAAGATTGCTGATAATGAACTACAATGGTTTACCAAAATTGATGATTTGGATGTTGCAATTACAGAATTTAGAAAACAATTCCCAATTGATTTAATATTTTTAACTTTAGGGAAAAAAGGGAGTAAAGCTTATTTTAAAAATATTGAAGCATATGCTCCAACATATTTAGATATAAAAAGTGTAGATACCACTGGTGCTGGAGATTCATTCATGGGAAGTTCTATTTATAAAATACTAGAATATGGTATAGATAATTTAGATCAAAAAAACTTAGAAGACACATTATATTTTGCAAACGCAGCTGCAAGTTTAGTTGCAAGTAAAAAAGGTGTTATTAAATCTTTGCCGTCTTATAATCAAATAATTCAATTACAAGATTCTATTAAATAATTAAACTTTTTTATAAACTAATTAATTTTAATACCTCAAAATAGCTTTAATAATCTTAAAAAGCTGATATTGGGGTATTTTTTCAAAAAAATGAAAAAAAATAATATTAAATATTTATTTTTTATAGTATTTTAATAAACATGAATGAAAAAGAATATATACTAAAAATTTATGAAATATTGGATAAAAATTCTAAAGATGAAATAGTTTTTTTAGATAGAAAAGATCCCTTTCAATTTTTAATTTCAGTTATTTTATCAGCTCAAACAACTGATAAAATGGTCAATATTGTCACAGTTGAATTGTTTGAAAAATACAAAAATGCTAAGCAATTAGCTAATGCAAATTATGATGAAGTATGCAATATAATAAAACCAACAGGTTTTTATAAAGTAAAAGCTAAAAATATTATCAATTGTGCAAAAGCTTTAGTAAATAAAGAAGTCCCAGATAATATAAATGATTTAATTAAGCTTCCCGGTGTTGGAAGAAAAACAGCCAATTGCGTTATAGGGGATATTTATCATCAAGGAGCAGTAATTGTAGACACTCATGTAAAAAGAGTTTTGAATAGATTAAATGTAGTAAATGAAAAAGACCCAACAAAAATTGAGATGAAAGTAAGAAATCTTTTAGAAGAAAAGTATTTATACAGATTTTCTATGACAGTAAATTTACATGGTAGAGAATATTGTCATTCAAGAAAGCCTAATTGTGAAAATTGTGTGCTTAATTCATTTTGTCCTAAGAAAGGTGTATAGAATCCAATTGCTCATAGAATATATTATTATTTTTTTCTTCTATTTCAATTAATTTTAATCGATAATCTTTTAATATAATTTTTTCAAAATTTATTATTTTATCTGTTTGATTACCTAATAAAATATATGGTTTTTTAAAGTTATCATTTAATAAATTAAGATATTTCGAGTTAAACTTTGTATTATTAAAACAAAGTTGATCAAATAAAGAATCACAACATGGGTTGCTCAAAGCTGGAATAAATGAAGTGAATTTAGTATTTGAAATATTTCTTGAAAAAATAAGAGGTATATTTAAAAAATCAATATGTAAATTATTAAAACTGCTTAATTGAGTTTGTCCCAAAATTACAAAAGGTGGTAAAATATTAAAACTTGGATCATTTTCTTCTAAAAATAATCTTCGTTTAATATTTTTTAATTTTAATTCATCAATCTCATTCAACATAAAAGTAACTAATTTAATTTTCATACCTTTACAATGATATTAAAAAAAAATGTTTAAAACTAGTATGTATATAAAAAAAATGATTGTTTTTGTATTATTTTTGGTAAAATAGGTATAGCAAAATATTATGATATTTTATACAATAAAGATACGTTATTTCGATTAAAAGTAACAACAAATGGAAAATATAATGAATACTTTGCAATTAGCTATCAAAAAGGTATTTACACAATCTGATTTATTTGTTAATTTGCTTAGAGTTGAACTGCGCTTTTCAAAATACCTTGCGTAATGCTCACGAGTGATTTTTCTCGTGCAAGGCTCTCTGGATAGCAACAACGTTTTAATAATCAATATTTTTATAAGGTGGATATAGTATGGCTCGTAGATGTGAAATTTGCGGAAAGGGAACAGTTGCAGGCAACAATGTTACCAGAAAAGGTCAAGCAAAGAAGAAGGGTGGTGTAGGTCAGCATATTGGAGTTAAATCCAAACGCGTTTTTCGCCCCAATCTAGTTACTGTTAAAACAACAGTAAACGGTACTCCACGTACTGTCAAAGTTTGTACACGTTGCCTACGTAGTGGTGCAGTTGATAAACTATAATTTGTTTTCTTAATGCAACCTGTATGTAAAAGAGCCCACTTGGGCTCTTTTTCGCATATTAGTCAATTTGTTTACTATAAAGTTCATTATCTTAAAAAGGAGTTTTATTTGAAAAATATAAATATACATGCTTTAGAAGCATCAATGCTCTTAGATCAAGAAGGACGTGAAAAATTATTAAAACTCAGAGAAGAAAATAAAGCAAGTAAATTAGTTTTAGTAATTACCAGCGATAAAGAAAAAATATTAGAAGCTAAAGAGCTTATTTCTTTGGCAAAAGAAAATGATGAAAAAGTATGGATAAAATTAGAAGAAAAAGAAGCTTACTTAAACGAAGTCATTTTTAATTTAGTCAGCAATGAATATAAAACTATCTTATCTGATTTAATTAAAAAAGATTTTACAGATATTGAAGATATATTAAAAAGTGTTTGGTTGGTAGGGGATATCTCTTATGGTACACTAGGTTATTTTGATTCAGTTGTTGGTAATTGGATAGCAAATATAGTTAAATCTATTATAGAATTCAATAAAGACAAGATTTTAATTTTTAATTCAAATGAAATTTTAGCCTATAATTCTGATAATTTACCTGATTTTTCAATTATTATTCCTGCTGTTCATAAAATTAGAGAAAGTTTTAATGCTGAAATATTTGCAGCTAAATTAGCTGTTATGTTTAACACTCACGAATTAGTTTTTTGGAATTCAAAATCATTATTAACAACAGCAAATATAAGTGAAGTTCCAAGCGCTACTGTAATAAGACAGCTTTGCTATAGCGAAGCCACAGAATTATCCTTCTTTGGATCAACATTAATAAATTCAAAAGCTATTGTTTATGCAATTTCTAAAGGCATTAATGTTTGTTTAAAATGTTGGAAATATTTTGAAGATCCTGGGACTCTAATCAATAATGAGGAAGAAAAAGAGAAAAGACATTCCGTCAAAGGTTTTTCAATAGTTCATAATGTTGCATTAATTAGTATTGAAGGTGCTGGGTTAAGTGGTAGAGTTGGATTTTCGTCAAAAGTATTTAATTCTATGAAAGCCGCTGGTGTTTCAGTCATATTATACTCTCAAGCTTCTTCTGAATATTCTATATCAATTGCAGTTCCACAAAGTCAAGCTGATAGAGCAATTGAAGCTATAAGTATCAGTTTTAATGAAGAATTGAGAGAAGATATTGTAAATTCAATAGATTGCATCACAGATTTAGCAATTATTGCTGCTGTTGGTAATAATATGGCAGGTAAAAAAGGTGTTGCAGGAAAATTCTTTAGTTCTTTAGGCAAAGCTGGTGTTAATGTAAAGGCTATTGCTCAAGGTGCTAGTGAAAGAAATATTAGTGCAGTAATTGAAGGATCTGATAGTATTAGAGCTTTACGAGCTTTACATGCAGCATTCTTCTTATCAAAACAAGCTCTATCAATTGGATTGATTGGTCCAGGAAATATTGGGGGAACCTTATTAGACCAAATTTCCAATGAATCAGCTTTTTTATATGAAAAATTTCAAATTGATTTAAGAATTCGTGCAATTGCAAGTAGTAAATTTATGTTATTAGATGAGGATGGAATAGATTTATCAAACTGGAGAGAAACTTTTAAAAATAATAGTGTTCCTGTAGATATGGAGAAATTTGCGAAGCATGTTGGTGCTACTTATTTTCCACATCGAGCAATAGTAGATTGTTCCTCAAGTAGTGAATTAGCTAATAAATATGTTGATTGGTTAAAAGAAGGAATGCATATTGTTACACCGAATAAAAAAGCTGGTACTGCAAATATAAAGTATTATAATGAATTGTTTGATACTTGTTTAACAACAGGTAGGAGATTTTATTATGAAACTACAGTTGGCGCGGGCTTACCTGTAATAGGAACATTAAAAGATTTAGTTCAAACAGGTGATAATGTTAAAACTATTGAAGGTATTGTTTCTGGAACTTTAGCTTGGTTATTTAATAACTTTGATGGAAGTGTTAGATTTAGTGATTTGATAAAAAAAGCTAAAACAATGGGGTATACAGAACCTGATCCACGAGATGATTTATCCGGTATGGATGTTGCCAGAAAAACTGTTATATTAGCAAGAGAATTGGGATATGAAGTAGAAGTTGATGATATGCCAATAGAAAGCTTAGTTCCTGAAGAACTAGCAAAACTACCAGTCGCGGAATTTATGAATCAACTAGAAGAGTTAGACAAACCAATTTTTGAAAAATTTGAACAAGCAAAAAAAGAAAATAAAAGATTATGTTATGTCGGTAAAGTTGATGAAAATGGAAATTGCAGTGTATCACTTAAAGGATATCCAATGACTCATCCCTTCTCACAGGCAAGTGGGACTGATAATGTAATTTGTTTTACTACCGATAGATATTCTACTCAACCTTTAGTTATAAAAGGACCAGGCGCTGGTAGAGAAGTTACTGCAGGTGGAGTTTTTTCAGATATTTTAAGATTGTCAGCATATTTAGGTGCAAGAGTATAAGGAGTAATAATTATGGATTTTGTTTCAACAAGAGGATTATCAAAAACAATGACAGCTGGAGAAGCTATATTAAAAGGTTTAGCTGAAGATGGAGGATTGTATGTTCCAAAAACTTTCCCTTCTTTAGTTAATATGAATGTATCAAGTGTATCTTCTTATCCTGAAATGGCTTTTGAAGTTCTTGCTCCTTTTTTTAAAGATGATAAATATATTGATTTAAATGATTTAGCTTATATATGTATGAATGCTTTTAATTTTGATGTACCCTTAGTTCAATTAGGTCAAAAAGAAAGTGTTCTTGAATTATATCATGGCCCTACTGCAGCTTTTAAAGATTTTGGTGCAAGATTTTTAGCGTCTTCATTAGAAACAATAATAAAGAAAACTAATAAAGAACTAACAATTCTTGTAGCTACAAGTGGTGATACAGGTGGAGCTGTTGCTTCAGCGTTTTATAATAAAGTTGGTATAAAAGTTAAAGTTTTATATCCCAAAAATAGAGTTAGTGAAAGACAGAAAAAACAATTAACTGTGTTGGGGAATAATATTGAAGCCTATGAAGTAAATGGATCTTTTGATGATTGTCAAAAAATGGTTAAAGATGCATTTATGGATAAAGAACTCAGTGAAAAATGGGGTTTAACTAGTGCTAATTCTATTAATTTAGGACGTCTTTTACCACAAAGTGTTTATTATGTTTATTCAAGCCATTTATTCAGGTCAATGTATGGTGAAAATCCAAATATTATTATTCCTAGTGGGAATGTTGGTAATAGTTGTGCTGCTTATTGGGCATTTTCAATGGGGGCTCCAATAGAATCAATAGTTCTAGCTGTTAATGCCAATAAAACTATCCCTGATTACCTAGAGAGCGGAAAATATTCTCCTAAAGCAAGTATAAAAACCTTAGCTAATGCAATGGATGTTGGGGCACCAAGTAATATGGAGAGACTTCTTGATTTGTATGGTGATATTGATTTGTTTAGACAATTTGTTAAATCTTACAGTGTTAGTGATGAAGAAATTAAAGAGACTATTAAAAAAACATATGAAGATACATCTTATATAATTTGTCCTCATACAGCATGTGCAAAAAAAGTGTACGAGACTCATTATAAGAATAAGCCTTCAATATTAGTATCTACAGCTCATCCTGCTAAGTTTGAAACTATTGTTGAACCCTTAATTAATAAAGAAATTCCTGTTCCAAAGTCATTAGAAAATTTATTAAAACTTGAGGGGAAATACACAAGTGTTTCAACAAATTATCATGATATTTTCTAATTAATTTTTAAACTAGCTGTTTTTATATATTTAATTATTTAAAATAGCTAGTTTTTTTATGTAAATCTATTAATTTAATTTTATTGATTGTTCTTTTCTTTGAATGTATAATATAGTTAGTTACTATAAAGTTTAATGTAAGACTTTTGAATTTTAAAATTTTTGCTTATATAATTTTTTTAAGAGAAATTAAAGGAGTTTCTAATTAAGATAAATTTAGAAAAAGAAGATTTTATTCCAATTATAAAGAGATCATTAATAATAATTCCATTTATCATTTTATATATTTTTATATTTAATTATGTAAAAAAGATTGATGTTGAAAAATCTATAGGATTGATAATAAGTGAACAAAAACAAGAATCTAATACAATTGATTACATAATCAGGAATTTATTCTTTGAAAGCATTGAAGATTTATTGATAATAAAAAAATCAAATGAATTATCAAACTTTATTAAAAATCCTACTCAATTAAATAAAGCTGAAGTTGAACAAATGTTTTATCGAGTCGCTTTAAGTAAAAAAAATTTTGAAAAAATAAGATTAATTGATATAAATGGTAACGAATTTATTGGAGTGAATAATTCCAATGGTTATCCAACAATTGTCGAAACTGCTTCACTACAAAATAAAGCCGATAGATATTATTTTAAAGAATCTATAAAATTAAAAGAAGGTGAATTTTACTTCTCTGATATAGATTTAAATTATGAAGATGGTAAAGTTGAAAACCCTTATAAGCCAATAGTCAGAATTATTACTCCCATATATAATTTGAATAATGAATTAATGGGAATATTAATTGTTAATTATTTAGTGGAAAATATTATAAATATTTTTAATACTCAAATGAATAACTTTGATTATGATATGACTGATAGTTATTTAGTAAATAGTGATGGCTATTTTTTATATAATAAAGATACTGGTAAAACTTTTTCTTTTGGGGTTGAGCAAGAGGAGAATCAATATAATTTTAAAGATATAAATAGTGATGTTTATAATTATATTCTTAAAAATAATACTGGATATATTATTGATAATAATTTTCTATATTATTTTAAACAAATATTTCCAACGTCAAAAGTTGAAACAGCAATGAATGAGAAATACAGTTGGTACATTATTACTGATTATAATTTAAATAATTTCAATACCATAAATAAAAGTATCTTATTTTATTTGTCATTAATGGATTTAGTTGTTTTAGTTATTTTTTGTTTATTAATATTTTTCTCAATTTTAATTTCTTATTTAAGGAATAGAGAAAGAGAACAATTATTGATCACAAACAAAATTGCAGAAAATACAAATGATGCAGTTCTTATTACCGATAGATTTACAAAAATAATTTTTGTAAATAATGCTTTTGAAAAAACAACTGGGTTTTCAAAAGATGAAGTAATTGGTTTAAAAACTAGTTATTTTAAATCCGGGTTACATAAAAATGATTTTTATCAAAAAATGTGGAAAGAATTAAATGAAAAAGGAAGTTGGGAAGGCGAACTTTGGGATCGTAAAAAGGATGGTTTATTTTATCCTAAATTATTAAAAATATTTGCTATAAAGAAAAAATTGACCAATAGTGTTGATAAATATATTGGAATTTATTACGATTTAACTAGGTTAAAACAAAATGAAGAAGATATAACTAAGTTAAAGAATTATAATGTTGAAACAAATCTTCCGAATGAACAACTGTTATTAAAATTAGTTGAATCAAATATAGAATCAACTAAAAATAAATTTTTTGGATTGTTTTGTTTTTCTATAATTAATTATCAAGATTTAATTAATAGTCGTGGGAATGAAGAAATCAGTAAAAAAATCAAAGAATTTATTCAAAACCTTAATAATTTGATTTCAAAAAATGATTTTATTGCTCAAATATCAAAAAATACTTTTGTTATTGGCTTAGTAAATTATGAAAGTAAAAATGAAATAGAATCATTTATAAATTTATTTTTCAATCATAATAAAGAAAGCTTAAATGATAATAGTGATTGTTGTTATTTTCAAATTAAAGCAGGAATCTCAACTTATTTTGAAAGTAATATTAATCCAAAAGATTTATTAAGAGAAGCAAATATCGCCTTAGAAGTTGCTAAAACTAATAGCACTTCTGATTATATATTTTCTTCTTCTGAGTTATCAAAGCAAGTAAATTATAAATTGGAGTTATCTATTTTATTAAGAAAAGCAATAATTAATGATGAATTAGATGTAAATTATCAGCCACAAATTGATTGTAATTCTACCCAAATCATTGGAATGGAAGCTTTAATGAGATGGAATTCTTCAAAATATGGAAATATTAGTCCATACGAATTTATTCCTGTAGCAGAAAATAGTGGTTTTATTATCGATTTAGGATATTGGCTAATAGAACGAGTATTTAAAGATTATAATAAGATAAAATATATTCTTCCAAATGATTTTAAAATATCTATCAATATCTCGGCTATCCAATTTCAAGACAAAAAATTAGTTGATATTTTTACTAATCTCTCAAAGCAGTTTGATATTAATTTAAATAAAATAGAACTTGAAATAACTGAAAGCATGTTAGTAAGAGATATTAATATTGTTAATAATCAATTAGAGCAATTTAAAAAATTAGGTATTTCAATAGCTTTAGATGATTTTGGTACAGGGTTCTCTTCATTAAGTTATCTAAAAATGTTAAAGATTGATAAAATTAAAATTGATAGAAAATTTATTAAGGATTATCCTGAACATGACAATGGAGGTTTTACAAGAATTATTGTGCAACTTGCAAAAGAGTTAGATTTAAAAGTAATTACTGAAGGCGTTGAGACAAAAACACAACTTGATTTTATTAAATCTATTGGTTGTAATTACATTCAAGGCTATTATTATAGTAAACCTTTGACTTTTGATGATGTAATTTTATACATAAAAAAAATGAGAGATTAATTTAATTCTTTATTCATTGTATATTTTTTCAATAAGTGCACTCATACTTAGTCCATAACTAAAAGCATATTTCTCAAGAGTTGAACATAACATATTATTATTTATTTTACAGTGCTCTCGATTACATATGTTTGTTTTATTAATGCCTGATATATTAGCTATTTGCGATTCCGTTAAATTCCTATTTATTCTAACTTGAGATAATTTTAAGCATAATTCTTTTGGAGATAAAGATTCTGCTTTAATAACATATTTCATTGTTATTGAATTTGATAATCCTGATTCATTTTCTGCAATTAAGAAAAAACAAGAAATAGAGATATTAACCACTGAACAAATTCTTTCAACAGTAGAATATTTAGGGTTCCAATTTTCATTTGCATGTCTAATTAAACTTGGAGATATTTTTGCTTTTTTAGCAAAATCATCAATTGATAAATGAGAAATTGATATTAAATATAATAAAGCTTTATAATAGTTTAAAGGAACATACTTTTTCAAATTTAACTCCTTAAAATTTTTGAAATATTGATATTATTTGTTATATAAAAAATATTAACAAAGTATTATTGAAAAGTCAAAAATTTAGGGAATTTGCAAATTTATATTTTTGTGATTAATAAATATGGATATTCTTGAATGTTTATATCATGATTTTCATTAAAATTAATTATAATTATAACTAATAGTAATTTAATAGATACTAATAGTTATAATTTAATATATATTTTTATTTACACATTAGCCAAATGTTGTAAATATAAATTAGACAATTAATTATTACAAATATAACAAATTGTTATAAAGTAATGCAAACAATTTGTTTTTTATAAAATTAGGTTGCTTCAATATGATTTAAGCAAAAGAAATTGTAGGTATTTCTCTAATATTTAGTTCTGTTACACAACCAATACCAAATACAGATTCAAGTTCTGTTATTATTTTTTCAGTTTTGTTAAAAGGAATATAGGCTTGAACGGTTCCAGCAAATCCACCACCGTGAACCCTATATGCGCCGTCTCCATCGAGAACTGTTTCTAAAATAGCTAATGCTAAACCTAAACCTTGTTCAAGTGGATTGTCATACAAATTTTGAAGATAATTATAAGAACTTTGACCAGATTTATTAACTAGCTTTAAATACTGATTTATGTCGTTATTTTGTAAGGCTATGATCATATCATCAACTCTTTTGTTTTCATTATAATAATGAATAGCTCTGAGCAAAGCGCGATCATTCTTTAAATATACTCTTAAGTCTTTTATATTGTTAAAAAAGTCATCATAACTAATTTCTCTAAGTACTTCCTTATTAAAATAATTTGCAACAGCTTTCATTTCATTAGGAATAGCACTATAGCAATGTGTTAAATCATTATGTGAGCCTTTTGTGTCAACAATAATTAAATTATATCCAAATTTCTTAAAATCAAATGGAATATTAATTACTTTAGGATTTTTATTATCTTTAAAATCTATTGAAATAATTCCACCACTTGCACATGCACATTGATCCATTAATCCGCTTGGTTTTCCATAATAATTATTCTCAGCAAATTGACTTATTTTTGCTAATTCAATAGGTGTAAGAACGTCTTCATTATACAGATTATTGAATATAGTTGCACATAATACTTCAATAGCTGCAGAAGAAGATAAACCACTGCCTTTTAATACATTAGAACTTGTGTTAGCTACAAAACCCCCAATTTTTAATCCTTTTTGAATAAAAGCATAAGCGATACCTCTAAGTAACCCTTGAGTTGTATTTTCTTCTTCTTTTTTATAATCTAATTTATTTAGATCAACTTTAACTTTAGGAAAGCCTTCACTAATGAGTATGGCAATATTATCATTAGTTTTATTTACAGCAGCTATAGTGTCAAGATTTATTGATGCAGCTAAAACTTTACCTAAATTATGATCAGTATGATTGCCTCCAAGTTCACTTCTACCAGCAGTAGAAAAGAGTATAGCTGAATCATTATTGAAAAGAATTTCATGAGTTTTTAATAATGAGATATATCTTTTATTTAAATAATTAGTATCATACTTTTTCCCATATAATTTTGGATAAACATCAAATAAAGCATTATTTTCTATACTTTTTACATTAATCATATTAATTCTCCATTAAATTTTTTAAATAATGAGTAGAACTCAGTTCTCTCAATTGTTTTGCAGCAGTTTCAGCAGTAATGTCTCTTTGTGCCATTGCAAGTAGCTCATAACCTACCATAAATTTTTTTACTGAAGCTGATCTTAATAGTGGTGGAAAGAAATGAAAATGCATTATATTCCCTAAATATTGATTTCCATCAGTAGGTTTTTGGTGAATACCCATTGAATATGGGAAATTTGTTTTAAATAAATTATCATATTTGATTGTAAGCTTACTTATTACTTCAGCAAGATTAATTTCGTTCTTTTTAGATAAATCATTTAAATTTGTTATGGCTTTGTTCAAAGGTAAAATCATAGTTTCATAAGGCCAGGTTGCCCAATATGGAACAACAACTATAAAATCCTCATTGCTATATACCGTTCTAACATTTTCGTTTAATTCATATTTAGCGTAATCTAATAACATATAAGAGCCATTATCATTATAATATTCTTTTTGTTTTTGCAATTCGATACTTGGTAAATTTGGAATTATTTCTTCTGCCCATATTTGTCCATGTGGGTGAGGGTTAGAACACCCCATAATTGCACCTTTGTTTTCAAATATTTGAACATGATTAATATATGAATAGCTACCTAATTCATTATATTGTTCTTTCCACACTTGAATAATTTTAACAATGTCGTCAACACTCATTCTTGATATAGTTAAATCATGACGAGCTGAAAAACAAATTACCTTACAAATTCCTTTTTCACCCTTTGCTTGTAATAAATTATTTGGGCCAAAAGAAAGACTTTCACTTTCATTGTCTTTTAAAAGAGCTGAAAAGTCATTAGTAAAAACATAAGTATCTTTGTAATCTGGATTAATTTCTTTATTGCTACGAGTATTTGTTGGGCATAAATAACAGGAAGGTTCGTACTCAATAGAGCTAGGAATTTGAACATCTTCAACTTGTCCTTGCCAAGGTCTTTTTGTCCTATGTGGTGAAACTTTAACCCATTCGCCAGTTAATGGGTTTAATCTGTTATGAGTTGACTCTTGTAATTTATTCATGATTACTCCTATAATAATATGTACACGTGTACATTATATTACCATATATATTATGTCAAGTAAATGGAGTAAAAATGCAAACTACAAGAGATCAAGTAGCAAAAGAGGCAAAAGTAAGTAGTGCAACAGTTAGCAGAGTTTTTAATAACAGTGAATCTGTCTCAGAGGAATTAAAAAAAAGGGTATTATTAGCTGCAAAAAAACTAAATTATATTCCAAATAAAGCCGCATCTCAACTTAGAAGAAGAAGTACTGGGAAGATTGCAGTGGTTCAAATTAACAAAGAAGATAGAACTTACTATTGGGGTTCAATAAAATTATTTGATTGGTTTTATGCGCAAGCCTTAAGAGGTATGCTAAATGCAATTGAAAATTCTAGTTATCAATTAAGTTTTTATACAGTAAATGATAAAAAAGATTTAATCCCAATTTGTAAAAAAGTTGATGCCATCATTGGATACGACATTGATACAAAAAAAGAGGAGTCTTTTTTTAAGGAACTCCCAATTCCTTACATTCTAGCTCATCATATTAAACCTAATGATGATTATTTACATGTTTCAACGGACAATTATTTAGGTGGTGTTTTACAAGGTGAATATTTAAAAAGTAAAGATGTATTAAAACCAATCTATATAAGTGGATATATAAATAAAGTATTGTCTCATTCCCAAAGACTTGCTGGAATAAAACAAGTATATCCAGATATAGAAATAGTAGAAATAGATTTTATGGACTCAAAAGAAATAAATAAAATAACTGCATATATTTTAAAAAAAATTAAGGATAAACAAGTAGATGGGATTGCATTTGTAAACGATTTAGTTTTAGTAAAAACACTTTATAAAATAAACTTTAATATTCCAATTATTGGATACGATGGAGCCCCATATATTTCATTAATTGATAATGTTGCTTCAATAGAATTTCATATTGATAAAATATATGAATTGGCAATTAATAAAATCATTAGTTTATTGAATGCTAAACAAGTTACAGGGGAAGTTGTAACCCCTTCAATATTTGAATAATCTTTTAAAAAAATAATTATTACATGTAAAATATTCATGTTTGAAATGTAAAAAATGGAATATAAACTCGATTAATTTTTTTATCTTTATATGTCATAACTTTGGAATAAAAATATTTTTTTAAATTTTTTATTTGGAATAATTTCATTTTTATAGTCAAAACCTACTATTTGATATTGATTAAAGTATATTTTGTGATATAATGAGTTAAGAATAAAAAAAACAACTGGAGACATAAATGGCCGACAAGGGTACAATCTTAATTATAGATGATGATAAAATCCAAAGAAAACTGTTGGTTGGTATATTAAAAAATCAATATCAAACCCTTGAAGCCGAAAATGGGTTGCTTGGATTAAATCTTGCAAAGGAAAACGCAAAAACAATATCTTTAATCATTTTAGATTTATCTATGCCAATTATGGATGGCTTTCAATTTTTAAGTGAAGCTTCTAAACATTATTTATTCAATGAGATTCCCATAATAGTATTAACAGCTGATGATCAAGTCAGTAGCTTATATAAGGCCTTAGAACTTGGGGCGAACGATATTTTACCAAAACCTTTTAATTCCGAAAAACTTTTAAATAAAGTAAGTCAAATTATTAATTCATATCAATTATTAAAATTAACTCAAGATCGAAATTATTTTAATTTAACTGCAAAACAAATTGCTTATGCAAGTGAAGTAGATAAATTAACAGGATTATTTAATAAAGATGCATTTTATAAAATAAGTAATGAGATTTTAATTGAAAATCCTACTCAAAATTATTATTTAATAAGAGGTGATTTTGTTCGTTTTAAATTAGTAAATGAATTATATGGAAAAAAAGCAGGTGACATTTTGTTACAAGCATATGCAAGACATTTAGTAGAAGTTTTAGGTAAAGATGCAGTAGTTTCACGATTTAATGATGATGATTTTGTTGGATTAATTAAAAAAAATAAAGAAGATTTAAAATTCGATTTAATTAAAATTGAATCATTTCTTAAAGATTATCCTTTAGATATTTCTTTAGTTAATGTATTTGGAGTTTATAAAATTGAAAATCGAGATCTTCCAATTGAATTAATGTGTGATAGAGCTGCTTATGCTTTAGCCAAAGCTAAACAAAGTAGAGATGTTAGTGTTTATGTAGTTTATAATGAAAAATTAGACAAATGGTTAAAAATTGAACAAGCCGTAGTCTCTGGTATAGATATAGCAATAGAAAATGGTGATATTTTAATTTATTTTCAACCTAAATATTCATTAAATGATAAATCAATTGTTGGTGCTGAGGCTTTAGTTAGATGGCAGCATCCTTCTCTTGGTATGTTAAGTCCTGGAGTATTTATTCCAATATTAGAAGCAAATGGAGTAATACATCAATTAGATTATTATGTTTGGGATAAAACTTGCGAAAGTGTAGCTAAATGGCAAAAAATGGGGCTTATGAAAATACCTGTTTCAGTTAACGTTTCTAGAAATAATTTTTATCGTGATAAATTATGGGTTGAAATTTTAGACTTGATTGATAAGCATGGAATTACACCTGATTGTATTAATATTGAAATTACTGAAACATCATATATGAATGATCCTGACCAAGTTCAAAGTGTTGTAAATAAATGTCAAGAATCTGGCTTAAGTGTTCATATGGATGATTTTGGGAGTGGCTACTCATCTTTAAATGTATTAAAAGATTTAGTTTTTGACGCATTAAAAATTGATTTAACTTTTTTACAAGGGTTAGAATCAAATGAGAGAGCAGCTATAATATTAAAATCAATTATGGATATGAATAGATTATTAAAATTACCTGTTGTCGCAGAAGGCATTGAGACTCAAGAACAAGAAAACTTTTTAAAAGAAATTGGTTGTGAAGTGGGTCAAGGGTTTTTATTCTCAAGACCAGTTGAGGAAAACGTTTTTATTGAAATGTTAAAGAAAGAAACATTAAAAAAAGCAATAATTTAATTTTTTTCTACTTATTTGTATTATTAATTAAAAATAGATTTTTTTCAAACTGCTTTCTAAATAAAAATTAATTAATAATTAGAGTATACCTTATTATATAATTCAAACATGTATTATAAGAAATACATAAATTGAAATTTTAACAAATAATTTTTTGACATAAATTATAATTCTAGATAGAGTTAAAATTGATAAGGATAATTTATCTTTTTATATAAATAATTAAATTTAACAAAGATAGTTTTCGATATATGTTAAAAAAAAAGTAATAAATTCTATAAATGTTATTGACATATGTTTGTTTGATGGATATCTTTTAAGTATATTTTAATAAAGAGAAGGTACAATAATGAAAATAGGTATTGCAACTATTGAAAAAGATTTAAATCAAAATGTTAATCCGACATTTGGAAGAGCTCCATATTTTGCTGTTTATAATACAATAACAAAAAGCGTTGAATTTTATAACAATGAGGCAAAAAATGCACAAGGTGGAGCTGGTATCAAAGCTTCTCAATTTCTAGTAGATTTAAATCTAGATGCAATTATTGCTTATAGATTAGGTGAAAATGCTGTAAAAGTATTAACAAGTGCTAATATTAATTTATATTCACCAAAAGAAAATTTAACTGTTCAAGAAAATATTGATTTACTTCTCCAAGATAAATTAGATACTATGGTTCATATTCATAGTGGTTATCATCACGGCTAAAGTAGATGAGTAAAATTGCCGTATTAAGTGGAAAAGGTGGAAGTGGTAAAACATTTATTTCTACTAACTTATCAAATATTATAAATGGTTCAACTTATTTAGATTGTGATGTTGAAGAACCAAATGGTCATATTTTCTACTCTGATTGTAAATTAGTAGAAAACAAAAAAGTTTATAGATTAGTTCCAAGCTTTGATAGTGAAAAATGTAATGGGTGTAGGGATTGTGTAAACTTTTGTAAGTTCTCTGCCTTAGCATTCATAAAAAATGAACCTTTGTTATTCGATGAAGTCTGCCACAGCTGTGGTGGATGTAATTTAGTCTGTTCTCAAAATGCAATAAATAACAAAGAAATAGAAGTGGGGAATATCTCAATTTATAAAAAAAATGACAACACAATTATTAGTGGAAAAATGAAAATTGGAGAAGCTTCTGCTGTTTCATTAATTAGTGAAGTATTAAAACATGAAAGTGATCAATCAATAATCGACTGTCCTCCAGGAAGTGCCTGTTCAACTATGGAAGCAATAAAAGGTGCTGATTATTGTATATTGGTCACAGAACCTACTATTTTCTCACTTCATAATATTATGATGATTGTTGAACTAGTTGAATTATTAAATATTCCTTTTGGATTCATAATTAACAAAAGTGATGATTCAATTGATTATATAATAGAAGATTATATAAAAACTATAAATCAAGAATTATTAATAAAAATACCCTTTTCAACGGAAATTGCAAAAGCAAATGCTAATGGAAACTTAATAAATAGTAATTCAAAAGAAATCTCAAGTTTTAATCAATTGAAAGTAAAACTAATACAAAAAGGTATAATTAAATGAAAAAAATTCTAATAATTTCTGGAAAAGGTGGAACCGGTAAAACGACACTAGCTTCATCTTTAATCGAATTATTAAATGCAAAAGCTTTTGCTGATTGTGATGTTGATGCCCCTAATCTACATTTAGTTAGTAATTATAATAATTCAGATAAATTAGAACAAGATTTTCAAGGAATGGATATTTATTCAATTGATAATGCTATATGTAAGAATTGTGGTAAATGCTATGATGTATGTAAATTTAGTGCAATTGAAAAAGAAAATAATGAGTTTAAAATTAATCCATTGTTGTGTGAAGGGTGTGGTGTTTGTGAATATATTTGTAAAGAGAATGCGATTAAACCAAATAAAAATATAGTTGGTAAAACACAAATTTATAAATCTGAAAAAGTTTTTTCCACAGCACAATTAAATATGGGAAGTGGAAATAGTGGTAAATTAGTCTCACAAGTTAAAAAAAATTTAGATGACAATATAGACCTTCAGAAATTTGCAATAATTGATGGTTCTCCTGGTATTGGTTGTCCTGTTATTGCTTCTTTATCTGCAATAGATTTAGCAATAATAGTAACAGAACCGTCTCTTTCTGGATTAAGTGATTTAAAAAGAATTGTTACAACAGCAAAAACCTTTAATACAAAAGTTTCTATAGTGATAAACAAAGCAAATTTAAACAAAGCAGTTCTAAATCTTATAAAAGATTATCTCAAACTTGAGGATTTAGAATTACTAGGTGAAATTGATTACGATGAAAATGTATCAAAATTAATTAATAGAAATCAATCATTAGCAAATTCAAATACAGTTGCTACAATTCAAATAAAAAAAATTGTAACCAATTTGATTTTAAAACTCGAAAGTTTATAAATGATAATATATGTAATTATAATAAAAATATTGTTGTTGTTATAACATTTGTAATGTTTCGGGTATGAATTAATTAATAATTTAATTGAAAATTATCTTTTTAACCTTGAAAAAGTACCATACTCAATTTACAATAATTTAATTAGTTTTTAATCTTAAAGGGGAAACAAAGATGGAAGAAAAACTTAATAAGTTGAAGAATTGGGGATGCGACATTAATGGCGCCCTCGATCGGTTTTTAAATGATAAGGATTTATATTATGAATGTTTATCAATGTTTGTTGAGGATCAGAATTTTGCAGCATTAAAATTGCACATTAATGATGTGAATCAAAAGAAACCATTTAGTTATGTACATACACTAAAAGGGGTTGCAGGTAATCTTGGTATTACACCACTATTTGAATCATTAAGCGAATTATGTGAAGCTTTAAGAAACAATGAATATGATCCAAATAGCGGGCTGTTTGAGAGAACTGTTGTTGATTACAATATTTTTCTTGAAATTATGAAGTAAATTTTGTAATTAATACTTTTACATTTCCGCCACAAATCATTCCCAATTGGCTTGCCTTAGTATTTGATAAATTATGGTAATACAATTGGGTTTTTTTATCATTATCTAATAATAGATTTTTGCAATCTTTAATTACTTGGGCTTCAACAGCTCCTCCACCAATAGTGCCTTGAACTTCTCCATTTTTAAACATAGCTAAAAAAGAACCTTCTTCTCTTGGTGCAGAACCATTCTTGTCAATTATTCTAGCGACAACAAACTCTTTATCTTCATTAGCTAATTTTTTTAATAATGGTACATCCAGTTCAATTTGTTTCTTTGAACCTTTTGTAACTTTAATTATTTCTGAGACTATTGAAATAGCAATTTCTTCTGGAGTTTGAGCATTAATATCTAATCCAATTGGAGAATAAATAGTATCAAGAAGAGCTTCATCAATTAATAATTCTTGTTTATTAATTTCTTCAACAATAGCTTTTTTTGTCGCTGAAACTTTTGATTTAGAACCTATCATACCAACGTATCTAGTCTTTTTTAATAATGCAGATTCTAAACATGACTTATCATGTTTGTGCCCTCTTGTTGCAATAATTACAGCTGCATTTGATAAATCTAAATTTAATATTTCTTTTCTATAATCACCAAGAATTAAATTTGCATTGGGATATTTATTTACATTACAAAATTCTTCTCTATCTTCAATTATTGTAATTTTCCAATCTAACAATTGTGCCAATTGATAAACAGCATTACCTATATGCCCACCACCGCACATAACAACTTCTAATTTTCCACCAAGAACTTCTGATAAGTATTCACCATCATTTATTATATCATTATTGGTAGAAAATAATAATTGTTGTTTTGTGTTATATATAGCTTCATTTCCTAAATTATTTTCATCTAACCTAGTTCTTCTTTCAATTGTATCATTTAAATTTTCTAATATTATTTTAAAATAATTAT
Organism: Sphaerochaetaceae bacterium; assembly: GCA_963678575.2. Lineage (GTDB taxonomy): Bacteria > Spirochaetota > Spirochaetia > Sphaerochaetales > Sphaerochaetaceae > Pleomorphochaeta. The sequence continues at coordinate 935,800 of CAXXHV010000002.1, read as the reverse complement.
TCATAAATTAGTTCCTATTATTTTTTTGGTTTAACACCAATTTCTTAATTTCAAATCATCATCAAATAAAAGATTATATCTTTTTCTTTTACATTCTAAAATATTTTAATCATATTATCCATTGTAAATACTAATAATTAATGGATTAATTTTTTAATATTTTATTTAATTTTTATTAAAAATAAGATTATAGCTTATTTTTTTAAAGAAATGTTGTAAAGTATTTTCTATGGAATCAATAAGAAATTTATACAAAATAGGTTATGGTCCCTCAAGCAGTCATACAATGGGACCAAGATTTGCAACTAATATGTTTTTAAAAGAATGTCCGAATGCAAATAAATATAAGGTTATACTTTTTGGATCTTTAGCAGCAACAGGGAAGGGGCACTTAACTAATGTTGCAATTGAAGAAGTATTTAATTCAATTAATAAATCAATAGAAATAATATGGAAACCAGAAGAATTCAAATCCTATCATCCAAATGCATTAACTTTTTTTGCTTATGATAAAAATGAAAAAGTTATTTTAGAAAAAACATATTACAGTGTTGGAGGTGGTTCTGTTGAAGAAGAGGGTAAAAAAAATCTTACTAAAAAAATAATTTATTCTGAAGATTTTAATTCAATGCAAAAAATACTAGAATTCTGTGACAAAGAAGGACTTCAACTTTGGGAATTTGTAAAACAAGTTGAAGGAAATTCTATATTAACATATATGGAAGAAGTTTGGGATGCCATGGTTTTTGCTGTAAAAAAAGGCTTAGAATCAGAAGGGGTATTACCAGGTGGATTGAAACTTCAAAGAAAAGCATCAATGTATTATTCAAAAAGTTTAAACTATACTGGTTCTATGAAACATAATAGTGAAATAATAGCTTATGCATTAGCAGTAAGTGAAGAAAATGCAAGTGGAAATGTCATTGTAACAGCACCAACTTGTGGAAGCTGTGGCATATTACCATCAGTTTTATATTATCTTTCGAAAAATAACAAATTAACAAAAACAAAAATTTTAAATGCATTATTGAGTGCAGGACTAATAGGAAATTTAGTTAAAGAAAATGCTTCAATAAGTGGTGCTGAAGTTGGCTGTCAAGGAGAAGTAGGGGTGGCTTGTGCTATGGCTAGTGCTGCTGCTACCCAAATTCTTGGAGGCTCAATATATCAAATAGAATATGCTGCAGAAATGGGTCTTGAACACCATTTAGGATTAACTTGTGATCCTATGTTAGGATTAGTACAAATTCCTTGTATTGAAAGGAATGCAATGGCTGCTATAAGAGCTTTAGATCATTGTACCTATGTTTTATTAGGTGATGGAAGACATAAAGTTTCTTTTGACGAAGTTGTGGAAGTAATGAATAAAACTGGACACGATATTCCACCTTTATATAGAGAGACTTCTCAAGGAGGGCTTGCTATGATTCAAAAATGGAAAGAGGATAGAGAAAATGCCCTTAAAAATAAGAGCATTTTAGAAAGAAAAATTTAATTAATTTTATTCAAAAATTTAAATATTGAACTTAATACACCACCTGCGATATTTCGACCTTTGTCTGAAACCCTAAGGTGGTTTGCTTCTATTCCTCTAGGATCTATATCAGCTACTTTAAAACCTTTTGGAACTATTAAATTATTTGTTAATAATCCACGGATCTTACCATCAATAGTTGCTGCTATTAAAGTTTCATCAACTTTTGCAATGATATCTCCTTTTTTAACGATATCCCCAATTTCTTTAAAAGAAAACCATTTCCCTGCAATTGGGCTATGTATAACTCTTTCTTTTCCGTATCCACCAATTATGCCTGGGACTCCAGAGTTTTCAATAGCTTTACCTTCTGAAATTACAGTGCCTAAATAATGGCCTCGTTTTGTTTCTATTATACAGTGACAATCTTTATTAACTTCAAATCCTGGGCCTAACCCAATTACTAATGGTGCATCAGTAATTTTTGTACCTAAATTTATTTTTGCTAATATTGCATCAATAACAATTAAAGGTTTAATGATTTTTATTAAAGAAGCTTCTTTATCTGCTACAATTGCAATATTACCAGATTCAAGTACTTCAAAAATCTTTGTTAAATCATCTTTATTACATTTTATTGCATAAGAACCTTCAACTTCATATTTCCCATCATACATTGCTTGTGCAAATGAAACTGTCCTTCTAATAACAGTTGGTTGATCAGTTTCTAAAGCTATAATTTTGAATCCTAAACGGTGTAATTTTAAAATAGTTGCTGTAGCTAAATCTCCAGCTCCTCTGATAATAATAGGTCTATATAAATTGTTTCTTTTTATAGGATTTTTATCTTTTTCACAGCTAAGTAACTCGCTCACAATACTTAACCCAACTTGATAAGGCGTTTGTCCACCTAAATTTAATCCAATTGGACAGTGTAATTTAAGATTTTGTTCAACTGTAATATCTAAATTTCCAATCAAATTATACATATGGTTGTGGCTAGTCATTATACCAACATACCAAGAATCAGATTCTAAAGCTTTCTTATAATCAGATTGTTCCATAAGAGAATGGTTTAAAACTAAAATAGCACTATCAGTTGTATTAATCTCATTTAAGGTTAATCCAATATTTTCACTTAGAATAATAGAACTAGCCATTGGAAAATCATCTTGAGAAGAATATTCTTTTCTTTTTTCAATAAGAATTATTTCAAATCCAGATTTTGATGCAATTTCTGCAACACTTTTTCCAACGTGACCACCACCAATAATTATTATTTTAGAAGAATTTTCTCCAACATCAATTGATACTTTTATAAAGTCTTTTTTTAATTCATCATCACGATAAATTTTAAATAAACCACCTTTTTTGTCAGATAGTGCTTGTTTTGCTTTTTCAATAGCTTTGAATTCTAATAGACCTCCACCAATTGTACCAAAACTACTTCCATTACTTTTTACAAGCATTCGACCACTTGTTCTTGTAACAACACCACTATAATCACATAGTGTTACCCATGCAAAAGGAATGTTTTTACTTTCAAGTTCTGAGGCGATTTTATAAGGGGAATAATTGTTATTTTTCATAGTATCCATTATATCATAAAAAATATAATCATGATAAGAAAATAAATAAATAAACCTTCAAATTATTAAAAAATTTATTAATAATTGAAGGTATAATTTTAAAAATAGTTATTAACTAATTAGCATTTGGAGCTTTAACTAATATTGTTTTTAGAAAAGGTTTGTTTTCTATATTTTTTACAAGAGCTCTTGCTCTAGCCTTATTAACATAGTTAGGATCTTCAAAAGAATATTTGAAATTAGTATGAATGTCATATGTATTATTCATAAGTGCATAAGCATCTTCAGTCATTACTAATTCTTCATCAGTTGGAATAACATAAATTCTTGAAGGAGAAGAATCTTTACTAATGTCAAATTCTCCATTTCTGCAACGACAATTATTATTTTTTTCAACATCAACATCAATTCCTAAATTAGCAATTCCTTCTAATGCAGCAAGTCTAATATGTTCTCCCATTTCACCAACACCAGCTGTAAATACAACAGCATCAACTCTACCTAATAAAGCAGCATAAGCACCAATATATTTTTTAATGCGATGTCCTTCCATATTGATAGCTAATTGAGCTCTTTGATTTCCTTCTGCTGCTTGATCATGAACATCTCTTCTATCAGTTAAGCCACATAGACCTAATAAACCACTTTTTTTATTTAAAGTAGAATCCATTTCTGAAGGAGTCATTTTTGTTTTCTCCATCATAAAAGGAATTATTGCTGGATCTAAATCACCACTTCTTGTTCCCATAATTAAACCTTCTAAAGGAGTTAACCCCATTGAAGTATCAATACAAACACCATCTTTTACGGCACAAACAGAAGCACCATTACCAATATGGCAAATAATAACATTTGTATCTTTGTTTTCTTTACCTAATAAAACAGCTGCTCTTTTTGCACAATATAAATGAGATGTTCCGTGGAAACCATATCTCCTTACATTATAATCAGTATACCAACTATAAGGTAGAGCATACATAAAAGCTTCTTCAGGCATGGTTTGATGCCAAGCTGTATCCATTACAATTGCATGAGGAATATTAGGCATAACTTTTCTAGCTGCCTCGATACCCATGATGTTTGCGGGCATATGAAGAGGACCTAAAGGAATTAATTCCTTTAATTCTTGTATAACAAAATCAGTAACCAATTCAGATTTTTTGAATATTTCACCACCATGAAGAACTCTGTGTCCAACTGCACCAATTTGAGACAAATCATTTATTACACCATACTCTTCATCTACAAGCATTTTGATTATTAATTCAATTGCTTCTTTGTGAGTTGGAGAAGAAAACTTTGCTGTATATTCTTCTTTATCTTTTGCTTTGTGTTCAATTGTTGAATATTCAAGACCTATTCTTTCTACTACACCAACAGCAAGAACGTCTTTGTTTGTCCAATCAAATACTTGATATTTTGCAGAAGAACTTCCGCAATTCAGAGTTAGAATCACCATAATTTGGGCTCCTTAATTAAAAAATGTCTAAGATTTTTTTAGAAAATATGTGATAAATTATCACACAAATTAATACGATGTTCAACTAAGATAATGCAAAAATTATAATATTTTCATATAGTATGTATGATAAAAAAATATTTATTAGCAATGTTATATATAAATTTTAGTATAATAAGTTTATTTTCAACAAATGTCAGTTTAATAAGTAATAATTTAGACAATAGTTTAAAGTTAAATATTTATGATAAATTCAATAAGGTTAGTATAAAATTTGAGAATAACAAAATACTAGATGTAAATTCTCTTAAATTCTCGAAAAATAATTTACTTATAAAAAAAGATAAAATCCAACTAAATGAACAAGTAATTATTGATTCCTCTTTAAGATATATTATAAGTTTTGATTATAATATTTTAAAAATTTCTTCTACTATTCCAACTTTTTCAAAAGAAAAAGTTGATATAAAAAATCTTGAATTGAATTTGAATAATTTAGTTATTCAAGCTTCCTATTATTATAATTATTCAAATTTAAATAATAAATTTTATTATGATTTATCCAATTTACTTTATACAAAAAATGGATATCTTTTTTATTTAAAATACAAATTCAAAAATATTTCTACGCAACAAGAATTGGCGACTACTAATTATGGCATTTATTATAGCTCAATATTTGCCCTTAATTTAAAATGTTTTACATTTTTTTTTAACATTAAAAATATAAATGAGAAATATGCATATAGAGTTGTTTTTAATTATGGAAATTTTAAATACGAATCCATTGATAAAATATTTGATATCTCAATTTATGGAGGGCAGGGAATAAAACGAAATCGACAAGTCAAAGGAAAGTTAAAATTAAACTATTATATCAATAACCTACAAATAATAATATATTTGAATATGTTAACAGAAATTGATTATGATGTTTATCTAAGGAAAACAATTAATAAAGATTTTAAAGTAAGTACAGTTTTTAAAACTGATAAAAATGAAATTGAGTTCAGCTTAAATTATAATAACAACTTTGCTTTTTATATAATTTTAAATAGCGTCAAAATAAGCTATACGAATAAAGTTGTTGGATTACAATACAATTTTGAAAATAATAAAAATAAAAGTTATTATAATTTTAAACTTAATAGTAATAAAGAGATAGAAATCAAATATCAAAGATATTTATGAAAAATCACCTAATAATTGTACTTCATATTCCAATTCAATATTGAATTTTTTCATAACTTTTTCTTTACAAATTTGGCTCAATTTATAAACATCATCACTAGTTGCTTTATTTTTATTCATAATATAATTAGCATGTGTATCACAGATAATTGCATCACCAACACTATAATTTTTTAAACCACAAGCTTCAATTAATTTTCCTGCAATTTGATCTTTAGGGTTTTTAAAAATGCTTCCTGCACTTGGATAAGTTAAAAGACCTTTAGTAATGCGAGTTTTAGTATTATTGTCTTTTACTTGTTTTGCAAAAGTACTGTATTTATTTTTATCCAAGAAAAAACCAGCTTCAAATATCATTACTTTTTCCATATGTTTAAAAGGACTATCGCGATAGCCAAATTTTTCGCCATTTCTATCCATTCTATGGGATTTGCCATCAAATGTAATATAATCAACATAAAGCAAACGATCACTTATAGTATAACCATAAGCCCCAGCATTACCATATATTGCACCACCAATTGAACCTGGAATACCTCCAAGACCTTCAAGACCAAGCATCCCATCATTTTGAGTGATGTTAATTGCTCTATCAAGAGACATTCCTGCTCTACATGAAAAAATATTACCTCTAATTGAATATCTACATAATTTTGATGTTCTAATTGTTAATCCATCAACAGGTTCATCACTAATTAATAAATTTGAACCTAACCCTAATAAATTAATTTTTAAATTATTATCTCTAGCATAATTAATAGCAACAATAAATTCTTCATATCTTCCAGGGGAACAAAAATATTTTGCATTACCACCAATTCTTAGAGTTGTATATTGTGCTAATGGAACATCAGTTTGAATTATATCTTCAAACTTGATTTTTTCATCTTCTTGGCTTACATTATTATTCATATTTAGTATATTAACAACGAATAGACATTCTAGCAATGGTAAATTTTTAAAGAGATGTTATAATCTTCAATATATTTATTCATTTGTTTATAAATGTTTATTTATTTGTTATAATAAAATTAAATCTAAATTTTGTAAGGGAAAAATACATGTCTATATATTTATATAATACCATGGGACGAAAATTAGAGGAATTTAAACCAATTAATGAACAAGAGGTTGGTTTATATACTTGTGGTCCTACAGTTTATAATTATGCACATATTGGAAATTTAAGGACTTTTATTTTTGAGGATGTTTTAAAAAGAGCTTTATTACATTCAAATTATAAAGTAAAACATGTTATGAATATTACTGATGTAGGTCATTTAACTGATGATGGTGATGATGGCGATGATAAAATGACAAAAAAAGCTAAAGAAGTAGGGAAAAGTGTTTGGGAAATTGCTTCTTTTTATACTGATGCTTTTATAAATGATGCTACTGATTTAAATTTATTAAAACCAAATGTATTATGTAAAGCAACTGACCATATTTCTGATATGATAGAATTAATTAAACGTTTAGAAAAAAATGGACATACATATATTAGTGGTGGTAATGTATATTTTTCAATCGATACATATAAGGATTATGGTAAACTAGCAAATCAAAATTTAGATGATTTAATAACTGCAGTAAGAGATGATGTAAGTGTTGATGATAATAAAAAAAATAGTAAAGATTTTGTATTATGGTTTACAAATAGCAAATTTGGCGAACAACAAATGATGTGGGACTCTCCTTGGGGTAGAGGCTATCCTGGCTGGCATATCGAATGTTCCGCTATGAGTATGAAATACCTTGGAGAATCCTTTGATATTCACTGTGGTGGTATTGATGCAATTCCTGTTCATCATACTAACGAAATTGCTCAAAGTGAAGCTGCTACTAATAAAAAATGGGTAAATTATTGGGTACATGGAGAATTCTTATTAGATGAGACAGGTAAAATGAGTAAAAGTAAAGGAGATTTCTTAACTCTTTCTTTATTAAAGAATAAAGGATATGATCCAATGGATTATAGATTTTTTACTTTAAATGGTCATTATAGATCTCAGTTAAGGTTTAGCTTTGAAAATTTAGATACAGCAAGAAAAAACAGATTATCAATTGTTTCTAAAATACAAGAATTATTAGATAATAATGCTCAACAAGTTAAAATTGTTAGTGAAGAATCAATAGCTCTTCAAAATGAATTTGATGAGTGTGTAAATAATAATTTAAATATGCCAATGGCTATTGCAGTTTTGTGGAAAACTTTAAAAAGTAATATTAATGATAATGAAAAATATTCATTAATATTATATTTCGATGAAGTTTTTGGTCTTAAATTTAATGAAATTAAAAAAAGAGAAATAGTTATACCTAATGAAATAATTAATCTTGTTAATTTAAGAACAAATGCAAAAAAAGAAAAAGATTTTAAAAAAGCAGACGAAATAAGAGCCGAAATTGAAAAATTAGGTTATATTTTAAAAGATACTGCAAAAGGTCCAGTTTTATCAAAAAAACTGTAACCCAAGTGTAACAGGATTGTTAATAATTATGAGAATACAAAGTAATGATGAACATGATTTTAGGTATATGTATGAAACAACTTTTACAATGTTATTTAGAGTTTCTAATAATATTGTAAGAAATGCTGATAGAGCTGAAGAATTATGTCAAGAAGCGTTTACTAGATTTTTTGATCAAGGGAAAACTTTTCCTTCTGAGAACGATGCTAAATATTGGCTAATTAGAGTGACTAAAAATCTCTCTATAAACGTTATTAAGAGGAAAAGCAGAGAATTGAAAATGATAGAAAAGGTGAAAAAAGAACCTCTAAGACATGAAAAAAGTGGAGAGGATGTTTTAATTGAAGACGCTATTTGTGACCAAGTAATGGATGCAATATCTCAGCTTCCAGAAAAGTTGAAATTAGTTATTACTTTGAAAACTTATACAGATTTAGATTATAAGGGAATCGGAGAAACTCTCAATATTTCTGAGAGTAATGTAAAAGTTAGGGTTTTTAGAGCAAGGAAAATGCTTGAAAAAATACTTAGCCAGGAGTAAATAATTTATGTGTTTAGATGATGCATTGCTTAATTCATATCTTGATGGAGAATTACAAGAACCATGGAAGACTCAAGTAGAAGAGCATCTTTCTTATTGTAGTGGCTGTCAATTAAGATTGAACCAATTAAAAGCTTTAGTTGAAAAATTAACAAATGCTACTGTAGCTGATGATGATATATCATTGCGTTCACAGCGAGTATTACAATATTTTGAACAAAATAGATTTAACAGCACTCCTAATAAAAGTTTTTTTAAAAAGAAAATTCAATTAAATTTAGTTCCTGCTTTATTAACAAGTGCTGCAGCTATTGTAGTAGTCTTTATAGGATCTTTCGTATTATTTGGCTCAAATAGTAAACAAACAAGTCAAATAATGCCTGAAGTAATGATGCCAATTGAATCAAATCAATTAGACCAAGTTAGTGTTAAAGAAAAAGCTTCATTAGATGATTTTACTTTATCTGAAATTGTTCATTACCTTGATTCACAAGGGTATGCTGTAAAACTAGAATTAAAAACTGTAAATCCATTAGAAGATGTACAGCTAGATAATTAATAATTTGAACAAATGACAAAAAGGAGCTTTATCGCTCCTTTTTTTTTGAAGTTTTCAATACTTAATTTTTTTAAATTATATAATTGAACTATTTAAAATAAATTTTATTCTAATATGTTGTTATCAAGTATTTTTTTTGTTAATATAATCCAACAGCTTATTCTGGTAGGAGGATAATTTATGAAGGCAGTAGAATTACAAAAAGCCTATGATCCAAAAGATTTTGAAGAAAGAATCTATCAAGAGTGGTTAGATAAAGGTTTATTTAGCCCACAAGACAATGATAATGAACACTATTCTATAGTGATGCCTCCTCCAAACGTCACAGGTATCCTTCATATGGGACATGCCTTAAATAATTCATTACAAGATATTTTAATTAGATATTATAGAATGACCGGTGCACCAACTTTATGGGTTCCTGGCACTGATCATGCTGGTATTGCTACTCAAAGTGTTGTTGAAAAACAGTTACTAAAAGAAGGTAAAAAGCGCCAAGATTTAGGTAGAGAAAAATTTTTAGAAAGAACGTGGGAAGTAAAAGATAAACACCATGGGATTATTAAAAAACAACTTGAAACAATTGGGGCTTCTTGTGACTGGTCACACGAAAGATTTACTATGGATGAAGGTTTATCTAAAGCAGTAAGAGAATGCTTTGTAACATTATATGAAAGAGGTTTAATTTATAAAGGAGAATACCTTGTAAATTATTGTCCTCATTGTGGTACAGCTCTTGCTGATGATGAAGTTGAACATGAAGAAACTCCAGGAAAATTATATGAGATAACATATCCATACACTGATGGTTCTGGCTCTATTACAATTGCAACAACAAGACCAGAAACAATGTTTGGGGATATAGCTGTAGCTGTTAACCCAGAGGATGAAAGATATCAACATTTAATTGGTAAAAAGGTAAGACTTCCACTAACAGATAGAGAAATTCCAATTATTCAAGATAGTTTTGTTTCTTTAGAATTTGGAACTGGTATGGTAAAAATTACACCAGCACATGATCCAAATGACTGGGAATGTGGGAAACGTCATAATTTAGAAATAATTAATGTATTAAATCCTGATGGTACTTTAAATGATAATTGTCCTGAAAAATATAGAAATATTCAAGCAGCAGAAGCTAGAAAGTTAGTTGTTGAAGATTTAAAAGAGTTAGGCAATTTAATAAGTGAAAAAGAGCATAATCATGAAGTAGGTCACTGTTATAGATGTAATACAATAATTGAACCTTATTTATCAAAACAATGGTTTGTCAGCATGAAAAGCATGGCTGATAAAGCGCTACAAGCTTGGAAAGATGATAAAATTAAATTTTATCCTAAAAGATGGGAAAACACTTATTCTCATTGGTTAACATCTATTAGAGATTGGTGTATTTCTAGACAATTATGGTGGGGACATAGAATTCCTGTTTGGTATTGTGAAGACTGTGGCAACATGATGGTATTAAGAGATGACCCTTGTGAATGTAATAAATGTAAATCAAAAAATATTAAACAAGAATCAGATGTATTAGATACTTGGTTTAGTTCTTGGTTATGGCCTTTTTCAACCTTAGGTTGGCCTGAAAAAACTCCAGACTTTGAAAAATATTTCCCAACAACTTCATTAGTTACAGGCTATGATATTATATTTTTCTGGGTTGCTAGAATGGTAATGGCAAGTTTAGAATTTGTTGGAACAGTTCCATTTAGAGATATTTATTTAACAGGCCTTGTTAGAGACAAGCAAGGACGTAAAATGAGTAAAACTTTAGGAAATGGTATAGATCCTATTGATGTTGTAAATCAATATGGTGCTGATGCTATGAAATTTACACTTTCATATATGGCAACTCAAGGACAAGATATTTTAATTGATATGAACTCTTTTAAATTGGGTTCAAGATTTGCAAATAAGGTTTGGAATGCTACTAGGTTCTTATTAATGAATTTAGAAGATAGAAATTTAATTGATATAAAAGATATTGAGTTAGATACAATGGATAAGTGGATTTATAATAGTTTAAATGAAGCATCACATAAAGTTGAAATTTCAATGAAAAATTATAGATTCAATGATGGGGCAAGTGCTATTTATGATTTCTTTTGGAATGATTTCTGTGACTGGTATGTTGAATCTTCTAAGCAAAAACTTTATAGCAATGATAATTTAATTAAAGATAAAGCGATTTCTATTTTGCTAGACTTATTAGCAGAATCAATGAGACTTATGCATCCCTACCTTTCATTTTTAACTGAAGAAATTTATTCAAAATTACCAAATGTTAATGATCAATTAATTAATAGTAAATATCCAAAATATAATGAAGATAGAAATTATGAGTTAGAAACAAAGCTTGTAAGTTGTATGCAAGATGCAGTTAAAGGTGTTAGAGCATTAAGAGCTGACTTACAGATAGCTGTAGATAAAAAAATTAAGGTAATTATTAAAACTGATAAGGACTTTATTGCAACTAATTTCTTCAAAGAAAAAAATGATTTAATAATGAATTTCATGAATGCAAACAGTCTTGAAATTGATGATTCTAATAGCTTAGATACTTCAAAAGCGGTTCCTGTTGCAGGTAGTGGTTTTGAATCTTTTGTTTTTGTTAGAGAAGCAATTGATATTGATAAAGAAATTGCAAAATTAGAAAAAGAACTTCAAGGAGCTCAAAAGAATCTTGAAGGCACCTTAAGAAAATTATCTAATGAAAAATTTTTAGCAAATGCTGCTCAAGTAGCTATTGATAAAGAAAATAACAAAAAAGCTGAATTTGAAGAAAAAATTGATAAAAGTACAAAACATATTGAATTATTGAAAACATTATAAAATATTATATTAAGACTTAAACATTTGTTTAAGCCTTAATTTTAATAAAAAGGTGAAAATGTGAGACATAATGTAGTTCTTGGAAATATAATAAAAAAAATAAAAAGTGATAATACATATAGCTTTGAAGGATATGCTTTACAAGCAGCTTATTCAATGTTAGCAGCAGAGACTAATGTTACTTTAGTAACTAATATAAAAAAAACTGATGAAGAAAAAGCTTTTTCCAAATTAAAAAAATTAGGTGCTAAAATAATAATTCAAGATTATAGTAAAACAACTACGATAGATGAAAATAATGAGATAATTGAAATAGCAAATACTATTGAAATAGATAATTCATTAAATATTGATACAAATTATTTTTTCTTAGCTCCTAGTTTAAACAACGATATTGATAGTTCTGTATTTAAAAATTTATATAATAAATGTAAAATTGCAATTAATTTATCTGGGTTTATGAATTATATAAAAAACAATAAAATTCATAGAGAAAGATACCAAGAATTAAATGATAATTTAAAATATCTTGAAAATATCGCTCTTGATAAAGATGACTGTTTTATACAAGAATTTACTCGAGATGAAGACGATGTTGCAAAACTCTATTTCAAAAAAGGATGTAAGGAAATATTAGTTACATATTATGAAGCTTTATTTAATTATAGAAATGGTCTTTTTTATAGATGTAAATATATTGTCGAAAATGAAATAAATAGAGAAAAAACTGCAAATATTACTTTAGCTGCTTATATTTGTTATAAAGAAAATTTAATAGAAGAAGAAGCTTTATTTAAAGCTACTTCTCTAGCTTGTTATCAAATGGAAAATAAGGATATTAATAATTTATCGCAAGAAGAAATAATTAATAAAATGATAGACATTGGGATTGTATGATTTGCTATATCAAATAAAAAAAGGTAACTTAAGTTTTCATTTAAGTTACCTTTTTTATATTAAGTTCTATCTGAGTTTAAAACTCTTGTAGATTTTATTTCACCATTATTTAAGCGTCTAATTATATAGCCTTCTTTAACAGGTTTATCTGTTTGTAAATATTGAACTTTTCCATGGTCAATTTGATCAATTTCTTCAAAATCACTATTAAGTAATTTAAAATCAGAATCTACAATATTTAATACATCTTTACCTATGTACTCGATAGTTTGTCCTTTTTTAACTTGAAATCTTACATCTAAATCCCAAATACCTTTTTTAACTTCTTTATTTATAATTCCAATAAATAGATAATTCCTTTCATATCCATCGACTGTAGGTTCACTTATATCATCCTTCTCACTTCTGTCAAAAAAGAAAGCTGTTGAATATTTTCTATGACTTATATTAAATAAATCTTTTCGATACTCACTTAATAAAGGATCTTTATCAATTGCTTTTCTATAAGCTCTAGTTACTACTGCATTATAATAAAGACTTTTCATTCTTCCTTCAATTTTTAAACTATTTACACCAGCATCAATTAATTTATCAACGTGATCTATCATGCATAAATCTTTACTACTTAAAATTGTTGTAAATCCATCTTCTTCGCTAATTGTATAGTACTCGCCTGGTCTCTCATATTCTTCTAAAGCCAAGGTTTCACTCTTTAATACTTTATCTAAATTCTCATTGGCCATTAACCTATAATTCCATCTACAAGAATGAGCACAATCACCTTGATTAGCACTTCGTGACGAAAAATAAGAAGATAGCAAACATCTACCAGAATAAGCCATACACATAGCTCCATGAACGAATGTTTCAATTTCTAAATCAGGGGCGGCTTGTTTAATATTTCTAATATCTTCAATAGAAGCTTCTCTTCCAAGTATTACTCTAGAAAAGCCTAATCTTTGATAAACTTTTGCTGCCGAGGAATTAATACAACTTGCTTGAGTAGATAAATGTACTTCAGCATCAGGTAACTCAGTTTTAATAATATCCAGTGCACCTATATCTGTTACTATAAAAGCATCAAATGGCCAATTTATTAATTCTTTTGCTTGTGCTCTTAAATCAGATAGTTGATCTTCATGAAAAATTATATTCATTGCACAATAAAGTTTTTTATTACTATATTGATTTTTTACTTTTATTAGCTCTTCTCTTTGATTTAAATCAATATTTTTTGCATTTGCTCTTAATGAAAATTTAGGCAACCCCATATAGGCTGCATCTGCTCCAAAAGCAAATGCAGTCTTAAGTTTTCTAATATCTCCAGCAGGGCTTAGTAGCTCAACCACGAAGAGCCTCCTTGACAGCATTTGATACAGCTTCACTAATTAGTTTTACCTGTTCATTATTAGTATTTTGTTTTTGTATTTCCGGTCTATTTGATTCTTTATCATTTGGGAAAGCAATTTCTAATACCTGAGAAACATCATCAACAATATGAAAAGTAATTCCTTTAGTAACCTTTTCATCAAGTTTATCTAAATCTTTTTTATTTTGTTTAGGAATAATTATTTCCTTAATTTTATTTCTCTTTGCTGCTAAAACCTTTTCTTTTAATCCACCAATAGGCATTACTTTTCCCATAAGTGATAATTCACCAGTCATAGCTAATTTTGGTTTAATTATTTGATTTGTAATTAATGAATACATAGCTGTAGTCATTGTAACTCCAGCACTAGGTCCATCTTTTTTAATAGCACCTTCTGGAACGTGAATATGAATATCATAACTATTAAAATAATCATAATCAATTCTATATTTTTCACAATTACATTTTAAATAAGTATAAGCAATATTTATACTTTCTTTCATTACATCGCCAAGCTGTCCAGTTAATTGCAATTTACCATTACCTCTAGCAGCTTGAGCTTCAATTGCGAGAGTATCACCACCCATAGCAGTCCATGCTAAACCAATTGCCATACCGGGTTTGTTTGCAACAATTATATTATCACTTGTAAAATAAGGTATGCCTAAGAATTCTAATAGATGATCAGATGTAACATTAATAGGTAATTCTACATCTTTATTTTCAACAATTTTAATAGCAAATTTTCTATTAATTTTATTTAAATTCTTTTCAAAGTTTCTAACCCCAGCTTCTCTTGAATATTCTTCAGCAATCTTTTTTAGCATTGTAGGGGAATATATAATATCACTCTTATTTAATCCCATTTTTGAAAGAGATTTAGGAACAAGATATTTTTTACCTATTTGAACTTTCTCATCTGCTGTATATCCACCAACTTCAATTAATTCCATTCTATCTAGTAATGGGCCAGGAATTCCATTAATACTATTTGCTGTTGCAATAAAGAAAACATTTGATAAATCAAAAGGTAAGTCAAGATAATTATCTCTAAAGGAATTATTTTGTTCTGGGTCTAATACTTCCAACAAAGCTGATGCAGGGTCTCCTTGGAAGGATTGTCCCATTTTATCAATTTCATCGATAAGAAAAAGTGGATTATTTGTTTTACAAGTTTGTAAACCCTTAATAATTTTTCCAGGAATAGCCCCAACGTATGTTCTTCTATGTCCTTTTATCTCACTCTCATCTTTCATTCCACCTACAGAAAATCTAAAATATTCTTTATTCAAAGCTGTAGCAATTGAACGACCAATACTTGTTTTACCAACACCTGGAGCACCAACAAAACAAATAATAGCTCCCTTATTATCTTTTTTAAGAGATCTTATAGCTAAATATTCAAGAATTCTGTCTTTAACATCATTCATTCCATAATGATCTCTATTTAACACTTTCCTAGCAGTTGCAATAGAAATCTTTTTATCAGAAGAAGGCTTCCAAGGTAAATTTAAAATATTTTCAATATAATTCCTTGTAACATTAAAGTCAGGAACAATCATATCAATACTTTTTAGTTTCTCTATTTCGTCATAAACTTTTTCTTTGACTTCAGTATTAAAATATTGTTCAACTTCTTTTATTCTTTTTTCAAATTTATTAATTAGAGCAAGTTTTGGATCACTTGCCATACCTAATTCCATTTGAATAGTTTTTAATTCTTGACGTAAAAAATATTCTCTTTGTTGTCTTTCAACTTTTTTATTAACTTTAAATAAAATACTTTTTTGAATTCTTGAAATTTCTTGTTCATTTTTAATATGAATTAACAGTTTTTCAATTCTTTCTCTAATGTCAAGACATTCTAATAATTCTTGTTGGTCTTCACCATCAATTTCCAAATTAGATATTAAAAAATCAGCAAGTTTTCCTGGTTCTTCAATATTAATCATATTTAATTTTAACTGTTCATTAAGCATAGGGTCTTGATCAGCTAATTTTTTTATCTCAGTGAAAAGTTGTCTTGCCCAAGGAATTAATTCTTCCTTGTTATATGCTTTATCACTTAAATAATCTACTTCTGCAATTAAATATTTTCCACTATCTAAAAAAGATTTTACATAAAATCTTTTTATTGTAGATATGAAAACATGAACTCCACCATCAGGAAGTTTAATTTGTTTTATAATTTTAGCAGCAGTACCAACTGCATATAATGACTCATCATCTTCTATTGTATCTTTATTATTTTCTTTTGATAAAAGAAGGCCAATCATACCTCCATGCTTAATTGCTTTATTAATTACATCAATGTCTTGAGATTCAGTAAACATTAGATGAGTTAATAGGCCTGGGAAAACAGGTACAGGTCCAACTGGTAATATAAATAGGTTAGAAGGCAAAGATCTCTCTTCATCTATTAGATCTATATCTTTCATATTTCCTCCGAAAAATTATTTCTTAATTTAAAAGTAATAAAAAAATTACTATGAGAATAGTATTAATTTACTCTTTTTTTAACCATTTTACACCTAAATAGCAGAAAGGAGTATCAAGCAATGCAAATATTATCTTAAAAATCCAATAAGGTATTATTAATGAAATAATAAATGACGTATTAAATTTAGGATTAATATTATAAAAAGCAATAAACATAAATATTGTTGTGTCAAATAATTGACTTATCATTGTTGAAACATTATTTCTGATCCATAAGTGTTTTTCTTTTGTTATTTTTTTTACTAATGAAAAAACTTTAATATCAATATTTTGGCTTATTGCAAAGCTAATTAAAGAAGCTAAAGTCATTCTTAAAGTTGACCCAAAAATATTGCTATATTCCTTATTTAAAGAATAACTAGAATGCGATGGAATAACAACACATATAGCTACCATTATGAAAGAGAAAATTAACATTATAATGGAAATTCTAACAAAAAATAATGCTCTTTTTTTACCTTTTACTTCTCCAATGATATCCGTTATTAAAAATAAAACTGGCATAAAAAAAATTCCCACTGATATTCTTATATTAAATAGTGAAATAATTTTAGTCCCAATTGTATTTACGAGAACCATTGAAGTAATAAAAAGTGCAAATAAAAACAATTCTTTATTATCAGATTTCATATAATTAAACTCCAAAATTTTGATAACAAATTAATAACATGAAAGCATTTAAAAAACAATACATATGAAAATTAAAATGATAGGATAGTGCTCTTTCTTATAAATTAAAAACTACTCATACGTATTATAAATGATAAATAAATAGATTTTTTTAAATTGATGTATATAAAAATTAATTACTAATAAAATTAATTATTTAGCAAAATTGTTAAAAGTCATAATAAATTAAAGAAATTTTAAATTATTTAATAACTTCATATAAATAAGTGTTGCATTTTGTTGCAGATGTGCTATTATACAAACATAAAATACAAATTACTAACAAAATTGAAATAATAAAGTAAGACTTATTGGAGGATTTATGGACAGCAAATTAATAGTTATTGCAATTGGAGGAAATTCCTTAATTGAAGATGCAAAACATGTAACAGTAGAATCACAATATGAAGCAGCAAGAAAAACAGCAGCTCATATTGCTAAATTAGTTAAAGATGGTCATAGAGTTGTAATAGCTCATGGAAATGGACCACAAGTTGGTTATATTCTATTAAGAGCAGAACATTCAACTGATATATTACACACTGTACCTTTAGATTCTTGTGTAGCAGATACACAAGGTGCTATTGGCTATCAATTACAAATGGCTTTAGATAATGAATTTGAAAAAGCAGGTTTAAAAAATAAAGTTGCAACAATTGTTACTCAAGTTGAAGTTTCTAATGATGATCCTTCTTTTAATAATCCTTCAAAACCAATTGGTAGTTTCATGAGTGAAGAAGTTGCTAAAGAAAGAATGGAAAAGAATGGTTGGGTTTGTAATGAAGATTCAGGAAGAGGGTGGAGACGTGTTGTAGCTTCCCCAAAGCCTAAAGCAATTGTAGAAATTGAAACTATAAAAATTCTTGGTGACAATGGTATTACTGTTATTGCTGCAGGTGGTGGTGGTATTCCAGTTGTTAGAAATGAGGATGGAACATTAAAAGGAAAAGAAGCTGTAATTGATAAAGATTTAGCTGCAGCTTTAATGGCTAAACAACTTGGAGCAGATTTATTTGTAATTTCAACTGCAGTAGAAAAAGTTTGTTTAAATTTTGGTAAACCAAATCAAAAAACATTAAATACTATTTCTACAAAAGAAGCAAAACAATATATTGATGAAGGTCATTTCGCTCCTGGTTCAATGCTACCAAAAGTTCAAGCGATTGTTGACTTTGTTGAAAGTACTGGCAATATGGGATTGATTACAGATCCTGCAAATTTATATGACGCTTTACACGGTGACCAAGGTACCAAAATAATTAAATAATATTACCTATTATTTACCTATATTTACTTTTAGCTGCTTCATGAATTGAAGCAGCTTTTTATTATATTTTTAAAAAATGATGAAAAAATACAAACGTTTGTAAAAATATACTATACATAAATATAGTTAAATACTTTTAATTATAATCCTTAAATTACTATAAATTCCAATTAATAAAATCAAACTTTGTATTCAAAAATATAAATTTTACTTTTTACATATATTATTCATAATATAAAAATATTTCATAAAAATATTATATATATACTTATTTAAAATTTAATTATATAATAATTATTATATTTGTGAGGACTTATGGCTAATAATGTAACTATAAAAGATATTGCTGCTCTTGCTGGAGTGAGTTATTCAACAGTTTCTAGATGTTTAAATGATAGTCCTTTAGTATCTGATAATACAAAAAAAAAGGTAAATGAAATCGCAAAAAACCTGGATTTTGAATTTAATGCAAATGCTAGAGGCTTAATAACCAGTACGGCTAATGCTGTAGGTATTGTTTTACCTGAAGGCTTTTCTCAAGTTAATGTTAATGCCTATCATGGTTTATTATTAAATTCCTTAAGAAACAGCTTAGAAAAAAGGGATGTTGATTTAATTGTAACTTATCAAACAAATCATTTTACAAATCAAAATAATATCATAAGGCTTGTTAATAGAAAAAAAATTGATGGTTTGATTTTATTAATAGAAGATCCTTCTCTTGAAACTATTTCTTTCATTGAATCAAGAGATTTTCCCTCAGTATTTGTTCATTATCCACCATCAAAAAAAATTGATGATTTTGATGTAGTTTATACAGATCATTTTGTTGGTGGACAAATAGTTGCTAAACATTTATTTGAAAAAGGGCATAAGGATTTTACAGTATTTAGTGTTGAAGATTATCACAAAGAATTTAAATTAAGAGAAGAAGGATTTTGCCAAGAGGTGTATAAGCGTGGAGGCACAATAAATAATTTAAAAACTAAATTAGATTATTGGAGTGCAAAAAAAAGCTGTGAAGATAATATGGCATCTATAAAGAACACAACTGCAATTTTTGGATTGAATGATTTAATAGCATTAGGTGTTATGAGAGCATTAAAAAATGAAAATATTAGCATTCCATCAGATATAGCAATAGTGGGTTACGATAATAGTGAATTTAGTGAGTATTCAAATCCTTCTCTTACTACAATACACCAACCTAGAGAAGAATTAGCTCTTTTTTCTTTAGAAAGATTATTCTCTCAAATTAACAAAGAATTTGATAATGAAAATATAAAACTTAAAAAGAAAATTAGTATACAACCAGTTCTAATTGAACGTGATTCAACTTAATATAATAATACTAATTACATAAAACTATCGAAATTTCGATAGTTTTTTTTGTTTAGACTCTTTAATAAAATTTCATATTGTATACAAAACTCATTATTTCAATATAATTTTATAGACATCTCTTTATCGATAATATTATATTTTTTTTTTTTACTTGACTGATGTTGTTTATAGTAATTACGATAGAGTTATGAAAACGTTTGCAAATACACAAAAAGTAATTTGTTGATTTAGGAGGCTTTTGTGAATAATGTAGAAAACATTCTAGAACTATCTGGAATAACGAAAATTTATCCAGGTGTTGTAGCATTAGATAATGTTAGTATGAATGTAAAAAGAGGTGAAGTTCACGGATTAATAGGTGAAAATGGTGCGGGAAAATCAACTTTAATAAAGACTTTAGCTGGAGCCCATAAGCCAAATAGTGGAGAAATTTATTACGATAATAATTCTTATGAATATTTTTTACCTCATCAAGCTATGGAGTTGAAAATAGCTTGTATTTATCAAGAATTGAACCAAGTTCCTTTCATGAGTGTAATGGAAAATATTTTTTTAGGAAGAGAATTATATACTAAATCAGGTTTATTAGATTTGAAAAAGATGGAAGCAGAAACAAAAGCTGTATTAAATGAATTTGAATTGAATATAAATCCACATAAACAACTTGGTCTTCTTGGTGTTGGAACAAGGCAAATGCTTGAAATATGTAAAGCTGCACATGCCAATTCAAAATTATTAATTATGGATGAACCTACTGCTTCTTTAAGTGAAAAAGAAACAAAAGAATTATTTAAAATAATTGAAAAATTAAAAAACAAAGGTGTAACAATAATTTATATTTCTCATCGATTAGAAGAAGTTCAATATGCATGTGATTCATTAACTGTGTTGAGAGATGGACAAGTTGTTATTGATGGCGTAAGAGTAAATGAGACATCTGTTGATGATATGGTCTCTTATATGGTTGGTCATGACATTAAACAGAAATATCCAAAAAAGCAATTCGCTATTGGAGAAAAAGTTCTTGAAGTAAAAAATCTAACATCAAAAGGCGTCTTTAATGATATTAGTTTTGATGTAAAGAAAGGTGAATTATTAGGCTTTGCTGGATTAGTAGGAGCAGGAAGAACTGAACTAATGAGAGCTATTACTGGTGCTGATCCTTTTGATAGCGGTCAAATATACATTGATGGTGAAAAAGTAACTATTAATACTCCAAAGGATTCCATTGAACATGGTATTGCCTTTTTAACAGAAGATAGAAAAGGCCAAGGATTAATTTTACTTCAATCAGTAGAATTTAATTCAACTCTAGTACATTTAAACCATTTTAAAAACAAAGGTTTTTTAAATCTCTCAAGTATTGCTACTGAGACAAAAAAATTAGTTAAGGATTTACGTATTAAAGTTCCAAATATTTATACTTTAACTGGTGCTTTAAGCGGAGGTAATCAACAAAAAGTTGTTTTAGCAAAATGGTTAATCACAAAAGCTAAAATATTCATTATTGATGAACCTACAAGAGGAATTGATGTAGGAGCAAAAATTGAAGTTTACAATTTGATAAATCAATTACTTGATAATGGAGCTGCAGTAATAATGGTAAGCAGCGAAATGGATGAATGTATGGGTATATCAGATAGAATAATTATAATGCATGAAGGTGACAAAATGGGTGAATTATTAAGAAAAGACTTTACTCAAGAGAGAATCATGTATGCCGCATCTGGAATTAAAATAAAAAACTAATAGAGGGTTAATATATGAATAAAATAAAAATTGCAGTAATAGGCCTTGGGCGATTAGGTAGTTTTCATGCAATTAATTTACAGACGAGAATTTTTAATGCTGAGTTAGTGGCGGTTTCTGAAATAAATGAAACAGCATTAGCAAATTTTACAAACAAATTTCCAACTGTAAAAGGCTATAAAGATTATAAAGAAATGCTAAAAGACAATAGTATCGAAGCAGTTGTTGTTGCTTCATCTACTAGTACTCATGCATCTACTGTTATTGATTGTATTAAAGCAAACAAAAAGATTTTCTGTGAAAAACCAATTGCTGTAAATTTAGAAGAAGCAAAAGAAGTACAAAAAGTAGTTGATGAAAATGATGCATATATACAATTAGGATTTATGAGACGATTTGATAAACCTTATGCAAAAGCAAAAGCTCAAATATTAAAAGGGGAAATGGGTAAACCTGTTTCGTTATTAGCTATTTCTAGAGATCCAGGTTGTCCACCAATTGAATTTGCAAAACACAGTGGTGGTTTAGTAAACGATATGGCAATTCATGATATCGATTTATGTCGATGGCTAATGGAAAGCGAAGTCAAAGAAGTTTTTGCTCATGGTGGTGTTGTTAGATTCAAAGAGCTTGGAGAAATTGGGGACATTGATCACGTAAATATTTCGATGATTTTCGAGAATGGGAAAATGGCATTAATTGAAGCAAGTAGAAATTCAGCTTATGGCTATGATATTAGAACTGAAGTTATTTGTGAAAATGGGGCTGTAGCAATTGGAAATATTCAAGATGAATCAACCATATATAAAATTCCAAACAAAGCATATATCAATACAATTGGTGGTTTTTTGGAAAGATTTGAAGAAGCATATTTTAATGAGATTAATGTTTTTGTTGAAAATATAATAAATAATATAAAACCTAGCGTAACAGCTATTGATGGACTTAAAGCAATACAAATTGCTGATGCAATTAATGAAAGTCTAAAAACTAATAAAATAGTAAGATTGTAGGAGTAAATGATGAAAGAAGGTGTGTCAAATAAAAAATCGTTTGTTAATTTTATAAAAAAATTAAATCAACGTAATAGTGCAACAGGAATAATTATGAGCTTAATTGTATTATGTATTGTAATAACAATTCTAGCTCCTAGATTTATTACTATTGCAAACTTAAAAAATGTTTTATCTCAGGCAACAGTTAATGCAATCATTGCAATTGGAGAATTTCTAGCAATTTTAACAGCAGGTATTGATTTATCTATTGGTTCAATTTTAGCTTTTTCAATAATGATGCTTGGTATTTTTGCAGTTAATTTACAATTAAATCCTATACTTGCAATGTTATTAGCTTTAGCAGTTGGTACATTATTTGGATTTTTCAATGGTTTCTTATTAACTAAATTTAAATTACCTCATCCATTCATTTCAACCATTGGTACAAAAATGATTGGTGCTGGATTAGCTTTAGCTGTTACAAACGCTATGCCAATTTCAGGATTTGCTCCTTCAATTCAATTTATTGGAAGCAAAAGCTTTGGAATACTACCAGTAAGTGTATTACTTGTTATAATTGTTTATACATGTATGTATTTCTTTATGAATAGAACAGCTACAGGCCGTTACATATATGCTGTTGGTGGTAATAAGGAAGCAACAAGATTAAGTGGAATTAACGTAAATAAAGTATTATTGATTGTATATTCATTAAGTGGTTTCTTTGCTGCTTTAGCAGGTATCGTATTAGTAGGTAGAGTAAATGCAGCTTATCCTTTAGCAGGAAAAGATTATGAGACAGATGCTATTGCTTCAGTAATTATCGGTGGTGCTAGTTTTGCTGGTGGTGTTGGTCAAATACAAAATACTATTATCGGTGTATTAATTATAGCCGTATTAAGAAATGGATTAAACTTATTAAATGTTGATTCAGCTTATCAAACAGTAGCAATTGGTGTTGTTATTATTTTAGCTGTATATCTCGATGTTCTTAGAAATCAATCTTCAAAGATTAAAAAATAAAATATTTTACATTTCGAAAAACAAGGAGGAAGAAATGAAAAAGTTAAGTAGAGTTTTATTAGTAATGGTTTTAGCATTAATGCTTGTTCCAACACAAGTTTTTGCTAATGGTGCAAGTGAAAAAACTGCAAGCAATGGTAAACCAACAGTTGCTGTTGTATTAAAGACATTAAGTAGTGAATATTGGAAGAGAGTAGAAACAGGTTGTGATCAAGCAGCTGCTGAATTAGGTGTAAATTTAATTAAATTAGGACCTCCAACAGAAGATGCAGTAGAACAACAAATTAATATGGTAGAAGATGCACTTACTCAAAATCCTGTAGCATTAGTATTTTCTCCATCTCAGCCATCAACTGCTGTTAATGTAGTTAATAAAGCAAAAGATATGGGAATACCTGTTATCTTAGTTGATACTCCAATGCCTGAAGGTTTTACAAATTATGATTCATATGTTGGAACAGAAAATTTCCAAGCTGGTGTTAAAGGTGCTGAAAGTTTAATCGCTTCAATGAATGGCCAAAAAGATGTTAATGTAGTATTAATCGAAGGCGCTCCTGGTAATCCTTCATGTACAACAAGAACTGATGGTGCTGAACAAGCATTTAAAGCAGCTGGTTATAATATTTTATCAAGACAACCTGGTTATAGCGATAGAGAAAAAGCTTATAATGTAATGCAAAACGTATTACAAACAAGTAGTGATATTGATATCGTATTCTGTGCTAATGATGAAATGGCTTTAGGTGCAGTTAGAGCTTCTCTTCAAGCTGGTGTTAAAGCTAAGATCATGGGTGTTGATGGAAATAAATCTGCACTAGAATCAATTTTAGCAGGTGAATTATATTCAACAATTGCTCAAAGACCTGAAGGAATGGGTTATTTATCTGTACAATATGCAATGAAAGTTGTAAATGGCGAAAAGATTGAAAAATATGTTGACGCTGGTGTAGATATTTATACAAAAGAAAATGCTCAAAAAGCTTTAGATGCTTTAAAATAATTTAAATTCATATGCACTTAAAGTTTTTACTTTAAGTGCATAATATACTTAGGTGACAAAAATGGCAAATATTGGAATTATTGGACTTGGTTCAATGGGATTATATCATTGTGAAAATATTTTAAAATGTAATAATAGTAATATAGTTGCAGTATCTGATGTTAATAAAAATGGTTTTGAAACACTTATTAATAAAGGGATTAATCCTTTAACTTTTTATGAAGATCCAATTAAATTAATTAATGATCATAATGTTGATGCAGTATTAATTGCATCTCCAGATTCAACTCATTTTGATTTATTAAAAAATTGTATAAGAGCAAAGAAAAAAGTATTTTGTGAAAAACCGATATCTTTAAATAGTAAACAAGCTTTAGAAATCATTAATATGGAAGTTCAATTGAACACTCAATATGTTGCTTTAGGATTTAACAGAAGATTTGATAATAATTTTCTTAATATGAAAAAAATTGCAGATCAATTAGTAATTGGTGAAAGCCTATTATATAAAGGAGTTCATAGAAATGAAAAAGCTTTCTATGAAGCAAATTCATCATTTATTTTGAATAACAGTTCAGGCCATGATGTCGATATATCTTCATTTCTTTTGAATTCAAGACCAATGGAAATAAGTGTTGTTGGAATAAAAAGTAATCCTTTATTAAATGATGATTGTGCCGATTTATTAATTCTAAATATTTTAATGGAAAATAATAAAATGGCAAATATAGAAATATTTGTAAATGCTCGTTATGGATATGAAGTAATGGCTCAAATTATTTGTAACAAAGGAGTAGTGGAATACTCTAATAATAAAAATATTACTATCAAATCTGATAATAAAAATTATAGTAAGGTTACAAGTGATTATAGAAAATATTTTGAACAATCATATTTAGATGAAATGATAAATTGGACTTCATTTTTGAATGGAAAACAAAAACTAAAAATGGCATCAGCTTTTGATGGTTACATTGCATTAAAAACGACAGAAACTGCTGCAAAGGCTTTATATAGCCACACCTTTGAAAAAGTAAATCTCATTAATACTCCAAGCATATATTTATAAAAATTAAATAAAATATATCTTGACAAATAAGTATTAATTTAATGATAATGATATTAAATTCAAACGTTTGCAAAACTTTTGAATAAACACAAATAGGAAGCATTTATGATCATAAAAAGTGATGGAAAATTTAATATTGGATATACTCCAATCACAGAAATTAATGGAAAAAACAAAGATATGTTATTAGATTTTGGGATCCTTAAACTATCAAAAGGTGATAGTTATAAATCGGAACTTAATCTAGAAAGAGCATATTTATTAATTAATGGAAATATTGAATTTTCATATGAAAACAAGAGTGTTCAAGCAAAAAGATTTTCTTGTTTCGATGAAGAACCAATTACTCTTCATGTTTGTAAAAATATTAAAGTTGAAATAACGGCTTTAGATGATTCTGAAATTTGTATTGAAAGATGTATAAATGATAAGTTATTTGATACAAAACTATATACAAAAGATGATGTAAGAACTGATATTTTTGGAAAAGACGTATTAAATAATACTTCAATAAGAAGTGTTAGAACCGTATTTGATGGTGAAATTGCACCTTATTCGAATATGGTACTTGGTGAAGTAATTAATCACCCTGGCAAATTTTCTAGTTATCCACCTCATGATCATCCACAACCTGAAATTTATCACTATAGATTTTTCCCTAAACAAGGCTTTGGTGTTTCAATGTTAGATGATGATGCATTTATTGTAAAAGATGGTGATTCATCATTAATTCATCCCAATACTACTCACTCACAAGTTGCAGCTCCTGGATATGCTATGTACTACATATGGATGATTCCGCATCTAAAAGATGATAGATGGCTTCCAAGCACTAGATATTATAGAGAAGAACATAAGTGGCTATTAGATAAAGATGTAGAAATTTGGCCACAAAAGAAGTATGAAAAATAGGAGTAATGAATATGTCAGAAACAATAAAATTAACTGTTGGACAAGCAATAGTAAAATTTCTTGATAATCAATTTGTAAACTTTGATAATAGAGAAGAAAAATTCATTAATGGTGTCTTTGGAATTTTTGGTCATGGTTGTGTTGTTGGTTTAGGAGAAGCTTTAGAACAAAATAACCATAGTCTAAAATTTTATAAAGGATGTAATGAACAAGGAATGGCACATAGTGCTATAGCATATGCTAAACAAAATAATAGAAAAAAAATTATGGCTGTTTCAACTTCAATTGGTCCTGGGGCTATGAATTTAGTAACTGCTGCTGCCTTGGCTACAACTAATCGAATCCCTGTTTTATTACTTCCTGGTGATACTTTTGCATGTAGACAACCTGATCCTGTACTACAACAATTAGAACAATTTCATGATTTTGGCATTACATCTAATGATGCATTTAAACCTGTTTGTCGATACTTTGATAGAGTAAGTAGACCTGAACAATTAATGACTGCTTTATTAAATGCAATTAGAGTATTAACTTCTCCTATAAATACTGGAGCAGTTTGTGTTGCGCTTCCTCAGGATGTGCAAGCTGAAGCCTATGATTATCCAGTTGAATTCTTTGAAAAGAGAATTCATTACATTGATAGAATTGAGCCTAATGCTAATGTTATTGATGAGGCAGTTAAAATATTTGAAAACAGTAAAAAACCTATTATGATTTGTGGGGGTGGTGTTAGATTCAGTGAATGTGGTGAAGAATTAGCTCAATTTGCTTCAAAATATAATATTCCTTTTGGAGAAACTCAAGCAGGCAAAAGTGCTGTTGAATTTTCACATCCTTACAACTTAGGTGGTATTGGTGTAACTGGGGGGTTAGCAGCAAATGAAATTGCCTCAAACGCTGATTTAGTTATTGCAGTTGGAACACGTTTATCTGATTTTACAACCTCAAGTAAATGGTTATTTGCTAAGGATAATGTCAAAATTATATCTATTAATGTCAATGATTTTGATGCAATAAAAATGAATTCATTGCCTTTAGTATGTGATGCAAAAAAAGGATTAATAGCTTTAGATAAACAACTTGAAGAGATTAATTACAAAGCTTCTTATTCCAATGAAATTATTGAAATAAAGAAACAATGGGATAAAGAAGTAGATAGACTTTATACAACTGAGTTAGGTCCAAATAATAGATATTCTCAATTAAGAGCACTTGGAATAATGAATGAAGAACAATTTGCGAAAAATAGCATAGTAGTTGGAGCTTCAGGCTCTCTTCCAGGTGATATGCAAAGAGTTTGGAGAGCATATGAGAGAGAAACTTATCATATGGAATATGGGTATTCATGTATGGGATATGAAGTAAGTGGTGCTTTGGGTGTAAAACTTGCAAAAGAAGATGTTGAAGTATATTCCATGGTTGGTGATGCTAGTTTTGTAATGTTACATTCTGAATTGCTAACAGCCCTTGAAAATAATATTAAAATAAATGTTATGTTATTCGATAATAATGGCTTTGGTTGTATTGATAATCTTCAAAGATCTCAAGGTATTCCAAAATTTGGTTGTGAGTTAGTTTATCGAGGCAAAGACTCTAATCGTATAGATTCGACTGGTGAAAAACTACAAGTATCTTATGCAATGATTGCAAAAGGGTATGGCTGTGATGTCTGGACAGTACATAACAGTGACGAATTAAAAAAGGCACTTGAAGAATCTAAAAAAAGTACTAAGTCAACATTAATAGATATAAAAGTAGATGAAGATTCTATGAGTGGATCTTATAAGAGTTGGTGGAGAGTTGGTACTCCTGAAGTTTCACAAAAACAAAGTGTCATTGATGCTTATAAAAAACTACAAGAAGAAATTAAAAAAACTAAAAAGTTTTAAAAATGAGGTTTATATGGATACAATGAAGGTCAAACTAGCAATAGCTCCTATTGCTTGGACAAATGATGATTTACCTGATTTAGGAAAAGAAAATACATTCGAACAATGTGTTAGTGAAATGGCTTTAGCTGGGTTTACAGGCAGTGAAGTTGGCAATAAATACCCAAAAGATCCAAAAGTATTAAAACCAATGTTGGATTTAAGAGGAATAAGTATTTGTAACCAATGGTTTAGTAGCTTTTTAACCACTCAAGATTTAGATGAAGTGATAAAAGATTTTAATTTACAATTAGATTTTTTAGAAGCTATGGGGGCATCTGTTATTGGCCCTGCAGAACAAGGGAATAGTATTCAAGGAACAGCTTTAAGTGTATTTGATGAAAAACCAATCTTTAATGATGAACAATGGGAAAAAGTTGCTACTGGTCTAAACACTTTAGGGAAAATAGCTAGAGATAGAGGGTTTAAATTATCTTACCATCATCATATGGGCACTGGTTGTCAAACAATTGAAGAAACAAAAAAACTTATGGATTTAACAGATAAAAGATATGTTTTTTTAACTTTTGATTCAGGCCATTTTGCATTTTCTGGTGAAGATCCCGTTGAAGCTTTAAAGTTATTTATTGATAGAGTAGCTCATGTTCATTTAAAAGATGTTAGAACAGAAATAGTGGAAAAAGTTAAAAAAGAAAAATTAAGTTTCTTAGAAGCTGTAAGAGCTGGAGCTTTTACTATTCCTGGCGATGGAAGTATTGATTTCCCTTCAATTTTTAAAATATTAGAAGAACATAATTATGAAGGTTGGATGGTTGTTGAAGCAGAGCAAGATCCAGCAAAAGCAAATCCATTAGAATATGCAATTAGAGCAAGAAAATACATAAAAGAAAATACAGGTTTATAGGAGAAAAATATGAAAAATTTAAGAGTGGGAATTATTGGAGGCGGCAGAATTGGTAAAGTTCATGCACAAAGTATTACCAATTTAGTTCCAAATGCAACTATTGTTGCAATTGCAGATCCATTTATGAATGAAAACTTGGAAAAATGGGCAAAAGATAAAGGAATAAATGAAACATATAAAGATCCTTATGATATAATAAACCATAAGGATATTGATGCTGTACTTATTTGTTCTCCTACCGATACTCATACTCAATTGATTCAAGCAGCAGCTAAGGCTAAAAAACATATTTTTTGTGAGAAACCTGTAGATACTGACTTAAAAAGAATTGATGAAACAATGAAAGTTGTTAGAGAAAATAATGTACTTTTCCAAATTGGATTTAATAGACGCTTTGATCACAATCATAGTGCTGTTAGAGATGCTGTTTTGGAAAATAAAGTTGGAGATGTCCACGTTATTAAGGTAACTTCAAGAGACCCTGAACCACCAAGTCCTGAATATGTTAAGGTTTCTGGAGGGATTTTCTTAGATATGATGATTCATGATTTTGATATGGTCAGATATTTAAGTAATAGTGAAGTAAAAGAAGTATATGCTACAGGTGCTGTATTAATTGATCCAGAAATTGGAAAAGCAGGAGACGTTGATACTGCCATGGTAATGCTTACAATGGAAAATGGAGCTCTAGCTATTATTGATAATTCAAGACAAGCTGTTTATGGCTATGATCAAAGAACAGAAGTTTTTGGCTCAAAAGGTTGTGCTAAAGTTGAAAATGATAGAAAGAGTTTAATCGAGGTTAGTACAAAAGATAGTGTAGAATCACAAAAACCTCTTTATTTTTTCTTAGATAGGTACATTGATTCATATGCTAATGAAATTATTGATTTTATCAATTCAGTTCAAAATGGTGCTGAAATTAAATGTGGTATTGAAGACGCGATAAGACCTGTAGAAATAGCTTTAGCTGCATCAAAATCACTAAAAGAACACCGTCCTGTATTGATAAGTGAGATAGCACTCTCTAATTAAGGAGGAGAAAATGGGCGTAATCACAATTTCAAGAAAAATGGGTAGTGAAGGAACTTATATCGGTAGAAAAGTAGCACAAAGATTAAACATGGCTTATGCTGATAAAGCTTTTATTTCAAGAGTTATGCGAGAGTATGGATTTAGTGAATTTAAAGAAGTTTATGATGAAGCTCCTGCCTTTTGGGATAGATTTCGAACATTTAGGGAACAAACAATTGATTTTTTAGCAAAAACTGAACAAGCAATTGGTAAAGCAGACAATGTAGTAATAGTTGGTCGTGGTGGTTTTGGTATTTTTGAAAATTACAATGATGTTTTAAACGTTAGAACTAAAGCTCCGATGGAAATTCGGATAAAAAGACAAATGGCTGAACATGGCATTAGCTATGAAGAAGCTCTAAAACACGTTGAAGAAAATGACAAAATTAGAAAATCCTTTGTTGAATCTGATTTTAGATTTGATTATCAAAATACTAATAATTTTGACATGATTATTAATACTGGAATTATCGCCCCTGATAAAGCTGTAGATTATATATGTGAGGTATATCAATCATTAATAAAAAAAGGCAGAAGTAGTACCTCACAAAATTTAATTGATCTAAAAGTAGATCCAATTTTATTAAAATTTGTTAAAGAAGAATTAGATAAAATTCGTTAAGGAGTTATATTTATGAAGAAAATAAAAGTAGGAGTTGCCGGTTACGGAACTATAGGACAAAGATTAGCTGATGGAGTGGCATTACAAGAAGATATGGAATTAGTAGGAGTAGCTGATGTTGCTCCAACATTACCAATACAAGCTTTGTATGAAAAAGGAATGCCTTACAAATTATTTACAGCTGCTCCTGATAAGATTAATTTATTAACTGACAAAAATATTCCAGTTAGTGGAACTTTAGAAGAATTAGTTAGTGAAGTTGACATTATGTTAGATGCAACAAATGCTGGAATTGGAGCTATTAATAAAAAGTTATATGAAAAATATAATACTAAAGC
This sequence comes from Sphaerochaetaceae bacterium, assembly GCA_963678575.2. GTDB lineage: Bacteria > Spirochaetota > Spirochaetia > Sphaerochaetales > Sphaerochaetaceae > Pleomorphochaeta. The sequence continues at coordinate 904,061 of CAXXHV010000002.1, read as the reverse complement.
TATATTCCAAGGCGGAGAAAAAAATGATGTTGCTGATATTTTCTTTCATGGATATGCAAACTATGAAAAAGGCTTAGGAGCTAATTATTTGAAATTAACTAGTTGTAATACAACTGGATTAATTAGAGCCGTTGATGCAATTGATAGACAAGTTGGTGTTTCTAAAACAGCAATTACAATTATAAGAAGAGTGGCTGATCCTGGTGATTATCATAGAGGATTAACTAATGCTTTAGAAGTAGCACCAGCTCCTAACCACCAGGCCTTGGATTTAATGACTATAATGCCACATATTGATGCTACAGGTATTTTAGTTCATACACCTGTAACCCATGGTCATATTATTACTTCAGTATTAACCCCAAAAAACAAGATAGGTAAAGAAGAATTATTAGAAATTTTTAATGCTCATCCTAGAATTAGAGTAGTTAGTTTAGAAGATGGGTTTAAAGGGAATGCTTCATTATTTAAATATGCAAGAGATCTTGGAAATCCAAGAGGAGACATGTATGAAATTGCAGTATTTAAAGAATCAATTGTAAATAGTGGTGATGATATTATGTTTGCAATTAATATCCCTCAAGAAGCTGTAGTAATTCCTGAAAATATTGATGGTATAAGAGCAGCATTGAGAATGCAAGAAACAAAAGAAGAAGCAACAAGTGCTACAAATAAATATTTAGGTATGAAATAATGAGTAAACAATTAGGCTTTAAATCCATAGAAGAAATGGATGTAAATAATAAAAAAGTATTGTTAAGATTAGATATTAATTCACCAATTGATGTTAATACAAAAAAAATTGTTAATACCAATAGAATAGATAAATCTTTAAAAACTTTAAATTATTTAAAAAATCATGGAGCAAAAGTCGCAATTATTGCTCATCAAGGAGATACTTTAGATTATCAGAATTTAATTTCACTTGAAGAACATGCAAAAATATTAGCTTCAAAATTAAATACAAAAGTTGAATATATTGATGATGTTTGTGGACCTGCTGCCATAGAGAAAGTTGAAAATTTGAAGAATGGTGAATTTATAATCTTAGGTAATTTGCGTTATTTAGGTGAAGAATTATCAACATTTGAGAATAGTGTAAAATTAAGTGTCGAGCAAATGTTAAATACATATTTAGTGAGATCACTTGCTCCTCATTTTGATTTATATGTAAATGATGCTTTCTCAGCTGCACATAGGAGAGCTCCTAGTATGGTAGCTTTTCAGTTAATATTACCAAGTGCAGCAGGATTTTTATTCTTTGATGAAGTATCAACTTTATCAAAAGTAATGAATAATCCAAAATCACCTTGTATTTTTGTATTAGGTGGAGCAAAAATTTCTGATGCTTTTTCTATGATGGAAGAGGTTTTAAAGAAAAATATTGCAGATAAGATATTAACTTGTGGAGTAACTGGTGAAGTCTTTTTAATAGCAAATGGACTAGATTTAGGTTCTAAAGTTTATTCATTTTTAAGTGATAGAGGTTTATTAGATTTTGTTAATCAAGCAAAACAATTACTTAAAACTTATAAAGATAGAATCTTAATGCCAATCGACTTAGCTTATCAAGAAGGAAATAGTAGAATTAATAAATTGGTAGAATCAAAAATGGATGATTTTTTATATGCAGATATTGGAGATTCAACAATAGATTATTATTCAAATCTAATTGATAGTGCTAATACTATATTTGTTAATGGACCTGCAGGAATGTATGAAAATCCCATTTTAGAAAAGGGAACAAAGAAACTACTAATAGCAATTTCTGAATCTCAAGGATTTAGTGTTGTTGGTGGTGGTGATAGTGTAACTGCAACAATGAAATTTACAGATTATTCAAAAATGGACTATATTTGTACTGCTGGTGGAGCCATGGTTAGATATTTATCTGGTAAGAAACTCCCCTTAATTACTGCAATGGAACACTCAAAACAATAAAAAACAATTATGGAGTGAAGGAGTTTTCTCTTTCACTCCTTTTTTTTCTTTATTCCAACTTGGGCAAACAAATAATAAGTTAACTTTATAAAAGAGGTTTTATGAATTATACAATTGAATATAATAAAAATAAATTAAATATTGAAATACCTAATGATTCAACCATTATTACTCCAAAAAATGTAATAACAAAAGATCAAATTAATATTATTAATGAAGGATTAAACAGACCTTATAATAGTGTATCAATTAATAATTTTGTCAAAGATAAAAATAAAATATTAATAATTGTAAATGATGGAACAAGACCAACTCCAACATCAAAAATATTAGAAGTAATATATCCTTTAATAGAAAATAAAGAAATTACAATAATTGTAGCAACTGGAGTCCATCGTATTGCAAATGATAATGAAATAAAAAAAATACTAGGGAATACATATAATCAATTAAAAGACTATGTAGTATCGCATGAGGCAAAAAAACAAGAAGATTTGATTTTTTTAGGTAATAGCAGAGCAAATACTCCTTTAGAAATAAATAAAAGAGTTATAGAAAATGATGCATTAATAATTATTGGAAGTGTTGAACCACATTATTTTGCAGGATACACTGGTGGAAGAAAAGCTATTATGCCTGGAGTTGCTTCGTATAAATCAATTGAAGCAAATCACAAAAGAGCATTGGATCCTAGAGCAAAAGCATTAAATTTAATTGACAATCCTGTTCATCTTGATATGGTAGATGTTTTAAACTTACTTAATGATAAACCTATCTTTTCAATTATGAGTGTAATGGATAGAAATCATCAGATATATGAAATCACATGTGGTAATATAAATGAAAGTTTTGATGCGGCAATTGAGAAAGCAAATGAAGTTTTTACATGTGAAATCAAAGAGAAAAGTGATATTGTTGTTTCAGTTGCAACATCTCCTATGGATATTAATTTATATCAATCACAAAAAGCACTTGATAATGGTAAACTAGCACTCAAAGAAAATGGAATACTAATTTTAGTTTCTGCTTGTAGTGAAGGGGTAGGAGAAGAAGCTTTTTATGATTTATTGAGTTGCAGTGATTCTCCTAAAGAAGTCTTAAAAACTATAGAAAAAAATTATAAATTAGGATATCACAAAGCTGCAAAAATGGCAGAGATAATGACTTGGGCGAATATATGGGTAATAAGTGAATTAGATGATAAATTATGGGATAACATATTTATTAAACAATATAAGAGTGTTCAAGAAGCTATAGATAAAGCCATTAGTATAAAAGGTGAAAATGCTACTCTAAGTTTATTAACAGACGGTTGTATTACTGTCCCTTTAATTAAATAATTAAAATAAATTTTTAACCAATAGCATAATTACAATGTAATAAACACTTAAAATTACAATAAAGTTATAAACTTTCTGTGGAATTATTTTTATTAAATAAATTGATGCACCAATGCCAATAAACAAGCCAGGAAGCATTGAAAATGTGATTTTAAGTGTATCAAAAGTAATATTTTTCCAAAATAAGGCAAAAATTATTATTTTAGTTATATTTAAACAAAAGAAAAATAAAGCTGTAGATCCTACAAATTCTTTTTTTTCTTTTGTTTGTCTAAAAAAATAAATGCAAGTAATTGCCCCTGCAGCGTTTGAAACAGTACAAATTCCAGATAAAAAAGAAAGGAAAAGTGTAAAGGGTTTATTTAAAGGTTTTTTCTCATCAATATTATTTTTTTTATTCTTATAATATTTATTAATTTCTTGATAAGTTATTATAACAACCATTAATAATAAAAAGAATGAAATAAAAATTGTAAATAATTTATCATCAATATAGGATGCAAAAAAACTAGTAATTATAATACCAATAATAGCTAGTGGTACAAAATATTTTACAGCCTGGAAATTGATATCTTTACGATATAAATAAATAGGTACTATATCCCCTAATAAATATATTGGAGCTAAAATTCCAATCACTTGCTTTGAAGGAATTATAGATAATAATAAATACATACATATTACAGATAAATTCCTAAAGCCACCTTTATCAAGACCTAAAAATATAGCAGCAATTGTAAGAATTAAAAAATTTGAAGCAATAAAATCATTTATCATAGCATTACCTTGATGTTCTAAAAATAAAACTTTGTACGAAAAAATATATAAATATTGGTAAAATTATAATTATATTGTTTTGATAAACAATATTTGTAAGCAAAGATTTTAATATTAAAATAGAAATCAAATATCCAGAATATATCATTGAAGCGTTTTCAAATATAATTAAATAAAATGTAGATCTATTTTTTCTTGATAATGTCATTAATGATAAGATAAATAAAATTAAAAATATAAAAGGATTTAATATATATATATTTTCATTATACCAAGCTGGTTGAATATGTGAAAAAATCGTTAAATAAAAAATACAAGTAGATACAATTAATAAAAATAAAATAATTACTGAATTAAAAATACCAAACAAAAGATTTTCATTATTTTGTTTTAATCCTTTAAAAAATAATGAAATACTGCCAAGAATAAATCCAAATATACAGTAAAATACAATATGGTTACTAGATTTTTTAGTTTCAAAGACTGATGATGAATTAGTCTTGTACAAATAAATCTCTTCAGTGCCTATCTTCCCATATTCTTTTATTGAAGATTCTAAATATTCAGGTAAAAACATTTTTTGCCAAATTGTTATTCTAGAATCACACTTATTTCCTAAAAAACTATTTAATACCCAATTTACAAATAAGGAGGAATCAAGAACTTCAGATGATAAACTTCTATAAGTATCAAAAAAACTTTCTTTTTGAGCCCAATTTTTAAAATCATCATCAGTTATCCAATTAATAATATCTCTTATTCTTGTTGCACAATTATCATCATAAAAATCATAAAGATAAGTATTATTATCACTTTTTGCATTATAATTTAAAAAATTAATTATATCAATTTTTTTAACATTTGAAATATTTAATACTAATTTAGTTATCGTTCTATCCTCATCCATAGGCGCTTCAAGTCTTGCTTTTGAATAAGAAGGAAGTAATAAATAATACATTTTACCTTGTATAAAATTTTTATAGAAATCCTCACTATTAAAACTAAAAATACCATAATCATATATAATTGAAACATTATCATTTTGTTCTACCATCAAAGCAGAGTGTCCAAACCAACTATAAATTTCTTTTCCAGGAGCAATTGTAATTAAAGATATTTTAGTATTATTTAAATCTTGAATATCATAATTGTCTAATGATTTTTCTTTTGAAAAATTTTTTAAGTTTAATTCACTTGGGAAAGGGTTTTCTAAAACTCTATTTTGAGCAGAAAAGGCAAAAAGAGGAAAGTTAAATATTAAAAAAATAAAAGGTAATAAAATATAGTGCTTAACTTTAATCATGATAACAATTATAATAACATAGTATAATAAGCAATGCTATAGAATTATAAATAAATATTTGATTGTTAATACAAAATTATTGTTTATTTAAATTTAAAAAATTAAAGTTTGGGGAAGTATGGAAAGGAACATTATTACACAAGCAATTGTTCTTCATTCGAGACGAGATGGAGTAAATAATAATAATTTAACCATTTTAAGTTTAGATTTAGGGATAATAACTGTTCGATCTTTTGGATCAAAGACAAGTAAAAAAGCACCTAAAGCTTTTAGATTCCAAGAAGGTCAATTTTTTATTTATTATAATCCTACAAACAAACAATATATTTTAAAAGATGTTAATTTAATCAGTTCTCATGATTTAATTTCAACTGAGTTTTCAAAAATATTAAATGCATCTTTAATGAGTGAAATAATATTAAAAACTTATACTGACAATTTAGCATTTACATATAATTTATTTACAAAATGTTTAGATTTATTAGAAGACAACTCAATAAATGAAGATATAATAATCATTCAATTTATATTAAGAATTATTAAAGATCACGGATTTATTGAAGATTTATTACATTGTCCAAGTTGTGATAAAATGTATACTAATGATGAAATTATATATTTTTCCGATTCATTAACTGTACCTAGTTGTAAAAATTGTTCTAATTCTTCTAATATGGTATTGCCCCCAAAGGCTAGAAAATATTTAAATTTATCATTATCTGTTAATGTTGAAGAAGCTATTACTATTAAACTTTTTGATTCAACAGCTTCAAGAATTAAAGCATATATGATAAAATGGATGATTAAAATTATAGGACATCCATTAAAAAGTTTGAATATATACAATTAAACAAAGGGATTTTATGAACTGGATAAAAAAAAGTATAGATTTTGAAGAAGTAAAACAGTTATCGAATAGATATAAAGTTGATTTATTAACATGTTCAATTTTAGCCAGAAGAAGAATTGTAGATAGAGAAAAAGTAAAATTTTTTTTAGAAAATGATTTATTATTTTTACACAGTCCTTTTGAATTTAATGATATGGAAAATGCAGTTGATAGAGTTTTAGATGCAGTAGAGTCAAAAGAAAAAGTTAGAATTTTCGGTGATAGAGATGTTGATGGAATTACTAGTACTGTTCTTATTGTTAATGAATTAAAACGATTGGGCTTAGATATTAGTTACACTGTTCCTGATGGAAATGATCCATATGGGATGACTTTAGAAAAAGTAAAAAAAGCGAAAGATGAAGGAATAAGTTTAATTATAACTGTTGACTGTGGTATTAGTGAAGTTGAAGAAATTGAATATGCAAACTCTTTATATATTGATACCATAATTTTAGATCATCATATTAGTTCAAAAACTCTGCCAAATGCATATGCAATAATTGATCCTAAGAAAAAAGACAGTAATTATCCTTTTGAACATTTAGCAGGATGCGGCGTAACTGCAAAATTTATTTGGGCACTTCGTTTTGCAAATACTCAATATTTTAACGAAGATTATATTTTATTACATGCACAACCTGGCAATGATTCTGTAATTATTCAAGCAATGAAAATTAGAAATTTAGTTGTAAAGGATAGAATAATTGAAATAATAAATCTTGGTCTAGCAAATCCACAACAAAGTAAAATTATAGATTTTATAAATTGTGGTATTCCAATAATTGTATTAGATGAAGAAGTTGAAAAAAAACAACTTAGTAAAGCTTTTAATTCAAAAGTTGATATATTTGTACATGATATTAGAAAACAACTAAATTCAACATTTCCTATGTTAAGTAATAAAAGTCTATTTGCTTTAGCTGAAGTTTCTAAAAGTGGACGTTATAGTGAAATTTTAAAAGATGAATTAGATGTTTTAATGGGTATTTTTAATTCTTTAATTTTTAATAATGAACCATTATTATCAAAAGAGTTTGATAAAGTTCTAGATTTAGTAGCAATTGGAACTGTTGCAGATATGATGCCTATGGATGATGAAAATAGAATTTTAGTAAGACGAGGTTTAAAAGTTCTTAGCACTAGTCCAAGAAAATCTTTATTACCTTTATTAGCAAATAACAAATTACTAAATAAAAAAATTTCTACAACAAATATTGGATGGAATATTTCTCCAACTATTAATTCTGCAGGAAGATTAGGTAATCCACAAGTTGCAATAGAAATGTTTCTTGCTGAAGATGATGAAGAAATTGAAAAATACTCAACAGAATTAATTTCATTCAATAAAGAAAGACAAAAATTAGGCGATGAAGCTTGGCATAGTATGCAAAATGAAGCTCAAGATAATTATGTAAAAATGGGATCAAAATTAGTATTAGTTAAAAACACAAAAGTATATAGAGGCATTACTGGATTAATGGCTTCAAGATTAATGAATACTTATAAAAGTCCTAGTATGGTTATTTGTGACAATGAAGATGGCACGTTAACAGGTAGTATGAGATCTCCAAAAGGTTTTCATATAACAAAATTTTTGTCCACTTTTGACAACATTTTACTCAATTATGGGGGACATGCCAATGCTGGCGGTTTTTCATTAAATAAAAGTGACTTAAATAAATTTGTTATTCTTATTGAAGATAAACTTGATCATATGGATGATCTTGAAGAAATTGATGAAGATAACATTGAAATAGATTGTGTTTTAAAAGAAAAAGATTTAACCCCAGATATTATGAATTTAGTAGAACTGTTTGAACCATATGGACAAAATAATAATCCTTTAATTTTTCAAATTAAAAAAGCAATATTAGTTGATTATAATTTTGTTGGTGGTGGGAAAAACGGTGGAAGAAATGTTAAGTTAGTAATTTCACACAATAATTATAAGTGGCCATGTATCTATTGGAACGGTGGTAAAAATATTGAAGATAATTTTAAAAAAGATATGTTCATAGATGTTGTTTTTAGAATGGGATATAATTCATATCAAAGTTCAGACTCAATTCAATTAACAATAATTGATATAAAGCAAAGTTAAATTTAGAATAATGTATTATTTAATAGATTTCTTTATAAAATAAATACTTATTAACAAGAAAAGTGTTGAATAAAATTCTTTTTTTTAATATATTCACAAATGTCGGAGTTTTAAAACTCCATGAGATAAATACGGCCCAATGCATTAAATAAGGGAAGGGGGTGATATTGAATGGCATATATAAAAGTTGATGATAACGAACCTTTAGAAAAATCAATCAAACGTTTTAAACGTATGGTAGAAAAAGAAGGTATAATTCGTGAGTATAAAAAAAGAGAATACTTCGAAAAGCCATCCACCATTCTTAATAGAAAAAAGAAAGCAAATGCTCGTAAGCAAATGAAAAAAGCTAGAAAATTACATGCTTCAAAGGCTTATTAAGATACTTCCCGCTTAGTCTGTGACTAGGCGGATTTTATTTTTTATTAATTTATATAAAAAATTCAAATTTTATTAAAAAAAATAATTTGTAAAAAAAATGTTAATTATAAATTATTTTGATATTTATTGAGCGATAACAAAATATATTAAAATAAAATTGACAAATTCACCAATATAATATATTCTTTAATCAAAAATTAGTGATAAATAAAATATCACATATTAAAGAGGTTAATTATGCTAATTCTTATTTCCGACGCATTTGATGCATCACTAGCTGATAAGCTATCAGTTTTTGGTGAAGTTACTGATGATAAATCAAGACTCAGTGAAGCGAATGTTGTACTAGTTAGATCAAAAACTAAATGTACAAAAGAATATATCGACCAAGCTCCTAATGTAAAATTAATTATTAGAGGTGGTGTTGGTATCGATAATATCGATAAAGATTATGCTGAATCAAAAGGCATTATTGTTCGTAATACCCCAAAAGCTTCATCAATTGCTGTTGCTGAGTTGGTAATGGCTCATTTAATTGCAGCTCCAACTCACATTGTTGAATATCACAATGGTATGAAAAATGGTAAGTGGTTAAAAAAACAAATCAGTAGAACAGAGTTATATGGAAAAACACTATGTTTATTTGGTATTGGTAATATTGCTCAAAAAGTAGCAGAAAGAGCTGCTGCATTTGGCATGAAAGTAGTAGCATATGATAAATATGTGTCTTCAAGTGATAAAGCAGAAATGAAGACAACTCCAGAAGAAGCTATCAAAGATGCTGATTATGTATCACTACATATGCCATTAACAGATGAAACTCGTGGAATGTTAAATGCTAAATTATTATCAAATTGTTCAAAAACTCCTGTGGTTATTAATACTTGTCGTGGTCCAGTTGTTGATGCAGAGGATATGTGTGCAGCATTAGAATCAAACAAAGTTGCATTATATTGTACTGATGTTTATCCAAGTGATCCACCAAGCGAAGATTACCCAATTCTAAAACAAGAAAAAGTTATTCTTACACCACATGTTGGTGCAAATACAAAAGAAAATTTATTGCGTATTGGTGAAGAAACATATGCAATTATTGAAGAACTTTCTAAGGGAGGAAAGATTTAAATGGCACGTAAATACAACTTTTTTGCTGGTCCATCAGTTTTACCAGAAGAAGTGTTAAATACACTTGAAAGAGAAATTAAAGATTACCAAGGTAATGGCCAATCAATGATTGAAACTTCTCACCGTGGTGCAATGTTTGCAAACATGTATGCTGATTGTCAAAACCTATTTAGAGAATTATTAGGCATTAGTGATGATTATGATGTTTATTTCTTAGGTGGTGGAGCAACATTACAATTTTCCATGATTCCAATGAACTTCTTACGACCTAACACTGTAGCTGATTATATCAAGAGTGGAACTTGGGCTAATGGAGCTTGTGCAGATGCTGAAAAATTTGGAAAAGTTAACTATTATTTTGATGGTACTGACTCAAGTTTTACTACTCTTCCTGACCCAAAAACAGTAAAACCTTCCGAAAATTCTTCATACCTTTATTTATGTTCAAATGAAACTATTGGTGGAATTGAATGGCAAGATTTCCCTGATACTGGTGATGTTCCTTTAATTGCTGATATGTCTTCTGATATTTTATCTCGTCCAGTAGATGTAAACAAATTCTCAATGATTTATGGTGGTGTTCAAAAGAACTTAGGCCCAGCTGGAGCCACATTTATAATTATGAGAAAAGATTTATTAGAGAAAAGAAATACTAACTTAGCAAAGTATTTTGATTATTCTAAACATGCTGCAAATAACGGCTTGTTAAATACTCCTCCAGTATTTTCTATTTGGGGTGTTAAATTAGTTCTAGAATGGGTTAAAAAGAATGGTGGAGCTCAAGGCATGCTTGAAAGAGCTATTGAAAAAAGTAACATTATTTATGATGTTCTTGACTCTTCTTCTTTCTATAGATCACCTGTAGATGCAAATTATAGATCAAGAATGAATATTGTATTTAGAGCTCAAAGCGAAGAATTAGAAAAGAAATTCTTAGAAGAAGCGTCTAAAGAAGGTATGTTAGGCCTAAAAGGACACAGAAGTGTTGGTGGCTTAAGAGCAAGTGTATATAACGCCTGTCCTAAAGCTGATGTCGAAGTATTAGCTCAATTCATGAAAGAATTTGAAAGGAAAAATGGTTAATAAATTATGATAAAAAAAGTAGACGATACTAATAAGCAAATAATACGTGATTTGATTGATGGTAGAAAACCATTTAGTTCAATCGCTGAAAATCAAGGAATTACAGAAAATACTGTACGCTCAAGAGTAAATAAGCTTATAGAAGAAGGAGTACTTTCTGTTACAGGTCTAGTCAATCCGGAATTAATTCCAGGACTTCAAGTTGTTATGATGGGTGTAAAGCTAAATACATTAGATCTTGATAAAAAAGCAATTGAATTTGCTAAACTAAGAGGTGTTGTATCTGTAGCTGTTGTTACTGGTCGTTATGATTTGATGGTTCAACTAATTTTAAATGAAGATGATGATATGACTTTATTAGACTTCTTCAAAAATGAAATTGGTAAAATTGATGATGTCGCAGATGTAGAAACTTTTATCGTCTATCAATCACATAATTTATTAGTACCGTATGTTCTATAATTTTTAAAGAATTAAGATAAAATACTATTAAATTTCAATTAACACTATTGCTAAGCAATTTATTTGCAAGCAATAGTTTTTTTATATAAAAAATAATTATTTATTTATTATATTAACAAATAACAACAATCAAAAACATACTATTTAATATTCCATTTTTCTATTTATTTAATTAAATAGATTATTATTTATCATATTATCGATTTTAATATTACTAATACTCTTAAATATCTTTATTTTTATTACTGACTGTAGTATTAATTAAAATTTAGTTTTTTCTTTACCTATTGTTTTTTATTAAATTTATCATTATTTTATATTTGAAAGTTAGATTCGTTTAACTAAAAAATATAAAGTATTGGAGATAATTCTATGAATAATACTGAATGGAAGGGGTTTAAAGGTTCTTCTTGGAAAAAAGAAGTTAATGTTAGAGATTTTATACAATATAACTATACGCCTTATGAAGGTGATGATAGTTTTTTAGCTTTACCAACTTCAAACACTCTAGCTTTATGGAAACAGGTTATGGAATTAGATTCATTAGAAAAAGCTAAAGGTGGCGTTTTAGATATGGATACTAATATTATTTCATCAATTACTAGTCACAAAGCAGCATATCTAAACAAAGAGTATGAAAAAATAGTAGGATTTCAAACTGACAAACCATTTAAAAGATCATTACAGCCAAATGGTGGCATTCGAATGGCTGAAAAAGCTCTTGAAGATAATAATTATGTAATTGATCAAAATATAAAAGAATTTTATACAAATCATCGAAAAACACATAATGCTGGCGTTTTTGATGCGTATACTCCGGAAATGAGAAAATGTAGAAGCTCACATATCATTACAGGATTACCTGATTCATATGGTAGAGGGCGAATTATTGGCGATTATCGTCGGGTTGCTTTGTATGGTGTAGATTATTTAATTAAAGATAAAAAAAACCAAAAAGAAGCAACTTCAACGATTATGGATAGTGATAATATACGCAACAGAGAAGAGTTGAGTGAGCAAATAAGAGCATTAGAGGAATTAAAAGAGTTAGCTTCAATTTATGAATTTGATATTTCAAAACCAGCTAATGACACTAAAGAAGCAATTCAATGGTTATATTTTGGCTATTTAGCTGCAGTTAAAGAACAAAATGGAGCAGCAATGAGTTTAGGTAGAACTTCTACTTTTTTAGATATATATACTACCAGAGATTTAGAACTTGGAATTTATAATGAGACTCAAATTCAAGAATTTATAGATCATTTTGTAATGAAATTAAGATTAGTAAAATTTGCTAGAACACCTGAATATAATAATTTATTTTCTGGTGATCCGACATGGGTAACTGAATCAATTGGTGGAATGGGTATTGATGGAAGGACTTTGGTAACCAAAAACAGTTTTAGATTTTTACATACATTAAACAATTTAGGGACCGCTCCAGAACCAAATTTAACAGTTCTTTGGAGCACTAAACTGCCAATAGGATTTAAGAGATTTTGTGCAAAAACATCAATTATGTCTTCATCCATTCAATATGAAAATGATGATTTAATGAGAGTCTCTCATGGAGATGATTATGGAATAGCATGTTGTGTTTCTTCAATGAAAATTGGTAAAGAAATGCAATTTTTTGGAGCAAGAGCAAATTTAGCTAAATGTTTATTATATGCTATTAATGGTGGTGTTGATGAAAAATCAAATTTACAAGTTGGTCCTAGATTCTCTCCAATTACAAGTGAATATTTAAATTACGATGAAGTTATGCTTAAATTTCAAGACATGATGAAATGGTTAGCCAATGTGTATGTAAATTCATTAAACATTATTCATTATATGCATGATAAATATTCCTATGAAAGAATTCAGATGGCATTACACGATAAAGAAGTTAAAAGGTATTTTGCCACAGGTATTGCTGGACTTTCAGTAGTGGCTGATTCTTTATCTGCAATTAAATTTGCAAAAGTGAAAGTAATTAGAGACGATAACAATCTAGCTATTGATTATGAAATTGAGGGAGATTTCCCAAAATTTGGAAATGATGATGATAGAGTAGACAATATTGCTGATCAAATAGTTAAATTATTTATGAAATATATAAAGCAAAACAATACATATAGAAATAGTGTTCCAACAACTTCATTGCTTACAATAACTAGTAATGTTGTTTATGGAAAGGCTACAGGCTCAACCCCTGATGGAAGAAAAGAAGGAATTCCATTTGCTCCAGGAGCTAATCCGATGCATCATAGAGATAAAAATGGTGCAATAGCTTCATTAAGCTCTGTTGCAAAATTATCATTTAGTGATGCGCAAGATGGAATATCAAATACTTTTTCAATCATACCAGAAGCTTTAGGAAAAGATGATGATATTGCAATTTCATTTACGAATAAACAAATGTGTGCTTGTGAAGTACCAACAGAAGTATAAAGGATAATAATATGAAAATAAATAATTCTCAAATAGACAATTTAGTAACTATGTTAGATGCATATACTATAAAAGGTGGTCATCATTTAAATGTTAATGTATTTCGTAAAGAAACATTATTAGATGCACAAAAACATCCAGAATTATATCCACAATTAACAGTGAGAGTATCTGGGTATGCAGTAAATTTTAATAAATTGACAAAAGAACAACAAGATGAAGTAATTTCAAGAACATTTCATGAGGTAATTTAAATTGGGATATATTCATTCAATTGAAAGTTTTGGAACAGTTGATGGTCCTGGAATAAGACTTGTAGTCTTTTTCCAGGGATGTCCATTAAGGTGTCTTTATTGCCATAATCCCGATTCTTGGAAAAAAAATATTGGAAATCAGATGACTGTTGATGAAATATTGAATATATATGAACGAAATAAAGATTTTTATAAAAATGGTGGAATTACTGTTTCAGGAGGAGAGCCATTATTTCAATTAGAATTTTTAACCCAATTATTTATTGAAGCAAAAAAAAGAAAAATTCATACATGTCTTGATACATCCGCTGGCACATATTTTGAAGAAGAGGAAAGCAAATATATTGAACTTTTAAATAATACCGATTTAGTTTTACTAGATATTAAACATAGTTCAACTGAGGGTCATAAAAAATTAACAGGAATTGAATCAAATAGAGCTTTAAATTTTCTAAAATTATTAAATAAAATGTATATTAATGTAATCATTAGACATGTTCTTGTTCCAAATTTTACAGATTCAGAACAACATTTTATAAAATTAGGAAAAATTTTGGCTCCTTATAATAACATAATTGGGATAGATGTATTACCTTATCATAGCATGGGGGAAGAAAAATATACTCAATTAAATATTAATTATCCATTAAAAGGCACTAAAGATGTATCTTTAAAACAAGCAAAAGATGCTCGTTCAATAATTGTAAAGTCATATCTTAAAAATAAAAATTAATTAAACATTTTTATTTTGATATTATTGATAGTAAAGAAATACATTTTAAACATTTTTATGAAAATTTTCATGAACTTTTTTGGATGTTTATACAAAATATTTCAAACCTATAATGCTCAAACAACCCATATTTTATAAAAGTGGAACTAAATTTTGTTAAATTTAATAATAATATGTTTATAATATATATTATTTCTAAAATTCCTTTAAATATTTTCAAAAATAGATTATTATAATTAAAGCTTTAAAATATTTAAGTTATAATTGAAATTTATAATTTTGTATTAAAAAATATGGAGTTTTAGAATGGCAAATTTAATGACAAATTATATGGGTTTAAAATTAAAAAACCCAATCATTGCTGCAAGTAGTCCTCTCACTGCAAATATAGATAGTATAAAAAAATTAGAAGACGCAGGTGTTGGAGCAATTGTAGTTAAATCTATTTTCCAAGAACAAATTGACAAAGATGCTGAATTGAACGTAGATATTGAACAATCTTTTATGAATCATGCAGACGCATATGGCTTTTTAAAAGGAGCAAGTGAAGATTATTATATAGACATGTATTTGACATTAGTTGAAAATGCAAAAAAAGCTTGCGATATTCCAATAATTGCATCATTAAATGGCTCTGGTAATGGTTCATGGATCAAAGAATATGCTCCCAGATTTGCTTATTGTGGGGCTGATGCATTTGAAATAAATCATTATATCATTGCTTCAAATGCAAATATTTCTGGAAAAGAAATGGAAAAAGATTTTATTAAATTTGCAAAAATTGCTAGAAATGAAATTAAGCTTCCATTATCGTTGAAAATGGGTTCAAATTTTTCTTCACCTTCAAATATTATACGTGAATTAGATTTTTTAAAATATGATGCTTTAGTATTATTTAATCGATTCTATAATCCTGATATTGATATAAATGAACTTAATATGAAAAGTGGAAATCCGCTTTCAACTAAAACTGATTATTCAGAAGTTCTACGATGGGTAGGATTAATGAGTGAAGAGATTAATTTAGATTTATGTGCAAATACAGGAATTCATGACGGTGAAACAGTAATCAAAATGTTATTAGCTGGGGCTTCAGCTGTTGAAATTTGCTCTGTTTTAATTGGAAATGGTTTAGATTCTATAAATTTAATGTTAGAAAAACTAAATAATTGGATGGAAAACAAACATTATAAAACAATAGATGAATTTAAAGGTGTATTAGCTCAAGAAAAAATGAGTGATCCCACATTATGGGAAAGAACACAATATATTAAATCTTTGCATATTTAGGAGCAAAAAATGGATTTTGAATCATATAGTGATATTGCTCCATTGACAGGAGAAGCTGCATTAGCTGGTGTTCAATTATTAAAAGACAATCCAAATTATATTCAACAATTATTTGGAATACTTTTAGATAATAAATCTGAAGATTTTAAACTTCAAATTCATAATGTAACTAAAGAAATACTCATAGCTTTAGACAAAGTAAAAAATTATGATGATTTTCAAAAATATATAACTTCAGGTTATTTTATTCCACAAATTTTAGAAAGATCTGTTTCTGAGTTAACTTTTTCTGGACTAGAAAATTTGAATGATAATGATGCATATTTATTTTTTTCAAATCATCGAGATATTGTTTTAGATTGCGCATTCTTAGATTATGTATTACTAGCAAATAATAAACAATTATGTGAAATGGCTTTCGGTGATAATTTAATGACAAGTAAAGCAGTAGAAACTTTATTTAGATTAAATGGAGGAATAGTTGTAAAAAGAACATTACCTATGAGAGATAAATATAAAGAATCTATTCGTTTAAGTAAATATTTTTGCGAAACTATCCTAGAAAGAGATAAAAGCATATGGGTTGCTCAAAAAAGTGGAAGAGCAAAAGATGGTATTGATGAAACAAGTGCTGCAATAATAAAAATGCTTTACCTTTCAATGAGAAAAAGCAATATTTCTTTTGGTGAATTAATTAATAAATGTAGAATAACTCCTGTTGCTGTTTCATATGAATATGATCCTTGCGATATTAATAAGAGTAGAGAAGAAGTAAATAAATTAATTAATGATGGTTTATACAATAAGAAAAAACATGAAGATTTAATTTCTTTAGTTAAAGGATTAAGACAATATAAAGGTCGTGTTCATATTCATATAGGAAAACCTTTAACTGATAAGATCTATGAAGACCACGAAGAAGTTGCTAGAGAAATTGATAGACAAATTCACTTAAATTATAAACTATGGCCAACAAATCTATTTGCTTATGATTATTTAGAAAAAACTTCTAGATTTAAAGATGAGTATAAAGATTTTGATACAGAAAAATTCTTGTCCAGATATTCTCATTTAAATGAAGAAATAAAGAATTATGCATTGAATGCTTATGCTAATCCAGTTAGATCGTATCTTAAAGAGCTTTAAATTGAGTTTAATGATAATCCTAATATTAGGATTATCATTAACATTTATAGCCTGCAATAATTCAGAATTAAAGATTGTTGATAAACAAATCGAAATAAGTAATATAAAGACTTATAGATTATCAAATTGTAATGATAAAAAATTATTCGAATTATATTTAGAAAATAACTATCCGAATCTTTTATTTGCATTAAAACTGCAAGATGATACAACTCAAGTTGAAAATGTTATTCTCTCAAATCCTTCTGAAGCTCTTTCGTGGTCATTCCGCCCAAAAGAAATAGATATTCACAATAATAAATATATTGGAGCCAATAATATTAATCTTTATTCTGAGCAATTTGAAGATGGACTTTATAATTTTACGCTTATAACTAGTGATGGAAACGCTATAAAAGATTCAATATATATTAATAACAATTTAAATTCTAATGAAATTTATTTATATATAAATAATCGCAAATTGTATTTTTCTAATTATAATATAAATAATAATCAAATTTTAAATGATTATATAGAATTAAAAGAATCAGAAAATTTATCAAATTTCAAATTAAATTTATATGATGAAAAAAAACAATTAATTGAAACCAAATATTACGAGATAAGCAATATTAACTTAAACAATTACTGTATAAATACTAATTCTTTTACAAAGTATTCATATATTCAAATTGAATATATGAATAAAGACGTAAAAAATATAATTAAAATCGATTTAAGTTCTACCAACAGTTCTTTTTAATTCTTCATTATTAAATCTAATTAAAAAAGTTCTTCCATGAGGACAGACAGGTTCTTCTAATTCAAACACTTTTTCAATTAAGCTGATAGCAGTTTTTTCATCAACAATATCTCCCTGTCTAATAGCACTATGACAGGCTAGTACTGCAAATAAACCTTCTTCAATTGCTTTATAATCTCCAGTATTATTTTGTATAAAAGAAATAATTTTACTTTCTATTGGTTTATATATGGTTGGTATAGAACATAAACTCCAAAGTAAATCACTTTCTCTTTTTAATTCAATTCCTAAATTAGCATATATATCAGTATTTTGTAATAAATAATTATCAACATCTCTTTCCACTTCAAAATTTATTGGAAATAATAACTTTTGAACATTTTGTCTTTCTCTTATTTCGTCAAACAAAATTCTTTCATGAGCAGCATGTTGATCAATTAAAAATAATTCATTATCTCTCTCTACTATTAAAAATAAATTAAAAGCTTGACCAATATATTTAAATTCAACTTTAGAAATCTTGTCCCAGTCAAAATCATCTTTATTTAATTTTGTATTTTCGATTTCAATTGACTCTAAAACATCTTTTGGTTTAGCCAAAATTTCTTTTGCCTTTTCAAACCAATCAGGATTTATAGGATTAGGATCTTCACCAAAAGCATTCTCATTAACATAATTAGATTTTTGCTTATTAAAATAAGAAGTATCATAGGCCTTATTAGTATTTAAAGATTCCTTTTTACCATAATTTTCTGATAAAGGTAAATCATTTTGAAAATAAGTATCATCTAAAGTTGGAATAGGTCTAATCATTTGTTTCTGAATCATTGAAACGATAGAATGATGAATTTCAGATTGAATTCTAAGTTTAGCTTCTCTTTTTGCTGGATGAATATTAAAATCAACAAGGGTAGGATCAACATCGATAAAAAGATAACAATAAGGATAACTACCTCCCGGTAATAATTCACCATATCCATAAGTTACTGCTTGAACTAAAGCATAATTTTGAATAGGTCTATTATTTATATAAATTTTTATATTAGACCTATCACTTCTTTTGATATGAGGAAGTGCAGCAACGGCATATAAAGAGAATCTATCATGTGTAGCACTTAATTCTAAAGTGTCATTAAGAATGATTTTATTTTTTGCAGAGATTGTATTAACTATTCTCTCTTGTTTACTTGTTTTTGGTAAATGCAGTACTAATTTGTCATCTACAAAAAATCTAAATTCTATATTGCAATATGCTAACGCTTTTTCAATTAATACATTCTTGCACATTGTTGCTTCGGTTGAAGGTCTTTTTAAAAATTGTCTTCTTGCTGGAATTTCTAAAAACAAGTCTTCGACCTTGATAATTGTTCCTTTATTAGGACCATTAGGAATAATAGTACTTTTTTTACCATTATCAACAATTATTGTATGAGCTAAAGCGCCTTCATAACTGCTAGAAATAGTTAATTTACTTACAGCAGCTATAGAATATAAAGCTTCACCTCTAAAGCCCATGCTCTTTAAATGATATAAATCTTCTATACTAGAAACCTTACTTGTTGTGTGACTATTTGTACATATTTCTAAATCATCTTTATCAATACCTGTTCCATCATCAATAATAGAAATCTCTTCTAAACCACCTGATTTTAATTTAATAGTAATAGAAGTTGAATTTGCATCTATCGAATTATCAATTAACTCTCTTACAACAGAAGCTGGTCTTTCTATTACTTCTCCAGCGGCTATTCTTTGTGCTACTAATTTATTTAATTCATGTATTCTCATAGTGTAGGTATTATAACATAAAAATAAAATTTTAATTAATCGTTTTTAAGATATTTATATTGTTTATAATATAAAAAAAATATCCCATATATTAATTAAATATTAAATATAAGGGATATATGTTTTGAATATAATATTAGATTTTTATAAAGTATAATCTAGATTATACTTTAAGCTAAATACAACAGAAAGTGGTACTGAGGTAGAAGCTGGTAATGATAAATTAGCTTTTACTATTAAGTTATTAATAGAATAACTTAAATATCCACCATATTCTGTATAATCATTTACTAAGAAAGCTTTAATATCAGTAATTGTTTTAAGGTGATTTATAAAATCATTATATAAGTAAAAACCACCTAAACCTAAATTACCAAATTTTAAATCTAAACTCAAATCAATAAGATCTTTATCTAAAGCCATTGAACTTAAATCAAATGGCAAAGTATAAACTGTTGATAAATTAATTTTATCATTTGAATATCCAATTTTTGCAATTGCTGATAGAGTATTTGAATCAACAGCAGTAAATACATCAGTATTGATAGTATTTTTATGAATCATATTTGAAGTAAACTTATTCAAATCCTCAGTAATCAAATAAGTTGCACCAATTGATAAATCTAAAGTATTAGACTTTATTTCAAGTGAAGTATTTGCTAAATAGTTTGGAATTAAATTAGGATTACCAGGATTTAATATTGTTTGGAAATTAAGAGTTGGTAAAGCTTCAAAATATAAAGTAGCACCAAGATTAAAATTAACTTGAATATCTTTATTATTAACTGGTATAAGATTAAAATTGAGACTTGGATAAACATCTAATGTTGATTTATTTCCTTTAGCGATAGCTCCAAAATTAATATTTAATAAATCAGCCGGTTTAAATGTAGCAAATAAAGAAAAATCTTCAGATGTTGTATTTGATAAGGGTTTAAAAATATCTAAATTTGATAATACTGTAGTTAAATTAAATGAGTTTGTATCAATAATAGAAATAAGATGTAAATCTGATCCACCAATTGAATCATAAAGCAATCCAGAATTAATATTTGAATTAAAAGTATTTCTATTAATTTGTAAGTCAAAACTTCCACTATTATTAACTATTTTTAAATGGTCAATTAAATCAACAATATATTCACTTGTTTCAGCTGTAGAAGTAGGGAAAGGATATAGTGGTAGATTATAATTTAAATCTTGGTCTATATCT
The DNA here is from genome assembly GCA_963678575.2 of Sphaerochaetaceae bacterium. GTDB lineage: Bacteria > Spirochaetota > Spirochaetia > Sphaerochaetales > Sphaerochaetaceae > Pleomorphochaeta. The sequence goes on along the minus strand of CAXXHV010000002.1, from coordinate 883,051 downwards.
GCTGAAAATTTTAATCCAAAAGAGAAGCCATCATAAGAAACATATGGGTAAAGTGTTAAAATAGCAGAATAATCAATATCTGAAATTGACATACTATTAACATCTGCTATTGCAGATAAATCAGAATTCAAACCAACATGAGTTTTAATTTTTAAATCTTCACCTGTATAAATATTTGCTTTTTTAGGCTCAGTTTTTGTTATTATAGCTTCAACAGGTTCAACCTTATTTTTGATAACTAGCTCACTTGGAGCTTCCTTTTTTACTTTATAAGAAATATCTTTAAATTTTGGAGCTTTAATATCATTAACAATTATTTTATCTAAATTTTCCTCTGAAGTAGGTATCACTAAAACAGAGTTAGCAAACTTGGGAACTTCAGGTACACGTAAATTTGAAGTTTTTGAAGTAATTTTTAAATCATTTAAAGTAGTTGAAACATTAGTAATCTTTGGTTCAATAACAAATGCAGACAAATTACTTGGAATTATAATATTATTAAGAATATTTATAATTTCTTCATCTTTGCTGAATGAATTAATATTTAATGAAGAAAGAAGTCTATTATTATCTTCCTCTAAATTTGAAGCATAGACTTTAGCATATCTACTAGAAATTACTTTTTCATTTTTTACATTGATTGTATAATTTTGAATTTCAGAATATCCTACTCCAGTATTTATTAATGGGACTCCATCTATACTCATTAAAGTAGCATCACTATTGTTACTATCAATTACTAAATCAATTCCATTTAGTTTATTTAATATATATTCAGAATCAAATTTATCATAATTAAGATTAGATATCAAAACAACATAATCTGCTATTTCGTTTGCCTTATCAATTGCTGTTTGAGCATTATCAATAATTATATTATTTGTTAAATCAAGATCCATCATTCCAGTGGTATCTGATGGACTAGATAATCCTAATACAGCTATTTTAAAATCGTCAAAAAGATATAATCCATAAGGGTTAAAATAGAATAATTGATTTCTATTTAATGCATTTGTACTTATAAAATTAATATCAGAATTTTTTGATAATAATGATAAACGATTAATTCCATAGCTAAAATCAATAGGACCAGGAACAAAAATATCGTATCCTATTTTATCTAAAACCTTTATAGCAGTTTTTCCTTTATCAAAAGAAACATAAGGAGACCCATTAATTGTATTTCCTCCATCAATTAATAATATATTCGTATTATTATTCTTTGCTTCTTTTATAATTCCAGATAATGTTGCTAAATCAATACTATTAATATTCCCTTGTCCATTTCCAGTAATTATAAAGTTTATTGTTGTAACTTTATCAAAATTATTACTTTTCTGGATAGGTTTAATTCCTAATAAGTAAGAGCCATTTAAGAAATTAATTCGATTTTGCTCACTAAGGTCTCTTTTTTTAGTCATAATTTCATTATCAGTATCCTGATAAACTTGAGAAACATAATCAATTGAATCATTACTTTCATAATTAACATTATTCTCTTCATACCCAGCTGGTATTGTGATACTAAAATTATCTGGATAAGCCATATTAATCATTTGAGAGCTAAACATTTGAGTCGTTTGAGCAGTTAACGCGTTATAAGAAGTACCTTGCCCCTTATAAAATATACCGTATTCAAGTTTATCAGTACTTATAACGTTTATTTTTGCTGGACTATTAAAATTATATTCACTTACAGGAGTTAAAATTTTATAATTTTGTAAAATCTCAGAATCAGTTTGCAGTGTGATATCACCATCAATTAAATATAATATAGGTTCTTCAGAAAAGGGATCAACAACTAGCAAGGAGTTTGAAGATATTTCCAAAGTGCCATAAGTATAATTTAAAGTCACTGGTTCATCTTGAGTCTGAAATATGATTTTGCCTGTTATAGGTATATCAGTTTGAGAATTTATTTTTATTTTTTTACCAGACTCATTATATATATTAAATGAATTTATATTCCCTTTTACTATATCAAACGATGCCGATTGAGAAAATAAAGTTGATACAGATATAGTACTCAAAAGTAGTGTGATAATTATTTTTTTAATAATTTTGTTCATATACATTCCTTCTCCTTTTTAAAGAAGTGAAAACTTGTAACCCAATGAATATTTTGGATCTATATTTCCATTTTCATCACCTTCAATGGTAAGTCCAACAGTAATTTCATTAATTTGATAAAAGATTATATTTGCTGATAAATTGATATTAAGATTTTTTAGTGTTGTAAAACCAGTAATGAAATCTTCAGTAAATACACCAGTTGGTGAATCCTTAATATAATTTTTTTCTAAATTTACACTTAAGTTACTTATTGGACCAATAGCTTTTGAACTCTTTATATTCAAGTTAAGATTGTAATTATTTAGAATTAAATCAGAAAATTGCAATTCTGTACCAAGTTTAAATTCAGATAATCCATTATTTGAATAATATCCCGTAGTTCCACTTACAATAAAATCTCTCTTAAATTGTGGAATAATTGTTTTTGATAATAAATCATAATTAAGTTTTCCAAAATCATAATGATAAGCATTGTCTTCTATAATATTTTTAATATGGGCATCATAAGAGAATGAAGTTAGATACCATCCATAGAATCCAAAACGTTGAGATAAAGCTTTAGTTTGAGAATTATTAGACGGATCAGTTATTTCTTCACTTATTAAATCGTAATATAAAATCATACTATTATCTAAAGTTTTAAATAATGGAAGTTGGATATCATAAGCTATATTAAACCAAGAAGTACTTGGGTCATTGTAGAAAGTATTATAAGTTACGGAATATCCAAGAGTTAATTTATTCAAGAAATTATTATTTAAAAAGAAAATAGGTCTAACAGCAAATCTTCCACCTAATAAATCAGGATTAAATAAATCAGTTGTAATTAATTCAACGGAAAGTGGTAAATTTACAGCTGCGCCATCTAGTTTTACTTGTAATCCAGCACGAGTCTCAAATTTTCCTACATTATCGTCTTTATAATGATACAAAATAGCCCCATCTCCAAGACTACTGTTTGTAATTTTACCAAGTCGCAATGCCAAATCATCATTAAAGGATCCAATTTGAATATAATTAATAAAATTAAAAATATATTTAGTATATAACACAGATGTTTCTAAAAAATCATCTGTAGCTTCTGGAAGTGAATAATTTGAATAATCAAAACTTAATAATGAAGTATCAAATTTAAAAAATACAGGAGCATTTAGTTCCATTGCAAAATTTCCAGAACTAAAAGAAGGTAAAGCTACTAAACTAAAGGGATATTCACTATCAATTTCAGTTCCAGAATCATCAATTGTAGTTGGGGTATAATTAAGTCCTACGTCAAATCCAAATCCTGCAAAGAGAGAAATGTTTATAGAAAAAAGTACTAATAGCAATAATAATGATTTACGATTTTGCACATATAGCTCCTTATAATATATTATATTTAATTAAATTATACATTATAAATTGCTATGTTAAAAGTACTTTATTTAACAATTGAAAAAATCCATTAAATATATGACAGGTATAATCATACTATAATACACCTTAATCTCTAATAATTTTCTCAGAAAACTGATGTGCTTTAAAAATATGTTCACGAGTTAGTTTATCAATATGACATAAATTTGAAATTATTGGTTTCAATTTTGAGCGAATATTAGTTTGATCATAAGGACAAACAGGTTTAACAACTGGTAGATTATAATTTTCTGCTAGTCTCTTTAAAACATTTTCATGAACTTCTATCATTGGACGAATTATAAATAATGATGAATCAAAAAACTCTTGAACAGGCAACATTGTTGAAAAATTACCTCTAAAACAGGTGTTAATTAATGTTGTTTCAACTAAATCATCCAAATGATGTCCTAAAGCAACAATTTTCATTTTATTTTCTTGAGCATAATTAAATAATATCCGTCTCCTATTTCTTGAACATAAATAACAATTAAATTCTCCTTTAAATGAAAGAGAATACTGTGGTTCATCAAAAATGGTAAATTCTATATCTAAATCTTCAAAAAATTTATATAATTTCTTTTTAGCATCTTCATCAATTGGATGTTCAATCCAATTGATCATAATTGCTTTTAAATTATAATTAATTGGGAGCCATTTTCTTCTCAATGATAAAGCTAAAGCTAGTGCTAAAGAGTCTTTACCACCAGAAACAGACAATAATATAGTTTCATTATCTTTTATCATTTCGAAAGAATTGATTGTTTTTCCAGTTTGTTTTATATATCTTCTAACCCAGGGTGGAATATCTCCATTTATTAAAGTGTTATATTTAATTTTTTCTTGCATAAGGTAATTGCCTCTTTTATTTCATCTTTTTTAATTTCTGAGAGTGTAAAAATTCTAACTTTTCTTAAGGATGATTCAAAGCCAGAAATTACTTTTGAACTAAAAATTTCATCACAATCTTTAAATAATTGAGTACTTCTATTTTTAAATAATATAGGTATGTCAACTTCAAAAGATATATGTTCAGGTATATCAATTATTAGTTGATCAGGACTTAAATTACTATGTTTATTGACTAGTATTTTATACATTTCATTTTCAAAAACATTACGATTTTTTAAATCTACACAATAGTTATGAAATAAATCTTTATTATCAAATTGTTCTTCATATTTAGTTTTAAATAATTTGTTATCTTTTACCAATAAAACATTATTAAAAGTTTTTTGATTATTTTGTGCTAATTCATTAAAACTATAATCATCTAAATTATAAAGTTGATCTTCAGTTATATAATTGTTATTCAAATTATATATCAATGTTTTCTTTATCATTGCTGTAGCACATCTTGTTTTTTTATGCCAATAAACCGTTTTATACATTTGATATTTAGCAAAAAGTAAATGCTCAAGAGAAGTTTTTGCACTCTCCATTAATGCACTTTGTCCATCAAAAATGGTTAAATGTGAAATAATATATGAACAGTCTTGCAAGCCATATGTAACTCCAGCAAAAAAAGCATCTCTATTTAAATAATCCAATTTATCTGGATCTAAAGCACCAGATAATAAAGATTTATATATTTTTATCTCGTCATTAATTGGAGGTGATTTAAAATCTAAAATATTACAAATACTACTTATACTAAATTTTTCTTCTAATAAAACTTTATTTAATTCACTATTACTATTTATAATCTTTGTTGCTAAAATTTCATGATCAACTAGCGGTAGTTCTTTTAATGAGTGCGTATAAGGGTAGTGTCCAATATCGTGGAGAAGTGCAGCTGCTAAAAATGAATCAATACCTTCTCTTGAGAATTTAGGACAATTTTCTTTAGATAACAAAGAAATAATAATCATTCTTGATAAATGATAAACACCAAGACTATGACACAATCTTGTATGCATAGCGCCTGGATAAACTAAATTTGTTGGACCTAATTGTTTAATTCTGGATAATTTCTGTACTTCCTTAGATTTATATATTCTATATATTGATTTATTTAGTTTTATATCTTTCCATAATGGATCTCTTATATTCTTATTATAATCAATCTCTAGATAAGATAATAAGTCTTTATTTGTTTCATTTCTCATTTATCAATCCTAATCAATATTGGTTCTTTAATACCAACATTTTTTCTTTATTTATTATCATTATAAGAATATGATATTTACTTTTTAATACTCTTAATAAAAGAATTTTATTGTTTTGTCTAGTAATTATTATATTAATATTGTGTGATATATCAATTTATTATATCCTATATTATATGAATAAAAAAATATTAGTTTTTACATTTATTATTTTATTATCAATGAGCAATATATATTCAAATAATTCTGAAATTGAAATATATAATGAAACAATAATGCCAAAAAGCTCCAAAATTGGTTATTTACAATTTGCTAATCGAGAACCATTGTTAAAACAAACAAACCAAATTTTTAAAGAAAATTATAGTCCAGCATGGATTGAAAAAAATGTTCTAAAAGAATTTCACTATGGATTCAGTAAAAAATATAGTAAGAAATTAGCTTCACTATTACCAATAAAAGAGGCTATATATTTTTCATTAATAACATATCAAAAAAACAATATATCTCTATCACTTGAATTAAGTTCTGGCGAAATAATTGATATAATTTATGATAAGGGATTTAACCAAATTATCGCTTTAACTTTTAGGTAATTTCTCTTTTGAATTTTTTTATTAGTCTTCTTAAAAATTTATCATCATTAACTACAGGTTTTTTACTTTCTTCTATTGCTTCTTTCATCAAAATACTTTGAGAATCAAAAGATTTATTATTCTTATCTATTTTATTATAATTCCCTTTATTATCGAGTTTCCTTGCTTTTGTATTATCTTTAAAACATAAATCAATTATATGATTTATCTGTTTCTTAATTTCTGGGTTTGTTATTACTGTTGCAATTTCAACGCGTCTCTCTGTATTTCTAGTCATAAAATCTGCAGAAGCAATAAAGAGTTTTTCCTCTTCACCTTTACCAAATATAAATACTCTAGAATGTTCTAAATATCTACCTACAATACTTGTAATTTCAATATTTTCAGTTTTATCTTTAACACCTGGAACTAAACAACAAATACCTCTTACTATCATTTTAATTTTGACACCACTACATGATGCTAATTTTAACCTTTCTATTACATCAATATCTGTAATAGAATTAACTTTTATTTTAATTAAGCCATCTTCTTTTTTTTCTATTTCTCTATCAATAAGATTCAAAATCGAAGGCTTGAAGTTAACTGGAGAGACTAATAATTGAGTATAAGATCCTAAAAGATTAGAAATAGACATATTTTTAAAGAATTGTGATGCATCTATACCAAGTGATGAATTACTAGTAATGTAGCATAAATCTGTATATAACTTTGCTGTATTTTCATTATAGTTGCCTGTACCAATTTGAGTTATATAACTTAAATTACCTTTTTCTCTTAATGTAATTAAAGTTATTTTTGAATGAACTTTAAATCCTTCAAACCCATAGTAAACCTTACAACCAGATTCTTCTAATCGCTGAGACCAGTCAATATTATTTTGCTCATCAAATCTAGCTCTTAATTCAATTAAAACTGTAACATCTTTTCCATTTTCAGCGGCACTACATAAATATTCAACTAATTTAGCTTGGGTAGCTAATCTATATATTGTAATTTTTATACTAATAACATTTTTATGATTTGCTGCCTCTTTTATCAATTTAAGATATGGAGACATACTTTGAAAAGGATAAGATAGTAACAAATCTCTTTTTTGTATTTGTTTTATTAAACTATAATTGAGATTTATTTTTGGTGTTTTTTGGGGGATAAAAGGCTTATAAGAAAGCGTTCTTTTAGAAGGCATTTCAATATAATCTTCTAACATAAAAGCATATGATAAATCTAATGGAGCTTCTGTAATGTACATTTGATTTTCTAATAAATTTATTTTAGACAATAAAAACTTTGTAAAAGAACCACTTACATTATTAGATAATTCCAATCTTACTGCAGCTAGTTTTTTTCTTTTTTGCAAAAGCTTTTTCATTTTTTTTCTAAAATCATTTTCAATTTCAAAAGCTTCATCATCAGCATTTATATCACCATTTCGAGTAACTCTAAAAATAGTTTTGTCTTGAACTTTATACATAGAAAAAATTTCATCATAATATTTTAATACAATATTAGCCAAAGAAATATATCTTAGTTTTGGACTAGGTAAAAAAATATGAGAGGGTAAAGCTTCAGGAATTGCAATTACTGAAAACAATTCCTCTCCATTATGTTCAAGCATTGCTCCAACATGTATTGTTTCATTACTCAAATGGGGAAAAGGGTGATGAGAATCAACAATTTGAGGCGATAGAATTGGTAAAACATTACTATCAAAATATTTTTTTACATATTTCTTTTCGACATTTGAAAGTTCTTTATATTTTAAATTTGATATTTCATGAAGTCTAAGTTGATTTTCAACATTTTCATATGCTTTTTCTTTTTCTTTATATAAAAGACCTACTTCATTATATATTTCGGACAATTGCTGCTGAGGAGATAAACCTGATCTATTATCAATTACAGCTTCATTACACTCTAACATATCAAAAAGAGAACCAACTCTTATCATAAAAAATTCATCAAGATTACTTGTAAAAATTGAAATAAATTTTAATCGTTCGAGTAAAGGAACCGTTTCATCCATTCCTTCTTCTAAAACTCTTTTATTGAATTTTAACCAAGACAATTCTCTGTTTTGTGTATAACCTTGTGTATGTAAACTTTTCATTATAAATCCTTAATTTATATTAGTAAGTAAAAATAGTATATAATAAATTTATTTTATTGTTAAACCTTTATAGTCTTTATATTTTCTCTTTGTATAGTCTTTTCTTGTTTTTTTTATTTTATTTTTTTTATTACTTTTGTTGATTTACTTTTATCTTTAATTGTCTTAAACAATCTATTTAAAACAGAAATAATTACAATATAAATTGATAATAAAATTAAATAATCACCATGCTTTGTATAAAAACTTGTATTAATCTTATTATTATCATAAATTGGTACATTGTAAACTTTATAATCAGTTGTAAAAGGAGTTATTGGTTCAATTATTTCTCCCCAAGCTGTTATTAAACAAGTTATTCCACTATTTGTAGATCTTACCACACTTTTTCTATTCTCGATTGCTCTAAAAGCTCCAAGATACATATGTTGTTGTTCAGCAGCTATAGATTTTGACCAACTATCATTTGATAAATTTAATAAAAGGGTAGAGCCCTGTTTAACAAACTCTCTACTAATATCTGAGAAAATATCTTCAAAACAAATTGAAGTAGAAAATTTTAAACCTTTATAATTAAATATTTTTGAAACATCTGATGGTAACCACCAATGATAATCATTAGCTTTTAAAAAGTTATAAAATTTAGGAAATTGTTTTTCATATGGGAAATATTCAGTAAATGGCACAAGATGTTGTTTTCTATAAGTATCTTCTAATTTACCATTTGCAAAAAGAATTATAGTATTATAATCATCTCTGTTCCAACTACCATCATCTAAGAAAGGTGGTTGGTCATTATCTTTCAATACACCTTCTACATTACCTGTTATTAAAGGGACACCTAATTCTTTTCCAAATTCAACAAAATCGTCAACTAATTTTGAAGTGTTTCTACTACTTGGATATTTGGTATGCCAGGCAACACTTGGCACAAAAGCCGTTTCACTCCACATTATTAAATCGGGATTTAATTTCATTGATTCTTTAGTTAATTTTGAGAGTATTTCAAAATTACTTTTATATTGATTATATCCACCTTCCCAAGTATCAGCATTGTGTTGAATTGTTGCTATTTTTACATAACTATCTGGAATCTTATATTTCCAATAATTAATCGATGAATAACCATATATTAATACACAAAACATCACGAATAAATAAAATAAAACATATTCTTTTTTTTCTTCTATATACCTACTAAAAATTAACTTTTTATTATCTATAAAATAATTTGCAATAAAGGATTGTGGTAAAAATAATAAAAAGGAAATTCCCCACATTCCTGTAACACTTGCTAACTGAGAAATAAGGGGTAAGTTAATTGTTGCTGAGGCTAAAGATCCATATGCATAAGCTAAAAAGCCTTTTTGAACAATATATGAATAAATTATATAAGCAATCGATTGAGAAATTGCTTTATATTTTTTTGGGAATACATAAAAAAGTTTTAATAAAGGGAAGAAAAGTAATAATTGAATTCCTTTAGCAATTGGGCCAATTAAAATAGCAAGAGGATGAAATGTACTTAACCAATAATTAAAAAGTCCTAAAAAAGTTACTCCAAATATAAATCCTAATATAGGAGTATAAATCCATTTAGTTCTATTTACTGAATAAATCATTGGAATCAAAGCTACAAAAGAAAGTATACTAAAACCTTTTTCATTAATTGCAGAAGGGAAAGCTAGAGCATATATAATTGCTGATAGAATTGTAAGGAATATTTCAAAAGGAAATGAAAAATAAGATCTTTTACGCATTTTGTGCCTCAATATTGAATTTATATATATTAAATAATAACATTATTTATCATTTTTTGGGTACAGAATTAATATTTTAATTTTTTTTTTACAAAAACTATTGACCAAAATAGGAATAAAATATATTGTAGCCAACGTGTTCGAGAGAACAAGATGGCGGCATAGCTCAGATGGTAGAGCAAACGGCTCATATCCGTTTTGTCAGGGGTTCAAGTCCCTTTGCCGCTAATTTTGCCCAGTTGTTAACAGCTGGGTTTTTTTATTTATTTTCAATATATCTTTTCAACAGTTACTCAATAATTATTTAATTCCAGTATTATTTTCTTTTTTTAATTCTCTAAGTTTTATTTTATTTTTTCCACATATTACACAAGTTACATTAATATTGTATAACTTATACATGTTTAATTCTTTGTATTATAAGCAATTAACTATCTTTATTATTTTTTTGTATTTTTTTGTTAAATAATTGTTGACATAAGTTACAGAGTATTGTATAGTTTAATCATAACAAATCAAATTAATTTAAAAGGAAAACTAAATTATGAAAAAACTATTAACTATCTTAAGTATAAGTGCAATCGCAATGACTTCTATGTTCGCTACAGTATCTTCTGGTAAATCAGCTGAAGTTCAATTAAAGACTTCTATTAAAGAAACTCCTGTTTCTTATCAATTAGCTTATAACAATGAAGTATTAAATGATGGTGTTAAAGATTATTCTATCTTTGTAGCTCCTCTAACTGAAAATGGTTCAACTAAAGACTTTACTATTAATGCTACATCTAATATGAATAAAGACTTAGCTGTTACAGTAAAAGTTTCTCCTGATACCTTTAAAACAACTTTAAACAATGGTAGAAATGATTTTGATTCAAATATTAAACCACAAGTAAATACAATTTCTTCACTTGATACTTTAGTAGCTGGAAAACATATTTCATTACTAGTTAATAAATTCAACTTAAGTTGGTCTGGTAACTCAGAACTTCCTGCTGGTAACTATGTAAGTAATGTAAAAATTGAATACTCAATACAATAATAGATAAAAATATAAAATCGTTAAGAGAGATATTATATTAGGCAACCAGAGATGGTTGCCTTCCTTATTGTTAAAACAAATTAATAAAAAAGATAAATAGAGTAAAGAAATAGAAAACAAAACAATTATACTTACATTCATCTTAAGAATAGTAAAACATTATACGAAAAAAATAATCAAAGAGAATAAACAAAAGGTAACCCAATCCTGGATTTTCCCTTCCAGAATTGGGTTTGTTTGCAAGCTTTTAACTATATATATTGTCTGTAAAAGATAATATTCTAAATAAATTAAAGAGCAGTTATTGCTAATACATCTGCACTTTGAGCATCAGTTAAAGATCCGTCCATTCCATAAAAACCATATGCAATATTATTCATATTAGTATTAACAGAAAAACTATCTTCAGTTTGTTCAAAAGTAATTTTCTCAGGAACATAAGCTGCTATACGAACTGTTATTGATTTAGCAGTTAGTGAAAACATTGTTGTTATTAAAACTAAAAGTAATAAAGTAAATGCTTTTCTCATCTTTATGCTCCTTACACTTACAATATATGTAATAAGTTTGTAGAAGTCAAGATATATTTTATATATTTATTAAAAATAAATCAAAATATGTGAAAAACATACAATAATTACACTATTTTAAACTATTTTGTAAATAAAATAAGCATGTTATAAGTTTGTAGAAGTTATAAATACAAGATAAAAGAATAAATAAAATATGACATTTGTTATAACAAGTTGAATTAATTGAGACAATTCTCATATAATTACACCCTTTATTAATTAAAAGAAGAGGGCTCTCTGAAAAAAGAAATTTAGAGCTAAATATCTAAAACAACTTAATTTTTTAGAAAAATTTATAATTATTTTTATAGAAAATAGCACTTATTGCACAAGTTAACTTACTAATACATAACTTATTCATATCTAATTCCTTATAATACAAGCAATTAACTATTTTTATTATTTTTTATATATTTTTATTAAATAATTGTTGACATAAGTTGCATGGTATTGTATAGTTAAAACATCTTAAAGGAAAATAAGATTAAAAACTAATTTATTAAAAGACAAATAGGGAAAACAAAATTATGAAAAAACTATTATTAACAATCTTAACACTAAGTTTAATTTCAATGACTTCTATTTTTGCTAAATCTGCACAAGTACAATTAGAAACAACAGTTGAAGAAACTCCTGTTTCTTATCAATTAGCTTATAACAATAATGTTTTAGCTGATGGTGTTGAAGATTATTCAATCTTAGTAGCTCCATTAACAGAAAATGGAAAAACAGAAGACTTTACAATCACTGCATCAAGTAATATGAATAATGATTTGACAGTTGTTGTAAGAGTTAATGCTCATTCTTTTCAAACTACATTAAACAAAAATACTCCTTATGATTCTAAAATTGAACCAAAAGTAAATACAATTTCAAGCATAAGTTCTTTAAAAGCTGGGAACAATAATAACGTGCTAGTAAATAAATTTAATTTAAGTTGGAATGGTAATGAAGATCTTCCTGCTGGTAAATATGTTAGTGATGTTTATATTTACTACTCAATTAAATAAAATTCAATCAACATTTTAACCTGAAACATAAAACCTTTAACTATCAAAGTTAAAGGTTTTTATTAATTTATTTTAGATTATTAAGTAATTTTAAATATTAATAATTCAAGGTTGACACAAATTTTAATTAATGATAATCTTTACTTATTAATAATAATTACTAATAATAAATAGGAGATTTAAATGAATTTATACGATTATACCGTGAAAGATATGAATGGCAACGATGTTAAACTATCAGAGTATAAAGATAAAGTAGTATTAGTTATAAATACTGCAACTGAATGTGGCTTTACTCCTCAATATGCTCCATTAGAGAGTTTATATAAAAAATATTTAGATAAAGGTTTTATCATTTTAGATTTTCCTTGTAACCAATTTGGAGAACAAGCTCCAGGTACTGTTGATGAAATACATACTTTTTGTACTGGAAGATTTGGAATAACATTCCCTCAATTTGGTAAAATTGATGTTAATGGTGATAATGCAATTGATTTATATAAAGATCTTGTAAATAACACTAAATTCGAGGGATTCGATAAAGAACATGAAATAACTCCAATTTTAGAAGATTTATTGCCTAAATTTGATAAAGATTGGAATAAAAAAAGCACTATTAAATGGAATTTTACAAAATTCTTATTTGATAGAGAAGGTAATCTTGTAAAAAGATTTGAACCTACATTTGCTTTAAATAAACTAGAAGATAATATTGTTAAATTATTATAGTTTTTCCTTTAAATAGTTGTGATTGAAATTTTAAATATCTGCAGTTTTTTTATCTGCAGATATTTTTTTATTTGATTATTATTATTATAATATGATAAATTCATTTATATAGAATAAGGAGTATAATTATGGAAAAAAAACAATACGTTTGTCCTAAATGTGGATGTACACATTATCAAAGTGATGTATTTCAAGCAACTGGTGGAAACTTTGCAAAAATATTTGATGTTCAGAATAAAAAATTTATTACAATCAGTTGTGATAATTGTGGGTACACCGAATTATATAAAAAAAATAGTTCAACGGGTATGAATGTTATTGATTTCTTGTTAAATTAGGTAATTATGATAGGATTTTTTATAAAAAAAGCATTTTTTGATGCATGGGACAATTTAATTGGTTTAGTTATTTCAAATTTAGGATTTTTACTTGTATTAATGGCATTCTCTTACGGAATGCAATTAGGTGGAACTTCTTCATTTTTAACTATAATAATTTTATTAATTTCAGTAGTTTTATTTTCTTTCCATAGTATTGGAATTGCAAATATTACTTTAAACTATAGTGATTACAAAAGAGTAGGCTTTGCTGGTTACAAACAAGCTTTTAGTCTTTTTTCTTCACACGCTATTTTTTTATCAATTGTTAATATTTTATTAATAATTTTAGCAACAATAGTAATGCCTTTTTATTTTAATATAAATAATTATTTTGGAATGTTTTTAGGCGTAATCACTTTTTGGATTTTTTTAACTGTATTATTAGCGTTACAATACTTTTTGCCACTTATGTGTAGATTTACAGGTGATAAACCTATTAAAACCTTTAAAAAAAGTTTCATAATGGCCATTGGCAATCTCGGGACTACTTTATTTTTAGCTGTATTTAATATTATCCAAATTGGACTTTCTGTAGTTACAGCAGGTTTATTATTTGGTATTACTGGTATTTCTTTAGCAAACCAAGATGCTTTTAAGTTATTATTATTAAAGCTTAATTGGTTAGAAGAAAATCCAGAAGAAAATATTAAAAATGTAAATTGGGAAGATATACTTTATGACGAAAGAGAGAATGTAGGCCATCGCACTATTAAGAATATGATTTTCCCTTGGAAAGATTAATATGGCTAAAGAAATTGAGCTTAAAGCACACATTAATGATTTTTCTTTAACTTTAGAAAAATTACGATTAAATGAATATACTAGCGATGAAAAATTTGCTCATAAATTAGATATTTATTATTTCAATCCTATAATAAATCAATCTTTTAGAGTAAGACAAGAATTATTGAAATCAAATGATGCTTTGTTATCAAAGGATACAATTTTAACGGTCAAACAAAAATCAATTATCGAAGGAATAGAACAAAATAATGAAATTGAAGTTGCATTACCTTATGACAACTTTAAAGACACTTTAGCTTTTTTTGATTCTATGGGTTTTAATAAAACTATAAGGAAAAGCAAAACTGGGTATTCCTTTAATTTTGATAAATTTGACTATCCACTTCATATTGAATTATTAGAAGTAAATGATTTGGGTTGGTTTTTTGAAATTGAGTTTGTTATTGAGGAGTCTATTGATCAAAATATTATTAATAAGCTTATCAATAATTTATATGAAACTTTAAATATATTTGATATTCCTATTGAAAACATAGAAAAAAGATATTATTCCCAACTGATCAATCAATAATTTAAAAAAAAATGTTATTATTTTTTATTAAAAATATTCCTCCAAAGTAGAGAAATAAAATTTAAAACTACTTCGGAGGATTTTTTAAAATTAATTGATAACTTAAATTATAACAAAGAATAAATTCCTAAAACAAACAAACTTAAACCAAGTAAGAAAAATATAGAATTTGTTTTTGCTTCTTTTCCATCCATTATAATATAAATAAAGGAAGAAATACTTAATAAAATACAACTTGAAATAAATGCCAATTGAGTTGAACTAACTAACATAAAAAAGGGAAGTAATGCGGTGATAAACATTTCAATTTTAAAGGCCACTTTTGTCGCAATTCCCATACATAATAAAGCCAATGAACAAACAATAAAAGATAAGAATATAACTAAAGTAATATTGTTAATTTTATAAATAATAGAAACCAAAGTGTTTATATTTAATAAAATTAATAACTTTATACCTTCAGAAACTCTAAATAAAGGATTTCGTACGCTACTTGAAGCATGGAATAAATGATAAACAGCCCTTAATACAAAAAAAGTAATTGAAAAGGATAAAAGGGTAGTAATAAATAACTTAATTACTGTATTTTCTTCAATTAATGAAACTTTATTTGCAAGAAACATAATTAAAAAGATTATAGATATTGCAGCACTAATAATATCTACTACTGCATTAAAAACAGTTGCGGGTTTATAGTTTATAGTTTTTTTATTAAATTTGTTGATATCATAATTAAAAATAAAACCGGTACCATTTAATAAGGTACATGTGAAATCTAACTTTTTAACTTTATCACTATGCTTTGATATTTCTTCTACTTGATTTTTAAAATTTTCGAATAGATCATTTAATTCCTTATTTTCCATTATTTAACTCCAAAACTTGTTTGTTTTTACGTCATCTATTAAAAATGATATTTTTTTTCTTAATTTATCTAATATCATGCTTTCTGCCAATTTAGGATCAGTTTTTGCAATATCTTCTTCTTCTTTAAAATATATTGCTTTACCAATATTTGCATAATAATTTTTGTTTACTACAGTAACTTTTCTTTTAGCTGCAGAACTATGTTTAGCCCTTACTCGTCTTTTAGGAGCAATTAACCCAATAGGGATTATAGGAACAGGATATGCTAAATAAATTCTAGCTATTCCAGCTCTGAAAATATCTAAATCCTCTTGAGTATTTAATCTTCCCTCAGGGAAAATGTAAATATTATCTCCATTTTTTAGATATTTTACAGCAGTTGAAACTACAGCTTTTTTATCTTCATAAGTTAAAGCTGGAATTTGTTCAGTCCATGATAAAAAATTTTTTACGTATTTTATTGAAAATCCAGGTCCAATAACGATATGTAGTGGTTCTTTTGATAATGTACTAACAAAATGAACATCAGAAGAAGAAAAATGATTAGAACAAAAAATTTTTGGACCTATTGGATATTCTTCTTCTTTCCAAACACAAAAATCATAATTAATGTTCAAAAGTATTTTTACAATTGATTTATATATATTATGCAATATCTTAGCTTTTCTTTTCACAGTAGTTATTATTTAATTTAAACAAGTAAAGGTCAAGTAAATAATTTTAATTATGTAAATGATTTTATTAATAAATAATAATATAAATGCAAGCTCATTTAACTTAAGATTTGTTAAGTTTATAAAAAAAGTAAAAAAAAATATAAAAAAAAATAAATAATAATAAATTAAAGATTTTTCTAAAAAAAACACAATATTAATGGGAATATATAAAAAAAAATACATATTATTGAGATATTTTTAAATATTAGATATTTTTTTTAATTTTTTATATTTGACATTATGTACGATAATGCTATTATATAAAAATCCACTATAAAATTTTAAGAGGAGAATTAGTAATGAAAAAATTTGCTATTTTACTAGGTGCTATGTTAGCATTGGGTTCATTTGTATTTGCAAATGGTACTACTGAAAAAGCAGCAGCTTCTGAACCAACATTAAAAGTTGGTATGGTAACTGATGCTGGAACAATTGATGATAAATCTTTCAACCAAGGAACTTGGGAAGGTATCGTAAGAGCTGGTAAAGATTTTGGGTTTACTCCAAAATATATTAAACCTGCAGGAACAACAGAAGCTGATTATATTGCTGGTGTATCTGACTTGGCAGACAGTGGTTATAATATGATTATTACTCCTGGTTTCAAGTTTGAAACAACAATTTATAAAGCACAAGATCAATATCCAAATGTTAAATTTGTATTATTAGATGGTGTTCCACATCCTGGCGATTATAATGTTGTAATTAAAGAAAACACTGTTGCTGTATCATGGGCTGAACAAGAATCTGGTTTTGTAGCTGCTGTAGCTGCTGCATTAAAAATGCCTAATAGTAAATTCGGTTTTGTTGGTGGTATGGAAATTCCTGCTGTTCAAAAGTTCAACTGGGGATGGCAACAAGGTATCAAATATGCAAATGAAAATTTAGGAACTAATGTATCAATTGCACAAGAAGACTGTTTATATTCTGGTTCATTCAGTGATGTAGCTTTAGGACAACAAATGGCTGCAACAATGTTTGACAGAGATGTTGATGTAATATTCGCAGCAGCTGGTGGTGTTGGTGTTGGCGTTATCAACGAAGGTAAATCACAAAGAACTTCTGGCAAAGACAAATGGGTTGTTGGTGTAGATATTGACCAATATGCTGATGGTGTAATGCCTAATGGTGAATCATGTATCTTAACTTCAGCAATGAAATATTTAGATAGAGCTTCTTATGATATGATTAAAGATGAATTAGATGGTACTTTCCCTGGTGGAACTGCTATTCAATTAACAGCTAAGGAAGATGGTGTTGGTATTCCAGCTTCAAATCCTAATTTATCTGATGCTATTCAAGCAGAATGCAACAAAGTAATGGATAAAATGAAATCTGGTGAAATTGTTGTTGCTGCAGAAGCACTTCCTGGTTTATGGAAGTAAGCATTTATTTGCTTTAATACAAGGCCGCCATTATTTGGTGGCCTTATTGTGTTAAATGATTTAAATTGTATTTTTATACATTAGGAGAAAATATATGGATTATGCGATTGAAATGCTTCATATTCGAAAAGAATTCCCAGGAATAGTAGCTAATGATGATATTACTCTTCAAGTAAAGAAAAGTGAAATTCATGCAATTCTTGGTGAGAATGGTGCAGGTAAATCAACCTTGATGAGCATTCTATTTGGTTTGTATAAAGCTGATAAAGGTGAAATAAGAATAAATGGTAATATAGTTGAAATTAATAACCCTAATGATGCAACTGCTCACAAAATAGGGATGGTACATCAACACTTTCAATTAATTGAAAATTATACTGTTACTGAAAATATTATTTTAGGGAAAGAGGGCAGTTTTATACTGAACAAGAAGGATGCTTCTCAAAGAATTAAAGATCTATCTGATAAATATGGCTTAAACATTGATCCAGATAGTGTTATAGAAGATATTACTGTTGGTATGCAACAGCGTGTTGAAATATTGAAAATGCTTTATGTCGATGCTGACATACTAATTTTTGATGAACCAACAGCTGTATTAACACCTCAAGAAATAGATGATTTATTAGACATAATGAGAGGTTTAGTAAAAGAAGGTAAATCTATATTACTTATTACACATAAATTAGATGAAATAAAAGCTGTAGCTGATAGATGTACTGTAATAAGAAGAGGAAAAATGATTGATGTTGTTGATGTAGCATCTACTTCTCAGTCAGAAATGGCTTCATTAATGGTTGGAAGACCAGTTAATTTTAAAGTTGATAAAGCTAAATCTAACCCACAAGAACCAATTTTAGAAATTCAAAACTTAAATGTTTTAAATTCAAAAAAACTATTAGGGGTTAAAGATTTCTCTTTAACTGTTAGAGCTGGTGAAATTGTAGGTATAGCTGGAGTTGATGGTAATGGACAATCTGAATTAATTGAAGCTGTAACAGGACTAAAAAAAATTGAAAGTGGAAAAGTTTTAGTTTGTTCTAAAGATATTACACATTTACCTATAAGAGATCGTAATGAAGCTGGAGTTGGACATGTCCCTGAAGACAGACAAAAACATGGTTTAGTCTTGCAATATTCTTTGAAAGATAATTTTGTAATAAAAGATTATTATCATAAACCCTTTAGTAAAAATGGTATTTTAAATCAACCAGTTATAAAAGAATATGGTCAAAAAATTATTGACACTTTTGATGTAAGATCAGGTGAAGGTTTAAATTCACTTGCTGGAAAACTTTCAGGAGGTAATCAACAAAAGGCAATTGTTGGAAGAGAAATAATTGGTAATCCTAAATTACTAATAGTTGTACAACCTACAAGAGGGCTTGACGTTGGTGCTATTGAGTTTATTCATAAACAAATTGTAGATCATAGGGATGCTGGGAATGCAGTACTATTAATTTCTTTTGAATTAGATGAAATTTTTAACTTATCGGATAGAATTGCGGTTATAAGTGACGGAAAACTTATGGACGTAGTTAATACTAGTGATACTGATGAAAGAGCTGTTGGTCTAATGATGGCTGGTGTTTCCTCAAAGGGAGATAAATAATTTATGAGTGATAAAAAAATTAAAGAATTAAAAAGTAATAATTTTATTATTGCAATTAGTGCAGTATTTTTAGGTTTAATTGCAGGTTCTATTTTAATACTATTTATTGGTGATAATCCAATTTCAGCATTTAGATATCTTTCAAAAGGTGCTCTCATGAGTGTCAGAAGAACTGGAACAACTCTAGCAATTACTACAACATTAATGCTAGTTGGTTTATCAATTGCATTTGCTTTTAAAACAGGACTTTTCAATATTGGAGCTTCTGGCCAAATATTAATTGGTGGGTTAGTTTCAACAACAGTAGCTTTTTCTCTAAATATTCCACATATTCCAATGATGATTGTTATTGTTTTAGTTGGTTTTTTGGCTGGAGCGATTTGGGGTTTAATTCCAGGATTATTAAAAGCATTTTTTAATGTACATGAAGTTGTTTCAACTATTATGATGAATTGGATTGCTTATTGGGTTGTTTTCTATTTTGTCCCTGCATTTTTGAAAGGACCAAGCTTAGAAACTGAAAGCGCTATGCTTCCTTATGAAAAATCTTTGAGAATGGAATGGCTTACAAAATTATTTGATGGTTCTAACTATATAAATTTAGGTTTATTTGTTGCTATTTTAGCAGTATTTATTATCAAATTTATAATGGATAAAACAACATTAGGTTATGAATTAAAAGCAGTTGGTTATAATAGATTTGGAGCTGAATACGCTGGAATCAAAGTTAATAGATCAGTTGTATTATCTATGATGATTGCAGGAGGTTTAGCTGGGTTAGCAGGTGTTTCTTATTACTGTGGTTATTCAGGTAAAATTCAAATTGGTATTCTACCAACACAAGGCTTTGATGGTATCGCTGTTGCTTTATTAGGAGCAAGTTCTCCTATCGGTGTTGTTTTTTCATCCTTCTTCTTTGGAATTTTACAAGCTGGTAAAGGCTTTATGAGTGGTAATACAAAAGTTCCACCAGAATTAGCAGATACAATTATTGCTGTAATTATTTATTTTACTGCAACTAGTGTAATGTTTAAAAAATTTTGGGATAAGCGATTTAAAAAAATTAATGAAAAAAGGCATTTTGTAAAATCAGATTCAAATGCTGTAGAGGAGGGTAATTAATATGTGGGACACTATTACTCAAATTGCTCCTTACGCTGTAGCTTATACAATTCCTCTATTAATGGGATCATTAAGTGGATTAGTTAGTGAAAGAAGTGGAGTTATTAACCTTTGTGTTGAAGGTTATATGTTAGTTGGTTATTTTTTCAGTGCATTAGCAATTTCAATATTACAACCTATTATGGGAAACTGGGCGTTACTAGTTGGCCTAATAGTTGCAATGATTGGTGGAGCAATTTTCTCTTTATTACATGGATTTGCTTCTATTAGTCTAAAAGCAGATCAAGTTATTAGCGGAACAGCTGTTAACTTAATTGCAGCGGCTTTAACTGTATATATAGCTAGAAATGTTACTGGTTCAGGAAATATATCAATTATGTTAGGTATTGTAAGATCTGATGTACCTGGATTGCATAGTATTCCTATTATTGGAAAATTATTATTTACAAATACATATTGGAGTACCTGGCTTTGTATCGGTATTTGGGCTTTCTTCTGGTGGTTATTATATAAAACAAGTTTTGGATTACGTCTAAGAGCTTGTGGAGAACATCCTTCTGCTGTTGCTTCTGCTGGTATTAATGTTCATAAAATGAGATATATTGCAGTTATGTTATCTGGTGCTTTAGGCGCATTAGCAGGTGGTGTAATGATTGTAACCTATAGTGGAGAATTTAATGGCTCTGTTGCTGGGTTAGGATTCTTAGCTGTTGCTGCAATGATTTTTGGACAATGGAAACCATTAGGAATTTTAGGTGCCACTTTCTTCTTTGGTATTGCTACCACAATTGGTAACGTATCACAGTTATTTGCATCTTTATCCTCTTTCCCACCAGTTATATTTAAAATATTCCCATACACAGTTACATTAATTGCACTAGTACTATTTAGTAAAAGTAGTGCTGCTCCAAAAGCTGATGGAGAACCTTTTTAATAGGATTGTTAATATAAAAAAATTATATTATAGTAGGGACTTGAAAGAGTCCCTATTATTATGGAGAAAATACATGAAATTTAGAGCATCTCATATTTTAGTCAAAGATAAATCACTAGCAATGAAAATAGCGCAAGAAGCCAAAGCAGGAGCGAATTTTGCAGCTTTAGCAAGAAAATACTCTACCTGTCCTTCAAAAAGCAAAGGTGGTGATTTAGGGTGGTTTGGACCAGGGCAAATGGTTCCTGCTTTTGAAAATGCAGTAAAAAAATTATCATATAATAAAATTAGTGATCCTATAAAAACCCAGTTTGGATTCCACATTATTAAAAAAACTGGAATTAAAGAGTAAGGGAAAAATAAAATGGATGAAATAATAATCTATACAGACGGTGGCTGCAAAGGTAATCCTGGAATAGGAGCATGGGCTTTTGTAATGTATTACAATGACAAATTGCTTACTGAACAAAGTGCTGGTGTAAAATATACAACAAATAATCAAATGGAATTAACTGCAGTCATAGTAGCTCTTAAATCTTGTTTAAGTGTAAAACCAAATAAAATAATTGTTAATACGGACAGCCAATATGTAAAAAATGGGATTACATCATGGATAACTAATTGGAAAAAAAATGGTTGGAAAACTGCTAATAAAAAACCAGTAAAAAATAAGGAATTATGGATTGAATTAGATAATTTAAATTCACAATTAAATGTAATATATAAATGGGTTAAAGGTCATGCTGGAATAGATTTAAATGAAAGATGTGACCAATTAGTAAATATTGAAATGGATAAATTGAGTTAATTATATGGAAGATAAAAAAATTTCTCTTTTTTCATTATTTATATCATTTGCTTCAATTGGTGTAGTAACCTTTGGGGGTGGCTATGCTATGCTTCCTTTTCTTGAAAGAGAACTATGTGAAACAAAAAAATGGATTAATAATGAAGAATTATTAGATTATTATGCACTAGGCCAATGTACTCCTGGAATTATTGCAATAAATATTGCAACTTATATTGGGTATAAAAAAAGAGGAATGAAAGGTTCTATTGCTTCGTCAATTGGAATTATTTTCCCATCAGTTGTTATTATAATCCTTATTAGTAGTTTATTTATTAACTTTCAAAACAATGAATATGTAATTAGTGCAATTTCAGGTATAAAAGTTGTTGTTTGTGCATTAATTTCTCATTCTATATTAAAGTTAGTAAAAAAAAGTATTGTAGATAAATCTACATTTTTCTTATTTTTAATTGCATTAATCTCATTATTTATTTTTAATATTAATATTTTTTTAATTATAATTTTAGCAATTATTAGTGGACTTGTTATTCAACAATTAAAAAGGGTATATAAAAATGATAAATAACTTAATTTTCTTATTTATTGAATTTTTTAAAATAGGATTATTTACTATAGGTGGTGGATTGGCAACCATCCCATTTTTAAATGCCTTAACAATATCTCATCCAGATTGGATAACTCAATTAGACATTTCTAATATGATTGCGATAAGTCAATCTACACCAGGTCCAATGGGTGTAAACATGGCTACTTTTACAGGTTTTAAAGTAGCAGGAATTCCTGGTGCGATAGTTGCAAGTCTTGCTTTAGCCTTACCAGCTTTCATCATAATTGTTATTATTTCTAAATATTTGTCTAATTTTAATAAAAAATGGTATGTCAAAGATGCTATGTATGGACTAAGAAGTGTAGTTTTAGCGTTAATTATTTTTGCGGTTTCTAACGTTTTTAAAATTACACTTTTTGATTATGACTTATCAATAAAATATATCGAATTAATATTATTTATCGTATTTTTTATTTCTTATAAATATATAAAATTGCACCCAACAATTTACATTCTTGCAGGTGCAATAATAGGCATAATTTTAAAATTGCCTTCATAATTATTATTGTTTTTCCATATTCTCTTTTGCAATAGATAACATTAATTTAATTCTGTTTTCTTGGTTTACACTTGTTGCAGATGGATCATAATCTATTGGGACAATATTTGTATCTTTTGCTCTTTCACTTACACTTCTGATCATTCCTTTACCTGCAATATGATTAGGCAAACACCCAAATGGTTGAGCACAAATTATATTTTTATATCCTAATTCGCTTAATTCTAACATTTCACTTGTTAAAAGCCAACCTTCACCCATTTTAACACCATGATCAATTATCCCATTACAAAGGGACTTCATATGTGCAAAGCCTTTAGGTAAAATAAATTTTTGAGTAACTTTATTTACATTCTTATAAGTCATGTTTTCAAAAGTTTCAACAATATTTAAACCAATCTTTTTCAAAGGATAAGACAGTATTCTTTTTAAACCACCATAATACTGTTTATCATATTTAGCATTTTCCATACCGTATAAAAAGAAACCCAATAGAGAAGGGACCATGACTTCACATCCTTGTCCTTCTAAAAAATCTTGTAAATGATTATTTCCTAGAGGAGCAAATTTAATAAAAATCTCTCCAACAATTCCTACTTTAATTTTCTTTTCATCATTTAAATCTATATTATCAAAATCCTTTGCGATTCTAATTAAATTGTTTTTCATGGCATATCCGATATACCCTTTATTATTTTTAAATTTATCAGATAAAATATTAATCCATTTCTGTACTAATTCATTAGTTTCACCCTTATTAACTTCATAGGGACGCGTTTGATTGCTCAATAAAGATAATAAATCTCCATAAACGATACCAGCAAAACCTTGTAAAATAATTCTACTAGTTAATTTAAATCCTGGATTTTTTTCTAAACCAAAAGATAAAGATATTACAGGAATATAAGCCATATTAGCTCTTTCTAAAGCTTTTCTTAATAAGAAAATATAATTACTAGCTCTACAACCACCACCGGTTTGGGTAATTATCAATGCTATTTTATGTTTATCGTATTTGCCACTATTAATTGCATCTAACATTTGTCCAATTACTAATTGAGCAGGATAACACATATCATTATGTACATATTTTAAACCTTCTTGGATTACAGAAGGGCCTTCATTTGTCAATAATTCTGCTTTAAATCCATTGTTAGTAAAAACTTCTTTGATTATTGCAAAATGAATTGGAAGCATTTGAGGAAGTAATAAAGTATAATCTTTTTTCATTTGCTTAGTAAAAATTACTCTATTATTTTCTTTCACTTTTATCCTCCTCAAGTGCAGCAAGTAAACTTCTAATCCTTATTCTAACAGAACCTAAATTTGCAATTTCATCAATTTTTAATTGCGTATAAATTTTATTCTTACTTTTTAATATTTCTTTTACTTCATCACTTGTTACTGCATCAAGACCACATCCAAATGATACTAATTGAATAATATTCATATCTGTAGTATCTCCAACAAAATGAGCTGCAAGATACATTCTGTTATGATAAGTCCATTGATTTAGAACATTAAACTTTTTCTTATCAATAAAAGAGGATAAAGAATCTTCACTAATAATAGCACAACCAAGTTGAAGTATAAGATCATCAATTCCGTGATTAACTTCTGGGTCAATATGGTAGGGACGACCACATAACACAATAATTGGCATTTCTTTCTCTCTTGCAAGAGCAACTATTTCTTTACCTTTATTATTTATTGTATTAGTATAATCTTCTTGTGCTTTATATGCTAAATTTGTAGCATTATTAATTTGAGAAGAAGTAAATTTACCTAGTTTAGATAAAATAATTTTTAATCTTTTTTTAAAAACTCTTTTATTAGCAATTGAAATATAATCATTTATATAATTAATATTATTTTCTGATAATTGAGGAGTATTTTTTGAAATAACTTCACCATAATATGCTACTACAGGACAATTATAATTGTTATCTGATTTTTTCTCATCTACATTAAAAGAAGAATTTGGAATAAAAATATTGTCTATTCCCATTTCTATTAATTCAATAACATGTCCATGAACTAATTTTGCAGGATAGCAGATAGTGTCACTTGGAACTTGACTTTGTCCTTTTAAATAAGTGTCTCTTTTAGAAAAAGGAGTAATAAAAACTTCATATCCTAATTCAGTAAATAAAGTATAGTAAAAAGGTGCTAATTCTACCAAAGATAAAGCTAAGGGTAGTCCCATTTTACCTCTATTTCCTTTTTTTATTGGTTTTAAATTCTTAATATAATTTTGTTTGAATCTAAAAATATTCAAAGTTTCACTATTTTCAATAAAGTTAGTTGGATTTGTAAACCTTTCACACTTATTTCCACTAATTAGTACTCTATTATTACTAAACTTATTTATTGTTAATTGACAATGGTTGGTACAACCTTTACATATTTTTGTTGCAGTATTATGTGTAAAATTGGCTAATTGTTCTAAATTTAATATTGATGTTTCAATATTATCAACGGAATCTTGATCTTTTGCATATAAAGCACAACCAAATGCGCCCATTAATCCAGCTTCTTTACATCTTGTAACATTTAAACCTAATTCCATTTCAAAAGATCTCAATACAGCATCATTTAAAAAAGTCCCGCCTTGTACGACAATATGTTTACCTAGTCCTGAATTAGTTCTAATTACTTTATAAAGAGCATTTTTAACAACACTAATTGCTAGTCCTGCAAAAATATCTTCAATCTTAGCACCATCTTTCTGAGCTTGTTTAACACTAGAATTCATAAATACAGTACATCTTGAGCCTAAGTCTACTGGATGTTTTGATTTTAAAGCCAGTACTGATGCATCTTCGGTACTATATCCTAATGCTTGAAAAAATGTTTGTAAAAATGAACCACAACCAGAAGAACAAGCTTCATTTAAGAAAATGTCATCAATAACGCCATCAATTATCTTAAAACATTTAATATCTTGACCACCAATATCAATAATAAAATCTGTATCCTTATCAAAATATTTAGCGGCTTTATAATGAGCCATTGTTTCAACTAGGGAATATTCTAAATTAAAGGCTTTTTCAATTAATGTTTCTCCATATCCTGTAGAACATCCTTTTTTTAATCGAATATTTGGGTGTTGAGATATAAAACTTGTCAAAAATTCTCTTACAGCTTCGACAGGATTTCCTTTATTTGATTGATACCTTGTATGTAATAAATTATTTTCTTCATCTATTATACACATTTTAATGGTTGTTGAACCTGAATCAATACCTAAATAAGCATTGCCAATATAGGTATTTGGGTCTTTATATTTTAAAGAAGCTTTATTATGTCTTTCTCTAAATTTAAATAATTCATCTTCATCTTTAAATAATGCAGGTAAACTATTATAAGAGCCAACAATATTTTTATTCTTTAATAAAGAAATAACAGAATCTATATTAAATTTTTCATCAGCACCTAGTGCTGTTCCTAAAGCTACATAATAAAGAGAATTTTCAGGACATAATCCTTTTGTGTCTAACGTTTTATCAAAACAATCCCTTAAAACACTCATAAAAGTTAGAGGACCACCTAGGTAAACTACATTACCTCTAATAGGTCTTCCTTGAGCTAAGCCAGAAATAGTTTGATTAACTACGGCTTGAAAAATTGATAAAACAATATCAGGTTTTTTAGCACCTTGATTTATTAATGGTTGGATATCACCTTTTGCAAAAACACCACATCTTGAAGCAATGGGATATGAAATAGATGCTCTTTTTGCAATAGCATTGAGATCTTCTGTTTGCAAATCTAATAAAGTTGCCATTTGATCGATAAAGCTACCTGTACCTCCTGCACAAGTACCATTCATTCTAACTTCTAAATTACCATTTAAAAATAATATTTTGGCATCTTCTCCACCAAGTTCAATAACAACATCAGTCTCTTTATTGTATTCTAATATTGAAGATCTGGTTGCATATACCTCTTGGATGAATGGAATATTCAATCGAGTAGCCATTCCCATACCCGCAGATCCAGTTAATGATATATTTATTTCTTTCGAGTCAATTAAATTTTTTACAGTTTCAAGTAAAGCTATTGTAGTTTCTTGAATTTTAGAAAAATGTCTTTTATAAGTTTTATAAATTATATTGTTAGCTGAATCAATAAGTACACATTTTATCGTAGTCGAACCTATATCTAATCCTAATTTCATAAAATATCCTTGTTAATTTTAAAATTTAGGTATTAATAACCTCAATCTTATCATTACATATAATGACAGAATATACTAAAAATGTCAGATTAAAGATAGTCCATTAATTAAAAAAAAATATATATATATATTTTTTATTAAATTTATTTGTGATATATTTTATTAGATGAAACGAAATATTATTTTATTATTTGTATTATTAATAGAAATTAATAACATTTTTGCAGGTGTTTTTGACAACTACAAAAAATTAAATACTTTAGAAACAAATAATTTTGAAATCATTTTTGATGATGAATCTATAAATGAAGGTTTTCAGATATATAATTCATGTGAAACAATATACAATGATATAATTGATTTGTTTAATTTACAAAATAGAACTCAGAAAATAGAAGTAGTCATTACTAGTGATATCCAACAATTTAATGCTTATTTTTCTCTTATGCCATCGCCTCATATTGTTCTATATAATACTATAGCTACTAATAATTCATTAAATGTATATAATGAAAATTATATATTATATATTTTTAAACATGAGTTAACTCATGCTCTAACACTTATGGGTGAAAATAATTTTTTTAGAAGCTTTTTATCTCAGGGTCTAACAAATTCCTTTTTTAATGTTACTCCATTCAATGCTGAAGGATATGCTGTTTTAAGTGAGAGTAGTTCAAATGAAGGACGTTTAAACTCCAACCTTTACAGATCTCGATTACTTCAAGCAAGGTTAGAAAATAAATTCTTAAAATATAATGAAGTTCAAGGCAATAGAGATATTTATCCAATTGATGTTTTTTATTTATATGGTTCTTTTTTTAATAAATTTTTATTAGATAAGTATGGACTCGAAAAATATCAAGAATATGTTTACCAATTATCAAAATTTCAAATACTATTTATTGATCCAAATTATGCCTTTAAAAAAGTTTTTAAAGAAAATATTTATGATGTTTACGCTTTATTTAGAGAGTCTTTTTCAATAATAAATACAGAAGAAGTTGACACAACTAATTATGATTTTACACCAATATCTTTGATAAAAGCAGGTAATAAAGCTTTAGTTTATCAAAAAAGAACTGATAGCGTTAAAAACGTAGAAACAGGTAACACTTTAATTAAATATATCAATAATTCTTATAATATTTCTTATAATAATGATACTTTTGTAATTAGTGCTATTAAAAAAAAGCCTTTAGAAAAAACCGAGACTATTGTATATAAAGATGGAGAAAAAGATTCTTTCATTTTAGAAAATTTTAAAATGGGAATATATTTTAAATCAAATATTGTTGGAATTTATAACGAAGGACAAAAACAATATATCGCTTTTGTAAAAAATCAAGAAATTATTAATAAAATACCATTAAATATTAATGAATCAGTTCAAAAAATTGATGTTATTAATGATAAAATTATTTTTTTATCAAGATATAACGCAAAAGATACTATTTCAATAATTCAAAATGATAATCAAATAACTTCATATCAAATTGATGAGGATGTTGAAATAGTCGATTTTTCAATTAACAATAATAAAATAATTCTATCAACAGTAAAATATAATCAACTCCCTCGTTTGTCTTATATTGATTTAGATTCTAATAAACTGTTTATAAATGATTTTGATATTATTGGTGGAGTTTATAATCCAATTATAATAGATAATGATGCCTATTATATTTCAAAATATTCGGACAATAACAAACTAAAAAAGGCCTCTATTTTAAATTTTAATTTTGAAGAATATCCTTTAAATATAATAAATAGAAATATTAAAGAATATGATGAAAAAATTAATGACATATCGATAATGAAAAAATATAACTTATCCAAGTATATCTTTAAAGGTAGTTTTTTCCCATTTGTTTTACCTGTTACAAATGGAATAGTTGCTTCTCTTTATTTTAATAGTTTGGATCCCGCTGAATTTTTAAATACAGAACTAATTGCAAATGTAAATTTATTTAAAAATTATGAGTATATTTTAAGATTAAATTTAAGCTCATTTACTGGCTACAAGAATTCAAGATTAACTTTATTTTTAGATGGTGAAATAATAAACCCTCAAAGTAATCCAAACTTTATAATTGAACAGGAATATAATCGAATTTTTGAAAAAGATAATAATAACTTTATAAATTTAAACTTTTTCAATAAAACAAATATAGTTTCATTCATAGGAAATTCAAGTGAAATAGGGTATGGCTTTTTAACAAATGTTGGTCCAACATTAGAAAATAAATTATCTTATTATTTTGCTTATAATATGACTTCAATATATGATTATTCTACAAATAATTTTTATAATACAAATTTGATAAAAGCGAATATTAGATTGCCTTATATATTACCATTTATTAAAGAAAACAGATTTACTATAAATTTACCTTTAAAAATATCTTATCAATATAATTTAAATAATATGACTCATGATTTATATCTTAGCTTATTACTATTTAATGTGGAAATACAAAAATCTTTTGTAAAAATTCCATACTATTTGAATAATATTCAAGTCTATTTAAATTATAAAGAAGATGTAATATCTGCATATACAGTATTTACATCTTCTCTTACACAATCTATATTTAGCAGGAGTAAAACTTATCCTGGATTTAGATATTTTTATGATCTATCTTCAAAAGAATTAAAAGTACAAGTTGCCTTTTTCTCTAGTTTTTAATACATTCTTTTCCACTAGAATAAAAATCGTATATAATAGTTTCTTCAACTGCTTTTTCTAATAAACTATCAATATTCATTTCATTGTAATGCTGAGTTTGAACTTCAATTACAGGTCTTGTTAAAGGATGTTTTGGACTAAAAATCACACAACAATCTTCATATGGCAAAATTGAAGTTTCATAGGTATCAATATTATTTGCTGTTATCATTATTTCTTCTTTATTCATTCCAACTAATGGTCTAATAATTAGCATATCAGTAGTTGAATCAGTAAAAGCCATTGAATCTAAAGTTTGACTTGCTACTTGAGATAAAGCTTCTCCAGTAACCAAGCAAGAACCATTATTCTTTTTTGCCAACATTGTTGCAACTTTCATCATGCAAGCTCTAAACATTAAAGTTGTTTCTTCTTCATTACAATGAGATTTAATCCATAATTGTTGGTCAGTAAAAGGAACAACATGAAGTCGAGTTCCTTGCAAGAAAGGAGCTATTTTTGAAGCTAAAATTTTTACTTTTTCTAAAGCCATATCTGAAGTATATGGATATGCATGGAAATAGATACACTCCATTTTTAACCCTCTAGAAGCCATTTTATAACCAGCTACTGGACTATCAATCCCACCGGATAATAAAAGCATACCTTTACCAGCTGTTGAAACAGGAAGTCCATTAGGTCCTTTCTTTTCCGAAGTGTATATATATGCTTTATTTCTAATTTCAATATATAAAATATTATCAGGATTTTTCAAATTAACTGTTAATTTAGGATATTCTTCATTAATGACTTTAGCAATTTCACAGGACAAATCATATGAGCTTAATTCAAAACTTTTATCACTTCTTTTTGCTTGAACTTTAAAAGTCCCTTCATCCGTAAATTTATATTCCTTAATTAAAGCCCTAACAGTTTCTCTAATTATTTGAGGATCTTTTTTACATTTCACACATTTTGCATAACCAACAACTCCAAAAGTTGTTGAAAAAGCTAATTCACATTGCTCATCACTACAATTTGAATCAATTTCAAAATATAAACGACCTTTTTGCTTAGTAACGCTATTATGAAATGGTCTTAATTTTAATTTAATATTATTTTTTAAAATTTTTTCAAAAAAAGGTCTATTTAATCCTTTTAAAGAAATTTCACCCAGTCTTACTAAATATAATTTATTTTCCACGATTTCCTACCTTACCAGTGTATCATACAAAGAGTTAATTTTATTAACAAGAGATACAACATTTTCATATGAGGTATTTCTTTCAAATGAAATCCTTATACTAGATTTTGCATCCTTTGCTTTATAATTCATTGAAGTTAATATACTTTCACCTTTGTTTTTAACATTATTACTACAAGCAGATCCTGAAGAAACAATAAACCCTGCATCATCTAATATTCTTGTAAAAACCTCAGAAGGGAAATTATTAACACTAAAATTAATAATAAATGGAGAACACTTTGCGCTAGGGGATAAAATTTTGGGTTTTAAATTATTTCTTACATAATTATTAATTTTTAATATATTTTCATTATTTAATTGCATGTTTTCTTCAAGAGCAACTTTCATTGCAACAATAGCTGCCAAATTTTCGGTTCCTGCTCTCAATCCATTTTCTTGGTTTCCACCTCGAGATAAAGCTTGTATACTTTGACTTTTATTATATAAAAAACCAATACCTCTTGGACCATGAAATTTATGAGCAGAAAAAGAAGCACTGTCAACATCTAACTCTGTTAAATTAAAATCTATTTTAGTTAAAGCTTGAACAGCATCGGTGTGAAAATGGATCTTTCTATTAATTTCTTTTTCTTTTTCTCTGACAACATTAACCAAAGCTTTAATATCATTTATTGAACCTATAACATTATTTACAGTTTGAATTACAACCATCCGTGTTTTTTTATTTAAAAGATTATTTAATGTGCTAGGGGATACAAATCCATTTGGAGCATCAATTTTAATAACTTTATAACCTTTTTCAACTAAGATTCTCTCAAAACTAGAGATACTAGGATGTTCTGCTTTACTTATTATTACTTCACCTGGATTTTTACTCCATAATAAAGAAGACAAAACAATACTATTAGATTCAGTTCCACCAGAAGTAAAATATATATTATTGGAATGAACCTTTAATAAATCAGATATTTCATTTCTTGTCGTTTCAAGACATTCTTTTGCTAAATTTCCTAAGGAATGACTTGCTGATGGGTTCGCAAAAAAAGTTAAAGCTGTATTATTATAAGAGCGTAAAGCTCTTTCATTTATTGCTGTAGTTGCAGCATTATCAAAATATTTAGACATAAGTAATATACTTTAATAAAATCATAAAATTTTCAAGTCTTTAATTAATAAAAATTATAGTCATTCAATCATAAAATATGATATATTTAAAAATATGAATGAAATAATGAATGTAAAATTATCTTGTGGAAAAGAAACTCATGTTAGCTATTTAAATGATTTAAATGATCTCTCTTCCAAACTTGCTGCTTTTGGTAATAAAGCTTTGTGGGTTGCTGATTCAAATACAGCAAATTTATTTAAAAGACTACCTCCAACTAATATTATATTAAATGCAGGAGAAAAATCAAAAACTTTAGCTTCAGTTGAAAAAATATTGAGAGTATCTGTAGAAGAAGGATTATCTAGAGATGACTACATTATTGGATTTGGTGGTGGCGTAGTTTGTGATTTAGCGGCTTTTGCTGCTTCAATATATATGAGGGGCTGTAAAGTTATTTTAGTTCCAACATCCTTATTATGTATGGTTGATGCAACATTAGGTGGTAAAACCGGCTGTGATTTTATGGGAGCTAAAAACCTTGTTGGGTCCTTTTACCCCGCTAAAGAAGTACTTATTTGTCCTCAACTATTAAAAAGTTTAAGTGAGAGAGAATATCATAATGGGTTAGCAGAAGTTCTCAAGCATGCATTACTTTCAAAAGATGAAAATCTACATAAATTTCTGATTTCAAGAAAAAGTCAAATTTTATTACGAGATGAAAATACTTTATTAAGTTTATTACAAATGAGTTTAGAAGTAAAAAAAGATTATATAGAAAAAGACCCTGAAGAAAAATTAGGAATTAGACAAGCATTAAATTTAGGGCATACTTTCGCTCATGCATTAGAATCTTGTGGAAGGTTCTCAAAATTCTCTCATGGTGAAGCTGTTGCCTGGGGCTGTGTTAGAGCTCTTGAAGCCAGTTTAGAATTAAAAATTATTGATGAAAATTTTGCCCTTCATGCCATTCGTTTATTCAAAGCTTACAATTATGATATTGATTATAAAATAGGTAGAGGAGAATGGATGGATTTCTATAATACAATTCAAAAAGATAAAAAAAAGAGAGATGGTGTAGTTCAATTTGTTTTAATGGAAAATCAAGGTAAATATGTATTAACAGGTTTATCTAAAAATACAATTATGAATTTAGTTATTAGTAATCCAATAGGATGTAATAATGGTTAAAGTAATGTTTGTTTGCCATGGTAATATCTGTAGAAGCCCCATGGCTCAAAGTATTTTTTCTCATCTAGTTAAAGAAAAAAGTCTTGATTCTTATTTTCAAATTGAGTCAAGTGCGACAAGTAGGGAAGAACTATCAATGCCTCCCCATTATGGAACAGTAAGTGTTTTAAAAAAACATAATATTCAAATAATTGAACACAAAGCTTATCAAATCACTAAAGAGATAGCAAAAGAATACGATTATCTTATTTGTATGGATAAAAATAATGTTTATAATCTTAAAAAAATAATTGATAAGTCAGATTATAATAAAATTTCTTTATTGTTATCTTATTCAGATATAACTAGGGATATTAGAGATCCTTGGTATACAAATAACTTTAAAGAAACTTATGCTGATATATATCTTGGGTGCACTACTTTATTAAACTTCATCGTAAAAAAAGGTCTTTAGGCCTTTTTTTTATATAAATTAATGATATCCCCAATTCAATATTATGAAACATTTCAATATAATTTTTCCTAAATCCTAATATTCAAATTTTACAGCTTCCTAACAATTTTTTATATTTATTTACTATATAAAGAATTAAATAATATAATCACAACTATATTATGAAACATTTCAGTTATTCTATAAGAAACATGCTATATTAAATTTGACAAATGCTTATAATAAATTTTATTATTCACACATGGATAAGAAATTAACAGTAAGAAATCTTTCACAAAAGCTAGGAGTAAGTCCAAGTACTTTATCTAGAGTGATTAATCATCCTGAGCTAGTTAATAAAAATACTCGGGAAACTGTTTTGTCTCAACTTGATAAACTAGGATTTTCTATAAATGAAAGCAGAAGAAAAAAATCAAATACGATAATTGGATTAACAATCTCTAATCCAAAATCAGTATTTGCGTCTTCTCTCATTGGTAGCATTAGTGAGTTGTTATCTGACACAAACTATCAATTATTAGTTTTTGATATAAAGAAAAGACAATATATAAATAGTTATTTCAATCAACATCCTGAATATTTAAAAAAAATTGATGGCTTAATTATTAGCGCTGCTTTAGTTGATGAAAATGCTAGAAAATTTTTTGAATTAAATCAAATTCCAATAGTACTTTTACAAACCAGATGTAAAGGTGAATTCAGTATACATAATAATAATTTTATTGGATGCAATGATGCCGCATTATATTTACTTTCTAGAGGCTATCATAATTTAGCTTTTGTTAGTTGGAAACCTTTTGATGAACATATAAGAGATAGATATATGGGTTTTAAAAGTGCATTAGAAACCCAAAATATTCCATTTAGTGAAAAATATCATGTCAGTGTTGAATTGTCATCAGAAGGGGGCTATGAGGCAACTAAGCAATTAATGAGTTTAAAAACACCTCCTGAAGCTATATTTTTTGGTTGTGATGATATGGCAGCTGGAGGATATAGATATCTTATGGAAAACAATTATTCGATTCCACAAGATGTTGGAATTATGGGGTTTGATAACATGCCAATTGCATCACTTTTAGCTCTTACAACATTAGACCAATCAATTGAGCTAAAATGTCAAATTGCTGTGAATTATTTATTAAGCAGAATAAACCCATCAAAGCATGAATTTTTATTTGACATGAAAGATGAAGTTAGTATAACACCAAAGATTATTGTGAGAAAAACTCTCATATAATTACTATCACAACAATAATTTAGTTAATTATAGGCTCAGTATGCCTACAAAAAAACATATAAAAAAAAGGATAGGAGGATTTTATGAAATTAATAAAATTTGGAATTTGTTCTGCTCTTGTATTACTTGCAACAACATCAATTTTTGCAAATGGACAAAATGAAACTAGCACAATTACTCAAGCAGAAGTAAAAAAGGAACCAGTAACTATAGAATATTGGACTTCTCAAACTCAAACTGATAGACAATCAACAATACAATTATTGATTGACACCTTTGAGGTATTAAATCCAGATATTAATGTAAAATTAATTGCTGTTGATGAAAATGATTTGACTTCACAAATGGCTACAGCTGCTAACGCAAAAACTTTACCAACTTTAGTTGAAGGTGCTGCAAATACTATTGTATCATTTGGAGCCGATGGTTTAGTTAATGTTAATGCAAACAAAGATGTAATCAATTCAATCGGAAGAGATAAATTTTTCGATGGTGCATTAAAAATGAACGAATCTGCAAATTCAGAAGCTTATGGTATTCCATTCCATGGTTGGCTACAAGGATTATGGTATAGAACTGATTGGTTTGAAGTTGCTGGATTAGAACCACCAACAACCTGGGAAAATATTAAAAAAGCTGCAAGAGCTTTCTACAATCCAAGCAAAAATACTTATGGTATTTTAGTTGGAACAAAAGCAGAAAATTTCACAGAGCAATGTTTTACACCAATAGCACAATCAAATGGTGCATCTCTTTATGATAAAAATGGAAACTTAACACTAAATACTCCAGAAATGAAAGAAGCAATTCAATTTTATGGTGAGTTAGCAAAATATAATCCACCAGGACCACAAACTTGGAGAGCCAGGGATTATTATTTACAAGGTAAAATGGCTATGTTCTTCTATTCAACTTATATTATGGATGATTTAGCTATTCAAGAAGCAGCTGCTTCCTCTCTTACTAGTGAAAACTTTAGTGATTTAGAAGGTTCACAATTCGATCCTGATTTAGCAAAATACACAGCAATGGTTCCTACTATTAAAAACACAGAATCAGCATCTTATGGAACAATTGTTTCATTATCTATTATAAATCAAAGCGATAGTGCTAAAACTGAAGCAGCTAAAAAGTTCATAGAATATTTATATGAACCAAATTCTTATATAACTTTCTTACACATGGCACCAGGTGGAATGAATCCTGTTATTAAAGGAATCGCTGATACTGATGAATTCTTAGATAACACTGTATTATCTAAATATGGAAAAGAATCTATTAGTGAAATAGTTGATGGTATGCAAAATATTAAGAGTTTCTCTATTGTTGATGGTATTAAGATTGAAAAAGCAGACCAAGTTACTGCACAACAAATTATACCTCAAATGCTATATAAATATACTCAAGAAGGTCTTGATATAGATTCTGCAATGGAATGGGCAACAAAAGAAATTAATAAATTAAATTAATAGTTTATGTATTAGATTGTAGGAGAAAAAATATTTTCTCCTACAATTAACAAAAAAAGGGGAGTTATTAGAATGGCTATAACTAAACTTACGCTACAACAAAAAGATTCAAGACTTGGCGTTAAATTAGTATTACCTTCAATTATAATCATTGGATTACTTATTATATATCCAATATTTTATAACATTTATTTAAGTTTCTTTGATGTAAAAATGAATGGAGACACTTTTTATATTGGATTAAAGAATTATATTAATGTCTTAAGTGATTCAACTTTTTGGGCTTCTGTCGGAATTACTTTTTTCTTTGTAATTGCAACTACAATTCTCACAACAATAATGGGCCTAATTGTTGCTCTAGTAATGAATAAAAAATTTCCTGGTAGAGCAATTGTTAGATCCTTAGTATTGCTACCATATGTTGCTCCAGTTATTTCAACTGTATACTCTTGGCAATTCTTTTTTGATCCAGTAAATGGAATATTCATGCATTTAATTGTTGATGTATTTCATCTATCTGCTACTAGATTCAATTTAATAAGTGATCCTAGATATGCTATGTGGGTTGCTGTAATATTTAGTATGTGGAAAGCGTTCCCTTTTACATATTTAATGATTTTATCAAGGCTTCAAACTATTGATAATACATTATATGAAGCTGCAGAAATTGACGGAGCAGGCGCAATTAGAAAATTTTGGTCTATAACAATTCCAGAACTTTACTTTGTATTAGGTTCAATTGTTCTTTTAAGATTTATTTGGAATTTTAATAAATTTGAAGAAGTATATTTGTTAACAGATAATGTTAAAGTTCTTTCAGTCTATACGTATTTTAAAGCATTTACTGGGAATATGGACTTAGGACAAGGTTCGGCACTTGTTGTAATCCAATTTAGTTTATTAGTTGGATTAATATTAGTATATGTTAAGAAGGTATTAAAATGGTAAATAAAAAATATAAAGGTATTAAGAATTTTGGATTTTTGATTCTAGTTCTAGTAATTGTAACATTTAGTATTTTTCCATTTATTCAAATGTTATCAACTTCTCTTAAGTTTTCTTGGGATTGGGGAAATCCATCTTTAATACCAACACAAGTAAATACAAGTGCTTACTCAGAAATATTAGGATTATCTGAACAAGGAGCTGTAGAATTGCCTGCTTCAGTTAAAAAATTATTAGATGAAACTCCTAATCTAACTAAAGAACAAAGAGCTTCAATTATTGCTAAATATAGTGATACTTCCGATGTCTTCCCATTCTTTAAATATTTTTTCAATTCGTTAAAGTTTTCTTTAATTGCTTCGCTATGCTCTCTAATAATTGCAATTTTTGGAGCATATTCAATAGCGAGAATGAAATATAGAGGGCAAAAATTAATTCAAAGAGGTGTATTATTTGTTTATATGGTTGGTGGAATATTATTACTAATTCCACTATATAAAATATCTACAGCATTAGGCTTAACTTCTAATGAAAGTGGGACAACCTTTTCTCTTATAGTAATATATATTGTTCAAACTCTCCCAGTTTGTCTTTATATGTTAGGAAATTCTTTTAGATCTATTCCTTTCTCAATTGAAGAAGCTGCCTTTATTGAAGGTTATTCAAGATTTCAAACTATTGTAAGAATAATTATTCCATTAAGTTTCAGTGCAATTGCTACAGTCTGGGTCTACTCCTTTATGATTGCTTGGAATGAATATTTATTTGCATCAGTATTCTTAAAATCTTATACAGATATGTATACTTTACCAATAGCTCTTAAAGCTTTATTTGTTTCAAAAAATGCAATCTGGGATAGAATAAGCGCTGCTTCATTATTAACAGCTGTACCGGTTGTCATATTATTTATGTTAATACAGAATTTCTTATCTGGAAATAAAACTGAAGGTGGAGTAAAAGAATAAGATGATGCTCAATGATACTACCAAAATTTATGATATCTTATCTTCGATTTATGGAGATAAGATAGCTCAAGAATACACTGTAAAAGTTATTAAAAAAATTGATAAATTAAAAAAATATACGTCTAGTACAAGAGAAGAAAAATTTAGTGAGAAAGATACTTTTTTAATTACCTATGGAGATAGTATTTTTAAAAAAAATGAAATGCCTTTAATAACCTTAAATCATTTTTTAATTAAATATTTAAAAAACTTTGTTAATACAGTTCATATATTACCATTTTTCCCATATACATCTGATGATGGCTTTTCTATTAGCGATTATAAAGAAGTAAACAGCAAGCTTGGAGATTGGGAAGATATAAAAAAAATTAATAAAAATTTTAATTTAATGTTTGATTTAGTCGCAAATCATGTTTCAAGTAAAAGCAAATGGTTTCAAGGTTATTTAGATTGTAAACAACCTTATAATAATTATTTTATTACTTGTGATGATTCAAAAGATTATTCAAAAGTTTTTAGACCACGAGCACTAGAATTATTAAGCGAGTTTGATACAAAAGAAGGGAAGAAAAAAGTTTGGACAACTTTTTCAAGTGATCAAATTGATCTGAATTATCAAAATCCTGAGCTATTAATGCAAATAATTGATGTATTTTCATATTATGTTGAAAAGGGTGCATCTTTTATTCGACTGGATGCTATAGCCTTCATTTGGAAAGAATTAGGTACGTCTTGTATCCATAATAAACAAACGCACGATATAATAAAACTTTTCAAATTAATAATTGATTTATCAAATGTTAATGTAAAAATTATTACTGAAACTAATGTCCCTCATAATGATAATATCTCTTACTTTGGAAATGGTTATAATGAAGCATCAATGGTATATAATTTCCCATTACCACCATTGACTTTATATACATTTTGGAAAAAAGATGCATCTATTATTAAAAATTGGGTATCCTCTTTAGAACTTCCTTCAAATGAAGTAACTTTTTTCAATTTCTTAGCAAGTCATGATGGAATTGGGCTATTACCAGCAAAAGGAATTGTTGATGATAGCGAAATCGAAAATATGGCAACTAAAGTACAAGAAATTGGCGGTTTCGTTTCCTATAAAAAAGAATCAAATGGAAAAGAAAGTCCTTATGAAATGAATGTAAATTATTTTGATGGTTTAAAAATATGTGGAAATACTGATGAAAATTTAGAAATTAAGAGATTTCTTGCAAGCCAATCGATATTACTCTCATTAAAAGGTGTTCCAGCAATTTATATTCATAGTTTAATTGGATCAAGGAATTGGATTGAGGGTGTGAAAATAAATAAATCAAACAGATCCATTAATAGAGAAAAAATAAATTTTGATTTATTAGAAAAACAAATTTCTGATGAAACTTCTACTAGATATAAAATCATTAATGGGTACAAAAAATTATTAGATCTTAGAAAAAATAATAAATGCTTTTCACCTCTAGCAAAACAAGAGATAATTGATAATTTAGATAAGCGTATTTTTTCATTAAAAAGAAGTATTAATAATGAAAGTATTATTTGTTTAACTAATGTTAGCGATGATTTTATCAAAACATCATATAAAGATTATAAACTATTAGATAATAATATTTTTGATGGTATATTAAAACCTTATCAAGTAGCCTGGCTTATTAACAAGAGGTAAGTAATATGAATATTTTAATGATTCATTATAAAATTGGTGGCACTGATGGTGTTTCACTTGAAATGGATAAGTGGAAAACTTCATTAGAAAAAATGAATAATAACGTTTATATGTTAGGGGGAGAGATAAACAATAAAATTGTTTATCCACCTCTTTATCATATAAGTAAAATTGCAAAAGATTTTTATGCATATTCGTTTGAAAATAAACCTGTTTTTGAAAATGAAGCTGCATATAAAAGTAACATACAAATTGAAGTAGATAAAATAAAACCAATAGTTATAGACTTTATAGATGACAAGAAAATAGAATTAGTAATTGTTCAAAATATTTGGTCTGTTGCTATGAATATTGCTCTAGCAATTGCCTTAGAAGAAATAATTGAAAGTAGAAATTTAAAAGTATTAGCTCAACATCACGACTTTTTCTGGGAAAGAAAAGCTGGAGTTCATTATGGCTGTAATTTTGCTAAAGAAATCGCTCAAAAATATTTACCCCCAACAAATGAAAACTACAAACATGTTGTTATCAACCAACAAGGTCATGATACATTATTAAAACGAAAGAATTTAGAAAGTACAATAATTCCAAATGTATTTGACTTTAATGCACCAACTTGGGAAATTGACTCTTTTAATAAAGATTTTAAAAAAGATATAGGATTAAGAGAAAAAGATATTATAATCTTGCAAGCTACTAGAATTGTTGATAGAAAAGCTATTGAATTAGCAATTGATTTGATAGCAGAAGTTAATAAGAAAAAACAATTATTTGTTGGAAAAAAAATATATGATAATAGAATTTTTGACTCTGATTCAAATTTTGTATTATTATTAGCCGGTTATGATACTGATGATAGCAGTGGAACATATTTAAAAAGATTAAAAGAACATGCCACAAGCAAAAATGTTGATTTGAAAGTAATTAGTGCTAGAGTTTCTCATTCGAGAAAAATTGTAAATAATACTAAAACTTATAGTTTATGGGATACTTATGTATTCTGTGATTTGATTACATATCCATCATATTGGGAAGGTTGGGGCAACCAATTTCTAGAAGGATTATTTGCAAAAAAACCAATGGTTGTTTTTGAATATCCGGTTTTTATAACTGATATAAAAAATAAAGGATTTGATTATATTTCTTTAGGTAATGAATATAAAATAAATGAAAAAACAGATTTAGTATATATTGAAAAATCAACACTTGAAAAAGCAGCAAACAAGGTTTTTTCATATTTATTTAATAAAGATTTAAGAAAAGTAAGTATAGATAGTAATTTTGAAATTGGAAAAAGATTTTTTTCAATGGAAAGTTTATTTAATCAATTAAAACAAATATTAAATAATTATTAATCTCTAATTTAAAATACAATTTTTATATAATTCAATTACTAATTATAACAATATTTTGTTTTTTAATTGAATGAAAAAAATTCCTATAATATAATAATTTTAGAGGTTATGATATGAAGAAAATATTATTATTAGTTGCAACCCTTGTTGCAATTGTATTAACAGGATGTATGAGCACCAATGATCAGGTTGCTTATAGAAATGAAGTAACAGAGCAAAGTGTACTAATTGATGCTGGTAATTTATTGATTCCAGGAACTTTAACTCTTCCTGTAGGAAATACACCTGCTCCAGTTGTAATAATGGAACATGGAACAGGAAGTCAGAAAGATGAAGCAGGGGATGGATATAAAATGTTAGCTCCTGCCTTAGCAGAGAAAGGAATTGCTTCATTGAGATTTGATTTTCCAGGCAGCGGTGATAGTACTTCAAGCTATCTTCTTTATACAAATGAGGAAGCTATTAGAGAAACACAAATAGTTGCAGATTATTTAGCTAGTATGCCTGAAATTGATGGATCGAGAATAGGATTATTAGGATGGAGTCAAGGTGGTACCGATGTATTATTAGCAGCTTCTGATAATGATACCTATAAAAGTGTTGCAACCTGGGCTGGGGCATTAATAATTGGAGATATGGCAACAAAAGAAATGAGAGAAGAAGCAAATAAAACAGGTAAAACTAAATTAACATTTGAATGGAGAGATTCATTAGATTTATCAAAAGATTGGATTGATCAAGCTGACAGTATGGATGTTCTTTCTTATGCTGCTAAAATAAAAGCTCCAATTGGTTCTTTCCATGGAACAATTGATAATACAGTACCTTTTTCAGATAGTGAAAAAGTTCAAAATGTAAGCAAAAATGAAATGAGTAAATTAATTCCAATCGAAGGGGCCGATCATACTTATTTAATTTTTACAGGTGATTTAACAAAATATAATGAATTAAAAGATAAAACTGTAAATTGGTTCATTGAAACTCTTTAATAAATTATTTTTAATTAAACTATACATCCCAAAAAAACTTGGGATGTATTTATTTTTATTCAAAAAAATTATTTATAAGTCATAAAAATTTTATATTTAAAATATTTTAACTTAAATATTTTCTAATTTAATAGCTAAATATAAATACTCCTTATATTAAAATAAATATTTAATATAAGGAGTGTATTTTATACTATATTAACAATTCAAAATATAAAATTTACTTTTTACGTTTAGATATAAAACCAAATATGCTTTGTAAAATAATGAAAAAGGCTAATAATGCCGCTATAGATATTCTTACCCACCAAGATGACAATGTTCCTTGGAATGTAATAAAACTTTGTATTGTTCCGTTAATTAAAACTCCGAATAATGATCCAATTACATTTCCAACACCACCTGTAAGTAAAGTGCCACCAATAACTGCTGAAGCTATAGCATCCATTTCTAAGCCCTTTGCTTGTTCAACAAATCCAGAACA
Source organism: Sphaerochaetaceae bacterium (assembly GCA_963678575.2). Taxonomy (GTDB): domain Bacteria; phylum Spirochaetota; class Spirochaetia; order Sphaerochaetales; family Sphaerochaetaceae; genus Pleomorphochaeta. The sequence goes on along the minus strand of CAXXHV010000002.1, from coordinate 839,472 downwards.
AGTATTTAAGCAAAATAGAATTCCACCAATGCTACTACATAGCCCACTAATTGTATAAGCATAAAGCTTTGATTTTTTTACATTTAATCCCATTAACAAAGCACTTTGTTCATTGCCTCCAATAGCATAAATATTTCTACCTAATTTAGTATATTTCAATACCCAGTAAATAATTAATATCATAATCAGTGCTATTATTACAGTAGGGTATATATAGGGCATAATTATTTTCCCATGTTTATTTGTATAACCACCAAAAGGTAAAAAGATTTTTTTGCTAGCAATCTCAAGAAATACTTTATTTTGAATATTGATCATTTCACTACTTATTACAGCAGTCATGCCTCTAGCAAAAAACATTCCTGCCAAAGTCATTATAAAGGGCTGTATTTTAATATATGAAATAAATACGCCTTGTACAAAACCAAATAGTAAACCCATAATAATTACTACTATAATAGCGGAACTAACACTAAAACCTTTATTTTCCATTAAATCAGCTAACATCATACAAGTTAATGCAACAAAAGATCCAACAGAAATATCTATTCCACCTGAAATCATTACAACAGTCATACCTGCACTAATAACAATTAATCCTGCATTTGAAATAAAAAGATTTAAAAAATTTTGTAAATTAGAAAATCCTTTGTTATTAAATATTATCATCCCTGAAATATACATTGTAATAAATAGAATTATTGTAATAGCCAATAATATATTTTTTGATTCCATATTATTTTTCATTTTCATTATGCACAAACCTCATTTAATCTTTTATTTGGTTTTTTATGAGTATTTACAAAATTTTTAAACCAAAGTTTTACTACTTCAGATTGAGAACTAACAATTATTACTACAACTATAGCTTTATAAACTGGTATTTGATCAGCACTAACACCCATTGCATATAAAGTAGTTGTTAAAGCTTGAATAGTATAAGCACCAATTACAGATCCTAATAAACTAAATTTTCCACCAGCTAAACTGTTTCCACCTAAAGCCACAGCTAAAATTGCATCTAATTCCATTAATAAACCAATATTATTTGCATCAGCAGAATAAATCCTACTAGACATTATTAACCCTGCTATACTTGCACATAAACCACAAATAACATATGTAGCAAAAATAATACCTGTACTTCTTAAGCCAACTAATCTTGCCGCAGTTTTATTAATGCCAACTGTTTCAATATATAATCCTAAGGAAGTTTTCTTTAAAATGATTTGAGCCAGCAATACAACAATTACTGCAATAAAAATACTTGTAGGTAAAGGAACATTAGGAATATGAGAGCCTAACAACTTATAACTTTCAACTCTAACGTAAGTAATTTGACCATTAGTAATTAATTGAGCAATTCCTCTTCCAGCAGTAAAAAGAATTAATGTTGCTACCATAGGTTGTATTTTTAATTTCGCAACTAAAAAACCATTAAATGAACCACATAATATACCAACAATCAATGAAGCAATTATTGCAAGTAAATATGGATTTTGATATTGAGTAACCGACACCTGTCCACCAGCCAGTATACTACAGCAAACTGCAGCGGCTACTGCCATTATTGCACCAACAGAAATATCAGTACCAGCTGAAGAAGAAATACATAAAGTCATCCCAACAGCTAAAATTACAAGTTCACTAGCTCTATTTATTACATCAATAATATATCCATATAATACGCCTTCTCTTAATGTAATTTCAAAAAAATTAGGAGTTTTTATGACATTAATTATCAAAACAAATAATAAACATAACAAAGGCATAAACAATCTTTTTTTAGTAATTTTTACAATTTGATTAATCATAATTTTTCTCCACTAGCGATAACATGCATTATATTTTCTTGAGAAAGATTTATTTGCTCTAATTCTGACACTTTTTCTCCATCGCGCAAAATTGCCATTCTTGTACAAGTTCTTAACATTTCATCAATTTCAGAAGATATAAACATTATACTTTTACCTTCTTCTGCTAATGAAATAACTAATTTCTGAATTTCAGTTTTTGTACCTATATCAATTCCTCTGGTAGGCTCATCTAAAATTAAAAAATCAGGATTCGTTAATAACCATCTAGCTAAAATAACTTTCTGCTGATTTCCACCCGATAATTGTTTTATAGGAGTATCGATAGAAGGTGTTTTAATATTTAACAGATTTATCATTTTATTGCATAAGTCATCTTGTTCTTTTCTTTTGATTACATTAAAAACACCTAATCTAGCTTGTAATGCAATGATTATATTTTCTCTAACAGATAAATCTTCAATAATACCTTCAGCTTTTCTATCTTCAGGCAAATAGGCCATATTTTTTTTAATAGAATCTAAAGGACAATGTGCTATAAAACGTTTATCATTTATCTTGATTGTTCCACAATCTGGTTTATCAGCTCCAAAAATAGCCCTTGCCAATTGACTTCTACCACTGCCTAGCAAACCAGCCAAACCAATAACTTCACCTTTATATAACTTGATATTAAAGGGTTTTATTGATCCACTTACACCTAATTGATTTGTTTCTATCAATAAATCATCTTCTATATTTTCTTTCTTCGTCAGTTTTATTGATTCTAAATCCTTTAAATCTTTTCCCATCATTTTTGTTACCAATTTTACTTTTGGTAAATTTGAAACAGTATATTCCCCAATTAATTTTCCATTTCTTAGGACGGTTATTCTATCGCAAATTTCATATACTTGATCTAAAAAATGAGTAACAAAAATAATTCCAACTCCCTTCTTTTTTAAATTTCTCATAATAGAAAATAGTTTTTCAACTTCAATATCATCTAATGAAGAGGTTGGTTCATCTAGTATTAAAACTTTAGCTGACATATCCACAGCTCTAGCAATTGCAACCATTTGTTGTTGTGCAATTGAATATTTTTCTAAAGCAACAGTTACATTTAAATCAATATCTAAATTTTTTAAAATTTCTTGTGACTTTAAATTCATTAATTTCCAATTTATATTACCTAATTTTTTAGGTTCTCTGCCAATAAATAAATTTTCTGCAACTGATAAATTTGGACATAAATTAATTTCTTGAAATACAGTACTAATCCCTTTATTTTGTGCATCTTGTGGTGATTTATTTATAATTGGTAAATCACATCCTTTAAAATGAATAGTCCCTTTTTCAAAAGAATAAACTCCAGTTAATGCTTTTATTAAGGTACTTTTTCCAGCACCATTTTCACCCATAAGAGCATGAATTTCTCCTTCTCTAAGAGTAAAATCAACATTATCTAGGGCTTGAACGCCAGGAAAACTTTTTGATAGATTTTTTATTTGCAAAACAATATTATCTTCCAATTATTACTCCTTTAACTTGTTTTTAGAACAAATAGACGAAGGAATATCCTTCGTCTATTAAGTAAATATATTTATTAATATTTTCTTGTAGGTAAAATTGATTTAGCAGTTTCAGCTGGGAAAACTTCTTCTACAACATAACTGATTTTATCAACAGGTTTTCCTTGTTCTAAATTTTGAATAATTTCTGCAACTCTTGGACCATGAAGTGGGTTACATTCTACAACACAATTTAAATCGCCAGCAATCATTGATTCAAATGCAGCTCTTACAGCATCAAAAGAAACTATAATTATATCACCATCAGGACCACATGTTTTACCTGCTGCTTTGATTGCATCAATAGCACCAAAAGACATGTTATCATTTTCACTAATTACTACATCAATATCGTTATATTTCTTTAAGAAAGATTCCATAACTTCTTGACCTTTTGCTTGTGTAAATTCACCTGATTGACGAGCTAACATATTCCAATTTGAGTGTTTTGCTAATTCAGCTGCAAAGCCTTCTGTTCTACCAACTTGAGCTGAAGAACCGATTGTACCTTGAAGAGTAACTAAATTAATTTGTTCATTATCTCTACCTTGTTGTTTTAGATAATCTGCTAGCCATAGACCTGCATCTACTCCTTCTTTTTCGAAATTTCCACCAACCCAACAAGTAAATAATGAATCATCAGAAACTTTTACCATTCTATCGGACAATATAACAGGAATTCCAGCATCTTTTGCTTCTTTTAATACTGTATCCCAACCTGTTTCAACTACAGGAGCAACAACTATGTAATCAACATCTTGTTGAATAAAGCTTCTAATTGCTTTAATTTGATTTTCTTGCTTTTGTTGTGCATCGTCAAAAATTAATTTATATCCATTTTCTTCAACAAAAGTAGATTTGAATGATTCAGTATTTGCTGTCCTCCAATCAGATTCTGCTCCAACTTGAGCATATCCAACAACAATTAAATCATCGTCTGAAGCTTTAGCTTGTTCAGAAGATCCGTTAGCCATTAAAAAACTACATGCTAAAAACAACATGCTTGTAAGTAATAATGTTTTTTTCATTATTATTCTCCTTTATTATTATGTGTTAATTTTATTATTAGAGTAAGCTATAAAGATACAGACAAAATTATTAATAATGGTAATTATTTTCTTTTATCACCAAAAAAAGTTAAATATTTTACGATAAATGTTAAATAATTTATTATGTGCTCGATAACGCACATAAATTTATGGTTCCTTAGGAATCTTAATAAATACTGTTGTTCCAACCTTTTCTATACTTTCTATTTTTAACCCATAGTTCATACCATAATTTAATATGATTCTTTGGTTAACATTCCTTAAACAAAATATTTCATTTGATAAAGGAATCTTATTTTTAATTTTTAAATTAATCTCATTAAGTTTTTCTTTGTTCATCCCAACACCATTATCAATTACTTGAAACTCAATATGATTATTATCCAATTCGTAACCTTTTATAATGATTTCACCTTTACCTCTTTTTTGTTTAATCCCATGGTACAATGCATTTTCTACTAATGGTTGTAAAGTTAATTTAATAATTTGATATTCTAATATGTCTTTTGAAATATCAATTCTATATTTCATAATATCTTGATATCTAACTTGTTGAATTTCTAAATATGATTTGACATGTTCAATTTCCTCTTTTATGGTAATTTTTGCTCTACCACCAGATAATGTAGTACGGAAAAAAGAAGATAACTGCTCAATTAGCATTTTTGCATCATTGTTTCTTTCGCTTTCAACTAAGGCCATTATTGTATCCAATGTATTATATAAAAAATGAGGCTTAATTTGAGCTTGATATAATTGCAATTCTCTTAATCTTAATTGTTCTTGCTCAAATTTGGTTTTTTCTAACAATCTTTTTATTTCATTTGACATTCTATTAACTGCAGTGGACAAAGTAGCAACTTCAAAATCATAACGATCATCAAAAACTGTTACAAAATCACCTTTTGCTATTCTACTTGTTGCCTCACAAACTTCTTCTATAGGTGTTAGTACACTTTCCTTAATTTTATTATTCATTTTCTTTAAATGTATTAAAGATATTAGTAATGAAATAATTCCAATAGATATTGTAAAGAATAAAGTAAATTCAAGTTTTTTTCGTATTCCTTCTAAATGAGCTGCTTCGTAATAAACATATTCATGAACTTGATTGGTTATCAACTCAGTTAAAATATATACATTTAACTCAAGAAAATTCATATTTTCATCGTAATTACCTTTAATTTGTGATTTCCCATTTATTGTGTCCGTCATAGATCTTAAATTATCTAATCTTTTAATTATATTCTCAATTCGTTTATAATTATCTTTATCATTAGTCATTTTTTTTAGATCTTCCATATTTCTTTTCATATTATCAATTGTTATATATGGATCTTTAATATCTTTATCAAAAGTAGTATCCCAATTATTTGCTGAACCAATGACTGTTCTATAGAGTGCATAATCTACATCATGCTTAAAAGTTAAAATATTTTCATTAGCAATTGTAATATTTAATACTATATGATTATAAGAATTTCCGATAAAACTAATCAAAACAAGAAGAAAAATAACAATGATTGAAAAGGGTATTATTGAATGGAAAAAATATTTTTTCAATCTTCTATGTAATGAGTTTTTATTATACTTCATTAATTACTCCCTTCTTATAATCTCTAGGAGACATTGAAGTATATTTTTTAAATATATAGCTAAAATAATGTGCATCCTGATAGCCTATAGTATAAGCAATCTCGCTTGATCTAAGATTTGATGAAACTAATAAATCTTTTGCCTCTTCGAGACGAAGTTTAGTTAAATATTCTATAAAGGTTTCATGTGTTTCTGTGCTAAATAAAGCAGATAAGTAATTTGGACTAATATTCATTTCATTAGCTACTGAAATCAATGAAATATCCTTATTGTGAAAGTTATTTTCCATAAAGGCTTTTGCTTTTTCAATTATTTCAATGTGTTTCCCCCATGAAATTGAATTTCTTAAATTTATAGATACTTCTAATAATTTAAATAAACTATCTCTAAATTCTTCCATAGATAAAGATGTAGCACAGGATACTGATATATTACTTAAATCTGAATATGGAATTTTTATAGATTTTAAGAAATCACTACAACATATACAGGAATCGAATAAAAGATAATGCCGATAAGAAGGGGAAGAGAGTGCTGTTTTATCAATATTTTCTAACAATTCTGAAATAAATTCAGATATCTCACTTAATTCACCTAATTTTAAAAATCTCTTGATATAAGTTTTATCAATAACATTATCCTGTAATTTATTTAAATAAATATTATTTTTATTATCCTCTATTTCAAACAGGTCTTTATAATAAGCAATAATATTATTTTCATTTAAGAAAAATCTCATGGCAAAAGCTTTATTTGCTATCTCATATGATTCAACAATCTTTGAAATTCTATTAACACATGGGCCGATAGTCCCAAAGTAAGTAATAGCAGGAAATTGATTTAAATATGTACTAATTTGATTTTTACAATCATCAATATGTTTTAAATCAAAATTTACGCACAATATTCCTAAGCCTTCATAACCTCGATTAAAAATAATCCAATCATTTTTAATAGGTAAGGATTCATAAATATCATTAATTAATTGATCGTTTTTATTTTCTAAACACTTAAACTTTAATTTTAATAAAATAATAGAATAGTTATTACTGACCAAATTAAAATCATATTTTTTACTTTTTTCTAATATTTGAGATAAACTAAATTTGTTAGCCAATAAATCTAATATAAATTTATTTTTTGAAATTAATTTTTTTTCTTCCATTTCTTGGTGATATTTATTTAAAAGTTCAGTATTTACTCTTTCACTTTCTATTTCAATTACTAAATCATTTATTAAAGAAAGAAGTTTATTGTTCGTAATGGGTTTTAATAAATATTCTGTTACACCGATATTTATTGCTTTTTTAGCTAAATCAAATTCTTTATAGCCTGTCAAAAAAATAATTTTTGTTTTAGGTAACTTTCTTTTAATTATTGTTGCCAATTCAATACCATCTAAAAATGGCATTTTTATATCAGAAATTAATATATCAGGTTTGTTCTCTAATATTAATGGTAAAGCTAATTCACCATCTGCGGCTGCACCAATAAAATTGATTCCTTCTTTTTCCCAATCAATATTATTTTGAATATTTTCTCTAATAATTAATTCATCTTCAACTAAAAAGACACTAATTCTCATAAAGCCTCCCTATGAACAACCTTTATGATAACTGTAAATCAATTTAAAGAAAAGAAAAAAATACTTTCAAAATAATTTTGAAAGTATTAAGCTTAATTAAAATATATTAATCATCCAGTAATTTTAGTAATCTATAATAAAAATTCTGAACTTTTTTATAATTATCTCTATCATTTATTTGTTTTAAATCTTCAATTAATTCCAACAAAGCAAATAATGTATCATTTAAGGCTTTACTATAATCTTTGCAAGGTTCATAGAAAAATATATTATCTCTCGAGGCATGCAACTTAATAAAATAATATTGATTTTTTCCTTGTGGTGTTAATTTCAATATTTTATCAAAATTAAAAATCAAATCATCTACATTTTCTACAGTATAATTTGCAGGCGGAGTAAAACTTATTGAAGTATCAGGATTATCATATTTTTCTGCTAAGGCTAATAAAGAATAAAAACTTCCATTTCTTTGAATTATTCTATTCTGATAAATAACTTCAGCTTTAATATTTTGAATTGGTTTTTTACTGTTAAAATGCTTTCTTGATAAATAATCTATATCTTCATAAGGTATACGAGCAATTGAAATTTCTTTTTTTCCATTTCTAATTTTCAATAATTTATAATTTCTTGAATAAATAGTAACTGATCCACTTTTTTGATTTAATTCAACAGGATTCTCTCGCTCTCTAATACTCTTCTTTTTCTTTTTACTTGTATTTCTACCAGAATCAGCAACTGATAATTTTTCATCTAATTCATATTTCAACCCATTTTGAATATCATCTAACCAATCTTCGAGAATAGGGGAAACACTTCTTGCAAATAATCTTGATGTTTGAACTAATTCTCCTGCAACTAAATACTTTGGCAAATTTCTAAAATCAGCGGAACCTGGGTGAATAAAAATTTGTTTAGCAAACAAAGTATTATACATATATCCATATTCTTTTACACAAATAAATTGTTTTAACCCACTAGCAATACAACAAATATAATCATGCATTGAGCCACTTCCTGTTAGAGGAATATTCTCATCACTGATAATTTCTCCTAATTGTTCAACAATATGTACAATCTCTTGCATTGATTGAAAATCAAGATAATTATTTTTACAAAATTCCATTCTATCTGTTTTAGTTTCAATGGATTCATAAGTTTTATAAAGTGTTAAATAACTCGCAAAATCACCATATCTTTCATTATTAAAAGCTTTATGAGCATTTCTGGCCTCTGTAACTTTATCAGGGGGTAAAACAAATGGAGTTTTTGAAGATAAAAAAGCAATTGCGATTAGTACTTCATTAATAACTGAAGGATAATTAAAAATAGCTTCAACGACAACTCTTGAGTGTCTTGGCAAAAGTGGGAATTTAACCATAAATTCACCAATTTTAGTAAGCCGTCTATTATCATCAATAGCATCAATAATTTTTAAAGTATTTTCAGCACTTTTTATTGCTTCTTTGTTTGGTCTAGTTATAAAGGGGAAATGTTCATAATCAAAAATACCTAAATCACTCATTCTCAAGACAACTTCACTTAAATCAGTTCTCAATATTTCTTCTAAGGTATACATATCTCTAGAAGCGTATGATTTTTTAGAATATAGGCGATAACATTTACCACTTTTAGTTCGACCAGCTCTTCCTCTTCTCTGCATTGCACTTGATTTAGAAATTGGAAGAGTAATCAAAGAACTAGTAAAATTCTTTTGATTATAAAAATTTATTTTAGCTAAACCTGAATCAATTACAGTTGCAATATTATCAATAGTAATTGAGGTTTCAGCAATATTGGTTGAAACTACAACTTTAGTTTTATCAAATGGAGTTTCATCAAAAACAGATTCTTGCTCTTCCTTACTTAATCTACCATAAAGAGGATAAATTATTAATTTTTCTTCAGGATCGCTCTTAATTAAGGCTTTCATACACGTTTTAATATCATATTCACCTGGTAAGAAAATTAATATATCTCCTGATTTATTTTTAACATTTTCATTTACAATATTAACAATTTTATTATTTAGTACATCGTTATTTGCAAAACTTTCATTAATATAAATTTCTTTAATAGGAAAAAGTTTTGATTTAATTGAAACAATTGGACAATTATTAAAGAAAGCAGAAAACTTCTTTGTATTTATTGTAGCAGATGATATTACAACTTTAAATTCAGGTCTCTCAACTATTACTTGTTTCAACATTCCTAAGATAAAATCAATATTTAAACTTCTCTCATGTGCTTCATCAACAAGAATAATTGAATAATTTTTTAATAATGGATCAGATTTTAATTCCATCAATAAGATACCATCAGTCATTATTTTTATTTTAGTTGATTGAGTAGTGGTATCTGAAAAACGCATTTTATAACCAACGAAACTTTCTTTATCATCTATCTGTTTTTTTATAAAATCACAAACTGATAAGGTTGCAATTCTTCTTGGTTGTGTTATTCCTATGCATAAATTGTTGTCAAAGCCCGCATCATGTAATATTAGAGGTATCTGGGTAGTTTTACCTGATCCTGTGGGGCTTTCAACAACTATAACTTGATTTGAATTCAAGCTATCTATAATTTCTTGCCTGTGTTGATAAACAGGCAAATGACTCATGTCTTTCATTAATTTCCTTTTATTATATCTATAGCTTCTTTTATTGATATATGCTCATATGTTTCTCTATTTTCTAAATTCTTTAGAGTGAATGTATTATTACTTATGGTCTCATCATTTAACATTATACCATAAGGTATTGAATTTTTCTCAGCATATTTAAACTGTTGTGGAAGTTTTTTATTAATTAAATATGAATCGACTCTAATACCATTTTCTCTTAATTGTGAACTTATGATATTTGAGATTGCAAAAAGTTCTTCACCTTTATTAAAAATTATAACATCACTAGAACTTGAACCTTGTAAAAGAGGGCTATTTAATTCAACTAATGCACTTAATAACCTATCTAGTCCAATAGAAGAGCCAACCCCTGGTAATTCATTTTTGGTATAAAGAGAAGCTAAATTATTGTATCTTCCACCACTACAAACAGAACCAAAAGAGGGTAAATCTTCTAAGAATGTTTCATATACAATACCAGTATAATAATCTAAACCTCTTGTAATTGAAGGATCTAAAATAAAATTATCACTAATTCCTGCTTTATTAAGATAATTATAAATTTCAGTCATTCTAGTAGTATGTTCAACTTCACAACCACTTAAAGCAGATAATCTTGTTACAGTTTGTAAGAAAGTCTCATTTTCATTATATTGAATATATTCTAAAATTAAATCAGCTTTCTTATCATCACCACTAATTTCAATTAGGATTTTCTTAACACTATCTTTACCAATCTTTCTTAACTTATCAACAGCTCTTAATATTTCAACGCTTTTATCTAATAATTCTAAATGAGATAGAAAGGCATTAAATAAACCTCTGTGAGCAACATGGAATTTATAATTTTTAATTCCTAATTTACTAAAAGAATGATTCATCATAGATAATATTTCAAAATCTGCTTCACTATTATCAATACCAACTATATCAAAATCACATTGATAGAATTCTCTAAATCTTCCTTTCTGTGGTTTTTCACCTCTCCAGACTTTATTAATATGATATCTTTTAAAAGGAAATGCTAAATCATTGAAATTTGCTGCTAAAAATCTTGCAAAAGGAACTGTTAAATCAAACCTGAGAGCTACTTCTCTATTTCCGTTATCTAAAAAATGAAAAATTTGTTTATCAGTTTCTCCACCACCTTTTCCTAATAGGACTTCAGTATATTCAAGAGCTGGAGTATCGATTGGTACAAAACCATATGATGAAAAAAGTTGTTCTAATTTATTAATAATTCTTCTTTTTTGAATCTCAATTCTAGGTAAAGAATCTGAAAAACCTTTTAATACTTTAGGTTCAATAATTTTATTATTATCTGACATATCTACTCCAACATTTTATTTATAAATTATAATTATAGGTAATATATACTCGAATAACATAATTTTTTCAATGTTAATTAATATAAATGGAAAAATATGATTACCCTTTTATGAATTAAAAATAACTTATTAACTAAAAACAATGACTTACTTTACAAAAAGCTAACATTCATAGTATTCTCAATAGGTAATTCTAATTTATTAAAATATGAAATTACAACAATACAACAAAAAAGTAATGAGATAATTTAATGCTAATTAGATATAAAAATGATTCGAAAGGTAATAGTATTCCTTTTGCAAAGATTTATACGAAAGATGAACACAATATAAACGTATCCCTATTAGATAGGGATGCTTTGCGTGCAGTAAAAAAACTCCAATCAACTGGAGCGGATGCCTATATAGTAGGTGGTGCAGTTAGGGATTTGCTTCTTCAAAAAAAACCTAAAGATTTTGATATTACAACTAGTGCTTCTCCGAGACAAATTCATAAATTATTTTGGAATTCAAGAATTATTGGTAAAAGATTTAAATTAGTTCATCTTGAATATGGAACAAAAATTTTAGAAGTTTCAACTTTTAGATCAGATGAAGAAAACTTTGGAATCAATAACAATGTCTTTGGAACAGTTGAACAAGATGCAAAAAGAAGAGATTTTACAATAAATTCATTATATTACGATCCTAGCACTGAACAAATACTTGATTTTAATAATGCAATGGAAGATTTTAAAAAGAAAAGAATATCTTCAATAATTGATTTAAAAACAAGTTTTACAGAAGATCCTGTAAGAATGCTAAGAGCCATAAAATATAGTGTTACAACTGATTTTAAATTAAGATTTAATATACGTTTTGCTATCAAAAGAAATCACAGTGAATTAGCAAAAGTTTCAACAAGTAGATTAACTGAAGAAGTAAATAAAATATTATCCTCAGGATATAGTCGAGATATATTTTTACAACTTCAAAAATATAAACTTTTAGTATATTTATTGCCTTGCTTTAGTATGTATGCATCCTTAGATAATGTGCAAAACAGTCTACTTGAATTAGATTATAAAGTGCGCCAGTATAAAAATGGTGAAATAGACGAAATTCAAAGATCTCAAATGCTTTTACATCTAGTAAAAGAATTAATACTTTTTAGTGACGAACAGTTAACAGTCAGAGAGAGATTCAAAGAAACCTTTAGACAAGTTAAAGTCCTTATTTCTCCTATGACTCCAAGCAATTATGAAATTGAATTATGTTGTGCCCATTTATTAGATATGAAAGGATATAAAGTACCTAGAGGTTGTGTAAGACATCCTAGAGTAAATAATAAAAACCTTGAAAGAAAACGACCTTATACTAATAAAAAAAGAGTCCCTAAAAAATATGACAATACAAAGAGAAAGAAAAAAGTAGCTCCAAAAGTGACAACTACTTAATTCCATTCTTCCATATCAATAAATACTTGAGCAATAAAAATAGAACCATATTTTTCAAGTGATTCAGAAATATATTCCTGTAATTCTCCAATTGAAGTTTTCATCATGTGCTTTGAAGGGATTCTAAGTTTTATATTAAGTGAATATCCATTTTCTTGTACTTTTGCTTTTAATTTTAAAACCTTTATAGCTGGATCAAATTCATCTAAACAATGAATAACCATCTGAGTAAGAGCAGCTTCACTTATTATTGCTTTATCAAATTGAGTAAATTGTGGCCTTACAACTGTTTTTTCAAAAACTTTTGTTCTTTTCCAAGGTCTAAATATTTTTCTAGTAAATAATACTTTCATTGAGTCTAATACAATTTTAGGAGAAGTCCTTGTTATTTCAATAGAAGGAACGGGAATTACATGTTTCCCCTCTGTAAAACGTATTCTCATTGCAGTATCTATTTCATCTTTTGTAGCAATATCATTTATTGAAAAAATTTTGTCAGGTTGAGGTAAAGAAAGACGGGTAGCTATCTTTCTTACCATCTTTTCACTTGTTCCTATTATTAAAATTTTTCTAAACCGTTCTTTTTTTAATGCTTCCAATACACTTTTATAGTGTTCAGAATCATCAAATACAGCTGTTCTTACTGCAGCTAAGAATGTATCCTCTTGTTTAGCACTCTTGCCAGCTAATAGTTTATTTCCTTTAATTAATAATCCATCATCAATTAATAGGTCTATATTATATTCTTCAGCAACCATTTTAGACCGAAAGCTTTTACCTGTTCCGCTTTTTCCAATTAAAGCATAAACTTTTATTCCACTTATCTTCCAAAATGCATATTTAAATAGTCGGTTCATATATTATATTATAACTATAGATTAAACATTTTTAAACTAATAAGTAAAAAAAAATTAAATAAATAAAAATCTATATTTAATTATTGATTTAAAATAAACAATTAAAGGAAATATTACAAATTTGTATTTATAATTTTAGTATAATAACAATATTTATTTATCAATAAAAAAATGATTAAAATATTAACTTCATTTTAAATAAATTATTTAAAAGTATACTTGAAAATAGAATCTATAAGCTTTATTATTACCAAAGTGTTGATTTTAATTATCCTCTTTTCACACAAATGTATAAAAAAGAGATATTATTCTTCACAAATATCAGTTAATATTCAAAATGGAAAAAAATAAGGAGCCTAAAATGCCTAAAGACGTGTTAACGTTTAAGAGAGGTGGAGTGCACCCTAAAGATCAAAAGCATTTTTCTAATAAGAAAAAATTAGAAAAATTGCCAATACCATCTTTATTAGTGGTTAGTTTATCTCAACATTTAGGAGCCCCAGCTAAACCTTTAAAAAAGGTTGGTGATTCTGTTAAAAAGGGTGAAAAGATTGGAACTGCTTCTAGTTTTATTAGTGCAGAAGTTCACTCTCCAGTATCAGGGGTAATTAAGAAAATTATAAAACAACCTCTTGCAAATAGTGTTGTTGCAGATGCATTCTTAATTGAAGTTGACAAAGATGCTGAAGAAGTAGTCTTTGAAAAAGTTGATTATAGTAAAAAAAGTGAAGAAGAGTTACTAAATACTATAAAAGATTTAGGGATTGTAGGTTTAGGTGGAGCAACTTTTCCATCTCATGTAAAATTTATGATACCAAAAGGAAAATTCGTTGAATACTTAGTAATTAATGGAGTTGAATGTGAACCTTATTTAACTAGCGACCATAGAACTATGCTTGAAAGAAGTGAAGAAGTTCTTGAAGGAATTATGATTGCTCAAAGGGTTACAAAAGCTAAGAATGTTATTATTGGTATTGAAGAAAATAAAATGGATGCTGTTGAAAAACTAAGATCCATTATAAAAGAAAAGAATTTCCCAATAAAAGTTCAACCTTTAAAAATGAGATATCCTCAAGGGGATGAAAAACAATTATTAAAAGCAACAATTAATAGAGAAATTCCAAGTGGTAAATTACCTTTAGATATTGGTGCTGTTGTTGCTAATATTGGGACTTGTTTTGCAATTTATGAAGCCTGTGCATATAATAAACCTTTAATTGATAGAGTTGTATGTATTAGTGGTGAATGCATAAAAGAACCAAAAAATTTAATTGTTCCTATTGGAACTCCTATTAAAGAATTAATTGATTATTGTGGTGGCTTCAAAGAGGACCCAGACAAAATAATTAGTGGTGGAGCTATGATGGGATTTGCTTTTTCTTCCTTAGATATACCAGTTGTAAAAGGTACTAGCGGGGTAATTAGCATTAAAGAAGAAAATAAAGCTGTTGAAACTGCTTGTATTTCTTGTGGAAAATGTGTTGAAGTTTGTCCAATAGGATTAATGCCTACAATGCTCTATAGAAATATAAAAAATGGAAATTATCAAATGTCTCTAGACAAATATTCTTTAATGGATTGTAAAGAATGTGGTTGTTGTTCATACACATGTCCAGCACATATTCCTTTAGTTCATTATTTTAAGACTGGTAAAAAATTAGCAAGGAGAAAAAAATGAGAGTAAATATGACATCATCTCCTCATTTCCACAGTAAAAATTCTACTAAATCAATAATGTGGAATGTAAGCTTAGCGTTAGCACCTGCCGCTCTCTGGGGTGTATATGTTTTTGGAGTAAGGGCTCTTTTTGTATTATTAGTATCTATTTTTTCAAGTTGCTTAATTGAATATTTATTAGGATTTTTTGATGGAAAAAAAGATATTAAAACTAGTTCCTTAGCTGATGGATCTGCTTTTTTAACAGGACTTTTATTGGGCATGAATTTAAGTCCTACAATTCCTTTTGCAATAATTATTTTAGCTAATGTTTTTGCAATAGTTGTAGTTAAATGGACTTTTGGTGGGTTAGGTACAAACTGGATGAACCCAGCTTTAGCTGGTAGAGTTTTTGTATTTTTTAGCTTTACATCTATGATGAGTAATTATAGTGTTCCGAAAACATTAAATGTTGTTGATTCAATAGGTAGTGCTACACCTTTATCATTTGTAAAAACAAGTATTAGTGGTGGAACCTCTTTATTAAATCCTTCACAAATTTTATCACAAGCTTCTTATCCAACTTCTTCATTTGCAGCATCTTTATCGAATTCAACAGGACTTTCTCCTTATGCTATTGATGCTTTTATTGGAAATATTGGTGGTTGTATTGGAGAAGTAAGTGCTCTGTTATTAATAATTGGTGGTATTTATTTATTAGTAAAAAAAATAATTACATATCATATTCCAGTATATTATATTTTAACTTTTTCTCTTCTAACCTGGATTTTTGCAGGAGTTAGAGACAATTTAGGCTTATTTAATGGAGAAGTATTAACACAAGTATTCTCTGGGGGATTAATATTAGGAGCTATATTTATGGCAACTGATATGGTAACATCTCCAATTACAAAAAAGGGTAAAATAATATATGCAATTGGTTGTGGATTCTTTACTTTCTTAATTAGATATTTTGGATCATTACCAGAGGCAGTATCTTTGGCTATAATTTTAATGAACATCGTAACTCCAACAATTGATAGATACATTGTTCCTAAAAAATTTGGTTACATTAAACAAGTAAAAACAAAGGAGGCAAAATAATGAAAGAATATATTAAAACTTCTATTGTTTTAGCCATAATTTGTGCGGGAGCAGCTATAGTTCTATCTTCACTAAATAGTGTAACAAAACCTATTATTATAGAATATGAAAACCAAAAAACTCTAAATGCTTTAGAAGCTGTTAGCGCTGGTCTTAATATAAGTGAAAAAATGATTGAAGTAGAGAACAACAACTTTGTAAATTATTATTATACATTAAGTGAAAACGCTACTCAAAAAGGCTATTTATTAAATTTAACTGCAGTAGGGTATGGTGGTAAAATTAATATGGTTGCATCCTATGATTTAGATGGACAAGTATTACAAGCAAAAGTTGTAAGTGATAGTGAAACACCAGGCTTAGGTAAAAAGAGTGAAGAAAGTTGGTATATGACAAAATATTTAAATAAAAATGTTGTACCTACTAAAAAAACACAATTAAGTAGTGAGGATGCCTCTGCAATTAGTGGCGCATCTATTACATTTGCTGCCATTGGTAATGCCTTACTTGGCGGAAGTAATTTCGTTAAGTCTTTAGGAGGTAAATAATGAAAAATAATCATACAAAACAATTAACAAAAGGTATTTTTAAAGAAAACCCTACTTTTGTTCTTTTACTAGGATTATGTCCAACCTTAGGCGTTACAACTATGGTATCAAATGCTATAGGGATGGGCTTTAGCGTTTTATTTGTATTAACTTGTAGCAATATTATGATAAGTTTGCTTAGAAAAGTTATTCCTGATTCAGTTAGAATACCTAGTTATATAGTAATTATTGCATCTTTCGTTACAATAATAGAAATGATTCTTCATGCCTTTGCACCTGATGTTTATACAGCACTAGGGGTATTTTTACCTTTAATTGTTGTTAACTGTATAATTTTAGGTCGAGCAGAAGCTTTTGCAAGTAAAAACACAGTATTTGACTCTATCTTAGATGGAATAGGAATGGGAATCGGATTTACTTTAGCATTAATATTAATTGCAACAATAAGAGAAGTTTTTGGATCAGGAACTATCACTCTTTTTCCAATGGGAAATTTTAATGGAATTATTCAAATACCTTTCCTAAATAAATGGCCAATTAGAGTTATGACTTTAGCTCCTGGAGCTTTATTATTAATGGGGTATTTAAAAGCATATTTTGAATTCTATTCAAAAAGAAAAGCTATGAAGGAGAATCTTGCATGACCTATATCGCAATTTTAATTACATATATATTTATTAGTAACTTTATATTAGTGCAATTTTTGGGAATGTGTCCTTTTATTGGCGTTTCTAAAAATAGTGAAAGTGCACTTGGAATGGGTATGGCAGTAACTTTTGTTACTTCAATTGCTTCAGTTGTTTGTTGGAGTGTTTTCCAATTTCTATTAGTTCCTTTTGAACTTGAATATTTAAGAACAGTTTCTTTTATTTTAGTTATTGCATCTTTAGTTCAATTAGTTGAATTAGTAATAAGGAAAATCAGCCCACCATTATATAAAGCATTAGGAATTTTTCTACCTTTAATTACCACAAACTGTGCAGTTTTAGGTATTGCAATTATTAACATTGATGAAAATTATTCTTGTCTTGAATCGTTTTTTGGTGGTTTAGCAGCTGGGCTTGGCTTTACTTTAGCAATTGTGCTTATGAGTAATATCAGAGAAAAACTTGATTTATCACCTGTTAGAAGAAGTTTTAAAGGTGTACCAATCGCCTTTGTTTCAGCAGGATTAATGGCTTTAGCATTTATGGCTTTTGATAAATCTTTATTAATGAATTTACATTTAGTTTAAGAGAGTAAAAAGTGAATATTTTATTAGCATTTTTAATTATAACAATAATGGGACTTCTCCTTGGTATAGGTCTTGCGTTTGCTGCAAAAAAATTAGCTGTAGCTAAAGACCAAAAACAAATAGATATAGAACAAATTTTACCAAATGTAAACTGTGGAGGATGTGGATATCCAGGTTGCTCTGGATATGCCGAAGCATGTGCAAATGGAGAATGCGCACTTAATTTATGTGCTCCTGGTGGAAGTGAAGTCGCAATTAAAATTGGTGAAATAATGGGACAAAGTGTAGAAACTAGTGCTGTTAGAAAAGTTGCATATGTTTTCTGTGATGGAGATTGTGATCATACTAAAACTGATTTTAATTATGAAGGAATACAAGATTGTAATTCAGCAGCATTATTATTTAATGGTGAGTTTTCTTGTAAAGAAGGATGTCTGCAATTAGGCTCTTGTATTAATGTTTGTCCTGTTAATGCAATATCAAAAAAAGAAAATGGACACATTGAAGTTGATCCTAAATTATGTATAGCTTGTGGAAAATGTGTTGATATTTGTCCACATAATGTTATAAAACTTATTGATGATAATAGCGAATACGTTGTAAAGTGTAATAACCACGATTCAGGAGCTATTGTAAAAAAAGTTTGTGATGTGGGTTGTATAGGTTGTGGTATTTGTGTTAGAAAGTTCCCTGAGTCTGGGTGCTCAATGGATGGCTTCTTATCAATCTACGATAATTCTAAACCTCATTCACAAATTGAAGATGCTGCTAATGCGTGCCCGAAAAAATGTATAGTTAAACGTAATTAAGGAGTCATACTCATAAAATGTCATATATAGTTGGAGCATATTCTCAATTAGCTGCAGGTACATCAACCTTAGCTTATCAGCGTATCTTAGATACTGCATTAAAACCTCTGTTAACAGAGGTTTATAAAAGAAAGAATGTAAATCTCCAACTATATTTAGGTGGAGCGCTTTTGCATTGGCTAGATAGTTCACATGCAGAAGTAAATTTGTTAATAAAAAACCTTTCAAGAGCAAATAAACTTGAAATGATGACAGGTAGTTTTCATCAAGCTATTTTGCCAATAGTTCCACCGGCTGAAAGAATATCACAAATTGAAAATACGACAAATTTTATAGCAAAAAAATATAAAAAATTACCAAAAACATTTTGGTGTTATGGGGAAATTTGGGATCCTTCTTTAATAAGTTGTTTAAGTTTAAGTAAAATTGAAAAAGTAATTATTTCATTAGACAATAAAAACACTTTTGAAGGATTACCCCCTAAACCGTTTAAAATGCAGGAAATTGGTAGAAATGTAGATATTATTCCAATAGATACAAGAATAAGTAAATTAATCCATGATTTTGGGTTAGGTAAAATTTCTTTTGATACAATGTTTTCAAAAATTAAAAGTATTAATGATTCAACGGTACAAGTTGCTATGATTAATTTAAATCAATTATGCCAAGGTGAAATAACTGAAAAACAAATTATTGACTTATTTGATTATTTCTTTACTAACAGTGAATTATCTTTTGATTGTTTTTATGACCATGATGAACCATTAAGATTAGATTATCTAGACAAAGGTTGGTATGGTTTTGATGCCCTTGTTCCAAAAAAATCTATCCACGGCGTTCTCTATCAAGATCAAAGCTTAAACTATTTATATAATAGGATTATTTCCTTAATTGAAGTTGCAAAATTATATAAAAAAAATAGAGATACAAAGAAAGTAATCTCGAAAATAATCCCACGATTATTGTGTGGAGCTCCATATCTATATGATTCTAATGCATCAATCTTAAAAGGTGAAATAAGATCAAATGTTTATAAATACTTAATTGAATTGGAAAAAGTCTTAATTTCTTTAGATGATTTTTCCTATCCCTTTATTCAAGATGTAGATAAAGATGAGAAAAATGAAGTTATAACCGGTGGAAGAAATTTTAATGCAATAATTGATTCTAAAGGTGGAAGCCTACTAGAATTGAAATATTTTCCTGCTAGATATAATTTTGTTAATGGATTATTGCCTTATAATTATCAAAATAAAGAATCAAATTTAGCTATACCTGGTAAAAAAACAAAAATTATTTACTGATGTATTGTTAAAAAAAGATTTCAATTTAAACTCTTATACAATGAAAGAGAATCAATTAAATGAGCTAGATTATAAAATTGATATTGTCGATAACAAATTTAGCGAATTTGATTTAATCTCAAATTCTAAGGTTTCACTTGGAATTGATTTTAACAAACATTATAAATTTAGTTCTAATGACTTAACATTAAATATTAAAATAAAAAACACTTCATTGAAAAAAAAGATGTTTAAATATGGCCTTGAAATTCCGCTTAGTTTTTATCCATTTGAAAATAATATTAATATATCTTTAAATGAAGATGCATTAACTAAAGAAGATATAAAAGTATATGATAATATTCATCTACTTAGAATGAATGATAAAAAACATAAAACTAAAATTGGAATAAATTTTAATGAACCTTGCAATTTATTTTACGATAATTCATATTTAAAAACGAGAACTGTTCTTGGTGAAGAAAATCTTTATCAATTTAGTTTATTTGTACCTACTTGGGATATAGTATTAGAATCATACCAAGAAATAGATTTAAATATTACATTAAGAATTGGTAGAAATATTTTATAACTGGAGATAATTACATGTATATAGAGAATAAAGCAACACTTAATGAAATCAAAGAGGAAGCCTTAAAAGTATGGAGGCGTCTTTGACAATTCTAAAGTCAAAGAAAAAATAGAAGAAATTGAAAATTTAACTTCAAGTGAAAACTTCTGGAGTGATACTGATAATCCTGAAAAAGTCTTTTCTCAATTAAATTCTTTAAAAGATAGTTATTACCCTTGGGCTAATCTATTAAAAGCAATTGATGAAATAAATGAAATTATTGAATTATATGATGATGAAGAAAATGAAGAAATAGTAAATGAAATTAATTCTCAAATTGAAGAAGTTGAAAACATTTATAAACCATTAAGAATAAAAACTTTATTCAATCAAAAATATGATCAAAATGATTGTTACTTAACAATTCATTCAGGCTCAGGTGGAACTGAAGCTAGTGATTGGGCTCAAATGTTAATGAGACTATATTTAAGATGGTGCGAAAAGCATGGATTTAAAACCAAAATTGTTGATATTTTAGAAGATCAAGGTGGAATAAAAAGTGCAACCATTGAAGTTAAAGGTGATTTTGCTTTTGGATATCTAAAAAGTGAAGCTGGAGTTCATCGCTTAGTTAGAATATCTCCATTTGACTCACAAAAAAGAAGACATACTTCTTTTGGTTCAGTATATGCAACCCCTGTGATTGAAGATGATATTGAAATTGAATTAACTAGTGATGACTATAGATTAGACACATATAGAGCTGGTGGTGCTGGTGGTCAGCATGTAAACAAAACTGATAGCGCAGTTAGAATTACACACTATGAATCAGGGATTGTAGTTCAATGTCAAAATGAAAGATCTCAACTAATGAATAAAGAAGTAGCCTTTAAAATGTTAAGGTCTAAATTATATGCATATTACGAAGAGAAAAGACAAAAAGAACATGAAGAAAACGCAATTAAAAAAATGGAAATCTCTTGGGGCTCTCAAATTCGTAGTTATGTTTTTCAACCATATACTATGGTAAAAGATCATAGAACAAATGCACAAAACACTAATGTAATTGCTGTTATGGATGGAGATATTGACGTATTTATTGAAGCCTATTTACAATGGATACAAGAGGAATAATTTTATGAAAAAGGGTTTTATCATTTTTATAATGATTAATTTATCTTATTTTATTTATGCTTCTGATTTTAATATAGCAACGTCATTAGTAATAAATAGTAATAACTATAACTTAATTAAAAATAGTGATAACCCTAATATAGATAATATTAACAATCAAGAATTAGATAATTATAATGATTTAATTTATATTACAGATTTATGTAATAGTTATTTAACGCAAATTAAATTAAATGATTATTTTATTAAAATTAAAAATGAAAATGATTTATTAATTGCCAAACAAGTTTTAAATGAAAAATTAGCTACACTAATTTCATCCTATTCATTAGAACCTCAAGACAAATCATATATTAATAAAATTCAAACTATAAATGATGAAATAGCTAAAATAAATTTTACAGATGAAAATCAAAATGAAATCAATTATTCAAAATATGATGATATTAAATTTTCTTTTTCAATAATGAAAAATAATCCAGTATTAGGGTTTTTATTAAACTCTAAAGATTCAAATATAATATTGAATTTATTCAATCAATATAATTGTGATGGGTTTTTATTACTCTCTTTTGATAAAATTAATGATTTAAACAGAGTAAAAATCGAGTATTTAGATAAAAATAAAAAAGAAATTATTTATGATAAAATTATTAAGACACAATTTATTCGTGATAATACCCAAGAAATACTTATTAGCTTAATAAGATATTTTAATAATGACTATTCTCTTGTAAAAATAAAAAACAAAGCTAATTCACTAAAAGCACAAGAAATATTAAAAACTTCGAAAGAACAATTATTAAATGAAAACGAAGAAAACTATAATCTTATAAAAATTAAAGAATCAGACCTTAAAACACTTAAAATTGATAATGAATATTTGATACTAGATAAAAATATTCATTTTATTAAAATTAGTGACTCATATTCATCAAAAATATTAAAACTAAATAATTTAAATTCAGATTTTATAATATTAGATTTATTACTAGATAAGAAAATTATTCCATCTATAAATATAATTTCTAATAGTGGCTATTCTTTATTTAAATTAAACGGGAAAACATTAAACAGTGGAATGTCATTAAATTTAGAGAATCAGGTTTTACCTTTTTATATTGAAGTTGAAAAAGATGATTTTGCACCCCTTGTAATACAGAATATTAATGAAATTGATTCTATCGCTTTTAAATTAAAGCCGTTATGGATGAATGACAGTTTAGCCATTGATAAAGCTCAAGATAAATTTTATTCTTCATTATTATCATATGTGTTTATAAACTTTACAACTTTAGCAATAAATAATATAAATGATGCATATGGTACAAATGAAATACAATCTTTTTTAGACATTTTTTCAACTTCAGTGTTAACACTTAGTTCTATAAATATTGTATATAAGTTAATATCATATATAAAATTAGCTACAACGTAAAAAAAAATATTGGAGAAAACATGTTTGAAAAATTTGGGGCTAAATTAAAAGCCTTATTTAGTACAAAAAAATTAGATGAAACTTTTTATGAAGATTTAGAAGATTTACTAGTTGAAGGGGATTTAGGCGCTTCAATGGCGATGGATATTTCAGATCAACTTAGAGAAAGAGCAAAAGAAGAAAAATGTGATACACAAGAATCACTACAAAATCTTTTAAAAGAAATTCTAAAAAATAAAGTTAAACCTTATGAAATCCCTGTTTATAAAGACGATTTAACTATCTGTTTAGTATTAGGTGTTAATGGAGTAGGTAAAACTACTTCAATTGCTAAAATTGCAAATAAATATAAAAAAGATGGATATAATGTATTACTTGCTGCCGCTGATACATTTAGAGCCGCAGCTATAGATCAATTAGAATTGCATGCAAATAGACTTGGAGTAAGAATTGTAAAACAGAATAATGGTAGTGATCCAGGTGCTGTTATTTTTGATGCAATTACAAGCGCAAAAGCTAAGAATGATAATCTTATATTAGCCGATACTGCTGGTAGAATGCATAATAAAGATAATCTATTAAGAGAATTAAAGAAAATAGATAAAATTATTAGGGCAAAAGGTTTTGATGATAACCATTATAAAAAAATACTTGTAATTGATAGTACAACTGGTCAGAATGGGTTTTCTCAAGCACAATTATTTAATGATGCAATAAAATTAGATGCTTTGATTTTATCAAAATATGATAGTGCGGCAAAAGGTGGATCACTTGTTCAAATTGGTGAAAAATTAAATTTACCAGTGGCATTTGTTGGAGTTGGAGAAACTTATGAGGATTTAAAAAACTTTAATGAAGAAGAATTTTTAGATGCTCTAGTAGGAATTGATAAATAGAGTAAATTATGAAAAAAGCCTTTTTAATTGGTATCTATTCATTGCTTATATTAAATATATATGCTGCCACATTTAAATCAAATATTATTGGTCAAAATTTGGGAGAATATAATTTAGGTGATGATTATTATATAATTGAAAAGGCTAATAATAATGTTTTAGAACAAACATTATTTCACAATTCTCAAATTTTAAAAAAAACTACCATAGAAACAATTAACAACGAGAAAATAATTACAATTAATTATCAAGAAGAGCTAACTAAACAAACTTTTCTTGATAATTTACTTATAAAAGAAGAAATAGGTGATGATTCTTTTTATTATACCTACGATGAATCAGAGAAACTTATAAAGAAAGTAAAACTTAACAAAAATGGAGAACAAGAAATATTTCTCTATTTATATAATAACGACAACAAACTTATTTCGATAGTCCTTTTGAATAAAGACACTTATAAGCTATTAACCTTTGATATTTTAAAAAACTCACAAAGTTTAAGTATTAGTGAAGAGGATGGCTATAAAGAATCTCAAATTCATGATGGCGTAATTAATTCTTTAGAATACAAAAACGATCAAATATTAAAAAATATTGAAATAAATACAGATAATGATAATGAAATTGTTTTAACTCAAAAGGATGAAAAATTCATCTATAAAGAATTTTTAAAAGATGGTATGTTAAATAAAAAAGAACAATATAATTTAGATAATTTTTTAATAAAAACAGAAGAATTCTTCTATGATCAAAATTATGTTAAAACAAAAGATATAATTACTGAAAAAATTTATAATAAATTCACAAAAGAATATGATACAATAAAAGAAACAACTACTATTTATTCAAATAACAATATTGATAATGTTTCAATAAAAGAAAATGGTAAATTAATAAGTTCTTATTATTATGAAAATAATAAAAAAATTGAAAACTTATTTGATAACGAAATCCTATATTGTACAGTTATTTATGAAAATAATAAAATTATAGATATTCAATATCGAGAGGGAAGTGATGATTTATAAAATTGCAAACAGATACGCTTTTTCTTCAAAAAATCGTCATAAAATAACTTCTATAAGAATAACTCTCGGATTACTCTTTTCTACTTTAGCATTAAATATTGTTTTAGCTTTTATGATTGGGTTACAAGATAAAAAATTTTCACTTATTAGAGAATTCGATAGCTATGACGCTATAATTGAAGTAAATGATGGAATAGATATAAACAATCTTATAGCCCAACTTAATGCAAACAATAACATAAAAGAAGCTTTTGCCTTTGCAGAAGTTCCAGTAATAATTCGCAATGATACTGGATCGCAATTATTTGGGAAAATAAGAGCATTTAATGAAAAGGATTTTAATAATTTACCTTATTCAATAATCCAAGGCTCATTTGCAAATAATGGAATTATTATGGGATATACAAAAGTTTTAAATTCCTCCTTCACTTATATGAAACCTGTAAATATTACAATGCTAAAAAAAGGAAAAACAGTTCCAGTCGTTCCCTTAGAAATTGAAAATGAAATATCAGGAGTATATTATTCTCCTTTAAAAGATTTTAATAATTATTATGTATTTATGAATATAAATTTACTAAGTAAATATGCACCATACACACCATATAAAATTGGAGCTTTTGGAGATATTGACTCTATTACATCAATTGTAGCCAATAAAGGTAAAGTCGAATCATGGATTGACCAAAACTTAAGTTTATATGCTGCAATGAAATTGGAACAATTATTAATGTATTTAACTTTATCTATAATGAGTATAATTGTATTACTTAATCTTTATGGAAGCACAATTAATCTAATTAAATCAAAAAAGAGTGAAATAGCTATGCTTAGAGCTTTAGGAATCACTAGAAAGCAGACCAAAAATATTTTTACATTATCTTCATTAATTGTGAGTTGTACAGGAATAATAATAGGATCATTATTATCCTTTTTAAGTATTCATTACTATTCGGGGATTACTTCATTTTTAAATAAAATAACAAACTATAAAATTCCAATTTTATCAGTAGATGTAAATTTAAACTTTTCAATCAAAAACTGTTTATTTGTTGCAGTACCTTTATTTATTTTAACAATATTTATAAGTAAAATTGCAGTTAACAAATTATTAAAAAACGATAGCATGGAGATATTATTAAATGAGTAATATAATTGAATTAGAGAATATAATAAAAAGTTATCCGCTTCCAGACTCTAAAGATAAACTAACAATAATAAACAACCTTTCTTTGACCATTGAACAAGGAAAATCTATTGCTATTGTTGGCAAAAGTGGTTGCGGCAAAAGTACTTTGCTTCAAATTGCCGCTTCATTATTAGCAGCTAATAGTGGAAAAGTAATATTCAATAAAAAAAATATATCTAAAATAAACGACAAAGAATTATGCAAAATAAGAAACAAAGAAATGGGGTTTATTTTCCAAAATAGTTTATTGTTAGATGATTTTACTGCTTTTGAAAATATAATTATGCCTTTATTAATTAATAAACAAAGTAAAAATATTGCTAAAAAAAGAGCAGATTATTTATTAGATAAAATTGGCTTAACTGATAGAAAAAACCACAAACCTTCTCAGTTATCTGGAGGAGAAAAACAAAGAGTAGCATTAGCAAGAGCTTTAAGTATTAATCCAAAAGTTATCTTTGCAGATGAACCAACTGGCTCTTTAGATGAAGAAAACGCGCTTTTTGTTGAAAAACTTCTAATTAATCTTGTAAAAGAAGAAGAATCCACCTTAATTCTAGTTACACATAATAATGCTTTTGCAAATAAATGTGATAAAGTACTTACTTTAACTCATGGAAATATTAAAGAGGATATAAGTGAATAAAGAATTAGATTATTTATTAATAAAAAAAATAATATTTTCAAAAACATCTAAATCTAAATTAATTAGATCAGCTATTTTAATTATTTTAGTAGTTGCATTATTGATAGTATCTTCTATTTTTATAAATTCAATGTCACTTGGAATAGAAAAAAAATTCGCTCTTTTAGTTAATGGAGATATTGAAGTTTATACAACAGAAAATTTAATAGATAAATATGACTTTATAAAAACAGAAGATTTAGTGGCTTCAACAAATGCTTTAGTATATGGAAAAGATGATACTCAAGTTACACAAATTAAGGCAATTTACCCATCATATTTTAACGAAGAAAGAAATAGATCTTTAAAATTAGAAACCTCTGATACTGAATCAAATCTTCCTTCAATATATATTTCTAAAATACTTGCAAATAAATTAAATATAAAACTTGGAGATAAAGCTGCCTTAATTATTGCAAATGATGAAACAAAAATAAGGCCAAAATTAGTTTTCATTAAAGGGATTTTTGATTCTGGTTATAAAGAAATAGATTTAAACTTATGTTTTATGGATATTAATGAATTATCTAATATAGTGAAAGGACAATTATATGTAAATAAAGAAATAATATTATATGATAATATATCAATAAAAGATGCATTAACTACTTTAAACATTGATGGATACAATGCGAGAGCTTGGTATGAAATTCAACCATCTGTTTATAATAATTTATTAGTAAGCACTCAAAGTTTAATGATTGTATTTATAGTTATTGCTTTATTAACTGGTTATTTTATTTCTTCAATTTCTTCTGAAATAATTACTAAGGATCATCAAACTATTGCAGTTAATAAATTACTTGGATTACGAGATAAAGTAATTAGAAAAAATTATTTTATTGCAATTGAAATATTTACATTTTTTTCAACAGCTTTAGGTGTATTACTAGGTATTACTATAAGTAAAACATTTTTACTCTTTTTAAGAAATTTTTCACTTGAAAATATTCCTGCCCTAAGTTGGTATTTATTTGATTTTGATATTATCATTCCATATAAAAATATTATAATTATTGCAATTTCATTAATTTTGATTTCTTTTTTAAGCGTATATTTAAGTTTAAGACGAATTAAAAAAATTGAAGTTTTAGATCTTATAAATCATGAGTAAATCTTGTTGCTTACTTCTGATAATTTTTTTATAATACGATTATGGATTTTGAAATATTTGTATTAGGAACTAGTGGAATGATGCCATTACCAAATAGATTTCTTACTAGTTCAATGATAAGAAGAAAAGGAGAATTATTTCTCTTTGATTGTGGTGAAGGTACTCAAGTATCTTTAAAGATGTTAAATCTTAAATGGAAAAAAATTAACAAAATTTTTATTTCACATATGCACGCAGACCATGTTACAGGTTTACCTGGAATTCTTATGCTCTCATCACAAGTTGATAGAGAAGAACCCTTGTATATTTATGGTCCAAAAAAATTAAAAGAATATATAGACTCTTCAAGAAAAATTTTAGATATGTATATTAATTATGAAATAATTTTTGTTGAAGTTAAAGAAGGTTTAATAATTGATAATGATGAATATTATATTGAAGCAATAAAATTAAATCATACTAAACCTTGTTTTGGCTATGTTATGAGAGAAAAAGATAGACCTGGTGAATTTTTCCCTCAAAAAGCAATTGAGTATAAAATTAAAGCTGGCCCTGACTTTGGTAGATTACAAAGAGGAGAGTCCGTTGTAAATAGTGATGGTATTGAAATTACTTCAGATATGGTAATGGGCAAAAAAAGAAATGGTAGATCATTTGCTTATATTACAGATACAATGTATTTAAAATCTATTGCTGAAAAGGTAAAAGATGTTAATTTACTGTTATGTGAAGGAATGTTTGAAGCAGGAATGGAAGAAACTGCAAAAGAAAAAAAACATATGTGCGTAACTCAAGCAGCTCAGATTGCAAAAGATGCGAATGTAAAATTATTAGCACTAATGCATTATAGTCCTAGATACAATGATTTTGAATTGAAAGCATTAAAATATCAAGCAAAAAATATTTTTGAAAAAACCATATTAACAAAAGATAGAATGATTTTTTCAATTCCAAATGACAATGCACCAATTCAGATTACTAAAGAAAAAAATAATTATAACTCGAATACAATAAGAATTGAAATGCTAAATAATTAAAATTATTTTACTTTTCTATAATAAAAAAGCTCATAATTTAATAATTATAATTATTAAAAATGAGCTTGATTTATCTAAAAATATAAAGTGTAATTAGCTTATCATTGCTTCCAAAATTAAATCTTTTGCTTCGATAGTTCTCTTTTCTTTAGCAGCATAACCAATTTTAACATTACACTGAGGAATATTACTATTATCTGAATTAAATAAATTATCAATATATTCTTTTGCTTTTGCTTTACCTTCAAAAGGGAAAATAATAGCATCAATATTATCTGAAGTCTTATATAAATAAGTATAAGAAGGTAATTTAGAAAACATACTATCTTTAATTGATTGTTCTAAAAGTTTGTCTTTATCAAATAACACAAGAGTAATATCAAAATTGAAATTCTCATTTAGATTATCTTTTAATTCAGAATTTAAGAAGTCTTCTAAATCATTTGATAAATCACCAATATTTAATTCTTTTGAATTTGATATATAGTTTATTGCATCTCTAGCTTCTTCTATGGATAAATTTCTAATAGCTAAATTTGTACTTTCATCAAAAGGTAATGGCTCCTCAATTGAAGGTTGACCCTTATCTACAAAATTTAAACCAGAATTAATTTGCTCTTGAGTATATGAATTTAATCTTGAAATTGTATTTTGATCAAAGTTATTAATAAATTCATTATCCAAATAATTTAAGCCTTTATTAATTTCAAAATCACTAAATTTTAATAATCTATCAATAGTTGTTTCATTAACATTAGGTAAAATTACAGCCTTAGGATCTTCAACATCAGGAGCTCCTTCATCAATATAATCAAGCCCAACATTAACTTGAATGCTATTATATTCTTGAAGTCTTTCTAGAGTATCCTTATCCAAATTGTCATAAACAACTGCTTTAGGATTTTTTGCTTCAGGGCAACCTAAATTAATCCAAGTTAAGGCTTTAGAAACCTCCTCGTTACTTAGTTGAGATACAGCATATTTATTACTTTCATTTAGATTTTCTAAATTTATATACTTAGGTCCTTTTTTAACCCAATCTAATGCAAATTCAGCTTCACGTTGAGATAATTTAGAAATTTCTTCAATTGTTTGAACAGTTAAATTAGATAAGACAATTGCTTTTTCATTTACCTCTGGTGAGCCTTGTTCAATCCAAGATATAGCTTTTTCTACTTTATCTTGAGATAAAGCAAAAAGTTTTTCAGTAGTTTCTTCATCAAAAGGAGATGAAATTTGATTACTATTTTTACCTAACTCATATTCTTTAAAAATATTAATAATTTCATAATTTTTATAATTCTTTAATTTTTGAATTACTTCAGAATCAAAGGGCAAATTCAAATTATCGATTGTATTGTAATTTGAATAGTTACTAAAATCTCTTTTTTCAAGAGGATCATCATTAACAGTATTAAAAAGAGGGGAGTCATAACTATTTTTTGGTAGTAAATCTTCATTATCCTCATTATCAATGCTATTTTTTGTTGAAATAATAGAGCCAATTTCAATTAATGCTAATCCAATAATTACTGGAAGTAAGTAAATTAAAAATTTATATATATCTTGAGATTGTAAATCATATATAGGAACTAAATATTTAACCGATAAAAATCCTAAAGCTAATAATATAACTAAAGAAACAACAATTGAAAAAAATATATTCCTAGCATAGCTTGTTCGTTTTGACATTATAACCTCCAACTGAGACTTTACAATAATAATAGCAAGTATTATCATCTTTATTATATAGGATGGATAGACTCGTGACAATGAAATTTTTTCAAATATTTATAATAAGTACTTTAATTTCATATATAATTTTATTATCTGTAGCTTCTGACATATCAATCATACATTATATGAATTTTAAAAGCAATAATATTGAAGAAAAAAACCAGAATTTAAAATTAGAGGCAGAAATCGAAAATTTAACAGCAGAAATTGAACAATTGAAAAATCAAGAACAAGTTTTAGATTTAGCTTTTGAGTTAGGTTATGTCAATACTGGCGATAAAGTAAATTATATTGATAATAATGTCAATTTTGAAATAAATCATAATTATAATCCTCAAATTCCGAAAAGTGTTATATTAAAAAAAACTAGATTTTCTAATTGGAAAAACTATGAATTTTTTTTATTAGCAATACCAATCGGTATTGCAATTTCTCTTTGTTATTTATTAATATCAAACAAACGGAGAAAATAATATATGATTGAGGAAAGATCTGAAGTATTATATTTAGAACATGAAGAAACCTTTGACAAAACAATTCAATTATTGAATGAAAATAAAGTAATAGTTTTACCCTGCGATACAATTTATGGATTATGCGCAAAAATGGGGGAAGCAGAAGAAACTTTAAGGAATATTAAAAACAGAAAAGAAACAAAACCTTTTTTGATTTTAGCAACACTCAAGCAAGCTCAAGATATATGTGAGGTCCCAGATGATATATTAAATTTGTGGCCATGTGCTCTTACTGTAGTATTAAATAAAAAAGAGGGTGGGACTTTAGCTGTTAGAGTACCATCAGACCCTTTTTTACAAGCATTGCTTGAAAAACTTGGAACACCAATTTATTCTACAAGTGTAAATGAAAGTGGCCAAGCGTCTTTAACAAATATTATGGATATTATATTAAATTATAAAGAAAGAGTCCCAGCATTTATTGTTGATAGTGAAATGCAAGGAACAATACCATCTACTTTAATTAACGCAAGTAAAAAACCTTATAAATTAATTAGACAGGGCAAATATAAGGTACCAGAAGAATTACTTAAATAGTATTAAAAAAAATCCCCTTCAATTGATTGTTTTCAAAATGAAAATAATCACTAAAGGGGTTTTTTATAAATATTTTGAATTATAAATTATTAAATTAGTTTAAAGCCCTAGCTTCCATATAATAACGTTTTTCATGAGCTTCACCCATTGAAAAAGTTTTTCTTGGCAATGCTTTATCTTTAATTATAGCATCAAAGAAAGTATGCTTTGACACATCTGGCATTAATAAAGCAATATTATTATCTTTACTTCCTAAAACAACAGTATCTTTAAATCCATGAATATAATCCAAAGAACAAAGATTTTTCTCAATAATTTCATCCAAAATTAACTGAATTGTCCCAGCAGAAATTGCTGCAT
Source organism: Sphaerochaetaceae bacterium (assembly GCA_963678575.2). Classification (GTDB taxonomy): domain Bacteria; phylum Spirochaetota; class Spirochaetia; order Sphaerochaetales; family Sphaerochaetaceae; genus Pleomorphochaeta. Next base: position 806,759 of record CAXXHV010000002.1, on the reverse strand, counting down.
CAGGAGTATTTAATTTATATAGCAACAAACCATCTTTTGCAGTAGCTAAACCAAAAGTTTGGCCTTCTACTTCTTCTATAGCCCTTTTTAATTCATCATTTGAATTAAATTTTGTAATTTCATAACTACTGCAATGATTACTTAATAATTGATCAAAAGTACTTTTTTCTAAATTAAATAAAACACGATGAATAGGTTCAAACTCTAATCCTTCATCATGAATATTTTCAATTTCAACTAAAGCAAATCTTGCAGGATGATTTTTAATCTCATCTTCAGATAACCCTTGTTTTATATCTTCCCAACAACTTTTTGCAGTTGCTAATGAATGGTTTCCATCACCCATAGCAAATAAAAGAGGATTCTTTTTATCTAGATTATTATATAAAGCTTCCAATGCTGTAGCAATCTGAATAAATGACTCCTCACTATTAATTAAATAACCTTCTAATTGTCCACCGTTTTCCATTAATTGAGTATCATAAACTTTAGTAAGTTTATCTAATTGATTTGTAAAAGGTTCAATTAAAGTTCTTTTTTCATCATTAATTAATACCATTATATGTGGTAATTCTAAAGGAGCATTTTCTCTAATTTTTTTTCTAGGAGGAATTCTTGATAAGATTGTACCTTCTGTTGCTCTAATTAAAGAAGTAGAATCCACACTAAAATCATAACTTTCTAAATCTAGAGTACCAATTAACCCCCATCTATGACTTTTACCAACAGATCTTTTTATTAAAAAGAAACTATCTTTATAAGTATCGAATATTCCATCTTCTACATATTTATTCATTGTTGAGTTAATACTATTAATTACTTCTTCTTCATTACCATCTTCAAGGTATGCTTCAGGAAAAATTAATTTTAGAGTACTTGGACTAGATTCAACATAATTTTCTACCCTTTTCCAATAATCTCTATCAGATGTATATTGATCACAGGCAACAACAGACCATTTTTTTAAATCAATACCTTTCTTGGGAACCATAATATCTGCTGGATTAAGTGCAAGAGCACTTAAGCGATTTTTAACTGACGACATAAAAATATCCTCTCTTTATAATTTTTATAAATTTATAGTACATTACATAATTTAATTTGACAACTATTATTTTTTATTAAAATTATTTTTTTTGTATTATACTTCAATAAATTAAGAATAAATTAACAAATATTTAAAATTTAATTGAATAAAATATAAAATATATAAAAAATCAATATTATTTTATTATTTAAATAAATATCATTTGATATTTACCAATAATAGAGTTTATAAATAGATTAAAATATTTTATTATATAGATAGAAGTGGTAATAAAAATAAATAAAGGAATAGAAAATGAGAGCAATTGTTGTAACCAATGGTAATGCACCTTTATCTCTACCTGCTGATTTTGTTAAAGATTCGGATTTGATTATTGCAGCAGATGGAGGCTTAGAAATTGTTGAAATCTTAGGCTTGGATTGTGATATTGCAATTGGAGATTTTGATTCTTTGAAAAAAGTTGAATTACTTAACAATATCAAATATCAACGCTACGATAAAGATAAAGATTTTTCTGATACAGAATTGGCAATCGCTTATGCAAAGGATCAAGGATGTGATGATTATATCTTATTAGGTGGTGGTGAAGGTAGAATGGACCATCTCTTAGGTATTTGGGGAATTTTTAAAAATTATGAACCTCCTCTTTGCTGGTTAACAAGAAAAGACGCTTTATACTTAGTTAAAGATAAAAAAGAATTTAAAACTAGTGTTGGAGAAACAGTTAGTATATTTAATTCAATAATTGGATCAAAAGCCATTGTTTCAACAATAGGTTTAAAATGGCCATTAAATGAGTTTATTGTTACTAGTAATCATTTCTCACTTTCAAATGAAGCTAGCAATGGAAAATTAATAGTAAATTGTACTTCAGGTAGTGTATTTGTTTCATTTTTATCACCAAGGGAAGAGTAGTTATGCTTGAATCACGAAGAGTTCTAGAATTAGGTAATAGAGTTCATTGGTATATGATATGGCTTTGTTTTGGACTATTAACTTATTATAATCTTGGATTGATATATGATATTAATAGCGATTATATGTTCTTTATCTCAAAAGTATTATCCATGTTATTATTATTTTGCTTAGTTTTTGGAATTTGGATTATAGTTTATTCTTTAGCAATCTATTTCCAAGATAAAATATTCCCAACAAGAATCTTTATTTTAAACTTAATAAGAATTATTTTTATTATAATACTTGATATTAGCTATTCATTAGTTGTAAATATAGCAGGAGAATCAATTTTTATATAAAGAGGTATTTATGAAAGAAATTAGTGCACTTAGAGGTGCTACAACTGTTGAAAACGATAATATAGAAGAAATCGACATAGCAATCAAAGAAATGTTTCAAAAGATATTAGAATTAAACAATCTTGAAGAAGAAGATTTAATAAATGTTCATTTCACAATTACATCAGACTTAAAATCCAGAAATCCTGCGGCTTCCTTAAGAAATGCAAATTTCTGTAGTGATGTTCCACTATTTTGTTCTCAAGAACCAGAAATAGAAAATATGCTCAAAAAGGTAATTAGGATAATGATTTTATGTAAAAGAGAAAAAAATACATTAAGACATGTCTATTTAAATAGAGCGGCTGTTCTTAGAAAAGAATATGCAGTAAAATAAAAAAGGAAAATAAAAAGCCACCTGTCAGATTCGAACTGACGACCCCGAGATTACAAATCACGTGCTCTGGCCAGCTGAGCTAAGGTGGCAAAAATAAAAATAATAATAATCAGCCACCTGTCAGATTCGAACTGACGACCCCGAGATTACAAATCACGTGCTCTGGCCAGCTGAGCTAAGGTGGCGAACAATTGGGAATATACAAAAGATGAGCTAAGCTGTCAATAGAAAAAAGGAAAATAATTTTTTTTTCTTTTTTTTTAATATTTTTACCCTATAAATTTCATTGATTTTATCAAGTAGTAAACAATATGAAATAAAAGTGTTGAGTTATAATAAAAAGGTGTGTTAGTATAAAAAATTATATAAGAGTTAGTTTATGAATAAAAAAAGTTTAACAATTATTTTAACCGCTGTTTTTGTAATCTTTGTTGTATCATATGCCTTTACAAATTCATATACAGAATTAGAAAATAGTATTGATGATGAAAGAGTACAATATATTGGTGAAATAGAAAAACAATTAGCAAGTCGCTCCAAAGAAATTAGAGATGACATATCTTCAAATTTAAATTTTTTGGTATACTTAATTAAAAGTAATAAACCAAAATCTTTTATTGATGCAGATAAAGATTATTCTAAAATTAGTTCCGATAATGATTCCCAATTAGTTTTAGTCAGTGAATCAGGAATTTGTTATAATATTGATAATACAATCTTTGAACTTCAAGATAAAGAATTGCTAAAAGAATTAATAATTGATAAAAAGCCCATTTCAAGATTTGAACGACTATCAAATGGACAAAATTTTTTAATTACCGCACAGCCAATAGAACCCTTTGAAATTGAAAATCAAAAAATTGTTGCGATTATGTTTGCGACAAGTGAAATATTATATAGATCAAGAATGACTTTGCCGTTATTTGGAAGTTCTGGAATATCTTTTGTTTGTGATAATTTAGGAAGATTAGTAATAAGTCCAAAAAAAGACTCTTTTAATATAATTGGATATAATCTCTTTTCTTCACTTGAAGAATTAGAGGTAAATCAAAATATAATAAACAATATTAAAAATGATTTTTTAAATGGTCAGAGTAATTATTATTACTTTAAATTAACAGAAAGATGGCTAATTCAATACGAATCTTTTAATAATGGTGAAGAATTTATTATAAGTCTTATCCCAGTTTCAATTGTTTCAAATAGATTAATTACTGATGTTTCAAAAACTTTACAAATGGCATATTTAACCTTATTTTTCATCCTTGTATTAATATTAATTTTAGTAATAGTTATTTTCGATATTATATCTCAAAAAAATAGAACAAAATTTGAAAGTAATGTAAGAGAACAAGCAGCACTATCAAGAAGTGAATTTTTATCACAAATGAGTCATGATATGAGAACACCACTATCTGCAATAGTGGGAATGGCTGAACTAGCTAAAGAAAATTTATATAATGAAGAAATTATTGATGATTCATTAGATAAGGTGAAATCTTCAGCTAATTATATTTTAGAAATAATTAATGACATACTTGATTTAAGTAAAATTGAAAGTGGTAATTTTAGTTTAATAAATGAACCTTTTTCATTAAATGAATTGGTTAGAAATATTGAAATAATTAATCAATCAAAAGCTTTTGAAAAAGATTTATATTATAGTTTTAATTATAATATAAACGAGGATATTTGGTATGTTGGAGATAAATTAAGAATTTCTCAGATTTTGATGAACTTAATATCGAATGCAATTAAATTTACCCCAGAAAAAGGTTCAGTAAATATTAAAATTCAAACTGAAGAATATGATACTAAATCAGATACAATTACTTTTATTGTAAAAGATACTGGAATTGGAATGAGTAAAGACTACATAAAGGATTTATTCATACCATATATTCAAGAAAATGATAGCATATCTTCAGTATATGGTGGTACTGGCCTTGGTTTAGCAATTGTTGATAATCTAATTAAGTTAATGAATGGCAGAATTAAAGTTATAAGTGAAAAAGGGTTAGGCTCTGAATTTATTGTAAAAATAACCCTAGAAAAAGTTACAAATCCTTTCTTAAAAAACAACAAAGAGTCATTCAATATAAATTTAAGTGGACAAAAAGTATTATTCATTGAAGACCATCCAATTAATAGACTAATAGGCGAGAAACAATTACAAAGTATCGGATTCTCTGTTGATTCAGCTGAAAATGGTAAAACTGGCCTAGATTTATTTTTTAAACACAAAACTAATTATTATTCATTGATTTTAACAGATATTAGAATGCCTGTTGTAGATGGATATCAAGTAATTAAACAAATTAGGGAGTCACAAAGACTCGACAAAGATTTACCTATAATAATCATGAGTGCAAATGCAAAAGATGAAAATATTCACCAAGAACTTAAAGTTAATGCTATTTTGTGTAAACCTGTTAATATTAACGAATTAAAGGATGCCATATGTCTAATATTCAAAAAATAGTATTAATAGTTTGTTTAATTCTTTCCTTTTTTACTTCTTGTAAAAAAATAGACAAAATTGAAAATAAAGATTTTTTTTATGACAAAAACAACATTTCAATTTTTATTGATCATGATATCAATGAAGGCACTAAACAATGGATTACATCAATAAAGGAAAATTTTCCAGAGTATAATATAAATTTTGTAACAAATGTAAGTACAAATCAAAAACTATTTTTAGACAATTACATATCTAATAATTTTAATTGTGATATTGTTATTTCTAAATATTTAACACAAGATAACAGCGAATTTCTTGCAGATCTATCTGGAAAGACATTCTTTCCTTCAAATTCATTTAACTCTCTAAGAAAAATGGATAAAAATGGAAATATTTTTTTAATTCCTTTTACAGATAATAAAAAATATCTATTAATAAATAAACAAGTTTTTATTAATAACAATTTAATACCACCAACAAATGCAAAAGAATTGTTAGATCAAATTTATTTATTTATTATGAAACCTGAAATTTTATATATAGATAAAGAACAATACAAAATATTAGGTTCTTCATTATTCAATTACGCTTTTTCTCTTACAGATGGATTAACAATAAAAGGCTTTAATTGGGCCCAAGAATTAGAAAAAGGCTTGGCAAATGTTGGAGATTATGATTTGTCAAATACATTTAATTTTATTGACAATTTTATTGGAATTGATCTTGAAAAATTAAAAACCAAAGATTATTCATTCTCTCAAGCAATAGAAAAATTTAATAATGATGAGATAGGGATTATGGAAATAAACACTAATAACCTTAACCAAATATTGCCTTATTTTAATGATAACATTTCAGCAATTCCTTTTTATTCCCCTGACACTAATTCAAACTATTTATTATATTCAGATCAAGTTTATATAGGTGTAAATAAAAAATCTATGGAGAATAAAAAAGAAACATTAAATAATTTTCTTTCAAAAGTATTGGGAAATGTTGGAGATATTAATGTTATTTTTAACAATCATAGCATATATGAACCACTATATGGTTTATCTTCTTCTGTTTATGACACTTACTACAAATCAATTAACCAATATAAAAAAAATCAAATCACAAAACTATATGATTTTAATCGAGGCAAAGATTATTTAAATTCTGCGGTAGAACAATACTTATTAGGAGAAATAACCCGAGAAGAATTTGTACAATACTGGCAACAAGATGTATTAGTAAGTAAATTTGATTTAGATAAAGTTGCTTTAGCTACTACAGATGACAATCTATATCCAAAAGATTGTTCAATGCTAATTTCAAAGGCTTTATTTGATCAAATGAATTGTGATATCAGCGTATTTACATATTCTTCGCTTGTAGATAATTTTGATGAAACAAGCAAGATGTATTCCTCTTCACCTTATTTTTTAAAAAAGGGGGATATATTTTGGCAAGATATTTTCAATCTATTGCCTCAAAATATATATAGTGATAAAACTCAAAGTTTAAATCAAAAAATACTCCTTGCACAAATGACAGGCAGTGAAATTATTGACCTTTTGAAAAATCATGAAAATGAAATAGTATATTATGGCATAAAAGAAATTAATAATGAATATTATAATTTAAAGCAAAATGGGTCTTTACAAAAAATAAACAACGACACAAAATATTCACTCATAACTAACTCAAACTTTTATTTGGAAAATTTTGAATTCCCTTCATACAAAATAATAAATAAAAATATAATTGATTATTTAAATAAATGGATTATTGAAAATAATAAAATATCTATACAATCACTTTATACTTATAATATAGTCGTAAATTAATTAAAATTACTTAACTAATCAAAAAAAATAAAATAATAGTATATTCTTCTTTAAAAATATTTTTTTTATGTTATAATTGATGCTAATTGAGAAAAAATAATATATATAAAATTAGAGGCTATTTTTATTAGCAATAAAAAATAATATCTTTTGATACATTTTTAAATGATTTTACAAAATAGGTTGACTAAATTATTAATATTATTTATATTCCTACTTGTCTAAACGACACGGGGAGGTTCCCGAGCGGTCAAAGGGGGCAGACTGTAAATCTGTTGGCTCAGCCTTCGAAGGTTCGAATCCTTCTCTCCCCATTTAGTAGGTCTTCTCATTTGAGAAGACCTATTTGCTTTAATCTGCGAGGTTATATGGGCAATTTTTATAAAAATGGGCTTGAATTTGAATGCCAAGGTTGCAATTATTGTTGTAGTTGTGAACCAGGTTTTGTATTTCTAAGTGAGGAAGACTTACATAACCTCTCTACTCATTTCTCAATGGACGAAGAAACATTTATTAATACTTATTGTAGAAAAGTACCTATTGGTTTTGGATATAGAATTAGTTTATTAGAAAAAGAAAATTACGATTGTATTTTTTTGACAAAAAATGGTTGCAGTTGTTACGAAGATAGACCTTTACAATGTAGAACATATCCTTTTTGGCCAAATATTATCGTAAATCAACAAACCTGGGATGAAGAAACAAAATGTTGTCCTGGGATAAAAAAAGGGAAGAAAATAAAAGCTAAAGAAATTCAAAAGAATTTGGATTTAATGGATAAATTTATTCCAAAAATTATTCAATAGGAGCAAAGGTGCCAAAAATAGCGCAACAAACAATTGATAAAATAAAAAATAAAATATCATTATCCCAATACATATCTCGATATGCTGATGTTAAACACAAGCGTGGAAGTGATTATGTTTGTTGTTGCCCTTTTCATGATGAAAAAACACCAAGTTTTTATATCCATGATGATAAACAGTTTTTCCATTGTTTTGGTTGTGGCGTTAGTGGTGATATTTTTAAATTTGTTTCCTTATATGACCACTTGAGTTGGTATGAATCAGTAATAAAAATTGCTGAAGAAGTAGGGGAACCATTAAATTTTGATTCATCTAAGACAAATAGCAATTTTAAAATTAAAACTGAATTTTACTCATTATATGATAGATGTAGAATTTTTATGTATAATGTATTAATATCAGAAATAGGTAAAACAGCACTTAATTATTTATCAAAGAGAAACATTAATAAAGAAATGATTGATAAATTCTCACTTGGCTATTTACCAATGAATAATGATTTTTTATATACTAGAATTAAATCAAACAGCGACTATAAACAAGATTTTTTAAATAAAAGTGGAATTTTCTTTGATAATTCGAAATCCTCATTATTTGATGGAAGATTAATTTTCCCGATTAGAACTTGGGATGGAAAAACTGTAGCTTTTTCCGCAAGAGATTTAACAGGAAATTCAAAAGCAAAATATAGAAATTCACCAGAAACTTTAATATATTCAAAAAAAAGTAATTTATATGGTATTTATGAATCTTTAGAAAGCTTAAAAGAAAAAAAGGAAGTTGTTATTTGTGAAGGTAATTTTGATGTAATAGCCTTACATCAAGCAAAGATTGATTACGCTGTAGCTTCTCTTGGTACTGCTTTTACATCAGAACAAGCACGTTTGCTATCTAGATATGTTGAAAAAGCTTATATTTTATTTGATAATGATTCAGCAGGAATAAAAGCTACAATCCGCACATTAAATATTTTACAAGCACAAGGTATAGCTAATTTTGTAATATATTTACAAGAATTTAATGATCCTGCTGAAATGTTAGAAAAAAGAGGTGAAGAGGCATTAAAAAATGCCTTAAGTAATACCATTGATGGGTTTATGTACCTTGTCAATAATGCTATAAAATTATATGATATAAAGAATTCGAAAGGTAAAGATGAGATTTTTAATTATATTAAACCATATATAGATGCAACACCTTCTGAAATTGAAAAAGATTCATTACTTCAGAGACTGGCAGAAATGTTAAAAGTACATACCAATAGTGTATATATGCAATACAAAAAAGGGAGTTCTAATTCATATTTATATGGGAAAAAAAATATAAGAAAAATAGATATTCAACCTTTAACGAAAGATAGGTTTAATTTGGATTTGTTTTTAATGCTAGTTGTAGTAAACAATAGAAAACATTATAAACAATTTCGTAAAAATATATCGGTAAAAGATCTAAAAGATGAGGAGGCTATAGCTTTATTTAATATTTTAGAAGATTATTTTAGGCTAAATGACGAAGATTGTGGTAATGACTATTTCTTACAATTAATTAATGACCCTCAAATAAAGGCAGATGTTTCTTCTTCCTATTTATTAGAAGAATTTAATGAAAAATACTGTATAAATCAATTACAAGAGGGAATTAATAGAATTAGGTTAAGGACTTTAGAAACAGAGAAAAAAAGGTACGAAGAGATATTAGAAATTGCTCAATCATCAAATGATATTGAGAGCATAAAAATGTTATTAAAAGATCAAATAATATTGGATCAGGATATTGCTGAATTAAGGGGTAAATTAGTCCCCAAAACAAAAGTATAAGGAAAAAATAAAGAATGCTGGAAAAAGACTTTCTTTTAAGTTTAGGAATTTTTTATAAGGTTGCTGCTGATAATAGCTCAACATCAAAACACTCAAATCAAGATACTCCTATTACATCACAACAAAATCAAAATGATGATGATGATGATGAAGTTGAAGTAAATTCTGATTTTGTTCTCGAAAAAAGAGAAATTTTAGAAGAAATTTTAACAGAAATTATTGAAGAAGAACCAGATGAATCTGCATTTAACGAAGTTGAAGAAGATCCAGATGATGATGCCTTTGTAAAAGATGATGTTGAAGATGATGTTGATGAAGTTGATATTGAAATAGATTTAGATGCTGATGAAATTATTATTAGAGTACCAGATGATGAAGAAGAAGACGATAGTGAAGAAGAAGATGATGATGAAGAGGATGACGATGATGATGACAGTGATGCAATAATAGATTCAACAGCAATAACTGACTTCTCATTTGAATCTGAAGATGAAGTTGGTTCTTCAGAAAAAGTTTTTGATATCAATTCAATTAGTAGTGGTAATGCAGCCTCAAAAGATGATAAGAAATCAAATATTTTATCAAATTCAAAAGGGGATGTTGATGATCCTATTAGACTATATTTAAGAGAAATTGGAAAAGAAAAATTATTAACAGCTGAAGATGAAGTAGTTTTATCTAAAAAAATGGAAGAAGGGAATGCTATTATTCTTGAAGTAATAAAAGATAATGGTATATTAATTTCTTTCTTTACAGATATTATAAAAAAGCTTGAAGCAAAAATAGATGAAACTGAAATGGAATTCTCTCAAAAAGAATTAAAAGAATTATATGCTGAACAAAAACGATATAATCAATACTACAGAGAACAATTGAATCCACATAAAGCTGCAATAAAAGAATATCAAAGTTTAAAAGAAGAATTAATTTCAAAAGGACAAGATTTTCTTGAAGATAGTAAATTACAGAAGAAACGTGTTAAATTATTCACTGTTTTAAATGATGTTGAATTACAACCAGAAGAATTAACCGCATTTACAGAAAGATATGTTAACGCTGAATTATCTATTGTTGAACTAATGGACTTAATGCAAAGTCTTCAAAATAAATTAAATATTTCTTCTACTAAAGAATTAAGACAATTAGGAAGAGATTTAGCTACTAGATCAAAGAGCAAACAAATTGAAGAAGACTTGAATATGAGTGCATATGAAATCAAGGAACTTATTTCAACTTATCAACAAACAGAAAAAACTTTGAAAGAGATTGAACAAACTTTTGAAGCCTCAAGAAATCAAATATTAGAACAGGCTGTTGTAATCAAACGCGGAAGAAAAATGATGAAAACAGCTAAAGACAGATTAATTAAAGCTAACTTAAGATTAGTTGTATCAATTGCAAAAAAATACACAAATAGAGGTTTGCACTTCTTTGATTTAGTTCAAGAAGGAAATATAGGTTTAATTAAAGCTGTAGAAAAATTTGAATATAGAAAAGGTTATAAATTTAGTACATACGCAACTTGGTGGATTAGACAAGCAATTACAAGATCAATAAGTGATCAAGCTAGAACTATTCGTGTACCAGTACATATGATAGAACAAATTAATAAAGTCGTTAGAGAATCTAGGTTACTTATGCAATCTCTTGGAAGAGATCCTTCTGATGAAGAAATTGCAGATAGACTTGGCTGGGATGAGAAAAAGGTTAAAACAGTTAAGAATGTTGCAAGAGAACCTATTTCATTGGAAACTCCAGTTGGAGAAGAAGAGGATTCTTTACTTTCTGATTTTATTGAAGATAAAGATGTTGAAAATCCAGCAACTCAAACTGCATATAGATTACTTCAAGAACAATTATTGGATGTGCTTCATACATTACCAGCAAGAGAACAAGAAGTCTTAAAAATGCGATTTGGTATTGATGGCGGGTATTCTCTTACTTTAGAAGAAGTTGGTTTATATTTTGGAGTTACTAGAGAAAGAATTAGACAAATTGAAGCAAAAGCTCTCAGAAGATTAAGACATCCTAAACGAGCTAAGCAATTAAAAGATTTTATAAATACCTAAGTCTTTCGGCTCAAAAATTTTATTTACTATTATTAATAAATATATTCTTGATAATAAATATTATTTATGTTAAATTTTATGCCTGTGTGATTTTATAATTTCACGGCATTTTTCACAGACAAAAACTCATTAAATATGAGTTAAGATTAGATTTTCAGGAGAAAGTGATGCAAAAAGAAGTATTCACAAAGCTAGAAAAACTTCAAGATAGCTTAAAAGCAAAATTTCATGTTGAAGAAGAAATAAAACAACTACCACATGAATTAAAAATTAAGAAAGCACAACTTGACAAATTAAGAAGTGATTTTGAAGAATTGAATTTAAATGTTCAAACAGTTGAAAAAGAATGTAAAACGCTAAGATTTGAATATGACAATGCTGTTATAGCTCATGAAAACAATCAAAAGCAAATGGAAGTTATCTCTACACAAAGAGAATTTGAAGCTTTAGAAAAACAAATAAGTGATTCTCATATTTTAGAACAAAACTTATTAAAACAATTACATGCTAAAGAAAAAACTTTAACTCAACTAAAAGAAGAATTAGAAGAACAATCTGTAGTTCTAAATGAAGTTGAAACAGAAGTTAAATCTGAAGAAGCTAAATATGATGCAATTTTAATTGATAAAGTTTCACAAAAAAATCGCCTAGAAAATGATTGTAATAGTATCGTAGATCAATATGAAATTTCACCTGAATTATTTAAGAAATTCTCAAGTATTGTAAAAAATAAAGATGGTTCTGGTATTGTTCCTATTCATGACAATGTTTGTGGAGGTTGCCACATGCTTCTTCCAATACAATTTGTTAATGAAGTAAGAAGTTTAGAAAATATCGAATTCTGTCCTTATTGTTCTCGTGTATTATACTATGAAGAAACAGAACTTCAAAATTCAACAGATTCTATGGAAATAGAAGAAGGTTCATTATCAACATTTACTGATGACGATGAATTTGACTTAGATAGCTTTTAATTTTATAAAAAATATATAGGTTTTCTAGATAATCGCATGCAGTCTTTTCTGTATGAGGAAAGTCCGGGCTCCAAAGGACATAACGCCGGGTAACGCCCGGGAGCAGTAATGCTATAGAAAGCGCAACAGAAAATAAACCGCCTATTTTATAGGTAAGGGTGAAATGGTGAGGTAAGAGCTCACCGCATAAATGGTAACATTTATGGCACGGCAAGCCTCGTTAGGAGCAAGCCCAAGCAGTGAAAAGGGTTGTCCGCTCATTTTTCACGGGTAGGGCGCTAAAGATTTATAGTAATATAAGTCGTAGATAGATGATTATCATTATACAGAACCCGGCTTATTGAAAACCTATTTTTCTTCTTTTTTTATTAAATCCCAAACTCTATTTAATTCATCAACATTATCTGGAGAAATTGGGATTTTTTCATTATCACATATTCGCTTAACTTTATTAAATCTATTTTTAAATTTATTAGTTGATCTTCTTAATGCAATTTCAGGTCTTATTTTTAAGAATCTTGAATAATTAATTACAGCTAGTAACAAATCACCAATCTCTTCTTCTAAGGCATCTTTATCATTTAAAGAATCTGCTTCTTTAACTTCTAATAATTCTTCCTGAATTTTATTGGCAACATCTTCTTTTTTACTCCAATCGAATCCAACCTTACTAACTTTTTTCATACATTCAAAAGAATATTCCAATTGTGGTAAAGAATTAGGGACTTTATTAAAGAAATCGTTTAAATCATCATGACGACCTTCAACATTTTTTTTGACGTTATCCCATATAGATACAACTTGATCGCTTTTAAGCGTAGTTTTATCGTATTCAGAACTAAATACATGAGGATGTCGTCTTATTAGTTTCTCACATTCATCATTTATAGATTCAACAATATCAATATCATTATATTGTTGGTGAATTGTGAGGAGCATTATTATATTAGTTAACATATCCCCAAGTTCTTCTGAAGTATTTTGAACATCCTTATTAATAATTGAATCAATATATTCATATGTTTCATCAATTAAATAAATAGCAAAATCTTTATTTGTTTGTTTTATATCCCAAGGGCATCCATTCTCACTGCGGAGCAATTCAGTTATCTGCTTCAATTGTGAAAGGGCTGCAGATAATGTTTTTTCATTTTTTATAGTAAATTCAATCATATAAGTACATTAATTCTATTTTATAAAAAAATAAAGTATTAAAAGTAATTTATATTTAAATTCAATTTCTAGTTTACAGAATATATATTATTTCTAAAAAAAATTATAGGTCAAAAGTCCCAACTTTATGTAAATCACTCCAAAATATATTTGAAAATTGACCTTGAACAATAAAAGCAGCAAATACTATAACTTTATATGAATTAGAATTATTCATTATAGTATAATCAGAATATAGATAATCTGAATCATCTTCAGCAATTGAAGATGTTTTAAATTTATCTTTATTAAATCTTGTTAAAATTAAATTGTCACTTTCAATTATATTACCTGCAGAATCATGGGTTTCAAATAATGATGAATTTTCAAAATTAAAGTTTCCATCATTCGAATTTTGAATTTTAAATTTAACTTCATATTCATTATTATAATTAAGTGATTTAATTGTAGATAAATATGATAAGGCAGTTTGTTCTATGCCTGCATCATCATAAGTAAATTTATACAATTTTATTTTATTATCATTATAATCAATATTAAGTACACTAGAATCGTTTTGAGATATAGATAAAGGTTTTCCTGGGAACTTCGAATATTTAGAATTAAAAGCAGCTAAGATTTTCGATGCATAACTAGATTCAGTTAAGTCTGATAAATCGGAAGGAAAAATAGAATAAAAATAACAAATTGATGGTGTATCCTCAACAACTAAAGATTCATCAACGAGATTAAATGTTAACGTTGTTACAAATGAATCTGGTTCTTCAACTTGTGATGAAAATTCATAATAAGAAACACCTTCTTCATCTGTAATTCCATTTTTTAAATATATATTGGTTGGAATTCCACACGAAATAAGCATAAAAAAAGACACATAAAATATAATAGCTCGACTATTAAATATGTGTCTTATATACTTATGTATGCTCATTTCTTAATAGTTTAATAAACTATTTTTTGCTAATTTACCATATTCTGAATTTGGGAATTGGTCAGCTAATTGTTGGAATCTACCTTTAGCCAAATCAGCATTACCTTGTTTTTCATAAATACGTGCTAAAGTAAACATTGCTTTTGGAGTTTCGGCAGCATCATTACCATATACATCAATTAATTTTTGACAATATTCAATAACTTTTGCTTGATCACCCAATTGTTCAGCACATACGGCTGCATTACTTAATGATAAAGAACCTAAATATGTTCCTGAAGCTTTATCTGAAATTGCTAAAAATGAATCTAAAGCAACTTGGTAATCTTTATTACTAAAAGATTGTAGAGCTAATAAATAAGTAGCTTTTAAACCTACATATCCTTTTGCTGTTTCTAAAGCTTGTAAATCTGCAATAGCTTTATCTAAATCTTCTTGATATGTTGATGATTCTTTATCTGCAGAAGTTGCACTTGCTAATTCAGTTTGAGCTGTTTCTAATGCATCAACATTTTTTAGAGCTTTTCTATTCATTGAAATGTTAACTACACCAATTACAACTACAATTACAACGATTGCTAGTACAATGTATTTTATTAGTTTTGAATTTTCACTCAAAAAAGTAGATACATTACCTTCAATAACTTTATCTTCGTTATTATTGAAATTATCTTTATTACTCATTAATTGACTCCCTTTAGGAAATGTTTAACAGGCGGATTTTCCGCCTGTTATTTAAATTTGCTAATTTAATTGTCGTCTTTAGAAGCCATTAAATCTGCAAATGTGAAAGTATCCTCTTCATCATCATTGCCATGAATATACTTAGCAATTTCTGATTGTTGTGAACGCTTAATCATTTCTTTAATTGAAAGTGAAAGTTTTTGAGTAACAGGATTACATTCAATAACCATTGCTGTAATAGTATCACCGACGTTGTATTTTTGTAATACTTCATCATTAAATTCTTCATCTGGTCCAACTAAGTTATATTTGCTAATTAATCCTTCAATATCGCCGATAACTTTAACAAATACACCAAATTCAGTTACGTTTGATACAGTTCCTGTAATCTTACTATATTTTGGGTAATCCTTTTTAAGAACTTGCCATGGATTATCTTCTAATTTTTTAACACTTAAACGAATTCTACGATTTTCTGGTTCAACTCTTGTTACAACAACATCAATTGAATCACCTTCTTTACAGAAGCCAGACATATTCTTTAATTTCTTTGTCCAAGAAATATCATCAATATGTAAGAAACCATCGATACCTTCTTCAAGGTTAATAAAAGCTCCACTATTAGTAATCTTTACAACAGGTTTGTTTAAAGTCATACCAACTGGATATCTTTCAGCAATAGTATCCCAAGGATTTTCCATTAATTGTTTTAATCCTAATGAAACTCTCTTTTTGTCTAAATCATAACCTAAGATTTTTGCATTAACAACATCACCAATTTTAAGAACTTCTTTTGGATTATTTACTCTCTTAACCCAAGATAATTCAGAAATGTGTGCCAAGCCTTCAACACCAGGTTCAATTTCAATAAAAACACCAAAACTTGTTAGTTTTGTTACTGGAGCTACAATAACATCATCAACATGATATCTTTGTTCAAATGTTGACCAAGGATCTTCATTCATATGTTTTAAACTTAAATTAATCTTTTGTGATTCTGGATCAATATTAATTAAACGTAATTGAACAACTTGTCCTTTTTTTACGAAATCTTTTGGTCTAGTTACATGTCCCCAACTCATATCGTTGATATGTAATAAGCCATCGAAGCCACCTAAATCAATGAATGCACCAAATGAGGTAAATGATTTAACTACGCCTTCAACAACATCTCCAATTTTAACTGTTGAGAAGAATTTTTCTTTATTTTCTTTAATCTTCTTCTCTAGGTATTCCCTACGTGATACAACACTCTTAAGCTTTGCACCTGCATGGAATTTATCAATTACAAAATAGTCTGTTATGCCAATTAATGTTTCTGGTTCTTCAACGCGAACAACATCAGCCTTTGATAATGGGCAGAAACCTTTATATTCTCCACCTAAATCAACTTCAAACCCACCTTTTATAACCTTAATAAATGTACCTTCGATAGGTGTTCTACCTTCAGCAGCACTTCTTAATTCATCAGTGCGTTCCTTGACATCTGCGCGTTTTTTAGAAACGACGATTTGTCCGTGTTTACCTTCTTTAGTAACGATAACAACACTTACACTATCACCAATTGCTGGTAATTCTTTAAATTCATCACGAGGAATCTTACCCTCGCTCTTGTAACCGACGTCAACAAAAACATACTCATTATTTACCTGAACCACAGTTCCGGTCACGAGCTGACCGTCTTCGATGCCATCAAGAGATTTAAGATACTCCTCCTGCATTAATTGCATACTAGTTTTCTTTTCTTCAATTTCACTCTCGTTAGCCACTTGCTTTCTCCTGATCCTAAATTCCTATATTTATCGCATACCTTGCGCTTTTATAGCTTTTATCACTTTCTCACAAACTTGCGGAATGGTCAAGTACGAAGTATCAATAATTATTGCATCATTTGCAATCTTTAAGCTTCCAACAGGTTTTTCTTTATCATTTTTATCACGCCTAATTATCTCAGATAAAATTGTCTCATAATCTTGACCTTCAGGATGTTGAATAAATCTTCTTTTTGCTCTAATTTCGGGTTTTGCATCAAAATAAAATTTGAAATCTGCATTAGGAAATACTACAGTTGTAATATCTCTACCTTCAGCAATGATATCTATTCCGTTAGCTATTTCTTTAATTATTTTGTTGACAATTTCTCTAATTTTGGGGTCTACACTTACCTGTGAAACATACTTATCAACTTCACTAGTATGGAGTTTATCTTCTACATCTATACCATTTAAACAAACTTTAGAGTCTTTAACACTTAATTCAATTTCTTGAGCTGTTTCCAATACAGCTTCTTTATCTAAAATCTGATTACTTTTTAATTGATGGGCATAAGTTATAGCTCTATAAAAAGAACCTGAATTTAAATAATATAAATTTAATTTTTCTGCTAATAAAGACGCTATTGTACTTTTACCAACCCCAGCTGGGCCATCAATTGCTATAACCATAGATTATTTCCCCTTACCTATTTTAATACTTTTAGAACTTTTTGCATTTTCGCCCTTTAATAAACTTTCAATCTGACCTGCAGTTAATTGTCTATATTCACCAGGTTCAAGATCACCCAGTTCAATATTTCCAATTCTAATTCTGCATAATTGTTTAACATCATAATCAAAATAACTAAATATCTTTCTTATTTCTCTATTTTTACCTTCTGTTAAAACAATTCTTGTCCAGTTTTTTGTTAATAATTGAAAACTTTTTATTTTATAAGGGCGCTTTTGATCGATAAATATTCCATCAATAGCTTTTAATAAATCAGCTTTCATTACTTCTCTATTTGTAGATACTAAATATTCTTTTTCAATTTGATGTGATGGATGCATAATTTTATTAGCAACATCTCCATCATTTGTATATAATATTAAACCAGTAGACTCTTTATCAAGTCTTCCAATATGATATAATAAATTCCAATCATTAATTCTAATTAATTCTCTTGCATATAATTTTTCATTTGGATCAAAATTAGTACATACATATCCTTTTGGTTTATGCAATGCAAAATAGTATGTTTTTTCTACAGGTTCGATTGTTTCATCATCTAGTTGAACAACATCATCTCTTTCAACTTTTGTTCCAAGTTCTGTAACTCTTTTTGTATTAACTCTAACTCTACCAGCTGTTATTAATGTTTCACAAAATCTTCTACTACCACAACCACTTTTTGCTAAAAAAGCTTGTAGTCTAATAGGATATTCTATCTTCAATTTTTACTCCTCGTTACTATCTTCATCAATAAATCTTGATTTATCAATATCAGATAATTTTGGTAGTTCACTTATACTTCTTAAATTAAATTCTAACAAGAATTTTCTTGATGTTCCATACAAACATGGATGACCGGGCACATCTTTTCTACCAATAACTTTTATATATTCTCTTTCCCGTAATAATCTTACAATTGTATCACTGGATACACCTCTAATATTATCAATCTCACGTCTCGTGATAGGTTGACTATATGCAACAATCGAAAGTGTTTCAAGTGCTGCCTTACTTAATCTTTTATCTACTTTTTTGCCATAGCATTTTCTTAATTCAGTATGTAAATCTCGAGAAGGAAGAAATTGAAATCTATCATGCTTAATACTAAGTGTGATTCCATGCATAAAACTTTGAAAATGCTCATTTAACTCTTCTAATGATGCATATAACTCATCTTCATTTAAGTTCGTCATTTTCATTAATTTTTCTTTGCTGACACTATCATTTTCTAAAAACAATATTGTTTCAACTAATCTAGCTCCATTAGATAATAAAAAATTTGTTTTATTTTGGTCATTTTTATTCATTTTTATTCTTCATCCTCTAAATCTATATCTTCAAAATCACCTATTTCAATAATATCTTTTCTATTTTTAATTTCTTCTTCACTAAATAAAACAGTATTATCTAAAATATTATCTGTAAACTCATCATCCTTATTAATAATTTCGAAATTATCTTCATCAATTTTATCATTTACTGCACTGTCGTTATAATAACCTTTTTCTATAGCTTCTTCATACATTTCATCAATAAAATCTGCTTCATCATTATCAATATTTGAAATATTTCTTTTTTTAATTACAATTGTTTTAAAAGGTGTTTTTTGTTCAATATATATCATATTAAATTTACAAGCCTCTAATATTGCCATAAAAGCACATATAATATGCAAAGGTTTATCTAAAAAAATTATTATATCCTCAATATAAAATTCATCTTTTGTTTCAAAAAACTCATTCATTAAAGCCAATTTTTCATTTACTGTAACCTCTTCATAAACATTAAAAACTTTTGTTGGTGAAATTTTACTGAGAATTGTTGTAAAAGTTTCTAAAAGCAATGACAAATCAATATTTTCAAATAATTGTTGATCTTCAAAAGGGATCATAAATGAAGATTTTTTCCTCTCTATATATAAGTCATCGGAATTAGCAGTATTTGTTAGTAATTCAGTATACTTTCTAAATTTTTGATAATCTAATAATTGTTGAACCAAATCTTGTCTAGGATCTTCATACTCATCATCAAAATCTAATTCTACAGGCAATAACATTCTACTTTTTATATATAACAAATCAGCAGCCATTTTATAAAAATCAGATAATTGATTCAATTCAATTTCATTATTATCAGTTATATATTCAAGAAATTGTTCTGTAATTAGAGCAATTGGAATATCATATATATTAATTTGAGATTTTTGAATTAAATATAATAATAATTCTAAAGGACCTTCAAATGTAGGAATTTTAAAAGAATGTGAGTTTTCATTCACATTAATTTTCATATTAGAATCTATCATTATTTTTCTCTCTTTATTTTTTATATAATTATACATAGTTGTTAATAAAATGTAAATTTAATAATTTCATTATAAAAACAATAAAATGAACTATATTTTTTTTTAATAATATTTTATTTTTTACTTAATTAAACAAATTGAGGAAATTAATGAAAAAATATATTTTATTGTTTTTGCTTTGTATATCTACTGTATCACTTTACTCTATGACAATTAAAGAATTATCAAATAGTGATGAATGGCATAATTTATTGTTAGATGATCCCTATGGAAAAGGATTTATTACAGATAATTCAAAAATGTTTGCTTGTGGAGAAAGAGATTATAAAAAAGAAATTGAATATTTATTAGAAAATAAGAGTAATGAATTATTAATCAAATATCCAGCTAGATATGAATGTATTAGTAGAAATTTGAATTTAGATATTGATTATTTAAGCATTAATCCAGAATTACAAAAATACTTAAAAGAAAATGATTATGATCAATTATCTATAGCATTATCTGAACCAATTAATGATCAATTAATGAGTATGTTTGGACATACTATTGTTTTATTAAATCATAAAGATGAAAATATTGGGAAAGGTGTAAGTATTAATTTATTTGCTCATTTAGATAATTTAAGTGGCACTGAAGTAATTATTAATGGGCTAAATGGTAATTTAGTTGGATATTTTGCATTCGATAGAGCCGCTTTAATTTTTGAAAATTATTCTTTAAAATTAAATAGAGAATTAGTAGTTTTCAAAACTAATATTAATAAAGCACAGATACAAAGACTTTTATTATTTGTTTGGGAATTAAATGAGGCCCCAATTTCATACCAATTTATTAGTAGAAATTGTGTAAATGGAGCACTATCTTTATTAGATTATTCACTTGGAAATGTAAAATTGAGAGAAAGAGCAAATTCTATCTTATTACCCTATTCCCTAGTAAAAGTATTAAAAGAAAAAAATTATATAGTTGATTGGGAAACTTATTCTCCAGCTTCTAGCCAATTTAATCTAGAACAAAGTCGTAATAAAGCACCTGAATATTATATTAGAAAAACATATTGGACTGATGATGGTTGGGAAAACAAATTAGTAAAAAGAGAATTAGACGAATATGTTCCAATAAAAGATCAATATAAAAGACCTTACTATATTGATAATAATCTTTCATTTGTTGATTTTCAAACAAATTTGAAATTAGATAATTTAAACAACTATTCATTTAATTTAGAAGCGGGATTCTTAAGTTCCGATACTTGGCAAAGAGTATTCTCTTCCCCTAGATTTGTTAAAACTATTATAGGACAAATTAATCTTTTTTATAATGATAATTCCGATTTTGGATTAACAAATTTGACATTATGGGAACAACAATCATATTATAAATTGAAATTTTTCAGCAAAAGTCTTTCAAATGGTATAAAAATAGCTATAGACAATAATTTTAATGACAATAAATTAAAACCATATATTTCAATTACTAGAGGATTAAGTATAGGATTATGTTCATTTATGGATATCCCAAATGATCCCTTATTAATATATTGCATGGCAGATGCTTCAGTTGTATTTGATTATTTTCATTTAAATATTGGAATTAATTCGGGAATTCTTTTGAAAAATAAAACTTCAATGATTAACTTAGATACTTATTATGCTGTTACAAACTTTACAAAGAATAATGTTGGTTCAAAATCAAACAGAATAGATTTAATTGCTAAAACAAGATTAAATGAAAATTATACAATTGGACTCAAATATAACATCTTACAAAATATTTTATCTACTTCATTAAGATATTCTTTCTCTCCTTGGGGTTTTTAGAATAAGTTTAAACAAAATGCACCTTTAAAATAACATACACCCCAGCTTGGACAACCAAGAAGGAGTGTATTTTTTTAATTAACAAAGAACAAAATATTATTTTATTTAGTTTCTTGTGAGCTTTTTTCAACTTTAGGAAACATGATTTCTCTAAGTTTTGCATCAAGTGTTTCAACAATTTGCGGGTTGTCAGTTAGATAATTTGTAACATTATCTTTACCTTGCCCAATTTTTTCTTCATTATATGAATACCAAGAGCCACTTTTATCAATCAAATCATATTTAATCGAAGCATCAATAATACTTCCTATATAACTCAAACCTTTTCCAAACATTAAATCTAATTCAACTTTTTTAAATGGTGGGGCTACTTTATTTTTAACAACTTTAACTCTAATTCTATTACCAATAATATTATCAGCACCTTTGCTAAGAGTTTCAATTTTTCTAACTTCTAATCTAACAGAAGAATAAAACTTTAGTGCATTACCACCTGTAGTTGTTTCAGGATTTCCAAACATAACACCAATTTTCATTCTTATTTGGTTGATAAATACAATTGTAGTATTACTTTTTGATAATATACCAGTCAATTTTCTCAACGCTTGACTCATAAGTCTAGCTTGTAAACCCATATGAGAATCGCCCATTTCTCCGTCAATTTCAGCTTGCGGAGTTAATGCAG
The DNA here is from genome assembly GCA_963678575.2 of Sphaerochaetaceae bacterium. GTDB lineage: Bacteria > Spirochaetota > Spirochaetia > Sphaerochaetales > Sphaerochaetaceae > Pleomorphochaeta. The sequence goes on along the minus strand of CAXXHV010000002.1, from coordinate 784,032 downwards.
CTACTGAGTCAACTACAACAATATCTACTGCTCCAGAGCGGACTAATTTTTCACAAATCTCAAGAGCTTGTTCCCCATTATCTGGTTGAGAAATCCATAAATCATTAATATTTACACCAAGTGCATTAGCATATGTTGGATCCAAAGCATGCTCAGCATCAATAAAAGCAGCAATACCACCTTTTTTTTGAGCTTCAGCAACAGCATGAAGAGCTAATGTTGTTTTACCACTAGATTCAGGACCATAAATTTCTATAATACGACCTTTTGGATATCCCCCTATCCCCAAAGCTTCATCTAACAATATTGAGCCACTAGAAATACTTTCCATATCTAAAGAAGCCCCTTTATCACCAAGTTTCATTAAAGAGCCTTTTCCAAATTGTTTATCTATTGAAGCCCTAGTAGCTTCTAATGCGTCTCTTTTTTGTTTTCCATCAGTAGGATTACCTAGTTCAGCAGTTTTTTTTGCCATTTTTTATTTCTCCTTTAGATATACTATACAATAATAATATATATATTTTTTTAATTATGCTTGAAATTAGAGATTACCTTTTTCATACATTTCTTTAATAAAAAGATTTCTATCCTTTGCACCAAAAAATGCAGAACCAGTTACTACCACATCAATTCCTGCTTCTCTTAAAGTTCTTATATTCTGAGTACTAACTCCGCCATCACAATTTATTTTATATGTATATCCAAACTTCTTTTTCAATTGAGATAATTGTTTAATCTTTTCTAAACTATAATCAATAAAAGTTTGACCTCCAAAACCAGGATTCACACTCATTATTAAAACTTGATCAACTTCAGATAAAATTGGTAATAAAGAATCTACACTAGTAGCAGGATTTATTGATATACCAACATCTTTATTTTTTGCTTTTATCATTTGTAAAGCTCTGTGAACATGTTTTGTAGCTTCAAAATGAATACATATTCCATCTGATCCAGCATCAGCAAATTCATTAATATATTTTTCTGGATTATCTATCATTAGATGAGTATCAAAATATAAATCAGAATGTGATCTTAAATCTTTAATAAACTTAGGTCCGAAAGTAATATTTGGAACAAAAGAACCGTCCATAACGTCTAAGTGTACCCACTTAGCATCTGCATCTTTAATTGAATTAACATCTGCAACTATATTAGAAAAATCAGCAGATAAAATACTTGGTGAAATGATTAAATTATTCATGCAAGTAGAATATCACAAAGATTATTCATATTGCAATTGTTTTTAATATATTTATAGCATTTGCAAGGGATAATATAGTTAATAAAATCTAATATTTGACAAGTGACAAAATCAACTTTTATAATAAGCCATGATTAATAACAAATTTTTACTAATTATTTCCTTATTAACTTTATTCATTGGTTGTCCAATGCCTCCTGATAACTTAAATTTGCCCCAAAATGAAAATGTTACCGCTCAAAATCCTACAAATTTACAATATAATGAAGATTTAAACAATGTGGTAAATATTTGCTGGGATGGTAATAGCAATGATGGTAGTTATGCTGTTGGATATACAAACACTAGTGAAAAACCAACTGCTATCTCTCAAATTAACAATATTCAATTTATATCATTTAATAATACTTACTCCATTACAATAAATGAAGATCAAGATTATTATTTTTGGATTATACCTACTAATATAAGTGATGGAGATAAAAATAAAATCACGAATGAAGAATTAAATTTATCACAAAGTATCTATTATAAGAAAAATTCTGAGTCTCCAAACAATAATACTGAAGTCCCCTCTTTTTCAATTTATATCGAAGCAGAAGATAATAGTAATCAATATATTCAAGTATCTAACAATGAAGATGTAAAAGCTGATAAAATTTTTATCAAAGGAAATACTTTAGAAGAAAACACTATTAGTTATTACAGCTATAAATTAAATGAATGCGATTGGTCAGAAGTGAGGTCTTTTGATGATGATGCATTTTATTATGTTGGTTTGAATAATGAATATGGTGATATTCAAATAAAGGCTCATTATAGTGAGGGTGATGATGGAGATATTTTTAAGTTAAATTTATCTGAAAAAAAGGAGCTTAAAAATATTTCAATTGAAGATTCATTAGGGAATCAAATAAACCTTGATGAAACTTATAATAGTAATATTGTAATAAAAGCATCAAAATCAGATGAATATAAGTCTGGAGGCCAATTTAAAATATTATTGAATGATTTATCAACTTGGCAAACCTTCTCTGATAATGATAATGGTATTCATCTTATAGAAGTTGAAAAGGGAGAAGAATACTCAATTTCTTCAATAAAAATAAAATATGAAATTTCTCCAGTTTACTCATCACTCATTCACACCTTTAAAGATAATAACTATACATTGTCTTTTAAAATAGATAAAAAGCCTCCACAACATAATTTTACATCAATTATTAGTAAACCTTATACATTAGAAGTTAATTGGAAAAAACCTTTAGATGCTGATTTATATAATCTAAAAATTGAATATTCAACAAATTCAGAAGCTTCTTATTCATTATTCAAGGAATATAACTCAGATTCTATTCCATCAGAAAAAACTGAATATATTTCAACAGATTCCCCATTAGCAGATATAAAACTTACTTATACAGATTCTATTGGAAATATTAGTTATTATGAAGAAACAAATATTGAAGTAATCACAGATTTAACTCATTTATGTGTCACTCAAAATGGAAATTCTAATAATTTGGGAGGAACTTGGGAAACTGCAACTGAATTACAAAAAGCAATAGAATTTGCTCATCAACATAGTATAAAAGAAGTCTGGGTACAAAAAGGTACTTATTATCCAAAATCACATCCTAATACATCTAGCGCACCAAATGGAAATATATATCATTTTTCACTAAGAAATAATGTTAGAGTAATAGGAGGTTTTGATGGTAATGAAAATCAAATATCAGATACTTATGATATAACAGATTCAAATCAAACAATTTTAGTTCCATTTTCTGATGCATTTTATACCAGCTATCATATTTTTTATCATCCAAGTGGGACTTCATTAAATGATACAGCTATTTTAGAAAGAGTTGTTTTAAAAAATGGTAAAGCTATTGGAACATATTCTATTGATGATAGGAATCATGTCTCAACAGCTTCTGGTGGAGCAATTTATTCTGAATACAGTTCCCCAGTTTTTATTAATTGCAAATTTAGTGATAACGAAGCTAAAAAATCTGGAGGTGCTATTTATTTAGCAAATTCAACATCAAAATTTATTAACTGTATCTTTGATTCTAATTTAAGTACGCATTCATCTTCATCCTCATATATTAATACTCCTTACATATATGGAGGGGGTGCAATTTATACAATCAATAGCAATATTGAATTAACAAACTGTTTATTTAGAAATAATACTTCTACTTCTTTTGGTTCTGCCTTAACATTGGATGGAAGCTCTACTCTACTCTCAACTAATTCAACATTTTATAATAATAATTTATTCAATGGCAAAGATGAAAAAATAATATTTGTATATAATTTGCCAATTAACAAAAACAATATATTTAACAATACAATTATAGATTCTTCAAAAATATATTATAACGAAAATGCCTATGGTGATTTATCTCAATTTACTATCATAAATAATAGTTGTAGCGAAAATAGTACAATAATCAATAGCGGAAACAATAGTTATTTACCAATAGATACCTATGATATTGATCATAATCACAATACTAGTGAAATTATACCATTTGATTGTTTTAATAATCAAAGAATTAACGAGTCTGTTGTAGATATAGGTCATTTTGAGAGTAAAAATAATTAATTTACCTCAGAAATTTATTTCCTAATTTATTATATATGAGAGTTTGAATACTAAATTTGACTATTGCTAATTTGTTAATATTATACTATAATTAAATTAAATTGTGAGTTAAAAATGCCCCCGAGCATCGCCCATTGCTGTTGCTCGGGTTTTGTTTACTAAAACAAAATTGCGAAATTTTGGATTTTTCACAATTATATAATAAATTGTGAGACTCTACATATTTAAAAGAGTCAATTTTCTGCGGAGGAAAAATAAAATGAATTTGAAAAAATTACAAACTATGTTAGATGAGGAGAAATGGAGCATTTCCTTTATGCAAAGTTGCGAAATTCAATACTTTACAGATTTAGACAAACAAATTGAAAAAATTGCCGAAGATGAAATTATTGAAGTAAAACAACTATGTGATGAACATTTTGAAGTAAAAAATCAAAATAGTGTAATTGCAAGATATATTTCAGGCGTAGTTACTTTAAAAACAAGACCTCAAGAAGATAGTATTGCATTTTTAGACTTAATTTCATCCTTTGCACAAGTAGATAGATCAGACTTAGTTCTTTATTTGAGTTCTTTAATTTTACAAGTAAATGAAAGCAAACCAGCTTTAAGATTACTTGGTGAAAGCTATAAAAAAGAAAACGATGAAAAAAGAATGTATGATACTTGGGAAAGATTAATTAAAGTTGATTATTCTGAAACTGCTTTATTAAAAGATTTAGCCGATTATAAGCTTTCTAGCACAAAAACAAGTGATAAAGAAGCAGGTATTTTATATTATAAAAAACTTATAAATAGATTAATAGCAAAAAATGACCCTATAAATATAAAAGAAAGTTTCCCAATATTAATATCATTAATACCTGAAGAATTTGGATATTTAATTGGGGTTTGTGAAAGAGTTTCTAACCATGTTGGAAAATCTTATGCTGTTGCGCTATTAAATGTTTTAGTAACTTATCATGACAAGGATATTGATAATAAAATTACTGTTTATAAAAAGATTCTTGAATATTCTAATGATGACATTGGTGCTAGAAACAATTTAGTAAAATGCTATAAAATAAAATATAAAGATCATGGAAGATTAAGCACCTGCTTACATCATAGCAAATTAAATGACAGATATTTTAAAGACGTTATAAGAGCAATTGAAGATTTTGAAACAAATATTGCTTTTGATAAAGGTACTTTTATATTCCAAAAATCTACTACTAAAATTGGTAGAATTAAAAATATAAATGAAAATACTGTTGAAATTGATTTCCCTAATGGTAATGCAGACATGTCAACTGATATGGCATTTAAGAGTCTTATTGCCCTTCCAAAATCACATATTTGGGTTTTAAAAAGCGTTGTAAATCATGAAAAACTAGCTGAAAAAATTAAAACTGACATTCCTTGGGCTTTAAGAATTTTAATGTCAAGCAATAATGATAAAGCATCAATTAAAGAAATGAAAAATGAGCTTTCTCCTTCATTATTAAATACTAGAGAATTAAATGCTTGGGTTTTAGCTGCTAAAAAAGAATTAATGAGTAATCCTTTATTTGGGGTTAGTGCTCAAGAAAAAGATACTTTTACTTTAAGAAGTACTCCTATTACTTTTGAAGAAAAACAATTAAATATCTTCAAGAGCAAGAAGCAATTCTACAGTAAAGTTAAAGTATTAAGAGACTTTATCTTAAATAATGGTGATGTTGAAAGTGACTCTTTCTTAGAAATGGTTGCATATTTCTCAAGTAACATTACGAATAGTGACGGAACAAGTATTACTTTACATAACGTTAGTGACACAATTGTAAGCAGTTATTTACTATTACAAGATTTATACATGAATTATAGTATGAACTTTGTTAAGTTACCTGAAGGTTTACCTTTCAACGCTATATATGAAAGAGTTGAAAATGTTGTTGCTTGCTTTAAACAGATTGATGATCCTGAGCTCAAAAAATTATTTATCGAACATGTGGTAAAAGTTGATCCTTTCTGGGAAAAAACTCTTATGGATTTATTCCCACATTATTTAACTTCATATATTCCAGATACTTTCAGATCAAATAAAAAAGCTGATAGTTTTGCTAGAGTATTTAAGCAATGCGTTGAGAATTATAAAGATAAATCTCAAGAATTCTTGTATTTGTATAAAAACTATACATTAAAAGCTTGGGAAAAAAATGGTATATCTTCTGAACAATTACTTTTTACAGCATTATCCCTTTTAGATTATTTACTTAAACTAATTGAAAATAAGAAAAATGTTACTGAAAATAGAAAGAATGTTAAAGTATTAATGACTAAGCTCTTTGATGAAAAAGCAATTTATATGTACATTGAAGAGGGAGATGAAATTAAGGGTAAGAAAGCATATGCTCTAGTTGATAGATTACCTTTAGGCAAAGCTGATCTGGGTAAAAAAATTGAAGTAAAACATCAATTAACTAAAAAATATCCTGGTTTTGATTTTAATTCTAAAGCTAATATAAATGTGGAAGAAGAAATGATTCCTACTGGCCTATTCTGCTTAAAAGAAACTATGGAAGCAAAAAAAGCTGATTTATATAATTTGCAACATGTTCTTTTACCAGAAATAGCAAAAGAAATTGGTGAAGCTAGAGAATTAGGTGATTTAAAAGAAAATAGTGAATATAAATACGCAAAAGAAAAACAACGCATGCTAAATTCTCAATTAATTACTTTGAATGATGAGATTGAAAGAGCTACTGTAATTGATCCTGCAACTGTTACTAATGAGAAAGTTGCTTATGGAACAAGCGTTACTCTGTTTGATAATAACACTAAAACTGAAATTACTTACAAAATTATGGGTTCTTGGGAAGCTGATCCCTCTAACAATATAATTAATAGATTAGCTCCATTAGGTTCAAATTTATTAAACAGAAAAGTAGAAGATCATATCAAATTTACTGTAAATGACACTCCTTTTGACTTTACTGTATTGAAAATTGAAGTAGCTGTGTAATTAGTTTTACAAAATTATACACAATATAATAAACCCTCTAGTCTTTAATGGTAAATAATTATCATAAAAGATAGAGGTTTTTTAATAATATTTATAATACTAATTTTAAATTATATTATTTATTTATAAATTTTACTATTTGGAGCAGGAGCCTTAATAACAATTAATTCTAACGCTTCTTTATCATGATTTTGTACATCCATCTTTGTATTAAAAGGAATATTTACTACAGTATTTTTTTCATATATATTATATTCACCATTGTTTAAACTTAAAGATAACTTTCCTTCTCTTACAGTCATATATACATTAGCATTGGAATAATGTGTATTTAAACTTTCATTTTGAAATAAAACCATATGCATATAATGTAAATTTTCATCCTTAATAACAGCTTCAATAACTTTACTCTTGTTATCACTCATTGTATAAATTTTCTCTTTCATTTTTAACTCCGTAAATTAATTATAAGTAATAATATAACTATATTTACAAAATCCTAGTTGCAAAAACAACAAACAAGGTTATTTTTTATTTTTTTTAAAATATTGAATAAAGGGAATTTTAAATAGAGAATAAGAGATTAAAATGATAATAGCTAATACAGAACATAATAAAATCATTTTAATTAAATTAATAAAAGTAGAACCATTAATATACCACAAAGAAGAATATAATTTATAAATTATCAAAGCTATAATCAAAGGAATATTAGCTACAATGGTTTTAGCTAAAGTTCTAAGCATATGTAATATTGATATTTGATCTTTCAAAAATATGATATGAATTATCAAAACAATAAAATATGAAACACTATTAGCTATTGGAAGAGCAATAACACCTATTTTATTTATTAATAAAATAGATAATATTACATCAATAACTGCTTGAGAAATATTTAAAACAAGAGATAATTTCTCTTTTTTTATTGGGATTAAACATTTATTCAATAAAGAATACATCCCAATTATAGTTAAGCCAATAACAAGATAAAATATAATTGATGCTGTCAACTTAGTATTTTCATAAGTAAATTTACCATTTTGCAAAAGTATCGCAACAAATTCCTTACTCAAAAACATTAACAATATTGTTGCAGGAATGAAAAGATTAATCATGCCTTCTATTCCATAAGAAATATTTGCTTTGAAAGCAGTAATATTATCTGATTCATAGGACTCTGATAATAAAGGATATACAACTGTAATAAAACCTGCATTTACAATTCCATAAGGAGTTGAAAAGAAAATCATTGAGTTTGAAAAAGCTGTTGCGCTTCCTGTATCTAAAGTAGAGGCTAGATAAGTAGAAAATTGTTGTGAAAGTATTACCGCAACTGAAGACCCTATTACAATTAACCAAAGATGTAAAATCCTTTTAAACTCTTTATCTTTAAAATCAATTGATAATTTAATAGAATATCCACTTTTTAATGTTAAATTCATTGTAAATAGAAATTGGATAAAACTAGCAATCACTACACCATATGCCATAGACATAGCACCTAATTCTTTATTAGTTAATGAAACAAATACTATTAATGATATTGAAAAAAACAAAGGTGCAATTCCATAAACAAAAAACTTTTTATCAGTTTGCAAAATAGCTGAAAAAATATTCGCTATAGAAATGAATGCTAAAAAGGCAATAAAATAAGGTAGTAACTTTGCACCTAATTCTAATTCAGAGCCATCAAAGGCACTAATAAAAGCAAAAATTTGCCTACCAAAAAATACAAAGAATAAAATAATTATTGAAAATAATATTAATTGAAATGTAAGCATTAGACTCAATAAATGATTTCGATAAGATTTTTCTTTTGATTTAGTTAAACTTGGAATAAAAGCAGATGTGATAGCACCTTCTGCAAAGATTTTTCTTAAATTATTAGGTAAGTAAAAGGCCACATTTATTACATCAGCTATTGAAGTAGCTCCAAAAGCTGTTGTAATAACTCTAGCCTTAACAATTCCCAACAATCTTGATATTAAAGTTAAAACCATCACAATTGTTGAGTTTTTTGTATTCTCTTTATTTTGAATAAAATCTTTCAAGGTATTCCTTTTTAAATTGTTTAAATCTATCTTCTTTTATTGCTTCTCTAACTCTAGCTAATAAATTATACAAATAAGTTAAATTATGTTCTGTAGCTAACATACCACCAAGCATTTCATTTGTTTTTACCATATGGTGCATATAAGCTCTAGAATACTTTTGACAAGCTGTACAAGTGCAATTTTCATCTATTGGATTATGATCAAATTTATGGACTGCTTTTTTCAAAGTAACAAGACCATCATCACTAAAAACAGCACCATTCCTTCCCATTCTAGTTGCTAAAACGCAATCAAACAAATCAATTCCATTTTCAACAGCATTTAAAATATAATCAGGAGATCCAATACCCATAACATATCTAGGTTTTGTATCATCTACATATTGAGCAGTATAACTCAAATAATCATAAAAAGCTTCTTTTTCTTCACCTACAGATAGTCCACCAATTGCAATACCTGGAAAATCAAGTGAAGAAATATATTCAGCACTTTCTTTTCTTAAATCTTTATAGAAATTACCTTGTACAATACCAAACATATTGCCTTTAAACCCTTCAAGTTGATTACCATAATCACAAGCTCGTTTTGCCCAACTATGAGTTGTATTCATTGCTTCTTTAGCAGCTTTATATGGAATATCTGGAGGAGTACAAACATCAAGAATCATGCAAATATCACTACCTATACTTTTTTGTATATCAATAACTTTTTCTGGAGTAAATATATGCTTTGAACCATCGATGTGAGATCTAAAATGTACACCACTATCTTTTATTTTTCTTAAATTTGATAATGAAAACACTTGAAATCCACCACTATCGGTTAAAATATTTCCATCCCAATTTGAAAAATTATGTAATCCATTGAAGCTATCTAAAACTTCAGTACCAGGTCTTAAATATAAATGATATGTATTACCTAATATTAAATTGTATCCGATTTCTTTGACTTTATCATGATAAATACCTTTAACTGTACCATTGGTACCTACAGGCATAAAGGCTGGAGTCTCTACTACTCCATGATCTAATTCAACTAATCCTAAACGTGCTTTTGTATCTTTATCTTGATGAATTTTTGTATATAATTTTTTCACAATATATTCCTTTTTTTACTTGTATTAACTTACTTTAAGTTATAAATTTTTTCAACTATTTCCTACTAAAGGGAATAGTTTTTATCCTATTTAAAACAAACGGCACGAACAAAACAACCAAATAAGGTAACAGTACTCCTAAAAAGGGATTAATGATAGCTTGTTTACTCATTATTAATGAAACCATATTAACAACATAATAAATAACTGCGATTATTACTGAGTTAAAAATAGAAAAAAGAAATACATTCTTTTTATTTTGATAATCTATACTTAAAGCTATTATAGCCATGAGAAAGGCTGAAAATGGTTTTAATAATCTATCAAGAAAATCAGACATATTCTCATACCATAATTTTAAATTCACTTTTTTTTGAATATTTAAATACTTTAATGCGCTTGAAAGCAACATTGTCTGAATATCTGATGATAAATTTCTAAAAAGATTTGGCTCTAAATTTATACTCTTATCTTCATATTCTTCATAGGATTTAACTTCAACGTTATCTCCCTGAATACTATTCACTATTGTATCATATAATATCCAATCACTATTATTACTATTCCAAACGGCGGTTTTTGAATCTATTCTCTCAATAATATTATTTAAGGAATCTTTTTTTAATACAACAACTTTGTATAATGTTTTATCTTTTTCTATATATGTGTTTGCATAAATAATAGTATCATTATATGAATCTATTAATCCAATATTTGTATTATCAAAATTATAATTTATATTAAACAATTTATTTCTTAATTGTTCCCTATCTATTTTTGATTGTAAAACAAAATTTTCATTAAATATAGAAGAAAAAATAGTTATTAATAACATAACAAACAATATTTTTGAATATATCTTTTTCAAAGAAATACCACTTGATAAAAAGGCAATTATTTCATTACTTGCATATAATTGAGAAAATAAGAAGGTTACAGAAAATAAAGTAGCTGGAGGTAATACAAGAATTATTGACTGTGGAATTAAACTTATACATAAAATAAATATATTTAGCCATGAAATGTTCTTTTGAATATATGAATCAAAATTAGAAAACAAATCAACACAAATCAATAAGAGAGTGGTAAGAGCAATTGTAGAAAATAAAATTTTTATAAAAGTAAAAGAAATATATTTATTTAGTATTTTCATCAAACTCTCCAAAGCAAAATTAATATGATAGATAATAAAACAACAATCATATTAGGTCCCCACATTAAAAATAAAGGGTTTATTGCATATTGGAAGGTTTTTAATTGAGCTATAAATAATAAATACCAATATACTATTGCTACAAACATAGACATACCGAATCCAACTAATCTTCCATGTTTAAATTTCATAAAAGACAAAGGTATTGTAATTAATATTAAGAAAAAACAAGCTGCACTGAGTGCGAACTTTTTATTGAATTCGGCTCTATAATAATTCAAATAAAAATCAATAGGTCTCAAATTAATTTGTGGCAAATAATTATAATCATCAATAAAAGAATTTAAATTTAAATTATCAGAATTTTTATTTATATTAAAATTTTTAGCCAAGTTTAAAGTTGTTGAACTATATAAAAATTTATTATTCTCAATATTGGCTTTTAATAGAGGCTTATTTTGATTTATTTTAGTAAGCAAATCTACACTTGAATAGTTTGAGGGTAAATTCGCACTAACTATTGAGAGATTAGAAGAGAAATCAATATAATAAATAGCATTAGAAGCCTTAACTATTCGCCAATTTTCAATATTATTAATATCAGAGAAAATAATTTTAGGCTTTTCTAAATTTAAAGTATAAATCAAATTGTTTGCATCAATTAAATTTAACTCCCCTTTCTTTGAATTAATTACCATTGAAGAATCATTATCAAAATTTTTTAGAATAGTTACATCTTCAATTTTATTATTATCAACAGATCCATTAGTAATTAAAAAATTGTCAAAAACATTACTTGAATAGCTTTTCAATTCTACTCCAGGACTTTTAGTTAATAATTCGACATACAATTGTTGATACTTTAAAGCACTATATGGCATTAATATATCAGCTACTAAAAAACATACAATTGAAAAAATAATTGAGATAAATGCAATCGGTATATATATTTCTTTAATTGAAAACCCACTACTTCTTAATGCAAGTATTTCATTAGATGAATTAAAATCACCAATAACCATAGCAGCACCACTTAAAGATGCAAAAGGAAAAGTATATAAAAGGAATTGGGGGATAGCTAAAACAACAAGATGTATCATAGTAAAAAAATCTACATTGCTTAGTAATATTTTTTTAGCTAATAATAAAATTTGATTTATAAAAAAAATAAAAAAGAAAAAAACAAAAGCAACTAAGAAGGCAAGAACATATTCTTGCCCTATATACTTAAATAATTGTTTTTTTCTTATTCTTGAAATCAAAATTTAAACTCCAGTAGAACCAAAACCACCTTCACCACGGTCTGTATCATCTAATTCATCAACTTCAATAAATGTAGTATTAACAATTGGAGCAATAACAAATTGAGCAATTCTATCCCCATCATTAATAATAAAATCCTCTTTGCCATGATTAATTAAAATAACTTTAACTTCACCACGATAATCAGCATCTATTGTACCTGGAGAATTTAATACAGTAACTCCATATTTAGCTGCTAAACCACTTCGTGGTCTTACTTGTGCTTCATAACCAGGAGGTAGTGCTATTTTTAATCCTGTGGGGATTAATGCATAATCTCCTGGCCTTAAAACAAAAGGCTTTGAGAGCTTTGCTGAAATATCAGAACCAGCGCTCAAAGCTGTAGTTTGTTTTGGAAGAGTTGCCCCTTCTTCTACTATTGTCTTTACAACAATATCAATCATTAGTTTCTAGGCTCTCTTTTTTTAAAAGGTTTTTTCTCTGATCTATCATTCTTCTTATAATCAGATTTCTCTTTTGCAGGAGCTTCTTCATTTGATTCATTTGGATAAAGAGCATCAACATATGAAAGATTTAATCTACCTTGTCTATCAATTTCCATTAATTTAACTGGAATTTCTTGACCAATAGTTAATACTTCATCAACAGTTTTTACTCTTTTCTTATCTAACTTAGAAATATGGCATAAACCTTCTTTTCCTGGTAAAATTTCAATAAATGCACCAAAGTCCATTATTCTCTTAACAGTACCTTGATAAATTCTACCTGGTTCTGGTTCTTCAACAATAGATTTAACTAAATCTTTTGCTTTTTGAGCAGAAGCACTATTTTTACCATAAATTGTAATTGTACCATCATCAGAAATATTAACCTCAGCACCAGTTTGAGTTGCAATACCTTTAATTGTTTTACCACCAGTACCAATAACAGCACCAATCTTGTCTTCATCAACTTTCATTGTTAAGATTTTAGGTGCATTTTCATTAATATCTTCTCTTGGTGTAGAAATTTCTTCCTTCATAATATTTAAGATATGTAATCTACCATCTTTTGCTTGTTTTAGAGCTTTTTGCATTATTTCAGGAGTAACACCAGCAATTTTAATATCCATTTGGAAAGCTGTAATACCTTCTTCAGTACCTGTAACTTTAAAGTCCATATCACCTAAGTGATCTTCTTCTCCTAAAATATCAGATAATACAACATAATTAGAATAATCAGCACCTTCTGTAATTAATCCCATTGCAATACCTGCGACAGGTTTCTTAATTGGAACACCAGCATCCATCAATGATAAACAACCACCACAAACTGATGCCATAGAAGAAGAACCATTAGATTCCATAATTTCTGATACAATTCTAATTGTATAAGGGAATTTATCTTTTTCAGGAATAATTGCAGATAAAGCTCTTTGAGCTAAATGACCATGTCCAATTTCTCTTCTTCCAGTTGTAAGTCTACCGCATTCACCAACTGAATATGGAGGGAAATTATAATGTAACATAAATGAAGAAAATGATTTTTCACCATCAATATTATCAAACATTTGTTCATCACTTGCAGTTCCTAAAGTAGTAGTTGCAAGAGATTGAGTTTCCCCTCTTGTAAATAATGCAGAACCATGAGTCTTTGGTAATAAGCCAACTTCACATGTTATAGGTCTAATATCTGTAACTTTACGTCCGTCAGTTCTTACACCCTTTTCTAAGATTGATTTTCTTAAAATAACATATTCTAAATCATCATATAAATGAACTAATTGAGATTTTCTTTTCTCATCACCTTCCAACAATTCAGCGAATTTTTCTTCAATCATTACATGAGCGTCTTTTAAAGCTGCATATCTTTCCATTTTACCTTTAACGAAAGAAGCTTTTTCAATTAATGGATAAGCATATTCTTTAACAGGGTCCAACCAAGATAAATCTACTTCTTCAACAAATACTGGAAGTTTTTCTTTTCCAGCAATTTTCTTTAATTCTAGTTGAGCTTGACAAAGGTCTTTAATTACTGGATGAGCTTTAGCAATTGCTTCAAGCATATCTTCTTCACTAACTTCCTTAGCACCACCTTCTACCATGGTAATTCCATCCATAGTACCTGCAACTACAATTTCTAAATCACATTTTTCCATTTGTTGGAAAGTTGGATTTACAATATATTGATCTCCAATTTTTCCCATTCTAACAGCAGCAATTGGACCATTAAAAGGAATATCGCTGATTGTAACGGCAGCTGAAGCTGCATTAATAGCAATAATATCTGGTGTGTTAATTTGATCAGTTGAAACTACAGTAGGAACAATTTGAATTTCTCTACCAAAAGCTTTATCAAACAAAGGTCTCATGGGTCTATCAATTAATCTACTAACTAAAATTTCTTTATCTTTAGGGCGGGCTTCCCTTTTCATATAACCACCAGGAATTTTACCTGCTGCATAATATTTTTCATTATATTCCACTTGTAATGGGACATAATCTAAAGGTTCTGTTGGGGCTCTTCCACAACAAACAGTAGCGATAACAGCACTTCCTGCATATCTAGCATAAACTGCGCCGCTAGTTTGCTTTGCAATTTTTCCGGTTTCAAATACTAGGGTATCATCCCCAATTTGAACGCTTGTCTTTTTTGTTTCAAACATTTCTTATTCCTTATTCTTTTCGTTCTTTCTAATAGTTCTTTTTTTGTGTTTCTAATGTATAGAAATTAGCCCTATTTTTTATAAGTTCTTGTTATATATATTATTACTTATTTTTTTAAATGTTTCAATGAAAACACACATAAAAAAATATTGGAGAATTGTATTACTACCATTCTCCAATATTCATAAATAATTATAAATTATTTTCTGATTCCTAATTCAGCAATTAAAGTTCTGTATTCGTCAATATTATTATTCTTTAAATAACGAAGCAGTCTTCTTCTTTGTCCAACCATTTGTAATAAACCACGTCTTGATGCGTGATCTTTTGGATTTGCTTTAAAATGAGCTTGTAAATCATTAATACGAGCAGTTAATAAAGCGATTTGTACATGTGTACTACCTGTGTTTGTTTCAGAATTGCCGAACTTAGCAACGATTTGTGCTTTTTCTTCTTTAGCTACCATCTAAATACCCTCAATCTAGCAAATTACTAGAATCATTTTTTTCACAAAGGCCTTTGAAATTGGAGAAATAATTAAAACTTCTTGTTCAATAACAAGATTTAATAAAATATCCTCATCAATCCAATGGGCTGTAAATTTACCACAACATGGTAATAATTGTTTTACATCCTCTGTATTAATAAACATCGAGTTACCAGAAAATTGGGAAGGTGTTAACCCCAAATCCAGCAAATACTCTCTGCCGAGCAAATTTTGAACAACGTCCATTTTGCCCATCTTTATTAATTGTCTTATTCTCGAAGAACTAATTACTTTATTGTTTTCATCAACAATAGCTTTTGTAATAACTACCTTAGCATCTTTTGAATAAGAAGAAAGATGTTCTTGCAATTCAAAAGCTTTTAATGAAGCTTTTGGATTACCTAACTGAAAATCCTCTCCAACAACTAATTTTTTTATTTGTAAATTTTTACATAACATATGTAAAAACTCATCTGCTGTAAGTCTACTGATTTTTTGAGAAAAGTCAATAATGACTTGTAAATCAAAACCCTTTTTTTCAAATAATAGAGTTTTTAATTCCTTAGTGATTAATGGTTTTTCCTTTTTTCGTCTACCACTTTTCATTTTAGGATTTGTATTAAATGTCATTACGACAGAAAACAAATCATCATCAAGTACTTTATTTAAAATTTCTTGATGACCAATATGTAAACCATCAAAAACTCCAATACAAAGAGCAATCTTTTTATCTTTAAATTCATTATTTTCTTTAATAAAATCATCAAATAAAATAGTTCGCATCACTAACCTCTATCAAAACATGGATTTATTTGACACAATATTTTTTCAATATTTTTATCTTCATCTAATTTTAAAATACATCTTAATATATCATCATTAGTATATATTGCTGCATAAAAAGCATCATTTTTTATAGAGACTGGTTGTAACTGACTATAATTTGGCTTCTTACCATTTGATAAATCAAATAAATACTTATCATCGATTTTATAAATTGAAACAGAATCTAATTTTTTCAAATATTCATCGGTTTTACATAAACCTTTTTGTATATCTTCTTTAGTTTCTGTATCAACAGCTTCTTCTAATTGAAAAGGACCAATAGAAGTTCTAACTAAATCTACTAAATATCCACGAGAATTACAACTTAAAGCTAAATCCCTAGCTATTGATCTAATATAAGTACCTTTTGATACTTTAATTTTACATACTAAATCAAGGTTATTATAAGAAATTATATCAAAACTATAAATTGATACTTCTCTTTCAGCCATTTCAATATTTTTACCACTACGTGCAATTTTGTAAGCTCTTTTACCATCAACATGAATCGCTGAATATAAAGGGGGTGCTTGCATTATTTTTCCAATAAAATGTTCTTTTATTTGTTTTTCAATTACAGCTAATTCTGGAATTGGAGCTTTTTCAATTATCTCCCCTTCTACATCTAATGTAGTAGTTTGAGAACCAAATCGTATTGTAGCAATATATGTTTTATCTAATATTGAAAACAACTGATTTAATTTAGTAGTAGAACCAGTTAAAACAATCATTAAACCATGTGCAAATTTATCTAAAGTGCCCGCATGGCCAACTTTTTTGTCAACATGTTTTTTAATTGAACCTAAAGATCTAAACGAAGTTACATCTTTAGGTTTATTGGTTAATATAATATGTGAATTAGTCCCCATAATATTCCAAAGAATCAATTATGTTATTAATTTTTTGAGCTTCTTTAAATGAATTATCAGCTTTAAAAGTTAATTTAGGAGTATTTCTTGTTGCCAAGAATTTCCCTAAACGACCTTGAATAAAAGGTGCGGCTTTCTGCAAGCCTGCAACACTTTTATTTAATGATTCATCATCTAAAACACTTGTAATATAAATAGTAGCATAAGCATTATCATGAGATAAACTAACTCTTGAAACTGAACACAATGTGCTTACATTAGAGTTTTTTATCTCTCCTGTAACAATTAATGTGCTAATAGCTTCTTCTATCTTAGATTCAATTCTTTTTTGACTATACTGACTCATTTTTTAATCCATCATCTAATTTTCTTGCAACTTTTTCTTCTTCAATTACTTCAAGAATATCACCTACTCTCAAGTCTTGGAAGTTTTCAAGTCCAATACCACATTCAAAACCAGCTGCAACTTCTTTCGCATCATCTTTAAATCTTCTTAAAGAAGACAATTTAATTAAGTTTTTACTTACTTGAATGTTATCACGTATTACTTTAACTAAGCTGTTTCTTTTAACTTTACCACTAAGAACATAACAACCAGCAATAATACCAATTTTTGGCACTTTAAATGTATCTCTAACTTCAACACTACCAATTTCAACTTCTTTAACAATAGGAGACAACATACCTTCCATTGCATCTCTAACATCATCTACTACATCGTAAATAATATTATATTTTCTTATTTCAACTTTCTCTTGTTCAGCTAAGGCCAAAGCTCTAGGTGTTGGTCTTACATTGAATCCAATTACTAAGGCTGAAGAAGCAGAGGCTAATGTAATATCACTTTCAATAATTGCACCAGCACTAGATCTAATTACATTTAACCTAATTTCATTAGTAGAAAGTTTTTCAAGTGAAGTTTGTAATGCTTCAACAGAACCTTGAACATCACCTTTAATAATTACGTTAAAGCTCTCGATAGTACCTTCTTGAACTTTGTCAAATAATGTATCCAAAGTAAATTTATTACCAGTTTTATTTGCCCCAGCTCTTTCAAGTTCTTGACGCTTGTTACCTACTTGTCTAGCTTGTTTCTCATCTTCAGTCACTTGGAAAGGATCACCAGCAGACGGAATATTGGAAAGACCAATAATTTCAACAGGTGTTGAAGGACCAGCTATATCAATTTTAGTTCCAGTATCATCAAACATTGCTCTAACTCTACCTGGGTAAATACCTGCTACGTAGTAATCACCTTGTCTTAATGTACCTCTTTCAATTAATACTGATGCGACAGTACCTCTTCCTTGGTCAATTCTTGATTCGATAATTTTACCTTCAGCTCTACAATTAGGATTAGCTTTTAATTCCAATATTTCACTTTCTAACAAGATAGTATCTAATAATTCTTCAATACCTTCTTTCTTTAAAGCAGAAATTTTACAATATAAAGTTTGACCACCCCAGGCTTCTGGCATTAAACCTAAATCAGATAATTGTTGCATAACACGGTCTGGATTAGATTCAGGTAAATCACATTTATTTATTGCAACAATAATTGGTACTTTTGCGGCTTTCGCATGATCTATTGCTTCTCTAGTTTGTGGCATTACACCATCATTAGCAGCAACAACAAGTACAACAATATCAGTAATTTGAGCTCCACGAGATCTCATCATTGTAAATGCAGCGTGACCAGGAGTATCTAAAAATACAATATCTCCTCTTTCACCAAGAGAAACTTTATAAGCACCAATATGTTGTGTAATCCCACCAAATTCTCCACCAGCTACATTAGTTGATCTAATAGCATCAAGTAATTTAGTTTTACCATGGTCAACGTGACCCATTATTGTAACAATAGGAGCTCTTTCTTCCATTTCTTCTTCAATATCTTCTTCTGATTCAATTAAAGTTTCATCATATAAAGATACTAATTTTACTTTACAATTATATTCATTTGCAATTATTTCAGCAGTTTCATGATCAATTAATTGGTTGATTGTAACCATCATTCCCATACTGAATAATTTTGCAATAATATCATTTGCTTTTAGATTCATCTTTTTAGCTAAATCAGCAACAGTAATGGATTCCATAATATCAATGTTTTTTGGTACAGAGGCAAGTTTAGCAGCAACTTGTTCTCTCTTTCTTTGTATTTGGAATTCTTTTTCCATTGTTGCATCACGTTTTTGATAATTATTGCTTTTTTTCTTATTAAAAGTTTTCTTTTGAGTCTTTCCATTAGAAAAATCAGATGGTTGTGATGAATCATTATTTGGGCGATTAAAACCACCTCTATTTGGTCCATTATTATTTCTATTAAAATTATTTGGTCCATTATTATTTCTATTAAAATTATTTGGTCCATTATTATTTCTGTTGAAATTATTAGGCCCACCATTATTATTTCTGTTGAAATTATTAGGCCCACCATTGTTATTTCTGTTGAAATTATTAGGTCCACCATTATTGTTTCTATTGAAATTATTAGGTCCACCATTGTTATTTCTGTTGAAATTATTAGGTCCACCATTATTGTTTCTATTATAACCACCAGGCTGACTATTATTACCAGCATAACCACCAGCTTGATTATTATTTCTATTATATCCAGCTTGATAATTATTACCAGCATAACCACCAGTTTGGTTATTATTTCTATTATATCCAGCTTGGTAATTATTACCAGCATAGCCACCATTTTGGTTATTAGGTCTATAATTTGGATTTCTATTTCCACCAGCAGGATTATTACCATTTGGCCCATTATTATTTCTATAACGAGGGTTTCTATTTCTATAGCCATCAACAGGTTTTCCACCTACTGTACCCGCTACACGAGGAGCTGAAGAGGTAGTTTTAGGTTCAACAACTTTTCCAGCATTTTGGCTTTGCCATTCAGCATGATCTTTTGCAGTTTTACCTTGATTAGGAACTGGAGGAAGATTTGTACTTTTTATAATTACTGGACCAGTGCGTAATGGAGATACACCTTTAGTTATTGTTTTTTTAATTACACGTTTTTTTTCTTCATTATCAGATGAACTATCATTTTTTGTAGTTTTATCACTTTTTTTGTTTTCATTTTCAACAGGTTGAATCTTTCTAACAATCTTCTTTTTAACAATAATTTTTTTCTTTTCAATTGTTGGTTTAGTTTGTTTTTGAGCAGCTTCTACTGGTGTTGTAGGTTCTGCATCATTATTTGAACTTTTTACGTGTTTAATTAAAGTTGCTTTTTTTTCACTCATACTTTTCTATTCTATTCCTCTTCTTCAACAGTTTCAAATGCTAAGCCAGTTCCACATTCAGGACACTCACTCATATCAACTGTTATCGTGTGACCACAAGTTGGACACTTATACTCAAATTCTTCTTCATCAGTTTCTTCAACAATATCAACATATTTTAATATAATAGTATTTATTGCTTTTAAATCTTCCTCAGTAATATCACCAAAAGCTTCAATCTCAGAATCTGTTAAATTAACAAATTCTTCAATAGTATATATATCATGGAATTGAAGTTTAGCAACAATGTTCTTATCTAATTCAATATCAGAGAATTGAATTTCATCTTCATCAATTCCAGTATTGATTGATGCTGCTACCTCAGGATCTTCATAATATTCTTCTTGTTCTCCATCAATAAAGAATGTTTCTGCTCTTTCTTTAGCTTCATTAACAAATTCCATATCTTGGAATTCAGCTGGAGTCTTAACATCTATATTCCAGTCACATAATTTTTTAGCTAATTTAACATTCAAACCACCCTTACCAATTGCTAATGATAACTGTGATTCATCAACAATAGCAATAGCCCTATATGTTAATCTGTCTGTAATAATTACATCAATTACTTGTGCAGGAGTTAAAGCATTAATTATATAATTAACTGGATTTGGATCATAGTTAACAACATCTATTTTTTCGCCTTCAATTTCTTTTATTACAGTTTGAATTCTATTACCTTTTAAACCAACACAGGCTCCTACAGGATCAATGTCTTGGTTATTTGTTTTAACTGAAACCTTTGATCTATAACCTGCTTCTCTGGCAACATTAACTATTTCTATTTGACCTTGACCAATCTCAGGAACTTCCAATTCAAACAATTGTCTAACTAATTCAGCTGAAGTTCTTGATAAGACTACTCTAACGCCTTTATCATTTTTTTCGACTCTTTCAACATAACATTTTATTTTATCATCTTGTGAATAACTTTCACGAGGAGATTGATATCTTGATGGTAATATTCCTTCAGTAGAACCAATATTAACAAAAATATCATTTCTTATTTGACGATTAAAATAACCGTTAATTAAACAGCCTTCTTTACTTTTAAACTCACTATAAATTGAATCTTTTTGAATATCTCTAAAACTTTGATGTGCTTTTTGCTTAGCACTTTGAACACTAATTCTATCAAATGTTTTATTTATATCAATTGGAATTAATATAACATCACCAATTTCAGCTTCTTCATTAAAACCTTTTGCTTCTTCTAAAGAAATTTCTGTAAGAGTATTATAATAATTATCTTCATCAACAATGATTTTTCTTGATGATAATTCTACAGAACTTAAATCTTCATTAAAAGATATTACTGCATTAGAATCACTTCCAAATTTCCTTTTATATGCAGCTTTTAAGAAATCTTCAACAGTTGAAATTACTAAATCTTCTGAGATACCACTTTCTACTATTCTCTTTATAGCGTCTCCTAAATCACTTGGCATTTTTTCCATCCTCCCAAATATATTCCAACTTAGCTTTGGAGATATTTTCAAATTCTATATCTAGTTCTTCATCAAGCTTTTTTTCATCTTGATCAATACAATCTATTAATAATACACTACTTTGCTTAACTTCTTTTATAATACCAGAAAACCAAGCAGATTTAGTTATATCATACACTCTAATTCTTTTTCCTACGAACAAAGTAAATTCATAGGCATCTTTTATTTTTCTTTGTAATCCTGGAGTAGATACTTCTAAATCAAAATCTTGTTCAGGAGCTAATCTAACTTCCATTCTTGCTTTAATAATATTATAAACTTTTGCACATTCATTTACACCGACTTCACCATCTTTCAATTTTATAATTGCAGACATTCTTGCGCTAAATGGACTTTCATTAAGTTCAATATCAACTAAAACAATATTTAAAGCATCCAACAATGGAGCATATTCCTCAAATAAAGGATCTCTTATAATGTTATTTTTCACTCTAATTCCTTGCTTCGCTAATCCAATAAAAAGGAGACCTGCGATTTGCGGTCTCCCAAAAAATCTATATTTAAAATGTAGTTATATACTACATTTACAATAATTTTTTGTCAATAGATTAACCGTTCTCTTTCTCTTCTATTTCATCTTGTATTTTTTGTAAAAAAATCATTGCTTGAAGCGGTGTTGAAGAGCTTAAATCATATTTTTTTATTTCTTCAACTTGATCAAAATAATCTACACTTTCACTATCATTTTCACATTTATTCTCTAATTCTTCAAGTTGTGCCATTGAAAATAAATCCATTTCAACATTTTTAATTGTATATTCACCAAAATGTCTTCTTTGAAATTTATCTGCTTCTTTTAAAATGGGAGAAGGAACTCCAGCTAGTTTTGCAACATGTAAGCCATAGGATGAATTTGCAATTCCATCAATAACTTTTCTTACAAAAATAATATCTTTTCCCTTTTCTTCAACTGCTAAAGTTAATAATTTTACTTGAGAAACATCTAATAATGTTAATTCATGATAATGTGTTGCAAATAAAGTTTTAGATTTTAAATTTACCAAGTGCATCATAAAAGCATGGGCTAAACTCATTCCATCTTGTGTGCTAGTTCCCCTACCAATTTCATCCATTATTACAAAAGATTTGTCGCTAGCTGTTCTTAAAATATGTGCAGCCTCTTGCATTTCAACCATGAAAGTTGATTCCCCTTTTGCTATATTATCTGAGGCTCCAACCCGACAAAATAATTTATCACATATAGACAATTGAGCTTCGTCTGCAGGAACATAAGCTCCTATTTGAGCTAATAGTATGATAAGAGCACATTGGCGTAAATAAGTTGACTTACCGGCCATATTTGGTCCAGTTATTAAACAAAATCGTTTACCATCCTCTTTTAAACTTAAATCATTTGCAATAAAAGAGCCTAAACCAAGTTGCTTTTCAACAACAGGATGACGACCTTTTTTTATTGAAATAGAATTTTCTTCAACAAAAGTTGGTTTATTATAATTATATATATCAGAAACAAAAGCTAAACTCTGTAAGACATCTACTCTGCTTAAAGCATTTGCTAATTTCAATAAAGAATCTGAAATAGCTGCAGCTTTTTCAACAACACTAGCATAAACAAATCTTTCTCTTTTTTCTGAAGCATAACTGCTTTTTAATATTTTTGTTTCAATTTCTGTTAATTCATCACTTGTAAATCTTTCAGCATTTACTAGAGTTTGCTTTCTATAAAAATATGAGGGGACTTTATCAACATGAGCCTTTCTTACTTCAATAAAATTACCTAATATTTTGTTATAACCTAATTTAATATTAGGAATTTCTGTTTCATCTTTTACTTTTTCAACATATTGCTTTAAATATAAAGAACCTTGAGTTTTTATATCTCGTAGATTATCTAGCTCTTCATCAAAGCCCTTTTTAATAACCTGTCCTTCTTCAAAAGGACCTTGAGTATTTTCATTAATAGAGCTATTTATTAAATCAACAAGAGAAAATATTTCTTCCATTGTTGATTGTTCAACTTTTTTATTATTAGTATTATTTATTTCTATTTTCTTGATACTATCATCATTAATTAAGCATTCATATCTTGAAAAATCATTTTTTATTATATTAAAAAAAGCTTTTGCAGTACTGCTTATTCCCAATAAATCACTAGGATAATTTTTCTTCATAGATATTCTTGTAGTTAAACGAACCATATCAAGAACTTTCTTTAACTCTTCCCTTACTCTATTTCGCTCTTCTCTATTAAATTTAAAAAATTCTACCCACTCTTGCCTATTTAATATTATTTGCTTATCAATTAATGGATAACTTAGCCATTTTTTTAATAATCTAGTCCCACCACTAGTAATTGTTTTATTTAATACAGAATACAACGTATTATTTGATGTGCCATCTTGTGTATTATTTAATATCTCTAAACTTTTACGAGTTGAAGAATCAATTGTTAAATAAGAGGTATCTTCTTCAATTGAATAACAAGTTATTTGATTCAAATTAGACATAGAAGTATCATAAAAATATTTTAATAAAGCACCAGCTACATTTATGGAAGGATGCGTATCTTCAATATTAAAAATTTGTAATGTTTGTATTGATAAATGATCTAACAATTTTTTTAAAGCTTTCTTTTTGTTAAAATGTGATGAGGGTAATTTAGTAATCATTACATTTGTATCATCTAACATTTTAGAAAAATCTGTAAAGACAAAATAATCATCTTCATTTACAAGTATTTCTTTTGGTCTCAATTGTGATAACAAAGCGCTTAATTTATGGAAATCTGAATCTTTTTCATAATATTTTAAAACAAATTCTCCACTAGTAATGTCACTAAATGCCACAGAAGTTATTTTTCTAGAAAAAGATATACAAACTATATAGTTATTTGAAGATGAATCTAAATAATCATCTTCAACAACAGTTGCTGGAGTTATTACTTGAACAACTTCTCTTTTTACTAATTTTATATCTTTTGAGGGCGTTTCAACTTGTTCACAAATTGCAATTTTTTTACCTGCTTCCAAAAGTCTTTTTATATATACCTTTGAAGCATGATATGGAATTCCACACATAGGAGTTTTACCTCTATGTGTTAAAGTTAAATTTAATAACCTCGAAATTTCAATTGCATCTTCATCAAACATTTCATAAAAGTCACCAAGTCTAAAAAATAATACTTTATCTTTATTTTGTTCTTTAATTGCATTATATTGAGCCATCATTGGTGTTATTTTTTCTTTTTCCATAACTGGAGTATAACAATTTGTGTAGAAAAATTAAAGCTTTATTTTAAGTAAAAAAATATCTCCCGAAGGAGATATTTAATTTAGAATAAATTAGTTGTAAACGATAAGACCATCCTTAATCCATTTAATCCATAATTATCATTTATATTAAATAGAGAACCTTCTAAGAATTTAAATCCTTCATTTTTACTATTTATAACTGTAGCATCTTTTACCAAATATATTCCAATAGGGAATCCAGGTATTTTAACTTTAACTCCAGTACCAGCTGCGAAATACCAATCCCAGTTCAAAACATTAGTTACTTGAGATAAAGTGGGAGCAACTGTTGTAGCACTTACAAAAGAATCCCAAGCTAGAACATTATCAACAAGCGAATATTCTAAAGAAAGTTTATTATCATACAAGAAAGCTTGATCTTGAAGAACATCGTGACCTAATGCAATAGAAGCCCCATCAATATATAGCATTTCATTTACGGTTGCTCCTTCTTTTGCAGCATATACCCCCCAAGTTCCTTCATTATTGTAATATTGAGGAAGCATTAAGCTCAAATTGCTAGAATAAGAACCAACAACTTTTTTAGTTACGGCATCCTTTTTCCAAGTTAATACAGGTTTAAAAGCTGAAAAACTTGTTGAAGATTTAATATAGTTTGATAAACCACCTAATACACCACCTGCATATGTAAAGTTCTGAGCTACATACCAACCAGTTGTTGTGTTTTTAACTAAATCTCTACCATCCCAAGCTATACCTAAATTAAATTTATTTGAGAATTGCCATTTTAAACTATATTTATAAATCAACTCTTCAAATGGTAAATAATTACTGTCAAATACAGCTTTATTAATACCAATATTTAATCCTGTACTTAAAATTAATGAACCATTATCAAATCTAAATGTATATCCTGTATCATATCCTGCAGAAATCCTATAAAGATCATAATCCATTAAATATTGAGAATCTGGAGTGGCTTTATCTGCTGCTAAATATTCAGCATAACTACTATAACCTAATGGATAAGCATTATCGCTTAAATTATCTTCTAAATGACCTGTATAAAAATTATCACTGCCTTTTATTAAAATATTATTAATTTTTGAGTGTTCAACTGATAAAGAAAATCCATTTGACCAAGGAATATCTTTAAACCATTCATCAACAAAATTTAATGAAATTTTTTGAGTAGAAGGAGAAATAGTCACATTAGTAGATAAATCATTACCAGTACCTAATAAATTTCTATCTGTTATTGTAGCAAACCCAGAAACAGGGAACCCAGCAGCGGTTCCTCCGAAAGTTGCTCCAAATTGAATATCTTGTTGTCCACCTTCTGTAATATTAATTACAATATTACAATTTTCAGAATCTATTGGATCAATAGTATAATTTAATTCTGTTACAAGTTGTGTATTTTGAATATTTCTTAAACTTTGTTCAACAGCGCTCTTATTAAAATAATCACCTTTTTTAATTGATAATTCTCTAGTATAAACAACTTTTTGAGTTTTTCCAATTCCATTTATAATAATATCATTTATCTTAGCTCTAGAGCCTTCTGTAATAATTACATTAAAAGAAACTGTATTTTTTTCTTCATCTGCGGAAGTTTGAGGATTAATAGCTAAATTAATATATCCTTTATCATAATATAATTGGGATATTTCTCTTAATTCTTTCATCCAAAGACCACGATTGAATATATCTCCTTCTTTTAAGGTTATATAGTCTTTCAAGAATTCATCACTAACTATAGTATTTCCACTAAAAGTAAATTCTCCTAATTTCCAGATTTTACCTTCCTCAACATTGTAAACCAATTTTATCTTCTTCTGGGTATCAGTTTCTTCAATAATTTCTTCTGTTGGGCCTGTGACTTTTACCATTATATATCCACGGTCATAATAGAAATTTAATAAATTCTCAATATCTGAATTTACTTTTGTTTCTGAATAATAACCACTTCTAAATAACGATTTGGTTGTAGTTTTTAATTGCGTAGATAATACTTTATTATCATAATTTTCATTTCCTTTAAATTCTATTGAGCCGACAATGACTTGCTTTCCTTCATCAACATTAAAATTTAATGAAACAGTATTATTCTTATCATCTTCAACTAATTTTGAAGTTACAACGACATCAGAATAACCCTTTTCAAAATAAGCTTGCTTAATTTTCTCAATAGCTTGAGACATTTCATATCCTTCATAAAAAGAATTTAAAACCAAATTACTACTATCTAATAAATTGGAGTCTGAAATAGTCTTATTCCCTTCAAAAGTTACACTCTTAAGCATTTGCTTTTCAAAAAAGGTTAATTTTAGTTGTAATTCATTAGAATCAGGATTAATTCTATTTGCTTCAGCATAAAAATATGAAAAATCGTTTAAAGCATATAAATCAGCTTGTAATTGATTAAATAAATCATCTGAATAAATTTTATTTCTATATTTAAATAAGATATTAGATACTTCATCTTTATTTGCATTTATAATCCCTTCTGTTTGGAACTCAGAAATTTTTACTCCATCATACCATGGTTCATCAGCTGCAAAAACACTTGATAAACTTAGTAAAGATATTAATAGTACATATGAAATCTTTTTTAGCATGTTATCTCCTAACTTTTAATACATCTATTTACTACTAACGCAAATGTATTGTTTTAGTTACACTAAATCCCATAGTATCTAATATTTTTAAAATAGACAACTGTGTTGGATTTGTGAAAACTGAAAACTTAGCAAGCTCTGTATCAATCTCATAGGACATCTCTAAATCCAAAGATAAATCACTTGAAATAAAACTAGTTCTGGAATCATCATTGCTTGCTAACAAATTTATCATTATTTGTAATTTTGAATTTGGTGTTAAATATTTTCCCATAAACAATGTTGTGTTATTTAAATATCTAGCTAAAGGAGAAAAGGATGAATATCTAGGATCTTCAATAAAAGTATCTAAAATAAGATTTTCAACAATATTGCTCTTGAGGCTAAAAAAGTCTAAATTTAATGCAGAAGCAATTGTTTTATTTAATGTAGATACTCCTCCTGTTTCAATATATCCTAAAGAAGAGAATACAGAAGTTGCAGCTGAAGCAATTGTGGCAACACTAGTAGAATCATTTGAAGAAGAACTTGTAAATGATTGCCCTAATATTTGCATTATTTCCTTTTGACTCTTAGTTGGAACACTTGAAAATACTGGATTTAAATTATCTAATGAAGCATTATTTAAATTAAGAACAATATCAATATTTTCCCCTTCTAAATCTATTTCTCTTAAGGTTGCTTCAATAGAAATAATTGGCTCAAGTTTTTTTGTTTCAGGATTTAATCTTAAAGAAATATTACCATCATTGATATAGAAATTTTTCTGGAAATAAAAAATTTCACCCTGAAGAAGATTTATTGATCCTTGAGCAGAATAAGTTTTTGAAATAGAATCAAATTTTAATTCAAAGTTTTGATTTTTATCCATTGTTGCACTAAGAATAGGATTATCTAATTGTGGATAATAAAAACTATTATTGTCAGCAGTAGTGATTTTAAAATCTCCATTTGATTCTTGTCTTGGAATAATCCAAGATGGTAGGTTTATACCACTTCTAATAATAGCGTCTTTGACTATCAAATCACCATTTATATAAGAGGTTGTTCCGTCTGTACTAAAACTAAAATAATTTTTTCCTTTTACATCAATAGTAAAATTCATACCTAATAAAGGCAGATATATCGGAATATAATTAGGACTAACAACATCAATTGAAAAGTTTTTAAATATAAAATTATCTAAAATTACTTGAGCGTTTGAATAACAATAAACATTTGAATTAGTTTCAGTATTAAAATATTTAACTTTAAAATTATTACTATATATTTTATCATCATCAAAGATAACAGATAAATTTGGAGCTTCGAGAACACTATCTTTTGTATATAATGTTTTTAATTTCAGGCTTCTAGTTGAAATATCTCCATAAAGTTTTGCATCATTAAATAAATCTTTAACTATTAAAGATCCAGTAAAATCATCTCCAAAAAACTTAATTAATTTTATATATACTAGTTTCTCAAAGAATGAAATAGGTAAATTGATATCATTTATATACAAATCAAATGAATTATTATAATCAAAAATTAAATTACCACCTAACCCAAAGCCTTTATCTAAAATAAGAGAACCTTGTTTTGTTTTAAAATCAACCTTTGCTCTTCCATAATTTGCGACTAATTTCAGTGAATTATCATTTATATTATAAGTACTATATAAATCTTGTAATTTTACTTTATCATCTTCAGTATCAGGCCATAATTTCTCAAATTCAATTGTGTCTTTGAATAAATCAAAATTGGTTAAATTTAAGTGCCCATTAATATTGTTTAATAAAGAATAATCAAAATCTTTATATCCTTTTAATCTTTCAATTACGGTGTTTATTGATTTAATAGTAAATTCATTTATAGAAAATTGAGACTTTATCGAAGAAATTAAGCTTAAGAAATTAATGTTAAAATCAATATCAAAACTACTTAATTGATTGGTAATTAAAGAAGGTTTTATTAGTTCAACCTTAGAATTAAATATTAAATCTACTTTTTCAGCGTCAAAAGATAATGTTGAATTCTTTACACTGAATTTTGGGAAAGTCAAATTTAAGTCTTCTAAAGAATAATTATTATCATCAATATTTAAATTAGTTGAAAAGCTAATTTTTGAAGCATCTAAAGGAATTGTTGAAATAATATTTTTATTAATTGCACTAGTTGGTAAGTTAATAAATGGTATTAAGGAGAACACTCTATTTATTAAAGATTTATCCTCAGTTAATTCATTGGGCATAATTGGTGTAGTTGAAATTGATTTTGAAATTATATTATTAAGAACGCCAGCTTCATTAAATTCAATATTACCCTTTACTTTATTATTCTTTTCAAAATCAGTACTTCCAATAATTCTAGCATCCAATAATATTTCACTTGAAGTATTAAATAGTCTTGCTATATTAAATTTACTTACATCAATA
This sequence comes from Sphaerochaetaceae bacterium, assembly GCA_963678575.2. Lineage (GTDB taxonomy): Bacteria > Spirochaetota > Spirochaetia > Sphaerochaetales > Sphaerochaetaceae > Pleomorphochaeta. The sequence goes on along the minus strand of CAXXHV010000002.1, from coordinate 753,782 downwards.
AACAAATTTGTAATTTTATCTCTATTGAATATTGAAGCTTCAATTCTTTGAGTACTATTATCACCAAAGGTTAAATCTAATTGATACTTATCCTTGAATTTATTTGATAATAAAGAAGTATATTGAGGTCCATTATATTTTAAAGTTCCATAATATTTTGTATTAAACCGATTATTAAAATAATTGATTTTATCAAAATAAAAAGAATCTTGATTAACTTTACCATTAAAAATTAAGTCATATTTTTGGTTGTTATATGAAAAATCAAAATCAAAAATATTAAAATCCCAAGTATTTTTATCATGATAGGATAAATTTATTTCTCCATTAAATCTTGAATAATCTAAATCAATAAGATCAAAATCTTTAACTTTTAAATTTATATTAATATTATCTTTTACACTTAAATCTAAGGTTAATCCTTTTGAACTTAGCGCACTAAAAATTAAATTCTTGATATCTGCACTTATATCTAAATCTATTCTATCATTTTTTAAATTAATATTACTAATTATTGAATAAATGGAGCTTCCTTTATTAACAAATAATCCATCTAAACTAAAGTCTGATAACTTAGGTGTTGTTAAAATAAAATTAGTTGAGTTTAAATCACTATTTTTAAAATCAACTAATAATAATTTCTCCGCTTTTTCAATATCCTCTAAATTTAATAAACCATCTATTGCATTTGTAGCAATATTATATCTCCCATTAAAAGCAAAACGATAATTAAACAAAGATAAAGAAATTTGGTTAAAATTAAATATTATATCATCTATGTTAGTGCTAATATTCAAGCCAAAATCATAATTATTATCCATAAATTGAGCTTTTTTAATTAATAAAGATGAATCTACTTTACCCTTAAGCAATATATTTTTATTTAATGGTATATTTCCATCATAATTAAAAGCCCCATTTAACCTAGTTTTATTACTCAAATAGTTATTAAGTGATGGTATAAACTTATTAATATAAATACCAATTTCATTTAAATCAAAATTCTGAAAAAGAAGAGAAGTTGAAATATGATTATTAGAAATATCACCATTAATTTGGCCGATAGTTTTTAAAATCAATTGATTATCATAATTTAGATTTAACTCTAGAGCCTTAATATTGTTTTTTTCAAAACTTATAGGTCCTTGAATATTCAAGTCAGTTTTAATCTTTTTTGCTAAATCATCAATCTGTAAATCGTCACTTTTTATTGTTGTTGAAATGGTTTTAAAGTTTTCTTCAATATCAATAGTGCTAATTATACTTGAATTAACTTTAAGATTATCACTTAAATAATTTATATTAGCTTCAAAAAGTAAATTTATGGAATCATATGAATTAATTAAATTCTCTACTGAGATTTTTTTAAAATCTATTTTATTATCATTGAATATATAATCAGAATTTGTTTCACAATTAGCCTTCAAATTTATATTTTTTAACAAAGTATCTATATTATTATTTTTATATTCAATTGATCCAATTTTAATATTTGATTTATTTATAATATTCTCTGTTGAAAATAAAGATAAATCTAAATCATAAATATCAATTAGATTATTATTAACAAATAAAGAAGTTAGCCCTTCACTATTATAATAAAAAGTGATTTTGTTATTAACAATTGCCATTCCAATATTTGCTTCTTCAAAATTCAAATTGTTATTATCAGTTTGAATTGATGTTGAATTCGGATTTACGACTACTGAAAAATCACGAAGGTTTGTTTTTACTTGTGCTTTTAATGATCTTACTTCACCAAAGCTTCTTAAATCTTGATATTTAATATTATTTATTTCAAATAAAACTTGTCCCACCTTTACTAGATCATAATTAATTAATATATTATCTGCAATCAAAGAATTATTATTAAATGTATTAAATGAATTTTGAATATTGAGTGTAACTTTTTCATTTTCATAGTTTATTTTGGTAGAAGAATTTTCTATTTTTAAATTATTGTAGGAAAAGAGTACTTCTTGTAATTCAAAATTGAATGATTTTAAAATTGAATTTGATTCTAAATCTAAAAATAAATTTTCTATTTTTGAATTATAATTGATTTCATTTGCATTATAATTTATTAATCCATTTTTAATATTAATTTTTAAAGAATTAATTAATAAATCAGGTTTTAGGATTAATGACAAATCAATATATTTTTGTTTAACAATAGAGTCAATTAACTCTTCTAAATTAACATTATTTACTTTTTCTACATCTTTGTTACTATCTAATTTAGATTGAATAGCTATTGTATTATCTTTAATTTTGATTTTAGAAAGAGAATAAAACAAATCATCAATGTTTTCATTAATGTTAATATTTATATAATCTGCAGATATTTTTAAATCTAAACTCTTATTAAATAAAAAATAACCAATATAATTAAAAAAATTTTGATCTATTATTAAATTTGAAATACTAACAATTTCAGTTTCACCTTTTTTTATTACAATTTTTTCTATTTTTTGTTTTGCCAAAAAAGACTCACTAATATTATTTATTTCAAGTGAATAGCCATTTGGCATCTCTAAATTCTTAATTATAGTTGAGCTTACAGCTTGAACAGGAGTTTCAGCTTGAAATCTAAAAATACCAATGGCTGAAATAATAAGTAAAAGTATAATAATCAAAGATAGTGTTAATACAGATTTTTTTGTACTATGGTATTTCAAGACCTTCCTCCAAAGCTATATTTTTATTATAATACGAAAAAAGAATTTATTCATTAGAAAAGTAGATTCTTACTAATATTTATCAAGGGAAATAATTATTAAATGTCCAAAATACTTAAAAATTTCATAGTATTAGAAGGTTTAGATGGAGCAGGAACTACCACTCAACTTAAAGCTATCAATACTCAACTGTCCAATATGGGATACAAAACATATTCTACTTTCGAACCAACAGATAGACCAATTGGAAAAATTGTAAGGGATGTATTAGCAAAAAGATTTATTACAACGCCTTTAACTTTAGCAAAATTATATGCAACCGATAGAGAAGATCACTTATATAATGAAGAAAATGGTGTATTAAAACATTTAAATAATAACGAGATTGTAATAAGTGATAGATACTTTTATTCCTCTTTGGCTTATCAAGGAGTGCTTTGTGATTATGAAAAAGTAAAACAATTAAATGATTACCCTCACCCTCAATTTTTGATTTACATTGAAACAGCATTAGATACTTGCTTAAATAGAATTAACAAAAGAGGAAATGATAAGGATATTTTTGAACATAATGATTTCTTATCAAAAGTTGAATTAAATTATCAGAAAATTCTTAAAGAAATTCCAAAGGAAGTAGTTTTAATTAAAATCAATGGAGAAGACTCAGTAGAAACTATTTCTTCTAAAATAATTAATGAATTAAAAAAATATTTATAACAAATAGAAACAAATAAAAAAAAACACCTAAAAGTTAAATAGTATAATTTACTCTAGGTGTTTTTTTTATTTAAGGAATATTATTTAATAAACATTGCATCGCCATAACTAAAAAATCTATATTTTTCTTCAATAGCATGATTATATGCATTCATAATGTTCTTTTTTGAGGCAAAAGCTGATACTAAAACCAATAAAGTACTTTCTGGTGTATGAAAATTAGTTAATAATTGATCAACAATTTTAAATTTGTATCCAGGTTTAATAAATAAATTTGTTCTACCCATTCCACTTTTTAATAAACCTTTTTCGTCTACAGCACTTTCTAAAGTTCTTACACTAGTTGTTCCTGTTGCAACAATCTTAATATTATTTTTCTTAGCATCATTAATTATTGTAGCAACTTCATCACTAATACTATATCTTTCATAGTGCATATCATGTTCATCTAAATTCTCACTTCTAACTGGCATAAAAGTTCCCATTCCAACATGAAGAGTAATTTCAACAACTTTTACACCTTTTTCTTTAATTCTATTTAATATTTCTGGTGTAAAATGAAGACCAGCTGTAGGAGCTGCAACACTTCCTTCAGTTTTTGCATATATTGTTTGGTATCTATTTTCATCACTGAAGCTATCTTCTCTTTTAATATAAGGAGGAAGAGGCACATGTCCATATTCTAAAAACCAATTTTCTGTTATTTCTTTGTTAAATTTTACAATCTTAGTACTATCTTCTAATGTTCTAACAATCGTAGCTTCTAAATTATCTTCAAATGTATATTTTTTTCCAACTCTTTGTTTTTTACTTTTTGTAACCATACAATTCCAGCTAAAATCTTCTAGCTCTTCTAAAAACAAAAATTCAACTTTTCCACCTGTTTCACTTGTTGCAAATACTCTAGCCTTTCTTACCTTAGAATTATTAACTACTAAAATAGAATTTTCATCTATTTGATCAACAAAATCATCAATATATTTATCATTATAAGCTCCAGTATTTCTATCTAATACTAAGAGCCTATCTTTTCCTCGTTTATCAGAGGGTTCTTGTGCAATTAATTCTTGTGGTAAATCAAAATTAAAATCAGATGTTTTTAAACCACTTTGTATTTTTTCTATCATTAATTTCCTCGTAAATTATAAAATTGAAGTATCTAAATCTTTAATTTTAGATGGTGGGGTTAAATTTAAGAGCTCATAGGCTTTGGTTGTTACACATCTGCCTCTTGGAGTCCTTAATAAAAAGCCTTTTTGAATTAAATAGGGTTCATAAAAATCTTCTAATGATTCAATAGCCTCTCCTACACTAATTGAAAGTGTACTAGCCCCAACAGGACCTCCACCATAAAAATCGATTATTGTAGATAAAATATTTCTGTCTTGTGCTTCTAATCCAATAGGATCAATACCTAATCTTTTTAACCCTTCATTTACAACATTATTAGTAATAATTCCATCTTCAAGAACAATTGCAAAATCTCTTAAACGTTTTAATAATCTATTTGCAATTCTTGGAGTACCTCTGCTACATTTTGCTAAGGCAGTTAATGCATTATCTTCAATTTCACAATCAATTAATTTACTACTTCTTTTTATAATTCTACTTAATTCAGTTTCATTATAAAATTGTAAATGACAAGTTATACCAAAACGTGAATGAAGAGGAGAAGATACTTGTCCTGCTTTTGTAGTTGCTCCAATTAATGTAAAGTTTGGTAAAGGAATTCTCATTGTTCTAGCAGCAGGACCCTGTCCAATTACCCAGTCAATTTCAAAATCTTCCATTGCAATATATAACATTTCTTCAAGAGCAGGTTTTAATCTATGAATTTCATCAATAAAGAAAATAGAACCTTCACTAACGTTGGTTAAAATACCAGCTAAATCTTTTGGTTTTTCTAATGCTGGCGCACTTGTCATTCTTATTTCTTTACCCATTTCATTAGCAATAATACTAGCAAGTGTTGTTTTACCAAGACCTGGAGGACCAATCAAAAAAGTATGATCTAAAGCTTCATTTCTTTCTCTAGCTGCTTGTATAAATATAGATAGATTTTCTTTAATCTGTTTTTGACCTTGGAAATCTTTAAGTTTTTTTGGTCTTAAAATATTTTCATGATCATCATTATCATTTTGAAAAGTTGTTGATACTAACGAATTAGCTCTTAAAGAATCAACATTTTCTACATTTTCTTCAAATTCACTCATAATTGCCTCTAGCTTAAATTAGCAATAGCTTGTCTAAATAAATATGTTTCAACATCATGATCAGACAAATTTTCTAATTTTTCTTTTTGTGAATCATATATTTTATATATTTCTTTTTCACATCTATTTCTTTCATATCCCATATCAACTAATGCTAAAATTAATTCTTTAAATCTTTCTCTATGAGAAGGAATTTCAACACTTTGACTTGTGTCTTCTTCCATTACTAAATTACCTCTTAGGGCTAAAACTAATTTTGAGGCTGTTTTTTTACCAATTCCAGGTAATTTTGATAATGCATTAATATCACTATTATCTAACATTATTACAAAATCTTTAAAACTTACCCCGCTCATAATTTTTAATGCGCCTTTTGCTCCAATACCAGATACATTTTGTAATTGTAAAAAGAATTCTCTCTCTAACTCATCGATAAACCCAAATAATGTCATTGCATCTTCCCTATGTTGTAAATAGGTAACAATTCTAACATCACTTTTATCCATTAATTGGCTTAATTTAGATGCAGTTGAAGTTGCAACTAATAAATTAAATTCAATACTACCACTTTTAATAATAACATTATTGCTAGTTATGCTTGCAATTTCACCATATAATGCGTTTATCATTTTAATATCCTACTAATTGAAGTCTCATATGTTGCTAAACATAAGGCTGCTGCTAATGCATCTGCAGCATGATCTGGTTTTGGTCTCTGTTCTAAGCCTAGATGCAATCTAACCATTTCTTGCACTTGTTTTTTATCTGCATTACCGTATCCGGTTATAATAGATTTAATTTGCAATGGAGAATATAGTTTAACATCAAGTTTCAATTGTGACAATTTATGTATTGAAGAGCCAATAACTTTTGCAACAGATATTGCTGAAGAAGTGTTTTTGGTAAAATAAATATCTTCTATCGCACAAATTTCAACATTATATTTTTCAGCTATTAACCCTAATTGTTCTGCAATAGAAAAAATTCTCAGACTTTCTACAGAACCCTTATTAGTATTAATTACACCAAAAGAAACAGGCCGGGATTTGTGACCTGTTGAATCAATAATACCCCAGCCTGTATTCGCTAATCCCGGATCAATCCCAAGAATACGCATATTTTTTATTCTTCTTCTTCAAAGTCATCAGGAAGTTCTAGATTAGTTGAAACTTGTTGAACATCTTCTAAATCTTCTAATTTTTCTACAATTCTTAATACTTTTCTTGCTTTATCGCTTTCTAAAGTAATCATTTGATCTGCAATTTTTTCAACTTCAGCTGATTCTTGTTCAAATCCAGCTTCTTGTAAAGCTTCTAATACATTAGCAAAATCAGTAGGAGCTGTTGAAACTTCTATTAGTCCATCATTTGTCTCAACATCTTCTGCACCATTTTCTAAAGCTAGTTCAAAAATTTCTTCTTCACTATATTTTTCTGTACTATAAGTAATAATACCTTTAGTTTGGAACATATAAGAAACACAACCAGTTGTGCCTAAAGAACCACCCAATTTAGTAAGAGTAGATCTTACATCTGCTGCAGTTCTATTTTTATTATCAGTTAAAGTATCAACAATAACAGCAATTCCACCTGGAGCATAACCCTCGTATGTTAATTCATAATATGTTGAAGTGTCTTGGTCTCCACTACCTTTTTTTATTGCTCTATCAATGTTATCCTTTGGCATGTTTTCAGCTTTTGCTTTTAGGATAGCTGTTCTCAATGTAGCATTGGTATCGGGATCAGGGCCACCCATCTTAGCTGCAACTGTAATTTCTTTTATTAATTTTGTGAATTTTTGACCGCGCTTAGCATCCGCTAAACCTTTTTTGTGCTTAATAGTAGCCCATTTACTATGCCCTGACATATATACCTCTTTCTTTTTTTATTAAAGTTTGTCTAATTGACTAATAATCTTTAGTCAAATCCTTATAAAAATTAACATAAAAAATAATAAATTTCAAGCTTAGTTGTATATTTAGTATCTTCTTTAATATTGTTATTTTTACAAAATAAATCTAAAAATAAAATTAGAAATCATTGTTTACTCTCATGCCTTAATAGAAAAACTTCATAGGCAAAAATTGTTCCTTCAATTTCTGCTTGTTTATAATCACCCCGCCCAGTCCAAGCTAAGCCCTCATATTTATATAAACTATCTAACTCTTGCTTTATTTCAACTAAGGATAATTGAAATTTATTATATCTTGTTTCTAAAGTAGTTAATATTGAGTTATAAGTATCATCAGATATTTGTTGGTATAATTCATCCATACCTAATAATATAAAAATAATGAATTAAATGGTCAATAAATTAAATAAATATAAAAATATTTTCACTTAATAAAGGTACTTTTCAATTAATTTTTATAAATTCGATATCAATTATAGGCTTCATATTTTTTAAATATTATCTAACAAGTAATTATAATATCTAATATTCTTATATAATTAGATAACCATCTAAACATTGACAAATATTAGATATGTATAATATATTATTAATATGAACTTAAAATCAAATATAGAAGGCAGAAATATTTTTATTTTTTCAATTGGTTCTCTTATTTCAGGATTAGGGACAATGCTTTACAGTTTTTCAATTGGCCTTTATGTATTAAAATTAACAGGATCAAGTTTAAATTTTTCAATTACTATATTACTATCAATATTACCCAAAATAATACTTTTCCCTATTGCTGGAATTTTAGCTGACAAACATTCAAGAAAAACTACAATCGTGTTAATGGATGTGTTATCTTTTCTTTTATTATTAATAATATATATAATAGTTTCGAAGAATAACTTAACTCTGTTCTTTATTTATTTAACCACAATTTTGCTTTCAAGTTTTAATGCTTTTTTCTCAGTAAATATAGAATCCTGTATACCGAATTTAGTTTCAAAAAATAAAATAATTAAAATCAATTCCATTAATTCAATGATAAACTCAATTGTAAGAATTAGTGGACCAATATTGTCAGGAATTGCATATAGTTTATTTGAAATTAAATATATTATATTAATTAACTCTTTCTCTTTTTTAACATCTGCAATTTTAGAATTGTTTTTAATAATTAAATACTCTGATATTAAATCTTCAATACATAATTCTTTTATATCAAATATGAAATTTTCTCTTTTATATATAAAAAACCATAAACTCCTTTATGTGATAATAAAATACTCAATGTTAATTAATTTTTTTACTATAAATATATTAATAGCAATCCCTTATTATTGTGTAAATATAATTAATCTATCTTCTTCTCAATATGGAATAATCCAAACAGCACTTCCTCTTGGAATGATTTTTTCTTCATTCCTTTATACTACAACTAAGAAAAAAGAAAGAAACATTTTAAAACAAATGTTTTTCGTTATATTATTAATTGCTTTTTCACATTTCATTATTTTTATAATCTTAGAAATAGATTTAAGTATAAATATGAAATTAATATTATTGTTTATTAGTATTTTTAGCATAGGGGTTCTTCTCTGTTATATTGAAATACCAATTAATGCAAATTTACAAAATTTATTTGAAGATAACATAAGAGGTAGATTAAATGGAATATTATCTTCTCTCTCTCAAGTCCTTTCCCCTATCTCAATATTCTTTTTTGGTTTTTTAGTTGATAAATTCTATGTTTCCTATACAATATTAACAGCTAGCTTAGCTTTTCTTATATTATGTTTTTTATTACTTAGAGATATTAATAAAAAAATAAAGGTTACTTTATGAAAAAAATATTATTCAACGAAGATTTAGATTTTACATTATTTACTGATATTATTTCTAATTTAGATTATTTCAATACTGAGATAAATAAACTTAGAAAAGATACTATTTTAGTATTTGATGAAGAACTTCTATTAAACTATTTAAAATTTATCAAGACTTATTACAACAATTTAAATTATATTGAAAAAAAATTCCTTGAAACATATTTCAACCAATGTAAACTCTTTTCAACGTATTTAATTTATATATTATTCCATGAGATGCATTTTATTGATATTAATATATTTTCTTTTAGAAACTTTTTAAATTCATACTTTGATGAAGAAATTTCAAATGAAATATCAAAAAAAGGGTTGTATTTAATTATAAAAACTAAAGACTCTTCTTTGACAAAAAATGTAGATATACATAAAACTGTTAATTTAATTATTTCAATTTTAAATGATAATGATATCTTACTTTCTTTTAGAAATGAAATAATGAAATTTAAAGAAATGTTCAAAACTAATTTAGTTAATAAAGATTTAAATCATATAAACTTCGACTTAAAAAAGATCCAATTATCAGCAGACAATAATGAAGACACTTTTTTAAAAAGGATTAGTCCTTTCTATGAAAATACCAATATAAAAACATTCCAACCCTATTATAGTTATTATTGTCCATTTATTCATAGCTTAAATATTAATTCAAAAGCATTTATTTTTGGTGATTTTATATTAAAAAAAAATAATGAAGATGATAAAAAGTATTTATTATTGTTAACCAAATATTTAAGTGTTCCTAAAAGATATCAAATAATAAAGCTATTATCAAAAAGAAAATATTATTCAAATGAATTAGCTAAAGAATTAAATTTAAGTGCAGCTACCATGAATTACCATATAAATAAACTATATGATCTAGGATTAATTATTATTGAAGAAGGAAAACAAAATATTCTATATCTTGAATTAAATAAAAAAAGATTAAATTTTCTCTTAGATCAAATGAAGGATGATTTATTAAATAATTAAGAAGTTATTTTATCTTCAAAATAAAGTGATATTTCTAATATAATTGTATCTAATATAATAAAACCTGATTCAGTTAAACTAATCGAATCAGAATTAATATTGTAAAGTGATTTATCATATTTTGAAAAAGCTGAAATCACTGTTTGTTTAGATAATTTAAAATATTCTTCTAAATAATCAAAAGCTAAGCCATCTTTATTCCTTAAAGATACTATAATATATTCATCAAGAAATTGATTAAGATTTAATTTCTCTATCTCATAATTTTCTAATAAATTATTATTAATATACTCTTTATAAGAAGAAGTATTAGTTAATCTAATTAATTTATTACAATTATAAATACTTGAAGCAGAAGAAGAACCTAATGAAATATATGGTTTTAATTTCCAATATCTTAGATTATGTTCACAAATATCATCATTCTTTGCAAAATTAGATATCTCATAATGTTTAAAGTCTAAAGTATCTAAATAATCCCATAGTTTTTTTAACATATCTTTTTCATAAAGATCACTATTTGTATTTATTTTTTTATTATTTACTAGCGAATATAAATAAGAGCCCTCTTCTATTGTTAAACAATAAAGCGAAAGATGTGTTAATTTAGTATTTTCAACTAAAATATTAATATCATTAATACTGTCTTTTATACTTTGAGTTGGTAAAGAACTCATTAAATCAAAGGAATATTTAATTTTTGTATTTAATTTTATATAAGTAATTTTATCAATTAGTTTATTTTTTATAAAATAATTATCATTTAAATCTAGTTTTAAATTATCTAAGTCTCTACAAAATTCTAAAGCTTTTAAATTGTCTTCTTTTCTTGCCTTTCTTCCTAATAATTTTAATATATTATCATCAAAAGACTGAATTCCAATGGATATTCTTGTAGCAAGTCCTTCTTTAAATAAGGTTAAATAATCACTTGATAAAGATTCTGGATTAATTTCAAAAGTTGTTTCTCTAGAAGGTCCAATTTTAATTAATAATTTTCTAAAAAGAGAAAGAGGTAAAGTCCCTGGATTTCCACCACCAATAAATACTGTATCAAAATTCTTATTATAAAATTTTTTTAATAAATCAATCTCTTTAAATAGTTTATCAAGATACATATCAATATCTTTTGCATTCCAACATTTATTATCCTCGCTATAAAAAGCACAATAATAACATTTTGTTGTACAAAAAGGGATATGAATATAGAGAGAAAGCGTATTTTGCTTCTCTAATAATTGTAGATATTTTAAATCAATCATTTATTTCCGAGATAACTTATTCTATTAATGGGCCAGAATCTAAAGAATACTCGTCCAATTACCGTAGATTGAGCGACAGGACCAAAATATCTACCGTCATGAGAATTATCTCTATTATCCCCAAGAGGAAGCACATATTTAGAAGGAACTGTTATTCCATTAGAATAACTTTTATAATTACTTCTTGCACTAAAATCACTAGGATCTATTTTATGTTCTACATAATATTTTGTTTTCATAAATTCATACATATCTTTTGGATAACTAGTATCACTTAATTTCTTATATTCATTTAAATAATAAGAAGGAGTATATGAAGAATTATTTAACCCTTTATCTCTATAAGCTATTAAAGAAGCCCAAGCTTTTAATGGAGAATAATAAGAATCTTCAATTAATCTATTTGGACCTAAACTTAAATTGTTTTCTTCTCTAAAATCCATTTCATTAACAAAACTATCGCTTCCTGATACTCTAATATTTATATTTCCATTATCAAATTTTACAGTATCATTATTCAGAGCTGCAGCTCTTTTTACATAAAGTCTTTCAGCTGGAGTTCCATCTTCATTTTTATCTATATTTACTAAAGAGAAAGTTGCTGAAAAAATCATTTGAGCCGCAATATCAAATAAAGGACCTTTTGATACATATTCTGGGTTATAGAAAGTAATAATATTATCTCTTAATACGGTCCTTTTTGAAGAACCTAATTTAGTTCCACCAGGCCATACTTCTAAGCCATAAATATTTTTATTAACAAATACTCTATCTTTGATTAACATTGTTTTTTCCATAGACGGAGTTGGTATTACAAATAATTGAAAAACGTATTGGTTAATCAGAACTAAGACAACTACTGCAAAAACTAAAGCATCTAGCCATCCTTTTACTTCTCCCCAGAATGTCTTTTTAACTGGGTGCTCTTTCATATATATTTTTATAGCTTTTCTCTTTGTAAAATGTTTTATTGCTATTTTTTCAACTTTATCAATTAATAAACTCATGATATCTACAATACAATAAAGTAAAAGAGTTGACAAGGATTAAAGGTATAAGTAATTTGTAAGATATGAAAGATATTAAAGATTTACCTAAGATTGATGACGTTACTTTACCAAAAATTGGTTCCATGAGACCTGGTGTTTATATACTAGCTCTTTCTATTTTTGCAGTTTTACTAATTGTATTTTTGATTGGATTTCTACCAGGAATATTAAATGGTGGAAAATTTGTTATTTTTGAAAGTGAAATTGATAATGTTGGGGTGTATGTTGACAACCAATATATAAGTGGTACACCTGCTCAACAGTTCATAAAAAGTGGAGAACATGAAGTTGTTTATAAAAAGGCTTCACAAATTATTGCTAAAGATAGCATAAAAGTATCGCATCCTGTTTTTTTAACATATATTTTTCACCGTTACCAAAATGTAAAACTAGAATTGAACGAATTAAATCAGGAAAAAATTAATAATATCATAAATTTCGATATTCAATTAATAATTGATCAAAGCGCTATATTAGAATTCAATAATGTAACTAATTATATTCCATATTTTTCTCAATTTGCTAAAGATGCAATAAGCTTTGAACTTCCAAAGGAAACAACAAAACAGTACTTAAAATTAGCAAGTTCTTTTATTAGTTCAAAAACTATGCTTGATGATGCAATTAATGCTTATAGCTATTTAGGTATTGATTTTGATGATGAAATAAACAAAGCTAAACAAGTCTTTGAAGAAAACAGTGTAAATGTTGGACTCCCTTTCGAAGATAAAAAAATTAATGCCTCTGTTTATAATCTTAAGATTAATGATAGTGCAAATATAAATACTTTAAAAATTGATCCATTTGAATTTGTAATGGGTGATACCACATATAGTACTTACCCAAGTATTAATGAATCAGGGATTAAGGTGCATTTAGATTCAAGTTTTTACTTATCAAAAACACCAATAACAAATTATATGTATTCTTTATTTGTCATTGAGAACCCAAGATGGGCAAAGAGCAACTTAGATTCTTTAATCAAGGAAAATCTAGTAGATGAAAACTATCTTCAAGGGAAAAGTTTATCAACAACTTACCCTTCTCTTGAGCCAATTACGAATATTAGTTATTATGCAGCTCAAGCCTTTTGCGAATGGCTAAGTGAAAAAACAAATCTTAATATATATATACCAAGTGAAGAAGAATGGAGTGCTGCGGCTTTTGCCTCTAATAATTATAAAAATAATTCATACAGTACCTCTATGATTGCTCCTTATAGTGTTGATAATCAATTTGATTTAATGTTAGGTGGAATATGGGAATTTACCTCATCCCCTTATTTTGCTTTGAATAGAATTGTTAATGATAGAGACAATATTATATCACAGCTAAAGAAAGATAATTTCAATTATGATATAATTGTTAAAGGTGGATCTCTATTAAATTCTTCTGCAAACATCAATAGTGTAGGTGCTATCGATAAATCAGCTTGTTTTGAATATATGGGATTTAGAATTGCTTATAAAAAATAAGTTAGGAAAAGAAAATTATGAAAAATAACTCAGATAATGATAAATTATTGTTAAAAAATAAAAAAGCTTTTTTCAATTATGAGATGGTTGAAACTATTGAATGTGGAATAGCTTTAGAAGGAACAGAAGTAAAAAGTATGCGGGAAGGTAAATTTTCTTTTACTGATAGCTACGTTGTAATTGAAAAAAACCAATTAATATTACTTCAATTTACGATACAACCTTATAAACAGGGATCTATTTTTAATCATGAACCGGAAAGAAAAAGAAAACTTTTAGCACACAAACAAGAGATTAAACGCTTAAAAAGAAAAGTTGATGAAAAAGGCTTAACCCTAGTTCCAACAAAAGTCTATTTAAAAAATAATCTTATCAAAATGGAAGTTGGTCTTGCAAAAGGTAAAGCTCTTCATGATAAGAAAAATGTTATTAAAGAAAGAGACTTAAAAAAAGATGCAAAAAGAGAGTTAAAAAGACTAAATTATTAAGTTTTTTAAATAAAAAAGATAAATAATTATAACTGGTCTTGATTTAGATAACAATCATGGAATGTACATAAAAACTTTTGACAAAATGTTAAAGTAATAAAAACAATCTCAAAAGAAGGAAATTATGTAAGATTTAATTATTTAAAGCATTATCTCTTAAAATAAAAAAGCTAGTTCAATCAAAATTCATTTGGTTAACTAGCTTTTTTTAAATAAGATATATTATTTATTTTTTCTCATCCCTAAAACGAGCTAAGAAATCTTTTGTCCTTGGACTTTGTGGGTTATAGAAAATTTGATCTGAGCTTCCCTCTTCTTCAATCTTTCCATCAGCCATAAATACAACATGAGAAGAGATATCACGAGCAAAAGACATTTCATGAGTTACAACTAACATAGTAGTCCCCTCATTAGCCAATTTTTTCATTACTTCTAATACTTCTCCTACTAATTCAGGATCCAGAGCAGAAGTGGGTTCATCAAATAATAAAATTTCTGGGTTCATAGCTAAAGCTCTGGCAATAGCAACTCTTTGTTTTTGTCCTCCAGATAATTGAGCAGGTTTTGCATTAATATATGGTGCCATACCAACTTTTTCTAAATATTTCATTGCTTGCTCTTTTGCTTGAGCCTTACTCTTTTTTAATACTTTTATTTGACCCAGCATACAATTACTTAAAACAGAATGGTTATTAAATAAGTTAAATGATTGGAAAACCATTCCAACTTTAGCTCTATAAGCTTCTTCTTTCATTCCACCATCAGCAACTTTATTACCATGAAATCTTACTTCTCCAGAAGTTGGAGTTTCAAGCAAATTAATACATCTTAAAAGAGTTGATTTACCAGAGCCTGAAGATCCAATAATAGTTGTTACATCGCCTTTATTAACTTTAAAATCGATATCTGTTAATACAACATTTGTACCAAAAGTCTTTGATAAATGCTTAATATCTAATATTTCTTCCATTAAAGTCTCTCCCTTGTTGTAACTAAAGCTGGGTTTAAACCACTTGTATAAGCTAATGTATCACTAGTTGCTAAATCAAAATTAACAGGGCCATCCATTTTTTTCTCGATATATCTCATTATCCTTGAGGATGCAAATGTTAATATAAAATAGATTATTAAAGTAACTGTTGCTGCCTCAAAATAAGTATACAAAGCTCCTGAAATACTTTTAAAAGTAAAGAATAATTCAACAGTACCAATAATGGAAAGTACACAAGTATCTTTTATATTAATAATTAAGTTATTACCAATTTGTGGCATTATTAGTCTAAGTGCTTGTGGCAATATTATACTTGTCATAGTTTGAAAGTGATTCATGCCAATTGCTTTCGCACCTTCAGTTTGACCAATATCAACTGAGAGAATACCACCTCTAACAGTTTCTGCCATGTATGCACCAGTATTAATTGAAACAATTAATATTGCTGCTTTCCACATTCCAAGATTAATACCAAAAAGTTGGCTAAATCCATAAAATATGAAAGCAGCTTGTAACATCATAGGAGTACCTCTAAAGAATTCTACATAAACATATAAAAGACCTTTTATGACTTTAATCAAGAATTTACTAATAGGATTTGTTGTTTTCTTTAACTCAATTGTCTGAACAATTCCAACACCAAAGCCAATCAAACAACCTAAAGCTGTACAGATTATGGCTATAGTCATCGTAACGCCGGCTCCTTTAATCAAAGAACCACTATAATTTTGAACGATGTAAATCATTCGTTGAATAAAACTCATATCAGCAATACTCATTATTAATACTTCCTACCTAGTTAATTTTTCTTAGTTTGATAATGGTTGTACTTTAATTGCATCAGCCATCATTCTATTATAATCAGATTCATCCATTGTTGCTAAAATTTCATTGATAGCTTTTGTTAATTCAGGATTTTTCTTTGAAACAGAACAACTAATATCAATATCAGATTGACTTAACTCAAAATCATCATCAGTACCTACAAAACTTAATATTTTCATATTAGGATAAGCAACTAATGCAGCTTGAGCAGTTGGCATATCTGTACAAATAAAATCTACTCTTCCACTGTTTAAGGCTACTAGCATAGCAGGTGCAGATTCTTGAGCTGGAAGAATATTAGCGCCATCAATTTGAGGTAAACAAGTATCATACCAAAGAGTACCTAATTGTGAAGTACATGAACCACCATTTAAATCACTTAAACCCTTAGCATCAGCAAATTTACTATCTTTAGTAGTTAAACATACAACAGATGCATAATAGTAAGGCTCTGTAAAATCAACCATTTCCTTTCTAGCTGGAGTTGGAGATTGGCCAGCAATAACACAATCTACAGAACCTGATTGAACAGCTGGTACTAAAGAATCCCAATCTAGTTTTATAATTTCTAAAGGACGACCTAAACCTTCTGAAATAATTTTTGCCATCATAATATCATAACCAAAGGCATAATCATTTGAATCAGAGATTCTTACAGCTCCATTTGAATCATCAGTTTGTGTCCAGTTATATGGAGCATATCCACATTCCATTGCAACTCTTAAAGGTTTTACTGCACTTTCGCTTGAAGTTTGTGCTTCCTTTGAACCATTAGCAAATACTGATGAAACACTAATTGCCATAATCATAGCAAAAATTAATACTTTTTTCATAAATCACTCTCCCATACATTTTTTTAAGTGTAAATGCTAATTACTTTATATAAATAATTAGCATGAAAACAATATAACTTAATGTTATATTTTAGTCAATAGTGTTATTAAATTAACATTAATGTTACACTTTATTACATTATGTACAAATACCATAATTATATTACGTGATTATAATTAGTTAATCTTTAATATTTATTTTTAAAAAATTAACTTGAAGCCTTATTTTTTTAAAAAAATTAAGGTAAAATTTTTCTAAAAGGAAATTATATGAAAAATAAAGATAGATTTACCTCAAGAGTAAGTGACTATGCTCAAGCTCGCCCTAGTTATCCTCTAGATTCTATTAAATATTTATTGAACAAAGGTATTAACAAAAATAGTGTTATTGCTGATATTGGATCAGGAACTGGAATATTAAGTAAATTATTAATTAATGAAGTTAAAGAAATATATTTAATAGAGCCAAACGATGAAATGAGAAAATATTCAAAAACATATTTATCACAAAATGATAATTGTACTTTCATTAATGCTAATGCAGAAAATACAACTTTAAAAGATCATAGTATTGATGCGATAGTTGTAGCTCAAGCCTTTCATTGGTTTGATATAGAAAAGTGTAAAATTGAATTTAAAAGAATATTAAAACCTTATGCCAATATTTTCTTAATTTGGAATAATAGATTAACAAATACCCCTTTTTTACAAAAGTATGATCAAGTTTTAAAAAATCTTTCAGTAGATTATAATGAAGTAAATCATCAAAATCTTTCAGCTAAGGAATTTGGTTTATTTTTTGATAATAATTGGAAAAAACAAAGTTTTGATAATTTTCAAGAATTTGATTTTGAACAATTTGTTAAAAGAGTATTTTCTTCCTCTTATACTCCAAACAAAAAAGATAAAAACTACTCAGTCTTTTACAATGCTATAAAAAAGTTATTTAATGAAGAAAATAAAAATGGAGTTGTAAGATTTGATTATAATACAGAAATTTATTCTAAATACTAAATTATTTAACATTTCTTATTAAATAATGTTAAATATACAATCTTAATATATTTAGCAATAATCAAAAATTAAAAAGCATACAATAATAATTAAAGAAAAATGCTATTGAATTCTAGTTCAATTAAATTAATCATCTTCTAAAATTGATGCAATTCTACCGACTAAGCCAGATTCTAATCTTACTTTTATTCCATGGGGATGATTAGCAGAATTAGTTAGAATGTCTTTTACTATGCCTTGGGTTAATTTCCCACTTCTTTGATCTTGTTTTAGAATAATATCAACCTTTTGACCAGCTTTCACATTCTTTCTTATATTTCCATTCATTTCTCACCTCGTTTATTACAATATTATAGTCATTTTAAAGAATGTGGTAAATCGAATTTAAATAATTAAAAAATATATTTATTCAATTTATTATAAAACAAATATTTAATACCCTATCAGAATTTATGATATAATAAATAATATGATAAGGAAATTAAAGTTTAATGGATTATGGTATCCAAATAATAAAGAGGAACTTGAAAAGCTTGTAAAAATAACACCTGATGAAGAAAAAAATCTATTTGGGGTTGTTCCTCATGCTGGATTATATTACTCAAGCTCATTAATTAAACTATTTTTTAATTCACTAGATTCAAAGGTTAATAAAATAATTTTACTATCACCTTCCCATTATTATTCCCTTGAGGATAATCTTATTGTAAGTGGAAATTTCGAATATTATGAAAGCAAATTTAAAAATATCAAAGGGTTTTCTCTTTCTATCTTTAATCAAGGCTATGAAAGAGTCACAGTTGAAGAACATGCTATTGAAATGATATTACCATTCATTGCTCAAATTAAAAATATAAGTCTTTGCACTGCACATGTAAATAGATTTACTGATATTAACATTGCAAATGAATATGCTCATAAAATCTTATCAACAATTGATGATAGAACAGCTGTGATAGCAAGTAGTGATTTTACTCATTATGGAAATAGATTCAATTTTACACCTTATGGGACATTAATTAATGAAGACATTGTTAACAAAGTTTCATTACATGATAGAGAAGTTGCTAATCAATTTTTAAAAGGAAATACATCAGAGACATACTTAAAACTTAGTAACAAAGAAAAATCAACTATCTGTGGATTAGCCCCTATTCTTATTGTAAGTGAAATGGCAAGAATAAATAAAATGAAAGGAAAAATATTAGCTCAATCAAATTCAAATACCCCACCTTTTTACGAAAAGAACTTTGTCTCTTATCTAACTCTTGCATGGAGGAAATAAAAATGAATAACAAAGACAAAAAACTTTTATTAGACTTAGCAAAAAACACACTTGCAAAAAGCTTTAATTTACCATATCAAGAAATAGATGCCACTGAATTTAATGAAAAAAAAGGAGCTTTTGTAACATTAAAATTAAATGGAAAACTCAGAGGTTGTATAGGATATATTTTTGGAATCAAACCATTATATCAAGAAATTCATGACTTATCTCTTGAAGCAGCTTTTGAAGATTACAGATTTGATCCATTAACAAAAGAAGAGTTTCCAAATATAGATATTGAGATTTCTATCTTAAGTAAACCCAAGTTAATTAAAGATTTATCTGAATTTAAATTATCAAGAGATGGTATAATTCTATCCCTAGGATACCGAAAAGCAGTCTTTCTTCCTGTAGTTGCAGATGAAATGGGCTGGAATAAAGAACAATTATTACAAGCTCTAAGTAAAAAAGCGGGGTTACCATTTGATGCTTATAAGAATGAAGATGCTCAATTTTTGACTTTTACTGCTGAAGTAATTAACTAAATATAATAATTATTATTAAATAATTGTTGATAATAATAAAATCGTTAATTATAATTCTGTTCTATGAAAAGAAAAAATCAAATACTACTATTTTTTGCCTTAATAATAATAATATGTTTTTCAACTTACAAAATTTATGAAAACCCATTAATTACTATTTCAATTATGATTCTTTGTTCTGCTATTTTAACATTTACTTTTAATCTAGTTACAGATGAATATTCATGGACAGATAGATTATGGAGTACTTTACCAATAGTCATTGCTTGGTTTTATTACTTAAAATCTTCAAATAAAACTCTTCTTTTACCTGTGTTCTTAATAACTCTTTGGGGAATAAGACTTACATTTAATTTTGCTCGCAAAGGTGGCTATAGTAATGAAGAGGATTATCGCTGGTCATTACTTAAGAAGAAAATTGGTGCAGGATTTAAATGGCAACTATTTAGTCTTTTTTTCATAGCTTTTTTTCAGCAATTACTTTTTATTGTCTTTACTTTACCTCTTTATCTACTAACTCAAAATAATACACAAATTAATACGCTAACTTATATTTTTTCGATTATCGCAATTCTATTTTTAACATTTGAAACTTTATCAGATCAAATACAATGGGTTTTTCAAGAATCAAAATATGGAAGAAGAGACAAAAAAGAAAAATATAATAAAGATTATGAACAAGGGTTTCTTAGCTCAAGCCTTTTCTCAATTTCTCGACATCCCAATTATTTTGGCGAGCTAGGATTTTGGTATTCAATTTATTTTATCTGTAGTTCAACTGTGAATAATTATTTTAACTTTACATTAATTGGACCAATTCTCTTAACATTATTGTTTATGGGATCAGTAATTTTTACAGAAAATATAAGTAAAGAAAAATATCCAAACTATAAAAATTACAAAAAACAAGTCTCAGCTGTTTTCCCACTTCCTTGGAAAATAAGCAAATAAAAATTTAATCTGGTATAAAATTCAATGCTATAATATTAATATCTTTTTATTGGGAGTTAATATTATGGTTTGCAATTTTTGCTACCGACATTGTGATATAAAAGAAGGACAAACAGGTTACTGCCGAATTAGAAAAGTTGAAAACAATAAACTAATTAGCACCGCTTATGGTTATCTCGATGCTATAGCGATAGATCCTGTGGAAAAAAAGCCGCTTTATCATTTTCTTCCAGGAACTAAAACTTTATCAGTAGCTGAAGTTGGGTGCAATTATAGATGTGATTTTTGTCAAAATTGGAAACTTTCTCAAACTAATATAAGCAATAATGCAACATATGTTTCACCTCATGACTTAGTAAATCTTGCAATAAAAAATAATACTCCAGCTATAAGCTTTACTTATAGTGAACCAATAGTTTGGCAAGATTATGTAATAGACACAGCAATAATATCAAAAGAAAACAATTTAAAAACTATTATGGTCACTAATGGGAGTTTTTCTATTGAAGCATTAGAAAAACTATCTCCATTAGTTGATGCTTTTAATATAGATCTCAAAGGAGATAGCGAATACTACAAAACAATCTGTAAAGGAAAGATAGAACCTGTGCTAAATGGAATAAAGTATTTAATAAAACAAGGTAATCATGTTGAAGTAACTACCCTAATCATTGAAGGTATACACACAAAAGAAACAATAAAAGATCTTGCTACAAAATTAAAAGAATTTGATGTAAAAGTATGGCATCTGAGTAGATTCTTCCCTAATTATAAGATGCCTGATATTAAAGCAACTAGTGAGAAATTCTTAGCACAAATGATAGAAATTGCAAAGGATGTCGGTATTCCATTTGTATACGGTGGAAACTCCTTAATTCCTTCATCAACAGTTTGCCAAAATTGTAATAAGGAATTAATACAGACCCACAACAATTCACATGTTATTATTAGAGATATTGATAAAAATACAATAAATGGTAAATGTATATATTGTGGATCTAAAATATATGGAGTATTTAATTAAATTTGTTTATTTGTTTAATTTATTAATTAATTCATCATTTTCTTTAAGAAATCTTTCTTGTTTAAGATAAAATTGTTCATAAGTTTTACTTAATAAAGGCAAATATTTACCAAGTATTTCAATTACAGGACTACCTTCTTTACTCAAAAATGTAATTAAATCTAAATTAGTATAAAATTTAGTCTTTTCATTAGAATTCTCAAGATATTCTTTAATTAAGTTCTTTTTTTTCTCACTGAATTCATCATAATCATCACTATATTCACTTTTCATACGATTAAAATTGTATTTAATCGCTTCTTCATTGTTGTGATTTCTTGCCCATAATAAAAGTTCTTCAGGGATCGTTATTTGATCAATATTATCTAATTCAATAACAAGCGATTCAAAAGTTTCTTTTTGCTTTGAAGATAAAATAGTCTCATTAAGAAAGGGAGAATAAGCAGCTGAGATAATTTGTCCAAAATCCCCTGGGAAGACTTTTTGTAAAAGTGTTCCAATCTTTAAAGAATTTTTTCCATTAACTTTATTTATATTATTTTCGAAGTTATCTATATCAGTAATTTTTAAATTATTATTTACAATATTATTTATTATATCAATCTGATTAGATAATATATCCTTATTCAATTCTAATTGCTTTGCTTTAAGAGAAAGACTATTAATTAATGAAACTTCATCTTTAAAAGCTTCTTTTATTTCATCTATACTAAAAGATAGTTCTCTTAAATTCTTAATAATTCTTAACTTTTCTACTATCTCTTTAGAATAATCTCGATAACCATTAGCTAATACACTGGATTTAATTAACTCAACTGATTCATAATATCTAATTGCTTTTTTTGTTAATTTTGTTAATTCTACGACTTCTGAAATAATCATTATTCCCTCCTGGAATTTTTAGTTATTTAAAGGATAAATAATTCCCCAAGGGAACAGTCAAGCGTTATATTTATTTTTTTGATTAAATTAAATATATCATAAATAATCCTGTTATAATAAAATTAATTACATTCATAAAGTAAATATGAAAAATATTAGATTGTTCCAAATTTCAATAAAGCAACATATTATAATTTAAAATTTAATTATTTAATTTCTGTAAAAATACAGTATAATAACAAAGATATTAAGGAAAAATATATGAAAGTTCTACATACTAGTGATTTGCACATTGGAAAAAATTTACATAAACATAGAATAAATTTTGCACATGAGCATTTATTTAATTATTTAATTGATACAATCATCAAAGATAAGATAGATTTATTACTTATTTCAGGCGATATTTTTGATACATCTTATGTTAGTGTATCAACACAAAAAATCTTTTATTCTTTTTTAGATAAATTATCTAAGATTAAAACATTAAAAGATACAGTAATAATTAGTGGTAATCATGATTTACCTTCAATGCTTGATTTAGCTACCCCTTTTTTAGAATTAAGTAATATTCATATAATCACATCCATAAATATAGAAGATCAAATATTTACTTTAAAAGCTGAAAACAATATGCCTTACTGTAATATTGTCGCTATTCCATTTTTAAGAGAGAAAGATATAAAACCTAATTTAGAATCAGATAATATTATTGATATCCAAAAAGAATTAGAAACTGCATTAATTAACCATTATAAAAAAGTTGATGAATATATAATTAATAATTTAGATTTAAAGCTTCCAACTATATCTTTAATGCACCTTTTTGCTACAGGAAGTACAAGTTCTACAGAAATTGAAGGTGAAAAACATAGAGATATTTTTGTTGGAAAATTGAAAACTATTAATACAAACACTTTTCCTAATAACATTGATTACTATGCGCTTGGACATATTCACAAACCTCAAATAGTAAACAAAGATGAAAGAATTGTTTATTCTGGCTCCCCTATTTCATTAAACTTTGGGGAGAAAACAGCAAAACAAATTATTGAACTAAACTTTAATAATAAAGAATTTAAGAAAGAAAAAATTCTATTACCAAAATTCTTAAACTTAGAACAAATCGAAGCTGAAAACATTAATGAAATAAAAGAAAAATTAACTCAATTAGATAAAACCATTCAAATTGATTATAAAGAAGATCCTATATATCTAGAAATTATTTATAAAAGCAAAACAATTGAAAACTCAATAAACGATACCATAGAAGAATATGTAAAAACTTTGGAAAATAATTTTAAAATACTATTAATTAAATTAGATACTAAAATTACTATCACAGAAACCCAAAACAACAAAGTAACACTGGACATGCTTAACCCAAAACAAATTTTTGATATGACCTTCAAAGATACTGGAAAGGATAAAATATATATAGATGATGAGGAAGTTTATAAACTATTTGATCAAGTACTTATTGAAGTAGAAGCTGAGGCTAAATAAATATGAAGATACATAATTTAAAATTTGAAAATATAAATTCATTAAAAGGGAGTTGGGAAATTGATTTTGATAACCCTGAATTAACTCGTGAAAATATCTTTTTAATTACTGGTAAAACTGGTAGTGGTAAATCATCCATATTTGATGCAATTACCTTAGCTTTATATGGGGAGACCTCAAGACAAGGGAAAATTACTGGGACAACAAATGAATTAATGAATAAGCATAGTGGAGAATGTAGCTCCCAAGTTACATTTTCTGTAAAAGGCAAAAAATATATTGCTACATTTAGTCAACATAAATCTAGGAATTTAGCAGCAGGAAACCTCCAAACACAAAGAACCACATTAACTGAGGTATCAACAAATAAAGTGCTAAATAATAGTCCTTCCTCAATTGCTATCGATACTGAAAAAATAATAGGCTTAAATTTTAACCAATTTAGTAAAACAGTTATGCTTGCTCAAGGTAGCTTTGATTTATTTTTAAAAGCTTCAAAAGAGGAAAAAGCCTCTATTTTAGAACAAATTACAGGTACTCAAATATATAGTGCAATAAGCAAAAGAGTATTCGAACATCATAAAAATGAAAAACAAATACTTGAAAACCTAAAACAACAAATTGGAGATATAGAATTATTAAGTGATGAAGATATAGAATACAGAAATAAACAAATTCAAGAATTTCAAGATAATATAAATACCATAAACAAGGAATTGAAAAACCTAGAATCTATTATAAATTATTACAGTAAATTAAATGATTTAAAACTAAAAGAAGAATCTTTATCTAAATTAAATAAAGATTTAGAAGATCAAAAAGAAACTCATATTCAACAAGTATCAAAAATAGAAAACTATAATAAAGTTATTAATATAATTACCAAAAACAATGAATTAATAAACTGTGAAGCAGAAAAAAAAGATGCTGAAAAAGAAGAAAAAGAATTAGTATCAAAAGAGAAAGAGAATAAAGATTTACAGAAAAAACTATTAAAAAATAAAGAAGAATTAAATAAAAACAAAAAAAATGAAGAAAATAATTTAGACAAATTAAATTCTATAATTAAAAAAGTTAGAACTTTAGATAGTGATATTAAAATTGAAACATCTAATTTAGAAAATATTAATAATAATCTTAAAAACAATGAAGAAAAATATGCAAACCTTGATAAAGCAATTATAGAAAATACACAAAAAAAAGATATAAAACAAACCAAATTGGATGTAGCTAAAATATATATTAAAGAGCATAAGAATCTAAAAAAATATGAAAATAACCAAGAGTCAATTTTAGATACTTTAGAAAAATATATTAATCTTAAAACTAAAAAAACGGAAACTGAAGAAAATTTATTAAAAGAAAAAGAAAAATCTTCTCAACTTCTCAAAATTTATATAACTCAAGAAAAAAAATACAATGACACTAATAAAGAAGTTACTGCTTTAAAAGATGAGTTAGAAGCTTATGAATTATCTTATGAAGAAATTACTGACTTAGTTACTAAGAAAAACAATTATATTTCACAATTAACAACTTCATTAATAAATTATAAACAATACTATGAAAATGAAAAAAATTTAATTGAAAAAAATAATAAAGAATCACTCTTAGAAACTGAATTAGAAAATTATAGGGATAAACTAAAATCTCAACAAAAGATTATTGATTTGCAAAGAGAAATAGTTGGATTAAAGAGTTATGCACATATAGTTGAAGAGGGAAAACCTTGCCCTCTTTGTGGGTCAACTGAGCATCCAGCTATTACCACAGGTGATACTTCAGAATTAGATAAGGCACAAAAAGTACATGATAATCTTATAAAAGACTCTGATAAAGTACTTACTCAAATTTCTAACTTAACTACAGAGATATCCTCAATATTAATTCAAAAAGACCAACTAAAATCTACTTTAACAAATGATTTAATAAAAGAAATCTATCCATTAGAAACTTATAAAAATGAAATTACAAATATGCTTGATTTATTAGACAAAGAGGTTAAATCTTTAACTAAAAATCAAACTCGAATTAAAGAATTAAATAAAGCTATTTTTGAAATAAATCCAAAATTTAACAAAACCCAAACAGATTTAAAAATTGCTGAAACAAACAAGAATAACAATAAAATAGCACTAAAAAATTATGAAAAATCAATTAAAGATTTTGAATCTGAAATTAAAACAATAAAAGCCACTTTAGATGATTTTATCATTTATAAGTCTTATAAAGAACTAAACACGTTATTTTATGAATATAATGATAACACTAAAGCAATAAAATCTTTAAGTGAAGAAATTAAAGAATTAGAAAAAACAATTTACCAAGATAAAAATTCTAAAAAAGAAATAGAAACTTTAATAAATAGTATTAAAGAAAATAAGATATCTTTAAAAAATTCTATTAAAGAACTTAAGGATTCTAGAGTAAAACTATTTGGAGAAAAGGATTGCGATATAGAATTAGACAATCAAAACAAAATAATAAGAGAACTTAACAAACAAATAGATAGTAATGAAGCAGAATTATCACCAATTAATGATTCTGTAATTAAAATAAGTGAAAATATAAAACATAAACAAAAAAGTATTAGTAATCAAAAAGAAAAAATATCTAACTTAAAAAATAATATAGAATCATCTTTAAAATCAAATGAAATAGATTCCATTGAAACTGCCCTATCCTATAATTTAGGTGACGAAGACAAACTCTCTTTACAAAATGCAATTAAAGAATATGAAAATAAAGAAATCGAATATAAAACTTTATTGAAAGATATTGATAAAGAAAAAACTGAACTTGAGTCCAAAAATGTCAAAATTACAGAAGAATCTGCTAAAGAGAAACAAATTGAGCTACAAACCAATAGAGATGAAGCAATTAAGCAAAAAACTATTCTAGATCAAGAATTAAAAGCAAATGAATTAAATAGAAGTAAAATTAAAGAGAAAGAGACATTTATTACAAGTCAACAAAACGTAGTTAATAAATGGGAAATCCTAAATACAGCAATTGGAAGTTCAGATGGTAAAAGATTCAAAGAAATCGCTCAAGCAATTACTCTAGAGTACCTAATACATAATACAAATCAAAAACTAATTGAACTTTTTCCTCGATATGAATTATATAGAATCCAAAATGAAATTAATGCAACGTCCCTTGAGCTAGGAGTAATAGATAAATACAGTGCTGCAATTAGGCGACCTGTAAGCAATTTATCAGGTGGGGAATCATTCATTATATCTTTCTCACTGGCTTTAGGCTTAAGTGATTTATTGAATAAGAAAGTTTCAATAGAAACACTATTCTTAGATGAGGGATTTGGAACTTTAGATGAAGAGACATTAACACAAGCCTTAGAAGCTATTGATAATTTAACAAAATCCGGTAAAGTAATTGGTTTAATATCTCATGTAACATTACTTCATGATAGAATAAGATCTCAAATCAAAGTACAAGAAAATGGCGATGCAACCTCTTCACTTTCAGGACCTGGTATAAAAAAAATATCATAAATACTATTTTGTCAAAATATTAATTGCAGTATCAAGATCATTTACCCAAAGTATATGATTAGATTTATTACATTCATAAACGAAGTCAGAAAAAGCTTTGCTTTTAAGATATTTACTAATATCACCAACAATTGCTAATCTAACATTGTAAGTAGAAAATTTCTGTAATAAATTACCAGCAAATTGACTCTTCAAATCAAAAAAAGAATTTATAAATGATTCCGTATAAGCAATAATAGTTGTAGAATTACCTATATATTTTGCGTCAGCCATCAGATCTAATGCATCTTGAATTTCGTTTATAATAAACTCTTTTTCAACAACAGCAATATTTATTCCATTATTTGTTAAATACTCCATTACAACTCATAACTCCTTTATAAAAATATATTGACATGTATAATAACTTATTATATGTTTTCTAAACATTATATTAAGTTATTATACATAAAACAATTTACTAATAACAAAATTGTATAAAAAAATAGGTTATAGGTTCAAACAATATTATAAAATATAATATAAACTATAAATCAAGTCAGAAAAATTTAGGATATATCTATGAAATTATATATAATAGGACCTTCCGGATCCGGTAAAACAACATTATCAAATGAATTATCAAAAACGTTAAATATTGTGCCAACTAACCTGGATGATTTATTCTGGGAAAATACAAAACTGTCTTTTAATAATAAACGAGATGAGAAGATAAGAAATAACTTATATAATGAAGTATTAAATAAAAAATCATGGATTATTGAAGGAGCTTATATTTCTTGGCCAGCAAAAGGTTTTCAGCTAGCTGATAAGTTAATTTACCTAAATATAAATAGCATAACATTGAATAAAAGAATAATTTTTCGATTTATTAAAAGAAAATTAGGAATAGAACACCCAAACAAAAAAGAAACTCTAAAACAAGTTATTGATTTAATAAAATGGAATAAACAACAAAACTTATTAATGAAAGAAAAGTTCCTTAATAATAAGGAAAATTATACAAATCTAATAATATTATCAAATAAAAAAAATATAAAAACTTTTATGAGTAATTTAAATACTCAAAAATAATAAGGTTTTATACCAACCCTCTTTTTTCTTAAATAGCAAACCCAATTAATTGGGTTTATTTTTTTTAAAAAATATTTTTTCAATAAAATTTGTTATAACAAGTTTATTTATTCGATAAATTATTATCTATTAAAATATCAAAATAATTTGATATAACATTTGTATTAAATATTAAATATTAAATTTATTGTATAATTATTTGATAATAAAATTTTGATAAAAAAATACTTTAATAATTTTTTATTTTATAATAAATTTTATCTAATTATAAATATAATAAATAATTAATATAAATTTTTATTAAAAAACAATATTTTAGATTATAAATTTTATCAAAAAAATATTAATAAAATTTTAGTATATATTATGAATATAAAATGAATATACATATTTTATGCAATCAAAATAATGTTAGTCATATTTTTTGTACTTACTTTATATAAGTAAGAATATTATTTCTTTAAATTAACCTATTTTTTGATATAATTAACCTATTTACGTTATTTATAATAATTATTTAAATCATTTTTTTTATAGACTTTTTATTAATTTGAGCATATAATTGAGCATATGAGAAAAAAATTATACAGGAAGTGAGCAATGAACTATACGCCATTTACACTATGTAGAATCAAAAACAAAGAAATAATGAGTTTTTATGTTATGTATAGAGATCCGATAACCAACAAACGTGGAACCAAAAAAAGCATAGACAAATTAAAGCAAAAGTTAAATCTAGGATTTGAACATGTAAATAGATTAGAAGAAGCTACAATAATTGCTCAAAAAGCATTAGATAGCAATCTCATTTTTAATACTAGAAAAGAATTAACCTTGAAGAAATACCTTCTTAATTTTTTTGACTTTAATAAAAGCCCCTATTTTTCAAGAAAGATTCTATTAGACAAGGATTCTATATCACCAGATTATGTTTCTACTCGTAGAAATGCCATAGAAAACCATATAATTCCTTTGTTAAATGACTCATTTTTAGTATCAGAAGTTAATCTTGCCTTTTTAGAAGAAATTCAAACCAAATTGATTCTTAAAAAAAAACTTAGTTCAACATCTATTAATCAAATAATGAATTCACTCTCTCAAGCCCTAGAATATGCAAAAAAAGACAATTTATTACCATATAATCAACCAACCAAAGTTGAATCAATAAGAAAAAACATAAAAGTGCGAGGTATTTTAAGCAATGATGAAACAAAGCAATTAATATCATATTTAAAATCACTTAAAGACCCTCTTCCTTACTTATCAATTTCATTAGCCTTAGTTACAGGAATGCGAAGTGGTGAATTAAGAGCACTAACTACAGATCAAATTAAAAATGGAACAATAGTAATTGATAGAGCTTATGCAAATATTGCTAAAACAAAAATCCCAAAAGGAAAGAAAAGTAGAATAGTACCTTGTCCAGAAGATCTTTGTAATAAATTAATTTCATATTCACACACTCATCTTGAAAATAATTTAATTTTTTCAAGCAAAAAAAAAGGTAAAAGAATTTCCTCTCATTATTTTAATTCGAGATTTATTAAGGCTTTAATTGATTCTAATACACTAAGTAAAGAAGAAATAGAAAAAAGAAATATTTCTTTTCACTCATTAAGACACATGGCAAACACCTTACTTAGAGGAAGTGTTGATGAATATATCCTTAGATTAACAATAGGTCACTCTAGTGAACAATTATCAAACATATATTCACATATTGAAGATTCAGCATTAGAGAGTATTAGGAAGGCTCAAGAAAAAAATATTTTACCTTATATTATTTAAATGTACTTAAATTATATAAATAAAAATGTTATTTTAAAAATATGGAAAATTTAATTACTATTAAGCATGCCAATGTAAGAAGAAATGACAAGTATATTTTAAATGACGTATCACTAGAAATAAACAAAGGTGAACATATAGCAATATTAGGACCAAATGGTGCTGGAAAGTCTACGCTATTAAACATTTGTTCCATGGAAATACATCCTCTTTGGAGTGAAAATTTACTAATTAAAAGATTTAATAAACTAAAAATCAGCAAAGATGAATTAAGACAAAACATTGGGGTTGTTTCACAATTAATATTTCAAATGTGTAATACCACTTATAAAGTTAATGAAGTAGTTGCAAGTGGTATTTTTTCTTCAATAGGAATAGATTTTCATCATAATGTTACAGCAGAAGATTGGATTAATACAGACATCGCTCTAGTAGATAACTTTTGCAATCATCTTAAAGATAAAACAATGAAATCTTTATCAACAGGAGAAGCTCAAAGGGTATTATTAGCAAGAGCCTTAGTCCATAATCCCAAACTATTACTATTAGATGAAGCTGCAAGTGGATTAGATTTCCCTTCAAGAAGTCACTATAGAGCTGCTTTGAAAAAAGCCATAGATAAAGATAGAACTATTGTAATGATTACTCATGAGTTATCGCAAATACTACCAGAAATTCAAAAAATAATATTAATGAAAGATGGATATATATTTGCGCAAGGAAAGAAAGAAGATCTTCTAACAGAAAGTGTTTTATCATCGTTATATGGGCAAAAAGTATATGTAGCTAAGAAAAATGAAATTTATTCAGCTTGGTGTTAACATATCTATACATATACTAAATATATATTCATTTTTTATACATTTTTTAAATATATGTATTGTTCAAGATAATTAAGTATGTTATTTTAAACTAATCTTTTTATATTCGGAGGAACTATGAAAAATTATAAAATAAACACAAAATGTATTCAAGGTGGATACCAACCTAAAAATGGAGAACCGAGTCAACTCCCAATTTATCAAAGTACAACATACAAATATGACAGTTCTGAAGAATTGGCACAATTATTTGATCTTTCAAAAGAAGGACATATGTATACTAGGATATCAAATCCAACAGTTGCATTGGTAGAAAAGAAAATAGCTGAACTTGAAGGTGGTATTGGAGCTATGTGTACTTCCTCCGGTCAAGCTGCATCATTAATTTCAATCTTAAATATTGCAGAATCAGGTGATAATATAGTATCTCTTTCTACAATTTATGGAGGCACAACAAATCTTTTTTCAGTAACTTTGAAAAAAATGGGAATAGAAACAAGATTTATCACTCCATCTATGAATGATTCTGAAATAAATTCATTATTTGATGAAAAAACTAGATTATTATTTGGTGAAACAATTGCAAACCCAGCTTTAACCGTACTCGATATTGAAAAATATGCACAAATTGCCCATAACAATAAAGTTCCATTAATAATTGATAATACTTTTGCAACACCAATTTTATGTAGACCTTTTGAATTTGGAGCTGATATTGTTGTTCATTCAACTACAAAATATATGGATGGGCATGCAATAGTAGTTGGTGGAGTTATTGTAGATTCTGGAAAATTTGATTGGACAGTTGATAATAAATATCCACAACTTACAGAACCAGATGAGTCATATCATGGAGTAATATATACAGAAAGTTTTAAAAATGCGGCTTTCATTGTAAAAGCTAGAACTCAATTAATGAGAGATTTAGGCTCAACCCCTCAACCAATTACAGCTTTTTTACTAAATATTGGTCTAGAAACATTAGCATTGCGTATTGAAAGACATAGTACAAATGCTCTAGCTGTAGCCAAGTATTTACAAAACAATGAAAAAATAGAATATGTTAATTATCCAGGACTTGAGTCTGATCCTTCTTATGAAAAAGCCCAGAAATATCTTGATAAAGGCTATTCAAGTGGTGTTGTTTCTTTTGGAATTAAAGGTGGAAGAAAAAATGCTCAAATCTTTATGGATAGTTTGAAATTAGCTAGAATCGTGGTACATGTTGCAGATGCAAGAACTTCGGTTTTACATCCTGCTTCAACAACTCATAGACAATTAACAGATATTCAATTAGAAAATAGTGGAATTAGTTCTAATTTCATTAGATTAAGTGTTGGAATTGAAGATATAGATGATATAATTGAAGACATTGAACAAGCTCTTAAAAAGGTGAACTAATGCCAATAAGAATACCAAATGATCTACCAGCTAAAGCAATTTTAGAAAGCGAAAATATCTTTGTAATGGATGAAAACAGAGCATACACTCAAGATATTCGTCCATTAAAGATAGCTTTGATTAATTTAATGCCTACTAAAATTAACACTGAAACACAATTATCGAGACTTTTAGGGAATACACCACTTCAAGTTGAATTAGATTTAATTCAAATGACCTCTCATGTTTCAAAAAATATTAGTAGTGACCATATGCTATCTTTTTATCAAACATTTGATTCTATAAAAAACAATTACTATGATGGCATGATTATTACTGGAGCTCCTGTTGAACATCTTCCTTTTGAAGAAGTTACATATTGGGATGAATTATGTAAAATAATGGAATGGTCAAAAAAACATGTTCATTCAACTCTTCATATATGTTGGGGAGCTCAAGCTGGACTATATTACCATTACAATATTAATAAAATCCCATTAGATAAAAAACTTTTTGGAATATATCATCATAAAGTTGTTTACAAACACCCTATTTTGTTAAGGGGTTTTGATGAAATCTTCTCTGCTCCACACAGCAGACACACAACAATAAGTGTTGAAAGCATAAATAATTGTAAAGAATTAGAAATTTTAGCATATTCAGATGAAGCCGGAATTTATGCAATCTCTAGTGATAAAGGAAAACAAATTTTCATAACTGGACATTGCGAATATGATAGAGATACCCTAAAACAAGAATATCTTAGAGATTTTAATAAAGGATTAGATATAGAAATACCAAAAAATTATTTCCCAAATGATGATCCAAATAATGAACCAATTGTAAGCTGGCGTTCCCATGCTAATTTATTATTTAGCAACTGGCTCAATTATTTTGTTTATCAAACTACTCCATTCAATTTACAGGAAATAGAAAAAGATTTCTAACCTATTAAATATCCACAATCAACTATAATACATTGCCCATCAATTGCTTTATTAGAAGCTAAAAAAGTAACTGTTGTGGCAATGTCTTCAGCTTTAACAGTGTCTTTTAATACTGCCCTATCAATAAACATTTTTCTAACAGGATTATTTTTATCATGGAGATAGGGCGCTTCAATTAAACCGGGGGCTATTGAATTTACTCTTATTTTAAATGGAGCTAATTCAGCAGCCAAACTTTTTGTATAGGATACAATAAACCCTTTTGAAGCATCATAATGTGCAGTTTGTCCAAATCCAGGATGAAAAGCATTTATTGAAGCAATATTAATAATTGAACTATTTTCACTCATCGAAGTTAAACAGTGTTTTGCACACAGATAAGTACCTTTAATATTGATGTCAACAACTTTATTAAAATCACAGATTTCCAAATCTTTTTGTAAAGATAAAGTAAACACACCTGATACATTGACTAATAAATCAATTTGATTAATGTTTGAAAACAATTGTTGAACTTGATTTTCTTCTCTTATATCAATCTTATGTGAGATAATATTTAATTCATTGCATAGTACATCTGCTTCTTTTTTATTATTTGAAAAAGTAAATTCTACTTCATATTTATGATTTAATAACTCATAAATAATTGCTTTTCCAATATTACTTGTTCCACCTATTACTAATGCCTTCATTAATTACCCTCTTAATAAATATACTGATTAATATCATCAATAGATTTGAATTTTGTTAAAACATTTTCATCATATGAAATAAAATCCGATTCAGAAAATCCAGGCACAACTGTTGTGGCAACTAATGCCCAAGAACCACCATCTTTTAATTTAGTAGCTTGCCAAATATTTTTATTAACGAGAGAAACAGCACAATAACCTTCGCTAACTCTCCCTAATTCTATACTCTTCATATTCTTATCATCATCAATGGTAATTTGTGTTAGAGGATCACCTTCTAAAAAATACCAAAATTCATCTTTTAATACTTTATGCAACGATGAAAAAGAATCTGGAGTTATAAGATAATAAATGCAGCTAGCTAATTGTTCATTACCATTTCTTAAAGTAATTATTTTATTGAAATAACCACCTTCAACTGATAAAGGTTGAAGGTTAAGTTTTTCTATAATTAATTTATAATCTACCATTGTGCAATAATTTCTTTTACTAAGGCTGTAAATTTTACTTTAACTAACTCACTAGTCTCAAGAACTTCTTCATGGTTAAGTGGTTGATCAAGAATACCAGAAGCCATATTAGTTAAACAACTAATACCGATAGTATGCATTGACATATGAGCTGCTGCAATAGCCTCCGGAACGGTAGACATACCTACTGCATCGGCACCTAATATTCTTGCTAATTTTACTTCAGTAGGAGTTTCATATGAAGGACCTGTAAATAATTGGTAAACACCTTCTTTTAAATCGATATCTTGTTCTTTTGCAATCTTCTTTGCTAAATTTCCTAAATTTTTATCATAAGCTGTTGACATATCAAAAAATCTTGGACCTAATTCCTCATAATTTTTTCCTCTTAATGGGTTATCAGCAATTAATTTTATATGATCTTTAATTAACATTAAATCACCAGGTTTCCAAGATTCATTAACACAACCTGCGGCATTTGTTAATAATAAATTTTCGATATTCAATCTTTTCATTACTTGAATAGGGAACACAACAACATCCATGTCATAGCCTTCGTAATAATGAAATCTACCTTGCATACAGAGAACTCTTTTACCCTGTAAATTACCAATCACTAATCTACCAGCATGACCTGATACAGTTGAAACTGGGAAAGAAGGAATATCAGAATAAGGGATAATCACAGGATCAACTATTTCGTTAGCTAATTCACCTAAACCACTTCCCAATACCATTCCTATTTCTATCTTTTCATCTCCAGCTTTATTTCTTATATAAGCAGCTGCTAAATCTAGATTTTGCAATAAATTATTCATCTTTTACTCCTAATTATTAAATGTTTTATTATTATAACAGATTTTAGATAATTAAGTAACAAATAATGAAAATTTTATATTCATATCAAAATAAGAATTAACTAAATATTTAACTCTAGAATACTAATACAACCGTGATAGAAAAAATCTGCAATTTGTCTTGCATAAGTATATGCTTCATCACGATTCATATCATATTTAATAATTGAAACTAAATCCTCAATCAAATTTTTTATTATTATTTTCACTACATTTTCATTAGGTTTTACATAAGAAATATTTTCATGATCTAACACACTAAGAAAATCATAAAAAGCCTTAACTTCTTTGACAACAATTGTATCTAAATGTTTATGATAATTAGTACCTTCTCCATTAACCACCAATTTCCATGCAATAATATCTGCATAAACATAATCTAAAAATAATTCTATACCATCAAAATGATTCTGCTTTAAATTATTTAATATTGAAGAAGAATTCATATCAGAAATTTTTCTTACAGCCTTTATATATTTAAAATAATATTCTTTAGGTAATGGACCAATAGTTGCTTCATATAATTTTTCTTTATTAACAAAATATCCATATATTGCGCCTGTTGAGACTTCAGCCCTTGCTGCAATATCTCTAATATTAGCTTTTTTATATCCATCTTCTAAAAATATTTCTCTTGCGACCTTTATTATCAATTTTTTTGTATTCAAAATTGTCCCCTCATTGTAAGTATAATTATTGTTATAATTATTTAATATATTGTCAATAATAAACTAAAATTTAATAAACATATTATTATTCTAACTTATTATTTTTTATATATTTACCGCTTTATTCAATAGTGATATACTAAAAACAAAGGAAGCTATATGAAAAAAATATGTTTATTACTTATTTTCTTACTTATATCTAATAATATTTTTTCTCAAGGAACTAAAGTGAATTATAAAGATATAATTATGAGCAAAAAAACTAATTCAATTACCCCATCTGGATATTATGTAGGAATATTAAGGGTAAATGATTCAATTAAATTACCTGTTATTTTTGAATTCAAAGATGACAAAGTCTTTTTTTCCTCCCCATCTCAAAATGCAAATGATTTAGAAATATCTTATGAGTTGAAAGATTCTAATAATATTATTATTAATGCAAAAAAATATGGATTTTATGTAGAAGGAATTCTAAGTGAAACTGATTTAAAAGGAACTTTTTTCCAGAGCGGGTTTGAAATCAATATTGAATTAAAAAAACAAGATACAAAAATAATTGAAAAACCAATTAGACCACAAACACCCACCTCTTTTAATTATGAACGAGAAGAAGTTAAAATAACAAATACTAAAAACAATAGAGAATATTTTGGCACATTTACAACCCCTAATAATAATAGATCTGATACAGTTATCTTATTCATTACTGGAAGTGGAATACAAGATAGAGATGAAGAAATATTTAATCATAAACCTTTTTTAGTTATAAGTGATTTTTTAACAAAAAATGGATATTACACACTTCGATGCGATGATTATGGATTTAGAGGTGAGGATATTTCTAAACAAACTACTTTAGATATAATTGATGATATTAATGCTCAAATTGATTATCTTAAGAATGTAAAAAAAATTAAAAACATCGTTTTATTAGGCCATAGTGAAGGAGGAATTGTTTCTCAAGCTCTAGCTAATAAAGTTAATGCTATTATATTATTAGGGTCCCCAAGTATAAGTGGGAAAGAAATATATAAAAAACAGGTTATACATTTATTCAAAAAAGCAAACGTTCCAGCAATGACAATGCAATTAATTGAAGATGAAATTGATAAAGCGATATCAGCTTTAACAAATAATTTATTAACGAATGAAGAAAAGGAAAAGATAGTATTTAAATATTTAAAAATATCAGGAAATACTGATGAAACAGCTGCAGCAATATATCAAACTTTATCCTCTCCTTGGTATGTAACCTTTTTTAAATTAGATCCTAGAAACTATATTAAACAAATAAAAGTTCCAACCTTAGTTTTACAAGGAGGAAAAGATACTCAAGTCGACTCAGAAGCTAATATTAAAGTATTTAAAGAATTATTAAAATCTGAAAATAAAATTATTGTATATCCTAGCTATAACCATCTACTTCAAAAATGTAAAACTGGTGAATTAAGTGAATACGAGCTAATTGATACAACGATTGAAGAAAACGTATTATCCGATATTCTAGATTTCTTATTCTTAACACAGAAAAAATAATTATGAAAAAGCAAAAAACTTTTAATTTAATTATTATATCATTTTTTTTAATGATTTTACTGTATTGTGGAATTTATGTTTTTGTATCAAAAAACTTTAGAATAAATCTTGCTGAAACAAAACTTTTCCTTTCTCTTAAAACTTTTAAAGAAATAAATAACAATTTTTCTGATTCAGAAATAAAAGCATATTTATTATTTGCAACAAGTTTAGATTTTTTATTCCCTATTTCATATTCACTATTTTATTATGTATTATTATCAAAGATTATAAAAAATTATAAAAAGTTATATTACATTACATTTCTTATTCTTTTTACCCTTTTCTTAGATATTATTGAAAACTTTTCAACTATTAGATACTTAATTCAAAATAATCATAACACTGCATTAATTAGTACAATATCCACTAATATTAAGTGGATATCTATTTCAATTCTAACTATTATTTCTTTAGTTTCTTTAATTAAATACTTAAAAAATAATTCAATTAAAGATTTAGTTTATAACTAATCCCAACGGTATTGGTCTCTCAGCCTCTGTTATTTTGTCTATCTCTCTATCTGCAATTTTTAATATTCTACTACCATTATAAATAAGTTGAGCTGATCCACCACCATCTAAATTAACTAAATTTTCAATTCCGTACTCTTTACAAAAAGAGGAAAACTCTAAAAGAGAAGCACCACAACTTTCTTCTTTTTTAATATATCCTAATTTACCAGCACCTTCTGCCCAAATTAATATTGGCTTATTATTATAAGTACCAAGACCTATTCTTGCCGCTCTTGCTTTATTAAAATCTAAAGGATAAACAGTTGAAGGATAAGGCACGCCATCTCCTTTGAAAAAGGGACAATCTAGTTTAGTTATTTGTTTATTATTAATTACCATGGCAGGACCAACCTGAATTCCAAATTTATAATTTATATTTTCACCATCATATTCAATACTATTATTTTCTACTTCTATTTGATTATCTACTTGAATAATGAAACCGGCCATTGGAATAATAGATTCTCCACCTTTTTTGATTGCAACAATTTTGTCCTTAATAATAATTAAATCACAACCTGTTGTTTTTGGTGTCTTTCTACTTTCAGGTCGATAATAATATTTACAATTTACATCATTTTCAAAAGTAATGTTATCAACTAAAACTTTTAAATCAACAATTTCCAAATTTCTTATTTTAGCATTATTATTATAATCAATTAATAAACATTCTCGATGATTTAATGGTGGTAATACTATTTTCGAGTTCTTTAATGCTAAACTATGTGGAGTACCTAATTCGTCATAAGGAGAATCAATATCTGTTTTATCCATTAAAAAGAAATGACTATTCACTGATAAATGATTTGATTTTATATTGCTTAAATAACCCATATTTGAAGAAACAGGCATAAAAGAGATTGTATCAAGAGCTCCTTTAGATATTGCAATTAATTTATTCTCTAACAAGTTTTCATAGATAGCTTGTAAATTATTATCATCAAATTTCAAACTATTATCTACAAAACTAACATTATTCTCATCATTAGCTTTATTAAAATAATAATTCAATAATACTTGATTATTAAAAATATATCCAATACTAGTATTTCTGTTCAAATTTAAATTTTCAATATTACAATTAAAAAAGACTAAATAACCATATAAATCTGGATTTTTTGTAATTATATTTACATCATACAATCTCGCCATTGATTTGATAACTTTTTTATCAAATTTGGGTGATTTAAAATCTAATTTTTCCCATTCAAAATCCGTAATTAATTGGTATTTTTGGAGATTTCCATCATCCAAAAATACCTCTTCAACTATACTATTCATCAGTTACCCTTTAATTCCAGAAGAAACTGACCCTTCAATAATATATTTTTGTGCAAAGATAAATACGATTACTAATGGCAATATAGACAATACACTACCAGTTAATAACAAATTCCACTTTGCTGAATATTGACTTTGGAATTGTGTTAAGCCAAGAGTAACTGTATACAAACTCTCTTTAGTTAAATATAACATTGGTCTTAATAAGTCATTCCAGTTATTCATAAATGCTATTATAAATAAGGTTGCTGCTGGAGCTGAACATTGTGGTAAGAATATATAAACATACATTTTCCAAGCATTTGCACCATCAATAATGCCAGCATCTAATAATGCATCTGGGATTTGTTCAAAATATTCTTTTAACATAAATGTTCCAAAAGCACCGGCTAAAAAAGATGGAACAATTAATGGTAAGAAAGTATCTAACCAATTTAATTTCATCATAATATAATATTCTGGTATTATTGTTACTTGTACGGGAACCATCAATGTAATTAATAGAATAGTAAATACTACTTTACTTCCTCTAAATGTCATTCTTGCAAATACAAAACCACCTAAAGTACAAATAATCACTTGTCCTAATGAGGCTAAAGAACAAATAAATATTGAGTTTAAGGTATATCTTCCAAAATTATATTTACCAATTACAATTTTATAATTTTCAAACATATTTGATTTAAATAATAAGTCTGGTACTTTAAAAATACCTTTAGAAAATATGTTTTGCTCTGTGTTAAAAGAGTTTTGCAACATCCATAAAAATGGGAATATTGCGATTAAGGAAGCTAAAACTATTAATACAATTCGAATAGGATTCACTTTATTATTTATTTTACTCATATCCTACTCCAATGGCTGAGCCCAATTCTTTTTAATATAAAAATTAAAAATAGTTAATAATCCAACAAAAATTAACAATACAAAAGCTACTGCTGATGCATAACCTACTCTATAATATACAAATGCATTTAAATATACATCATAAACTAATGTGTTTGTTGAATTCTGAGGCCCGCCTTTAGTCATTGCATAAATTAATTCAAAGTTTTTAAATGAATCAATTATTGCTACTGTTAATACAAAGAAAACTGTTGGTGTTAACATAGGAAGTGTAACTTTAAAGAATCTTTGAAATTTTGTTGCTCCATCTACTATTGCAGCTTCAAGAGTTTGTGCTGATATTCCTTGTAACCCAGCTAAAAATAATATCATGCTATATCCAGCCATTTTCCATACTTGCACACTTGCTACAGTTGTTAATGCAAGTTTTGGATCTCCTAACCAATAAGGGGCTGGAAGATTAAAAGATTCTAATATTGAATTTAATAAACCAACGTTGGGGCCTAAAATCCAGTTCCAAACTATACCTACAGCTACGGCTGAAGTTACTACAGGTAAATATATTATGGCTCTAAAAAAAGCTATCGACTTCAATTTAATATTTATTAATACAGCTAATATAAGACCAAATAAAATAGATCCAATTACATATATTATTGAAAATTCAATTGTATTTGAAATAGTTTGAATAAAGGTATCTGTTTTAAAAGCTTCAATGTAATTCATTAAACCAACAAATTTTGGGGAACCTAATAATGACCATTGAGAAAAGCTTAATATAAAAGCCCAAACAATTGGAATCAATCTAAACGCCAATAAACCAACTAAAGTAGGCAATAAGAAAAGCCAAGGAGTAAATCTTCCATGCCACAATAACTTCTTATTTTTCATTAATTTTCCTTATTAAAAACTCAAATGAATACTATGGCTACAAAAGTAACCATAGTATCTATATTAATTATTTATAATATCTGCTTAAAACGGTGTTAATTGACTTTTCACCTTTTGTGATTGCTTGATCTAAAGTCATCTCGCCATTTATAACGCCATCTATTAATCCATTAAAGCCTAAAGCTTCAGCAGCTCCATAACCTCTCCATTCACTCCAACCTTTTGTAAATGAAGTCTTCATAGGACTAGCAGCTTGTTCTTTCAAGATATACATTTCAGCAGGTTTTTGATTAGGATCATCAAATGCATCTGATTCTGTTAATGCTTTATAAGATGGAATCTTTCCTGCCATATACATATCCAAGGATAAACCTTCACCTGCAACATATTTTGTAAAGTCCCAAGCTTCTTGTGGATATTTAGTATTTGGAGAAATTGAATAAGCATCTGCCCAAGCATATGTTAATGGGTTACTAGTACTAGGACCTGTTGGAATCTTAGCAATTCCCCAATTAAGAGAAGGATCTGCAACATTTCTATTATTATCAATATTCCATGAACCATCTACCCACATTGCTGCCATTTGTTGAGGGAATACATCTTGTTGTCTTACTGAACTCATATCTTTTTGTGAAGGAGCACTCTTATCAACTAAAACAAGATTTGTTAACATCTTTAATGCTTCTAAAGCAGCTGCATCTGGTTCAAAACGCATAGTATCACGATTTAATAAATTTCCACCATTTGCATATATCCATGATTCAATTTGTGTATATCTACCATAGAACCAGAAACCATATTGATCAATCTTGCCATCGTTATCTTTATCGATAGTTAATTTCTTAGCTGCATTTCTGAAATCATCCCAAGTCCAATCATCAGTTGGATAGGATAAGCCAGCTTTATCAAATGCATCTTTATTATAGAATAAAGTAGTTGTAACTAAAGCAAAAGGAAGTGCATAATAATGATCTGTTGCACTAACATCTTTAACAGCATCTAATAAAGAAGGATAAAACTTATCTCTTGTATCATCACTATCAATAAATTTGTCTAATTCTAATACCAAATTATTTTCAGTCCATTCTTCTAATGTACTAGAACTCATTGTAAACACATCTGGAAGCTTATTTTGGTTAGCTAAAATTCTAATCTTTGTCCAATACTCTTTTGTACTTACGATAGTATTATTGATTGTTACATTTGGATGCATAGCTTCATACTTTGCAATGATATCCTGATTCTTTTCTTTCATATCAGGATCCCATGTCCACCATTCTAAAACAACTGGTTCATCAGTTGCAACATTTGTACTTTCTTTTTGTCCATTAGCTAACAAAGTTAGACTTACAAAAAATAAAACAAATAATGTACTTAATAATTTTTTCATTTTTTTTCTCCCTTTTCCTTTATATAAATTAATTTTAAATCAAATATTACTAGATAGCAATATCAGAGCTTATCTATTCTTTTCATAAAAAATATGCATTCAAATTTAAGCTTGTATAACAATATAGTATTATTTAATACATCTTTCAATTAGTTTATTAAAACATAATGAAAAAGTTATTTTTGTCTATTTCCTTTTGAATATAAAATACCAGCAATAATTGCTGTTAAAGGGGCAGTTAAAACTAAACCAAAACTGCCAACAACAGTATTTAAGATTTCAGAACTTACATAGTTTAAATTTAATATTTGAATTAAAGAGGTTCCTTGTGCTAAAAACACTAACAATAGTCCCATATAACTACTAGAATAAGCTAATAATAAAGTAGTTGTCATAGTACCAATTACTGTCCGACCTACCCTTAATCCTGATAAAATCAACTGAGTCTGAGTTAATTGATTATTATGAAGATAAACCTCTTCGATGCTAGTAGCAACATCCATCGAAATATCCATTAAAGCACCACTAGCTGCCATAAATATACCAGAAATAAAAATATCTGTAATATTTATATTAGAATACCCGCTATACAACAAGGTTTCCATAAAAGGTTTTACAGCTCCACTTATTTTTAATAAGTCAGTAAAAATTATAGATAATAAACA
The DNA here is from genome assembly GCA_963678575.2 of Sphaerochaetaceae bacterium. GTDB lineage: Bacteria > Spirochaetota > Spirochaetia > Sphaerochaetales > Sphaerochaetaceae > Pleomorphochaeta. The sequence goes on along the minus strand of CAXXHV010000002.1, from coordinate 709,924 downwards.
AGTTACAACAACACCACTTACAGTTCCCAAAAAAGCAGCAAAACCTTTTTTTGAAAAATCACCTATTATAAATATAATTACAAATGACAATATTATTACAACAATCATAGAAATAATAATTGGATTAAAACCAAGTAAAAACAGAGGCAATAAAATTTTAAATATCATAACTGCAGAAAAGCAAAAAGATATTAATGCTTTAAATCCTGTCCAACCTGCAAAACATATTAAAAAAGCTCCAAATATTATCATTAAAATAATTTCAATATCAATTCTATAATAACCTAACAAAGTAACACTATTAATTTTATTATCTACAATGTATGGTTTTACTAAAACTTTCATGTCATTTTCATAAACACTATCAAGCTCCATCTTACCCATCAAATAATTAACACCTTTTACTATTTGACCTTTATATTCACCATTTAATAATTCAACTTTCAAACTTTGACTTCCAACTTTAGAAATTCCATATTGTTCTAAATTAGTATTATCAACACTAACCACTTTAGCTTTATAAGTTTTTTGTGGTTGTGTTGAATTAAAACTATTTGGAATAAAAGCTATTAGTAAAGTAAGAATTGTTAAAAATATTGAAAATTGTTTACTTACATTAAAATACTCTTTTTCCATCTTAATTAGTTATTCGCAAACATTGCATCATAAATCATATTAAAAATATCTGTATTATCAAACATACCATTAACTTTTTCACTTGAAACACCTAAGGCAAAAGTTCCAACTGGAATAGCAGTATGAGAATAAGAAGTAAAGGCTACACCAGCTCTTTTATTAAGAGTGTGGGTTATTTCCATAATAAATGGTTCATATCCACCATACAATAAATAATCATTAATTTGTGAACCTTTTATTATTTCTCCAGCAATAGATCTCTTTAAAGCATCATCTAAAGATAAAATTTCTTCTTGTGTTAAGTTATTCAATCCAAAATAATAATCCAAATCTCCTATTAAATCATTTACACTACAATTTGATAAATCATGAGCTTTCTTATATTTATTAAAATAATCAATACCATATCTTTCATAAGATATTTTTTGATTCTGTAATTGGTTATAAGCACTTTCATACGCAGTAGCTGCAAAACCTAAAGTTAATCCACCTGTTTCATGGTCACCTGTAACAATTATCAAAGTATCATTAGGGTTTTCATTATAAAAATCTATTGCAACTTGTACAGCTTCTTCAAAAGCAAGTGTATCTTCAATTGCACTTACTGCATCATTTGCATGACAAGCATGGTCAATTCTACCACCTTCTACCATTAAAAAGAAACCTTCATTATCTTGAGATAAAGTCTCAATTGCTTTACTTGTCATTTGTGAAAGTGTTGGTTGATTTGCTTTATCTATAGCATAATCTAAATGTGATGCAGCAAATAATCCAACTATTTTATCATCTTTTTTAGGATTATAATTTAAAAACCTAGTTGTATCATTTTCACCAATAAAACTGACATATCCCATTTTTTCCATTTCAGCAATTAAATCTCTATCATCTCTTCTCTTAGATTTAAAATTGTAAGAATTATTTGGAGAAATAAAATTCCTGTATCCCCCACCAGCTAAAAAAGTCACATTACTATAAGCTTCATCAACTGCAATTTCATTTTCTGCATCTCTATCTATATTATTTGCTAAAAATACAGCTGGAGTTGCATGTGTAACACGTGTAGATGTTACAATACCTGTGGCTTTATTCAAATCTTGAGCATATTCTAAAATAGTTTTTAAATTCTTTTTATCAATATCAACTGAAATCCCACCACAATATGTTTTACTACCAGTTGCTATTGCAGTACCTGCTGCTGCTGAATCAGTAATCAGTCTGTCTTGAGCATAAGTTGTTGTTAAACCTTGATTTTGAAAATTCTCAAAATTCAAATGTTTATTATAAGTATTCTCCGATGCACCTAAAAAAGCATCTGTTGTTGCTATTTGAGCTATACTCATTCCATCTCCAATTAATAAAATAACATTTTTTGCATTTTTATTAGTTGATATTGGATTACTAATTGTGAGTTCTTTACTGCCTTGAGCAAAAACAGAAAAACAAGAACATGTGATAGCTAATAATAAGATTATTTTTCTTTTCATTAGATTTCTCCTAAATTAAATTTACTAAAAAGTAATCTTAATTTATTTAGAAATTATTAGAAAAAGATAAATTAAGATTTAAATAATTTAAAAAAAACTTGCTGCTAATATTAACAACAAGTTTATTTCATATTCAAAAAGAAAATTTTTTATCTACTAAAAGCCTCTTCAATTACTTTATAAGCTCCATCATAAATCCCTATTTTATTTGCTTCAATGATAGATTTATTCATGATAATTCTTGATTCTGGGTTTTCAATTAATAATTTTAACATATTAAGAGTTTGATTTTCTGTTTCACACTCATAAGTACCATCACCAACTTCACTAGAATGGATAGCTCCCCATTTTTCATGACCACCAACTCGCTTTAACATTAACTTTGGAATAGGATAAAAAGATAGTTCACTTGGTTTAGTAATTAATAAATCAGACATTCTCATTAATATATTTGTATTATATACAGCACTAAAAATATCTGAATCATAAAACAAATGAATACCCTCACTCAAATTCAACTTATCAATATCTGAAACACTCTCATGAACTTTTGCTGATTTAAATTTTTCTTTCATATTATCAAAAACTGATTTATGGTCACCAACATTAACAAAAACTATAGCTTTATCAAGGAGATAATCAATTATATTATTATATAAAGACTCTTGTGCACCAGCACCTCCAATTGTTAACAATACGATTAATTTTTCACAGTTTTTTGCACTTTTTATTCTTCTATTACAATCTAGATCGATATTCGAAACTAATTCATGGTCTACATAATGACCAACCATTTTTATATCTGATTCACTTAAGTTATGAATTCCATCACCATCCATATTTCTTAAAGTTCTATAACCCCAATAAGAAGAATTAGTTTGAACAGTATGTAATGCTCCTGGAGCAAAATGCAAAGCCATGGGCCAATTATCTGGAATAGCATTAACAACTTTAGTTAAATTAGCTTCATTAGCAGCTTGAGCTGTCCAAGAATGTGTTCCAACAAAGGGAATATCTTTTGGTAAATCATTGAAAATAGGAGTCATTAATTTTGCATTTTCTAAATCTATAGCATTGTAGCTTAATTTTGCGAATCCCACACTATTTAAGGGTTCCCAATAAAATTTATTAAATAAAGGATATTTTTGTGACCATCTTGAGCCCATAGAATATAATTCATTTTGATGTTTAATTAATTTTGAGCAAGTTGTATTTTCAAATGAAGCTAAATCCATCCAAAGAGGTGTTTTATTTAAATATTTAGCTGCACTACACATTGCCATTGCTATCCTATAATGACCATAACCCATTCTTATATTTCCAATTACTACAGGATTTTTTACATTTAAATTCAAAGAATCATTACTCTCAATTAAATTTAAAGTTCCTAGTTTGTCTAAAACAGGATTTTTATCAAGACCTAGGTGATAAATAGATTTTGAATCATCACCAAACTTTTTCTTATTATTTTTATAAGTCTTAATTGCTTTTTTTTCATCTTTCTTTTTTATTGGGTTAGAAAAAATTTCCATAATTACTCCTAAAATTTATTTTGACAAACTAAAATTCTAATGATAGTATAACTATCAATGTGATAGTTATACTATCATCACAAAATAGGAGCTGTCAATGGATAATTTTTCAACAATTGTAGAAAAATACAAAGAAAAGAATGTAGAAAAAATTTTAGAAGAAACTTTACTTTTAATAAGTGAAAAAGGAATTCAAAAAGTAACTTTTAATGAAATAGCTGAGAAATCAAACATTGGAGTAGCCTCTTTATACAGATATTTTAAAAATAAAAAAACATTAATATGTAATTGTGCCATTTATAATTTGAATAAAATTGTAGAAAATTTAATACCTGAAGTAAACTCCATACAATTTTTAGATAAACCTGCAATAATAGAATTTGAAGACTTATTAAATAAATATATTTTATTTTACAAAGAAAATAAAACATTTTTAAAATTCCTTTCTGAATTTGATAATTTTATAACATTTAATAAAATGGATAATGATATTGAAGATTCATACAATAGAATGTTTAAATCTTTTTTTATAATTGCAAAAAGAATATATCAAAAAGGGCTAGAAGATAAAACATTTAGAGATATTATAGACTTTGATTCTTTTTATTATTCAATTTCTTCCTCATTATTACAAACATGTATAAAAGGGACCGTTAGTCCTTCTTTAATTCCATTAGATTCATTAATTACAACAGAACAAAAATTACAAATGCAAATAAACATGGCAATATATTATTGTAAAAAGGAGATACAATGACACTTACTATCTGGATATTCGCCTTAGGTCAAATGGGTTGGGCTATGCTTGCTGGAATTATTTCAAACTGGCTCGTATATTTTTATCAACCATCACAAGAATCTATTCTTGCAGGTCAAACTTTATTTATTCAACAAGGGAATGTCCTTTTTAGAGTAATTACTATTATTGGATTAATTACTTTTATTGGAAGAATATTTGATGCTTTTACAGATCCATTGATTGCTAATTTAAGTGATAGATCAAAAAATCCTAAAGGAAGAAGGATTCCATTTATGAAAAAAATTGCAATTCCTTTTTCCATTGTTACAACTTTAGTATTCTTTGCTCCGAAAAATACAATTTCTAACATTAATACCTTTTGGCTTTTTATTACGCTAATGGGATTTTATCTTTGCATGACTATTTATTGTACTCCATATAATGCATTAATCCCAGTAATTGGACATGACCAAAAAAGTAGAATCGCTGTTAGTACTGCAATTTCTCTAACATTTATTGTTGGTACTTCCTTAGCATATGTGGCTCCAGTTATTTGGAATATGCTATCTCAAAACATTGATAGAGTTACAGCTATGAGAATTACTTTTGGATCTCTTTCTGTTATTGCTTGTATTTTAATGTTAATTCCAACATTTTTTATAGATGAAAAAAAACTAAAACAAGTTGAACCAAGTAATGACAATGCTTTCCAATCTCTAAAATTAACTTTTAAGAACAAAGATTTTAGAAGCTTTGTTTATAGTGATGTGCTATATTTTACTGCTTTAACAATATTTCAAACAGGTCTCCCCTTTTTTGTTGTTTCACTAATGGGCTTACAAGAAACTCATAGTGCCACATTATTTGTATTAATGACTGCTCTTTCATTATTATGGTATCCTTTAGTAAATATTTTAGCTCCAAAATTTGGTAAAAAGAAAATGGTTATGTTCGCATTTCTCCTTTTTGCAGTTGATTACCTACTCACGGCCTTCTCTGGGATCATTGGATTTGGAGGTTTAGGCTGGGGTGTTTTAATTGTTGCAATAGCTTCAGTTTCAATGGCAATATTAGGAATTCTACCTCAAGCAATGGTTGCTGATGTTGCTCAAGAAGATGAAATCAATACAAAACAAAATAGAAATGGGATGTTTTTTGCTGCAAGAACATTTGCCTTTAAATTAGGTCAATCTTTTGCAATGCTAATTTTTACAGGTTTTGCTGCTCAAGGAGTGATTGGTTATAGATTAGCTTCAATTAGTGCAGCAGTTCTTTGTGTATTAGCGTGTATAGCTTTAACACGATATAATGAACAACGTATTTTAAAGATTTGTTTAGAAAATTAAAACAATTACATCTTTTTAAAAGAGATGAGCCTCCAAAGTAGAGATTATGCTACAAGGAGGCTTTTTTATAATAAAGAATTTTTAAAACAAAGTTATTTATATATTTGAGGCTTCAATTATACAATGCAAATGTTGCGGTCTTAACAATTTTAAACCTTGAGAAAATTCATTTCCTCTATCTTTTGCAAACTCTTTATATTGATTTAACAAATAACTCTTAAATAAATAAAACAATTGATCATTGAATTGAGATTTATGCATTGCCATTGCATCAAATTGATAACTAACTTCACTAGATATATCAACAAAAGTATTAGGTGTTGCTGTAAAATAATAACCAATAGCATTAACTTGAAAAGGACTTGTTTTTGTATCTTCTGGATAATAAGCTAAAGAACTGCTTAATACCGCTTGAGAAACCGCTTGCCCAACAATTATATGATCTAAATGTGCTTCATATTTATTATTTGGGTCACAGACAAACACATAATCTGATTTAATAGTTCTTATCAATTCAGATATTCTATAACTTAATTCTCTGCTATCTGTTAAACTACCATCTTTATAATCAAAAAAATGAAAATTATTAACACCTAATAATTTTGCTGCATTAATTGCTTCTTCCCTTCTTATTTTTACTAATTCATTTAAGTCCTGATTAACATTTTCAGTTCCTAATCTTCCATCAGTAACAGTTAAATAATGAATTTCACATCCCATATCTACAAGTTTTTTTATTGTAGCACCCATACCAATTTCATTATCATCACTATGTGGTTGAACGCATAATACACATTTTGCATCTTCTATTTTTGGTGCTTGGAATAATTGATTAAGCATTTGATCCATCTTCTATCCTCCTATTTTCTAGAATTAATTTTATTTTCTTTAACTCCACTTCATCCAATTTATAAAAATATATAGGTATAATTGCTAATAAAAAAGCAATCGCTGGAATTATATAAACCATAAAACTAAACCCTGATTGTAAACGAGGGGTTCTAGGAGCATTTTCAACATATTTTAATACAACCAAACTTACTCCAAGAATTAATCTTGAGATTGTAGCTCCTAATTTTGTTAAAAAGGTATTCATTGAAAAAACAATACCTTCTGATCTAAAATTATTCTGAACTTCAGCATAATCTATAGTATCTACTAACATACTAGTAGTAATTATCATAGCAATTCCACTAAATAAGAATGATAATCCAATTAAAATTAATCCTAAAGTTACATTTGAATAATCAATGAAATAAGGAGCAGCACTTACAATACAAGCACAAATACATGTTATAAAATAGACATTTCTTTTTTTAAATTTACTTAATAAAAAAGGTGAAATAATCATACCAAATAACATACCTATTACTAAAGATAAGCCAATTAATGTCATATAGTTTGCATTACCCCAAGTATAAACAGCAAAATATATTTGAACGCTTTGTCTGATACTATTTATAAAATTTACTATAAACAACGCAATCATCAAAAGTAATAAGGGCTTATTGAAAATAATTGTTTTAATATTCTCTTTAAATGAAATTTTATTAACATTAGGTTTAATACGTTCTTTGGAAAAAACCCCTGTAAAAAACATTAATATACAACCAAATCCAGCAAAAATAATTGCAAGATAAAAATAAGCTTTAGAAACTCTCTCTCCACCAAACAAATTAAGTATTGGAACCGATAATACCGAGGAAATTACAACTCCAATAGTTGCTCCAACTTTTCCAAAAGTAATTTGCTGATCTCTTTCTTTTGATTTTGAAGATACTACTGATGAGAGTGCCCAAATAGGTATATCACAAGAAGTGAAAATCATTCCCCATAATATATAAGTTATTGCAGCATATACTATTTTAACATTTAAAGAAGATGATACATTTGAAAAACAAAGAATAGTAATTATTCCAATTAAAAATGAACCAAAAATTAGATAGGGTCTAAACTTTCCCCATTTAGATCTAGTATTGTCTGCAATCATTCCCATTATAGGGTCATTTACAGCATCCCATAAACTAGCAATTATTATAATTACACTTGCAATTGATGCGGGTATTGATAAAATGTCAGTAAAATAAAAAAGAATATACATCGCCATCATATTGTATATTAAATTCTGACCTAAAATTCCTGTGCTATAAGTTATTTTCTCAACGAATTTAACTTCATTTTTAATATCATCCATAATTTTTCCTTTTAAATCATTTTACCATATAAAATATTTTAATAAAGAAAAATATTATAAACTATTTCCAAGGACGATTTTTAGTATACCAGCCCATGTCTTTCCAATACTTATAATCAGAATCAAAACCAGCACCTTTTTTTATAACCATTCTAAAAAGATAAAAATAAATTTTAATTTTAATTAAAGTTTTCTTTTTATTAATATTTTTATTAACTTTTTTTACTATTTTATTTGATTTTTTATCAATTTTTACCATTTTCTTGGGGTTAATTGTTTTATATTGTTCAGAATTAACATTTGAAGGCAATTTATAAACTTTAGATACCCCAAAATAATTAAAACATTCTTTTATTTCATTGATAGTTTGTTTAGTTCCGGAACCAGCAGCTGTCGCTACAATTATTACAGATTTATTAAACATAATTTTTTCTGGTTTATGTATTAAAAACAAAGAAGGGAAATGATCTAACATCGTTTTTAATTGTCCACTCATATGCATAATATAAACAGGAACCGCTATTATGATGATATTAGCTTCAAATATTTTATCTCTAAATACTAAAGTTTTCTCACTATGAGGACAAAATTCAATACCTTTTCTCACACAATTGAGACACCCCTCACAATATGAGAGATTTTCTTTATGTAAATTAATTTCTAATAATTTATCATATTTTAGGGAAGCGGCAAGGTTCTTCGCTATATTTGAAGAACAGCCATTTAATCTTGGAGAAGAATAAATTATTAGAACAGTCATTAATATACCTCTTAAGTTAAGCTAATAATATTATATAAATTGGAAGGAAAAACAGAAATACAATATTGCTTAATGCAACAGTTTTAGTTGCAAATTTTCCATCCGCTTTATATTCAATTGCAAAAATAGATGTCATTGTTAAAACACAACAAGCAATTTGTACTACTAAAACATTAATAGCATATTGATCTATATACAAGCCTAATTTCACAAAACCAATATAAAAACCATATGCAAATAATGGAGCGATAATAAATCTTATAAATAAAACAACTACTGTATCTTTATCAGGTACAAATTCTTTAAGTTTCATTGTTTTTATATACATACCAATAAATATCAATGAAAGTGGCGTCGTCATATTAGAAACATAACCTAAAGCTATATTTAAGCTCGGGAAGTATTTAATGTTTAATAAATTAAATAATAACCCTACTAACAATGCTATCATTATAGGGTTAAGAAACATATTTTTTAATTGAGTCAATGCATTTAAGTGAGAATTATTCACACCTAAATAAGAAGCATCTTGAATAATTCCATATATGCCAATTGAAAGAGATACCATACTTCCTGCTATAAACCCAAGCATTACTAAAGGAACACTTTCCATTCCAAAAATCATAGTACATACCGGTAATCCTAAAAAAATAGAATTAGAGACACTCCCCATCATAGCAAAAGTCCATTGACGTCCTTTCTTTACTTTAAAAACTTTTGCGACAATAAATGAAAAATAATATAAAACAACTAATAATAAAATAGTTAATGGGAGTAAAGCTCCAAATGATATTAATTGATCATGCGTTACTGAATTAACCATATTATAAAGAAGCATACAAGGTAAACTTATATTAATTAATAATTTACTAATGAGGGTAATAGCTTTATCACCAGCCCAGGGTTTATCATAAATAAAAAAACCTATACTTATTAAAATAATCATTGTTAAAACAACGTCAATTGCTATATTCATAAAAATATCCTTTTTAATTAGATATAAAAATTTTATGTAGCATATCATATTATTTTAATAAAGTAATAGATGTTACATTTTTAATTGTTTTAATTATTGATAATAAATACTGTTAGATTTTTTATTTGATATTTTTAATATAGAAGGAATTATGCAATTTTAAAAAAGAACAATAATATTATTTATTGATTTCTCTTTCTAAGTTTTCCAGGAGTTAGATCTTCAAGCTTCTTAAAAACTCTAATAAAAGAAATATCACTTGAAAAACCTGAAGCTAAAGCTACTTCTTTTACACTCATATCAGAAGTTAATAATAATTGTTTTGCATACTCAATGCGTTTTTGATTAATTTTTTGAACAATACCGATTCCACAATATTCTTTATATATTGTTGAAATATAAGTATTGCTAACTTGTAAAATATCACTAATATAATATAACCCTAGATTTTCATCTTTAAATGAAGAATCAATAATATTATTAACCTTATCAACTAACACGGTTTTAGAACTACCATTATCTCTTTTAATTGTTTCTATGTTAAAAAAGACTTCTTTACTAATATCAAAATTTTTATTTACATCAATATCAAGCTCATCACTGTACTGTTTTATTTCGGTAATTAAATTAACTAACAGATATGATGGTAAATAATGGTTATTTGAAAAGACTTTCTCAATACATTTGTGATATAATTTAAGGTTATTTGATTCAAAAGAATCTTTTAAATCTTGGATAATAGATTTTGTTAAATCTTCATAAAACTCAACGCCTTTAGATTGCTTAAGTAAATAATTACATTGTAAATATCCAAAGTATAGAGTTGATAAAGATAAACAGATATCACTCAATTTAAATGAAATTTGATTTATGTCAAAATCATTAGCTCTTAAAACATCACTAACAAATTCAATTATTTTTATTTGATTATTTTTCTCTTCTTCAATATTAATAAACCCTATTAAATAATTATCTTGGGAAGAAAGATATACTTGACAATTTATATCAATAAATAATTCATCTTTGATAACATAAAGAAGCTCATTAACTTTTTTATCATCACAAACAAATACATAAAAACATGAATAAGGAAAGACAATTTCATTTTTATTCATCAGCTTATTACAATATTTTTCACTTAGGTTTTCTTTCAATAAATTTTTTAAAAAAAGACATTGGAGATTATAATAAAGAGTCTTTATTCTCTCTTCCTTATAATCTTCCTCTTCTAATAATGAATCAATTTTTTCATTTATAATTTGTAAAGAATCTTTTGAATATTTATTGGGAGATAATTTGTAAGCTAAATCTTTAAATGGTTTAAATATTTTTTTACTTTCTTTTAATGAATACAATATAGAGACTATAAAGCTTATAAATAAAGTTACAATAGAAGCGATAATAAAAAACATCATGCTTTTTTTATAAGTTGTAACATCCATACTTGAAATCATATACATATTACTAAATGGAAAAGGATTCATATAAATAAAATAGTCTTTATAATTTATTTCTCTATTAATCATTAATAAATCTGAATTATTATTTAAATATGAATTAATATGGTTAGTATTATTATCTTTTATTAAAAACAATTTTCCATCTATATAAAAGCCTAATTCATCAACAAAAGATTTACTATCTTCAAGTGTTAACCCTTTTAAATTAAATTTAAAAACAATGATCTCTCTGAAATTAGGATTATTTTGTTTATCTTTTGAATCTGATAATCTAGTATATGTAATGATGTCATCTTGATTAGAATCATAGCTAAATCCAGGATTTATATTTACAATATCAGATTTCCATTTATCAAATGAATCTCTCACATTATATCCATATTCAATTAAAAAATATTCTTTTAAATTAAAAACCCCATTGTTACATATTACTAAATCCAATTCTGGATAATAAATAAAAATAGTATCAACAATGGGGTTTGTTTTCGTAAATGAATTTATTCTAATTGAAAAATCATACAAATCATCGTAGAGATAATTATCACTAATTACTTTTTGATTTACAGGATCTAATATTAAACTTGTTGAATAATTCAAAGAATTCTGAAATTGGTTTTCGACTATTGATACAATATATTCATTCAAGTCTTTGAAATTAGCTTTCAATTCTTTTGATATCTTAGTAAAAAAAACAATTCCTAAAATTGCGCAAATAAGGAAAACCATGACGCTTACACTAATCATAGCTTTAAAAGTATTATATCTAGATATACTCAAACCTAAATGCTTTTTTATTCTTTTCATATTATCATTAAATATATAACATTTTAATTATAATATTCAATAATCATAATAAACTTATCATATTCAATATTTTTCCTTTTAATTTTAAGTAATATTCATTATTTCTTGGATAGTCTTTAAATGTAAAACTACAACTTTCTCCCTCTTTTATCAAATCTACAACTTTATCTCTGCCTATTTTTTCTTCTAAAATATATAATAATTTCAAATCATTAAAGGCTTCAAGCTGAATTTCATTTCTAATTGAAGATAAGGGTCCAGGATAAATTAAGAATGGATCTCCTGCAGGAAATGCACAATTCCCATCACAACTGATAAAAGGATTAATGCTTTCTCTAGAATTTTCACTTTCCCAATAATTAAATCCCCAATGTAAAAATCCTTTTATATTGTATAAATATAACAAAATTCCCATTACTCTATTTCTATATGAAGGTAATCCAACAAACCGATTTGGAACTAAATTTCCTTGAGCAATACAATAGTATGTCCACAATTGTTCAACATTATCTACAAAAGGTTCTATGTGATCATTTGAAGGAATAGGTATTTGTACTAAGCCTTTTTCATAAAAAGGATAATCACTTAAGGCATCAATTAAATTACAATCAACTAATAAATCTTGTACTTGTTCTTTTGCTCTCTTATAATCTTCAATACATGAAATATTAGGCTCATCAGAAATATGAAAATAAAGAGTATCTTTTTCATATCCAAAAAGAGAAAAAGCTTTAATAAGAGCAGGAATAAATGCTTCTAAAAATTTTCTATACTCTAATGAAGTTGCTTCAACATGCCAACCAAATTTATTTACTTTTTTAAATTCACCTGTTTCGTTTTTTTCTAAAACAACAATTTTAGGAGTATATTTAGCACCCCATTGTGTAAACAAATGAGCTACTTCGATATACTCTATACCGCTTGTTTTACAAATTTTGCACCATTTTTCTAATTTTGAGAAATCAAAACTATACTTATTATTATCATAAGTAATATCAACTAATTGAATAGTTTTTCTCTCTCCATTTACATCAGTATCTAATGGCGGGGTAAAAACAGGAGTTAAGAGCATATTTATATCACATTTATTTCTTGCATAAAATATGTATTTCTCAAGTAAGGCCCAATAATTATCACTAAAAGGAATCTCGTTATGATAATTAGCAATACTATCACAGTGAAACCATTGAGTGTGAATTATTGGAAGCTTAATTAAATTCTTGTTAATTATATTTATAGTTAGTTCTTCTTCAAAGAAGATTTTATTTGTAAATATTTTTTTCCCTGTATTATCTTCAAATAAAACTTCTTCGATTTGTATTTTTACTTTATTTGTATCAATCTTTTCCTTTGAAAAAATTGATACAAATAAAGATCTATATTGATTAGCTAATGGTTTTATAATCCCATTACTAGATACTAACAAATCAGGATATACACCTGGATTAGTTGAAATATAATCTCTATCCCTATTTTCAGTAGCTAAATATTCACACTTTATCAATTTAACTTCATTTATCTGAGAGTCTAATTTTGATATTATATTTACTCTAAAATGTCTATTTCTAACTTGTTTATCACAATCATCAAGGTAATAAACTATTTGAAAATTTATTTGATCATTTTGAAGAAGATTAAAAGTTCTTCTTTTTTCTTCTTTTACTCTAGTTGTTGGGAAAACTTTTTCTAATGAAGAAGCGATATAAAATTCATAATTTGCCATACATTTACCCTTTAGTACCACTTAATGCGATACCTTCTACAAATTGCTTTTGTAAGAATATGTATAAAATAAATGGTGGAAGGAAAGCAAAAGTTGCTCCTGCCATTACTAATCCATAATTTGTTGAATAAGAACCCTTTAAAGCAGCAATTGCTAAAGTCAATGTTTTCATAGCTGGTTTTGAAGCTATAATTAATGGCCATAAGAAATCATTCCAACTTGTTATAAATGTAAAGATAGTAAGAGACACTAATACAGGTTTAACTAATGGGATTACAATTGAAATAAATATTCTATTTTCTCCACATCCATCTATTCTTGCAGCATCTAACAAATCATCAGGAACACTAATCATAAACTGTCTAATCAAAAATACTCCAAATGCATTAATTATTGGTAAAATTAAAGCTGGATAAGTGTTCATTAACCCTAGATTCTTTATTATTACAAAAACTGGAATCATAGTTACTTGTCCTGGAATCATAAGTGTAGCTAAATATATTGCAAATATTTTATCTCTTAAGGGAAAATGTTTTTTTGCAAAAGCATAAGCTGCCATTGAACAAATAATTGCATTTAACAAGCAAGCAGAAACTGTTACTATTATAGAGTTTCGCAAATTAACCAATAAATTAAAGCCATCAATTACTTTATAGTAATTTTTTAAACTAAAAGTTACATTTGAAAAATCTAAATCTAACATGTCTTTTTGTGTCAAAGACATTAAAGCCATATAAAAAAAAGGGAATACAGCTACTATTGCATTAATTAATAAAACAATTAAAAGTATATAATAAATAATATTTTTATCTCTTTGATTTTTCATTATTAACTCTCTCCTCTATCACTCAAGAACTTTCTTTGCAAGGCTTGTATTAAGATCACAAGAACAAACATTACAATTGCAATAGAAGCAGCATATCCCATATTAAAACTCTTAAATGCAGCATTATATATTGTAAGCACAAGTGTAACAGTAGACATTCCGGGTCCACCATTAGTCATTGTAAAGACCATATCAAAAACCTGGAACGACCAGATTGTGCCTAAAGTCACTATTAAATAAGTAACTGAGGCTAAACTTGGAACAGTAATAAACTTAAATTGTTGAAATTTTGAAGCGCCATCAACACGAGCAGCTTCATATAATTCTTTAGGAATATCCATTATTCCAGCATAATAAATTACTAAAAAATACCCTACATTCTTCCATACAGTTGCCATACAAACAGCTAGAAGAGAAGAAGTTTTACCTCCCAACCAGTTTACAGAAGGGATATGTACAAAATTCAAAATTGAATTCAACAAACCATAAGGTTCTAAAAAAATTGACCACAGAGTTCCAACTAAAACAGCCGAAGCAATTACTGGTATAAACATTGCACTCTTAATTACTTCCCCAACTTTATTTCTAAATCTATCAGCTAGAACTGCTGCAATAATTAAAGAAAAAATAGTTTGTGCAGGTACTGTGACTATTGTAAAAATAAAAGTGTTTTTTAAGGAAGCAACAATATATGGGTCTTTCAACATTCTCATATAATTCGTAAGCCCCACCCATTGAGCACTTTGAATTACATTAAACTTAGTAAAACTATAATAAATATTCATAAATATTGGTATTATTGCAAACACACTTATTAATATAAAACTTGGCAATATATACAAATAACCCATTATAATTTCTTTTTTATTCTTCATTTTTCACCTCAAAAAGATAAATAGGGAAGGAAAACCTTCCCTAATTTTTAAAATATTTTAATTAAAGAACATTTTTTGAATATTCAACAGTTCTATCAATTGCATCTTCAGGTGAAATTTCTCCCATCATCATAAGCTGTAAATTTTTACATAAATTATCAAAGATTGTTGCTGAAGCTTTTGCTACAGGTAGAGTATGGAAATAAGGAGTATCATTTTCATACATATCTTTAAATATTGGATTATCATTATATTGCTCTGATTTAGTAATTGGAGTAAATGGAGATATTTCAGTGTGGAATTTAGTCATAGTATCTGCAGAAGTAATATATTTCATTAATGATGCAGCTAATTCTTTATTTTCAGAAGCACTATTCATGATTAATGAATCTGATGCAACCCAAATACCTTTTGTATCTTTTTTCAAAGAAGGAATGAAAGACAAATTAATTCCAGCTTCAGTAAATCCTTTTGCTTTGTTAGCACCTAAACATACAAACCCAACATTTCCTTGTTTAAAGTCATTAGTTGCGTTAGTTAGACCTAATTGTGCTTCATCAATAATATCATATTTGAATCTTAAATCATGAAGGAAATTTGCAGCAACATATGCAGCATCAGTATCAGTTAAAGCTAATTGAGAACCTTCATCATTATAAATTTGTCCACCAGCTTGCCAGAAATATGGGAAAAAGTTGTCATCTAATAAACCAATTGATGGATCAGCCCAAGATTGAGCGAAGGGCATTACACCAGGAACATTTTCCTTAATCTTTAAACAAGCATCAATAAATTCATCCCAAGTTTCTGGAAGTTTAGTTACTCCAGCTTGATCTAAGATATCTTGGTTTGCATATAAAACACGAGCATTACCAACGATAAATGGTAAACAATATTGTCCGCCCATCATGCTACCTTGATCATAGTAATAGTATTCATCTTTTTCTGCTTGTGTGAAATATTTATCAAGATCTTCAAGAGCACCCATTTGAATATAGTCATAGAACATTTGCATGTACATATATCCAACATCAGGACCTTCTCCAGATGCAAATCCTGTTAAATATTTTTCTTCATAGCCACCCCAAGGTGTAATTTCAATTGATAAATCAACATTATTCTCATCAGCCCAAGGTTTTAAAGTTTCACTCCAAAATTGTTCATCAAGAGCATCACTGCTTGAAGCAAATGGAGGTAACCATAATAACATTTCAGTTTTCTTTACGTTTTTAGAAGTTGTTGTTTCACTAGCACCATTAGCAAAAATGAAATTTGATGTTAATAAAACTGCAACAATTAATAAAGTTAATAATTTTTTCATATATCTCTCCTCTTAAGTAATATAAATTTATTGAAATTTTATGTTAATATGATAAAATAAATCAATTTCTTATTTTTTAACTAGAAACCTAAAAAATTAACTATTTTTTAACAAATTATTATTTAAATAATAGTTAATTTGTTTTAATATAACAAATTAATGTAATTTATTTTTTGGACAAATTTATAACATAAATTAAAAATTTTAAACTTTCATATGTAATAAATGTATAATTATTTATTAAATATCGAATAAATTATAAATAAAAAGAAAATTTACTTAAATTTTTGTTAATTTACAAAATCTCAATTTAAATTATATTTACTAGTCTTCAATTAAATTAAGATATATTTATTAGTAAAATTGGATATATATATTGATTATTTTATCTTTTATTAATATCTTTTATATATACCCTTTAGATAAAACTAAGGGGGTGTACCGGTTTCGACTGGCGTAGATCAGGCCAGTGGCTGCAGGCGGAGCGCCAACTCCCAAAACTAGCAAAAACAATTAACTGCTAAAAAAGACGAAGAATACTTCGAAACTGCAGAATACGCTTTCGCTGCTTAGTTGTAGCTTGCGTACAGGCTTTTAGAGCGCCGCTCTTAACTTTAGAATGCTTGTAACAATAAGGGCTCACTTTTATACTTGCTAATGATATAAAAGGAAATTTTTAATTAGCTTGGATAAAATAAAGTTTGTTAATGAACAGTATTTTATCGACAATTAATCATTAACTAAGCCTGTAGACGTCAGTGGGTGGCACGTTAGGACGGGGGTTCGAATCCCCCCACCTCCACTACATAGAACTGCTTATTTGAAAAGTTAATTTCAAGTAAGCAGTTTTTTTATTCTTTTGTTTAAAATCTTTTCCTTGCATTATCTTTTATATCATTACATCATATAACTATGATACTAACATTTTTAAAATAAGGAGTATTTATATAATGGAAAAAGATATTACAACTATATTAATAAGAGAAGATGGAAATTCTAAAGAAATTGAGTGGAATGATCTAAATAGAATAAGTAAAAATGATGGTATTTTATGGATAAATCTTAATTATAATATTATTGACAATCATAATTGGTTAAAAACTGAAAGTGATATAGATTCTTTTGTAATTGATGCTCTTCTTGCTGAGGATACAAGACCCAGGACCTATGTCCATGATAATGGGTACTTAATTATACTTAGAGGAATAAATTTAAATCCAGGAGCTAATCCAGATGATATGGTATCTCTAAGATTATGGATTGAACCAAATAGAATTATTTCAATTTGGAAAAGAAAAATAATGGCAATTGAAGATTTAAAAAATTCTATTTTAAATGGTAAAGGTCCAAAAACAGAAGGAGAATTTATATCTCAAATCACACGAAAACTTACTCTAAGAATGGCTCAATCAATAAATAACATTTCCGAACAAGTTGATGAATTAGAAGACTCTATTTTCGAAAAAACAGATACGCCCGTTAGATCTACTATTAGTGATTTACGAAGACAAATCATAAGACTAAGACGATATCTTTTCCCTCAGCTTGAAGTTTTTAATAGATTACAAAAAGACACTACCAGTCTTCTAAATCTCACAGATTTAGCAAATCTAAGAGAAACATCCGATATATTAATGAGATATGTTGAAGATTTAGATTCTTCTAAAGAAAGAGCCTCTGTAGTTCAAGATGAATTAGAGAGTCAATTATCAAGTAAAATGAATAGAACAATGTATTTACTTTCTATTGTAACTGCAATTTTTCTTCCCTTAGGCTTAATTACAGGCTTACTTGGAATAAATGTAGTGGGTATACCTGGAGCTAATAACCCTTATGCTTTTATATTAGTATGTATAATATTAGTTTTTGTTGCAATTATCCAAATAATACTCTTTAAACGGAAGAGTTGGGTATAAAAACTAATTGAGAAATATAGAAAAATAAATATTAAAAAGTGATGTAAACAAATATTTTATTTGTAAACAACATTTCTGTGCTATATTATTATATAGGAAGTAAAAAATGTTTATAAAAACTTCGTTAAAAATATTTATTATTTTTACATCGTTATTTTTTATAATTTTAATCATATTTCTTTCTGTAAAAAAAAGAAATATCAATAACCTAAATACTTTCAGAATTTATTATAATAAAATTGATAGCAAAATTTTATCACAAATGTCAAATTATGATATAAACATTGTTGAAGCACTTTTCTTCAATTCAAACAATGTAGAGACTATTCATTCTTCAAATTCAAAATTAATTGGATACATCTCCCTTATTGAAATTGGGAGTTGGGATTCAGAGATTATTGAACGTCTAAATAAAAATGATTACTTATTAGATGACAATGATAATAAAATATTAGATCTAAATGGAAATAATTATTTAGGCAATTTATCATCTTCTCATTTTAGAGAGGTATTACTTAATACTATCCAAACAAGAATTGTTGACAAAAAGATGGATGGAGTTTTTTTTGATACTTTAGATTGGATTGACTACTATTCAAATAATAAACGTATATATTCTTTATTATCTGAAGGCTATAAAAACTTTCTTATCGAATTTAAAAATAAATTCCCATCGCTTATTATAATTCAAAATAGAAATTTTGACAGTTATAAAAACTTCAGCAAAAATTATATTGATGGATTATTATGGGAGAATTTTAATTCACCATATATTAATAATTTAAAAGATGAAGTATCAGAGTTTAAAAAATTATCAAGAATAATAAAAAGGTCTAAAACTGATATTTATGTAATATCCTTCATGAATGAAGGAGAAAACAGAAATATAACTACAAAATTAGGTTGGAGTTTTTTATTTAGCCAAATGAATCAAAGATATTCAAATTGGAATATCACGGTAAGATAAAGGAACAAAAATGAAGACAAAAAAGATTATAAATATTCAACTCATAATATTAATTATATTTTTATTAATTTCTTGTTCAAAGTCCTCAAGTATTAATAATATGGACAACCCAATATCTGATAGTAAAGAAGTATATGAAAATGATTCTATATCAGGAATAAAAGAAGTATATATTACTGTTATAAAACCAACAAAAAATGATCCAAAATTTAATTTTACTTTATCTCAATTAAATTCATCGGCTACTGATGAAACTTTAAAATATGATCCAGAGGTTAAAGTAATATTCCAAGAAGGCCAAAATGGTGTAATAAAAAAAGACAATTACGGTTTTGGATTAAGTGATTACAATGCAACTATGGAATTAAGAGGCCAATCTGCAAGAATTGCTGATTTAAAATCATATAAAGTAAATCTAAACCCAAAAACTCCATGGAATAATTTTGTTACAGTAAATTTAAATAAACATCCTTTTGATGACATATTAATAAGAAATAAATTAACTTTTGAATTAATAAAAAACATAGATAATATTACAAGTGCTAGGACTCAATTTGTTCATCTTTTTATTAAAGACTTTAGTGAAGGAGATTATTCAACGCCATATGTTGATTATGGATTATTTACTCAAATTGAAAATATAGATTTAAGATATCTTGAAAATCATAATTTAGATGTTGCCGGTTATTTATACAAAGTAGAAAATTTCGAATTTAAACGTTATGAAGATGTTATTAGAAATGTTGATGATCCTAATTACAAAAAGAAAGCTTTCGAAGATATCCTTGAAATAAAAGGAATGGAAGATCACCAAAAATTGATCAAAATGCTTGATGCTGTTAATAATGATTTTATAAATATAAATGATGTGATAGAACTATACTTCGATAGAGAAAATTTAATAACATGGCTTGCCTTAAATATAATTACCGACAATGTTGATACTCAAAGTAGAAACTATTTCCTTTATAGCCCACAAAATTTAAACACATGGTATTTCCTTCCTTGGGATTATGATAAAGCATTAGGAGGTTATGAGGATTTAAGACCTATTTGGCAAAGAGGTGTATCTAACTTTTGGGGAAATATATTAATTAATAGATTCTTACAAAATGATAAAAATAGAGATGAATTAACAAATAAAATTGAAGAACTTAATAATATTATTAGCCAAGAAAAAATCGATAATTTAATTAAATTATATAAACCGATTTCGATGAAATTTTTACATAGCCTCCCTGACAAATCAATTGAAAACTTATCTGATGATGAAATTGAAAGAGAATTTGATGAATTAAAAAATTCAATAAAAACTAATACTTTAGAATATTATAAAAGTCTTCAAAGACCCATGCCTGTTTTCCTTCTTGCGCCCTACAAAACAGGAAATTTTATTGAATTCAATTGGAGTGAATCGTTTGATTTTCAAAAAGATCAAATATATTACAGCTTTGAATTAAGTGACTCCCCTACTTTTGATAACATCATCTATAAAAAAGACAACCTATTAAACAATCAACTAATTATTAAAACCATTCCTTCTGGGCATTATTTTTATAGAGTATATATTACAGATTCTGATGGTAATAAATCAGATGCGTTTGATATTTATTATGATGAAGATACCATGTTGTATAGTTATGGGGTAAAGGATTTTTATATAAACTAATAGGAGAGAAAATGAAATTTAGACATGAGCATAAATTTTTATTAGAAAAAGACACTTATTTACGTTTAAAAAATTCTATTAATAAAATAATGGAATTAGATGGTAATTCCATAGAAAATATGGGATATCATATTAGAAGTTTATATTTTGATGATATTTATGAAAGTGCTCTTAATGAAAAACTTTCAGGTATTTCGGAAAGGAAAAAATTTAGAATTAGAATTTACAATTTTTCAGATAATAGAATTAAATTAGAAATAAAAAATAAGTATGAAGATTTTACAAATAAAATTGGAACTACTATTTCTAAAGAAGAATATTATAAAATATACAAATCAGATATAAGTGATTTAGCATTATCTCAAGATATTGTTAAGAGAAAATATTATATGGAAATGAGAAATAATCTATTAAGACCAAAAGTTATTGTAGATTATTATAGAGAGGCTTACGTACTGCCATATAATGAAATTCGAATTACTTTTGATAGAAAATTATCCGCAACAAAACCTTATATCAATATGTTTTCAGATGAATTAATTACAGCGCATTTACCAGATACATATTCAAGAATACTTGAGGTAAAATACAATAACTTCTTACCTACACATATTAAAACTATTCTTGAGCAATATGATTTAACAAGATTATCGGTTTCGAAATATTTATTATGCAGAAATAAAATACAATAGGAGATAAATCAATGAATGAATTATTAAGCTTTAATGATATTATCAAAAACAGTGTTATTCAGTCATCATTTTTAGGGAACTACTCAATTCAAGATATTGTTAGTGTGATTTTAGTAACATTAATTGTAAGCCTTTTTATGTTTTTTATTTATAAAAAAACATATAGTGGGAATGTTTATAGTCATAAATTTAATGTTTCTTTGGTAATAATGGCACTAATTACTTCAGAAATAATCTTAACTATTAGTTCAAATTTAGTCCTTTCTCTTGGAATGGTTGGAGCTTTAAGCATTGTAAGATTTAGAACAGCAGTAAAAGAACCCTTGGACATTGTTTTTATGTTCTGGTCTATTGCTATAGGAATAACAACAGGAGCTCGATTATATGCATTATCAATAATTAGTTCACTATTAATTGGTCTTGTAATTATGGTTTTACTAAAATATAAAAATACAAACAATATTTTCTTATTAATTATTCAATATAAATCAAATTCAAGTGCAAAAGTAATTTCAGAATTGAATAAAATCAATTACAAAATAAAATCTAAAACTATTTCTCATGAATTAGTAGAGTTAACAGTAGAATTAAAAATTATTGGTACAGGATTTGATTTGCTTGAAATAATTTCAGAAATAGAAGGTGTTTCCAATGTATCATTAGTAAATTATAACGGAGAGTTTGCTCAATAAGAGGTGTGATTTGAATAACAATGAGAATTCAATTAAAAAGACATTAATATGTATTACAGAAACAATTATCGTTAACTTTATTCTATTTTTATTTATTTTTAAAAAACAAGCGAATCAAGAAGTATATTTGTTTCTTAATCCTAACCCATTATTATTTTTATCAATAATTATGGGATTGAGATATGGTTTAAAATTGGGGTTGTTTTCATCTTTAATATCCTGTGCTTTTTATATTTATGCTTTTTTCGATTTATACAATGATTTTTCACTCTTTTATAGTTCCATTGAATATTATAAATATCCTTTACTATTTTTATGGGCAGGTGCTATTTTAGGAGCTTTTAAGGACAATCATAGAAGGGAAATAAATAAACTAAACAACGATTATAACATGCTTAAACTCGAAAAGAATGACTTAGAAGCGGATTATATATTATTAGAAAAAATTGAAAAAGAATTAAAGACTCAAATAATTAAATCAGATGAAAGTATAATAAGTCTATATGAAATTGCAACCAAATTGGAAACTTTTGAAGAAGAAGATATTTATACAGAAACAATTGGTGTGTTAAAAAAATATCTAAAAGCAACAAATATAACTCTTTATACATATGAAAAAGAAAGTAATTATTTAAGATTAAAAATCTCATATGGAGTTATTTTAGAAAAGACATCAATTGATGCTTCAAAATGTGAATGGTTTAAAAAAGTTAAAGAAATAAAAGATGTTGTCAAAATACCTTATGTTACTGAATCTAGCACAAACCCTTTAATGAGTGCTCCACTAATAAGAGATAATGAAATTATCGCTATAGTAAATATTAATAAAATGGATTTTGATATGCTTTCCGAATATGCCTATAATCTATTCCAACTCATTATACAATGGATTAATAGAACTTTACAAAAAGCTGCTTTTGTAGAAAAACTTGTAGACAATAAATATATTGAAAATACTAAATTAGTAACTGCACAACATTTTAGAAAAAGATTTGAAATTGAAAAAAGAAGAAAAAATGAATTCGGAATAGATTATTGTATTCTTTCTTACAGAGTAGTAAATCTAACTTTAGAAGAATTGGATAAATTATGTAATAAAACATTAAGAAATGCTGATATTGCTTACTACAATATTAATCGAAACACACTCTCATTCTTATTACCTGCTACAAAAAAATCCAACAGCTTTTTAATAATAGAAAAAATTAATAATAATTTCCAAGATCATTTAAAACCAATTGAATTAAAGATATTGGAGGACTAATGAAATACATTTTATTTTTTTTATTACTAATTTTAGATATATTTGCTTTTATTTTTCTATTCATTTATGAAAAATATTTAATTCAAATTCTGATTTTACATTTAATTATATTTATAATTTGTTGGAAATTATATTTAAAATTTGATTATAAAATTGATGAAATACCATTTTATATAATTTTATTTATGCCAATTTTAGGTATATTAATTTATGTAATAGTTTTTTTTAGTGTACACTACTTTATTAGAGATAATGAAATAATACAGGATTACGAACAATTACTTTATGGTGATTACCTATCCCAGAGAAGAAAAAAATTAAATTACGAAAGAGAAATTATGACAATGAGCATATTAGATTTATTTAATTTCATTGATCCAGAAAAGAAGAAAGAACTACTAATTGACTCTCAATATTCTTACAAAATTAATAATGCGAAAATTTTAAAAAAAGGATTATCCGCAAATGATAAAGAAGTACAACATTACTCAGCGACGTTACTAAATAGCCAAGAGAATGAATTAACTAACAATATCAGTAATTTAAGAGAAGAATTTAATGAATCAAAAAATGAAAAAGTTCTAGATGAATTAATTAATTCTTACAAAATGTATTTAAATTCAACTCTTATTGAAAACGATAGTATTAATATATTTAGAAAAGAATATATAGATGTTATGCTTAAAAAAATTGAAAGAAATACATATGATATTGATACTTTAAATTCATTATTTAAAGAATATATCAAGACTGAAGATTTATATAATGCAACTTTGATTAATGATAAAATTAAAAAAGAGTTTGAACAATCAAATTATGATATTATAAATAAATTTAATATTATGTATAACAAAGGTTATTTAAAACAATTAAATTTTGAGTTATCCAAACTTAGTGAATCAGATATAGAAAAAAATAAAAAACTTAAAGATTTAAAATCATTTTTTATTAAGGAGGATAATTAGTAAATGACTATTTGTATGATAGCTGAAGGCTCCTATCCTTATGTTGCTGGTGGTGTTTCAAGTTGGATACATCAAATTATTTCGTCTTTTCCAAATAATGATTTTAAAGTTATTTCAATTATGCCTAGTTTAAAAGAAACAACACAATTGAAATATGAATTACCCAAAAATGTTGTAAAATTAAAAACAATCTATTTAGATGATTATTTAAATATTAAACATAGTAAAATCAAAAAAAATCCAAAATTAACAAAAATAGAAAAAGAAGAATTAATTAAACTAATACGAATACAACAAGATATTAATTGGGAATTTATAATTAATTTTTTTTCAAATAAAAAAAGGATTGGCTCTTGTATAGATTTTTTACAAAGTAAATTTTTCTTTAATGAAATTGTTAATTACTATAACGAAAAATATAATAATGAAATATTTAATAATTTCTTTTGGACATTAAGAAATATGTTACTTCCTCTTATCTATTTAATTCAACAAGAAGCAGAAAAAGCTGATATTTATCATTGTGCATCTACAGGGTATGCGGGGTTACTAACCACGGCGCTTGCAACAAAAAATAATACCTCCTTTGTTTTATCAGAACATGGGATTTATGGAAGAGAAAGAGAAGAGGAACTGTTAAAAGCAAAATGGGTAACAGGTATATATAAAAAACTTTGGATAGATTTTTTCTATTCAATTTCAGCTGCATCATATAATCGTGCTGATATAATTACATCTTTGTTCCAAGCAAACAGAGATATCCAAATAAAACTTGGTGTAGATGTAAAAAAAACTATTATAACACCGAATGGAATCAATTACGATAATCTTGATATAAAAAAAGAGCCTCATGAAGGAATCAATGTTGGCTCAATTTTAAGAATAGTCCCAATAAAAGATGTTATGACAATGATTAGAGCCTTCAGCATAGTCAAAAATAGAATTGATAATGTTAAATTTTACTTAATTGGACCAAGTGAAGAAGATTCTTCTTATTCTCAACAATGTCATAGTTTAGTGAAATTACTTGGACTTCAAGATTCAATTATTTTTACTGGTCGAGTAAATATAAAAGAATATTTAGGAAAATTAGATATGTTAATTCTTACTTCAATTTCTGAAGGACAACCTCTGGTAATACTTGAAGGATGGGCAGCAAAAATACCAACAATTTCAACAGATGTTGGAAGTTGTAAAGATTTATTACAAGCTGATAAATTTGAAGGACCTTGCGGTATAATTACAAAACTTGCATCCCCAAGTGATACGGCAAAAGCCATTTTAGAATTAATTGCTAACCCCACATTAAGAAATCAGATGGGTGAAAATGGTCTTAAAAGAGTTAAAAGGCTTTATAATGATAAAGTTTTAATCAAAAGTTATGAAAAAATATATAATAGTTTATATAAAAAATATGATAAATAAGGAGGAATAAATCATGGCAGGAATAGGGTTTGCTTTAAAAAGAATGTTTCAAAAAGAGAGCTTTTCATCAAGAGCTTTAGCTTATTTATATTCATCATTTATTTCTGCTGGGCCCTGGATTATTAGTGTAGTTTCTATAAATTTATTATTATTAATAATGAAAATTGCAAATGTTGATATTATGGAAAGAAATTTGTTTTCAGCAACTATAGTATATAGCTTTATATTTTCCCAACTTATTGTAGCCCCATTTCAACTAGTAGTTACAAGATATATTTCTGATAAATTATATCTTAAAAAATATGAAGTTATGAAACCGACTTTTCAGGGAATTGCAAGTATAACGTTTTTTATAACTTTATCAATAAGTATTCTTTTTTATTTTAATAAACCACTTCCAATATATTACAAAATATTCTCAACTTATTTATTTATTATTGTTTCTCTAATATGGATATTAATTATATTCTTAAGTGCTGTGAAAAATTATAAGCTCATTGGCAAAGCTTATCTTTATGGTGGTGTTTTCTCATTAGCTTTAATTTTTTATTTACTTGAAAATCCAATTAAATTCAATAATTTATCTCTACCAACTAATTTTTTAATTGCTTATGTTGCAGGCTTAAGTTTGATCTTTATTATATTATTATTTAATTTTTTCTCAACTTTTCATTATGGCTCAATATATAAATATGATTTCATAAGTTATTTTGGGAAACATTCTGTTCTTTGTTTGATTGGCATATTTTATACTCTTGGATTATGGATTGATAATTTAATATTATGGTTTAGTGACTTTAAAGTAACAATTTATAATACTTTTATTTTTGCTCCGTTTTATGATAATGCAGTATTTTTAGCATATTTGACAACAATTGTGACGCTTGTTTTATTTTTAGTTGTAATAGAAACAGAGTTTTATTCAACTTATAAAAAATATTTTGAAAATGCAAATTCTCAAGAAACATTAAATGTCATTGAAAAATCAAAAAACAAAATGATAGAATCCTTAAAATATAATTTATTCTATACATTTACTTTTCAATTTTTAATCACTTTGACATTAATTTTAATTGCCAATCCTCTATCCAAAATACTTGGGATTAATTATTTTATCCGTGATATATTTAAAATAACAGCTCTTGGTGCCTTTTTTAATATTTCAGCATTTATAATAATATTAATTCTTTTATATTTTGAAAAAAGAGCAAAGGCCTTAATTATTTCAATTTGTTTCTTTTTTACAAATACTTATTTTACTATTTTCTTTCTAAACAAACCCATTGAATATACCGGTTTTGGATTTTTAATTGGGTCCTTTATTACATTTATTTTATCCCTTATTTTATTATTTAATTATTTTAATAATATTAATTATTCAACTTTTGCTCTTCAACCTATCTATCTAACAGAAAGCAAAGGATTCTTTACAAAAGTTGCTAGTAAAATAAACTCAAAAAGTGAATCGAGGTCTTTAATAAATAAAACAAATAAAAAGTCATAAGAAATATTAGATAATAATCTAATAACCTTATGTTTTTAAATTTGATTATTTTAATAATACAGTAAAATCAAATTCAATAGGAAGTTCAATTTCATTAATCAATTTTTCTCTTAACTCATCAGACACTTCAATGTTGTTATTTTTAGCATATTCTAATGCTTTATATTCATAAAACAAAGATTCAAAAGGATTCGCGCCTTCTCTAATATTTGCATATTCTCTGTCATATAAGCAAAATTTTAATGTTTCTAAATCAGAAAATTTGGAACTAATTATTGCTAAATCTAAAAGTAAACTATCTGAATTCTTGTAAATATTTTTATCTATCGATTTCAAAAAAGATCTTGCCATTTCATATTTTTCATAATTGATTAATATCCTTGAAAATTCTTCACAAATATAAATGTATAAATTGTCAGTAGATAATAACAATGCTTTTTGATACCATTTAATTGCTAAATTTTCTTTTTCACTAAAAATATATATTTGAGCAATATTTCTGCAAATTAAACAATTTGAATTAATTTTATCTAAATCAATTAATTTTTTCAAAGCAATTTCATAATTTAATAACTCAATTTCTAAAACAGCGTCTAAATATTTAGCACCTTCAGTATTTATGTTTTTTAACAAGGGTTTATATGATAATGGTGGATATTGAAAATCTGTATTGACATAATCAAAGTCAAAACTATTATTTTTTAATAAATCTAAATATATTAATTCATTATTTTTTATATGACTTTTTTCAAATTTATATGACCGTGGTAGATTATAATTATTATTTAAAAAATTTAAATATCCAAAGCCTGAACCACAATGAAGTATTTTTTTTGGCTCCACAAATGAATATTTTGCTAAGGATTTATCAATTTCATATAGATCTATATGCTGTTCATTAATAAAATTATATAAGGTTTCTTTAACATATTTGTAGGATTTATCATAATCCTTATTATGAACTTCATTTTTATCAAATTTATATATACCAAATACTTGAGTAAAGGTATAAGAACTATTTTTTTTCAGAATTGCACCATGTAATTGACTTGGAGCTACCCCTGCTTGTGCTTCAAAATATTCTCCACTTGTAGAGGGTGATAAATAAGATTGCCAATGCACACCACCAGGTTGTTCTCCCCAACAAAACATTTTTCTATAAGGTAAAGAGTTAGTAGAGAAATCAAAGAAACTATCACCATTTTCTTCAACAGTAACTTCATATGGAATCTCACAATTATTTGATGTAAAAAAATATTCATTACTATATGGAAATCTTTTTGGATATGAAATATCAAGATTAGGTATTTTATCTACATTAGGAAGTTCAATATAATCATATCCTTTCACATTATCTTTTAAAAAAGGATTTAAAAATAATGCATTTTTCGTATTTGAAAAGACTCTAGTAAATTCAGTTTTTTTCAGTGCTGTATTTGTCCAACAGTACAATGAAGTGTCATAATCATTTAAATTATGGATATATGCTTTTGCAAAGAGGAATTTACTATCTTTTGGTAAATGAAAATCTATATGCCAATATATTTCATGCATTCTCTCAAATTCATAAATTCTAATAAATTCATTATTATTATCATCATTTTGCACACTTACAAATACATCATCACAAGTTGTTAAAGAATGACCATATTGCCCAATATTCCATTCAATTCCACCAGAAAACCATGCATCTCGTATTGCAAGATTACTCATTTGAATATTCTTATTTGAAAATAATAACTCTTTTTCTCCTGGCTTATCATAAAGAGATATTAATCTTCCACCAAGTGATGGCAAAAAAGTTGCACGAAGATAATCATTCTCCAATATAATAGATTCTATTTCGGTTTTTTTGCAATTTCTATTATACCCATCTTGTCTTTTATAAGGATAAATTCGTTTACCACATTCAAAACCTAAAAGATTTGAATATTCTTTAGGAACACTTTTTGAATTTTTTACATTAAAATTAGTCTTTTTATCTCTAAACTGAGGTAAAGGATTTTCATTTTCAACTAAAGCAGCATTGCACAAATATTTTGATTTATAAACAGACATTTTTACTCCTTTTGTTATCAACCAATATCTATTTTTATTAAGAGTAATTCAGTTATATCTACCTGTAAATGTTGAAAAGAATAAATTATTTGCACAATAAAATATTTAAACACTATAAAGATTATATGATTAAAATAAGAAAACAAAAAAACTTAACTTTATAAAATTAATTATCATAATAAATATTTTATCCAAATAGTTTAGAGAATTGTATAAATACAAATTTACGAAATGGATTAAATACTTAATATATAAGATCACACAGGAGGAACAATATGAAAAAGATTAAGATTATCTCTTTATTAATTTTATGTATTGTATTTACAAGTTCCATTTATGCAAATGGAAACTCAGAAAAAGAAGATTCCCAAAAAGTCGTTTATTGGTCAATGTGGAATGAAGCAGAACCACAAGGATTAATTATTGCTGATGCAATAGAAGCTTTCACGGATGAAACAGGAATTGAAGTTGAAGTTGTTTTTAATGGTAGAGAAATAAGAAAAACTTTACAACCAGCATTAGATGCAGGTGAAACAATCGATATGTTTGATGAGGATATTGAAAGAGTTGGCAATACTTGGAAAGCTTATTTATATAATGTAGAAGATTTTGCTAATCAAGTTTACCCAACAACAAATAATCAACCTTATAAAACACAAATAAATCAAACTTTAGTTAATCTTGTTACTAAAATTGGTGGTGGAGAACTTCATGAAATACCTTATCAACCATCAATGTTCGTTGTCATGTATAACAAAGATCTATTTAAAAAAGCAGGAATTAGTAAAACACCTACTACTTTAAAAGAATTTGAAGATGCTTGTGCTAAATTAAAAGCTATCGGTATTTCAGCTATCACTGTTGATGATGCATATATGGCTGCATTCTTTGGATACAATATGAGTAGAATCATTGGTATGGATGAAACATTAGAAATGGTAAAAAATGATGATTTTACTAATCCAGGAGTTTTGAGATTCGCTCAAATCTGGTCCGACTTTGCCAAAAAAGGATATATTAGCAGAAAAGCAGCATCAAATATTTATCCTGCAGGACAAATTGAAGAAATGGCAACTGGAAAAGTTGCAATGTATTTGAATGGTACTTGGTTGCCAAATGAAATTAAAGGTAATGCACCTAACATGAATTGGGGAGCATTTGCTTATCCTGCTATAGATCCAGCTGGTGAAGGAATTAATTCTAATAACTATGGAGCACAATGTTTCGGTATTAATAAAGATTCAAAAGTTGCTCAAGAAGCTTTCCAATTAATAGTTTGGCTTACTACTGGTGAATGGGATGTAAAACTAGCTGACGGTTCAATTGGAGTTCCAATGGGTAACAACAGCAGTTGGCCAATTCAATTAGCTGAAGCAAAAAAAGTATTAGATTCTACAACCACTCGTATGCCATGGGCAGTTGGAATGGAAGATAATCCTCAAATTAATGCTAAAATAAAAGAAAACTTTGCTAAACTAATTTTATCTCAAATAACTCCTCAAGAGTTCTATGATAATATGAACAAATAATAATTCTGTAATATTAGTCCCACAATGTGGGACTAATAAATTTTAACTTATAATTTAGGATTAAATAATATGAAAAAAAATAAGACAATGATAATTGTTTTTTTAACGCCAGCTTTATTATGTTATCTGATAGTATTTTTATATCCTTCAATTAGAACTGTAATAATGAGTTTCTTTGCAGTAGAGGGAGTTACTGATTCTATCTCTACATGGAAATTTACAGGTTTTCAAAATTATATAAATATTTTAAAAACCCCCTTATTCATACAATCTATGTACAACATTGGAAGAATTTGGTTAATTGGAGGAATTCTAGTAATGCTTTTTGCATTATTTTTTGCTGTATCACTTACATCTGGTATTAAAAATATGAAATTCTTTCGATCAGTAATTTATTTACCAAATGTTGTATCTGCTATTGCAATGGGTACTATGTGGATTAATTATGTATATAATTCAGATTATGGATTGTTACATAACTTCTTTAAATTTTTACATTTGGAACAAGCTTCTCAAACACTATGGACAGGACCCAGCAATTTATTTTGGGCAATGATGGTTGCATATTGCTTTGGAATGGTAGGTTATCATATGCTGATATTTATTAGTGGTATTGACCAAATACCTAAGGATTATCATGAAGCAGCATTAATTGAAGGAGCTAATGCATTTCAACGTTTTAAACATATTACACTTCCCTTTTTAAAAGGATGTTTAAGAACTAATATTGTCATGTGGACGGTGTTTACAGTAGCCTTTTTTGTTTGGGGACAATTATTCAGTCCAGTGAATTTATCAAATGCAACAGTTGCTCCATTAAATTACATGTATGAATTAGTATTTGGATCATCATCCACCGCACAGACAGTACGAGATAGTGGTGCTGGTGCTGCAATTGGAGTTACAATGATGATTATTGTACTAATAGTATTTGGATTAACTAATTTAATAATTAAAAATGACGATACAGAGTTTTAGGAGGTAATTATGTCAAAAAAATTAAGTGTTGATAAAAAAAATCAAATAAAATTAATTCCCTCCTATATAATAATTATAGCTTGGGTTGTCTTTACTTTTGTGACGATTGGATGGGTATTTTTTGCATCTTTTTCTTCCTCAAGTGAAATTTTTAGTGATCATATGTTCGCTTTTAAAACAGGAATTCATTTTGAAAATTATCTTAAAGCTTGGAGAACTCAAAAAGTATCTGTATTTTTCATGAATTCCCTTATGTATACTGTTGTAAGTTGCACAGCAATAATTCTAATAGCTTCTCCTGCTGCTTACGTATTATCAAGATTCAAATTTAAAGGAAATACTCTTTCTCAAAATTTATTTGCATCTGCTTTAGGAATTCCTGCAATTATGATAATAATGCCTCTATTTAGTATTATCAGTTCTTTGAAATTAACTAATAATAGATGGATGATTATGTTTTTATATACCGCAATGAATGTACCATTTACATTATTCTTTTTATTATCATTTTTTAAAACATTATCAACTACATATGAAGAAGCAGCATACATTGATGGATGTTCCCCAATGATGACTTATTGGAGAATCATGTTCCCACTAGTACAACCAGGAATTGTTACAGTTACAATATTCAATTTTATCACAATTTGGAATGAATATTTTATGTCATTAATTTTTGCAAATAAAACAAAAGTTAGACCGGTAGCTGTTGGTTTATATAATATGATTCAATCAATGAGATATACAGGAGACTGGGGAGGAATGTTTGCATCTGTTGTTATTGTATTCTTACCTACATTTATCTTGTATTTATTTTTATCTGATAGAATAATTCAAAGTGTGACAGCTGGAGCAATTAAAGGTTAATAGTCAATCAATCATCATTACTAAAAAAAGTAATGATGATTTTTATAAAATTAAATAAAATAACAACTTTTCAAATTTAAATTTAAGCTAATGGTTAACATTTACTTAAACAATTTTACATATTCATCTATTTTTGAATGTTTTAAACACACAAAATTAAATTCTCTCATTATAGGATTACTTTTTAAAGTAAATGTAGCTAAATTATCTTCTTTATTTAAAATAGCATTATATGCAAAAGTAATTCCTAAATTATTTTTTACCAAATCTTTTATCAAATCAAAATTACTTATACAGTTAATATTTTTAAAATTATCAATTGTATAATTATTTCTTAACAGCTCTTGTTCAATAATTTGTCTTGTTCCAGATCCGGCTTCTCTAATAATTAAATTCTGATCAAATATTTGATTTAATGGAATTATTTTATTAGCAAATTTATGGTTTATATTACAAATTCCAATAAATTCTTCTTTTTTATATAGTTTGTAATCATATTGATTTTTATTAAACAACCCCTCGATTAATAAAATATCTAATTCATTATCATTCAACTTGTTTAACAATGATTTTGTATTATCAACAATAAAAGTAACCTCATAGTTATTTGTAATTAAATCAATAATTTTATCGTTTATAACATAATTACCTATTGTTTTTGTTGCCCCTAATCTAATACTTTTTGAATTTAAATGTCCCATTAATTTTTCTAAATCTTCTTCATTTTTTACAATTGAAGCTAAATGTCTTTCGAGAATAATTGCTGAATCAGTTTTATATAATTTCTTTTTATCATAAATAAATAACTTATTATTATAATAGTCCTCTAATAAATGAATATGTTGAGTCACAGAAGGCTGACTCATATTTAATTTTTCAGCTGTAATTCGATAATTCATTGTTTTACATAACATGAGAAATGTTTTTATTTTATAATCTAGCATATATACCTCATCAAAATTTTTAATCAATACATCAAAAACTATTACTTTATTTTATTAATGTTTTTTGATATATTCAATCCTATTAGGAGAAAAACATGAAAACAATAAAAGATAATTACAAAGGGATTCTACTTTCAATATTAATTGCTATACCAGCTTTTGTAATTGGCTCAAAATTTCCTATTATTGGAGGACCAATAATAGCAATATTACTCGGTATGATACTAAATCCTTTTGTCAAAGACAAAAGTAATTTTGACACAGGAATAAAATTTGCTTCAAAAAAAATACTACAATATGCTGTAATATTATTAGGTTTTGGATTAAATCTTAACGTGGTTCTACAAACAGGGAAACAATCATTACCAATCATTATTTCAACAATAACAACTTCACTTCTTATAGCATATTTTGTTAGCAAAATTTTTAAAATTGATAGTAAAATTTCAACATTAATTGGAGTTGGATCATCAATTTGTGGAGGAAGTGCCATAGCCGCAACAACAACAGTAATAAATGCTGATGATGATGAAGTAGCGACCGCTTTATCAGTAATATTTTTCTTTAATGTCGTTGCTGCATTAATTTTCCCTCAGTTAGGAGTCCTATTACATTTTAATACTACAAGTGGTAATGCTTTTGGGATTTTTGCAGGAACAGCAATTAATGATACTTCATCTGTTACAGCAGCAGCTTCCACTTGGGATAATATGTTCAATTTAGGATCTCAGACACTAGATAAAGCTGTAACCGTAAAACTTACAAGAACACTTGCAATTATTCCTATTACACTTGTTCTTTCCTTTATAGAAGCTAAAAAAACTAATACAAATGAAAACTATAATTTTAAGAAAATTTTCCCAACTTTTATTATTTATTTTATTCTTGCATCCTTAATAACTACTTTATGTACAAATTTTGGAATTGATCAAAATATTTTTCATCCATTTAAAACACTAAGCAAGTTTTTTATAATTATGGCTATGGGAGCAATAGGGTTTAACACTAATTTAATAACTCTTCTTAAAAAAGGAGGAAAACCAATCTTTCTAGGTTTCTCTTGCTGGATTGCTATTACCTTAGTAAGTCTTTATTTACAACATATTTTAAACATATGGTAAATCAAATATTAAAGGTGCTTAATGCACCTTTAAATTGGAATTCCCATAAATATATAGAAAGCCCCTCCAACAATTCCACTAAATAATAAAACTATTATAGGATTTATTTTTTTCTTTATAATAAAGAAGGATGCAACTAAAAAGATAATAAGAGCATAAATATTAAAACTATCATGAGTTGTTCCTAAAATAGCAATTAAAAATATAGAAATACCCGCACTTAAAATCATTGCAACCACGGCAGGTCTTAATCCTGCTAAAACGCCTTCAAGTAAATAATGTTTTTTATACCTATTATATAAAAAGCCTAAAAAAGCAACAAAAAGTATTGAAGGCAAAATACATCCAATAGTAGCTACAATTGCTCCTTCAATTCCGAATAAATGGATACCAACAAAAGTTGCACTATTAACTGCAATTGGACCTGGGGTTATTTGAGCTATTGCAATTAAATCAGTAAATTCATTCATACTCATCCATTGGTGAATAACTACAACTTGTTGCTGAATAAGAGGTAAAGCAGCTAATCCACCGCCAAAACTAAAGGCCCCTATCTGTAAAAAACAAAAAAATAAAGATATTAATGTCATTATTTGACCACCTTTTTCTGTTTATATATCGCATAAAATCCACCTAAGATAGCACAAGAAAGTATAATAAATATAATATTTATACTCATAAAATATGTAACTAAAAAAGCTAAAACCATAATTAGAATAAAATATAATTCTTTTTGTTTAATTATATTAATACCTAATTGAAGGACAACAGAAAAAATAATTGCTGCTATAGCTGGTTGCATTGCTTTTAAAAAAGCCCCTAGATAGATATTTTCCTTGAATTGATTATATCCTACTGAAATAATAGATAAAATTATAAAAGGAGGTAAAATAGTCCCTAAAATTGATATAATAGCCCCTTTTATTCCACCAACTTTATATCCCACTAATATAGATCCATTAACTGCAACAGCCCCTGGGGAAGATTGTGCAATTGCAACTAGATTTAACATTTCTTCTTCGTCAATCCATTTTAATCTATCAACAAATTCATTTTTCATTAAAGACACAATTACATAACCACCACCGAAAGTAAAAGCGCTTAATGTAAACATAATTCTAAACAATTTAAAATATTCTCTTTTTTTCATATTATTCCTTTATTTGCACTATATAATATTTTTATATATATGTAAAATATAATATATTAATAATATATATAAGAAATTTATTATAGGAATACAATATGACTTTACGACATTTAAAAATTTTCATTTCAGTTTGTGAGAATAAAAGCACAGTTGCTGCTGCAAATATATTACATATTGCTCAACCCTCTATTAGCTTTGCAATAAAAGAGTTAGAAAATGAGTACGGTATAAAATTATTTGAAAGAATTTCTAGAAAAATGATCTTAACAGAAGAGGGAAAAATCTTTTTATATCAAGCTCGTGAGATAATGAGTAAAATTAATCAAATAGAATCAAGTTTAAAAGATTGTGATATTAAAAGAGAAATAAAATTAGGATGTAGTGTTACTATTGGAATTTTTCTTTTACCAAAAATATTAAAGATTTTTAAAGAAACAAATAAAAATATTAAAATTAGTGTTATAATTAAAGATTCTAAAACACTATCACAATTAGTTATCAAAAATGAAATTGATATCGCTTTAATTGAAACACCATTGATTGAAAAGGATTTAGATTCAACTGCTTTTTATAAAGATTCGTTAATGCTTTTTTTATCAAAAGAAAATCCTCTTTCTTCAAAGACTATTATCCAACTAAAAGATCTTGAAAATCAAAACTTAATTTTTAGAGAAGAACATAGTGCTGTTAGAACACTAATTGATTCTGCTCTAGTATCAAATAATATTAAAATAAATCATCCCTGGGAAAGTGTTAGTACTCAAGCAATTCTATCATTAGTTGAAAATAATTTAGGAGTTTCAATTTTACCATCGCTCTGGATTTCAGATTTAAATAAAAAATCAAATATAATTACAAAAAAAATTAATGATATTTCTTTTGAAAGAGAATACTTAATTATTAATCATAAAAATAAATATATCTCTCCATTATTAAAAAAAATAATTGATATTTGTACTAAGAATCATTTTGAATAATTAAATTTGCTATTTCTTTAAATTGATTTAACCTCATATAAAATAAATATTTATAACTTTCATAACACCTAAATTTATTATTACTAGCTTTATATCTTGGCCATCCTCCTCGACATAAATATAAATATTCACAATTTTTGCAATCTTCATGTAATTTAGGTGGATTATTTATAAAGCTTATTTCTTCTCTTCTTGCATCAAGGCTTTTAAAAGCATCTTCATTTATCTTACCAAAAAAATAATTATCTATACAATAAAAATCACAAGGATATACATCGCCATTTGATTCAAATACGAATTGAATAGAACAAACACCATTCATATCACAGGCTTCAGTAGAATTCCCTAACAATATTGATACAAAATTATTAAATAATCTTATTGAAATATTTTTTTTATATTTATTGACTAATAAAATAAAGTCTTCAAACCAAGATAAAGTTGCAAGAGCCGATTCTCTACTTTGAAAAATATAATTAATATTACATGAAAAATAGTGTGCATTTTTTTACAATATTTTCTATTGTATTTTTATCCATGATTTTTCTGCATTTATTCTCTCTATTGTTCTCTTCATCTAAATAAAAGCAATAATAACATCGTAAATTACATTTACTAGAGGCAGATTTAATCATTGGTGTTAATGTTTTCCATTTTTTCCTCAAAAGCTATAATATATTTTTTATTTAAATTAAGAAAAGGGGCTCATTATAGAGCCCCAACAAATCAATATTATTATTTAGCCTTTTCAGCTTTTCTTTTTTTATGAGTTTTCTCAATAGCAGTAACAATAGTGTCGTATCCTGTACATCTACAAAAGTTACCTGATATTTTCTTTCTAATAGCATCTCTTGTAAAATCTTCATCACTTTCAATAATTGGAAGAGAGCTCATAATAAAGCCTGGAGTACAGAATCCACATTGTATAGCACCTTCATCAATAAAAGCTTGTTGAATATCTGACATATTGCCTTCACCATCAGAAAGACCTTCTAAGGTTACGATATTTTTACCTTCAGCCCAAATTGCCAAATAAATGCAAGAGTTAAAAGGTTCCCCATTAACAATTACAGTACAAGCTCCACATTCTCCAACATCACATCCATGCTTGATACTATGTAGATGCTCTTCTCCCCTAAGTAAATCGGAAAGAGAAGCTCTTGGGTCTATATAATTTTCACATAATTTTCCATTAATTGTACATGTTACTAATTGTTTTTTCATTAGAATTTTCCTCCTGCTTGTTCAACTGAAGATTTTAAAGCTCTTCTTGTTAATTCTTTTATCAACTGAATTCTAAAATCTTTTGAAGCTCTCCATGAGTTTCTTGGATTGACATCTTCCATAACTAATTGTGCTGCAGTTTCTAATAATTCTGGAGTAATATCTAATCCTTGTAATTTTGCTTCCGCAGAAGTTGCTCTTAAAGGAACAGGTCCAGCAACACCAAAAGCAATTCTTACTCTATCAATTTTTAACTTATCTTTTGAAAGACGAACATTTACTGAACAACCGAGAGTTGCAATGTCCATAGCTTTTCTCATTGAGTACTTAATATATTTACCAAAAGTATTTTCATAAGATTCTTTTTTAATACGAATACCTGTTAAAATTTCACCTTCTCTTAAATCAACCCTACCAGCACCTAAGCTAAATTCTGCATATGGTAATATTCTAATACCCTCAAGACTTGCTATTTCTAAAATTGCATCATAAGCTTTTAATGTTGTAGCAGAATCTGCACTTGTAACACCATTACAAATATTTCCACCAATTGTTCCAACATTTCTAATTTGGGGACCACCAATTTGATCTACAGCTTCACCAAGTGTTGGCACATATTTTTGAATAATTGGATTATTTGTAATATGAGAAAAACTTGTTAATGGTCTTATTAAAATTGTTCCATCATCTTCTAAACAAATGCCTCTTAACTCATCTAAACAATAAATACTAATTGCTTCTCTTCCAGCTAATTTACCTTCACGACATTGAATTAAAATATCACTTCCCCCTGCAAGAGTTAATGCTTGAGGATGTGCTTTTTTCATCTCTAAAGCTTCTTTTACAGTCTTTGGTTGATATATATTACTAAAATCATACATAAAATTTCTCCTCTATTTAATTAAGCCTGCTTTACTAAATTCTTCAAACAATCTTTGTGGATGCAATGGAATTGCATTTACAGCAACACCTGTTGCATTATATACAGCGTTTCTTAAAGCTGGAGCTACTGGAATTACAGGAGGTTCTCCTAATGCTTTATTTCCATAAGGACCACTTGGATCTTCAGGTTCAACAAAATCATAACCTAAATCAGGAGTATCTAAAACTGTCATTAGTTTATAGTCTAATAAATTATCATTATTTGTCTTACCAGTTTTTGGATTAATAATTAATCTTTCATATAAACCATAACCGATTCCCATACTCATACCACCATGAACTTGTCCTCTAGCAGTTTGAGGATTAATAATTTTACCTGAGTCATGTACGTTAATAATTTTTAATATTTTAACTTGACACATTGGAATATCTACTTCAACTTCAGCAAAACAACAACCTAATGCATAAGTATTATCTGTACAGTGATGAGTTTCTTCTGCACTTATATGTTGAGAATTTTCTAACGAATAACAAGCTTCCATAGCAACTTCTTCTGTTGTAAGGAATTTAATTCTTGTTCCTTTATGAACAATTGTATTATTTTCAATATCTAAATCGTCACTATCCTTTTTCAACATATATGCGGCAAAGTCACAAATCTTTTTCTTTAAAGATTCTGCAGTTTTCTTTACAGCCATGCCTGATACGTATGTTTGTCTTGAAGCATAAGCCCCTGTATCAAATGGAGTAACATCAGTATCTTGAGTTGACAATAAATTAACTTTATCTAATGTAAATCCTAAAGTTTCTGCTGCCATTTGTGTAAATACAGTATCAGCGCCTTGACCAATTTCTGTTGCACCCATTTGAACCTGAATAGATCCATCTTGGTTTAATACCATTCTTACAGCACTTGTTTCTAAA
This sequence comes from Sphaerochaetaceae bacterium, assembly GCA_963678575.2. GTDB lineage: Bacteria > Spirochaetota > Spirochaetia > Sphaerochaetales > Sphaerochaetaceae > Pleomorphochaeta. Next base: position 669,500 of record CAXXHV010000002.1, on the reverse strand, counting down.
GAAATTGGATAAACCCCAGTTTTATAACAGAAAATACCCATACCTACACCACGTCTAACATCACCACTTTGATCTTTATATTGGGACATTTTTTCATCCCACTTAATATATTCTTTACCTTTAGTAATACATTCATCAAGACCAGAAGAATGACAAGATATTGTAGTAAATGGATCGACAAATCCAACTTTCATCATATTCTTTCGTCTGAATTCTAATTTATCAAATCCTGCATTATTACAAATATCATCAACATGAGATTCAAGAGCAAATCCTATTTGTGGAATACCATAAGCTCTCATTGCTCCAGCAGTTGGTAGGTTAGTATAAACTGTATAAGCCTCACCTTTAATTGCTCCAACAGGATACATCATTCTAAATCCGTTTACAGCATTTGCTACTAATGCATGAGCATGTGATGCATATCCACCTTGAGTAGAATAAGCTTTAATTGATCTAGCGACAAAGGAACCATCTTTTCTAACATAACTTTCAATAAAGAATTTCATTGCATGTCTTGTTCTTGTACAAACAAAGGTTTCTTCTCTTGTATAGAATAGTTTAACACACCTACCTCCAACAACAGTTGTTAAATAAGCATTAAGAGGTTCAGTTAAAGCATCCTGTTTATTACCGAAACCTCCACCAATATAGGGTTTAATAACTCTAAGTTTGCCAATACCACAATCAAGAGCTTGAGAACAAACACGCCTAACAATATGAGGAATTTGTGTAGATGAAACTATAATAATCCTATCTGATTCCATATAAGCATAAGAACCTACATTTTCAATATGACAATGACTTACAATGGGTGTTTCATATGTGCCAACAGTTTTTATTAGGCCTTCTTCTTTAATTGCCTCTTCATAATTACCCATTTCATAATTACTATGAACTACAATATTATTGGGTTTTTCTTCATGAATAGGCATAGCGCCTTCATTCATTGCATCTTCATATGTTAAAAGTGGTTCATATTCTTCATATTCAACTTTTATAAGACGCAAAGCTTGATTAGCAGCAATATCGTCTTCAGCAATTACAGCAGCAATATCATCACCATAGAATCTTACTCTAGTATTTAATAATTTTCTATCTGAAATATCTTGATGGTTTTTATGTGTTGACCAAGGATGTCCAGGTGTTGGGAATTGTTTATCAGGAACATCAAAACATGTAACAATTTTAACAACTCCAGGAACTTTTAATGCTTCATCTAAATCAAAAGACAAAACTTTACCATTAGCTATATTTGAATGTAATACTTTTGCAACAAGTGCATTTTTATCTACAAGATCACCTACATATTTGGCTGTACCATTTGCTTTTGCTTTGGCATCTACCCTATTAACAGCTTTACCGACTATCATGAAATACCTCCATGTATAATGGAATAATTTGGCGTTAAACCATTTTAACCCAATAATAATATAAATTTGTTAATTAAACTATAATGTGTATATTTTAATATGTCAAATCTGCTTATTTTTATAGTTTTTTAAAAACCTTGATTTAAGGCAATTAAATTGATTATATAATTAAAAACATAATGACTAAATCATAAAATTCATTATTTAATGATAATAAAACAAAGAAAAACAACTATTTAGTTTTGTTATTATTTTAACATAACTAATAATAAATTTCTAATTATAGCAATAATTTATGACAAATGACATTTACTAGGGTCTATTTTCATAGTATTTTTTTTAAAATTAAAAATAGAAAAAATTTAAATGATTTTTTTTTGTTTTTTTTATATTTTTCTTTAAAATTAATTTTATTTTTTTTTAATTAAGACAATTAAGCTTATCAAATATTAAGTTAAATTGTCAAATTTTCTATTTTTTTACTAATAAAATAAGAAAACCTTTTTTTTACTTTTTTTTAACTTATTTTATAAAAAATTAATATTAGAATTTTATTGCATTAAAAAATTAATACTAATAAAATACATTCATGAGAAAAATTAAAACAACTTTATTCACTAGATTATTTATCTATTTTTTTATTCTTATTTCTATACCTTTAATTACTTTTTCATTAGTAACATCTACAACAGCAAAAAAACGAGTAATTGATGGCTTAAAATTAAATTCAAAAATTCTAAGTGAAATTCAAGCAAATAAATTATCCTCTCTTCTAGAAGAATATAGACATAAAACATACACACTCTCAACAAATCCAGATATTATTAATTTATTATCAAATCCTTCATATATCTATAATGCAGATTATGAGGGAGAGATTTATAATCAAATTTTTGAAACCATGAAAGGCGATATTTATAAAGCTTCCGCAATGATTACTAGCCCTGATGGCAATATTAGATTATCAACACATCCTTTCCCAGAAAATTACGACTTGAGAAATCACTCCACGATATTAGAAATAGCCTCCCCTTTAATGGATAGTAAACCTTATACTTACACAAAAATAATTTCTAATAGAAATTTAAACACTAATAATGATGTGGCAATAACAATGCTAAGATATATTTTTGATGAAAATAAAAAAGTTATTGGGTATGTAGTAGTTGATATTTACAAATCAACAATTAAAGATATTGAAGAATCTAATTCTCTATCAACTTCATTACTTGTGGATTCAGATTCTTATGTCGCTTCTGAAATTGATAATGCAAGTGAATATTATTCTTTTAATTATTTTCCAGGCTTAGGAAGCAGAGAAAAAGGTTCTTTCAAAGATGGAGTATTTTATAAAAACAATTATATTTTATCAATTAAGCAAATTGGAAATACAAGTTTTTACGTAGCTAATTATATAGAAGATCAAACATTTAACGAAAATTTAAAACAAATTTTATTTATTGGTATTTTTTCTATCTTAGTTGGTTTATTATTATCTCTTATTGTTGCTTATTTTATTGCACAAGATCTTACAAAACCAATAAAAAAACTGATCAAGGGGATGAAACATGTTGAACAAGGAAATTTAGCAATTTCTATTGAAGAAAATAGTATTTATGAAATGCAAGAACTAAATGACAGTTTTAATAACATGGTAATTCAAATAGTTAATTTATTACAAACTACGAAAGAATCACAAAAAAGAATTTATGAAGCAGAAAGAGAAGCTCTACAGTCACAAATAAATCCTCATTTTTTATTTAACACCTTAAACACAATTAAATCTTTTGCAAGTATTAATAATCAAGAAGAGATATACACTATATCAATTAAATTAGGGCAATTACTAAGAGCTTCAATATATAATAATAATCCTGATTGTACCTTAGACAAAAGTATTGAATTAGTTCAAAGTTATTTAACAATACAGCAAATAAGGTTCAAAGACAAATTACATGTTACTTATGATATTGATGAAAAATTATTATCTACAGTAACTCCAAAACTACTTCTCCAACCTTTAGTTGAAAATTCAATCGTTCATGGGCTTGAACCAAAAATGGGACAATGGTTTATTAATATCAATATATATAAAAAAGATGATACAATTATAATTGAAATTATTGATAATGGAATTGGATTTTCTAACAAAGAAACTATGAATAATATTTCTAAATTTGAAAATACCTCACATGTTGGCTTATATAATGTTTATAAACGTCTATCATTATTTTATAAAAATAAAGCTTCTTTATCTTTTTCAGAAGTTGAAACAGGTGGAACAAAAGCTACAATTACCTTACCTTTAGATTATCAAGACGATGGAGAAATCAATGAGCTATAAAATTGTTATAATTGAAGATGAACTGATAGAACTTCAAGAACTTTCTATGATTATTAAAAGCTCAAAATTAGATCTTGAGTTAATAGGAACAGCAACAAATGGAATAGAAGGCCAACAACTTATTAATGAGTTATGTCCAGATATTATAATATCAGATATAAGACTTCCTGGCCAAACAGGATTGGATATGCTTAGTAAAATTGAGATAAATGTTAAAGCTATTATTTTATCGGGATATTCAGATTTTAAATACATGCAAAATGCAATTAGATTAGGTGTTGAAGATTATCTTTTGAAACCTATCGACAATAAAGATCTTTTTTCTTCTATAGAAAAGATAATTCATCAAATAGAAATTGAAGATAAAAAAAATGAGAAAACTATTCAATTTAATCTTAAAGAAGATGTTAATAATCATCTAATTAATGAAGCTATAAAATTTATAAAAAATAATTATCAAAATCAAGTTGGATTACAAGAGGCTGCAAATTTTTTAAATGTAAGTGAAACTCATTTGTCTAGATTATTTAAAGAATTAATTGGTATTAATTTTTTAACGTATTTAAATACTTACAGAATTAATAAAAGCATAAATCTTCTTATAAATACCAATGACAATATTAATGAAATTGCTTATAAATGTGGTTATATAACTCCTGGATATTTTGCAAAAATCTTTAAAAGATTAGTAAAAACTACTCCAACAAAATTTAGAGATGAACACTAAAAAACAAAAATGCTATTACAAACTTCGCGGATTTGTAATAGCAAAAAAGTAATTTATCTAAAAACTGGAAGGGGTTAACCTTTTCTAGATTCAAATACAGCGGCTCCACCTAAGAAATATTTGGATAAGAAGCCGAATAACAAAAACATAGGGATTGAAGCTAATAAAGCACAAGCCATCATAGCTCCTTGGTCTGTCTGTTTTTCTTCACTAAACTTTGTTATGTACAAAGGAATAGTTTTCATTGTTTCTTTTTGTGCAACTAATAAAGGCCATAATAAGTTATCCCATTGATTTCTGAAACTTAAAATACCTAAAGTTGCAATTACTGGAGTACAGTTTGGTAATACAATACTTAAATAAATCCTAAATTCACCTAACCCATCTACCCTAGATGCATCTAAAAATTCAGAAGGGAAAGTTAATAAATATTGTCTCATTTGGAATACACCAAAAGCACTTACTAAAAATGGAATTATTAATCCTCTATAACTATTCATCATTTGTAAATTAGCTGTAACAATATATAAAGGAATCATAATAGCTTCAAAAGGTATCATCATTGTTGCCATGATAGACATAAATATTACATTTTTACCTTTAAATTTAAATTTAGCTAATCCATAACCACATAAAGAAGCCATAAGGACAGTTGTAATTGAAACTGTAATAGCAACGATCAAAGAGTTTATTAAAGTTCTAAAAAATATAGCGTTATTATTATTTCCTAAAATAGCCTTAATAAAGTTTGTTGCAAAAGTCCTATCAGGATTTGTAAAAAAGGCTTTTGATGGAATCCAAGAAAAAGGCATTGCTAGTATCTGTTTTGCATCCATAAATGAAGCAGATAACATAAATACTATAGGTAATACAGTAAAACCTAATACAAGAAGCAAAAAGAACCAGATTATTATTTCAAGTATAGTTATTTTTCCTACAAATTTATTCATTATTAATCTCCTAATATTCTACATCATCGCTCTTACTTACTCTAAATTGAAGGATTGTAAGAAGTAACATAATAATGAATAGAATAATTGACATAGCGCTTGCTCTACCCAATTTTCCATGACGAATACCTGTGAAATATATATTCATTGTGATTACATCAATAGGTTGCCTTGAAGTACCACCTTGTTGGAACATATATTGAGTTGAGAAAGTTTTCAAACATTGTAACATTGCCATAACAGAAACTAACAATACAGTAGGTTTCAATAAAGGTAATGTAATTTTCCAGAAAGTTGTCCATCTGTTTGAGCCATCAACTGTCGCTGCTTCATATAAGGTAGGAGGGATTGAAGCTAAACCAGTGATAAAAAGGATAACAAAGTATCCAATATACTTCCAGAAATAAACAATCATTGTTGATATTTGTAACATTCTTGAATTAATTAACCAGCCATAGTCTTGTCCTGTGGTTGCCATTAAGAAATTACTAAATTGATTAATTAAACCACGAGGATCAAATAAAATCATCCAAATTGCTGCTGCAACAACACTAGATAATACAGCAGGAAGATAAAAACCTATTTGAAAAAATCCACGATAACGTGTTTTTCTTAGTTGCATTAAAAATACTGCAATAATTAATGAAATTATTACCATTGGGATAAAAGTCCCTAATGTGAAAGTTATCGTTGCTCTCATAGAATTTGCTAAAGAAAATCCACCATTTTCTTTAGTAAATAAATAGATGTAATTCTTTAATCCAATAAACTCAGAAGTTCTTGAAAAAACTTCTTTATTTGTTAAACTTGTAAAAAAGGCACTTATAATGGGATAAAAACTAAATAGTGCAAAGAATATTAAACAAGGAACAGTAAAAAGAAAGCCCCAACGAGCTTCTCTCTTTTCAATACTAAATTTTTTATTATTTTGGGACATTAGGTCCTCCATTTACAAAATGATATATTAATATGATATTGAAGATAAAATATCTCCAATATCATTAATAAATTTAATACAATTAATTCTTTTTATTCTTCATCAATTAATTCTTGAACAGAAGCTTTTAAGTTTTGATATGCTTGTTCAGGACTAACATCTTGTAACATAACATTTGATACTGCTGTTGAAAGAAGAGATTGAATTTCAGTTGAATTCTTGCCAAAATACAAGTGATGAGCTCTTTCCATGTCACCAATAAATACGTCAGCATATGGCATATTAACAAATTCTTCACTACTCATTAAAGTTTTTGTAGGTGGAATTAAATTTACTTCAGTTAAATATGCTTTTTCGTTTGATAACATTGAACCAATTAATTCCCAAGCTTTATCTTGTGTTTTCTTGCTAGCATCTGCGTTTACCATATAGAATTGACCGTAGAATGAAGCAGAAACATCTTTTACTGCATTTTCGAAAGTTGGGAATGGTACAACCATCCATTCTCCACTATTGTAGAAATCAGGATTGTCATATTTAATTCTTGCTTCTTGATATAAACCAGATAAACACATAGCAATATCATTATTATTTGAATTAAATAATTTACGAGCATTTGTATAAGTAGGAGAACCTAAGTTTAAACCATTTGGACCCCATTGTTGCATATAGTCAAGAACTTTTACCCAAGCGTCTTCACCAACAATTGCTTCTTTACCATCAGCACTAAATAAATCACCACCAAGTTGCTCAACCATTGGTACTAATACTTCCAAATAGTAAGGATATCTGAAGTCAAAACCACGTCTTTCAATAATATTACCGTTTCTTTTTACTAATTTTTCTGAAACAGTTACCATTTCTTCCCATGTCTTTGGATAATCAGTATCTGGGTTTAATCCAGCATCTTTGAATACATTTTTATTAATGTATAAACACCAGCTTAAGCCTTCAAAAGGAATACCATAAATTTCACCATTATAAGTTACTGGATCTAACATTCCATCAATATAATGTGACTTTAAATCTTCTGCATCTTTATAGCCTAAAGCTTGATAATTTACAGGAGCAACTCTTTGTGCTAATACAAATGGATTTGCATTATGACTTTCTAAGTTAAAAATGGTTGGACCTTCATTAGCTGCAAAAGCAGTTTGAACTAATTCAATCATTTTCTTTGAAGATTGACGTGTAGCATTTACAGTTACATCTGGATTTGCTTCAGCAAAGTCAGCGATGTATTGATCTTCAATTACTTGTCTATTAGCATCTTCATGTGTCCAGAATTCAATTGTTACATTTTCTTCTTCTTTTTCACCTTGTGCAAAAATGAAAGTTGGAGCAATCATCATGATAGCTAAAATTGTTAAAATTATTTTTTTCATATAACCTCCAAGTTATCTATTATAGAGTTATTGTAAGGTAAAAAATTTTATCCGAAAAGAAAACATATTTTATATTTTGTGAACAAAATAAACATTGGAAAATGTTTTTTAGCCAAATTATTAAAAATCTCTAATTAAAATAATTGTTAATTTCATAAAAAACATTTTCTAAATCATTCAATTTTAATGTAGCATATAAATCAAAAGGAGTTTTATCATTATTTATAATTACAGTTTTACCACCATTATTTATTGTGTACATAATAAAAGACGCAGCTGGTTGTACTACTAAAGAAGACCCTAAAACTATCGATAAATCACTTTTCTTAAAAGCAGAATAGGCATGCTCTAAAATAGACAAATTTAGATTTTCACCATAAAAAATTATATTTGGTTTTATTAATCCATTACATTTTTTGCATCTTGGAATTTTATTACTTTTTACTATTTTTGCAATGTCTTGATATGAATATTTTTCTTTACATTTAACACAATAATGATCTCTTAAACTTCCATGAATTTCAAAGACATTTTTGCTTTTTGCTTTTGTATGAAGCATATCAACATTTTGTGTGAAAATTTCATTTACATAATTTAAATCTTGAAGTTTTTTTAATGTAGTATGGACAATATTTGGTTCATATCTTTCCATATCATACCAATTCTCTTTTGCCCAAGAATAAAAGATTTCAGGATTGGAAAAAAAGAAGTCATAATTTAATATTTCTTCAACATTTAAATTTTTGTACTTTTTCGAATAAATTCCATTTGAAGATCTAAAATCTTTAATTCCACTTAATGTTGAAATCCCAGCTCCGGTTAATACCGAAGTCTGGGAGCTGTTTTTTATTAAAGTAATTAATGTATCTATATCATTCATATACACATTATAATACTAAAAAAGAAATTTGTTAAAATATTTATACTTGTTTACCAATAATTGTATTTCCGTTAACACTTAAATATTCAACTTTAACTAAAGTACCTGGAGATAATTCCTCATTTGCTGAAAATGCAACCATTTGATTGTGTTCATCTCTAGCAAGCATTTGGTTTTTATCATTTCTACTCTCTTTAGTTACTAACACAGTATGAATTCCATTAGCATATTTTTCTTTTTCTTCTCCAAAGATTTTTTGTTGACGATCAATTATTTTTTGCAATCGCTCATGTTTAATCTTATCTGATAGTTGTCCATCCATTTTAGTTGCAGGAGTCCCTTCTCTTGGATTCCAAAAATACATATAAGCCTCATTACATCTCAAGATTTCCATTACTGATAATGTATCAAGACACTCTTCTTCAGTTTCACTAGGAAAACCAACCATTACATCAGTTGCAAAAGTGATATTTGGAATTTCTTTTCTGATTTTTTCAATTAAAGTTAAATATTTTTCTCTATCATAACTTCTATTCATTTTTTTAAGAATTCTTGAATTCCCACTTTGAAGAGGTATATGCAAATGTTTTGCTACTTTTTCTTGGTTTTTAATAACTTGAATTAATTCATCACTAAAATCTTTTGGATGAGGGGACTCAAATCTTATCCATTGAATATTATTAGCAACTTCACAAACTTTTTCTAATAATTTAGGGAAATTAAATTGATTTTCATCTTTGTCAATATAATTATAACTATTAACATTTTGACCTAATAATGTGATCTCTTTTACATTTTTTGAATCTAAAAATTTAACTTCTTCAAGAATTGATTCAAGACTTCTTGAAACTTCTCTTCCTCTCACATATGGAACTATGCAATAAGTACAAAAGTTATTACATCCATTCATTATTGGAACAAAAGTAGAAAAATCTCCTTCCTTATAATAACTTTGTAAAAAGGAATAAGAGTCATCTCTATCAACTGAATCAACACCGGTAGCAATCTCAATTACTTTTTGTTTGTCATTAGTACCAAGAACATAATCTACCCAGGGGGCATCTTTTTGTAACTCATTAAGCAATCTTTCAGCCATACACCCAATAACAATTAATATAGTGGGATGTTCCTTTTTTATTCTAGAATAATTTCCTAATCTACCCCAAACTCTATTTTCAGCACTTTTTCTTACTGAGCACGTATTTATTATTACTATATCAGCTTTTTCTTCATCTGCAGCTTCAACGATTCCTACACCTTCAAGCATAGTTTTTAAAGCGTTGCTTTCTGCAATATTCATTTGGCAACCATAAGTTTCAAACCAATAGGTTTCAATCTTTTCTGGTTTCTCATATTTCCTCATTAATTTACCATTCCTTCATGCTTTATTGCACTTTCTAATGTGTTTTCCATTAACATAGCTATAGTCATTAACCCGACTCCACCTGGGACAGGGGTAATTGCTTTGACTTTTTTAGAGACATTATCATAATCAACATCTCCCACTACTCTATAACCACGTTTTCTAGTATTATCTTCAACTCTATTTATTCCAACATCAATTACAACACAATCTTCTTTAACCATATCGGCTGTTACATAAAGAGGTTTTCCAATAGCTGCAATTAGAATATCTGCTGTTTTAGTTAATTCTTTTAAATTTTTAGTTCGACTATTTGCAATAGTAACTGTAGCATCTCTGCCTTTTTGTATTAATAAAGAAGCCATAGGTTTCCCCACAATATTACTTCTACCAATTATTACTACATTCTTTGAAGCTGTTTCTATATTATAATAATCTAAAATGGCCATAACGCCTTTTGGAGTACAACTTACAAAACAATCTAAACCAATAAGTAATTTCCCGACATTAATTGGATGGAAACCATCAACATCTTTGTCACTTTTTATTCTTTCAATTACTTCTTGCTCATTTAGATGATTTGGTAATGGCATTTGAACCAAAATACCATCAACAGTTTTATCATTATTTAACTCATCAACTAGATTATTTAATTCTTTTTGGCTGATTTTATCATCTAATATAAAATCTTTATGACCATAACCTAATTTTATACAGGCTTTTTTCTTACTTGCAACATAGCTCTGACTAGCTGGATTATCTCCAACTAATATAACTGCAAGAGTTGGTTGTCTATCATATTTTTTTACAAATTCTTGAGTTTTAATTTCTAACTCATCTAGTTTATTATTTGCTACTTCTTTTCCACTTAAAACAATCATAAAATACCTCTCATTTGGTTTTATAACATATATTAATTCTTTTTAAAATAAACCAACTTCAAAAAATGATATTTTACATCATAAAAACAACATATAAATAATGTTGCTTAATATCTTTAAAAATGATTAACTATAAATACTTATTCTATTGATTTATAATATTTTGTAACATTCTTGTTATTACAATTGATATAATAGATGAAACCATAATATTTGAGGTATTTATGAAACGTAAAATTATAATTGCAACTCTAGCTATTTCTCTTCTTTCATTAACAAGTATCTTTGCTTCTGATACTTTTTATATAAAAGGAGACCAAAAAGTAACATTTAATGTAGGACCTAGTATTCCAGACTTTATTTATTTTTTTAAAACAACAAGTACAACTCACCCTGATAACTTCTACCCAGGATTAGATGTTTTAAAAGTTGGTGGATATGGATCTGTAAATTTTGATTTTTTCTATAATGAAAAAAATAGTTTAGGAATCGAGGTTGGGTATGACTTCAACTACGATAAAGGTAATATCTTATATTCTAATGTTCCTATTGCTGCAACTTATACTTTCACTCCTATTCAAACAGGTAAATGGGATTTTTCTCTTTCAACAGGACTTGGAATTTCTTTTAATACAAGAGATGGACAAACTTTAACTTCTCTTTTTACTTCCCTAAAAACCAATACTTCATATTTCTTTAATGAAAACTGGGGGATTGGTTTAACAGGAGGCTTCTTTGTAGCTCCAAATATAAATTACAGAAGTGATTTAAGTGATGATAATGGAATTATCGCTTATTCACCAATTACTCTATCACTAACATTTAGGAATTAATCATGAAAAAAAATATAAAATATTTAATCTTAAGTTTATTAATTATTTCAATCTTTACATCATGCGATAATGATGCAACTAATGGAATATTATCAAATATTGTAAACTCTGAAGAGAAAACTACTTATGAAATTAATGCTGTTACAAGAGCATCAGACAATTCTAAATATTATAGTGTTGAAGCTGATGGTATTTATTCAACTTTGACAAGTGATAATAATAGAACAAAAATATTAGATACTTCAAATTATCAAAATGTGAAATCTATTTATTTCGATGATACAAATATTTATTTTGTTTCAGATAATGGCTTACATTATTTTGATGCAACAACAAACCCAGTTGGAGCCACAAGTGATATCACTACTGCTGGGACATTATATTCATTAACTTCAAATGGATATGTTATTGCTAAAGGTACAAATTATTATGTTCATAAAATTGCTAATACTTCAAATATAAGTGAAAGTGTAACTTTTGGAGATAATACTGACGATTTAGCAACTTCTGTACCTGTAGGTTCAGGCTTAATTATGCAGACAATTAATTATAATGAAAGCAATGATACATACACATTCGATTATTTCTACACTGCTGATGGTACAAGTGTTGCGACTCTATTAACTGATCAAGCTAATAAAATTGTTGCAGCAGTTAATTTTGGGGGAGATTTATATTGCGTATTAGATAATGCTTCATTAATAAAAATAAATATTTCTAGTCCTTCAAAAGTTGAACTATACAATAATTCAAATACCAATTATTCATTTAATCATGAGTCTCAATCAATGTTTATTAATAATAAATTCTTAATAACCTTCGATTCATCTAATTATGTATTATTATATGATGTAACAAATGCAGCAACTGATTCTGGATTTGTTTCCCTTAGTGAAGGATTTGCAAATGTAATTAGAAATACATCCGATGTGGTTGGACTTTTTGAAGTAACTGCTGATTCTAAATATTATGTTGCAACTAATATCAATGGATATTATACATTAAATATAACAAATTCTACTGATTTAGATGATGATGATAGCACTTATTCCTCTTGTGTTTCTGATTTTGAATAAATAGAAATACATATTGTTCAACAAAAAAGGATTAAATCGTATTTGATTTAATCCTTTTTTTATATAAAATATTTAATTAATATTAACTATTAAGCATTATCTCCACGAACTTCATGTAATATTGCTCTAACTTCAGCATCTTCAAATTCACTATCTATTTCATCACTACTTAAGCCGATAAACTCATGACAATTATAATGAATCCAAACTTCATCTTCTGGTTTTCTAATTACATGTTTTCTACAATAATAATCAGGCTGAATAGGTAGTGGTTCTTTATCTGAATTTTCAAATACTTTATAATCGAAAACTGCAACTTTTACATCTTCTCTTGGAATACCTTTGCCCATAACAACAGATGTTAATTCATTTACAGTTTTTCCAGTATCAAAAATATCATCAACAATTAGTATTTTATCGCCTGATCTAAGATAATTTGGAGAATAGGTCCATCCATCAACAATAACTTTAGATTGTGTTCTTAAATAACCATACGATCTAGCAACTACTGCAGCATACAATACAGGTCTTTGATTTTGTTTTAATCTAACCATTTTATAATATTCACTCATAACATTTGCCATATATGCTCCACCACGTAGAGAAGCATAGATAATATCAGGGACAAAACCATCTTCTGTATACATTTTATGAACTAGTTTTAAAGCTGCATCTCTTATATCATCAGTTTTAACAAATTCTTTACTCATTTAAATCCTCTATATTTTAGTTAGTATTTCAATTCCATCTTTAGTTATTGCAATTGTATGCTCAAAATGCGCTGAAGGTTTTCCATCAGCAGTTTTTACTGTCCATCCATCATCAAAATTGTCTAATATTTTAGCTGTTCCCATATTAATCATAGGTTCAATGGCTATTACCATTCCTACTCTTAATCTAGGGTTTGGTGATAAATGAGATACATAATTTGGAATTTCAGGAGATTCATGTAATTCAAGGCCAACACCATGTCCACAATAATCTTTTACAACTCCAAACCCATTTTTTGTAGCATGGGAATAAACTGCACGACCAATATCGCTTACTCTAGCGCCTTTTTTTGCTGCAGCTTTACAACCTAGCTCTAAACACTCTTGTGTAACTCTACAAAGCTTCTCGTTCGCCTCAGTGGATTTTCCACCTACAATAATAGTTCTTGCACTATCAGAGATGTATCCATTTAAATCTATGCCTAAATCAATAGAAACAAGATCTCCATTTTTAATAATATGTTTTTTAGTTGGAATGCCATGTATTACTACATCATTTACACTAATACAAGCTGAGGCAGGAAATCCACCATAGCCTAGAAATGCAGGTTTTCCACCTAAATTTGTGATATAATCATAACAAAAATCGTCAATATCTTTTGTGCTCATGCCTTCTTTAAGAAAACCTGATTCAAGAATATCTAATAATCTTGCCAATTCATGACAACTCTTTCTAATACCATCAATTTGCTTTTCACTTTTGATTGTAATCAATTGAACTTTTCCTCCAATCCCAACTTCTTTTGAAAAGCATCCAGAATTCCATTAATGAATTTGTAATTAACTTCTGATGAAAAATCTTGAGATAATTTAACAGCTTCATCAATAATTATATGAGGATGAACTTCATTTTGAAGTAAACTAAAAATGCTTAATCTTAAAATATTTCTATCTACTGCATCTATTTTGTTTAAAGGTCTATTAAAAGAAAATTCAGAAATATAAGTATCTATTTGTTGAAGGCTCGATAAGGTTCCTCTTAATAAAAAAGCGGCATAAATTTTTACCTCATCCTCAAGTTCATCAATCTCATCTTGAGTCAAACATGGAAAATAATCACTTACATAATTTTCAAGTGACAACTGATTTCTTACATCCATTTCATACAACGCTTGTAATACTAATTCACGAGCTCTATGTCTTGTCTTCATTGAAATTCCTTATTTCTAAAAATCTAATATATTGTATTTATAGTAACAAATGTTATTAAGTCTTACAATCCATTACACTATATAAAATAAAAAAAAATTCTCTAGCAATTTACTAGAGAATTCTTATAAATATTAGTTTCTATTTTGTAAAGTAAGAAATTGTTGCTTCTTTCCTTAAATCTTTTGACAATTCGATTAAAGCATTGTTTGCTAAAGTTTGTGCTTTTTGATTTGAAAGGATTTCGCTAATATACTCTCTTACAGTTGTTTTATCAGCAGGACTAATAGGATCATCTAAAGTTAATAGTTTAGTATCTACATGAGCTTTAAGCTTAATTATATGATATCCTTGAGCTGAAGTAATAACATTAGAGATTTTATTCACTTCTAAGTTAAAAGCAGTATCAAAATAATTCATTCCTAAAATGGTTTTTATATTTTGAGGATCATCTTGAGTTAACCAACCAATATCACCATCTATATTATTATTGGATACATCTTGATTATATTTTTTAACAGCTTCATTCCATGTTAATTTATTTGATCTTAAATCTGATACTACTTTATTTAAAGTTTGTTCATTATTAGTATTTGAAGCATTATCTTTAAAAGGAATAAAGATTTGTGCAATATTAACGCATTCTGGATTTACTAAGCTAGATTTATTTGCTCTATAATAACTTTGAATTTCACTCTCTGTAGCCATTGCTTTGTCAGCGGTTAAAGAACTACCCTTTTTTAACATTAAATATTGATTAATTAATGCTTGTGATTTCAAATAATCTTTATAATCAGCCATTGAACCAACTTGTTTAATTATTAGTTGATTAAATTCATCATCACTAATTGATCTACCTGCTTGTTGTTCAATTAGATATTTTTGTTGCATTACTAATTGATCAACTTGGCTATCAGAAATAGAAACACCATCTCTAGCCGCACCTTTTTCTAAAAGAATATTATCAATCATTGAATCTAAAACTTGTTTTTTGATACTTGCAGCATCAACTGTTTGGCCTTGTGCTTTATACATAGCCACTACGTTATTTACTTGATTATTTAAATCTGTTTCAGAAATTGGGTTAGTTTGACCATTAAATTTAATAATTGCTGCAGGTTTTCCAATAGGAACAGCTGCAAAAATACAAGTAACACTAACAATCATGCTTATAAATAAAGCAATAAATCTTTTTGTTTGCATATAATTAAGAACTCCTAAATTATTTTACTTAATATGTAATCTTTTACCAATAGCTATGGCTTGATCTTCTTTAGTAATAATATCACTAGTTTTAAGATACATGCCTTGTCCTTCCATTATTTTCATTAAAGCTTGCAATGTTTTTGTGCTTCTTATACCAGCTTTAGTGACAAAGGCCATACATCTCTTTCCAGAAATAGCACCACTTCTATCTAAAAAGTTTCTTACAGTTATTGGTATTTTACCTCCAAAAGTTGTTGTTCCTTCAGAGCCTACAATTATGTAATCATAATAGGAAACAACTTTACCTTCTTCAAGTTTCATATCAATTACATCAACTATATGATTTTGTTGTTCAATTCCTTTTGCTAACGCATTAGCCATTTTTTTGATGTAAGAATTGTTGTTAGTTTTTGCTGCATATAAAATACAAACTTTCATAAAATAATTCCTCACTTTTAAGTAGAAACCGATCGCTATGGTGGCGATCGGCATCGATATTAGATATGTAACGTATTATTGAGCTGGAGCATCTGACCACCAAGTTTGTGATTGTTGTACTTGATCAGAACCTACTGAATCTAGTAGCTTTGAATCAGATGGAGCTTTGTTTACTAGCGCAATACAAAGAGCTAAAATCATGAAAGCTGCACCTAAAATAGCTGAAACTTTTGTTACTACTCGGCTGGTGTGTGAGCCAAAAGAACTTTGAGCTGCTGAACCAAAAACACCACCAAGACCATCACTTTGTTCATCTTGAATTGCTACGATAAATACTAATAAAACACTCACGATGATAAAAAGTACCATCAGAATAACATTAAAAACACCCATACTATTTTACTCCGAAATATTACTTGTCAAAGCAAACAATAGGTAAAAACTGTTCTAAAGATAAAGATGCACCGCCAACTAGAGCTCCATCAATATTTTCTTTAGACATTAATTCTTTTACATTTGCTGCCTTTACTGAACCACCATACTGTATTATTGTCTCTTCTGCAACAGTTTTATCAAAAAGTTTTTCAATTATACTTCTAACAAATGCATGTGCATTATCTGCATCTTCAGGAGTTGCTGTTTTACCAGTACCAATTGCCCAAACAGGTTCATAAGCTAATGTGATATGTTTCATCATTTCTTTTGAAACACCTTTAAGGCCTTCTGTTACTTGAGTTGTTAATACTTCTTCAAGTTTTCCACCTTCTCTTTCTTCTAAAGTTTCACCAATACATAAATCAACATCCATTCCTTCAGCTAAAGCTAATAAAACTTTTCTATTGATTAATTGATCTGTTTCACCATAGATTGCTCTTCTTTCACTATGACCTAGAATAACATTTGTAATTCCAAGATCTTTAAGCATCAAAGGAGAAACTTCACCAGTGAAAGCACCTTTAAGATTATCATTCATATTTTGAGCAGCTACAATAATGTGTGTATCTTTTAAAACTTCTGCTACACCAGGAATTGATACAAAATTTGGAGCTACCATAACTTTTGCACTACATCCTTTTGTTGCTTCTGCTAATTCTTTTGCAAATTTTACACCTTCACTAGGTGTTAAGTTCATTTTCCAGTTTCCTGCGATATAAGGGGTTCTCATATATAATATTCTCCTATTATTTTTCTAAAGCTTTAATACCAGGTAAAGTTTTGCCTTCTAAGAATTCTAAAGAAGCTCCACCACCTGTTGAAACGTGACTAATTTTACTTGCTAAATCAAATTTATTTATAGCAGCAACACTATCACCACCACCAACAACAGTAATACCATCACACTCTGCAAGGGCTTTAGCAACTTCTAAAGTACCTTTACTAAATGCATTAAATTCAAATACTCCCATTGGACCATTCCATACAACACTTTTTGCAGTTTTCAATTCAGCTAAAATAAGTGCAATTGTTTTTGGACCAATATCCATACCAATTAAATCACCATCAATTGCATTTTCACACAATACAGGTTCTGCATTTTCACTAAAAGTAGCACCACAAATATGGTCAACAGGTAAAATAACTTTTACGCCTTTTTCTTCTGCTTTAGCTAAGAAGCTTCTTGCTGTATCGAGATATTCTTCTTCTAATAGACTCTTTCCAATTGCTTTACCTTGAACTTTCATGAAAGTATATGCCATACCTCCACCAATAACAATTGTATCACAAGTCTTAACTAAACTTTCTAATACTGTAATTTTGCTAGATACTTTTGACCCACCAATAATTGCTACAAATGGTTTTTGTGGGTTGCTCAATAATGGAGCCATATATTTTACTTCTTTTTCGATTAAAAAACCTGCATAAGAAGGAAGGAAATGAGAAACACCTTCTGTTGATGCATGAGCTCTATGTGCTGTACCAAATGCATCATTAACATATAAATCACCAAAAGCAGCTAATTTTTTTGCGAAATCTAAATCATTATCAGTTTCTTCATTATAATAACGGCAATTTTCTAATAATAAAACATCACCTTTTTTTAAAGAATTAACTAAAGCTTCAACTTCACTTCCAATTACATCTGGAGCTAATTTTACTTCTTTATTTAATAATTCACTAAAACGTTTTGCAATAGGAGCCATTGAAAATTCAGGTTTCTTTTCGCCTTTTGGACGGCCTCTGTGACTCATAACAATAAGTGTTGCACCTTGCTCTAATAAATAATTAATAGTAGGTAATGCTGCTTTAATACGTGTATCGTCAGTTACAACACCATCTTTAATTGGAACATTAAAATCAACACGAATAACAACTTTTTTATCATTTAATTTTGCATCTCTGATAGTATTTAATACCATAATATACTCCTATAAATAAAGCCTGCCCTAGCAAAATAAGAGCAGGCCATCTCCTTGTTAGGAAAATTTAGATTATTTAGAAATCTTTAAAGCTAAGTCAACAACACGTGTTGAATAACCCATTTCATTGTCATACCAACTCATTACTTTAAACATTTTTTCACCCATTTTCATTGTTAATAATGAATCAAAAATAGATGAATTACTGTTTGCAACGATATCGTGAGAAACAATTGGATCTTCTGTATATTCTAAGATACCTTTTAAAGGACCTTCAGCAGCAGCTTTAACAGCAGCATTTACTTCTTCTACAGTACAATCTTTCTTTAATTCTACAACAAGGTCAACTAGTGAACCAGTAGGAGTAGGAACACGCATTGCTAAACCGTTTAATTTTCCTTTTAATTCTGGAATAACTTTTGCAACAGCAGCAGCTGCACCAGTAGTTGTAGGAATAATTGAAACAGCACCAGCTCTAGCACGACGTAGGTCTGGGTGTGGTTGGTCAAGCATTACTTGGTCATTTGTATAAGAGTGAATAGTTGTCATTAAACCTTGTTCAATACCAAATGAATCATTTAAAACTTTAGCTAAAGGAGCTAAACAGTTAGTTGTACATGATGCATTTGAGAAAGCAGTGTTATTTAAATCAATTTCATCATCATTAACACCACAAACAATAGTTTGGTCAATTTCATCTTTTGCAGGTACAGTTAAAATAACTTTCTTTGCTCCAGCTGTGATATGATCTTTGTAACCACCTCTAGGACCAGTTGCAGTTCTAAATACACCTGTTGATTCAATTACAACATCAACACCTAATTTACCCCAAGGTAAATTTTTTGGATCACGTTCTTTGTAAATGCGAATTTCTTTACCATCAACACTAATTGATTCTTCACCAGCTTTTACTTCGTGGTCATATACACCGTAAGTTGAATCATACTTTAGTAAATGTGCTAAAGTTTTTGGGTCTGTTAAGTCGTTAATACCGACTACTTCAATGCTTGGATTTTTGGAAGCAATTTTAAATACATTACGTCCAATTCTACCAAAACCGTTAATTGCAATCTTCATGGAAAATCCTCCAGATTTTATTGTTAGTTTATGTCTTAGATAATACTAAGAACTTAACAAATGGTCAACGAACCAACAAAAAAAAAAGCTAAAAATAACAAATTAGATACAATTTGCAACAAGGTGCAACAAATATATTATGGTTTGTAATATATAAAGTTATTATATGAATATATAATGCATAATAACAATTAATTAATATGCAAATTTTCACATTAAAACATTAAATTCTAAATATTTTTGCTTAAAAAAAAATTGAACTACAGAAATATTTTATTGATATAAATAATTATTAATTATTTAGTGTAATAGAAATTCTAATTATTTTATGACCTTCAATTTCTTCGACTTTAAAAGTATTATTATCAATATCAATACTTTCATCTTTATTAGGAATTCTTCCAAAAATTTCAAAAACTAATCCACCTATTGTTTCAAAATCTTCATCTTGTAAATTAAGTTTTAATTCATTATTAATATCTTCAATACTTGTTCTTGCATCAACAATATAATGGGTGTCATCTAACTTGACAATTTCTTCTTCTTCTTCATCAAACTCATCTTGAATTTCTCCAACAATAACTTCTAAAATATCTTCAAGACAAACTATACCTGAAACGCCACCGTATTCATCAACAGCTACTGCAATATGAATTTTTTTTAATTTAAATTCTCTCAATAAATCATCAAGATGCTTACTATCAGGAACAAAAAAAGGATCTCTCATTATTTTCTTTACATCAAAATTCTTTTCTATTCCTTTTCTAAGTAAATCTTTTGTATAAAGTACTCCAATAACATTATCATTATTATCTTCATAGACTGGATATCTAGAATATCCATCCATTGAAATTACATCAAAAATTTCTTCTAAGCTAATGGTGCAATCTACAAATGAAACATCAATTCGTGGAACCATGACTTCTTTAACTGTCATTTTATCGAGTTCCCCAATTCCTTGAATCATTGTTTCTCGTTCAACCCGCTCAGCTTCAAGGGATAATTCATCTTTATTACTATCAGTTTTTTTAAATAAGTTGTTAAAAAAGCCCACTCTATATCTCCCTAATACTTGATAAAATTTTTTCTTGTAATATTAACATTGGTTCAGATTTATCATTTGTTTTATGATCATGTCCTAATAAATGCAGAATTCCATGAATTAGAATTCGATCAACTTCTTGAGAAAAAGGAACATTAAAATTTTCACAATTTCTTTCAATAGCGCTAATAGAAATAACCATATCACCTAATATATTTGATTGTTCAACATCTGGCCAAAAATCAAAATCTTCAATATTGTCTGATTGAACAAAAGATAATATATCTGTTGGCATATCCTTTTGACGCCACTGTTTATTTAATTCTTGAATTTCATCATCACTCACAAAAGTTATTGATAATTCCACTCCCTCTTGAGATAATTTGCCTAAAATCAAATTTACCTTACTCTCAATTATATCGTAAGGAATCCTCTTCTCATATTCATCTAAATTATATTGTATGTCTATTATATTATTCATTTTTTTTCTTTTTCTTCTAATTATTATAATTCTTTTGTTATTAGTCAATTACTAATCTTTGTTATTTGGTTTATCTTCTTCATTAGGATATTTTATTCTTGTATGAAGTTTACCAACTAATGATTGTTCAAGTGACTTTTCAATAATTTTCAATTCAGTTAAATCTAAGTGACAATCATTTAATTGCCCATGATCAAATTTTTGCCTTATAATATTTGATATTAATCTCCCTACTTTTTGGGCACTTGGCTTAACAGATCTTGAAGCAGCTTCAACACTATCTGCTATCATAACAATAGCACTTTCTTTTGATCTTGGGGGATTCCCTGTATAACAATAATCACTAGGAACAACTTTATTAAAAGAATTTTCATTATCTTTAATTGCTTCATGATAAAAATATTGAATTAAATCATTTCCATGATGTTCACTTATAATATTTATTATTTCCTGTGGGAGACCTGCATCTTTACATAAATCAACCCCTAACTTCACATGAGACCTTATAATCGAACCACTCATGGAAGGTGTTAACTCATCATGTTTATTTATTCCATCATCTTGATTCTCAGTAAAATATTCAGGGTGCTCGGTTTTTCCCACATCATGATAAAGCGCTGCAACTCTACAAAGATTTGCATCTACTCCAATTGCTTTTGCAGCATCATATGCTAAATCTGAGACATTTATACTATGGTTAAAAGTTCCTTGTGCTGTAAATTTTAATTTAGATAAAAGTTTTTGATTTTGATTTTTTAATTCATCTAGTCTAAATGTTGTTGGGATGTTTAAAGCATTATCAATAAAAGGTAATAAAATTCTTTCTAATAAAAAACAGAATAATATATTAATTATTATAACAGAAATTGAAAAGAAAATAGTTGAAAAAGGATACCCTTGAATTGCATACAATAATAATGTCATTATTATTGCAATCAAACAACCTTTAATTATACTTGCAATTCTAGACAATCTATCTCCATCATAAATTATAATATATAAAAAACTAATACCTATTGCACTTAGATAAAAAAAACTAAAAAAAGTTGATCCTGGGAATAATGTAGAATACAACGCATATTGTATTGTAAATAAAAATCCAAATCTCTTTTTACCTGTAGTATTTCTCAAAAAGAAAGTTCCAAATAATACAGGAAGAAATGGTGCTAATACATTTATAGTATACTTTGAACAATAATAAGTTATTACCAGAGAAAAAAATAAAGAAAAAACCATTAATATCATATATATGTAAATGAATTGAACCCTTCTAAAAGTATACTGAGTTCTTGTCCACATCCAATAAATTGAAAATAAAGTAATTAATAATATTAATATTACTCGTGCTATAATTTGGATATTTGAAAAAATAGCACTATGAGCTTCTACTTGTTTTAATAATTGCAAATCATTTTCACTAATTATTGTATCTTTACTTAATATTTTTTCACCAGCAGGTACGTATACAACTACATCTTCAATAGAATTAATTAAAGAATCTTTCACCATGGAAGTTAAAAGTGCATCATAGTGTACATTTGCTTCAATTAACCCTTTTATCGTTAAATAAAATAAATTATCAGAAATATTGTATTTATTAACATTAGATTCTAAATATTTATCAATAAATAATTCTAAATTATAATAATTTACCAATGAATTAATTGTTAAAACTTTAGATGTATCAACTTTTTCTATTGTCAATTGATCAGTTAAATAACCTTTTAAAGAAATCTTATTAACACCTTCAGAATTTAAAAGTTGAATTTCACTTTGATCATAATAGCCTTCCATAACAATTTTTTTTATTATTTCTAAAACCCAAGTTGAAAAAACTTCTTTCTGTTCAAAAGATAATTTTAAATATCCATTTTTAAACAATTCTTTTTCACTTGGGCTTAAATTAACTAATGTATCTTCTAATAATAATAAATCATTATTTTTTATTCCTTTAGAAAAAGAAATTACTCTATTCATTATTTGATAAGTCTTTGATACATCATATGTAAATATTGGATTAATCTTTTTTAATTCAGCTTCTTTTTTTTCTTCGGTAGCCTTTTTATCTACGTATTCGAAGGATCTTTTTACATATAAATCTTCAGGAGCTAATTGTCTAATCTGTAAAGAAGAAGAATTTATCTGAGTTCCAACTAAATTACCTGAAACAAAATATGGCATAATTATCATTGTAGCCAAAATTAATAATAATAATATTGAGAAAGAAATTATTGTTCTAAGTGATAATTCATCTTCATTTGGTTTCAATTTATTAAAGATTGTATTTTGATCATCCATTTTGACTATCCTTACTATATGCTTCAATTATTTTTTGAACAATTTTTGCTCTAACTACATCTTTTGTACTAAAATTAACAAACCCCATACCTTCAATTTCTCTTAAAATAATATTTGCATGAATTAAACCACTTCTTTGACCTCTTGGTAAATCCACTTGAGTAATATCTCCAGTAATAATAGATTTTGAGTTTTCTCCAATTCTAGTCAAGAACATTTTCATTTGTTCAACTGTAGTATTTTGTGCTTCATCTAAAATAATAATGCTATTATGTAGAGACCTACCTCTCATATATGCAAGAGGCGCAACTTCTATAGCTCCAGTGCTCTCTAATTTGTTAATAATTGCAGGTGGCAACATCCACTCCATCGCATCATAAAGAGGTCTAACATATGGACTCAATTTCTCACTAAGAGTTCCTGGTAAAAACCCTAAATTTTCTCCAGATTCAACAACTGGTCTTGTTAAAATTATTTTCTGTTTTTCGCCACTAGTTATTTGGGATAAAGCGTAAGCAATTGCTAAAAAAGTTTTACCAGTACCTGCAGGACCAATCGAAAAAGTAATTTGTTTTTGATTCATCATTTGAATAAATTTACTTTGATTAATAGATTTAGAAAAAACAGTTTTATTATTCACACTTATAGAATTATAATCATCAAATAACACACTTTCTTCTAAAGCATTGCTAAGACTTGGAGAGTTTATAATATTTTGATATTCCATAAATATCTCACTCTCACTTATAGTTTGATTATCGTTAAAAATCAATCTCTCAAGCTTTCTTATTAATGCTTCAAATAAAACTAGTTTATCTTCATCATCATCTTCCACAAAAAGGACATTTCCTTTAGTTAAAATTTCAATACCAAGCAAGAGTTCGATATATGTTAAATTTCTATCATTTGCTGAACAAATAATTCTTAATTTCGATAAATCATCAATTACTATATTTTTTACCATTGTACATCCATTTTATGAATTATAATTCCAACCTTCATCATCTCGGCTAAAGCTTTGATCTACTTTTAATTCTGGAAGAGTTTTCCATTGTAAGAAAATAGATACTGATGGCACCCACTGATAATTATAGTTAGATAATACAACGGATCCACTGTATTTGCAATGCAAATCCCAATCATCCATCATGTGAATAAAATCTAAAGAAATCTTTTCCAAATTAAATTGTGTTGAATATTTTTTGTTTCCAAATATATCAAAAGAATTAAATAAATCATCTATCATTGCTATAAAGTTAAAATTATCATTACTATCATAATATCTATAAAAACCATAATTTGATGTTTTTATTGATAAATTCATCAACATAAACTCTGCTATTCTGAATGAGAGCGAACCATCCAAACTAAAATATGTTGAATACTTGTCACTAAAACTATAATTAAAAGTTGCATCAATATTTAATTTTAATCCAATCCTATTTAACCACCAATATTTTGTGTATTGGCTTAAAGATATTGTATTTATAAAATAATCAGGTTTTAAAATATTATCTTGCGTCTTTAGATTAAATTTACTAACAATATAACTATTTTTATATGTAAACAAAAACTCACTAAAATAATTCTTAATTGTTGAATCATATAATCCATAATATTTATTTGTAAAAGAAGCATATTGATTAGCTTCTTTATTAGAATAAATCATACTTGATTTTATTATCAAAGAGTCAAGAAATCTTGAGGATGCTTGATTATTAATAACATCAAAGGAGGTTGCAAAATTAAAATAAAAATTATTGATTGAATATTTTAGTATATTATCTATATTTGATAATTCAAAATTTGACGAATCAATATCATATGTAAAAATAGTATTATTTTCAAAATTATTATAACTAATCTTTAAGGATGGTTTAAAAGCCAAATTTAATGGAGGTAAAACAAACTTTAGTGATGGAGTTATATTAATAAAATTAGGAGAAAAAGTTTGCTTCCATTCTATTTCATGTTTTGTAATAAAGTCGTCAGTAAATTTAAAATTATTTTTCTCAATTTTTATATCATTTGATTCTTCACTCTTACTATATTTAAATAGTTTTGAATCGAAATAGTAGTATAAATTAAAATAAGATAAATTAATTATATTATGAGTAATCAATTCAATTGAATTCGATTTAGTATCAATTTTATCATCATCATAAATATAGATAAGATAAGTAGCATTATTCATATTTATGATATTAGGTTCAACTTGAATTTTTGTATTAAAAGTTAATTGTGAATTATTATATATTTCATTATTGGAATCATTTTCTTCAGAGACAGTATTATAAAAAGTATTTTTAAACAAATATGATATGTTAAATAATGAGTCTTTTTTTAATTTTACTACTTCTTCATATGAAGAATTGTATAATTCTTTTATTAATAATGGATCAAAATCATTTTTTGTATCTAAATTATATTTTGAATTATTTATATCTTTATCATTGTTTTCTTGATTATTATCGCTAAGATTTAACAATTCACCACTTATATTTAATTCAAGTTTTGGTAAAGTCATTTCCTTTACAACATATATGTATTTACCATCAATTTTTTCCCATTCATAATCTATTTTAGCATCAAATTTATTGACTTTAATCTCTTCAACATAAGGGGAAAAATTATCTGCTTTTATATCAAATTTTGAATCAAGATTCCAACTATATTTTGTTACATCGGAGTTATAAGTTGAAGGAAAAGTTTGGTTATTATTCCATAAAGCATCTAAGTTAAATGTTGATAATCTATTTGAATAAGTTTTTCTAACTAAAGGATCAGAGACAATAGGAACTTTGACATTTATCAACCCCTCTTTAAATTTATATGTTGCATCCAATTGAGTATCATATCTAAATATTGGATAATCACTATAATTTAATATATCTCCTTTTATACCATCACTAGCTAAAGAAGTAATAGCTTTTGATTCAATAATTAACGAGTTATTTATTAAATTAAATTGAGAGTCATAACCTAAAACAATACTTCCATTTTTTAAATCAGAAATTGAATATGGTGTTTTTTCATATGTATCTAAAAATAGTGCAATATAGCTTTTTGTTTTACTTGCCCATTTTTGAAGTAAAGAAGCATTTTCACTGGAATTATATATCGATCCATTTACATATTTATCTGAATTATTTTCTGATTTTAACAATGAATTAAAACTATTTGTTTCAGTTTTTGCAAAACTTGGATACTTTCCTAATATTTCAAAAGTAGTATTAACAAATAGTCCTCGATTTGATTCATATCCTAAAGAAGGATTTCCAAGCATTTGTGCTCCCGGAGAAAAGAAGAAAGGTAGATAAAAAACTTTTACTCTTCCTATTGAAATAACAGCATTCTCTAAATACAAATCACCATGATTTAATAATGCCAGTTTTTCGGCACTAATTGAAGAATAAGCACTTTCAGGATTCGTCGTTATAAAACCATTTTTTAATATTAATGAATTATTTACTGTATTTAATGTAAGAAGCGATGATGTCGCATTAAATACGACATACTCATTATCGCTATTTTTTCTTTTGGTATATATTGAACCATTAGAAACAGTTATATTATTTGTTTGTAAATCTAAAGTTATTATTGACCCTTCAACATCTTGATTTAATAGATTATCGGATGTGTCACTATTGATAAATTTAACATTTCCCAAAGCTGCAACTTTTGAAGAAACTCCATCAATAATAATTATATCTGCTAAAAGTTCTCTTTTTGAATCATTTTGATCTTTAAAACTTAAATCTACATTACCTTCTAAAATAAATAAGCTATTTTCATTTCCAATTTTTTTCAATGAATCAGAACTTATTATTTTAAACACAATTTTTGATTCATTTTCTAAGGTTTGATCATTAAAATTATAGGATAAAGAATTGCCTAAATTTTCTTCTATTAATAATTTCTTTAATTCTTCTATTTTTTTATCACGTGTTTGATCACAATCAATATCTCTTAATGAACACATTAATGATAATTCTTTATCGCTTGCATCTTCTAAACTTAATAAAGCTAAATTAGAAGAATATATATTCTGAATAAAAATGATAATTATTAAAATAGTAAAAAAAAGTTTTTTCATAGGTTATTCTAGCATATGCTTTAAAAATTGCCCGGTATAAGATTTTTCATTTTTTGCAATTTCTTCAGGAGTTCCTGTTGCAACAACCATACCTCCCCCATCTCCACCATCAGGGCCTAAATCAATAATATAATCGGCTGTTTTAATTACATCTAAATTGTGTTCAATTAAAACAACTGTATTCCCATTGTCTACTAATCGGTTAATTACTTTTACTAATAACTTTACATCAGCAAAATGTAATCCCGTTGTTGGTTCATCAAGAATGTATAAAGTTTTACCTGTATTAATTTTTGACAATTCTAATGATAATTTTACTCTTTGAGCTTCACCGCCACTTAAAGTTAAAGCACTTTGGCCTAATTTTAAATAACCTAATCCTACACTATCTAGAGTTTCTAATTTTCTTCTAATTTTATTAATTGGTTTAAAGAATTCAGTTGCTTCTTCAACAGTCATATCTAATACATCATAAATATTTTTACCTTTATAACGAATAGACAGTGTTTCAGTATTATATCTTTTACCATGACAAACATCACATTTTACAAAAACATCAGGGAGGAAATGCATTTCAATTTTTATTGTCCCATCACCATTACAATTTTCACATCTACCACCAGCAACATTAAATGAAAATCTACCACTTTTATATCCTCTTGCTTTTGATTCAGGAAGAGAGGCATATAAATCTCTTATTGGAGAAAAAGCTCCAACATAAGTGGCCGGATTTGATCTAGGTGTTCTACCAATTGGGCTTTGATCGATATTAATTAATTTATCAATATTTTCAAATCCACTTATATTAGTGTATCCATCATAATTTAAATTCTTTCCATTCAATTTTCTTTTTAAAGCAGGAACTAATATTTCATTTAACAAAGTTGATTTTCCACTACCTGATACTCCTGTGATTACAATTAGCTTTCCTAAAGGGATATCAACATCTATGCTTAATAAATTATTTTTACTTGCACCTTCTATCCTTATAAATTCGCCATTACCAGTTCTTCTAATTTTCGGAACTTCTATTTTTTGAGCTTTAGAAAGAAATTGGCCAGTTATTGAATTTGGATTTTTTTCAATTTCTGAAGGAGTTCCTTCAGCAATTATATATCCGCCGTGTACACCTGCACCTGGGCCTAAATCAACAACATAATCCGCTTCACGAATTGTAGCCTCATCATGTTCAACTACAATTAAAGTGTTTCCAATGTCTCTTAGTCTTTTGAGAGAATTAATTAATTTTTCATTATCTTTTTGATGAAGGCCAATTGATGGTTCATCTAAAACATACATAACACCTGTTAAAGCTGATCCAATTTGAGTTGCAAGCCTTATTCTTTGCGCTTCACCACCACTTAAAGTCCCACTATTTCTATCAAGAGTTAAATAAGATAAACCAACATTTTCTAAAAATGTTAATCTATTATTAATTTCTTTTAATATTTCTTTTGCAATTTGCTTATCAGTATTATTTAATTTTAAATTATTAAAAAAAGAAATACTATCAGTTACGGAGTATGAAGTAACTTCCATAATGTTTTTATTTCCAACTAATACATTTAACGCATCTTCTCTTAATCTTTTACCTTTGCAGGAAGGACAAGTTTTATGAGATTTATAACTATCGTACCAGGCTTTCATATGCATACTTGTTGTTTGGTAATATCTTCTATGCAATTCTTTTAATACACCTTCATATTTTTTAAATATTAATTGTTTAGAATTACTACCATTATCATATTTTATTGGAATTTCTTTATTATACCCATATAGAATAATATCAAGTATTTTTTTTGGTAATTTATTAATAGGAGTATCAAGAGAGAATTTCAACTCCTTTGACAAAGCATCAAAAGAAGCTTTATTCCAATTCGCTTGAGGGTTATGTGTTTTAATACCATGTTCATTAATACTAAGAGAAGAATCTGGAATTATTAAATCAATATCAAACTCGCTTACAATACCAAGGCCCTTACAAGTTGGACAAGCTCCATAAGGGTTATTAAATGAAAATAATCTTGGCTCTAAATCTGCTAAAGTAATTCCACAATGAGGACAACTATTTCTTTGTGAATAGACTTCATCTTTTTCAACTTTTTCCCCTTCTTTCGTTATTAAAAAAGTAACCTTAACAAGACCATTTGTCATTTCAATTGCTGTTTCCAATGAATCAGATAATCTTGTTCTTGTTTCTTTATTTAAAATTAATCTATCAACTACAATATCAATATCATGTTTAATATTTTTATCAAGCGTAATCAAATCATCTAATAAATACATTGTATTATCAATTTTTGCTCTCTGAAAACCAGCTTTTTTTGCGTCATCCAAAACTTTTCTATATTCGCCTTTTCGACCTCTTGCTACTGGAGCACTAATTATTAATTTTGTATCTTCTTCATATTGAAATATTGATTCAATGATTTGATCAATACTCATTTCAGTTATTTCTCTTTTACATTTAGGGCAATATGCCTTACCAACTCTTGCCCATAACAATCTATAATAATCATAAATTTCTGTTATAGTACCAACAATTGATCTCGGATTTCGGTTAGTTGATTTTTGTTCAATAGCTATAGATGGGGAAAGCCCTTCAATATAATCTACTGTGGGTTTTTCCAACCTTCCCAAAAATTGTCTTGCATAAGCTGATAAACTTTCAACGTAACGTCTTTGACCTTCTGCAAAAATAGTATCAAAAGCTAAGGAACTTTTTCCACTACCACTTAAACCACTTACTACTATTAATTTATCTTTATCTAATGTTAAATCAATTGATTTTAAATTGTGCTCACTAGCACCTTTTATAATTAATTTATTATTTGCCATTAATCGCCTCTAATAATGCAGATTTTGCATTTTGATAATCTACTTCTAAACTTAATTTTCCTTTTTTATATAAGAAAACTTTATTTCCAATTCCTGTAATTGCAAAATCAGCAGCTTTTGCTTCACCTGGGCCATTTACTTGACAACCCATTATAGCTACAGAAATATTCTTATTTATCTTTAACAAATCTGGTTCAATTTCTTTTAAAAATCCTATAGAATCAAAAGAATTTCTTCCACAACGTGGACAACTAATAATTCTTACACCTTTATCTCGCAATCCTAAAGTTCTTAATATCTCAACTCCTGCAAATACTTCATCCTCAATATCTCCAGTAATTGAAATTCTCATAGTATCTCCAATTCCTTGTTTTATTAAATTTCCAAGTACCCAGGTTGATCTTGCAACAGAAGAGACAACGGAACCTGCTTCAGTAACTCCAATATGTATAGGATAATTGCTTTTTTCAAAAAATAATTCATTAGCAATTCGAGTTTCTTCTAAATTAGTAGATTTCAAAGAAACAACAGTATTATAGAAATTTAATTCTTCAAACCATTCTAAATATTTTAAAGCATTATCAACCATTATTGTTGTTGAATCACCCTCACCCTTTGGTAAAGACCCTGAGTTTAGCCCTATTCGTATTGCAGCACCTTTATCTTTTGCACTTCTTACTATTTCGTCAACTTTCCATCTTGCTCCAATATTTCCTGGATTAATTCTAATTTTGCTAAATCCACAATCTAACGCTGCTAAAGCCATCTTAAAATCAAAATGAATATCAGCAACTAAAGGCATGCTTGATTTTTTATTTAAATATAAAAAAGCATCCCTATCATTATCTGAAGGATAAGAAAATCTCATAATATCACAGCCCATTAAAGATAAACCATTCATTCTTGCTAATAATTTATCTAAATCTTCTTTTTTAGATGGGATTGGGCTATCATACATCGTTTGAATCGATATTGGATGGCCTTTACCGATTTTTATATCTTTTACTGTTGCAATAATTGGATTTTTCATAAAAATTTTCCTTTATTCAAATCTAAAGAAATATCATCCCAATTGTAGTTATTTAAAGCTGGAATTAACATATTTTTTAGTATTTTTAATTCTATTATAATATATGAGAATAATGTACAATCTTCCTTAGTTTTTCTATTTTTTAAATAGAAATATAACATTAATAATAAATGATTACTAATAGTAAAATAGTTTAAATTAAATAAAATATTTGATTGTATAAAAATTTCTTTAGTATTTTTTTCATTAATTTCTAGATATTTTATATTATGATAAAAATAAACCTTTGCTTTAGATTCTAATCCTAAATTAATTAGGACTAATAGAAATTCAAAACTAAATGTTTTTTTATCAAAATAATTATAATAAATTCTATTAGTAGCACAAGAATAAACTTTCCTATTTAAATAATTTAATTTTTCAATTCAATCAATAATTTATCAATGTTTTTAAAGTTTATATTATTAAATTTCTTTTCTACACTTTCAATTCTATCGAAATTATCAACTATAATTTTCATTTCATCAAGAATATCTTGATAATCAAAATAGTTTTTATCAAAAATTATCTTATTCCAAAAAATTCAACACTATCCTTATTTAAATAATTAATACTAAATTCTAATAATGAAATATCTTTATTGATTTTTGCTAAATTTTGATTTTCATTTAATATTTTTTGAAATGTGAACAAATCACCACTGCAAAATATTAATAAATTCTCTAATAATTTATGATTATCATTTTTAATAATAAATATATCATTTTTAAATTCAGATAATATTAATTTTACCGTATTAGGAGAAAAAGGTTCTACAAAATATGGGAAAAAACTATAAAAAAGATTAAAATCTGTGTTTCGATAAATTACTTTAATGACTTTAATTATTAATGAATTATCATCAGTTAATATTAAATCGTTAATTAATTTATCTAAATATAAATTAATGTATTCTAATAAAACATTTACTTCTAAATTATATAATTTTGATAATTTACATATTAAGATTATTAACTCTTGATAAATTTCAATTCTATCCTTAACTTTTGAAATTGAATACTCTATTGAAGAAAAAGCGTTTTCATACAACAACAAATTATCTGTAAAATTATCAGTATTACCTTTTTTATAGTCCTCAAGCATACTATTAATTAACTCAAAATATTCCTTTTTTGTAATATAAGAGCCATCTAAAGTATCATCAAAAATTGATATAGCTTTTGAAATAGTAATATCCTTAATATCTTTGATTCTAGGATTATTTAAGTATTCATCAATTAAAATAAATTCAGATAAATTTTCAAATTTTACATTTTTACATTTTCTATTTATATCAAAAAAAATATCATCAATATAAAAATCGAAATATAAATTTGTACAATTATGCTGAATGATTTTTCTATCTAATTTATAAGAATCGAAATTATTATTAAAAATAAAATTATTAAGATCTAATTTAACTAATTCTTTATCATCTAAAATTTCATTAAAAATTTTAAGTTCAGTTAATATCTGAAATTTTGTGTGCCCATTTAGATAAATAAGTTTTGATCTTTTATTAAATAAAGATAGTAATTTAAGACATTTATCCATAATTTTTTCCTAATAGTTTGTAGAGTTTATAAATCTCATATAATATTATAATTATAACAGAAATTTAAATTTAATACTATTTTATAAATATAATGTCTATAAATTTATTTTTTTTATTTCCGTTGCAAATACAACATATCTTATAAATATCTGATGTTAGACTTCTTTTATAAATAATTAACATTCAAGGAGGTCAAATATGAAAACAGATATGTTTTGCTTTCAATGCCAAGAAACCGTTGGTTGTAAAGGCTGTACAATAAAAGGTGTTTGTGGGAAAAATTCTTCTACTGCAGCATTACAAGATTTATTAATTTATGCTACTAAAGGATTGAGTTTAATTAGTTCAAGATAAGAAATGAAGGGAAATTCGTAAATAAAAGTGTTAATCACTATGTTTCAGTTAATTTATTTTCAACAATTACAAATGCTAATTTTGATGATGATGTATTCAAATTAAGAATTATTGAAACTTTAAAAATACGTGATGATTTAAAATCTCAATTATCAAATACTTCTAATTTAGCTGATGCAGCTACCTTTTCAATATCGATGATAAGATATTGAAGCTAAGCAAAAGCCCAAAAGTAGGTGTTTTAGCTACAAAAAATGAAGATATCCGATCTTTAAGAGAACTTATTACTTATGGTATTAAAGGTCTTGCCGCATATATGAAGCATGCAAATGCTCTAAAATTTGGAGATGAAAATATTGATATATTTACACAAGAAACTCTAGCTAAATTGCTCGATGATAGTTTGTCAGTTGAAGAACTTGTTCAACTTACTCTTGAAACAGGTAAATTTGGTATTGTTTCAGCTATGGCTTTATTAGATAGCGCTAATACTAACACTTATGGCAATCCAGAAATTACAAAAGTAAATCTAGGAGTTAAAAAAAATCCTGGAATCTTACTTTCAGGCCACGATTTAGCAGATTTAGAAGAATTACTAAAACAAACTCAAGATAGTGGCGTTGATATTTATACTCATGGAGAAATGCTTCCAGCTCATTATTATCCTCATCTAAAAAAATATAAGCATCTTGTCGGTAACTATGGTAATGCTTGGTGGAAACAAAAAGAAGAATTTGAAGCTTTTAATGGTCCATTCTAATGACAACAAACTGTATTGTTCCTCCAAAAGATTCATATTTAAATAGAATTTTTACAACTGGTGCAACTGGATTTAGTGGCGTAAAACATATTGATGGAGAATTTGCAAAGAAAAAGACTTTAGTGAAATTATTGAATAGCAAAAAAATGTCCTACTCCAACTGAACTTGAAACAGGTGAACTTATTGGTGGATTTGCCCATGAACAAGTTTTTGCATTAGCTGATACAGTTTGTTGACGGTGTTAAATCCGGTGCGATAAAAAAATTTGTGGTTATGGCTGGTTGTGATGGTAGAGCAAAATCAAGAAATTACTATACAGATTTTGCAAAAGCGCTTCCAAAGGATACTATTATTTTAACCGCTGGATGTGCAAAATACAAATATAATAAACTTAATTTAGGTGATATCGGAGGAGTCCAAGAGTACTTGATGCAGGGCAATGTAATGACTCATATTCTCTTGCAATAATTGCATAAAATTAAAGAAATTTTTGAATTATCTGATATTAATGAATTACCAATTGTTTATAATATTGCTTGGTATGAACAAAAGCAGTAATTGTTCTTTTAGCACTATTATACTTAGGTGTTAAAAATATACACCTGGGGCCAACCTTACCTGCCTTCTTAAGTGAAAATGTTACAAAAGTATTGGTAAATAACTTTAATATTGCAGGAATTGGAACTGTTGAAGATGACATAGATTTATTTTTTAATTAAATCAAACTGATAATTTATAAAATATATAAGGATTGTTTTCTAGTTCTAAAGAAAACAATCCTTTTTTTAATTTGTTAAAGTTTTTAATTAATTGAATACTCAATTTTTACATTACTAACATAATCACCAGCTATAAGGGATGTGTCACCATTCCATAATAATATGAAAGCATAGACGATTAGATCTGTGTTTTTACCTGCTGGCAAATATCCATAAGATAATGGAGTAAAAACTGTTGGGACAATATTAGAATCAACTACTTTTGAATCATTATTTACTGTAGTTTTAAATGATTCTGGATTAACATCTACATCAATTGCTAAATCTTTATTCATATTACTAGTTGCATATATTAAAAATGGGTTTGTATTACCACGTTGAGTTAATGGGCTTAAAATATTGATATCATAAGCTGTTGTACCATCTTCAATTGTATCACCATTGTAAACTAATTTATAAGTTACATCTGTTTCAGTAATATTAGAGGCTAAATTAATGTCTGCAGATTTTGCAAAGATAGATGTTGCAAATAAAGCAAAAAGAGCTATTGTTGTTAAAGTTTTTTTCATTTGTTTTCCCAGTGTTTATTATATGTTTTTATAATAATATATGTTGTAACTTATGTCAACAATTATTTTTTTTATTATATATTGTATTCATCATAAATTATATTTATTTATATTATAAAGAATTACAACAACAATTAAAAGAAATATGTATTATAGCAAATATATTTATCGTTCAAATACATCATATTAATACCTAAATTATTTTATTTATTAATTTTGTACTTTTCTATAAAATATATACTATTATTATATGATAATAGTATATAAATGATATTAAAATTAGTATTTTATAATATCAAAACAATATTTATTTTATACAAATTATTACTAATTATCATAGTAAAAATTATTTTTAAAAATATTCTTCGCTTTATCCTCTCATATCCCCCAAGTTCAATTGACTTTCCATTTTTATTACTCCAACATAACTACATTTACTGAATTAAAATATGACCATATTGAAAACTTAAGATAACATTATTTAAATCTAAGCCAAAAGCTTTTTATTCTTTTTTTATTCATTAAATAGCTAATTGAAGTAACTAAATATTTTACTCCAGTCATTAATTACCTTGAAGTTGGTTGCTTAACTATTAAATTATCTAGACAAAGAGATTCACCCTCCATACAAAAAAATAATAAACTATCATCAATTTAAAGAAAATTTGTTTCAAGAGAAGCCTATTTAATTGTCAGTTCATCATTATTACTATTGGAAGTTGAAAACATATACTTAATTACTAAATATTTTAACTAATTAAAAATTTTTCTTAAAATAAATACAATAAAAAAAGAGCTCTAATGAGCTCTATAAAGTAAATATATTTTTTTATAAATTATTGTAATAACAATAATGAGAATACTAATGTAAATAATGCAACAGTTTCAACAATACCAATTACAATAAAGTAGTTTGCAGTTCCTTTTCCTGTTTCAGCCAAAGCATCACAAGCATTTGCACTTGTTTTTCCTTGCATTAAAGCAGATAAACCAATTGCTAAACCACCGAACAAACCAACGCCAAGAGCTAAAATTTCTGAAGCTCCTGAAGATAAAGCACTGTTAATGAAATTCATTAACAAAAATCCGTAAATTGTTTGTGTTAAAGGAGCACCAGCAAAAGCAACCATAATAAATGGAGCTGGCTTACCATTAGCATAACACTTTTTCCATCCACCTACAGCAGCTTGAGCAGCGATACCTGCACCTAAAGCAGAACCCATTGCTGAAACAGCTAAAGCACAAGCTAAACCAATAAAACCTAAACTATTCATTTTAATCTCCTTAGTTGTATATATACAACCTATTTAACATTTTCATTTACCGTTTCTCTAAACGGTTCGTATTCTATTCCTGACCACTCCATTCCAAGTTGTCCTGAAAATTCTAATAAATTCAATCTAACACCATGAACGATGACAGATAAAAGTCCCATTACTAAATTCAAAGAATGTCCAATTATTAAAATAAAGATTCCAACAATTGTTGTAACTCCACCCATTAAAGGAGCTGCCATTTGATTAAAACTTTGAGCAATAGCAAGAGTAGCTAAGCCTACAGCAAACAAACGAATATAACTCATCAAATTAGAGAAACAGCTAATCGTATCTAAGAAATTAGTGAAAATACCACCTAACCCTTCTTTAATACCTTTTGCAAATGATTGACCAGGCTTTTGAGCACCAAATAATGTAACTAGTACAAATCCCAAAATTACTAAAGGAAATACAAGAGAATAATTACATGGAGCTTGGATTACTAAGTTCAATACAACAAAATAAAGAACTAGAATATCAATAGTCCAACCAATATCAGCAATTAAAGAAATATCTTTTTTGCCAATCTTACGAACAATATTTATAACTTCAGCTAAAGTTAATTGAATTGTACCTAAAATAAAACAGAATTGCATAATATTGTCTTGAGTAGCTTTTGCAGTGAAATCAAAATCTGCTGGGAAGTTAGTAATCATAGGAATTACTAAATTCTTTAATGGAGTATTCATTAATATAGTATGAGAGCCAAACCAAGTCCCAGTTAAAGATCCCCAAATCATCGTCACAATGGAAAGCACATATAATAAAATATTAGCAGTAGTAAGTTTTTTACTCTTAAATTGCATTAGAAGAGCTCCGATTAAGAAAATTAATCCGTAACCAGCATCTCCAATAATCATTGCAAAGAAAAGCGTAAAGAACATTAAGAACCACAAAGAAATATCTCCTTCATGATAACCAGGAACTGTTCCTAAAATATCAAATAAAGGTTTAATAATACCTACCCCTTTTTGATATTTTATTAAGGTTGGAGGATTATCGTCTTCATTTGGATCTTCACTCATGTATCCCCAACTATACTTCTTTGCTGTTTTAGCAAATTTATCAAACTTAGTTTCAGGAATAAATCCTGTAATATATACTAAATTATCATCATCCTGTGTTGAGCATGAAATTTTATCAAAATCAATTTCCATTTCACATTTTTTAATAAAATGTTTATAAGAATCAACATATTTATAATTATCTGATAAATAAGTATTTATTTTTTCAACTTTCTTAGTATTTGTATTAATTTCTTTAATTAATGAATCTAAACTTTCGTTTGGTAACTCAAATAATTTTGCAGGGAAAGAAGAATCAAGAGGATTATTAATAACAGCAATTGCACATTGTTTATCAACTGAATCTAATTCAATAAATTCGACATCTTTATCAATTAGAGACAACTCTTTTTTACCCAAAGTATAGAAATATAAATGAATTCCTTCATTTCGTAATTTTTCAATATCTTTAGGATTAAAATTACCCCAATCTTTGATTCTATCAATAGTTAAATTATCTTTAACTATTAATTCTTTTAGAATCTTTCTTTCATTAATTTTAGAAATAATTTCTTCATTCAATTTAACAAAATCACTTTCTTCAAGTATCTCTTGTTCAATTGATTTAGTATCAGAAACACTATCCTCAATATTTATTTTAGCAGTATTTAATAATTCAAGTTCAACTAATAATTGATCACTTTTTTTACTCTTTTTAGAATTATCAGCATAAATATGCATTAATCCCAATTTTCTAAGAGTTCTAAGCATATCACCTTTATTATGTGACTGGACTATAACACTTACTTTTTTCATGGGCACTATCATCTATGAAACCCCCACAACTTTACTTTTTGCAATTTTACCTCTTACAACAGCTGCAGCTTGTTGATCACCAAGATAAATACCAATTTTTCTAATATTGGTTTTAGCTTCAGGTATTTTAACTTTTTCAAAAAGATTTACTCTTTGAGAAGTTGTTCTTAATTCCTTAGATAAAAGATCAATTTGTATTTTTAAAGTACTAATTAAAGCATCAAGTCTTGCATACTCTTTTAAGGTTAATATACCATCATCAACCCAAAGTGGATATTCACTTAAATCATAATCAATATCTTTAAACGTTAATTGCTTAAACTCAGGAATTGTAACACCTGCAATATTGCTAATAACTTTTTCAACTTTATCAACTTTTACAATATTAGAAAGATCCTTATGTTTTTCAAAGGCTGCATTTTCCGCATAAACGCAAATCCAGTCTTGCATTCCATCCACAAGCTTTTCTTGCTCAAGGCGCAACTCTTTAATTCTAATTTCGATACCACGAATAACCATTTGCAATTGTTGTTTTTTTAACTGCAAAGTAGGAAGATATCTAGTAAATTGTTTGAGCTGGTCTTTTTGCTTTTTTTGCTCATTTTTGGTCAATTTGACTGCCATTTTACCTCCTAAGCATCCTTCTTAGGCCAACGTGCGATAATTAAATCACTCTTAAGTCCTGTTTCATTTGGTTCAAAACAATCACTTAAAATTTGCCATCCTAAATCTAATGCTTCTTCAAGAGGAATATTTACACTTAAATCCATCATTTTACTTTCAAAAAGTTGACCATATTTAAGTAATTTATCATCCCACTCTGTCATTTGGAATCCCATAGATTTCTTTTCTAATGATTCTTTATATGATGCATACAATTTAATCATACCATCCATTAAAGCTCTATGGTCATCACGTGTATCTTTATTTACCTGTTGTTTTAGTCTTGATAATGATCCAAAAGGTTCAATTCTTCCACCTTTTAAATAATACTGACCTTCAGTAATATAACCTGTATTGTCTGGAACTGGATGAGTTACATCATCACCAGGCATGGTTGTTACTGCTAAGATAGTTAAAGAACCAGCACCTTCGAAGTCAACAGCTTTTTCATATCTTGAAGCTAAAGAAGAATATAAATCACCAGGATATCCTCTGTTTGATGGTACTTGGTCCATAGTAATTGCCATTTCTTTCATAGCATCAGCAAAGTTTGTCATATCTGTTAATAAAACTAGTACTTTTTTACCATCGATAGCAAATTTTTCAGCTACTGCTAAAGCCATATCAGGTACTAACATACATTCTACAGTTGGGTCACTTGCAGTATGAATAAACATTATAGTTCTACTCATAGCACCACTTTTTTCAAGGGTATCTTTGAAATATAAATAGTCATCATATTTTAAACCCATACCACCTAAGATAATTAAATCAACTTCAGCTTGCATTGCTATTCTAGCTAATAAAGGGTTATAAGGTTCACCAGATACTGAGAAAATAGGTAGTTTTTGACTTTCAACTAATGTATTAAAAACATCAATCATTGGAATACCTGTTCTAATCATATTCCTAGGAATAATACGTTTTGCAGGATTAACAGAAGGGCCACCAATATCAATCATGTTATCATCTAATAAAGGCCCTTTATCTCTTGGTACACCACTACCAGTAAAAATTCTACCTAATAAATCATCACTGTAAGAAACTTTCATAGAGTGTGATAAAAAGCGAACTTTATCATCTGTTGAAATACCAGCTGCCCCAGCAAAAACTTGAAGAGATACTAAATCATTTTGTAATTTAATAACGTTAGCATAACTTTCACCGGTTGCAGTTGTAACAATTGCAAGTTCTCCATTTTTAATACCCTTTGCTCTAACAGTAATAACGTTACCTACAATGGATTCAATCTTGGTATATACTTTTTGCATTTTACACTCCACTTACATTAATTTTTCAGCTTTTTCATCAAAGCTTACAAAACTAGTATCAAATTGAGCTTTAATTTCACCCTCAATTTGTTTAAATCTTTGACTATTAAACTCTACATTATTCCAGTCTAAGAACTTTTGTCTCATTTTATTAAAGAAAGAACGAACAGTTTTTTTATCTTTTAAATCAAAAGTTGCACCTAATACTTTAAACAATAAATTGAAAGCATATTGTTGTCTTTCTACAATAACTGAAGCATCAACTGGATCGAAAGAGTTTTGTTGTAAATATACGGCATCAAGTAATTCACTTTTTTGGTAAGTGATATAGTCATTAACACTAGTTCCTTCTTCACCAACAACTTTCATCATTTGATTTACTTCACTACCTCTGAATAAGATAGCTCTAGCATATTCAACTTTATTATTTTCAATAACACCTGTATATTTTGACCAAGATTCTAAGGAGTTAATTGCAGGATATTTTCTTGCATCAGATCGCTCTCTTGATAGACCATGGAAAGCTCCAACAACTTTAAGTGTTGCTTGAGTTACAGGTTCTTCAAAGTTACCACCAGCAGGAGAAACTGTTCCACCAATAGTTACAGAAGCTGTTCTACCATCTTTTAATCTAACTTTTCCAGCTCTTTCATAGAATTCTGCTATACGAGTTTCTAAGTATGCTGGGAATGCTTCTTCACCAGGAATTTCTTCAAGTCTACCACTCATTTCTCTCATTGCTTGAGCCCATCTTGAAGTACTATCAGCAAGTAATAAAACATTTAATCCCATTTGTCTATAATACTCAGCCATTGTAACAGCTGTATAAACGGATGCTTCACGGGCTGCAACTGGCATTGAAGAAGTATTACATATGATAATTGTTCTTTCCATCAAACTTTTATTTGTTTTAGGGTCAACTAATTCAGGGAATTCTTTTAATACTTCTACAACTTCCCCAGCTCTTTCTCCACAAGCTGCAATAATTACAACATCAACATCGGCATTTCTGCTTTCCATATGTTGTAATACTGTTTTACCAGCACCAAAAGGACCTGGTACACAGAAAGTCCCACCTTTAGCTACAGGTAAAAAAGTATCAATAATTCTTACTTTCATTACTAATGGTTCATCAGGGCTTAGTCTTTCATCATAACATTTAATTGGAACTTTAACAGGCCAAGAGAATACCATAGATAATTCTTTTGTTATTCCATCTTGATTTTCTAATGTAGCAACAATGTCTCTAACATTATAGATACCCTTTTTTACAATTTTTTGGACTTTCCACTGCCCTCTTACCATATTAAAAGGAACCATTATTTGGTGAGTAAATAATCCTTCAGGAACTGTTCCAATGGTATCACCAGCTAATACTTTATCCCCAACTTTTACAGAAGGTGTAAATTCCCAATCTAAATTTGGAATTGGGTCTAAATAAACCCCTCTTTGTAAAAAGAATCCACATTGTGATGCTAATTCAGGTAAAGGATTTTGTAAGCCATCATAGATTTGTTTTAATAAACCTGGGCCTAATTCTACACTTAACATATCACTTGTAAATTCAACACTATCACCAACAGCTACATCTGTTGTTGATTCAAAAACTTGTAAGCTTGCTATATTCGAATTAATTCGAATTACTTCACTTTTTAAACGAGTTTTACCAACATGAATGTAACCCACCTCATTTTTAGAAATAGATCCTTCAAATTCGACATTGACCATATTTCCGTTGACGCCGGTGACGCGTCCTTTAATATTATTCATCATGTTCTCCATTAATTGCTTTTCATTGTTGATTGTAAATTATATAATAAAGATTTAAATTCTTTATTACCTTCAACTTTATCAAAACGTGATTTTCTCTCTAGAAGTTTTAACTTTATTGAAAAAGCTAATAAACCTACTAAATCAAAAACATGGTTAGTACTCTCTTCATCTAGGTACTTCCAGTACAAATTCATCAAAAGAAGTTCGCCTTCATAAGCATTTTTAGCAGCTAAAGCAGCTCTAACACCTTCAACGATTCTATATTCTTTATCATTAGTGTTTTTATATTTATCACTTTTGATATTTAATTTTTTACTTCTTTGTTCAGACAATTCTTTTTTTACACTATTATTAAATTGATACCATTTCTTTACAAATGGATGTGATGCATTGTTATCTGAAAGGGCCTCTGTGATGATTTTATAGTCTTTTTTACTAACATTATTTTTGCACAATACAAGAAACTCTTCACAACTAAAGGGTGCTGAATCTTCATATCGTAACATTGGTAATGTTGCAACTAAATAATAATAAGAAGCCACGATTTACTCCTTATTTAAATACAATCTTAGCAATTGCCGGAGAAAGGAAAGGTGTCATTAATTTAGCTGTTGCTTCTGCGCTAAAATCAAAATAACCAGAACCATCTTTTTCTGCTAATTTAAAACCTACATTTACAGATTTAACAGGTTTAATTTCAAGGCCTTGCTTTATTTTATCTCCTAACTCTTTTGTTAATGCAGTAGCTAATTCTTCATAATCTTTTTCACTTACTTGTAGCTCTAAGTTATTAACATCGTCAAAATCTGAAGAAATTACTTCTTTAATCAATTTAATAAATTCTTTAGTCTTGAAAGTTTGAGAAACTTTATCTTCTAATAAAGCATTAATTTCTTCAGTTAAAGCTTTCTTTAGTGAAAGTTGAACATCACGAGCAGCTTGTGTCAAAGAAGCTTTTGCGCTTTGATCGCGTAAAGCAATTTCTTTATCAGCATCAGAAAGAACTTTATCAGCCTCTTTCTTAGCACTCTTAATAATCTCATCAGCTTTAGCTTTAGCTTCTGTAATTATTTGCTCAGCTTTTTTATTGGCTTTTTCAATACCTTCTTTTTGTATTGATTCAACCAAATCCTGAATTTGTTGTGCCATAGTATAATACCTACCTTTATCATTTTAGCGTTATTTTCATAAAACAAAATACAACATTAATTACTATACTAAAAACTTAATTTTATGTCTAATGAAATTCCATTTTTTTTCACGGTTATTTTAATTTCACTATTTTCTTGTGATTTATTTGGATTACTTCCATCAAGTAAAAACAATTTTGCTGATTTACCAAATTATCTCACTCAAAA
The DNA here is from genome assembly GCA_963678575.2 of Sphaerochaetaceae bacterium. Lineage (GTDB taxonomy): Bacteria > Spirochaetota > Spirochaetia > Sphaerochaetales > Sphaerochaetaceae > Pleomorphochaeta. Next base: position 625,771 of record CAXXHV010000002.1, on the reverse strand, counting down.
TCTTTACATCAATTATGATTCAACACTTGGAAGAGCAAGTGTTTCTGATTCAGGAATAGATGTAATTCAAGGATCAAATTTAAATCACACTGATATAGAATATTACCAGAGGGCTTTAGAGTTTGACACTTCGACATTAAATGATGCTGGCTACAGCATCACCACCACTTATGTTGATGAATCTGATTCAGAAACTCCTGAAGGAGAAATTGAAGCAACTTTAACAATGATATGTGAGAAAGAAGGATCTCCAACTATCAAATTCACATTTGGAATCTATTATAGCTATGACATTATGATTGAAAAATATATTGATGATGAAGTTGTAGAAGGTTGGATGACTTTTTTAACTTGGAATGAATTCTAATTAATTGAATAATTTTTAATTATATTTTCAAAGATAGTTATCCAAAGATTCAACTACTGTTTAGGGTTGTTAATTATATTAGTATATTATATTCTCATTAAATAAAATCATATTTATTTAAGAGGTATTATGCTAATTAATCCAAATTTAAAATATTATTTAAATAATGGACCAACTAGAGGTATTATTCGAATATATAATTTAAGAAATGATAAATCTCATTTAGTAAAAAGCGAGAATATTATTGAAGATAGTAAGAAAATAAGATTTCAATTAGATCTAGGACTTTATTCACAAAAAGAATTGCAAAAGGACTATAGTGAAATTGGTTTAGAATTATTTTCAATAGAACCTATGCTATATGAAAAAGATGAAAAATCTTTAGACAATTTATTAGAAGAAGCTAGATTAGAATTATTAACCAAAAATATAGAACTATATTAGAATTCAAATCACTATTAGTTTTTAAACATTTGTTACATAAATTTGTAACGAATGTTTTTTTATGTCATAAACCTAAATAATAATAAATATCTATTGACAATCATTCTCATTAGTGTTAAATTATACACATGAGAAAATAAAATATTTTAGGAGATGTTTATGGAAGAATTTTATAAAATGCCTTTATTAGGCGACAAGGCTCCAAGTTTTGTAGCAACTACTACTCAAGGTCAAATTAATTTCCCTGAAGACTACAAAGGTAAATGGGTAATACTTTTTTCACATCCTGCAGATTTTACTCCTGTTTGCACAACTGAATTTATGACTTTTGCAAAACTTGAAGATGATTTTAAAAAATTAAATACTCAATTAATTGGATTATCTGTTGATTCACTTTATTCGCATATTGCTTGGTTAAGAAAGATTCATGAATTAGAGTGGAAGGATATGAAGAATCTGGAAGTTAAATTCCCTCTTATTGAAGATATAAGAATGGATGTAGCAAAAAAATATGGTATGATCCAACCAAATCAATCAAACACACAAGCTGTTAGAGCTGTATTTATAATCGATCCAGAAGGTCTTATTAGAACAATTCTTTATTATCCACTTTCAACAGGAAGAAATTTTGATGAACTGAAGAGAATCATTCAAGCTCTTCAAAAAGCTGATAAAGAAAATTGTGCAACCCCAGCTGATTGGAGAGAAGGTGATGATTATATTGTTCCTCCTGCAGGTAGTTGTGGAACAGCAAAGGAAAGAGCCGAAAGTAAAGATGAAGATATGTATTGTTTAGATTGGTTTTTATGCTTTAAAAAAGATAAAAAGAAATAGTTTATAATTTACGTTAATATACAAAATCCTCCTATTAGGAGGATTTTGATATTATTTATGTTAAATTTATTTTTATTTTGATTCTTTATCCATCTTTATTAAATTCCTAACACCTTCAATTGCAACTCTTATTGCACTTTCAGTATCATGAAGAATAGGATTTTCCATTCCAAGTTTTTCTCTCTCTTGATTCCCTACTACAAAAAATTCACTACCACACCTAACACCTAAATATGCTGCAACAGTAAATAGAGCAGCACTTTCCATTTCACTGGCTAGAACCCCTAATCTTTTCCAAGCTTCCCATTTGTTATTTAATTCATAACTTACAGGCATTAAATCAGGTGAATGTTGGCCATAAAAGGAATCTTTGCATTGGACTATACCAGTATGAGATCTAAAGTTCAAAGTTTTTGCAGCTTCTCTTAAAGCTTGTACAACTTCAAAATTTGCAACTGCAGGAAATTCAATAGGTGCATATTCTTTACTAGTGCCTTCAAATCTTACAGCACCTGTTGCAACAACCACATCACCACCCATAACAGGCAAAGAAATTCCACCACATGTGCCAACTCTTATAAATGTATCAGCACCACATTTGTACAACTCTTCCATTGCAATGGAAGCAGATGGCCCACCAATCCCAGTACTTGTTACTGAAACTTTCTCTCCATCTAAATATCCTGTATATGTAATATATTCTCTACTATCTGCAATTAGTTGTGGTTCATCAAAATATTTTGCTATTTTTTCACATCTTTTTGGATCCCCAGGTAATATTACATATCTTCCTACGTCACCCTTTTTTATATGGAGATGGTATTGGACACCAGTTCCATGCATATAATCTGACATATTATCCCCCTTGAGTATTTTTTTTAACAGAGCATAAATTATAACATTGTTAGTTATAGATATGCAATCTAATTATAAATATTATTCATAATTTTTATAAATTTTAATTTTTCAATTACAACATAACATATGTTTTACCCATTCCGCCGTCAGGTGGAAGTGCAAAATTATAATCTTTGACTTGAGATTGTGCTTTTAAAAAATGATGAAGACCTTTTTGTAAAATACCATCACCAAATCCATGAATAATAGAAAAAGAATTAAAATTATGGATTAAACAAGCTTCAAGTTGTTTCTGTACTTCTTCAATTGCTCTTTCTAAGGTTAAGCCTCTAACATCAATTGTAGCTTTTGGCCTTGGTGTTTCATTATTATATGAAACACTTACTTTTTTAGTAACTAATGAATCTTTTGCTTTATACAAATCTTTTTCTTTAAAGGAAATTTTTAGAGAACCAACCTGAACTACCCATTTTTTCTTTCCATCAGCTTTTAAGACAACCCCTTCTCTTTTACTATCTCCACAAAGAATATTCATTCCTTCTTTGATATCAAAAGGCTCTTTTTTTTCTTTATAAAGGAGTTCTTCTTCTTCAATTTGTTTTTTTATCTCTTCTTCTTTCTTATCTAAATTTACAATAAAATCTTTTACAGCCTTGGTCTTATCTTTTGTTAGATCACCTGTAACAATTTTATTTACTAAATTTTCCAAATCTTTTCTACTTTTTGAAATATATCTGGATAATTCTGTAGCTTGCTCAGCTTTTAAATTAAATTCTTTTTCTTTAATTTTTTTCCTATATAATTCTACTTCTTTCTTTAAATAATCTAATTCGGATTCTTTTTTCTTTAGTTCTAAAGCCTTTTTTTCAATATCTTGCCTTTCTCTCTCAAGTCTTTTTACAATTTGGCCTATTTGTAATTGATCATCACCTAAATATTTTTTTGCATTAGTAATAACTTTTTGTGGTAATTTCATCCTTATTGCTGTATCTATTGCATGAGAATCACCTGGTAACCCACAAACAACTCTAAAAGTCGGCATATGAGAGTTTTCATCAAATTCCATAGAAGCATTTAGCATATTTGAGCTAATATAGGCTTTATGTTTTAATGAATCTAAATGAGATGTGATAAAAGAAACTTTACAATTTTCATTTAAAAAATCAACAATACTTTGTGCAATCGCACCACCTTCATTAGGATCTGTTGCTGAGCCTAACTCATCTAAAATAACAAGTGTATTTGCACTAGAATTTTTAAGAATTTTAGATAAACTATTCATATGACCACTAAAAGTTGATAATTCTTCTTCAATACTTTGTTCATCACCAATATCTGTATAAATTTTATCAAATAGAGGAAGCGAAGAACCTTCTTGTGCTGGAATATATCCAATAAATTGATTTAAAGCAGAAAATAAACCAACAGTTTTTATTGTAACGGTTTTACCACCAGCATTTGGACCTGATATAACTACACATTTTATGTCTTTTTCTATCTCTAAAGATATTGGAACTGCTTTATCTGCTAATAATGGATGTTTTGCAAATAATAATTTTATATCATCTTTATCTAATTCAACTTTAGAACAATTATATTTAATAACCCAACGAGAAAAACAATACAAAATATCAACTTCGCTTATTTTTTTCTTTAATTCTTTTAAATACTGTAAAATTTCTCTCAATTTTTTATTTAAAGTATTATAAATTTTAGCTATTTCAATTTGAATTTGTTGTTCAGCTAAAACAACAGAATTATTGTATTCTACTAATTTATAAGGTTCGACAAATACAGTACTTCCTGTTGAACTAGAACCATGAACGAAACCTTTGATTTTCGATTTTGCATCTGTTCTAACAGGAATAACAATTCTTTCATCCCTAATTGTTTCTAAATCACTTTGTAAAAATAATTTATTATCTTTGATAAAATCTTTTGTAAAATTATTTCTTTCTCGTTTTGCATTTTCAACTCTTTTTACTAAAGCTTTTATTAAAGGATGACTTTCTTTTACTTTTCCACTTTCATCTAAAGCATAAAAGACTTCATTTCTAAAATCAATTAATTCTTGTGAAATACCATCCCCTAATAAAGATGATATAATCTCAGACTTTTTATTATTAAATAAAGGTTGAGTTATGAAGTCATATAGAACCTGTGAACTGTCAATAAACATTCCAACTTCATATAATTCTTGTCCATCTACATTTTGATATATATTTTTTAACTTTATAAATATATTTGTAAGTGATGGGAAATTATTTACTTTTATACTATCTGGATTGCTTAATAAAAAAAGAATCTCTTGAATTTTCTTTTGTTGTAATTCAAGCTCATTTTTGTTATTTATAAAATCTCTATTATATAAAATTGTTTTAGAATCTTCAAATAATAAATATTTTTCTATAATTGTTAAGACTTGGTAAAAACCTAAATCATTTAATGTTTTTTTGGATAATTTCATTTCAATTTTTTATTTGGCATTTTGTATCTTGCCTTACTAGTCGAATTTGAACTGCCCTTCCATTTGGGGCCCTGCAATAATAATGAATCAATCATTCTTAAATAGCTTTCATATCTATCAGAATTAATATCACCTTTTTCAACCATTTTAATAATTTCACAATCTGGTTCACTTGTATGAGTACACATATTAAAAGCACATTTATCCTTATTTGTTACAAATTCAGGAAAAGAATCTGCAATTTCAACAGGACTTCTATGTGGTACCATAATTTCCCTCACCCCTGGGGTATCAATAATTGTCAAATTATCTTTTCTAAGTAAAATCGAATAATTAGTGGTATGACGCCCTCTATCATATTTTTCACTTACATAGCTAGTTCTTTGACTTGTACCAAGGATTTCATTTATTATTGTTGATTTACCAACTCCACTTTGACCAACAAATGCAACTACTTTATTTTCGATTTTCTTTATAAGTAAATCTAAATTTGTTTTTTCTTTTGCACTTACTAATAAAGTTTCATATCCTAATTCTTTAAATAAATTATATCTTTCAAGTTCCCAGCCTTGTAATTTAATATCTGATTTATTTAACACAATTAAAATTTCAACATTTTCACAGCTTGCAATAACCCTATCAATAAATCTTGGTCTAAATGGTGGAGAACCACAACTTGCAACGCAAACAATTAAATCCATGTTAGCTACAACTGTTTGATTACATTTACCTTTCATATTCCAACGTCTGAAGCTATTTTTTCTTTCAAGTCTTTGAATTATTTGACCTTCAACCTCATTGGTCTTATCAAATTCAACAAAATCACCAACTGCTAATGGATTATATTCATCATTTACATCATTAAGTAATTTGCCTTTGATTCTACATTCAAATATTTGATTTTCAGCTTCAACATTATATATATTATTAATGCCTCTTATTATTATTCCTTTCATATATTCTATGGTAGACAAAAGAAAAAGACTTGACAAGCTATTTATTTCTGATAGTCTAAAAATATGTTCGAATTTAAGACTTGTAAGAAAGAAAATTGTAATGCATTTACAACTTTAGATAGTGATTATTGTTATAGACATTCACCTAATAAAAATGATTTATTAAAAAAAATGTTTAATTATTTTGAAAAAGAAGACTTACTTAGAAACATTACATTTTCTCATGCTGAATTTGAAAATTTATCTACTAAGCAAAAAAGATTTTCTTCATCAAATTTTTCTTGGTGCACTTTTAGAAATATGGATTTTTCAGGATCCAAACTTTCTACATGTTTTTTTGATTTTTGCCTATTTGACAATTGCAAATTTTGCGATACAGATATTAGATATTCTGTTTTTTCAGGTAGCAAAATTATTAATTGTGATTTTTCAAACTCATTATTAATACACAATAATTTTTCAGGAATTGATGCTTGGTTTTGTGATTTTAGTTGTAGTGATTTATACTTTACAACTTTTTGTAGTTCCTGTTTAAGAGATGTTAGCTTTGAAGATTGTAATCTTAAAAAAGCAGATTTTAGAGAAACTGAGCAAAGAAGATTGAATTTTAGATATTCAAACTATGAGGATGCAACTAAATGAGAATATATCAACATTTTTCAGTAGTAGGTTTTTGTAACACTTATGTTGTTGGACAAAACTCAAGTAGCGATGCAATAATTATTGATCCAGGACATGTTGATAACGAATTAATTAGCATCATTGAGAAAAATAAATTTGTAATTAAAACAATTTTACTAACACACAGACATGAATCTCATACTAGTGGAGTGGGAACTTTATTAAAATTATATAATCCTAAGATATATGCATACACTAATAAAGTTTATGAATTTGAAGTAAATGAGATTTCAGGTGGTACAAAACTAAATTGTGATGGTATTGAAGTTGAAGTAATTCATTTACCTGGGCATAGTGTTGATTCACTAGTCTTTAAAATAGGTCATGCATTATTCACAGGGGATACTCTAATGGCTACAAGAATTGGATCTACTCCCGGATATATGGAAAGGTCTCTTCTAATAAAAATTATAAAAAATAAATTACTATCCTTTGATGATAACTTACTAGTATTCCCAGGGCATGGTGCTCCAACAAAAATAAAAAACGAACGATTATTTAACCCAGATTTAACTGAAGAAACCGCATCGCCTTGGCTTCGTAATCAAATAGCACTTGAGAGAAATAATCGTTTTTAACTATTTATTTTTTAATTTTTCTGCACTTTCATAATATTTACTTTGTTGACCCTTATCCATAATATAAGGGTTTAATTTTTTAATTATATCCTTAAATCTTTGTGGCATAGCTGATCTAAATCTCATCTTATCCCCCGTTTTAGGATGTTTTAACTCTAATTGAAGTGCATGTAACATTAGTGTAGCATTAGGGAACATTTTATCATCATTAGAATAAATTGGATCTCCTAATATTGGATGATTAATACTCTTTAGATGAACTCTAATTTGATGTGTTCTTCCAGTATGAATATTTAATCTAACAAGAGCATAACCTTTATATTGTTTTAAAACCAAATAACTTGTATCTGCAAATTTTCCGATTTCAGAAGAGCAAGTAGTAAACTTCTTTCTATCCTTAGAATCTCTAACAATATTTGTATTTATTCTTCCTCTTCTCTTGTCAAAATATCCTTTGACTAAAGCAATATATATTTTACTTGTTTCTCTATCTTTAAATTGTTGGGATAAATCTCTTTGACTTTCCCTATTTAGTGCAACCACCATTGTTCCGCTAGTATCTTTATCAAGTCTATGAACAATCCCTGGTCTAATTAATGAAGGATCCTCTTCAATATCCCCGTCTTCATCTCCATCTACTTCATTAGTAAAATTAGATGAAAAATCTTCGCCGTATCTAAAAACTAAAGCATTAACTAAAGTATGTTCATAATTATTTGCACCGGGATGTACCACTAATCCCTGATCTTTATTTATCACAAGAATATCTTCATCCTCATATAATACATTTAATTTAATATCTTCAGCTTCAATTCCTTCAAAAAAACTTTCACTATATTTTATTTCAACTATTTGATCATTTTTTACTTTTGCACTGTTTTTAACAAGCTTACCATTTATAAAAATTTGTGTATTTTCATCTGAAACTAATGACCTCGATACACCTTGCAAGTTTTGCGCAATGTAACTATCTACTCTTATTTTAGCTTCAACATTTGCTACAACTAATTTATGATTAATTTCTCTTTTTGACATTTCTTATTCCATCTCTCCTATAATATAATCCCCAAGGGCAATTGAAAGGGATAAAATCGCAGCAATAGATACTTGATATTTTAAAGCTGTTAATTCTTCAGTAGGAGCATTTGAAATTAAACCAGAATTAACAACCACATTATATGCAACAACCGAAAGTGGAAAAGTTAGAGCTAAAGAACCAAAAAACAAACTTTCACCCCGCCTAAGCTTAATACTCCAGGAAGGAAATTCATCTATTGTATAATCTTGATAATCTTTAAATTCATTACTATCACAATAAATAGTTGAAGAAACTAAGATTAAAATTAATACAGTAGATAAAATTTTCTTTTTCATAATTTTTCCTTATTTAGAATAATCTCTGTTGCCAAAGATTTTTGTTCCAACTCTAATTATTGTTGACCCTTCTTCTATTGCAATTTTATAATCGCCACTCATGCCCATACTTAAATGCTTTATTTCTATTCCTAAATCTTTTTCTAATTTAATTTTTACAGCATGCACTAATTTAAAAGCATTTCTAATTTCTTGATCTGAAGCATTTAATGGACCAATTGTCATTATACCTGTTAAATTAACATATTCTAATTGCTTTGATAAGCTTGCCGCTTCTCTTATTTCTTCATAAGTTTCAAATCCTGTTTTGTTTTCATCTTTAGAACTATTATACTCAAGCATTATATCAATTTTCTTGTTAATTTTAGATGCATAGTTATTAATCTTATTTATCAATTTTATAGAATCAACACTATCAATAGAATCAAACAATTCTACAGCTTTTTTAGCTTTATTTGATTGAAGATGCCCAATTAAATGCAAGCTTAAATCTTTGGCTCTATCTTCATTTTTAGGAAATTTTGCCTCAACTTCTTGAACTCTATTCTCACCAAAAAGCCTCTCATTTAAAGCATAGGCTTCTTCAATAGCTTCAAAAGGATGTGTTTTACTAACACACATCAACTGAACATTTGGGTTTAATTTATTAATTTGATAATGTAGCTCTTCTAGTACTGTTTTCATATTTACTAATAATAATTATATATATTAAATATTAAAATTATATTCTAACAATAGAAAATTAATATAATTATTATATTCCTCCAATATAATTTAATTATTTCTATTTAAAAGGCGTCTTTCTTTAAGTTCTTCGTACTGTTTTTTACCTTTAGCTAATAATATTGAAAACTCACCTCTTATTTTTGTAATTTGAGAGTTAATAAAATCGTTTCCACTTCTCATACTTGGGAAAGCAAGAATAATTCTTTTATTTGTTCTTGTTAATCTAGCTTTTCTAAAAGCTAGTTCTTCATTCCATCTATCTTTAATAACTTGAACTAATTCAGTCCCTTCACTTGTACTAATAGCCAATATTTTCTCTCTAACTTCTTCACTTTTATCTTTAATTTCTTCAAGAGCTTTATTAAAGGCAGACATCTTAGCAGCAGAGAATGCGAAATCTAAACTCATACCAATTACAATTACGAAAGCAAAATAATATTGAATTATTTGTGAAAGATTTAAAATTAATCCTGATACAAAAGGATGAATTACATAAACCATTAACAAACTCAACACTCCAAACATTGTAGAATTTAATAAACAGACTCTTCCATTAATATTAAGAAAATTTTTACTATAATCCCATAGTTTAATATGAAATATTTTTTCTAATAAAAAAGAGCCAATATATTCAATAATACTAGTTACAATCATTCCTGCAAAAAATAATAATACAATATTAGTAATAAAAGGTCTTAGTAAAAATAACACACTCATTGCACCAAAACCATAAATAGGTAAATAAGGACCATGTAAAAAACCCCTATTAACAATTTTCTTTGCTAAAATTGAACAATATAATTCTTCACATATCCAACCAACAAAACAATAAATAAAAAAATAAATTATCTCAGTATTTATCAAAACAAACTCCTCTATCTATAATTCATAATAATCATTATTTAAAAATCTTTTAGTAAATTTTTCTTTTGGATCATCAAAAAGTTTTTCTGTATCTTGTATTTCTATTATTTTGCCCTTATCCATGACACCTATTCTATCACAAATATAACTTACAACATTTAAATCATGCGAAATAAACAAAAAAGTTAAATTTAATTTTGACTTTAAATCATTTAACAAATTTAATATACCAGCTTGGATACTAATATCTAAAGCAGAAACACATTCATCCAAAACAACAAATTTCGGATTTAATACAAGTGCAATTGCAATTGCTAAACGTTGTCTCAAACCTCCAGATAATTGATGAGGATAATTATCCTTATACTTTTTATCTAATCCAACTAAATTCATAATATTATCAACTTTTTTATTTCTTTCATTTTTTGAATAATTTTTATGAATAATTAATGGTTCTTCTATTAAATAACCTACAGTTTTTTTACTATCTAAAGAACTATATGGATCTTGAAAGACAATTTGAATATTCCTATAAAAGTCCTTTATATCCTTTTTTTTCTTAATTAATTTTATATCATTATTCTCAAATAAAATTGTTCCTTCTTTTAATTTTAACAATTTTAATAATAATAAAGCTAATGTACTTTTTCCACATCCACTATTACCAACAATTCCAAAAGTTTCACCTTCTTTTATGTTAAAATTAATATTATCAAGAATCATTATATCGTTATATGAAAAAGTAACATTTTTAACTTCAATTATATTCATTGATTTATCTCCTTATGAAAATGGCAACGAATATAGGAATCTCCAACTTTTTCTAGACAAGGTTTTTGATTAAAACATAACTGCTTTGCAAATTCACATCGTGGAGCAAAAGGACAAGCATTTTCAACTCTATTCTCTAATTTGGGAACAATTCCATTTATTGAATGTAATTTAGTTCCTCTTTGTTTAATTGTTGGTAAGGATTTTAACAATGCTTTAGTATATGGATGTTTTGCCTCATTAATAATATTATCAACACTTGCTGTTTCAACTATCATTGAAGCATACATTACATAAACTCTATCACAAAGATTTTTTACTAATGCTAAATCATGAGAGATAAAAAGAACTGCTGTATTGAGTTTCTTTGACATACCTCTTATTAGATCTAAGATTTGAGCTTGTATTGTTACATCTAAAGCTGTTGTTGGTTCATCTGCTATTAATAATAATGGATTATTAATTAAAGCCATAGCAATCATAACTCTTTGTCTCATTCCACCAGATAATTGATGTGGATAGCTATTATAAATTCTATCTGTCTGTGAAAGTCCAACTTCTTCTAACATCGATTTTACAACCTCAACAGGATTGATAATATCTTTATTATGAGATTTTAATGTTTGAAGAATTTGTTTTCCAACTTTTATTAATGGGTTTAATGCACTCATAGGCTCTTGAAAAACGATAGAAATATCATTGCCTCTAATTTCATTTAACTCATCAATAGTTAACTCTAATAAATTTTGATTTTTAAAATTAATTGATCCACAATCGATAAAGGATTTTTTTGGGAGCAGAGAGAGAATTGATAAAGCAGTTAAACTCTTACCACATCCACTTTCTCCAACAAGAGCAACCAACTCACCTTCTTTTATATCAATATTCAAATCATCAACTGCTTTAACTTTCTTATTGTTAATTATAAAAGATAGAGTATAGTCTTTTATTTCTAAAATTTTATTACTCATTTTCTTTATCCTCTTCAATAATTTTGTTTATACCATCCCCAATTAAATTAAAACCCATAACTAAAATTACAATAAACAATGTTGGAACAATAACATATGAGGGTTTTTGTAAAATATAAGCTTGTGCTTCACTTACCATTTTCCCTAAACTAGGATTTGGCGGTTGAATACCAAGCCCTAGATAGCTTAATCCTGCTTCAGCTATAACGGCACTTGCAAATGTTAGTGAAGCAGTAACTAACAGTTCCCCCAAAACATGATTAAATATATGGATAATCATTATCCTAAAAGTGCTTGCGCCTCTTGCTTTAGTGGCTAAAATAAATGGAGATTCTTTGTAAGTATAATAGCCACCTCTTGCTATTCTAGAAAATCTTGGGATACTCATAATTGTTAAAGCAATAATGATGGTCTTTGTATTTGAACCAAAAACGGCTATAAGCATTAAAGCAATTAAAACACCAGGGAAAGCCATTAAAGTATCTATTATTTTTTTAATTATTTCATCAACAACTCCACCAAAATACCCTGCTATTGCTCCAATTGGAGTTCCAATTAAAAAACCCAACAAAACAACATAAAAACCTATTGAGACGCTAAGTCTAGTTCCTACCATTATTCTCGATAAAATATCTCTACCAAGATGATCAGTGCCAAAAAGGTGTGATAAAGAAAAAGATGCCAATTTATTTTTAATATCTATTTCATTTATATCATAGGGAAGTGCAATCATTCCCCAAATTACTAAAATAAGTATAAAAAATAAAAATAGAAATCCAAATAAAAAGTTTTTATTCTTGAAATATTTCTTCATTTACCCTTCCTACTCTATTCTTATTCTTGGATCAATAATTTTATATAAGACATCTACAATAAAATTAACAACTATTACTAAAAATGATAAATATAAAACTAATGCTTGAATCAATGGTAAATCCCTACTAGTAATACTTGAAGTTATTAATTTACCAATACCAGGAAGAGAAAAAACATTCTCAATTATTATACTTCCTCCCAAAATATCCGCAATAATTAAACCAAAAATGGTTATTACTGGAATTAAAGCATTTCTTAATACATGGTGATACAATACAGTTTTTTCATTAAGACCAAGACTATAAGCAGTTCGAACATAATCTTTTTTTAATTGTTGTTGTACACTGGTATTTAAGTATCTAACAACTATTGAAGATGCTCCAATCGCAATTGAGAAACTGGGGAGCAAAAGACTTCTAATGTTTTGTAATGGATTCTCACTAAATGAAGTATAACCAATTGAAGGTAAAATTCTTAATTTAACTGTAAATATACCTATTAAGAATATAGCGACACAAAAGGATGGGATACTCATTCCAAATTGAGAAAGCAAAGATAAAGGAATGAAACTTTTTTTATCCCTTAACGAAACTAATAATAATCCAAAAGGAATTGATATTAAAACTGTTAAAATTAAACTGAAAAAAGATAATTGCAAAGTTACTTTTAATGATTGAGAAATTAAAGAAGATACTTGCGTTTGATACTTATAAGAAATACCTAAATCCCCTTTAAATATATTATTAAGCCACTCAATATATCTATATAATGGTGGAGCATCAATATTCATAGTTTCTCTTAACTGTTCTAACTGCTGATCACTTGCATCTATTCCCAAAATAACTTGTGCAGGATCCCCTGGTAATATATTAAAAATAGAAAAAGTAATAACTGAAGCTAAAAAAAGAGTTAATAAAGCACTTAAAAGTTTTTTAATTATATATCTCATAATATTCCTTATTTTCTCAATATTATAATTATATAATATTTTACTCTTTTTTAGCTACTAGTCAATTTTAATTATTTTTCATAACTCATTGCTGCAAAATCTATCAAGCCAGCAGGATAATATTGATATCCAAGTAAATCTTTTCGCATGGCTGCAGTGTTATTTGGATCACACAACCAAACAGAAGCTGAGGTTTCACTTAAGATTTTTTGTGCTTCTTTATATAATTCTACTCTTTTATTATCATCAACTGTTTTAGCTGCTTCTTCAATTATTTTATCATATTCTGGATTTGAATAATTTATAAAATTTCTTTTATATTTTGTTTCATATCTAGATAAAATATCATTAGGATCAAGTTTACCTGCTAAACCTATTAGTGTACTTTGATACTCTCGATTTGAATAAACTTTTTCTAACCAAGTCCCCCATTCAACATTAATAATATTTACTTTTACATTTAATTCTTGGGCTTCACTAGATATAATTTGAGCCGAATTAACATGTTGATAGTAATTTGAAGGAACTGTTATGTTTATTTCAAGTCCATCTTCATAACCTGCTTCTTTCAATAATTGTTTCGCTTTTTCTATGTTTCTCTTATAATAACCATCTAGATCATAATTATAATAATGAGACATTATAGGACTAAAATTTGTATATAATTTTGTTGCATAACCCCCAAATACTCCATCGACAATATCATCCCTATTAACCATTAAATTAAAAGCTAATCTTACTTTTTCATTATCAAAAGGTGGTTCGTTATTATTTAATGCCCATAAAACTACCATATTCATAGGATCACTTTTTATATTAAAATCATTCTCAAGTAATTTTGCATTATCACTTGATACTATTGCTAAATCCAATTGATTAGATTTTAAAGCTGAAATGACTGAAGCTTCATCACTTATTATATATACCTCAGCTTTTTTTATTTTGGGCATTCTATCTTTGTCATAATATTTATCAAATCGTTCAAGAACAATTTTCTGAGCTGGTTGATATTCTACAAATTTATAAGGGCCACATCCAATAGGTTTTGTTGCTTGATCTGAATATCCTCTTGGTAAAATTACTATAACTGTAGAAGATAGAAAAGCTGATGATGGATTTTCTAAACTTATTCTAATCGTATAATCATCTAAAGCTTCTACACTTTTAATGCCACTATATCTTGCAGAATTTGCTAAATCTCCACTCATATTTAATAAATTTTCATATGTGTATAAAACATCATCACTTGTCAAATGTTTGCCATTATGAAAATAAACATCATCTCTTAATTCAAAAGTATAAACATCTTGTGTATCATTAATAATTACATTTTTGGCAATTGCTGGAGATAAATTACCAGTACTATCAAATCGCATTAAGCCTTCAAAAACATTATTAAATATTGCTTTCGTATCAACAGCAGCACTTAACCATGGATCTAATGAATCGGGCTCTGACGCTATATTCACCCTAATAATATCATTTTCTTCACTTTTTTGTTGATTACATCCTGTATTAAAAAAAAGAATTAAAATCAAAAATGTAAAAATTAAATATTTTTTATTCATTGGAGCACCCCTTACACATATTTTCTATTTTTTGTATAATATTGTCAATTCTAATAATAAAAAAACTCACTAAATGAAATATATAATATAAATAATATTAATTCATCCCATTATTATTCATAAAAAATATTTTTTTTTATATTTTATGTTGACTAAGTTCAGTTATCTTTGATATATTCCATAACGTACTCGGGCGGATAGCTCAGTGGGAGAGCGGTTGCCTTACACGCAACTGGTCGGGGGTTCAAATCCCTCTCCGCTCACTATTAAGATTCTCTTTTTTAGAGAATCTTTTTTTATTATTAATAAATTTAAGAATTTTCTTTTTTTTATTTCAATAAGAGATTTTTAAAATATAATGAAAAAAGTAGTTGACATAAAAATAGCAAAGTGATATTGTCCATAACGTATTCGGGCGGATAGCTCAGTGGGAGAGCGGTTGCCTTACACGCAACTGGTCGGGGGTTCAAATCCCTCTCCGCTCACTTATTAAGATTCTCTTTTCAGAGAATCTTTTTTATTTTCTTTTTTTTATTAAATTTATATTGTAATATATTTTTATGAAGAAAAATACTTATCAAGCTAAAGGTCACTTAATTGATTCTGGGCTTTTCTCAAAAATTGTTAACACAATATTAGAAGAAGGATTAGATTATTCTGTTGAAGATATTGAAATTGGCAAAAAACAAGATGAACAATCTATAGTAAAATTTTCAATTTCTGCTCAAACAGATCAAGAGTTAGATAATATTCTAAAAAAAATATCACCATTAGGTGTTTTTACACTAAATGAAGAAAATGCTACTTTTGTTATAGCTGATAAAGATAAGCATGCTCCACAAAATTTCTACTCAACAACAAATCATAGAACAGAAGTTTTTTTTAATAATAAATGGAATGACGTACTTGATCAAAGAATGGATGCAGTCATAAAAAAAGAAAACTCTGGAATTTTAAGATGTCTAAAATTAAGAGATATAAAAAAAGGTGATCAAATTCTTGTTGAGGGAGAAAGTGTTAGAGTTTTTCCTCCTCAAATTGAATCTAATACAAAGGGCTTTTCTTTTATGTCAAATGAAGTTTCCTCTGAAAGAAGAGGTGAAACCGCTGTAGCTAAAATAGTAAATGAAATTCAAGAAATAAAGAGAAGAAATGGTAAGGTTGTTGTTGTAGCTGGGCCAGTAGTAATTCATACTGGCGGCGCAGATTATTTAGCGTCTCTGATTAGAAATGGGTATATCGATGGATTTTTAGGTGGAAATGCTATAGCTGTTCATGATTTAGAATCTCGCTTTTTAGGTACTACTCTAGGAGTTGATATTCAAAGTGGTAAAGTAACTGAACACGGGCATAATCACCATATGAAAGCAATTAATATTATCTATGGTCAAGGATCCATTAAAAATGCAATTAAAAATGGAATTTTAAAAGATGGACTTATGTATGAAATAATCAAAAAAAAGATTCCATATTGTTTAGCAGGATCTATTAGAGACGATGGACCTCTACCAGAAACCATAAATGATATGATTGAAGCTCAAGCTCAATATGCTAATATTATTAAAGATGCTGATATGATATTAATGCTTTCAACAATGCTTCATAGCATAGGCACAGGAAATATGACCCCATCATCTGTAAAAACCATTTGTGTAGATATTAACCCTGCTGTTGTTACAAAATTATCAGATAGAGGAACAGGACAAGCAATTGGTATTGTAAGTGATGTTGGTTTATTTTTGAAAAATTTAAGTGAAAAATTGAATTGTAATTAATTTAGTCAAAATATAAAGACAAGATATCTTTAAGTTAAAAGATATCTTGTTTCTATTTAATATTCATTTAGTTATTATATAACTTTTATACAATCATATAATAATTTAAATATTATTTTTACAGTATTTCTATTTAATTTTTATTTCTACTTTCTTTAAGCAAAACATCATGTGCCCCACCTTCAACAATAGAAGTAGAAGAGACTAAGGTTAATTTTGCCTTAGCTTTTAATTCATTTAGATTCAATGCACCACAATTACACATAGTACTTTTTACTTTATTTAATGATTGGAGAACATTATTATGAAGACTACCAGCATATGGTACATAAGAATCAACTCCTTCCACAAAGGACAACTTTTTATCTCCACCTAAATCATATCTTTGCCAGTTTCTAGCCCTAGCACTACCCTCACCCCAATATTCTTTCATATAAGAACCATTAACATTTACTCTTTGAGTTGGGCTTTCATCAAATCTTGCAAAGTATCTTCCAAGCATTATAAAATCAGCTCCCATTGCTAAAGCTAAAGTCATATGGTAATCATGAACAATACCACCATCTGAACAAATTGGAATATAAACTCCTTTTTCTTGGAAGTATTCATCTCTAGCTTTAGCAACTTCAATCATAGCTGTAGCTTGACCTCTTCCAATACCTTTAGTTTCTCGAGTAATACAAATGGATCCTCCACCAATACCAACTTTAATAAAATCTGCACCAGCATCAGCTAAAAATCTAAAACCTTCACGATCAACTACATTTCCAGCACCTATCTTTACATCATCACCATAGGTTTCTCTTACATAAGAAATTGTGTTTTTTTGCCATTGAGAAAAACCCTCTGAACTATCAATGCATAAAACATCACATCCAGCGTTAATTAATGCAGGTATTCTCTCTTGATAATCTCTAGTATTTATTCCAGCTCCAACAATATAACTTTTATTACTATCTAATAGTTCATTAGGGTTATCTTTGTGAGTATCATAATCCTTTCTAAATACAAAGAATTTCAATCTTTGGTTATCATCAATAATTGGAAGAGCATTTAACTTATTATCCCATAAAATATCATTTGCTTCAGAAAGCGAAACACCTTCTTTAGCATATATTAATTTTTCAAAAGGAGTCATAAATTCTTTTATTTTAGTATCAGTTTTCATTCTAGAAATTCTGTAATCTCTTGAAGTAACAACTCCAAGTAATTTACCATTTTGACTTCCATCTTCTGTAATTGCAACAGTTGAATGACCACTTTGCTTTTTTAATTCAATGATATCACTTAGTGTATCTTCAGAACTTAAATTAGAATCAGAGGGAACAAATCCCGCTTTAAAGGATTTTACCTTTTTAACCATTTCAGCTTGATTTTCGATAGTTTGAGAACCATAAATAAAAGAACAACCACCTTCTCTTGCTAAGGCAATTGCCATTTTTTCTCCACTTACACTTTGCATTATTGCACTAACTAAAGGAATATTTAATGTTAATGCACTAGTTTCTCCCTTTTTAAATTTAACTAATGGGGTATTTAATTTTACGTTATTTACAATACATTGCTCACTAGAATATCCGGGAACTAATAAATACTCAGAAAAAGTCCGAGACGGTTCGTCAAAAAAGAATGCCATAATAAAAACTCCTGCTTTTTGACAATTTATAATGCCCTAAAACAAAATAAATTGCAACTTAACAATTTTATTTTACTAATTTTTTTTATTATTTTTTTTGTAATACATAAATTTGATTATTAAGTTGCAGTTTTTATTTTTTTCTATTTATGAATTAATTCGATTATATACAAAAATTGCATTTTCTTCACAATTAAGATAAACAGTTTTATTTTCTATTTTAACATCAAAATATATTTGATCAATTGAAGATAATAATAAATAAGGAATATCTATATTTATTTGAACTTTTTCTTTACTTTTGTTTAGAATTGTAAAAATAACTTTATCTTTATTATATCTAATTAATGTAAAAACATTTTTATCAAGATTTAAAATTCTATACGAACCTAGATAAAATACTTCCTTATATTCTTCTCTCAAATTTCCTAAAGTTTTATATAAATTAAAAAATGTTTTATTCCATTTTTCACTATCCCATTGCATAGGATATCTACTCATTTCAACAGAACCCATTTCTCCTTCAATTGCAATTTCATCACCATAATAAATACTAGGCATACCAGGCAAAGTATACATTAACATAATTGAACCAATATATTTATTCAAATTAAATACTTCTTTATTATTATGAAGTCTAGGAGTATCATGTGAATCAATTAAATTAAATTGAAATTGTGCCATCTGATGACCAATTGAAGATAATTGTGATTTTAAAGCAATTGATAAATCCTCTGCATCATATTCATTTACTTTTCTTGGAGAGTGTCCCCAACCTTCACAAGTAAATCTATCTTCTTCGCCCATCCATCGTCTAATGGGTCTTCCACATCCAACGTAATTCATAACTCCATCCCATTGATCACCTTTTAAATGGGAAGCACCATCAATCCAACTTTCAGCTAATATATAAGCAGCCGGGTTTTCATCCTTTATACTTTGTCTAACTTCTCGCCAGATTTCATCATTTAATTGATCTCTGTCTTTTCTTCCAACTTCATCAGCAACATCAAATCTCCACCCATCTTGATTAAAAGGTTCTTTTAGAAATTTCTTTATAACTGAATTAGTATCTCTATACATAATATTTCTAAGCTCTTGATTGTTATAATTTAATTGAGGAAGAGTTTTAACACCTTGCCAAAATGCTATTTCATTATTTTTATCAATATAGTAATATTTTGCCTCATTTGAATTTTTGTCATTTAAAGCTTTGATAAACCAAGGATGTTCTATGCCTGTATGATTAATTGAAATATCTACTATTACTTTAATTTCTTTTTTATGAGCATGATCTATTAAAGAAATTAAGGCTTGATCTCCACCTAATTTTGGATCAACATGGAAAAAATCACAACAGTCATATCTGTGCGTTGTTTTTGAGACACCAATAGGATTCAAATAAATACAAGAAATACCAAGATTTTTTAAATAATCTAGAGAATCTTCAATTCCTTTTAAATCCCCATTATAAAAATCTAAACATTTTCCATGCTCAAAATCTAAAGGTTTTGAATTAAAATCCATTTCTTTTGTAAATGATCCATCAAAATTATATTCATCTGTTTTAACTCCAATTTTTTGATTACCATTTTTAAATCTGTCAGGGAATATTTGATAACAAGTTGAATTACTAACCCAAGCAGGAACATCAAGATTTACTTTAATCTCAAAAGCATCAATATCATTAACAATTGCTACAGTAGAGCCAAGTTTACTATAATAATAAAATGAATTATCTTTCATAATAGTAAAGTAAAAAAGCATATCTTCCTCAATTGTAAGCTCATTAGTAAAATAAGAGAAATAAGTATTTACCTTTTTCTCTTCAAACAAATTTAAACTTTCCCAATTCCCATTTTTTTTATAATTTAATCTTATATAAGACACGTCTATAATTGATAAAACTGAAATATTTAATACATCTGCTTTTTTTGGATATAAAGGACTTACATAAGTCTTACTAACTGAAAAATCAAAATTATTTTTTAACAAATTCATAAAACACCTTTCTTAATATTTATATATTCACTTTCACAAGTTTTAAAAAAAAAAGCAATAAATTTCCTTAAAAAACATATTTTCATCAACAATTAATTTAGTAAACCGGTTTTATACTTAATAAAAATTAAGTATAATTAAGTTTTTTTATTATTTAAAGCTAAATTTCAATTTTTATTGTATTTTTAGTTTACCGGTTTACAAAAGCGGTTTAGTCTAAGTCAGTAATGAAATGCATTAATGCATTTTAAATTCAAATTAAAAAAAGGAAAGAATCAAAGAAAAAAATTATTATTACTTACTACTGTTTTAACATTAGTACTTCTATTTTAACCAATGATGAAAATAAAACAAATGTGATTAATGAAGTTTGTTTCTCAAATTTCAAACCTGAAGTTACCAAAATGTAAACAAATGATATAGCACCTACTTTCGAAAAAGAAACTAGTCTTGAATTACAAATTGTAACAAGCAAACCGATAAAACATACTCAAACCTTGAAAAGCAAAATGGTAAAAAAAAGCCTTCTGTACTTCCTTTTAATACTGATATTTTTGCTGGTTTGTAAACATGATACAAAAATTAATAAAATTCAGTTTTTAAGCTTTTGTATATTCATATAATACTTTATTTAGTATAGTAAAGAGTTATTATTAGTAGAATTATTGCGGGAGCACTAAAAGGATAATATAATAAAAAAATACAAATGTATTATTTATTTTAATTATATATTGAGGAACAAAATGGGACAAAAGAGAACAACTATTATAGATCTTGCAAAAGCATGTAATGTTTCAAAAACTACTATTTCTTTTGCTTTCAACAATCCAGAAAAAATTGGTAGAGCTACATATGATTTAATCATGCAAAAGGCTCAAGAATTAGATTATATACCAAACCCTGCTGGTAGAAATTTTAGTTTAAAAAGAAAACAAACAATAGGATTTCTTTTGCCTCAACATTTTGAAGGGACTTTAAGTAATCCTTACATTACTCAAGTGCTCCAAGGAATAGGAAACATTTGTAATATGAAAGATTATACTTTGACGTTAATACCCCCTTTTAATGGAAGCATGAATGAGGCTGTCTATAAAGTATCAGTTGATGGACTTATTGCAATGGGTATTAATGTTAAAATGGAGGTTGTTAAATCTCTTAAAAGAATGTTTATTCCATTTGTTACTATTGATGGTCATCCTGGGGTAAATATGCCATCAATTAATATTGATGACAAAAAAGCTTCTTATGATTTAATGAAAGAAGTTTTAAAAAGAGGCCATAGAAATATATCAATCGTTGCTTTAAAGGAAAATACTTTTGAAAAATCAAGTAAATTTGAAAGCACAACTCAAATTAGAATGGCTGGTTTTGAAACAGCTCTTAGTGAATATAATTTATCAATAAATGATAGAAATATTTTCATTTATAAGAAAGAGTGTTCTTTAGAAGCAGGAATGAATGTAGCTGCAAATATTGTAAAAGATAATAATAACACTACTTGTATAGTTTGTATGAGTGATGTTATTGCTATTGGATGTATTACTTATTTAAAACAAAATTCATTTGAGATCCCTGATGATTTTTCTGTAGTTGGTTTTGATAATATTCAAACAGCGAGTATAGTTACTCCACCTTTATCGACAATAATGCAAGCCTCTGTTGAAAAAGGCGAGATTGCAGCAAAAACTTTATTTGAACTTATCGAAGGAAATACAATTGATACTTTACATAAAATACTACCACATGAATTTATCGATAGAGAATCTTTAAAAGACATAAATTAGGATAATTATTATGAGTTTAAAAAATAGAAATAATGGAATTCTTTTACACATCACATCACTTCCAAGTAAATATGGTATCGGTGATTTTGGATCTCAAGCTTATGCCTTTATTGATTTTTTAAAAAGAAGTGATGTAGGTCTTTGGCAGTTATTACCATTAGGACCAACAGGATATGGAAACTCTCCATATTCTTCTAGAAGCACATTCGCTGGAAACGAGTATTTATTAAGTATTGATTCATTAATTGAAGATGGTTATTTAAAGAAAGAAGACACATTTAACTTTCCAAAAGTTAATGCAGGTTATATAGATTTTGAAATAGTAGAGAAATATAAAAAACCTATACTTTTCAAAGCAGCTGATAACTTTTTAGACCAAAATAGGGAAACTGAACAATATAATAACTTCTTAAAAGAAAATGCTTTTTTTATTGAGGATTATTCAATTTTTATGGCTCTAGTAGATTATTATTATGATGCTAGATGGTATAGTGTTTGGGATAAAGGAATTGCAAACAGAGATAAAAAAGCTTTAGATTCTGTTAGAAAAAAAATGTCTAAAGAAATAAATAGGTACAAAGTTTTACAATATCTTTTTTTTAAACAGTGGTATAAATTAAAAGAATATGCAAATTCTAATAATATTAAAATAATAGGAGACCTACCTATTTTTGTTTCTGGCGATAGTGTAGATTCATGGGCAAATATAGAACTATTTAAAACAGATTCTAAAGGTCAATATAATAAAGTATCAGGGTGTCCTCCAGACAGTTTTACTTCAGATGGACAATTGTGGGGAAATCCTGTTTATGACTGGGATGTCCATAAAAAACAAAATTATAAATGGTGGATACTTCGCATAAAACAACAATTTAAACTTTATGATATTGTTAGAATTGACCATTTCAGAGGTTTTGAATCATATTGGGAAATCCCTATTACTCATAAAACTGCTAGATATGGAACTTGGGAAAAAGGACCAGGACAACATTTATTTGATGCAATAAAAAAAGAGTTAGGCGATTTACCAATCATTGCTGAAGATTTAGGATACATGACCAAAGAAGTTGAAGAATTAAGAAATAAAAATAAATTTCCTGGCATGAAAATTGGTATTTTTGGTTATTCTTGGGATAAGGATAATAATTTAGATTTTTCAAATCCAGACTTACCTCCAAATTATGAAGATAATTTTATTGCTTACCCAGGAACACATGATAATCAAACTATTTTAGGTTGGTATAAAAATTTAACAAATCAAAACAAAAAACAACTAAATTCATTATTTAATTGCACTGAAAAAACTTTTGTTTGGCAATTTATCAGGGAAATATATTCAAGTAAAGCACGAATAGTTATCACACAAATGCAAGATTTATTAGAGAAAGATGATAAATGTAGAATGAACATACCCTCCACTTGTGGACCTTTCAATTGGTCATGGCAAATGGAATCTTTAGAAAAACTTAGTTATATAGAAAATAAACTAAAATTATATAATAGTTATTATAAAAGATATAATAATTAATTTCATTTTTATATCATAATACTATAAAATTTATCATGTAACAATTTTATTTTTATATCATAATAGTATAAAATTTATCATGTAATAATTTTCTTTTTTTGTTGTTTGCATACAAAATTAATGCTAAAATTCAACAATGAAACATTTAGTGAAAATAGAAAAAGATAAAGAATATGGTGGCATTATTGAGTTTTCTAAAATAAAAAAAGAGAATTTCTATGACTTTGATTATTATAGAATTGTAAACCCTCTTACAAAAGAAGTATTTTCTTATGAGAACAATATATTAAAAAAAATACCTAATTTTAATTGTTATGATTTATGGGGTAATGGAAAATGTTGCCAATATTGCGTATCTACAAATTCTTTATTAACTAATTCAATCAAAAAAAAATTGGAACAAATTGATGGAACACTATTTCTTGCAAAAGTGTTACCTGTATTAATTGATAATAATAGCTATGTTTTAGAATTATTTCAAAATATTGGGGATAGTTATGTTAAAACAGTAACTGAGCAAGTAAAATTATCTCAAATTGTTTCAAACTTAAATTCTATGGCTTCAATTGATAGCTTTTCAGGTTTATATTCTCATGGTTTTATGTATGAAAAATTGATGACTATTTCTAGAGAAAACACACTTCCCGTATGTTTAATTTGTATGGATATCGATAATATGAAATATATAAATGATCATTATGGGCATTATGCAGGAGATGAATTAATTCAAAAAGTTGCTATGGAACTTGCAAAAACAAATGGCAATAATATTTTTTCAGGAAGAACAGGTGGGGATGAATTCCAAATCATTTTTGTTGATTACAAAGAAAATGAAGCTTTAGAAAAAGTTAAAGAGATTCTTCACAAGGCTGAAAAAATATTAATTAACAATGAATATTATGCAACAGTAAGTTGGGCAATTGGAGAGAGAAAATCTAATCAAAAAGCAAAAGACTTTATGGATAGTGTTGATTCAAAAATGTATGAAGTAAAAAGCCAAAACCATTTATTATAATTATTATTAATAAATAAGCCAGTTCAAAGGAACTGGCTATTTTTTATTATTTCAAGACAGCTTTTACTTGCTCAAAAACTTGAGAAGCATCTTTACTAGCATCAATATCAACTAATAAACCTTTTTCTCTATAATATTCAATTAAAGGTTCAGTTTGTGCTTGATATACATCTAAACGATTTAAAATTGCATCTTCTTTATCATCATCTCTTTGAATCAAGGCTTCACCTGTTTCATCATCAATTCCTTCTACTTTAGGAGGACTATATAGAATATGGTAAATTCTTCCTGTGCTTTTACACATTCTTCGGCCAGACAATCTTTTAATAATTGATTCTCGATCTAATACAAAATTAACTACAGAATCAATTTCTTTTATTTCTGAGAGAGCGTCTGCTTGAGCAATAGTTCTTGGGAAACCATCAAGAATAAAACCTTTTTTAGTATCATCTTGAGTAAAACGATCTTCAACCATTTTTATGGTTACACTATCAGGAACTAATTCACCACTAGCTAATATTGCTTTAACTTCTTTTCCTAATTCGGTCTCATTTTTAATATTATATCTAAATAAATCACCTGTAGAAATATGAGGGATATCAAAGAAATCTTTTGCAATAGCAGCAATTGTTCCTTTTCCTGCACCTGGAGGGCCTAAAAAAACTAAATTCATAATACTATTTTAAGAGTAATACTCTTTTCTCCTTAAAAATAAATTAACTTAAATGTTTCATTTATTAATCTATTAAAAAAAAGCAATTGACGCAATATAATAATAATTAAAAACTTAATTTACAAATATTTTCCAATTATAAAATTCATTTTTTTCCTATTTTACGCCTTATATTCTTATTGTCCAAGGTTGTAAAAAAAAATTCTATAGGTTATTATAAATTTTCAGGAGTAGTTATGAACAAAATCGTTTTACACGCAACTGACTTAGATGGATTTCTTCTTGAAGATGATAAGAAAGCCATAGAAAAAGTTCGTACCATGTACGAAACATCTTTAGAAAACTGTGCAATTATTGACAAATCAACGGATGAATCAGAACTTACTGAAGCTAAAGCTAATTTAGTTAAGTCTGCTTCTCAAATTGGAGCATATTTAAAAGAATTCTGCTCAAAAGAACCTAATATACATGTATATTCTTTTGAAACCCCAAAAGAACAACATGGACAAGCTTCAAGACTAATTGCTAAACTCAGACAACCTTCTACAAGTCATGAAGAATTTTTATATTATATACAAAGAGCTTATGAAATGATGTTTGCTCATGTTTATTGCGATGCCGCACTACCTAACAAAAGATCATTAATAACAGCAACCCCAGTTACTAATCCTGTTAGAAACTATGCTGCTCACAAAATTCCAAATATTGATCCTACTGTAGAGAATTCTGTTATGTGCGTTATGTTAAGAGGCGCTTTATTACCTTCAATGATTATGAGTAAAGAAATCCAAGACTATAGTTCTAATGATTTTATTACTCCTTTTGCCTTATTTAAAATTAAAAGAGATGAATCTAAAAAAGAAAGCAATATGGATTATATTCTTGATTTAGATAAAAGTTTTTTTGATTTAAAAAATCTAAATGGTAAAGATTTAATATTTGCTGATCCTATGAATGCTACTGGTGGTTCTCTTGTAACCATTGTTAGATATTTACAAGATGAAGGCGTTAAACCTAAATCTATTAAGTTTATTAATGTTATTAGTGCTTTTAAAGGCGCTGTAAGAATTTGTAGAGCAATCCCAGATGTTGAAGTTCATACACTCTGGATGGATCCAGTACTAAATGAAGATGCATATATTCTTCCTGGTTTAGGAGATGCTGGAGATAGACTTAATGGTGCCGATGGTGAGCAACCTAGAAATATGATTCAACTCATTGCTGATTATGGTGCAAACATAACTAACCTTTACAGAGATCAAGTAAGAGAAATTGAACAAACTGTATTAGGTAAATAAAAATGAAATACAAGGGACATATTTATAGAAACTTAAAGCTAATATTTTTTCTTATTACTATTTGTTTTTATTTTGTCTCTTGTACTACTTATATTTCTTTGAATAATGAAAAATTACTTTCACAGGCAAACGATTCTGCAATAAACAAAGATTATGATTTATCTATTGATATTTATAATAAAATATTAAAGAAAGATAATTTGAATCAAAAAGCTCTTTATAATAAAGCAATAATTTTAAATGAAAAAGGCAATACTCAAGAAGCCTTAGAAACTCTTAATTCTGTTATAAAAATAAATAAATACAACGAAAAAGCTTATCTATTTAAAATTAAAATTTACACTGAAATGAAAGATATTAATTCAGCAATAACAGAATATCAAAAAGTTATTAAAATAACTCCTAATAACTATTCAATTAGAAATGACTTTATAAATCTATTACTTGATAATTTTGATAAAAATAATGCATTTCATTCCCAATTAATAAAAGAGAATGCATTATTCTTAATTGAAAGAAATAAAAATATAAGTTTAGCAGCAAAAGCCTTATGCATTATTGAAAAAAATAATGCAGAATACTCTGCATTACTTTACTTAAATGACAAAAAGATATGGGAAGAAATATATTCTTCAAATTAAATTACCATATTCATTGCTTCTCTAACTTCATTTAATGTTACTTGTGCTAATTCCCTTGCTTTATCAACACCATTTAATAAAACGCTTCTAATATATTCAGGATCTTTTTCAAGTTGAGCACGTTTCTCTCTTATTGGTCTTAAATATTCATTAATCGCTTCTGTCAAAGTTTTCTTTAATAAACCAGCCCCACCATCGCCTATTCTTTGAGCAATTTCAGTTGGATCTTCATTTGTACATAAAGAAATAAGTGATAACAAATTAGAAACTTCTTCCCTATTTTCTGGATCATAAGTAATAAATCGTTGAGCATCAGTTTTAGCTTTTTTAATTAATTTTGCAGTTTCATCTGCAGTTGATGATAAAAATATTGCATTATTTCGGCTTTTACTCATTTTTTGGAAACCATCTAATCCAGCAACAGAGGGCGTTTTACTTAACAATGCTTGTGGCTCAGGAAAAACTGGATTCTTTTTTGAAAATCTATCGTTAAATCTACGAGCTATCGTTCTAGTCATTTCTAAATGGGGTAATTGATCTTTACCAACAGGAACAACATCACCTTTACAGAACAAGATATCACAAGCTTGATGTATTGGATAAGTATACATACCCGCATTTACACTTTTTAAACCTGCAGCTTGTATTTCTTCCTTTACAGTTGGATTTCTACTTAACTCTGAATTACTAACCAAAGTCAAAAAAGGTAACATTAATTGATTAAGTTCAGGTATATAACTATGAGGGAAAATTATAACATCATTGCTAGGTTCAATACCTGCAGAAATATAATCAATTGTTAATTGTTTAGTATTATCTGAAATTTCTTTATAAGAATCATGATCGGTTAGAACTTGATAATCTGCAATTACTATACAAGTTGGAACTCCAATATTAGATAATTTTACTCTATTTTGAAGGGTTCCAAAATAATGCCCTAAATGAAGTCTACCAGTTGGTCTATCTCCAGTTAAAACTCTATGTTTCTTGGGGTTCATATGTATTTCATTTTCTATCTTTTTACTTTTTTCAACAGCTACTTCGTAAGTATCCATATCATCTCCCTAATTTGTTGTTTTTTTTGTATCAGTACAATAAAAGCCTTCCCCTTTAAATAAAATGGGAGTTGCTCCATAGTTCTGCCTTAATGTATTTTTTGCTTTACATTTTGGACAATCTTTTGGTAATTCATCTTTCATTGATTGTTCAATTGTAAATTTTTCTTTGCATTTTTTACAATATAAATCATATATAGCCATTTATTATAATCCTATATCACTTGTTTGTAATTTGTCTTTTAATAATGTTATTTGTTCATCTGTTAATGGCATACCTTCTATGTTTACGATATTACCGTTTCGATCAAACATTAATTTTAATGCAGTAAAATCAAGTTTTTCACCAGCTCTCTTTAAATTTGCAGTATAACCTGTTTTGATAAGTTTTTCTAAAGTTCTCGCATTAGAATCAGTATCCACTTCAAATTTAGCATCCAATAGCATTTTACTTTCTTCAGTTTCATTAATCAAAATCAGAATAGAATCAAAATGATTAATCATTGTTTTTGTAAAACCAAGTCCAAAATCAAATAATGTTTTTGGTTTATAACTATATAATGCAAAATTGGATTTATACATATCTAAAGCCGTGAGTTTATCAACATTT
Source organism: Sphaerochaetaceae bacterium (assembly GCA_963678575.2). Lineage (GTDB taxonomy): Bacteria > Spirochaetota > Spirochaetia > Sphaerochaetales > Sphaerochaetaceae > Pleomorphochaeta. Next base: position 596,531 of record CAXXHV010000002.1, on the reverse strand, counting down.
TCTACTTTAGAATCTACCATATCAACTAAATCTAGATACGAATTACTTGTAACTCCAATCATATTTGCATGTATAACACCAATTTCAGTATTATCTTTTTTATAATATGATTTTGAAGATTCTAATACTTTATTAAAGTCTGTAAAATGAGTTAATGCAAAATTAGTTGTGAAAAACGGGAAATCACCTTCAATAACAGCATTATAATTAAACTTATCTAGAGGATAAGAATCATCAATAGGAGTAATTTGAATAGTAATTTCTTTTGCTTTTGCTCCAATTTCATCTCCTAATAATGATTTTACCAATGTTGCTTCTTTTGTTGCATCTATTAATAAAATAGTGTCCCCCTCACTAGCTAAACTTTGAAGGGGTACTACATCATTTTCAGGAGTGAGGAACTTAGTTGAAGTACAACTCATTAAAAATGAAATAACCACTAATGGCAATAATAAGTTAAATAACTTTTTCATAAATTCCTCGCTCTCTTATTTTTTATAATTTAGAAAGTTCAATTCTAATTGTCTTATCTCCAATTTCAATATCACTTGAAGATAAAGAGACTTTAGAGATTTTATCACAAAGAGTCTCACTTGAAATATATTCTTCAAATTGAGTAAAGACATTCTCAATATCACTATCTCCGTCATAATCAATAGAAATATGATCACTTACATCATAATCATTATCTTTTCTAAGAGTTTGAACGGCTCTAATAATATCTCTTGCTAAACCTTCATTAATTAAAGAAGGAGTTAATTCAGTATCAAATCCAATAGTTAATTCATTATCATTTACTACTTTCAAATTAGCCTTTTCACTTCTTTGAACAATAATATCAGAATCACTTAATTCAACAACTCCATCAGAATAATTAACTGCTTTTATATTTCCATCAAGGATTGAAGCAATTTCAACAGAATCAAAATTTTGAATTAAAGAAGCAACTTCTTTCATTTTAGGTCCTAATTTTTTACCTAAAACTTTAAAATTAGCTTTTGCACTATATTCAACTAAAGAAGATTCATCACTCTGAATAATTACATCTTTTACATTTAGTTCTTCTAAAATAATGTCTGACATAGAACTTAAAATTAATCTATCTTCTTCACTTCTATCAACTAAATATACCTTGGATAGTGGTTGTCTTGTTTTTAGACTATGCACACTCCTTAAGCTTCTTCCCATATTAATAGCTTTCATAGTAAGACTCATTTGCTTTTCAAGTTCTAAATCTCTCTTACTAGCATCATAAACTGGGAAATCACAAAGATGAACAGAAATAGGCATTTCATCAGATTTTAAATTAATATAAATTGATTCAGTTATAAATGGAACAAGTGGAGCTGCAACTTTTACAACATCTAAAAGAACAGAATATAAAGTATCATATGCCATTTTTTTATCACTATCATTTTCACTTCTCCAGAATCTTCTTCTACTTCTTCTGATATACCAGTTATTCAAATTATCAATAAAACTAACAATTGTACTTGCTGCCTTTTGAATATCATAAGCATCAAGAGATTCACTAACATCTTTAATTAATCCTTGAGTTGTAGAAAGAATCCATTTATCTAATGGATTTTCAAGTTTTTCAAAGGAAGTACTTGATGGTTCATAATTATCAATATTTGCATAAGTAATGAAGAAAGAATAAGCATTATAAAGAGGCAATAAGAAAGTCTTAATTACATCTTTAACACTATCTTCGCTAAATTTCAAATCATCAGCTTTAACAACAGAACTATTCATAAGAGCAAAACGTAAAGCATCTGCACCATATTGATTAATTACATCCATTGGATCTGTGTAGTTTTTATCTCTTTTGCTCATCTTCTTACCTTCTTTAGTAAGAACAATTCCATTTGTAATACAATTCTTAAAAGCAGGGGATTCAAAAAGACCAGATGCAATAATAGTTAAAGTATAGAACCAACCTCTTGTTTGGTCTAATCCTTCACAAATGAAATCTGCAGGGAAATTATTATCTACAAATTCTTTATTTTCAAAAGGATAATGGTGTTGAGCATATGGCATTGATCCAGATTCAAACCAGCAGTCAAGAACGTCAGAAATACGACGCATAGTACCTTTTCCATCAGGGCTTGGCCAGGTTAAATCATCCACATAATGTTTATGCAAATCATCTACTTTAACACCACTTTTCTCTTCAAGTTCTTTAACAGAACCAATTACCTCAATATAATCTGAATTATCACACTTCCAAACTGGAATTGGATTTCCCCAGAATCTATTTCTTGAAATAGCCCAATCTCTTGCACCTTCTAACCATTTACCAAATCTACCATGTTTTAAATGTGATGGAACCCAAGTAATTTGATCATTACTTTCTAACATTGTTGATTTAATTTTTTGAACATCTACAAACCAACAAGTCATAGCTCTATAAATTAATGGCATATCTGTTCGATAACAGAAAGGATATGAGTGTAAATAGTTTTCTCTTTTTACTAAATGATTTCTTTCTTTTAACCAATTAATAATATCTTTATCAGTATCTTTTACAAAACGTCCCTTAAAAGCTGGAACTTCATCAGTAAATTGACACTCATCATCAATAGGACAAACTACAGGAATCCCTGTATCTTTTAAAACAAGATAGTCATCTTCACCAAATCCACTAGCAGTATGAACAATACCACAACCATCTTCAGTAGTAACATAATCACCTAATACAGTAACAAAAGCGCCTTGTTCTTTTAAAGAAGCGAAATAAGGGAATAATGGAGTATATCTCATTCCAACTAAATCTCTTCCTTTGTATTCTTCAACTATTTCATAAGATGTCTCATCTTTATAATAATGAGAAAGTCTATCTTTTCCTAAAATATAGTAATCTTCACCATCTTTTACTTTTACATAATCAATATCTGGACCTAAAGCAAGAGCTAAGTTTGAAGGAAGTGTCCAAGGAGTTGTAGTCCAAGCTAAAAAATATGTATCTTTTGTGCCATCAATTAAAAATCTAACAGTAACAGCTTGGTCTGTAACATCTCTGTATCCTCCAAGATTTACTTCAAAGTTAGATAATGGACATGATAATTTTGGACTATATGGTAAAATATTATAACCTTGATAAATCAAACCTTTTTCATGCAATGATTTAAAAACCCACCAAATTGATTCCATATAATCTTTATCCATAGTACGATAACCATTATCAAAATCAACCCATCGGCCCATTCTAGTAATTGTTTTTTTCCACTGACTTGTAAATCTTAATACTATAGAACGACAATCTTCATTAAATTTTGCAACGCCATACTCTTCAATTGCACTATGGCCACTAATACCAAGAGTTTTTTCCATTTCATATTCAACAGGAAGTCCATGACAATCCCAACCAAAAGTTCTTAATACTCTTTGGCCTTTCATTGAATGATATCTTGGTATAACATCTTTTATTGTACCTGGAACTAAATGTCCAAAGTGTGGTAAACCGGTTGCAAAAGGAGGACCATCATAAAAAACGTATTGATTATCTTCAGGTCTTTGTTCGATGGATTTACTAAAAACATCTTCCTTTTCCCAAAATGACAGAATTTGTTCTTCGACTTTTGGAAAGTCGATTTTTGTATCTACTGGATTAAACATTTCAACTCCTAGAAATGAAAACTTATTTTATGCTATTCTATGCTAAATTTAAAATAATGACAACCAAGTAAAAACATATTTGAGTACCTTGACTCACAAAAAAAGGAAGGTTAGTTTTACATTATGAAACATATGCCAATCAATGAAACAATAAAACAATTTGGAGCTATATTTAAAGAAAATGGCTTCAGCTTATATATAGTAGGTGGTGCGGTAAGAGATCACTTTCTAAACATTAGTAATGATGATTATGATTTCGCAACTGATGCTACCCCAGAAAATGTAATATCAATCTTTAAAACAACCATTCCAACTGGAATAAAACATGGTACTGTTACAGTATTATTTAAAGGAAATAGTTATGAAGTAACTACATTTAGAAGCGAATTTGACTATCAAGATGGTAGACGTCCTGAAAAAGTGGAATTTATAAGAAGCCTAGATGAGGATTTAAAAAGGAGAGACTTTACCATAAATGCTCTTGCAGTTGATGTTAGTACATCACAGCTTATTGACAATCATAATGGTTTAAATGATTTAAAGAAAAAAATTATAAAAGCTATTGGAATTCCACAACAAAGATTTGAAGAAGATGGCCTTAGGATAATGAGAGCTTGTAGATTTGCTTCAAAACTTGATTTTGAAATTGAAGAAAAAACATTAATTGCAATGAAAGAAAAATGTAATAAAATAAAAAATGTTAGCAATGAACGAATTCAAGATGAACTATTTAAAATCTTAAAAGCTAATTATCCTAAAAAAGGAATTGAATTATTAGACAAATGTTCAGTTTTAGATATAATTTTACCTGAGTTAATAGCGTTGAAAGGCCTTGAACAGGGAGGCTATCATAAAGTTGATGCTTATGAGCATACTCTTCGCGCTATCCAAGTTGCTAGCAAATACAATTATCCTATAAACGTTAGACTTGCTGCATTATTCCATGATTTAGGAAAAGCTCAGACACAGAAAATAAATCTAGCAAGACAATCATCTTATGGTGAAACTTCTTATTCTTTTTATGATCATGAGAATGTAAGTGCAGAAATAACTAAAAAAATTTTAACCAGATTGAAAGCCTCAAATGATACTATTTATAAAGTTACAAACCTTGTAAAAAACCATATGTTTAATTACACTTCAAATTGGTCAAATGGAGCTGTAAAAAGATTTATTAACAGAGTTGGATATGAAAACATATTAGATTTATTTAAGCTGAGAATGTGTGATCAAGAAGCTATATTTGATAAAGGCAGTTGGGAAACTGTAAGCGAACTTGAAAATAGAATTGAAGAAATAATTTCAACCAATGAAGCTTTAGCATTAAAAGATTTAGAAATAAATGGAAGAGATTTAATAGATTTAGGAATAAAAAAAGGCCCTCTATTTTCTAAAATCTTAAACCTTCTATTAAATGATGTAATAGATGATCCAAAATTAAATAAACGAGAAACCTTATTAAAACTAGCAAATAATTATTACAAAAGCATAAATTAAGATGTTTTTTCAATTAATGAATTAAAAGCCAATTTAGCTGCAGCTTGTTGGGCTGTTTTCTTATTTTTTCCAGTAGCAGGTCCAAAAACTTTGCCATTTAAGTTAACACTAACATAAAAAACTCTGCAATGATCTGGACCCTCTGTTTTTTCTAAAGTATAGATTGGAACTTTCTTCCAAGATTTTTGGCAATACTCTTGAATTGCTGTTTTATAATCTCTTACAATTTTGTGTTCTAAAAAAGCATGAATCTGAGGAACCATAATTTTTTCTATTAAGCTTTGTGCAACGTCAAAACCACAATCTAAATAAACACAGCCAAAAATTGCTTCCATACAATCTGATAGAATAGCTTTCTTTTTTCTTCCACCAGAATGACCTTCCCCTTTGCCAACTAAAACAACTTCTCCAACTCCAAGTTTTTGAGCAACTTGAAATAAAGAATCTTCGCTTACAACGGCACTTTTAATTCTTGAGAAATCACCTTCATGTTTTGCAGGTAAATTCACAAATAGCCAATTACTAACAGCTAGACCTAAAATAGAATCTCCAAGAAACTCTAATCTTTCATTATTATCTGTTACAATTGGGCATTCGTGAGCATAGGATCTATGAGTAAAAGCAAGATTTAATAAATTCAAATCTTTAATTTCTACCCCCAATTTTTCTATGAAATTAAAAAGCTCCCTTCTTCTCTTTGAGGAGATTGAGGGAGCTACTCCGACTTTAGCTTCTGTCATCGAAAAACAGTCCTTAGTCTAGCTGAGAATCTAGGTAATCAACAGCATCTTTAACAGTTTCGAATTCATTTGCTTTTTCATCAGGAATGGTAATTCCCATTTCTTCTTCAATAGCATAAATTAATTCATATGTATCTAGACTGTCTGCTCCTAGATCTTTTCTAAAAGAAGCATCTAAAGTTACTTTAGATGGTTCTACTTCCATTTTTTCAGCAATTAATTGCTTAACTTGATCAAAAGTCTTGTTATCCATGATTTAGCTCCTATGTCTCTTTTACTTATCGCTTGTATCAACGATCATTTCACCGCGATAGAAACCACACTTAGGGCAAACGCGATGAGGAAGTATCTTTGCACTACATGTTGGACATACAGTCAATGTTGGTGCTTTAAGCTTCATATTCGCAGCCTTTCTTGATGCAGCTTTAGATTTTGAAGTTTTATATTTAGGTGTTGCCATTTTTTACCTCTTGAGTTAGATGAATTTTTGTTGACGCTTTGAGAAGAATAACGAAATAGAGTAAAAACGTCAACATCTTTTACCTTTATAAATTAAATAATATATTAACTTATATATAATTGCAATTTAAAACTAAAAAATAAATTTTATCAAAATCATAAAAACTAACATAATTTTATTATTATTTATTTATTTAGCATACTTGAAATATTTTTATCACCAAATAATTCTTTAATTCCGCCTAAAGAACTTAATACACCACTAGCTTCATAAGGCATATAAACAAGTTTAGAATCTTTTCCAGTAGCCATTTCCTTAAATGTCTCAATATACTTCATAGCTATAAGATATTGGACATAATTATCTTGAGTTTCAAGAGCATTTCTTACTGCAGAAATAGCCTTTGCTTCACCTTCAGCTCTTAGTATAGCTGCTTTTTTATCACCTTCAGCTCTATTAATTAAAGATTCTTTTACACCCTCTGCTTGAAGAATAGCTGATCTTTTTTGACCTTCTGCAAATAAAATTGAAGCTCTTTTTTCTCTTTCAGCTCCCATTTGCTTTTCCATTTGTTTTTTTATATCTTCTGGTGGAATAATATCTTGAAGTTCAACTCTATTTACTTTAATACCCCATTTATCTGTAGCTTCATCCAAAATAATTTGAAGTTTATTATTAATTGTATCTCTACTTGTTAAGGTTTCATCAAGTTCAAGTTCTCCAATAACATTCCTTAAAGTAGTTTGTGTTAATTTTTCAATAGCAATAGGATAATTTACAATTTCATATATACTTCGCTTTGGATCAATTACTTGGAAATAAATAACTGCATCAATTTCAACAGTAACATTATCTTTTGTAATAACATTTTGTTTTGGATAATCTAAAACTTGTTCTCTCAAATCAATAAATTTTGTATTAGAAATAACCATTTGTGTCATATAATTTGAGCCTTTTGTTGATTGAGCCTTTAATTCAGGAACTGTTTTGACTTTATCTAAAAAAGGTACTACTAAATTAATTCCACTTGATAAAGTTTTATTATATTTTCCTAATCTTTCAATAATCATGGCCTTTGCTTCAGGAACAATGCGAACCCCCATCGAAAAAGTTAATACAATAACCAGTACAATCGCAATAATAATATAATCCATTATAATTCCTTTGTAACAATAAGTTTGTTACCATCAATTCTAGAAACTGCTACTTTTGAGCCTTTTTCTATTAAACCATTTTCACTTCTTGCTTGCCAAATTGAGCCATCAAGATTAACACTCCCTTTTTCATCATTTATATCTTCTTTTGCATATAAAACTTTGCCAATCAACAATTCGCTATTAAATTTTTCTTTTTTATTCTTATATAAAACAGGTCTAATGAAAAAGAAGAAAATTAAAAAGAAAATTAAGAAAATAATTACCTGAATAAGAATAGAATCAATAAAGAAAGATGAAAGCCAAGAAAATAATCCAGCAAAAGTTATTGATAGAAAGAAAAACGTAGGCGTTAAGAGCTCTATTATAAAACAAACAATACTAATAACAATCCAAAAAAATTCAGCATTTTTCATATTTTTTATCCTTTAAATAAATTTTATATCCCCATATATACAATGTCAAGGTTTATTCTTTTTATAGAATTAATTACTTTTGGGAGATTCTTTAAATTTGCAATTATCTAGAACGTTATTTACACGAATTTTAACAATATTCACATCAAAAGGTTTTACTATCATATCTTTTGCCCCTTTTTTAAGGGCTTCAGCTTCATAACTTTGATCTGCAGAAATTACAATAACAGGAATTCTTGAAAATACAGGGTCTTTCTTATATATTTCTAAAAATTGAGAACCATCAATTATAGGCATCTTCATATCTAATAAAATTATTGAAATATTTGAGTGATGCGATAATATTTTTAAAGCTTCTTTTCCGTTTTCAGCTTGTAATATATTAAATTTGTCATCAAAATAACTCTTCAAAAGCCTTCTTGCAATAAAAGTATCATCAACAATTAACATTGTTGGTTTATCTGATTCAACTTCTTGAGAAACATAGAATGAATGTCCATTTTTACCAGCTAATTTTACATCATACAATGCTAAATCAGCTCTCGCAAATAAAGTATCAAAATTATCTTTTTCATTTGCTTCTGAGATTCCTATTGAAAGAGAAACATTGTCTTCAATAAAATTATTTATTAACTTATTAAATTCATCTTGAATTTTTATAGCATATTCTTCAATTTCTTTTCGTTTTACATCAGGGAGAAAAACAACAAACTCATCGCCACCAACTCTACCTAAAATTGATTCTTGCGGCATAACTTCAAATAAGTTATTGGATAAATCTTTTAATACTAAATCACCAATTAAATGACCTTGATTGTCATTTACATTTTTAAAATTATCAACATCAATTACTAATAAAAAACCTTTTGTAAATTCAGCTAAATATGAATCAATTAAATATTGAGTCGATCGTCTATTTAACAATTTCGTTAAAGAATCTTGTGTAGAAAGCTTTTCAAGTCTTGATAGATTCTCCAGTTCACCTGCTCTAGAACCACTTATAATATTGGCACCTAACAAAACAAATGAATACGAAGTTATTGCAATCAAAAGTTCTTCAATAGGTATTACATAACCATTAAAAATATAAGAAATTAATAAGTAAATTAATGTTGTTGAAGTGGATATAATAAATGTTGAAATAAAAGAAAGTTGAAAAACTAAACCTACTAGGATTTGAGCCATTCCGAAAAGATATCCTGGATAATTTTCATAAAAAAAAACATTCAATAAAATAATATACCCCACAAAAGAAAGCCAAAATAATATTGAAAATAAATTTGTTTTATTATTATCCTTTGAAATATAAGAATCTTTTATAAATTTAAAGCAAAAGAAATATGAAAAACTGATTAAAGAAAAAATAATTACATAAAAAGGACTTGAATTTACAATGCTGAAAATTGCAAAAATAGTGCTTGTTAAAATTGAAAGCATAGATAAAGCTTCTAATACAGTAATATTCCATGAATTAATTTTTTTGGAAAATTGCTTTCTTAATTTTCTATCTTTATCTAAATAATCAATATTAATCATCAAACCTTTCCTTAATTTTTTTTGCTACTATAGGAGGTACCATTGTTTCAATATTAGCACCATAAAATGCAAGTTCTTTTATTGCAGAAGACCTAAGTAGAAAATAATTGGGACTTGTTGGCATAAATAAGACTTCCAATTCTTCAAATAATTGTTTATTTGTCATTGCTAATTCAAACTCATATCCAAAATCTACTAAAGCCCTAACACCTCTTATCATTATTTTAATATTATTTTTTTTTGCAAAATCTACAATTAACCCATTATGAATAACTACTTCGATATTAATATCGTCCTTTAGTATTTCTTTTAACATGGATTTTCTTTCTTCCGCATTAAAAAGAGGGTTTTTTTGAACATTTTCTGCAACTACTACATATAATTTATCATACATCTTAGAGGCTCTTTCTATTAAATCAATATGCCCTAATGTTGGGGGATCAAAAGAACCAGGTAACATTGCTATCATACTTTTATATCCTCGATATATTTTTTCATTAAATCAAAATCTTGGGGAGTTTCAATTTGTATTGTCTCAACAAATCTTATTTTTCCTTCTTCATCTTTCTCTATTATAGCAAAAGAACCTCTGCCAATATAGCTTACAATTTGATTTGGTTTGAGAGTTTTTTCTTTTTTTATTTTTTCAATTACACAATCAAAATGTATATAAGAATCTGAGCTTTTAATTGAACTAGCTATATCTGTTATCACTTTATCACAATATGCACATTTAGGATTTGGTTCTTGAACTTTTTTTTGTACAGCAGGAGAAATTGAACTTTTAGGAGTTATTTTTCTCTTTTGTGGCAGCAAATCGAGTCCATCATTATTAATTTTATTAGATTTATTACCTTGATTTTTATTTTTTCTTCTTCGATTGTTTTTTTTAAATTGTCGTTCACTAGATGCCTGTTTACTTACTTCCATAAATATCTCCTACTTATGAAAATACTCAAAAAATACATTTATAGCAATAAAAAAAAAATAAAAACAAAAAAAAGGATAACATTTTCATGTCATCCTTTATATGTTTTCAAGTAAATGAAAAAAAACTAGTTGTTTTTACGTACAATAAGTTCTTTAACTTTAGCTGCTTTACCAACTCTATCTCTAATATAGTAAAGTTTAGCTCTTCTTACACGACCACGACGTACAACTGTAATATTTTCAATACGTGGAGAATGTAATGGGAAGATTCTCTCAACACCTACACCATAGGAGATTTTGCGAACAACAAAAGTACGGCGAATGCCACTGTTGTTCTTTGCTATAACCAAGCCTTCAAATACTTGGATACGTTCTGTAGTGCCTTCGATGATCTTAAAAAATACTTTAACAGTATCACCAACGTTGAAATTCTCAGCGTTTTCTTTCATCTGCTCTGCTTCAATAGCTTTAATCAAATCCATTTTTAGGTCCTCTTTGCTCTGTTTCTGAGTTCTTGTAAAGTCTTTCTAGATTCTAAATCTAAAGATTTTTCTTCTAGAAGCTCAGGTCGAAAAGATAATGTCTTTTCCAACCGTTTCTCCAAACGCCATTTCTTTATTGATTTATGATTACCACTAAGTAAAACTTGAGGTACTTCTAAACCATTAAAAACATTTGGTCTGGTGTATTGGGGATATTCAAGTAATCCATCACTAAAACTTTCTTCATCAAGTGATTCACTACTTATAACTCCATCTATCAGTCGATAAACAGAATCTATTACAACTAGAGAAGAAATTTCTCCACTTGAAATAACATAGTCACCAATACTAATCTCGTCATCCACATACAGGTCAATTACCCGTTGGTCTATACCTTCATAATGTCCACAAATGAAAACTAAATTCTCTTCCTTACTTAACTCTTTTGCAAGAGCTTGGGTAAGTCGTTTTCCGGACGGAGAAGGATATATAACCCGCTTTTCTTTTGCTTTGATACTCTCGAGCGCCTTGCACAGCGGTTCGGGTTTTAACACCATTCCAGCACCTCCTCCATAAGGAGAATCATCGCATGTATGATGTTTATCAAACGCAAAACTACGAAAATCAATCATGTTATATGTAATAATACCATTTTCAATAGCTCTTTTCATAATTGAGTTCGAAAAGAAACCTTGAACCATTTCAGGAAATAGGGTCACTACATCTATATTCATGACAACAACCATTGCGCCAACAATTCGATAGTCTTATCTTCAATTGATACTTTACCAATATATTGATCAAGTAAAGGAACCAAATAACGTTTATTAGAACCATCTTCTACTTCTAATAATATCGCTTGAGGTCCATCAAAGAATCCCACTACCTTAGCCATTGCCTTTCCTTCATGCATTAGTGTGCAACCAAGCAATTCAGAGACATAGTATTCACCTTTCTTAAGAGGAGCAGCTTCACTTCTTGGAACATAAAGTGTAGCGCCAGCTAGTTTTTTAGCTGATTCTGGGTCATCTATCCCAGCAAATTTAATGAACGCTTGTCCACCACTCTTTCGAAATCCTTCAATCGAATATGTTTGCTCGCGGCCATCCTTCAAGAGGATAATTCCTTGCTTTAATTTCTTTAAGTAAGAGCAATCATCATTGAATGGGCGGACCTTCACCTCACCCGTTAGACCAAATGATGTCTGGATGATAGCCGTTGCGAGTTTTTCCATATATTAATCCAAAATTTCCAAAACAGCACGCTTTCCGCCTTTAGTCGCTGTAGCACTTAAGATGGTTCTAATTGCTTTTGCGATGCGTCCTTGCTTGCCGATCACCTTACCAATATCCTCTGTTGCAACTTTGAGTTCCAGTATAGTAGATTTTTCACCTTCTACAACATTCACAGCTACATCATCAGGGAAATCAACAAGTGACTTTACAATGTATTCAACAAGATTTTTTTCCACAACTAATCCTCTTATTCTTGACTAGTTCTAGAAACTTGTACACCTTGCTTATTTAATAAAGCGCGTACAGTTGCACTAGGTTGTGCACCTTTTTGTAACCAATCTTTTACTGCTTCGACATTAAGAACGACTTGTTCTTCTTTGTTTTCTACAGGATGATATTGGCCAACTTCTGCTAGAGTTCTACTCTTGTTAGCAGCTCTTGAATCCATTACTACGATCCTATAATAAGGTCTTTTCTTGGAACCAAAACGCTTGAGTCTCATGCTTGTGCTCACGATAATTCCTCCTACTCGAATTTCTATTAGCTTCTATATGAGTTATATTTAAACTAAAAAATAATTTAAATAAATATTCACACTTAAAAGGATAATAATTGTTTTTTCTACCAAAAAAACAGAATTATCCAAATACCGTTTACAAATAAAGGATATTACATTTTTATTAATATTAAATCAAGGTGAAACAAGAATTAAAATTAATTTTACCATGCTTTTTTATTAAAACCCCATTTGCTTTTGTAACATTTTTTGATATTTTTTATTTTTAGTTAATTTTCTCATTGTATTCTTCATTTTCTCAAATTTCTTAATAAGTCTATTAACTTGGGCAACACTTACCCCACTACCTTTCGCAATTCTTTTCCTTCTGGCAGGTCCAATTAATCGATAATTTGATCTCTCCTGAGGTGTCATTGACAATATAATAGCTTTCTCTCTTTTTAATTCATCTAATGGGATATCATCTGCAGAAACTTGACCTGCAGCCCCCGGAATCATTTCAATTAATTTATCCATTGAACCCATTTTATCCATCTGTCTTAATTGATCTAGATAATCTTGAAGATCGAAAGTGTTTTTCTTCATTTTTTCTTGAAGTTTTATAGCTTCTTCTTGATCAATAGTTTCTTGAGCTTTTTCAACTAAAGAAACGACATCTCCCATACCTAATATACGGGAAGCAATTCTGTCTGGATAAAATGGATCTAAATCTTCCATTTTTTCGCCACTACCAATAAATTTAATTGGTTTTCCAACTACACTTCTTAAAGAAAGAGCGGCACCACCACGTGTATCAGAATCAAACTTGGATAAAATTACTCCAGAAATACCAACTTTTTCTTCAAATTCTTTTGCAATTGCTACAGCATTTTGACCTGTCATAGCATCAGCAACGAAAATTGTCTCATCAGGGGTTATTGCTTTTGAAATCCTTTGAATCTCATTCATTAATACTTCATCTAAGTGCATTCTACCTGAAGTATCAACAATTAATACATCATATTGATTTTTCTTTGCATAAGCTAACCCTTCTTTTGCAACTTTTACAGGATCTTTACATCCATCAATTGTAAAAACAGGCACATCAACTTGTTCACCTAATACTTGTAATTGTGTAATAGCAGCTGGTCTAACTAAGTCAGAAGCAACAAGCATTGGTCTTCTACCTTTCTTCTTAAGGGATAATGCAAGTTTAGCACTTGTTGTTGTTTTACCACTACCTTGAAGACCCATCATTAAAATAGCAGTAGTTGTATCAGGACCTTTTAACTCAAGTTCTTGATGTTCTTCAGCGCTTAATAAATTTACCATTCTATCATAAACGATTTTGGTAAACATCTGACCTGGATCAACAGCTTTTAAAACTTTTTCGCCTAAAGCTTCTTCTCTTGTTCCATTAATAAAACGTCTTACTACTCTTAAATTAACATCAGCGTCTAAAAGTGCTATCTTAATTTGATCTACTGCATCTTCGATATTTTTTTCTGAAATTTTACCTTTACCAGATAAATCTCTCATAATCGAAGAAAATTTTTCACTTATTGATTCAAACATATCTTACTCATATTTTTTTTGGATTTCTGTGCTACTTATACCTTAATAGAACTCTAAATGTCAAGGCAACAAATATAGGATGAAAAGATTATACATCAACTTCTTCATCATCTGAATTTAGTATTACAGCAGCTCCTTTTTCTACCCCAATCTTATAGCTAACTGTTGTTGATACTCCTGCCTCAATTTGAGTAACACCTAAAAGTGTTTTACTTCCAGTTACAGTATGTTTATTATGGGTAATAATAATAAACTGGCTATCCTGAGAAAATTCTTCTAAAACAGATAAAAAGAATCCAATATTTCTATCATCTAAAGCTGCATCAATTTCATCTAATATGCAAAAAGGGCTAGGTTTTACTTGGTAAGTTGCAAATAACAAACCAACTGCAGTCATTGATCTTTCCCCTCCACTTAATAGAGATAAATTAGTTAACTTTTTACCTGGAGGTTGTGCTAATATTTCAATACCACTTTCTAATATATTTTCTGAATCTGACAATTTTAATTCAGCTCTTCCTCCACCAAATAATCTTCTAAACATTGATTGAAAGTTATCTGAAATTTGTTTATATGTTTTTAGAAATCGCTCTTCACTTTCTGTTGTTATACGTAAAACAATATTCTCTAAATCGGCTTTAGCTTTCATCAAATCATCTATTTGGGAAGTGAGGAAATCATATTGTTGTTTTGCTTCTTCAAACTCATCTTGAGCCATTTGATTTATATATCCAAGATTAGAAATACTTTTTTTTACCTCTTCAAGTTTATTTCTTAATATTTTAGGATCATCTAAACTTTGATTTAATTTTTCTTCATATTGAACTAAACTTTTGCTATAAGTTTCAAAAAAGTTATTATATATTTGCTCAATCATTTCTCCAATTGATTGGATTTGTAATTCAGATTGGTCTTTTTCTCTTCTTAATTGGTTTACTGATTCAAATGAGGAATTTTTTTGATTTTGTTTCATTGAAATTTGATTAGACTTTTCTTCAATTAAATTTATAATTTCTTCCAATTTTATAGAAAGCGAAATACCTTTTTGAGCAATATCTTCCATTTCTTTTTCAGTTGTTAAAATACTTTGTTGATGATTATCTGCTTTTTGAGCTGCGCTTTTTGATT
Organism: Sphaerochaetaceae bacterium; assembly: GCA_963678575.2. GTDB lineage: Bacteria > Spirochaetota > Spirochaetia > Sphaerochaetales > Sphaerochaetaceae > Pleomorphochaeta. Next base: position 581,264 of record CAXXHV010000002.1, on the reverse strand, counting down.
CAATCAACCTATCATTATATTCAAGTTTTAGTTCATCATTGCTTCTTCTTATTGTATCTATTGCAACTTTATGTTCTCCAATGGAACCATTAATTTGCTGACACATTATTTTTAATTCGCTAATGCTATCTTTATAATCTGAACATTGTTCATTTAATTTATCGTTATCATTTCGCAAATAACTTATTTGATTTCTATAAATATTAACATTTTGTCGATTAATTAAAATTTTTTTATCAATCTCATGCTTTTTAGAAACAACTCCATCATCTTTAATAAAATCATCAATAAAAGTAGGAATAGCTGAATCATATTGATTAACTAAAGTTTTTAAAGCCAATAAATTTTCCAAATTTGTATTTTTATCTTGTTCAATTTTTTTAAACAATGAAGTACTATCTAAGGAACTTAGCTTAGATAAAAATTGACTTTGTTTTTCTAAAGAAGAGATTATTGTATTTAACTTATCTTCTATATTTTCTCTAAGAGAAATCCTTTTTTCAATGCTATATCCACTGTCATTTAGTTTATTATCTAATTGAATAACTATCGCATCAGTAATTTCATTTAATTGTTGTGAAAAATTATTAAACAATTGTTCATTTTCATTAATTTTATTATCAAGCTCGGAAATTTCTTTAGTTTGCTTAACAATTAAGTTTTTTGCACTTTCCAAAGAATCTTCAAGTTTGGTTATATCTCTAATTATTTCATTTTCTTCAATTTTTAATTTTTCAATTCTATTATATTTATCTTTTATTATTTCATCATTATTTTTTAACTTTTCTTCCAAAGCTATGGCTTTTTCATATGAATTTTGTTTACTGAGTAAAGCTTCTTGGTAATATTTATTTAACAATTCAATAAATTCAGTTTTACCCTTATGCTCTTCTTCAAGTCTTTTAAGTTCTGTTTGAATTTCAACCCTTTTACTTACTTTATCTCTCAAGTCCTCTTGCATTTCACTAATTATTGTATCTAAACCGCTTAATGCAACACTTTTATTCTTAATCTCTTCATCTAAAGTTTCTAGACGATTTTGTTTGTTTTCTTTTAATAATAAATAAGATTTTACTGTCGAAAGTTGAACTTCAACTTCTAAATTAAATTTCTCTTTGTTTAATTCGTTATATTTAAGACATTTTGCTGCTTGTGTTTTTTTAGAATCATAAGTTCTTTTTACTTCTCTTAAGATAGTATCAACTTGAGTAATATTCTCATCTGTTCTCTCTATTTTTCTCTTAGCTTCTTTACTTTGAAGTTTATATCTAGAAATTCCAGCAGCTTCTTCAAATATATAACGTCTATCTTCTGGCCTTGTTGATAATATTTGATCTATTTTCCCTTGTTCTAAAATTGAATAAGCACTCTTACCTACTCCAGTATCAAAAAATAATTCTTTAATATTTTTTAATAAAACTCTATTCTTGTTTAAATAATATTCACTTTCTCCAGATCTATAAACTCTTCTTTTTATCTCAATCTCACTAACATCAAGATTAAGATGTCTTCCTTCATTATTTATTGTTAAAATAACTTCAGCCATTTGCATTTGATTTCTCTTATCAGTACCATTAAAGATTACATCTTCCATTTTCCCTGCTCTAAGAGTTTTAGTTGATTGTTCTCCTAATACCCATTTTATGGCATCCACTATATTACTTTTCCCACAACCATTTGGGCCAAGCAAACTAGTAATACCATCAGAAAAATCTAACGGGGTTTTATCTGCAAAAGATTTAAATCCAAACATTTCAAGACTTTTTAAAAACAAAATAACACCAACTTTTTAACAAAAATATATTAAACAAATAATAACATAAATTAATCATTTTTCAACATATTATCAAACATTAAATTTTAAATAAAATATATCATATATGATTATTTAATTTCTTATAAAATGATACTAACATAAATAAAATTATATATTAGTAGTATCATTATTATACAGTAATAATATTAAAAACAATTGTTTAAATATTGTTTATATAAAAAATTATATGTTTTTAATTAAAATATAATATCAATATGATAGTTTTACATATTATAACAACTAGTAAATATATAATAATTAACTAATATCTCTTTATTCTATTATTTATTTTTAAATTACACTATAATATATTAATTAATAAAATAGAAATCATATAAATAAAGAGGTCAAATGGAAAATTTATTATTTGATGATAATATTATAACAAAAGATAAATTATTCAAAAAGACAATCGTAGGTCTTGATGAGGCTGGAAGAGGGCCCTTAGCCGGACCTGTTTGCGCAGGAGCTTGTATATTAAATAAAGATTTCCCTTTTGAAATATTAGATGATTCCAAAAAATTAAGTAATAAAAAATTAATTAGTGCTTATAATATCATAATTGAAAAAGCTACTTGTTATAGTATTGCTTGGTGTACCCCACTGGAAATTGATGATTTAAATATCCTTTGGGCTAGCATGAAAGCTATGGAAAAAGCATATAATATTATTTGTAAAAAATATGATAATGTAATCGATATTGCTTTAGTAGATGGCAATAAAAAACCAAAATTAAATATTGAAACTCAAGCAATTGTAAAAGGAGATTCAATATATCCACAAATTATGGCAGCTTCAATTCTTGCAAAAGTTACAAGAGATAGATATATGGCTTATTGTGATAAAAAATGGCCAGAATATGGCTTTAAAAAACATAAGGGATATCCAACTAAACTTCATCGTGAAATGATTGAAATTCATGGATTATCCCCTATTCATAGAAAAACGTTCACTTTTAAAAAAATAGAAAGTGAACAGCTTGAATTATTTTAATTATTTTTTATTTGAATATTTTTTGATAAAATCAAGAGATTTTTGGAATTCTCTAACAAATTCACCCATATCTTCTTGGTACACTAATACAGATTGTCTAATATACTTATTAGATTCTGCATCACCTTTACTCTCGACGATATTTAGATATAAATCGCCATATACATTTTCTTTAACATTAAAAAAATAAGTTCTGTCATTTTTCTTGATACTTGTAGAAAAAACTTCTCCGCGCTGTCCCATATTATTCCTCGCTTAATTATTAAAAATAATTTAATAATTTAATTTAATTTATTAACTAATATAAACACTATATCATGCTTAAATGTCAATGCTATTACAACCCTTATTCAAATTTACAATTTTTTACAAATATAAAAAAGTTTTATCTTTTTTTTAAAAACTACTTGACCTATCTTATTAGTTTTTATAATATCTCAATCGTTGATTAGACAAATTTATGATTAATCAATAAACAAGATATGCGCCATTCGTATAATGGTATTACTCCAGCCTTCCAAGCTGATAACGTGGGTTCGATTCCCATATGGCGCTCAATATTATGGTTATTACAAATTGTAATAACCATTTTTTTTAATTCTAAAAAATTAATCTTTTCAAAAAGAGTCCATATTTTAAAGATAAAATTAAGATAACATATCTTTATTTTTCTTCTTCTGGCTCAACAGAAATACGTTCAACTTTCAAAAGAGATCCTAATCTTTCAAGAGAAGCTAAAATCATCATTTGTTGCCATTCTTCTACCTTGTTAAAATTTGTGTAAAAATCATCTTGTAATAAATCAACATCATTCTCTAATATCTTCTTAGACTTTTCAGTTAAAACTATATTTACTTTTCTTTTATCTTGAGTACTTCTCTGTCTTTTCGCATATCCTTGCAATTCTAAACGATCCAAAATACTAGTAACAGTTGCTTGTGAAAGACTAACATCTTTCGCTATTTCTGATATCTGCATATTTAAATTATGAGAAATTGCTTTCAATACCATTAATTGTGGACCTGTTAATCCAAATTGTTTTTTTAATTTTTTTGACTGCAAATCAATCGCTCGATCAATTTTTCTTAATGCTATGAAAACATCTTCTGCAATACTATAATGTTCCATTATACCACCTAACCAATAAATTTCTTTTTTTAAGAAAATCAAATATAAATATAAAAAATATTTATTCTTTTTTTTTCAAATCATATTAATATATTTTTTAAATCTAGTAACTATTTAAACAAAAAAATATGCATCAAATTATTAGTATTTTAAATTTACACCTAATGATTATTGCATAATAAAATTTTAAAGTCTTCTACTAATATGCTAAATCTTTAAACATAAAATTATAAATTTTACTAACTTCTAAAAGTAATTATATGCCTTTTTAATAAAAAAATATAATAATTACTTAGTACTATAAGTATAATATTTTAAAGAAATAATCAAGCTTATATTAAAAAACACTCACATAATGCTTTAAAAGTACATTTAAATTTATTTTTTCAAGTTGGAGTTGACACAAATAATATAAATTGTTTAGTATTAAAACAAATAGAGTTAAAAATATTATTAATGAGGTAAAAAATGAAAATAACAAAAAACTTAAAAAAAACTGTTAGCTTAATACTATTGGTATTATTAATACCTGTAGCATTATTTGCTAATGGAGAGAGTGAAAATAAGACTGAACAAACTATCGTTTTTGGTGACTTATCATGGGATAGTGTACAAGTTCATAATAAAATTATGGGATTCATTATAGAAAACGGCTTAGAAGGTTATAAAGCTGACTATGTTCCTGGTGATACAATGCCAATTATAAACGGAATTATTCAAGGTGATATTGATATTGATATGGAATCATGGCATCAAAACGTATATGAAATCTATAAAAAAGGTATTGATTCTGGGAACTTAATTGACCTAGGACAAAACATGCCTGACGCTCCTCAAGGATGGTGGGTACCACGATACTTAATTGAAGGACCCAATGCTTTAGCACCAGATTTAAAGAGTGTTGCGGACTTACCAAAATATGCTAACCTATTTACAGATCCTGAAGATTCATCAAAAGGTATTGTTTATGGTGGAGTTGCAGGATGGGGTCAAATGGAAATTTCTGAAGACATATTCAATGAATATAATCTTGGAGACACTTTCAACTTAGGAATTACTGGCTCTGGTTCTGCTTTAGCTGGTTCAATGGTTGGTGCATATAAAAAAGGCGAACCATGGGTAGGTTATTATTGGGCACCTACTGCTATCTTAGGAAAATTTGATATGGTTAGATTAAAAGGTAGTGAATTTGTTCCTGCTGATGTTAATATCCTTGTAAATAAATCAATGCTAGAAAAAGCTCCAGATGTTGTTGAAATCTTAAAAAAATACTCAACAAGTGTTGAAGATAACAATGAATTCTTAGCAAAAATGGATGAGGAAAGTTGGACTACAGAACAAACAGCTCATTGGTTCTTAAAAAACAAAGAAGACGTTTGGACAAAATGGGTTTCTGCAGATGTAGCAAAAAAAGTTAAAGCAGCACTTTAGGAGATATATGGAAACTACAGAAAACAAGCCACAAGTAATTATTAAAGATGTATGGAAACTTTACGGCAAAGATGCAAAAAAAGTATTTACTAAAAAATTGATGGAAGAATCAAAAGCATCAATTCAAAAGAAAACTGGTTGTATTGTAGGAATGAAAAATATTAATCTTGAAATCAAAAAAGGAGAGTTCTATATTCTTATGGGACTTTCCGGAAGTGGTAAATCAACCTTAATTAGATCCTTAATACGTTTGGTAAATACAACAAAAGGTAACATCATTATTAATGATAAAGATATTACTAAAATGAATAACGAACAACTGCTACAATTTAGAAGAGATACATTTGGCATGGTATTCCAACATTATGGATTACTACCCCATCAAACTGTTTTAGACAACGCAGCTTACGGCTTAAAAATAAAAGGTATCCAAAAAGGAGAACGCTATGCTAAGGCAATGCAGACTCTTGAAACTGTCGGACTAAAAGGTTGGGAAGACTACTATCCAGGCTCTCTAAGTGGTGGTATGCAACAAAGAGTTGGTTTAGCTAGGGCATTAGCAAATGATCCTGAAATATTATTAATGGATGAACCTTTCAGTGGATTGGACCCTTTAATAAGAAGGCAAATGCAAGATGAATTAGTTGAACTGCAAGAAAAATTAAAAAAAACAATTATTTTTGTTACTCACGATTTACATGAAGCTCTAAAACTGGGTGATCAAATTGCTATACTTAGAGACGGAGAAGTTGTTCAAGTTGGAACACCTGAAAATATTGTAACAAATCCTGCTGACGAATATGTTGAAGAATTTGTTCAAGATGCTTCTCCGGCAAGAGTTTTAACAGCTGGGACTATAATGGAAGAACCTTCTATTTTAGCATATGCTTGGGAAGGACCTAAAACAGTACTTACACTTATCCGATCTCATAAAAGAAGAGCAGCATTTATTGTTAATAAATCAAGAGAATTATTAGGGGTTGTAAGAGAAAAAGAACTTGTACAACTTTTAGAACAAGACAATATTCCAAAAACTATTCCTATTTCTTCAATTAAAAAAGTTACTTCTGTAACGGAAGATACTTTACTTGAAGAAATGTTCCCTATTATTAGTCAAAATCCTTGGCCAGTTCCTGTTGTTGATGAAAGAAACAAGTTCAAAGGGATTGTCACTACAGACCAGATTTTCGAGTCTCTATCCCCATTAGGAGGTGAATAGAATGTTTGAATTCCCAACTATGATTAATATACCATTAGCAAAAGTTATTGACTCAATAATGGATTGGCTATTACTACACCTTGATGGATTCTTCGATTTTATAGGAGCAATTATCCTTCATGTTGTATTAGCACTTGAAAATATATTACTATTTACTCCATGGTTTGTAATAATATTACTTATCGGATTAGCAGGATGGAAACTACTTGGAAAAATAAGTACAGGTATTGTATTCATGACTATGATGTTTATAATTGGAGGTTTTGGCTATTGGGATTTAGCTATGAGAACTCTTAGCTTAGTTTTAGCTTCTGTTTTCTTCTCTCTATTAATTGGTTTACCTACAGGTATAAAAATGGCAAGAAGCGATCGAGCTGAACGTATTTTAAAACCATTATTAGATGCTATGCAAACTATGCCAAGTTTCGTTTATCTTATTCCAGCTCTAATGTTCTTTGGAATGGGAAAAGTTCCAGCAATGTTTGCAACAATAATTTATGCAGTACCTCCAGTAATTCGTTTGACAAATGTAGGTATTCGAACTGTAGATATAGAGGCTTTAGAAGCTGCGAAAGCATTTGGAGCAACACCAAAACAAATTTTATTTGATGTTCAATTACCACTTGCTAAACCTTCAATAATGGTAGGAATGAACCAAACTACTATGATGGCTCTTGCTATGGTAGTTATAGGTTCAATGATTGGAGCAAAAGGACTCGGAATGGAAGTTCTTCTAGCTATCAGTAGAATTGAAGTTGGTAGAGGGTTCGAAGCTGGTATTTCTATTGTATTCTTAGCAATAATTATTGATAGAATTACTCACTCCTTCTCAAAATCAACAGATACTAAAGAATAAATTATATAATAAACATAAATACCTTTGTCAAAATTGACAAAGGTATTCTTTTTGTTTTCATAAATTATATTATTTATTTAAATATAGAAATAGAAACAAAACATCTCTTACAATGAAAAATACATATCTATATTTAAAAAATAAATTTTACGAATATAATATAATCATTTAAAAAAAAGATTGCTGTATTATTTTTTCATAATACAGCAATCAAACTTAATCACATAAATATATTCATTATATTAGACATATTCAAAATCTTTATCATAACTTATCCATTTACCTTCACCTATATGAAGAACAAAGAATATTACTGCAACAATAATATAACCAATAGTGAATGGTGAAGTAATATGCCATCCCAATTGAGCAAAGTGAATGAATCCAGTTGCTGATAAAGCAGCACCAACTAACATAGTAATTGCAGCTTTATTTAATTCATGATCTATAATAAAAACAGTCATTGTTCCCATTATTATACCAATTAATATTGCACCAGCTTTTACAGCTGGAATACCATTCCACATAACTCCAGCATTAATTATTTGTGAAGAAATTTCTGCATTATACCCAGAAAGTCCGGAAGCCAAAGTTTCAGTCCAAATATTTGACAGACTAACAGCACCAGTTACTTGAGTGAATAGAAAATCTGCTATTGGGGGTACCATTGCTATGGCAACAGCAGCATAATGTTTTTTCTCAGTTGCTTGGAAAGCTTGACTAACCATTACTAAAGCACACCATAGGAAAGTAATTGCACAAACAGCTTGAGGAATTAAATTGCTTAAAAATGAAAATAACCCAAATATACCAGATAGACCTAATATCAAACCAGATATTATTGAATAACCAATACCCGCTTGAGTTTTTTTCAAGCCTGCATGACCTAACCAAACTGTATTTGGAACAATTCCACCAAAAAGAGAAGCAATCATTGTACAAATACCATCAGCGAATTGAGCTTCTCTAACACTATAATTATCTCCAGCAGCATTTGCACTTTCAACATTGTCCATTGTCTCAATAAAATTATATATTTCAATTGGTATTATTATAGTTAAATAAGGAACCACAATAACAAAACCACTCATTAATGCTTGAATCGTATTAACAGGATTTGGGAAATAAACTCCAACACCAGAAAAATCAAAAGTTGCTTTTCCTAAAGCAAGGGCATATACGATACCTCCTAAAATAGCTACAACTAGAGGGGGTATTTTCTTTGGAAACAAATAACCACCGAATAAGCCTAACATTGCAACTGCAAAAATAGGAAGAGCTAATATTGGATCACTATATACATCGAAAAGACCTTGTGTTGCCATCCAAATAAATCCAATTCCAGCAACTGTACCTAATAGAGCTGCTCTTGGTAGTTTTCTTTTCATCCAAGGTCCGATAAATCCACCTACAAATTCAGTTGCACCACCAATAAATGTAGCAGCTAATGCGGCTGACCAAGTAATGTAAGGATCACCTAATGCAAAATGTAATGGTGTTATAACTCCAAATAATATAACAAACATTGCAGGTGTAGATAACCCAGATGGTAATGCAGTGACATCACTTCTATTTTCTTTAATCGCTAATTTTTTGGCCATATATGCATAATAAAAACAACCAATCATTAATCCAATTGACATACCAGGAATTACTTTTCCATAAACTAATTCATCCGGCCATCCTAAAACAAAAGATAAAGTGCCAATTACTATCAAGTAATTTACTATATTGTTAGGTATTAAATAAGCTAACCCACCAACATCACCTTTTGTAAAAAAGGGTACCTTAATTTGCTTTTCCATTTTCTCCTCCATTAATTTATATCAATATATTCAAATGTAGTTACATCGAATAATCCTCTATCAGTTAATTTAATTTCTGGAATAACTGCTAAAGACATAAAACATAAAGTCATTATTGGTTCTAAATCTTTATTTATTTTCATTACATTAAATGCGCAGTCATTAAACCTAATTAATTGTTCTCTTACTATTTCTCCATTCTTATCACTCATTAATCCAGCTATTGGCATAGGAATACTCGAAAGAATCTTCCCATTTTCAACAGCAATAACACCTCCATCTTGGTTAATAAGTTCATTTACAGCATAAAACATATCATCATCATTTGTACCAACTACAATAATATTATGTGAATCATGGGCAATAGATTGAGCTATTGCTCCTTTTTTTAAACCATACCCTTCTAATAAGCCAACAGCTGTATTTCCAGTTCCTTTATGTCTTTCAACAACAGCCACTTTAACAATATCTTTTGATTCATCAAAAACAAATTCATTAAATTCGTTCATTTTTACAAAAGACCTCTTTTTCTTAGTTAATACACCTCCAGGTTGTAAATTAATTGTTAAAGCACTATTTGTTTTAAGTTTTAAACTTAATCTTTCTTTACTAAAATTTTTTACATCAAAAGAACCTTTTACAGAAGCAATGGGATACATTTCAGTTTTAGGTAAATACACACCTTCTTGTGATACTAATTCACCATCAATATAAGTTTGTACAACTTCAAAAGACTTTAAATCTTTTATCAATGAGAAATTTGCTATTTTTCCTGGTGCAATAGCACCTCTATCTTTTAAAGAATAGCATTCAGCTGCGTTAATGGTTGCCATTTGAATTGCAGTAATAGGATCAAGACCTGAATTGACACTCATTTTTAAATGCTCTTCCAAATGGCCTATTTCTAAAATTGTTTTAGGGTGTCTATCATCAGAACAAAATAAACAGTATCTAGAATTATAAGAATTCACTGCAGGTAACAAGTTTTTCAAATCATGACAGGCTGAACCTTGTCTTAATAAAACGTAAAGCCCCCTAGAAATTCTATCATTAAATTCAGTTATACTTGAACATTCATGATCAGTTCTAATATTTGCACAAGTATAAGCATTTAAACTTTCCCCTGCTAAACCAGGACTATGCCCATCAATTATTTTATTGTTTTCGTATGCAACAACTAATTTATTTAATGTTTCATCATCATTATTTATTATTCCTGGATAATTCATAAATTCACCAAGACCAAGAACATTTTCATAATTTATTGGCTCTTTCATATCTTGAGAAGAAATTACTGCACCAGAAGTTTCAAAAGGTGTTGCAGGCACACAAGATGGTAACATAAATTTAATATCCAATTTTGTATTTTTTGCTGCTTCTAACATGTACTTAAAGCCTTTAATACCACAAACATTAACTATTTCATGAGGATCAGCAATTATTGTTGTCGTACCATGAGGAACCAATAACCTTCCAATTTCTTCTGGTGATACATAGCTTGATTCTATATGTATATGACTATCAATAAATCCAGGGACTAAATATTTTCCTTCAGCATCATAAGTGTTCTCTGAAACATATTCTCCAAGTCCTGCTATATATTTTCCACATATAGCTACACTTGTGTCTATTATTTTATGATTATATACATCTACGACCCTACAGTTATTTATCACTAAATCAGCGTTTACTCTTTTAGAAGCAACGTCGATTAGCCTCTTCAATTCCTTTTTATTCATTATTTCCTCTACTATATTATTCCAATGAAAGAATTGGATTGAATACACATAACTTTTGTGTATCTATTGGACCTAAATCAGTTAATGCATAATCAGGTAAACAAGTTATAGGTAAGAAAAACATATACATAAGTGGTTCAGGAAGATTACAACCTAAAAGATTTGCTGCTTTAGTTAATTCTTTCTCTTTATTTGCAACAATAATAGGTTCCTCGTCACTACAAATACCACCAACGGGAAGACTTAAAAAGCTTAAGACTTTACCATCTTTAACTACTACCTGTCCACCTTTATTTTTTATTAAGTAATTAACAGCGAAAGCCATATCACTTGAATTGGTACCGATTACTACTATATTATTGTCATCAGGAGCTGCAGAAGAAGCCATTGCCCCTGATTTTAATTTCCAACCTGAACAAAAAGCTAAAGATTTATTACCATTTTTACCGAATCTTTCAATTACAGAACACATAGCAACATCTTTTTCTATATCTGGTATAACAACATTATTTTTTACTTCTAAAATTTCTTCTTTTCGTTCACGCAAAAAAGGACCAACTACATTCATGGATAAGACTTTAGCTTTACCATTTGCAATATCAACCTTATATTCAAAATCAGAGTTATCTACCAAATCACAGTCTAACCTACTAGTTAATATTTCACTTCTAGTTGGTGCTTTTAAATCATAAGAAATACTATAATCTTTAGCTACTATTTTACCATTAGTCATAACTTGTTTAACATTAAATTCAGTTAAATCATCAACAAATAAAATATCTGCAATTCTACCTGGAGAAATTGAACCAATTCTATCATCAATTCGATAGGCTTCAGCGCTATTAATGGTTGCCATTTGAATTGCTGTTATTGGAGCGATTCCAGATCTTATAGCTTTTCTTACAACATTATCAAGATGACCATTTTCTAATACTTCTGAGGCTGTTACATCATCTGTACAAAAACTTGTTCTTCTTGCAAAATAAGGATTTACTTCAGTAATTGCTCTAATGTTTTCTGAGAGGAAATGAGTAACAACAGATTCTCTAATTAGCATATGCATACCATTTCTTAATTTTTCAACTACTTCATCATGATCATAACTTTCATGGTCTAATCTAATACCAGCACATAAATACCCATTTAAATCTTTACCTCTAGCCATTGGCGCACAACCAAATACAGGAAGTCGATTTTCTTCAGCTAATGAAATTGCACCTAAGGTATTTTCATCTTGCTCTTGAATAAATTCTCTTACAGTTTCCCAAACGCCAAAACATTCAGGCCACTTTTGTACTTCATTATGAGTTTCTTTTGTAATATCACATTTAATTGTTGATTTAGGGAATGTATAAGGTGTTTGATGCGGAGCACCCCAAAATACTTTTAAAGGACCATTTTCAATCTCTTTAAATATTTCTTGTAAACCCTCTAAGCCAGAAACAGATATATATTCATCAAGACCACTTATCATTGAAGTAGTACCATGAGGAACAACTGCTTTAGCATAACTTGTAATACTCAACTTGCTACATTCACTATGAATATGACCATCGATAAGACCGGGGACTAGATATTGATTTTTGGCATCAATTACTTTTGTTTCTTTTCCAATGTAATCATCTACATCTCCAATAGCGACTATTGTATCTTCATAAATAGCAACACCTGCAGGATAAATTTCATTTGACATTACATTAACTAATCTTGCATTTGAAATTACTGTTGAGGCAGGGACTAGACCTCTTCCCGCATTAATTAACCTTTTCAGGTTTTCCACACTTTTTTTCATAATAATCTCCTTAATTGTATTTGAAAAAAAAAGATACTTTTCGCCCCCAACGAGGAGCCTTGCCAGGCTTCCCGTCCTGTGAAAAATATCTGATGGAATTTTAAATTCGTAGTATTAAAAATCTATTTAGTAAAACACTATCATGGTATTACAAATATGTCAAACCCTATTTAATTAAAAATTTTACCGATAATAATTTTATTTAAACACTTACTAGTAAAGTAAATAAAAAATCACTCCATAATAATTAAATTATGAAGTGAAATATATTTTCTAATTTATAACAATTATATTTAGATTATTTTTTTATTGGATTACCATAATAAGCTGATTCATAAATCATCTTAACAGCTTCAACTGTTGGTGAACCAGGGTTAGTTAAAGTACATGGATCATCAAAGGCATTTTTACTCATTCTATCAAGAACTTCTTTGAATTTTGCTTCATTGAAATCAACTTCATTACAATCTTTAAATGATTCAGAAATATCTAATTTCTTATTTAATTCTCTAACAACTTGAGCAATATCATCAACTTTTAATAATTCCTCAATGTAATTATACCTATCAGTAAATTGTCTATTATAATCGATAATATATGGTAAAAGAATTGCATTAGCTAAACCGTGTGTTACACCAAACTCACCACCAATTTTATGTGCTAAAGAATGAACTAAACCTAAAGAAGCGTTAGTAAAAGCCATACCTGCTAAGGCAGATGCTTCATGCATTGCTTCTCTTGCTTCTAGATTTTCTGCTTCTTTATAAGCAATGGGTAAGTATTTATTAACTAATTCAATTGCTCTTACTGCATAAGGTTCAGTAAAATTAGTTGCAGCTATTGAAACTAAAGCTTCCAAAGCATGACACATAACGTCCATACCAGTATTTGCTGTAATATGAGCTGGCATCTTCATTGGTAATGCTGGATCTAAGATAGCAATATCTGGAACCATATCAGGTGCTACAATAGGATATTTTATATGATTATCAGTATCAGTTATAACAGAGAAAGCTGTAATTTCACTTGCAGTTCCACTTGTTGAAGGAATAGCAATAAAACGAGCTTTATTTCTTAAAGGAGGCATAGAACCAACTGCAATGATCTCTTCGAATTTAAGTTGAGGATGTTCATAGAAACACCACATTACTTTTGCAGCATCTAAAGCAGAACCACCGCCAATTGCAACAATCCAATCTGGTTCGAATTCTTGCATTGCCTTTGCACCACGAAGAACTGTTTTTACTGAAGGATTTGGTTCAACGCCATCGATAATTATTGATTCAATACCGCCATCCTTAAGAATTTTTGCAGCTTGGTCTAAGAAACCAAACTTCTTCATTGAATTACCTCCGGTAACAATAGCAGCTTTAGTACCTTTTAATTCTGCTAATTTGCTTAAAGAATTTTCACCATAGTAAATTTCTCTTGGGATTGAAAAACTCATAACACTCATTATATATCTCCTTAGATTATTAAAAAAATAAATTATAATTTCTTAAATAATCAAAAATAATTTTAAATATACTCTATTTAATATACTATAATTCACATTAAATAACCAATAATACACAAATTTTGATAATTAATAATCCAAAATACCGACTTTATTAATATAATCAAATTCATTCACGCTCATACAATAACACCCAAATAAATTTTATTCAAGCCTTTTAAGTATTTTTTTATCTATTAATAAAAAAATATATTTTTCTTATATTTTATCTTTACATCTGCACTAAATATTTTTTATTTGTTATATTTCAATCATGACAAATTTCGATTTACAATTTTCAAAATTAATTTGCTTTAGCCAATTAAATTTAACCTCAGGAGACTCACTTTCAATTAACACTGAAGAGTCTACTTATGACTTTGCTCTCAATCTTGCAAAATTTGCAGCAACAATTACAAATGTAACAGTTAATATTGTTGTAACTATTGAAGGTAAAGTATCTCAAACCGTTCCTGTTGATCCTGATTTACTAGACATACAAAGACCAAGTATTACATCACAAGTGATGTGTAGAATTTTTGATTTGAATAATTTCTTATATGAAAACAATGCAAATCTTGATGAAATTTATAACAATGTTGTAGAAATAAGTAAATTTGCTTTACTAAGTGAACCAATTGATTTAAAAAGAAGAATTGCATTGCCTTGGACTGTAGTAGCTTATCCTTCAAAAGCCTTTGTAAAAAATGCTTTTGCTTCTTTAAATGATAATGAAATATTAGCTTATTTTGCTAAATTATTAAGATTGGATAATTCAAACACTACTCAATATTGGATTAACCAAGCTGGTTTATTAGATTATAGAACAAATACCTTAAATTCCCTTAATGCAACAGAAATAGTTTTTAAAAATACCTATTCTAAATTTAAAGCTAAATTTGTGAAAAATTCTAACTGGGCATCTAATTATATTACTTTAAAAAACAACAGAAGTTTTTTTAATTTTTTACCAACTCAAAATGTTCATATTAATTTAGAAAACGACAGCAGTGAAGGACATATTCAAGCCTCAAAAGATTTCTATCTTTTTGGGGAATTAGTTAAAAATGCAAAATTCAACATTAAAGCTGGAAAAGTTATTTCTTATAGTGCTGATTTAGGACAAGAGGCTCTTGAAGCTTTCTTTAAATGTGATGAAAATGCTAATATTGTTTCTAGTATTTTTATTAGTGAAGAAGAAACTATTGAATCAAAATACATAGTTAAAGCAGCACACCCTTTATATGCCTTGGAAAACTCATGCTCAATTATTTTAGGCGGAGCTGTTCAAGATTCTCTCTTAAACATTGATGAAGAAACTGTATTAGATGATATTAAAGTAAATCAATCTCTTGTAAAACTAGCCATTCCTATTGGAGATATATATACACATATAAATTTAGATAATACTAAAATAATGGAAGATGGCATATTTATTATATAAAAATTATATCATAAATATATGATAACACGATAAAATAGTATTTAAACAAATAAAAACTAGCTCTTATTTATATCATTAATATATAATAATAAGCTAGTTTTTTAATGTATATTTAATAAATATTTTAATTTAAAGATGCAATATATCTTAAACCTTCTAAAGTATGATTTTTTTGAACTTCATCTATTCTTTTTATTAATGGAGCTATCGTTGAAGATAATCCACCAGTAGCAATCACCTGTAATTTAATATTTAGTTCATTTTCAGTTCTCAGAATCATCGATTCAACAAGCCCTGCATATCCATACATAATACCTGCACGAATTGAACAATCAGAAGATCTACCCATAGCTCTAATAGGTGCTTTTAATTGAACTTGTGGTAGTTGGGCAGTGCTTCCAAATAAAGCATTAACTGCAGTAATCAATCCTGGAGTAATAGCAACACCTTCAACCTCACCTTTCTTATTAACACAACTCATTGTTAAAGCTGTTCCAAAATCAATTACCATCACATCCTTATTAGGGTATAAATGATGAGCTTGAGCCAAATTGCAAAGCAAATCAGATCCTAATTCAACTGGTATACTTTTTTTTACTAACATTGTTTTCAAATCATGATTAATCATAATTGGCTCAATATCAAAAAGTCTCATTACATTTTTCTGAAGAGCTCGATTTAAATTTGGAACTACTGAAGATATTACTGCCTTTGTTATTTTATACTGATGTGAATCAGTATTTTTAACAAGAGCCTCTAAAATAACAAAATATTCATCGCTTGTTTTATGGATATCAGTATGAATTCTCCAGGTATTAATCCAAGAGTGTCCATCATGAATTGCTAAAACAATATTTGTGTTTCCAATATCTACAGCGAAAAGCATATAAAGCTCCTTAATTAAATTGAAAGATTATGATGATTTGAACCTTTGTACAATTCATCTCTTAATTGATTAACACTTTCATCAATTAAATACTCATCAAAAGGCATCATTCTATCAATAATACCGTTTGGAGTAAATTCTATAATTCTGTTGGCAATAGTGTTAACAAATTGATGGTCATGAGAATTGAATAGAACAACTCCAGAAAAATCAATTAAGCTATTATTTAATGCTGTAATAGATTCTAAGTCTAAATGAGAAGTTGGTTCATCAAAAATTAAACAGTTAGATTGTTCAAGCATCATTTTTGATAAAACACATCTTACTTTTTCTCCACCAGATAATACAGTACAATCTTTTAAAGCTTCATCTCCACTAAATAACATTCTACCTAAGAAAGATCTGATATAAGTGTCGTCTTTTAAATCTGGAGAATATTGTCTTAACCAATCAGTAATACTCACATGTTCAATGAAATAATTTGCATTATCTTTTGGGAAATAAGATTGTGATGTTGTAACACCCCAAGTATAAGAACCAGAATCAGCTTCTATTTTACCACTTAGTATTTCAAATAATAATGTTTTTGCTTGGTGATTTGGCCCAACAAAGGCAATCTTATCTTCTTTATTTACAACTAAATTTAAATTATTAATTACTTTTACGCCATCAACAATTTTAGTTAATTCATTTATTTCGACTATGTTATTTCCTAAATCTCTTGTTGGTTTAAAAGCAATATAAGGGAATCTTCTTGAAGATGGTTTTATATCATCTATTGTTAATTTATCAATTAATTTTTTTCTACTTGTAGCTTGTTTTGCCTTTGATGCATTAGAACTAAATCGTTGAATAAAATCTTTTAATTCAGAAATCTTATCTTCTCTTCTCTTTTTATCATCTTTCATTTGCTTTGCAATTAGTTGACTTGAGAAATACCAGAAATCATAGTTACCAACATATAATTGGATCTTTGCATAATCAATATCAGCAATATGAGTACAAACACTATTTAAAAAGTGTCTATCATGGCTTACTACTATAACAGTATTTTCAAAGTTTTCTAAAAAATTCTCTAACCAGTTAATAGATTCTAAATCAAGGTGGTTTGTAGGTTCGTCAAGTAACAAAATATCTGGAGATCCAAAAAGCGCCTGAGCTAATAATACTCTAACTTTTAAACCATCTTCAATATCAGCCATCTTTCTATCATGAAAATCAGTTGAAATACCTAAGCCATCTAACATTTGTCCGACTTCTGCTTCGGCTTCCCAGCCACCCATCTCAGCGAATTCATTTTCTAAATCTGCGGCTCTAATACCATCTTCTTCAGTAAAATCTTCTTTCTGATAGATTTCATCCCTTTCTTTCATAATACTATAAAGTTTATCATAACCCATAATAACTGTTTCCATAACAGTAAAATCTTGGAAAGCAAAATGATCTTGGCGTAACATTGTCATTCTTTCCCCTGGAGTAATAATAATTTCACCGGTATCTTGATCAACTTCTCCTGCTAATATTTTCAAAAAAGTTGATTTACCCGCACCATTAGCGCCGATAATTCCGTAACAATTACCTGGTGTAAATTTAATATTTACATCCTTAAATAATACTTGAGTACCATAAGATAATGAAATGTTTGAAGCTGTAATCATCTAAATTTTCCTTATAAATCCATTCTATCAAAAAAAAAGCAACCTGTCTTTAGGCTGCCTTAAAAATATAGTCCCTAGGGGAATCGAACCCCTATTTAAAGACTGAGAATCTTTCGTCCTAACCGTTAGACGAAGGGACCAGACAACTGGGATAGAGGGACTCGAACCCCCAAAAGCAGAACCAGAATCTGCGGTGTTACCATTACACTATATCCCAAAACACACTAGTGAAAAATATACAAACTAAGTTGAATATTGTCAATTAGTATTAATATTTTAGAATATAAATAGTTTAAATAACAATCTGTCCTTACTTTCCCAATTAAATATTATTCACCGTCATACGTTAATAAAACATCAACTTTATGACCTTTTAATAATTTCTCATAACCTAAAAAAGGCAATCCAATAACACCACCAATTGCTTCAACAATTGCACCATTATCTTCTATAATTGCCCTAGCTGCATCCAAAGTTCCACCTGTTGCAACCAAATCATCAATTAACAAGACTTTATCACCTTTTTTAACATCAACATGTTGAATACAAATTGTATCAACACCATATTCAAGTGAGAACTCTTTTTCATAAGTCGCACCAGGAAGTTTACCTTTTTTTCTAGCTAAAATTAGCGGTACTCCCATTTTAATTGCTAAAGGACTTGCAAAAATAAAACCTCTAGCTTCTAAACATGCAATACTATCAATTTCTCTATCTTTATAAAGTTCATATAATGCATCAATACAATAATTAAATGCCTTTGGATCTGCTAAAATACCTGTAATATCGTAGAAAAGAATTCCTTCTTTTGGAAAATCCTTAACTTTTCTTATTGCTGAATCTAAATCAAACTTCTCCATTGATCACTCCTATTGCTTTTTTTTAAATGCACTTACTCTAGCACTTGCACTAATATCAAAATTATCTCTATACCCATCTTTTAAATAATTATATGCAAGTCCGGCGATCATTGCCCCATTATCAGTACATAATTTTAATGATGGAAAGGTAACAGTATAACCACCTTTTTCTAACTCTTTTAATTCAGCTCTTAATAAACTATTGGCAGCAACACCACCACCAGCAGATACTCTCTTTAAACCAGTATCTTTTAATGCTAATTTAATTCTTTTCATCAATATAGCCACAGCAGCTCTTTGAAAACTCGCAGCAATATCTTCATTTTTTATTTCATTATCTGAATTTTTAAATTTATCTAATTGATTAATAACAGCAGTTTTTAACCCAGAATATGATACATCATATTCATGTCCTGCAGACAAGGAAGGTCCAGGAAATAAGAAAGCTTTTGAATCACCTTGTTTACTCAATCTATCAATTACTACCCCACCAGGATACCCTAAACCATAATGCTTAGCAACTTTATCAAAAGCTTCACCAATTGCATCATCTATTGTAGTACCTAGAACTTCAACATCACTGTAACTATTTACTCTGCAAATAACAGTATGACCACCTGATACTAAAACACCAAGATAAGGATATTCTTGGGGATTCTCTATTTGTGATGCATATAAATGAGCTCTAATATGATCGATGGTTATAAAAGGAACATCTAAAGTAGCAGCAAAACCTTTAGCAAAATTAACGCCAACTAAAAGAGAACCTAACAATCCAGGTCTATTGGTAACAGCAATTGCATCAATCTCTTCTTTTGAGATATTTGCTTGAGTTAATGCAGCACTTACAACTTGATCAATCCATTCTGTATGGAGTCTACTAGCCAACTCAGGAACAACCCCTTCATATGGCTTGTGTAATTCTATTTGTGTTGCAACAACATTACTTAATACTTTTGATCCATCTTGAACAACTGCAGCACTGCATTCATCACAAGAAGTTTCTATACCTAAGATATTCATAATCTATTCAATCTTTCCTTATTCGTTATCTGTTTTCAATTTTGAAACAATTTTTATAAAATCATCTAAATCTGATATCGATGTATTTCTAGATAAAGCTTCAAAACTTGCTCTTTGATGCAACTCTGAGATACTAGTGCCTTCCTCAAAAAGTTTAGGATAAAGTTCCATAAAAAATTGAGCAACATCAATCTCCCAATTTTCCTTAATAACAGGTCTTTTATCAACATCGGTAGAATAATGAAATGCATAAGTATCATTTCTTAATGGAAGTTTAACCGTTTTTAATGTTTTATTTAGCTTGTTTATCATACCGGCTTAGCTTACCGTTTTTATATCTATCGGTCAAGATTTATAGAAAAATAATAGTATAATTTAATTTTTATTTATAATTTAATTTTAAATTAATAGTTGAAAAATATAGTATAATTATTGTATCTTTTTATTATTGCCGGAGTAGCTCAGAGGTAGAGCAACGCTCTCGTAAAGCGTGGGTCAAGGGTTCAATTCCCTCCTCCGGCTTATCCATAATTAATAAAGGCTACTAAATTGATATAAATCAAATATAGTAGCCTTCTTTATAAACAAATGTTGCTTATCTATTTCTAATTACAGCTTGAGCTGCTGCTAATCTTGCGATTGGCACTCTAAAAGGAGAACAAGAAACATAATTTAATCCAATTTGTTGACAGAAATTAATTGATTTTGGATCACCACCATGTTCACCACAAATACCTAGCTTAATTGTAGGTCTAACAGATCTACCTAATTTAGCAGCCATTTGAACCAATTTCCCAACACCATCAATATCTATTGTTGCAAATGGGTCATAATCATAGAACTGTTTATCTGTATCATTTACATAATGATTTAAGAAGGAAGCAGCATCATCTCTTGAGAAACCACAAGTCATTTGAGTTAAATCGTTTGTACCAAAACTAAAGAATTCAGCTTCATGAGCAATCTCATCTGCTGTAACAGCAGCACGAGGTACTTCAATCATTGTTCCAAGCTTATAATCAATTTTTATATTTCTTTCTTTAAATAATTGAGTAATTACATCTTCAGCATGTTTCTTACAGAAATTAAATTCTTTATAATTTCCTACTAAAGGAATCATTATTTCAGGATGGACTTCAATATTTCTTTGAGATACATTAATTGCAGCTTCCATAATAGCTCTCACTTGCATCTTTAAGATTTCTGGATAAACAATAGCTAATCTACATCCTCTAAATCCTAGCATTGGATTAAATTCATGCAATTCAGTAATCTTCTGTGCTATTTTTTCTACGGAAACACCTAAATCAAGAGCTAATTCATGACGAGAAGTATGGTCGTTAGGCAAGAATTCATGTAATGGTGGATCTAAAAGTCTAACAGTTGCAGGTCTACCAGCTAATTCTTCAAAGATTTCTTCAAAATCTTCTCTTTGCATAGGTAATAATTCACTTAAAGCAGATTCTCTTTCAATTAAGTTTTCTGCAAGAATCATTTTTCTTATAGACTCAATTCTTTTTCCGCCAAAGAACATATGTTCTGTTCTACATAAACCAATTCCTTCAGCACCAAGAGACACAGCTCTTTTTACGTCTTGAGGAGTATCTGCATTAGTTCTAACACCAAGTTCTTTGATTTCATCAACATAACTCATGAACTTTTTATAATTCTCAAATAATAAAGAATCTTCTTCTTTCATTGAACCATCTAAAACTTGTACTATTTCACTTGGCTTAACATCAATTTTAACACCATAAACCGCACCAGTAAATCCATCAATTGAAAGATAATCACCTTCATTAAATGTTAATTCACCAACACTCATTACTTTCTTTTTCTCATTGATATTTATTGCACTTACACCTGATACACAAGGACAACCCATTCCTCTTGCAACTACTGCAGCATGAGAGGTCATACCACCTCTACAAGTTACAACACCTTTCGAGACAGCCATTCCTTGAATATCTTCAGGAGATGTTTCTGTTCTTACAAGAATTACAGCTTTGCCTGTTTTTGCAACTTCAACTGCTTTATCTGCTGTAAAATAAATATGTCCACAAGCTCCGCCAGGAGAAGCATTTAAACCATTAGCAATTTCAACAATATCTTGATCAGCGATAATTTTATTATCTAAGATAGGAGCAAATAATTTATTAAATTCACCAGCAGGAACTCTTGAGACTGCAGTTTCTTTATCTATTAATCCTTCTTCTACCATTTCAACTTGAGATCTTAACCAACTGAATACAGTTCTTTTACCATTTCTTGTTTGAAGCATAAAAAGCTTGCCTTCTTGAATAGTAAATTCTAAATCTTGCATATCATGATAATGATTTTCTAATATTTTTCTAATATCTACTAGTTGTTTATAAACTTCAGGATTAACTTTTTGCAAAGTGTCAATTGGTTGTGGGGTTCTTATTCCAGCAACTACATCTTCACCTTGAGCATTCATTAAATACTCACCGTAAAATTTATTTTCTCCAGTAGAAGGGTCTCTTGTAAAAGCAACACCAGTACCTGAAGTTTCGCCCATATTACCAAATACCATACTTTGAACATTAACAGCAGTACCTAATAAACCTCTAATATCATTCATTTGACGATATTTAATTGCTCTATCATTGTTCCAAGAATTAAATACTGCAATAATTGATTTGAATAATTGTTCTTTTGGATCTGTAGGGAATTCTTCATTTGTATATCTTTTATATACTAATAAATATTTTTCAATAACTTTTTTTAAATCTTCAACATTTAATTCAGTATCAAATTCTTTATTTGTTTCATCTTTTACACTTTGAAGTGCACTTTCAAATTCATGATGAGGTACATCCATTACAACATCACCAAACATTTGAATAAATCTTCTGTAGCTATCCCAAGCAAATCTTTCATTTCCAGATTTTTTAATTAGAGCTGCAACAGAGTCAAGATTTAAACCTAAATTTAAAACAGTATCCATCATACCAGGCATTGATTGTGCTGCTCCAGAACGAACAGAAACTAGTAATGGATTTTCAGTATCCCCTAGCTTTGCGCCCATAGTGTTTTCAAGTTTTTTTAATGTTACTAAAACTTCTTCTTCTAATTGTTTTGGTAGTTCTCCATTATGAGTATTAAAATACTCACATGCTGCTGTACTAATAGTAAAGCCGGGAGGTACTGGTAGTCCAATCGAAGTCATTTCAGCTAGGTTTGCACCTTTTCCACCTAAAAGTTCTTTCATTGAAGCAGTTCCTTCTGCTTCACCATTACCAAAGAAATAAACGTATTTCTCATTGTTTGGTTTCATAAATTCCTCCAAAAAAAATTATACAAATAACATAGTCCTTAAAGATTAGGTTATTCATAATTATGTGTCAATCTACTTCAATGATTTATAATAACAAACTAATAAAAAAATTATGAAAGTATAATCATTTTTTACATATAATTAAATTGGATAAATAAATATCAATTTTGTTTAGTCCATAAAACTATACATATATTAAGTGTTTTTATTTATAAATAAATTTATAAAAATTTAATTACAAATCAATAATTTACTTATATTTAAGATATTAAAAAAAAGAACAATCAATATCTGATTGCTCTTTTCTTGTTAGTATATATCCATTATGCACTATAACTTTCTAGGCTTTTATGAATTTCAGTATTATGTAATTTTTGAATCGCTCTTTTTTCAATTTGTCTAATTCTTTCTTTTGTTAAATTGTAAATTTCACCAATTTCTTTTAGACTCATTTGATATTTGTTATTTAAACCAAATCTATGTTCGATTATATCTTTTTCTTTATCACTTAATTGATTTAAAGCTTCATTAATATCTTCTTTTAACAAAGTTGTCATAACTTGTTGATCAGGACTTGCAATATCTGATTCTATATAATCTCCAATATTACTTGTTTCATTATCTTTAAATACAGGAGCATCTAAACTTACCATATCCTTTGAAACAGAAAGAAGTGTTTTTACAATTTCTAAATCCAAGTTTGTATCATCAGCTATCATTTGTTCTGTAGGATCTTCACCTAATTTATGCATCAAAGATTTTTGAGATTTTTGAATTTGTAATAATTCATTTGATCTATTTAAAGGAAGTCTAACTGCCCTAGATTTTTCATTTATGGCTTTCATTATTGATTGTCTAATCCACCAAACAGCATAAGAAATAAAGTGATATCCTTTATCAACATCATATTTTTCAATGGCTGTCATTAAACCTATATTTCCTTCATCAATTAAATCTGCAAGAGGTAAACCTTGGTTTTGATAATTTTTTGCAATTTTAACAACAAATCTAAGATTAGATTCAATCATTTTATTTCTAGCTCTTAAATCACCTTTTTTCATTTTCTCAAATAATTCAACTTCTTCCTCATGAGTAATTAAAGGTAACTTATTTAATTCTTTCATGTACATTGATAAAACTGTAGCATCTTCATTTAAATTATCGTTATTATTAAGCATATTATTATTTTTTTTCATTTAACCATTTCCTCCAGGTTGAAAATTAATATGCAATATCTATGCCAAATAAAAAAACAGCTTTTTTTGTCTTAAAATAGTGAAAAAAAAATAAATTACTAAAAAAAAAATAAAAAACAGGTCAAAATGACCCGTTAATAAAATTATAATAAAATAGTGTAGCATTTTGATACAAAACCAATTTATAACTATCATTTCAGTAGCTTTTTGCTACAATGAAAGCTAAATTAGGCAAAAAAAGATTCTTCAAACAACATCCAAGGGAAATCAATTTCTACTGTTTTATAAAATGTTCTTCTATTTTCATCCTTTATTTTAAAAGGACTTTCCTTCAAATCCTCTTCTATATTTTTAAAAGTATCTTCTATTAAATCAAAGATCATATCACCTTCACTTAATGCCACTTTTATTTTCTTTTTCCCTAACAGATATACTATAAATTGAATTTTAAAAAATTCTAAAAATTCATCATTCAATGTAGTAATATCCACATTTCTTAATAAAAAAGTATCACAAATGCAATCTAACCCTTTTACTAACTCTTTTTGATCAAGAAATGAATTTGCTAATTTATAGAATGTTCGAGCTAAAGATTGTTGTGAATTATTATTTGAAAAATAAAAATTTGCTAGCATCTTTGGATTTAACAATTTTGTACATTTTTCCATTTCTTTCTCCTTCATGTATTTCACATAAAATATAATTATAAAGGATAAAAAAGGCAAATAAATTTTTGCCTAATTTTTTTTAAATTATTATATTGCCTCTTACATTTTATATTGTTATATTTATAAATATGCAAAGAGTAATCAACTTTGCATTACTATTAAGTACAGTTTAAGGAGATTATAAAAAATGACAGTAAAACCTTTAGGTGACAGAATTCTAGTAAAAATGGATGAAGTAAAAGCACAAACAGCTAGTGGTTTATTTATCCCACAATCAGCACAAGAAAAAACACAAATTGCATCAGTTGTTGCTGTTGGCGATGACAAAGAAGCTATCACAGTAAAAATTGGCGATAAAATCTTACATGACAAATACGCAGGTACTCAAATAAAAATTGATGGTGAAGAACTATTAATTATTAATATGAGCGATGTTCTTGCTATAGTAGAATAATAATTATTTTTAATTATTACTAAAAAAAGCTATTTAGAATAATTTCTAGATAGCTTTTTTCATATAATTAAAGAATATTTATTTCTTTAATAATTGTTAACTAATCTTTACGAGAATATAAAAAATCTTCAATTTTATCACAAACTCCTGAACTACTAGTTTCAGGATGGAAGCAATTTGGTAAAGCTCGTAACATATATTGTCCATAGCTTTTTTGGCTAATCCTACTATCAAGCAATAAAACAACACCATAATCAGCAGTAGATCTCATCAATCTACCAAAACCCTGTTTTAATTTCATTGTAGCCAAGGGTAAAGATAAATTAAAAAATCCACTTTCCCCTCTCTTTTCATAATCCATAGTTCTTGCTTTAACAACTGGATGGGAAGGAACTTGAAATGGTAGTTTTACAATAATTACAAGTCTCAAAGTATTCCCAGGGGCATCTACACCTTCCCAAAATGAAGAAAGTGCAAACAATGAAGCATTATCATCATTTTTAAATTCTGTTATTAATTTATGCTTAGAGGAATTCCCTTGAATTAACAAAGTTAAAGAGGCTTTAATAAATTTGTCTTCAACAATTTTATAAACTTTATTCATAATATCTTTTGAAGTAAATAATACTAAAGCTCCACCATTTGACGAATTAATACTATTAAATATCATTTCACTTATATAATCTAAATATTTTTCTTCATTTTCTTTTTTCATCAATAAAGCTTTTTTATCTGTTTCTGAGCAATAAGCTGGTGGAGGTAAAGCATCAAGTGGAGTCAATAGCAATAATTTATTTTCATAATCAAAAGGAGATAAAAAACTGGATTTTAAAAAAGTCCTTTTTTGATCATACGGCAAACCAATCCGTGAGGTCCAAAATTTAAAATCATCACTTAAATTCAAAGTTGCACTTGTTAAAACAACAGTACTAAGTTCTTTGAAAATATTTTCAACCAATTCGTTAGAAATATCTAAAGGAGTAATTATGGTTGAAATATCAACAACACTAGATCTTCGCCATTCTGCCTCGAACCAATGAATTTCATCTTCACTCCAAGACGCAAAATCGATAAACATTTTTAAGACATTCACACTTGAAACTATTCGAAAATGAGAGGTCTCAACCTCTTTTTCAAATGCTAATGAACTATCGTCAACTTCAACTTGTTTTAGGAATTGTTCCATTAATTTATTACATTCTTCTGTTTTCTTAATAATTTGGTTTGAGGCGTCAATAAAATTGCTTAATCTTTTTTCTTGAGATTTTACAACATATACACTTTTATAATTTTGTTTTTCAAAAGTCTGTAACAAATATTGATTTAAAGTAGTAACTAAATTTTTCAACTCTTTATATCTTGAAATCAAAATTTGATGATCAAAACCTTGCGTGGAGAATTTACCAAGTTTTTCTACTAAATTCTTCCCTTCACCTTTTTTAACAGAAGATAACAAATTATCTAGTTTTTTTAATACAAAATAATTACTATATTCAAGTGAAAAGAATTCTGAAGCTGTATCTTCTATATTATGGGCCTCATCAATTATTAATCTATTAAAAGCAGGTAAAATATTATCTTCAGCATATGTTAAATCATTTTCTTTTCTACTTTTTGAATCAGTAAATAGTAGATGATGATTGCTCACAATTATCTTTGCTTTTTGTAATTTTAATTTACTTTTTTGAAAAAAACATTCTTTAAAATATGGACATTTAAAATTTAAACATAATTCTCCATCACTATTAATTTTGCTTCTATCAAAAGGAATAGATAAATGATACTCAGTCAATAGCCCTGTTTCAGTTTTAGCACTCCACTTTTTAAATAAAGATTCTTTAGAATCGGGGTCTACTAAAAAAGCAGGAGACTTAGCAATCTCATCACTAAACCTTCTTAAACAAAGGTAATTACCCCGCCCGATTGCTAATGCTACATTGCATTCTACATTAAGAATATCTAATATTGTGGGTATATCTTTTTTAAATAATTGATCTTGAAGATTTATAGTAGCAGTAGAAATTACTGTTCTTTCATCTCCATTTTCGATTGAATTATAAATCGCAGGGACTAAATAAGCATAACTTTTCCCGATACCTGTTCCAGCCTCAATTATAGCAATTGAGTCATTTTTATAGGCTTCAGTGATTAATTTAACCATCTGAATTTGACCTTCTCTAATCTCATAAGTTTTTAACTTACTTGATATAAGTCCACCCTTATCAAAAATATCTTCTATTTGTTCATTTGTCATTATTTATATTCTTCTAATTTCCTATGAAGAGTTTTTCTTCCTATCTTTAATATTTCAGCAGTTTTACTCTTATTTCCATTCAAGCTATTTAATG
The DNA here is from genome assembly GCA_963678575.2 of Sphaerochaetaceae bacterium. Taxonomy (GTDB): domain Bacteria; phylum Spirochaetota; class Spirochaetia; order Sphaerochaetales; family Sphaerochaetaceae; genus Pleomorphochaeta. The sequence goes on along the minus strand of CAXXHV010000002.1, from coordinate 553,155 downwards.
TTGATAAAATTACCTTTTTTTCTACTTCAGCTAAACTTAAACCAACTTCAATATTCATTGATTGAGATTCATGATCTTGTGTAATTTGAGGAGGCAAATCTTTTACATCAACAAATTCATTTCTGCACATAACAATTGATGCTTCTATACAATTTCTTAACTCTCTAATATTTCCAGGCCATTCATATTTATACAAAGCAGCTTTAGCCTCAGATGTAAACCCTTTAATTTCAGTATTATTTTCCTTATTTATTTGGTCTAAGAAAGATGCCATTAATAATGGGATATCTTCTTTTCGCTCTCTTAGAGGTGGAACTTCAACATGAACAACATTTAATCGGTAATATAAATCTTCTCTAAAATTTCCTTTTTCAATTTCTTTTAACAAATCTTTATTTGTTGCCGTAACTATTCTTACATCAACCGTTATAGTTTTTTCTCCACCAACTCTCTCAAATTGTCGTTCTTGCAAAACTCTTAGTATTTTTATTTGAGTTGCTAAATTTATTTCACCTATTTCATCTAAAAATATAGTTCCTCCATTTGCAAGTTCAAATCTTCCTTTTTTTGCTGAAATTGCTCCTGTAAAAGCCCCTTTTTCATGACCAAACAATTCACTTTCTAATAAACTTTCACTTAATGCAGCACAATGAACTTTAATAAATGGTCCATTTCTTCTATTTGATATCTGATGTATTGCATCAGCAACTAATTCTTTACCAACGCCACTTTCTCCGGTAACTAAAACAGAAGCTTTAGTTGGTGCTACTTGATTAATAGTCTCTAATAATTTTCTTATTTGAGAACTATTACCAATCATTTTACCATAATTATTTGAGGCTTTTAATGCAGCTAATTCTTCTTTTATTTTTATATTTTCATCGATTAAATCTTTATGTTTTAAAGATTTTTTAACTAGCAATAACAGACGATCTAAATCTAAAGGTTTTGTAAAAAAATCAACTGCGCCATCTCTCATAGCATTTACAGCAGTTTCAATTGTTCCATGCCCTGTTAAAATTACAACGGGAATATTAGGATATGTTGATACAACTTTTTTTAATAACTCTTGACCATTCATCTCATCCATTCTTAAATCAGTTATCACTAAATCAACATCGTTTTTATTAATTAAAGACCAAGCCACTTTACCATTTTCTGCAGTTAATACATTATAATCTTCTAATTCAAAAGCTAAAGCTAAGCCTTCTCTAATATTTTTTTCATCATCACAAACTAAAATTGTTCTATTCATCAAAACTCTCCCTAGAATCATCTATTGCAAGTCTCTCACTATGAGGTACTGGTAAAGTTATAGTAAATTCACTTCCTTTATCTAATTCACTTTTAACTCTAATATCACCTTTATGTTCTTTTATTACTTTATAAACTACGGTTAACCCCAAGCCAGTACCACTTGCTTTTGTGGTAAAGTAAGGCTCAAATATTTTATTAACGGTGTTTTGATCCATCCCCTTTCCAGAATCTTTGACAACTATTACAACTTCATCGCCCCTTAATTTAACACAGATATTAATTGTACCTTTTTTTTCAATTGCATTCATTGCATTTTTTATAATATTCAGTAAGGCTTGTCTAAAAAGATTAGTATCTAATTCCACTTTAGGGGTACTTTTTATATCTCTAATCAATTTTACATGATTTTCTTTTAATTCAGGTTCAATAAAATTACAAATTTCATTAATTGCTCTTGAAACACTTGTTAACTTTAATTTAGTATCCATCGGTCTTACAGCAAAAAGGAAATCTACAACAATAGAATTTAATCTTTCAATTTCTTCAGATAATACATTAATATATCTTGAGGCATCATCAATTGTTAAAGTTTGCTTTTTTTCAAAAGCCTTATTTAATAATTGTAAGTGAATACTCATTGCGGCTAAAGGATTTTTTATTTCATGTGCTACCCCAGCTGCCATAGTTGTCATGCTAGCTAAATTTTCACTTCTTCTTAATCTTGTTTCATTTCTTTTTTGTATTGTTATATCTTTAAAAACTAACAAAAAACCATTTTCATCAATTTCTTTATCATCTGTTAATTTAATAACATTTAACAAAATGGTTCGAACCTCTTCTCCCCATTGATAATTAAATTCATTTTCTTCTTCATTATATCCAATTTTAGTTAACTCAGCTTGTATATATGCTATAACATTTTTATCTTCAATAATACTATAAATACTATCGCCCTCATAAGATTTCTTTCTAATAATTGGAGGTAATAGTTTTGCAACTTTATTAATATAAACTAATCTTTTTCTATTATCTAATAATATTATACCTTGGGCTAAATTATCTAATACTTGTTCTAAAATGGTTATATATGAATCTTCTCGTTTTATTAACTGTTCAATTTGAATAATATCAAGTTGTTCAAGTTTTTCTAAAGCCCTTTTTACAAAATTATGCATTAACATTCTCCATCATTTTTCTATAAACATTCTCGTACATATTTTTTTTAGGAAGATTAAAAATTCTCTGATTATTATACAAAATACTAATATCTTGAATGATTTTTTTACATGTTCTATTATCAATTTTTTTATTAAGATATTCATTCTTTACTTTGTTTAATAATTCTTGAAGAATATATTCATCTTCAGTTGAAGAATCTAAAACTTTTATAATCGAAGCCAACATACTACTATTCATTTCTCTCTTATTTATAACTGCTAATACAAGAGAATCTAGAGCATTGTTTACTTCATTCATTTTTATACCACTTGCACTTAAGAAAAATTTTTCAAAACAATTAATTGAAGGATCCTCTAAATTAAAGGGAGTTAATATTTTTACTTGTTTTTCAATAGGGATTGTAGAAAAATTATATCTTCTTACTCTAGACAAAATAGTTTTCATTATTCTTGATGGATTATTACTTAGTAAAATAAAATATACATTTTCATTAGGTTCTTCTAAAATTTTTAATAAACTATTTCTAACACTATCATTACTTTTTTCAATTGCTTCAATAACAACTATCCTAGCCTTTTCATTTACTAAAGTATTGGATAACCAAGTTTGCATAGCTCTAACACCATCTACACTTATTGACGTTAGATTTTTTTTACTAACCGTAATTAATGGTTTAAGTTTTTGCTTTAACGATTTAGTAAATCTCTGGGCTTCTCTTATCTTAAACTCAAGAGGGTTTTGAGCAAATTCATTTATTAATTCACTTACTTCATAGGCAGTTTCAAATAAAGCCTTATTTTTATCAATATATATTGCATTATGATAAGAAAGTAAAAAGATTCTAACACTCTCAATTAAATAATTTTTTGTAAAAGCTGTTCTTTGTTTTGAATATTGTTGTATTGCAACATCAATTCTATTTTCAAAATCCCGATTAGAAATAACAACTAAATTCTGCATTATATATTTATCGTAGGCTATGCACGAAGAACAGTTACAATTAACACCCTTTTTTTCACTTAAACAAGACAACGTTTTTGCAACTTCAATAGCAGCGGTCATTTTTGATGAATATTGAGGGCCACAAAATAGTGAAGAATTACTAAATGTATTCTTCTCGATTTCTAATTCTAAAATATTTGACAACTCTGGTTGAGTTTCTCTTAATTTATTGAACATTCTTAATAAAGTCCTCAGCAACTGGGATTATTGGCTCAAATAAATTTTTATATAAATAAGATTGGTTTATTAAATCAGTTAAATCAAATAATTTTTGATAACTTAATAACATTAATGCTACAGCACTCAAAGCTAGTACAAATACAACTGCCCAAACAAAACCCAACAATGAATTAACAGCACCTAAACCAACACCTTCAAAAACTTCTGAAAGTAAATTACCTAAGATTAATGTAATAATATATCCAATAAAAAAACATAACATATAACTTAAGAGAGAATTAATTATTAATGGTAGTTCAAATCTTGATAATAATTGTTCACTAGCTAAACTACTAAACATTAATCCAACTATTAAGCCCACCAAAACAGCTGCTTTAGATGCAAAGCTTTTGGCAAAACCTTCAAAAGCACCAGCAATACCAGCAATTAAAACAATTGCAATTATTATTATATCAATAATATTTAAAACACTAGATCCAATACTAACTGTAAAATCCATCTTTTCCTCTCACTTTTTATATTCTCTTATTTGATTATAAATCTCTTTATTAGCATCTTTTATAATAAATTTTGAAAATGCTAAATCTCTCGTCCTCATATTATCATTATTTAACATATTTTCTATGGCGTCTATTAAATTCATTTCGTTTTTATAAACTTCAAGCAAATTCAATTTCTTATAAAATTCTGCATTTAATACTTGCTCGCCTCTGCTTGCTTTGTTTTCTAACGGAATAGCTAATATATTTTTTCTAAATTGTATTAATTCATTCAAAGTATTTGCACCACATCTTGATATTACTAAGCTAGCTTTTTTATAAAGATACCCAAGCTCCTTTCCAATTTGTCTCACACAAATATATCCAAATCTTGAATTATCTTGATATGTTTTCTCTCCCATTTGGTGATAAATATTATATTTTAATAAAAGCAAATCTAAATTATCCTTTATTAATGTATTAATTTGTAAGGCACCAAGAGAACCTCCAACAACTAAAATTATTTCTTTTTTTGGATCAAAGTTTTTTTCAATATTCTGATAAGTTGCTTTTACTTCATCCTTATATTTTAAATCATTTATTTGTAATGGATTTTCTATATCTTTTATATCTTTTGACTTAAAATAATTCAAATCACTGCGTAAAGGATTACCACTAAAATAGTATTTAGAAGAATTTTTTTCCAAATTTGTTAAAGCAAATCCTTTTAATATTTTTGAGGCAACTCTGGAATTTAGCTTGGTAGCAAGACCAAGAGTAATATCAGACTCATGTGTAATAATTTCTATTTTTAATTTATGAGCAGCATAAACAACAGGAACAGAAACAAATCCCCCTTTAGAAAATATCAAATCTGGCCTATTTTTCTTCAATATTATTTTTGCTTGATAGTAACCAATGATAATTTTAAAGATATCAATAATATTTTTTAATGAGAAATATCTTCTAAACTTGCCACAAGTAATTCCATAAAATAAAATATTATTACTTTCTATAAGTGTTTTTTCAATTTCATTGGTTCTTCCAATCCAAATTGAATCAATTGAGGTATCACATTCTCTTATGTAGTCAATAATAGCTAAAGCTGGGTAAATATGTCCAAGTGTACCACCACCTGTAAATGCAATCTTCATATAATCAAAATATCATATGGTAATAAAATAAGCAATAATAGAATCAAAATGACACATTACTGGAATTTTTTTTATTAATTTTAAATCTAATATTTACAAGATTACAAATTATTATTATTTTTTTTATAATGTAAATAAAATATATTCTTTTGAGATTAGAAAAATACTCCTTTTCTAGAAGCGTTTTTCAATGTATAATAACGGATATAGCCAAAAAATACGTTTGGAGAAATAAATGGCCAAATCAATATTCAGAGCCCTTTTCGGTTCAAAACAGGACCGAGATGTTAAAGCGCTCATGCCCATAGTAAAAAAAGTTAATGAACAAGAGAGTTGGGCAAAATCTCTAAAAAAAGAAGATTTTTTAAATCAAACTCTTGAATTTAAAAAACAAATTCAATCTAAAGAAAAAACATTAGACGATTTATTACCTCAAGCATTTGCTCTTGCAAGAGAAGCCGCTTATAGAGTATTAGGTCAAAGACATTATGATGTTCAGATAATGGGTGCAACAGTCTTACATCAAGGAAAGATTCTTGAAATGAAAACTGGTGAAGGTAAAACTTTAACTTGTGTACCAGCTGCTTATTTAAATGCTCTTGAAGGAAAAGGTGTACATGTTGTTACAGTTAATGATTATTTAGCTGAACGTGATGCAAAATGGATGGCTCCAATTTATAATTATTTAGGACTTGATGTTGGTGTAATTATTTCATCATTAGATAATGAGTCAAGAAAAATTAATTATAGTAAAGACATTACTTATGGAACTAATAATGAATTTGGATTCGACTATTTAAGAGATAATATGAAATGGGCTATGGATGATAAGATTCAACCTAAACACCATTATTGTATTATTGATGAAATTGACTCTATCTTAATAGATGAAGCTAGAACTCCATTAATTATTAGTGGACAAGCAGAAGATGACTCAGAACAGGTTATAGGTGCTCAAAAGATTGTATCCTCATTAATTGAATGTGAAAAAGATCCATCAACTAATGACTATTATGAAATGGATCCTTTAGCTAGATTTGATAAGAACTCAGCTCCATTTGATGAAAAAGGTGATTACAAGATTGATGAAAAAAGAAAATCTGTATCATTTACTTCTCAAGGTATGACTCACATTGAAGAACTACTTCAAAAACTACATATAATTTCTGGTAGCTTATATGAAGGATCAAATTTTGAATTTGTTCACTATGTAACCCAAGCTGTAAAAGCACAAAGATTATTTAATATTGAAGTTGATTATGTAGTTCAAGAAGGTCAAATACAAATTGTTGATGAATTTACTGGACGTATTTTACATGGAAGACGTTATAGTGATGGTTTACACCAAGCTATTGAAGCAAAAGAAAAGATTAAAGTCCTTGGACAAAACAAAACTCTTGCAACAATTACCTTCCAAAACTTCTTCAGAATGTATAATAAACTTTCTGGTATGACAGGTACTGCTGAAACAGAAAGTACTGAGTTTATGAAAATTTACAAACTTGATGTTGTTGTTATCCCAACAAACAACCCAATAGCAAGAATAGATAGTCAAGATTTAATTTATTATAATGAAAAATTTAAACTAGATGCTATTGTTACTGAGATTAAAAAAATTCATGAAACAGGACAACCCGTGTTAGTAGGTACTGTTTCCATTGAAATGAGTGAAATTATTTCAACACTTCTTAGAAAAGTTGGAATTAAGCATGAAGTTTTAAATGCTAAGAACCATGCAAGAGAAGCTTTAATTATCGAAGAAGCAGGTGCTGTTGGAGCTGTTACTGTTGCAACTAACATGGCTGGACGTGGTACTGATATTAAGCTCGGTGGTAGTATCGAGAATATGGCTAGAAAAATTTGTGGTACTGAAGCAACTGCTGAAGAATTAGCTTTGGCAATTGAAAAAGTAAAACCTCAATGGACAGTCCAATATGAAAAAGTAAAATCACTTGGCGGGTTATACATTTTGGGTACAGAACGCCATGAATCAAGACGTATTGATAACCAGTTAAGAGGTAGATCAGGAAGACAAGGTGATCCAGGTTATAGTAAATTCTTTGTTTCTCTAGATGATACCTTAATGCGCTTATTTGCAAATGATAATCTAAAAAACATGCTTGGAAAAATAGGTATGAAAGATGGTGAGCCATTAGAGCACAAAATGCTAACTGGATCAATTGAAAGAGCACAAAAGAAAGTTGAAGAAAGAAACTTTGAAATAAGAAAACATTTATTAGAATATGATGATGTATTAAATGAACAAAGAAATTATATTTATGATAGACGTGATGAAATTCTCAGCAATGAACATTTGCTTTATAAAGTTTTAGATATTTGTCATACATTAATTGATGATTTAGTTGATGAATCTTTTAGTAAAAAAGATGGAAAAGAAATAATTAATATTATTGAATATACTAAGAATGATTTATTCTATGATGTAGTTCCTCTTGAAAAAAATTCTACAAAAGATCAATGGAAAGAATATCTTAAAAAATCAATTGATGATGAAATTAATTCTAAAGTTGAAATTACAACAGAAAAACCTTTTAATGATTTCTTAAGATTTCACTACTTAAGACAAATAGATTTAAGATGGCAAGATCATTTATCTATGCTTGAAGAATTAAGAGAAGCTGTAGGTCTTAGAACTTTTGCTCAAAAAAATCCTTTAGTTGAATATAAATTAGAAGGCTTTGATATATTTAATGATATGTTATTTAACATTGATAAATTTATGGCACAGACTTTAATTAGAGTTCAAATTAAAGAAAACACTGAATCTTATCAAAAAAGAAGACCAACGAAAACTATTGAAAGACATTCTAAAGCAGCAGCATTCCAAGAACAAGCAAGCAATGCAGCTCAACAAACAAGAGCTAATAGAAATTCAAATAATAATGAAGCTCCGATTACTGTCAAAAGAAATACTCCAAAAGTTGGAAGAAATGATCCTTGTCCTTGTGGTTCAGGTAAAAAATATAAAAATTGTTGTGGAAGACATATTTAACAACAATAATTCAAACAAAAAAAGATGAGTTTTTAGCTCATCTTTTTTTTTACTAATTTTTATTTATTTAAAAGAAAGACTCAGGATCCAAAGGAATGCCACCTTGAATTATAGCAAAGTATAAAATATTATCAGATGGAGAAACTGTCCCAATTTCAGTATTAATATCCACTTCATCGCCAATAGATAATTGGGTAGTCTCTAAATTGCCATAAATTGTAACATAACCACCATCATGGGCAATTTTTACATTCTTATTTCCATTTTTATTTAAAATATCAACAACCGCCCCTTTTGCAGAAGCAACAATAATAGAATCTGTGCGGATTAAAATACCGTCTAAAGAAATATCATCATTATAAATGTTATCTTCCATAAATTGCCCATATTTAGCAATTATATTTCCATTTGATGGTTTTATAAACTTATTTAAAGAAGTATTAATTGCAGGATTTGCATTAATTTCACTCATATCTGGAATAAAAATCTTATCTCCCACATCTAATCGTGTATCAGTCAATCCATTTATTTCTTGGAGAGTTTTCCAACCTAAATTAGGACAATATTCGTTAGCAATAGTAGAAAGCATATCTCCAGATTGAACAACATAAAATCTTCCATTTCTATCTGGAATTGATAACACAATGCCTTCTGTAACACCACTAATATTTTTTATCTCGTTTATACTAATTAAAGTTTGAACTTTTAATCCATACAACTTTGCAATACTATTTAAATCTTCATTTGATTGAACAACATGGTCAGAAAATTTAACTGCTCCTTCTTTTGCTTTATTACTTTTAACTTTTGAAATATCTAAGGCAATATTATCATTTTCTAAATTTTCGATTCCTAAATTAACTTTTGCATCAGTTATATTAGTAGGTGGTAGTTCTGTAGCTGGTAAAACTGTTTCTGGCTTTACAGGATTTTCATTTTGAATTGTTTCAATACTAGTTTGTTTTGTTTTAGGATTACTTATATTTGAATTATCAGTTTTCAATTCTTTAATATAAAAATACCCCGCAATTACACTAACAATAATTAATATAATTAATATAAAACTCATTATTCGTGAACTTTTACTTTTCTTATTGTTTTTTTTGGATTTGTTATCTTCAATATCTAAAGAACCATCCATATCAAAATTTTCTCTATTCATGTCGACATTACCTTATTCATACTGTACTATAAATATATCATGGATTCCACAAAAAAAGATAAAATTTTTACTTATGCCTTTTTATTTATAGTAATATTATTTATTTCAATTTTAATTAAAATAGCATATCTGATGATAAGTGAAAAGGACAAAAGAATAACATATAATGACCCAGATGTAGCACAAACCATTATAAGAGGGACAATATACGATAGAAATTCTAATATCTTAGCAATTGAAGTCCCTTATTATAGCTGTAGTTTCAGAGTCGATAAAATTCAAGATTTAGAAAAGATTGCCAACATGTGTTCTCCTTTCTTAAATATGAGTGTTGAAGACATAAAAACAATAGCGTCAAAATATACTTATCAAGCTTTAATAAAAGAAAGAATTGATGACAGTAAATTAAATTCATTTATTTCATTTATTGATGATAATAATCTTCAAAATTTAGTTAAAATTGAAAAAAAATATGGGAGGGATTATCCATATAGATTTCATGCAGCTCAAAGTATAGGTTTTATAGGTTATGATAACAATGGATTAGAAGGATTAGAGAACTCACTTAATGAGATTCTATATCCAGGACCTGGGTTAAATGAAACAATTACTTATGGAAATGACGTCTATTTAACATTAGATATGAATATACAATATCTATGTGACTTAGAAGTCCAAAGAGTCAATGCTGAATTCGAACCAGAAAGCATTGTAGCAATAGTTATGGATGCAAAAAATGGTGAAATTTTAGCTCTTTCAAGCTATCCTTGGTTTAATCCCAATAATTTTAAAAACAGTAACGCAGATGATAGAAAAAACAATACAATATCAATGTTATATGAGCCTGGATCAGTTTTTAAAATTTTCTCTTTTGCCGCACTTGTAGATATTAATAGTGCTAATTTTGATGAACCTTTTTTTTGTGATGGTTCATATGATTTTGAAATTAATGGACAAACATTTACAATAAACTGTGCACATGCGCATGGAGAGGTTACAAAAGACACTATGCTAAAATACTCTTGTAATGGAGCAATTAGTAAATGGGCTCTAGAAACTGATTCAAAGGAATTCTATAATAAACTTTTAGATTTTGGGTTTGATTCTAAAATTGATTTACCCATGAATGGTATTGCTAGATCTAGAATACAAGATCCAACTCTATGGTCACTAAGATCGAAACCAACAATAGCTTTTGGACAAGAATTATTGACTACTGCAATAAATATAACAACAGCTGCAACAGCAATAGCGAACAAAGGCATTCTTTTAGAACCTAAAATCATTAAACAAATTGGAGACACGCTAAATTCCGAACAAATAAGTAAAAGAATCATAAAAGAAAGCACTGCTCAAACTGTTCTAGACTCAATGGTGAGAGCAACAGAAGAAGATGGAACTGCTGTAAAAACAAGAGTAGAAGGAATAACAGTTGCCGCTAAGACTGGAACTGCTCAATTATTAAATGAGAAATCAAAAAGTTATGCGGATGGAAAATCATTAGCATCAACTATTGCAATAGTTGATGCTAATGATCCTAAATACATAATTTATTTTGCAGCAAACGCCCCAAGCATTAATTCAATTTGGGGTAGTAATATAGCTTCTCCTGCAATTAAAAATATAATTGAAGGGTTAGCTTCTCAAAATAAATTATAGTTATATTAATGAATTTTTATTTGCTGAGTCCCACATTGATTTAAAATCAATTGAGAATCCATGGAATAAACTCATTATATAAGAACTATTAGCAGGATATATACCACTTTCAATTTCTTTGCCATTGCTGAAAAATATCAAAGGAATGTCAATTTCATTACAGAAAGACAATACATTACCCACTGAAGAAGCTTCATCACACATAGTAACTATGATACTTCTTAAATCATATTCATCCTTTAATTGATAATATGTATGTTTTAGTTCACTTAATTTATATCTCGCATTGATACATAAGAAATGACCAATATTCTCTTTTTTAATAACATCTAACATCATAAACTTCAAATCTTTTTCAATATCCCCAATATCAACTAATATTAAATCATATTTATTAGATTCAGAGTCAACAAATTGTCTTAAGGCATTTGGGTCTCCTACATGATAAGCATCGATTTCATATAGCTCACATATAGAATTCAATTTCGAGGAACCACCTAAAGACAAAATTGCAACTTTTCTTCTAGAAGATTCTTCAATATCTGTTGAATATAATAAAGACAATTTTAATAAAGATACAGTTTTACCAACCGCAGAAGATCCATGTAAAACAAAAAACTTAGGTGGGTTTAGCATATTTTCTCTATCAATTTTAGCACTATCAATTAGATTGTTTACAAGACTTAATTCCATATCTGTAATATCTTTTACATCATCCCAAATTAAATCTCCAATTACAGAATCAATTAAAGGTAATGAAAAATCATTCATTTCTAAAACTTTTCGCATTTTAGAAATTACTTCACTAGGAGCCTCAATGCTTTTTGGTTTCTCAATATCGGAGATCTCACTATCTTCAGGAATTTTATCATCAACTAAATAACAAGTAATTGTGCAAGAACTCTTCTTTGCAAAAGAAGCTTGATTATTAGTTAATGAATGAATCCTTACAGCTCCTCCATATCTCTGTCTTGCAATTTTAATTGCTTGATCATAATCCTTTGCTTCAATAGTAAGAAACTCCATATGATACTCCCTCTACAATATAAATCTTGATAAATCTTGATCCTGAACCACATCTGAAAGTCTTTGATCAACATATTCCTTAGTTATAGTTATTGTTTGACCACTACATTCATCAGCACTAAAACTTAATTCTTCAAGTAATTTTTCCATTACAGTATATAATCTTCTTGCCCCAATATTTTCGTTTGTTGCATTTACCTCATAAGCTATTTCACTAATTTTTCTTATTGCTTCTTGATCAAATTCAATATCAACACCTTCAGTTTTTAATAATTCATGATATTGCATTGTTATAGCATTTTTGGGTTCAACAAGAATTCTTTCAAAATCATCAGCTGTCAATTCTTCTAATTCAACTCTTAATGGGAATCTTCCTTGTAGTTCTGGAATTAAATCACTAGGCTTTGAAACATGAAAAGCTCCACTTGCAATAAAGAGGATATGTGTTGTATCAATAATACCCCATTTTGTGCTTACTTGGGTACCTTCAACAATTGGTAAAATATCTCTTTGAACGCCTTCTCTTGAAACATCTTGACCATTTCTTTGACCTTCTGAAGAAGCTATTTTGTCAACTTCGTCAATAAAAATAATTCCCATCTGTTCAACACGTTCTTTAGCTTCATCCTTAGCCTTATCAGGATCAACCATTTTTTGAGTTTCTTCTTCTCTTAAAAGGTCTCTTGCTCTTTTTATTGAACAAGTTCTTTTTTTAGGTTGTTGAAAAATAGATCCTAAAGAATTCATTGCATTTTGTAAATCATCCATGCTTGTAGCACCAACCATTTCAATACCAATGTTTGCTTTATTATTTACAGCAATTTCTACTTCTTTATCTTCGAATTTACCATCTTTTAACATTTGTCTAAACTTTTCTCTTGTTGCTTTAGAATTCTCAGCAATTGAACTAGAAGATATTTCTGTAGTTGCTACATTGTTTAATGGAATGAGTAAATCTAATAATCTCTCTTCAACTTTATTCTCTACTTCTTCTTTATGGGATTCACTCATTTCTTTCGTAACCATTTGCATAGATATTCCCATAAGATCTCTAACCATAGACTCGACATCTCGTCCAACATAACCAACTTCAGTAAATTTTGTTGCTTCTACTTTTATAAAAGGGGCATTACTTAATTTACTAATTCTTCTTGCTAATTCTGTTTTACCACTACCTGTTGGTCCAATTAATATCATATTCTTTGGAGAAACTTCATCCCTAATTTCATCAGGTAATCTTTTTCTTCTTGTTCTATTTCTAATTGCAACAGCTATTGTTCTTTTAGCTTGTTTTTGTCCAATAATATATTTATCTAACTCTTCAACAATTTGTGAAGGTTTCATTTCATCTAGTAATGGAATTTTGTTCATATCGTTTCCTTATTTATTTTGATAATTCTTCAACTATAATTGAGTTATTTGTATAGATACAAAGAGAAGCTGCTATTTCAACACTTTTTACAGCTATTTCTTTTGCATCTAAACCTACATTTGAATCTAAATATGCTAGTGCAGCTGAAAGTGCATAATTCCCACCAGATCCAATACCTATTACATCATTTTCCGGTTCTACTACATCCCCAGCGCCATTTATCAAAAAGATCTTATCTCCATCAGTAACTATTAGCATAGCTTCTAATTGTCTTAGTGATTTATCAGTTCTCCACTGTTTTGCTAAATCTACAGCGGCTCTTGTTAAATCACCATTAAATTGTTTTAACTTTTTTTCAAACAATTCAAAAAGTGTAAAAGCATCTGCAGTAGTTCCTGCAAAACCTGTAATTACTTTGCCATTAAACAAATGACGAATTTTATGTGCATTTCCTTTCAATACAGTATTACCTTGAGTAACTTGGCCATCACCTGCGATAGCAACTTTGCCACCCTTTCTAACTGCAACAATTGTTGTTCCTTTAAATGATCCCATTTTATTTCCTTCCATGAGGATGTGATTTTAAATAAACATCTCTCATTTTCTTTTGTGATACGTGTGTATAGATTTGAGTTGTGGATAAACTTGAATGCCCGAGCATTTGTTGAACCATTCTTATAGATGCACCATTATTTAATAAGTGCGTTGCATAAGTATGTCTGAGAACATGCGGGCTAAAGTTCTTTTGCCAACCAAAATCAACACGTTGTTTATCAAAAATACTCTCAACAGAGGAAATCGACAAGGGTTTTCCTAAATTTGTTACAAATAATTTATCCCTAATCGATTTTTCTCTGATTTTTTTATCAATTTGTATCTTTGTTTTTTCCTTAATATATTCATTTAATAAATTTTTTGTTCTATCTGTAAAAAAAACAATTCGTTCTTTATTTCCCTTTCCAAATATTACAAAATTATTTTTATTTAAATCAATATCTCTTATACTTAAATTTAGAGCTTCACTTATTCTCATACCAGTATCATATAATAAACTATATAAAACTTTATTTCTAAGAGAATTAAAATCTGTAATCTCTATTGATAGCAGAGCTACTATTTCATCTTCACTTAAAAAAGTTGGTAATTTTCGCTCACCCCTTCTTTGAGATATTGAACTAAAGATATCATTAGATAAAATATTATGTTTTCTACAATATTTAATAAAACCTCTCTGACTACTTATTTTTCTAGATATTGTACTCTTGCTTAAGTTTTTCTTATTAAGAAATTTTACATACTCTAATGCTATATCTTGTTGAATTGAAAAAAAATCAATATTTCTTTCTATTAAAAAATTATAAAATTCTAATATATCTTTTTGATAACTAATTAAAGTCTTTTGGCTCAAATTTCTGATATTCTTTAAATATTTAATATAATTATCAATTATTTGTTCTACTTGCATATATTACCTTTATTACAATAAATATAGCATGTTTAAGCGAAATATTTCAAATAATAAATAAATTATAAATATAAATCATATATTGAATTTATAGTTTCACATCCATCATTAAAAAGTGAAAAACTAACTTCATTTATTTTATTATTTTTTGTCGCACTTTTGTGAATATAAAAATTTGTTCCTGAATCAATTATAGAGGTAATACCATCTTTACAATAATCACCTAATCCACATTGAAATAAAACTAATACATCGATTAATGAGCCATATATTCCATAATTTAAATAATTAGTATTTCTTGTAGGTTTTATATCCATCTCAAAGGGAGAAAGGAATATGATGTTATCAATAGTTGAAAAAACATTTAATCCTGTGGGGATAAGACAATAAATAGATTTATTCTTTTCTAAATATCCTTGAGAAATTTCTTTTGATATTCCATTATAATTACAAAGAATTAAACCTAAATTATTTTTTGATAATTCAATCCCAAAATTTTTATATTTATTAATATCTTCATGTACATAATTTGAAGAACCTAATACTCCAATATTATATATAAAAGGAGATGGGAAATCAAATGTTGAGGCTATTCGAAAAGGAGGGATAGTCACTTTTTTTAAATCTAAAGGATAGAAAAAATCATCAACAAAGGCACATTTATAATCTTTAAATAAAGAATATTTAAATTCCAGATTTTTTGTTGAATATAATTTATGTAAATTTAAAATTTCCTTTAAACAAAGATTTTGGTTTAAATATCTTATTTTAGAGGCTTCGGATAAATTATTAACCAATGATAATAGTAATTTATTTTCATAATTCATATTATATTAACTTAATTAAATATGAAAATGCCTTGAAAAAAATAAAGATTATTTATGATATTTTTTATATGTTTCTTCTAAGTCTTTATTATTAATATGAGTATAAATTTGAGTTGTTTGAATATCACTATGGCCTAATAGCTCCTGCACAATTCTTAAATCAGCACCACCTCTAAGTAAGTGAGTTGCAAAACAATGCCTTAAAGTATGAACATGTATGTGGACATTTGAATCAAAACAATATTGTTCTAATCGCTTATTTATTGCTTGTCTTGTAAGTTTATTGCCTCTTCTTCCTAAAAAAATATACTGTGTTTTTCTCTTTATCAAATTTTGCCTTGCATTATTTAAATAAAATTCTAACTTTTCTTTTGCTATATCACCAATTGGGATATATCGCATTTTATCCCCTTTTCCTTGAACAATTAAAAAATCATTTTGATAATTGCTTAATTCCAAATTTATTACTTCACTTACCCTTAATCCACAACTATAAATCAATTCAAATAATGCATAATCTCTTATTGCAAGATCATCCTTTAATTCTATTGAATTTAATAGCCTATTTATTTCTTCTTCACTAACAACCTCAGGAATAGATTTGTTTATTTTGATTGAATCAAACACATCTAAAGGGTTATCATCTCTATATCTTCTAATTATTAAAAATTTTAAAAAATTCCTAATTGAACTTAAGTTTTTTGCTTGGGAACGTGCACTTAAAGCCCTATCTTCCTTACTACAAGAAAAATAGGACTCAACATCATCAATAGTAAAATTTTCTATTTTTAAATTATTCTTTTCTAGATAATTTAAAAAATATTTAACTTCAGTTTTATAAACATCGACGGTCGCATATTGCAACCGTCTTTGATATAGTAAATAATCAATATATTCTTTTTGAATTAAAGAATTATCTATCATTTTTTATTTGAATCCCTTCTTTTTTGATATCTCAACACTGCCGGAATATTATAATCATCTGGTTCTCCACCATTTGCTTGTGTTCCTATCCTTTGTTGTAAATCTTGCCATCTATTTACAGTTATTGTTGACATATTCGAATTTTCATCATTTTCATTTGCACTTTCTTGTGTGGTGGTATCTTCAACCTTCTTAGATTTATCACCTTGTGCTGTAAATAAATGCTCTCCAACATTATCACTAGATCTTTCAAAACCTGTAGCTACCACAGTAACTTTAACTCTATCACCAAGGTCTGTATTAAATGATTGTCCAGCAATAATTAAAGCATCTTCTGCACAATTTTCTGTTATTAATTCTACTACATCTTGATATTCTTGAATTGTTAAAGAATCAGAACCAGCTAAATTAACTAAGACACTCTTTGCCCCATTAATTGATGCATTTGCTAATAAAGGATTACTAATAGCTTGTCTAGCTGCATCTACAGCTCTATTAGCTCCTTCTCCGAAGCCAATACCCATTAATGCATCCCCTTTGCCCTTCATAACTGTTCTAACATCAGCAAAATCAATATTAATTTCACCGGGTTCAGTAATTAATTCAGAAATACCTTGAACACCCATATATAATACTTCATCAGCCATTAAAAATGCCTGTTTAATTGGTGTATTATTTTCTACAACATTTAATAAGTATTGATTTGGAATAATTATTAAAGTATCAACTTGTTCTCTTAATTTATCTATTCCCTGTTGAGCTAGAGCTAATTTCTTTTTCCCTTCAAATGAAAAAGGTGTTGTAACAACTGCTACTGTTAATGCATTAGATGATTTTGCAACTTCGGCAACAATAGGAGCTGCTCCAGTTCCTGTGCCACCGCCCATTCCCGCGGTTACAAAAACCATATCACAATCTTCTACTTCACTTTTTATATCTTCTTTACTTTCTAAAGCAGCTTTCTCACCAATTTCAGGAATACCACCAGCACCTAAGCCTTCAGTCAATGCCTTTCCTAAAGTAATTCTTGTTTGTGCATTAGACCTTTGCAAAGCTTGCATATCTGTATTCATTGCAACAAATGAAACTTTTTTTAAGCCACTAGCTATCATACGATTTATTGCATTCCCACCTGCGCCACCAACTCCAACAACTTTTATATTGGTTTCTACAGCTTGGTCTCCTGAAATCATATCTTGTACTTCAAACATTCCAACATCCATAAATTCTATCCTTTAATTATTACAATAAAGATTTGAAAAAACTCAAAAATTTATTTCCAAATGATCCATTTTTCTTATTCTTTTTTCTTCTACCTGAAGAAGTCTCAATATGTTTTTTAGCATTACTTTTTAACAAGCCTAATACTGTTGTATATTGTGGATTAATATAATTTCTATCTAAACCACCTAAAGCTTCAGGGAAGCCTACTCTACAAGGTAATCTAAAAATTTCACTTGCTAAATCAGTTACTCCTGAAAGAAGAGCTCCTCCACCAACTAAAACAACACCACCACCTAGATTGCCTAAATTAGGTATTGTTAGCAATTCATTTTGTAATCTAGAAAAAATTTCAGCCATTCTTGCTTCAATAACCTTTGCCAATTCTTTTTTGGGCATTTGGATTGCTGGCAAAGAACCAACACTAGGTATTGTAAACAATTCATCAATAGAAACTGAGGGAACATATGAATGCCCTGAATCTACTTTTAATTGTTCCGCTACAGCTTTAGGTTTACTAAAAATTAACGCTATATCATCTGTTACAGAGTTTCCACCTAAATTAACACCACCAGTATACATTGGTGTTCCATTACTATAAACAATCATATCAGTGGTGCC
Source organism: Sphaerochaetaceae bacterium (assembly GCA_963678575.2). Taxonomy (GTDB): domain Bacteria; phylum Spirochaetota; class Spirochaetia; order Sphaerochaetales; family Sphaerochaetaceae; genus Pleomorphochaeta. The sequence goes on along the minus strand of CAXXHV010000002.1, from coordinate 534,614 downwards.
TGCACCAATATTTATTAATACTGTACCCATTTCTTTTTCTTCTGAAGAGAGCGTTACATCAGCATCAGCTAAGCTTTCTAAGGTTGTTCTTCTAACATTTAAACCTAAACGTTGGACACATTTTCTATGAGTTTGACATAAAATAGAACTAGCTGTTACAACTAGTACCTTTGTTTCAAGTCTTCGTCCTAACATATCAATAGGATCTTTTATTCCTGATCTTCCATCAATTTTAAAGTCTTGTACTAATAAATGTACAACTTCTCTATCAGAAGGTAATTCAAAAGCTTTTGCAACTTCCATACTTCTGATAACATCATCTTTTTTTATTTCTTGATCAGGATCACTAATCCCAACAACACCTTGACTAATGGTACCTTTTATTGATTCTCCACCAACACCAATTACTACATCAGTAATTTCAGTGCCAGCAAGTAATTGGGCCTCATTAATTACACTGTTTATTGCACGAACTGCTTGTTCAATGTTTATTATTGAACCGTGCAAGACACCTTCACTGGCTCTCTCACAAATACTGTCGACCATAAATTGTTCGTCTCGGCCAATAGATCCTATTACACAACGAATAGTTCCAGAGCCAATATCTAAACCCATCAACACTTTTTCTGCTGCCAATTACTCACCCTCCGAAAGAACTATTTCGTTCAATTATAGCTCTATGGTATACATCTAATACTTTTTTATTATTAGTTGCGCCATTCAGTGCTAACTCAATTGCAGTTTTTAGTAGTTGAGTATTTACTTCCTCACGAACCCTAATTATTGTATTAGTGTTTTTAAATTCTAGCCTAAAAAAGCCAAAACTATTATTAACATTATTATCGTATTTTACACTACTTATCAAGTAAGAAGAATCATTTAATAAATCAAGGTTATCAATAAATTTATTAAATCTACTTAAGTTTGACTCTTTAAGCAATGAATTTAATACATTTTCATCCATTTCAATTTGAATTAATTGATTATCAATTATTGAATTATCATTATTATTTATTCTATATAATCCTTTATTACCTAAAATAGCATATTCGTCTTTTCCAATTATCCTAATTATAGCATCAACTTGAGTTTTTTTTAAGTTAATTCTTAATTTTTTTGATATTGTTATTTTTACTTTTGCGCTAGCAATAAAAGGATTATTTTCAATTTGCTTCTGTAGTTTTTCACAATTAATTCTAAAAATATTTTTATCATTATAATTATTTAATAATTGTTTTAAAGAGGGCGGAACTTCTCCTTGATCAATTGTGACTTCAATTGTGTCTATATTAAGGTATTGAGAATTAAATAAAGCAAAAAAGATAGAAAAAATTGCCATAAAGATAATAATTAAACTTATTAATATTTTATTATTTTTAGTCAAAATATATCTCCTCATAATCAGTTTTAAGCTGACTTTTTTTTAATGATTTTAAATCATTATTCTCAACAACTTTGTTTTTTGATTTTCTATTTGAAGTTTCATAAATTATTTTATGAACAATTGATACTAAAATAATAGTAAAAAACAGATTTGTTCCACCTTGAGAGAAAAAAGGAAGTGGAATCCCTGTAGGTGGAAGTAATGCAGTAACTACCATCATATTAATTATTGCTTGTAAAACAATAGAAGTTGTAATACCAAAAGATACAAATGAAAAAAATTTATTACTATTAAAATTTTCTTTAGCGACTTTGTAGCCGATTTGAGTAAAAATCAAAAATAAAATAATTAATAATAATATACCAATAAACCCAGCCTCTTCTCCTAAATGTGCAAATATAAAATCATTTTGAACTTCAGGAAGAATTCCTTTTTTATAATACCCAGAGCCTATTGATTTACCCCAAAATCCACCACTTGCTATAGCACTTAAAGAATTATTAATTTGATAATTCAAACCAGAAGGATCTAAGCTTGGGAATAAAAAAGAAATTATTCGTTTTATTCTATATCCTTGAGAAAACAATGCGAGAAATGCAGGAGGAACTAAAAATAAAGAAATAACTGTCATTATTTTAAAATTACAACCACAAATTAATAATAGAGAAAATGAAGTTACTAAATATACAATTGTTGTTGAATAATCTTTCTGCAATAAAATTAATACAGAATTTAATAATACTAAACCAATAGGAATAATATCTCTTTTATTATCATCTTTATAATATTTTGAAATAAACAGTATAGTTGAAACTTTAACAAATTCAGAGGGTTGGAAACTTGGAATTGGGCCAATAGCTAACCATCTTTTTGCCCCTAAAATAGTAACACCAAAAGGTGTAAACAACGTCATTAACATAAGCAGAATCGAAATAATAGTTAAAGGATAACTCATAATTTCTATCAATTTAAAATTAATAAAATGAATAATTATCGCAATAAAAAAAGCCAATATTGCAAAAATCAATTGTCTCTTAAGAAAATAATCATGAGGTAAAAAATGAAGTAAAGCTTCATAATATGAAGCACTATACATTATTGTCAATCCATATAAAACTAAAGAGAGTAAAACTATAAAATATAAAAAAGGAGATAAGAAAAAATCTTCTTCACGTTTAATACGTTTATTTTTCATTTTACCCATCCTTAAAAAGGAATTTTTATTAACTCCTTAGTTCCATTTTTATAAAAATGATCATATATTCCAAGAACAAAATACTAAAAGTGCAATTATTGAAAATAATGTAGAAATTCTAGTAAATTGTAAAACTATTTTTGTTTCACTATCACCCTTTTTTTCATATAAATGATGAATAGGGGCAATTGAAAACACTTTTTTATTAAAAATTCTTATTGCTAAAATTTGTATAAGTGAAGTAAAGAGTTCAATACTTAACATTAAGGAGGCAATAAGGAATATTATTGATACTTTTAATGATAAAGAAATCATTAATAAGGTTACTCCTAAAGCCATAGAACCACAATCACCCATAAAATACTTTGCTGGGTACTTATTAAAATGTAAAAAAGCAATTAAAGAAGCACTAATACTTATTGTTACTACAGTAATAACTTCATTATTAGGTAGAAGCATAGATACAAGTATTAATAAAACACAAATAGGTAAACTTACATAACCAGCTAATCCATCTAGCCCATCAGTAATATTAAAAGCATTAACAAAATATACCATTAAAAAAATTAACGCTACATTTTCTATAACTTTTTGAAATATGGTTTCACCATTTAAATAAGGTATTCCGCTGGAAATATAATTATGTTGTGTTCCATAAATTACAAAGAAAATTGCGATTAAAAATTGCCAAACTAGTTTTGTTAAACTCTTAATTCCATCACCATTATTACTTGTTCTCTTGTAAAAATCATCAACAAAACCTAATAGAGAAAAGCTTAAAATAGATGATAACAAGTAAATTAAAAATCTACTAATAGGAGCAAAAATAAAAGTTGCAACTAAGGTTGCAAATACAAAGGCTATGCCACCCACGTTAGGAATCTTAGCTTTATCAGAATGAAATTCAATTAGTTCAGGTTTATTTTTACTTACTAAGTTTGATAAAGTTTTAATCACTAAAATTGAAGTTAAATATGTTAATATATAACTAGTTATGAAAGGAAGTAAAAACAATGAGATAAAATTATTCATTATAAAACTCCTTGAAGTGTAGGTAATAATCTTTCAATTGCCATAGCTCTTGAACCTTTTAATAAAAACAAATCACCTTGATTTTTATTTCTATTTACTGCATAAGTTAATTCTTCAAAATCATCACTATAAAAAAGATTTTCTTGATAATTTTCTTTTTTTAAATAATTATATGCATTCTCCATCTCTTTACCATAAAGAAATGTGCTTTCTAATTTATTATTAAATATATTTTTTGCAATTTGAATGTGTGCTTTTTTTGTACTTCTTCCAAGTTCTTTCATAGAACCTAAAACAACTTTTTTCTTACCTGCCCAATTAATTTTTCTTAAATAACTTAATATAAAATTTGTTGATATAGGAGAAGCATTATAACAATCTTCAATTACAGTAATATCTCCATCAACAATTGAACCTCTTCCTCTCATTGGTTCAAATCGAGATAAGCCATCTAAAATTTGATTATTGTCTAATCCTAAGTGTTTAGATACAGTAATAGCACCAACAATATCCTCTAATAAATGTTCTCCAATAATAGGAAGCTTTACTTTCTGATTATCTATAATTATTTCAATACCAAGTAAACCTTTATCATTATATTTAATATCTGACAAACCATATTCAATCACTTGTTTTTTTAAATTTTTACTCAATAATCTTTTATAATTACAATCTTTAGAAATAAAACCTAAATCTAAATCCTTATGAAATATTTTACCTTTTTCTTTGGCAATTTTTCTTCTTGATCCAAACTTTTCAATATGAGAATTTTCAATTGTCGTGATTAAAGCTTGATTAGGTCTTAACATAAAAATATGCTTATCCATTTCACCAATATGGTCTATACCCATTTCAAATACACCATATTCGGTAGTTCCATCAATTTGTAAAAGGGATAAAGGTAGTCCAATTTCACTATTGTAATTATTTGGTGTACAAACAGTATTTCCATTTGTAGAAAGTAATGCAGCTAAAGCTTGCTTAGTTGTACTTTTTCCAACTGAACCCGTAATAGCACTATAATTAATATTAGGAAATTGAGAAATATAATTTTTTGCTAATAGTTGCAATCCATCTAGAGGAGATAAAACACCAAGGATACCAATATCATAATTTTTATATTTAGCCAAAATCTCGTTTGCTTTATCTTTTTTAATCATAATAGCACTAGCGCCATTATTAATTGCATCTATAATAAATGAATGACCATCAAAATTCTGTCCATCTAAACATACAAAGAGACTATTTGGGGTAATTTTTCTTGAATCAATAACAACATCTAATATTTTCTTAGACGTTTGTTTCATAACAACTGCTTGTGCAAATCTTGCTACACTAAAAATTCCATATTTATATGTTGAAAAAGCCATTTTAACCTTCTTTTATTCATTTTTTGCCATCTGCAAATCTAAATCTTGTAAAAGTGCCATCTGATAAACACTTTCTGGGGTTTTTAAAGAACTAATTAAACTTAGTTCCTTATTTCTTCTTTCAACTAATATTTCTCTTTCTTTCATTAATAAAGAATGTTCATTCATTGCACTCTGATTTAATCCATTTAAATACGCTGGAGTAAAAAGGCTTGTGAAGGTTGTAGCAATAGTAAATACTGTTAATGCATGAGAAAAGTTTAATTTCAGATTTTCATTTTTTCTTAACATTTCAACCTCCTAGGTTTTTAATCTTTTTTTAATCAAAATTTACAATTTCTTATATTCTTTCAATCACTCTTAACTTTGCACTTCGGCTAGGAGGATTTATTTTATTTTCTTCATCTGTTGCAACTATTGGCTTTTTAGTAAGTATTTTAACCATAGGTTTTGATCCACAAGTACATCTCATTACTTCAGGAGGACATGTACATCCTTTTTCTAGATTTTTAAATGTCCACTTTACGATTCTATCTTCTAAAGAATGAAAAGAAATAACTGCCATTCTTCCACCAACTTTTAAAGATTTAACAGCATTTATTATTGTATTTTCAATTCTATCAAGTTCATGGTTTACTTCAATTCTTAAAGCTTGAAAGGTTCTAGTTGCCGGATGTATTCTTCCATGTTTATATCCTTGTGGAACACTTTTAAAAATTATGCTCTCCAGCTCACTTGAACTTGTTATTTCATTAAGTTGCCTAGCTTCACAAATGGCCTTTGCAATCCTTCTAGAATATCTCTCCTCACCATATTTAAAAATAATATTAGCTAGATCACCTTCCTTATAGGTATTAACTACCATTTGTGCAGTTAGCTCACTTTGATCATTTAATCTCATATCAAGTTTTTCTTCTTTTTTAAAAGAAAACCCTCTATTAGACTCTTCATAATGAAAGATACTAATTCCCAAATCAATTAAAACTAAATCCAATAATGGTCCATCATATTCTTTAAAATAATCATCAAACCAAGTATGAACAGGTATAAAACGGTCTCCAAATTCTTTCATCCTAAATTTAGCTTTTTCTTGAATATGTTCATCACAATCTAACCCAACTACTGTAAGATTTGGATGAGTATTAAGCATCATAAATGTATGACCACCCTCACCGGTGGTACAATCAACCATTAGTGGATTATCCTCATTTATTGGTATTAAGAATTCTTTTACTTCTTTTGCCATTACTGGATAGTGAACAAATTCCATTTTTTCTCCCACTACTGATTCATTTTACTAAATAATTCAGCACTTGCTTCTTCAATATCTGCTCTCTCATTTATTGCTTGATAGTTAGATAAACTCCAAATCTCAATAAATGGTCCAGCATTAATCAATATGCCTTCACTTTTATTATCTAAACCAACATCCTCTCTCAAAGCTCTTGGTAAACTTATCCTATTTGCTTTATCAATCTTAATATCCATAGCAGGAGCTATAAATCGTCTTAATAACATTCTGCTATTTCTATCAAACATTGAGGCAGCACTCTTATTTATGGTATCTTTAATTAATTGAAAGTCTTTTATTGTTATTATTTGTAAACAGTTTTCAACACCATAGGTTAGAATATAAGGCTCACCTTCTAGCGTTTCCCTAATTTTTGAGGGAACTAAAAAGCGTCCTTTTTCATCTATAGTAATTTTAAAGATTCCTGTATCCACTTTAAAAAACTCCAATAATTAACAATTTTGTATATTTTTACCACTAATTAACCCTAATATTACACTAAATACCACTATATTACAACAAAAATAATTATTAAAATCTTTTTCATAAAATATTTAACGAAAAAAGCTTAAATTATGTTTAGTTATATATTGATATTTTTTATATACAAAAAAACCTAGAGATTAACTCTAGGCTATAAGTTTAGATATTTTTTAATATTAAATATTATTGCAATTTTTTATTTCAAATATATTATAATCAATATTAGGGAAAATCGAATCTCTAGATTCACTTTTTACCAGCCATTCAGTATTTACTGCATTTTTACACATATTTGAATAAACAACATTAAAATTAGCTAAATGAGAAATTAATTGATTCTTTGCAAATTGAGAATTTGTATCATTAAAAATCATATATGGCCAATCACCTGCCATAGACAATAAAACTTCTCTAGCAGCTTGGTCTAAGAATCTTTTCTTTAAACTTTGTTGATTTGGGAAACGTTCAGCTAGTTCAACCATTCTCTCAATTGCTTTATGAGTATGTCGATAAATCCAATTGTTTGAACCATCTAACCAAATTTTAGCAAATCCACCTTCACTCCATGAAGATAAACAAGGTTTAAGAGTTTGGAAATTCTTATATTCATTATTAATAAAATCTTTTGGACTAATTAATGAAACTGAAGAGCATTCACTATTTTGTTCAGTAATAATTGTTTCAAGCCATTTAAGACCTTCATACCACCAATGCCCAAATAGTTCTGCATCAAAACAAAGTGTGAATAAAGGATCTTGCCCATTAAGATTAGGTCTTACAGCTCTACCCTTTTGAGCAATATTATAAATATAATTTAAAGCATGTTGTTCAGCAACTTTCATTGCTTTATCTCGATCATAATAATTTTTGTCTGGACCTTTTTGAGTAATTGCCCAATATTTAAATCCAGTAAAGACTCTTACCTCAGGCTCATGAATATAAGGACCAATGTAATCAATTGGCAAATCATAACCAATATCTCTATAGAATTCACGATATTCTTTTGAAGAAGGATATCCATCATTTGACCAAACTAATGAAGTAGTTTGATAGTCTCTTGGAAATATGGAAACCCCATTATTAGTTCTAACAGGTCTATATACCCCTGTATCACAACGAGTTTCACTAAATAAAACAGATTGGGAAGAAGCTGGAAAATAAGAAATATTATGTTTAGCTAAAATTTTTTCTAAACCAGGATAATAACCACATTCTGGTAACCAAAATCCATCTGGTTCATAGCCAAAGACTTCTATAAAGGTTTGAATTCCAACCTCAATTTGAGCATTAATTGCAATAGGGTATTCACTATAAACGGGGAAAAAAGAATTAGTTGCAGCGCTTGCTAAAAGTTCAAGATACCCCTGTTCTTTTAATTCTTTAAACCCATTTAGTATATTCATTGAATAAACATCAACATATTCTTTATAATTTAATTCTAAAGAGGCTAAATATGTTTTAGCCATATTTAAAGCTTCACTTTGTTCTTGAGAACAACGCTTAACTTCTTTTTTACCTAATTCAATATGTAATTTTAAATAATTTATATAGCGCTTTTGTAATAATGGATCAACTAACATAGAAATTAAAGTTGGTGAAAAACACATGCTTAATTTATAATTAATATTACTATTTCTAAGTTTTTTCAACATTCTCAATAATGGTAAATAAGATTCATTAATTGATTCAAATAACCAGTCTTCCTCTAAGAATCTTTCATGTTCGGGATGTCTAACAAAAGGCATATGAGCATGCAGCACGAAATTAATATTAGTATTTGCCATCATTATCTCCATGAGCTAATTTTGTGATAACTGATTTAACAACTAGAGTATCCTTATATTCACCTTGTTTTGTTATAATAGATGAAAAGGAAGAATTAAATAAAACAGGATTTTTTTCTAATTCTTGAGAATGTTTAAACCAATATGGAATAGGAACACTAATTGCAATAGATTGAGCTAATGCAACAATAAGTCCAGCATTATTTTGAACACACAGAGAAACTTGATAAGTACATCCTAATTCTGCCAAATTAATACTCCAACAAGTATCATCTTTATCAACAGATATGTCGTAATAAGTTGTTTCTTGTGTTTCGTTATTTGTGGAAGTTACCCTCAAAAATACATTAGATAAATATGTTTCATCTTCTTCAAGTAGTTTTGCTTTACTGAGTGGGGATATAGACCAATATGCAAAACCCCAGCTCAAATCAGATAACATGAAATGAATTGATGTTTCCATATATAATTCTGTTAATTCTTCTACTCCAGGTAAGTCTTGAACTTCTCTGGTTGTAGCCGAATCACTTAGTGCGTTTACATATCTTTGTCCACTTGTATTTTGTAATCTATTGTTTAATTGAATAGTTCCATCAACTATATCAAAAATATCACTTAACTCATCTATCAAGTCATCTTTACTTAAACTATCGTAATCTTCAACGCCTTCTTGTTTAGCAAGATATTTTAATTCTTGAAAAGATAAATTACCAATATCAACAAGTATCATAAATAGACAACCCCTTTATACTCAACTTTAAGTTATGGTAAATAAAACTGATGTTTTGGTCAACAGTGTTTAAGAGTAAAATCAGTATATAGCCTAGCTTCTACACAAAAAAAAGTATTTGTGCTATATTCCCATTATGAATAATATAAGCAATAAAAAACTGATTCTCCATGGGCACTTTTATCAACCACCAAGAGAAAATCCATTTACTGGAATAATTCCAAAACAGCCTTCAGCCTCTCCTTTTATTAATTGGAATGAAAAAATATTACACGAATGTTATGCTTCAAATACCAGCAGTAGATATTTAGATAAATATGGTAAAATAATCTCATTAATTAATAATTTTGAATATATATCCTTCAATTTTGGTCCAACTTTATTATCTTGGATTGAAACAAATCATAAAGATGTTCACCAAAAGATCATTGATGCGGATAAAGCAAGCTTAAAAAGATTAGGGCATGGCAATGCTATTGCACAAGGCTTTAATCACACAATTCTTCCTTTAGATAATTTAGATGATGCTAGATTACAAATAAAATGGGGAATTGAAGATTTTAAATATCGTTTTAATAGAATGCCCGAAGGTATGTGGCTACCTGAAGCGGCTGTAAATGAAAAAATAATTGATATCCTAGTTGAAGAAGGAATAAATTTCATTATTTTATCACCTTGGCAATGTAAAGCAATAGAAGATGAAAATAAGAATATAATAGAATTAAAAAATACTCCGGCTCCATACGATACTAGTTTCTATATTTATGGGGAGAAGGGAAATAAAATTAATGCTTTTTTCTATAACCCACAACTAGCAGAAGGAATTAGTTTTGGTCATTTATTAAGAGATGCTGATAATTTATATAATGTAATTAAAAACATTTCTGACAAAGATAATACTAATTTTATTCATACTGCTACTGATGGAGAAATTTATGGACATCATGAACCATTTGGCGATATGGCCCTTGCAGCTCTTGTAAGAAAAGTTATCGAAAGAAAAGAATTTGAATTCACAAACTATGCAACTTTCTTAGAAGAAAACCCACCAACTAAACGAGCACTCTTACACTCTGGTGAAGATAACAAAGGGACAAGCTGGTCGTGCTTTCATGGTGTTAGTAGATGGTATAAAGATTGTGGATGCCATACCGGAGGAGAACCAAACTGGAATCAAAAATGGAGACTTCCTTTAAGAATTGCATTCAATAATAATTTAACAAAACTAAAAGAAATTTATAGCAATAGAATTTTAGAAATTTTTGATTCAAAATTAGATCCAATGAAATTACTTATGGATTATTCAATTGTTGTATGTGGTTCAATTAAAATGGAACAATTTATTGATAATCTAGTAGCTTCTTATAACGAAGCAAAAGGTTTTGAAACTGAAATAGCTTCACTTCTAGTAGGAATAAAAAATACACATTTCTCTTTTACTTCGTGTGGATGGTTTTTCAATGACCTTGCAGGAGTTGAACCTGTTCAAAATATTAGATATGCACTTTATTCAATCAATTTATTTCAAAAATATAGCAAAGAAAGTCTCTTAACACCATTTTTAAAAGATTTAAAACTTGCAAAATGTAATAATAAAAGTGATGGGGATGGCATGACTATTGCTCAAAAATCTCTAAACTTATTACCTGGAGAAGTCGAAGCTTCCTTATTTTTTATTTTAAATAGATTAATTGCAAAAATAGAACTTTATAAAAATAGCTATGGAAGATTTTTATTAACTAAATATATGATAGTTGAAGAAAATATAAAATTCGAAATTTTTGACTCTTTTTCATTAAGAGAGTTCAAAGGAGAAGCTGTATTTGACGAAAATTCTGGCGACACAGGTTTTGAATTGTATTTAACTTTATTAGACAAATTAACTAAATCAACAAATCATTATACAATTAACAATAAAGATGTAAATGAAAGAATTGTTGATTTAACTTATAATTGGATTGAGAGATCTTTAAGTGTTGTAGATGATATTGAATTAAAACAAATTGCTAAAAATATAGATAACTATTCTATGATTTCAAAAGGAAGTAAATTTGTGCCTAATGATGCAATTTTTATTGAAAACATTGGTACTTGTTTAAGAGCATTAAGATCACTCTTTATTACTCCAAATACTTTAACTTGGGAATCAAAAAGACAAAGCATTTCTCATCTTATTGATTTTATTATGATTCAAGGTCGAAAAAAAGAAAAAGATACTGTAAAAAGTATATTCAATGAGGAAGCAAAATCGATTGCCTATAGAATAGAAGAAGATGGATTACATAATAATTTGATTGAATACACAATCGATTTCTTGACCATGGCTCATGAAGAAAAATTAAATCTTGAAATGAAATCTTTACAAAATATTGTCTATAATTACATTGATAAAGATTTAGATAAATTAAATATTAATAAACTATTATTTACAAAGATGAAAGAACTATTAAACTTTGTAATTTAATTAAAAAATACACCCTTCAAAATATTTTTGATTGGTGTATTTTTTTATATTTAAATAGTATAATAACTATATAACTATAGTATCATATATATTAATTAGAATATAATAATTATTAAAAAATATATTTAATCTAATAATGACTTAGCATGATCAATAGAAACCTTTGAGTTAACATCTCCGGATAGCATTCTTGAAATCTCAATCACCCTTTTTTCTGAATCCAACTCAACAATAGTAGTATAACTTTGACCTTCATTAACATATTTTTTTACAAGTAAATGATTATTTGCTTTGCTAGCAATAGAAGCTAAATGAGTTATTGCAATTACTTGAGAAGTTGTTGCTAATTCTTGTAAAGATTGAGCGACATTTGTTGCAACTTCACCACCTATACCAGCATCAATTTCATCAAATACTAAAGTTGAAACATGATCTTTTTCACTTAATGTAGCTTTAATTGCTAACATTACTCTTGAAAGTTCTCCCCCACTTGCTATTTCTTTAATACTTCTTTTTTCAATCCCTGGATTTGCACTCATTATAAATTCTATACTATCATACCCAGCTAAATGATAATCTTCCTTTGTAAAATTTATAGCAAAAGTAGCATGAATCATACCCAATTTTCTTAATGTTTTCTCAATTGAAGAAGATAATTTTAATGCTGCTTTTTTTCTCTCGGTGCTCAATTGTTCAGCTTTAGCTTTTAATTCTTGTCTTGACTTATTTAATCTTTTTTCAATAAAAATAATATCATCTTGCCCATTTGTTAAGGCATTAAGTTTTGAATCAATTGATTCTTTAAAAATCAAAACATTATCTAAAGATGGTCCATATTTTTTCTTAATTTTTTGTAATTGAGATAAACGACTTTGCATATCATCAAGTTCAACTTGGCTATATTGCATATTATCAACATAGTCTTTTAAAGTTTCATAAATATCTTCAACTTCTATTACACAACTTTTCATTCTATCTTTCAAACTACCAATAGAATCATCTTTTTGGCTTATTTTATCTAACATCTGAGTACAATTTTCTAAATTGTTTATTGTACTTGAACCTTCATAAGAATTATTTAAGACTTCTAAGATATAACTTACATTATCATGAATTTGTTCAAATTGACTTATCCTTCGAATATTATCAGATAATATCTCATCTTCATTTTCCTTTGGATCAATAGAATTAATTTCATCAAAAGCATATTTAAGATAATCTTCTTGCTGTCTTGATGAATTAATTATACTTTCTATTTTTATCTTCTCTTTCTCTAAATCTTTTACATCCTGATAAATTTTCTTATATTCTTCTAATAATAAAAGAGTATCTCCAAAATTATCTAATAAACTTAATTGTTTTGAACTCTGCATAATAGATTGATGTGCGTGTTGCGCAGAAATATCGATTAAATAAGTTGAAAGTTGAGAGAGCAAAGTTCTGTTTACAGCTTCATTATTTATATAACTCAAGGTTCTTCCATTTAATTTAATAACTCTTTTTATTATTAAAGTATCATCAATGCATTCAAGATTATTTAATCTTAAAAAATCTAATAAATCAGAATCTCTATTATCTATAAAAAACTGGCCACTAACTGAAGCACTTTCATACCCATTTCTAATTGCAGAAGAATCTGTTTTACCCCCTAATAATAAAGAAAGTGCAGACAACATAATTGATTTACCAGCGCCTGTTTCCCCAGTAATAACACTAAATCCCTCTTTAAAATCTATATGAATATCTTCAATTAATTTAAAAGCGTGAATATCTAAACACTCAAGCATTACCTCTTCCTCCTGACCAATTCAGTTTATCTCTTAAAATATCAAAATTCGTTCTATTATTAGTAACAAGTAAAATCGCTTTAGTTCTAGATTTTCTTATTTCAACAATATCATTTTCAAATACTTCGGTATTCACCTGTCCATCCAAATTAACCATTACTTCAGTTCTTTGATTTTCTAAAATTTTAAGAGATATTCTTCTTTCACTTGAAACCACTAAAGGTCTATTTGATAAAGTAAAAGGACAAATTGGAGTACATACTAAGGCAGATAAATCATTATCAACAATAGGACCACCAGCAGCTAAAGAATAACCTGTACTGCCAGTTGGTGTAGATACAATCATACCATCTGCTCTAAAACTACCTAAAAAAGTATTATCAACACTCATATCTAAAGTAATTACTTTGCTTAACCCATTTGAAGTAACAACTACTTCATTTAATGCAGTTCCTCCAAAAACAACATCTCCTTTTCTAATAATCGAAGCTTTTATTGTAGATCGCTTATGAAGTAAATGCTTGTTACCACCATTAATATATGAATTTAAGGTATCTTTCCACTCATTAACAGAAACTTCAGTAATATAACCAAATGTCCCCATGTTAACAGGTAAAATAGGAACACCTAAATCTTGTAGATGTCTTACACAGTATAATACAGTTCCATCACCACCCAATGAAATAACTAAATCGATATGACCATCATAATCAATTTGAGAAGAGTTGGAATTTGTAATAAATAGAGTTGTATTTATATTTATTTGTTTTAAATAATTTATTATTTCATTTGAAATTTCTTTAACATTATCTTTTTGCCAATTAGCAACAATTAATATATTTTTTAATTTTTTATCCATTAATCAAACTCCTATGGTAGATGAGAGATAACTTTTACTAAGATATCAATTTCACCTGTTTTTAAAAAGGGATAGATAGGGAAAGCCACAGCTCTTAATAATGAAGAGCTCGCAACAGGGAAAAGACTATATTGATTTAAGTAATCACTACCTACACTATCTGTGAACATTTTCTTACAAGTCACACTATATTTTTTTGCAAACTTCAAGGCTTCTTCAGGATTAGAATCTAAGATTACAGGGAAACACCATCCATTAGAATAAAAACTAATATCTTTTATTCCAAAAAGTTGATGATCCGTTTTTAAAAGAGCTTTTTTAAACATATCAAAAATTTCATTTCTTTTTGTTAAATGATGTTCTACATCATGAAGCTGAATTATTCCAAGTGCAGCATTCAAATCAGGTAATTGTTCATATTTTGAAATAAATTGATATTGCTTTTTCAATAAATCTTTATATTTTTTCTCATCATCATAAAGAATTGCGGCACCACCACCACAAGATACTACATGTTCTTGTTCAAACGCGCAAATAACAATATCTCCAAAACAACCTGCATAATAATCGTCAAACTTTGATCCAAAGCTTTGGGAAATATCTTCAATTATAGGAATATTTAATGATGAAAAATCTTCATTAAAAGGAATTTGACAATAAGGTTCATTTAATAAAATAGCACCTACATTATCATCTATGTTGTCTAAAATATTTTTTACAGAAAGACAACAAGTTTCCTCTTCTATATCAAGATATTTTAGTTTTAAATTTAATGATTTTGCGGCTATTTTATATATTTTCGGAGCTAAAACAGAAGTAATAACAATATTTCCTTCTTTAACGCCTGAAAGTTTTAATGATGAAAGTATTGCATCATAATAACTTCTGATTGCAATTCCACCTTTCTTGTGGAGTTTTTCACATAGCAAATTTAAAAATTCCTGTTTTTTTACCCCAGGCCCAATCTTTTCATCAACCATTGTTTGCAATACAGATTGCATGTCTTTTCTTCTAAGGGTTGGTTTATAAAATTCAATATTATCTGCCACAACTACCTCAATTTTTTTATTTATATATATAATATATACGATTATTTAAGAATTTTCTTTAATTATTTATTATTTTTATTAATTCTACTTACTTTTCTTATAATTCTATTTTACAATAAATTATTGTTCAAAGCTATAATAATATAGGATATAATATTTATATGGAAATATCAAAAACAGATGCTGAAGAAATAGTTAAAGAAATCTCAAATTTATTACATAAAAAACTCAATATTATGAATAATGAAGGTATTATTATTGCTAGCTCTAACCCATCTAGAATCAATACTTTTCATGAAGGCGCTTACAAAATAATTAATGAAAAATTAATTGAATTAGAAATTCAAGAAAATGATTATGATTTAAAAGGATCCTATCTTGGCTTAAATTTTCCAATTGAAATAAATAATGAAATTATAGGAGTTGTCGGAATTACAGGAAATAGTGATGAGACAAGAGCCTTTGGTAATATAGTAAAAAAAATGACTGAAATCCTTATTGAAGGGAAAATTAGAGAAGAAAATAATAGAAACAAAGAAAAAGTAAGAGAGTATTTTCTAATTGATTGGATTTCAACAAATAATACGTTATTCAATTCTCAACTTATTCAACGTGGCCTAGAATATAATATTGATGTTCAAAAACAACGAAGAGTAATTTGTATGGATATTTCTATTTTAGATAAAGATAAATTCTTGTTGCTAGAAAAGAGAATAAAAAGCAAACTTTTTTCATATGATTCTTCCAATTTAATATTTAGAGAATCGAACTCAATAGTCTTAGTTACACAAGAATTAAATAGAGAAAAAATTAATACTCAATTAAATTCAATTATTGGTTTATGTAAAAAAAATGAGGCAAAAGTATTTTTTGGAATTAGTAAAATTGTTACTGAATATTACAATATTCATAATTATTTTATAAATGCAAAGCATGCTTTAGCTATTCAAAGAAGCAAAAATGTAAGTGGCATTTTATATTACAGCGATTTAAATATTGAACTAATATATGAACAAATACCAACACTTACTAAAAACCAAATAATAAACAAAATTTTTTCTAATTATGATGAAAATGAAAAAAGTAGAATTATCAATATTTTAAAAATTTACTATGAGAATAATTGCTCTATTAAAAATGCGTCAAATCTATTAAACATGCATCCTAATACACTTCAATATCATTTAAACAAAATAAAAAAAATCACAAATCTTGATCCTAGAAACATTAAAGATTCTATGCTTTTTCAATTATGCATTGACTTTTATAATCAAATTAAAAATTAATTTTTGTTGTTTTGTATGCCAATAAATATAGTATTTTTTTATTATATAAAACAATATATTTCAATAAATATCTATGATATTCTCGTTATTATGGAGGACTATATGAAAGTAGTTATTGCATCAGATTCTTTTAAAGGAAGTGCAACATCTTTAGAAGTGGCAGCAGCAATTGAAAGAGGTGTTTTAAAAGCTGATAGTAAGGTTAAAATTGTTAAATTCCCTGTTTCAGACGGGGGTGAAGGGTTAATAGAAGTTATAGAAAGTTTAAAAGGATATACTAAAAAAACAATAAAAGTAAATGATCCTTTATTCAATAAAATAGAAGCTAGCTATGCAAGTAATTCTGATACAGCTTTTATTGAAATGGCTGCAGCTAGTGGATTACCACTTGTTCCAATGAACAAAAGAAATCCATTAAATACTACAACATTTGGTACTGGAGAATTAATTAAAGATGCGCTTGACAATGGAGCAAAAAAATTAGTGATTGGAATTGGGGGAAGTGCAACTAATGATGGTGGAATTGGAATGTTATGTGCTTTAGGTGCCAAATTTTATGACTTAAATAATAATGAATTATCTCCAATTGGGAAAAACCTAAATCTAATTAGCAAAGTTGATTTTTCTTCTTTTTACAAAAATATAGATAATATTGATATTTCTGTAGCTTGTGATGTAGATAATCCTTTATGTGGTGAACATGGAGCAAGTTTCATTTATGGGCCACAGAAAGGAGCCGATAGAGAAACAGTAGATTTCTTAGATAAAAGTTTAGCAAAGTTTTCAAAAGTAGTTTGTAAAGAAAAGGAAGCACTTGAAGCTGGAAGTGGAGCTGCAGGGGGACTTGGTTTTGCTCTTAAAGCATTTTTAAATGCCGAGCTTAAAAGTGGTATCGAACTAGTTTTATCAGCAATAGGGTTTGAAGAAGCTGTTTCAGATGCTGATTTAGTAATTACAGGTGAAGGGAAAATTGATGGACAAAGTAAAAGAGGAAAAGTACCTGTTGGAGTTGCAAAATTAGCTAAAAAGTTCAATGTTCCTGTTATTGCTTTAGCTGGAGATATTGGTAAAGGGACTGAAAGTTTATATGATTTAGGAATAGATGGAATAGTCTCAACTACAAGCAGAGCAATGCCTCTTGAAGAAGCTATGAATCATTCACTTGAACTAACGGAAGATGAAGCTTTTAGATTATGGAAAATACTTCAAATTCAGCTAAAACACTAATTAAATAATAAATATATTTACCCTCTATTTTTAGAGGGCTTTTTTACAAAATTTGAGTATGCTCTTTGATAAAATATGCAATGCCATCCTCATAATTAGATTTTGTTGTATATTTTGCACTTTTCTTTATTTCTGAATTAGCATTCCCCATTGCAACAGTATGTGGAAATTTACTTAACATCTCAATATCGTTATGACTATCACCAAATACTATAATTTCTTCATCCTTAATATTTAATAAATTTAAAACTTTTTTAATACCAAAATATTTATTTGCTTTCTTATTTAAAATTTCTAAATAATTAACATGAGCTGAAGTTATGTATAATTCTTCTATTATATCTTTTTGTTTTTTTAAAACTAGATCTAGCAAATCTTTATTTAGACCTTGATTTTTTCCAAAAAATTCACATTTCACCGCAACATCTTTTTTACTATCAAATAATTCTTGATTAATTAAATTCTTCCTATCATCTGCAGAATCTACAATATATGAATCAATTTTATCTTCCTCTATATATATACATTCTGGTGTATATATATTTAAACTCACTTTTATCTCTTTAGATAGTAAAAGAAAATAATCTATTGTTTTTGAGCTAATTGGAATACTATCGATTATATTATTTTTTTGAGGATCGAAAATTAAAGCGCCATTAGCTAATACCATTGGCTCTTTTATTTTTAAAGATCTTGTCATTGGTATACTAGTTTGAGGTGTTCTACCTGTGGCAATAATAATTTTTATACCTTTATCTTTTAATTGAAGTAATACTTTTTTTGTTTCATCTAAAATATTCAATTGAGGACTTAATAAAGTTCCATCTAAATCTAAAATAATTGCTTTAATATTTGTAATTTTATTCATAATTTTAGGGTTAGATTAATCATATTTATTTTAATAATCAACAGATTATAAACACTTAATTATAAAAAAATTTTAATTCTTTTCAATCAAGCAAAAAAAAATACACCATAAGGTGTAAAAAATAAAAAAGGCCCGGCAACTACCTACTCTCCCACAAAAATGTAGTACCATCGGCGTGAGAGCGCTTAACTGCCGTGTTCGGGATGGGAACGGGTGTATCCACTCTGCTATGGCCACCGGGCCAACTTAAACCTAGAGAGCTAAATCTCTTTAGCTATCGAGTTTAAGTACGATTTGGGATCGTAACGATAATATGGTCAAGCCTCACGGCTTATTAGTATCGATAAGCTGAACATGTCGCCATGCTTACACTCTCGACCTATCAAACAGGTATTCTTCCTGTTTCCTTCAGTCCTCTTAAAGAGGATGGGATGTCTCATCTTGGGGAGGGTTTCCCGCTTAGATGCTTTCAGCGGTTATCCCTTCCAAACGTAGCTACCCAGCACTTGCCGTTGGCACGACAACTGGTACACCAGAGGTTTGTCCACTTCGGTCCTCTCGTACTAAAAGCAGAACCCCTCAAACATCCAACGCTTGTGGCAGATAGGGACCGAACTGTCTCACGACGTTCTGAACCCAGCTCGCGTACCGCTTTAATTGGCGAACAGCCAAACCCTTGGGACCTGCTCCAGCCCCAGGATGCGATGAGCCGACATCGAGGTGCCAAACCTTGCCGTCGATATGAACTCTTGGGCAAGATCAGCCTGTTATCCCCGGAGTACCTTTTATCCGTTAAGTGACGGCGCTTCCACTCGCTACCGCCAGATCACTAAGACCTACTTTCGTACCTGCTCGGCTTGTAAGCCTTGCAGTC
This sequence comes from Sphaerochaetaceae bacterium, assembly GCA_963678575.2. Classification (GTDB taxonomy): domain Bacteria; phylum Spirochaetota; class Spirochaetia; order Sphaerochaetales; family Sphaerochaetaceae; genus Pleomorphochaeta. The sequence continues at coordinate 514,931 of CAXXHV010000002.1, read as the reverse complement.
AAGCCACCTTGTGCCTTTACACTTGAGGGATGATTCCCAACCATCCTAAGGTGACCATCGCGCGCCTCCGTTACACTTTAGGAGGCGACCGCCCCAGTCAAACTTCCCGCCTGACACTCTCCCCTAACCGGTTTCACGGCCAGGGTTAGAAAACTGGAAAAGGAAGGGTGGTATTTCACCAACGACTCCGCGCAAACTGACGTCCACGCATCTACGTCTCCCACCTATCCTACACATCCTTGTCCAATTTTCAATGTCAAGTTGAAGTAAAGGTTCACGGGGTCTTTCCGTCTAACCACAAGTATCAGGCATCTTCACCTGAACTTCAATTTCACCGGATCTCACGTTGAGACAGCGCCCATATCGTTACACCATTCGTGCGGGTCGGAACTTACCCGACAAGGAATTTCGCTACCTTAGGACCGTTATAGTTACGGCCGCCGTTTACTGGGGCTTGAGTTCGTAGCTTCTTGATAAATCAATAACCACTCCCCTTGACCTTCCAGCACCGGGCAGGTGTCAGTCCATATACTTCCCATTGCTGGTTCGCATGGACCTGTGTTTTTGGTAAACAGTCGCATGGGCCATTTCTCTGCAACTCACTCTCGTGAGCCATACTTATCCCTAAGTTACGTATGCATTTTGCCGAGTTCCTTAACGTGAGTTCTTCCGTACGCCTTCGCATTCTCAGCTCGCCCACCTGTGTCGGTTTATAGTACGGTCCCTCAGTGCCTTACCTTAGAAACTATTTCTTGGCACGACGACTACACGCGCTTCTTACTTCCGTAAAAGTAATCGCTCACAGCTCCTCTTAGTTAACGGATTTTCCTATTAACCTTAACGCATCGCTGCTTCGACAGGGACAACCGTCGCCCTGCCGCGTTTCGCCCTATGCTTCGTTCCATCGAAACACTGAGAGGTGCGGGAATATTGACCCGCTTCCCATCGACTACGACTTTCGTCCTCGCCTTAGGGGCCGACTAACCCTTGGGTAGATTGACTTTACCCTGGAAACCTTAGGCTTTCGGCGGAGGGGGATCTCACCCCTCTTTTCGTTACTCATGCCTGCATTCTCTCTTCTGTCCCGTCCACCAAAACTTCCGTCTTGACTTCATCCGTACACAGAATGCTCCCCTACCCACAGCGTCTAGCGCTGTGCCGTAGCTTCGGTGATATACTTAGCCCCGTTGGATTGTCGGCGCATGACTACTCGACCAGTGAGCTATTACGCACTCTTTGAAGGAGTGGCTGCTTCTAAGCCAACCTCCTGGCTGTCTGTGCAATCATACTTCCTTTCCCACTTAGTATATCTTTGGGACCTTAGCTGACGGTCTGGGCTGTTTCCCTCTTGACGACGGCCCTTATCAGTCGCCGTCTGACTGCTACGCATTATACCACGGCATTCAGAGTTTGGTTAAACTTGGTACCCGGTGAAGGGCCCGCATCTATCCAGTGCTTTACCTCCGTGGCAGTCCACGTAACGCTAGCCCTAAAGCTATTTCGGGGAGTACCAGCTATCTCCAAGTTTGTTTAGCCTTTCACTCCGAACCACAGCTCATCGCAACCCTTTTCAGCGGATTTACGTTCGGCCCTCCACTGGATTTTACTCCAGCTTCAGCCTGGCCATGGTTAGATCACTTGGCTTCGGGTCTACCACATGCAACTTATCGCCCTATTCAGACTCGGTTTCCCTACGGCTCCAGGACTCCTATCCCTTAACCTTGCTACATACGGTAACTCGCAGGCTCATTCTACAAAAGGCACGCCATCACCCTTTCGGGCTTTGACCGCTTGTAAGTCCACGGTTTCAGGTTCTCTTTCACTCCCCTCCCGGGGTGCTTTTCACCTTTCCCTCACGGTACTATGCGCTATCGGTAGCCGCCGAGTATTTAGCCTTGGAGGGTGGTCCCCCCAGATTCCGACAGGATTTCTCGTGTCCCGCCGTACTCAGGAAATGCATCCAATTAGTGTATTTATTTTTAACTACAGGGTTTTCACCTTCTTTGACAGATCGTCCCAGATTCTTTCGTCTAATAAATACATTTTTTACTAACCGGGTTACCCCAGATGCACCCCTACAACCCCAAACACTTAAAAGCGCTTGGTTTGGGCTCTTCCCCTTTCGCTCGCCGCTACTAAGGGAATCTCATATTTGATTTCTACTCCTGCTGGTACTTAGATGGTTCAGTTCCCAGCGTATACCTCTATTATGCTATTTTATTCACATAATAGTGACAATCATCCAGACTGTCGGGTTACCCCATTCGGATATCTGCGGATCATTGGGTGTTGGCCCCTCATCGCAGCTTTTCGCAGCTAACCACGTCCTTCTTCGCCTGGCGGCTCCTAGGCATCCTCCGTGGACCCTTATTCGCTTGACCATATTATCTTTACAATCCCTAACGCTATTTATGTCAAATATCTTTTTCTTTTGGAGGCAAGGGGACTCGAACCCCTGACCCTCGGCTTGCAAAGCCGATGCTCTAGCCAACTGAGCTATGCCCCCGTTGTCTAAAATTAAAAGAGCGGGAAGAGAATTTTCTTGCAAGTTACCTTAAAGAGGGTCTTTGTTGATAGGTCTTCCACCTATCGGATTACATCCTATTGTTGTGTGTTTAACTGTGAGAGGTCAAACACTAACCTTTCTTAGTAGAAAGGAGGTGATCCAGCCACACCTTCCGGTACGGCTACCTTGTTACGACTTCACCCTCCTCGCCAAGCATACCTTCGGAACCGTCCCCCATTACTGGTTAGACTAGCGACTTCGGGTACCCCCAACTCGGATGGTGTGACGGGCGGTGTGTACAAGGCCCGGGAACGTATTCACCGCGCCATGCTGATGCGCGATTACTAGCGATTCCAACTTCATGGAGTCGAGTTGCAGACTCCAATCCGTACTGAGACCGGCTTTTTGCGATTCGCTTAACCTCGCGGTTTCGCTGCGCTTTGTACCGGCCATTGTAGCACGTGTGTAGCCCAGGACATAAGGGCCATGATGACTTGACGTCGTCCCCACCTTCCTCCGGTTTGTCACCGGCAGTCCCACCTGAGTCCCCACCATAACGTGATGGTAACAGGCAGTAGGGGTTGCGCTCGTTGCGGGACTTAACCCAACACTTCACAGCACGAGCTGACGACAGCCATGCAGCACCTGTATATCGACCCCGAAGGGAAAAGCTATCTCTAGCTTCGTCCAATATATGTCAAGCCCTGGTAAGGTTTCTCGCGTATCATCGAATTAAACCACATGCTCCACCGCTTGTGCGGGCCCCCGTCAATTCCTTTGAGTTTCACCCTTGCGAGCATACTCCCCAGGCGGTACACTTAATGCGTTAGCTTCGGTAGTGAATATAATTACCCACCACCTAGTGTACATCGTTTACTGTGCGGACTACCAGGGTATCTAAACCTGTTTGCTCCCCGCACCTTCGCGTCTCAGCGTCAGTACATGGCCAGACATTCGCCTTCGCCACCGGTGTTCTTCCAGATATCTACAGATTTCACCCCTACACCTGGAATTCCAATGTCCCCTCCTGTACTCTAGTATTACAGTTTCCAGCGCGTTCCCTCGGTTAAGCCGAGATCTTTCACGCCAGACTTGCAACACCGCCTGCACGCCCTTTACGCCCAATGATTCCGAACAACGCTTGCCCCCTACGTGTTACCGCGGCTGCTGGCACGTAGTTAGCCGGGGCTTATTCCGGGATTCACGTCATCTGCTTGCCATTCCCTGCAAACATTATTCCTCCTCCCGAAAAGAACTTTACAACCTCACGGCCTTCATCGTTCACGCGGCGTCGCTCCGTCAGACTTTCGTCCATTGCGGAAGATTCTTAGCTGCTGCCCCCCGTAGGAGTCTGGACCGTATCTCAGTTCCAATGTGGCCGATCACCCTCTCAGGCCGGCTACCCATCATTGCCACGGTAGGCTTTTACCCTACCGTCTAGCTAATGGGACGCAGACTCATCCTCTTGCGACGCCTCAGCGCCTTTCCTTCTCTTATCTTATGATAAAAGAGTATTATTTGGTATTACCCTATGTTTCCACAGGCTATCCCAAACAAGGGGGTAGATTATCCACGTGTTACTCACCCGTCCGCCGCTCTAGGCTAACCGAAGTTAGCTTACCGCTCGACTTGCATGCTTAAAACGCGCCGCCAGCGTTCGTTCTGAGCCAGGATCAAACTCTCCGTTATATAATATGGTCATAAAGACCATTAATTTAACAAAATCATTTAATTCCTGTCACTCGCTTTAACGAACATTAGCTTATTTCATCTTGTTCTTATTTTGAATTGACAGAAAGCCCTCTTTACACAATTTTCATTGCAATAACTTGCTTTCTATTTCTCTTCCCTAACGCTCATAATTTCAAATAACAATTACAATTAGTTCAATAATTTAGAACTTCTTGCAGGCACTCATTTTTTTTGAGCACTTAAGTAACATAACAGTTATTAATCCAATTAGTCAATACTGTTTTTATCTTTTTTTTAAAATAAAACTCAGTAAAAAAACTTATTAACTCGTCACTTGTTTAGTCACCGTTTGGGACAATACATTACATAATTAATTTATTCAATACCTTTTTTAAAAAATATTTTAAATTATATCTAAAGAGCCTTAACCATCTCTAATTCTTAAATATTGCTATATATATTTATGTAGTAATATAACCCTATAATAAATTATTTAAGACCACCAAAAACAGCTAAAAAATTATTAATCTAAAAATTGGTAGTATTATATTTATATATCTATATATAGACAACGCAATTCAACAATGAAACTCTATTAAATAATAGTCAAATACATATATTGTTAAAACAATTTCTTTAACCTATAATATAATTTTTCTATTTATTGATATAGCCAATACTTATATTTTTTTATTTATAATAATTAAATACATTATTTTTATTATTTTTTATATAAAGTGGTTGACGCAACTTAATGCTTTTGGTATATTCTCAATCGTTGCGAGGGCTGCTAGCTCAGTTGGTAGAGCAACGCCCTTTTAAGGCGTGGGTCAAAGGTTCAAATCCTTTGCAGCTCAAATTACTTGTCTCCTTCGTCTAGTGGTTAGGACACCGGGTTTTCATCCCGGCAACACGAGTTCGACTCTCGTAGGAGATGTTACCAGTTCTTAGGAACTGGTTTTTTTTATTTTTATACTATATATTTTAAAATCACAAAAAACTTAATTTATAAAATGGAGAATCATATGGCTTCAGATATTAGAATTATTACAACAGGCGGAACTTTCGACAAACAATATAATCCTATTGAAGGTCAACTCACATTTATAGATTCTCAATTACCCAAAATACTAAAAGACTCAAGATGTACAAGTAGTATTATTTTAGAATGTCCAATTGCTATCGACTCTTTAGATATGAAAGAAAAAGAAAGACATGAAATTGTACAAAGTATTTTAAACAGTCCAGAACAAAAAGTTATTGTAGTTCACGGAACAGACACAATGACTTTAACAGCAGAACTAGCTTTGAAAGAAGACATAAAAAAATCACATACAATTGTATTTACAGGGGCAATGGTTCCATATTCATTAAAAGATAGCGATGCTGTATATAATCTAGGGTGTTCTCAAATCGCTGTTCAACTACTTCCACCAGGTATATACATTTGCATGAACGGAAGAGTCTTTGAAGCAGGAAAAGTCTATAAGGATAAAAAAGCTGGTATATTTAAAGAGATTGAATAAAGCACCTTTTGCCACATTCCGCATTTTTTATTTTATAAACAAGCATTACTTTTACACACATATAACATCTTATAACATTCATAATATTAAATATTTTTATCTTTATGCTTAACATAAATATAGCTAATATTTAAATTATAATTGATTCTTGATTTATTTATAGTTATTTATATTTTTTATTATTGAAACTTCCACAGACTTATTATATTATAATATCTATAAATTAGGAGAAACTTATGACAACAACTCAATTATATCAAATGATTGAAGAAGAAATGTATGAAAAACATAAAGAAAAACCTAGAGTAGATTATGATGTATTCTTATCCAATTGGTTTGTAACCAATTGTATTGATACCGTATCAGACTATCCTTTGGAAAAACTACGATTTGTTTGCCCACAGAAATTTTTTACAACTTTACTCCATTGTCAAAGTGAAAAACATATAATTCTACTTGCAACTTATTTTTTACCAGCAAATTATACTGTCCCTGATCAAGTAATAAAAGATTTTGTTAATTATCCAAGAGAAACATTTCATCCAAAACATCCAAAAATGAGTCAAAATGCTTTATTTGAGAAAGCTTTATATGATAAAGATTATCATATATCAATGACTATGGTTACAACTAGCACTCAACCTTTAGATGGTAGATCTTGGAGTATGTTAAACAGATTCAATAAAGATTTAAAAACTACATATGATTGTAGAATTACAGCTAGATATTTAGGATTGGAAAATATTAAAACACTATTCCAATACAACGAAGATATTTATGCTTACGAAAAACTACTAGAACAAGAACTAACTTTATAAAGTTAGAATTAATATAAAATGACAAATAACTTGAAAAAAAATCCAGGACAACGTGTTTTGGGTTTTTTATTTTTTTAAAAGGATGCTTTATATGAATAATATTGAAACTTCGATAATGAATTTACGAAATTTTTATGACAGTGATTCGACAATTGATTACAATTTTAGAATTGATAAGTTAAGTAAATTAAGTTCTGCTTTAATAAAATGGGAAGAACCATTATTAAAAGCATTATATGAGGATTTAGGTAAATCACCTGAAGAAGCTTATATTAGTGAATTGGCAATTGTAAAACATGAAGTAAATTATTTTATTAGAAATTTAAAAAAGTTAATTAGAAAAAATAAAGTAAAGACGCCTATAATGCACTTCCCCTCTAATAGTTATATTATAGCTGAACCTTTAGGTCTTGTTTTAATAATGAGTCCATGGAATTACCCATTACAATTAACACTAGCTCCCTTAGCTGCAGCAATAGCTGCCGGAAATACTGTTATAATAAAACCATCTAGATATAGCGAAAACACATCTAAAGTAATAAAAGAAATGATAAATTCTATATATAAAAATTCTTATATAGAAGTATTTTTAGGAGGTTCACAAGTAAATCAGGAACTATTACAACATAAATTTGACTTTATATTTTTCACAGGTAGTGTAAATGTTGGAAAAATTGTAATGCAAAAAGCTTCTGAATTTTTAACACCTGTCGCTTTAGAACTTGGTGGGAAAAGCCCCGTATATATTGATTCAAGTGCAAATATTAAAACAACGGCTTCTAGACTAGCTTGGGGAAAATTTTTAAATTCAGGACAAACCTGCGTAGCTCCTGATTATGTTCTTTGTCATGAAAAAGTATACCAAAAACTTCTTTTAGCATTAAAAGAAGAAATAAACAATATGTATGGAACAAACCCAATTTATAATCAAGAATATGGCAAAATAATTAATGAAAAACATTTTAATAGATTAATTCATTTATTAGATTGTGGAACATTAGCTTATGGGGGTTATTTAGATCCTACAACTAGAAAAATTTCACCTTCTTTAATAATTGGCGCTGATTTAGAAAGTCCCCTAATGCAAGAAGAAATTTTCGGTCCAATTTTACCTATTATAAAAGTAAACAATTTCAAAGAGGCCATTGCTTTTATAAAAAATAAGCCTAAACCTCTAGCTGCATATTTATTTAGTAAAAATACTGACCAAATTGATTATTTTAACACAAAATTAAGCTTTGGTGGAGGATGTATAAATGATTGTATTATTCATTTAGCAAATTCTAATTTACCGTTTGGTGGAGTTGGTGATAGTGGAATGGGCTCATACCATGGCAAAAAAAGTTTTGAAACTTTTTCACACAATAAATCAATATTGAAAAAAAATGCAAGAATTGACATAAAAATAAGAAAACCACCGTTAAAGGGTAAACTAGATAAACTTAAAAAGCTAATGTAATAATTCTTGCTAAATTTATAATTCGGTTTTATCATATTTTAAAAGAGGTTACAAATGAAAAAAATTTTTATATTGTTTGCATTAATTATTGTTAGTATGAATCTTTATAGCTCAATTAATTTTAATACTGTTGATGATTTATATGTAAAAGATGATATTGATCAAACAAAAGCAATTTTAAACAAACAATTAACTCAAGCAACTAATGATGTTGAAAAAGCTGAAGTATATTGGCGATTGGCAAGAGTTCAAGTTAGTCTTGGCGATAAAGCTGAAAATAAAGATGAAAAAATAAAAATATTTTCAAAAGGTTTAGAATATGCAAATAAATCTATTGAATTGACCGATAATACAAATGCTCATTTATGGAAATCAAGTAATGTAGGGCGTATTGGGCAAACAAAAGGTGTTTTAAATTCGCTCTCAGCAGCAAGTGATATGAGAACAGATTTAAAAATTATAATTAATGATTTTAAAGATCTCAACTCTTCAGAAACTTGGTATGTAATGGGTTCCCTCTATACCCTTGTTCCTGGTGGAATAATTTCATTTGGTAATAAAAGTTATGGTATTTCATATTTTAGAATTGCCGTCGATACGATTCCTACTAATGTAATTTACCCAAACCATTATAAAGAATTAGCAATTGCTCTTTATAATAGAAATTGGGATAAAAACAAAAGAACCAAAGAATTTAAAAAATTAAATTCATCTTGGAATAAAGCTAATAATTTATATGATAAATATGCTTACTATGAAGGTAAAGAGAAAGGAACAAATATTCCATATTATTCTTCTGTTGCCTTATCAAAAATGAGTGATAGACAAGAAGCTGTTATGCTATTAAATTATGCAATTGCAAAATATAATGCTTGGCCAACTCATAATGAAAGTGAAGTTGAAGCAATTGAAGAAATAAAAGCTTTAAAATCACAATGGACATAATCTAATCTAGATTCAATAATTTTAAACCGTTGCACAAGTCAAAAATATAATGACTTTCAACGGTTTTTTTATCTTAATGATTTAACATAAAGTCTTCAAATCTATAAAAAGAGAGTTTTAAGATGGCTTTAATTGTAATACATTACTTTTTTCATTTAAATCTTGAAACATTGAAAATTTTATTAATATTTGTTACTCTAATTAAAGTTTATTCTTATTAAATAAAGAATTATAATTAAGTAAAATTTAAAATTAAATTTAGGAGTTAGAGCGATAATAATCGTTCAAAAATTTATGATAGCAAATAAAACAAGAAATATTGGTATAATGGCACATATTGATGCTGGAAAAACAACCACTTCGGAAAGAATATTATATTATACAGGTGAAAATCATAGAATCGGTGAAGTTGATAATGGAAATGCAACAATGGACTGGATGGAACAAGAACAAAATAGAGGTATTACTATTGTAAGTGCCGCAACTACTTGTTATTGGAAAGATTACCAAATTAATATTATTGATACCCCTGGTCATGTTGATTTTACTGCTGAAGTTGAAAGATCACTAAGAGTACTTGATGGTGCTGTCGGAGTATTTTGTGCTGTTGGCGGCGTAGAACCTCAAACAGAAACTGTTTGGAGACAAGCTGATACTTATAAAGTTCCAAGAATTGCTTTTATCAATAAAATGGATAGATTGGGAGCAAACTTCTTCAGTGTTATTGACGAAATGGAAAAAAAACTAAAAGCAAATCCTGTCCCTTTATTTTTACCAGTTGGAAGTGAAAATGAGTTTAAAGGAATTATTGATTTAATTAAATTAAAATACCTAACTTTTGACCAAAATGATTATGGACAAACAATTATTGAATCAGAAATCCCAGAAGAGTTTATAGATTTATCTAACGAATGGAGAGAACATTTAATTGATAAAGCTTCTAATTTTGATGAAGAAATTATGGACTTATTTTTTAATGAAGAAGAAATCCCAAATGATAAATTAAAACTAGCTATTAGAAAAGGATGCTTAAAAAGAGAACTTCTACCTGTTTTTGTAGGTTCTTCATTAAAGAATATTGGAGTTCAACCGGTATTAGATGGAATTGTAGATTATTTACCAAGTCCATTAGACATTACTGCTACTTTTGGAATTAATGTTAAAAAAAATACTGAAGTTCAAATACTTCATGATGAAAATGCTCAACCTTTAGCTCTCTTGTTTAAAATTCAAATGGATAGAGAAGCAGGGATTTTATCTTATATTAGAGTTTATCGTGGTGTAATAAAAAAAGGTTCTTCAATTTATAATGTTACAAAATCAAAAAGAGAAAGAATAGGAAGAATCCTTAGAATGCATGCAGATAGAAGAGAAGATTTAACTGAACTTCAAGCAGGAGATATTGGAGTAATCGTTGGATTCAAAGACGTACAAACTGGAGACACTTTATCAAGTGAAGGTGAAAAAATCTTACTTGAAAAAATGACTTTCCCTACTCCAGTAATCTCAATTGCAATTGAACCTAATTCTCAAAATGATAGTGATAAATTAAAAAAAGCTTTAGCTCAATTAGCGATGGAAGATCCGACCTTTACATATAAAGATGATGTTGACACTGGACAATTAGTAATTAGTGGTATGGGTGAATTACATCTTGATGTATTAGTTACTCGACTTACAGATGAAATGAATATTGCAGCACATGTTGGGAACCCTCAAGTATCTTATAGAGAAAGTATTACAACCGAAGCAAAAGGAAGTGAAAAATTCAATAAAATAATTGCAAATAAAGAAAATACTGCAGGTATTTCTATTGAAGTAAAACCTCTACCAATTAGAAGTGGAAACAAATTCCAAATAACTGCTAATACTAGAGGGATAGATCCAAAAATTATTGCAGCTATAGAGAGAGGAATAAAGAATTCTTTCCTTAGTGGAATAAAATATGGTTACGAAGTATGTGATATTGAAGTTACAGTTACATCAATTGAATATGATGAATTAACAGCAAGTGAATTTGCTTTTGAAGCTTGTTCATCTATTTGTTTTGATAAGGTTTGTCAAAGTGCTTCTCCAGTAATAATGGAGCCAATAATGAAAGTCGAAATTGTTGTTCCAACACAATATGTTGGCGATGTTATTGGAGGGTTAACAAGTAGAGGTGGAATTGTTCATAAGATTGATTCAAAAGCAAATGCAGACCATATTAGTGCAGAATCTCCATTATCAAAACTATTTGGGTATTCCACAATATTAAGATCTTCCACACAAGGAAGAGGCAATTTCTCAATGGAATTCGATCATTATGCCCCAAAAAATGAAAAACTATTTTAATAAATTAATTAAACAAGGAATAATTAATGGATAAAGAACAGAACCTTAAAGAATTGTTTGCTTTAAACTTAAAGAATAGGCGAAAAGTTTTTAAATTAACTCAAGCTGATTTAGCTAATAAAATTAATGTTTCTACATCTTTTATAACTGAAATAGAAAGTGGCAGAAAAGCTCCTTCTTTTTCTACAATTGAAAAATTATCAAATGTATTAGAAGCTCCTGTTTGGACATTTTTCTGTCAAAACAGTGAAAAAATTAATATAAACTCAACAGAAAAAGAAAAACTAACTTTCGAGTTAAAAAATGAAATTATTAATTCTATAGATAATTTTATCAAAAATAAATTTTAACTATAAACTATTATTGGATAACAATATTTTTAAATTAATAATTTTAATATATTCAAATTTTTGTTTAATTCTAATTTTTATTCTATTAAAACTAAAACCTACTATTTTTTAGTAGGTTTTTTTTGCATATTTAGCAATCATTTTACCTCTTATTTATATTTTTTCAGACTGTCAATTATTAAATAAATAATTTGACATATACCTTTTGGAGGCTTAACATATAAGAAATACGCAAATAGCTTTGAAAAAAGCATAAGGAGGAATTATGAGCGTCACCAGTACTGATTTAAGAAATGTCGCAATTGTGGGGCACAATGGTACCGGAAAAACCTCGTTAACAGAGCAAATGCTCTATTGTAGCGGAGTTATTCCAAAGGTAGAAACCATTGAAAGCGGAAAAACTACAAGCGACTTTACAGAGGAAGAAATAAAAAAGAAAATTTCTATCCACACCAGTCTTTCCCATCTAGATTGGCAAGAAAAATGTCTCAACATCCTCGATACTCCCGGTTATTCAGGATTCATCGGAGAGGCAATTTGTGGCTTTAGAGCAACAGAAGCTTCATTAATGATTGTTGATGCTGTAGATGGGGCTCAAATCGAAACAATAAAACTTTGGCGTAGATTAGACAACCGAAATAAACCTCGTGCTATTTTTATTAATAAAATGGACAAAGATAGAGCAAGTTTTACAAATGTTATTAATAATTTAAGAGAACATTTTGATGCTACTTTTGTTCCAACATTTATCCCAATGGGAAATGGAGAAAATTTCAAAGGTATAATAAACCTAATTGAAGACCAAGCATATTTCTATGATGAAAAAAACAAAGAAACTTGTGCACCTATTCCAGATGAATTTAAGGAATATGAAGACACTTATAGAGAACAACTTATTGAATACGCTGCTGAAGGAGCAGATGATTTAATTGAAAAATATTTTGAAGAAGGCACATTAGATGCCGAGGATATCAGAAGAGGATTGAGAGAAGGCTTATCAAATAATCGTGTTGTACCAGTATTTTGTGGTTCATCCATAAAAGGCAGTGGTATTTCATCATTACTTAATTTCATAGCACATAATTTCCCTTCTCCTGTTGGACATGTTGAATGGACAAACACTGAAGATGGTGAACATCATGACATGCTAATCAGCGAAGATGGCGATGCATCAGCTTATGTATTTAAAACAACAATAGACCAGTTTAGTGGAAAGTTGAGTTATATCAAAGTTGCTTCAGGTCATTTAAAACCAGATATGGAATTATACAATCCAGAGTTAAAAAAGAAAGAAAAAATTGGTAAATTATATAGATCTGTTGGTAAAAAAATCATTGAAACTGATTCTTTAACCGCAGGAGGTATTGGAATATTTGCTAAAAGCAGTATTGCCTTTACAAACTGTACTTTATTAGAGAATCCTAATAATCAAAAATTTACTTTTAAACCACTTTCCCTTCCCAATCCGATATATTCATTAGCAATATCAACAGATGATAAGAAAAGTGGAGATAAATTAAATGAAGCTTTACATAAAATATGTGAAGAAGATTTAACTTTCCAAACCAAATACAATGAAGAAACAAAAGAATCTGTAATTAAAGGTATGGGAGATGTACATCTTCAAATGATTTTAGATAAAATATCAGAAAAACAAAAAATTCAAATTCATACCAAACTTCCTAAAATTGCTTATAGAGAAACCATTAGTAAAAAAAGTGGTATAGTTGAATATGCTCACAAAAAGCAAAGTGGTGGACATGGTCAATATGGAAAAGTACTAATTGAAATTGAACCAATTGAAAGAGGATTAGAATATTCATTTACTAATGCTATTAAAGGGGGTTCTGTTTCAAAGGGATATATCCCTGGAATTGAAAAAGGATTACACGAAAGAATGCTAGAAGGCTATTTAGCAAAATATCCTCTTGTAGATATTGGAATTACCCTCGTTGATGGTAAAGAGCATCCAGTTGATTCTTCTGAAATGGCTTTTAAATTAGCAGCAAAAGGAGCCCTAGATTTAGCTTTATCAAAAGCTAGTGTATCTTTATTAGAACCATTTATGAATGTAAAAGTTTTTGTTGAAAACCAATATCTCGGTGATATTTTATCTGATTTATCAAGCAAAAGAGGTAGAGTTACAGGACAAAATGAATTTGGACAATTACAAGAAGTAAATGCACAAGTCCCTCAAAGTGAAATGCTAAACTATGCAATTGATTTAAAGAGTATGACTTCTGGTACAGGTAGTTTTGAAATTGAATTTTCTCATTACGAACCATTAAACGGAAGAAATGCTGATTTAGTAATCGAGGCTTCTTCGAAAGAAGAATAGAAATATTTTGGAGATTTAATTTGGGACCATTACAGACAAAATGTAATGGTCCATTTTATTTAGACAAAATACTTTTTTATACAAAGAAAACATTTTATGTGAAATTTATACTCTATTTATATTATTAAAAAATGATATTTTAACAATATAATTAATATTTTTATTCAAAAAACATTTGTCTATTGTGAAAATAATGCAATTTTTCTCTTTGTTTGTAAAATAATTATAATAAAAATAGCTAAAACAATGCCTTAAATGAAGAATAACAAAATAGTTAGCAAATTTTTAATTTTTGTTATTGACAATATAATCACCTAATTGTAGCATGATATTGCGAATTGAAAGTATTATTAATGAAATGTCTGATTACGTCTCTTACTATCAACTATGGTTTAGAATGGGAAAGAAGAATAGTTGGTTGAATTAGCAATACTGCTTAATAGCAAAAATTTCTATAAGGACGTAATTTATGTCAAAAAAACTTTATGTAGGTAATTTAAACTACAGAACAACCGAAGATCAATTAACTGATCTTTTTGGTCAATTTGGAACAGTTATCAGCTCTAACATCATTGTTGATAGAGAAACTCAAAGATCAAAAGGATTTGCATTCGTTGAATTAGAAGATGACGATTCAGCAAGTGCAGCAATCTCACAATTAGATGGCTCAGAATTTTTAGAAAGAAACATACGTGTTAATGAAGCAGTTTCAAAACCACGTACAAACAATCCTAGAAATAATAACCGTGGTGGTTATAGAAGATAATTTTTATTATCAAATATAAAACCATACGATAATTAAATATCTCACTTGTTTTATTTTACGAATATTATTATTCTTAAAACAAGGAGATATTTTTTATGATTTTTAATGTTGAAGAAAAAAAAATAAATTACATTTTAGACAATAAAGAACTAGCATATATTGATTTAGATTTCACACCAGATGGACTTGTCGTTTTTGAAAAAGTATTTGTTGATCCACAATTAAGAGGACAAGGCGTTGCAGGTAAAATTATGAAATTTGCTGCAGATTATTTTTTGGAAAAGAAAATTACTGTCGTTCCTTATTGTTCATATGCTAATACTTGGTATCTTAAAAACAAAAGTTATTTATCAGGAGCAAAAATGCCTGAAGATGGACCTAGATGTAAACTATAAATATAAATAATAATATATAAAAAAACTTCCTAAGCAAATTAATTATATTACGAAAAAGCTTGGGAAGTTTTTATTTATTTTTTTTCAAACCAAATTTCATTGATAGTGTAATCTAATTTCACACCTCTTCTCTCATATTTAGTTTTTGGTCTCCAGTCTCTACTAGGGGCAAAACCATCATATGGGTTTTCCATATTATCTGTTTCTCTTAAAACATCAAGCATTTGATTTGCATAATCACTCCAGTCAGTCACACAATAAATATAACCACCTTTCATTAATTTTTTTGATAGCAAATTAGTAAATGGTAATTGAATCAGCCTTCTCTTGTGGTGTTTTTTCTTTGGCCAAGGGTCTGCAAAAAATATATGAAAGCCGGCAATTGAATTATCTTTAATCATATCATTCAATACTGCTACAGCATCAAATCGCATTAATCTAACATTTTCAATTTTCTCATCGCCAACTACTGATAATAATTTAGTATAACCATTTAAAAAAACCTCAATAGCTAAGTAATTATATTCATCTCTATCTTTGGCTATTCGAGAAGTAGATTCTCCAGTTCCAAAACCAATTTCAATAACAACGGGTTTATCATTATTAAAAATTTTCTTAAAATCTAATAATTCTTCTTTGTATCGTATTGAATAATGTTCATAATAATTTTTCACAGCATCAAGTTGAAAAGTATGTAATTTATTTGTTCTCAATACAAATGAATGAACTTCTCTTTTTTCTTCACTGTTATCTTTTTTTTCAACAATAGCTAATTCTGGATATTCACTATATATTGATTGTGCTTTTTCTTTCATGTCTTTCCCCTACAATAATCTCTGAAGCATTTCTAAAATAAATAGACTTTTGTCTTTTAATGAAATTGCTTGAGTTTTTAATTTGATGTACTCAGGTCTCTTTGTATCATAGCTAACAGCTCCATTGCTATAAGGAAGCAATCTCAACAATTTTTCACCATTTATATATTTAATTGCTCTGAATTTTGCTAAAACATTTCCTTTTCTTTCACTAAGATGAATAATTTTTAATTTTCTACAAACTATTTTTAATTCTGCAATATGTATTAAATTACTAACTTCTTCTGGCATTTCTCCAAATCTATCAGTTAATTCACTATTTAACATATCCAATTCTGTTTCAGTATTAACTGTAGCAATCTTTTTATATACTTCAAATTTAACAGAAGGTTCACTAATATAATCATCAGGAATAAATCCAGTATAATCTAGTTCTAAGAATACTTCTTGTTCTAATTCTTCTTTATTTGTTGATCTCAACTCATTAATTGTTTCATCTAAAATTCTAATATACATATCAAGTCCAACAGAAGCTAGTTGTCCACTTTGTTCTTTACCTAAAAGATTTCCAGCACCTCTAATTTCCATATCTCTCATTGAGACTTTGAACCCCGCTCCAAGCCCTGTATTTTCACCAATTGTTTTTAATCTTTTTACAGCTATTTCACTTAAGGCTTTATCAGGCGGATAGAAAAGATAGGCATAGGCTTTATTATCTGAACGACCTACTCGCCCTCTTAGTTGATACAGTTGAGCAATCCCGTACATATCAGCTCTATCAATTATAATAGTATTTACATTGGGTATATCAATACCATTTTCTATAATTGTGGTAGAAACAAGAACTTGAATACCTTCATGAACAAATCTTCGCATAGTATCTTCTAAATCCTTTGGATTCATTTGTCCATGTGCTGATTCAATTATTACTTCAGGCATTAATTGACTTAACATCTTAACAACAGCGTCTAAAGATTCAATTCTATTATGAAGATAGAAAACCTGTCCACCTCTTGATAATTCTTTTCTGATTGATTCTACAACTAAATTAATATCGAATTCTAAGATTTTTGTTGTAATTGGATGTCTTGATATTGGCGGAGTTGATAATAAAGACATATCTCTTATTTTCAAAAGAGACATATATAACGTCCTTGGTATTGGAGTTGCTGATAATGCTAAACTATCAATACTATTTCGCATATTCTTAATTTTTTCTTTATCTTTTACGCCAAATCGTTGTTCTTCATCAATAATCAGCAGGCCTAAATCTTTATAAATGATATCCTTTTGAAGAATTCTATGAGTTCCAAATAAAACATCAATTTTACCATCAATTAAAGACAATAATACTTTTTTTTGCTCTTTTTTTGAAATAACCCTTGATAGCAATCCTACACTAACTGGAAAATCTTTTATTCTCTCAAGAAAATTATTATAATGTTGTTCAGCTAAGATAGTAGTAGGAGCTAGAAATGCAACTTGTTTATTACTTAATACCGCTTTAAATGCAGCTCTAAATGCAATTTCAGTTTTACCAAAACCAACATCTCCACAAACAAGCCTATCCATAACACTATTGCTTTCCATATCAAGTTTTATCTCATCAATACATTGTAATTGATCTGAAGTTTCTTGATAAGGAAATAAAGCTTCAAATTGAAGTTGCATATCATTATCTTTATCAAAAGGAAAACCTATTGCTTCATTTCTCTTTGCATAAAGTTCAATTAAATACTTTGCTAATTTTTCAGCATTTACTCTTGCTTTAGCTTTCTTTTTTTCCCAAACAGCTGAACCAATTTTATCTAGCGTCGGTTTACCAGATGAGGAGCCAATATATCTTTGAACTAAATTAGCTTGTTCAATAGGAACATAAATATTATCGCCATTAGCATACGCGATTTTAATATAATCTCTTTCCCTGTCAAAAGATTTAACTCTATCAATTTTAATAAATTGACCAACACCATAATTTACATGAACAACGTAATCCCCTTCATTTAAATCAACAAAAGAATCTAACGGTGAACTTTTTGTATGTTGAAGTGTTTTTATAACTTGTTTTCTTCTTCCAAATATTTCAGATTCACAAAAAGCAATCAACTGTATGGATGGGATTGAAAAGCCACTTGATATTTCATAATCCATATACTTAATTCTATTAAAATCTTTAAGCATTTGAGTAAGTCTTTGTTTTTGAATTGGGTTACTAGTAAAAATATATACATCCCAATTTGACTCAAACATTGTTTTTAATTCACCTTTGAGTCTTGTAAAATCTCCAAAATAGGAACGAGGACCTTCTACATCAAAACTATAAGCCTTGTTTTCTTCGTTTATTATATCAACTACAGTAAGTTTATTTTTAACTTGAGTAAAAAATGAAGGGTAATCAAATAATATTTTTTCATATGATTCAACATTTTTATCTTTATGATAAGCTTCTCTATATAAACCTTTTGCTTCAGCTAAAAGACTTTTATAACTTGTATTTAATCTTACATCTCCAACAAAACAGAAAAAATCATCATCTTTAAAATAAGAATCTATCTTTGAAAATTCTAAATCTGTGGCATCTTCTTTTAATAAAGAAATACTAGTTTTATTTATATTTTTTATTGTTTCTTGAGTAAGAGGATCAAATATTGATATTTTTTCTATTTCATCCCAATTTGCATATACTCTAATAGGATCTTCGAAAGAAAATGGATAAATATCAATTACTTCACCCCTTAAAGTAAATTCTCCAGGCATAGTAGTACTAGGGACTCTTGTATAACCGGCTTCACTGAATACTTGAGCATATTTACTCGGTTCAAACTTATCATTAAGCTTTAAAGTAAAAGAAGTATTAGATAAAGCTTTTTGAGAAATAACTTGTGAAGCAAAAGCTCTTAAATGGGTAATAATAATTGAATCTTTAAAATCATTAATCTGGGACAAAATATCAAGTTGCAAATATTCTGCTTTCCCACTTTCAAAATCACTGTAAAGTTTTTTACCATTTGATGGTAAATAAAAGACAGGAACTTCAATATTATATTTATCTAAATTATATATACGATTTTCTTTATTTACATCATGTGCAAAATCTTTTAATAGACTTTTAGCACTTTCCTTTGTAGAACAAACCACCCAAATTCTTTTTCTTTTAGTTCGATAAATCCTTCGAACAAATTGAGCAAGCAGGAATCCTTCTAAAGATGTAATCTTTAGATTATTATTGCCTGAATTCAATTCTTTAAAGGCTTTACTTGTTTTTAGGTATTGTTGTATTTTGCTTGTTATATTATTATTTTCCATAAGATGATTTACAATAACATATTTAAATTAATCTAGACAATAAACAAGGAATAATTATGAATGAAAATAATCTTTCTAAAGATAAATTAGATACCCTTTTTGATGAAATAGTTGAATGTGGAAGATATGCAAGAAAAATTCAAAAAAATATAACACGAAATTATAAAGAAGACGGCTCTGTATTAACTAAAGCTGATATTGAAATTTCAAATAGAATAATAAAGAAAATTAATACTTTATTTAGTAATTGTAATGTAATTAGTGAAGAATCAATCACACCATATAATAATGAAGCCCCTTTTACTTTTATTTTAGATCCAATTGATGGAACTGATATTTATTCCCAAGGTCTATCAATGTTTGTAATTGCTCTTGGAATTTTAGATAAAAATAAAAAACCAGTTGGATCTATGATAATAGCACCCAGATTTGGAATAGGACAAGAAGAATTAACTATCAGATTAGACCCATACCAAACACTTTTAGTTGATAATCAACCATATAAATTGCAATATGAGAAAGATATACCTACGCAACTAACAGTAAGTTCAAAAATTCAAAAAACATTAAATTTTGATAATTTCAATGGAAAAGTAAGAACCTTTGGCTCATCAATTTTACATATTCTTGCCCCAGCAATCTTTTCAAATATTGAAGGATGTATTAATCAAAAAGCGTATGCATGGGATATATCTGCATCCCATGCAGTATTGGAATATTTAAATTTAAAAGTATTATATAAAGATAAAACACCATTAATTTATGATGATGATTTATTAATTAATAGAAAAGTCTGTAAAGATAT
This sequence comes from Sphaerochaetaceae bacterium, assembly GCA_963678575.2. Lineage (GTDB taxonomy): Bacteria > Spirochaetota > Spirochaetia > Sphaerochaetales > Sphaerochaetaceae > Pleomorphochaeta. The sequence goes on along the minus strand of CAXXHV010000002.1, from coordinate 494,876 downwards.
TATTTATTGTGGAACTCAAAAATGCATTGAAAATATGATGCAAGCAATATCTTAAACTTTATATTATTTAAATAGTATCTTTAATTTTCCCTTCATCAAACCATTTTTTTGCAAGATATAAAAAAGGAGTATCTAGTAAAGCAACAATCCATTTTAAGATATAGGTTGATAATACAATTTGATACAATACATCCATTTCAAACACTCCATAAAAAGCAATAAAAGTAAAAATAATTGAATCAATTAATTGAGAAATAAACGTTGAAGCATTATTTCTAAGCCAAATCATTTTAGTTGAAGGGAATTTTTTCTTCCAAAATTCGTATGCAATAATATCATGATGATTACTAATAAAATATGCTATTAAAGAAGCTATCATTAATCTTGGCATAAAGGAAAAAATTGTAAGCATTGAATCTTGAACAAAATCCGATGGTGCTGGTTTAAATAGAACAGCCAGCTGCATAAGCAAAGTCAAACAAATTAAAGCAAAAAAGCCAATTCCAATTGCTTTTCGACTTTCCTTCTTAGAAAAACATTCACTTAAAATATCTGTAACTAGAAATCCAGTTGCATAAACAATATTTCCAAGAGTGGCTTCTAAGCCAAACAAATTAACTGTTTTAGTTACTTGAATATTTGCAATAATAACAGAAATTGGGATCCAAAGATATAATCCAATCTTACCCCAAACACGATAGGCAATCAAAATTGCCGAAAAATTTATTATAAGCATAACAACCCATAATAATTCATTCATAATATTTACCTCACTTAGATAGAATAGGCAGAAGAAACAACTTCCCTACGCCGTGATACAACGTATCCGGTTCCAAGTGCACAAAGTGCTTTTGGCAATATAACACACTTAGACTTATATATTAAAGAGTCTAAGTGTGTTTTTTTAAGCTAAACTAAATTAATTAATTTTTCACCATTTTCATATGCTTTTATATTATCCAAAGTTGTTTGAGCAATATTTTTTAAAGCTTCTTCAGTCAAAAAGGCTTGGTGGCTTGTTACGATAACATTCGGCATAGAAATCAACAGCATTAAAGTATCATCATCCAATACAGCTTCACTTTGATCCTCAAAGAATAAGCCTGCTTCTTCTTCATATACATCAAGTGCAGCAGAACCAACTTTTCTGCTTCTTATACCCTGTAATAAAGCTTCAGCATCAACCAATGCGCCTCTTGAAGTATTTACTATAACAACACCATCTTTCATCAATTTAATTGTATCTTCATTAACCATATGTCTAGTATCTTTTGTTAAAGGACAGTGAAAACTAATTATATCAGATTTTCTACAAATTGTTTCAAAATCAACATATTCTACATCTAAATTTTTATTAGGATATGGGTCAAAAGCTAATACTTTCATTTGAAAACCTTTACATATATCAATAAATACACTTCCAATTTTACCGGTACCAACTACACCAATTGTTTTACCATGTAAATCAAAACCAACCAGGCCGTTTAAAGAGAAGTTAAACTCTCGTGTCCTAACATAACTATGATTTATTTTTCTTACGCTCGCTAATAATAAAGCCATTGCATGTTCAGCTACTGCATATGGAGAATATGCTGGAACTCGAACTATCTTTAAGCCTTTTTCATTTGCAATTTTTATATCAACATTATTATATCCAGCAGATCTCATAGCTAATAACTTAACCCCTAAATCTACCATACCATTAATAACTTTACTATCTATATCATCATTAACAAAAGCTATTACAACTTCAAAGCCTTTTACTAAATAATAATTTCTTGAATTTAATCTAGATTCAAAATAAACAATTTCATCTTCGGCTCTTTTTAATTGTTCAAACCATTTTTTATCATATTTTTTTGTATCGAAAAATGCTATTTTCATAAATTTATACTCCTTTATAAAAATGTTTTCTTATGTTAACATTTTATACTTTTAGTCATAATTAAACAATTAAGCTACTTAATAAATATTAAAAAAAGTAAAATAATAGTATTTAACAAATATTCATAACTAAATCATTAAAATTATAGATTTTTTAAACTATTTTTATAAAAGTGGTTGACTATATTATGAATCTGATTTAAATTCCTACTTGTGTTCGACACATGGGGAGGTTCCCGAGCGGTCAAAGGGGGCAGACTGTAAATCTGTTGGCTCAGCCTTCGAAGGTTCGAATCCTTCTCTCCCCAGTAAAGACTTCTTTCTTTTGAAAGAAGTTTTTTTTTATTTTTTACAATTCCTTTCTTGTATTATTCTATTTTATTTGTATCATATATATATAAAGAAATATGAGGAGGAAACTATGGCATATTTAAATATCAAAGATAAAGCTATTGACTTTGAACTACCAAACAAAAATGGTGAACTAATAAAATTAAGCAATTATAAAGGGAAAAAAATTATCCTTTATTTCTATCCAAAAGATAACACTAAAGGTTGCACATTAGAAGCTTTAGATTTTAAAGCAAACTTAGAAGCTTTTAAAGAAAAAAATGCTATTGTCATTGGAATAAGCAAAGACAGTGTCAAATCCCATTGTAATTTTAGTGATAAATATGAATTAAACTTCGAATTGTTAAGTGATGAAAATTTAAAAGTCATTGAAAATTATGGCGTTTGGCAATTAAAAAAGAATTATGGAAAAGAATATTATGGTATAGTAAGAACAACTTATATCATTGATGAAGAGTTTAATATTCAAAATGTTTATAAAGTATCTAAAGTAGCTTCTCACGTAAAAAAAATACTTGAAGAAATTTAAATTAATTTATTTTATTATAATATTTGGTATATATTAAATATTTTTTGACATATTCTTGGAGAAATTAATTAAAACCTTTATTTTTAGCACAAAAATTAAACATTTTACCCTTTTTTTTAGTTTATTTTGTTTGCTTTTTAAAAGATGTGTGTTAAAATTTCTATATATTTTAAATGGAGGCTCTTAATGACTACACATGAACAATTGTTAAAGTTTATCGAAGATTACCAATCTGAAAATGCAAAATTTACAGATAAAGGTGTAAAAGCTTCTGCAGCTCGCGCACGTAAAGCACTTTCAGAAATTTCAAATCTCTGCAAAGTTCGCAGAAAAGAAATTATGGAAGAAAAAACAGAGATGTCTAAATAATTAAATTTATAAAGCTCTCTTATTATTTGAAATCCCACTATTTGAAGTGGGATTTTTTTATTATATATTAATCAATTTATAATTTTCTATTTTATATTTATTACAAACTTCTTTTAAAAATTTAGTTCTAACACAGATTATTAAATCGTTATTATATTCTAACAATTTGGTAAGCAATTTATCAAAACCCGATGATGCTAATTCAAGAGCCCCTATTTCGTCCAAAACAAAAGTAATATTTTCATTCATGAATAAATCAATTTGCTTTAAAAGTGAAATATATGCGATTTCAAAAGAATTCTCAATTATAAAATATTTGCCAATTTTCTCATGATGCAAGCATTCTTGAGTTTGCAATATTTTTATTGTTTCATTTGAATAAACATTCTTTAAATAATAATTTTCTTTATTAGAGGAACTTTCACTAATATACCCCAAATAAAAAGTTTCATTAGAATTAATTATATTTTTTAAAGTTGTTGTTTTACCAGAATTTCTCTCTCCAGTTATTATTGTTACACTCATATTTTTAATTTAAGAAAGATTGCAACTCATCAAAAGCTTTCATAGAATCTTCTCTTTTAATAACAAAGGTTAATTCATTTTTTGTTGATAAAATTTCTATTACATTTATTTTTTCCCAAGCCAATTTTCTCACTGCTTCATAAACAATACCTGGAGTTTGTAAAAAGTCGCCAGAAAAGACCAAAGACAAAGCAACTAAATCGTCCATTTTATGTAAAATTTCTTCATCCTTAGCTAAAGCCTCTAACAACTCTCTATATTTCTCACTAATTGCAACAGAAATCTCATGACTACCCAAAGAAACATTTAAGAAATCACCCTTTTCAGTTGAAACCTCATTATATAATTTTGCTAATTTAGCTAAGAATTTATCATTCCTTACAATATTTAGATCAAAAATTTTAGTTTTCATTACTATTTCATAATCAACATCAGTTTTTTTTTCTTTCTGATCTTTGGCTCTTAGCTCTTCACCATATCGTCTAATTGCCATTACTATTGCACTATGCTTTACACTTTTTCCATAAGTTTCTTCAACATCTGTTTTTATTGAGGAAGCATAATTACTATATGATAAAATCCCTTTAACTAACATTTCATTTATAAATGGTGTTTTATCTATAATTCTTTTTACACAACTACTAACTGACTCAGCCATAAGCCCTCCACTATTTGTTAATATAATCACATAATGTATAAAAATACAACACTTTTTATTATATAACACAAATAATTTACTTATTTATTATAAAAAAAACAATATTTTAATAACATCTTGACTAATTTACTAATGATAATTACTCTTAATAAGGCTATTTTTAACTTTCAAATGGAGCAAATAATGGATAAAATAATTGGACCACATCTTAGTAACTCTAAAGGTTATATGAATATAATAAATGAAATGAAAAAAATAAATGCAAATACTTTTCAATTTTTTACAAGAAACCCACGAGGGACAAGTGCAAAAAAATTAAACATTGAAGATATAAATAATTTTAAAAAAGAATGGGAAAAATTAGGTAATTTAGATTTTGTAGCCCACGCCCCCTATACTTACAATTTATGCTCAAGTAAAAAAGATTTAAGAGAATTAGCAATAAGATTAATGGATGATGATATAAAAAGATTAAATATTTTAGAATGTCCTTACTACAATTTTCATCCAGGAAGTCACACGGGACAAGGCGCTTCTATAGCTATTAATCAAATCAGTGATGCAATAAACATCCTTTTTGATAAAAATAAAGATTCAAAAACAACTCTACTACTTGAGACAATGGCAGGGAAAGGCACTGAAGTGGGAAAAACCTTTGAAGAAATTTCTCAAATAATTGATAAAATAGATAATAAAGATCAAATTGGGGTATTAATTGATACTTGTCACATATTTGATGGCGGCTACGATATTAAAAATAATTTAGATAAAGTTATTACCGATTTTGATAAAATCATAAATCTAAAAAAACTAAAAGCTATTCACTTAAATGATAGCTTAAATTTATTAAATTCTCATAAGGATAGACATGCAAAATTAGGTGAAGGGAATATTGGTATTTCAGCAATTGAAAATATAATTAATCATCCAAATTTAAAAAATCTGCCACTATTTTTAGAAACACCAAATGATTTATTGGGATATAAAAAAGAAATCCAACTAATTAGAGACTTATCAAAATAAAAAAAACCTTAAATACTACATATAGTGTTATTTATTTATAAAATTATGGATTTACATTATTTTGAAGCACTAGATTAATCTTTTGTTATTTGTTATTATTTCTAATTATAACAAATAAAAGGAATAATTATGAGATGTCCTAACTGTGCTCAAGATAATGATAAGGTAGTAGAATCAAGATCAAATCAATATGGAACTTCAATAAGAAGAAGAAGAGAATGTTTAACTTGTGGTTACAGATTTACTAGCTATGAAAAAATAGAAGAAAAAAGAATTATTGTAATTAAAAAAGATGGTCATGAAGAACCTTTCGATATTAACAAAATTAAACGAGGAATTATTAGCTGTACAGATAAACTTAAAATTGATGATGAAATAATTAAACAATTATTAGAAAATATCGAACAGAATATCCGATCTCAAGCAGGTTCTAAAAGAGAAATTCAATCATACCAAATCGGTGAAGAAACTCTTAAACAATTATCAACAATTAATACGGTTGCTTATGTAAGATTCGCTTCAGTATATAGAGCATTTGACGATATTGATCAATTCATCCAAGAAATAGAAAGGCTAAATAAAAAAGAAAAAACTACTAATTAATTAAAAATCAAACCATTTACCAGTAATATTTGATTCTAATCTCTCATTAATATGTTCGGGAATAAGGATTTCATTAGCACAATCAAGTGCAAAATTATCACTCATTCCTGCAATATAATCAAAAATCAATCTATCAGCATTACCTTCTTTTTCAATATAAATTGGGAGCATTTCTGAAACATGATTACCAAAACCTATAGCTAGCATATTTTTTTCTTTAGAATACAATTGCTTGTTATCATAAAACGATTTAAATAAATCAGTTAAATATTCATAAATCAAGTTTAATAATCTACTAAAATATTTCTTATATTCATTTAATATTGGAGATTTATATATGTTTTGATAATTGTAATCCTTCATCTCTTTAACTACTTCAAATATTTCATTGCTAAACCTTATTCCATCGATATCACTTGATTCAATTAAATTATTCACAAGAGTATCAATTATTTTACTATTATCTGTTCCTAATAGTTTCTTTGGGCCTTTTGGCATAGAATCTTTATCAATAATTTTAAGTCGACAAGCATCTTCCCAATCTCGACCAAGATAGGCAATAGAATCACAAAATCTAACAATTGCCCCCTCATAAGTTGTGGGAATTAAATCTTTTTTATGTTTTATTGTATCTAAATCTTTTATCATAAAGGTAGGTTTTATACATTGAACAAAAGATTCTCCACAATGACTTACAATACCATCTCTAACAGCATAGGTTAAATTCATCCCCTGCCCTTTATTTGATAAAAAATCTATTACTCTTAGAGAATGAACTTCATGTTCAAATTTACTATAGCCTTGATTTTCCATAATATCGCTCAATATTACTTCTCCGACGTGACCGAATGGAGTATGTCCTAAATCATGCCCCATACCTATTGCCCAAGCTAATTCTTGATTTAAAGACAATCCTCTGCAAACTGTTGAAGCTATTGAAGCAACATGTAAAACATGCTCTATTCTAGTACAAATATGGTCGTTATTAGGTGCAAAAAAAACTTGAGTTTTATGCTTCAATCTTCTAAAAGCAGAAGAATGGATGATTGCAGTAGTATCTCTGTAATAAGGACCTCTTATATCTGAGGTTTTTTCCCTGATTCTTTTTTGCAATTCTGATTGCTTTATATGAGTATTTTGGTATTCAACCATTTTTTCATTGTGCATTCACAAACCCTTCCTTTTATGTTATAATAGACTAATTAGGATTTCCAAATAGGAGGCATTTAATAATGGATTATATTATACCTACACTTACCTTTATTGTTTATTTATTATCATTATTAATGATAATTAGATTTACTTTTTCTCCTGATTGGTTATCTTGGATTTTTCCTTTAGTAATCAACATAATATTTGTCATATCTCAAGCTTACCAAAGCTTTGCCTTAATGAAAAGCAAAACTTTAGATTTTGACCTATTTTCTAATTTTCCACCATTTATTACCAAAGCAAATAATGCTATTGTTGCTTTATTTATTTCTATCCTTTGGTTATGCATGGTTAGTTTATTTTATAGATCAATAAAGAAAAATAGAAAGCCAAAATACAAACGTAAAGAAGCTATGAAAAACAACTATTATGGAGCACTTTATACTCAAGAACTAGAAAAAAACAGATTAGAATATTTAAAGAAAAAAAGAGAAGAAAAAGAAGAATATGGATTTACAAAACCTAATTTAAATTCTTTTTCCGAAGAATGGGTAGAATTATTTGATAAAGAAAATGAGGATAAAGAATGAATTATTTTTTTTCAGGAATAAAACATAGTGGCAAAACAACACACGCTAAACTATTTGCAGAATATAAAAATTTGCCTTTTTATGATTTAGACCAACTTATTATTGACTCTATAAAATATGATAGTGTTAGAGAATTATATGAAAACAAAGGCAAACAAGCTTTCATGGATGCAGAATATGCAAGTTTAAAAGCCTTACTAGAAGAAAATAAAGACAGCAAAGTAATCTCCCTAGGTGGAGGAATTTGTGACAATAAAAAAGCCTTTGACCTATGTGATAATTTAATCTTTTTAGACTTAGATGAAAAGGTTTTATTAAAAAGAATAAAATATAATGGATTACCTCCTTTTTTGAGAGATAATCCACAAGAACAATTTCATCAATTATATGAAATGAGAGAAAAAATCTATAAAGAAAAAGCAAAATTAATAATTAAACTTCAAGATGAAAGTATAGAAACAGTATTTAATATTGTAAAAGAAGCCTTAAATAATTGGGAGAAATAATGGGAAATAATTCTTTTGGGAAACTACTAAAAATAACAACTTTTGGAGAATCTCACGGACCAGCTATTGGAGTTACAATAGACGGACTTAGTCCAAACTTCCCTCTTGATATTGAAAAAATACAAAAAGAGATGGATAGAAGAAGACCTGGTGGGAATAAGTTTGGTACAAGACGAAATGAAAAGGATCAAATAAAAATATTATCAGGAATCTACGAAGGAAAGGTTACAGGGACCCCACTTACTATAATAATTGAGAACACAAATCAAGCATCACATGATTATAATGATATTTCAAAAGCATTTAGACCTTCTCACGCTGATTATACCTTATTTAATAAATATAAAATAAGAGATCCTCGAGGTGGCGGAAGAGCTAGCGGAAGAGAAACAGCTAGTAGAGTAATTGCCGGAGCTATTGCAAAACAATATCTAGAAACAGAAAATATTATCATTGAAGCTGGTACAATTCAAATTGGAAATATCAAAGTTGATCCAACTTCTAAAACTTACAATTGGGATAAAAGAAATACTAATGATTTTTATTCGCCAGATGAAGCAAAAGCTCTTGAAATGGAAACTCTACTAAATGATTTAAGAAATCAAGGTGATAGTATTGGCGGAATAATTGAATGTAAAATAAAAAATCTTCCTTGTGGTCTTGGTGAACCAACTTTTAATAAATTTGAAGCACAACTTGCAAAAGCTATGTTAAGTTTAGGCGCTGTTAGAGGCTTTGAAATTGGATTAGGTTTTGAAAGCGCTAAATATAAAGGTTCTCAATTTAATGATCAAATGGATAAAAATGGATTTTTGTCAAATAATAATGGAGGAGTTCTTGGTGGAGTAACAACATCACAAGATGTTATTTTTAGAGTTGCTTTCAAACCAACCCCTTCAATTTCAATACCACAACACACCCTTGATATTGAAAACAATGAAAAAACAATTCAAATAAAAGGACGTCATGATCCTTGTATTTGCCCAAGAGCTGTTGTAGTTGTAGAAGCAATGGCAGCCTTAGTAACACTAGATTTTAATATGGAAAAAAATAGCAGGAGGCCTTTTTAATTGAAAGATACCCCTTTAATAGTTCAAAGTGATAGAACTTTACTTTTAGATGTACATCATCCGATGTTTGAAGAATGTAGAAATGATATTTCTACTTTCTGTGACTTAATAAAAAGTCCAGAACATGTTCATACATATGCATTAACCCCAATTTCATTGTGGAATGCTGCATCATGTTCAATCGTAAGTTCGACAGTTATTGAAAGTTTGAAAAAATGGTCTAAATTCCCAATAACTGAATCAATATTATTCTTTATTGAAGACATATCTTCGAGATTTGGAAAATTAGTTTTATGTGAAGATGATAGAGACGGGAAAAAAGAAATAAAATCAGAAGAAGTAAGCTTACAAACAAATGATGAAATCGATTCAAGATTAAATGAATATTTAAAACAAAAAGCAATAAACTCTAAATTAAAAAGAGAATTGTTAAAAAAGAAACGAGAAGGAAACGAACTTAGTAAAGAAGAACAACACCTTCTAGATTCTTTAATTATCAATCCCGTGAAAACGGAAGAAGATAAGAAAAACAATGTTTTATTATCATTTGAAGAAGTATATTTGCTAAAAATTAGTGACTCATTAATATTTAGAATTTTAGAAAACCATCGTGATTTAAACAATTATCTTTTTAAAATAAAAGATGGTGTCTTTGCACTTAGAAAACTTGATCGTGGTGATATTAAAGTAAAATTAATTGAATTAGGATATCCAGTTGATGACCAAATACCATTAAAGAAAGGAATACCTATAGATGTCAAACTTAGAAAAACTACTTTAGAAGGAAAACCTTTTGTCATTCGAGATTACCAAGAAACTGCAGCACAAACTTTAGTTGGAAATACACAAGGTGGCTCAGGATATGGGACAATTGTGCTCCCCTGTGGTTCTGGGAAAACAATTATTGGCATTGATATATTAGCAAAGCTTTCAACAAGAACTTTGGTAATTACCACAAATGTTGCATCAGTCCATCAATGGGTAAATGAAATAGCAGATAAAACAACTTTAAGTAGTAATGAAATTGGTGAATATACTGGAGAAAATAAAAGTGCAAAAAAAGTAACTGTTTGTACTTACCAAGTATTAACTTGGAGAGCTGATAAAATTGGACCTTTCCCTCATTTTGAATTACTTACAAAAGGGGAATGGGGTCTTATAATATATGATGAAGTTCACATGTTACCAGCTCCTGTTTTTAAAGTAACTGCAGAATTACAAAGTTTACATAGAGTTGGATTAACGGCAACTTTAGTTAGAGAAGATCATAAAGAAGACCAAGTTTTTTCATTAGTTGGTCCCAAAAGATATGATGTTCCTTGGAGTGAATTAGAACAGAGAGGCTATATTGCTGAAGCTTTTTGTAGTGAAATTAGAATACCTTTGCCTTTAGATTTGGAAGTTCCTTATGCTCTTGCTAAACCAAGAGAACAGTTTAAAATCGCAAGTGAAAATCCAAGAAAATTAGAAATAGTTCATAAACTATTAAAAAAACACGAAGGAGAGTTCATTTTAATTATTGGGCAATATCTATCTCAATTAAAAATTGTTGCTAAAGAACTAAATACGCCTATTATAACAGGAGCGACCTCCAACAAAAAAAGAGATGAATTATATACAAAATTTAGAAAGGGAAAATTGAAAGTATTAGTAGTTTCTAAAGTAGCAAATTTTGCAATCGATTTACCAGATGCTTCTGTTGCAATACAACTTTCAGGTACATTTGGATCAAGAGCAGAAGAAGCTCAAAGGCTTGGAAGGATATTAAGACCAAAGAAAATAAGTAGCCATTTTTATTCTTTAGTAACACAAAATTCTAATGAAGAAGAATTTGCCCTAAATAGACAAAAATTCTTAGCAGAACAAGGTTATAAGTATTCAATTGAAATACATGATTAAAAATATGAGTATTTACAGAAAAAAAGGTGAGGCAAAAGTCAAATAATATGAATAAAAATCCAGATTTTTTTAAAAAATGGTTAATGGAATTAGATAATGAAAAGTTTTATTACGAAGCAAGAAATTTTTTACCTAATATTACAACTCCATTTAACCAAGATATTGTAAGTGAAGATTTGACTAGCTTTTTCTTAAATGAAGAAAAGGCTAATAACTTATTGTCTACAATTGACAATATTGATAGTTTGCTCCTTGGAATTTTTCAAATTACAGAAGGAGCAACAATTAATCAGGTATTAAAATTATTAAAACCTTTTGAAAAATCAGTAAAAAGTGAAAATAATGAATTTGTATACTATTCATACTTTGAAAATAATAAAGACATAGAAGAATTTAGTTATGTATCTCTTATTGAACATATTTCAAATTTATCTAAAAGACTAATAATATTATCAATAGATGGTAGATTTATTTTAAACCCTATTTTTCAAGAAAAATTGAATGAAAAAGCCTCACTAGCTCCAATATTTAATAATTTAACACCATACTATCCAAATATTTCTACAAATATTATTGACAGTGAATTTTTAAGAGGTTATCTAAGTATAGTAAAATTAAATTCAAAATTAACTGATTATCAAAAACGAAATATAGTAGCTCCATTATTTCCATCATTTGATACGGATAAATTAATTGAAGCCACTGAACAAGTTGACAAATTATTATTAGAACTTGAGATATTCAAACCTTTTGACACAATAGAGTATGAGATCTTACAAAATTTGATAGATTTATCTTCATTTGATATTTCTGTATTATTTTTTGCACAATCGATAGCCCCTTTATTTGATAATTATCAAAAAGTATTTTTATTTTCTAAGAGAATATTAAGCTATTTGTTTGAAATAAAAACTTTTGATACTAAATCATTAATCTTTCTATTAGAAACCCAATCTATAAAATTTGAAATCGAAAATGCAGCTAACTTAGTAAAAAATTTAGTAAATCTTAACATAATTATTAAAACTGAAACATCCTACCAAATTAATCATTTTGAAAAAGAGTATCCTCAAGCTCAACCACTGATATTTGACACAGATTTAACTGTAAGATATTTAGGTTCAAGAGGGAAAAATGATATATTATGGAGATTTGCTTCTTTATGTTCATTAGATATTCAAACCTCATACAAACTTACAAAAGAAGATTTCAGAGATGCTTTAGATAGTTCAATGAAGACTGAAATTATTTATAACTATATTAAGGAAAATTGCCAAAATATTGATAATTGTACAGCTTTTAATTATTTAGACTTAATTGAGAAACAATACAATCAATTGAGTGTCTATGACGGAATCATTATTCAAGCTGACCAACGAATTTCAAGAATAATAGATTTACATCCAGAAATAAAAAATTATATACTAAAAAAATTAGCTGACGGATTATATTTAATGTCTAGAGAAAAAGAAACTCAATGGACTCAAATACTTGAAAAAGCAGGATTAATTATTCCAAGAAGAAAAGGTGATTTAATTCAAAGTGAAACATATTTTACAAATGAGCAATGGAGAATAAGCAATAATTTCCATCTGAAATCCGATCAACTTAATATAATTAATACCCTTTGTGAAATTGAAACAAATTTATCAGAAGAAGAAATAAATACCATAAATAATCCAATAGCCACAAAAACTTTTAATAACAAAAAATTGAGAACGCAAATTGAATTAATGGAAATAAATAAAGCGGAAAAACAAGATTTGATAAATAGATTAAGAAATTCAATGATTGTTGACGAATCACAAATTCAACCATTAGTTTTAGATACAGATATTAGTGCTAGTGGCTTTGAATTTAGAAGAAAAGTAAATGTATGTAAAATGGCTAGTAAAGAAGAAAATACTATTTTAAAAGTCACTTATTTAACTCATGAATTATTATTGCTTGTTGAAAAAGTAAAAACAGATGATAACAATGATTTTGTTGTAATTGCAAAAAAACTGCCAACTTTAGAAACAGTAAATTTACAAATAAGTAAAATATTTAATGCAAAAATCACTAATTATGTAATTAATTAAATTATGGGGAAAAAGAAATGAATATTATTCGATTTATTTATAAAGGTGAAACATTATATGGTAATTTTAATAATGAAACACAGAAGATTACTATTTATGAAGGCTCCCCTTTTACTGGATTTTTTAAAACAACTGAAGAAGTAATGATAGATAAAGTAGAAATATTAACACCTTGCGATTTTTCAAAAGCTGTTTGTATAGGATTAAATTATAGAGATCATGCAATTGAATTCGAGCTTCCTATCCCTGAAAGCCCAATAGTATTTTTAAAACCATCAACAAGTGCATTAGCTCATAAGAAAACTGTAATAAAACCTGAAATTTGTAACAGATTAGATTATGAAGCTGAATTAGCAATTGTAATAAAGAAAGAAGCTAAAAATGTAAAAAAAGAAGATGTAAATGATTATATTCTTGGTTATACTTGTGCAAACGATATTACTGCAAGAGATTTACAACCTAAGCAAGGACAATGGACCATTGCAAAAGGATTTGATACATTCTGTCCTTTTGGATATATAATTAATACAGATCTTGATCCAAGTAATTTAAAAATTTCAAGTAAAGTAAATAACATTGTAAAACAAGAATCAAATACACAAAATTTAATATTTGATGTTCCTTTTCTCGTAAGTTATATCTCTTCAATAATGACCCTTTTGCCAGGAGATATCATATTAACTGGGACGCCTGGAGGAATAAGTGGTATGAAAAAAGGAGATATTGTTGAAGTAATAATTGAAGGACTCCCCCCTCTCATAAATACAATAGGATAAAATATAAAGCCAATTAAATTTATAAGTTTAATTGGCTTTAATTATTATAATTCAATATTAACCCAGTGAGGATAATGATAACCAGTAAATGATTCAAATTGTAATTTACCTTGTTCAATTAACATTTGAGAACCATTAATTGTTTTACAACCACATTCCTGGGCTCTTTTTAACAACTTTGTTACTTCTGGTTTATAAACCAAATCATAAACATAACAAGATTTTATAAATTTATAATTTTCCAAAATATCTTCATCTATATTTGGGCTCATCCCTACAACAGTAGTTTGAACAACTAAATCGACAGTTGCTGAGAGGGTATTAATTTTATCTATTTCTATACAATTGCTCATTGTCTCACTTGCTAATAATTGAGCTTTTGAAAAAGTTCTATTTGCAATTGTTACTTTTACGTGATGATTTCTAAGAGCCCAAGCTACTGCTCTTGCAGCACCCCCTGCTCCAATTATTAAAGCATTTTTAATTTTACCATTATTAATTGCTGTTTCAATAGGAGCTAAAAAACCATAATAGTCCGTATTTGTACCTTTCCACATTCCTTGAATTCTGGTAACAGTATTACAAGCTCCAATTTGTTTTACTTCTCTTGTTATTTTACCAAGGTATGGTAATACATCTCTCTTATGGGGCACAGTAACAGAAAATCCATGAATTTTAATAAGTTCAGCTAATTTGAAAAAAGCTCTTACTTTATCAACTAAAAAAGGAACATAAATTGCATTGTAATGAATTGCATCAAAACCAGGATTATGAATTTTGGGAGAAGCTGTATGCAAAACAGGATTACCAATAATACCGTAGATATTTGTTCTCGAATTAACTTGATCTGCTCTATATAATAATTTCAAATTTTTTGCAGACAATTGACCTGGTGCTATTTCACTTTCACTAGCAAAAGTTAAGATTGAGCCAATTCGTTTGTATAAAATTCTTGTACAAACGCCATAATCACCCATTCCAATAATAATTTTTTCTTTTATATCTTTTAACTCTTCATTCATTCTAAAAAGAGTAACAACATCAACAATAGTATTTGGAGTAACAGCTATTTTTGGAATATCCCCTTTTTTTGCTAATTTAGTAACTAAAGAAAATAAATTAGCTGGAAGTTTTTCCATATCATGGAAAGATCTAATTATTTTGATTCCTTTAAGTTTTAATTCATTTTCAAAATCATATCGAGGTAAATCATCTTCCCCTTTTATCTTAAGATCAGATTTTTTTACATCTTCCTCAATATCAACATAAGAGAAATCCCCTTGCAATACGATTTCTCTCAATCTTATCATACGATTTTTATCACTTAATTGTGATTTACCCCCATCACTTACTCTTCTATAAGTTGCAATTGTTGGTAAAGCGCATAATCTTGGGAAAATTTGAGCACTCGAGAGTTCATCCTCATCAAGTAAATCTAATCTTAATTCAACCATATCAATATATGCTCTATTTCTTTCTACTTGTTTAAGAGCTTCAGTTAATGTACTTTCTGTAGTTGTAAGGCAAATCAATTGGACCTTCCTCCTGTTGTCATAAAAAACGACTATATGATAAACTCTATAATAACGGTAATAACATTACTTAGCAACACAAAAACTGGAGAAAAAATATGGGAACACTTCAAGTTCAAGATATAAATTTAGCATTTTCTGATAGAGATATATTACTAAACGTTTGCTTCAACCTAAATGAAAATTCAAGATGTGCTTTAACAGGTGGAAACGGAAGCGGAAAATCAACACTATTAAAAGTAATTAATGGAGATATTATTGCTGATAATATTTCAATATCAAAAACAAAAGGCTTGAGAATATCTTATTTACCACAAAGTGATATAGTATTTGAAAATGATACTTTATATAAAGAAGCTGAAAAAAGTTATCAAAGATTCGATTATTTATTAGAAAATAAGCAAAAATTAGAAAATAAATTATCTACTTGTGATGAAAATGAAAATATTGAACCAACCCTATTCGCTTTACATGAGATACAAGAACAATTACTAAATGGTGGATATTTTGATAGAAAAATTACTATTGAAAAAATATTATTAGGATTAGGTTTTAAAACTGATGATTTTGATAGAACTTGTAATCAATTTTCTGGGGGATGGCAAATGCGTATTGCACTAGCAAAAGTATTGTTAGAGCACCCAGATATTATGCTTCTCGATGAACCTACTAACTACTTAGATATTGAAGCAAGAATTTGGCTTAAAAATTATCTAAGAGCATATAAAGGTGGCTTAATGTTAGTAAGTCATGATCAAGGATTTTTAGATGAAACAATAAATGAAGTATTTGAATTATTTAATGCTAAACTTACTCATTATAGTGGCAATTATTCATCTTATCTTATCCAAAGAGAAACTGAAATTAAACAAAGAGAAAAACTATTAGAAAAGCAATTAGAACAAATTGAAAAAACTGAACAATTTATTGAAAAATTTAGATACAAAGCTACAAAGGCGAAACAAGTTCAAAGTAGAATTAAACAAATAGAAAAAATTGACTTAATTGAAGTTCCTTCTCATTTAGAAAAATTACATTTCCAATTTCCAAAAGCACCACATAGTGGTAATGAAGTTTTAAAAGTAAAGAATCTATGTAAAAATTATGGAGAATTAAATATATTTAACAATTTAAATTTTTTAGTTTCAAAAAATGACAGAATTGCTGTAACAGGTAGAAATGGAGAGGGTAAAAGTACTCTCTTAAGAATGCTATGTTCGAGAGATAAAGATTATAGTGGAGAAATTATTGAAGGCTCAAATGTTAAAATTGGTTATTTTGCTCAAGATACAGAAAAAACTTTAAACCCCAATAACAACGTAATAGAAGAACTTGAAACAATTTCAAATACAGACCAACTTCCATTACTAAGAAATTCATTAGGAGCTTTTCTATTTAAAGGTGATGATGTATTTAAAAGTATAAGTGTATTAAGTGGTGGAGAAAGATCTAGACTAGCACTATTAAAAATACTCATGCATCCTGTAAATTTATTAATTTTGGACGAACCTACAAACCATTTGGACATTAATGCAAAAGAAATGTTGATTGAAGCATTAAAACATTATGATGGAACAATGATTTTCGTAAGTCATGATACTTATTTTATCGAACATCTAGCTACTAGAATTCTTTATCTAAGCGAAGAAGCGCCAACTTTTTTTGAAGGGGATTATTCTTATTTCAAATTAAAACTTGAAGAAAAAGAAAAATATCAAGAAAATAATGAATCAATAATTGAAGAAAAAAATATTTCCAAAGGAGCTTTAGATTATAAGCTACAAAGAGAAAAAAATAATAAAATAAATAAATTAATAAAGCAAAATGAAAAATTACTTGAGGAAAATGAAAAATTAATTAAAAAAATATCATTGCTAGAAGAGAAAATGAGTAAAGTTGAAATTTATTCTGATGCAGATAAAATTAATAAAGTAATAAATGAAAAGAATGAATTGCAAAAAAAACAAGAAGAAAATGAAGAATTTTGGCTATTAAACGAAGAAGAATTACAACAGTTGCAAGAATAAGAAGGGAGAAAAATGAAAAACATTATTTTGGCATCTAATTCACCAGCTAGATTTAAATTATTAATTGATAATGGATATAATGTTATAAAAAAACCAACTAACATTATAGAAAATTCAAATAAAACAGAACCCTTTGAAATAGTTGAAGATTTAGCCCTACAAAAATTAAAGGCTTGTATTAAAAGTTTAAAAACACCAATTAATGAAATAATACTCGCATCTGACACAATGATATACTATAAAAATGAATTAATTGGGAAAGCGGAAAATCAAGAATCAGCTTATTTAACTTTAAAAAAACTAAGCAATAATACTCACAAAATTTACTCTTCTTATGCCTTATATTTTCCTAATGGGAAAATAAAAAGTGGATATGGCGAAGTAGATATTACATTCAAAAATTTATCAGACCTTACTATTATGAATTATTTATCAAAAAAGGAATGGATTGGAGCTGCAGGCTCTTATAGAATTCAAGATGAAGGAATAGCTTTAATTAAAGAAATAAATGGTGAATTTAACGTTGCAGTGGGGTTGCCTCTTAATGCAATTTCTGCTTTAATAGAGACAACTTGATCCTTTTTGGATTAGGAAATTTCCGCCCCTTTGAGGGTGAGATATATACGAAGGGTGGCGACCTTGCTTAACAAAGAGTGTTTAAGCATGTTTTTTTGTCGTCAGATATAGGAGAGGATAATATGTCCGTAGTAACAATGAAAAGCCTACTTGAATCAGGCGTTCATTTTGGTCACCAGACCAAAAGATGGAATCCAAAAATGTCTCGTTACATTTTCTCACAAAGAAATGGAATTCACATCATCGACTTACAAAAGACTTCAACTTGTATTGTTGAAGCATATGAAGCTGCTCGTGCTATCGTAAAAGATGGCAAATCAATCTTATTCGTAGGAACAAAAAAGCAAGCTCAATTAGTTATAGAAACTGAAGCTAAACGTTGTGGCATGCCATATGTTAACAATCGTTGGTTAGGTGGTATGCTAACAAACTTCTCAACCATCAAAAAATCAATTTCCACTTTAAAGAGAATTGAAAAAATGGAAAAAGATGGTACTTTCGAATCAATGACAAAGAAAGAAGTATCTCTATTAACAAAACAAAAAGTAAAATTAGAAAAGAACTTAGGTGGTCTAAAAGATATGAAAGACCTACCAGGAGCAATTTTCATTGTAGACACAAAAAAAGAAGCTATTGCAGTAACAGAAGCTAAAAAATTAGGTATTCCTGTAATTGCAGTTGTTGATACAAACTGTGACCCTACAGATATCACATATCCAATCCCAGGTAATGATGATGCTATCCGTGCAATCTCTTTATTTGTTGAAATCATTTCAAGAGCAGTTATCGATGCAGATAATGAAGCTGGAAACCTACAAATTGTTGAATCTTTATCCGATGAGGAAGAAGTTGAAGTAGTTGAAGAAAAAGAAAGTGTTGTTTTCTCAAGTGAAGAAGAAAATGATCTTTCAAAATTCGAAAACAAAGAAGCTCCTACTGAAGAAAAAGAAGAAAATGAAGAAGGTGCAACTGTTGTTGCTGGAATTGAATTAGACGATAAAACACTTTATCAAGATTAAGGAGAAACTTATGGAAATTAAAGCTGCTACAGTTAAAGAACTACGTGATACAACAGGCGCAGGAATGATGGATTGTAAAAAAGCTTTAGTAAAAGCTGAAGGCGATTTTAATGCCGCAATCAAAATCTTACAAGAAATGGGCCTAGCTGCTGTTGCAAAAAGAGCTGATCGTGCTACTGACAATGGTCGTATTTTTACAAAAATTACAACTGATAAAGCTGTTCTTGTAGAAATTTCTTGTGAAACAGACTTTGTTGCAAAGAATGATGATTTCAAAAAACTTGGTGATAACATGTGTGATATTATCATTGAAAAGAATTATTCTGAAATCAATGATGAATTAAATGCAATGGTTGCTGAATTAATTGCAAAAATCAAAGAAAACATGTCTCTAAAACAAGTTCTTGTATTCAATTTAGATGAATCAGAATATGCAACAACATATATTCATGGTGCTGGAGAAAAAGGTGTTTTAGTTGAATTTAAAGCTGATAATGCAAATGCATTCCAAAATAACAGTGTTAAAGAATTCTGCCAAGATTGTGCATTGCATGTAGCTGCATACACTCCTACTTTCTTAAATTCAGATTCTATTTCTGCAGATCAAATTAAAGAATTAGAAGAGATTTTTACAAAGCAAGCATTAGGAATGGGAAAACCTGAAAAGATTGTTCCAAATATTGTTAAAGGTATGTTAGCAAAACACTATAAAGAAGTTTGTTTCTTAGACCAAGCTTTTGTTAAAGATGATAAATTATCAGTATCTCAAAAAATGAATGAAGTAGCAAAAGCTGCTGGATGCAAATTAGAAATCACTGGTTTCCAAATGTATGCAACAGGAGCTTAATTGCTTATATATCTAAAGCTCACTAGTATACACTAGTGAGCTTATTAATATCTGGAGGTATTTAATGGATTCAATATTAAAATCATTAGAAAACAAAATGGAGAAATCTATTCAAGCTCTTGAAAATGAATATCAAGCTCTAAGAACAGGTAGAGCAACTGCAGCACTTTTTAATAATATTCAAGTCGAATATTATGGTGCTCAAACTCCCCTATCTCAAGTAGGTTCAATTTCTGTCCCGGAAGCAAGAATGGTAGTTATTCAACCTTGGGATAAAACAGTTCTTCCAGCTATAGAAAAAGCTATTTTAAAAAGCGAATTAGGATTAACTCCAAGTAATGATGGAAAATTAATTAGAATTAGTTTCCCAGCATTAACTGCAGAAAGACGTAAAGATTTGGCTAAAAACGCTAAACAAACTGCTGAAAAATATAAAGTTGGTTTAAGAAATTTACGCCGTGAAGCTCTTGATGAACTCAAAGCAATGGAAAAAGAAAGTTTAATTAGTGAAGATGACTTAAAAGTAGGTGAAACTAAAGTTCAAAAAATTACTGATTCCTTTGTAAATAAAGTTAGTGAAGTTGCCGCTGCAAAAGAAAAAGAAATAATGGAGATATAATGAACAATAAAAGTTTAACTCACCTTGCAATTATTATGGATGGAAATGGTAGATGGGCAAAAGCTAAAAACTTACCAAGAACCGCTGGACACCTAGCTGGTTTAAAAGCATTAAAAAAAATAATTAGTGCCATTTTGAAAAGTGAAGTTAAATTTTTATCTCTATATGCTTTCTCAACTGAAAATTGGAGGCGCCCAGAAACAGAAGTGAAATATATTATGAATCTAATTGCCTCCAAATTACCTGGTGAACTAAAATTTTATAAAAAAGAACAAATAAGAATTTTAGTAAGAGGTAATAAATCAAAATTACCAACAAATACAAGACTCGCTATAGAAAAAGTAGAAGATGCTACTAAAAATTATACAAATAAAACTGTAATTATTTGCATCAACTATGGTGGTCATGATGAAATTGTTGAAAGTGTAAAAGAAATTATTAAAGAGAATCCTTCAACTGAAATTACACCTCAAACAATTAGAGAACATATGCAATATAGCGATATTGTTCCAACTGTTGATATGATTGTAAGAAGTGCTGGAGAAAAAAGATTAAGCAATTTTCTTTTATGGGAAAGTGCTTATGCTGAACTTGGATTTTATGATGAACTATTCCCCGATTGGGATGAATCAATGATTAATACTATTATTGAAGATTATAAATCTAGAATTAGAAAATTTGGAGGGATTGCTTAATGTCATCATTAAAGCAACGTTTAATTACTACTTTAGTTGGTATTCCAGCTTTATTAATTGTAATTTTCTTATTACCACAATATGGACATCTTGCTTTTGCCTTAGTTGCTACTGGATTTACAATCTTAGGAAGTCGTGAAATCTACCGAATAATTAAATTAAAGTACAATATTGTTCCAAATTTGCCATATTATCTATGTGGTTTAATTCCTTTAACAACTTGGTTAAGTAATATATTAAAACATGATAACCTCACAAATTTAGTATTTATTTTTTTATTAATATTGTCTTTATCTCTTGAAATATTTAGAGGAGCAAAAGAAGATAAACCTTTCGAAAATTCAATTACTGCAATTACAGTTGATAGTTTTGCACTAATTTATCCAGGGTACTTACTTTCTTACATAATCAAAGTTAATAGTTTTGAATTTGTAGCTTCTTATTATGCTCTATTTTTGTTATGCGTTTTCTCTAATGATATTTTCGCTTATTTATTTGGAATGGCTTTTGGAAAAAACACAAGAGGATTTATAAAAGCAAGTCCAAATAAAAGTTTAGTAGGTTTTATGGGTGGCTTATTATCTTGTATAGCAATTAGCATAATAACATCAATAATATTAAAACTTCCACTGCAAATTTACCAATCAGTTATTATTGGAGCCGCAATTTCTTTATCAGCAAATATTGGTGATTTAATAGAATCAGTAATCAAAAGAAGTGCACATGTCAAAGATAGTGGATCTTTAACTCCAGGAAGAGGTGGTGCTTTGGATAATCTTGATTCATTAATTACTAGTGCACCATTATTCTATTTGTTATTAGAATTATTTATTAAATAAGAAAAAATATGAAAAAAGTAATAATATTAGGAGCAACAGGTAGTATTGGAACTACTTGTTTAAAAGCAATAAAAGAAAAAAACCTACCAATTCAAATTGTTGGTATGAGTGCAAATGAAAATTTTTTAGAACTCGAAAAACTTGCTTCAAATTTTAATGTTAAGAATCTTTTTCTTAGCAATAGCAAGCATAATAATAGTAATTTTAAATATTTTAAATATTTAAATGAATTTTTAGAAAATACTTACTGCGATATTGTTCTAAATGGCATTGCTGGTTTTGATGGATTATATGCAACAATAGAATCTCTAAAACTTAAAAGAGATATAGCTTTAGCAAATAAAGAATCTGTGGTAACAGGAGGATCTTTTATTTTTGATTTAGCTAAAAAAAATAATTGTTCAATAATACCTGTAGATAGTGAACATTCGGCTATCAAAGCTCTAATAGATTCCCATAAAAGAGAGAATATAAAATCTTTAATTATCACAGCCAGTGGAGGACCTTTTAGAACACTGGATTACTCAGAATTTAAATATATTAATGTAAAAAAAGCCTTAAATCATCCAACCTGGAAAATGGGGAAAAAGATTACAATTGATAGCGCTACACTAGCTAATAAAGCTTTAGAAGTAATTGAAGCCTCATATTTATTCAACTTTGAGGCTAAAGATATAGAAGTTTCAATACATCCTCAAAGTATTATTCATTCAATGGTAAGACTTTTCGATGGTGCAATATACTCACAGATGGGAACTCCAAATATGACATTGCCAATTATCGAAGCGATATTAGGTCAATATAGCAATAAAGAATTAGTTACTCCATTGAATTTCTCTTCATTGACTTTAAGTTTTGAAAAACCTGATTATATCAAATTTCCCTTACTAAAAGTAGCTTATGATATCCTTAAATTACAAAAAGGATATCCCACTGCATTTAATGCAGCAAATGAAGTTGCAGTAAATGCTTTTTTAAAGCAACAAATATCATATCTTGAGTTACAAAAGGTAGTCTTAGAAACTTTAGAAAACGACTTTTTATTATCAATCAATTGTTATGAGGATGTTTTAGAAATAGACAATAAAGCAAGAAGAATAGCAAGAAGTTATATTTCTTAACTTTTTTAATCAATCGTTTTAAGTTATAATCAGCTATGGAACAAATTTTAACAACAATCCTTAAATATCTAGTAGGCATAATTGGAGTAGGATTTATTGTACTTCTTCATGAAATTGGCCATTTTATTGCTGCTCATATTTTTAAAATTGATGTAGAAATTTTTTCTGTAGGTTTTGGGCCAAAAATGGTTGGGAAAAAATGGGGGCATACTGAATATAGAATTTCTTGGTTCTTATTCGGGGGGTATTGCCGGATGAAAGGGTCAGATGATTTAACACGAGCCCTCGATTCAAACAATAAAAAATTCATTCATGTTGAAAATGGTTCTCTATTTGCAGTAAAACCCATAAACAAATTTTTTACTTATTTAGCAGGTCCATTCACTAATTTCATAATAACAATAATTTTATGTACATTCTTGTTAGCAACAAATCACCAGACACTCTCATCACCAGCTATAGTTACTCCAATTGATCAATACCCTACTCTTTTCAACAATCAAATAAGCCCAGCAAGTCTTTTTGGAGTAAAGCCAAATGATAAAATATTAAAAATTAACAATCAAGAAATTGAAGATTGGCAACAAGTTGTAGAAATATTAAATTCAAATAAAGAAAAATATCTTTCTTTTTTAATTGAAAGAGAATCAAAACAATACAATATAATAATTGAAGGAATTGAAAATAATGATGGAACATTTCGATATGGACTTACTCCTATTATTTCAACAAAAATTTCATCTGTTAGATTTTTAAGTCCCGAATACAATGCTGGGTTAAGAAAAAATGATAAAATTTTAGAAGTAAATAATATTTTAGTTAATAATAATCTTGATTTACTTAAAGCTTTTAAAGAATCAAATATAAATCAAATTAATTTAAAGATTAATCACAATGATGAGTTAAAAAAAATCACTTACATTCCACAATTAAATTATGATAAAACTACTAAACATAATTTTGCTTTATATTCTCCAACAAAGACTATTAAAGGGATTTCTATAAATGAAGCTTTACCTCAAGGATATACTATGGCAAAGAATTTATTTTTTAACACAATTAATAGCTTATTAAGTATTATAAAAGGTGATAACAATAATATTCGAGAAGTGTTTACTGGTCCAATGCGTGCCTCTTTGATGATAGGAAATATTACAATATTAGGGTTAGAAAATAATCTTATCAGTGGAATCAGAGCATTTTTATATTTGCTAGCTGTAGTATCTATATCAATTACTATTGCAAATTTACTACCTCTTCCCGCTTTTGATGGAGGACAAATGTTAATAGCATTAATTGAAATGATAACCCGAAAAAGAATTTCTCCTAAAAATTACTGGATTTGTCAATTATTTGGGATGATTTGTGTAATTCTACTATTTTCTTTTATGTATTTTATTGATTTTAAATATTTTTTTAAATTATTTATGAATAAATAAAAAAAAAGCATCAATATTTTACATATTTATAACCACAATATCAATAATGTGGGGTAATTTTATACACAATATAACAATTGACCCTTTCAAATTTAATAAAATAGCCCTAATATTTAAATTGTTAAGGGAGGCTATTTATGGGAATTTCACATAAAGCAGCTAGGACAGCTATTGGAGCTGGATTGGATATTGCAATAAATCATGCGAAAAAAAATGAAGAACAAGGTATTCAAGATATTGTAAATTTATTAAACAAATATTTCAAACCTACTGAAAAAGATAAAGAAAAATCAGGGGGTAATGCTTTTTCAAATATTGCAAAATATACTTCTGATCCAAATTCAAAATGGATGAGATATGCTAGAAAATTATTTGAGAATGTAGATCCTAAAATCATTAAAACATTAATGTTAAATCTGGGATATGAGGCTGGATATCGTGGTTTAAACACAGTAAGAGAAACAAGCGAAAAATATGATTGTAATGTTCCTTGGACAATGTTATTTGATCCTACTAGTGCTTGCAATATGCATTGCAAAGGCTGTTGGTCAGGCGAATACGGAACAAAACACAATCTATCTTTTGATGATATGGATTCAATAGTAACACAGGGCAAAGAACTAGGAACTCACATGTATTTATTAACTGGTGGGGAGCCTTTAGTTAGAAAAGCAGATATTGTGAAATTAGCAAAAAAACACTCTGATTGTGTTTTCCATTGTTTTACTAATGGAACTTTAGTTGATGATAATTTTTGCCAAGACATGTTAAATTGTAGAAATATTATTTTAGCAATATCTCTCGAAGGGTTTGAAAATGAAAATGATTTCAGACGAGGTGAAGGTTGTTTTAACAAAGTATTGACAGCTATGGATTTACTAAAAAAATATAAACTTCCTTTTGGTACATCAGTTTGTTGGACTAGTAAAAACTGTGAAACAGTAATCAGTGATGAATTTTTGAAATTATTAGTTGATAAAGGATGTTTATGGGCTTGGTATTTCCATTTTATGCCTGTTGGCCAAAATACTAGCAATGAATTAATTCCTACCACAGCTCAAAGAGAATACATGTTAAAAACTTTGAGAAAGAAGAGAAAAGAAAATAATGATAATTTATTAGTAATGCTAGATTTCCAAAATGATGGAGAGTATGTTGGTGGATGTATTGCAGGTGGAAAACATTTCTTACATATCAACTCTAATGGAGATGTTGAACCTTGTGTATTTATTCACTATTCAACAGCGAATATCCATGAAAATACTTTATTGGAAGCATTACAACAACCATTATTTATGCAATATAGAAAGAATCAACCATTTAATAAAAATATGTTTAGACCATGTCCTATGCTTGAAAATCCAAGTTTTTTACCCAATATGGTTAAAGAATCAAATGCTAAATCAACTGATTTAGAAGCACCTGAAGAAGCAAGTCATCTTGTTGGTAAAACAGTAGAATATTCAAAAGAATGGGCCCCCGTTGCTGAAAGATTATGGGATGAAAGAGTAAAAGAAAAAACAAAAAAAGAAGCATAAAAGAAACATAAAAAAAATACCATATCAAGTGATGTGGTATTTTTTATTGTTTATTAGAATTAAAATCTGTTGATATTTCTTCAAATCGAACAATCTTTCTATGAAAACCTAATTCTAACTTACCTGTTTCACCATTTCTGTTTTTAGCAATTAATACTTCAGTTTTTTGGATTGGAACATCTTCAGCATTATTTCGATGTAATAAAATTACAATATCTGCATCTTGTTCAATTGATCCAGATTCTCTTAAATCTGATAATCTAGGAAGTTGTCCATCTGTTTGTCTACCTACTTGAGATAAAACAACAATTGGAATATTTAATTCACGAGTTAACTGTTTTAGAGTTCTTGAAATATTTGCAATTTGTTCGTGACGTGGAACAGAATTATCGGTATTTTGAATTAAGCCAATATAGTCAATAAAAAGAATTTGAATATCATCTTCTCTTTTCATTTTTCTAGCTTGAGATCTAATATCGTTTAATTGCATATTAGGAGTATCCTGAATAAAAAACTTTTGTTTAGAAAGATTATCACAAGCATCAAAAATTTGAGATAATTCACTTTCGGTTAATAAGCCATTACGAATATGGGAAAAATCAACTCTACTTATTCCAGTTAAGGCTCTTTCTAATAAATCTGTAGCTTTCATCTCCAATGATAAGAAACCAACTCTATAATAATTCATTGTTAGCATATTGATTGCCATAGTTAAGGCAAAAGCTGTTTTACCAATGGAAGGTCGTGCGCCAATTATAACATAGTCTTGTTCTTTAAATCCGCCTGATAAACGTTTATCCAAATCATTGAATCCAGTACTAAAACCAGTAAACCCATCTTCTTGAGCCCTTTTTTCAATATTACTAATTGTATCAAGTAAAAGGGAGGTAGCACTATAATATTCTCCAGCAACATTTCCTTGGGAGGCTAATGAAGATAAATCATTTTCACCTTTATCTATAGTTGCTGATATATCTTGGGTCAAATCAAAAGCATCATCTTTTAAACTTGTTGAAACAGTTATAAGACGTCTTCTCATTGATAATTTCTTTATCATATTTGCATATAATAAAGCAGTTGTTGAGGAAGGTGCATCATTCGTTAAACTAGAAAGATATGAAACTCCACCACATATATCTAATGTATTTTTTTTATTTAAACAATCAACTAAAGTAATTATATCAATTTGATTTCTAGAATTTTCATTAGAAAAATCAAGCATCGTTTGATACAATTCTTGATGCCCATGCTTATAGAAGTCTCTTGGCTGAAGTATTGAAGCTAATTCATTTAAAATTGAATTATCTAATAAAATTGAACCAAGAATAGCTTTTTCAGCTGCTTCATCATTGGGTAGAATACGAGAATTATTTTCAAACGATGCCATATATTACCACTCCTACTATTCAGTTACAGGAGCAGTTTCTTCACTAGCAAGTTCTTTTGCTGCTTTAGCAGCTTCTTTTTTTGCAGCATCAGCAGCTTCTTTAGCAGCTTTTTCAGCTAACTTTTTTTCTTCTGCTTGACGTTGTTTAATTTGAGCTTCACTTTCAACAACTATTTTAATTGTAGCAAAATCTTTTTCATATAGGTGAATACGAACAGAATAATTACCAACCATTTTAATCATATGGGAAGCAACTTCTATTTTCTTCTTTTCAACTTCAATACCTTCTTTTGCTAAAGCTTCTTGAATCATTGAAGAAGTAACACTACCAAATAATTTACCAGTATCACCTGCAGAAACAACTAATGTTAAAGTTAATTCATCTAATTTTTCTTTAAGACTTGCTGAAGCTTTTCTCTTTTCACTTTTTCTAACTTCAATAGCCTTTGCACGACTATTTACAATTGCCATATTTGTTCTGTTATAAACAACTGCAATACCTTGTGGTAATAGATAGTTACGTGCATAGCCATCTTTTACTACTACTACATCACCCTCTTCACCGAGGTTTATTACATCCTGATTAAGAATAATCTTCATACTGAAAACTCCTTCTCTCTTACTTTCTATATGTAAACCATGTCTCCGTAACACCAAATATTGGTAATCCGATGACAGCCAATATGTTCAAACCTTGAAATAGAATTATGAAAAACAATGTAAGGGAAAACACTCTAACAGCTTTTGTGTGGTTACCTTTAGCTCTTCTTTTATACAAAATAATAGCTAAAGCTTGAATTGAAAATAATAAAGCAAAATATAATGCTAAATTAATTACAATTACTGAAAAACTTAATCCATAATCTACTACTACACCTAAAAGTAGCAAAATTAGACTAAACAAAAATGCCCACATAAAACTCTCTGGTAATTTCCAATTTTTTACTCTTTCATCAAATTCTTCATCTCCAACAAATTTTGGAGTTGCTAATGAAAAAAAAGCATTAAACCCGAAACAACCTGCACCTAATGGTAATAACATTGCAAAAATAACAGTCCTTATAGTTGAAAATAACTCTTGTGAAGTTACTCCCAAGACTAATGAAGTCTGTTCAGGATTTTGATTTAATACAATGTTCATAATGTCTACTATAGCATTATCAACGGCAAGAGCCATTTCTGTATCACTTTTAAACCAATATCCCAATATTGCCATCACCACGGCAACTACTGCAGAGCTAGCCACAAATCTCACTAAGAGTCTATAGCCATCTAATAAAACCCAAACCATTGAACTTCCAATAAGTACTATCGGTAAGAACAATCCAATAGAGAGCATCCCTAAATTCCCTTTATCTGAAAATTTTCCAACTAAAGGAAATATCTCCATTACTAACACAAACAATAACAAAAAAGCTAATGCTAATAAGGTTTTAACTCTCTCTCTGCTACGAGAATAAAAAAACAGTAATGGTAATACCAATAAGAATGAGGTAAAGCCTAGTACATAAAGAATAGCACTAATAGTTGTTGCAACATATACTAAGTTTGTCCTTTTATCTATTGATATCATATATCACCTATTTTTATTTCTTCTCGAAAGGTAAGTATCCTAAAATACGTGCCTTTTTGATTTCTGCAGTTACAGCTCTTTGGTGTTTAGCACAGTTACCTGTGATACGAGCAGGAAGAATTTTGCCTCTTTCTGTAGTGTATCTTTTTAACTGATCAGGATTCTTGTAATCAGGTGCAGTACTATTAGCACAGAATCTACATACCTTTTTTCTAAAACCGCCACGACGAGCGCCACTTTTTCTTGGGCCTCTATCTTTCTTTTCGTCTTTTGCGTCATAATCTTCGCGCATTACTAATTTCTCCTTAGATCTTAAAATGGAATATCGTCTGCAAAATCTTCAGGACCTGCATCATTTGAAAAATTATCTGGAACACCTAAATCAAAATTTTGATTTGAAGGTTTTGAGTAATTATTACCAGTGTTTCCAAATTGCTGACTTCCGCCATAATTAGACGTAGATTGACCTTGATATTTTTGATTAACATTCCCATTATTCACATTCGTTTGTCGAGGCATTGAATTGGAATTACCACTACTGCCTAACAAACTCAAAGAATTAACTATGACCACTACTTTACTACGTTTTTGCCCGTTAGTTTCCCAACTTTGTTGATCCAAATATCCTTGAACGGATACTTGTTGACCTTTGGTAAGATATTGACTAACTCCTTCAGCAGCTTTTCCAAAAAAAGAACAATCAAAGAAACTCACAGAATCATTCCAAGAACCATCTTGAGCTTTTTTTCTTCGATTAACTGCTAGAGAAAACGAACAAATAGCAAAACCTGTATTTGTGTAACGCATTTCACAAGGACGAGTTAATCTTCCAATTAACGCAACAATATTTAAATCAGTAGCCATATACAATCTCCATTAAACTTTATTTTTCTTTACTAACAAACAAGAATTTAATAATTGAGTTGTTTAATAAGAATTTTTTCTCGAAAGTTACAATAGTTGCAGGATCTGCAGAGATTTCATAATAGAAATAATGACCTTTATCCTGTTTCTTCATTTCGTAGGCGAATAATTTCACACCCATATCTTCCTGCTTAGTGATTTCTACACTAGCAGCCTCAAACAAACTGGATACTAGATTAAGACCAGCTTGAGTGTCTTCTTCATTTGCTCTGAAGATTACTGTGAACTCATAATTTCTCATGGTTCCTCCTTACGGACATTATGATCCACTAAAAGTGGATAAAGAGGTTTCTTTATATCATATTTCTTAAGCAACGAATAAAATATAAAGCGTGTGCTTGTCCAACCAAACACAACAAACGATACTGTTCGCTAGAAAACCGTCGGAAGATATACCGACGGTAAACTATCTAGTTCTGCTATTACAGCAAAAGCAAATTGCCTAAGAATTATTTATTCTTATGTCTGTTCTTTCTGAGTTTTTTCTTTCTCTTGTGAGTGGCAATCTTATGCTTTTTTCTTTTTCTTCCACAAGGCACTGTAGAGCTCCTTAAATATAATTTTCCGGTTAACTTATCACAACGTGACCCGGAGTAAGTTGTAATTTTATTTGCTAAAGTTTGCAATAAAGAAATGAATTTGTCAATCCAACTTATACAAACAAAACGCTTTATAAGCATATTAGTTTTAACATAATTATTCAAGGCTAAATTAATAAATAATATCCAATAATTTATTTTTAATTACTAATAAGTTAAATAAATATATGCCGTTTTTTTATTGTTATTATGAATAAAATTTGGCTATAATAAAATAACTAAAAGGAGAAAAAAATGAAAATATTGATATTTGGGCTTGGTGTAAATGGTGGCGGATTTGCAGCGGCAAAATATTTTCTTAGACATAAACATCAAGTCATCGTTACAGATTTAAAAACTGAAGAATCCTTTGGAAAAATTATTGATATCTTAAAAAAATCAGGTGCAATACTCAAATTAGGTGAACATAATATAGAAGATTTTTTATGGGCTGATTTAGTAATCAAAAACCCAGCCATATTACCTAATAATAAGTATTTACAGTATGCAAAAAAAATTTCCAATGATTTTTCATTTTTATTTGAAAATTTCAATTTAGACAATATAAATATAATTGGAGTAACTGGAACAAAGGGCAAAACTACAACAACACATGCAATCAATCATGTTTTATGCGAATTAGGATATAATTCTAAACTATTAGGCAACATGGGAATAAGTGCATTCGAAATTGCTTCATATCTAGAGAAAAACAACCCACCTATCGACTTTTTAGTAATTGAATTTTCTTCATGGCAATTAAGAGACACATTTAATTATTGTGAAAGCTGTTTTCCGATCACAAAAATAGCCCTTTTTACAAATCTTTTAGAAGATCATCAAAATACATATGATTCAATGGAAAAGTATTTACAAGACAAACTAAAACTTTTTACCAAAAATACAAAAATAGCAATATGCCCAAAAGCATTTGAAAATATAATAAAAGAAAAAACTAATCTAAAAAAACAAAAAATTAAATTCATTGATACAAAAATTATTAATGAATTAACAAATAAACCTGAATTAATACCAGCATATAAAGCATTAGAGGCGTTAGAAATAAAAAAAGAAACGATTTTAGAAAAATTCAATTTATTTAAAGGGGTTGAACATCGAATCGAATGGCTTGGAATAAAAGATAATATTTTATTTGTAAATGATAGCGCCTCAACAATTCCTGAAGCAATCGGATTTAGTCTTTCTCATTTTGAAAATAATAGCATACATATAATTTGTGGGGGAACTGATAAAAACTTAAATGCTTCAAGTTTAATTTTTTCTTTAAAGAAAGTACAATCAATCACTTTACTTGATGGTTCATTTACAAGAAATAAATTAATTCCGTTCCTAAAAGATAATAATATAAACTATTTTGGACCATATAATTCTATGAAAAGCGCAATTTCAATAGCAAATGAAAATGCAAAAAAAGATTCTTCATCAAGTATGAAAATTGTTTTACTTTCTCCGGGTTCAGCCAGTTTTGATCTTTTCATTAATGAGTTTGACAGAGGGAACCAATTCAAAAAATTAGCAAAAGAAATCATCGATAAATAAAAAAACGAATTCTTTCAATAATTTTAAACAAGAAATAAACCAATCTTTTATTTGGATAATCAAGTGTAGGAATTCTAGTAATTATATTACTACCAAATGAAGATTTAAATTGGGTCAAGGTTTTTAAATTTTCTGATTTTCCCTCTACACCAACACCAAATAAATCATAACTTTTTATACCTTCATTTTTTAACAATGCTATTGAGAAATCTTGAAGTCCATAACTAGGTGAAAAAGTCTTACTCCTCTTTGAAGCTCCAAATAAATATACAGCAGTTTCATTATTCATTAGTATTATATTACCACCTAACAAATTTTCATTATTATCAATTGCAAAAAATAGCCTTGGTTTTATCACATCTTCAATACTAATCATTTTTAAGAAATAACTTATATTTCTTACACTAAAATTATCTCTTTTCGATGTCTCAAGGTAAAGCAGATACCATTTTCTTATATTATCTACACTAAAATCAACTTCTTTAATTACAAGCTGATCAGTATTCTTTTTTAGATTTCTAATAGCTCTTTTTTTATATTTTTTTCTTATGTCTTCTAGATTCTCTTCCAGATTAATAACTATTGTTGCTTCAGGTTGAATACTATGTTCATTTATTTTGAAGGGTTTGTGAAATTTTTGATTATTATTATAATCAAAAGGTAAATCAATTTTAATAAA
The DNA here is from genome assembly GCA_963678575.2 of Sphaerochaetaceae bacterium. Classification (GTDB taxonomy): domain Bacteria; phylum Spirochaetota; class Spirochaetia; order Sphaerochaetales; family Sphaerochaetaceae; genus Pleomorphochaeta. The sequence goes on along the minus strand of CAXXHV010000002.1, from coordinate 461,907 downwards.
TACAAGTTTTTTATCAGAAGTAGAAATAACAAAATCAAGAAATTCTTTAATCTGTTTTTCTTCTAAAACCGCTTCCTGTGTAATACAAATCGGAGAAAAAGGAACATAAGCAAAATACAAATTCAAAAAAAGCTTTTTGATTAAAACCAAAGATTGAAAAACATAATCGTCAGTTTCTAAAGAATAAGCTTTACTATACCAACCATTTTCAAATTTTAATTTAGCCCAAAATGAACTAACAAAAGGATTGGCTGTAGATAATTCATCAATTGTAATAGAATTAATTTTCATATCTAATATTATATACTCTGAATATCAACAAGAACATAGCCTTCCATATCCCAATACTGATTTACTTGATTAGTATAACCAGTCCAGCCAAAGTTAAAATTCATCAATTCAATAGTTTGTAACCCTGAAGGTATTTTTATCAAAAAACGATATCTCTTAGCATCTAAGGTTCTATTACCATAATTCATTGATGTATTTTGATTTTGTACATTCTGATCTTCTGTAATATAATATTCATAAGTGTAATTCCAACCACCCCACCAACTGTTTTGTTTGAATTGGCTTTGGGTAGATGTATAATTTAAAAATATAGGAACTATTGGATAATTATTTGCATTATATAATATGTCATCTACTGGCACAAATTTAGAAGAAAAATAAATATTTAAATAATAACTTTTTACATAAACATAACTACTCCAGTTATTTGAAAAATTACTATAAACATATAAGTTAAAATTTTCAGTTTGATTTGATACACTCAAATCATGGTCAATTGTTTGAAACTGTATTGTAGATTGCGTATAATCAATACTTTGTGAATTAGCAGATAGAACAAAAAGAGGATTCTGATTAGGATTCCAAACACCAAACATTTCTAAGGGAGTGCTCATGTTTGGTCCAGATATTGAGTCATCAGCAAAGATAAAGTTTGCAAGTACTGTCATAAATGCCAATAATATCATTAGTTTTCTTTTCATATCTCTTTTTCCCTTTTCCCTCATTTCAATATTAATCTAACATGAATTATAAAATATAACAAGATTTCTACACTATATTTTATAAAATAAATTCAATATTCACCATTTAAAGAAAACAAAATAGTTGACAATTATATTCAATAGTATTAATCTTATGTCATGAGAACAACAAAAAACTATAAAATACATTTACTATTATTTGTTTTATTATATTTTTTCTCACTTTCCTCTTTGTTTGCATACTATGAAAGTGATGAAAACAATTCTGCATTTTTTAATATAGAAACACTATCGTATGCACCTGTTGATATAAATACAGAAACACAATATACAACAGGAGCCTATAAAAACAATGTAAAAGCAATTAAATTAGTTCAACTTTCAAACGATACAACAAGTGAAGAATCATATAGAGCAATCCCACATATTAATATTGAAAATTATACAGCAACCCTATCAAACGATACTCAAAGTACTACATGCCGATTACTTGTTAAAACGTCTGTAGACTATCATTACCTTGGTACTGTGGACGCTTGGTTTGAAATAAATGATGTAAAAACTTATTTATACATAAGAGAAAATTTAAATCAAACTGCAAGCGATTTTACACTTACTCTTTATTATATTATTGATAACCCAGAAACAATACTCACATCAACAAATACATCTAGTCAATTCCTATCCCTAAATACCGGAGGAACTACTAACTATTACTTATTTTATATTCGAAATAATACAGAGGAAATAGTATTCTTTAATAGCACACTTACAGGAAGTATTGTAACGCCAACCACCCCTGAATTTGGTCCAGAAGTTACTTCTTTTTTATATATGAATGCACAAAGGCCAGATGATTGGACTCAAACTAAATTTTTTGAGGATTTAGGGTCTAAACATTTAGCTTGGATAGTATCTCTTCAAGCAGGTTTTTCAACACCGCCTTCAAATCCAAATACTGAATATAAAGTTGGACTTACAATATCTAGTACAAATGATTTTGTATTAATTTGTGATGGCCCAGGTTCAGGAATTAAAGAAATTCCTTACTCTTTGCTATTAAGTAAAAAAAATTCTTCCTCTGGACAAACTGTAACTATTGATGAAAATGATGCAGTTGTTATTGAAAATATTAGTTCTCAATCACCTAAAAATTTTTATATATATGCTCAATCCAATTCAATAAATACATCTCAATTAAATGCAGGACGTTATACTGATACTATTTATTTGAATTTTGTAACTGATATAGATAACACTTTTGGAAATAAAACAATAAAAGTATTCTAAATAAATTAATAAATATTTTATATTTTAATCAGTTCAATATTTTATAAATTCTTTTACATTATTTATATTAAAAAAAATCAATGATCAGATTTTAATCCTGCACCACACATTGTAAGTAGAGCCTCATTAGGGGTCCCAAACTTTTTACAATAATTTAAATAAGCTGCATAATTTGCTGCAGTTGTATGTTCACAATAAACACCATTTAAAGCTAAACTTTTTCTTGCATTTATTATCTCATCTTCTGGAGCATGTATAAATTCTATGTCATACTTATATGCATATTTTAAAATTTCTTCACCTCTCATAGGTTCCCCTATAGCAATACCTTCTGCTAAAGTCTTCATAGCGTTTACTTTTAAAGGTTTTCTTTCATTATTTATATAAGCTTTTAATAAAGGATCGCAGTTTTCACTTTGAATAGCAATAATATTGGGTATTTTTGAAATCACCCCGCTATTTAACAATTCTTCTAAACCTTTCATTACCCCAAGAAATAATGTACCATTGCCAACTGGAATAAAAAGATTATTAGGAATTCGATTTAATTGCTCATAAACTTCATAAATATAAGTTTTTGTCCCCTCATAAAAATAAGGATTATAGACATGATTTGCATAATATATGCCTTCTTTTTCAACTTTCTCTCTACATACATTAGCACAATGATCTCTGCTACCTTCAACCACTGTAACCTTTGCACCATGGGCCTTTATCATGTCAATTTTTTTAATTGAAGTCCCCTCAGGAACAAATATTTCACATTCTATTTTTGCTTTAGCACAATATGCCGCTACACTATTGCCGGCATTGCCACTACTATCTTGAACTATTTTTTTTACACCTATTGATTTACAATGAGAAATTAAAATAGCTGCCCCTCTATCTTTAAATGAAAGTGTTGGCATGAAATAGTCCATTTTTAACATCAAACCATCATCATAATTAATTATCGGAGTCATTCCTTCTCCAAGTGAAATATTCTTCCAACTATCATCATCTAATGCAATAAATTCTCTATATCTAAATAAATTCCATTGACTTCTATCAATTTTATCTATATTAAATTTTGGAGGAACATAATCTAATTTCCAAAGACCTCCACATTCACATTTTGGTAAAAGTGTTGAAGAAGATACTATCTTATTACATTTTGAACAAATAAAATTCATTACTTTCCCTCCATTTCAGCTATTGCCTCAATCTCAATTAAAGCCTCATGATGAAGTTTTAAGGTAGGAACAATTATTCTTGCTGGCTTATGATTTACAAAATATTTTTCATATATTGAATCTATTGCATCCCAATATTTAATATCTGAGATATAAACTCTTGTTTGAACAATATTATTTTTTGTTAAGCCAACTTCATTTAGAACTTGTTCAATATTAAATAATACTTGTTCACATTGTTTTTGAATATTAGGTTCAACCATTTTATTATTAATATAATCAAATGGCAATTGACCAGATATATATAACATATTATTAGAAATCATCGCATGTGAATAATGGCCCTTTTTATTTCTATTCTCTACCATAATACTTTTCATTTATTTTCTTTCCTTATTAACTATTTATTTCTTTAATCGAATAAACATCTTCTCTTCTATGCAATAAAACAGGTAATTGGTTTCTAATTTTTTCTACTTCTGTTAAATCAATATCATTAATCAAGACACTCATTTTTTCATTTGCTTGAGATATTATATCCCCCCAAGGATTAGTAATAATACTATGTCCCCAAGATTTATAAGAAGCTGTTTCTACTCTTGCTGGAGCTGTTCCTATCACAAATACTTGATTATTTAGAGCTTGTGATTTAAATAATGTTTCCCAATGAGAAGGACCTGTGCTCATATTAAAAGCAGCAGGAACTAAAATTATTTTGGCGCCTTTCAATGTCATAAGCCTAGTTAATTCAACAAACCTAATATCGTAGCAAATACATAAACCTAATTTACCAAATTCTGTATCAAAAGTAGTAACAGAATTACCAGCTTTTAAGGTAGCTGATTCTTGAAAATGTTGCCCACCTTCAATTTGTATATCAAAAAGATGCATTTTTCTATGCTTTGCAATTTGCTCTCCATCTCTATTAAAAACATATGCCGTATTATAAACAAAACCTTCATCATCAACTTCAGCAATAGAACCTGCTGACAAATATACATTTCGCTCTTTTGCTAATTGAGAACAAATCTGCCACGTGTTTCCCCTCTCTTTTTCGGCATAAATAGGGAATTTTTCCATTTCATATGGACAACAGAACATCTCTGGCAAACAAATTAAATCAACATCTTTTGGAACTTCTTTTTCAATTAGTTTTTTTACTAAATTTATTGATTCAATCTTATTAATAAAAACAGGCATTTGTATCTGTGCAATTTTCATTCTCTTTTCCCCCTTACAATATCTAAATAACTATATATCGTAACTTTGTTTACACCCAACTTATCTGCTACAATATCAACACTCCCTTTCATAAGGAAGATCCCTTTATTATCCATAAATCTAATTTTCTCAATTTTTTGCTCCCGGGATAAATCTTTAGGATTTAAAGAATCTTTTAAAATATTGTCAATTAAAGTAATTATCATTTGTTTAACAGTAAGAGAATCATCTTCTAATTCTATATTATAGTCTATCGACTCTTCTTCAAGATTTTTAAAAAACAAATCTTTTGAATTTGGTAAAAGAGATATCAAAGAATTAATTTGATCTGTAATTTTTGAAGTATCAATATTTATACATAAAGCAGCATTAAGGTTATTATCATTATCCCTAATTAATAAAGTTGAAGATCTTATTAATTTATTATTTTTTGATTTAAAATAATAATTACTAACATGATTATTTTTTAATTCTTTTGAAAGTATTACCTTTTTTATTAATTGATCAAAACTTTGTCCAACTTCTCGACAAGTCACCTTTGGATTTTCCACATAAACAACAGAATGCTCTATATCAGCTAAATCATGTAAAACAACCTCACAATCATCTCCAAATGTCTCAACAATCATTTTAGCTAAATCTATATAAGGATATAAGATTGGGTTAAGATTCATTTAATTTCTACTCCTTTTCTTTGATATTATTTATTGTAATTTACCTCTACAAGAAATTGGAATTTGCTTAATTACTTGATTATTGTTTATCAAATATGCTTCATCATAAAGATTACATACAGGACAAATATGGACAGGAATAATTCTAACTTTATCACCAATATTAATAATATTTCTAAAATTTTCATCATTTATTATAGCATGTTCATCAAAAACTTTATTAATATAAATATTTGGATATTCTAGAATAAGCCCTTTTCCTTTTGAGCTACATATTCCAGATAATCTCTCTTGCATCGTAATAGCTTTTGCTCCAACATCTAATATTACTCTATCCTTTGTAGGTTTACTTATTACAGTTGCTAACACTGTAGCAGCGCAAGTTTCATAATTATTAATAGAATGTGCTTGAGAGGCATCCATTAATGCATATGTACCTGGTCTAATTTCAGTAATCCCATCTAATATTGAACAATTATTGATAAATGGAGGAGTAGATCCATAACTTACTCTTTCACAAGGCAGTTCCATATCTTTTGCAATTTTTGCAAAGGATATGGTTCTTTCTTGCGCACCCATAGAAAGATTTAAACAAGTTTCCACATCTTTTGCACCATAGGTGTTACCATCATGGGAAAAAATACCACAGAATTTAATATATGAAGATTTTTTTAGCGATTCAATTAATTTAATAAAATCAGATTCTTCAATTACACCACTTCTATTTTCTCCAACTTCTATCTCAATTAAAACATTAGCAACAGTATTGTTTTTTGAAAAAACACTCTCTATTTCCTTTATATTTTCAATTGAATCAATACCAAAAGAAATATCAATATTTTTACTCAAATCACAAATTCTTTGAAGCTTTTTTTCTCCTACTATCTCGTTTGCAATAAAAATGTTAGAAATCCCATATTTTGCCATTTCTTCAGCTTCTCCAACTTTCGCAACGGCAATTACCTTAGCTCCTGCTTTAATCTGCAATTTAGCTATATAAGGCATTTTATGTGTTTTTGTATGAGGACAAAGTGAAACTTTATTTTTATTTGCATAATTTTGCATAGATTCAATATTTTTATTAAGAATAATCTCATCTATTAATAATGAAGGCGTATCTAATTCATAAATATACATATATTTAACTCCTATAACACATATAATATATAATTTTTTATATGGAGTCAATATAATTTTTTATATACAATTTTTAACAAAAAAAAAGCACTGTACCTTTCGATACAATGCCTTTATAAAATTATAAATATGATAAAGTTTAGCCAACTTCACCATTTACATATATTTTTGCAGTTAAAGCTTTATCTTCTGCCATAATTGCTTTACCATCAACTTTTACAACACCATCTTCTGAATACAATGGCATTTCGAAGAATTTATTTGCTTTAACATAGAATCTAGCTGCACTAGGAGCTTGAGTACCTTCAGGAAGGAAAGTTGTTCCTACTTCAAAATCATCAACAAATAAAACTTCGCAAGTACTATGGTCTTCATCACCTTTTTCACTAGCAGCTAACAGCATTCCTCTAGATTTTACTCCTCTAAAGTTAGCTGGTTTTAGATTTCTTACTAATACAATGTTTCTGTTTAATAATTCTTCTTCTTTATAATAAGGTACAATTGAAGATACAATAGTTCTATCATCAGTTTCATCACCTGTATTTAATTTTAAAATATAAAGTTTATCTCCATCAGGGTGTCTTTCAATTTCAACAATTTTACTTACAACAAGATCAACACGATTTGCAAAATCTTGTGCCATGCTTAATTCAACTTCATTAGCTTCCACTTTATTTTCTCCTAATTTACTTTTTTTTGCTCTTTCATCTTGTGAACCACTATATTTAATTCTTAGTTCATTAATTCTATCATCTTCTAATTTTGCAAAAAGTAATTCAATATCACCAATTTCATCAATATTTTCAAATTTTCCTAAATCAGACCAATTTGCATTTTCACATTTTACAAATTTTAATATTTTCTTACTAGTTTGAGGCATATATGGTTCGATAAGCACACCAAGATCCCTAATCAAATAAACCAAAGTTCTAAGTAATTTTGCTGCACTTTCTGGATCTTCTTTTCTAGTTCTCCAAGGTTCTCCATCTTGGAAAGCTTTATTTCCTATAGAAGAAAGGAAGAAAATGTTTCTTAAAGCATCTCTCTCACTAGCCTTTTCTAAAAGCTCATCAATCACTTGTTCTTTTTCTAAAATTTGCTCAATTAATTCATTATCTAATTCACCATTAGGTAATTTGCCATCATAAAATCGATTTATAAAAGTTAATGTTCTATTTACTAAATTTGATAAATTACCAATTAATTCTCCATTAACTTTTTCTTGAAAATCTGCCCAGGAAAATGTTACATCTGATTTTTCTGGTCTATTATAGAACATATAAAAACGCCAAACATCACTTGGAATTTGAGTATCCATTACATCATTACCAAAAATTCCAATACCTAAGCTTTTTGAGAACTTCCCGCCTTCATAATTCAAATATTCAGTTGAACTCATATGATGAAGCATTGTCCAATTCTCTTTTGAAGCCAATAAAGCAGAGGGAAAAATTACTGTATGGAAAGGTATATTGTCTTTTCCTATAAATTGGAACAATTCAGTATCTTCTGGAGATTGCCACCATCTTTTCCAATCTTCAACTGCATATGCAGAAATTGAAATATAACCTATAGGCGCATCAAACCAAACGTAAAAAACTTTATCTTCATAGCCTTTTTTTGGAACAGGTATTCCCCATTTTAAGTCTCTAGTGATAGCTCTTTCTTTTAAACCATCTCGAATCCAACTTTTTGTCACTTGTACAGCATTTTTTGCCCAAAAGCCTTTAACTGAAGCTTCAGTCATCCAATCCTCTAATAAAGGAAGCACTTTTGGTAAATCAATATATAAATGCTTTGTTTTTTTAACTTCAGGGGTTGTTCCACAAACACTACAATGAGGGTCAATTAATTCTGTAGGTTCTAATAAAGTTGAACAATTATCACATTGATCTCCTTTTGCGCCTTCACTATGACAATGAGGACAAGTTCCTAAGACAAATCTATCTGCTAAGAATCTATTACAGTTGGGACAATATAATTGTTCAATTTCGCCTTCTTTTATATAGCCATTTTCATCTACTTTATTAAATATATGTTGAACAACTTCAGTTTGCTTTTCTGTACTTGTCCTACCAAAATAATCAAAGTTTACATCAAACCAGTTATATATATCTTTATGAATAGCATGATAATGATCACATAGCTCTCTAGGGCTAACCCCTTGTTGTAAAGCTCTAGTTTCAGTTGCAGTCCCATATTCATCAGTTCCACATACATATAATGTCTCATATCCCTTAGATCTACAAAATCTTGCAAAAACATCAGCTGATAATACTTGAGTTAAATTACCTAGATGAGGAATATTATTTACATATGGTAATGCAGAAGTTACTAGTCTTTTTTTCTTCATAAAGCCTCCAGACAAACTTTTATTCATTTGCTCAAAACAATAAACAAAATAAATAAAAATAATTAAATTATGCTTTTGCTATAATATAGGTGAAATAACAAATTTTCAACCTATCTTAAATAGTTTTATTGTTTAATATTAAATATTATTAATAAGTTAATATATGATTTTTAGAACTAAAAACCAAAACAAAATTGAAAAAAAGAGCTATATTACTCAGATAATCTAGAATATAGCAAAAATTACTTGACCATTGTATGGTAACTTAGTTAAATTTAAAGAGTAAGAGGAATACTCTTAAGGAGAATATATGGACCAAGAACCTTTTAAACCTGCTAATAAAAAAATTAGCATTAGTCCAAAATTAATAATTGGATTAATTATTGCTATAATAGTATTAGCATCAGCTATGTCTAGTTTTTTTGTCGTAGACCAAACTGAACAAGCTGTAGTAACAAGATTTGGAAAATACAATAGAACTGTAGGCCCGGGATTACAAACAAAGATTCCTTTAGGAGTTGAAAGATCCTATAAAGTACCAACTCAAGTTGTTCAAACAATGACTTTTGGTTATAGAAGCTCAATAAATACTAGCCCACTTATTGCAAGCACTGATTTCCCTTCAGAATCTATTATGTTAACTGGAGATTTAAATATTATTGATCTAGAATGGATTGTACAATATCAAATAAAGGATCCTAATCAATGGTTATTTAATGTAAGAGAAAGAGAAACTACTATAAGAGATATTAGCCAAAGCGTAATGAATCAATTAGTTGGGGACTTACCAATTTTATCAGTAATGACAAGTGAAAGAACTTCAATTGAAATTCAAGCACAAGACGAAATGCAGAAAACTTTTGACTCATATGGATTAGGAATTAAAGTAGTAACTGTAAAACTACAAAACATTGTTCCACCTGAAGGCTCTGTTCAAAATGCTTTTGAAGATGTTAACAAAGCAATTCAAGATATGAATAGATATATTAATGAAGGTAAAGAACAATACAACTCTATCATTCCTAAAGCACAAGGTGAAGCCAAACAGCAAATTCAAATTGCTGAAGGTTATGCTAAGGAAAGAGTTAATAACGCAAAGGGTGATGTTGCTAGATTTAATAGCATGAGAGACATCTATGAAAACAATAAAGAAATTACAGCTGATAGATTATACATAGAAACTATGGAAGAAATTCTTTCTTCAAGTTCTAAAAACTCAACATTAGTTGATAAAGATTTAGAAAATTTCTTGCCTATTTCACAAATTGATAGTTCTAACAAAAACCTTGTTGTAGAACAAAATACAACCACAGGAGGAACAAACTAATGAAAAAAGTAGTAACCACTCTAGTTGTAATACTAGCATTATTAGTAGTTTTTGTTTTACTAGGACCCTTTTATATTCTAAGCGAAGGTCAACAATCTGTTGTAACTCGTTTTGGTAGAATTATTGATAGTGAAAATTCTGCTGGTCTAAAATTCAAAATTCCATTCATTGATAACGTAGTTGTTTATCCCAAAAAAATCCTTTCATGGGATGGAGAAGCTCAAAGAATACCAACAAAAGAAAACCAATTTATTTGGGTAGATACAACTGCAAGATGGAAAATTAGTGACCCAGCTAAATATTACGAAACTGTAAATACCGTGGACAATGGTATTTCTAGACTAAATGATATTCTCGATTCAACAGTTAGAACTGTAATATCTGAGAATTCATTAAATGAAGCAGTTCGAAATTCTAACCAAATTAATGATATAAAAGTTGAAGATAATATTGTTCAAAACCTAGATGATTTACAAGATGCTGAAAATTTAAGAAATTTAACGAAGACAACAACTTTACAAGAAAGCATTTCAATTGGTCGTGAAGGTTTATCTTCAAGGATGTATACAATTGCTAATGGATTTACAGATGCTTATGGAATTGAATTAATTGATATTGTAATTAGACAAATTAGATATAGTGATGATTTAACCCAAAGTGTTTATGAAAGAATGATAAAAGAAAGAAATCAAATCGCAGAAGCTTATCGTTCTTATGGTCGAGGTCAATTAGCACAATGGCAAGGAAAAACAGAAAGCGAACAAAAAAATATTATCTCTACTGCATATGCAACTAGTGAAGAAATAAAAGGTGTCGCTGATGCTGAAGCTGCAACAATCTATGCTAAGGCTTATGAAAAAGATCCTTATTTCTTTAAACTATGGAGAACTCTAGAGTCTTATAAGAAAACAATTCCTAATTTAAATAAAGTATTATCTACCGATATGAAGTACTTTGATCTTCTTTATGGAATTGATCCACAATAATATTTGAATACAAATATTTAAATAAAAAATGTAACTTGGATGAAATTAATTTTTCATCCAAGTTTTTTTTGTGATTATAAAAACAAATTATCTCCAATTTTTATTTTTTTTGAATAATTATTAATAGAATTTATAATTTTATGCATAAATATCGATTAATACTTGATATATAATAATATTTATTGTATAAATATGCCAACCACTATTTTGGAGGCTAAAAAAATGATAAAAGCAGGAATTGTAGGAGCAACTGGATACTCAGGAGCAAAACTTGTCGAAATATTATTAAAACATAAAGAAGTTGAAATCATATATCTAGGATCAAAATCCTATTGTGGAAAACAATTAGGTGAAGTATATAAAAATTTTAATACTTATAATAATTTGTTACTTCAAAATTTAGAGTTAGAAGAAATTAGTAAAATCTGTGATGTTGTATTTCTAGCTCTTCCAAGTAAAGTAGCTAAAGAAATGATAACACAAGAAGTATTAAATAATACTCTGATTATTGATTTAGGTGCCGATTTTAGACTTGAAGATCAAAAAGATTATGAGTTTTGGTATGCTAGTAAAGCTCCAGATATTAATATATTAAGTCAAGCAATATATGGATTAACAGATATTTATAAAGATAAAGTAAAAAATACTAAGCTTATTGCAAATCCAGGATGTTATACAACATGTTCAATTTTAACACTTGCACCCTTAGTAAAAAATAATTTAATTGATTTAAATACAATAATTATTGATGCAAAAAGTGGAGTCACTGGAGCTGGTCGTTCATTAAATGTTAACTCATTATATTGTGAAGTAAACGAAAATATAAAAGCTTATGGAATAACAACTCATCGGCATACTCCAGAAATTGAACAAGAATTATCGAAATTAGCAAATAAAAAAGTCCTTATTCAATTTACTCCTCATCTAATTCCCATGAATAGAGGTATTTTAGCCACTTGCTATGCAAGAATAAAAGAAGGCGTAACTTCTAAGGATATTGAAAACTGTTATACTAATTTTTTCAAAGATTCAGATTTTGTTAATTTCTTAGGTGAAAATAAAATTGTTGAAACAAAATATGTAAAAAATACTAATAGAATAGATATTAGTTTTACAATTGATAATAGGACAAACAACATAATTGCAATTGGTGCAATTGATAATTTAGTAAAAGGGGCTAGTGGACAAGCTGTAGAAAATATGAATATTTATTTCGGGCTTGATCAATATATGGGATTAGAAAAATTTTCATCTAACCCACTTTAAGGAGATATAATGTATAAAATATTAGATAATCCAATATTACCAAAAGGATATAAAATAAATGGAATTGCATGTGGACTTAAGAAAGTTAAAAAAGATTTAGCATTAATTGTAAGTGACACCTTATGTAATTGTGCCGGAACTTATACCACAAATAAAGTAAAAGCAGCTCCAGTTATTTGGGATAAATATATCACAGAAAACAATTTTAAAGCTAAAGCTTTAATTGTTAACAGTGGAAATGCAAATGCCTGCACATCTGTGCAAGGAGAAAAAGACAATGAAGATATAGCAATTTCTGTAGCAAAAAAATTTGAATGTGAAAAAACAAATGTTCTTGTATGCTCAACCGGAGTAATTGGTGTGCCTTTAGATATGGAAATATATAAAAATGGCATTTCAACTATTTCTAAATCATTAGATCAAACACCAGAAAGCTTACATAATTTTAGTTTTGCAATTCTAACAACAGATACAACAGAAAAAATCATTTCAGTAAAAACTTTAATAGATGACAAGGAAATCATAATCACTGGGGTTTCAAAGGGTTCTGGCATGATCCATCCTAATATGGCAACCATGTTGAGTTTTATTTTTACTGATGCAAATATTGATCAATCTTTATTACAACAGCTTTTAGGAAATACAATTGAAGACACATATAATATGATAAGTATTGATGGAGACACAAGCACAAATGACACAGTTCTTGCCTTAGCAAATGGTGCTGCTAATAATAATTTAATTGAAAACGATTCAAAAGATTTTATTAAATTTAAAGAAGCCTTTAAGTTTGTGAATACTTTTCTAGCAAAAGAAATTGTTAAAGATGGTGAAGGTGCTAGCAAATTTATTGAAGTAAATCTATCGGGAGCAAAAACACAAAAAGATGCAAAAAATATTGCTAAATCAATTATTAGTTCAAATCTTGTAAAGTGTGCTTTTTTTGGTAGTGACGCTAACTGGGGCAGAATTTTATGTGCAATGGGCTATAGTGATAGTGAATTTGATATAAATGAAGTAACAATTAATTTTAAAAGTAGTAAAGGTACAATTTGCGTTGTAAAAAAAGGACACCCTATAAAATTTGATGAAGAAATTGCAAAAGAAATATTATTAGAAAAAACAATTGAAGTAATAATTGAATTAAATGACGGTATTTATAATGCAAAAGCTTGGGGCTGTGATTTAACCTATGATTATGTGAAAATTAATGGTGATTATAGGAGTTAAAAATGAAAGAAATAATTAAAAAAGCTGATATATTAATTGAAGCAATTCCCTATATAAGAAAATTTTCTAATACTACTGTGGTTGTAAAATATGGCGGATCAGCAATGTCTAGCGAGCAATTAAAACAATCAATTATTCAAGATATTTCTATGCTTAAATATTTAGGTGTAAATATTGTTTTAGTTCATGGTGGAGGAAAAGATATTACTCAAGCTCTAAACAAAATGAACAAAACTACAAATTTTATTAATGGATTAAGAGTTACCGATGCAGAAACTGCTGAAATTGCTGAAATGGTTTTATCTGGTAAAATTTCAAAAGCTCTCGTAAAAGATTTACAAAGTCATGGCCTGAGTGCCGTAGGTATTAGTGGAAAAGATGGAAAAACTTTTGAAGTATCAAAAGAAATTAAGGATGTAGATTTAGGGTTTGTAGGGAAAATAGATAAAGTTAATACAGAATTATTAAATACACTTTTAGAAAATAATTATATCCCAGTTTTTTCACCAATTGCTTACGATAGTAATGGAGATACCTATAACATCAATGCAGATTATGCTGCTAGTGCAATAGCAGGAGCTTTAAAAGCTCAAAAATTAATTTTTTTAACAGATACAAATGGTATTTTAAAAGACTCCAATGATAATAAAAGTGTAATCAGTCAAGTAACAAAAAAGAAAGCTCTTGCGTATATTGATAAGAATATAATTAAGGGAGGAATGATTCCAAAAGTTCAATGCTGTATTGAGGCTATCGAACAAGGTGTTAACTCAGTTCACATTTTAGACGGGAATTTACCTCATTCTATTTTATTAGAAATTTTCACATCAAAAGGCTGTGGAACAATGATGTTTAACGAAAAAGAGGGAGAAAACAATGAATAAATATATAGATGATACAAAAAAAGTAATTTTAAATACTTATACTAAATTTCCAGTCGTATTTGAATCAGGTGAAGGCAATTATTTAATTGATTCAAATGGCGATAAATACTTAGACTTTGTTGCTGGAATTGCTGTAAATGCTTTAGGTTATAATAATAAAGAAATAAAAGATGAAATTACAAAAGTAATTGATAACGGAGTATTTCACACTTCAAATTTATATTGGCATTCTTATGAATTAGAAGCAGCATCAAAACTTACTAATCTTTCAAAACTAGAAAAAGTATTTTATTGTAATAGTGGTGCTGAGGCTAATGAAGCAGCATTAAAACTTGCAAGAAAATTTGGTTCAAAAGATGATAGATATAAAATAATATCTATGAATCATTCTTTTCATGGAAGAACATACGGTGCTGTTTCTGCAACTGGCCAAGATAAATATCATAAGAATTTTTATCCATTATTAGATGGGATAGTCTATGCTGACTTTAATGATTTAGAAAGTGTTAAAAAAGTTATTGATGACAAATGTTGTGCAATTATTGTTGAACCTCTTCAGGGAGAGGGTGGAATAATTCCTTCAACTAAAGAATTTTTACAAGGACTAAGAGATTTAGCAGATAAACATAACTTGCTTCTTATTTTTGATGAAGTTCAATGTGGCATGGGAAGATGTGGAAAACCTTTTTGTTATCAAGTCTATGATGTAAAACCAGATGTATTAACACTTGCAAAAGCCTTAGGTGGGGGTATTCCTTGTGGGGCTATGGTCGTTTCATCAAAAGCTGAAAATATTTTTTCTCCTGGTGATCATGCTTCAACCTTTGGTGGAAATATACTAGCACTAAGTGCTTCAACTGTTGTTTTATCAAAATTAGAAGATCAAGCCTTCTTAAATGAAATAGTTGAAAAAGGAAATTTTTTAACAAACGGATTAAATAATCTAGTAAAAAAATATCCTGAAAAATTAGTTCAAGTAAGAGGAATTGGTTTAATGCAAGGCTTAGTGGTAAAATGTAACCCTATTGATATAATTAATAGTTGTTTAAATAAAAAATTATTAGTTGTAAGAGCTGCAAGTGATGTAGTAAGGTTTGTCCCTCCCCTTACAATAAAGAAAGAGGAAATTGAAATAATGTTATCAATTCTTGAGGATGTAATAAAAACTATATAATAGAAAAGGGAGATTTAAAATCTCCCTTTTTTTTATTATAGGCTTGTGCCTATTCCCCAATAGATAAGAAAATGCTTTGAAAACAAATAAAACATCTGCTATAGGGGCAGGTAATAACAGTTATACAAAACCTCTGTTTTTATAACTATTAACAAGAAAAGATTGCTCTAAAGCTATTTGATAAATTAAGTATAAATAATATGAGGACCCATTTAAGTAGCAAAGACTACTTTAGTAGTAATAAAAACAAAGGAGTAGCCAATGGAGGACTCTGTAAGTGTCATTAATCACTGTTGTACCACTGAGGCTTATAACATCAAAGCAAACCACCCGTTTAAAGGGTGGTTATAATTAATACTATTTTTTCAATTTTTTTGTTTCTTCAATAACTATTTCGTCAATTTTTTTAATCAAATGAAGTAATTCATAATTAGTAACTAATGGATTTAATAAAGTACATTTTAAATAAACTTTACCATTAAAACTTGTTTGTCCAATTACAAGTCCATTTTCATGTAATAAGATTTTTCTAATTTTTTTGTTAAGTTTATCGGAACCCCTATGTTTAAAAACAACAGAACTCAATTCAGGTTCAACAATTGTCTCATAAACCTCAGCCAAATCTAACATATTATATAATGTATTAGCATTACTAATACATTTATCAATAATATTAGCATAGCCAGTCTTTCCTTGAGTTTGGAAAGAAATCCATACTTTTAGAGCATCAAATCTTCTTGTAGTTTGAATAGATTTACCAACTAAATTAGTATATCCTTCTTCTTCATCTTCTTCTCTGTTTAAGTAATCAGCATGTAATTGGTAGGGTGTAAATAAATCTTTATCTTTGACAAGGAAAGCACTACAACTAATAGGTAACAAAAACATCTTATGAAAATCAATTGTAATTGAATCAGATAATTCAATACCCTTAATTCTGTCTTTATATTTTTCACTTAAGATTAGTGCACCACCATAAGCTGCATCACTATGTAAATACATAGAATGCTTGTCACAGATATCTCTAATACTTACAATATCATCAATGCTTCCATAATCAGTAGTCCCCAGTGTTGCAACAACGGCCATGGGAATTAAACCTTTTGCTAAATCTTCATTAATCATAATATTTAGCATTGAAATATCCATTTTTAATTTATCATCAACAGGAACTTTTCTAACAGCATCATAACCTAATCCTAAAATATGGGATGTTTTTTCAACTGAAAAGTGAGATAATTGAGAAGTATAAATTCTAAATTTATGATAATTACTTGGTAAACCTTTTTTCTTAACATCATGATGTAAAACAGTGTTACAATACCAATCTCTTGCACACATTAATCCACTAAAATTGGACTGACTTCCCCCTGAAGTAAAGACTCCATCACTTTGATCTCCAAAGCCATATAATTGTGTTAACATTTGAATTACTAATAATTCAATTTCTGTTGCAACTGGACTTTGATCCCAAGAATCCATTGATTGATTGAAAGTTGAAATTATTAATTCACTTGCAATACTTTCAATTAAAGCTGGACTATGTAAATGAGCCATATACCCTTTTGATGAAGTATATAAAAAATTAGGCATTATCTTAGTAACAACTTTTTTTAAAACTTCATCAAAACTTTCTCCATTTTCAGGAAGAATGGCAATTTGATTTAATTCTTTTTTTAAATTTTGAGGAGACAATCCTTTATAAGCTAAAGAAGTATTAAAAGAATTGATTATTGCTAAAGATGTTTTTTCAATTACATCTTTATAATACTGTTTACTTTTTGTATTGTTTACCAAAAGCAAATCATCAAAATTCATTATCTACCTCCCTAACTACAGTAGAAAAAATATCAAACATTTCATCAATTTCACTATAACTTACATTTAATGCACAAAGGACTCTCATTACAGAACCAAATCTTCCACCCTTTTCCATTATCAAATGTCTTTCAAAACATTTTTTCTGCACGGAAGTTGCGATTTCTCCAGAATTAGGTAATGAACCAATCATATCTTTTTTACCATTAGGATCAACAAATTCAATACCAATCATTAAACCTTTGCCTCTAATATCACCAATAACTGAAACCTCATCTTTTAGATTATTTAATTTAGTTATCAAATAATCACCTTTTTTTCTAACATCATCTAAGAAATCATCAGTACCAACAGTTTTCATAACAACAGTTCCTGCTGCCATTGCTAATTGATTTCCTCTAAATGTTCCTGCATGAGAACCAGCATTCCAGCTATCATATTTTTTATCATAGATAACTAAACTCATTGGTTGTGTACCACCAATTGCTTTTGAAACTAAAATTGCATCTGGAGCAATATTTGCATATTCATGAGCAAAGAATTTACCACTTCTTCCAACACCACATTGAATTTCATCAAAAACCAATGGAATATCTAACTCTTTTGTAATACGTCTTATTTCTTGTAAAAATTTGATTGGAGCTGGAATAACTCCACCCTCACCTTGAATAGGCTCTAATATTACAGCTGCAGGTTTAGTGATACCAGATTCTGGATCTTTTAAAGTTCTTTCAAAGTAAGCAATAGCTGCATCAATACCTATTTCACCACCTAATCCAAATGGGCAACGATAAGAGTATGGATAAGGGAAAAAATGAACATCTGGCATTAAAGAGGCAACCTTTTCTTTTGCATTAAGGTTACCTGTTAAAGCTAAGGCCCCATGACCCATTCCATGATAGGCTCCAGAAAAAGCAATAACAGTTCTTCTTCCAGTAGCAGTTTTAAATAATTTAATTACTGCATCAACAGCATCTGTTCCGGAAGGACTACAAAATTGCAATTTAGCATTTTCTTTTAAACCTGCTGGCAATTTTTCAATTAACGTTTCAACAAATAAATCTTTTGTTGGGGTAATTAAATCCAAGGTATGAAGAGGTGCATCACTTGAAATTAAATCAACCATAGCTTTATTAATTTCTTTATTATTATGGCCTAAAGCAAGAGTACCTGCACCACAAAGGAAATCTAAATATTTGTTTCCTTCAACATCTTCTAAATAAGATCCATAGGCTTTATTCAAAGCAAAAGGGAATTTTCTTGGATAACTTCTAGCGCTTGATTCGAAAGCGTTCTGTCTATTGATGTAATAACTATTATTTTTCATTTGGTTACTTCCTTATAAAAATTTTTCACCAAAACCCTTTTATTAGTTGCTAAAGAAATGCTAACTTTTTATTTCTGGTTTTCTAGATAGGGAGAATATATTTATATGGTATAAAATACTAGACTTTTTACCTAATTTTTTAATAAAAAAAATTTTTTTTTTATCAAAAGCCAAAATAATTGTAAATTTTGATTATATATTCATATTTTTTATATTAACTTCTTAATTATATTACAAATATATACAAAATTTTGATAACCCCACTCCTATTATAATTAGTTTTTTTTAACCAAAAGTCATATTGATTTTTTCCTTAAATAAATAATTTACGTTTAACATAAATAAAATTATGGCATCTGAAAGTCTACTTTATTATTAGTACTGAGTAAAGAATTTTTACAAAAAAATTATAAAAGACTATCTTCAGAAGAAAACAGTCTCTTATAATAAAAAAATATTATTTAAATAAACCTAAATTATTGATAAATTAACTTATTTGCTGCTTTATTAACTAAATTCCAAAGAACATATAAAATAATAATTGATACTACAAATGAAACAAATAAATAATCATAAAGAAAAAATAGTATTAAGATTGATGGGGCTATTACTAAAAGACAAACTAACATTCCTATCATACCATTAATATTCCTTTTCATAGCACTAATAGCAACTTCCCATTCTAATTTTGGATTATTGTAATCTAAAAATAAACCTACCAATGAAATGTTAACACTATTTATAAGATAAAGAGGAATCATCCAATATAAAAGTTTCAAATCAAGTTTTAAGAAAATAACAAAAACAATCAAAAAAATTAGTTGAGATAATGTTACAAATATTAAGTGAAAAACAACTTTTGCTTCAATGATTTTTTTTACAGGAATTGGTAATAACTTATTAATTTTAAACAACTTACCTTCACGACTTACCGATGTTGATGATATTAATACCATAGCACCCAAAATTTGAACAATTAAAAAGATACTAGCGATAAAATAATTACTACTTGAAAGCATAACAAGCAATTGATTTATTGAATCAAGACTTCCAGTAATTTTCCAAACAATGATCAAAATAAATGGAATTAAAGCTTCCCCGATACTTTCACTTAAAAAGCCCTTCTCTCCTTGCAATATAAATAATTCTCTTTTAATTAATGAAATAATTAAAGAAGAGCCCTTTATTGTATCTTCATCATTATTCACATTCCTTTTCTTTTTGTAATTATCATTCGCATATTTTATTAAATCCAAACAACTATGATATAATGGGGAAATTAAAAAATAAGAAATCAAGAATGAAATCCCTACAATCAAAAGAATCATCAATAAAGAAATTGGAGAAAAAAACATCTGGCCTAAAGAACTAAAGTATGGAAGGGCTCCAATACTAGAAATAAATTCATTATAGAAATTTGTTTGGCTAGAAATGTCATTTGAACTCAACATTGTTAACATTTTAGTTGAAGAGCGACTAACATAAAGAATTCCTACTAAAAATGGTGCATTATTAAATAAGAAATCAACTATTTTTATACTTTTACCTTTAAAAATATAAACTTTTAAAGTTACAAGAATACTACTAATTATTAAAGGTAATATTGGTAATACTAAAAATAATATTATTGATGAAATCAAAGTCAAAAGAGAGAATCCGGAAAAATAAATAATTGCAACAATTAAAGGTAACGTAATAATAATATTCGTAAATAATGAATAAATATAACTTACTAAAAATCTTGAAACAAAAAATTCACTTTTCGAAATTGGTAATAAATACCATAAATTAACATCTTTCCCTCTAAAATATGTAAATTCAAGAAACGTAGTACTGAAAAAAAGAAGTAAAATTGTTCCTGAAAAAGAGCAAAAAGCAATTCCTTTATTTAGGATATTTAAACTTTTTGAAATATAAATATAACCAAAGTAATTTGAACCAATAAGAAAAAGAAAACTTGAAGAAATTATGATAATTCCAAGAATTCTTAATATAAAATTTAATAGTTGATTTTTTCTTTTTGAAGAACTTGATAAAAATTGTTCTAGCGGTTTTGCAGCAATTATCTGGTTTTTAATTAAAGATAATACAACATCTGTTCTCATAGCATAGCCTCATCAACAACCGCTTCGAGATCTTCATTTCCAGTTAGTTCTAAAAATAAATTTTCCAATGAAGCATTTTCTTTTTCATTAAAATCTTTTAATGATGTATTTAAAACAATTTGACCTTTATTTATTATTGCAATAGAATCACACAGATTTTGCGCAACTTCCATAACATGCGTGGAGAAAAATACAGTTCCACCTTTATCACAAAAACGTCTCATAACATCTTTTAATATGAAAGAAGCTTTTGGATCTAAACCAACCATAGGTTCATCCAAAATCAATAATTTAGGTTCGTGAATTAAAGCAGCAATGACACCTAATTTTTGTTTC
The DNA here is from genome assembly GCA_963678575.2 of Sphaerochaetaceae bacterium. GTDB lineage: Bacteria > Spirochaetota > Spirochaetia > Sphaerochaetales > Sphaerochaetaceae > Pleomorphochaeta. Next base: position 440,615 of record CAXXHV010000002.1, on the reverse strand, counting down.
ATACCATGAGAATAAGAAGAAATTCTATCAGAAATTGCCTTTTCTAAATTAAACAATTTAATCAAACGATCAGCTCTTTCTTTTCGGACACTTTTATCAACATTAAAAACATCACAAATAAATGAAAGGTGTTGTAAGCCTGTCATTCTTTCATAGAAGAGAGGTTCATCTGGAACAAAACCTATCATAGATTTTGTAATCATAGCTTCTTCACTTACGCTATGTCCATCAACAAGTATTGCACCAGAAGTAGGTTTCAATACTCCCATTAACATATTAATTGTTGTACTTTTACCTGCTCCATTAGGTCCTAAAAAACCAAAAATTTCACCTTTTTTTACCTCTAAATTTAAATTATCGACTGCAAAAGGTTTGTCCTTTTGATATTGCTTACTCAAATTTTTAAAATTAATCATAATTATTCCCTCTCATTAGATATCAATATGATATCACATATTATCACTAATTAAAATTTATTTGTCAATAAAAAAATAAGTAACATATTTTTTTTTATACATTTTTCTTCAAAAATATAAAAATGAGAAACTAGAATTATAAATAAAAATTTATAATTTAATTAGTAATTATACGATAAATAGTGAATATTTATTAATAAAAACCTATATATCCCACTTAAAATTAAAAAAATTAAATATTTATTCACAAAACTACTTGAACAACAATGTATATTTATGCATAATATCAACAATTATATTATCTTTAAGGAGATAAGGGACAATGAGTAAGAAAAAAGTAATATTAGCATATAGCGGCGGTTTAGATACATCAGTTATTCTAAAATGGTTAACAAATAAAGATTTTGAAGTAATTGCATATGTTGCAAATGTTGGGCAACAAGAAGATTTTAAAGCAATTGAAGAAAAGGCCTACGCAAGTGGAGCTTCAAAAGTTTACATTGAAGATTTAAGAAAAGAATTAGTGACCGACTATATTATTCCAGCAATGAAAGCTAATGCAATTTATGAAGGAACTTATTTATTAGGAACTTCAATTGCACGTCCTATAATAGCTAAACGTCATATTGAAATTGCAAAAAAAGAAAATACAGTTTATGTAGCTCATGGTGCAACTGGAAAAGGCAATGACCAAGTACGTTTTGAATTTGGTTATTATATGCACATGCCTGAAGTACAAATTATAGCACCATGGAAAGATCCAGAATGGCTTAGCGAATTTGAAGGTCGTTCAGACATGATTAGTTATGCAGAAAAATATAATATTCCAATAAAAGCTTCTGTAAAAAAACCTTTCAGTGAAGATGAAAATATAATTCATATTTCTCATGAAGCTGGTATTTTAGAAGATGCTAGCAAAAGATGTCCTGAAGATGTTTTTAATTTAACAGTATCTTTAAAAGATGCACCAGATGAAGAAACCCAATTAACTTTTGAATTTAAAGATGGTGTACCTATTTCTGTTACAAATGAAAATACTAATACAACAGTAACTGATCCATTAGAAATGATTTTATATTTAAACAAAGTTGGTCATGACAATGCTATCGGAAGAGTTGATATGGTAGAAAATCGTTATATAGGAATCAAGAGTCGTGGTGTTTACGAAACTCCTGGTTGTGCAATATTATGGCAAGCTCACCACAATCTCGAAGGTATTACAATGGATAAAGAAGTAATGCATTTAAGAGACAGTTTGATGCCAAAATATGCTGAATTAATTTATAATGGATATTGGCATGCACCTGAGTTTGATATGTTAGAAGCAGCTATGAACCAAAGTCAAAAAAATATTACTGGAACTTCAAAAGTTGTTCTTTACAAAGGTAATATTATTATGGCTGGCATATCTAGTGATGTATCACTTTACAATGAAGAACTCGGCTCTATGGAAGTAAGCGGGGGTTATCAACCTGTTGATTGCAAAGGCTTTATAAACATTAATGCTATTCGCTTAATGGCTTCTGCAGCAAGAACAAAATAATCAATAGAGAGATACTTTTTAGTATCTCTTATTTTTAATTAATCAAAAAGCTGTTGCATAATGTTGATTTTTTTGTTTATAATAAAAAAAATACATTTATTAATTGTGAGTAAATTATGGATAAATCAATTATGGAAAAAGCAATTGAACAAGCTGACAATACCATGAGTCAAGGTATTGGTGGACCTTTTGGTGCTGCAATTGTTGATAAAAACAATAATGTTTATGTAGCTAGCAATTCTGTTTTAGACTCACATGATGCAACAGCTCATGCAGAAATTAATGCAATAAGAAAAGCTTCTAAAGCATTAAATACTCATGATTTATCTGGTTGTACTCTATATACAACATGCTACCCCTGTCCGATGTGTATGAGCGCGGCAATATGGGCAAATATTGATAAAATTATTTATGGTTGTACTGCTCAAGACGCTGCAGAAATTGGATTCAGAGATGATTTTATCTATTCCTTCATTCAAAATAATTGTAATGATGACAAAATTGTTAAAATTGAACAGCAAGATAGAAAAAAGACTCTAGCTCTTTTTAAAAAATATAAAGAAAATCTAAATATAATTTATTAGAAATTTTTAAATATTTAATAAGAGCCAGATTCTAAAAAGGATCTGGTTTTTTAATATTAGAATATAAAAAAATATATAACAAATTTAACATATAACATCTTAACAATGAATAAAAAATCAATAAATGATATACTAAACTAAGGAGGATTTTATGAATAAAAAAATAGGTTGGATAGGTACTGGAGTAATGGGTTTATCTATGTGTGATAGATTAATAAATCAAGGCTACAGCATTAACATTTATAATAGAACAAAAAGTAAAGCCCAAAATTTAATTGATAAAGGTGCAACCTATCTTAATTCTCCTGCAGAAATTGCAAAAAATAGTGATATTGTATTTACAATTGTGGGTTTTGTTAGTGATGTTGAAGAAGTATATTTTGGTGAAAATGGTTTATTTTCAGAAGGAAGAAAAGGTCAAATTTTCTGTGACATGACAACAACTAGTCCAACTCTTTCAAAAAAAATATATGATAAAGGAAAAATGCTTGGTGTATCAACTTTAGATGCTCCAGTATCTGGTGGAGATGTTGGAGCCAAAAATGGAACTCTATCTATAATGGTAGGTGGGGATAAAAATACTTTTGAGAGTATGAGTGAATATTTTAAAATACTTGGTAAAAGTTATATCTTAGAAGGCCCAGCAGGTTCTGGGAGCCACACAAAAATGGCAAATCAAATAACTATTGCTGGAACTATGGGTGGTGTTTGTGAAGCTTTATTATATTCTCAGCGAAATGGATTAGACTTAAATTTATTAATAGATACTATAAAAAGTGGTGCTGCAGGGTGTTGGACTTTAGATAATTTAGCGCCAAGAATAATTAATAACAATTATGATCCAGGTTTTTATATAGATCATTTTGTAAAAGATATGAAAATAGCATTAGAAGAATGTAAAAATTTAAATTTACACCTTCCTACTTTAGAGTTAATAGAAAAATTATATGAAAAATTACAAGAAAATGGAAAAGGTAATCTTGGAACTCAAGCATTAATTTTAGCACTAAATGAAATAAATAATTCTTAATCAAAGGAGAAAACATGGAAATAAAAAAAGAAGGGGCAACCTTAATTGTAGAGAACCAAGAAATAAAACTAGATGTGATTCATGATAATGTAGATATTACATCTGTTGATATTTCTTCATTAAGAGCAAAAACAGGTATTTTAACTTACGACCCTGGATTTGCAAATACTGGTTCATGTCAAAGCTCTATCTGCTTTGTAGACGGTGAACAAGGTATTTTAAGATACCGTGGATACGATATTGAAGATTTAGTTAAAAATTGTGATTTCGTTGAAGTAGCTTATCTTTTAATTAAAGATGAGTTACCAAACAGAGAACAAAGACATGCATATCAAGAATTATTAAATCAACATTCTATGCTTCATACTGATATGAAATTATTCTTTAGAAGTTATCCACAAAGAGCACATCCAATGAGTATTCTTTCAGCAATGGTTGCTTCTTTATCTGCTTTCTATCCAGAATTAGATAATGATGAGAATCCTGAGGAGCATCTTGATTTAACAGTAACTAGATTACTTTCTAAAATGAGAACTATCGCTGCTTATACTTATAGACAATCAAAAGGTGAAGATATAGTTAATCCCTCTTACAAATATTCATATTGTGAAAACTTTTTACACATGATGTTTGATTCTCCTGTGAAAAACTATCAACCTGATCCTAAACAAGTTGATGCCTTAAATAAACTTTTAATTTTACATGCTGACCACGAACAAAACTGTTCTACTAGTGCAGTAAGATTAGTCGGTTCATCTGCAGCAAATCTATATGCTTCAGTATCTGCTGGCTGTTGTGCTCTTTGGGGCAAAAAACATGGTGGAGCCAACCAAGCTGTACTTGAAATGTTAGAAAAAATAAATAATGAAGGATGGAGCATTGAGGAAGTTATAAACAAATCAAAAGATAAAAATGATGACTTTAGACTTTCAGGATTTGGCCACAGAGTATACAAAACATACGATCCTAGAGCAAAAATTGCTAAAAAGTTATGTAGAGAAGTACTCGGTGAAGATGCAAACAAAGATCCACTTCTAAACATTGCTTTAGAATTAGAAGAGAAAGCTCTAAAAGATCCTTATTTTATTGAAAAGAATCTATACCCTAATGTGGATTTCTATACAGGTATTATATTCCATTATATGGGAATCCCTTCTTCAATGTTTACAGTAATGTTCGCATTAGGAAGATTACCTGGTTGGATAGCACATTACCTAGAATGGAATAAAGATCCATATCAAAAGATTGGTAGACCAAGACAAGTATATACTGGACTAAATTTAAGAACAGTAATTCCTATTGATCAAAGATAAATTTTAAAGAATGTCTTCATATGAAGACATTCTTTATCTTTAAACTTAACAAAAATAATGCTATTGTAAATTTATGAATAACAAAAGATGGAAATCAAGTGATGAAACCAGTTCTAGTTTGTATTACCATATACTCTGGTGTGTTAAATACAAAAGAGAACTACTAGTCAATGATGTAAAAAAAAGATTAGAAGAATTACTTTACAATCGAGCAAAAGAAATTGATATTATTATTGTTTCTATGGAAATAATGCCAGAATGTGTTCATTTATTTGTAAAAGCAAATCCAGAAGATAGTCCTCATTTCATTGTTCAACAATTTAAAGGTTGTTCTTCTAAAACACTCCGAGAAGAGTTTCTCCAATTAAGAACAAAAATACCAACGCTTTGGACAAGAAATTATTATGTTTCAAGTTCTGGAGTATTAAATGAATCTGAAATTAATACATATTTAGAGAGTCAAAAAGATAAGTAAATTTGATTTTTATACAAATAAATAAGCTCAGGTATAACCTGAGCTTAACTTATATTAATGAATTAATTAGTTTATTTTTTATTTTTTAATAAATTTAATAATCCACCAGCAACTAACATATCTAACTGTTCTTTTGTAATATCACATTTCATTTTTATGTTTCTATTTCCAATTTTTACTATTACTGGATTATTTTCTAAATGAGCCATTGTTATTTGATCAGGAAGATCTTCAATAAATATAGCATCACCTTGTTTAATATTATTATAATCTTCTTCATTAGTAAAAATTAATGGTACAATACCAAAATTACATAAATTATTTTGATGAATTCTTTCTATTGAAACCGCAAGAACAACTTTTACACCTAAATACATTGGACATATTGCAGCATGTTCTCTTGAAGAACCTTGACCATAAGATGCCCCTGCTACAATAAAGTTATTCTTACCATTTTTAATATTATCTTTACAACGAGAAGCAAATGATGAATCGATATTTTCAAAAACAAATTCAGCATATGCAGGTATATTTGATCTATATTTCAATCTTGCTCCTGCTGGCATTATATGATCTGTAGTTATTTTATCTCCAACTTTAATAGTAATTTCACCACTAACATTAAAAGGAAGAGCTATATTTTCAGGTGGATTACCTATGTTTGGACCTCTAATAATTTCAACATTATTTGAATTTTCATCTGGGAAAATAAACATAGAATCATCAACAGTAAAATGATTAACTATCTTAGATCCTGGATATTTAATAGTTTTTTCATCAAGAGGATTAGTAAAAACACCTCTTATTGCACTTAAAGCAGCAGTTTCAGGACTAACTAAATAAAGTTGAGCATCTTTAGTACCACTTCTTCCTTCAAAGTTTCTATTTGAAGTTCTTAAAGAAACCGCATTACTAGATGGGCTTTGATGGTTCCCAATACAAAAGCCACAAGCACTTTCAAGAATTCTTGCACCAGCTTTTACAAGTTTTTCTAAACTTCCATCTTCACTCAACATAAGAAGGACTTCCCTACTTCCTGGAGCAACGCCTAAACTTACTGAAGGGGCAACAATATTGCCATCAAGAATATTTGCTACTTTTCTCATATCATCATAGCTAGAATTAGTACAAGAACCAATTAATACTTGATCTATTTTTTTACCAGCTAACTCTTTTATAGTTTTTATATTTCCTGGGCTATGTGGACAAGCACATAAAGGTTCAACTTTAGATAAATCAATTTCAAATAAAGAATCATATTTTGCCCCTTCATCAGCACTCAGTTCTACATATGAGTCACCTCTATTATGAGCATCTAAGAAAAGTTTAGTGTTTTCATCACTTGGAAAAAGACTAGTTGTAACTCCACATTCAGCACCCATATTACAAATTGTTGCTCTTTCTGGAACCTGTAAAGATTTAACACCTTCACCAGTATATTCAAATACACAATTTACATTGCCTTTTACCCCAAATTTTTGTAAAACAGTTAATATCACATCTTTTGCACTTACCCAAGGTCTAAGTTTATTTGTCAATCTAATTTCAATTACTTTAGGAGTAATAATATGAAAAGCTCCACCAGCCATTGCAACAGCAATATCTAAACCGCCAGCTCCAATTGCTATCATCGCTAAACCACCACCAGTTGGTGTATGAGAGTCACTACCTAAAAGAGTTTTTCCAGGAGCTCCAAATCTTTCTAAATGAACTTGATGACAAATACCATTACCAGGTCTAGAAAAGATTATACCTTTATTTGCTGCAAGACTTTGTAAATATTTATGGTCATCCGCATTTTCAAATCCAACTTGAACAGTATTATGATCTACATAACTAACCGCAAGTTCATTTTGCACTTTATCTAAACCCATAGATTCAAATTGTAAATAAGCCATAGTCCCTGTAGCATCTTGAGTTAAAGTTTGATCAATTTTAATTCCAATAGGTTCTCCAACTTGGTATTCACCTTCAACTAAATGATTTAAAAGTATTTTCTCTGTTAATGTTTTTGCCATATATTTTTACTCCTATTACATAAATTATAATTAGAAAACAATAATATTCAACTACCCAAATATAAATATTTTATATATATTCTATTAAGAATTTTGATATAGTGAAAATATTAACTAAATTTTATTTATTATTTTATAAATTAAAGAACCAATCAATTCTACAATAATTGCAATTGCCATAAATATGCTGAAATAAATCATTACTCTTTGGAAATTGATTTTTTCATATATGAATCCACTTCCAATTGAACCAATTACCATTCCACCGGTTAATAATACCTCATGAATTATCATTCTTCGTGTTCTATTAATTGAGCCACTAACTCCATGGAAAATACTTTGCATATAAATTAATGCAAAAACAACTCCAAATAGAATAAACAAAATAAATAAAGAATTATAAGAAGACAAAAAAATTGAAATAAAACTTAAAATTGCTAACATTATTTGCGATAGTATAATTAAGGATCCTTTAAAATGCCAAAAGGACATTTTTCCAAAAAAATAGAAGGCAAAACAACTAACTAACCCTCTACTCCAAAGCAAAAAACCTATTCTTGTTTCATTTATAAATAAAACTTCTCTTGCATATAAAGGAAATATATTTAATAACATACCTAAAAAAGAATACCCCAGAACTACTGCACACCAAGCAAGGAATCTTAATGGGGTACTTTCATCAACAACATTATTTGATTTTTTATATTGCTTTTCACTTTCAACAGCTTTTAAATAAGGTAATTGTGAAGTTAAAATTATTACAAACAATGATAGAGCAATAAAAACAACAATTCCAACAATTATTGGTAATACTCCATTTATTTCTGTTAAAACACCACAAACTATAGCAGAAATTGCAGTCCCTAGACTCCAAGATAAATTAAAATAGCTAATAGCTTTATTTAAATCTTTTTTCTCTCTACCTCTTGAATACCAGGTTTCCATATGTGGCCATAATAAAGCCATAAAAGCCCCATAAATAGATAAAGTTAATATTATAAAGAAATAAGTTTTTGAAAAAAGAAATAAAATAATTGAAATTCCCATACCCATCAATCCAATAAAAATTGTATGTCTCGGACTAATATTATTAGTAGGTTTTTCCCCAAGGATGCAAAACAATACATAAGAAATTGAAAAGGATGAAATGGCTATAGCAATGCTTGAAGGAGAATATGAAAAATAATCACTAAGATAAAATACTAAAGATAAATTTATCATTGATATTATCATCTGAGCAACAAAAGATGTAGTACTTAAAAACAATAACTGTTTATTGTCTTGATTCATAAAAATTCCGCTTTAATTATTAAATTTTGATTAGATTATCATACATATATTAAAAAGTCTTGTTTTATTATTAAAAATAAGATATTTTTTAATGCATGAATAATAATTTATTAACAAATGCTCCTTTTTTATCTGCTTTTTTTGCAAGCCTTATTGCGCAATTCATAAAGCCAATAATATCAGTAATTGTAGGCGATAAATTTGATATAAAAAGAGCTTTTTCAACAGGGGGAATGCCTTCTAGTCATACTGCAACAGTTATAGCCTTAACTACAACTATAGCAATAAGATATGGAATAGGATCTACATTGTTTGCGATTTCAGCAGTTTTTGGAACAATAGTAATTCATGATGCAATGGGGATTAGAAAAGAAGCTGGAAAGCAAGCTGAACTTTTAAATGAATGGAGTAGAATTTTCATAGAAATACATGAAGAGGGTCAATTTACTCAAGCTAATTTAAAAACTATGTTAGGGCATTCTTTTTCTCAAGTTCTTTTTGGGGCAATTCTTGGGCTTATCGTTGGAATATATGGAGCCTTTACATTCTAAATATAAATTTAAGTATAACTATAATTATAATGAGCTTTTAAATCATTATTTTTCTATATTTATTCTTAAAATATCAAATAAATATTCATAAAAAACTTTTAAATACAATTTTTTTATAAATAAATATACATATTATATTGACACATAATGTATATTTATGCATAATCACAAATAATTAACACGTAATATTCAATTAGGAGAGATTATAATGAAAAAAAATTTATTTATTTTACTAGGGATTTTAACAATCTTTAATTTTAATATTTATGCAAATGGACAAAGCGAAGATGATAACACTTTAGTTGTAGCAAGTAACTGCGAATGGCCACCACTAGAATTTGTTGACAAAAATGGTGATTTAGCTGGATTTGAAATTGAGTTAATTGCTGCTTTAGAAAATGTAACAGATTATAAATTTGAAATTGTAAATGTTGCTTGGGATGGTATTTTTGCAGGTCTTGCTAATGGAGCTTATGATTTAATTGCAAGTGGGGTTTCAGTTACAGAAGAAAGAAAACCAAAAATGGAATTCTCAACACCAATTATTGAAATAACTCAAAGTATTATTGCCCCAATGAATTCAACTGGTTTAAAAAGCTTAAAAGATGTAGATGGAAAAAAAGTTGGTGTTCAAATTGGAACAACAGGCCATTTAGTATTATTAGATAATAAAGAACTAGATATTGATATAAAAGCTTATGATAATATCTCATTAGCAATTGAAGATCTAATTAATGGAAATTTAGATTGTGTTATTACCGACAGCGTTGTTGCAAGTGATTATGTTTTATTAAATGAAAACTATAATGGAAAATTAAAAATCACAGGTATTGCTAGTAGTGATGTAGAACCTATCGCAATGGCATTTAAAAAAGGTGATACCAAAACTCTAAATATTGTAAATGATGGATTAAAAAAATTAGAAGAAAATGGTGAATTAGCAAAATTAAAAGCTAAATGGAATTTATAAAATAACTGAATTATTTTTAAGTATAGAGTAAGAGATAAATATTATTTCTTACTCTTTTTATTATATATATCAATTAAAATTTGCGATAATAATTTTACATCAATCGGTTTAGAAATATGTCCATCCATTCCTGCTAATAAACATTCACTTACATCTTCTCTTGTCGTATTTGCTGTCATTGCATAAATTTTAATATTATTTGAATAGCTTAAAGAGCTTTTCCTAATTATTTTAGTAGCTTCTATTCCATTTATAACAGGCATCTTATAATCCATAAGGATTAAATCAAAATAATTATTACCTTTATCATTGAAAATTTGAATAGCCTCTTTTCCATTATTTGCTATTTCAACTATTGCTTTTTTAGATTCAATAATTTTCTTAGCTACTAATTGATTAATCTCATTGTCTTCAACAACTAAAACACAAAGCCCATCAACTGTCTGCGAAGAACTATTAACTAATATATCACTTTCAAGTTTCTCTTGATTAAAGAGTTCTATCAATGAAGATTTAAGAATAGGTTTATTTATAAATCCAAATTTTTGGTTACAATTAATATAATTCTTCACATAAGTTAAAACTAATATTTTTGTCAAATTTAAATTAACAATATTTTGAAGTTCTTCAAATTGAATCAGCTCATCAGGATTTTCAAAATTAATATTTACTAAAATAAAATCATAGACTTTATTCTTTTTATTATTTTCTTTAATTTTTTCAATTCCATTTTGTAAAGTATTTTCAAATTCACATTCAACATTTAATTTTTCTAAAATAATTTTTATAGATTTACAAGATTTTTCATCATCAATCATAAAAAGCTTTTTATTTTTTATCTTATTGCTTTTAATTTCTCTTTCTTCATAAGTGACATCTAATTTAATTTTAAAACTTGTTCCTTCATTTATTCTTGATTGGACATTAATTTTACCATCCATCAAATAAACCAGATTCTTTACAATCGATAAACCCAATCCACTCCCGCCATATTTTTCTTTTACACCAGAAGAAGCTTGTTCAAACTTATTAAAAATTTTATCTAATTGATATTTTTCAATTCCTAAGCCAGAATCTTTTACTTCAATTAACAGAGATACTGTATTATCATTATTTTTTATTTGTTTAATTATAAGATTAACATACCCCCCACTATCCGTAAACTTAATTGAATTTGATAATAAATTAGAAATTATCTGCTTAATTCTAAAGATATCTCCATATAAATTCTCAAATTCTATATTTTCACAATAACAATTAAAAACAATACCCTTTTCGTGACTTTGTAAATAAAACAAACTTGCCAAAGGATAAATTAAATCTTTAATGTCAAAATAATTATATCTAATCGACATTTTACCTTCTTCAATTGCAGAAATATCTAAAATGTCATCTATTAATGATAATAAGAATTTTGATGAAATATCGATTTTATACAAATAATCAAGAATCTCATTTTTATTAAGATTACTATTATTTGCTAATTCAGTTAATCCAACTATCGCATTTAAAGGAGTTCTTAAATCATGAGACATGTTTGCAATAAATTCTGATTTTATCATATTCTTTTTTATCGCTAACTTTTCATTCTCTTCAGAAATTTTCTTTTTTCTATATAATGTGTATGCAATACAAGTTACAATTACAAGAAATAAATCAATTAAATATAAAAAAGGAAGAAACGATTTTCTAGATTTATAAAAAGAATTAGCTTGAGCATACATATCTTCATATGGAATTCCTGAGGCCACTACCCAGTTATAGGGTTTATATAATTTTGCATAAGAGAATTTTTCTGTAATACGATCATCTACTAAATTCTTAAAATAATAACTTTGATATATTTCACCATTTTCAAGAATTCCTTCTAATTCAGTTTTATAGGGTAGATTATTATTTACATCTCTAATTTTTGTTGATAAATACACACCTTCAGTATCTTTGAGGTTTTGATGAATTCTTCTAATTGCATAATAATCACCACCTTCATAATTCACAATTTCATTAACCCAAAAATATTGATTTTTATAAAATTTAAGATTTAAAATTAAATCATGAATTTGATTTTTTATTTTATCATTTTTTAAGTTATAATCAGATACTGTTTGAAACTCCTCACAATCACAATAGAGCTGATTAGTACGAATTTCATCAATAACAATAATTAAATTTTCAACAGAATTTTTTAATTCCTTTTTTGACAGTTCAAGAGAACTGTCACGGAAATTATTATATGTTTTATCGATATTTAGTTTATAAAAAAGAGCAATAATAAGTCCAATAAAAAATATAAGAAAATAAACAAAAAATATATAATTATTTTTTTTATTGATAAACTTCATAATTCCCTTCATTTTTATACACAAATCTAGATAGAACGGACTATATTTAAAACACACCTAATTATAACACACTTTTTCATTATAAAACTATCTTTTATGCCGCCCAAAAAGAATAATTTAAATAAATCCCATTAAACTAATAATAAATATAATTTGAATGTATTAACTTGATATTTTCCTATGTAAATAATATCTTAATAAGAAAATAGGATAAAAATTATGATAATTAATAGTATTCGTGGATTTATAATGGCACTAGCAGACAGTATTCCTGGAATATCTGGAGGCACAATTGCATATATTTTAGGTTTTTATGACGATTTTTTACTAAGTTTAAATAATATACTTTCAAATGATAAATTGAAAAGAAATACTGCTTTCATCTTTTTAATTCAATTATTATCAGGATGGGCTATAGGAATGATATCAAGTATATTAATTCTTTCAAATCTTTTTAACACTAAAATATATTTTATGAGTTCTTTTCTGATAGGATTAACACTTGCCTCACTTCCAATAATAATAATTGAAGAAAAAAAAATTTTTACTTCAGATTTCAAAAGTATTATTAAATATATTTTGTTTTTTTTATTAGGATTTTGTATTGTAATTTTCACCGCAATTTATTCAAAAGAAACAAATCAACCGACAATCTCTCTTACAAATCTAAATTTTATTCTTTCTATAAAATTAATTATTGCCGGAATGCTTGCTATTTCAACTATGATATTACCCGGCATTTCCGGTTCATCAGTTTTAGTAATTTTAAAGCTATACATCCCAATTATTAATGCATTAAAACAATTAATTACATTTAACCTTAATTATTTCTTTGCAGTTTTGCTTTTCGGTATTGGAATACTAATTGGAATAATTACCACAGTGAAAATAGTCAAAATTTCATTAACAAAGCATAGGGCTTCAACTGTTTTTTTTATATTTGGACTAATAATTGCTGCAATATATTCTATAATTTTGGGGCCAACAACTTTAGAAATACCAGAAGCTCCATTATCTTTTGAAACTTTCAATATTTTTGCATTTATTTTAGGAATATCTATAATTTTATTGCTTCAAATAATAAAAACAAAGAAACAAACAAAAATAAAATAATTCAAAACCCTTTAATAAACAACTGGACTTGAATATTTATTCATAATATCTTGACTTATTTGCATATTTATGAGATAAAGTACTCTGCAATGCATAAAGGATTAAATGAATATACAATGAATGAAAAAAACAAAACCAAACAAAAAAAAAATAATAATGAGAAAAAAAATGCACTAACAATCCAAATGACAGATGGTGTTTTAATACCAAATAAGAACAATGGTAAATTAATGAATAGTTGGAGAATAACTTTTTATTTTGCAATTATTACTTTACTTTCACTAATTATTTTTTTCCCTGATCCTTATAGAGAAATATTCTTAGTTTGTATCCAAGGTACTCCAGTTACTTTTCAATGTACTGTATTTGCAATTATTGGAGCAGTTTTTATCGGAACTTTAACCGGACTAGGTTCAGTTTCTAAATATAGTATTATAAATATGATTAGTGGCGTTTATGTTGAATTAATCCGTGGTATTCCTTTATTAGTACAATTAATATTCATTTATTATGCTCTAGGTAGATTTTTTCATCTAAGTGGGATTAGTGCCGCAATAATAGCTTTAGCAATTTGTTTTGGGGCTTACATGGGCGAAATTGTTAGAGCAGGTATACAAGCAATTCCAAAGGGGCAAATGGAAGCAGCAATTGCTCTTGGATTATCCAGATATCAAGCATTTAGATATATAATTTTACCTCAAACTCTAAAAGTTGTATTACCCGCAGTTGGAAATGAATTCATTAGTATGTTAAAAGATTCTTCATTAGTTTCTGTAATTGCTTTAAGTGATATTTTAAGAAGAGGTAAAGAATATATTTCAAGAACATTTTTATCCCTAGAAACAATGTTAGTTGTTGCATTAATTTATTTAATAATAACACTTATACTATCTCGCTTAGTAGGAAAATTAGAAGAAAGGATGAATAGCAATGGCTAATATTAAAATACAAAATCTACAAAAAACATTTATCACTCAAAAAGGTAATACTGTTCATGCTGTTAATGATGCTTCTTTAGAAGTAAATGAAGGTGAAGTAATTGTGATAATAGGCCCTTCAGGAAGTGGCAAATCAACTTTATTAAGATGTGTAAATAAGTTAGAAATTCCAACTGGTGGTTCAATTTTAGTTGATGGTGTTGATGTTGTAAAAAGCACTACTGACATTAGAAAAATTCGCGAAGAAGTTGGCATGGTTTTTCAATCATTTAATTTATTTCCACATTTAAGTGTTTTAGATAACATTACACTAGCTCCAATAAAAGTAAAAAAAATGAAAAAAAGTGAAGCTGATAAAATTGGGCTTCAATTATTAAAAAGAGTTGGATTAAGTGAAAAAGCTAATGCTTATGCTAATCAATTATCTGGAGGCCAACAACAAAGAGTTGCAATAGCAAGATCTTTAGCTATGCATCCCAATATTATGCTCTTTGACGAACCAACTAGTGCTCTCGATCCAGAAATGATTAAAGAAGTACTTGATGTAATGCTTGATTTAGCAAAAAGTGGAATGACTATGTTATTAGTAACACATGAGATGGGCTTTGCAAGAGCGGCAGCTACAAAAGTTGTTTTTATGGATGAAGGTAAAATAATTGAAGTAGGACCCCCTAATCAAATTTTTGATAATCCTCAAAATGAAAGAACAAAAACTTTTTTACAGCATATTCTTTAATTTGAAAATATTATATTTATTAATTTGAAACAATAAAAGCTATATTATTTTATAGCTTTTATTTTTTCATCAGATATTATTTATTTTTTAAAAAATATAAATAACAAGTAATATCATCTATATATTTTTTTAAATATTTATACAATAAAGAAATATAAAGATATTATAACAATATAAAATATTTTTTCTTTATTGTTGACATAAGTTACAATATATTTTAATATAAATATAAATAAAGAATTTTATATTCTTTAGTATTAACTCTCTTTAAATTATCACTTTGAGTACCTTCAAATAAGGTACTCATTTTATTTACTTGATTGTAAATTTTACGAAGAAAGTATAAATTATAATTATATTTAAATGAGGTAATAAAAATGAATGAAAAAAAAAGCTGGTTAGAGAGAAAAATTTCTCTTCCCGTTTTAGTGCATCCTGAAGCTGAAAAAGAAAATTCACTATCACATGCAATAGCTGCAGCCTTAGCATTAATAGGATTAATCTACATTTTTGCTAAATTAAATACTGTGCCTAACACATATTTAAAAGTTGGATTAATAATTTTTGCGCTCTCAAACTTTCTACTTTATTTTGCTAGTGCTTTATATCATGGGTTGCCCAAAAACAATGCTAAAAGATTTTGTAGAATTCTTGACCATAGCAACATCTATTTTTTAATAGCAGGAACATATACTCCTCTATTATTATATGTTGGAAATGTAAAAAGCATAAGACTTTTTTATCTTATTTGGATAATTGCAGCTCTTGGGATTGGTTTTACTCTAATATTTTGGGGAAGGCTTAAACCATTCCATGTTGTATTATATATTCTGATGGGATGGCTATTAGTTTTCTTTTGGAATGATATTATTCCAAATATTCCGAAAGGGTTATTGATGTATATAATTACTGGTGGTGTTCTATACACATTAGGAGTAATATTCTACGGATTTAAAAAAATCCCTCACGGACACTTAATTTGGCATATTTTTTGTGTAGCTGCAAGCTTATCCTTTTATATAGGTATTATTAAATATTTGCTTTAACATAAAAAACCCTAATCAATAAACAAAATGTAAATTTGATTAGGGTTATTTATTACAAATTATTCTGAGAGCAATTGCTCAATAGCACCAATTAAAGTTTCTTTCTGTATCATACCTTGGAAACCATTTACAGGTTCTCCTTTTTTATTTAATAAAATAGTTGTTGGCAAACTATTTGATTTAAATAAATATGAAATATAGCCAGGATCAATTACACAAATTGTATCGTCATTAAAATACTCTTTCGCAAAAGCATCAAGGGCTTTTTTTGTTTCTCTCTCTCCATCAAAGGAGTCAAAGAAAATAAATGTAACTTTTCCTTTATATTCTTCACTAGCTTCAATAAATTCAGGCATCTCTTGTTTACATGGAGGACACCAAGATGCAAAAGAATTAATAACAACAGGTTTTCCCAATTCAGCTAACTTCCAAAAAGTTGTTTCTTCACCATTTAACAAAGTAAGAGGAATATCCGGCATAATATTTGAAGCCTCAGCTTCTTCAATATCATCATTAGTAGCTACTTGCTGAGTATCTGAGTTTTGAGAATCAGGTTGATTATTATCACTATTTGTAGTTGATTGACTAATTGTTTTTGATTCCTGTTCTAATGATGTAATCTTATCATCATTTATATTAATCTCTGGCGCATATGAAGTATTTGGTCCATTCTTACTTAGTTTACCGTATCCTAAATATGCAAAGACAAATACTAAAAGTATTACAACAACAATGATTAAACTATTTTTTTTATTTTTATCCATTTATTTTCTCCAAAATTATTCAAAAAGTATCGCAGGTGAATACCCTAATACCATTAATATACCCATAGCTAATAATAATAATCCACTTACTATTGTAACAATTTTATAATGTGACTTAATAAATGAAAAAGCTCCTTCTAACTGTTTTAACAATAAAGCTGACAAAAAGAAAGGGATAGCTAAGCCTAAAGAATAAGCTAATAATGTAAAAACACCTTGATACAATGTTGCAGTGTTTGCTGCTAACATTAATGCTGACCCTAAGAAAGGCCCTGTACAAGGAGACCACCCTACAGCAAAAACAATTCCAAATAAAAACGATGAAAAATAATTTAAACTTTTTGTATTTGCCTTCAGTTTATAAGTATTTTCCAAAAAAGGTAGAAATTTTAAGCCTAAAAAACTTAAAGCAAAAATAATTACAATAACACCGCCCACCCTATTAATTGCTTCTAAATGCTCACTAAGATACTGTCCTAAAAAGCTAGCACTTGCACCAAGAGTCGCAAACAATAAAGTAAACCCTATAATAAAGAAGAAAGAATTAAACAATAATTTATTTTTATTTAGCTCTTGATCATCTTTATTTGCTATTCCACCTGCTAAATAACCAATATACAAAGGTATCATTGGTAATACACAAGGACTAATAAAACTTAAAAGTCCTTCTAATAATGCTGTTATATATGCCATGTTTATATAATATAGTTAAGGTATAAATTGTAAAGTAACTTTATCACCCAATAGGATATAATTAACAAAAACTACAAATAAATACATATAAAAAATTTATAAACTAATAATTTATTATCAAAGTATACAAAACTATCCTATTTTTATATATAATAAGTGCATGTCAAAAAAAACAAAAAAAATAGATTCAGCCATAGAATTTGATAATTATTACAAAAGCATATTTGGTGAAAGATGGGATATTTTAAAACAAGCTTTACTAAAAGAAAAAGGGAATATTGAATATTCTTCAAATTTAATTAAACCATATTTTTTTGATGAAGCATCATTGTTTTGTGCAAACCTTCTTGAAATAAGCGAGGGAGACAATATCTTAGATATGTGTGCCGCTCCAGGAGGTAAATCATTAGTTCTTGCTTCAAAGTTAAAAGGAACAGGACAATTAACATCAAATGATAGATCTAGTAAAAGACGAGCTCGACTCCATAATGTTCTTGAGCAGCATCTTTGTGAAGAATATAAAGCTAATATAAGGGTTACTGCCCATGATTCAACTAAATGGGGATTATTTGAACAAGAAGTCTATGATAAAATTCTTCTTGATGCACCATGCTCAAGTGAAAGACACGTCCTTTCAGATCCTGCTTATCTTAATAAATGGTCATTAAATAGACCCAAACACCTTTCATATCAGCAGTTTGCTATGCTAGCAGCAGCTTTAGAAGCTGTGAAAATCGGGGGCTTAATACTATACTCTACTTGTGCAATAACCCCACTCGAGGATGAGGACGTTATAAAAAAATTATTTAAAAAACGGAAAGGAAGGTTTGAGTTAGTTGATTTTGATTGTACAATAGCAGAAAATAGGGAATATGGTAAAATTGTTTTACCAGATATGAGTGAAAATAGAGGTCCATTATATTTTTGTCTAATTAGGAGAATAAAATGAGTACAGTAAATATTGTAAAATGTGATGATTACGAGGAAGAAAATGTATACTTAGCTTTAAAAGAAGCAATGAGTAAATCAGATTATCCAATTATAAAAAATAAAACGATTTTAGTTAAACCTAATATATTATCAGATGCAAAGCCTGAAAATTGTTTATCCACTCATCCTAGTGTTGTTAAAGCAGTTATTAGAATTCTAAAGGAAGAAGGCGCTAAAAAAATATTAGTTGGAGATTCTCCTGGTCTTCAAAAATCAAATTTCAAACCCAAAAAGTCTGGCATTTATCAAGTGTGTGAACAAGAAGATGTTCAATGGGTAGATTTTTCAAAAGATCCTGTCAAAAAAGTGGTTCCATTTGTTAAAAGAAAAATAGCTATAACAAAAACAATTGATAAAGTTGACTTTTGCATATCAGTTGCAAAATTTAAAACTCATGAATTAATGTACACAACTGGTGCGATAAAAAATATGTTTGGCTTAGTCCCAGGTTTAAATAAAAGCAAACAACATGTTCACAATCCAACAAGAAAAGGTTTTGCGAAATTTATATGTGGATTATTTAGCATAAGTAAAACAGAATATTCAATTATGGATGCAATAATTGGAATGGAAGGTGCTGGTCCAGGAAATGGTGACCCTAAAAAAGTCGGATATATTATTACAAGCACTGATGCTCTTGCATTAGATATTAGCCAAGCAATAATGATGGGGTACAATCCATTAGATATTCCTATTATAAAATATGCTATCAAGAAAAAATTAACAAATACTAGAAAAATTGAAGATATTGAATACAGCAATTTAAATGCCAATGATTTAATTATTAAAGATTTTAAAAAAATTAGTAACAAAAAATTATCAGAAAAAAGAAAAGCTCCTGTTTTTTTAAAAGACCCATGTATAAAATGTAAAAAATGTATTGATATTTGTCCAGCAAATGCGTTATCACTTAATAATAAAAAAATTATTATTAATGAAAAAAAATGTATCAAATGCTATTGCTGTCACGAAGTATGCCCAGCGAATGCAATAAAAATTAAATAAGCATTTTTAGATACAATAAATATCAATATAGGAAAATATGAATTTAAAAAAAGAATTAAATGATATGCAATATCTTGCAGCTTCATCAATTAAAGGTCCCCTTTTAATTATTGCTGGAGCTGGAAGCGGAAAAACTAGGATGCTTACTTATAGAATTGCTAATATGCTTGAGCAAGGAATAGATGAAAAAAACATCCTAGCTTTAACTTTTACAAATAAAGCTGCTAAAGAAATGGGGCAAAGAATAAGAAGTTTAACAAACCAAGAACTTAAACATTTGACAACTACAACATTTCACTCCTTTGGATTGGGGTTATTAAAACAACATATCCATCATTTAGGCTGGAAAAATAATTTTACGATATATGATTCTAATGATAAAATTTCTTTGATAAAACAGGTTATTTCAAATTTAGGATGGTCAATTGACGCCTTTAATTTAAAGGATGTCCAAGATTATATTAGTAAATTTAAAACTCAAAGATTAATTATAAATGAATCAACTGCTGAAAACACTAAAATATTAATTAAAGAATACGACAAATATTTAAAAACATATAATGCTGTAGATTTTGATGATTTAATTGTTAAACCTCTAGAATTATTTGATAAATTCCCAGAGATTTTAGAAAAAACAAGTAATAGATTTAAATATATTCTAGTTGATGAATTTCAAGATACTTCAATATCACAATATAAATTAGTTAGAGCCTTATCTTTAAAAAATAGAAATTTATGTGTTGTTGGAGATGATGATCAAAGTATTTACTCCTGGAGAGGGGCAAACTATCAAAATATTGTAATGTTTGAAAATGATTTTCCAGAGAGAAAAGAAATAATGCTTGAAAGGAATTATAGAAGTAGTAAAACTATTCTTGATGCAGCAAATAATATTATAAATAATAATAAACAACGAAAAGATAAAAAACTTTGGACAGAATGCGAACAAGGCACAAATATATATTTAATTAAACCAGAAGATGGAGAAAAAGAAGCTAATCAAGTAGCAAGAGAAATAATTGAGCTTCATAAAAAAGAAAATATTAGCTTCAATAATTTTGCAATCTTAACAAGGAACAATGCTTTAATTCCAGCTTTCGAATCGGCCCTAATGACAAGAGAAGTCAATTCGCACGTTAGTGGTGGTAAATCCCTATTTGAAAGAAAAGAAATCAAAGATATTTTAAGTTATCTTAAAGTAATTATTAATCCTGATGACGATGTTAATTTTTTAAGAATTATTAATACCCCTCGCAGAGGAATTGGAAGAATCACAATCGATAAAATTAAAGATGTTGCAGCTTTACATAAAACTTCTCTTTTCTCAGCACTTGCTATTATTGCATATTCAAAGGATTTTCCAATAAAAGATAATACCCGAAATTCGTTAAAATTTATTTACAATTTAATTTCAAAATATGAAAAAGAATTTAGTGAAAATGAAGATAAAACAAAATATAAAATATTAAATAACTTAATAAATGAAATTCATTATAAAGATTTTTTGATTGAAGAAAATAATAGTGAAAAAGCAGTAATATTTAAAATGAAAGCAATAAGTATTTTAACAGATATGCTTAGAAAATGGGAATTAAATTATTTTAATGAAAAGGCTTCTATAGAAAACTGGGTAAATCGGATTTTATTATTAGGCAAAGAAAATGATAATGAAAACAATAGCAGTGTAAATATTATGACAATGCATGCTTCTAAAGGTTTAGAATTTGATATTGTATATCTTGTTGGAATTGAAGATCATATTATTCCAAGTCAAAGAGCTCTTGAAGAAAATCCCAAAAATATTGATGAAGAGAGACGATTATTTTATGTTGCAATAACTAGAGCAAAACAAAAACTCATTATTAGTTCAGCAAAGAATAGAATAAGAGGGACTCAAATCATACAAAGTCTACCTTCTAGATTTATTAATGAAATACCGGAAAATTTGATTGATGAAGCAGAGAATAGATTGATTCCAAAATCAGAAATAAGTAATTCTTTTGCAGCATTAAAAGCAAGATTACAGGGCAAATAAATGCCCTGTAATAATAGTAAATTTTAATCTGAAACTAATTTCATATCACCTTCTTTTATCCAACCTTTTTTTCTCATTATTGTTGAAATTAATAATGCAATAATTGCAGGTAAAACAAAATGTAATAAAATAATGATTGGGATTGATTTAGTTCCCATAACTGCAACAGTATTAAATTGACCAACTAATCCACTAGTTCCCATTCCCGCTCCTGCAGCGTTGTTTTCCATTTTAAAAACTACAGTAGCCAATGGTCCTAAAATAGCAGCAGTTAACGTTGGAGGAATCCAAATAAGAGGATTTCTAATAATATTAGGAACTTGTAACATACTGGTTCCAATACCTTGTGAAATCAAACCTCCAACTTTATTTTCTTTATAAGAAATTATTGCAAAACCAATCATTTGTGCACTACACCCAACTGTCGCTGCACCTGCGGCTAATCCAGAAATACCTAGACTAATACAAATAGCTGCAGAGGATATCGGTAGAGTTAATACCATTCCAACAACAGTAGCAACTAATATTCCCATTGGTAGAGGATAAAGCGTTGTTAAAGAATTTATAAATACACCTAGCGCTTTCATCATTGCACTTACAAATGGAGAGACAAAAACACCGACTAAACCTCCAGCAATTATAGTACAAATTGGAATAACCATAATGTCAACTTTTGTTCTATTATGTACTAATTTTGAAACTTCAGCTCCGATTAAACTAGCTAACAAAGCACCAACAGGTTCCCCTATTGCTAATTTTAAGAGAGAACCATCAGGAGCGAAAACAAAAGTTCCAGCACCTATTGCTCCTGCAACAGCAGCACTTAATACACCTAATTTTGGTGCACCAACAAATAACGCAACGCCCAAACCAATAGCTGGACCTGTTAAATATTGTGCGGCTTTTCCGAAATTGATTAAAATTGGTAAGTTCAGATATGTACCAATTTGTTTGATAATTAATCCGATTATTAAAGATGCAAAAAGACCTTGAGCCATACCATTAAGTACATTAATGATATAATCACCAACCTTTTTTATCTTCTTCGGATTTTTGTTAGAAATTTCATTCATAACAATCCCTCAAATAGTGGTTGGATGACTTAGCTGAAAATAGATCAGTCGTCTATGAACAGGCCTCCATTTATAAATGAACTATAATAGAAAAAATAATCAATGTAAAGGCTATAAATCTATTGAATATATAGCTCCTTCATATGCATGGAGAATAATTCCAAAACTGTTATAATCTGGGCATTTTGCAAGGGGATTTGTTGAAAAAATAGAATCCTTAGTAATGAATGGCAATCCAACATCTGAAAGTTTTATGATTCTTTTTTTCTTAGAAAAATTTAACAAAATCAATAAAGATTCATCATCACAAGTTCTTATGTAAGAAATAATATTTTCATCATTAATATCAACAAAAGAAATATCTCCTTTCATTAAAGCAGTATGCGTTTTTCGTAAAGCAATAAACTTTTTATAGTATTTAAACATAGATACTTCTTTATTTTTTTGAATTTCAACACATTTCTTTGCATTTCCTTGAGGTAAATATGGTTTAACATTTGAAAAACCTGAAAAAGAACTATTGTCCCATAACATAGGACCTCTTGCACCATCCCTGCTATTTTGAAAGAAAAAAAGTTGTTTTCTTTGTAAATCCTTTTGATCTTTTTTTGGTATCATAGAATCTTCTAACCCTAATTCTTCTCCATAATATAAAAAAGGAGTTCCTTTTTGAGTTAATAAAAACATTGTTACAAGACGAGTTTTTTTAATATTTTTGTTCATTCTAGTCATAAGTCTTTTATGATCATGACTGGAAAATATCCAACTTGGCCAAGAAGTATCACAAGCTTCTATCCATCTTTTTGCAGCAATTCTAAAAGTATTAGGTTTTATTGGAGTATTTGCTATTGAATAATCAAAAGCCAAATTTAATTCATCCTTATATGCACCATAATAAGAAGCAACAAGTTCAGGTTCACCTGGAGGTGCTACAACGATATCACCAATGAGAACCTTATCCTCATATGAATCAATCAAGGATCTTATTCTTTTTATTATTTTATGAGAATAGGGTCTATTTCTATCAAATATATGTCTTTGTTTTAAATATTTGTTTTTAAAGGTACCTGGATATTTAGGATTATTTCTAAAATGATGATCTTTAATTATTAAATTTGTGGTACTTAATCTTAAACCATCAACACCTAAATCTAAATAATATTTAAATACATCTAACATTTTGCAAACTAAGGCTTCACATCTCCAGTTTAAATCCGGCAAATCCTTTGAAAAAGAATGCATATAATATTGATTTCTTGTTTTATTATACGTCCAAGAACTACCACCAAAATTAGAAACCCAATTATTCGGTATTGTATCGGACCAAAGATAAAAATCCGAAAATTCATTATCTTTAGAGACACAACTATTTTTAAACCATTGATGAAAAATTGATGTATGATTTATTGGAATATCAATTACTAACTTCAAATTATTCATATGTAAACTTTCAATTAGTTTTATCAAATCATTTTTTGTACCAACCTTAGAATCTACATCATAATAATCAGTTACATCAAAACCACTATCGTAATAAGGAGAAGGGAAAAAAGGTGTAATATAAATTGCATCTATTCCTAAATCATTTAAATAATTTATCTTAGAAATTAATCCATTTATATCTCCAATTCCATCATCATTACTATCTTTAAAACTCCTTAAAAAGACTTGATAGAATATAGCTTTTTGCCACCATTTTAATTCCATAAAATAATTTTAACCCCTTTGTTATAATTAATAAAAGAATAATTGAAACTATCAAAAAACACAACAAAAAATGGATGAATACAAATTAATTATTATGTACTAATATATATAAGTCCTAAGAAGGTATGTTAATTGTTATTTTGTTATATTTCTTTTTGCTAAAAAAAACTCTGATTTTAATAATCAGAGTTTACTTAATAAATAAAAATTTAAAGATCTTCTATAGAATCATTATTAAATTTAAAATTTTTCTGAAAATATTTTAAGGCGAATCTAATTCCTGAAGCCCAACCTAAACCCATTTCATCAAATTGTGCTTCCAAATCTTTTTTAAAAGATGGTTCGATTGAAAAAGTAGTTAAACTTTTTTTCTCTTTCTCTTCTCTTTTTGTTGTTTCACTAAACAATTTATCTACACGATTATGTGTTATTACATTTGAATTACTTTTTTTTAATGCCATCTATTATCTCCAAATTTCGCTTTCCATATCTTCAAAAGTAAGCTTTGTTTTTTCTTTCAAACCTTTACCATTTTCCTTAAATAATTGAGGAGCTACGTTTTTATCTTGTGATTTTCTAAAAACGGGATCTACAGGTATTTGATAAATCCTAAAATTACCTCTACTAGCTGCATCAAATATATCACGATGCTGTCTTATTCTATCATCATAAGAATTTATTACTACTTTTTCATGTTTAACAGCAGATCTAAAATTTTTTTTCAATCTACTTAATTCATCAATAAAAATTTCTAAACCATCTAAACTGAAAGACTCTGGAGTCATTGGTGTAATAACTTCATCACTTGCGATTAAAGCAGATCTTTCAAGTCTACCAAGTCCTGGAGATAAATCTAAAATAACATGCTGAAATTTACCTTTAAATTCATGTATTAAATCTTGAATTACAAAAGGCTCGTCAGCTAATTTAGTCTCAGAATATAATTTTAAAGTGCCTCCAATTCCAAATGTTGGTAAAATATACAAATTAGGCACTTGTTCAACTGAAACTATTGCATCACTGGGATAACATTTTCCTTGAACCACATCAGAAAGTTCCCATTTTGGAGTTTTTGATAAAAACCAAGAGGAAGCATTACCTTGTGGGTCTAAATCAACCAACAATGTAGGAATCCCAGAGAGAGCAGATTGACAGGCTAAAGTCCCTGAAATAGTTGTTTTTCCAACTCCACCTTTTTGTAAATGAAAAGCTATTGTTTTAGTCATAAATTCTATACCTTATATTTCTTTATTATAAACAATAAAAAGCAAAATTAACAAGCACAAATAAAAAAATATTCTCCTAATCAAAAGCGTTATGATTTATTTATAATATATTTATTTAGTATAATGATACAAATTAAATATAAATTTTCTATCATTATTATATAAGTAATAAAATAATATAAATTATTTAATAAAATTCACATAAAAGTGGCATTAATAAAATCTCTATTAAGAATAATGATATCATATATTTTTCTGACTATCTATAAAATTCATTTAAAATTACCAAATTTATTAATTTAGTATAATTATTTTAGTTTATTAAATTTTTGCATAATCCTCAAGTTTTATTAAAAGATAAAAAAAACACATAATTATAGTAATATAATGTAAAATACTTGTATATTTTTTAAATAAATATCTATTTTCTCAATTTTTTTATTATCAATTGGTTGTATTTTTTCAACTTTTCAGTGTAAAGTAACAAAAACCAAGGAGAAATATAATGAATCAAATATTCCCAAATAGTTATAAACCAGCTTTAAATAAAAAGCAAACTGAAAAAGCAATTAAATTTGTAAAAGACACTTTTGAAAGAGAGCTTTCAGGAGAATTAAAATTAAGTAGAGTTACAAGTCCTCTTTTTGTTCCTCGTGGATCAGGAATAAATGATGATTTAAATGGTATAGAAAGACCAGTACGTTTTGAAATTGGTAATCTTAATAACAAAGAAATGGAAATTGTTCATTCACTTGCAAAATGGAAACGTATGGCTTTAGCAGATCATGGATTTGAGCCAAGAACTGGATTATACACAGACATGAATGCAATTAGACCTGACGATATGATTGATGCAATCCACTCTCTATATGTTGATCAATGGGATTGGGAACTTGTAATGGACGAAGGTCAAAGAAATTTAGATTTCCTAAAGAATATTGTAAGAAAAGTTTATGAAGCAATAAAAAGAACTCAATTTTTAGTAAATGAAAGCTTTGAATCAAAATATCCTATTTTACCAGAAGAGATTGTTTTTATTCATAGCGAAGACGCACAAAAAGAATTTCCTAATTTAACTCCAGAAGAACGTGAGAAAAAATTAGCTAAAAAATATGGTGCAATATTTGTTATTGGGATTGGTAATAAATTAGCTGATGGAGTTAAACATGGTGGAAGAGCTCCAGATTATGATGACTGGTCATCAGATACTCTTGATGGTTATAAAGGCTTAAATGGAGATATCATTGTATGGGATAATGTTAGAGAAGATTCTCTAGAACTTTCTTCAATGGGTATCAGAGTAAATAAAGAAGCTTTATTAAGACAACTAGAAATGGAAACTGTATTAGAAAGAAAAGAATTATATTGGCACAAAAGATTACTTAATGATGAATTCCCTCAAACAATTGGTGGAGGAATAGGTCAAAGTAGAATTTGCATGTTCTTATTGAACAAAGCTCATATTGGAGAAGTTCAAGCATCAATTTGGGATGAAGAAACACTCAAAGTAGCTAATGAAAAAAACATCCCTCTGATGTAAAATATCAAAATATCATAGCCACATTAATTTGTGGCTTTTTTTTTACTAATTTTTATAATAAAATTAATTAAGTTGATATTATACCAATACAAATATTAGGGAGATTACTATGGATACTTTAAAATTTACATCTTGGAATGTAAATGGGATAAGAGCTTGTGATAAAAAAGGCTTTAAAGAATATTTTTTTAAATCAGATTCAGATTTTTTTTGTTTGCAAGAAATAAAATTATCAGAAGGTCAATATGAATTTAATCCTGAAGGTTATTCCAGTTATTTTAATTATGCACAAAAAAAAGGATATAGTGGAACAGCCATTTTTACAAAGCATAAACCTTTAAATGTTAGTTATGGGATAAATAATGAATTAGATATTGAAGGAAGAACTGTCATTCTAGAATATGAAAACTTTTATGTTGTAACTGTTTATACTCCCAATAGTCAAAATGAATTAAAAAGACTTGAAACAAGGTTAAAATGGGATGAAGATTTTAGAAAGTATGTTTCAACTTTGGATCAAAAAAAACCAGTATTAATGTGTGGAGATTTTAATGTTGCACATAAAGAAATTGATTTAAAAAATCCTAAATCAAATATTCATAATGCAGGATTCTCTATTGAAGAGAGAGATAGTTTTTCAAAATTATTAGATGAAGGCTTCACAGATACTTTTAGATTTCTACAACCAAAGGTAGAATTTAGATATAGCTGGTGGAGTTATAGATTTAAAGCAAGAGAAAAAAATGCCGGATGGAGAATAGATTATTGGTTAGTTTCTAATCGAATTAATTCTAATATTATTAAAAGTGAAATTGATGATATGATATTAGGAAGCGATCATGCTCCAGTATATCTAGAAATTAAATTTTAATTTAAATGGCCAAAAGAGAATAGTTACAAACCATTATTTTTTGGCCATTATTATCATACTCTATTTTAAATAGTCTGGAATTGAACCTCTACTATCAAATATTTTTCTTTGTTGTGCATCCAATATTTTTTTGCACATTCTAATTGATAGTGGAGTAATTTCAACTAATTCATCATCTTTAATAAATTGAATTGCTTGTTCTAAAGTAATTCTAGTAATTGGAGTTAATACTACAGCATCATCCTTTCCACTGGCTCTCATATTTGATAATTTTTTAGTTCTTGTAGGGTTTAATAATAGATCTAAATCTCTATTCCTTTCTCCAACAACTTGTCCTTCATAAATACTATCACCAGGTTTAATAAAAAGTCTTCCTCGATCTTCTAACTGCCATAGTGCATAAGCAACTGCAGAACCACTTCTATCACTTATTAGAGAACCACTAAATCTATCAGGGAAGTCACCTTTATACAATTCATATCCTTTGATATAAGAGTTCATAATCCCAAATCCTCTAGTGTCAGTCAAAAACTCATCTCTGTATCCAATTAATCCTCTTGAAGGGATATCAAAGGTTATTTTAACTCTATCATTTAAATATGTAATATCTCTCATCAATGCTTTTCTTTTAGAAAGTTTTTCCATTACAGTTCCAGCATTTTCTTCTGGACAATCAATTACTAACTTTTCAACAGGTTCTAATTTTCTACCTTCTTCATCTAATTTAAAGATAATTTTAGGTCGACCAACACATAATTCAAAACCTTCTCTTCGCATTTCTTCAATGATAATTGCCATTTGAAATTCACCACGACCTTTAACAGTATATGAATCATCTGAATTTTTCTCAACTCTTATTGAAACGTTACGAAGTGCTTCTTTTTGCAATCTCTCACCAATTTTAGCACTAGTTATTTGTTTACCTTCTTTACCTGCGAGAGGACTAATATTTTTACTAAATAGCATTGAAACGGTTGGTTCATCAACACTTATTCGTTCAAGAGCTTTTGGATTATTTTTTGTACAAATAGTATCACCTATTGAAACATTATCAATACCTGCTATAACGACAATATCTCCTGATCCAATATTATTTGTTTGAACATAAGAAGGTCCATTAAATGTATATAATTTTGATATTCTAAGAGAGGAAACACCATCTTTTCCAACACAAACCAATTGATCATTTATTGATGCACTACCATTAATGATTTTACCAATAGCTAATCGACCTAAGAAATCATTATAAGATAAATCACTTACTAGCATTTGAAAAGGTTCTTCATCATCATAAATTGGGGCATCAACACTATCTAATATAGAATCTAATAATGGATAAAGATTGTCTGCAATATCATCTAAAGACTTTCCACAAACTCCAGCTCTTCCATTAGCATAAAAAACAGGAACGTCTAATAAGTTTTCATCATCACTTAATTCAAATAACAAATCATATACTTCATCTAATACTTCAGCACTTCTTGCATCATTTCTATCAATTTTATTTATTACAATAATAGGCTTTAAATTTAATTTTAAAGCTTTATCTAAAACAAATCTGGTTTGAGGTAGTGGGCCTTCAGCTGCATCTACTAATAATACAACACCATCAACCATTGATAATCCTCTTTCAACTTCTCCACCAAAATCAGCGTGACCAGGAGTATCGATAATATTTATTTTAGTATCTTTCCAATTTATTGCACAGTTTTTTGCACTTATTGTGATACCTCTTTCTCTTTCGATTGCACCACTATCCATTATTCTGTCTTGATTTTGAAGGAATCCAGATTGTTCAAACATTCCATCAACTAAAGTTGTCTTACCATGGTCTACATGGGCAATTATTGCTATATTTCTTATAGCATTATTCTTTTTTATCATTAATTTACCTCAAATTAAATAAGGAGAGAAACCCTCGAAATTTAGATTTAATATTCTAATATTACTTGTGCCAAAGTCACATCTGCGGAAGCTAAAGGAATACTAAATATATCTTTAACATTCACCCAATTATCTTTTAATAAACAGCTATTATTTCTTTGCTCAGGAATAATATTTATTAAAAAAGCATCCATATCTAGATAATTTTCTTCATATTTATGCTTGATATTACATATATAATTTACATTATTGGTATTAACATCTAAATCGCATTGATTTTGAATGTAATTCAATAAAGAACTGATTACAATCTCCCCAGGTTTTATTTCTACAGAAGGGAATTGCCATTTGTTCAAATCTGAACGGTCTTCACTTTTTACTAAATATACTTTCTCCTCACAAAAAAAGACAGCACAAACATATCTTTTTGTTTCAAGAGCCACTGATTCTGTATTTTCTCTATTATTTGACATACTACCCTCCTACTTATTATTTAATTTTATATCTGCATTTTTTGAAAGCAAATTTATTGTTTTTTGATAAGAGGCAAATAATTCTTCGCCATCTTTATCATGAACAATTGAACAAATTGTAACTTTATCATCAACCACAGTTATTCCAAAGCTATTTTTTATAAAAGTATTTGAAGGGTAAAAGCTCAATGATTTAACAATTGAATCTTCTTCAATAGTTGGTACTACATCAAATAACATATCACTTGTTAAAAATTTAAAAATACTTTCACTTTTTAATGGATTATCAATTAATTCAGTAGGTATTGTGTTTAAAATTGCATTACGCAAAACAAATGGTTTATTTTTTAAAAAGGATTTTAATAATTTATCTATTTCAGCACAGTTGTCATAAAAAGATAATCTTGGTTCTAAACCTCTTTTAAATTTTATATTGTAAGTGTCATTAACTAATATAATGTCTTCATTCAATTTTGAGCAAAATGGTATCATAATATTTTTCCTAACAGCCTTACTTAAACTTAACGCAACAGAAATGAAAAAAGACAATAGAGAAACACCTTCTGAGCTACAAAGAGTAAAAACAATATCAGATTTCAAACTAATTTTTTTTACCTTGATTTTTCCTAAAGGCAATCCTTCTACAGAAGTCTGTTTTGGATTTTTATACTTATTAACTTTTATTTGATCTAAAAATCTAATCTTCGCGACTTGATCTTCGCAATACTTAAAAGTAAAGTTTTCTGTTCCTTGGTAAATAGCTTTGGCAAAATTAACTAAACCTCTAGAATCAGAAATTATGTTATGAGCAAAAACTATCAATGTATTATCTTTAAATAAAGCTATTCTCAAAAATTCTCCAGCACTCATTTTTAAAGGAGTATTATATTGATTATTAATCCAATTATTTACATTTTCACATTCTTCAACAGTATATTCAAAATTAATATCATTAGATTCAAAATAACAGTTATTGTCAGTAACAACCAATTTAGAATTTAGTAAAGGAACCATATCTCTTATTTTTGAAAAATTAGTGATTAATTCTGATTTACTTATTTTTGTAGCAAACCCAACAACTAGTACATTTGCTGCTAAATTGTCATTTATTGTATATCTTTGATTTTTTAATTCATACTTCATAATATATAGAATAATTGTATTTCAATTTTGATTAAAGACCTAATTGCATTTTTTTTTAATTATTTTTCAATAAAGCAAAAAAAATACACCATAAGGTGTAAAAAATAAAAAGGCCCGGCAGCTACCTACTCTCCCACAAAAATGTAGTACCATCGGCGTAAGAGCGCTTAACTGCCGTGTTCGGGATGGGAACGGGTGTATCCACTCTGCTATGGCCACCGGGCCAACTTAAACCTAGAGAGCTAAATCTCTTTAGCTATCGAGTTTAAGTACGATTTGGGATCGTAACGATAATATGGTCAAGCCTCACGGCTTATTAGTATCGATAAGCTGAACATGTCGCCATGCTTACACTCTCGACCTATCAAACAGGTATTCTTCCTGTTTCCTTCAGTCCTCTTAAAGAGGATGGGATGTCTCATCTTGGGGAGGGTTTCCCGCTTAGATGCTTTCAGCGGTTATCCCTTCCAAACGTAGCTACCCAGCACTTGCCGTTGGCACGACAACTGGTACACCAGAGGTTTGTCCACTTCGGTCCTCTCGTACTAAAAGCAGAACCCCTCAAACATCCAACGCTTGTGGCAGATAGGGACCGAACTGTCTCACGACGTTCTGAACCCAGCTCGCGTACCGCTTTAATTGGCGAACAGCCAAACCCTTGGGACCTGCTCCAGCCCCAGGATGCGATGAGCCGACATCGAGGTGCCAAACCTTGCCGTCGATATGAACTCTTGGGCAAGATCAGCCTGTTATCCCCGGAGTACCTTTTATCCGTTAAGTGACGGCGCTTCCACTCGCTACCGCCAGATCACTAAGACCTACTTTCGTACCTGCTCGGCTTGTAAGCCTTGCAGTCAAGCCACCTTGTGCCTTTACACTTGAGGGATGATTCCCAACCATCCTAAGGTGACCATCGCGCGCCTCCGTTACACTTTAGGAGGCGACCGCCCCAGTCAAACTTCCCGCCTGACACTCTCCCCTAACCGGTTTCACGGCCAGGGTTAGAAAACTGGAAAAGGAAGGGTGGTATTTCACCAACGACTCCGCGCAAACTGACGTCCACGCATCTACGTCTCCCACCTATCCTACACATCCTTGTCCAATTTTCAATGTCAAGTTGAAGTAAAGGTTCACGGGGTCTTTCCGTCTAACCACAAGTATCAGGCATCTTCACCTGAACTTCAATTTCACCGGATCTCACGTTGAGACAGCGCCCATATCGTTACACCATTCGTGCGGGTCGGAACTTACCCGACAAGGAATTTCGCTACCTTAGGACCGTTATAGTTACGGCCGCCGTTTACTGGGGCTTGAGTTCGTAGCTTCTTGATAAATCAATAACCACTCCCCTTGACCTTCCAGCACCGGGCAGGTGTCAGTCCATATACTTCCCATTGCTGGTTCGCATGGACCTGTGTTTTTGGTAAACAGTCGCATGGGCCATTTCTCTGCAACTCACTCTCGTGAGCCATACTTATCCCTAAGTTACGTATGCATTTTGCCGAGTTCCTTAACGTGAGTTCTTCCGTACGCCTTCGCATTCTCAGCTCGCCCACCTGTGTCGGTTTATAGTACGGTCCCTCAGTGCCTTACCTTAGAAACTATTTCTTGGCACGACGACTACACGCGCTTCTTACTTCCGTAAAAGTAATCGCTCACAGCTCCTCTTAATTAACGGATTTTCCTATTAACCTTAACGCATCGCTGCTTCGACAGGGACAACCGTCGCCCTGCCGCGTTTCGCCCTATGCTTCGTTCCATCGAAACACTGAGAGGTGCGGGAATATTGACCCGCTTCCCATCGACTACGACTTTCGTCCTCGCCTTAGGGGCCGACTAACCCTTGGGTAGATTGACTTTACCCTGGAAACCTTAGGCTTTCGGCGGAGGGGGATCTCACCCCTCTTTTCGTTACTCATGCCTGCATTCTCTCTTCTGTCCCGTCCACCAAAACTTCCGTCTTGACTTCATCCGTACACAGAATGCTCCCCTACCCACAGCGTCTAGCGCTGTGCCGTAGCTTCGGTGATATACTTAGCCCCGTTGGATTGTCGGCGCATGACTACTCGACCAGTGAGCTATTACGCACTCTTTGAAGGAGTGGCTGCTTCTAAGCCAACCTCCTGGCTGTCTGTGCAATCATACTTCCTTTCCCACTTAGTATATCTTTGGGACCTTAGCTGACGGTCTGGGCTGTTTCCCTCTTGACGACGGCCCTTATCAGTCGCCGTCTGACTGCTACGCATTATACCACGGCATTCAGAGTTTGGTTAAACTTGGTACCCGGTGAAGGGCCCGCATCTATCCAGTGCTTTACCTCCGTGGCAGTCCACGTAACGCTAGCCCTAAAGCTATTTCGGGGAGTACCAGCTATCTCCAAGTTTGTTTAGCCTTTCACTCCGAACCACAGCTCATCGCAACCCTTTTCAGCGGATTTACGTTCGGCCCTCCACTGGATTTTACTCCAGCTTCAGCCTGGCCATGGTTAGATCACTTGGCTTCGGGTCTACCACATGCAACTTATCGCCCTATTCAGACTCGGTTTCCCTACGGCTCCAGGACTCCTATCCCTTAACCTTGCTACATACGGTAACTCGCAGGCTCATTCTACAAAAGGCACGCCATCACCCTTTCGGGCTTTGACCGCTTGTAAGTCCACGGTTTCAGGTTCTCTTTCACTCCCCTCCCGGGGTGCTTTTCACCTTTCCCTCACGGTACTATGCGCTATCGGTAGCCGCCGAGTATTTAGCCTTGGAGGGTGGTCCCCCCAGATTCCGACAGGATTTCTCGTGTCCCGCCGTACTCAGGAAATGCATCCAATTAGTGTATTTATTTTTAACTACAGGGTTTTCACCTTCTTTGACAGATCGTCCCAGATTCTTTCGTCTAATAAATACATTTTTTACTAACCGGGTTACCCCAGATGCACCCCTACAACCCCAAACACTTAAAAGCGCTTGGTTTGGGCTCTTCCCCTTTCGCTCGCCGCTACTAAGGGAATCTCATATTTGATTTCTACTCCTGCTGGTACTTAGATGGTTCAGTTCCCAGCGTATACCTCTATTATGCTATTTTATTCACATAATAGTGACAATCATCCAGACTGTCGGGTTACCCCATTCGGATATCTGCGGATCATTGGGTGTTGGCCCCTCATCGCAGCTTTTCGCAGCTAACCACGTCCTTCTTCGCCTGGCGGCTCCTAGGCATCCTCCGTGGACCCTTATTCGCTTGACCATATTATCTTTACAATCCCTAACGCTATTTATGTCAAATATCTTTTTCTTTTGGAGGCAAGGGGACTCGAACCCCTGACCCTCGGCTTGCAAAGCCGATGCTCTAGCCAACTGAGCTATGCCCCCGTTGTCTAAAATTAAAAGAGCGGGAAGAGAATTTTCTTGCAAGTTACCTTAAAGAGGGTCTTTGTTGATAGGTCTTCCACCTATCGGATTACATCCTATTGTTGTGTGTTTAACTGTGAGAGGTCAAACACTAACCTTTCTTAGTAGAAAGGAGGTGATCCAGCCACACCTTCCGGTACGGCTACCTTGTTACGACTTCACCCTCCTCGCCAAGCATACCTTCGGAACCGTCCCCCATTACTGGTTAGACTAGCGACTTCGGGTACCCCCAACTCGGATGGTGTGACGGGCGGTGTGTACAAGGCCCGGGAACGTATTCACCGCGCCATGCTGATGCGCGATTACTAGCGATTCCAACTTCATGGAGTCGAGTTGCAGACTCCAATCCGTACTGAGACCGGCTTTTTGCGATTCGCTTAACCTCGCGGTTTCGCTGCGCTTTGTACCGGCCATTGTAGCACGTGTGTAGCCCAGGACATAAGGGCCATGATGACTTGACGTCGTCCCCACCTTCCTCCGGTTTGTCACCGGCAGTCCCACCTGAGTCCCCACCATAACGTGATGGTAACAGGCAGTAGGGGTTGCGCTCGTTGCGGGACTTAACCCAACACTTCACAGCACGAGCTGACGACAGCCATGCAGCACCTGTATATCGACCCCGAAGGGAAAAGCTATCTCTAGCTTCGTCCAATATATGTCAAGCCCTGGTAAGGTTTCTCGCGTATCATCGAATTAAACCACATGCTCCACCGCTTGTGCGGGCCCCCGTCAATTCCTTTGAGTTTCACCCTTGCGAGCATACTCCCCAGGCGGTACACTTAATGCGTTAGCTTCGGTAGTGAATATAATTACCCACCACCTAGTGTACATCGTTTACTGTGCGGACTACCAGGGTATCTAAACCTGTTTGCTCCCCGCACCTTCGCGTCTCAGCGTCAGTACATGGCCAGACATTCGCCTTCGCCACCGGTGTTCTTCCAGATATCTACAGATTTCACCCCTACACCTGGAATTCCAATGTCCCCTCCTGTACTCTAGTATTACAGTTTCCAGCGCGTTCCCTCGGTTAAGCCGAGATCTTTCACGCCAGACTTGCAACACCGCCTGCACGCCCTTTACGCCCAATGATTCCGAACAACGCTTGCCCCCTACGTGTTACCGCGGCTGCTGGCACGTAGTTAGCCGGGGCTTATTCCGGGATTCACGTCATCTGCTTGCCATTCCCTGCAAACATTATTCCTCCTCCCGAAAAGAACTTTACAACCTCACGGCCTTCATCGTTCACGCGGCGTCGCTCCGTCAGACTTTCGTCCATTGCGGAAGATTCTTAGCTGCTGCCCCCCGTAGGAGTCTGGACCGTATCTCAGTTCCAATGTGGCCGATCACCCTCTCAGGCCGGCTACCCATCATTGCCACGGTAGGCTTTTACCCTGCCGTCTAGCTAATGGGACGCAGACTCATCCTCTTGCGACGCTTTGAGGCGCCTTTCCTTCTCTTATCTTGTGATAAAAGAGTATTATTTGGTATTACCCTATGTTTCCACAGGCTATCCCAAACAAGGGGGTAGATTATCCACGTGTTACTCACCCGTCCGCCGCTCTAGGCTAACCGAAGTTAGCTTACCGCTCGACTTGCATGCTTAAAACGCGCCGCCAGCGTTCGTTCTGAGCCAGGATCAAACTCTCCGTTATATAATATGGTCATAAAGACCATTAATTTAACAAAATCATTTAATTCCTGTCACTCGCTTTAACGAACATTAGCTTATTTCATCTTTGTTCTTATTTTGAATTGACAGAAAGCCCTCTTTACACAATTTTCATTGCAATAACTTGCTTTCTATTTCTCTTCCCTAACGCTCATAATTTCAAATAACAATTACAATTAGAAAATCTAATCATAAAAAAATGTTCGCAACAGATACCAAGCATTGAAAATCCATACAAACTATGTAACTCTCATCACTTAGCTCTTATCGTTGAACACAATCGAGAATATAGCACGAGAATTATTTTTTGTCTACCATTTTTTTAAAAAAAATATATAAATTATGAACCTTAATTTATAATTTCTTTTATTATATCAAATTATAAAATTATTTTTTTTACAATAAAATAAAAATTGTCTTGAGCTTTTTTGTTTTTAAGAAACTCAAGACAATAAATTCTAAACAAATATATTATTTATTCACTATCGCCATACCATTTTATACCTAAATATTCGATATCACTTCTTAATCGTTCTATAGCATTAGTTAATCTTATTGCGTCTTTTTCACTTAAATCAGCTTTTTTACTAGCTTTTATCATTCTTGAAATAACAGTTTCTATAATTTCTCTTTCACTAATTAATTGATCTACTGAGCTATATAATTTAGAGCTTATACTACTTGGCAATGGTGCATCACGTTGAGTTGGTAAGGCTGTTGCATCTATTAGAGAGAAAGTCTCTAATGGAGCGGGTGCATATGCCTTTATCTTTAACTCTTTATATACAAGTGAAGCAAAATATAATGCAACTTCTGCTTCTCCATGATTAATAAATATTTGTTTTGGTTTTTTCTTAAATGCTTTTATCCACTCAAGTAAACCTTGTTGATCAGCATGACCTGAAATACCTTGTAAAGAAACAACATTACATTTTACATCAATTTGTTCACTAAAAATTGTTACATGTCTAGCTCCATCTAATATTGATCTACCTAAAGTCCCCCCAGCTTGATAACCGCTGAATATAACAGTTGCTTCAGGTTTCCATAAATTATGTTTTAAATGATGTTTGATTCTTCCAGCTTCACACATACCACTACTTGAAATTATAACACATGGTTCTTTTCTAAAATTTAAAGCCTTGGATTGTTCAACATCAACTATTGTAGTTAAAGATGGAAAAATTATTGGGTTAATCCCTTCATTTACCATTTTCATTGCTTCTTTGTCATAATAACCTTGAATTGAAGATGCAAATATTTCTGTAGCTTTTACAGATAATGGAGAATCTACAAATACTGGAATATTTGGATATTCTGGTAATAAATTATTATCTAATATATACCTAAATAAATATAAAATCTCCTGAGTTCTACCTACTGAAAAAGCAGGAATAACAACATTCCCTCCTTTTGCAAATGTATCTCTTACTATTAAGGCTAATTCTCTTGCCCTGGCAATTGTAGGAATATTATTACCAATAGCCCCTTCAGGTTTCTTATGAATACGATTTCCATAAGTTGATTCCATAATGACAATATCAGCATCATCTAAATAATGGGGATCTTCTATAATAGGCTGATCAAAATTACCAATATCACCACTAAAAACTAATTTTCTTTTTTTATCACCTTCTTCAAGCCATAATTCAATAGAAGAAGAGCCCAACAGATGACCTGCATCAACGAATCGACAACTTATACCTTCTGCTAATTCAATCTTTTCATCATAATTACATTCATTAAAATAAGTCAAACTTTCTAAAGCATCTTTAATAGTATATAAAGGTTCAATTTTCTTTTTACCAGCTCTAATACTTTTTCTACTTTTCCATTCAGCTTCCATTTCTTGAATATGGGCACTATCACTTAGCATAATATCACATAAACGTCTTGTTGCAGATGTGGCCCAAATTTCACCTTTAAAGCCTTCTTTTACTAACTGTGGGATTCTTCCAGAATGGTCAATATGAGCATGTGTTAATAAAACAAAGTCCACTAAAGAAGGCTCGAAGAAAAACTCTTCCCCCATATCCTTTTCGTCTCGTCCTTGAGGTAAACCACAATCAATTAAAATTGTTTTATCATTGCACTTTAAATAAGTACAACTTCCTGTGACATGCTTTGCTGCGCCGTAAAAAGTAATATCCATAATTGCTCCTATTTATATAATAAAGATACACCCATTCTTTTTATAAGTAAATTATTATGTGATGCACTTCATATTAAAAACACTTAACAAACAATTATATTAGATTTTTATAGATTTACGTTTAGGACTAAATAAAGCGATAATAATTGTTGAAATTATAATCAAAAAAACTCCGATTAAATAACAAGAAGGCGATTTATCTTTAAAAAACAAAATACCAACAAAAACAGCAGTTAAAGGTTCAAAAGCACCTATCGTACTAGCAATAGGACCACCTACAATCCTAGCCCCACGAGAAAAAAGAGAAACACCAAATGCAGAAGCTATTATATATAATACACCACCAATTATTGAAATGTAATTTAATTTTATATTTAAAATACATTTATACATATCAAGATTAAATAAAGAAAATCCTATAATTATAAGTAAAGAATAACTCGATAAATATAGAACAAAAATATTATTTTCAAGTATTTTTATTTTTGGATCATTCAAAATAAATAAATATATAGCAAAAGTAACAGCTGACAACAAAGCAGTTGAAACACCCAATAAATTAGCACTAAGTGCTAAGGGATTAGTAACAAGTATAACTCCTATTAGGGAAAGAATAATTGATAAAAACAAAGGAAAATTCATTTTTGTTCTTTTTGCAAAAATACTAAAAACTGTTATTATTATTGGGTAAAAAAAATGTAATAAAGTAGTTAATCCTGAAGCAATTAAAGTATAAGAATAAACTAAAAGAAAAGCAGTTAAAACAAAAAATAATGAACAAAAAAAAAGTTTTAAATTAGTAATTAAATCCGTTAAAAAATATAGCTTAATTTTATTAACTTTTATGATTAATAAATAAACAAGAATACTTCCAATAAATCTAATATATAAAGTAAATAATAGATTTACATTACTTGTTTGAAGAAAAAAAACAAACATTGGATTAAATCCAAATAATATAGTCGAAAAACTTGTTAAAAAAACACCTTTTATATATTTATTCATAAGTAATACCTTATTTATGGTATAAAACTCTTTAACTAATAAATAGTCAATAGCAAATAAAAAACTGCCATTGTATTTTGGCAGTCTACAAAAAATTATTTTATAAAATTATTCTAAATATTCTATTTTATCTTGAAACCCTTGTTCAATAAAATATTCTTCGACATTAGTATCTTTATATAATTTAATACTTTTTATATTATCACAACTGTCAAAAATCAAGGAACCAAAATTAATTTTTTTTGACTTAATTACAAGATTTTCTAATTCAGAGCAATATTGAAAAGAACTATTTCCAAGTTCTTCTAAATTTTCACCTAATTCTACATCTTTTAAAGAAACACATCCTATAAAGGCACAACTATCTATTTTTTTAATTTGATTTATTAAAACTAAAGATTTTAAACTTCTACAACTTGAAAAAGCAAAACTATTGATAGATACAATTTTTGGTGGGAAATCAATAACTTCTAAATCATTACAACCATGAAAAGTTAATTCATCTATCTCTTCTAGTTTTTGTGACAATTTTATTTCTTTAAGATGTTTACAATCTTCAAAAACACCAACACCTATCTTTTCAATATTATCCGGCATATCAACTGAGATTAATGAAGTACATTCTTTGAAGGCTCTATCTCCAATAGTTTTTAGTCTTTCATTAAATTCTATTGACGACAATTTTGTACAATCTTCAAAAGCTAAAGGTCCAATAATTTCTAAACTCTCAGGACAAACTAAAGTTTTTAAAGACATACAAGTTGCAAAAGCTGAGTCACAAATAGATTCTACCGTTGAAGGAATTATTATTTCTTGAAGACCTGTACATTCACTTAAAAAATAAGGTGGAATCTTTTTTAAATCAGAAGGTAAATCAATTTCTTTTAAATTTTTACAACCAGAGAAAACAGCCTGTCCTATTTTTGGAACAGAACCATCAAATCCAACTCTTTTCAATTTACTACATTTTTCAAAAGCACTATTACCAATAGACTTTACATCACTTGGAATAATTATATTTTTCAATTTTTTACATTTTTTAAATGCTCTCTTACCAATTTGGGTTGTATGTTTTGAAAAAGTAATTTTTTTTAGACTACTGTTATTTTTAAAAGCTTCTTTTTTTATTCCAACAACATCATCTGGGATTTCAAAAGATTCAATATTTTTCTTATTTGGAAATTTTATGATATTTTCCATTTCTTGATCATAAAGAACTCCTTTAACCTTTACAAAACAAACCCCTTCCTTGAAAACATATTTCACTAAATACTCCTATGTTACATTATAAAAACAAGTAAATTCCGCGCAAAATACTTATTTTATTCTGAAAAAAGTTGAACGACTTCTTTACTACTTTTACATTGCTCAAGCATTCTTCTAAAAACACCAGAAGAACAAGTTCTAGCAATAGATGCTAATACTTCAACATGGGCTGAAGCAGCCCCTACAGAAGCAACAACAAGAAAGAATAATTTCGATTTTAAATTGTCTGGAGAATCAAAATCAATAGGTACACGAGAAACTCCAACAACAACACAAATGCTATCAATTGCATCGCTTTGCGCATGGGGAATACAAATACCTTTCCCTATTCCAGTAGACCCTAAGCTTTCTCTGTTAACAACAGCTTTTAATACTGTATCTCTTTGCGCCATACTAAAATTCTTTCCTTCAGCTAATACATCAACAAGTTCTTCTAAAACATCTTCTTTAGTGGTACTAACTAGAGGTACTTTAATTAAATCTTCTTCTAATATATCTATTAAATTCATAATTATATTTGCATAGTATAATAAAATTATACTATTCTCCCATTTTAAATTTTAAGAAAAAATCCTTATATGTGTAATAGTATTGCTTTTTTAAGAACAATTCAAATATTTTTTAATTTTTTTTAATTTTCTTTAATTTTCTTTGATTATTGTAATTTTTTTATATTTATTCAAATTCTTGCCAAATATCTTCATCATCCCTAATTACAAGCACTGGACAAGAAACAGTTCTAAGCATTCTGTCTGTTTCACTATTTAGCTCATCACGTCTTGATCTGATACCACTTATGCCACCAAGTAATAATAAATCTACGTCATTTTTCTTAACATATTCTCTTACAACTCTATGAGCTGAACCTTCCTCAACTAAACATTCTATTTCAACTTCTTTCATTGCAGCAAGTTTAGTTGCATGTTTTAAATATCGTTTTGCATCATTTTGTAAATCAAGTTGATATTCAGTTCTCTCCATATCAAGGAAAATTCCAGCTTTAACTAAATCAGATAAAGCACGAGTATTAACTACATACATTACCTCTAATTTTGCCTTATTTGTTTTTGCAAGCAAGATCGAATACATCATTGCAGACATAGATTCTTCACTTCCATCTATATACACTAAAATATGTTTAAAGGGTACTGCCATTGTGTTCCTCCTATTTTTCTTCCATTGATGAAACAATCTTCGATTTAATTATATTATCATTATTAGAATTTTGCTTCTTCTTTTTTAATTCCTTTTGTTTTTCAAGTCTATCTTTAACAGATTTAAGTAAAATAAAACTTTCTCTCTCACTTTCTTCGATTCTACTTTTCATATATTTTATAGTATCTTTTGTTTCTGGTATAGAAATTTTATCTAAAGCATTAACTTTTCTAATTGTTTTTTTTACTTCTCTACTAAGTCTCATAATTGAAACCTTTAATTCAGCTAGTCTTCCCATCAATTCTAGAGTTTCACTAAATTGTTGTATACCTAATTCTGCAATAATATTTGAACTTTCTTGAGAAAAATATGGTCCTTTATCTTCAAAAGTTGTTTCAACAACTGGAACAGCAACACCCATAACTTTTCTTTGTGATACATTAATATTATATTCAATATTTGTTGCACCACAAAGGTTTCCTACTTTTAAACGCCCCATTTCCATAATTGCTTCTCTTAAAGTAGCCCTAGCAGTTTCTAAAGCCGCATCTACTCTACTTTGATAATCAACAGCTTGATCAACTAAGGCTAATAATTCTGAAATCAGAATTTGTCTCTTTTGATCAAGCAGTTCATAGCCTAAAGTAGCAAATTTTAAATTGTCTTCTAATTTCATTAAATTAGATCTTGTTGGAGCTAAATTAGTAGTCATCACTCATCATTCTCCTGCCAATATTCATCTATTTCATCTTCACTTAATCTTAATAATTCTTCAGCTGGAAGATAACCTAAAGCTTGCCAAGCAATATTTAATGTATCTTCAATACTTCTATCTTCATCAAAACGTTGAGCAATAAAATTATTTTCAAAAAATTGTCCAAATTTTAGATATTGTTTATCAATTGTTGTTAATTCTTCCTCTCCAATTACTGAGGCTAGGTTTCGAACATCTAAAACATGAGAATAAGATGCAAATAACTGATTAGATAAATGAGGATGATCTTCACGAGTCATATCTTTTCCTATACCATCTTTCATTAATCTTGATAAGGATGGTAAAGGATTAATTGGTGGATATAAATCTCTAGAATGCAATGTTCTATCAAATACTATTTGACCTTCAGTAATATATCCAGTTAAATCAGGTATAGGATGAGAAATATCATCATTAGGCATTGATAATATAGGAAGTTGTGTTATTGAACCTTTACTACCTCTTATCTTTCCAGATCTTTCATATAATTCTGCTAAATTTGAATATAAATAACCAGGATAACCTTTCCTAGATGGGATTTCTCCTCTTAAAGTAGAAATCTCTCTCAATGATTCACAATAGTTAGTCATGTCAGTCATAATTACTAATACTTGCTTACCTAAATCAAAAGCTAAATATTCAGCTAAAGTTAATGCAGTCCTTGGAGTAATTGTTCTTTCAATTGAAGGATCATCAGCTAATGATAAAAATAATGCAACATTATCAATAACTCCGCTCTCTTCAAAAGAATCAATAAAAAATCTAGCTACATCATACTTTACACCCATAGCAGCAAAAACAATTGCAAAATCACTATCATCGCCTCTAACTTTCGCTTGTTTTGCAATTTGAGCAGCAAGTTGGTTATGAGCCATACCGTTACCACTAAAAATTGGTAATTTTTGACCTTGAATTAATGTTGTCATACCATCAATTACTGAAATACCTGTTTGAATAAAGTCTCTAGGATAAACTCTTGCTGTAGGATTAATGGGGGACCCATTTACATCTCTATCAAATTCTCCCTGAGCTATAGGAGAACCATCACGACTTTTACCAAGACCATTCATAACTCTTCCAAGCATTGCTTCACTTACAGATAAAGATAAAGGTTCACCTAAAAAATGCATTCCAGTACCAGGGAGTGTTAAGCCAGAAGTTCCTTCAAAAACTT
The DNA here is from genome assembly GCA_963678575.2 of Sphaerochaetaceae bacterium. GTDB lineage: Bacteria > Spirochaetota > Spirochaetia > Sphaerochaetales > Sphaerochaetaceae > Pleomorphochaeta. The sequence continues at coordinate 396,270 of CAXXHV010000002.1, read as the reverse complement.
GAACACAAACAACTTCGTCACTAGTATCTAAAACTTGACCATTACGTCGACTACCATCTGGAGCTACTATTTCAACTAATTCTCCATAACCAATTGGATGAGTATTTCTCATATAAACTAGAGGGCCATCTATTCTACTTGCTCCACGATATTCTCGTCCAGCTAATAAACGACGGTCTAATTTTTCATCATTAGTCTTCATAAATACCTCCGAGTTTATCAATGCTTCTTTCAAGTTTTAGCTCAAGTTTATCAATTTCTATTATATCTTCATTGCTAATAGAAAATTTAATCTTTGAAATATCTTGAACTACACTCAATCTTCTTAGCTTTACCAAAGGAACACCTTTATTAATTGCCTCAAGGCCTTTATGCCAATATGTTAATATACAAGAAAGCATTTTTACTTGCTTTTCAACAACACAATATCTATCGATTTTATCAAATGCATTTTGTTGTAGGAATGCATTTTTAAACATATTACAAACTTCCAAAATGAAATTCTGAGAATCTGGCAAAGCATCAGCTCCTACTAATTTAACAATTTGTTGTAGCCTTTCTTCCTTTTGCAACAATTCCATTATTTCTTTTCTATTTTTTTGCCATTTTTCATCACTTTTTTCATTCCACCAATATTTAACATCTTCTAAATATTCACTATAACTTTGTGTCCAACTTATAGCAGGATAGTGTCTAGCTGATGCCAAGGCTCGATCTAATCCCCAGAAACACCTTACAAATCGCTTTGTATGCATTGTAACTGGTTCTGAGAAATCTCCTCCTGGAGGAGAAACTGCTCCAATTACTGAGACAGATCCTTCTTTATTACTTAAAGTTTTCATTAATCCAGCTCTTTCATAAAATTCAGCAATTCTAGTTGCTAAATAAGCGGGGAATCCTTCCTCAGCTGGCATTTCTTCCATTCTTCCAGATAATTCTCTAAGAGCTTCTGCCCATCTAGAAGTACTATCTGCCATAATAGCAACAGCATATCCCATATCTCGATAATACTCGGCCATAGTGATACCTGTATATATTGAAGCTTCTCTAGCAGATACAGGCATATTAGAAGTATTGGCAATTAATATAGTTCTTTCCATTAAACTTTTATTTGTTCTTGGGTCAACCAATTGTGGAAATTCTCTAAGAACATCAGTCATTTCATTTCCACGTTCTCCACATCCAATATATACAATAATATCAGCATCACACCACTGTGCAATTGCATGCTGGGTCATTGTTTTACCTGTGCCGAAGCCTCCAGGAATAGCAACTGTACCACCTTTTGCTATTGGAAACAAAGTATCGATTACTCTAAGACCAGTAACTAAAGGAGCATGGAAAGGTAATCTTTTACTTACAGGTCTTGGATTTCTAATCGGCCATTTTTGAAGCATGCAGACTTTAACATCAACACCTTTGTTTTGAGAAACAACAGCCAAAATATCTTCAATATTATATTCGCCCTCTTTTACAATCTCAGTTATTATACCATCACTTGTATTTGGAGGAATCATAACTTTATGGACAATTGTCTCACTCTCTTGAACTTCTCCAATAATAATACCTTGTGATACTTCATCACCTATTTTAACAGTTGGTACAAAGTGCCAAAGTTTTTTATGGTCTATTCCATCAAAAGTTAAACCTCTTGCTATAAATGTACCACTTGCTTCTTCCAATTTTTCTAAAGGTCTTTGAATACCATCATATATAGAACCAATCATACCTGGTCCTAATTCTACGCATAAAGGCATACCCGAACCATAAACATTATCGCCAGGTTTAACTCCAGTTGCATCTTCATAAACTTGAATAGTAGCTTCACCATCAAAGAGTTTTACAACTTCTCCAACTAATTGTTGCTCACCAATTCTTACAAGTTCTAACATTTCTGCATCTGTAATATCACAAACAGTGATAACTGGTCCATTTACACGTTTTACATGTCCTATTATTCTTGTGGGCATAAGCCCTCCTGAACTGCAATTTTAATATCGCGGTCAAATCGTCTCATTCTAACATCAACCTGATTATTAAAGGATACTTTACCATCTAAAGAAGTAGCAACAACACCTGGTACTATAAGTCTTCTAGTATCTAATTGAAGTTTCAGAGCTAAGTTATATTCTTCTTTTGCTTTTTTTTCTACATTTCTTAGCATTTCTTCAGAAATGGGATGACTAGGAGAAAAAGAAATTTTAGCTTCATCAAGACCTAATCCTAAAACAGCTTCAAGCATCCATTTTTCAAGTAAAGAGGATCCTGATTCACCTTCAAGCATTTTATATACATTTTCTTTAACACAAGAAAATAATAAATTATATTGCTTTTCTAATAATTCAAGTTGAACCTTTCTCTCGGCAGCTTTTTTTGCAGATTTAACTTTTAAATTTTCAATTAATACACGATTGTCAAACTCTTTGTCTTCTTTTACTAATTCTTTCTCAATTTTATGCTTAGATTGAACAATTATTTCATCAATTCTTTTTTGAGAATCGGCTAAAATTTTTTCAGCTTTTTCTTTAGCTTCTAAATTTATACCTTTTAGCAATTTGTTATCAGTATCCAAAATATTTCTCCAATTTTTTATAGGCTAACGCCAATTGCTTCATTTACTAGCAATCGTAAGTCTTTACTTTTTTGCCCGTCAGATCCTGGAATAACTACAACTAATGGAAACATTTCTGTAAATAAATACCTATCCACTATTGGTTTAATCATATCTGCAATAGGTTGCGTTATGATTATTATTCCATTCTCTTTATCAGATAAAGCCTTATCCCAAGCTTCTTTTGCTTGAGTTGGATTTGCAGCTTGTAAGCCATAAACTCCAACTAAGGAAAAACCTAATACGGTATCCTCATCGCCTATAACAAAATACTGCATTATCTATGCTTTCCCTAATATCATCAATGCTATGATGAATCCAAAAACAACAAGACCTTCAGCTAAAGCAATGAAAATTAATGCTTGAGAAGCTAATTCAGGTTTCTCACTGATTGCACCCATTGCTGCAGCTCCAACATTACCAATCGCAATACCCGCAGCTAATGCACCCATAGCAAAAGCTATTGCAGCAGCTAAACAAATCATTCCTGTTTGAGCAGGAGCTGTAGCATCTACAACACCTGAAGCAAAAATACTTGGGGTAAATACAAAGGCGGAGGCACCCATCATTATTAATGTTGCAACTATTGAAAGTTTAATCCTTTTTTTAAAGGCTATATTGGTCATACAACGACCCTCCCTAATATATAAATTTAACGCTCTACTGAACGCAAACTAACTGGTGAATAAGCGATTCCTTTACCTGTAAAAAACTTGGTAAAGAATTCATAATAGTTAAGTCTCAAAGATTGTATTCCTGAAGATAAACCTTCTAAAGCAATAACTAAAATATTTCCTAATACTAATATTAAAATTCCAAACAATGAGGTCATTCCTGGACCTTCAGCTAGTGTCTCAAATGCTCCCATCAAACTTACATGGGCAATTCCAAGACCAGCTACACGCATAAATGATAGTGTATTTGACATATAACCTGTAAAGGTTTCAAGTAATTCTATTGGCCACATCATTAAAGCATTTGATAACATAGATCCAAAACTTTCTACTTTTTTACCTTCTCTTTTATGCTTCATATATTCTAAAGGTTCTTTTAACAACAAACAGATAGCACCAATAATTAAAATTGTAAAAATCCAATTATCAGTTGCAAAAGTTTTATATCCACTCTTAATATAAGAATAACCAATATAAATACCAACACTGTACATTGTTGCTCCAGTTATCCCAGTTCTAGAAAATAATAATTCAATATAATTTTTCTTAATTATCAAATTAATCCAGTTAATAATTAAACCAACAAATATAATTATAATTCCATATATAATTGTGATTCCCAAAATATCATAAACATTTTGAACTGGAGTTCCAATTTGAGCTGTTCCATTAACAACAGAATGATAATTAAACCAAATTGGTGGAATCAAACTAAATCCAAAGGTAGAACCAAAAATCAAACCACCCAACATAGAAGCACAGCCTAAATAAATTAATAGTAGAGCTACACTTCTATTTATCATAGAATCTGGTTTCATTGGATTTTTCTTATAAGAATATGTGGTAATTAAGCCAATTAACAATAAAACAAAGCCTTGACCCAAATCTGCAAACATTAATAAAAACATTGATAAATAAGCTATGGTAACAAACCAAGTTGGATTAATTGTACCATATTCTGGAATCCCATAATTTGTAACCATTTTTTCAAAAGGTTTAAAAAATTTAGGAGTTCTAACTTCAACTGGGACATCTTTACTCTCTTTTTGGTTAACATTACTCCAATCAATTATACATTGACCATCAGTGGCATTAAAAATTGCACTTTCTACATCAACAGCTAATTTGGAAGGGACCCAACCAGAAAATAATGTAGTATTTTTTGTATACTTAAAATAGGATCTTATTTGATCAGAGAGTTCATGCAATCGTAAATTACACCAAATTTTAATTAATGTTGGTTCTTTTTCTTGTATTTTTTCTTGAATAATATCAGTTAATTCTTGTTTTTCTTTTATAATATTTTCGATTTTTTCATTAAGTTCTTCACTAATCAATAAAGAACCTTCTTTTTGAATTTCTGAATCTTCACTCTCAATCCATCCAACCATATTCAAAATTTGAGAAATAGAGGATGAATCTCTTTTTAAACTTAATGTAGTTATTATATTATTCTTTTCAACTACTAAAGAGCCATATTCTGTTAGTCTTTTTTCTAATTTACTAATATCTGTTTTTATTGTACCAACTCTAATTTCAACAAGTTCTCTTTTATCAATATCAATATAATGTTTTATTTCATTCAAACTTTCATAATTTTGATTCAATACTTTTTGTTGTTCTTTTATAGCTGATAAAGACAAACTAAATTCATCGAGAACTGCTCTATATTCTTTTAAATCTAAAGACACCATATCTTCAACTTTTAATAATGAAGAAGTTGGTAAGGATCTTCCACTTTGTCGTAATAAATTATCAATTCTTCTTCGTGTATCTTCAATTGCAAGTCTATCAGAATTAGGTCTTTTTTTACTTAATTTTGCCATTTGTTCAGGAGGTAAATTTGTAATTTGTACAAAATCTAATGCTCCAATAGACAATAAAGCTTTTACCACTTCATCACTCTTTTTTTCAAGTACAACAGCTGTAATTAAGCGCATGTTTTCTGTAAATAAACTCATATAATCAATCCTTTTATTACTTGGGAATCTACTCCATAATATTTTCCACCTAAAATAGCACATATTATACTATATTGTTGCTCTCTAAGATAGAAATAAGCCAAAGCGGTTGCAACTGTAAAAGGTTTACCACCTAAACAATTTTCAAAAAGTTGTCCTTTCTTTTTAAATAAATATTTTTCTAAAGCTCTTATTTGATTAATCATTCTATTCTTACTATCAACACTATTATCATTAATTAAAGAAGACAAATCAGAATAATTTTCTTTTAATAAATTTTCAATAGTTCTATTTTTGGGAGAGGTATTAATGTAAATTTTTGTAGCATCAGATTTATAAACTCTTGAATATGGATATAATAATTTAATTAATCTATCACTTTCAAGTTGATGAAACCAACCATATCTTACAAGAATAATAATATTTTTCAAATCAACTTCCATTTTAAAAAGTTTGATTGCTACTGTCTTATCATCATTTTTTAAATTATTACTTGCTTGATAGAGCAAATCCATTACTTTTAAATCAATTGCTGTTTCAAGGTCAAACAATCCATTTGCTTCAAGATCTTCAAGGCTAAATTGTTTAAATACATTCTCATAAAAACTTCCCTTAACAGCTTCAATAATGTTATCAAAAGTGAAGGCATTTATTATTGATGTGTAATTAATATCATTTACAATTTTTTCTTTAACAAGGTAAGCACTTCGATATGCAATTGGTCTATGATGGACGGCAGAAGAATACCAGAGTCTAATTGCATTTTTTAAATTCTCTGCTTCAATTCTAATTAATAAGACTTGAATTAATTCTTTAGGAGCTCCTGATAAAAATTTCCTTATATTTACTAGATCTTGTATCTCATCATTTAGTAAGGACAACTCAACGAGTTGTAAATCTCCAGTTTTATCATATACCTCAGAAGCTTTATCGTAACCGTGTTCTTTTAAAATACCAATGGATTCAACCAAACTGCCGGCTTTTAACAAATCCTCTTGTAATTTGGGATCTCTAATAACACCGATTTTCGCTCTTAATTTTGCATTAATAAAAGCATAAGTATTTACTGCACTAGTCATTTATCAAACACCGATGAATTACATATTTTTTCTGCGATAGTTGAAGCTATTTTTTCTATATTTTTTTTATCTACAATTATTGTATCTTTTAAACTATTCTCGAATTCACTAATTTCTTTTTTATTATCTTCAATTAGCTTTTCCAATTTAGTATGATTGGTTGTTCGCCTTTCTTTAATTGCTTCTTTTAATTTTACATTTGAATCAATTTCACTTTGAGCAATTAATCTATTAGCTTTTTGTCTAGCTTCTTCTACAAGTTTGCTAGCATTATCTTCAACCTCGATGATTTCAGAAATAATATCGCTTTGCATAGAACACTCCTAATAAAGGTTAGTATTAATTTATCTTTATATCATGTCAATAAGAAATCATAAAAAAAAATAATGAATAATATTTTTTTGAAAATTTGTGCATATAATAACAAAAACATGTTTTTATTTTAAAATAATCACTTCCTTACTAATGGGAAAAAATATAAAACTTAAGGAACAAAGGTGTAATTTGGGTTTTTGTTTTGATTATCAACAACAAGAACTGGTGTTTGTGCATCATCCAATGTACTTTGCCAATCCTCTGCGGTATCCATAAAAGCAGGATCATCAACAAAAGCTTGATCATCAGTTTGTTGTGAATCATCTATATTATTTTGCCAATCTTCAGCAGTATCTTCAAATGCAAAATCATCTACGCCTTCATCAAGAGGTGGGAAAATAGTATTCCAGAAAGTTTCTTCATTTTCATATTTTTCAATAGGAAGTTCAATTATATCCAAATAATCTGAAGCTAATTTATCACCAAAAGTACTAACAGTATCTGCATTTTCATCAGTTGAGGCAACTTCAAATGCATTTGTTATTTCATCTTGAATTTCTTGTTTATATGTGTTTAATAAAATTACTGATTTTTTAGATTTAATATCTTCCCCAATTGTAAAATACAAACCATACCATTGATTTTGACCATTAGACATATCAAATAAATATGTACCAGGTTTGACTTCAGATAAAATAAATCTACCATCTAAGTCTGTAAATAAATATAATTGTTCATCAGGTTCAAGATATTCAACACCATTTTCATCAACTAATAATTTATAAACTGGAGAAGAATATTGTTCAAATGGACTTCCGTCACTTTGTAGTAATACGCCACTAACTGTATATGAAATTGGAGAATCAAGAGTTTTTGCATAACCTGTTCTTGTATTGGTATTTAATTCAAAGGAGAAAGACCCTCCTGAATTATAAAGGCTATCTGAGGTACCATAAGCTATTAAGTTATTTTTTGAATTGCCAACTAATTGAGTATAAACAGCATTTCCAAAAATAGTTTTAAGAACATTTAAATTAGAACTATTTGTTTTACCAATTGAAATTGGATTATTTGCATAGCTTCCCCTTGGTTTTAAAATCACAAAGTTGCTTGCACTTGATTTGTTGATTGCAAATAATCCATCAGCAAAGAATAATGCTGACGATAAAGTCGCAGTAGTATTTTGAATAGATAAATCATTAGCCATATTTTGTCTTATTAAGAAAGTATAATAAGCATCAGAATGTTGCCATGCTAAATTATAAACAGGTTTTGTTGGTGTAAAATATTGTATACCACCAATATTAAATTGTAATGAGTCTTTATCTGTAGGTTTATAATTTACGGATAAACTACTTGCGCCTGTAGAAGAAAGTGAATTAGATCCTGTTAAATTATTTAACAAAGTAAAGCCCATACCAATTTGCAAACTAATATCAATCTCACTTGTATAACTAACATTGCTAATATTTAAAGCTCCATTTAAACTTAATCCAGGGAGAGGAGAATAGCTACTACTAAAAGTGGATTGCCATTTTATACCATTGTTATTAATGGTAGAAGAAAGCGTCATGCTCAAAGGGGGTAAGTCTTCATTTTCCATACTGTAGCCAAAAGAAAGCGTTAATTCACTAGAAGAGGATAAGGCTCCAGTTTCATTAACCCATACAGGTAAAGCTAATGAAATTGAGTTATTAATATTACCAATAGAAGTTGCAAAAGTATGAGAAAAATCTAGTGAAACTTTTGGCGAGTAGTTCTGTGAATAGTTAGCAAATAATCTTGCACTAAAAGGACCAGACATAGTTGCTAAAATGCCTTCAAATGAACTTTGTATTTCATCAAAACTAAATGCAAATGAACTATTAATAGTAAAAGTATTAGTCAATCCAACATTTAAATAGAATCTTGTATCAAAATCTGTAAAATCATAATCATAAAATTTTCCATCAAGATATGGTAAAGTAAACCATGAGGTTGAAGTTGCAGATCTTTGTGATTTGCTAATAGCTGCACTTAAACCATACAAATAGTCACCTTTAGATAACAATCTGGAATCATAAGGCATGTCAAATTCATCTAAAATTATTGGATAAGATTTATCAAATGGTTCAATTTTTACTCTTATATGATTTGCCCCTTGAGATAATGGGAAATCTTTTAAAATATAGTCACCTTTTTTCAATTTTTTTATAACTGGTTCTTCATCATTTACATATACAGATAGATTAGATTCAGTTTCAATTAAATATCTCTTAATAAATTGATGCTCTAAAGGAGTTCCTTCACCAAAAGAATAATTCTTTTCTATACTAAAGCCTACAGGAGTTCCCTCAGTTCCTAAAAAAGAACCAATATTACCAAAGCTTATGCGTAAATTTTTATCCCTTAAATCAAAATATCCATTCCAAGTACTAATATTGTATTCGAAAGAATTAGTTGATTGACTTAGTGAATATTGGAAACTATTAGCAAAATCAATATAAACTTTTCCAATAGACAATGAATTACTCATATTTAATGATGTAATAAGTTTATTTTCATTTATTGATGAACCATATGAATATGAACTAGTTAAATTTAATGATGATACAAAGGCAAAGAAACTTGGATCTAATATAGTTGCATCTGAAAATCCATATTTTTCATTTCTACTAATTAAAGTGTTTTTTTCAATTTTATTTATCGGTAAATATTGTATTGGAATATCGTCAATACCAAAATCCATATACACTTCAAAAGCAATAAAATCAATTGAAGTTTTAACATTTAGTTGATTTAATTCATCAATTGTATAATATTCAGGTGCTGAATCACTAAACAATCTTTGAATTCCTGATTCACTTAAAATATTTGATATATTATCATAAAGACTTTGAACACCTATTGAATAAACATCGCCTTCGAATTTTGCTTCAACATCACCAACCCTATCACCATTAACAAATAATGATAAATAATAAATTCCATCATCGAATAGGCTTTGATCACTTTCTCCGGCTATATAGAAATCATCGAAAAAGTCATCAGTAATATCTTCAGGTTGAATCTCTTTTGGATTAAATAAATCATATTCTTCTTGAGTTTGAACAATTGGATCGAATATATAAGGTTCAAAAGGTGTCGATAATCCATCAACAAAACCACCATCCCAATCTTGAGTAAATTCATCATCACTGAAAAAGTCTTCATTTTCATCTGCTGGAGATAATTCATCACTATCATCGTGTAAAACTATTTTTTCATTATCAAGTGGAGATTCTAAATTATTATCTTCAGATACTTCATTTTCAATATTTTGAGAAATTTCATTTAAATTTATATTTAATTCAATATTATCTAATAAATTTAAACTATTTTTTTCATCATCTAAATTAACATCATCAAGCTTTACCTCAAGTACATTTTGTTCAACACTAATAGATTTACTAGGTTGGTAAATTTGAGGAATTTCTTTGGGAGGTAATAAACCTAAATCATAGTAGTATCTCTCTTGATCTATATTTATTCTACCTTCAATAGTAGTACTTGTAGCATTAAGTGTATAAGGACTCTTACTATCATCTAAATCTTGTAAATTGGAATCAATAAAGCAAGATTTTGCTAGTAAAATAATAATTACAAATAAGACAACTAATAAAAAAGTTAGTCTTGATACTTTAGCAGCCCCTACTCTTTTGATGTTTTTCAATATCCTCTCCGTAGGTTATTTATATTCAAACTTACTCTTGTATTGGACTCCATTCTCTCTTGATAATTCATTAGGCCATGGTATTTGAAGAGTAATTGTTTTTCTAGCAAGAATATTTGTACCAGTTAAACCTGCAAGTTGTTGTTCGCCTGACAATTTAACAGAATTTCCTTTGCTATCTTGTACGATTAATGAAGCATCAATTAATAATTGATGAACAGTACCTAGATTTGAAAGGGTAACAGCCATTGTTTGAACTTCTTCTTTAGTAACATTTCCTTGATCATCAGTTTTTTCTACAATTTGAGATGATGGTGCAACTTGTCGTATTGATACTCTTTCTACTACTTGAGAAGGTTGTACGTATGCACTTGTTGTATAAACATATAAAAAATTAAACATACTATTATCTTCTGTATTTTTTCCCTTTGAATATGGAACTTGCTCAGCCCTTATTCTAAAGCTTAATTCAGAAGTAGTTGTTTGAGGTCCACGATATTGTACTCTAACTATTTGAGAACTTTGTGGTTTTACAATAGTTTTATTTGGAACAATAGAAAAATATTGCGTAGCTGGAGAATTTATCTCTTCTCCTCGTGAATTTTGGCTTCGTGTTAAGGCAGAAATTTCCACTGCAATTGAATCATTGCTATCATTTACAATTGTATAAGTTTTAGTATTTTCAGCTCCAGTAGGTGAAAAAGTTTGTTCAAGTGGAGAAAACTGAAAAGCAAAAATATCAGTTGTTACAAAAGTTATTAATATTAATAAAATAGTAATTATTTTCTTAAAATGTTTCTTCATGACTGCCGTCCCTTTTAATATCTCTTTAATTTATCATACGAAAGAATAACATCTTTTACAAGGAAAAATGAGCAATATGGCATAAATTTCATAAAAAAAATATTTTTTTTAATACTTAAATGCCTTTTTTTAAGTTCATTTCACGTTTTTACTTCACATAAAAATAGTATTCACAATAAAAAACAATTAAAACATAAATTGTTTTTTGAAACTTATGTCCAAAGCTATACCGTTACTTCCTTTCAAAAAAAACAATAATTTCTCTTTTAATAAAATAGCATATTTCTATTATATTTTCACTATAAATTATTTTTTTTATAGAAAAAAACATCTGATAGCTATAAATACTGCTATTTTTTATTTTTTATTGACTAAAAAACCCATATAATGATAATCTCTTTTCATATTCGGGCTGTAGCGCAGGGGTTTAGCGTACAAGTCTGGGGGACTTGGGGTCGCCGGTTCAAATCCGGCCAGCCCGATATCGAATTTAATCCTATATGGTTATTAATCTTATAGGATTTTTTTATTTACAAAAACAAGCTTTGTTATTACATTTTTCATAAGATTCATCATTAACTGCAATTACTAAATCAATGTCTGAAAATTCATCCATCTCATCTGTAATATAAGATCCAGCGGTAGCCACACCTTAGACATCTTCATTAGGCTTTAAACCGTCAACAATTTTATCGAGAAATAGTTTGTGCTCATAAATCATATAATTCACCTTCCATTTTAATAAAACTCTGGTAGTATAAAAATTAAAAAGATATCTAAATTAAATTTTTTATTATCACTTATTTTGAATGACTTGCTTTCCTCCTAACAAAAAAGCATTTTTGGGACAATGATTAACACATCTCATACAACTTTCACACAATGTATGATCTATATTTATTTTTTTTGTATTTGGAATATAAGACAACGCTTTTTTGGGACATTTTCTAATACATAGCCCACAACTGATGCACTTATCATTATCAACTGTTAGCTTCTTGCTTTGGCTAATCCAAACATTCTTAGAAACAGAAATTGATCTCATTAAATCAGATAAAATAATTACTCTATTCCAACTTGTTTTACCATCCAATAAATTCTGACAAAATTCATCTGCTATCTTGTAAGCACTCTGATTTAAGGACTTTCCTTTATCAACTTTTTTAGGGTTTGTTTGCATACTATTTGACATTTTAATTTCTATAGCCCCAACACAATTATATCCTTTTTTTGTTAATACTTTTTTTAAAGGGCCAACAATTCCACCTGAAAAAGCTTCCATGGTATCTATCATAAATATTTTTTTATTTTGTGTAGTTGGTAAATTATTAGCAAAATTCCAAACTAAAGGAAATGTAGATTGAATCGCTACAGGAAATAGTAACCCTACATATTTACAATCATCAATACTTACTTTTTCTATTTCTTCCATTTTTTCAAGAGAAGTTTCAAAACCTTTTTGATTAAAAAACTTTTTCACATGATTAGCAATTTTTTCCGTGTTACCTGATCCAGAAAAATAAAATAAATTAATTTTTTCCATACATTACCTCAAACCATTATTTTTAATTTATTAAAAAATATATAAAACCTAAAAAAGTGTATTGTAAAAAATCGTCATTTCCTATTATTTCTTTAACATATATTTTAATGATAATTCATCAGCATTAATTAAATCTTCTGGAGTTTTTAATGTATATTTTTTACAAAACTTTATAAAATGAGATTGATCATAATAAAAAGATAAAGGATCACTAAATTCCATACTTTTTCTGAATTTTATTATGTTAGAATATGCTTTAGGCGTAATATTAAAAGATTTTTTAAATATTCTTTCTATTTTACTTATAGAGCTATTAAACTTTATAGCTAATTCTTTAACAGTAATTTCTCCATTATTGTTTTCTATATAATTGATCATATCTTCTAGAAAATTAATTTCTACATTATTATTTATATTTCTGATAAATAAATTTTCTATATTTTTAAAAAATTCTTTTTGTTCAAAATTTTTAATATTTAATACTTCTTTAATTAAATTTTTCATTAATTCATTATTTTCTATAGTTTTACAATCAATAATAAATTTATCATTCAAACTAAATTCAATTCCAAAAAACATTAAAAAAGCAAAGGGTTTAAAGGCTATTCCTAATTGCTGAATATGTCCCTTATATTTAATTTTTATTGCTTTATTATATTGAGAAAACAATGCAAAGTCAGGAACTTGGATTTCTTGATTATCTATAAAAATAGTATATTTATCACCTAAATTAAAAACTAAATGAACTTGTCCTGTAGGTATTACTATATCATTAAGATTTTGTGTATCTAAATCTACATACCATATTTCATCTATATAAGATTTTAGTTCATTATCTAGAAAGTTTTGAATTATCATATATAAATTATAAATGAAGTTTATAAAAAATGATATAAAAAAAAAGAAGGCAAAAAGGAAAAACTGTAAAATCACCTTATAATATACAAGAATTTATTAAAGCCTCTTATGAAAATAAAATAGTAGTTTTAGTAATAGGAGAAAGCAAGGTTGAGTTATTGAGAGAAAATATTGAAGAACCTAAATATAATTAATTAAGATAGTATAGAATTGTAAGAAACTATAAGGAATATAAGTACAAATCTAAGAGACTTGAGGTCGCCGGTTCAAATCCAGCCAGCCCGATAATCAAATTTAATCCTATATGGTTATTAATCTTATTGGATTTTTTATTTACAAAAACAAACTTTGTTATTAAATTCTATATAAAATATAATTTAATTGTTGCTTTATAACTATTAATCAATTTAAAATAATTTAAATTATTCATTTATTCAATAATATAAATAAAACAGGAAAAAAAATGAAAAGCAAAACTAAATCAGAGTTAAGTATAAATACAATATCAAAAATAATTTTAAAAGCTTTCAAAAATAAGAAAAATGCAACCTCAATATCAGAATTAAACGAAGGGTGCTTTAATAATAGCTACAAAATCATTTTAGATGATAATTCAACTATTGTCCTAAAAATAGCTCCTGATCCCAATGTCGAAGTACTTACTTACGAAAAAGGGTTAATGAAAACTGAAATTTTAGCTAATAAAATTATGCATGAAGCAAAAATACCTACTCCAGAAATTTTATTCTATGATGATTCTCTAAGTTTAATTGATAGAGAATATTTCATTATGAGTTATATCGATGGCGTAGCTTTAAACAAAGTAAAAAATCAATTGAATGAAACAAAAATAAATTCATTAATTCAAATACTTGCTAAACATATGAAATCACTTGAAAAAATAGATTGTGAATATTTTGGTCAATTAAATAACAAAAATAAGCAATTTAAAACCTGGTATGAATGTTTTTCTTCAATGATAAATGACTTAATTGAGGATGCAAATAAAATAAACTTAATACTACCTTTTTCAAAGGAAGATGCATCAAATATACTCGAAAAATATAAAGAGATTCTTTCACAAGTAACAAAACCTTATTTAGTTCATAAAGACTTGTGGGATGGAAATATATTTGTAGATTCAAAAACCTTTGAGCTAGTTGGAATTATAGATACAGAAAGAGCCATTTTTGCAGATCCTCTTATAGAAGTAGTTTGTGGTTTCTATGATAACAATAAAACCTTTTTGAAGAATTATTACGGGTGTAACAACTTAGACAAAAGTGAAGAAATTCGTATCAAATTATATAAATTTTACTTATATTTATTAATGATGATTGAATCTCCTTATAGAGAATACCAATCAGATGAACAATATATGTGGGCTTTAAAAGAATTAAAAATAATATTAACTCAATTAAAATAACTTTTAAACAATTATTTTATACTAATTTAAATATATTCACTATTTTGTTGACCTGAATTAAACAATCGTAGAATATTAATATTAAATGCAATACTTATATTATCAAAAGGTATTCATACAAAAATTATTATTTACTTCATCAATAATCACACTAGTATTAGTTAGGGGATATGTTCTTCAAACACTTGTACTTTTAAGAATAATCAAAATAAATCATTCCTTAAAATAGCCAAGAAAGTTTTTACAATTTTTATCTCTTCTTTTCTTACAGCCTATTGCAACATTTGAAACAATTTGCAGTTTATAATTTGAAAATTTAAGTATAGTTTTCTTACCTGATATTAAAGTCATCGCAATATTGACAGGTGTTTTTATTTTTTTTAGGGGAAGAAGCTTTTGCCTTATACCTATTTATAAAATATTTGAATCAATAATTTATTATGCTTTTTAGGATCCTATTACTGAGTAAATACTTACTAAAAAATAAAAAATTAAGGAGTAACATATCAGAAAAGCCACTCCTTTTATTTTTCAATAAATATTTTTGTTATTTTTTCAAACTTTTTTTTGCATTTTCTAACGCATCAATAACATTATCGCACCAATTATCAAATTCAATATCTTCAACTTGCAACTCTGGATTTTTCAAAATATTATCGATACATTCTTTTATTCCTTGATCAAATCTTATGTTTGCACAAAAGTCTGGAACTAATTGTTTCAACTTACTATTATCAAAAACAACTGTATTTGCTTTATCTCCGATTAAGCCTCCATAAAAATCATAATCACTAACATCAGCTAAAAAAGATGATGCTACATAATATGGTTTCAATTCAACATTCAGAGCTTTAGCTATTGCCAAATAAATTTGATTCCAGGTTAAGGATTCATCACTAGTAATTTGAATGGCTTGTCCAATTGAATGAATATTCCCCATTAAGCCAATAAAAGCTTTGGCAAAATCTTTATTAGATGTCATTGTCCATAAAGAAGTTCCATCTCCATGAATAATTACACTCTTTCCTTCTAACATTCTTTTTGCTATTTGCCAACTGCCTTTATTTCCATGAACTCCCAAAGGAATTGATCTGTTACTATATGTATGACTTGGTCGAATGATTGTAACAGGAAAGCCTTCTTCTCTGTATAATTTCATTAAATATTCTTCACATGCAATCTTTTTCCTTGAATACTCCCAATATGGATTAGCAAGAGTAGTTCCTTCATTAATTCTATAATCAGCTAAAGGTTTTTGATATGCTGATGCTGAACTTATAAATATATATTGTTTAGTTTTATCCTTAAAAAGTCTAAAATCTCTTTCAATAGATTTAGTGTCAAAAGCAATGAAATCAGCAACAACATCAAATTGTAAATTTTTTATTAAAGCCCCTACTTTCTTTTCATCATTAACATCTGCGGTTAAATAAGTTACCCCAGATTTGCCTAAAACTTCATTTCTTTTTCCTCTATTCAGAATATATAAATCTTCATTCATTCTAATTAATTGCTTAGATATTGCCTCACTGATTGTACCTGTTCCACCAATAAATAAAATTTTCATCGATTACTCCTTCATTTAATAGAATAATTATAAACTCGTTTTTCAAACAAAGTAATATAATATACTAAATATATTAAACATTATCATTTTAACTATTTAACTATATACATAATATCATAATAATTTTTTTTTACCTACTTGAAAGGACTACACTTCAAATGATAAGGTTTATAACTTGAAAATTGAATATATTTATATAGAAGGAAAATAATGAAAGAAGAAAGCAATCAAAATATAACAAAGCGCAGTAATTTTTCAGGTAAAATGGGTTATGTATTATCTGTTGCAGGTTCTGCAGTGGGTCTGGGGAACATATGGAGATTCCCATATTTGGCAGCAAAATATGGAGGTGGTATGTTTGTATTAGTATATCTAATTTTAATGATAACCTTTGGATATGCTTTAATCATTTCAGAAACAGCTCTAGGTAGAATGACTAAAAAAAGTCCTGTTGGGGCCTTCCAAACTTTTGGACATTCAGCACCATTTAAATTTGGAGGCTGGATTAATGCAATTATTCCTATTTTAATAGCCCCTTATTATTGTGTTATTGGAGGTTGGGTAACAAAATATTTCTTTGAATATTTAAAAACTGATCCAATAAAAATAGCTAATGATAATTTTTTCACTAATTATATTAGCAATGGTATTAGTGTAGAATTTTGGTTTATAATCTTTTCTTTAAGCGTTATTTTCATAATTATTTTAGGAGTAAATAAAGGCGTTGAAAGAGTATCTAAAATTATGATGCCTTTATTAGTAATTTTAGCCTTATTTGTAACAGCTTACTCAATTACTAGAGAGGGAGCCCTTGAAGGGGTAAAATATTTTCTCATTCCCAATTTCAAAAACTTTTCATTAATGACTGTTGTAGCTGCAATGGGACAAATGTTTTATTCTCTCTCAATTGCCATGGGTATCCTTTATACTTACGGCTCTTATCTTAATAATGATGTTGATATTGATAAATCAACATCTCAAATTGAAATATTTGATACTGCTATAGCAATTTTAGCTGGATTAATGATTATACCTGCTGTTTTTGCATTCTCATCTGGAGATCCTTCTACATTAAAAGCAGGACCTTCTTTGATGTTTATAACAATTCCAAAAGTTTTTGCTACTATGGGTTTTGGTAAAATTGCAGGAATTATATTTTTCTTATTAGTACTATTTGCCGCTATTACAAGTGCTGTATCTTTAGCAGAAACAAGCGTTTCAACATTGGAAGATCAATTTGGTTTTAGCCGATTAAAGAGTAGTTTTATAATTACATTAGTTGTACTTATTCTAGGCTCTGCTTCTGCTTTAGGTTTTAATACTTTAAGCTTCATTACTATTTTCAAAATGTCAATTTTAGACTTTTTTGATTTTTTAACAAATTCTATAATGATGCCTCTTGCAGCACTTTCAACTTGTATTTTAATTATTAAGGTTGTTGGGTTAGATAAAATTGCACAAGAAATTGAAATATCATCTAAATTTAAACGTAAAAAGCTTTATAATTTTTTTACAAAATATTTAGAAATTATATGTATTGGAATTATATTAATAAGTTCAATTGCAAATGTATTTGGTTGGATTTCTTTTTAATTTAAAAAGCTAAAAAAAATTATATTTTATGGTTTAAACATATTAGCAAAAATTAATATTTGTTAATATGTTTGTTTTTTTTAATTAAAACACTTTTATTTCAATTATACTTAACTATACAATTGACTAAAAAGCTTTATGCAATCATATTATTCATCCATATAACTCTTAATATTAAACAAGTATTTTATTACTTTAGGGAAAAAAATGACCGTAGAATATTTTCGCTTTAATGAGCAAAGCGAAAAGAATCAACTAATTATATCAAAAATTTTATATAAATCATTCGAATTAAAATTTAAACCAATATTAAAAAAAGTAGAATATGATAAAAGTTTAAATATTATACAACATACACTTCTTCCTACAGGTGGTTTATTAGCTCGCGAAGCTACAAAAATAATAGGAGTAGCTATTTTATCAACAAAATCTAGTCCTGCTCTTTTTATTGACAAATCTCTTAAAAAACAATTAGGACTAATATCTTATCAATATTTTAAATTTATTTTTCATTCTGATAAAATTTTAACAGATGATACAATAAAAATTGAATTATTAGCAATAAAAAAAGGGACCAGAGGAAAAGGTTATGGGTCAACCATGCTTAAAGAAATAATCAGATATTCAAGAACCGCGAAGTATAAAAAAATATTATTAGATGTTGTTGATACAAACCCAAGAGCAAAAGCACTTTACAAACGAGTTGGTTTTAAAACTGTAAAAAAACATTATTCAGGTGTTTTAACAAAATCTTTTGGCTATAATTCACATGATTCTATGGCTTTAAATATTAATAAAAAATATAAAGCTTACTAAAGAATATATACATTTATTTCTATTTTAAACTATTTTTTTCTTTTATTTAATCATTAAATTAAACAAAAATATTATTTACTTGAAACTTCAAAAAATAACTTTGAAAGTCTTACTGATAATACTGATCCTACACATATAAGTTGTTCTAAATAATCTTGAGGTGCTATAACGGGGTAATTTGTTAACCATCTTAAAAAAGAAGAAACCAAAAAGTCCGAAAAAGAATCAGCGACAATTTCTGTTTCACTTTCATAATCATCAGGTATCATCAACTCTTCAATAATAGGAGTTAAAACATCACCAAAATAATCTCTTAAACTATGTGGCCCCATCTCCTGAAAAGCCTTAATATAGAAAGTTTGATTGTTAAAAATACATGTTAAAAAATGTAAAGCTCCATCATAGCTATAAATATTCTCATATTTTCCATATGTAGAATCAACTACCTCTGTTTTAAAAATCCATATTAATAACTCATATTTATCACCAAAATGATAATAGAAAGTCTTTCTGTTAATATTACAATCTCTACAAATATCAGAAACTGAAATTTTGCTTATAGATTTTTTTTCAATTAATTTCTTAATTGAATTTGCTATTGCCGTTTTTGTTAATAAATTATTTGCCATAATTTCTTCCTAATTTTAATTATTGTTATATAAGAGAAAATTCTGCACTTAAATAAAAGGCTCCAACAATATATGAATCAACTGAAAGAGGTTCCTTAATTATATTTTTACTATAAATAATATCTAAGTTTCCCATAACTGTATCAATTGTTGAAACAAAACATGGATTATTTCCAAAGTTATACTCATTTGTTTTTATAACTCTAGCTGCAATTAAATTAAATAATAAATTCTCTTGATAACGCTTTTTTTCTTCTTGTGATAAGTTTTCTTCTAAACTTCTAATATAAAAATATGGTAAAATCGACTTGTCTTTCAAAAGAGCATCATTAACAACCTTTTCATAATCTTCTCTACTTTCATATACTTCTAAAGATGATGGAAAAGCACATATTTGTAAAGATATTTTAGATTCGGTATTCATTTCTCCCCTCACAAGCCCAGCATGCAATAAATTTGCAATAAAAGCTGTTTTCTCATCAATTGAAGAAAAAAGAATTGCAGGAATCTCACTAGTTTGTCCTAAACTAATTACAGGTTTACTTAACCATTTTGTTGAATTAATCAAATGAGAATCAACTCCAACAAAATCATAATCTTTACTATCTTTATTTATTCTAGCTACAAGTTCTAACCCTTCATTATATACATATGTTTTATAATCATAATCTTCACCAGAAATTTTCTCTATATTCGAAAATAAATTAATAATATCATTTTGGTTTTGTGAAAGTTCACTTAACCCTAAACTATCTAAAAAAAATGCCATATCAGCCTCCATTTGCTACTATATTAACAACAAATAGACTTGATGAAAAGTGCAGAACTCAATACTATATGCGCATGAGTAAAAATTTAACAAAAAGGGAAGGCTTTCTTGATGGCTTTCCAATTTTTTTAGGATATTTTTCAACAGCAATTGCGTTTGGTCTTGTCTGTAGGAATGTTAATATCTCCTTAACTAATACTGCGTTGATTAGCATGACTAGTTTTGCTGGAAGTGGACAATTTCTTATGATTAATTTACTATCAAATGGTGCACTACTTTTTGAATTATTTATTTCTATTTTGTTAATTAATTTAAGATATTTATTTATGGGAGCTTCTCTAAATCAAAGACTTCCAGCTGACATTAAATTTTTACAAAAAATTATTATTGCCTTTTCTACAACTGATGAAATTTTTTCTGTAGCTAGCCTAAGACCGCAACAATTAAATTTCAAATATTTATTTTCGTTAGAATTAACAAGTTATAGTGGATGGGTTTTAGGAACAATAACAGGTTATATTATTGGAATTGCTTTACCAGGCAAACTACAATTAGCACTTTCTATAACTCTTTATGCAATGTTTGCATCTTTGTTAGGAAATGAAACTAGAAAAGGCGGTTATAAAATATTACTTGTAGGCTTCATTTCTGCAGCAATAAATACTTTTTTAATAACTGTTATTAATCTTGCAATAGGCTGGGCATTTATTATTGCCATGCTAAGTGCAACAGTTATAGGGTCTTTTTTTATAAATGGAGAAAATAATGAATAATATAAATCTTCCAATGATAATTATTGTATTAATAGCAGCAATAGCAACACTGATTCCGAGATTTTTACCTTATTTCACACCAATAATTAATAAAATTCCCAAAAAAATAACTGAAAAATTAAAAATTTTACCAATAGCTGCTTTAGGAGCATTAATATTCCCTTTTTCTATAATAGATTTTTATCCTACTTGGATTGCTTCTGCTATAGGTGTTTTAGTTGCTTTTATTTTTGGATATTTAAAATTTAATATGATTATATCCATTCTTTTTAGTGTTATTGCAACTTATTTACTTCTAATGATATTATAGAGTATGTTTGATTTTCATCGTCATATAACTTTAGATAACACTATCGATAATGCATTTTATGCCACTTCAAAAATTGAGGAATGGGAAAAATCATCTAAATATTTTAGTTATGGGATTCTTGCTAAAAATATTAATATAAGTATAGAAAAATATGAAAAACTTTTAACAAATAAATTACTTGAAAACCCAAAACATCATATTGGAGAAGTTGGACTCGATTCACGATATGATAATATGAAGATCCAAGAATTATTTTTCAAAAAATCACTATTATTAGCAAATAAATTTAATAGAATTTTTACTATACATATTGTTAATTCTAATAATCAATTACTGAGAATATTAGAAGAAAATAAAAATAGTCTACCCAAATATATAATTTACCATGGTTTTAATAAGAGTATAGAATTAGCAAAACAATTAAAGAAATACAATGTTATTGTCAGTTTAAACCCAAAGGTAATAAATACAAAATTAATTGAAAAAATATATATGTTAGATGAAATAGGTTTTTTAATCGAAAGTGACTGGGATAAAGAAACTGATAAAAATTATTCTAGTTATTTTAATAATTTTATAAATACACTAGAAACTTTAAAAGTACAAAAATTTAAGGATAAGAATAATGAGTTCAGATCAATTCTTGAGAATTTCTAGATTAATCGGAGATTCAAATATAAATGAATTACATAATAAAAAAGTCATAATAGTTGGTATGGGCGCTGTTGGGAGTTTATGCCTAGAAGCTTTGGCAAGAAGTGGGATTACTCATTTTAGAATAATTGATTTTGACATAATTGGTGTGACTAATATAAATAGACAAATCATTGCTACTTGGGAAACTTTGGATAGAGTAAAAGTTGAAGTCGCAAAAGAAAGAGTACTCTCAATTAACCCAAATTGTGAGGTCGAAGCTATAAAGAGTTTTTTTAGTGAAGAAACGGCAAGTGAATTAATTGATGATTCATTTGATTTAGTTATTGATGCAATAGATTCATTAAATCCAAAATGTAGCCTTCTTTCTTATTGTTATTTAAATAATATAAAAGTAATAAGTTCAATGGGAGCAGCTTTAAGAAGAGAACCTTCTTTAGTACAAAGTGCAGATCTCTTTGATACTTATGGATGTCCCTTAGCCAAACTTGTCAGAAAAAGACTCCGTCATCGAGGGGTAGATCGAGGAATAAAAGTAATTTTTTCACCAGAACTTCCAAGATACGAATATAAAGACCCTCAAGATGAAGAACATTTAGACTTTAATGAACAAATTTTAGAAAGAGGAAGAGTTAGAAATGTTCTCGGCTCATTGCCAACACTAACAGGAATTTTTGCACTTAACTTAGCACACCTTGCTTTAAAAGAATTGATTGGCGATACTGAGTTTAGTGGAGAATGCGCATTTAACTCAAAAGAAAAATTTTTAAAACATAAAAATTTAAATAAATAATATTTCTTTAAAACTGTTTGGAACATGAAAATTAGGACTTTCACTATTTATTGGAAACAATGACATATAGTGAGGTTCTTTTAATTTATCTCCACATTTATAAAAATTTCCTTTTAAAATCAAATCTTCTATATTTTCGCCAGCATTTAATAAACCCCATTTAACTAAATTAATAGATAATTTTACTTTCCAATGACAATTATTATCATTTTTTTCCAAAATAGAAATATCTCTTTTAATTTCACTTATTTCTTTATTGCTAAAAAGAATTCGATCAAACCTTGAGTCGCCTTTCCCAACAAGCATAAAAGATGACGCACTTATTTCAAAATTAAGATATTCTTTGCTATCACATCTTTTTACAAAAAATTCAACACAACTATCTTCATAGACTTTATCATTATTAAATTTAGCTTTCATTCTCAATTCTTTTTCAATTATATCAAATTCTAGTAATAAGTCTGTTTTTGTATGAAATAATTTAAGTTTTACTTTGGTATCTTTAGAATCTTCCCATTGAGGCATTAAAGAGTAATTATTACTATTATATTCTTTTGAGTATTTGTTAACATGAAGTTGGTCCATCAACACCTCTTTTTATTAGTTATAAAATTATTTTTATCTTTTTTTAAAAAAAACTCAAGCATTATTACGAAATTATATATTTATTAAAATGAAGCCGTATTAAAGGTAAATAAAAATTACCTATTTTTGTAGGGTTTTATTGTAAATAAAGCTCTACATTTTATTTAAAAAATTTATAATGAGGTGTTTAATGAAAACAAAAACAAAATTATTATTCTATTCTTTAGTATTTACAATTTTAAGTATTACATTCTACTCATGTAGGGCACAAAATGAATCTCAATTAATGGATTTAACTATTTCTTTAAAAAGTAGTGCTAAAACCGCCCAATCAAGAAATATTAGTCCAAGTGACTCTGAACTATCTGTATTTAAATTTGTAATATCTGGTATTGGCCCAAATGAAAAGACATTTGAAGCAGAAACAACTAATGAATCAACACAATTAACCAATTTAGTAAAAGGTAAATGGGATATTAGTGTAATTGGATATAATATTAATGATGAAGCTATTGTAGAAGGAAATGGAACTTATTATTTATTTAATTCTCAATCTATTGTCAATATAACTTTAGAATATATAAATGGGACTGGAAATATTGATTTAGATTTTTATTGGAATCCTGATCAAGTAGATGCTGATAAAGTTGGAGTATTAACAACATACTATAAGCTTAATAATAACACCTTCAGTGAATGCTCAATTCCAGACACAATAAAGTATGAAATAGGTCATGCTAGTATTAGTGCTCCCATTGAATCAGGTAATTATATTATATCATCAAAACTTTATAGTGGACCAACAGAACTTTCAGGATTTGCTGAACAATTGAGAATTTTAGCAAACCATACAACCGAAGGTAGCAATACCTTTGTAATAGGTGATACTACTCTGAATTATGGTATTAATTTTTACTGCAATACACATTTGCCAATTATTGGTGTAATAAACTCAACACCTGAAACTATTGTAGAAAATCAAGAATTAACATTAAGTTTTACTCCAACAAGTATTCCTGAAGGATATGATGAAAGTGATATAAATTATAGTTGGTATTTCGAAGGAGATTTAATAAGTGGTGAAAATACTAATGTTTTAACAATACTTCCAGTGAAAGGAGATCATCGTTATGATTTATTTGCATTCATTGATGGAGTTTCAGGAACTTTAGGAAGTACAAAAATAATCATTACATGTTCTGAATAAAAAATTAATAAGGGTTCTTTAAACTTCATTTCTTGACAAAGGAAAAAAAGAAATCCATATTGTAGCTATGCAAGAAAAAAAACCAACAATAATAATGGAAACTCCAATAAAATGTGGCTTTCCATCACCTGCTATTGATAGTAGAGAGAACCCTTTAGATTTTAATGATTTATTACTCAAACATAGAGCTTCAACTTATTGTTTAAGAGCAAGTGGCAATAGTTTAGAAAAATCAGGAATATTCGATGGTGATATCTTAGTTGTTGATAAAAGCATTAGTGCAAAAAATAATGATTTAATTATTGCAGAATATGAAGGTGAATTTACAGCAAAAAGATTAAAAATTAAAGGGGAAAGAATTTTTTTGCATCCAGAAAATGAAGATTTTGAAGACATTGAGATAATTAATTTAGAAAATTTTTCAATTTTTGGAGTAATTACTGCAGTAGTTAGGACACTAAGACAATGATTGGACTATGCGACTGTAATACCTTTTATGCTTCCTGTGAGAAATTATTCCGTCCTGATTTAAAAGATAAAGCTGTGGTTATATTATCTAACAATGATGGATGCATAATATCGCTTTCAAAAGAAGCAAAAGGATTAGGGATTCAAAGAGGAATGCCTTATTTTAAATGTAAAGAAAAAATCGAAAAAAATAACATTACAGTATTTTCTTCTAACTATACTCTTTATCAAGATATTTCAGATAGAGTTATGGAAAACTTACGCGATTTAGTCGGAGTAATTACCACCTACTCTATTGATGAAGCATTCTTTATAATGCCGAGCCATATAAGTGCTCAAGAAATTAGAGATAAAATAACTCAAAATATAGGAATCCCGGTCTCAATAGGAGTCGCTAGAACAAAAACATTAGCAAAAATTGCAAATCATATAGGAAAAACATTAGAATCAAATTGTTTATACTTAAAACCAGAATGGGAAAAAAAAGCTTTACTTAAAACTTCTGTTAAAGAAATTTGGGGAATTGGAAGAAATAAAGCTAAATTTCTAAATTCACATAATATTTTTTCAGCTTACGAATTAACAAAAAAAAATGAACTTTGGATTCGAAAGAATTTAACTATATCTACATTAGAAACTGTTAAAGAATTAAAAGGGATACCTTGTATAAACATTGATAATCCACAATCAAAAAATATCTGTAGTGGAATTACTTTTTCTAAACCAAGAGAAACATTAGAAGAATTAGAAGAATCAATTGCGTGCCACTGTACTATTATTGGCGAAAAATTAATTGATAGAAATTTAACTACAAAAGCTTTAAGTTTAAATTTATTTACTAATAGATTTGAAGAAAATTATATTGCCCCAATTTCTACAATATTTTTAGAAGATTCAACAAATTATATACCTACATTAATAGAAGCCACAAAAAAAATCCTTTATAAGATTTATAAAAAGGAAAAGTACAAGGGATGTAGAATTTGGGCTTTAGAATTAAGCAAATCAAACTATAGACAATTAGAATTATTTAAAAGTGAACAATATAATTTAAACTTAAAAAATCAAGATACTTTATCAAAAGTAATTAATGAAATAAGTCAAACATATGGTAGAAAAAAAATATCGAGTGGAGCAACAAATAAACTAGAAAAAAACAATTTACAGAAAAGAGAAAAACTTTCTCCTTGCTATACAACAAAATGGAAAGACCTCCCAATAGTAAAAATATAATTCTTTGTTAAAATTATCATAAAATATGTAAAAAAAACTTGAAAAAGATAATATAGTGTACTATCATTCAAGCATAAAGAAGGTACTCCTGTGAAGAATATTAAATTAGTCATAGGCCTAACTAGTTTTATTTTTTGTTTGCTTATTTGTGTTCAGTCTAGTTTAATAAGTTTATACATAGCAAATTTAAACAATACGAGTTTTAAATTCGGTTTTGATTTCTATGTAGGAATAGACATTTTACTTGCTGGATTATTTGTTTTATTAAGTATCTTAGATAAGTATACGTTTTTGTTACCTGTAGCAAGTTTTTTATACTTATTGGGAGGAATATATTCATTAATAAATAAAGGCCCATTTAATAACCAAGTAATATGGGCAATAGTTTATTTTATTTATTTTTTGATTGTTACCTCTTTGGTGATTAATAAAACAAAATTTTCTGATAAAATAAAAGATTAGGCTTACTTACCTAAAAATATCGATAGTAATAATACTATCGATATTTTTAACTATTTTAAGTAATCTGTAATTTTTAATATTTTATTAGTTTCTAAATTTAAACAAGCAACCTTTACTTTCAAAGTACAAATCAATTCTTCATCCCTAAATATTTCTTGAAGTAATACTATACTAAAAGTTTTTGAAGATTCAACAGTTGTTTTTATTTTTAAAATATCATCTAATTTAGCTGGTATATTATAAATAACATTTATTTCTTTTAATACAAAACCTACATTATTTTCAAGTAAAACTGATTGATCAACTTTTTCTCTAATCATTTCAGTTCTTGCATGTTCTGCAAAATCTAAATATTTCCCATGATATACTATACCTTGGCAATCAGTATCTGAAAAATAAACTCTATGAAAATAATTATGCTCTATCAAAGTTTCACCTCTGCACCATCAAAATCTAATGTTTCAAAATAATCTTCAATAGTTTGAGCTCTTCTAATCATTTTAATTTTACCATCAGAAGTTAATAAATATTCAGCGGGTCTTAATTTAGCATTATAGTTAAAACCCATTGCATGACCATGCGCACCAGTATCATGAATAATTAGAGTATCTCCTTCTTCGATTTCTACAAGTTCTCTGTCAATTGCAAATTTATCATTATTTTCACACAAACTTCCAGTAACATCATAAACATGTTTCTCACCATGTTTATTTAATACTGTAATATGATGATATGCGCCATATAAAGCAGGTCTCATCAAATCAGCCATTGATGAATCTAAACCGACATAGTCTTTATATTTCTTAGTTACGTGTCTTACTTTAGAGACTAAATAACCATAAGGACCTAAAATATATCGACCCAATTCAAAAGAAATTTGTAAAGGAGCCAAGCCCTCTTCTAAAATCATAGTATTATATAATTTTTTAATTTGATCACTTACATATTGTAAATCCATTGGTTCTTGATCTTCTCTATAAGGAATACCTACCCCGCCACCTAAATCAACAAAATCAAGTTTTACGCCTGTTTCTTCATATATTCTTTTGCATAAGGCAAATAACATCCTTGCTGTTTCAATTATATAATCAGCTTCTAATTCATTTGAAGCTACCATAGTATGAAGTCCGAAATGTTTTACACCTTTTTCTTTCATAATACGGTAACAATCAACTACTTGATCACTTGTAACACCATATTTTGCTTCTACAGGGTTTCCAATAATTGCATTCCCAGTTCTCTCTTTCCCTGGATTATATCTAAAGCAAATAGTTTCAGGTATTTTATCAACAGCTTTTTCTAAAGCTTCAATGTGTGTAATATCATCTAAGTTAATAATTGCATTAATCTCATTTGCATACTCAAATTCTTCTTTTGGTGTATCATTACTAGTCATCATTATTTTTTCACCAGGAAGTCCACATTTTTTTGATAAAATCAATTCTGGTAAAGAAGAACAATCGGCACCATAACCAATATCAAATAATCTTTTCATTATACTTGGATTTGGACACGCTTTCACAGCAAAATAATTTATAAAATTTGGAGCCCAAGAAAATAAATCATAAAAATTCTTTGCATTTTCCATAAAAGCTTTTTCATCATATAAATAAAATGGAGTAGGAATATCTTTTATTAATTGTGCTAATTTTTCTTCTGCTAAAGGTAAGATTTTAGTTGCCATTTGTAAAATTCTCCTTAATTGAATCAATTGCTTTAATTACATTTTCTCTGTGTCCATAAGATGAAACTCTAATATAATTTTCTCCTGAAGGACCAAATCCGCTACCAGGAGTAATAACTACATGACATTTAGTCAAAAGATAATCAAAAAATTCCCAACTAGTCATATTTTTAGGCGTTTTAGCCCAGATGTATGGAGAATTTTCTCCACCATAACAAACAAGAGAAATGCTTTCTAAACCTTCTTTAATTATTTTAGCATTACCCATATAATAATCAACTAAAGCTTTACACTCTTTTAAACCTTCACCACTTAAAGCACTCAAACCACCAGCTTGTGCAATATTAGAAGCTCCATTAAAGAAGGTACATTGTCTTCGATTCCACATCGAATTTAATTGTCCCTCTTTACTATCTTGACAAACCAATTGTTTAGGAACAATTGTCCAGCCTAATCTAACTCCAGTAAAACCTGCATTTTTGCTAAAACTATTAATCTCAATTGAACAATTTTTTGCACCCTCAATTTCATAAATACTTCTAGGCAAATTTGTATCTTTTATATATTCACTATAAGCACTATCAAAAATAATTACAGCCTTGTTTTCATTTGCATAATCGACAAAACTTTTCAATTCTTGATGAGTCATTACAGCTCCAGTTGGATTATTAGGAGAACATAAATAAATCAAATCAACTTTTGTTTTTGGTAGTTGTGGAATAAAATTGTTCTCTTCAGTACAAGGTAAATAAACAAAATTCTTATATCCTTGTAATAAAGAATCATAACCTTCAGTTCTGCCACCAACAACATTTGAATCGACATAAACAGGATAAGCTGGATCTTGAAAAGCAACAATGCTATCAAGGCTAAATAATTGTTGTATATTTGCAGCATCCGCTTTAGCCCCATCACTAATGAAAAATTCAGTAGCATCTAAATCAACATTATAATTTTTATAATAATCTTTCAATGCTACTCGTAAAGGAGTATCACCTTGTTCATCACCATAACCTGAATATGTTTCTCTATTTGATAATAAATCTAATTTATCCTTCATAGCTTGTACTAAAGTTTTAGGTAAAGCTTCGGTAGTATTTCCAATTCCTAATTTCATTAATTCAACATCAGGATTTTCTTTTAAAAATGCATTTGTTCTTCTTGCAATTTCTGGAAATAAATACCCTGCTGACAATTTAGTAAAGCTATCATTTATTCTCGCCATTTTATTCTTATCTCCTTGCCCAGCAATAATTATAGCTAGGGTTTTGTTCTAACTCTTTAAGAACATTAAATAATTGTTCTCTATTTTCTTCATTTGCCATAGTACATAAAGGCAATCTAAAACTTTCGTTACAATATCCATACTTAGCTAAAGCAGTTTTAATTGGAATTGGATTTGTTTCTAAAAAACAAGCTCTAAAGAATTGAGATAATTCTTTTTCAATTTCTCTTGCTTCTTGTATTCTATTATTTAAAGCTAAATTTACCATTTCACTCATTTGTTTTGGAAATAGATTTGATGCAACAGAAATAACACCATTTCCGCCTCTTTCAATCAAATCTAAACACATATTATCATCACCACTTAAAACAAGAAAATCATCTGGACTTTTTTTAATAACATCTTCCATTTGAATAATATTACCACTTGCTTCTTTAACAGCAACAATATTTTCACAATCATTAGCTAAAGCAACTAAGGTTTCTGTTTCAACATTGACACCAGTTCTTCCTTGAATATTATATACAATACAAGGAATATCAACACTATCTGCAATTGCTTTAAAATGTAAATATAATCCTTTTTGAGTGGGTTTATTATAATAAGGATTTACTAATAAAACAGCATCAGCTCCAACTATTTGAGCATGCTTTGATAATCTTATTGCTTCAGAAGTTGCATTACTACCTGTTCCGGCGATAACAGGAACTCTATTATTAGTATATTCTACTGTTAACTGTATCACTCTATCATGTTCATCATGAGATAAAGTTGGACTTTCACCTGTTGTTCCACAAGGTACTAAACCACTAATTCCATTTTGAATTTGATAATCTATTAATTGCTTTAAAGCCTCAGTATCTACATTATCCTTTTTTGTAAAAGGTGTTATAAGGGCTGTATGTACTCCATTAAATTTTGATAAATCCATTTTTTTCTCCTATTAATTAATTAAGGTGTTAACCAAATCGTCTAAATTATAAAAGCCATTTTTGTCTTTTATCCATGAAGCTGCAATTATAGCCCCGCTTGCAAAACCTTCTCTGTTTTTTGCTCTATGAACTAATTCAATACTATCAACTTGAGAGTCAAATACTACACTATGTGTTCCAGTAATATAACCACCCCTTGTTGAGGAACAATGAATCTCATTCTTTTCAATTTTTCTCTTTAATTCTTCACTTACAATTTTATCTTTTGAGTCAAAGTTTTCTAACACAGCTTCTGCTAATAATAAACTAGTTCCTGAAGGAGAATCTGCTTTATCTCTATGGTGTATTTCGTTTAAAAAAACATCATATAGTTTAGTTTGTGAAAGCGTTTGGGCTGCAACTTTTACAATTTCTCTGAAAATAGCTACTCCAATTGAAAAATTACCACTATAAATTAAACTGCTTCCTTTATAATTACTTGCAAAATCTTTTAATTCATTAATTTTATCATACCAACCTGTGGTACCAATAACACATGGAATTTTGTTTTCTAAATAAAATTTAATATTAGATTCAATTGTTGAAGGGTGAGAGAAATCTATTACAACTTCAGCATTATTTAAGCTTTTAATTGATAATTCTTTTGCACTAACTTCGTTATTATCGCTATAAAGATCTATAATAGAAACAATAGAATCTTTGTCTCCAATTAAGGACCTTATCATCTGTCCCATCTTTCCATATCCAACTAATGCTATGTCCATTTTTTTACCTCTAAGTTCAATATATCAAAATTATTTTTATTTGTCTATATAATAACAATATGTTTTTATTTTAACAATTGTCCTTTTCTTATAACATATAAAAGCTAGAATTAAAACCCTTTTAAAGTTATTTCTTTGATTTTTTTATATTATTTTTTTATAATTAATCAAAGTTGAAAAAATTTTACAAAAAGAGAAATATTTCTATGAACTCAAGACAATTTTATCATATATATAAAATATTAGAAGACTACTCAAAACTTTTTATTAGTTTTGAGTATACTCCTGAATTTATTATACACAAAAGTTATTATCTTTCTTACAATGACATTAATAATATACTTAAAGAAAACCAGCTTTTAATTAACGCTTTATATAACAAAAATGAAACAATAATTAATCAAATACTAAAAAAAGAAGATATAATAATTAATGAATTCAATGATGCCCAAATCGAGAAAGAATCAAAAAAAACTTCTCATTTATTAAAAAAGACCCCACTCCCTATTCAAGCTAGATATGTCCTTAAAGCCTGGAATATGATTAGGCTATTTGAAAATCAAGAAAAAAGAAAATCAATGATTAATACTTTTAATAAAAAAGCTTTTAATAATTCTTTTTTCCCACAGATAACAAAGATGGCTCTTGCTTTTGATTTGCCTATTTTTTCAAAATATGCTTTAGAAGCAAAAGATTGTGCTAAAACTAATGAACAATTAATATTATTTTATTCTTTAATATCTTATTACTTTAGAATTACTAAAAATCAAGAATTACAAGAAAAAGCTATTTTATTAGAAAAAGCTTATAAAGAAAATAAGTTAAGCAATAAAGAAGAAGAAAATGTTATTAAGGAATTTTTTAAAAATGAAGCTATTTTAAATAAAGAAGATTACTAAATTAAATAAAATAGCTTTTTATATCTATTATTTCTTTTTCCTTTTCTTATATCTATTTTCACTAGCTTTTATAAAATCTGCAAAAGTTGCATTAGAAGATACTTCTTTATTATTATAAGTTGAATTTTTCCAATTTGTATCTTCTCTTATATTATAATTAGTTCTATTTAATTTGCTATCTCTGACTACTTCAATAACAGTTTCAATTTTATAAGGCACTTCTTTTTTTGTAGCTACTTTTTTTATTGCCATTTTTGGTTTAGTGGCACTTGTTTTAGCAATGTTTTGGAAATATGAGGCAGAAGAAGAAGCTTTTACAGCTTTTTCTAAAACAACATTTTCCTTAATTTTAGGCTGAACTTTTACAACTTTTTTTACAACTACCTTTGGTTTTTTAGCAATTTCTTCTGGGCTTAAAGCAACTCTTTTTTTAATTTCCATTTCTTCATAAGAGCAAGACAATTTTTGACAAATATAATGAGCTCTATTTTGATTATCGATTACTTTCATCATATCACTCTTACAGTAAGGACATTTTTTACCATCAGTAAAAATTGGTGAAAAACTTTCATAAGAATTTCCAATATCTTTTACTAACCTTTTTGTTAATTCTTTAATATCTTCAATAAATTTTTCACTATCTTCTTTGCCTTTAGAAATATTATTTAATCGTTCTTCCCATTTCCCTGTTAATTCAGGACTTTTTAATAAATCAGGAGCTAATCTAATAATTTCTCTACCAATTGGAGTAGGTACTAATTCATTCTTCTCATTTCTATTGATGTAATTATTTTGAATCAATTTTTCAATAATATCAGCTCTAGTTGCTGGAGTTCCTAATCCTGCTGATAAATTTTTCTTAATTATTGCATCATCAACATATCTTCCAGCGTGTTCCATCGCTGATAAAAGCGTTGCTTCATTAAATCTATTTGGAGCATCAGTAGTTAATTTTTTTATTGCAAAATCTTTCATTTCAATTTCCTGATTTAATACAAAAGTATCAAACTTATTGCCTTCATCAAGATTTGAATTATAACGAGTTAATTTTTTCCAGCCTTCTTGCTTTGAAACAGACAATCTAGTTTTAAACACCAAAGAATCTATCTCGATAAAAAGAGTTGTTGTTTCATAAATATAATCATCTTCTAAAACTTCTAAAAATCTTCTAACAATTAATTGCCATAAAGCTTTTTCATCACCACTTAATCTATCTAAATTAACTTTTTGCTCAGTTGGTATTATTGCGTGGTGGTCACTTACCAAGTCATTTTGAACAAACCTATCATTAACTCTTAACTCTTTTGATAAAATACTTTGAACCTCTTTTGAAAATTCAGTATTATTTATCGCCATAAGACGAGATCTAAGAGTTGGAACAATATCATCTGTAATATACCTACTATCTGTTCTAGGATAAGTAACTATTTTATGATATTCATACAATCGTTGAAGAACATCAAGCGTTTTTTTTGCACTAAAAGATAGTTGTAAATTAGCATCTCTTTGTAATTCTGTTAAATCATATGCTAAAGGATTTTGTTCTATCTTCTCAATAGTCTCGATATTAACAATTTTACCAGTTTTATTTTTTTCTAAAATTTCTTGTACTAATTTAACATCACTTTCATTATCGATTCTAATCGTATCAGCTGTTGGATAATAAGAGGCATTAAATGAATTAAAATCAGCCTTAACTGTCCAATAAAATTTTCCACTAAACGCTTCAATTTCTTCTTCTCTTTGACACATTAAATATAATGTTGGGGTTTGGACTCTACCTGCTGACATCTTTGAATCATAGTGTGTTGTCAAAGCTCTAGTAACATTTAAACCAACATACCAGTCTGCTGCGGCTCTACAAAAAGCGGCATTGTATAAATTTAAATATAAATCCCCCTCTTTAAGATTTTTAAATCCATCTAAAATAGCTTGATCAGTTTGACTGCTTATCCATAATCTTTTAACTTTTTTATTATAATTTGATAATTTTAAAATCCATCTTGCAACAAGTTCACCTTCTCTTCCTGCATCAGTTGCAATAATAAATTCACTAATATCTTCTCTTTCTAATAATGATTTAACAATGTTAAATTGATCAATTGTTCTCTCTATTGGTTCTTGTTTCAAGTCCTTTGGTAAAATAGGCAAAGAAGCAAAACTCCATCTTTTATAACTTCGAGAGTAATCTGCGGGTTGGGCTAATTCAACTAAATGCCCAAGAGCCCAAGTAACAATATATTCACTTCCTAAGAGATATCCATCTTTTTTTTCTGTGCAAGCTAAAATTTTAGCTAAAGATCTTCCTACACTAGGTTTTTCTGCTAATACTAATTTCATACAAATCTAAGGTTTTACCTTTCCCCTCTAAATAAGATATAAAAACGATAAGTTAAAATGCTGTATTTTACAAGATAATTTGTTTTTTTTAATCATATATAAAGTATTTTTTATCCCAAATTATTGTAAATGATTGTTCTAACAATCTAACTTATAAAAAATTAAGACTACCAATTCAAAATAAATTTATTAATGTTATTAAGTTTTTTATCCTTTGAAAACAAGACTTAAACTTATCCCTATACTTGACTACCGTACAAGTTGATGTTAAAAAGTATGTATAAATTACAAATAAGTAAGGAGTGACATTATGGCTTACAAAATTACTGAAGACTGTGTTGCATGTGGAAGTTGTATTGGAGAATGCCCAGTAGAAGCTATTTCAGAAGGTGATATCTACGTAATTGATGCAGATACTTGTATCAGTTGTGGTGCTTGTGCTGAAGCTTGTCCTACAGGCGCAATCTTAGCTGACTAATTATCAATCAATTAAGGTCAAAATAATCTTAATAGGGCTGTATATAACAGCCCATTTTTTTGTCATATGTTATTTATTTTTTTATAAAATTACTTAACAATATACTATACATATTAAAAAATTTTAATTTAAAATAAAAATAAATAATAATTTTTAAAACAAATAATTTTTATTTTTTATTTAAAAAAACATGTAAAGTAAGTAATATTTTTTTATATATTGTTAGCTATGGTATACATAAATTCTTTTCTTAAGTACAGATATCTAGAAGTCAAATTAAAAAAGATATATATTGTTTTATATATTCTAACTTGGAGAAATTTGTGAATCAAGAAAATATTCCTATATTAAGTGTTAGCGCATTAACCTCTTTAATCAAAGACACATTAAATGAAAACTTTCCCTACATTAATATAGTTGGGGAAGTTTCTAATTTCAGACCATCTTCAACTGGCCATTGGTATTTTTCACTTAAAGATGAAAATGCTTCAATTTCAGTTGTGATGTTTAAAACAAACACCTGGAAAGTTGAAAGATTATTAAAAGAAGGAGATAAAATAAAAGTTTTAGGAACTTTAGATCTTTATGCACCTAGAGGAACATATTCAATAAAATGTGACAGCTTGTCTTTTGTAGGGACTGGAGATATTTTAGCAAATCTTGAAGAAAGAAAAAGACAATATGAAAAAGCTGGTTGGTTTAATTTGGAATTAAAAAAACCTATAAAAAAATACCCTAAAAAAATTGGTGTAATTACAAGTCCTACTGCTGCAGCCCTTCAAGATATTCTTCAAGTATTACAAAGAAGAGCCCCAAGTTTAGATATAGTAATAATACCATGTGTTGTTCAAGGAAGTAATGCAGCTCTCTCAATTTCTAAAGCTATTGATATAGCTAATATATTTGATTTATGTGATCAATTAATTGTTACAAGAGGTGGCGGTTCAATAGAAGATTTACTGCCTTTCAGTGAAGAAATTGTCTTGAAATCAATTTTAAATAGCTCTATTCCCATAATTACTGGGGTTGGACATGAGATAGATTTTGCACTTTGTGATTTTGTATCAGATTTAAGAGCTCCTACCCCTTCAGCAGCCGCAGAATTAGCAAGTAGTGGCTATTATGAAATTGCAAATACTAGAAAAGACTTAACAACATTAATAAAAAATTCTTTTGATTCAAAATTTGATTATTTAAAAGAAAAAATATATAGATATGATATTAACAATTTAAAATCAATTTTATTAACTAAAATTGAAAATAGCTATTATAGAGGAGTAAATACTTCAAATGAAATTGAAATAGCTCAGAATAATAAAGTAAATAATTATTATAACAGATTTAATTTAGCAAAACTAGAAATAGAATCTCTAAGCCCTAACTCAATATTGAATAAAGGGTATGCAATCATAAAAGCTAAAGATAATAAAATTATCAAATCAAAAAAAAGTTTAAGAAAAGAAGATATAATTAATATCACATTTAAAGATGGTGATATTGAAGCAAAGGTAGGTATTTAATGGATTTTGAAAAAAAGTTAAAAAGAATGGAAGAAATTGCAACAGCTTTAAGAAATAATGAAACTCCTTTAGAAAAAAGTATTGAATTATACGAAGAAGGTATGATACTTTCTAAAGAATTAGAAAAAAGTCTTGAGGATGCAAAAAGACGTATCGAGATAATAAAAATAAAAGATGAAAGTGAAATTGAAACTGAAGATTTTGGAGATCAACAATAATGGTAAAAGAAGAAACAAAAACTATTAGCTTTTTAATACAATGTGAAGATAGAAAAGGAATTATGAAAAAATGTGTTAATTATTTCACAGATAAAGATTTTAACATCCTTCACTGTCAACAACATACAGACAGTTATGAAAATATGTATTTTATGAGAATGGAAATAGATTTAGCAGATTTAAAAACTTCAAGAAAAGAATTAGAAAATGATTTTGATTTATTTGCCAAAGATAATAATCTTAAATGGTCTTGTCATTACAGTGATTATAATCCAAGAGTTGCAATACTTGTTAGCAAAACAAGTCATTGCTTATATGATTTAATTGCAAGAAAAAACCAAGGTCAACTTCATTGTGAAATACCAATTATTATTTCAAATCATCCTAATCTAGAAAATCTAGCAAATAGTTTTAGAATTCCATATCATTATTTACCAGTAACGCCTGAAACAAAAGTAGAACAAGAATTAAAAGTCAAAGCTTTATTAAAGCAATTTGATATTGATTTAGTAGTATTAGCAAGATATATGCAAATTTTAAGTGCTGATTTTGTATCTGAATGGGAAGGAAAAATCATCAACATACACCATGCTTTTTTACCAGCATTTCAAGGGGCAAATCCATACCAAAAAGCCTATGAGAGAGGAGTTAAAATGATTGGTGCAACTTCTCATTATGCTAGCAAAGATTTAGACCAAGGCCCTATAATCGAACAAGAAGTTGTAAGAGTCGGACATGAATTAACTCCAAAAGGATTAAAAGAAGTTGGAAGAGATGCTGAAACAAGAGCCCTTGCAAAAGCTGTTCAAGCACATCTTGAATCAAGAATACTAATCTATAAAAATAGAACAGTAGTTTTCAATGCAAAACATTAAGCAAATATATTAATATTTAAAATAAAAAAAGGAGATTTGAAATTATACAAGTCTCCTTTTTTTTATATAAATATTATCATTTATTTAGAAAATCAGTTTTTGATATTTGATTTTAAAAAATCATAAATTATTTCTAAATCATTTTCTGTTACAACTAATACACCCAATTTAGTTAATTCTCTAGCTGTAACACCTATACCCTTAACTACATTGCCAGAAAAGGTACCATCATAAATATAATTTATTCCACAAGAAGGAGATTTACTTTTTAGAATCGCAAATGTGATATTATTTGCTTTCACTTTGTTACATGCAATTCTTGCCCCTTTTTCAAAATAAAAAGTTTTATCTTCTCCAATAGTATTTATTACTTTATCACCAACTACTTCACAACTTAATCGAGGAACTTCCATTCCTGCTTCTACTTCAGGGCACACAGCAATAAAATTATGAACATTTTTATATGTATTAATCAATTCCATTAAAGAATCTTTTTTAAAAGCCTTACCATCATAACGACAAGGAAATCCAAGTAAGCATCGTGAAATTAATATATTCATAATTTTATATCCTTCTTAGTGACCGTTTGTTTTTTCAAAGTATAGGGATTAATAAATGTTATCTCAAAACAATCAAGGCCAAAATCTCTATCTATTGAAGCCCCATATAATACATCCCCAACTAGCGGGTACCCACTCCAAGCCATGTGAACTCTAATTTGATGTCTAAATCCATTTGTCAAAGAACAAATGAAATAATATATACCATCATCTTCTTTTTCAAAAGCAACAGTTGTTTCATAATATTTATTCGATGCTTTTGAAATTATTAAACTTGAAGAGCTTTCTAATACTGGTCTAACACAAGATCTACCTTTCCCATAATGTCTAAAAAGAGATTTAATTACTATTTGTTTTTCATTCTTTGGGTCTTTAAAAGGGAAATCCCCAAAACCTGGCAAATTTGATTCTTTACTAATTGATTTAACCAAATATTTTTTTAAAAATAAATCTTCTTTTTGCTTTTGTCTTAAAAATTCAAATGCACCTTTATTTTTAGCAATTAATACTAGCCCACTAGTAGGAGTATCTAATCTATGTAATACGCCTCCCTCATGTTTACTATAGCCCTCAAAACTCTTTACTTGGGGACAATAGTCACTCACTGCATCTAATAAAGAATTCCCTTCATTTCTATTTTTTAATGGAACCGTAGGCATATTTGATACCTTGTTCACAACCAATATATTTTCATCCTCATAAATAAGGTTATTAATTAATTCATATCTCACAAATAATTCCCGTGTTAACAATAGAAATAATTATAAAGCAACATTTGTCAATATACAAGTTTTTTATATCAATTATTCATTTTAGATTTAAATTAACTTAAATAATTAAACAATATTAAATAGATTGTGCAAACGATTGTACAATATTTAAATTATTTTTTACTTAAATATTAAATTATTAACTAGCATCATATATTAAATATAAATGATAAAAGAAATTAAATTAATTATAAAAAAATTGACACATTTTGCTGATATGATATAATTCAATTTATACATGCACAACCGGTTGCACAAAAAGGAGCTTGATATAATATATGCCTATTACAATAAATGATATTGCCCAAATAACAGGATTAAACAAATCAACTATATCTAGAGCACTAAATGATAATCCTAGAATATCAAAACAAACAATTTCAAAAGTTAAAAAAGTTGCTAAGGATTTAGGTTTTGAAAAAAATAATAATGCAAGATCCTTATCAACTTCAAAAACTGGTAACATTGCTTTAATTTATGAAAGTTCATTTGATAACAACGGATCTAAAGCATATATTGATCAATTATTTTTAAAACTACGACATGAATTA
This sequence comes from Sphaerochaetaceae bacterium, assembly GCA_963678575.2. Classification (GTDB taxonomy): domain Bacteria; phylum Spirochaetota; class Spirochaetia; order Sphaerochaetales; family Sphaerochaetaceae; genus Pleomorphochaeta. The sequence goes on along the minus strand of CAXXHV010000002.1, from coordinate 356,633 downwards.
AATAAAAAAAATTTGGATACTATTATTTGTGAAGCAACTAATTTTTCAAATAATTCAAGTAACTCAATTAGATTAATAAAACAAAGAAAAATTGATGGATTACTTTTTTTACATGATTCAATTAGCCGAGAAGATAGAGAATATGCAAAGAAAATGAATATCCCTGCTATCAACATTCATATTAAACCAGAAAACGATAGTAACATTGATTATTTTGTTACTGACAATATCCATGGTGGTTATTTGGCAGGGAAACACTTATATGAAAAAGAATGTAGAAAAATATTAATTATATCCTGCTCTCCAAATGTTGGCACAGAGCATACAGAGAGAACTGAAGGCTGTAAAAAAGCTTTTATGGAAAAAGGCATTGAAATCTCTCAAACATGTATTCTTTCAATAAATACAAATTTCTACAGTGGTTACCAATTTGCAATAAACAATTATGAATTTATTTCAAAATATGATGGAATATTTGCACAAGCAGATGTTATCGCCGCAGGGATTATTGCAGGTTTAAAAACTGTTAATGTTTCAGTTCCAAATGATATTAAAATTATAGGGTATGATGATTGTTTATACAGCACTCTTTTTAATCCTTTCTTAACAACCATACATCAACCAAAAGAAGAAATAACAAAAAAAGTTATTGAACGTCTCACGCTATTATTAAAAGAAAACAAACAAAACAATAACGAATTTATACATGCCCAAATAAAACCTACTCTTGTACTTAGGGAATCAACATAAGCAAAGATTCAATCAAAGAAAAAAACAAAGGATTGTTATGAATAATTTAATTATAGAAAAAAAAATTTTTCCAACTACAAATTCTGAAAAGCAAATTTATGAAACTCTTTTCCATGTTGCTAATGGGTACGTGGGAACAAGAGGATCTCTTGAAGAAATTCCAATTCATCCTGGCACTTATATAAATGGAGTATATGAAGAAATAGAGTTAGAACATGCAGAACCTCTTTTTGGTCTCCCGAAAAAGAAAGATACAATTGTTAATATTTGTAACCTTCAAGGATTAAATATTTATATAGATAAAATTCAAATAGATTTTTCAAAATGCCAGGTTTTAAATTTTTATCAGTATTTAGATATGAAAAAAGGAGTTTTATCAAGAAATACAACATACAAAGATATTAATAACAATGAAATAACAATAAATACTAATAGATTAGCAAGTTTTACACACCCTCATTTAATTCATTTTTCCTATTCAATAAGTATTAACAACGATAAAGAATTATGTGTAGAAAGCTTTACGACAAATAACGTTTCTAATTATGTAAAAAGAGATGATCCAAGAGCTAATCACAAGGTTCTTGCTCCAATTACTCCACAAAACTCAACAGATACTACTCTAATTTCAGAAATAAAAAACAGTAAAATTAAAATACTAGTAAAAGTACATTACATAACCAATCTAGATAAAAATATAGTACATAATGAAAACACTATAACTTGTACTATTAAAAATAAATCCTCAATAAATTTCGAAAAAAATGTTCTAATCTCTGACAGTATTAGAGATTTTAACATAGATTATTCTAAGGAAATTTATTTTGATGATTATAAATTAAAAACAGAACAAGAAAATTATTTAAAAAATTTCTGGGACATCTCAAAAATAACAATAGGAAATGATAATCACCTTGAAAAAGGTCTGAATTATAATCTCTTTCAATTAGAACAATCAAAAAGTATTGATTGTTATGGACACCTTGGAGCTAAAGGACTAAGTGGTGAAGGTTATGAAGGACATTATTTTTGGGATACAGAAATGTACTGCCAGCCATTTTTTACTTTAACAAATCCAGAAATAAGTAAAACTTTATTACAATTTAGATATAATCAAATGAATCAAGCTAGAGAAAATGCAAAAAGAATGGGTCATAAAAAGGGTGTTCTATTCCCATGGAGAACAATTTCAGGGAAAGAATGTTCAGGATTCTTCCCAGCAGGGACAGCACAATATCATATTAATTGTGCAATTGCATATGCCATTATTATGTATTATAGAGTTACAGAGGATAAAGAATTTATGCTTCAATATGGAATGCAAATGCTAATAGAAATATGTAGACTATTTATTGATTTAGGCAACTTTTATAACGATAAATTTGAAATTCATGAAGTTACAGGACCTGATGAATATACATGTCTTGTAAGTAACAATTATTATACAAATGTCTCAGTAAAATATGATTTAGAGAATTTATTACAAATATCAAATAGTTTAAACTTCGAGATTAATGAAGATGAATTAATTATATTTAAAAAAGCAGCTGATAAAATGTATCTTCCAAAATCAGAAAAATTGAAAATTTGTCTTCAAGATGACAGTTTCATAGAAAAACCAATTTGGGATTTAAAAAATACCAATAAAAAAGAGTTTCCTCTTCTTCTCAGTCATCATCCATTAGAATTATATAGATATCAAGTATGTAAACAACCAGATGTAGTACTAGCAAATGCTTTATATCCTTCTTATCAAACTAAGGAATATATTGACAATAGTTATGAATATTATAAAAAAATAACAACACATGACTCTTCACTTTCTCCAACTATTTTTAGTATTGCAGCTTCAAGATTAAATAAAAAAAACGAAGCACTTGATTTTTTTGGGAATTCTGCACTTTTAGATTTAGAAAATTTAAAAAAGAATACTGAAGATGGAATACATACTGCTAATATGGGGGGCTGTTACCTTGCAATAATATTTGGTTTTGCTGGATTGAAAATAAAAGACAACATCCTTTCATTAAATCCTATATTACCTGATAATTGGACTCATTACTCATTTAATTTAATTTTTAAAGGGGTAAGAATAAGTTTTGATATCAAAAAAGATAATTTAGAGATAATTAGTAACAAAGATATAAAAATAGAAGTAAACAATAAAATTAGGACAATAAAAGGATATTCAGCGAAATGAATATTATAAAGAATATTTTTTTAAAGGCAAAATTAATATTGGAAAAATTATTATCACAAAACTTCTTCGAAACTGTTAGTAATATGAGTAATATATAATTCTCAAAACCAACCCCAGAAGTATTTATTAAGGCTTGTCAAAAATTAAATATGGAAGCTTTATAATATGATGGTGTAAAAAAGGCTTTAAATGTATTCAAACGCCGTAAAATGAAAAGAGAATATTATTTGCATACAAGCAATAACATACAATTATCAATTATAAAAATAAAAAACATTTTAAATATTTTAAATTATATTAATTAATTGATTACTTAAGCTTTTAATATATTTATTAAAAATTAAAAAAACAAATAGCATTAATTTATTTACACAAATTCACTTTTCTATAGTATAATTTTCTCATGCAAGAAATACCAATAAACACCTATTCTTCACCAACTGTAATTCTAGATTTAATTTACAGATTGAAAGTAAAAGAAGTTATGTATAAAGATTTAGTTTGTGCTAGCATGAACTCTACTTTAAGAGAAATACAACATCTTATGAAAAAAGAAAAAATAACTGGAGTACCAATTGTTCAAGGTAAACGTCTAATTGGGTTAGTATCAATGGATGATATTATCCAAGCTTTAGATAAAGGTTATATAGAAGAACCTTGTAAAGCATATATGAGCAGAAATATTATTGTTTTAGAAGATGATATGCCTATCTCTTTTGCAATAAATTATTTTGATAAATTTTCATTTCATAGATTCCCAGTATTAAACAAAAAGAAAGAATTAGTTGGAATGATTACCTCAAGAGATATATCAGCAACCCTTTTAGTGGAAATTAACAGGGAAATGGAAATACTTGAAAAATCTCAAGCAAATAACAGACCAACACAGCCCAACAATATCAATGGAGAAGTCCATAGCTATAATATTATTAAACATGATTTTGAAAATGCCGGTTATGCAAGTACCCAAATAAAGAAAAAATTAAAAAATGGTGGGGTTGCAACTCCAATAATTAGACGTGCCGCTATTGCCTCCTATGAAATGGAAATGAATATTGTTGTTCACTCAAATGGGGGTCAATTAATAGCAACATATACTCCTGATAAGGTTGTAATATCAGCACAGGATAGAGGACCTGGCATTAAAGATTTAGAAAAAGCATTAACCCCTGGATGGTCTACCGCTAATGATTGGATTAGGTCTTTGGGATTTGGCGCTGGTATGGGACTACCAAATGTAAAAAACGTAAGTGATGATTTTTCAATTGAAAGCAGCTCAAAAGGTACAACAGTAACTTGTACAATAAATTTACAAAAAAAAGATGAGGAAAAATAAATGACTGTAAAAGATATTACAAAAATAGAAGGTTTTAAAACTGAATTATTAAGTGATGAAAAGCTTGAAGTAAAAACAGCTTATACGGGAGATTTACTAAGTGATGTAATTGCAAATGTAGAAGAAGATAGTGTTCTAATAACAATTCAAGCACATAAAAATACAATTGCAGTATGTTCACTCTCTTCTATGCCTGCAATTATTATTTGCAATGGACGAAGCTGCCCAGATGACATGATAAAAGCAGCAAAAGAAAATGATATTTCAATATTTTCTACCGATGATACTCAATTTTTGGCAAGCGTAAAAATAGCAAAAGCATTAAATTTATAATTCTATGAAAATAAAACTAGATTTACATAATCACAGTTGTTTATCCCCTTGTGGAAGCGATGATATGCTACCCTCTCTTTTAGCTTTCGAAGCTATGGAGAAATCAATAGACATATTAGCCTTAACAGATCACAATTGTACAAGAAATCTAGAACCTTTTGGACAAGCCTGTGAACTTTGTCAAATCCTTCCCATTTTTGGTATGGAAGTCAATACAATTGAAGATGTGCATGTGCTTACTTTATTTAAAAATATTGAAGATGCTCAAGAATTTGGGTTTTATATTGAAACACTATTACCTGATATTAAAAATGACCCAAAACTCTTTGGTAATCAAAACATTGTTGATATGGAAGGAAATATAATATCTACTTTCAAAAAATCTTTATTAACAACATGTGGAATTTCATTAGAAGATGTAATAAGTGAATGTTTATCAAGAGATGGTTTAGTAATTCCAGCACATATTGATAAAAATGCAAATAGTATATTAGCTAACCTTGGATTTCTTCCTGATTTGGATTATTCAGCATTAGAAGCAATTAGACCATCTCAAATAAAAGAAAGATATAATAAAACAATTATTCAAAGTTCAGATGCACATTATTTAGAACATGTTGGAAGAAGATCCTGCTTCCTCGAAGTAGAAGAAATATCATATGAAGGCTTAAAACAAGGCTTAATTGATGGAAAAGTTTCTTATATACAATAAAAACACCCTTTAGTAAATTAAACAATAAACTGTTCAATAATTACAAAAGGGTTTCTATTTTTCTAAATTTAAATTTTTATTTACTTCTACCACCAAATATTCTTAACAAGAATAAGAATAAATTAATAAAATCAAGATATAATGTTAATGCGCCGTATATACTTGCTCTATGGTAATCAATATCACTCATACTTGATAAAAATTGGTCATTTGTTCTCTTTATTTTCTGTACATCCCATGCAGTTAAACCCAAAAATGCAGCAACTCCAATTAAGGAAATAAAGTAATCTAAAGCTGCAGATTTAAAGAAGAAATTTAATAACATTGTTACAATTATTCCCCATAATGCCATTCGTGAATAATAACCTACACCTGATAAATCTTTTGTTGTAAATTGCGCATAAGCTGCCATTCCCACAAACATCAAAGCTGCAGTTAAGAAAGCTAAAAATATAGTTTGAATTTGAAATGCATAAAATATAGTACTAAAAGTTACTCCAGTTACAAAAGCATAAGCTAAAAAAGCCAAAGTTGAAGCATTTTTACTTAAATTTTGTATTCTACTTGATAAATAAATTACCAATCCAATTTGGACAAAAAATAACATCATAAAGGATAAACGATTTGATAGTAATGCTGTCATCAACCCTTGGTTATTTGCAACTCCATAAGCAGTCAATGCAGTTAAACCCAAGCCAGCACTCATCCATGCATATACATTTTTTACAATACTTCTTTCACGAAGTTTTATATCGCTAGCTGAAGCAAAATTAATATTATTTGCCATTATGGCCTCCTCTAATATCTTTGTACTAAAGGTAAATCCTTTATTAAAAATCGTCAAGTTATTATATAATGTTAAACACTTAAATATTTCTTTTTTTTTTATAATTAATTATATTATATAGAAATATAGAATGTGTTTTTTATGTGAATATTTCCTATTTAAAAAAATTAACGAATACATTAGTTTAAAAAAATTTACTTCAATGCTATAATTGAAAAAGTATGAAAAAAACACTATACATTTATTCTTTATTATTATTTTTTCTACTCTCCTCCTGTCAAAGTGTTGAGGTAGTTTCTATATCTAAAAAACAAACTCAAGTCTCTGATATAAGAGATTATATTTTAATACAAAGTATAAACAATTTAGATACAACTTCTTTTTCAAAGCTATCTCTGAATCAAATCATTGGAGAATCTTATGCTAATTTAGATTTACAAAGAAATGAAATTCCTTATTTAAATTCTAATTTAATTAGTTTTAAAACTCAAATACAAAAGGCTTACATTAAGTCTCTTTTTGAAATACAGACAGTATTAAAACTTTATGCAAAAAAAATTAAATATCCTTTATTATATCCAAATGTTAACAACAAATATATCATTAATAAAAAAAGTTCAACCGTTTTATTTGAACAATATAGAGATGCTCTTTATCTTGAAATTGACACTATTCTCAATAATAATCTTGCAGATATCAATTTACTCTATACTCAAATGGCAAAAGAATATAATATATATTGCAATGGATTAGAAAATCTTAACAGACAAAGTCCTCCTTTAATTTCAACTAATATTTTACCTAGAATGAAAACCGTATTTATAAAAACTTTATTAGCTGATTTAAGTAACAATGAATTAGATTTAAAGCTTATTAATATTGAAATAGACCCAACAAAAATAATTATAAACGATATAGAGAATTAACAATGCCAAAAACAACATTATTTTCTAAAGAGAATCCTGACAACCAACCTTTAGCTGCAAGAATGCGCCCAAGAAATTTAAATGAATACATTGGGCAAGATCATATTGTAGGGAAAGGTAGATTATTGCGCCGGGCCATTCAAGCAGATCAATTATCATCTGTAATATTTTATGGGCCACCTGGAACGGGCAAAACAACATTAGCAAGAGTAATTGCAAACACAACCAAAAGTCACTTTACAACATTAAATGCCGTTCTCTCTGGAGTCAAAGAATTAAGAGAAGAAATTGAAAGAGCAAAAGATAGACGAGATTTTTATCAAACAAAAACTATATTATTTGTCGATGAAGTACATCGATGGAATAAAAGCCAACAAGATGCACTTCTGCCTTGGGTAGAGAATGGAACTTTCATATTAATAGGAGCTACAACTGAAAATCCGTTTTTTGAAGTCAATGCAGCATTAGTAAGTAGATCAAGAATTTTCCAATTAAAAACATTAAAAGATGAAGATTTATTTAAGATTGCTCAACAAGCTTTGAAAGATAAAGAAAGAGGCTATGGAAATTTTAAAATTTCATTTGAAGAAGGTGCGCTTGAACATTTAGTTGATGTTGCTAAAGGTGATGCTAGAAGCATATTAAACTCATTACAATTAGCAATTGAAACTTCAGTTGAGAATTTTCCACCTCCATCAAATACAGAAATATATATTACTAAAGAAACAGCTGAAGAAAGTATTCAACAAAAAGCAGTATTATATGATAAAGAAGGTGATTATCATTATGATGTAATATCAGCTTTTATAAAAAGCATTAGAGGCAGTGATCCTGATGCAACATTATATTGGCTTGCAAAAATGATTAGCGCCGGAGAAGATCCAAGATTCATATTTAGACGAATGCTAATTAGTGCAACAGAAGATGTTGGTCTAGCTGATCCAATGGCAATTACTGTTGTGAATTCTGATGCTAGTGCCTTTGATAGAATTGGATTACCAGAAGGAAGGTTTCACCTAACCCATGCAGCGCTTTATTTGGCAACCTGTGATAAAAGTAATAGTACTTTATCCTTTTTTGATGCCCTAAAAACTGTAGAAAAAGAAAAGCAAGATGCAGAAGTCCCAAATCATCTAAGAGATGCCTCAAGAGATAAAGAAGGTTTTGGACATGGAGAAGGATATTTATATCCTCATGCATATAAAGATCATTTTGTAGCTCAACAATACTTACCAAACTCACTCCAAGGTAAAATTTTTTATAATCCAGGAGACTTGGGTTATGAAAAGAAAATTAAGCAAAATGTTTTATCAAAAAGAGAAGCTCAATTAGAAGCAACTTTAGAAGATGCTTTTATCGAAAATTTAACCTTTTCCCCAAACGATAAAGATAGAGAAAGATGGTTAATGAGAACAACTAGTGAAAGAGGTGCTCTTTTAGAAAAAATAAAAGACACTTTATATAATAAAATAAATATTATAAGATCGGATAGAGTATTAATTCTTGGTGCTGGGCATGGCCTGTTACTTTGGCAAGCTTTTAGACAAACACCAGAAGGCTATGTTTGTGCTCAAGTAAATAACACTGAACAATTTGATTATATTACTCATTACAGCTCTAAATTAGAGGAAATACATAGACCCTTTATTAGAAAAGCTGAAATTAATGAATTTATCAAAGAATTAGACAAGGATTTACTTTTTGAACATATTATCTTAAGAAATCAATTTTCAGATTTTTCTAAAATCGAACCTTTATTAAAGTTGATAAGTACAAAATTAGCACCTAATGGAAATATTTTATTAGCACAAACAATTGCAAGTGAAGGTTCTAGACTATCAAATTTCTTAATTAATCCAGAAGCAAAATCCTTAATATATGCCTGTGAACAAGTTATTTATAAAAATACAAAAACAGGTATATGTGGTTGGAATATTGATAATTTATTAGATTTATTTAAAAAAAATGGATTTGAATGTGATACATCTATCTTATCACAAAAAGAATTAAGGTATGTAAATTCTAAAGATATTACTAGATGGATTGAAAAAACATATGCACCAACATTAAATAAATTAAAAATTGACTTTGATAAAACCGATTTAGAAAAAACAATTATAATGGAATTAGCAAATAAAAATATAAATTGGTATCATAAAGTTGCTGTTATAAAATTACTAAAAAACAATAAAAAAAATAAAAAGAAAAAAGAAGAAATTGGAGAAAAAGAATGGAAAGAAATACATAAAAAAATTAAATAATTATATTTTTTTTATTAACCCCCTAGACAAAAATATTCTTTTTTGGCATATTTATTCGAGTTAAGAGACTTAACAAAGCTTAAATGCGAAAGTAGCTCAGTGGTAGAGCTCCACCTTGCCAAGGTGGATGTCGCGGGTTCAAGTCCCGTCTTTCGCTTATAAAAAATTGCCTAATTAAAGGCAATTTTTTTTATTCTTTTATCACCTATTCTTTATCTAAATGAACATCCATTTGAGGAAATGGTACTGAAATATTTTTCTCAGCAAGTTTTCCAACAACTTCACTATTAAATCTATATAAAACAGGCCAATAATTAGAAGGTAATACCCAAGGTCTTACAACAAAGTTAATTGAGGAATCGGCTAACTCAGAAATTTCTACAGTTACGCCCAAATCTTGAATTACTTCTGGATAAGAATTAATTAAATCACTTAATACTTGTTTTGCAACTTTTAAATCACAATCGTAAGGAACGCCAACAACAATATCAACACGACGCTTATCTATATCCGAGAAATTAGTTACTGGAGCGCCCCAAACAATATTATTACTAACTGTAATATTTTTACCGTCAGGAGTACTAAGTTTAACGCTCATTAAATCCATACTCTTTATAGTACCAGATAAAGAACCTAATTGCACATAATCTCCTTTTCTAAATAATTGATTAATAATAATCATAAATCCAGCAAAGAAATTTGAAATGGAATCTTTTAAAGCAAGGCCTAAAACAACACCTGTTATTCCAAGACCAGCAATCATAGGTGCCATATTTATTCCAAGTTGAGCTAAAACAGTTACTAAAAGAACTACCCAGCAAAGAATTTTTACAATTTTAGTTATATAATCTTGAAATAATTCACTTAGTCTTTTGCTTCGTTTTAAAGTTTTTTTAACAATAGAAACAATAATTTTTAAAACAATCCATCCTATTATCAAAATTAAAATAGCAGTAATAAGATTCATTAAAAAAGAAAAAACTCTCCAGATTTCCAAAAGGCCAATGAACTAAACAATTTCTCTGAAGAGGCTTCAGATGCCAGTGCAAAAAATAGACTCATAAATAAACCCTCCTTAAATTAAATATAGAAAAACACTATATTTTTATTTATATATAAAATTATCATATTTTCATAAAATTATAAATTATTTATTACAAATAGATATATGATAAAGAACAATATTAATTATTTTTTATTACATCAATAGGACAATTGATAGATTTTAAAATAGGAAAAGCTATTAATGTTAATAAAGCTGAAATAACAAAAATAGTTGAATAACCAAAAATTGAAATAAGCGTACCAAGTATAAGTGGGAATATAATAATAGATACATTCAAAGTTCCAGTAAGTGCAGAATATATAACCCTATTACTCTCAGCTGACAATTCAATAAGAGCAGCATCTTCACTTACTATTCTAGCACTTAAGGCAAAGCCAATAATAAAGAAAATACTCAAATATCCATACAAAGAGCCAATATTAGAAATTAAAACAGCTAAAATAGGTAAAAGGAAATGTAAAAATATCCTGAATTTTAAAATACCTTTAAAACCACTCTTTTTAATTACTTTGGGAAATATAAATGAGGCAATAAACATACCACTAATTTGAATAATTAATACTGAACTCAATATTGTACTATCCATTCTAAAAGAATTTTTAGCAAACCCAATGTAAAACGGAATTAAAGTTAGAGCCGCTCCCATAATATTTGAATAAATTAAAAACTTAAAAAAATTTTTATCATTTTTTAATATACTAGGAATATCTTTTAAAACGTTTAATAAGGGCACTCTTTTACTAACTGTAGACGGGTTTTCTTCAATAATCCAGAAACCTAATGATGCTACAATTAAAGCAAATGCAGAAAGCGAAAATAGTATTACATATTGAAATGGATAACTCCAGTTAGACAAAATAAACCTTGCAGTAACTACTGATAAAAGCATACCTATGCTCGTTATCATAGATCTTCTTGTAAAAAACCTTATTCTTGTTTCTTTTTTAAAACCACCTAACAAATAAACATAAGGCAAACTTGCAAAAGCTCCACCAACTGAAAAAATTAATAATTCAAAATATAATAGCAGAATGATTATAACAAAGCTAAAATTTTTATAAAAAATTAAAGTAAAAGCTATACTTATAAGCGATAAAATTCTTAAATTAATACCTAAAAGAAGATAAGGTTTTTTCATTTTTCTTGAAGATAAAAAACTTGAAAAAAATAATTTTGTTACAACAGGTAAGCCAATTACAATAGCTGACACTATTCCAACATGAATAGAATTCCCGCCAATATTTAAGATTAAGGCTGGAATAACTGTATTTACTTCTGTAAATGTTGTTGTTAAAGCTAAAAATATTGCGTGCCACAGAAAGCCTTTATAGTTTCTATCTTTCAAAGCTCACCCCTTTTTTACTAATTTAAGTATATTATAGCACTCAAAAAATATAAATGTCATATGCTATTAAAATATCAAAATTCAACACTCGTAGCTTTGGTTACCATAACATAAAATATATATAATAGCGTTATATAACAGTGACTTTATTACATAAAAATTTATTATAAATTAAACATAAGCTTTCGTATATTTACTTATAAGAAAACAAAATATATATCTGTAGTTTTTCAACTTAAAAAAAGAATATCTTCTGTTGTTAAATTCAGTTATATAAATTATCATTAATATATAATTATAAAAAAATCTTTTTTATATTCTTAAGGAGAATACATGCAATTAACACATATTGTTAAACGAAATGGAAAACTTGAAGTTTACAAAAAAAATAAAATTCTTCAAGCTATTGAAAGTGCCTTTAATGCAAAAGAAATAGATTGTTCAAAAAAAACTTTAAATTCATTAGTTAAAGAAATAGAAACTAAACTTTTAGATGAAAAACGTGAGAATATTGATGTAGAAAGAGTTCAAGATTTAGTTGAACAATCTTTAATGGAACATAAATATTTTGATGTTGCAAAGTGTTATATATTATATAGGTCAAATCAAAGTCAAAAGCGAGAAGATAGGAGATTGATTTGTTCTCATCTTAATTTTATTGAATTAAATGATGTTTTGAGAGAAGTTCAAAACGAATTCCCTTCAAATCAATATAGTTTAAATTTACTTTATAATAAATATATGGCATTCACAAAAGCTCAGATGACTCAAGAAGATAAATTAAATGCCTTATTAAAAGCAAGCGTTGAACTTACTACAATAGAAGCTCCAGATTGGGAATTTATTGCTGCAAGAATATTATATCTCCAATTTAACGCTAACCTAAAAAAATATAAAACCCAATTTGGGTTTGATGGACTTTATGAAAAAATTTGTTTTATGAGTGAAAACGGGTTATATGGTAAATATATATTAGAAAATTACACTAAAGAAGAAATTGAAAAAGCAGAAACATTTATTGATAAAGATAGAAATAAATTATTTACATTTAGTGGCTTAGATTTGATGTTAAGAAGATATGTAATAAAAACCCATGATAATAAATTAATTGAAACACCTCAACAAATGTATTTAGGTATTGCTTTGCATTTAGCAATGAAAGAGACAACAGATCGATTAATTTGGGTAAAAAAATTTTATGATATGCTTAGCGAGCAGAAAGTAACAATGGCTACACCTACCCTGAGCAATGCTAGAAAACCTTATCATCAATTATCCTCATGCTTTATTGATACTATCCCAGATTCTTTAGATGGAATTTATAGATCTCTAGACAATTTTGCAAAAGTTAGCAAATTTGGTGGCGGGATGGGATTATATTTTGGAAAAGTAAGAGCCGTAGGTTCCGCAATAAGAGATTTTAAAGGTATTGCTGGAGGAATAATTCGTTGGATTAAATTAGCAAATGACACCGCAGTTGCAGTTGACCAATTAGGGGTTAGACAAGGCGCTGTTGCTGTTTACTTAGATGCTTGGCATAAAGATCTACCAGAGTTTTTACAACTACGAACAAACAATGGGGATGATAGAATGAAAGCACACGACCTATTTCCAGCTGTTTGTTATCCAAATTTGTTTTGGGAAATGGCTGAAAAAGATATTAATGGGACTTGGTATTTAATGTGTCCTTATGAAATCTATAAGGTAAAAGGCTATCATTTAGAGGATTATTATGGAAAAGAATGGGAAGAAAAATATAATAGCTGTATTAATGATTCAAAAATTTCTAAACGACCTATAATCGTTAAAGATTTAGTTAGATTGATTTTGAAATCAGCTATTGAAACAGGAACACCATTCACTTTTAACAGAGATATTGTAAATGAGGCAAATCCGAACAAACATGAAGGTACAATTTATTGTTCTAATTTATGTACTGAAATAGCTCAAAATATGAAGGAAATTGAATTAATTAGCGATGAAATTACAACAGAAGATGGTGATAAGGTAATTGTTGAAAAAACTAAACCGGGTGATTTTGTTGTATGTAACCTTGCCTCTTTAGCCTTAGGAAATATAGATGTTGAAAATCAAAAAGAAATTGAAAACACTGTAAATAGTGTAGTTAGAGCATTAGATAATGTTATTGATTTAAATATGTATCCTGTCCCATATGCAAAAATAACAAATCAAAAATATAGAGCAATTGGTCTTGGAGTTAGTGGATATCATCATATGCTAGCAAAAAACAAAATTAGTTGGGAGAGCCAAGCCCATTTAGATTTTGTTGATAAAGTATTTGAACTAATAAATTATAGTGCAATAAAAGCTAGTATGAATATTAGCAAAGAAAAAGGAAGCTATAAATTATTTGAAGGAAGTGAATGGCAAACTGGGAAATACTTTGAAAGAAGAAATTATGATGATGAAAAATGGACTAATCTAAAAAAAGATGTTAAAACTTTTGGGTTAAGAAATGCTTATTTAATGGCAATAGCACCTACAAGTAGTACAAGTATATTAATTGGAACTACTGCAGGATTAGATCCTATAATGAATAAATTCTATTTAGAAGAAAAGAAGAATATGATAATCCCAAGAGTTGCACCTCAATTAAGCCCAGATACTTTCTGGTACTATAAAAGTGCTCATTTAATTGATCAAAACTGGAGCATTAAAGCAAGCGGTGTAAAACAACGACATATAGATCAAGCAATGAGTTTAAATATATATATTACAAATGAAATGACATTTAGAACAATTTTAAATTTATATATTGAAGCCTATAAGAATAATGTAAAAACAATATATTATTTAAGAAGTAAATCATTAGAAGTCGAAGAATGCGTTTCATGCAGTTCATAATATGGAGATAATTTGATGGAAAATACAAAATTAAAAAGAAAACCATTATTTAATGAAAATGGAGATATTACCTTAGATAAAAGAAAAATGGTTGGTGGAAACACTACTAACTTAAATGACTTTAATAATATAAAATATAGTTGGGTAAGTGATTGGTATAGACAAGCAATGAATAATTTCTGGGTCCCTGAAGAAATAAATATGAATACAGATATTCAAGATTATAGACTTTTAGATACTTATGAAAAAACAGCATACGATAAAGTTTTAAGTTTTTTAATTTTCTTAGATAGTGTTCAAAGTGCCAATATTCCTAATGTAAGTAATTTTATTACAGCAAATGAAGTAAATCTTTGCCTAACAATTCAAGCCTTCCAAGAAGCTGTTCATTCTCAAAGTTATGGCTATATGTTAGATACAATTTGTGCTCCTGATGAAAGAACTGAAATTTTATATCAATGGAAAGATGATAAACATCTATTAGAAAGAAATAAATTCATTGGAAATTTATATAATGAATTTCAGGAAAATCCAAATCTAAAAAATCTTGTAAAAACTATGGTTGCAAATTATATTCTCGAAGGAGTTTATTTCTATTCAGGATTTATGTTTTTTTACAACTTAGGGAGAAACAATAAAATGCCAGGATCTGTTCAAGAAATCAGATATATAAACCGTGATGAAAACACACATCTATGGCTATTTAGATCGATTCTACTTGAAATGAAAGAAGAAGAACCTCAAATGTTTACCCCTGATTTAGTTAATACTTATAGGGAAATGATTAAAGTTGGTTGTGAAATGGAAATAGAATGGGGACACTATGTAATTGGAGATAATATATCTGGTCTCAATAAGCAAATGATAACAGACTATATTCAATATTTAGGAAATTTACGTTGTACCCAATTAGGCTTTAAAAAACTATATGAAGGACATGATAGTGAACCTGATACTCTTCAATGGGTAAGTCAGTATTCAAATGCAAACTTAATCAAAACTGACTTTTTTGAAGCAAAAAGCACAGCATATGCAAAAAGTTCAGCACTTATAGATGATTTATAAAATGTATTAAAACAATATATCCCACACTTATTTTAAGTAACAATTAAAATAAGGTGTGGGATTTTTTTATTAATTAAAAAATATTGTTGACAATATGATATATAGGGAGTAACATAATTATGCAAGCGCTTGCGTAATTTATATTAAAAAATTTTTATATTTACTTATAAGTTAATAAATTATTTATAAAATCGTTTGCATGGAGGAATAATGGCTATAACTTTAAATGATGTAGCAAAAAAAGCTGGAGTATCCGCATCAACAGTATCAAGAGTAATTTCTGGGAAAGAAAAAATAAGTGAAACCACAAAAAACAATATAATTCAAATTATGAAAGAATTGGATTACCATCCAAACAGTCAAGCAAGAAATCTTGCAACGGGAAACAGTCAAACAATTGGATTAATAATTAATGCTAATGAAAAAGACTTTTATTCAAATATATTTTTTAGTAGTAGTGTTTTCGGTATAGAAAAAGTAACTCAAGACAAATCATTTAACTTATTAATTACAAATAATCAAAAACAATCTAATAAAAAAGCTTCAATAGACAACTTATTATTTGAAAAAAAAGTTGATGGGATAATATTACCACCTCTACTTTTAAATAAAAATCTAATTAACAAATTAAATCATAATAATATTCCCTTTGTTGTTCTTGGAGAACCCGATAAATATAAGAACGAAGTTTCTTGGGTAGATATAAATAATCAAAAGGGATCTGCCCTAGCCGTATCACACTTACAACAAAAGGGTTATAAAAGAATTGCTTTTCTTGGAGGAAACAATAAAGATACTTTCTCAATAAATAGAATAAAAGGTTTCATTGAAGCTATTACAGATGAGGTACCAATTATAAAAAACTGTGAAAGCAAAAAAGAAAATGCTTTCACAGCAGCTCTAGAATTAATTAATACAAACAATATTGATGCTGTTGTTTGTATTGATAATATAACTGCATGTATGGCAACTAAGGCTGCTCAAACTTTAAATTTAAACATCCCTCAAGATTTTGGAATTGTAAGTTTTGACAATTACCCATTAAGTGAATATACCACCCCCGAATTAACTTCTATTGTTACTGATACATACACACAAGGTGAAATGGCAGCTAACATGCTTTTTTCATTAATTTCAGGGAAAAAGATTATTTCTCATTCTCTTGTAGATGTTTCATTAATTGAAAGAGAATCATCATCAAGGACAAATTAATGAATTTAGCTGCAATTTTTCACAGGCCATCTAGAGAATATGTTTTACCCACATCCATTAATTCTATTACTGTTAGAATATTATGTGAAAAATCTGATATTAAAAATATAAGTATTGTTTATTGGAAAAGAAACACAATTAATTTATTTAAAACTAAAAAATTAGATTTATATTGTAGTGATGAATTTAAAGATGATTTTCGAACTACTTTAACATTTGAAGAAAGAACTCACTATCTTCAATACTATTTTAAATTAGAAAATGAAAATGAAATATATTATCTCTCAAGTGAAACACTAAATTTCAAAACTCCTCCACGTAAAGGTTTTTTTGAATATCTTTTTACTAATACTAATGAAATATTTACTCTTCCAGATTGGTCAGCTGGAATTACCTATTACCAAATATTTCCTGATAGATTTGCACGAGATTCAAGTGTTAATGGAGAAGAATTTGTACCTTGGACGTCAACTCCAAACAGAACAAATTACTTCGGGGGCACCCTTAATGGTATTTGCAAAAAAATAGATTATCTATCCAATTTAGGTATTGAAGCAATATATATATGTCCAATATTTGAAGCTAACTTTAATCATAGGTATGCAACTATTAACTATTTCAAAATTGATAATAAATTAGGGACTAATAATGATTTAAAAAATCTTGTTAAAGCTTGTCATGATAAAGATATAAAAATTATTTTAGATGGAGTATTTAACCATGTTTCTACAGATTTTATAAAATTTAAAAAATTCAAAGAAAACAAGGAATATTCCTCATGGTTCTTTCCAATTGAAAATGAAACTAATCCAAAACTAACTTATGAGTGTGTTGGAGATTATTCTCCAATGCCAAAACTTAGAACAAGTTCAAAAGAAGTAAGAAAATATATTTATAAAATTATGAAATACTGGGTCAGTGAATATGATATTGATGGTTGGAGACTTGATGTAGCTGATGAAATTGATATTACAACATTACAATATATTAGATTAAAATTCAAAAAACAATTTCCAAACAATTTATTATTAGGAGAAACATGGGGAGATGGATTTAGAAATGTTGGAATGGGTGATCAGTTAGATTGTATAATGAATTATCAATTAAGAGAAATAATAAAAGATCTTTTTGCATTAAAATCTATTAATTGCATTCAATTTAAAAATAGGATTGGGCATTTATTAAGTTGTTATCATGATATTGTAAATCATTCTAACTACAACATGTTATCATCGCATGATGTTGCTCGATATTTAACAATTTGCAAAGAAAATATTATTTCTTTCCACTTGTCTATTTGCTTTCAAATGACCTTTCTAGGCGCTCCTGCAATTTATTATGGCGATGAAAACAACATGCTAGGCGAAAATGATCCAGGATGCCGAGGTCCAATGAATTTTATTGAACATGGGGAGACTTTTATTCTTTATAAAACTTTGATTAATTTAAGAAAAAAAAATCCTGTATTAAAAAAAGGTAATTTTAAATTTATCGAGCATTTATGCAATGAAAAAATGTTTGCTTTTGAAAGAACTTATAAAAACAAAACAGCAATTATAATTTTTAATTTAGATGACAAAATATTTAAATCTAAGATTTTAGGTAAAGTAATTTTTGAATATTCAAAAGATAAAACTCAATTGAATACAGAAATTTATCCAAGATCTATGAAAATAATTTTTAAAGAGGAGGAAAATAATGAAAACTAAAAAGTTATTATTATTATTTATTGTATTATCTCTATTCACCACGCATATTTTTGCTCAAGGCTCAAGAGATAATTCACAAAATTCAGAAAAAATTGAAATAAATTTCTGGCACCACTATAGTGGAGAATCAGCAGAAAACAAAACCTTAAATGAAGTTTTAATTCCTGAATTTGAAAGACAAAATCCCAGCATTAAAATCAATGCAATATCTCATGAATGGGCAGAATTACATGATAAGATATTAATTTCAACGAGTTCAAATAGTCTACCAGATGTTGCACGTTGTGATATTGCTTGGCTTCCAGAATTTCAAAAAATGGATGTGCTTGTTGCTTTAGATGAAGAAATGCCTGACTTCGACACAGTTTCAAATGATTTACTTGAAAGTGCAATGAGTACTGCTAAAATAAAAAACCACTACTACGGATTAGCATTGAACACAAACTCTAAAATCCTGTTCATAAATAAAAAAATGCTAGATGACGCCGGAGTAGCAGTACCTACAACTATGAATGAATGGAAGGAAACGGTCAAGACTATTTCTGGAAAAAATTCAAAAGGTCAAACTATTTGGGGTTGGAATGAACCTGGTTTAAGTGCTTGGAATATATGTCCATTCATTTGGAGTTTTGGAGGAGCCATTACTAATCCAGAACAAACAAAAGCAAGTGGATATATAAATAGTCCTCAAACAATATCCGCAATACAAACTTTTACTGATTTGTACAAAGAAGGCGCATTAACAGGATTTAATTCTGGAGATATCCCAATGACTGATGGGTTTGGTTCTTATCGATATGCAATGATGCTAGAAGGTCCCTGGAAAATTGCAGAATTAGATGCAAATTATCCAAATTTAGAATATGAAACAGCTCAAATCCCAAGAGGAGATGGAGGGTCAATTTCTGTTCTAGGTGGAGAAGATATTGCAATGTTTAAAACTGCAAATAAAAATGCTTCCTGGAAGTTTATGAAATTTATGACAAGTGAATTTGCAGAAACAGAAATGTCTAAATGTGGACAAATTCCAGTTAATAAAAAAGCTTTAGAAAGTAATGTGGTCAAGGAAGCTTCTTTCTCACCTTTCTTAGAAGCCATCAAAACAGCAAAAGCAAGACCAACTGTTTCAACAGCTGCTAAAATTGATAATGAATTAATGGTTACAATGAATGAAATAATTTCTGGGGAAAAAACAACCAAAGAAGCATTAGATAATTTAGCAATAAAAATTGATAATCTTCTAGCTGAAAAATAAATTTTATTTCATCTCTAGCTATATTTTAGCTAGAGATGTTTATTAGGATAATAAATGAAAGTAACAACAAAAAAAAACAAATATCAAATTTTAATCTTATTATTACCTGGATTTATTATATTTTTTTTATTCACTATTTATCCAATTGTCAGATTATTTGTTATGAGTTTTCACGATTGGACATTATCTTCAATGACAAAACAGCCTTTTTTAGGATTTAAGAATTATATAACTGTTTTTTCAGATGAAATATTTTGGATAGCCTTTTTCAACACTATATTCTATGCTCTTATAACAGTTCCAGGGCAAATGATAATTGGTTTAATCATTGCTATTTTAATTGATAACATAAACAAATTTTCAGTAACTTTTCGTGTGTTAAATTATCTACCAGTAATTACATCCTGGGTAATTGCTTCCCTAATTTTTAGATATATATTCAATACTGAAGGCTTACTAAATTACACATTAACAGAAATTATTCACATTACTAATTCAAATATTAGATGGCTTGATAGTCGAATCAGTGGTATAAGTATTGCTATGTTTCTTGGAATTTGGAAAGGAATTGGTTGGAACATGGTAGTATTCTTAGCTGCATTACAACAAATACCAAAATCATTATATGAAGCAGCAGACTTAGATGGTTGCAAAGATATAAAAAAATTTTTTTATATCACTCTACCCTCAATAAAAAATTCAATATTATTTGCTTGGGTTATGTTAACAATTGGTGCTTTCAATGTTTATACATCAATAAAGTTAATGACGAATGGTGCCCCAGCACATAAAACAGAGACCTTATTAACATGGATGTATTACAAAGCCTTCAGTACTGGCGAATTTGGATATAGTGCTGCTTTGTCTTTTGTAATGGCTTTAACCTTAGCAATATTGGCTATATTCCAATTCAAAACCTTAAGTAATAAGGAGATGAAAAATGATTAATTCAAATAAAAATAAAATAATCAAATATATTTTTCTAATTCTTTTCTCTATAATTTCATTAGTTCCAATGTTATATATGATAAGTACTTCATTAAAACCAAATGGAGCTTTATATAATTTCCCTCCTAAATTTTTACCTAATTTGAATGAAATCACACTAAATAATTATAAATATATTTTAAGTCAATCAAGATTTTTTCGAAACTTTCTAAACAGTATTTTAGTTTCCACAATTTCAATAATTTTTGCTGCTATGGCTTCAACCGGATTAGCATTTGTAATTGGAAGATTTAAAAATTTATTCACAAAAGCAATCTTTTCACTTCTAGTTGTTACAATGATTATTCCAGGGACTACATTAATAGTGCCTCAATTTGAATTAGCTGTAAAATTCCACGTAATTAACAAATTAATTGGATTAATCCCTTTTTATACTGCCTGGGTTATTCCTTTCTCAACATTTATGATAAAAGGATTTATGGAAAATATATCAAATGAAATTATTGATGCCGCCGAAATTGATGGAGCTGATATTTTAACTATTTTTAATAAAATTGCTATTCCTTTAGCTAGCCCCGCAATAGCAAGTGTATCTATTTTTAATTTTCTTTCATCGTGGGAAGAATTTCCTTGGGCAAATACAGTTATAAATGATACAAAATTAAGAACCTTACCAATAGCAATAACAGGTTTTTTTGGGCAACATCAATTCACTCAATGGGGATATGTTTTTGCTTTATCTATGTTAGCATTATTACCTGTTTTAATAATATTTATTACTTGTCAAAGATTTTTCATATCAGGAATATCTTCCGGTGCTGTAAAGGGATAAATTTAAATATATAAAATATTATTTCAAATAAAGTTAGTAACAAGAATAACAATTTTTTTTCTTTTCTGAGGTTAAAAACCTCAGATTTTTCCATTTTATTTAATTATCTTTTTTGCCCAAATATATTGATGTGGTTTTATTTCATATCCCCACCCTGGAGTGAGTCGTTCATTACTAAACAAGTCAACATAATCTCCAACTAAGCTATTTGTATAGAATTTTTCAATACTGTCACTTAATGAAGAAATACATAATAATTCTTCATTTTGATAGGTTCTTCTAATTATCAAAACTTTTTTATTGTGAGAATCCCAAGTACTTACAAAAGCTTCACTTTTAAAACAATCATTTGATTTTTTTACATCTATCAATTCTAAAAGTCCATCAAATATTCTTTGTTGATAAGTCCCTTTTACTTTCCTTAGCTTTGCTTTTTCCCAGTCAAATTTTGAACGATGAACATTCCTTTGATCTTCAACTTTTAATGAATCTAATTTATAAGAATAATCATTTAATTGACCAATTTCATCTCCGCTCGATAACAAAGGGAACCCTTGTATTGAATACATCATTGCATGCATTAATAAATCCCGTTGAATAGCTTTTTCTAATTCAATTTGATTCTTACTTTCAAGAGCAGCCTCAATTCCACAAAAACTAGCTGTTGTTCCACAACTTCTTGCATCTTGAGATATTGGATCATAATTATAAAGTTCCCCCCTACTATAAGAATAAGGGAAATTACCACTAAAGAAATTATAAACAAACTTTTTATGTTCTAAGGGATCTTGTCCAATATTATATTGAGAGACAGCATCTAAAGCCCAACCAATATCATCATGGCATCTAATATAATTTACAAAATTACAATGCGAAGGCAGCGAAAAAATAATATTTAACTGGTCAACTAATAATGTAGTATCTTGAGAAGCTAAAGAATCCCAAAAATTTGCCATTACTGCAGCATTATACAGTAAATGACATTCAGGTTTTTCTTTTGTTCCAAAATATGCAGCTAGCTCACTTGGAGCCATTACAACTTCTCCTTTTAGAACAATTGCAGGACATACTATTTCCATTACAATATGAATTAGGCGTACAATATCATGTACTTGAGGCAAATTTCTACACTTAGTTCCTAATTGTTTCCATATATATGGAACTGCATCAAGTCTAAATATTTCATTGCCTAGGTTTGCTAAAATAAGCATGCTATCAATTACATCAAACAATACCTTTGGATTTGCATAATTTAAATCCCACTGGAAAGGATAAAATGAAGTTAATACCCATTCGTTTAATTCTTCCACATATGTAAAATTACCTGGTGCCGTTGAAGGAAATACATCAGGAACTAAAGAATCATAATAATCTGGAATATCTCTATTGGGATAAAAAATATATCTAGCTTTTGCTTCTTCATTGCCTAAGCGAGCTTCAAGAGCCCAAGGATGTGTTGATGAAGTATGATTTAAAACATAGTCAAGACAAAGACTAATCCCTTCTTTTCTTAAAGCTATTGATAAATTCTCTAAATCTTTATTTGTACCAAATTTTGGATCTATTTCATGTAAACTATCTACTGCATACCCACCATCATTTTTATTCTTTGGCATTTTTAATATTGGCATCAAATGAAGATATGTTATTCCAATTTCTTTTAAATAAGGAATTTTTTTTATGATACCATTCAAAGAAGTTGCAAACAAATCTGTATACATTGTTATTCCGAGCATATCTTTATCTACAAACCAATTTGGATTAATCATTCTGGTTTTATCAAGTTCTTTTAAAGAGTCAGTTCTTTCTATAAATCTTTTCTTCATTATAACATCTAACTCATCTATTAAGTCTAACCTTCCATAGAGAGAAAACAATATATGTTCTACTTCATTTTTAAAACTAGAAAATCTTTCTAAATACTCCATACTAATATTCCTCAAATATATCAACCGTTTAATATACTAATATATATTCTTTTTTTCCCAATTTGTTTTTATTATAATTCTGAACTTTCTCTGACAACAAGTTCAACTGGGAAAACTTGTGTCGAATCTATAGTTTCGCCATTTTTAAAAGCAATAAAACTCTCAATCGAAGCTTTTACCATTTTCTTAATAGGCTGTTTTATTGAAGTGATATTTGGATTTGACCATTTGCAAACAAAAGTATCATCATAGCCTACAATTTTAATATCTTTGGGAACTGCAATATTTTCTCTTGATAAATAAGATATCAATTGCATTGCTTGCACATCAGATGTACAAAAGATTCCATCTATATTTTTATTTTCAGTTAAGGCATTTTTAATTATTTTTTCATAATCCATACTTTGATAAAATTTATATGTAGCAATTTGGACAAAATGATTTATATTATTTTTCAATGCAATTTCATTAAACCCCTTTACACGTTCATCAGCAGGCATATTTATTTTACCCTTACCACAAATACATAAAAGATTTTTACATCCTTGATCTATTAAATGTTGTGTAGCTAATTTACCGCCTTGAAAGTTATCACAAATAATTGAAGTTATACCATTCACATGAAAACGTTCAATACTTATAACAGGGATACCGTTTGTTTCAAAATTTTCAGAAAAAATATTCTCACTGCACAAAATAATTCCAAAAACTCTATTTTTTCTACATTCAATAATTAACTCTTTCTCATTATTTTCATCTTCATAAGAAATCATTACAATTGTTTGAAATCCTTTTGCTCTATATTGAGATTCTATTTCAGATACTAAAGTCGAAAAATAAGGATGTTCAATATTTGGTACAATTACACCAATTAAATTACTAGAAGTTTTAGATAAATTTTGAGCCATCACATTTGGTTGATAATTTAACTCTCTCATTGCATCTTCAACTTTTTTTTTGCTCTTCTCGCTAATGTAACCTCTATTGTTCATTATTCTAGACACTGTACCAACAGCTAATCCAGATTTATTTGCAATATCTTTAATTGTTACCATTTTCATATCCTTATTGTACTAGTAGCATTATTTTATCATTATTCTAAGATAAATGCAAAAGCTTCATCAGTTTTTATTTTTTCTCTTTCTATTTGAATTTAATTGATTATTAATAAAAATAATCTCATAATTAATTTTAAAAATAATAATATTGCAATAAAAAATTTACTGCAATATTATAATGTCTTTCTGTTATTTTTTTATATAATTAATTATTTAACTGCACCAGCCACAACTCCATCAATTATTTTTCTTTGTAATACAAAGTAAAGAATTAATATTGGGAGGACAGTTAAAACTAAAGCAGCCATTATTACTCCATAATTAGCACTATAAGTTCCATAGAATGTATAAGTTGTTAATGGAAGTGTTAATATTTCCTTCTTAGATAAGACTAGAGATGGAAGAAGATAATCATTCCAAAAAGCTAAAACATTCAATATAACAAGAGTTGCTGTTGTAGGGCCTAATAAAGGAAATACAATTTTAAAAAATATACCATATTTTGAAGCGCCATCTATTAATGCAGCTTCTTCAAGAGCTTTGGGAATATTTGATTTTATGAAACCTTGATATATAAATGTACCTAAAGCCATTGAAAACCCTAAATGCATTAATACTAATGTAATTCTACTATTTAATATCCCAAAACGTGCTCCATAAATTGAAACTAAAGGAATCATCAAAGCTTGAAAAGGAATAATCATTGAAGCAACAATCCAATTTGACATAAATTGACTAAATGGATTTAAATAACGAACTAAATAATAAGCCAACATGCTTGAAAATAGTATTGTCAATAATGTCGCAAAACTTGTAACAAACAATGAATTTCCAAAAGCTCTTAAATAATGCATACCTTGGAAAGCGTCAATATAGTTTTGAATACTAAACCCTTTTGTAGGATACAATGATAATGGGGCTTTGATAATATCAATCTTCGCTTTAAAAGAATTTAATACTACCATTACAAAGGGAAACAAAACACAGAGAAATAGAAATATTACTATAAGAGTAAAAATAAATGAAATTATTTTTTCTTTTGTACTTTTTACTTGATTTGATTTTGCCATTAAGCTTCTACCTCCCTAGAACGTCCCGATCTAACTTGGATTACAGATATAACAGCTACTACAAAAAATAAGAATAAAGCTTCAGCTTGCCCAACACCATATAATCTTTCTGTAAAGGCTTTATTATAAACATGCATAGCAACAAGTACGGTGCTCATGAAAGGGCCACCCTTAGTAAGTGTTAAGTTAATATCATAAACCATAAATGCACGGGATAAAGTTAAAAAAGTACAAATAACAACAGATGGCATCATTAGAGGGAAAATAATATCTTTGACCCTTCTTAAACCAGTAGCTCCATCAATACTCGCAGCTTCTAATACATCTCTACTCATAGACGTAAAACCAGATATATAGATTAACATCATATATCCAACCAATTGCCACACTGTTACAATTACTAATGCCCAAAAGGCAGTGTTTGGAGATGATAGCCAGGAACTTGATAAACTTTCAAAACCACTTGTTTTACCTATTGCAACAAACACTCTTGAAAATAAAAATTCCCAAATAAATCCTAATACTATTCCTCCAATAAGATTTGGAGTAAAAAAACCAGATCTAAAAAAGTTTTGTCCTTTTAAACCATTCGTTAATAAATAACCTAAAATAAACCCCAAAACATTTACTAATATTACTACCCATATAACATATTTAAGAGTAAGTAACATAGAATTCCAAAATGCAGGATCACTAATTGTTGTTTTATAATTTGATAATCCAACAAATATTTTTTGTGCATTAACTCCATTCCAATCCGTGAGAGTCAAATAAAATCCATAAAAAAATGGAACAAGTACAACCATAGCAAAAAAGAATAACCCAGGAGATGCAAACATAAACCCAGCTCTAATATGTTCGTTTTTCTTTTCTATCATATATAAATCCTTTATTAAATATGGAGGAGTGAGCTCCTCCATATTCTTCTTCTTTTACGACTATTGTTGTTTTTTCCAATATTCATCAAAATCTTTTGCTAACTCTTTTCTATTTGAAATTCCAGCAATATATTTTTGCATTGCTGCACCCATAACACTCCAGTGATCAGATGGAGCAGCGAAACCTTGAAGATAATATGTATTGCTTTTTGCTAACTTTTCAACAATATCTTGGCTTAAAGGATTTGATTGAGGTACAGTATTATTTTTTGCTGCAGAAATTAGCGCTGCTTCATTTACAAACATTTCCTGACCAGTTTTACTATATACTAACCAATTTAAGAAATCTTTTGCTGCTTGTTGTTCTTCAGCTGAAGCTTGAACTCCATCAATTATGACAAATTTTGAAGGAGAAGCTTGTATTTTATTATTTACAAAATATGAAGAATCATCCCCTAAGTAAAATGGTAGAAAGCCAAAATTTGCATCACTTTCAGCTCCACCTTCGGCAATATTTGGCCAAGCCCATGAACCATTTGCCCAAAAAGCTACTGTTCCGTCTGCTAACAACATAGCACCTTCATCATAATCAGCACCAAGAGGATCGTTATGGAAATAGTTATATTCAATTTCTAAATCTAAAGTATCAATTAATTGATTAAAAGTTACATCATTGATTGCAACAAAACCAGCTCTTAATTCTTTATTTAAAGAATCTGAACTACCTTCATAAACATCATATAAATTACCTAATTGATGTGCTCCTAAAGACCAATCCTCTTTTGCAAGAAATATAGGATATTCCATTCCATTGGCTCTTAACTCTTTTAATAAAGCCTCAAATTTTGCTGAAGTATTAATTTTTGAAACATCAACATGTCTACCTAAAACAGCATCAATTGCATCCCCATTATAAATAAAACCTCTTCCTTCAACGCAGAAAGGATATGCATAAACCTTATTATCAATAGTTAAAGCATTCGAACCAACTTCACTTACCCATTTTTCATTACTTAAATCTAAAGCATATGAATCATATAACCCATAAACATCTGTTGGATCAAGCATGGATAAAGTAGGTGCATTGCCAGCATTATATAAAGTAGTGACTTTTGTATAAGGTACTTCCCCTGCTCCACAAGCAATTATTTCAACTTCATTGCCAGTTTCTGCTTTATATGCATCAGCAATATCTTCTAAAGCAACTTGAATTTCACCTTTACTGTTAAGAAAAGTAATTTTTTGAGTACTTGATTCTTTACCACTTTGCTTTGTTTCACTTTCGTTTTGACCATTTGCAAATAGTCCTGAAAGAGCCATTGTTAAAATAAGAATAGTAATTAAACTTTTTTTCATTATTCTTTCTCCTTTTTAATAATCCGGAATAATTAAAATATATCAACCGGTTAACATATTCATAATAATACCACTCTTTTAGAATATGTCAACCGATAAACATATTTTTTTTAATAACTTCTCTTTTTTTTAATAAAAGGCTATTTTGTAAATTTTTTAACTATACAAAAAATAACTATATTAAAAAAAATATAGCTATTATAGATTGTTTGCATAACTTATTTATTAAAAGACCCTATCTCAATTAAATTTCCCTCAGGATCAGTTATATAACAAGTTCTTTGCCCCCAAGGCTCTGTAGTAGGAGGCATAATGGAGGAAGCGCCTTGCTTTACTACTTCATTATAAGTTTTATCAACACTTTCATAATCTTCAACTTCTAAAGCTATTTCAAAATGTCCATTATTTTTTCTTGTATATTCAAAAGTATTGTTAGTCATCTCTTCAAAATCAGTTCTTCTATATAATAAAAATAAAACTCCATCCTTTTCTAAATAAACATTTGATGTATCATAATTCTCTTTAATTGAGAAACCTAATACATCCCTATAAAAACTTATCATAGTTTTCATATCTTTAACAAATAATCCAAATCCTTGTAATCTCAATTTTTCCTCCTAATATTTCATAATTGTGTCAATTTATATCCAGTTTTATCTATAAAATATTTTAAATCATTAACTACAATATCATAGTCATTTTTACTATCAGATTCACAATACAAAGTAATATGAGGTTCAGTATTTGATTTTCTTAATAACCAAAAGCCATTACTTGAATCAACTCTCATTCCATCAATATCAACATAATTCCTTTTATCAGCATCAAGAGCTTCTTTTATAATTTTTAAAAATAAAGTTCTCTCATCTTCCATCATTTTTAATCTAATTTCCCCAGAACCAATAATAGGAGGAATTTCATCAATAATTTGAGATAATGATTTTTTCTCTTTTGTAATATAATTTAATAATTTTATTGCAGCAAACATGCCATCATCAAAATAATTATTCTCTTTATAAAAAATATGTCCACTAGTTTCTCCAGCAAATTTTATATCATCTTTCTTCATTTTAGATTTTTGATTTGTATGACCAACTTTCCACATTACTGGAATACCACCAAATTCTTGAATGCTATTATATAAAGATTTACTTGCTTTAACTTCGCTCATAACTTTTTCACCAGGATTATCTAATAAAAAGTTTTTAGATAAAATGATTAACAATTGATTCCCGTCAACATATCGTGCTTTATTATCAACAAATCCAACCCTATCGCCATCACCATCAAAAGATATACCAATATCTGCATTAACTTCTTTTACTTTAACCTTTAATAACTCTAAATTTTCTTCTTTACTTGGATCAGGTTTATGATTAGGAAAGGTTCCATCAGGTTCCTCAAAAATTAAAATATTTTCTGAAGGCAATTTATTTACAAAATCTTTAATACAAAAACTAGTAGCTCCATTTGCACAATCCCATACTAATTTTAAGCCTTTTAGCTTATTTAAATTTATCTTTGAAACTAAATAATTGATATATTCATTTTTTATATCAATTAATACTTCATCGGTTATTTTATTATCTACAAATTCTTCAGATTCAATTATTTCATACAAATTTTTAATATCATCTTGATGAAATATTCGATCATTGATTACAAATTTACATCCATTATAAACATGTGGATTATGAGAGGCTGTAATCATTACAGCACTATCTGCTTTTAAATAAGTTGTTGAAAAATAAAGTGCTGGTGTACTGATAAAATATGGAAAGTAATAAACTTTTATTCCACTATCTAACAAACCTTGTCTAAATTTTTCAAATAAAGCTGGTGATGAAATTCTACAATCATAACCTAGAACACAATTTTTTTTATTTTCTTTATGTAATATTGTTGCAAAGGCTTTTGCTATATAATAAAAATCGTCATCAAAAAGTGATTCATTATATACACCTCTTATATCACATGCCTTTAATATTTCTTTATTTATTTTATACATTTTATTTCCTTTTTATTTTAACAATAAAGGTAGAACCTCTACCAATTTCACTAGACACCTTTATTTCTCCACCAATTGCTTCTAAAAATAATTTAACAATTGAAAGACCTAATCCACTGCCAGCTATTTCACTATTTCTTGATTTTTCAACTCTATAAAATCTGTCAAATATTTTTTCTTGATCTGTTTTAGATATACCAAGACCTTCATCCTTTATGGAAAAAATATAATTATCATCACTTAAATTTTCAGTAATTAAAATTTGAGTATTTATTGGTGAATATTTAATAGCATTATCAATTAAATTATTAATTATTTGTCTGAAATAAATTAAATTTGATAATAAATCACATTGAATTTTACTATCATTTGATATTTGAATATTTATATTTTTCTCTAACGCTTTATTTGAAAAGAAGGCAACTTGTTGTTTTACAATTTCAAAAGGATTGAATATTTCCTTTTTATTTTTAATTTCTGAATTTTCAACTTGAGATATTTGTAATAATTCATTAGTCAAATTAGTTAATTTTTTTACCTCATCATTAATTGAATCAATACAAATTTTTTTATCTTCTTCCTCAATTTCTTTATTTAATAATGCTTGCGAAAATCCACTAATTATAGTTAATGGTGTTCTAAGCTCGTGTGATACATTTGAAACAAAATCTTCTCTTATCATAGATATTTCTCTTATTTCTGTAACATCTCTAAATAAAAAAAGTACACCAATTAATTCATAAGGACTGTATTTGTCTAATAAAGGCATAGCTTCTATTTCAATAATTTTATCAGATATTACAATATCTTCAATTCTTATCTTATTGTCATTTACTACAATATCTCTAATTTTATAAATTCTATCTAACCCTTTAATATTTTTTGTATTAATGATTTCTCTCTTACGAATATTTAATAAAAAATTTACTCTTTCGTTCATCAAAGTAATATCTTTATTACTATCAATAATCATAATACCTGTTGGTATATTTGATAGAAAAGAATTAATTGTTGAAAACCGTTTTTTATCATTATCTAAAATTGAATCATACTGCTTTTTAAACGAATTAAGGGTTTCAATTAATCTAATTACCTCACTATTATCACTTGAGGAAGAGAATTCCATATTATGATAATCAATCGAATTATATATATTATTGTTTTTAACAAATTTATTTAAATCAAAAATGTATGAGTTGATATAAATTGATGCAATCAAATAAGTATCAACAAATATAAATAATATTGAAAGAATAATTATAGTTAATAATATTTGTTTAAATTCATTATACATATAAAAAGGATATTCTATACTGATTACAATTATCTCATTTTCTAAGAATCCCCTTTTCGAATATACTAAGGATAAAGCTCTTCCAATATCTTTTTTTATAAAAGAATAAGCACTACCTTCTAATTTTGCATAGGTAATGTTATTGGAAAAATATTGTGTTCTCAGAGTTGAAGCGGTTGTTTTTAATACCTGATAATTATTATCAACAATTATAATTTCTAAATTCCTTGATTTGTTAAAATTATTAACTGCTAAATCTACTGAATCATAATTATCAATTAATCCTATTATATTATTTGTATCAGAATCAGCTCTTTCAATTATATTAGAAACAACAGTTCGAAAAGACATATAATATAGAGATATCAATAATGATAATATTAAAATTGAAAATACTATAATTAATATTATTCTATTCTTGGATTTCAAGTGTGTATCCGATTCCTCTAAGTGTTAATATTCTACAATTTGAATCATAAGATTCTAATTTCTTTCTTAAATTTCTCATATGAACATCAAGTATTCTTTTATTTTGAAAAACACTATTACCGTAAATTAATTGAGTTAATTCATCTTTATTTAGCCCATTTTTTGATTTAAGTAATTCTGCTAATATCTTAAATTCTGTTAAAGTTAAGTCTACTTCTTTAGAAGAACAAGTTACACTAAATGCAGATAAATCCATCACAATATTACCTTTCACTAATATTTTCTTCTGACTTTCTATTGCTTCTACTTGTCTTAAGGCCGCCTCAATTCTTGATTTAAGTTCTTGAATATCAAAAGGTTTTATTAAATAATCATCTGCACCGTTATTTAAGCCTAAAACTCTATCTTCAACTTGAGTTTTTGCACTAATAATTATTACTGGTATAGCTCTTGTCTTAGGATTCTCTTTAATTTTATTACAGACTTCTAAGCCACTAATTTCTGGCATCATTATATCTAATAATACAACATCTACGTTTTCATATCGTAATAAGTCTAGTGCTTCATACCCATTATATGCTGATAATACCTTATAGCCAAAACTCTTTAAATTGATACTAAGCATTTGAACAATTGCTTTTTCATCATCTACAACTAAAACCTTTTTCATTAATTACCTCTTAAAATAATTAATGATAGTTTACCCCGTATAATTATACAGGGCAATATAAAAAGTTTTTTATTAAGATAATTTACCACAAGCTAATTGAACTTCAGAAGCTTTATCAAATATTAAGTATTTTGAGCTATCAAATGCAATTTTTACTTTTTTACCAATTTCAAAATCAACATCTCCAAATACTACTGAAGTTAAAATAATATCATTTATCTTTATTTTTACAATAGTTTCCATACCTGAAGGAAGTGTAGAATAGACTTCAGCATCAAAATCACCTTTATTATCAATTGTAATATCTTCTGGTCTTATACCAAGCAATAATTCTTGATTCTCACTTAATGAAACTACTTTATTTGTTGGAGTAAATAATAAATTAATTGAAGGATTGGTTAATTTAACTTCATCTATATTTACAATATTACCTTTAACATTGATTATATTAATATTAGGAGACCCGACAAAATCCGCTACAAAAAAGTTTGCAGGATTTCTGTATACTTGAAGAGGTGGTTCATATTGTTGCAATAAACCTTCTTTTAATAAACAAATTTTTGTTGATAAAGTCATTGCCTCAAGTTGATCATGAGTTACATATACAAATGTTGATTTTGTTTCTAAGTGCAATCTTTTCAACTCTGTTCTCATTTCCATTCTTAATTTAGCGTCTAAATTACTTAAAGGTTCATCCATAAACAATATTTTTGGGCCTGTAGATAAGGTTCTTGCAATTGCCACACGTTGTTGTTGGCCTCCTGATAATTCAGAAGGATAACGATCAATATATTCTTCAATTTTCAACATTTTAACAAGTTCCATTACTCTTTCTTCAATTTTCACCTTATCCCATTTCATGTTTTCTAGACCAAAAGAAATGTTTTTATAAACAGTCATATGAGGCCAAAGAGCATAGTTTTGGAATAAAAAGCCTACATTTCTTTTATCTGGAGATACATCAATTGCATTTTTAGCAGAGAAAACACAAACATCATCTATATATATTTCACCATCAGTTGGTGTTTCTAGTCCAGCAATCATTCTTAGAGTAGTGGTCTTACCACATCCACTAGGACCTAAAAGAGATACAAATTCCCCATCATTGATTGTCATTGATAAATTATCAACTGCAACTGACTTACCAAATCTTTTTGTTATATTTTTTAATTTTATTTCTGGCATATTAATTTCCTCCGATACCTTTATCAATTGAGGCACCTGTAACTTTATTAACAAGTAGGTTACTTCCTACAACAAAGAATACTATTAATAAGTTAATAGCGTTAGCATATTGACTCCAACCTTTTTCATTATATTGGAATAATAAAGTTGTTAAAATTCTAGTAGCGGGTGTAACTAGTAGGATAAATAGAGACAATTCTCTCATACAAGAAATAAAAGGTAATAAATATCCTGATATAAAACTTGCTTTTTGAATTGGAATAATTATCTTTATCATTCTCTTTAACCAAGGAATTCCTTGAATAGTACCAGCCTCTTCAATTTCTCCACTTAATTGATGCATTGCACCAATGCTCGCACGGGAAGCAAAAGGTAAATATTTTATTGATCCTACAATTACTAATAATGCAAAAGTACCATACAAAGGAGGAATAAAACCTCTTCTTTGAGCAAACATTGATAAGTATATAGCACCAAATGCCATCGATGGCATTAAATAAGGGAAGAAAGCTAAATTATTTACTATTGAAGCAAGTTTTGTACCCCTTGCCTTTGAAATAGCATAACCTGTTAATATACCTAAGGTTCCTGAAACTAAAGCTACAATAACTGATAATTTAACACTATTTATTAACCCAATTAATATTGAAGGATTTCTTAATATTCCAGGTTCTCCATTTGCAATTTCTGGAGATCCAGAACCAATCCAAAAAACAGTAGAGAAATTTGAGAATGAGTAATTACCAGGTTCAACTATAAAGGATTCAACTGCAAATGAAATTAGTGGGACTATACATACTAATACTGTTGCAATTAATACAAGCAATGAAACAAATAATCTTCCTCTCCTGAGTTTAATTAATGCTATGTTTGAAGATTTTCCTGTGATAGTTGTAAAAGATTTTCTTCTACCTATAATTTTTTGATTCATAGATAAAATAAAAATTCCAATAACTATCATAATTAAAGCCATAATATAGCCATAACCAGGATTCAAACCATTCAATGTCCTATACATTTGAGTTGTTAATACTTGATATCTCACAGGAGTTCCTAAAAAAGCTGGAACTGCAAAAGCACTCATTGCACTTGAAAATACTAGTAAAAAAGTTGAAAGAAGTGCTGGCAAAACTATTGGAATTGTTATTTTTCTCATAATTCGAGCTCTACTTGCTTTCATTAATAATGCTGCTTCTTCTAAATTAGCATCCATATTTCTTAGTATTCCACCAATCAATATATATGAAAATGGTGCATAGTGTAAGCCAAGAACCATGATTATTGGAAATTGCCCATAAGCAAACCAGTTTGCTGTTTCAATATTTGTTAATACAGTAAACAAACCTGGAGCTCCACCGACTAAAGGATTTTTAAAAAAGTTTAGCCAAGCCATTGCTAAAGTCCAAGATGGCATAATGTATGGGAAAATAAATAAAGTTGAAATAATAGTTTTATATTTCATATCTGTTCTTGTAATTAGCCAAGCAACAGTACCACCAACTAATATAGATACTAAACAAGTTCCCAAAGCAACAATCATTGTATTAAATAATGGTTGATAGAACATCTTATTACTTATTGAAGAAAATAATACTTTCGACCAATGATAAAGTGTAAAAGAGCCAACTTTTGATCCTTTTATTCTCATTAACTCTGATTGGTGAACAGTAAAAGTATCAACAATAATTGTAATCATTGGAATGATAGTAAGATAAATTAGAATTATAAATAATAATGTTAAAATTACATTATGGGGCTTCTTGAAATACATTTTTAATCTATTTCTATAAGTCATTGTAAATCCTTTCTTTAGTTATGGGGTTGTAAAACAACCCCATATTTATATTTATTAAATTAATAAAGATACTCGTTTAAAAATTCTTCAACTTGAGCTCTGTTTTCAAAACACCAAACTGGATCTTCTGAAATTAAGATATTTTCCCAGTAACTTACAGGATAGTCACCATCTTGTATTTTTACATTTGGATTAGGAGAATATGTTCCCATATCACTTGACCAAGGAGAAAATCCTTCTTCTGTTAATAAGAACTCAATAAATAATTTTGCTGCTGCAGGATGTTTAGCATTGCTAACCATTAGAGCATATAATGGATAATAGAATCCACAGAAAGGTTCAGCATTTAAAATAGGTTGAAGTGCTAAATTTTTACTCTCAACATAACGTAGTTTTGAAAATACGAACAATCCTGCATTCTCAGCTTTATGTTGACCTTTTACACCAATACTTTCAGCAGTTTTAGTATCTGAAGTTGTAACAATTAAGTCATTTTCATATAATGCTTTAATCCATTCATAACCAGCGTTTTCTGTAGTTAATACAATATCTTTTTTGAAATAATCTTTATATGCTTTAGCAATTTGATCAGCTATTTCTGGTTTTGTAACCATTGTTAAAAAGTTTGCATTTACACTTTCTTGGAAGGGGTTCTTAAATTGGAATTTACCTCTCCATTGTTCTGTTGTTAATGCCCAAATATTATCAAATGGTTCAACAGTTGAGTCTTCATTATTAAAAATAAATAGTTTATTAATGACTGAAAATACTAATGGATCTTGATATTGAGGAGGAATAATACTTTTCATGCTTTCTGGTACATAAGAATAAAGATAACCAAGATTAATTAGTTCTCCCATTACTCTACCACCATCTTGTGCAATAACAAAGTCAGCGCCAACTACACCACTTGTAGATTCTTTTGAAATTTTTTCAATTAACTCAAAATCTTTAAGATTAGATGTCTCAGCTTTAATTCCATATTTTGCTTCAAATGCTTCAGCAGCATTTGCTATTCTACTAGTAGTAGCATAAACAACAACACTACCCTCTTGCTTTGCAGCTGCTACTAACTCATCGTGAGTCATTACTTTCTCTTCTACTTTATTCGTTGGAGCAGAAGCTTCTTCTTTACTTCCATTTGCAAATAATGGAACACTAAATAAAACTAATGATAGAGCAATAATCAATGTTGTTTTCATAAATATCTCCTTTATGTTAATTTTTCTTAACATAGTTAGAATAACTTGATAAATTGCTCTTGTCAAATAAATATTAAAATTTTATTTTAGCTTATTAATAATAGCGTATTGGAAGATCTTATGATAACTGTAAAGATTGTGCAAATGGGTAATGCTAGAGTAATTAAATGTGGAAAAATATTACTTATCCATTTTGTTGATTACTCATTAAGGTTCGCTTTTCTAAAAAGAAAAACAATTCGATCCATTATTGAGATCTTTAATGATTGATATGAAAAATTAGAATACAATAATTTTAAAAAACTATAGCAAGAGAGAAAAAACTACTTCTAAAATATTAATTTAAGCTTAAATATTCTCTTTTTGAGCAACAAAATTTTTTATTTTTTCATCCACTTTTGAATATCCTCCAAAAATAGCAATAGCAAAAAAAGCTATAATAGCGATAAATATAAAATTAATAAACCTCATTTCTGATACTATTACAGGAACGATTACCTCTCCAAATAAGCATATTAATTCAAGAAGAAAAGCAATTTTAAACATTTTTTTAATTCTTTTGTAATGTTCAATTTTAGAATCTAAATCAGTATATAATTCAAACCCTTTATAATCATTTATTTTTCTTACATATACCCATCTGTACCATCTTGAAACTACTTCTATATTATTTTCATTCATAAAACTTTTAAAATTCTCATAATCATTATATGAATTTAAAAAATCTATATCATATACATATTCATCTTCTTCACATTTATCAAAAAAATAAAAACCTAGAAAAAACTTTTTCAAAGCATTACCTTTTCTAGCCTCATTATTCAACCATTTTAATTCTTCATCTTTATCAAAATATAATTTAAATTTAATCATTATTTTCCCCCATCAGCTTTGAAAAACTTACTAATTCCTTCAGTCTAATCACTTCAAGATCAAAAGCAATCTTTCCTTCCTTTGTTATTATGTATTCTTTCTTTTTTCTTGAAGTTTTATCTTCACTATATAATTCAATCCACCTTTTTTTAATTAATAAATTTATTGCACCATAAAGAGTTCCCGCTCCTAATATTACTCTTTTATTTGTTAATTCTTCCACTTCTTGTATTATTCCATATCCATGATTTGGATGTCTTAATGCAAGTAATATATAAAAAGTTGTTTCTGTTAGAGCAATTTCTTTAGTCATATTTTCTCCTTGCTTTATATTACGTTAATCAATATATCATCAATCGATATATTAGTCAACGTAATATAAAAAAATCTCTTGCTTTTTACAACAAGAGATTCTTTACATATTTAGTAATAATATTTGATATTTAAAATACTTTTTAAATATATTTTAAATTTGGTTCAAAATCTTTATCTAATGGATAAATTGGTCTTTCCATATTATTATATGGTAATCTTTGAAATAATTCATCAGAAGAACCATCAGTTAAAGCCATAAGTGATCTTTTTGCAATTGCTCGTATTTCTGGTTCTAAATATCCTAACTTTACAACAATTATTTTTCTTTTCTCAACATCCACACCTAAAGCTCGTATAATATTAGGATCATAACATCCTATATGCTTATCTGAGACTATAACATCAACACCTTCTATATTTATTAATATCAAATTAGTATTTTCAGCTTCTTCAAAATTTTTATATTTACTAATTAATTTAGCCTTGGCTTCAATGCTACTGCTTTTCTCTGTATCGTATTTAGCGCCTAATTTAATATCAAGTTGTGTTCCAATTGGTAAGTCGATTAATTTAGATACAACTGGTTTATCATAAAAAGATTGATAGATTAATGGGGGATTAAGATTCTTAATTTCGTCATTAGCTAATATCATTTTCAAAAAATTAGTAACATCAGATGATGAACCTGCTGTTGGATTATCTCCAGAGTCAGAAATGACAACAGGATATTCATTATTGTTAACACAGTTAATTGAAGTTATTAAGGCCTCGTGAGGCATTTTAGTTTCGTTATAAAAACAAAAATCATCTCTTCTAAACCAAAACATTTTTGCTAAATCCATTGCTTTGTTTTTTGCTAGACTTTCATTATCCTTTGTTACAACAAGCGCTGTTACTCCATTTTCTTTTGTGTCAGCCCAAGGGAATCCCATTAAATAGGAACATGCAAAAATTTCGGAATTAATTTTTTCTTCAGCTCTTAATATATCAGTTAAACTTTTCATTGGTTCAACAGATGTTTCACTTTGCTCACCAGCAACTATAAAAGGAATATGCACCGCGCTCATGGTTGGGGTTATACCTTTTTCTAAAGCTTCTATTACTATATTTGCTGCATGAATACCTGTTTCAAAAGTATCCGTATGTGGAGCACATTTATATCCAACATATGCATCACAATATTTAATCATTTTTTCAGTAATAGTAGCATGCATATCCAATGATGAAACAATCAATATATCAGGATAAATCTCTCTTATTGATTCAAGCAAATCACCTTCAGCTTCTCCAATTCCTTTTACTCTCATGGATCCGTGTAAGGATAAACATAACGCATCTAAATTTGTAGCATTCTTTAGCTTTGTAAGGAATTCATTTTTTAATTCTAAATAATAGTCTTTATCCCATTCTCCATTAGGAACGGCTCTGGCTACTAAAGTTGGAATTACTTCATAATCATTATCTAATAAAGTTTTTATTATTCCTGAAGCGGAATCTTTACCTAGATTATTAATTAGATTTTGATCTCTTTTAACCCAAATATCATCTCTTGATGTTATTATTGGATTAAAAGTGTCAGATTCATGGTGTAAACCACCTACTAACACTCTCTTTTTCATTACTATTCTCCTATTCTTCAATTCCAATTGGAGATCTCTTTGTATCCCAACTTTTAAGTTTTGAAGTAACAGATGGCATATTAAATAAATACTCTAAAACGAGTTTACTTGCACCTTCACAGATATCGTCTTCATATGTACTTGATATTGTAAAACAATCACTTTCATTTTCAATTTGACTATTTATAATGACATCCATAAGTAAATTTTCCCACTTCGTAAGATACCCACCAATATAAATAATCCTTGGGTCTAATAAACTATGAGCAAATCGTAAATTATCAACAATTTCTTTGAAAAACTCTTTTAATATATTTTCATCATTCTCAATGTTTGCTAAAGCATCATTAGAAATTGATAGCTGCTGATTAAAATCTTTTCCATGATATAAAACACTTTTAAATTCTCCTGCATGAGATGTATAACCTCTTCTTAATCTTCCATCGATTACAACACCCATACCAACTCCAACAGGAGGAACACCTTCTGGAATTTCAGTTGTTTTATAAACTTGGACTAATGCATATATAAATGAATCATTACCAAGCCCTACATGACTGAAGGCTGCACAATTAGCATCATTTTCAAAAAATATATTATAATTATATTTCTCAGTTAAGGAACTTGTATAATAATTATAAAGACCTTGAGTCCAACTAAACATTATTTTTTCGCCTCTTTGATCAACGATACCAGCGATTGCTATACAAGCTACTAAAATTTTATTTGAACAATGTGATTCTAACTTTCTTAAAACATAATCCACAATAAATTCAAATCTTTCCACACTTCCCTTTGGATAAGGAATAATATTGTTGTCATATTCTTGAGTAACGTGATATATAATATTTCCACTGAAATCAGTGATATTTGCATGAAAATGATTAACTAATAATTCAACTCCAAAAACACATCCATAATTTGAATTCAAGCCTATTAAAGTTCGTCTTCTTCCCATTTTAATATTACTATCTTCACCTTTTTCTTCTACTAATCCAAGTTCTATTAATCTAGCAATTGCATAAGTAACTGTTGAAGGCTGTAGGAAAAGTTCATCAGCTATTTGTCGTCTTGACAAATACCCTTCTCTAAGCTTTTGAAGAATTAAAAAATTATTTGTTTCTTTTTGGAATTTACCATTAGCCATTTTAAATCAATCCTTTTATCTTTTTTACCCTTCTATTATCAGTATTTGTAATAACAAATTCAGCTTGTCGCAATTCCCCTCCCATATAAATATGGTCAGGCTGATAAATCATTTTTGAAGGTTGTCCTTTAGGTAAATATACATGATATTCTTTGGCTTGTAACTCTTTTTTGATAAATTGGAAATTTCTTTCATTAATT
The DNA here is from genome assembly GCA_963678575.2 of Sphaerochaetaceae bacterium. Lineage (GTDB taxonomy): Bacteria > Spirochaetota > Spirochaetia > Sphaerochaetales > Sphaerochaetaceae > Pleomorphochaeta. The sequence goes on along the minus strand of CAXXHV010000002.1, from coordinate 316,004 downwards.
CCACAGCCTGGCATAACAATAATATCATCTTTTGCATAACTTATCATTTGCTTTAAAGTAATTAATCCCTCCATAACTGTAGGCTCTAATCCACTTGTTAAAACTCTATCAACTTTTAAATCAATTAAATCTTTAAGAGAATCTATAGCAGATGGGCTCATATCAATTGCTCTATGAAAAGTAACTTCTAGAGGTCTTGCAACTTCTATAAGCTGTTCACTTCTCTCTTTATCAATAGTTCCATCAGGATTTAAAATTCCAAAAACAATTGCATTAGCACCTTCTTCTTTGAAAATTTTGGTATTTTCAAGCATTGTTTCAAATTCAATATCTGAATAACAAAAATCTCCGCCTCTTGGCCTTATCATAACATTCATATCAATAGAGCAATATTTTCTTGCAGTCTTAAACATTCCTAAAGTAGGAGTTAATCCCCCTTCAAAAAGATCACTACAAAATTCAACTCTATCTGCACCACCTTCTTGGGCTGCAATAATTGATTCTATATTTTCTAAACATATTTCTATTTTGGGATTAATCATTCTTTTAAAGCTCCTTCGCCAAAACCTTCTATCAAGGCATTATGGGCAACTAAGTAAAATATAAACATAGGTATAGTTCCTATAACTAAAGCAGCAAATTGTAATCCATAATCTTGATTCAATCTTCCTGCAAAGGAATTAATTGTAACAGGTAAACTTCTCATGTTTTCACCGCTTGTTAATGTGAATACCATTAAAAATTCATTCCAGTTTCCTAAAAAAGTAAGTACAGATATTGTTGCTATTACTGGAGTTGATACAATTAGTATTATTTTCCAAAATATTTGTTGATAAGTTGCCCCATCAATAATTGCAGCTTCAATTAATGCATCAGGAATTCCTCTAATATAAGAACTTGCAATCAATACAGCCATGGGAAGTCCAAAGGCAACATAAGGTAAAATTACACCGAGATATGTATTATAAAGGCCAGTATTTGTTTCCATTATAAATAGAGGGGTAATAACAGAATTAACAGTTATTAAAAGACCTACAGTAAATAAAGCAGAATAAAATTTTCTACTTTTATAAGGAAATTTTGTTAAAGCAAAACCAGCTTGAATTGACAACAATACAACTAACAAAGTAGAAATAGAACTATAAATAACACTATTTAAAAAAGCATAATCCATATTACCAAATTCAATACATTTTTTATAATTATCTAAGGTAAATTCTTTTGGTAAAGATAATGGATGAATCATAATTTCACCCATACTTTTAAACGACGAATAAGTCATCCAAATAATTGGAAACAAAGTTACTAAAGTAAATAAAATCAAAAAAGTATATGAAAATACGATAGTTTGAACTGAAATTTTTCTTTCTCTTAAATTGTTTTTCATAACTTTCTCCTAATTATATTTCTTATTAATTTTTTCAAACATTCTTTGACAAACAGTAATTAAACCAACACTTAAAATTACAATTATTATTGAAACAGCACTACCATAACCATAATTATTAAAGGTAAAAGTTTGTTGATAAAGATAAAGCGCCATTACATAAGTATAGTGAACTGGGCCACCTCCAGTCATAGCAAAAACCAAATCGAAACTCTTCAGACTTCCAGAGATTGCTAAAACAGAACAGGTATATATTACGCCAGCTAAAGCTGGTAATACAATTTTTCTAATTATCATAAATTCTGAAGCCCCATCAATTGTTGCTGCTTCAAATACTGATTTTGGGATTCTTTGTAAATTAGCAATAAAAATAACCATATATAAACTTGTATGTTGCCAGAGTAATACAAATAATACAGGAACAATTGCATGTTTTTCATTTTCAAATATTTTTACAACGTAATCAGGGTTATCAGTTACACTTCTAATAAAAGTTGTATATATTCCAACAGGAGAAAAAACCCTATTCCACAACAATGCTACAACAATAGATGAAATTGTAATTGGTAAAAAAATCATCATTTCAAAAAATTGACTACCACGAACCCATTTCCTAAATAGCAAATAAGCTAATATTATTCCAAGTGGAATTTGTCCTAAAACCGAAAGAAGCATTATTTTTACATTATTTTTTACTGCTATTTGGAAAATAGGGTCTTTAACTATGTTTATATAATTTTGTATTCCAACAAAACCTTTTAATTGAAAATGTCTCCACTTTGTAAAGGATAGTCCAAAACTTACAACAACTGGAAATATTATTATTGCTATATATATAATAAAAGCTGGTAATAATAAGCTTAAATAGCTCATTTTTTTATTCTTATCTCTTATCATATTTCCCCCTCTAGTAATTATGTCGCTAGTAAATACTAGCGACATATAAACTTATAGATTATTCTCTATTGGTGTCGTTTTGTGCTACCCATTTTTCATATTGAGCAGCTATTTCTTTTGGATCACCATTACCCATCATCATAGCTTGGATATTTGCATTAAGAAGAGATACACCTTCACCATTCATTACTGAGTCAAATACATAACCCATTTCATGTTCAACTTGGAATTGTGCATATTTCTTTTGCATAATACCCATATCAATATCGCTAAAATCAATATTACATGTTGGGATATCACCATGTTCAGCAAAAATCTTTGATCCTTCTTTACCTGTGTAGAAAGAAATAAATTTCCATGCTGCATCTGCTTTTGCAGTACCTTCAATTGCTTTAGCAATACCAAAACCTTCACCTGTTACAGAAGTGGAAGTATTACTTCTTACTTCACCATTTATAGCTGGGAATACATGCATTTCAATATTTTTGTTAAACTCTTGAGATAGTTGAGAATCCATTCCACCTGATCTCCAACCAGCATCGATTAGGTATACAGATTTGCCTTGATAGAATTCTTGATCAGCTTCTCCATTTCCCATTTGGTTAACACCTGGTGAGAATAGATTTTCATCTGTCATTTCTTTAATAATTTCTAAAGTTTTTACAAATTGAGGATCTGTGAATTTTGCACCATTTTCTCCAGTTGCTGCATCGATAAACCACTGTGGTCCACCAATTCTATCAACAAGTAGAGATAATAACCAAGAATTTACAACCCATTGGTCTTTATTTCCCATAGAAATTGGATAATAACCTGCTGCTCTAATTGTTGGAACTTGAGCAATCATTTCTTCAAATGTTTTTGGATAATCCAAACCTAATTCATCTAAAATAGCTCTATTTGCATAAACTACATGACAAACTGCAATGGTTGGAGGAATCATCCATAATTCACCATTAGGACCTTGAGCTTTAAAGGTAACAGGTTTAAATTGAGATTTAAATTCAGGAGTTAAATAACTTGTTTTATTTAAATCTAAAACTAATCCTGCATCTTGGATATAGGCTGTTCTTGCTCCACCATAACAAGTAAAAATATCTGGTATTTTTCTTGAAGCTGCCATAGCTTGGAATTTTTGATGAAAAGCTTCACCAGAAGCATACTCAATATCTAATTTAATATTAGGATATTCTTTTTCAAAAGCTTCGATTACTGCATTATGTCCTGCATAAGCTGGATTTGCTGGGTCAATTTGCATATACCCTGTTAATGTAATAACACCATCATCACTAACACTTTCTTTTGCACCTGATGCAAAGATACTAGTAACTGCAATTAAACTTACCATTACTAATGCTAAAATTTTTTTCATATACAATCCTCCTTCGACTGCTACTTATTTCATTCACTGAATTATATGAATGTATACTTATTTCTGTCAATGAAAAAAGTAGCAAAAGTTTAAAATTTGTCATAAATTATAAAAATTACTAAACATTAGTTGACTAAAAATACAACATTTGAAACAAATAAAGACTATTTGTGATAAATTTAAACTATGAAAATTAAATATAATTATTAAATAAATAAAAAATGAAGCAGTATTTTTAACTACTTCACTTATTTTTTTTGGTAATTTACATATAAATTTTATTCAGAGAGAACAATTTCCAGCAAAGAATTATATAAATCATTATCAAGATTTAAAGCAATAAGATTAGAAATAATTAAATTATTATTTTCTAATTGAAGAATTTTGAATATCTTATCTTTCAATTTAATGCTAATCTCACATCTTTCAAGAATTTCTCTCAAGATTTCAATTTTATCTTGCTTTGCTAATTTAATATTTTCAAATAAAATTTTAGTTCTTGATTTAACATTAATATCATTTAAATTAATAGTTAATTCTTTTCTATCTTTATCATATTCTTTTTTAAATTCTATTTCGATATCGTCATTAAATATTTTTATATCAGTATCACAAATACCAACAAATGTAATTTGATAATTTCTAATCTTTGGGATTAAAGATAAGGTTCCAATAGCTTGTTCAATTTTAAATTCACTATTATCAAAATCATTTACAAACTTTGTAATAACATTTTTATTTTCCAAATAATCTTCACTAAAATTATCATCTTCATAAAGAGAAAAACTTCCATTATCACCCATATAAGATTTAATTAATAATGATTTAGGATTTTCAGTATTATCTTCATCATTTGATAATACTAAAATATCCCCTTCTTTTATGAATACTGGGATAGTATCTAAAGGTCTATATACTTTTAATTTTCTATCTCCAACATATCTTTTTGATGAAAAGAAATCATAATAAGAGCCTTTGGGAAGCCAAAGTAAAGCAGAAGCCATTGAAAGTTTTTTATTTTGTTCTTCAGTAATTGGAGAGACCATCATAGATGACCCAAAATAATATTGAGATTCAACTTCATAGGCTTGTAAATCTTCACTATGGTAATAATACATAGCTCTAATCAAAGGAATATCATTCTTCCAAGAGTGATAATTCATAGTATAAATATAAGGAATAAGCTTATTTCTCAATTGTAAAAACTTTGTCATTACTTCTTGAGTTTCTTTTTTAAACTTCCAAGGCTCTTTTGAATTAAATATTTCATTACTGCTATGCAATCTCATAATTGGAGAAAAAACACCAAATTGAGTCCAACGAGCCATAAGGTCATTATCTTTGTACCCTCTCATATGTCCACCAATATCATGAGACCACCAGCCATAGCCAATATTAGATGCACAAATAGTAAATTTTGGTTGAAATGCTAAAGACTTCCAAGAGATAATTGTATCTCCTGAGAATCCAATTGGATATCTATGAGAACCAACTCCAGCATAACGAGAAAAAATTAATGGCCTTTTATTCTCTTTCTTCGCAGAATTGAATCTATGGTAATTTAAAATCCAAAGAGGATCTAAACCTTCAAGTCTTGAAGTATTTCCTTGTTGCCAATCTATCCACCAAAAATCAACCCCATCATTTTCTAATGGTTCTAATATAATGGTTTGTAAAGAATCCAAATATTTTTTATCACTGGCATCAAATAGAACAGCTCTATCCTCATCAATGCCCATTTCTTTTGCTATTTTATCATAATTATCTTCAAAAGATCTTACTCCATCTGCAGGATGATCATTTAGAGTAACTTTTAAGGCTCTTTTATGTAATTCTTCTAAAAAAGCTTTTGGATCTGGAAATAATTCTTTATTCCAAGTATAACCTGTCCACCCACTTCCAAAATTTTTATCGATATCTACTAAATGCCAATCCATATCAATAACAGCTACAGAAAAAGATATATTGTTTTCTTTAAATCTGTCTAAAAGTGTTAAATAACTTTCACTTGTGTATTTGTAATACCTACTCCACCAATTCCCTAATGCATAACGAGGTATCATTGGAGTTTTACCGCTCAATTTATAAAAATCTTTTAAACATTGCAAATAATTATGATTATAACCAAAGAAATATATATCTTTATTTCCTTTATCTCTTGGAACAAAGAAATTATTAACTTCTAGCATTGAAGAAGAATCATCAATGATAGAAAATCCTCTTTTTGATAATAAACCATCTTCTAATTCAATCTCTCCGTCTGACTCATCAAGAGTTCTTGCGGTTCCTTTCAAATTATCAACCTTATCGCCATAACGGTATGAATTAAAATATAAATCTTCTGATTGTCTTAAAGTTATTTTTAATCCAATAGAACTTAATTCTTCTCCATTTGATTCTAAAAATAAGGACTTAGATGAAATCTCAACATAATCTCCTGACAAATTTATTTGTAAATCAACTAAATCAAAATCTCTATTTACAACCATTTGAGTTTTCTCATCAACAAACCTATTATGTGGAGAATATTCTATTCTAATAAGAGACTCTGTTAAAAATGTAATTCTTTGGTGTTTATAATAAATTGAATTTTTATCTTGCTTAATTAAAGTGTTCATTAAATACCTCTTATTTATAATAAATAGTTTATCGGTAAACGTCAAGAATTAATTTTAACTTTGATTAATTATTGACAAGTTAAAATAATACTTAAATAATAGAATTAGCGATAAACTAAGGAACATATATGACTATAAAAGAAATAGCTGAATTAGCAGGTGTTAGTCAAATGACTGTATCTAATGTGATAAATCACAAATACTCTAAAGTCTCTACAAAAACTGTTGATAAGATTAATAAGATAATTGAAAAAAACAATTATATTCCCAATAGATCAGCTAGAAATTTAAGTAGTCAATCATCAAAAATAATAGCAATAATTGTCCCTTTAATTTACAATGATGAAAGTTTTTTCTCTGATCCTTATACAGCTCAACTTGTTGGACTATTAGAGAAAGATTTAAGAAAGAATGGTTATTTTGCAATGATTAGAAGTATCTCAACCTTAGAAGATACTGTATCGTTTTTAAATGAATGGAATATTGATGGAGCTATTTTTATTTTCCCAAAAGCAAATATAGATGTAAAAAGCCTTTTAGATAGGGTGTCAACAAAAATTGTTTTTATAGATTCATATCAAGAATGCGAAGATGCTTTAGTTATTAATATTGATGATTATAAGGGCACATATCTTTCGACAAAATATTTAATAAATAACGGGCATAAAAATATAGCATTTGTTTCAGCTCATAAAAATAACAAATTAATAGAATTAAGATATCAAGGCTACAAAGATGCCTTGATAGAAAAAAACATTGCTGTTAATAGTGATTACTATTTTTGTAATGAAATTTGTTTAAATGGTGGAATTGAAGCTGCAAGAGCTATAGCAGAAAAAAAAGAAATAACAGCTGCAATAACTACAGCTGATATTGTTGCAATTGGTATTATTGATGGAGCTAGATTATCAGGTCTCAGTGTGCCTCAAGATTTATCGGTTATTGGTTTCGATAATCTTACTATTTCAAATTACTGTTATCCAAAATTAACAACTATTGATCAAAATATCGCAAAAAAAGGAAAAATGGCAATTGATTTACTTTTTGATAGAATCGAAAAAAGAAATCAATTACCTAATAAAATTAAAATTGATGTTAATTTAATTGAAAGACAATCAGTTAGAAATTTGAAATAATATTTTAAATTAAAATATTTTCTAAAAGAGAATAATCGCTATCTAAATTAATAAATATGCCAATCTCTGATAAATCATATTTTCTATAAATTCTTTTATTTCCTTCAACTTTTTGTTTTAATTGATAATCATACCAAACTCCTTTTGGCAAATATATTTCTCTATTTTCTTGATTTTCTTCAATAATTGGAGCAATTAATAAACTTCTACCAAAAAAATACTGATCATCAATTTCACAAGCTATTTCATCATTGGGATAATCAAAAAACATTGGCTTCATAAATGGAATTAAATTCTCTTTACAATATTTTGCTTCTTGATAAATATATGGCATCAATTGCTCTCTCAAAGAACAACAATATTTAGTTATCTCTAAAATGGTATCATCCTCATATACTTTGGCAATATTCCAAGGACTTCTATCATTTAATAAATCTTTTGATTTCATTATTTTAGAGAATTGCCCTCCAACTGGTTCAGAATGCCATTGCATTACGGGAGTAAAAGTTGCCATTAAAAAGGATCTTAAATATAATTGTTTTGAAGGCAGTTCTCCTGCAAATCCAGAAATATCAAAACCCCAATAAAAGATACCTGAAACAGCAGCATTCAAGCCTGCAATTAATTGATGTTTTAATTCACTCCAATTTGACATTTGATCCCCACCCCAATAAAGAGGCGTTTGCCAAGAATTAACATACCCCGCTCTCGAAAATAATATTTGATCTTTATCAAAAGCTTGATAATATGTTTGAGTATAAGCAAGAGGATATTTATTCTTCATCTCTTTTCCTCTCTTTCCATCAAAAAAAAGACAATCATCATCATAGATAAATTCACCGCCATCAGTTTTAAACCCGGAGACGCCCATATCAAGTAAATATTTTCTTTTATTCATCCACCACGCTCTTGTATCAGGATTAGTAAAATCAGGAATCATACTTCCTTCAAACCATCTTCCTTGTGGTATTGTATATGGGTTTCCATCTTTATCTTTTACAACTAAATTGTTTTTTATTGCATATTCACAATCTCTATCATGGAGTTCATTTTTTTGATTTTCATCTAATTTTTTCAATACAGGGATTTGCCAAAGTATTAAATGTAATCCTAATGAATTTAATTCAGCTATCATTGCTTTTGGATCTGGCCATAATTCTGTATTATTAAAATTATAAAAAGTAGCTTCATCACTCCAGGCTTCAACAACAAGAACACTATGATTAAACCCTAGGTCTTTATTAATTTTAGCCATTTTTAATACCTCTTCTTGAGAGTTCCATCTATTAGCACTCATCCAAGGTCCAAAGCTCCAACGAGGGGGTAGAATTACTTCGTTATTAAGACTTAAAAATTGTTTTAATTGAAAACTAGGCTTTCCTATAAATATATGAATATTTATTTTTTCATAATCTACTTCAATAGTTATAATATTTTCATTCTTAAATAAATTTGAATTAATAATAAAAACTTCATCACTTTCAATAAATATTCCAAATTTATTAGACAAGAAAAAAGGAATAGGCAGATAGGTTTGACTTCCTTGATCAGTAAATTTTTCAAATACGTGATTTTCTCTTGCTAAACCTTTTTGATTTAAAGAATCAAATCTTTCACCAAATCCCCAAAGGCCTTTATCATTATCAATTTTTATTTCAATAGTTTTTTTATTAGCCCTCTCTACTAAATTAAATGAATTAAATTCCTTAATTTCACTCAATTTTTTAAAGTCTATTTCTTTCTTATTTATATAAAACATTAGCCTTTAATTCCTCCCATTTGAAGTCCTGTTGAAAAATATTTTTGAGCAACAATATAGAATATAATTAAAGGGAGCATGGTAATAAGAGAGCCTGCCATTAATAAATTATATTCAGTAGAAAATTGACCATTTAATGAATTTAATATAATTGGAAGAGTGTAATTCTCTCGAGTAGTAAGTAATACTAAGGGAAGTAAATAATCGTTCCAAGCACCCATACCAACAATTATAGCTAAAGTAGCTAAGGCTGTTTTACACATAGGTAATATTATCATAAAAAAGCTCTTCATTAGAGACGCACCATCAATAGCTGCTGCATCTAAATAAGTATCATTTATACTCATCATTTGTTGTTTTAGCATAAAAATAGCAAAAGCTTGAAATATGCAAGGAAGAATTACTGCTAACAAGGTATTTGTTAAATGAATTTCATTCATAATTAAATATAAAGGTATAAATATTACTTGAGATGGAATCATCATAGATGATAAAAAAAGCACAAATAATAAATTACTAAATCTAAACTTTAATTTTGAAAAAGCAAAAGCAGCCATTGAAGAGGATAATAAACTAGCAACAATAGATCCCGCAGTTACCAAAATCGAATTAATCATAGCTCTTATCATACCTTCATTATTAAATAACCTAGTATAAGCTTTGATAGTTGGATTTTTTGGTATCCATTCAATAGGGATTGCTAGAAGAGCACCACTACTCTTAAAAGATGTGGATAACATCCAGAAAAAAGGTAGTAAAGCAATAAAAGAAAAAAGAATTGCTACAAAATGATATAATGTAATTTTTATTTTTTTAGACATCGTAATTCACCCATTTTTTTTCTACTTTTCTTTGTATATATGTAAATAGGAAGATTATCATAAACAATATCCATGAATAAGCTGCAGCATATCCCATCTTCCCATACCTAAAGGCATATTTATAAATACGCTCCACCATAACCATAGTAGCCCCATTTGGACCAGCATCGCCATTCTTTGTCATTACCATTACTTGTGGGAACAATTGAAATGCATTAATTAAAGAAAGCATTACTATATAAAATGTAATTGGTGAAATCATTGGTAATGTTATTTTCCAAAATCTTTGTAATGGAGAAGCTCCATCAATATTTGCAGCCTCATAATAGGAGGGATTAATTGATCTTAAACCACCTAAAAATATCATTGCATAAAATCCTAAATCTTTCCAAATAGAAGCTATTGCAATGGATGGCATTGCCATAATTTCACTTTGCAACCAAAGAGAACCCTTAAATCCCATTGAAATTAAAACGGTATTAATTGGGCCATATGTTGGACTTAATAACCATTTCCAAATCAAAGAACCTGCAACCCAACTTGTTAAAACTGGTATATAAAATATTACTCGATAAGAACTACTACCTTTTATACTAGCATTAATAATTAAAGCTTCACAAAGTGATAAAATTACCATGAGTGGTAAATATAAAGCTATGAAATAAAAGTTATGAGAAATTACCTGCCATACCTCAGAATCTGTTAATATTGCCTTAAAATTCTCAATTCCATAAAAATTATCTTTTATAAAAGTAAAAAAACCACTACTAAGATTTACTCTACTCATTCCGGTCCAACTAGTAAGACTAATTAAAAATGAAATGATTATTGGTAAAAATGCGAAGAAAAACATTCCAATCAAACTCGGAAGCAAAAATGGGAAAGCTCTTTTCCACCCTGTTCTTCCATTTGTTAACATAAAGTACTCCTAAAAATGCCGTTCTCTAAATAGAAAACGGCATTAGTTTTATCTATAGAGAAATCTTTTTCTCAAGTTCTTTTTGACATTCGTCTAATGCACTCTTAGCATCCATTTTTTTGTAAACTATTTTTGATAAATAATCTCCAATTATAGCAGTCATTTCAGCTTGTTGTTGTACAACAGGAGGTGTAACTAAATAATTTAAACTATCAAATACTGCTTGTTTATTATTTGGTGGAGTTGCATTTAAATATTCTTGTAAAACATCACTGTATTCAACTGGTGGTAATTCCCATGCAGCTTCAACTCTGATTTTTGCTGCTTCTTTAGAACCTGCTAAGAACGTAGCTAATTTAATCGCTTCTGCTTTATGCTTTGATGTTTCACTTACTACATAAGCATTAGAGAAGAAATGAGAAGCTTTATTAGTATTCCCTGGTTCTACAACAACATCCCAATCAAATGGACAATTTGCACTAAAATCACTAAATGCCCAAATTCCAGTAACAATCATACCAAGACGACCACTTTTAAAAAGATCCCAGTCACCCATTCCACCCATTTGAGCTTCGGTTGGCATTATATTTGATTTAATTTGCCAATCAGCCATCCTTTGAGCCACTTTCACATTCTCAGGAGTATTTATAGTAAATTTTGAATAATCAGAATTCATTAAACTACTACCATTTTGAGCTGCGGCTTTATAAAATTCATGGAAGGTTAAAGGTCTATAGAAACCAAAAGTGTCTTTATCTAAAGCTCTTATTTTTGCACCAGCTTTTTCAACATCTGACCAAGTCCAAGAATCATTAGGATATTCAATCCCAGCTTTGTCAAATAGTTCTTCATTATAAAATAACAATACATTTGAGAATGAATTTGGAATACCATATTGTTTATTATCATAAACAAATGCATTTAATGCAGTTTTATTAAAACCTGAAGTATCTCCAAGTTCTCCATCAAGTTGAGACAAAGTACCTTGAGAGGCATAAGAGACAAAGTTTTCAAAATTTAATTCAAAAACATCTGCTGCGTTTCCACCAACAACTTTACTTTGTAATTGAGTAAAATAATCATTATAACCAATTGTTTGTAAATCAACCTTGATGTTTGGGTTTTGTTTTTCAAATTCAGCAATCATTTCATCTAAAGCAGGCCCTGAGGCATTACTTGGTGATGCTGAATATTGTTCCATTTTAATAAGAACTGTATTATCTTTTTCTGTTGCTCCTTGAGCAAACAAAGCACTTGTAAATAGTAAAGAAACTACACATGTTGTTAAAATTTTATAAATGTGTCCTTTTTTCATAACTTCCTCTTCTTTTTTTAATATTTTTCCATATACAAATAAAAGCGAATTTACTATACTTAAGTCAGTAAAGTAATATTTTTAATACTTTTAATCCCAGATTTACCTTTCAAAACATATCTGGGATTTTTTTAATTAAAAGCCCTCCTTATAATTGTGCAACTGATTCTCTTTCAATCAGTTCAATATCTAATACTGTATTTTTATTTGTTATATTTTCATTATCAATTAGCAATTCAACTGCTTTTTGACCTTTCTTAAATACATCTTGTTTAATAGTTGTTAATTGTGGATCACAATCTCGGGCAATCCAAGTATCATCAAAACCAACAATTGAAACATCATTTGGAACGCTTAATTTAGCTCTTTTTAGACCATTAATAATACCAAATGCAATAATATCTGCCGTTGAGAAAATAGCTGTAGGTCTATCTTTCTGATTTGCAATTTTCAAACCAATATCAGCACCATACTCTTGAGATACAGTACCTGAATATATATAATCGTCATTTACTTCTATGTTTGCTTCTTCTAAAGCATCTTTATAGCCTAAAAATCTTTCATAGGTTACACCATTTCCTGTAATTACACCTGATGCAAAGGCAATCTTTCTATGTCCTTTATTAATTAAATATTGAGTGGCAATTTTTGCACTTTCTCGATCTTCTATTGAGATACTAAAAAATGGAAGATTATCACAATAACTATCAATCAAAACAACAGGAATCGAAGTATTTTTTAAATCTTCATAATAATTATCAGGATGAATCCCAACAATAATTATACCGTCTAAACCTCTTTTATTTGCTATTTCAAGATAACTTTGATCTACATCAGTACCACTAATTAATACATGATATCCTTTATCTCTTGCAACAAATTCTATACTTGATAATAGCTCTCCATAAAAAGGGTTAGAAAACATAAATTGTTTACCAGGTTCAGTTTGAGGGATAACAACTCCTATTAAATATGATTTATTCTCAACCAGAGCTTTGGCTGCTAAATTTGGAACATAACCTAATTTTTTAACCGCATCTTCTACTCTCTTTATAGTTGATTTTGCAATAGTTTGATCTTTACGCTTGTTTATTACATAAGATACAGTTGCCACAGATACATTAGCTTCTCTTGCAATATCTTTCATATTTATTCTTCGATTTGCCACTTTTTTATCTCTCCACTTAAACGCTTAAGTAATTGTAACCACTTAACTTTCCTTTTGTCAAGAAAATGTTTCCTAATTATATAAATCTATGAATTTCATCTAATAGTGAAAAACTCAAATATCCAGCACAAGTTGCAAAAGCCTCGCCTGTTGTACAATTACCAGTGTTTTCATCAATACTCTCACATGCTATTCCATTATCCATTTTAGCATTCATTAATTTTTTTAATGATTCGTCATCATGAAAAACTCTTAAATTATTTGCTAAACTTAAAACCCAAGGATGTGGTGCATGAGGACAACCAATAGCCCCAAATCGGTATGATGAAAATGAATATTTATAACTTTTATCTAAAATTTTATCAGCTGTATTTTTAAATATTACATTATCTTTTGAAATAAAATCATAAGTTGGTAATAAAATTAAGCTTCCTGGAGGTTCATCATATATATCATAATTATCATTAACATCTAAGGACCAAATAAATTGCTCTTTATTATCAACTTCTCTTACGCAATTTGTAAAAATACTTTTATATAATTCTTCTTTCTCTTTTTTATAATATAATTCTTTATTATCAAAATTCCATTGTTCTAAAATTTGAAAAACTTTCCAAACTAATACATTATTATAAGTTAAATAGGGATATGTCCTCATATCATCAGTAGGTTGCAAAAAAGTTTCATATAATAAAAGGGATTCTGATTTTTTACTCTTTAAAATTCTTAATATTCTATTAATTAGAGCTTTTGTATTAGGATCTTCTAAAATGCCATATTCATTTGTTTTTTGTAAATAATAATCAAGAGCAATAATAAAAGAACATAATTCATCTAATTCAAAACCAGGCTCCAAAATTGTACCATCAATAAATCTACTATGTATTCCAATATTTTTACTCTGAATTGTAGTAATATATTCTAATATATCTCTTGCAACCTCTTTATCGGCATTAACTATTGCTGGGAATGCCCATAGCAAGCTATCCCTATCCCAATAGGCAGCAGATACATAGTATTTTGGAGATCTACTTGTAACAATTACTCTTTCTTCAGTATCAAGGGTTATCCCTGTTGAAAAAAACAAAGTATATAATAAATTTCTATTTAATAAATTATTAAATGATTCATTATCAGTAATTTTGATTATGCTATTTAAATATAAAGTCATTTGATTTAAAAGATAATCAAAACCCATTCTTTTCAATTCTATTGCAGCAGTAATTGAAGATACTTCTTCATACCCTATTCCAATATAATTTGAAATTATTTCTTTTTTATTACCTTCAACACCAATATTCGCTTTTGCTGAATATTTTAAAGGTAATTCTTTTGTATAAGACCAAAATACTTTTTTCTCAAAAACAAAAGATAAAGCAATTTGAGGAAATCCATTACTAATTGCAAAAACAGGTCCATCATTCCAATCACTATGATAAGCTTCATAAGTTCCATTAAAATATTTCTCCTCATTAACACAATGATATAAGGATTTCAAAGTCCCACTAAACTCAACTTCATAAACTCTTTCTTCATTTGTCTTATTTGTTATTGAAAGATGATATACAAAACCTTTTTGTTTTAAAGGAGTTAAAATAATTATTTCAAATATTTCATTTTCAGTTTCTATTGTAGCCTTTGGTATCCAATATGATATTAATTGCCAATTTATATTATTAAATTCAATTTTTCTTCCATTTGCTTTTATATCAATTCTAAATAAAGGATTATCTTCACCTCTAAAATCAAGCAACCCTTTTGATCTCATATGTAAGAGTGTTAGATTATTTATTGATGCATCATAAATATTTATATTATCTAATGATATATATTCATTTCCACATACATGTGATGAAATTTGAAACATATAATACCTCGCTACTTAAACGCTTAAGTAAATATTACATTATTACATTTGTTTGTCAAGTTTATTTTTTTTAAATGATTTGAAATAAAAAAATCCCTAACTCAGAATATAGATAAAGATGAATATTTTCAAAAATATTTTTATGATTAAAATTTTTGGGTATTTGTAAATAAATACGGTTCAAAAAAAATCATAATTTTGAATAACGATATTTATACTTTTTTTATATTTATCTTTTTCAAAAATAGATTATTAAATATTTATCAATTTAATTTTATAAACATATTAACATTTTAAATGCTTTGTATTTATAATAAACGAGCTAGTTATTTTTAAAATTTAAAAAAACTCTAAAATAAATAAAATTATTTATATATGAAAGTATAATTAAATATCTTTACAAAAAAGTTTTAAATTTCTACACTAAGATTATTGGAGAAAACAATGCGAGTAATAGATTATTTTTCAAAAGATTCGGTGCTGTTTTTAAACAACAATGACAAAAATGAAATATTATCAACTATGGTTTCAGAAGCTGAAGCTAAAGGTTATATTTCAAACAAAAAAGAATTCGAAGATGCAATTTTCGAAAGAGAATCAATAATGAGTACCGATGTAGGTTGGCAAGTTGCCATACCTCATGCAAAACTCAAAGATATTTCAAAATTCTTTGTTATACCTGCTGTATTAAAAAACAACTCAGATTGGGGCGCTGGTAACAACCAAAGCGTCAAATTAGTATTTTTAATTGGAGGGCCCTCCGAAGAACAAAAACAATATCTTCAGATCCTTTCTAAAGTTACTTTAGTAGTAAGAAATCCTGAAAGAAGAAAAGCTTTATTAGCTGCTACTAATGCAGAAGAAGTTTTATCTCAATTTGCAGATTTATAGGGAAGTGGAGGATAAATGGAAGGACAGATTTTTCTTTATTTAGCAGCTATATTTGTTACAGCATATGCAACAAAAGTCGCAGTTAATAAAATAAAGGTTCCAGAAGTAACGGGTTTTGTTTTATTAGGAGTTGTTCTTGGAGTCTCTGCTGTAAACTTATTAACACCAGAAATGCTTGACAAATTTAGTCCAATATCAACAATAGCATTAGGAATGATTGCTTTTACAATTGGTATTGAATTAAAAGTAGATGTAATAAAAAGTTTAGGAAAAAGTATTTTTTCAATTGTATTATGTGAAAGTCTTGGTGCTTTTACTGTGGTATTTTTAATTTTAAATTATGTATACCATGCAGAACTAAATACTTCTCTTCTACTTGGAGCGGTAGCTAGTGCAACAGCTCCTGCTGCAACGGTAGCAGTAATTAGACAATACAAAGCAAAAGGACCATTAACTTCAACAATATTAGCTGTAGTTGGTCTCGATGATGCAGCTGCTCTTATAATATATGTATTTATTGAAGGTTTTGTAAGTTCAAAATTACTTGGTACATCTATTGCTATTCCTACAATGATATTAAGTGCATTATTAGCAATAATTGAAGCTTTTGCAATTGGTATTGGTGCTGCGATATTATATGTACTAATTCTTAAAAAAGTTAAAAACAATGACCAAATAATGTTATTATTAGTAGCATTTTTATTAGGCTTAATTGGTATTTCAGAACATATTGGAGTATCAGAACTTTTAGCAACAATGGCTTTTGGAGCTGTTATTGTTAATACTTCTCCTGTACTAAGTAAAAAAAGTGCAAATATAGTTACCAGCTTATCACCAATATTTATAACAGCATTCTTCATCCTTGGTGGAGCTAATTTAAATATTGCATTGATAAAACAAATCGGTGTATTAGGCCTATTCTACTTTTTTGCAAGAAGTCTTGGTAAAACTGGGGGTGCTTCAATTGGTGCTATAATCGGTAAAGCTCCTAAAACTGTTCGCAGTTTAGTTGGCTTTGCTCTATTACCTCAGGTAGGCGTGGCATTAGCATTAGCTCTTGCTATCAATAAAGAATTTACTTTACCTAAATATGGAAATGAAGGTTCAACAATGGCAACTATAGTAATTAACGTACTTTTATTTACTACAATTATTACGGAAATAGTCGGCCCATTATTAACTCGATATGCCCTTAAAAAAGCTGGGGAAGTTAACGTATCTAAAAACGATTAATTAGGAGATTAAGCCATGAATTTATTAATTATTTCATTATCAAAATTGGATTATAAAGAAGATGTTTTCTTAGCTCTTCAAAGCGCTGGAATCCAGAAAGCCTCAGTTTGGGATGCTAAGAACTTAAATCATAGCCTAGAGAGTGAATTCAGCTTATTTAGCGGCTTTTTTAGTGGTGGAAATGCTCATGAAGATGAGAAACTTATTATCTTTTCACATATAAAAAATAAAGATGAAGCCAAAGAATTTCTTTCAAATTTAGAAGCTGGTGGAGTTCCTATTAGAGAAGAAGACATACTTAGCTTATATGTAGTGCCTGCTTCACTTGTTTTTGATTCAACAACTGGTCTTATTGAAAATTAGTTTCAATTTTTAATAATTAAATTTAAATAGTCCTCTTTTAATATTATTAATATAATATTTATGGGGACTTTTTTATTATTATATTAATATGTATTTTTTATCTATAAAAATATAGATAATTGAATTAAACACCCTAATTTAGCTATATTGATATTTTTTTTAATTATTTTAAATATCTATATTGACAAAAGCTAATAAAATATGGCATTGTATGCCTCGTTGAGCCACTTAGTTATTTATAGCTAAAGGCTACATGGTGGATGTAGTTCAATGGTAGAGCGCTAGATTGTGGTTCTGGTTGTTGCGGGTTCAAGTCCCGTCATCCACCCTAGGCATTAGGCGTTCGTAGCTCAGCTGGATAGAGCGTCGGACTTCGAATCCGCAGGTCGAAGGTTCGAATCCTTCCGAGCGCAATTCTTAATGCTGGGAATATGGGCCGCTAGCTCAGCTGGTAGAGCAACAGACTCTTAATCTGTGGGTCAAAGGTTCGATCCCTTTGCGGCTCAAAGTATTATTTTATATTTCGCGAGAGTGGTGAAATTGGCAGACACGCTAGATTTAGGTTCTAGTGCCGTAAGGTGTGGGGGTTCAAGTCCCCCCTCTCGCAATACTAATTGCAAAAGCAATTATATATTTTTATATGCGAAAGTAGCTCAGTGGTAGAGCTCCACCTTGCCAAGGTGGATGTCGCGGGTTCAAGTCCCGTCTTTCGCTCTTAAGCAACTCAATAATGAGTTGCTTTTTTTATGTTTAATTTCTAATGGAAAATTGTTTATTAAGTTTTAAACATTTATTTTTTTATGAAAAAGAATTATCATAATTAAAGAAAGAAGACTTGGAGACTCCCATGAATAAACACAATGATGAAGAAAAAATAAAATTCTGGAAAAAAGAAGAAGAAATATTTTTCTCAGGTTGGGATTTTTCTTATATTGAAAATAGAGTTGAAAGTAAAAAACTACCTTGGGATTATAAAAAAATCATTAAAAGCTATTTAAAAAATAATATGACATTATTAGATATGGGCACAGGAGGAGGAGAGTTTCTTTTAACTCTTAATCATCCATATGATAAAACCTTTGTAACTGAAGGGTACTTGCCCAATTATGAGCTCTGTAAAAAAAAATTAAAACCTTTAGGAATTGGAGTTAAATTCATAAAGGATGATGACAAAATAGATTATGAAGAAAATAAATTCGATATCATTATTAATCGCCATGAATCATTCAGTATAGAAGAAATAAAAAGAGTATTAAAACCAAAAGGCTTATTCATTACTCAACAAGTAGGAGGGTTAAATGATTATGATTTATCAAAAAGAATAGATCCTAACTTTATTCCAAAATTTAAAGAAAATAATCTCTCTGAAATTATTTCAAAATTCAAGTCCTATAATTTTCAATTGATTCAAACAAATGAAATAATGAATCCCATTAAATTCTTTGATACTGGAGCCTTTGTATATTTTGCAAAAATAATTGAATGGGAATTCCCAAATTTTTCAGTAGCGACACATACCCAAGAATTATTAAATATTGAAAAAGAAATTCAAGAAAAAGGTTATTTATTAGGGACAGAACATAGATATTTATTAGTAGCACAAAATAAATAATTATTTAAAATTAACAAATAAAAAAAATATAGCAAATTGATTACAAATTCTTATTAAAAAAATATAAGCTATTTTTAAAATTATCAAAACATACTTTTGTTAAGAATCTTGATTTTAAGCTATAAAAATAGTGTTTTCTTATATTTTATCTAAAGTATAAAATACATTATTTTATTAATATTTTTACCCTATTTTTTCACAAAAAATTTAATCAAAAAAAATATAAAAAATTAATCAAAATTGATAAAAAAAACATTGATTTTTTTTAACTTCGGGACTATATTGCAAGCATCCAGAGTTGAGGTGGATTCAACATTTGTTGTAAGTGCTTCCAACCTATAAAGGCTCTCCTTTTTTTTAGAGGGAACATGTTATGATATATAGCATAAATGGACTTCAAGGCAATTCTAGCCAATACGTTACAGAAAAAAAATCAACATTATTTGACTTAGATTCCAAATATCCCGCGGTATCCTTTCATAATATTTTCGAAAGTGATAAAACAAGAAATTTTAGAAAGAAATTTTTTAGCCAAGTACCTGACTCACAATGGAATGATTATAAATGGCAACTTTCTCACAGAATTTCAACATACCAAGAAATTTCTAAATTCTTAACATTAAAGGATGAAGAAAAAAAAGCTATGGATGTTGAGAGTACTCATTGTCCTTTCGCAATAACTCCTTATTACTTAAGTATCATTGATTTAGAAGACCAAAATTCTGCTCTTAGAAAAACCATGATCCCAACTATCAATGAACTAATTGTTAGTAAAGGAGAAAGCGAAGATCCTTTATCTGAAGAAGCTACGTCTCCAGTTGAAAGCATTGTTCACAGATATCCTGATAGAGTATTATTTTTAACAACTGCTTTTTGCTCCTGCTACTGTAGATATTGTACACGATCTCATATGGTTGATGGACACACACAATCACTAAAGCAACATTGGCAAAATGGATTTGATTATATTAGAGAACACAAAGAAGTTCGTGATGTAATTATATCAGGTGGAGATCCATTAACATTAAATGACAGTGAAATCGAATACTTACTTGATAATATTTTTGCAATAAAACATGTCGAAATGGTTAGACTGGGAACAAAAATACCAATGGTTTTACCTCAAAGAATCACTGAAAATTTATTAACAATTTTAAAAAAACACAAACCCTTATATTTAAGTATTCATTGTACACATCCTGATGAGATAACTCCTGAATCAAGTAAAGCGATAAATAGTATTGCAGATGCTGGGGTTGTTATGGGCTCTCAAACAGTATTATTAAAAGGTGTAAATGATGATCCTAAAGTAATGGCAACATTAATGCATGATTTACTAAGAGTAAGAATAAAACCATACTATTTATTCCAATGTGACCCAATTATTGGATCCAAGCATTTTAGAACTTCAATAGCAAAAGGAAAAGAAATAATCCATAGCTTAAGGGGTTTTACAAGTGGATATGCTGTCCCTCAATATGTTATTGATGCACCAAAAGGTGGAGGAAAAATTCCTGTACTTCCCAATTATTACAAAGGAAGAGATAAAGACAATCTTTATTTATACAATTACCAAGGAAAAGAATATGCTTACCCAGACAATAAGGAAATACAAGAATGAAAAAAACTATTGGACTAACATATGATTTAAAAGCTGACTATCTAAAAAAAGGCTACGACAGTGAATTAGTTGCAGAACTAGATAATATTGAGACTATTAACGCAATAGATGAGTCTCTTAAAAAATATGGATACAATACAATAAGAATAGGCAATATTTTTGATCTTGTAAAATTCTTAAATGATGGAAATAAAGTTGATTTAGTATTTAATATTTGTGAAGGCCTATATGGCCCTTCTAGAGAATCACAAGTCCCTGCTCTTCTAGAAGCATATGGGATTGATTGTGTATTCTCTTCTTCCCTTGTTCTATCCATTACTTTAAATAAAGCAATAGCAAAAACAATAGTAAGCGAAAAAGGTGTTCCTACAGCTGATTACTTTGTTATTAACAAAATTGATGATTTAGATAACATTAATATTGAATATCCTCTATTTGTAAAACCACTATATGGTGGTACTGGAATTGGAATTAGTGACAAATCTATTGTTAACAATGAAAAACAACTTTATAAAGAAGTTAAACACCAAATAAATAGTTATAAACAACCAATACTAATTGAGAAATTTCTAGACGGTAGAGAATTTACTGTAGGAGTAATTGGAGAAGGAAAAACCTCAAAAGCAATTGCCACCATGGAAATTCTAATTGATAAAAACAGTGATGATGGAGTCTATTCTTATAAAACAAAAAGCGAATACTTAAACTGCGTTAAATATGCTTTAGTTGATGATATTGAAAAGAAAAAATGTGAAGAAGTAGCAATTAACGCTTGGAATGCACTTGGATGTAGAGATGGAGGGAGAATTGATTTAAAAATGGATAAAAAAGGAAATGTATATTTTCTTGAAGTTAATCCATTAGCTGGATTAAATCCTATTGATTCTGATTTACCTATTCTATGTAGATTAAAAGGTATTTCATATCAAGAATTAATTGAATCAATAATGGATGCTGCGAACTTTAGAATAGCAGCACAAACTCTATAATTCTAAAAAAGGGTTTTTATGAAAATCTTGATATTCATTGATAAATTATCTTCTTCTCCAACAAAGGATGAAGAAGATACACTTTTCGAAGCTAATGAAGTTAAATCAGCTTTAGATAAATTAGGACATAATGTTGTTATTTCTACTTTTGATTTTAATTTAAATAATAATTTGGAGATAATAAATAATGAAAATCCAAATTTAATATTCAATCTAGTTGAAACCTTAGAAGGCAGTAGTACTCTTCATATTGCACCCCTATTATTTGAAAAAAAAGAAATCAAATATACTGGAGGAACAGCTTCTTCATTGTTTTTAACTGGTGATAAAATTCTAGGAAAATATTTTTTTAAAAATTTAAATATAAAATACCCAAAATTTTATTACAAAAAATCTAATAAAGTTTCTTCGTCACTAATAAACAATAAAGTTATAATAAAACAAATTGACCAAGAAGCTTCTTATGGAATTGATGATAATTGCGTAACCACTTTTAAAACCTCTTCAGAAATCAGAACTTTTATCAAAACAAATCCTAACATATTTATTGAAGAATATATTGAAGGTAAAGAATTTAATGTTTCTGTACTTTCAATAGATTCTAAAATTGTAGTGTTGCCTATAGCAAAAATGGAATTCAACAACTTTCCAAAAGATAAACCTCAAATATTAAATTATAAATCAAAATGGGATGAAGACTCTTTTGAATATAAAAACACAAATAGAACATTTAACTTGATAAACGAAAATCAAGCATTGATTAAGAAAATGAGTGATATTAGTAAAAAATGTTATATAGAACTAGGTAGCAAAGGATATCTAAGAGTAGATTTTAGAGTTGATAAAAATAATATTGCTTATGTACTTGAAGTAAATATAAATCCTTGCATAACCCATGATAGTGGGTTTGTTGCTGCTGCAAATCAATACGGGATTTCTTACGAAAAACTAATAAATTATATAATTAATGAGGAAGAAAATGGATAATTACACTTTTAGGTATGAAGTACAATACTCAGATTTAATAAGTATCAAAAACATTTTAAGTGAAAGCGGATTTTTTAATGATTCTGAAATTGATATTGCTGTATCATTAATTCAAGAAAAATTAGAAGATATAAGAGAAAGCTCTTATCAATTTATTTTTCTTGAAGATGAATTCGGTGTTATTGGTTATACTTGTTATGGGTACATTGATGGAACAAAATCAAGCTATGATTTATATTGGATTGCAGTAGACCCTAATTACAAAAGAGAAGGATATGGCTCTTTATTGTTAAAAAAGGCAGAAACTTTAATTAGAAGTAAAAAAGGCTCACATATCTATATTGAAACATCATCTACTTCTCTTTATGAACCAACTAGATTATTCTATGAAAATAATGGTTATAAAAAAGAAGCTGTATTAAAAAATTTTTATAATGAAGGTGATGATAAAATAATTTTTTCAAAGAGAATATAATTTTTTTTGAATTTAATTCATATATTAAAAAAGAGGTGTTTCACCAATAATGAGACACTTCTTTATTTTATCAAAACAAACATATATATTAAAAATAACAAATAAAACTATATAATTATTAATATTTTGCTTTGGCACAAACAATTGACATTTTCTCAACATTAAATTCTTCAGCAATCAAATGACATTTAGTTAACAAAAGATAGAATAAATTATTACGTGGAAATTCACTTAAACTTTCATAATTTCCCTGGCCTTTTGCTATTACTAAATCGGAATCTTTATACAATTTATTTAATTGAGGAGAACATCTATCTAATACAGTACCTAAAGAACTATCACCATTTTCAATAATAATTGCAAATTTATCCATACCTACTTGAAGAGCATCACTAAGTAAAACATCATTAACAGCACTTTGGCCTCTAACAACATAATAGATTTCAATTTGAGGATAAAAGTCTTTAATTGTTTCAATAAATATTCTATCAAATACAATCTCACCACAATTATCACCAACATATAAAATTTTTTTACTATCCTTAATTGCATCTAATAATTGAGATGAATCATCAATTCCAAATTTTGCATGTTCTATTTTTTCAATTGAATTAATCAATTGATCAATAGAGAAAGTTTTTTGTATAGCTAAGTCCAATAAATTACCTTCAATGGCAGTTGCCAAAGCCATTTTTAAAGGCTTCTCAGAGTTTTTTATTACTGTTTCTAATTGAGGGACATATTCCATAAATTTACTATTATAGGATTGTCTAATCTCTTTATATAAATCTTCATTATCAAAATGACTAGTTATTACTTTCCAAGCATTTCCATATATTTCTGGAGATGTTTTAGAATAATCACTTCCATCAATACAACTTTTTACTTTATTCAAAAGAGATAAAGCTTCTTTATTATTTAAATTCTTCATCTTAGAAACTTGTGCTACTTGATTAAGTATGCAATTAGTACATTCTAATGCAAATTTCATAATTATAATCCCTGCTTTTTATTTTTTTATGTTTCCTAAGATACTTAATTAAAAAAAAATATACAACCGACATAAGTCAAAAATACACATTAGGATAAACCCTCTTTAACTACAAAAAATATTTTTACAATAAAAAAAGCCTTATTCTGAGTTTAGAAATAAAGCTCTAAATAAATTTAAAACACAAGCTTAAATTTGTATTTCAAAAAAATATTTTATAAAATAATTAGATTATTTTTTTCTTTTTTTAAGAAAAACAAATACATGTAAATAAACTGGAATTGCAATAATAACAACAAATAATATAGCCGCTAAGACTTCATATCCAGAAGCAAAATCTAAAATAGAATCCATACCTAAATAAACTAATAAACCTAATACAACATACATTAGAAAATGAAATATTCTTAGTATTAATCTTTTCGAAATCTTTGCCATATTTGTACACCTCAAAATTTTTACAAATAAAATAAATTATTCTGTAATTGTAAATTAACTATAATTGTTGGATTATTGGCTGTCAAGAAATTATTATTTTAAAAGAATTTATGAGATCTCTCTAAAGAATTTTTTTTAATAAATAACATAATTCATATTTTTAAAATTTTATAAAAAAGCTTAATTTTCTTATTTTATAAATTAATTTCATTCACTAAATAATATGACTTATTTTACTATACCAATGTTTATTTGACACTTTGTATAAAATATGTCAAAATAAAATATAAATATTATAAATTTGTTATATAAAAAGGAAAATTAATGTTTGATATAATTGATACAATAAAGAAAGTAAAAAAGAAAACTTTTTTGATAATAAATCCCCTAAAAACAAAGAAACTATTTGAAAATTTATATTCTATTGAAGATGGAGATTCCAATTATTTTATTTATAAAAAGGGAAATGCTACCATTGCTATAGATAGTGGATACAAGGATAGTTCAACACGCTATGAAGAATTAAAAAAAATAAATATAAAAGTTAATGAAATTGATGCTATTTTTTTAACACATATAGACAGTGATCATGCAGGTTGTATTTATGAAGAAAATAATGATTTTAATAGCACAAAAATATATCTTCATGAAAATGAAAAAAAGCATTTAAACAAAAGTATCGAAAGAGTGAAAGTAGGTTTTCTAAAAATAAAACATAAACTTGAAGTAAAAAAAGATATAACATTTTTTAATTCAAACACACCTATTTATGTTGGAGATATTAAAATTCAACCAATACTCACAGCCGGTCATACTTTAGGGCATACTTGTTATTTTATAGATGATAAATATCTATTTATTGGGGATAGCCTCATTTTAAAGAACGGTGAAGGATATAGGTTTTTTGATCTCTTAGGCTTTAATAATAAAGAAAATAGCAAGTCCCTTTATAAATTAAAAGATTTTGCAATTAAAAATAATTGTAAATATATTATTACTTCTCATACAGGAATAACAGATGATATTGAAAAAGCTTTTAAGTATTATAATAAGAAAATATCTTAATAATAAAATCATATTTAAAAAATATTAATTTATATTATTTTAATTTAGTTATCTAGACTTACTTTATCCTTAATTCTTTAAGCATTTATTAATTTATGTTAAGCTTATTTAAAAGAGGTATAAAATGACTAATTTAATAACTAAAGAAGAATTAGATATTTTTAATAAAAATTTTAATTCAAATAAAAAAAATATTATTGCAAAAAATTCTGTCATAAACAATGGGATCATTAAAAGTGCAAAAACAATAGAAAGTGTTATATCAAACACTCATGAATACTCAATTGAGATAAAAACTGGGGAAATCACAGATCAAAAGATATCTGGAAGATGTTGGATGTTTGCAGCATTAAATGTAATGCGATTAGAAATAATGGAAAAATTAAATCT
Source organism: Sphaerochaetaceae bacterium (assembly GCA_963678575.2). Taxonomy (GTDB): domain Bacteria; phylum Spirochaetota; class Spirochaetia; order Sphaerochaetales; family Sphaerochaetaceae; genus Pleomorphochaeta. The sequence continues at coordinate 289,690 of CAXXHV010000002.1, read as the reverse complement.
TGAAACTTTCGAATTATCACAAGCTTACCCTTTTTTTTATGATAAATTAGAAAAATCAAATCACTTTTTAGAAAATATTTTAGAAACAATAGAACAACCATTAGACTCAAGAGAAGTTGCTTTCTTACTTACTGCCCCTTTAGGAGATGGTGGCCAATGGGACATGTTTGCTTCGTTAATTGATAAATATGGTGTTGTTCCAAAAACTTCAATGCCCGAAAGCATTTCTTCTTCAAGATCAAAAGATATGAACTCTTTATTAACTAATAAATTAAGAGAATTCGCTGCTACTTTAAGAGATCAATATAAAAAAAATAAAGATATTAAGACTTTAAGAAATAACAAAACCCAAATGCTAAATACTATCTATAGGATGTTATGTATTTGTCTTGGAGAACCACCTAAAACTGTAATATTAGAAACTAGGGATAAAGATAAAAAATTTATTAGAATAGATAATATCACACCTCAAGACTTCTATAAAAAATATGTTGATATGGATATGAATGATTATGTTAGTTTAATCAATGCCCCAACAAAGGATAAACCATACTATAATACATATACAGTTAAATTTTTGGGAAATGTACAAGGGGGATATCCTATAAAATATTTAAATCTTCCAATTAATGAATTAAAAGAAGCTTCAATAAAACAAATGAAAGATGGGAAATCTGTTTGGTTTGGATCTGATGTCGGAAAATCAAGTGACGTAGAATCAGGAATTATGGATATAGATATTTTTGATTTAGAAAATTTGTTTGATACTAATTTTTCATTAACTAAAGCTCAACGCTTAGATTATGGAGAAAGTTTAATGACACATGCAATGGTTTTAAGTGGCGTTAATCTTGATGAAGAAAACAACCCCCAAAAGTGGAAAGTCGAAAATAGTTGGGGAGATACTCGTGGTAATAAAGGTTATTTTGTAATGAGCGATAAATGGTTCAATGAATATACTTATCAAGTAGTAATAAATAAAAAATATTTAACCACCGAACAGTTATCTTTATTAGAAAAAGAACCAATTATTCTAAAACCTTGGGATCCAATGGGATCTTTAGCCTTATAAAAAATAAAACACAACAATAAGGATAAGCTTTTTTAAAGCTTATCCTTACAAATATTTAATTCACTAATTTTAATAAATTATTTTTTTTGCTTTACGCTATCAAATTTCAATTTTAGAACATATTTAGTGTTGGCAAAAATTTATCTATTTGATATATTAGCCACACAATATTAAGAGAAAAAGATTAACAAATTTCTAATTTTAAAAAAAATTAGTTTTTTTTGTTGTTTTTTCTTGCCTTTGTTTTATTATTTATTAACTTTAGGGGTAGTTCAAACTATGTTGTTTGTGTATAATCTCATAGGTTATAATACTTTAAGAAACTAACAAGCAATGCGCTTGTATCTGATATTTAATTTAGGTCAAAGCGACCGAAAAGGAAGAAAATAGCATGATCGCTGATAAACAAATCAAGGAAACAGAAAATTCCTCAGTCGAGTTGTCCATCACATTGACAGCACAATCTATTGAAGATGCTTATACTGCTTTATTGAAAAAGTATGCTAAAGACATCACAATAAAAGGTTTTAGAAAAGGAAAAGCTCCTTTTGCCTTAATTGAAAGAAAATATGGTGAAATGATTCGTGAAGAATCTACATTTAATGAATTAGAAGAAAACTTAAAAGTTGCTTTAGAAGAAGTTGAAGACAAATATAAACCTCTTGCATTTAGTACACCTACTTTATTAAATGAAGAAAGTTTAACTCCTTTTAAACCTAATACTGATTTAACTTATACTGTTGCATATGATGTAATTCCACAATTTGAAACACCAGAATATACTAATTTAGAATTAGAAGCTCCAACTGTTGAAATTACAGATGAAGATGTTAACAATGAAATCGAAACTTTACGTCAACAAAACGCTTTTGTAGTAAGCAAAGAAGATGCTGCAGCTGAAGGTGATATTGTTACTGTTGATTTCACCGAATTAGATGCTGATGGTAACGAAACTGGCGCTTTCAATAAAAAAGATGCTGTTATTACAATTGGAAAAACTTTAAATTTCTTTGAATTAGATAGTGATTTTATTGGCATGAAAGCTGGAGAAACAAAAACTATTTCTAAAGAATTAGCTAAAGATTTTGCTGATGAAACATACGCTGGCAAAACAGTTTCAATTAAAATTGAAATGAAAGAAGTTAAATTTAATGATGTACCTGAACTTGATGATGATTTTGCTCAAGATGTAAATGAAGAATACAAAACAGTTGAAGATTTAAAGAAAGCAACAAAAGCTAAATTAGAAGAAAAAGCTGAACAACAACTTAAAGATCTAAAATTCCAAGCTATTGTAGATGCTCTTGTAGAAAAATGCCCAATTGTTCCTCCAAAATCAATGATTGATGCTCAAGCTGATCAACAAATCAACAACATTGCAAGATCAAACAATATGGATATGGAAACTTTTGCTAAGATTTTTGAAATGCAAGGTCAAACTTTAGATCAACTAAAAGAAACCTGGACACCTTCAATTACAAAAGATATCAATATGGGTCTAATTAAAGAAAAAATCAAAGACGCTGAAAACTTTGAAGTTTCTGAAGAAGAAATAAAAGAAGCTTTAGGTGATACATCTTCTTATAAACCTGAACAACTTGATTATTTAAAAGAAATGATTACTGATGAATTAAAACTTCAAAAAGTAAATGATTTCTTACTTGAAAAAAATACTTTCAAAGAAAGTAAGAAATTAAGTTATACTGAATTAATGAATGGCCCTGTTACCGAGTAATTCAATTAATTAGCTTTATAATCAAGGCGGGACTATGGATAGTTCCGCCTTTTTAACAATATATAGGAGTAATTTATGGACAAACCAAGAATGCAATCTATGATTCCAATGGTAGTTGAACAATCCGGTGTTGGTGAACGTTCTTACGACATCTTCAGCAGATTACTCAAAGATAGAATAATTTTCTTAGATGGAGAAATCAATGACTCTACTGCTGATTTAATAGTAGCACAACTGATTTTTCTAGAAAGTGAAAACCCTAATAAAGATATTAGTATATATATTAATAGTCCTGGGGGTAGTGTAACTGCAGGGTTAGCAATTTATGATACAATGCAGTATATTAAACCTGATGTACAAACAATTTGTATGGGACAAGCTGCAAGTATGGCTGCTTTATTATTAGCAGCTGGAGCCAAAGGCAAAAGACATATTCTCCCTTCAGCTAGAGTAATGATTCACCAACCTTGGGGTGGTGTTGAAGGACAAGCAACAGATATTGCAATCCATACAAAAGAATTATTAAGAATAAAAAAACTTTCTATTGATATTTTAGTTGAATGTACAAACAATGACAGAGATACTATTGCTTCCGATGTTGAAAGAGATTTCTTTTTAAATGCAGATGAAGCTTTAGCATATGGACTTATCGACAATATTATGAGGAGATAATAATGACAAGAGGTAGTAAATCTTGTTCCTTTTGTGGAAAGAAAGCTTCTGAATGTAAAAAATTAATCAATGGACCTGGTGTTTCAATTTGTGATGAATGTATTGCAACCTGTAACACTATTTTAAGAGAAGATCCAATTGTTGAAGATACAGATAATGTACTTCCAGAAACTATTCCCACTCCTAAAGAACTAAAAGAATATCTAGATCAATACGTTATTGGTCAAGATGACGCAAAAAGAGTTTTATCAGTTGCTGTATATAATCACTATAAAAGAGTGAAATTTCAACACAAAATTCAAAAAGAAGGTGTTGAAATTGATAAATCTAATATCTTAATGATTGGACCAACTGGTACTGGAAAAACCTTGTTAGCAAGAACTCTTGCTAAAAAATTAGATGTACCCTTTGCTATTGCTGATGCAACAACTTTAACAGAAGCTGGATATGTTGGTGAAGATGTAGAAAATATTCTTCTAAAACTTATTCAAAATGCAAATAATAATATTGCTGCAGCTGAACACGGAATTATATTTATCGATGAAATAGATAAAATTGCAAAAAAGGGTGAAAATGTTTCAATAACTAGAGATGTAAGTGGCGAAGGTGTCCAACAAGCTTTGTTAAAAATAATTGAAGGCACAGTTGCTTCAGTACCACCTCAAGGTGGACGAAAACATCCTAATCAAGAAATGCTTAAAATTAATACAAATAATATCCTATTTATTTGCGGTGGAGCTTTTGTTGGTTTAGATAAAGTAATTGAAAAAAGAGTTGCTGCACAACCTATGGGCTTTGGCGCTACAATTTTATCTCAAGATGAAAAAAACTTATCTAAATTATACAAACAAATCTTACCAGATGATTTAGTAAAATTTGGATTGATTCCAGAATTTATTGGTCGTTTACCTATTCATGTAGCGCTTAATAATTTGAGTGAAGAAGATCTTGTTAGAATTGTATCTGAACCAAAGAATTCAATTATTAAGCAATATATAACATCATTCAAACTTGAAGATGTAAAACTAGAATTTGAAGATGATGCTATTAAAGCTATTGCTACTAAAGCTGTTGATCAAAAAACAGGAGCAAGAGGACTTAGATCAATTGTTGAAAACATTATGATTTCAATAATGTATGATATTCCTTCGTTCAAAGATGCGTCTAAAGTAGTATTTACAAAAGAGTGTGTTAACAATGGGGATAAACCAAAAGTTTACTCAACTGACGGAAAATTATTGAATTTTGAGAAAACAAAGGAGATTACTGCTTAATGGACAAATATAAATTTCCCTCTTATCCTCAAGAAGTAATAGATTTAATACAAACAAACAGAGAAGCTATCATAATAGGACATAAAAAACCTGATGGAGATTGTTTCTCGAGTCAAATTTCTCTAAAATATTTATTAGAAAAACTTGGGTATAATTCTGTTATTTTAGCTAATGAAGGACCTTTTGAAAGAGTGGAATCCAAAGCAGTTGAACCTTTATTTGTCAAACAAATAACAAATGAAATGCTAGAAACCAATCCATTAATATTTCTAGTTGATTGTGGAGAATTAAGTAGAATTGGGTCTTTATCTAAATCAGTTGAAGGGCTAACTACTATTGTATTAGATCATCATCAATCATCTTTAAATGTTGGATGGAAATATAGTTATATTTTTACAGATTCTGTTTCAACAACTTTGCTTATACAAAAATTATATGAAGAATTCAAAGTAGAAATTAATGAAGAAATAGCTCAAAATTTATTTTTCGGTTTTGCTACCGACAGTGGTTTTTTTAAATTTGTATCTAAATTTAATGGGACTGCAATAAACATGGCAGGAGATTTAGTAAATAAAGGCGCTGATCCACGTTTCACCTTTGCTGCAATGAGTGGAGGAAAATCTTTTGAATATATTAAAAATTTATCAAAATTAATTGATAGAACTAAATTTGTCTGTGACAATCAAGTTGCTATTTCTTATTACTATAAAACAGATATTGGTGAATGTCCCAGTGATTCATATTATGGACAAGTACTAAGTGTAGAGAATACAAAAGCTATTATCCTTTTTAAAGAAGGTTTTGAGAATAAAGTTGAATTAGGCCTTAGAGCAAATTATAATTGCTCATTTGATATGAGTAAATTCGCAGAATTATTTGGTGGCGGCGGACATGTAAAAGCCTCAGGAGCTACAATAGTTGGAACAATAAATGAAGTTTCAAATAATGTAATAAAAAAACTTGAAGAAATATTTACTTGCTAGTCAATTTTATTTTTTAAAAATTATATTTTAAGTATTTTTAATACTTAGAACACAAATGCATTACTTGATAATTATTAAGTAATGCATTTTTTATTGTCTTTTTAAGTACTAATATCAATATTTTTTCATATTAAATAAAAACTACATTAATTCAAGAATTTACTTTTTCATATATGGCATAGGATTTGCATATAAAATCTGAGGAGGTTGAAAGTTTATCTTTCAATGAGATTTTATGGAAAAAGAGTATAATAAATTAATTAATACTGATTTTTTAAATGAGTGCTACAAAAAATCAGCTGAAGAAGATTTTATAGGTGCTGAAACTAAACGCCTTATAAATAAATGTCAACTTTTACTATATTATTATCCTTTGGTTAATAATTATCTTATGGAGCAGAATTTATCTGAATTTTATATAGCAAATTATAATAAAATTAGAAACACAATTTATAACTATGACAAGTATAATGAAATAAAATTTAAATCCTATTATTTAAATTTCATAAAAATATCAATCAAATATTATAATTTAAAAGTTAGACATGATTATTTATATGATAATCTTGCTCTTGAAGTTATTATAAAGCATAGTGAAGTTTTTGAAAAAGAACTAATATATGATGATAAAAGTAAAGATCCCATTACAATTGCTACATTTAAATATAAAATTGATTACGAACAAACAGAATTACAACTTGATAATTATGAGAAAATAAATATGAGCAATGAAAAACCATTTCCTGAACTTTACTCTTTAGTTTTGAATTTTGATGATTGTGAAAAAACGCCAAACACAAAATACCCAAAATTAGATAACTTAAAAATCAAAATAAATAAACACTCAACAAGAAGAAGTGTATTACTACTTTTATTAACTATGCCCGATGCAATCTTAGAAAATTATGTAAATGAAGTATCATATCTTTTCTCTGCAAAAAAAATTAATATTATTTTACTTTTTTCAGCTTGCAGAGAATTACAAAAAGATAAATATCAAAGATTTGAAAAATACTCCCAATTAAATAATAAGCACTATAAAAATTACTTATTAAATCATTATAAACTATCATCAAATCTTTTTGATAATGATAAATTGTATACATCAATTTCCTGGGACAAAAAAGCAATGGTGAATAATGCAAACAAAATTAGACAAACTTTAAATATTCATGTGTCGCAAAGAACATTAGCAAAAGCATTGGATATAAAAAAAGGAACAGTTGCTTCTTCAATAAGCTCAGCAAAGACACTATTAAAGAATTTTGAATTTGTTTCTTAAGATTATTTTGAATAATCTACAATTACATTTTATATAATGATAAAGCACTCCTAATAGTCTCAGAATATGTGGGGTGCGAATAAATATCTTTATTCATATCTTCAATAGTAAGTTTATTATTTAAAGCATTTACAAAATAATTTATCATATCACTTGCTCTCGGGCACATTATTGTTGCCCCTTTAAACAAACCTTGTTTTGAAAATACTAATTTAACAAACCCCTTATTTCTATTTTCAATGACTGCTTTAGCATTAGGTACATAATCACTTTTTAAAACTATATCATCAGATTCTGCTTTATTACCTACAATTGCTATTTCATCACTCGTATAAATACACATAGGAACGTTGTTAAGATTCAATAAAACAGGATTATCAGAATATAAAGAATCAACTATATTAAGAGCACAAGATGTTGCATAATGAGCCAATTGCCAGCCATTTACACAATCCCCGACTGCATAAACACCATTTAAATTCGTTTTAAATTCAGAATTTATTTTTATAAACAATTTATCTTTATCTAAAATATTAAAAGGATCAATTTTTTCAGTATTTGGGATTCTTCCAACGCTTGAAATTATAAAATCTGCTTCAAATTCATTATCATTAGTATATACTTTATTTTGTTCTATTTTATTAATTTTAGAATTTAAAACTATTTTAATGCCTTCTCTTGATAATTGTTTTTTTAAAGTAGTTGAGGCATCAATATCCGTATTACTAATTAATTGATCTTGAGCTTCAATAATTATAACTTTAATTTTTAAATTAGAGAGAATAGTTGCAATCTCAACACCGATAACTCCTCCACCAATTATTATAACTTGTTTTACATCACTTAAATCTTTTTCTAAAAATTCATGACTAGTTAAACAATGATGGTACCCTTCAATTTTCAAGGAAGCCGATTTAGAGCCTACTGCAATTAATATATTTTTTGCATCATAAATTATATCATTCACTTTTACAGCTTTTTCATTTAGTAAAGTAGCTTCACCTTTAATATAAGAAATATTATTTTTCTTAATTAAAAATTCAATTCCATTTATAAGTCTTTTTACAGTATTATTTTTATTAACTAAAATAGTTTTATAATCAATAATTGGATTTTCAAATTTAATCCCATAATTAGACAAAGAAAATAAATCTTTATACTTTTTACTCTGATAAAGAAGTGATTTCGTGGGTATACATCCATAATTTAAACAAGTACCACCTAATTTATCTTTTTCAATTAAAAGTACTTTTTTATTATATTCTCCAGCTTTTAAAGCAGCTTCATACCCCGCAGGACCAGCTCCAATTACTATTAAATCATACATAATTTACCCTTTATCATTTTCTTTAAATCTGATTCGATTCTTTTATCACTTAACTTGATTTTATTGAGTAATGATTTATCAAAAGATTGGTCAATTAATTGATTATTAATTTCTTCAATTAAATTCACATCCATAATATCACTATTTATTTTTACTTCATTGATCATATTATTGAATAGTTTAAATTTAATATCTAATAAACCATATTCAAATCTTTCTCTTATTCGCTCTCCATCTAGATCTAATCTATATAACCAATTATTACTACAATATTTTTCTAGCAATTCATTATCACAAAAGCTATTTTTTTCTAGGTTCGAATTATAAATAATCGTTATAGATTTTTTTAAAACATCAATTATCGAATTTACAGTTAATGTTTCATTAAAAGAAGATAAATTTTTTACTCTTTGGCTATGACTTTTTACTCCATGGCTTTTTAACTTGTCTTCATCTTTTTTTAAATATTTTGCGAGATTATTTAAATCTACATCAATTAATAAAGTACCATGATGCAAACAAGAATTTTTTGTTTTTAAGAAAGCTTGACCACTAATTTTAAACCCGTCAACTAATAAGTCATTTCTTCCACTAAAATTAGCCTCTATATTATACTTTTTTAAAGCTAATTTAATTACTTCAAGATTTTTCTTAATATCAAAATTTTCAGATTTTGTTATATAAGTAAAATTTAAATTACCTAAATCATGAAAGACCGCTCCTCCACCTGAAGAGCGCCTTGCTAAAGTTATATTATCTTTTTTCATTAAATCTAGATTACATTGATCTTTTGCGCATTGGTTTTTCCCAATTACAACAGTATTTTCATTTTGCCAAAGATAAAAAATTAATTCATCTTCATTAACCATACTCATTAATTTTTCTTCAAAAGAAAGATTTAGGTAAGGATTAAAACTATCACTTTGATAATATTTTATTAAATTAATACTCATATTTTACTATTGGATGTCTTGCAGCTTCAACTTCATCAACTCTTACAATCTCAGTTGTAAAAGGAGCTTCTTCTAAATTAATATCCCCAGTTTTAGCTTCTTCTGCAATTTGTTTTAATATTTCAATTGCTTTATCAAGAGTTTGTTTACTTTCTGTTTCAGTGGGTTCAAACATTAGAGCTTCATGAACAATAAGCGGAAAATACATTGTTGGTGGATGCATGTTAAAATCCATCATTCTTTTACATATATCAATAGCTCTTACATTATATTCATTTTTAAAAGATGATAAATCTAAAACAAATTCATGCATACAAAAACGATTAAAAGCAACTTTATATGTATCTTGTAAACAAACCCTCATATAATTAGCATTTAATACTGCATTTTCGCTAGCTTCTCTTATTCCTTCAAACCCAAGATGTTTAATGTATGTTAAGGCCCTAACAAGCACTAAAAAGTTACCATAATAAGCTGTAACTTTGCCAACACTCTTTTTAACCTTTTTAAAAGTATAGAAGTCATTTTCTTTTTCAACAACAGGATTTGGTAAATAATCATATAAGATTTTTTTACAACCAAACGCACCAACGCCAGGTCCGCCTCCTCCATGAGGAGTAGAAAAAGTTTTATGAAGATTTAAATGAATACAATCGAATCCCATATCTCCCGGTTTACAAAGCCCCATAATTGCATTCAAATTAGCTCCATCATAATAACATAAAGCGCCACAATCGTGTACTTTTTTTGTAATTTCTAAAATACCTTTATCATATAATCCCAGAGTATTTGGATTTGTTAACATAAGAGCAGCAACACTATCATCTAGCACATTATCTAAAGCATCTAAATCAACAACCCCATTTTTACTTTCAATAGATATTACTTGAAATCCATTCATAGCTGCACTAGCAGGATTTGTTCCATGTGCACTATCGGGTACAATTACTTTAACTCTTTTAAAATCACCTCTTTCTTGGTGATATTTTTTTATCATTAAAAGACCTGTAAACTCTCCATGAGCCCCTGCCCCGGGTTGAAAAATCATTTTATCCATTGCTGTTATTTCACACAGTGCCACATCACTTTCATATATAACTTCTAAAGCGCCTTGAACATCTTCAATATCACTATTAGGAGAAATATTAGTAAAGCCTTTTAAGGAAGCACAGGTTTCATTTATTTTGGGATTATACTTCATAGTACAGGAGCCTAAAGGATAAAAACCATCATCAACACCGAAAGTATGTTTTGATAAAGCAGTATAATGTCTTACTAAATCTATTTCAGCAATTTCAGGCATCATTAAGTCTGAAGTTCTACAAAGATTACTATCAATTGAATAATCTTCAATATCTTGTTTAGGCAATCTAGTACAACGATGGTTTTTTACTGATTTTTCAAATATTAATTCCATTTTGAGACCTCGTCTAATGTATCAACAAACTTATCAATATCTTTTTTATTTAAAGCCTCTGTAACACAAACCAACATTTCATTTGAATTTAGTTTATATGGCCCTTCAATATTTTTCTTTTTTAATTCTTTATTTATAATATCTACATCTACTTTTGATTTAATTACAAACTCATGGAAAAATTCTTTTTCATATTTTAGAGAAAACCCAGGTATTTGAATAATCTTATTCATTGCATAATGTGCATTGTTAAAGCATCTTCTAGCAATCTCTTTTAACCCTTCTTTGCCCATAGCTCCCATATAAATTGAACATCTTAAAGCACTGAGAGCTTGATTTGAACAAATACTTGAGGTTGCTTTCTCACGTCTTATATGTTGTTCTCTTGCTTGAAGAGTTAATACATAAGCTCTTTTACCATTTTTATCTTTTGTTTGACCAACTATTCTACCAGGTATTTTTCTTAAATATTTATTTGAACAACTAATAAAACCTAGATAAGGACCACCAAAACCTTGATCTAAGCCTAAAGGTTGAGCTTCTCCACAAGCTATTTCGACTCCCAATTCTTTAGGAGTTTTTAATAAAGCTAGAGATATTGGATTTACAATTTCAACTGTTTCAATTTTATGTTTTCTTGCAATATTTACAATACTTTCTACATCTTCAATAAGTCCATAAAAATTAGGACTCTGGAGAATAATCGAAGAAACATTATCTGATATTTTAGATAAAAAGTCTGAAACACAAGTAATCCCTTGATTATCATCAATTTCTTCAACTTCTATATTTCTAGCATAAGCATAGGCTTTTATTACTTCTTTATAATTTGGATTAATACAAGCTGAAACAAGAAATTTATTCTTATTTCTACTTAGGCTCATCATTAATGCTTCACAAGCGGCACTTGCTCCATCATAAATTGAAGCATTAGAAACTTCCATATCACATAAATTACAAATTTCTGTTTGGTATTCAAAAATAGATTGCAGATTCCCTTGTGATAATTCAGCTTGATAAGGAGTATATGAAGTTACAAATCCACTTATAGAACTTAAATGTTTAACTACTTCGGGAATTAAATGACGGTAGCTACCAGCACCTCTAAAGCTTGAAGAAAAAACAGTATTCATATTTGAAATATTAGTCATTTCATCTAATACTTCAAATTCGCTTTTACAACTTTCAATATTTAAAGGTCTTTTTAGAAAGACTTCTTTTGGAATATCAGAAAAAAGATCCTCTATTTTCTCAACTCCAATAGTTTTTAGCATTTGCTTTTTCTCTTCATCGCTAGTAACTACATAACTCATAATTAACCTTCAATTAAAGTATTATATTCTTCTTTACTTAATAATTTTACCTTATCCGTAATATTAATAATTTTACAAATCCAATGTTGTTCACTATCTTCATTAATCAAAGCAGGATTATCAATAATATCTTGATTAACCTCTTCTACATCCCCAGTTAATGGAGAATAAAAATCGGAAACAGCTTTTACACTTTCTATATCACCAAGAAGCTCTTTTACTTCAACACTCTCCGCATCAATATTAATATAAACAATATCACCTAATTGTTTTGCAGCATAATTACTAATCCCAACTAAAGCTTCACTCTCACTTAACCATTGAACCCATTCATGAGATTCACTATAAAATATTTCACTCTCCATTTTTTTCTCCTAATTTGTTCTTTTATAAAAAGGCAGTGCCACAATTTTTGCTTTCACAAATCTATTTCTAATTTTAACATCAACTATAGTATTTACCATAGAATAATTTTTATTGATTATTGCCATTGCATAAGAAGCTTTCAAATATGGAAGAAAAGTCCCACTTGTTGTATAACCAATTAATGAATCTTGAAAATAAACTTCCATTTTCTCTCTAATTATTCCTTTATCTAGATTAACTAACCCAACTCTTGTAAGTCCATTATCTACTAAGTTTTCTTTCCCTATAAAATTAGATTTATCCAATTTACAAAAAGAATTTAAGGAGGTATCAAGAGGAGAAAGCTCTTCACTCATTTCATGACCATATAAAGGCATACTAGCTTCAAGCCTTAATGTATCTCGGGCCCCTAATCCACATGGAGTAGCACCTAATTTAATGAATTCTTTAAATATATCATTAATAGCTTCACTTGAAGCATATATTTCATACCCCTCTTCTCCTGTATATCCATTTTTAGAAATTAAAACTTTATGATTTAGTATTTGTATATTTTCTTTAAAAGAATAATATTTACTTGGTAATAAATCTGGTGAAATTAATTTAGTTATTATTGATTTTGATTGAGGGCCTTGTAAGGCAATTTGAGAATAGAAGTCACTTTGATCTGTAATTTTAACATTATCTGATTTATGCTTTAGTATCCAATTTAAATCTTTTTCTTTGTTACTTGCATTAACAATTAATAGTAATTTTGTATTGCTTAAACAATAAACTAATAAGTCATCAATGATACTACTTTTTTCATTTAGCATTAATGAATATTTTATTTTGGAGGGAATAATTTTTGATATATCATTACAGATAAGCTGATTAACAAAAGGGATTGAATTTTCTCCTTCTATTAGTATTTCTCCCATATGAGAGACATCGAAAACACCAGCTCTTTCTCTGACTGCCAAATGTTCTTCAACAATAGAAGAATATTGAATAGGTAGATAATAATTTGCAAATTCTACCATTTGAGCATTCAATTTAATATGCTGATCATATAAAGCCGTTTTTTTTATCATAGAGACCTCCCTTTATTGTTTATAAACATATGTTTTAAACAAAAAAAAGATAAATCAAAAAAAAATGAATCAAATACTTTATTTTTATAAACCTTTGTTCACTCCTTTGTTCAATTTATCAAACTCTACAAGTAATAGTAAAACATTGATAATACCTTTTTGCAAGATAAAATTTTGTTAAATTAATTATATATCACTTGTCTTGTTTTTAATCTAATTGTATCTTTGATTTATGAATTTTATATTAGCTACAACAAATGATCACAAATATAGTGAATTAAAAGCTTTAATGCCAAATATAAATCTGATTAAAGCTGAGAATATGGTTGAAGTAGATGAGAATGAACCTACTTTTTTAGGAAACGCATTACTTAAAGCAAAAGCATTATATGATATAATTGGAATGCCTGTAATAGCTGATGATTCGGGGCTTTGTGTTAAAGCTTTAAACAACCAACCTGGTGTAAAAACAGCTAGATATGGTAGTGATGTTTTTAATAGAATTTTAGAAAGTCATGAAAGAAATGAATATTTATTAAAAAATCTTGAATCAGCTAAAAATAGAGATGCAAGTTTTGTATGCACATTAGTCGCATATATCAATCCAAATAGAATCTATAGCGTAACAGAAGAAGTTCAAGGTATAATTACTAAAAAACAATTTGGTAAAGATGGTTTTGGATATGATCCAGTTTTCTTCTTACCTGATTTAAATTTAACTATGGCTGAAATTGATGCTAAAACAAAGGGCCTTTATAGTCATAGAGGTAGAGCCGCAAGAGCTATGAATAAATTACTTGAGAATATAAAATAAGGACAATATAATGAAAAGAAATGAAATCAATGAAAAAGATACTTGGGATTTAACTCCTCTTTATGATAGTGATAAAGCTTTTTATGAAGCTTTAAAAACTTTTGAAAATACTAAGATTGCTGAAGCTGAAGCGTTAAATGGTAAAATCATTTTAAATAAAGAAAGTTTATTAAATGCATTTAGTTGGCTTGAAAAAAGTGATATTGAATTAGAAAATTTATTTCAATATGCTCAACTAAAAACATCTTCAGATTCAAGCAATGTTGAAAATTTAAAAATGATGAGTGCAGTTACTACAGTATATACAAAATATGTTTCAGCTCTAGCTTTCTGGGATAGTGAGATATTAAGTCTAGATGAAGATACTTTTAATACTTATTTAAATGATCCTGATTTTGAGCATCTTAAAGTTACTTTATTTAGATTAAAAAGACAAAAAGAACATATTTTAGATGAAAAATCAGAAAAGATTTTAGCAGCTCAAATGGAAGTTGGAAGCAAAGCTAGTAAAATATTCAGTGACCTAACTAATGTTGATTTTAAATTTGGTGAAATTAATGGAAAACCTTTAACTCAATCAACATTTTCTTTATTCTTAAAAGATGAAGATGAGGAAATTAGAAAAAAAGCTTATACTCAACTTTACAAGGTTTATAAAGACCATCAATATACTTTAGCAAATACTTATGAAACAGCAATTAGGCAAGATATTTTTTCTTCAACAGTAAGAGGTTATAAATCAACAAGAAGTAAAAAGTTATTTGGTGATAACGTTGATGAAAAAGTATATGACAATCTTATTGAACAAGTTCATAACGGACTAGATACTCTTCATAAGTATTATGGGTTAAGAGCAAAACTAATGAATAAAGAAAAAATAAAACACTATGATGTTTATACTTCTTTAGTCAAAGGTTACGAAACTCATCATTCCTATGATCAAGCTGTAGATTTAGTTATAAAAGCCCTTAGCCCTTTAGGAGAAGAATATACTTCTATATTAAAAGATGGCTTAACTAAAAATAGATGGGTTGATAAGTATGAAAATGAAGGCAAAAGAAGTGGCGCTTTTTCTAGTGGAACTTACACAAGCTATCCATATATTTTATTAAATTATAAAGAAGATGATTTAAGAGATATATTTACAATGGCTCATGAAGGCGGTCATTCAATGCATTCTTATTATAGTGCAAAAAATAATAACTATTTTAACCATAGTTATACTATTTTTGAAGCAGAAGTTGCATCCACTTTTAATGAACAATTACTAGCAAAATATCTACTAGATAACGCTAAAGATGATAAAGAAAAAGCCTACATCCTTGGCAAACAAATTGATGACATTCTAGCAACTTTATTTAGACAAACTATGTTTGCTGAATATGAACATATAATGCATAAACTTGCTGAAGAAGGAGCCCCTATTACCGTTGATGTTATGAGAAGTGAATATAGAAAGCTTTTAGAACTATACTTTGGTGATAGCGTAGAACTTCTTGAAGAAAGTGATATGGAAGGACTAAGAATACCACACTTCTATTCTTCTTACTATGTATACAAATATGCTACAGGTATATCAGCAGCTATTGCATTAAGTAAAAAAGTATTAAATGGCAATGAAAAGGATCTTTCTCAATACATGAGTTTCTTAAAAAGTGGTGGTTCTTTATTCCCTATAGATACTTTAAAATTAGCAGGCGTTGATATGTCTAAAGAAACAGCAATTATATCAGCTATTGATCATTTTAAACAAATGATTGACGAATTTGAAAAACTAGTTTAAATACCATTTAAGATTGGGGATGAATTTTGTTCCCAAGTTTGTTTTTCAGAATTCAAATATGGCATATGGAATAAGAAATCTAACATAAGGTGGCTTGCTCCATATGCTATATCATCTTCTGTGTGCTCAAGAAAAGAAAAACAAAAAGTCTTTTTTATTTCATCTTCACTTTTTTCAGGGAATCTTTCTCTAATACATTTCAAAATATTATCATTCCAAATTTCTGAGTCTCCACCTAAATAGATTGTTCTTGGATTTAATAGAGCATTAGTAAATAGTAATTTATCAACATAATTATTAATAAATAATTTCAAACTAGCTTTATTATCATTTAGTTGCATCAATTCTTCATTATCGATATCTAATTGTTTGTTTTGTTTTCCTTCTTGATAGACAAAGTTTACAAATTCACCAGCTTTTGAATCCCAACCTCTAAATAATTTTCCATTAATAACAATTCCCATTCCAACACCTAAAACTGGAACGCCATCTGGTAAAATATGATTATAATAAGTTCGAACTAACGAATATAAAAAACTATCATAACTATCTTTTTTGTATTTTATTGAAGCACAATTTGCATCATTTTCTAAATAAACTGGATATTTCTTTTTATTAACAATATCAGCAATATTTACATCAACTATATCATGCGTCAAACTTTTAGATATTGTTAATCCATCAAAATTAATAATTGCAGCTACTGAAATACACCCGCCTAATATTCTAGTATTACAACATTTTGCTTCAATAATTGACAATATATAATTTAAACATTGCTTAAATCTTTTTTCAGTTCCTTTATTTTCAGTTATTATTACGTCATTAAAAGGTTCATCTATCTTTGTAAACAAAGTTCCATCGATATATGAAATAATTACTTTAAAGCTATCAACTAATAAATCAACTCCAAAAACAACTCCAAACTCTTTATTTAATAAAACCTGAGTGCTTTTTCTTCCTTTTATATGATTATCGTCGCTAATTAAATTACTATCTTTAACTAATTTTAAATCTTTTAAACGATTTAAAGTATATGTAACTGTTGAAGGTTGTACCTTCAAATTTTGAACAAAATAATTTCTTGATTTTGGTCCTGACCTTAATTCACGAAGGATTTGAGTAGAATTAACCAGTTTCTGATATTGTCCATTAGCCATATAGTTCCTCTTTATTTATATAAATCTATTATCAAACCTTTAAATTATTCTGTCAATGAAAAAATAAAAAACATCATTTATAATTAATAATATACATAAAAACATTTAAATATGTTTAGTATTAATTATTCATTATTTTTTTATAATTCAATATAATTCTTTATAATAAAACAAATTAATTTAAATTTTTTAAAAAATATTTTTTAATTATCAATAAAAAATCACTTAGGTTCCTATTTTTTCATTGACAGAATAAATAAACACACTTAATACTATTTATAGTTGAAAAATTAAAAAGGAGAGATTTACAAAATGAAAAAGAAAATTTTATTTGTAATGTTATGTGTTTTATTAGTTTCCGGCACAAATCTATTTGCAGCAGGAAGCAATGAACAAAAAATGGACAAAGTTGTATTAACTATGGGTTCCTGGAGAGCTGATGATGTTGATGCAATGAATAATCTTTTAGATGCATATTCAAAAGTTGCACCTAATGTAAAAATTGAATTTAAACCTACCAATCCTGCAGATTACAATGCTACATTAAGACTTCAATTAGACTCAGGGACTGGCCCAGATTTAATGTATGCAAGATCATATGCACCTGGTATTGAATTATATCAAGCTGGTTATTTTGCAGATTGTTCTGATATTGAGGGGTTATCAAATTTTACCGATTCTAACAAAGCACCATGGAGAGCTCCTGATAATAAAATGTTTGCTGTTCCTTTTGCTGCTGTTTCACATGGTGTTTATTACAATAAAGACTTATTTAAAAAAGCAAATATTGCTGTTCCAACAACTTGGGAAGATTTCTTAAATGCTTGTGAAAAATTACAATCAAATAATATCACCCCATTAGCAAATGGTTTAGCTGATGAGTGGGATATTTTAGAAACATTCTTCTTAGGTGCTTTACCAAACTATATTGGTGGGGCAAACGAAAGAGTAAAATATGAAACAGGTGAATTAAAACTTAATAATGATAAATTTATTGAAGCTTTTACTGCAATGAAAAATGTAGCTAAGTATTGTCCTAAAGGATTTGAATCAGTAACTTATAATGATTCTCAAGCATTATTTGCAACGGGCAAAGCAGCTATGTTTATTGATGGTTCATGGTCTGTTGGTACTTATTCTGATGCACCATTTGATTGGGGAATTTTTGCAATTCCTGCACCTAAAGGAAATAAGACTGCAATCTGTTTCCATCCTGATATGGCAATTACAATGAATAATGCAACTAAATATCCTGATGAAGCAAAAGCTTTCTTAAGTTGGTTATGTACAGTTGAAGGAGCTACTACTGCTTCTAAATACTTACCTGCAGGATTCTTCCCAATGATTAATGCACCAATAAGTATTGAATTAAAACAAGCAAATGAATTCTTAGCTTTAAATGAAGGCAAAGAAACTGATGCCCGTTTTGTATGGCCTGTTTTATTAGCTTTATATTCCCCTATGGATCAAGCAGTTATAAAAGTAATGAAGGGAGAAATTACTCCTACTCAAGCTGCAAACGATGTACAACAAGCATACGACAAATTAGATTTATAAAATAAATTAAAGCTGCTAAGTTTTCTTAGCAGCTACCTTAGGGCAAAATATGAAATTAAAAACAAATAATAAAAACTTATCAATAGAACCGAGTGGTTGGTATTGGCTTTTATATATATTACCAGCTCTTTTTATTTACATTATTTTTATGGCATATCCTCTATTAGATTCTTTAAGATTAAGCTTTTATACTGGTACAACAAACTCTACAAGGGAATTTATTGGATTAGGGAATTTTAAAAAATTATTTACTGATGACTTTTTATCTTTAAGATATAAAAATGCTTTCTTGCATACAGTTATATTCTTTTTTATTAATATGATTTTTCAAAATGGACTTGGTATTCTTTTTGCTGTAATAATTACTACTAGAACAATGAAATACAGAAGCTTTTACCAAACTGTTATATTTATACCAACTACTTTCGCAGTTCTCGTAACAGGATATTTATGGAAATTATTATTAAACCCAATTTGGGCTGGTGATGCATTAAGTAAAATTGGCTTAGGCTTTTTAGCAAGACCTTGGCTTGGAACTAGAGAAACAGCTTTAATTGTTGTTTCATTAATTTCTTGTTGGCAATGGATGGGTATCCCTACAATGATGTTCATTGCAGCCTTAAAGAATATACCACAAGATTGTTTAGAAGTTGCTTCAATTGAAGGCGCTACAGCCTGGCAAACTTTTACAAAAATAAAAGTACCATTAATAAAACCTGTAATTGGTATGGTTACAATTTTAACATTCGTAAATAATTTTAATGCATTCGATATTATCTTTGCAACTGAAACGGTAAATGGAGCTCCAAATTATGCAACCGACTTACTAGGTACATTCTTCTACAGAATAGGAATAGCCGGAGAACATCCTATTGCAATTGCTGATCCTGGTCTTGGCGCTACTGTTGCAACAATTACCTTTATTGTCTTACTACTCGGTGTAATCCCAATATTAAGAGCAACTAGAGGAGATAATTAAAATGTCAAATAGAAGTTTAAAAAAACACAATAGACATACTTTATATCATGTAATAATGATTATTTGGTGTTTAATTGTTCTCTTCCCTATATATGTATTAATAATTAATAGTTTTAAAACAAGATTATCAATATATATTAATCCTTTTGGATTGCCTTCCAAATTTAATTTTAGTAACTACTCTACAATATTCAAAGATAGTGCATTCTTAATATATTTTAAAAATAGTTTTGTAGTAGTAATTTTATCTTTATTATTTATGATAATTTTCTCATCTTTAGCAGCTTATGCATTAGCCTTTTGGAAATCAAAAAGTTCAAAATTATTATTTTTCTTTTTGATTGCTGGAATGATGTTACCAATTAAAATTGCTTCAATTCGAATTCTAGAAATAATGAAATTCTTAAACTTATTAAATACTATATGGTCTTTAATTCCTATTTATGTAGCAATGGGGATTCCTATAGGTATATTTGTATTAACAGAGTTCATTAGACAAATCCCACTAGAATTGTCCCAAGCTGCGATTATGGATGGAGCCTCAAGATTTAAAATATTTACAATGATAATATTAGCCTTAATTAAACCTGCCTTATCAACTGTAGCAATTTATAATTTAGTTCCTTTTTGGAATGACTTATGGTTCCCTTTAATATTTATCTCTGATGAAAAAAGCAAAACCCTACTTTTAGGAGTAACTAGATTATTTGGACAATACCAAACAGACTGGTCAAAAGTATTAGCTGTATTAACACTATCAGCTATACCTGTACTTTTATTATATTTATCAATGTCTAGACAGTTTATTGAAGGTGTTACAGCTGGTGCTGTAAAAGGATAAATATATTCTAACAATTAAAAGGATCTTCTATTTCGAAGATCCTTTTCTATATTTAAATGATTATTTAAATCTCTTCTAATTTATACTTTTTCCCATCACCCACACTAATACCCATTGCTCTTGCAATATTTATCATTTGATGATTGTTTGAAATATATTTTGTTTTGCCTGCAATATCTGATAATTTATTATATGTAATCTTATTATCTCTCATAGCAACAGTTGTTCCAAATTTACCCTCTAGAGCTAAACGCCCCGCAAAACTACCCATTTCAGAAGATAAAAGCCTATCATAAGCACTCGGAGCTCCACCTCTTTGAATATGACCTGGAACAACTACTCTAGTTTCTACATTACATTTCTTTTCAATATATGCAGCTAATGCTTTAGTAGAAGTTGCTTCTCCGCCTCTATAAGCAATTCTTTCATCTCTTTTTAATTTACTTTCTGTTTTAGTCATAGCCCCTTCAGCAATTGCAATAATAGAGAAAGCATGACCTTCTTGATTTCTTTGTTCAATTAACGAAGCTATATCTTCAGGATCATATGGAAATTCTGGTAACAATATTGCATCCGCACCTCCAGCTATACCGGAATAAAGAGTAAGCCAGCCAACTTTATTTCCCATAAGTTCAACAAACATGGTTCTACCATGACTTGCTGCTGTTGTATGAATTCTATCAATACATTCTGTTGCAATATCTACTGCACTGTGGAAACCAAAAGTAACATCAGTTCCCCATATATCATTATCAATAGTTTTTGGGATTCCGATAATATTTAAGCCTTCTTTTGATAAAAGTGCTGCTGTTTTATGAGTCCCAGCACCACCAAGAGTAACTAATAAATCTAGTTTTAACTCTTCATAAGTCATTTTCATTTTGTCAATTTTTGAATCACCATTTCTATCTTCAACTGTCATTAACTTGTATGGTTGTCTACTAGTACCTAAAATTGTTCCACCTACATTTAAAATACCTGAGAAATCTTCTTTTTTTAATATTCTATATTCATTATGAATTAAGCCATAATATCCATCGGTAAAACCATAAAGAGTAACATCCTTAATCTGATTAAATACATATTTACTAAATCCTCTAATTACAGCATTAAGACCTGGACAGTCTCCTCCACTAGTTAAAATACCAATTTTCATTTTTGACTCCTTATTAATAATTATATATAGAAAAAATTAAAACGCCTAATAAATTCTAAGATATTTTTAAATTTTTTTACATCTAATAGCAAAATAGCAATCATGAATGAAACTATCTAAAAGTTCATTTCTACTATAATCTGTATAAAAATCTAGAATAATAAAACCATTTCTTGTTAATCCACCAATTAATTTATCAATAGTATGACTGAATTCAAAGGTATCTTGTTCTTTAATCATTTTATCTATTTCTTTATTACTGAGACTCTTAATATCAGAATAAGGAATTGTATATTTTATTTTTAACTTATTCTTTAATACTGTTTTTTCTTCAAATAAATATAATGCTGGATTTGTTGCACTTGTTAATAACTCTCCACCTTTTTTCAAGACCCTAAAACATTCCTGATAAACTTTTTCAACATCTTCAATGAAACAAGTTGAAGTTGGATTGAATATATAATCAAAAGAATTATCTTCAAAAACTGATAAATTCTGCATATCGCCTTTAATAGTTTTTATATTTAAATCAAATTTATTTGCTGTTTTAACATCTTGTTCTAAT
The DNA here is from genome assembly GCA_963678575.2 of Sphaerochaetaceae bacterium. GTDB lineage: Bacteria > Spirochaetota > Spirochaetia > Sphaerochaetales > Sphaerochaetaceae > Pleomorphochaeta. Next base: position 267,368 of record CAXXHV010000002.1, on the reverse strand, counting down.
TGTTTTTCACTGATATCAAAAACTGTAACATCATTTTGTGCTGCTGAAAAAGCTATTGCTTGTTGTCCTCCAGCACAAGCTAGAGCTAGAATTTTTTTATTTTTAAAGGCTTTAACCCAATCCTGCTTAACATATTTATTTGGAGTTAAATAAATATCAAATTCTCCATTTTTTGCTTTTTCTATTGTTTCTAGTTTTATTGGAATTGTCCAAAAATTCTTATTTTGAACTTCGTTGTCCCACGCTTTTGAATTTCTTGTTTGATATGATTTCATAATATATTTAGTTTACCCGTCATCCTTAGTGTTTTCAACCATCTAACAGTTTTATATAAATTGGAGAAATATATCATAATTTCAATATTTTTCCATTTATTTCCCACTTGACGAGAATTTTATCTTAGTGTACATTTCACTTCATAAATACTTCTCAAGCGGCCATGGTGGAATTGGTAGACACGCAAGCTTGAGGTGCTTGTGGGCGAAAGCCTGTGCTGGTTCAAGTCCAGTTGGCCGCAAAATATTTTTTTCTCCTTATTTTAAAAAATTTCAAATTAAATATTCAGCTTCTAATCAAACATTTTATTTAAAAATTATCTTTTTAAGTTTCACAATATTTGTAAAAATTATTAAAAAATTAATTATATTATTTTTCTAACAAAAAATTAATTAATTAATTTTAAATAGTTTCATAATAAAAACTATTGCGGAATTTACAAACAAATGTAATAATAATTTTATAAGTTAAATTTCCATATAAAGTCAACTTATAGTAAATTAAATAATTAAAGAGGCAAATCCAAAAATAAAACTTCAAATCATTTCACATAATTAATACCTATATTAAAAAGATTTGTAAGAAAATTCCCAAAAGAACAATTATTTTCAGCTGAAGTTAGAGGAGATTCAATGACTGGTGTCCAATTATTTGATGGAGATTTAGTTGTATTTGTTTCAAACCTAATTGAAGGAGATGGAATATATGTAATCTCTGTTGATGGTGAATTATTAGTTAAAAGACTTGAATTTGATCACTTTGATAAAAAGTTAATTATAAAAAGTGAGAACCCAAGATATGCGGTTAAAATAGTTGATCCTGATAGGGCTCAAATCTTAGGAAAGGTTGTTGGTTGGTTACACCATCATCCTTATTAAAATATATGAAGAGTAATAAAATGAATCAAAATGAAATAAGTAAAGATAAAATAATTGAATTATGGGAAAATGTAGCAATCAATATAAACACACTATTGCATTGTCCTATATGTAATACTACATCTTCTATAAATTATGAGGATTATTTTATACAGCTCCTTATTGATAATTTATTTGCAATTAAAAAGAAAAACAATAATAATGAAAAAATATCAGGTTACTTGCAAATAAATTGTTTCTGTCCAGTTTGTCACAAACATCATTTATATATGGCTTCAATAAAGAATATAACTATTCCTGATTCTTATAAATACACCAACAATATTACCCCATATACTTTACCACAGAAAACCTTTGACATAAGATTTGATGAATTTGAATATATTCATAGACTTATTCCAGAAGATAAAAGCATTGCTAAAACATTCCCTGATTATATACCTCCTCAATTAATAAATTTATATGAAGAAATGTGTGAACTATTACCTATAAATATAAATGCTTCAATTTTATGGAGTAGAAAATGGTTAGAAAAGTTTATCATTCTTTATTGGAAGGATATCCCAAAAAAACAAAACCCATTAAATGAAAAAATAAAATGGCTTGAAGCGGAGGAAAAAATACAAGACCATCAATTATTGGATGATTTGAGATTTATAAGTAATAAGGGAGGTCATATTGAATCTCCAACTGAAGAAATAATTTTTACTAAAAATGATAGTGAACTTTGTATTTCAATAATAGAAGACTTAATTGAAGAATATTATGTAGAACCCTTTGAAAAACATAAAAGAAAAGAAAACTTACACGCACTAAGAGAAGCAACACAAAATGAAGCAGATAGGATAAAAAAAACAAAATGAGCATTAAAGAAATTACAGAATTAGCAAAAACATGTTCTGAACCAATATGTAAAGTAATTGACTATACCTTAGGACCAATATTTAAACCTATTGAAAAAATAACTACAACTAAAGCGGAATGTTATATTTCAAACATGCAAAAACAAAACGAATATGGACTTACTAAAAAAGAATTCCAATCTTGGAAGAGAGAATGTTTTTTTGCTGAACAAAAACAAAATAATATGGCAAGCGTTCTACAAAAAGCTATACCAAACATAGACACTAATAATGAAAAAATAAATTCAATATCCCCAGATTGGTTTATGAACTATAGAGAAAAAGCATCATTAGTATCAAATGAGGACCTTCAATATCTATGGGCTAATATCTTGTCCGGAGAAGTAAATTCTCCTGGTACGTTTTCACTTCAAACAATTTCTATTTTATCAATAATTGATAAAAAAATAGCAGAAATTATTCAAAAACTATTTTTATTTTCAGGATATATAGAGGATAAAATAATTCTTTTTTATGATACTAGTTATGATTACCCAATAAAATATAAACTTAATTATGAAGACTTACTTGATATAGAAACATTAGGGATTATTAAGCTTTCAGCAGGAAATAACAGATTTTTAATGTATTTGACTCCTGATACTAATAATTTAATAATATCTCTTGGTATTGATAAAATAAAAATACTTGAAGCTAAAGAAAGGCTATTTACAGGGTCAATAATCCTTACAAAGATTGGAATGCAAATATACCAATTAAATAAAAATCACAAAAGATTCCCTGAACTTAATTTAGAAATCAAAAAATGCATTAAAGAAAAAAATCCAAAATTTACTATTTTATAATGTAATATTTCAACTAAATAATAAGGAGAATCAAAATGACTACTAAAGATTATTTAAAAGTACAATTATCAGAACTAATGGAGAAGAAAAATTTAGATTTTGTTAACCAATTCTTTATACAAGGTAAAGACTTTGATAAAAATTTATATCACGAATGGTACTTTCTTGCTATTGCGTTTTTAGAAGAAATAAAATCACCTAAAATAGAAGAATTTATATACTATTATGAAAAAAAAGATAAAGGTATTTATTCAGTAATATTAAATAACTCTGTAATTACTAAGGATAGCAAGAATTTATTTGAATTATATATTGATTGGTACAATGAAGCTTATAAATATTTAAACAAATATTACACAAATGGAACTGATTCGTTCTCAAAATATTTTTTCAATTCAGACAAGTTAAAAGAACAATCAAGTCAAAAATATATAGATTTATCTGAATTATTAATGATTACAACTAAACAGTCTAATCAATTATCAGAGAAATCTTCACAACAAATGACTTTCTTATTAGAGACTCAATATCAGCACATATTAACTTATAAAGAGATTATTGAAAATAATAAATTAGAATTGGAAAAAATAGGGAAAGAAATGAGAAAAAGTAATTCAAGGAAAGTAACTAATAAAGGTATAGATTATTAAAATTATTTTTTGATTTAAACAAAAGGAGAAAAAATCAATGAGAGAAAAAACAAAAAGTAAAAATTTAACATGTTATTTTTATCGTATCCAAACAAATGATGGTATTAATGAAGATTCTAAAGATCTTAATCCTGATGATTTCATCACTTTTATTGAATATTTAAAAGATATTCAATTAGATGATAGATTATGGGGAAAAGAAGGAGATGAAAGAACAATTGTTTTTAAATCTGATTTAGAAAAAGGATTAACAGGTTTATCCTTAGTTAATTTTGAGGGTTATGTTACAGGAGCATTTATGCATAAAAGAGATGTAGCACTACCTTATAGCAGTATAGAAAATGAAAATAAATTAGAATTGAATCCTATTGAAATTGATGGAAATTTAATGGAGGTCACATATTTCTTAATTCATAAAGAAAGTGGTACCCTTTTACTATTAAATAACCGTTTTGTTGGCTCTATTTCATCATTTCAACAATATTTAACAAATTTTTTATTCCAAAATGGGAATTTAAAACAATACCGTAGAATAAACACTAATAATTCTACAAGGTTTTTTCTAGCCCCAATTCTAAATCTTGATCCAAAAGAAAGATTAAATAATTTAACAATAATTAAATCATTTAATGCAAAATTTATTAGAAGCAACGAATCAGGTTACGATTATATTAAATCAAAAGACTCATTATCTTACTTCGAAGAATTGGGAGATGCCTTAAATGGATCAAATATCAATATTAGGATTACTCCAAAACGCAATGGGTCTTTAAATATACCAACCTTAAAAGATATTTGTAAAAAGATTCTCCCAAACATGAAAAAAATAGATAATAATTATTTAAGAATCGAAGGGATAGATAGTGAAAAACAATTTCATCTTGTTGATTTATTAAATGATAAAATGTTATATAAAACAACAGTTACTTATGAAGGGAAAAATGTTCCTGCTAGAATAATATTAGAAACTATGCATGATGAGTATGAAAAAAGATTATCTGAAATAGTAGTATAATATTTTTAAAGCACAATTAAGATTTTTATTATATTATTAGATATAAGGAGGAATAAAAAATGAAAGGGAAAACGAAAGATTGGCTATGTCCTTTATTTTATGCACTTATAATATCATTAATATTCCTTATTATTACAAAAAAATATAGTACTATTGCAAATATTAATGAAATATTATATTCAATAAAAAGCATTGGAATTCAATTTTTTCTTTGTTTCATTGCTGGATTATTTTCTTTACTTGGTATAATTCAAGCTCTTGCAACAAGTTATTTAAATCGACCTGAAAAAACTCTTAAAACTGAGAATAAAAAACTTTATCTACATCTCATATCTAGATATCGTTTTTTTACTGATGAAGGGGGATTCTATACACGCTTCAGAAAAAATTTAAAAAGAATAATATATTGGTGTGCTTTTTCAACAATTTATTGTATTTTTTTAGAAATTAAAATTCCTTGGCCATTTCTTTACATAAATCTCTTTCATGCTACTTTATTGGTTGGGCTCATTTCTTATGTAATAATTTCTACAATACAGCAAATAGATATAATATTTAAATTTTGATTGAAATTTCACATCCTCCCATTTTGATACAATTCAAATAGGAGGATTTTTTATGGAAAAATATATTAATCCAATTTTACTTATTCTTATTCCATTCTTAAATAGCATTGGAATCATTTTAAAAAAGCTACTAAAGATAAGAATAAATCATTTATCAAATCAACAGCTCATATTCCATTTTATATATGGTTTATAGCTGTTGTCTTTTCAACCCTTATAGGTTTCTTCTATAGCACTAATAAAGGATCTCTTTTAATATTTGATGCAATTGTAATGTATGGAATAATTCAAGGATCTATTGTTTCTTTTATATCTATGGGACTTTACGATACCGTAAGAATAAAGAGGTAAAAATGTGTGGAAAAAGATTAAAGCCTTTATACCTTGGATTATCTCTATTATTTCTACTGTTTTTATCACTAAATTCTTTACCAGGAGAAAGTCTTCAGGAATTGAGCACTCAAGAGCTGCTACTGAAATTGAAAATGAATTCATTAGAAATAGAGAGCTTACAAGAAAAGCAAATAACAAAATTAACTCTATCAGTGACAGAATTGGAGAAAATGAAACCAGAGTTAAATCAATTGAAACTGGACTTTCCAATATTGAAACAGGAGTTAGAGGAAGTTCAGGCGATTCAGAAAACATTGGAGACCTCAACAGAGAAAACCTTGACATTATTCAAGAATTACAAAAAAGAAACGGACAAGACAATTAAGAGTCTGGAGAACCAAAATAAAGCCCTAACAGTAGGCATAGCAATATTATCAGTAATATGTATTTATAAACTTCTAACCTCGCATTAAGCGGGGTTTTATTTTACCTCTCCCCTTTTTGATACTATTAATCAAAGGAGAAATTTAGGGATGGATTTTTTATCAATTGCAAACAACTTAGGCCCTGTAGCTGTAATAATTCTATTACTAATAATAGTAATGATGCTTTTACAAAAATATAAAATATATATTATTTTAAATGGTTAATCCTTTGTTTACTGTTTAAAAATAAATTTAAACAATTTTTATATTTCATTAAATTTTAATATCTATAATATTTCTATAAGTCTGTCATCAAAATTTATCACAAATTCTATTTATCATATTATTTTTCCTTTTCAATAAAAAAAAGTCAGAAACTCATTATTATAAAAATAAAAAGAATAAAATTAATATGCTATAATTCATTATCAATAATAGGATGTTTTATGAAAACAGATAGATTAATTCAAATAATTTTTATTTTATTAAATAAAAATAAGATTAGTGCAAATGAACTAGCTCAAAAATTTGAAGTATCAAAAAGAACAATTTATAGAGATATAGAAACATTATGCCTTGCTGAATTTCCAATAATCACAACAAAAGGTAAAAATGGAGGTATTTCACTACTGGAAAATTATAAGATTAATAGTGCCCTTTTCTCTAATGATGAAAAAAAACAAATAATATATTCACTCGAAAATTTTAATATAAATGATGAATTTTTAATAAATAAAGTAAAAGCAATATTTAATGAAAAAACTCAACAATGGATAGATATTAACCTAAATAAATGGTCTGATTTAAATAAAGACTTAAAATTTGAAATTATAAAAAAAGCTATCTTTAATAATGAAATCTTAAATATTTCTTATTATGGAGCAAATAGTAAAATAACAAAAAGAGAAATAATCCCTCTTTGCCTCTATTTTCGTCAAAATTGTTGGTATATTTATAGTTTTTGTAATTTAAAAAAAGATTATAGATTATTCAAATTAAATAGAATAACAAATATCAAATCTACTCATAAAATAAACACTCAAGTATATGATAAAAAAGTAAATTTAGATAATGAATTTATTGATAGCAAGCAAATTGAAATAGAGCTATTATTTAATCAAAATAGTGCTTTTAGAGCTTTTGATGAATTTAATGCAAGAGACATCACTATAAATTCTGATAAAACAATTACAGTTAAAACAAAGATTATCTATGACAAATGGATCTACAGTTTCTTATCAAGTCTTTTAGGAGAAGTTCAGATTGTTAAACCAGAATTTCTAAAAATTGAATTAAAAAATTTTCTAAAAAAAGCTATAAATAATATTTAAAGATGACATGATGTTGTCATCTTTAATGTTTTATAATTAAGAAAAAAGGAGAAAATATGGATCAATACATAACATTAAACACTGAGAATATTAATAAAGAGCATATCTGTTGTGCAATTTCTGATAAAAAACATCAACAAGGTGTAATTGAAAAGAAACAATGGATTAAATGTGAATTAACAAAAGGACATACTTTTACTAAATTAAATGTGAAAGGAAAAGTTTTTGTAGAATATACAAACATTGAAAACGCTTGGGCATCTGTATTTGGTAAAAATTATTTCTATATCCATTGTCTTTGGGTATCTGGAAGCTATAAAAATAAAGGTCATGGTAAAGCATTAATTGAAAAAACAATTGAAAATGCAAAAAAACAAAACAAAGATGGAATTTGCATAATTTCATCTTTAAAGAAAAAACCTTTTTTATCTGATTATAAATTTTTAAAAAAATATAATTTTGAAATTGTTGACCAAATAGATGATTATTTATTACTAGCTTACAAAATTACTGATAGAAATATTCCAAAATTATCTCCTGCAGCAAAAAATAATAATATTATAAGAGAAGAAGGATTGAGAATATATTATTCTCCACAATGCCCATATATTAACAATTGTATAAAAGAAGTAAATACTTTCTGTAAAAATAATAATATTAAATTAAATTTAATAAAAATTGATACTCTTGAGGCAGCAAAAAATGTTCCATCTGTTTTCAATAACTACTCCGTTTTTCTAAATGGAGAGTTTGTCGGGGTACATTTGTTAAATGAAAATTATCTAAAAAAATTATTAAATATTAATTAATTTATATTTTTTAAAGGTTTGTGTAAAAAAATGTTCCCCAATCATTATCTTAAATACAAAAAATTTAGAAAGCTATAAAAATATTTAATATTTACGAAAAATAATTCTGATTTAAAAGAATTTGCAAAAAGACAAGATTCTATTTTTCAATTAAAAAATGCAAAATCTAATACGTTTAACATTTCAGAACCAATTAGTAGTCATTATATTTAGAACTTCAAATAAATTATATGACTTATATTTTGAAAAAAGGACTATGAAAAAGCTCTAGATATTGAAAAAGAACTTTAACTCTAAAATATATTAAGAATTGTAATAGATTCAAAAATTAATAACCACGAATATGAAATCATTGATAATAGCTTCAATTAAACAAGATTATTTACAATAACAAATCACAAATTAAATTTTTGTTGGTTTATATAAAAACTTCCATTATACTAAAGAAAACACAAAGGAGAAACAAATGAAAAAACTTGCACTTTTCATGGTTGTCGGCTTGATTACAATTGGAACTCTATTTGCAAAGGAAGCAGAAAAAGAGAAACAAGATCACTATTTTAGTATTGGTCCTGGATATGGATATTATGTGTCAAATCCTTTTGATGATAATAATGCTTCAATTATTCACGGTCCATCAATCTCTTTGCTTGGTGAAGATACAATTGACAAAGAAAAAAACTTATCTATTTTTTCAAATTTAAATGTACTTTTCCCTCTTGAATTTATTACATCGGGAATTCAAATTACTGATTTTAATACTTCATATATTACAAATTTCACAGTTGGTTCATTATTTAGAGAACCTATTTCTGAAAACACAGCATCATATGTTGGTGCAGGGATTCATTTAAATGTTACATTAATAACCACTGACAATTTTGCCATGTTTAATGTTGAAGGGGGTATTGGAACTTTATTAGGAATTAAAACCCAGTTTAGCCCCAACGCATATTTTGATATAGGTCTGCATGCTGCAACAGATTTCATTGAATGGGCAAATTATAAAAACTCATTAGGTGAAACTTCAGAATTTACTGAACATTTCTTTGGAGCTGGAGCTAATGCTTTTGCTCTATTTACATATAAAATGTAAAAAGGAAAATTAAACTTAAAAGTATTTAATGGGAAAATAAACATTAACTTCATAAATTAATTTTTATGAAGTTTTTTTATTATAATACTAATTTCTATTTGACAACAATTAAAAACTTCCATTAAAATTAGTTAACAATCTATAAATAATTTATATTTTCTTGCACAAAATTTAATTATTTTTCACATTTCAATTTCAACATTTATTCTCAAAAAGTTTTACTAAAAAAGAGGTTACCCTGACAAAAAAAGTTTTATTAAATCACACAAAATTTTATTTAAAAGCAGTTCTTTGCTTACTTTTAATTTTTATTTTTAGCGGTTGTCAATTATTTATTGGCGATAGAAATCTAGAAATTAAGAAAAAGGTTGTATCTCAAGCTTTTGAAGATAATAAAGAGTTTATGAAAGAATATCTTATTGCTGAAAATGAAAATTATACAAGCAAAGGTGAGACTTCAGAATTAACTGAAGAAGAAATCGATTATTATTTAAACAATCCTGATATAGTTGTTGAAGAGTTACTAAAAGAGGAACAAGGTGAAGAATATCTTGATTATATATATACAACTCTTATAACAAATGATAGTAAAATAATTTTAGAAAAAGCAAAACCATTAATAACAGATGAGCAATATAATGAATTATATGAACAAGCTAAAAAGATTGAGACAACTCCTAACGCAACAGCAAAAGGCATTTTTGAGGATAGACCAGACTTTTATTCACATTTAATGGCAGGGGCCGCTGTCACCGCAGCTGCAGCTTGTGTTGTATATTATGCAGCAAAGTGGTTCCAAACATGGATTAAAATAAGTACATTATTGGTAATAGCTACAGCTTTAGGAATATTAGCAGGGCTATTAAAAGAAGGTTATGACTATTTTGATCCAGATTCAACTTCTGAGATGGGAGATTTCTTTTTTACTACAGTTGGAAGCGTAACAGCAGGAATATTAACTACTGCTTTTGGAATAATATCATATCATTTAAAAAAATCATTTATATTAGCTGGAGTAGCTAGTACTATTCTTGCAGTATATGCAGTAAATGAAAGCGGATTTATACCTTGGTTTTGGAAAAAAATTAATAACCAATAGGAGTCACAAATGAATAAAAAAAAATACTTTATTTTTTCTTTTATATTATTATTTACATGTACAAGTTGTGAAATAACATTTCATCCTAATGTAAATCTTTATGAAACTCCTTATGGAACAGTTTGTATGCAGGATAGTACATATAAAACAATATACTTTTTAGCCGTGCCTGGGGAAGAATTATACTACTTAAAAGCAGTACAGAAAAGTGATCATCTTGAAAAACTAGTAGACATTAATATAAGTGATGATAAATCAAAACTTTTTATACTTATTGAGAATAGTACTATAAATTATAAACCTTATGGAACAGGACTTTTTGTTTTTGATTTAATAAACCCTCAAGACAATTATTATTACTACAACTGTTTTTATAGACATTTGCTTAATAAACTACTTGAAGTAACCGATAAAGATATTACTGAAGCAAGTATTTTAAATAATTCAATAACTTATAAAGAAAGATCAGGGGAAGAAACAACAATCTATTTTAACGATCTTTAATTTTGATTGAAATTTCTGATGGAGCTTCTAATATTATTAATACTATACAAACAATTCTTGTTACTTTTTTTATTACATTGAATTTTAATGAAGGATATATATTATATAATTTAAAAAAAAAGTGGGTAATTGAAAAAGAGAATTTCATTTTAATATATTTACAAATATCAGCTTTATTAATCCCATGTTTAAACTTTGAACAAATATTTTTCTTAAACATAGACCATTTTATAAAAAAATATTTGAAATTAATAAAGTTATCAAGTGGTGATTTTGAAGAGATTCAAGCACAATCTGATAATTTAGAAGATGAATTTCTTAAAATAAATAAAAGGCTTCATTTGTATGTAATAGTATATAAAGCACTAAAGCAATATGCAAATAAATGCACAATAGATTATAAAAAATTAAATCATTTTAAAAGACAATTATCTTTAATGGAAAAAAAATTTGACTCCAATATTTGCATTAGAAACAAAACCCTTCATTAACAAAGAAAATCTAGAACTTATTATTAATCTTAAAACTTGTTATAATTTACTCACAGTAGTCATAATTAATATTGATATCAATAATAATAAATCAATAGAAAATTTAGCTTTTCATTTAGTGAATTTTGTTCTTTGTATATATGAATTAAGAAATTTTTTATCTATTGATTTCTTATCCTAATATAGATAATAGTATATTAATTTTTCGCTATTAGTTTTTATTAATTTCGCGAAATCTTTTATAAATTAAATGATTTAATTTTTTAAATATTTGTAATCACTTATTTTTACTGTTTAATTCATTGTTTATTGTTTATAAACTTTTTTAAACAACTCCAAAATTTAATTAAAAATTTAATAATTTAATCTAATAAATCTAATTTTTTCGCTATATTTTCAAGTTATCTTAAAATATAATTATCATATAATTTATAATTTACATTAACAGAAAAAGAAAAAAACTTAATAAGTGAGGAGAAAGTTGTTATGAGAAACACATTTCGTAATGGATTAAAAGATTTAGAGTTTGAGAAATTCAAAAATGCATTTATAAAAGACAGTGATGGACTAGAAATAATAGCCCAAGAAGCTCGTTTAATACCTATTGGAAATAAAGATGATGAAATGGCCCTTGCAACTGTATTCTTATCTTCATTAACTTTAATAAAAGAATTCAAAAACATTATCCATGAACAAATTAGCCTAACAAAAACAGGAAAAATTTATTGTTTTACAGAAGTCTCCTTCCCTAGAATCTTTTCTGATGATGATAAAAAACGATTTGATGGACTATTAATAGTTGTATCTAATGGAAAAATTAAAAATAGCGTTATTTTTGAAATGAAATCAAAAAATGAAAAAATAAATAAAAATCAAATTGAATGCTATTTAAAAATGGCTGAAAAATTAAAAATTGACAAACTTGTATCAATATCAAATCAATTTGTTACAACGCCAACTGATTATCCTGAGGATATAACTAGTAAAAAAGTTGAATTATATCATTTATCGTGGAAATTAATTCAAACATTAGGCGAAATCCTTTTTCTAAAAAACGATTTAAATATTGCTGATATTGACCAACAAAATATAATGAAAGAAATCTTAAGGTACTTTAAAACTTGCTCTGGAGTACAATCTTTCGACAAAATGAACCCAGCTTGGAAAGATGTAGTACAATCTTTAAGTTCATCTCAAGTAATTGATACTAAATTAAATGAACAATATAAAAGTATAATTGATGACTGGACACAAGAAGAAAAAGATTTAGCACTAAAGTTAAGCTTAAAGTTAAGTAAGCAAACTTATACCCCTGTAATATGTGACAATAAAGAATCTAAAATTGAGAGGTATTCTAAATTAATAGGTGATACTAGAAGCTTATCATCGATATTTAAAATAAAAAATGCTATATCACCTCTTTCCCTTACTTTAGATCTTAGATTAAGAAAAATAATTCAAGAAATGTCATTAACAATACCAGAAGAGTCAAATATAAGAAAATTGAATTATGCTAGGAAATTTTTATCAAAGGCACAAAAAAATAATACAGAAATCTTCAACAATATCCAAAATGATATAATAATTATTTTAAGAATAAAAGGTAAAAAAGTTGATAGAATCTTTAATTGCAATGATTTTTTAGACAAAGATAAAGCTGAAGTCTCAAAAGAACTTCAAATCAAAAAAATTGATATAGTTATGGAATCTGACTTAGGAAATAAAATTACCCAAAATACTAAAATTATATCTTTCTTAGAAGAACGTGTATTGGAATTCTATACAATAGTAATGCAATATTTTGAGAATTGGAAAAAACCATCTCCAAAAATTCCAAAAATCGAAACAACTGAAGAAATTTTTAATACTGCTACTGAATCAAATTAATTTTAATGAATACAATTGCAGTTATAAAAACAAAGTAAAAAAATTAATTAGGATTACACATAATACTATTATTACTATGATTTTTATTAAAAGCAATATACGCCTTAGATGCAAAATAATTTTATTGGAGAATATAATGAAAAAACTTGCAATTTTTATCATTTCCTTTTTATTTATAAATTCATTATTTGCATTAAATAATAATGATAAAAAGCAATTTATAAGTTATGGAATCGGTTATGATATTTATATTCAAAATATAGTTGATGAACATAGCCCAAGTCTTTGTTTAGATGGTCTATCATTTGTAACTAAAGAAGAGAAAATATTTAATAATTATCATGAAATATTATTATCTTATGTAACAATGAATTTTATAACTGTCCCTTGGGATGTTTTTGTCTCAGATATTAATTATCCAAAGGTTAATTTTTCTTTGTCTGATAACTTATCAACTGGAGTATCATTAACTTTTTCATCTATTTCTGGGATTGGGGCTTATACAGAGGTGGGATTACATGCAAATACAATTCTTCTATTCACTGATTATTTTACAAAGTTCTCTACAGATATCGGTTTTGGAATGATGGTAGGGTTTATCACCCCTATTAATCCAACTACTCAAATTGATTTTGGGTGTACTGCTAACCTAGATATAATTGGGTTGGCTATTACAAATACTAATGGAATAATTAATTCAGAATTTATTCATAATAAATTTGGCACAGGAATGTCTTTTTACGCTTTATTAAGCTATTAATACAAATTTATATAATTAATTAAAAGCATAAAATTTATTTAAAATAGGACTAAAGTATGAAAAAAGCAAAATATATAATTTTTACCTCTTTAATATTATTACTTTTCATTAGCTGTGAAATAACATTTCATCCTAATTCAGATTTATACTATACCCCTTATGGTACTGTTTGCATGGAAGATAATTATTTTGATACTAGACTTCTACTTTATGTTCCAAATGAAGAATTATATTTCCTAGCAAATGTATCAAAAATAGACGCTCAACAAATTTTAAAATCACAAGGAATTAGTGAAGATAAATCAAAACTCTTTTTTTTAATAACAAACAGTAATTCTAGTTATAGGCCATATGGAACTTGCTTATATGCCTTTAACTTAGAAAACCCCCAGGATCATGTATTTAGATTTAGTAAATGGATAAAACACGCGTTATATCCAATAGTTAAAATAACTGATAAAGATATTATTAATGTTGAAATATCAAATGATGATATTATTTATACAGAAAGATCTGGTGAAAGAACAACAATCCCTTTTGTGGCTTTTCAACCCAAACTATAAAGAATAAAAAATGAGAAAAAAATATTAAAAAAAAGCCTTATTTTAATAATTTTAATATCAATTTGATTATTAATAACTAGCTGTGAATTAAATTTCACACCTAATGAAACTCTATATGTAACACCTTATGGTACAATATGTCTTGACGACTATTTTTGGGATACGACATATTTACTTTCAGTACCAAATGAAGACTTATACTATCTTGCAACTATAGTGAAAATAGACGCTGGAGAACGTCTTATATCTCATAATATTAGCAATGATTTATCAAAATTCTATGTTCTAATTGGTAATAGCCATGCAAGATGGAAGCCAAAAGGTATAGGATTATTTGTATTCGATATAACAGACCCCGAAAATAATACTTATAGCTACAATTTTCGTGTAAACAATGCACTAAAGACTATCATCAAAATTACAGATAAAGATATTACTGAAGTAAGTATTTCTAATGATTCCATAACTTATACAGAAAGCTCAGGGGAAGATACAATAATCTATTTTAACGATCTTTAATTTTAATTGAAATTTCACATCCTCTTAATTCGACATACTTCAAATAAGAGGATGCTTTTATTTTTAAAATATATTAATCTAATTCTATTATTCATTACAAAACATCAAGTTAGCAGTATCTTCTATAAGCATTTATGTAAAAACAATAAACCACTAGTAACTTAAATATTTTTGTATTATATAAAAATTAAACTTTTTACTTTCCAACAATCTCATTAGGAGAAAGAGAACCTAAAGATACAATTACTTTAAGAGCTTCTTCTACTGAAATATCTAATTCTGTATAATCTTCTTTGTTTAAATATATTAAGAACCCATTAGTAGGATTTGGAGTTGTAGGAATAAATATGGCCGTTTTTTCTTGATTATTAATAAGAATAGTCTCCTTTGTAATAAACCCTAAACTACTACTCAATTTATCATTTGGAAAATTTACAAATACTACTTTCTTAAAATTAAAAGATCCTTTCTTTGAAAAATTATCTGTTATATCTTTTAGTGGAGAATAGATTGATTTTATAATAGGAACTTTTAAAAAAATTCTCTCAACCAAATGCTTTAATTTTTTTCCTAAAAAACTATTTACAAGCACACCAATAATAAAAATTAAGACTATTGTAATAATAAACCCTAATCCTGGAATAGGTCTTTCTAAATATTGGTTTAAAATTTTAGCTAAAAAAGTATCTCCAAATATTACAACCTTGTAAATTAACCATATAGTAAGTCCCATTGGCAAAATCACAAAAAATCCAGTTAAAAACCTATTTACTATATAATTTGACTTTTTAGTATTTTCTTTATTCATTTTTTTCCTCTTGTTTTAAAAAGATATTATATTGTCACATAAAAAAAAACAATAGAAAAATACTTTAATAGATATTCAACAAATACTAAAACATTGAAAATAAACGTAAACATAAATTATTAAAATATTAATAAATAAAAACTTTCAAAATCTAATAGATTTAATAATTATGAATACTTAAGAATAAAGATTGAACAGATATAAAAATTACCTCCAATGTAGTATCAAAAATTATTTTGTCTACTTTGGAGGCATATCATCATTCTACTTTTGAGGTATTATTTCAAAATAATATTATCTAATTGTTAATCCCATTGTTGCTGATAATGTTGCAAGATTATTTTCAGTATATCTACCATCATTAGAAGCTACAGACCAATTAGTTCCAGAATATGAACTAGATCCCTTTGCGGTTCCACCAAGGAATCTAATATTTCCAAAAATTTCAACATTATTTTTTAGCTCATAGCCAGCTCTAAGTGAAGCATCCAAAATAGAACCTTCAAATTCAAAAGTAGCTCCATTAATTAAAGCAGAAGAAGCATATAAACCTGTTATATCAGCTGATAAGTCTACACCAAATGGAGTTTCCCATCTTGAGTAAATATGGATAGCAGGCACAGGTCCTACATTTTGAGATACAGCAACTTCATTCTCTTTAGTTGGATCGTTACTAACATCTTTAAATACAATAGAAGCATTTCTAATTTGAAGAGAAAATCCTACTGCAAGTGTTAAATCTTTTTCTTCAAGTAAATCATAAGAATAAGAAACTCTCCAAAATGGGAAGCCATATTTTAATTCAGTTACTCCATCAAAATCTTTTCCATCTACTGTAACAGTTGATTCAAAAGGAACAACAGTATTTATTTCAAGTGGTTGATAAAGAAATGATACACGATGACGATCATTTATAACTGCACCAACATTATATCTTTCGAACGGGAATAGAATATCTTGTCCACCTTGAGATACATAATCAAATAGAGTTCCATGCTCACCTATTTTTATTTTATGGCTAAGAACAGATACAAAACCTGTTTCATAATCAGCAAAGAATTGCACAGGAGCATCTTCTTTATTGATTAGAGAGGCATCATAATTTGCAAAAATTGGGCTTGCTATACTAAATAACAATACAATTAAAATAGTTAAATATTTTTTCATTTTTAGCTCCTTGAATAATTTTATAGATTAATAATTATTATCACCAAAAAGCAAATTTAAAAGTTTCTTTTTAAAACTTTTTCTTTTATATTTTCTATTATTATTAAAAACTCAGATTATTTCTAATAATTATTAAACTATATAAATCAATTTAAGTATGTTCCTTTAATTTATCGTTGTCAATGTTTGATTATTTTTAGTATCTCCTTTAAATAAGAGCCATTTGTATTATTCATTAACGTGTAAACAGCCAGGGTTTTTCAATAAAAAATACTAAATCTAATAATTTATCATCAAATGTATGGAATTGTTCAGGCATTTTTGAATTAATATAACCAGATTTTAGACTTACTGTATTATCATCATAAAATAGTTTTAAACTATATGAATAACTATTTGAATAATGATTATTAACATCTTTCCAATTATCAAAATCAATGCTTGAAAAAAAGGTTTCAACAGCCTTATCCTCAATTTTAAATTCATATTTTTTCATTTGACCTAAATAAACCATGGGGTATAAACAATGATTAATAACTCCATTAGATGAAATTTCTATAGATTGTTTTACATATTGTGGCAGACCATTTCTTTGAACTTCTAAAATTAACTGCTTTATTTTTCTCATATTTTATCTCCTAAAGTCATGTTATCATAGTAACTAATATAACTAAAGAACATAATATTAATAAAAATAAATCCTACATCCAAAAGCATAAAATGTTAGGAATTATTTTTTATGCTATTATAAGGTTAATCTATCTTATACAGAAATGGAGAAAAAAAATGGATTGGATAAAAAGTCTTCAGAATGCAATAAATTATATTGAAGATAATTTAACAGAGGAAATCGATTATGAAAAGGTTGCAAAAATTGCAAATTCTTCAACATTCAATTTCCAAAGAGTTTTTTCAATATTATGCAACTATACTTTAGGTGAGTATATTAGAAATAGACGTCTTTCTTTAGCAGGAAGCGAATTGGCTTCCACAAACCAAAAAGTAATTGATGTTGCATTCAAATATGGCTATGAATCTCCGGAGAGTTTCTCAAGAGCTTTTTATAATTTCCATGAAATTAATCCTTCCCAAATTAAAAAAAATGGTGGAAAGCTTAAATCCTTTTCAAAAATTTCTGTAAAATTAAAATTAGATGGAGGAAGCATTATGAATTATCGCATTGAAAAACACGATGAATTTAAATTAATCTCAAAGAAAAAGTATTTCCCAATAGAAATGGAAGAATCACAAAAACAAATACCACATTTTTGGACTGAATGTCAAAAAGACGGCTCTCTTAATACCTTATTATCAAAATATTTTAATGGTAATGAGATATTTAAAGATTCTGCAATTGGAATATGCTTTGAAAACTCTGATAGAAAAAAAGAATTTCCCTACGGAATAGGCGTTTCCTATAACGGAGAAAAAGTTGAAGGAGACTTCCAAGTTGATTTAATACCTTCTCTTAATTGGGCTATTTTCAAATCTATTGGACCTATGCCAATTGCCATACAAAGTTTATTAAAAACTATTTATTCAGAATTCTTTCCTTCAAGTGAATATAAACCAAGTGGTGGATATTATTTAGAAGTATATCCTAAAGGTAATATGTCAGCTAGTAATTATGAGTGTGAAATATGGATTTCAGTTGACAAAAAATAAAAATTATCATTTTTAATAATGTTTTTTTTAAGTTGTAGATATGTACTGATAAAACATAGAGAAAATCTCTATGTTTTATCATTTTTTTTGCTATTTAACAAAAGGCACAACTTTATAAGGTGAACCCTTTTTAATTTTTTATTATTATTTTAAATTATTTTTTATAGCCATTATTTGATTATTATTTAAACCAATACTCATTAAATACTTTTCAGCTATCATAGATAAATTTAAATCTTTTACTTCTGTTCCATTAGCAATATTTTTTAACATATTGAATGGTGTATCTGCAATATAATCATATTGCATTGTACCTTTTTCAACACCATAATAATTAGAATAACTCATCATATAATCTGTTTCAATTTCTTCTAATGAAGCATTCATTAGGGCTTCTAATACTACAGCAGCAAATCCAGCTCTATCTTTACCTTCGTTACAATGAATTAAATAAGGTCCTTTGTTTTCACTTAAGAAAATAAATCCTTTAGCTAATTTTTGGCCAAAATCAACAGAAGTATAATCAACATCCATATCTAATAAAATAACTTTTCCCATTTCATACATATCTTTATACCAAGTTATTGTATTCATATGTTCTTTTAAACTTTCTTCATTATCTGCTAAATTAATTATTGTGTTTATTCCATATTTTTTAGCAAGATTTTCAGCATATGGAGCTCTAGCATCAGCTAAAGCTGGGTTACAAGATCTATAAACTATACCAGCTTTGATATCACCTGCACTAATTGTTCTAAAATTAGCAAACATTTCATCACTGTCATAGTCATTTCTTTCTTCTGATTTTGTTAAATGTCTTGTTTGATATTCTAATAAATAAGAGCCTTTATCTGTCATAGATATAACAATTTTTGTACCTTCACTTGCACCTGTTTTCTTTAAACAGTTACCATAGTTAATAGCAAAATATACATTATCTTCTTTAATTCGAATTAAAAAATTACCAACATCCACATCACTATAAGTTGAAACAATTGGTGCTTGATAAGAATCCTCTCCAATACTTATTTTAACCATATCACCATAATCATAGCCTTCTTCCATCAACATAGTTGCTGATAAATCAGTTTCCAAATTTCCATACTTATCTGCTGCAACAATTGAAGATTCAACATCATTATAGACAACAGATTCTTTTTCCATTGTCATTTGCATATTATCTTGAGTTGAATTACAACTAGATATTACTAATGCAAAAGAAATTAACACTAATAAAAACAAATTCTTGATTTTTTTCATTTTTTCTCCTCCTTAAAATTGGGATATATATTATCCCTCATACAATATGTTTTGGCAACAATAAAATACTTACACCAACTAATAAGCTAATAAAAATTAGCAATTAATTTAATCAATAATTCAAAAATTATAAGACCTTAATAAATACTAACTCTTTAAAATATTCTTTTTAAATTCCATTGCTATGATATAATCTAAATATAAACTATTAAATAAAGTATTTTTTTATTGTGTTATATTTAAATAACTGGAGAAAAGTAATATCATATTGACAAAAAGAAAGGAGATATTTAATGAATAATGTCTTATGGGGATTAATGATTCCTTTTATTGGAACAACTTTAGGCTCAGGTATGGTTTTCTTTATGAGAAATAAAATGAGTTTAAAAATTCAAAAAGCTCTATTAGGCTTTGCTTCAGGAGTTATGATTGCAGCATCAGTTTGGTCATTATTAATTCCAGCTATAGATATGGCAGCAAATCAAGGTAAAATTGAATGGATTCCACCGGCAGTAGGCTTTCTTCTCGGTGTATTCTTTTTACTTTTATTAGATAAATTAATTCCTCACCTTCATGCTTATAGTAAAACACCAGAAGGTGTTCATTCTCATTTAAAGAAAAAAACTATGCTTGTCTTAGCAGTTACTTTACACAATATCCCAGAAGGTATGGCAGTAGGTGTTGTTTTTGCTGGAGTTCTTGCCCAAAATCCATTAATTACTATTTCTGGCGCTTATGTTCTTGCAATTGGAATAGCTATCCAAAACTTCCCAGAAGGAGCTATTATTTCAATGCCACTTAGATCAGAAGGCCTTTCAAAAAAACGAGCTTTTACTTATGGAACTCTTTCAGGAGTAGTAGAGCCTTTAGCAGGTCTTATAACCATTTTACTAACACAAGCAATAGCAAATATACTTCCCTATTTCTTAGCATTTGCTGCAGGAGCTATGATTTATGTTGTAGTTGAAGAGCTTGTTCCAGAAGCACAAATTGGAGACCATTCAGATATTGCAACGATTTCAGTTGCATTTGGATTTGTATTAATGATGGTTTTGGATGTGGCCTTAGGCTAAACAAAAAAATTTAAATAAAAAAACTCCAGTTGAAAAACTTGACTGCACAAAGTTGTTGAAAAATCAATTGGAGTTTTTTATTGCTGAAGGTAATACTCTCTATAAGCATTCTTATTTTTAACATCTAAAAAATCTCTTAAAGGTTTATTTTCTTCATATTTCCACAATGTAATAAAAATAGGGTCAATTGAAATCACGACTTCCCTATCCAAGGATGAATAATTATTAAAAGAACTTAAAAAAGAATTTTTATAATGTTTTAAAAATTCTTTATTTTTTTCCTGAAAGGGATGTCCTAAAATTTTGGCTACACCCTCGATTTGAATATTATCCATACATAATGATACATTTGGGTTATTTTTTATTTGTTCAAATTTTAAAAAACTATTATCAGTTTGAAAATAAAATTTTTTATCAATTAATATAAAGCTCATTGTTCTTGAGGTGACTCTATCTTTATAACTAGTAGATAAAACTAAAAAAGCTTTTTCCCCGATAATATTATATATTTCATTTTCTAAATCATTATAACTAAGCTCTTTCATATTTTTATAACTCCCATTATTTATTATAATTTACTAAATGATAAATCAATATTTGCTTTTCTAGCTTGAGAACATAATTGTCTAACATTCAATTTATACTTTTTATTATCTTTAATAAAGTTTGTTCCTAATTGTCTAAATGTAAAAGGAATTTTATTCTCTAAACATTGTTCTCTTATATCTAGAACCCAATTATAATCAAGAATCCTTGCATTAAAATCAGACTCTCCGCCTACTACCACTAATTCAATACTATCTAAATGTTCTCTTAAATTAATAGCTGAAATTAAAGGCTGACATATTATATTTTTATGTTTAATGGGTAAGTTATCAAATATCTCCAATCTATAATCTGCATTTTTTTGATTTTCAATAGTGCACCCAACAATTACATTATTATAACCATCACCCCAATCAGAAGGAATGCAATTTAAGAATCTATCAATTCGCTTTGTGAGAAAAAGAAATGTTAAATCAGATCTTTCTTTAATTATGTTCCAACATTCTCCTCTCCAAGAATCTGCCTCTTCAATTAAAAAATCAGAACTAAAACACATATTCACTATTTGATTTGATTTCATTTTATATTCTCCATTTTTATTTTTTAATATTGGAGCATAAAATTTTTCAGTTTTAACAACCTGATTTGTATCAATATTTCTTTTGTAATCACCTTTATGAATATAGCAAAACTTACAACCTTCACTATATCTATGACAACCACGCCAAGGATTCCAAATTGACATAATTTTACCTTATACTAGTTTACTTTTATATGTATATGGAGAGCTAGAGCCAACTAAAACATCTTCAATTTTGTCTAAAATTAACCAATCATCCATATTACCTTGATGTTCAAAATTTAAATCATGAATTTTTTCAACATTTGAAAACTCTATTAAACATATACATTTCTTATGCCATCTTTTTTTTTGTTTATCATTTAGATTAAGCATATTTTGATTTAAATCAATAATATTTGTAATTTCATTATAATTTAATTTTGTAAAATTCTGCACTTCTTTTACTGTAGCTTTTAGATTAATTATCTTACTCCCTTTTTCGATAAAAAAAAGTACTTCGTCTTTAAACACCCTACTATGTGGGATTTTTCTTCCAGCTGCAGCTCTTATTATCATTTTCTTAGAGCCATCAATAATTTTATCAATTTCTCTTAATCCTTTTTTGCCTTGATTATCACAATAAACTAAATGAACCATAAAAACACCTTTTTTATATTATTTGAATTATAAGTGAAAACAGATACAGTATAAAGGATTTATTTTGAAATAAATAAAAAAGAGAGTAAAAAACTCTCTTTTTTTATTACTTACTAAAAACCTTAATAATGGAATCAGCATTATCTACTTCAACAGTTAATTGTTCTAATGAATCCATTATTTCTTTAATGTTCTCAGGTTTAAAATCATTAAAATCAAAACTCATTCCTTGTTCTCTTAATCCATTATTTATTTGTTCTTGAGCATCTTTTGGAATTAGTCCTGCAATATTAAATCCAGCTTTTATCAAAGCAAATGGAACTTTTACATATACTTTTCCAACTTTTCTTCCATTTTCAGTATCTTTTGGTTCAACATTTACATAAATAAATTTTTCATTTCTTACCTTATTATTTAAAGCAAGTTCCTTTTCTTTTTTTTCGGAAATTGATAATAACTGTTCAGCTTCTTGAACACTTATCTTTCCACTAGAGAGCA
Organism: Sphaerochaetaceae bacterium; assembly: GCA_963678575.2. GTDB lineage: Bacteria > Spirochaetota > Spirochaetia > Sphaerochaetales > Sphaerochaetaceae > Pleomorphochaeta. The sequence goes on along the minus strand of CAXXHV010000002.1, from coordinate 244,222 downwards.
TCTCTAAAATCTTTACTCGTTCTTCATTCATATTACGACCTCAATTTATATATATTTTTATATTATTCTCATCATTTTCAATATTGATTATGGTACCTTTGAGAGAATTAATAATTATTGGTAATCTAAAAAATATTTCTATATAACTTCTAGCTGCTTTTGCAGCTTCTCCAACTAATAAAACAATGATATAGCCAATAGCAACAAGCAGATATAATGGAACTAATAAGATATATAATATTATTAAAGGGAAAAAAAATCTTATTAAATGTCCCTTTTTATTTAATACATGGCCACTTATCATCATTGCAATCATGGATTAAGCTCCTTTAATGCTTGTTTTACATCTATCTCACCTGAATCAATCTTATCTAATACATTAGAAATAGATTCACTTTCTTTTTCTTCTTCAATATTTAGATCAAAATTATCAATCTTTTTTGATAATTCGTTCAATTTATTCTTAACAGTAGGATAACTAATATTAAATATTGCTTCCATTTGTTTAATTGATCCATGTGTTTTTATAAATGCTGCAATAAACTTTTGATCCACTTCACTGAAAGTTGCAATGTTTGACAACTGAAAATCACCTTCAATTGTAATATTGTCTTCAGGGATATACACCTTTTTAACAATTATATTTTTACCTTTACTTATATCTAATATTTTTTTCCAATTATGCATTTTATCTCCTAATAATTTTAAAATATCATCAGTATTTAAAAAAATCAAGTAATTTTATTAAATAAATTAATAATTTTTATTTTTTTTATTAATTTAATTAATTTTATTAACAAAAAACATTAATATTCTTTATTTAAACTATTTTTTTATTATTTTTTATAAAAAAAAAGCTAGAAAATGAAATTATCACTATCTAGCTTATTAAAAGTTTGAAAATTTATTGATTTATTTCTTATATTTCAAATATATAAATATTAAAATTGTTAAAAAGATTCCAGAAATATTTAATACAAGATTTGGGATTAACATTGCACAACCAAGGATAAACATAATTAATCTAATTGGTAGTTTTAAATTTTTATTAAACCAACCTTCAAAAGATGTAGCAATCAACATTACGGAACTTAATGCAATAAGCAATGCATAAATTGAAGAGAAAATTGAAGAATCAACTATTAACAGTCCTGGGTAATATACAAACATATAAGGAATAATAAAGCCCGCTATCCCAAGTTTAAAAGCTTGAACTCCCGTCTTCATTGCATCGGAATCTGCTATACCACTTGCTGCATAAGCACTCATTGCAACTGGAGGAGTAATAAAGGAAATTATCGCAAAATAAAATACAAACAAATTAGATGCTATTGGAGATATTCCTGCTTTTAATAGAGCTGGAGCTGCAACAGTTGCCGCAATTACATATGCTGCTGTTGAAGGAAGTCCCATTCCAAGTATTATACAAGCTATCATTGTCATAAATAACATTAAAAACAAATTACCGTTTGAAACATCGAAGACTATTTGAGCAAATCTAACACCAAGACCAGTCATACTTACAATTCCAATAACTATACCAGCTGATGCACAAGCTATTGCAACAGGAACAGCCGATTTAGCAGCATGCAAACTTGCTTCTTTTAACTCTTTCCAAGGAAATCTATGATCAGTGATTATTACTTTTATTATACCAATTATTAAAATTGAAACAATTGCAAAGAAACCAGAATAACTTGCTGAAAATTTAAATACTAACAAACATGTTATTAAAATTATTATTGGAATAAAATAATAATATCCTTTCTTCAAGATTTCTTTTACCTTTTGAAGTTTTTCATTTTTATCAGGTTCTATACCTAATCTTCCTGCTTCAAAATAAACTGCAGCTCCTAGACTTATATAATATAGCAAACCAGGGAAAATTCCGGCCAAAACTATATTAGAATAAGGAATCCCTGTTAAATCAGCCATAACAAAGGCTGCAACACCCATTACCGGTGGTAGTATTTGACCTCCTGTTGAAGCTACAGCTTCAACAGCTCCGGAATATTCTTTAGAATATCCTACTTTTTTCATTAACGGAATTGTAAAAGTTCCTGTTGTTACAACATTTGCAACAGCGCTTCCATTAATAGAGCCCATCATTGCGCTTGACAATACGGCAGCTTCTGCAGGGCCACCTTTCATTTTACCTGTTAGTGCATAAGCAATATCAATAAAAAATTTACCAGCTCCAAATTTATCTAATAATTCCCCAAATATAATATATAAAACTACAAAAGATACTGAAGCTCCAATAGGTATACCAAATACACCCTCATTTGTCCAACTTATATAATTCGTAATATATTTTAAATTATAACCTCTATGAGCAATAACATTTGGAAGGAATGGCCCTAAAAAAGCATAAGCTAAAAAGACAACAGCGATTATTGGTAAAGCTAAGCCTATTGATTCTCTAGAAACTTCTAATACTAAGATGATTAATATAGTACCAGCAATTACATCAATATAATTTATTCCCCAAACACCTTTTTCCCTAAGTGCATCCGGGACTGTCCCTATCATAAAATATATAAATAATGCAATAATTATAAAAATTACTAATATATCAACACTTTTAAAAACTTTTTTTTCATTACTAATATATTTCATAACATACCAAATAGTCATTAATGAAAAAACATGAATTACCCTAACTTGCATAACTCCAATTGAAGTTGATATTGTTATATAAATATGAAATAAACAAATAAAGGATGCTAAGATTAACAATATTAAACTAGATAATCCTTTCAAATATTTTGTATTTCTTATCATTTTTTTAAGCCTTCCTTTAAAGGTTCCTCATAGAATTGATAAAGATTCTATGAGGAAAACAACTATTCGCTATTTTTTTAATATTAACTGAGGATCAATTTCAATCCCAATTTCTTGATAGTATTTTAAAGCACCAGGATGAAGAGGTAAAGGAATACCTGATAATGCTGCATCTATTACAACTTGTTTTGAAACTGAATTTGCAACGCCTTGCCACTCATCTCTATTTTCCCAAATAGCCTTTACGATTTTATAAACATCATCATCACTTAAACCTGACTTTGTTGAAGTAAACATATTTACTCTACTACTTGGAACTACTATTACTTCATCTACATTCTTATAAGTTCCTGCTGGAATTGAATAAGGTGTCCAGAAGAAGAATTCTTCATAAAACTTTGGATCTTCAAAAGAAATCATTCTTACATCAACACTAGTAGTAAGATCAGTTAATGCTGCTGATTTTATAGGATGAGTACAAATAAAAGCATCAATTCTTCCATCTTTTAGTGCTGAAACAGCTTCAGTTTCAGAAATAAATTGTGGTTTAATATCATCATAAGATAAATCATAATAATCTAAAACCATTCTTACACACATCTCTCCACCGCTTCCTGCAGAACTACATCCAATAGATTTCCCTTTAAAATCGGAAATAGCTTTAATATCACTACTTTCAAGTGTAAATGCTTGCACATAACTTGTTATAGTACTAAATAAAGCTCTTAAATCTGATGCATCGTGGCCTTTAAAATCACCTAATCCATTATAAGCTAGGTATGCTATTTCGCTTTGTGAAATACCCATAGCCAAATTACCAGATGTTAAGTTTCTAATATTTTCTACAGAAGCAGCTGTTGCTTCCCCTGTACAAGCTATACCCTCAACATGATCAGTAATAGTTTTTGCCATTCCAACACCCATAGGATATAAAGAACCAGCTGTACCTGCAGTCCCAATTGAAATTCTTTTTAAGCTTGTTGCAGTAGTTTTTTCACTATTACCATTTGCAAATATTGAAAAAACAACACTCATGCTTAAAATCAATAACATTAAACCCTTTTTCATCACACTCTCCTTTATTCGTCAATGCAGGTAATATCTGCATTAATTTTTCTCATCAATTGGTAAAAATTTGGGAACGAAACTGCTGAATATTCTCCATGCTCTATTTCACTTTCCCCTTGTGCAATCATAGCTGCTACACAAGTTGCCATTACTATTCTGTGATCGTGATGGCCATCAATTTTTGAACCTTTTAAACTTGAATGATATATTGTTAAACTGTCTTCAGTTTCATCAAATTTACCACCCATTTTTGTAAGCTCTTGTTTAATAGATTTAGCTCTATCTGTTTCCTTTAATCTACAAGCTCCAATATTTTTTAAAACAGTTTTACCTTTTGCAGCACAACCTAAAACTGCTAAAATTGGCACTGCATCTGGGGTTCCGCTACAATCTATTTCAATACCATTTAATTCGGAGCTTCCTCTTACAACAATACCACCTCTTCCTTCATCAAGAACTTGAATATCAGCACCCATATCTTTTAAAATTTGAACAAAAGCTTTTTCTCCAGCATAATCGTTAATATCTAAACCCTTGAAAGTTACTTGTGAACCTTTTGTAATGGCTGTTGCAATCATTGGATAACCACTACTACCCCAATCCCCTGGTAACTCATATTCAAAAGCCTTAAATTTTTGATTCCCTCGAATTATAAATTTATCATAATTATAATTTTCAATTTTTATTCCAGCCTTTTCTAACATTCCAATTGTCATATCTACATAAGGTCTTTCCAACAGATTTGTTTCATTTATAATCGTATCTTCATTTAATAATCCACAAACACTTAGAAAAGGAGTCATCCATTGTGAGTTTACACCAGGAAAACTAACCTCTCCACCTTTAATTGGACCTTTAACAACAATAGGAGCAGTACCACTATCTCTAGTTGAAAAAGCCTCTCCGCCTAATTGTTTAATTGCATCAATCATTGGTTGTGCTGGTCTATAACAAATCTGATAATCTCCTGTTAATACGCTATAACCATTTATTAAAGAACAAACAGCCAAAACAAAATAAAACCCTGTTCCTGAATTCTCCGCATCCAAAACACATGAAGGCATTTTTGGTTTCCCATTAAAGCCTTTGATAATCCATTTGTTATCATCATCAGTATTTATTTCAGCTCCAAGAGCTTCCATCATTTTTACAATAGAATAACTATCTAGATTTGTTAATGGGTTCTTTAAAATAGTAGTACCATCAGCCAAGCTACCAAAAATTACACCTCTAGCAGTTCCTGATTTATTTCCGGGGATTTTTATCTCTCCAACTAGTGAAGATTTTTTAACTAAATATTTCAATTTTCAACTCCTATACTCAAAGTGATAAACGTTTACACTTTATATTTAGTATATTATATTTATTTTATATGTCAATAATAATATTTTATTTATTTTTATGACCATAATTGGGTAAATATATTTCTTTTTTCTATAAAGACTATAATTTAAAATTAGATAAATATATTTTAATGATAAACGTTTGCAATTATTGCTTTTATATTAAATATGCAATAATATAATTATTATGGATAGAAAAAGTAAAAATTATTCTCTAAAAGAAATATCTCAACTTAGTGGTATCTCAATTGCCACATTATCTCGCTACTTTAATGGACAAACAATTAGAAGAGCAAATGAGATTAAAATTGAAGAAATACTTAAAAAAACAGGATATAGACCTAATATAGCTGCTCGCATCATGAAAGGAAGCTCCTCTGGAGTAATCGGCCTAATTGTACCAAATATTACGCATCCCTTTTTCTCAGCTATAACCGAAGGAATAATTGAAGAGGCTAGAAAAAACAATCAACTAGTTTTAATTACTTCTAGTAATGGATCACTTGAAAACGAAAAACAAGATATAAAACAATTATCTAATTCTATTTTGGATGGATTAATTTATATTCCTGTTGCTAAAGCTGAAAATATTCCAGAAATAAAAAACTTTCATAATATCCCTTTAGTTGTTACAGCAAGAAAAAACATTCTTGCTAATATTGCTCATATCTATCATGATGGAGAAAAAGGTGGGTATTTAGCAACAAAATATTTAATTCAAATGGGAAGAAGAAAAATTGCATTCATTGCAAGTTTTTGGGAAGTCCCTTGTTCAAACACTGAATTGATAAAGTTTAGTAATGATAAGGAAAGCTACCCTTTCTCTTCTATTGATAGATTTCATGGATATATTAGAGCATTAAATGAAGCCACTATCCCAATTGATGAAAATTTAATAATTACAACTGGATACAATTTTAATGATGGCTTAAATGTTGCTTCCACAATAATTTCTAGACTTACTGATATTGATGGAGTAGTTGCGATGTCAGAAGCTATTGCAGATGGGATATCAACAAAATTTAAAGCATTAGGTTATAAAATCCCCGAAGATATTTCATTAGTAATTTTTGACAAAACAAATAACAACTCAAATTATTATACTCATATTGAATTACACCTTAAAGAAATGGGTGAGAAATCAGTAAAAATGCTTAATAAAATTATTAACAACCAAGACGTAACAAATGAAAAACTAGATGTTGATCTTGTAATAAATACTTCTACTACTAAGAAAAATTAATAAATCTTTATTATAAAAACATAGAAGGCTAATGCCCTCTATGTTTTTGTTTGTGTTTTTCTCTTTTCAAATTAAATAAGTAAATAGCTTTTAATTCTTTTTTTCTTTTAAATTTACTCTTACTTTCTGACTTCTTTTCTTCTTGTTGAATTTTAATAGCATTTTGAGCTTTGGTTCCAATATTAAAATTGGTCATACTTGTTTTGGCTTCTTTAATTTTTCTTTTATATTTTTTTGTTTTATTTATTTTTCTTTCTTCAATTTCAATAGGTGAAGAAAATTCTAAAAAAGCATAATTATCATAAATAAAATTAAAAAGTTCTAAATCAGTTGGTTCTTTATAAAATGTATATTTACAAACTTGAAATTTGTTATCATATTCTTTTTCAAAAATGCCAACCCAAAAGGGATCTTCAAAAAACACAGTTAAACTAGCTCTATTGCTCATATAGAGTCCTCCTAAAAAAAACTGATAAAGAATGGACAACCAGGAGGAGGGTTACTGACAGTAAATATTATATCGCTGCGTCCGGACTACCAACCGGACTGTGTTTTTATCAATATCTTATATTTTTATAAAATAACAGAATAAACTAAGGAATAAAAGATTCTAAATTGATTCTTTATGATTTTCTAAAAAGTTTTTATATAGACTAGAAGAAAATAAGACAAAAGCAGGAGTAATAAAAATTATAAACTCAAATTCATCAAATTTAAATTCAAATAAAAAAGTACTAAAATTAAAAAAAAGAATAAAAAAAATCATTAACAAACTACCAGTTTTTTCTTTATACCAAGCTAATATAGCTCCAACGCTATATCCAATTGGAACAAATAAAAACAACAACAATTCAATTTTCTTTAATCTTAAAAAATCAATTGATGAAAACTGTCCAATGAAAATTATCAAAAATAAAATTACTATTGAAATAGAAAATATTTTTGAAATTATTGACAACCCATTACAAATTTTAATCTTATTTTCTATTCTCATAAAAGCACCCTTACCATAAATTATAAAATATGGTTAGTAACAATTCAAGAAATGTTACTAAGTTTTTGCTTTTTATATAAAAAAAAGTTTTTTTCCCATATGATTATATATTTATTACCACTATATAATAAAAACTATTTTGATAATAAATAATAATTCTTTTCAGAATTTTTGTGAATTTGCGGAGTTCCCTTGCCATTCCTTATAGCTTTTAAAACACCTTTTGTATTTGTAACAAAGGTACCTCCTAAAATTGTTATAGGAGTATTTTGATATAATTCTTCTTCCATTATTGTTGAGGGACCTAACAATGCAACAGGTTTATTATAATTTTCAATTTTCTTAATAATATCTGAAAAAGTGTTATTAATAAAACTCGTTGCAGTAATTATCAAAGCAGAAGATTCTTGATTCACATAATTATAAAAAGAGTCTTCATCTCCAATTTCTTTACCTATATCATAGGCCTTAACAAAAATATCTTTTTCTTTAGCTTGTTTTACTATTGGTTTAAAATAACCAATCATTGCAAGCTTATTTCCCACATCTAATTTTAAATCACTAAATAATGTATTTTTATCAACTCTAATAGTTGTTTTATCAGATGCTGTAATTGCATTTATCATAGCTATTACAACGGCTCTACTTACACAATCCTTTAAATGTCGCAAAGTTATTAATAAATCATAGCAATTTTTTTGCTCATAATCTTCACTTTCTTTATACACCGTACAACTATTCTTTGAATCAATTAAAGTACAGCAAACTCCACAACTTCCATTTTTTAAAACAACAGCAGTATACCCTAGTCCAATATTTATTGTGTCTACAAAATTATTTTTCGCTCTTTGAGCAAAAATTTCTATTATTTTTTCATCATAATTTATCATATTTGAAGAATATCACCATAAATAGTATTTTTCAATAAAAAACAAATGTCAGAAACTATTAATATTTGCTTTTATTTTTATAAAATATTTATATATTTTTTAAAAGAAAATAATAAAATATTATTTTTTAACTTCTTTTTTCTAAATTTAAAAAATTATTATTAAACAATAAATCTAATTTTTTTATTGAATTTTTATCATTGAATTATTATCTTATTATCAAGGAAAAGGGAAATAATAGTGGAAAATTATAAAAAATATTTAGTGCTTGCTAAAGATAAAACAGATTTAAAGGCTTTTGCTAAGATACAAGAAACCATTTTTCAGTTAGAAAATGCTAAAACAGATGCATTTAATATAACTGGACCTACTAGCCATTTATATCTATCAACTTCAAAAAAGCTTTTTGAATTATATTTTGATGATGAAGATTATGAAGAAGCTTTGGATATAGCCAAAGAAATGTTTGAAATTTATAGCACTTCTACAGATATTAAAGAAAAAAGTAATTCTATTGTAAATTTAGGATTAGCTTATTTAAAAAATGGAAATATAGCTGAAGCAAATAAAATAGCTGAAACTTATACTTTTGATGAAAATAATCCACTCTATCCTCAATATTGTTTATTTAGAGCGGCTTTAGCTCAAGTATACAAGAAAAAAGATGAGCAACTTCATTATTTATATCAAGCATATAATAAATCAATTGAAAAAAAAATTGAAAAAGAAGTAATAACAAATATTCTTCTTGCAATTGCTCTTTATTATGAAAAAATAGGTGACGAGAAACAAGCCTATAAAGCTTATCTTGAAATTTTTAATAAAGCTGGAGAAATGTCACCATCCTTTACAGATGAAGAAAGATATTCCTTCTTAATCCGACTTTCTAAATTGGCTCTAAAAAACAACAATAATTCTTTTGCCGCAGATTTACTAAGTAAAAGTAAACTTTCAATGGAGAAAACCCTTGAAGCTAAACACCCATTAACTAAAATTGTAACTAAAGAACTTGAAAATATTATTGATATTTAATTTTTCTTTAGGTCTATATTATTGTAATTATTATCAATTTTTATTAAGCTTAGTTAAAGGGAATGAATGTCTCCCAGGATAATATCCAAACCGCAATTTGCTGATGACTTCTGTTAATACTAGCAGGGGTTTCATTTTTATACCCCTAAAGGGGTTTTTTATGCTTTTAAGCTTAGCTTTAATCATTATTCTCGGTCTTTTATCAAAAGTAATTTTTGCTAAAATTCGATTACCATATATAATTGGTATGTTATTTATTGGTATCTTATTAGGGCCATATGTTTTAAATATTTTAGATCCTTCAATAAATAATATTTCTGCTGATTTAAGAGAAATTGCTTTAATTATCATATTAATGAAAGCTGGATTAAGCTTAGATATTAATGATTTAAAAAAAGTTGGAAGACCGGCTATTTTATTATGTTTTATGCCTGCTACTTTTGAAATAATTGGATATCTACTTATAGCTCCAAGATTAATTAATGTTACTCTTCTTGAAGCCGGGATTATTGGTTCAGTAATGGCTGCAGTATCTCCTGCTGTAGTTGTTCCAGCAATGACAAAACTTATTGATGAAAAAAGAGGAACTAATAAAGCTATTCCACAAATGATGCTAGCCGGATCTTCAGCAGATGATGTATACTGTATTGTAATATTTACAGCTTTAGTTGCTTTAGAAAAGGGTGGCGAGGTTCACGCCTCTGCTTTACTTAATGTACCTGTTTCTATGATTACAGGAGTTATTTTAGGCGTAGTAAGTGGAGAGTTACTTGTTAGATTTTTTAAGAAATTCCACATGAGAGATACTGTAAAAGTTCTTCTTTTATTATCTATTGGATTTTTATTTATTTCTGTAGAAAGCGCTTTAAAAAATATTATTCCAATATCTGGTTTATTATCAATAATTAGCCTTGGACTTATTATCAAAGCTCACTATCCTATTCTTTCAGATAGATTAACTCCAAGATTTTCAAAACTCTGGGTTGGTGCTGAAATATTACTATTCGTTCTAGTTGGAGCCTTGGTAAATATTCAATATGCTACGCATGCAGGCTTTTCAATGATAATTATGATTTTTATTGGGTTAGCCTTTAGAACCGTTGGAACCTTTATTTCCACTTTAAAAACTGGATTAACTGTTAAAGAGCAACTATTTTGTTTATTTAGTGAACTCCCAAAGGCTACAGTTCAAGCAGCTATGGGAGGGCTTCCTTTAGCTCTAGGCTTAGCTTGTGGAAATTTAGTATTAACTTTTGCAGTTCTTTCAATATTAATTACAGCACCACTTGGCTCGTTTTTAATTTCATATTCTGGAAAAAGATTCTTATATAAAGAATAAGTGTTTTAATTTATTAAAGTATTTATTATCAAAGACTAGAAAACAAGAAAGCTATAAGTTAGAATAATTATAGATAAAAATCTTTTATTAACATATGCAATAGAAAATTTGAGGTAACTTATGAAATATAAAAACAACAGAAAAATAAATACTCTTCTAATATTTTCAATAATGATTTTATTATTGTTTAATTCATGTAATAAAGCGCAATCTCAAAAAGAGCAAGAAGTTGATACCACTGAACAAGTACAAACTACAAAAGTTGAAGCTCCTGTTCAACAAAAGGAAGAAACTTCAGCGCCAATTGTTGAAAAAGTTTTTGATGACACCCAACTTGGATATAGCGTAAAAGATGATAAATTATTTTTAAATGATAAAGAACTACCTGCTGGGAAAATAGCACAAACAACAAAAGAAAAAGATAGAACTACATATAAATTTTACGACGGTGCTGTTTTAGTTATTAAAGACAATGGTGATATGATTGTTGATTTCCCAATAAGAATTACTTTATTAATTGATAAAGATTTTAAAAATTTTAAAACGCTATTTAAAGGCAACCCTTTAACTAACTCAACTATTTATGATTTCATAACAGCTGATAATTGGTATACTATTGATTATGGTAATAATACTAAATTATCTTTTGATAACGACAATCTTACTTTTAAAACAAACAACCTTGAAATAAATCAATCAAAAAATTCTACTAAAACATATTTTAAAAACTTTTTAATTAGCGAAAGTCAAATAGAATCAACAGATGCTCTTTCTTCAATTATTAAAGTTAATTACACTGATGGTAATCAATTAACTCATATTATTGGTGGAAGTACTACCTTTATATTCAAATCTGGAACATCCATCGAATCTGATGGAAATACCACTACTATTAAAAAAGATGACCAAGAAAGTGTTATAAAAGGTGATATAAAAAGTATTAATTATAATCCTGAAACTGGAGAAATTGAATTATCAACAGATAAAGAAGCAATTACTCTAAATACAGAGGGTGAAATTGTAGCACAAAAAAGCTTAGTTATACCTCAAGAGTCAGAAAAGATAGACCCAATAATTGAAAATGAATTACAAACTATTGAAGAACCAACTCAAACAGAGAATGCTATTCAAGAAGAAACCCCTCTTGATAAACAAATAGTTGATGATGTTGTATTTGATCAAGAAATTATTGGCAATTGGGATGAAGAAAATGAAATTGTTAGTCCATTTAGAATCGGAGTACTTGCGAATTTCTCGTTCTTACAAAAAGATTCTTCTTTCTCAGATTATGGACTAAGAGGAGACTTTTTAATTGAAAATGAAGTTGTAAATGGTATTGTGATAGGACTTCAAATTGGCTTAGGCGCTGATCATTTTTCAACAGGATTTTATAAACAATTAACAACCTATGCAACATTCTCTCAAGAATTCACTCCAAAATATTCGAATACTTCATATTTTTATAAAATTGGCTTAGGTTCATTAATCCCTATTACAGAAGGAGATACTGAAACTCCTTATTTCAAATTAGCTTTATCTGCTGGTGTTAATTTCAATATTGACGAATATTGGATGTTTAGAATTGGAGCAGAAGCCGCTATAAATTACAGAACTTCTCTTGTTACAAGTGAAACTGTCTTTGCTGGATTATTATATAAATTCAAATAAAATATATTTATATAAAATATATTTATATAAAACATATTTGTATAAAACACTCCAAAGATAATCTAATTTAATTTCTTTGGAGTTTTTTTTATTTAAAGCAAGATTTCCAAATTTTTATTTTTTCTTGAATCTTTAGAGTATATGCTGGACTTGAAGAAGGTAAAGTTATATATTCCACATCTTCTTTATAATAATTAATATATCGTTTGTAAAGTTTATTTGCAGTTTGTCCATTAAAAAATACTTTAATTATAGAATCATTATCTTCTATAATTTTCTTGATATCATTAACTTCAACATCTTTAATTTCACTATCTAAAGACCCTTTTCTACTACAAGTTTTAACAACATCCCACAATATAATATTACTTTTTTTTATAAATTCTATTTTTTCAGGATAACTGTTTAAATTCGATTCATTAAAAATATTACTTAAAATAATCCAAAAACTATTTTTTTTATTACCATAATATTCATTTTCTTTTAAAGAAATAACGCTTGGAGCAGAACCTAAAATTAAATACTTTGGATTTTCACATAAAATTGGACTAAATCCTTTTATCATGAGATATACCTTATAGCTGCTAAAGCGCAGTTAATACCATCTAAGGCAGAACTTACAATTCCTCCAGCATATCCAGCACCTTCACCACAAGGGAAGAGGCCTTTTTCACTCATCAAAGTTTCTTTGTCTCTTAAAATTCTTACAGGAGAACTGGTTCTTGTTTCACTAGCGATTACAATTGCATCGTTATTTACAAAACCCGGAATTTTATTATTAAAAGAAATAAAACCACCTCTTAAACATTTACCAATTTCTTTTGGGAAAATTAAATTTAAATCTTTGGAAATTAAATTCCCTAAATAACTTGATTCAGGAAGATTTTTACTTTCAACTTTATTCACAAAATCTTGAAGTCTTTGTGCTGGCGCTGCTATTCCCGCTTGTACAAGATCATAAGTTCTCTTTTCTATTTCATGTTGAAAATTTAGCATTGCTAAAGGATTATTATCATCATTCAAATCTTCAACCCTAACTTCAGTTACAATTGCACTATTAGCCCACTTACCACCTCTATTTGAAGGGCTCATACCATTAATTAAACAATGATCTCGCTCTGTCTGTGAAGGAACTACAAAGCCTCCAGGGCACATGCAAAAAGAAAAAACACCTCTTCCATTTATATTAGAAACTAAACGATATTCAGCTGGTGGGAGATATTTTCCTCTTCCATTTTTGCTCTTATATTGCACCTGGTCTATAAATGATTGTTTATGTTCAACTCTTACTCCAATTGCAATTGATTTTGCTTCTAAAGGAATATTTTTTTCATATAATAATTGATATACATCTTCACAAGAATGACCAGTTGCCAAAATAATTGGGCCATAAAAAGAAGCATTATTTTCTGTTTTAACACCTATAACCTTATCATTTTCAATAATAAGATCGCTCATCTTTGTATTATAATATATTTCTCCACCGTTATCTAAAATAGTGTTTCTAATATTTTTAATAATTAAAGGTAATTTATCAGTTCCTAAATGAGGATGAGAATCAGTTAAAATTGATGAAGGAGCTCCCATTTGAACAAATAAGGATAATACTTCATAAATATTTCCTCTCTTTTTTGAACGAGTAAATAATTTACCATCAGAAAAGGCTCCCGCCCCTCCTTCTCCATAGCAATAATTTGAACTCTCATTTACCTGATTCTCACGAATCATTTTTGCTACACTCTTTCTTCTCTCTTCAACTTTTTCCCCTCTCTCAATTAAAATAGGAGTAAATCCATTCTCTAGTAATTTTAATGCTGCAAAAAGACCAGCAGGGCCCATTCCAACAATTATTATTTTTTGCTTTTCACTTTTTTTAAAAACAATTGGATTATATAAAGAAGGTGCTTTTTCACCTATATATAAACTGATGGCAATATCTATTTTTATAGGTAATCTTCTTGAATCAATACTTTTTTTTGTAATTTGAAAATCTGTTACTTTATTTTCACTTACATTAGCTTCATAAAATGCTAGTTTTTTTATTTTTTCAATATTTTCTGTATCTTGAGCTAAAACTTTTATATTTACTTTTTTTATCATAAAAGTATATTAACAATAAAATATTTTTATGGTCAACGAACATAGCTAGTTGAAAAGGTTTTTATGATAATATAATCTAAAGTCCATATGAATATTCTATCAGTTGAAAACTTATCACTAACATTAAATGATGAACCTTTGTTTGAAAATATTAGCTTTGGTTTAGATAAACAAGATCATGTTGGTTTAATTGGAAATAACGGGCAAGGCAAAAGTACTTTATTAAAAGTATTAGCCAAAAAAATAGAGATGGACAATGGAAGTGTCTCCAAAAGCAATGAGGCTGAAATTGGATTTCTACAGCAAGTTGTATCTTTTGATGAATCAGATAGTGTTTTAGATTATTTTTATAAAAGTGAAGGATATCGTTTCTCTCTTTTAAAACAATATAATCAATTATTAGATGACCCAATTAAAAATGAAAAAGAATTATCTCAATTAACTCATATATTAGAAAAAGATAATATTTGGAGCATAGAAAGTGAATTTTCTTCTATTCTAGGGGAATTAGATTTATACAATGTAAATAATAGAAAAATGAAAGAGTTATCTGGCGGACAAAGAAAAAAAGTTGCTATAGCTAGAGTTCTTTGTAATAAACCAGAAATCTTATTTCTCGATGAACCTACAAACCATTTAGATATTAAAACAATTGAATGGCTACAAAAATATTTAGCTTCTAGTACTATGACAATTATTGTGGTAACTCATGATAGATATTTTTTAAATGCCGTTTGTAATAAAATATTTGAATTATATAATTCTCAATTATTCATTCATCCAGGCAATTATAATGAATATATAGAAAGAAAAGCAAAAAGATTAATAGATGAACAAAAATATCAAGATAGACTGACCACAATATTAAAAAGAGAAGTTGAATGGCTAAAAAGAGGCCCTCAAGCTAGAACTTCAAAAGATGGTAATAGAATTGACAGAATAAAAGAGATGCAAAGTCAACAAAAAAATGTTGATGAAAAAAATCAAAATAAATTCTCTTCTTCAACTAGATATATTGGTAAAAAAATACTAGAAGTAACAAATATTTCTAAATCATATAATAATAAAAAAGTTTTTACCGATTTTACTTTCTCTTTTACTAAAGATATGAGAATCGGTATTATTGGTGATAATGGTAGTGGAAAATCAACACTACTCGATGTTATTACTAAAAATGTTGAAACTGACTCAGGTCTTGTTGATATTGGTGTTAACACAGTTTTTGGTTATTACGATCAAAATGGTAGGAACTTGATAAGCAATAAAACAGTTCTTGAGTATGTAGAAGATATTTCTGACAGAATTACTCTTTCTGAGAAAAATGAAGTTACTGCTGCAAGATTTTTAGAGCTTTTTAATTTTCCAGCAAAATTACATAGACTCCCAATATCTACTCTTTCAGGAGGACAAAAAAGACGTCTTTATTTGTTATCTCAACTAATTAAAAACCCTAATTTTCTAATATTGGATGAACCAACAAATGATTTAGATGTTGCTACAATAGAAAATTTAGAAAACTATATTGAGGATTTTTTTGGTTGCAGTATTGTCGTTTCTCATGATAGAGCTTTTCTAGATCGAACTTGTGATTATTTGCTTATAATTAAAAACAATGAGATAAAACAATTTGCAGGAAACTACTCTAATTATTTAGATGAATTAATAGCTGAAGAAAAAGAGAAAAAACAAAAAGAATCAACTTCTAATTATAAAGAAAATAAAAATAGAAAAAAAGGATTAACATTTAAAGAAAAGTTAGAATTAAAAGAATTACCAAATAAAATTGAAACACTTGAAAATATTATTTCTGAATTAGAGAATAGCTTTAATTCTATAGAAGAAACAAAACTTGGTACTCTTGAAGAGAGAACGAAATTATATGATTTTAAAAAAATTGAACTTGAAGATTTAGAGACAAGATGGCTTGAATTACTTGAAAAAGAAGAAGAAAATTAACCATTAAGCATTTTTAAGAAATCTTTTGCATTCATAGGTTTTGCAAAATAATAACCTTGGGCTTTTTTGCAACCTATTTCTTTTAAATTATTAATATCTTCAAGAGTTTCAACACCTTCTGCAATTAAATCTAAATTTAATTCTTGAGCAATATTTACAATTAACTTTAAGATACTTTTATTGTGTTTAGAATCTGCTGATTTCTTATTTAAAAATAATAAATCTAACTTAATAATATCAACTGGAACTTCACTTAACATATTTAATGATGAATAACCAGAACCAAAATCATCCATTTCAATTATAAAGCCTTCTTTCGATAAATTACCAATTACTTGAGCCAATTGATTATGTGTTTGAGCATAAGCAGTTTCTGTTATTTCTAAATGTAACTGTTCTCTAGGTAAATCATATTTAGAAATTAATTCTAATAAGTTGCTAATCAAATCTTCACTATATATATCATTTCTTGAAACATTTACAGAAATAGGGACAACTTTTATTCCTAAATCCAACCATTCCCTAGTTTGACGACAAACCTCTTCCCAAACATACATATCTAATTTTGTAATGAATCCATTCTTTTCAAATAAAGGAATAAAATCACCAGGACTCATAAAACCATATTCAGGGTGAATCCATCTAACTAAAGCTTCAGCACCAATAATTTCATTTGTTGCTATATCCCATTTTGGTTGATAATATACAGTAAATTGAGATTTACTAATTGCATAATCCATTTGGGATGTAATAATTTGTTCTTTCTTTAATCTATCAAACATTTCATCATTAAAGGTTGAAAAATATTTTTTATATCTTCCTTTAATTGTTTCTAACGCCATCTTTGACCAGTCACACATGGTAGCAAGCGGAATGGTTCTATCTTTAATTTTGTAAATACCAAATTGAATACTTAATGGTAAATTAACAGGAGGGTTTTCTTTAAATTTTGCAATCACTTCATTTAAGTAAGATTCATCCAATGGAGCGGGAATCAAAGCTTGAAATCGATCTCCTGAAAATCTAGCAATTATTGCATCATCTTTAAATAAGAAATTTAATATATCAGCTACAAATAGTAACACTTTATCACCATTTTGATAGCCCGCAAATTGATTTATTACTTTAAACTGTACGATATCAACACAAAGTATTAAATAATCAATATCTAAGTTCTCATCCATTGCCTTTCTTGCTTTTACGTAAAAACCTTCCCTATTCAAAAGATTTGTTAAAGAATCGTGTTGAACCGCTGTAATAAAGCTTTCGTTTTCTCTTAAAGTAATTATATTTTTTAATCTTCGTAATATAACTTTTGGGCTATATGGCTTTGTCAAAAAATCAGTTGCGCCCATTTCTAAACAAGCTATTTCAGCGTCTAAACTACTATGAGTAGTTTGTACTATGATTGGAATATTACATAGTTCATTATTATTTTTTCTTCTCTCTAAAAATTCATATCCATTTAATACTGGCATGTTTAAATCTAATAAAATAGCTGATACTTCACCACAATAATCATTTAAATAATCAAGTGCTTGTTGACCATTTTCAACTCCAGCAACTCTATATTCATTAGATAATATTTTTGTTAATAGCGTTCTATTAATATTATTATCGTCTACAACTAAGATCAAACGCTTACTCAAAGAATACCCCTTATTCTGTTAATGCAACTTTATTTTAAGAAGAATTTCATAACTATTTACTACTTTATAATGATAATTATGTTTTGTAAATAATTTTATATTGAATAATTCTATCATTTCATAAAGAAAATAGCACTAAATTGATTCTATCTCCAATTATAATTGGTTTTTGTCTACTAATATTTGAAAGAATATAATTATAAATACTGTCTAAATATATATGTGAATTTTGAATAGTTGGAATATTATTTGTAATATTTCCTATCTCATTACCAAAATCATAACCAAGAGCTTTTAAAAAATAGTAAGTAAATAGACTGTTTTTATGTTGCGTTTGTAATTCTGAAGTTGGATACGATAATTTATCACTCAAAGTAGAGGTTATCACAATTAAATTATTATTCTTATTTTGTTTTTCATAATTAAAAAAATTATTATATAAGGTTGAAAGTCTCTGTGAATAATTTGTTGTAGCTTTATTCATCGTAATATTACTTTCATCAATCATATTTCCACTAAAGCAAGAATCCAAAATAACTAAAACTTTAGAATCTAAAAGAGTTAGTTTTTCATTAAGCAATTCAAGAGAATAAGATTCTCTAACTTGCTCATCATATTCTTTTGGTAATCTTAAATCCCCATTAATATCTTCCCCATGACCACTAAAATAAAAAATTACTATATCATTTTGATTTATCGGTGAAACATTTTTTAAATTACCAAAACTATTATATTGAGAATTTAAACTATATGAATCATCAAATTTTCCATCATACACTTTTGCACTGATATTTTCTTTATTCTTTAGCTGATCTAATACTAAATTTATATTAGCTTTATTAGGATAATTTGAAATTGGAATATCTATTGAATTTTGCTGAAGAAAAGGAATATAAAGAAACTCTTTACCACTTCTTATAGATAAAGAAGAAAGAACATAGGCTAGTTCTCTGAGATCATTTGGAGGATTTTCTAATCCATTATCTGTATCACTCAATCCATCTTCATCCAAATAATCAAGGGCAACTCCAATTAAAATAATTCTTCCTTTTTCACTAGGATATATTAATTCACACCCACATATTATGAGAACAAATATTGATATAATCATAAATTGAATAAATTTATTTTTTTTCATTTTTATCCTCTTAATATAAATATATCAAAGAATGAGAAAGAATACAAAGAATAAAAAAACCGGCCATTACTGACCGGCTAATAAATTACAAATTAATTATTTGATTCTGCTTGTAGCTTCTTTCATTAATTCATCAAGTTTTGCACTTGGGTTTTCGAATTTAGCTAAGAAAATCATTGCTGCAATGATATAAGGTTTATAACTTGCTTCTTTATATAAAGGAACAATATATTTATCAAATACTGATGCATCAACTTCACCTTGTTCACAAGAAACACCTGTGATATCAGCTGGTAAACAGTGCATGTATAATGCTTTACCATCTTTAGTTAATTTCATCATTTCTTCAGTACAAGCCCAATCTTTGAATTTAGCATTGTTTAATAAACATTGGTTTTCAAGAGCATCAAGATCATCAAATTTCTTATCTTCAACAAGCTTTGTTCTTTCTTCCATGATATGGAAAGGAGCCCAGCTCTTTGGATAAACGATATCTGCATCTTTAAAAGCTTCTTCCATTGAATTAACTTTCTTGTATGAACCACCGTTCTTCTTTGCATTTTCTTTTGCAACTTCTTCAACTTCTGGCATTACATCATAACCTTCTGGATGAGCTAATACAACGTCCATACCAAATCTAGTAAATAAACCAATAATACCTTGAGGTACTGATAAAGGTTTACCATATGAAGGACTGTAAGCCCAAGTCATTGCAATTTTTTTACCCTTTAGGTTTTCAACTCCACCAAATTCGTTAATTACATGAAGCATATCAGCCATAGATTGTGTTGGATGGTCAATATCACATTGTAGGTTAACTAATGTTGGTCTTTGTTCTAATACGTCATCGTCAAAACCTTCTTGTACAGCTTGAGCAACGTTCTTTTGGTATGTATGACCTTTACCGATGTACATGTCATCTCTGATACCAATAACATCTGCCATGAAACTAATCATGTTTGCTGTTTCGCGAACAGTTTCACCATGAGCAATTTGGCTCTTCTTTTCATCTAAATCTTGAACTGCTAAACCTAATAAGTTACAAGCACTTGAGAAAGAGAAACGAGTTCTAGTTGAATTATCACGGAAGATAGAAATAGCAAGACCACTGTCGAAAACTTTAGTAGAAATATTATTTTCTCTTAGACCACGGAGAATCTCCGCAACCTTAAATACTGCCTCGATTTCATCATCACTTTCTTTCCATGTATGGAAGAAGTCATTAAGGTACATGTTCTTTGTATCAAGAGCACCTAGCTCTTTAATCATTTGCTTAATTAAAGCCTTATCTTTTTTCATAAGAGATTCTCCTTAGAATAGTTGATTGAATGAGTGTACTATATCATGTACACTCATTCTTGTAAAGTTTTTTGTTGCGTTTTGTTGCAATATTTTATTTAATTTTTCCCATTTCTCTTAAAATCTTTTCAGGAGTAAATGGCCAACTTCTACACCAAACACCAACAGCATCATTAATAGCAATTGCAATTGCAGGAGCTGCTCCATTAGTTGCTATCTCAGATATAGATTTTGCACCATAAGGGCCTTCAATATCATCAATATCGATTAATTTTACTTTAAAATCATCTGGCATTTCATTAATCATTGGAGGACAATAATCAGTGAAATTTGCATTTAAAGGATTACCATTTTTATCATATTCAATGCCTTCATAAAGTGAATGACCAATAGATTTTAAAGCAGCTCCATAAATTTGACATTCTGCTAATTCTGGATTGATTGGAGTTCCTGCATCTTGTAATGCATAGAATTTTTCAACTTTAACTTCACCAGTTTTTGTATTTACTGCTACTTGAGCAAAATGAGCTCCATAAGGAATTGAGTTCACCATTGTTGTAAAGGATCCCTTACCCATAATTTGACCATTTCCTGTGCCTGAGAGAGCTGTGTGACACATTGTAGCATAATCTAGTTCTTTACCAGTTTTACTACTTACAACTTTACCGGGATAATCAACATATAAATCATCAATATTCTCTTCCATTTGAAAAGCAGCTTCTTTTAAAATAGCTTTTACTAAATCTT
Source organism: Sphaerochaetaceae bacterium (assembly GCA_963678575.2). GTDB lineage: Bacteria > Spirochaetota > Spirochaetia > Sphaerochaetales > Sphaerochaetaceae > Pleomorphochaeta. Next base: position 222,972 of record CAXXHV010000002.1, on the reverse strand, counting down.
CTGCTGCTAAACGAGAAGCATTTCCTGAGAAATAAGTTCCACTTGAAGCATATGCTCCAGTATCAAATGTAGTAGAATCAGTATCACCACTTGTAACAGAAATCTTATCTAGAGGTACTTTTAAATTTTCACAAGCAACTTTTGCACTAATTGTATCTAATCCAGTTCCTAAATCTGCTCCACCACTAAATAATTCAACAGAACCATCAGTTGTTAACTTTGCCCAAGCATTTGAATGATCTAATCCTGGTAAGCCAGAGCCTTGTTGAATAATAGCAAAACCTTTTCCAACTTTCCAATCAGAATTTTTAAGTTCTTCTTTTTTACCCCAATTAATCATCTTAGCACCATCTTCAATTGCTTGAGATAATCCACAAGAGCCAACTGGTACAACATTTCCTTCTCTACCCTCACCTAAACCACGAAGAATTTCTAGCATATAGCCTTCTTCAACATGATTTTTTCTAATTACATCAAGATAATCAAGATTTAATTCTTTAGCTAATTCAGCAATTGTACACATCATTGCATAAGTACCTTTTGGAGCACCATAACCCTGATAAGCTCCTACCATTGCAATATTTGTATAATATGTAATTACATCAAATCTCATATTATCAACTTTAAATAAAGGTAATACTTTTGAACAGGCATTCATTGGAACAGTTAAACAATGTTGACCATAACAGCCAGTATTTGCTTCAACAAGCATATCAATTGCTGTAATTTGGCCATCTTTGTTTCCACCCAATTTGACTTTTATTTTCATTGGATGACGTGTAGCTGAAGTTAAGAATTGTTCTTCTCTAGTATTTTGATAGAAAATATCTAGACCAGTATCCCAAACTGCAAATCCAACAAGATCTTCAACAGTAACATCTTGTTTTGATCCATAACCACCACCAACTCTTTCTTTTATAACTCTAACTTTATTATGAGGTATATCACATAAACGAGCTACAACACGTCTTACATGGAAAGGTACTTGGGTAGATGCATGTAGAACTAATCTTCCAAGATCGATTTTACCAAAACAAACTGAATGCTCTAATGGAGTACATTGAATTTGATTAGTACGATAAGTTCTCTCAATTACACAATCAGATTTTTTAAATGCTTTTTCAACATCACCAATAGAACCCTTCGCTTCAGAAGCAATATTCTTTTTAATATTACCATGAATTGGGAAAGGATAATGTACAATACCATCTCTTGGATCAAAATCTTTATTTATTTCATCTAAATTATCTGGAGCGCCAACACCGAAAGAAATTTTACTATTATGAATAATTGGTGCATCTTTGGCTTGAGCTTCTTCAACTGTTAAAACAGGTTTTAAGACTTCATATTCAACCTTAATTAAATCCCTTGCTTTAATTGCTGTTTCTTTGTCTTTAGCTACAATAGCTGCAACTCTATCACCAACCATTCTAACTTTTTCATTAAATAATCTCTTATCATGGGGAGAAGGTTCTGGAGCGCCTTGTCCTGCATGAGTATAGTGAGTTTGAGGTGTATTTAAATGAGTATAGATTTTATCAACACCATCTAATTTTTCAGCTTCACTTGTATCGATACTCTTAATATATGCATGAGCATAAGGAGATCTTAATACAACAAGAGCATGTGCATTAACACTAACTTTATCTTCTGTAAAACACTTGTCCCCTGTTACTAAAGATGCTCCATCAATTTTACCAATAGTTTTACCAACATATTTTAATTGTTCTCTATATTCTTTAGCAATCTTAGTTTTATATTTTCCAGTATCTCTTAATTCTGTAGCTAATTTAACAGCCAAATAATAATTTTCATAACCTGCATCTCGAATAAACAATGAAGTTAATACATCTTTTATTTGTTCCTTTGTAGGATATTCAACATGTTCAAGTAGCCAAGTCAATAATAAAGCTGCAGCTGGAGCATTATATGCTGATTGAACAATACCAGCATCAATCATAGCTTTTTGAACATAGCTTAAATTTCTATAAGTTCCTAAGCTTTCAGCTGTTCTAATCTCTTTTCCTTCAACTTGTAAAGGAGAAATAAGGTTTGAAAAAGCTGGGATATCATCAATAATAACAGTATCTGATCCAGCAAAGCCTTCAGCATTATCGCTATCTCTTACTGTGTTATAACCAGCAGCAAACAATGCATCTCTTAAGCTCATACCATCTTCAAAACTTAAATTTATATTTTTTCCATTAATATTACATTTAACAAAATTCATTATTTTGAACCTCCTTTCGCAACATCAAACATTTGTGCAACGGCTACGGATGTAATATATTTTTTATAAGAGGCTGAGCCTGTTAAATCATCTTTTGCATTAATTGCATTTGCTATTGCAAATTCTACATCAGCGCTTGAATTAAAAGCACCATTTTCTATTGCGTTTTCAACTTCACTAAACCTTTCAATTCCTGTGCCTTTAATTGCAGCAAATATTCTAACTTCACTTAACTTTGAATTTGATACTTTTGCCCCAAAAGCTACAGTAACTGAAGAATGAGCATGTGTTGTTTTAGCAAATCTTTTTGATAAAACAATTCTATTGGCTTCTCTTGGTAATACAATAGCTACTAATAGAGTATTTGAAAAAGAATCATGATTAGAGTGATATTCTCTAATTGGAAGATTATCTTCAGTAAAAACTCCCTTAGAGGTGAGTCCTGAAGTCATCAATCTAGCTTTTGCAGCTAATAAAGTAGGCATAAGATAAGAATCATCACTTCCAAAAGCTAAGTTACCACCAACTGTTGCAACATTCCTTAATGTTCTAGAAGCACAAAATTTTGCAGCTTCCTTTAAATAGTCTGGAATATCTTTTGATTCAATTAATGCTTGTAAGGTTACACAAGCTCCTATTTTTACACCATCTTTTGTAACTTTTATTTCATCTAACCCTAAACCTTCAAGACTAATAGCGCCTTCAAACTTTAAATTAGAATTTAATCTATTAATTTCTGTTCCGCCTGCATAAAAAGCATAATCAGGATTTTCTTTTTTCTTAAGTAAAGCTTCTTTTACATCATTAACTTTTAATAAATATTTTATCATTATCTAATTACTCCTGCTCTTTTGAGCAAATTCTCGCTTACTTCTCTTCCTTTCTTAGCAAGTTCATTTTCATCATAACCGACTAATTTTCCATCATCGACTACAACCTTACCATTTACAATTGTATAAGCAGTATTATGATTTGTTCCACAGAATAATAAAGAAGCAGTGCTATCACTATGAGAGCCAGCATATGGCAAAGTAGATACATCAAAGATAGCAATATCAGCTTGCCAACCTTCTTCTAATATGCCAACTTGGTCAAATCCAAGCATTTTTGCTCCACCTAATGTACCCATTGTAAATATATCTGAGGCAGTCACAGCTGCAGCTCCATATTTTACTCTTTGAAGCAATAAGGCATTTCTCAATTCACCAAGCATATCAGAACTATCATTACTTGCAGATCCGTCTACTGCAATACCTACATTTATACCTAATTCTTTCATATCTTTTACTCGACATATACCACTTCCAAGTCTCATATTACTTGATGGACAATGCGCGATATGACATCCGGTTTCTTGTAAATATTGTAACTCATTATCATTAAAATGTATACCATGAGCGAAGAAGACATCGTTCCCGACCATATCACATTCTTTCATTAATTCAACAGGTCTACAACCATACATTTGATTACAGAAGTCTGCTTCATCATATGTCTCGCATAAGTGAGTATGAATTCTAGCTCCATATTTTCTAGCTAAATTACAAGACTCTTTCATTAAATCTTTTGTAACTGAAAAAGGGGAACAAGGGGCTAATACTATCTTGTGCATAGCATCTCCACCTTCTTGATGATATTGTTTAATACATCTTTCACTATCTTCTAATATTTCATCTGTAGTTTGAACAACAGAATCTGGGGGTAACCCACCGTCTTTTTTAGAAAGACTCATTGAACCACGAGTTGGAGAAAATCTCATACCTAAACGATCAGAAGCTTCAAATTGGAGACCCATTAAATCGCCTTTAAATCCTCTAGGATACAAATAATGATGATCAGTCGAAGTTGTACATCCTGTTTTTAATAATTCACCAATTGCTAAACAACTACTTGTATAAACAGCTTCTTCATCTATATGTTTCCATATATCATATAAATAAACTAACCAATCAAACAATTCTGCATTCTGAACTGCAGGCAAATTTCTTGTTAAAGTTTGATAAAAATGATGATGCGTATTAACCATACCAGGAATAACTACATGATTTGAACAATTAATTATTCTTACATCTGAGTCAACTTTTGCATTTCCTTCTTTATAGATTTTTTTAACTTTTCCATCTTCAATTAATAAATCAGCACCTGATAGTGATGGTTTATCAAAGCTTGTTTGAAGACAATGAATATCCTTTAGTAATATCTTTTTAGACATTTTTTGCTCCTCGTGCTCTAATAATAAGTTTTTTTAAAAAAGACTAATAAAACTTTTACGATAATATTTAAACATTTCATTATATTTTATAAAAATAAATGATACATCTAACTAAATACAGCCGTAGCATATAGCCACGGCTGTTTAGCAAATAAGAAAAACTATTTCTCTAGGCTATAAGGAAGCATTGCATAGAATGCAGCACAAATTTCTAAGTCTTTAACACGTGTAATTTCGTTAGGAGCATGAGCTTGACATTCATCACCAGGGCCAAATCCAATTGCTGGAATCTTATGACGACCTGTTGTTGCAACACAGTTTGTTGAGAAAGTCCATTTGTCAACTACTGGAGCTTCATTAAATAATGCTTTGTGAGCGGCAATACCTGCTTGTACTATTTGATGATCTTCATCAATTTTCCAGGTAGGGAAGTATAATTCTTGTGAATATTCTTTATTAGTCCAACCTGTTTTACCATAATTAGGCATTTCAACAATAATATCTTCTTTCTTATCGCCAGTTGCTTTTGAAACATATTCTAATACTTGAGAAATTGCTAAATCAGCATCTTCACCCCAAGTTAGACGTCTATCACAATATAACATTGCATAGTCAGCTACAGCACATTGTGAAGGGCCTTTTACATCCATTTGACTTACTGTGATAGTTCCTTTACCTAAGAAATTTCCATCATCAGGTTGTAAATCTTCGTTTAATTGTTCAATAGCTAAAGCTGCACGAGAAGCTTTATAAGCTGCACTTACACCTCTTTCTGGAGCACTACCATGACAAGAGATACCTTTTAGAATTACTCTAATTTCCATGCGTCCACGGTGACCTCTGTATAATCTACAAGTTGTTGGTTCTGTAGAAACAACAAAGTCTGGTTTAAAGTTTTCTTCTTCAATCAAATATTTCCAACACATACCATCACAATCTTCTTCCATTACAGTAAAAGTGAAGTAACAAGTATATTCACCAGCATAGCCTAATTCTTTTAAAATACGACCAGCTGTAATCATTGAAGCTGCGCCACCTTTTTGGTCAGAAGTACCACGACCTAATACTAAACCATCTTTAATTTCACCTGAGAATGGATCAAAATCCCAGTTTTTCATATTTCCAACTTCAACTGTATCAATATGAGCATCAAATGCGATTTTTTTAGGACCATTACCTACTCTACCAATAACAGAACCTAGACCATCAATTCTAACATCGTCGAAATTAGCTTCTTTGCATAATTCAACAATAAGACGACATACATCTTCTTCTTGGCTACTGTAACTCTTTGCTTGGACCATTTTAGAAAGGTTTAAGGCTGTGTAATCTGAATACTCAGCCGCTTTTGCTAAAATTTGTTCATTAATTGTCATTTGTGTTTCTCCTTGGCTAAATGCCTTATTTATAATTCAATTTAATTTTTTAAATTATGGTGCTAAAGTATCAACTTTTTCCCATACTCTTTTTGCTACTTCACTTGCTTTTTTGTAAATTTCTTCAACATCAATTCCAACAAATTCACGGTTATCATAAACTAGATTTCCATTAATCATTACAGAATGAACGCTATTTGAACTCATACCCCATACAAAATGACCAGCGGCATTATCACTTACTAATGGTGTTGGGCTATGGTAATCTAGTAAAGTCAAATCAGCTTTATAACCTTCTTTAACTTCGCCATATTTTCCATCAAAGTAAGTTTCAATTAGACTATTACCTCTATTTAAAGCATTTACAAAATTATTTGGCCACCATGGTCCTTTTTCATCTCTATGTTCAAAGAATGCTATTTTTAACTCTTCAAACATATTTCCACCACAACCATCTGTTCCAATTATCAATTTATCAACCATTGGTAATTTATTATTATACCCAATTTGATTATTCATATTACTTCTAGGATTATGTGCAAAGAAACATTTATGATTATTTAAAGTTTTAATTTCATCTTCACTTAAATATATTCCATGAACTAATAAACTATTTTCTTGAAGTAAATCAAAATCTTCTAATCTAGCAACTATATCTTTTCCATATATATGATGAGAATGAATTTGGTCATAATCCCCTTCAGCAACATGAAGATGAATTCCAGCACCTGTTGTTTTACAAGCTTCACTCATCAACTTAAGTCCTTCATCAGGAATAGTAAATGGAGCATGTCCACCAATCATTGCTTTAACCATATCTGAAGTTCCACTAGTTGCAAAATCTACATTTTCTTGTACACCAGCTTCAACTTCTTTCATACCACCATTTCTATCAGTTACTTCATAACAAGTCATGCCTCTTAGGCCAACTTCTTCCATACCTTTTTTAATAGTAGATAAAGAACCTTTAATATATGAAGGACTAGCATGATGATCAACAACACTAGTTGTACCAGCGGCAATTGCATCTAAGGAACAAATCAAAGAAGAATAATAACAAGCTTCTTCATCTAATGCTCTATCTAATCTCCACCACCATTCTCTTAAAATTTGAATTAAATCTGTTTGAGGTCCAGCATTAACAAGCATACCTCTTGATAATCCACTATAATAATGATGGTGAGCACAAACATTACCTGGCATTAAAGTTTTACCTTTAGCATTAATAATATTAGCACCTTCACTTACTAAATCTTTACCAATACGGGCGATTGTATCGCCCTTTATTAGTACATCCACACCTTCAACTACCTCGAAAGGAGCTTTGGTTTGCATTATTCTTACATTCTTAAATAGTGTATCCATTACTTATTCCTATTGATCTACTTCGCCTAAAAGGTAACTGTAAGACAAGAAGATTTCTTCAATTATTGCAGCTACTTCTTCACTTACACCTTCTTCTCCTTCTAGCATTCCATCTGAATTGATTTCACATTCAAAAAGTTTTCCTTCAAGTCTTACTAGAACATCTGAACCACTTACTAAGAATCCAGGGTTAGTAGAATTATCAAAATCATCTCGTCTTGAGAAGAGTGTTAATTTTTCTTTATAAGGAGCTTGGTTGTAGGGACAGAAGGTTCCACAGTTTCCACATTCATTACAATAAGCATCAATGTGAACAATTTGGAAAGGATCTTCAAATACACCAGAGTTTCTTACATCAATGGCTACATTTGCTCTATTTGGACAAACTTCAACACATTTATTACAAAGATATGAACATTCGTTACATCTCATAGCTTCAGTTTCTAAGAAATCTTTTGTATCTTTATCAATTGATAAGGTAACATTACTTTTCTTTACTCTTAATTCTTTAAAAAATTGATCTTCTTGTGCTGTTAATTCTTCAATGTTAACGTCTTCCTCGTCGTGACAACCACATTCACAATTTTCATCATGTTCATCATGTTCGACAGGCTCATCATCATCTTCAAAATCATCTTCATCCATTGAATCAAGTACTTTATCAATACAAGCATCAACAGCTTTTCTAGCGGAAGCAATTGCTTCAACAACAGTTAAAGGACCACTTTGCATATCACCAATCATATAAACATCTTCAATTTCAGATTCTAATGTTTCTTTATTATAAATAACTTTTCCTCTTTCATTTATTGGAAGTCCATAATAATTTACATCTTCTTCATCAACATGGGATGCAATTGCACTAATAATATTATCACAATCAATTTGGAAAGTTTCATCAGTTGCAATTGGGCGACGACGACCAGATTCATCTGGTTCACCTAATTCCATTTTAACTAAAGTTAATTTACCATCTTTGTATTCACTTGGATTAGTTAACAATTCAAATTTAATACCATCTTCAATAGCAAATTCATATTCTTCTTTATCAGCTGGCATTTCAGCTAAGCTTCTTCTATAAACAATAGTTACATCTTCAACACCGTCAACACGCTTTGCAGCACGAGCTGTATCCATTGCAACATTACCTGCACCTAAAACAACAACATGTTTTCCAAGACGAGCTTCATCACTACCACGTCTAAATGCACGTAAGAAAGGAAGAGCTTCTCTTAATATAGAGTCACCACCTTTTAGTGAATAAGGATTATCCTTTTCAGTACCAATTGCAAAGAAAATATAATCAAAGCCTGCTTCCTTTAAAGTTTCAATTTTAGTTTCTTCTTTAGAAACACCAAACTTAAATTCAACGCCATGAGCTTTAATAAATTCAACATCACTATTGATTGCTTCTTCAGGAATTCTAAAGACTGGTATAACATTCATTACAACACCACCAGCTGTTTTTTCTTTTTCATAAACAGTTACTTGGAACCCTGATCTTGCTAAGAACATAGCAGCTGAAAGTCCTGCAGGGCCTGCACCAATAATTGCAACTTTATAATCTGAAATTTCAGTTGGAGCTTGCCACATTTCTTTGAAATCTTTAAATCCATTTTCAACAGCTTGTTTTTTAACTTCACGAATCTGAACAGTACCTTCATAATCCATTCTTGTACAATGTAGTTGACATTGATGATCACAGATTGTTCCAGTTATGTAAGGAAGTGGGTTTTTTAAATAAATTACAGCTAAAGCATCTGCATATCTACCTTCACCCATTAATGCAACATAATCTGGGACATCTTGATGAATAGGACAAGCTTCTACACAAGGAGCAACATAACAATCTGTTAAAGGTAAATCTTTATAAACTTGAGCTCTATCTGTTCCTCTAAATGCTTTTTCAATATATTCGCTTTCAAGACATCTTTTTGCTAATTCATTTAACTTATCTACATCAATTTTCTTCATATCCCAAGCTGAACTTCTATCAAGAATATTAGCCATTTGAACCATTCTTGAATATCCACCTGGATGAAGCATATCTGTTGCAACAGTAATTGGTCTAATACCTGTTTCAAAAATATCAGTAATAGTAAGTGCATTTGCTCCACCTGAATAAGAAACTGGTAATTCACCATTAAATTCAGTAGATAATTTAGCTGCTACATTTACAGAAATTGGCATAAGAGCTCTACCACTCATATACATTTCGTCTCCAGGTAACTGACCTTGATCATTTACGGAGCCTAAAGTATTTGTTAATTTTACACCAAACCCTCTACCTTCTTTCTTAGCTAAATCAACTAATCTATGAAGCATGCTAATTGCATCATCATATTGTAAGTCATGATCAAAAGAATCTCTTGATAAGTGTAGATAATCATATCCTAATTTATCTAAAATATTTCTAACACCATCATAACCTAATAAAGTTGGGTTTAATTTTACAAAAGTATCAATTTTCTTTTCAGTTAACATATAATTACAAATTGCTTCGATTTCTTTTGGAGGACAACCATGCATTGTACTAATTGTAACTGATTCACAAATCTTATTTGAAATATGACTTGTTAGATTATCAGCAAGCTTTTCTTCTAATCCAGAGAAAGAAGTTCCTGCAAATAAATCTCCATCTTTCAATAAAGAATTTAATTCTTCTAAATATTCATTAAAACGATCATCTTTACTTCCATCCATCATTGAATTGATGAATTGTTGCATTCTATCTGTTTTAATTCCTTCTAAATTATAACCAACACTCATATTGAAAATAAATGTAGGGTCAGTAACTTTTCCATCATTTAAAAGAGCTTCAATTAAGTGACAAATAATCCATGCTTTTGCATATTCATCCCAAGCTTTTTCTAATGTATATTCAGTAGACCATTCTACATTATAACCTTCATCTCGAGCATCAATACAAGGTTTAGCAATTTCTAATCTATCCATAATTTGGACAGTTTTTAACTCAATAAATCGAGCACCCGCTAGGTAACTTGTAATTATGTTTTGAGCTAACTGAGTATGAGGACCTGCAGCTGGGCCAACATAAGTTGTGCAGCTTTGGTTAAAAACATTGCCCTTTTTATCTCTTTTATCTACAAAAAATTGGTCTTTTGATAAAGAGAATATTGAACTATGATTTTTATATTCACCTAATACTCTGTTAATTAATTCCTCAAAAGGAACCGGACGCATAATGTCTCCCATATGTTACTCCTTGATTTTCCATGTTAAGCTAGAAATTATTACACTAGCTCATATCTATTGTAATAAGAAATCTTATGTTGTCAACATTTTTTTGCAACAAATTGCAACATTGCTTCTTATGATGCTTTAATATAGGGAAATTAACATATGTATACAAGCATAAATATAGTGTTTTAATATGTTTTTTTATGAATTTGAAATTTTTGATAAAATAAAATACTATATAACTCATTTATTTTATAAGAATATAGTTTATTTACTGATTTTCACATTAAACTTCGTCTTCAAAATATTTATTAAATTAAAAAATACTATATATTTGTAAGCCAATATTTAATTAGCACTTTTTACTTTTTTTTAACTTCAATTATGCTAGTTAAAATAATAATTATAATAGAAAATAAAAGTACTAAAAAAGGTAAAAATTTATAACCAAATTTCAACATAACTATACCAACTATTGGAGGCATGAAAGCTGAACCTATATAAGCAGAAGCCATTTGAAATCCAATTATTTTTGGACTCAATTCTGAACCAAACCTTCTAGGAGTCCTATGAATCATAGATGGATACAAAGGAGCAAAACCTAGCCCAATTACTAATACGCTTATTGCAGAAACATTACTATTTAAATTCAAAAACATCAGTAAGCCTGCAAGAGATGAAATAATGGCACCATAATAAATCATATTTACTGTTTTTATTCTTTCTGAAATAAACCCTGAAATTAATCTCCCTGAAGTTATTCCTATAAAAAATAATGAAGAAATTCTAGCTCCCATTGCTGGTGAAAAATTTAAATAGTTTACACTATAAGTAGAAACCCAAACCAACATTGAAGTTTCAATAGAGCAATAAAAGAAAAAAGCTAACATAGCTAAATAAGAAGTCCAATCTCTTGAGGTTCCCTTAATAATATTTAATACTTCTTTTCCATCAATTATTTTTGTCTTATTTTTTTCTTCTTTATCAAATTTCTTAATAAAGAAAAATTGAATAATTGCAAGGGATAATTGAATAGAAGCTATAATCCTATATCCAAGTTGATAATTATTAGTAGATAATCCAATACTTAGAATTAACGGACCTAAAGTTGCTCCTAACCCCCAAAAGGCATGTAAAAAAGACATGTGATTTGACTCATATTTTAATGCAACATAATTATTAATTGCAGAATCAATAGCTCCTGCGCCTAATCCTAAAACAATTGATAACGGAATCAACAACAAAAAGGAGGTAGATATTGAATACCCAAATAGAGCAAAAGAAGTCATTAATGTGGAAATTGCAATAGTTTTACCTGTTCCTAAATGTTTATTTAGCCACATTGCAGATAAAGAAGATATTACGGTACATATACAAGTAGTAAATGATAGTATACCAGCATATTCTGTTGGTACATTTAATACTGAATGTAATATTGGCCAAGCAGACCCTAATAAACTATCAGGCAAACCAAGAGAAATGAAAGTGATATAAATAATTACTAATAAAATGGTCATAAAAAAATACCTTTGTAAAAATCATCAATTTTATAAAAAAGTTTAATTAATATTATTTATTTAATCTACCTAAAACAACAAGAAATATTATTATATTTATAAATTATTCGTTTTATTTCCTTTTCATGAAATATTTTACAAATATATCAACATTTATATGGTTTTCTACTCTATTATTAGTTTTACTATATATTCGTTTAGTAAATATTGTGTAGTATCCTATTTATTAAAATCTTGTGAATACATCAATAAATAAGAGAAATTTAAGGAATAGCGAAAAAAACTAATAAAAAAAATAAATATTTGCATTTTTTACTTTACAAATTTTCATTTTATATCAATACTATGACTAGTTAAATTTTCTATATTTCTTGGAGGAAATAAATTTATGTTGATTAATTTAAACGTTAACCCTGAAGTAAGGGCAAAAAACGTAAAACGTTGTAAAGAAAAAGGTATCCTATTACCTACATTTAAAGAAATGATTAACCCTTCTCTAGTTTCAGAAGATATTAAAAAGAAATTAGATAATACAGGCTTATGGGATGTTGATCCAGTTAATCTTTATAGAATTACTTGGCACAATGAACCAATTTCAAAAGGTGGCGAATTTGGTGGCGTTAACTTCATTGAAGTTCCTCATGAAATTTCAGGTGTTAAAGCTAGAATTATTGCACTTTGTGGTAAATGGTTCCCTTGTGGTGTTCATAAAGTAGGTGCTACATATTCTTGTTTAGCTCCAGCACTAGCTTCAGGTACTTTCGATTCTGTTGACCAACAAGCTGTATGGCCTTCAACAGGTAACTACTGTCGTGGTGGTGCTTATAACTCAGCTCTTCTAGGATGTCAATCAATTGCTATTCTTCCTGAAGAAATGAGCCAAGAAAGATTCAACTGGTTACAAAGTGTAGCTGGAGAAGTTATTGCAACTCCTGGTTGTGAATCAAATGTAAAAGAAATCTTCGACAAATGTCATGAATTAGATGCTGAAAGAGGAAATCATATTGTAATCTTTAACCAATTCGAACAATTCGAAAACTACCTATGGCACTATGAAGTAACTGGTAGAGCAATGGCTGAAGTATTAAAACAATTAGGTGTAAAAGACGAAAATGTTAAAGCTTATGTAAGTGCAACTGGTTCCGGTGGTACTTTAGCAGCTGGTGATTACTTAAAAACTTTATACCCAAATATTAAAATTGTTGCTGCAGAAGCTCTACAATGCCCAACTTTATTAAGAAACGGTTTTGGTGGCCATAGAATTGAAGGTATTGGTGACAAACACGTTCCTTGGATTCACAATGTTAAAAACACTGACATGATTGTTGCTGTTGATGATAATGATTGTATGGACGCTTATCGTTTATTTAACGAACCAGAAGGTCTAAAATATTTAGCATCTAAAGGTGTAAAACAAGAAGATTTAGACAATCTATCTTTATATGGTATCAGCGGTGTTGGTAACGTACTAGGTGCTATGAAAGTTGCAAAATTCTATGAATTAACTGAAGAAGATGTAGTATTCACAATTCTTACTGACTCAAGTGAAATGTATACTTCTCGTATTAAAGAATTAGAAGAAAAACTTGGTGTTTGTGATCATGATGATAGCGTAAGAATTTATTACCAAGCATTAATGTCACAAAACATTGCAAACATGAAAGAATTAGGCTACTACGATAGACTAGCTATCCATAACTTAAAATACTATACTTGGGTTGAACAACAAGGTAAAACTTATGAAGAAATCAACAGTCAATGGTATGACAAAAATTATTGGACAGATATTCCAAAATTAACTGCAAAAATTGACAAGTTAATTGAAGAATTCAATGCTGATATTTTAGCATAGTATCCTCAAAGAGGAATAAATTATACAAATTGAGGGCATGCTGTTATAGCATGTCCTTACTTTAAAGGATTAAAAAAAATGCGATACTCTTATGAATGTAATGATTGTAAAAGAGTCTTTGAAACAGATGAAGTAATTTATCAATGCCCTCATTGTTCAAAAGAACAAGAAGCAAACACTTTCCCCAAAGGTAACTTGATTGTTAAATTAAATAAAGATGATTTGGCAAAACTAAAAGGAAAAGAACACGTAACCATGTATGACTTCTTTCCTTTTGAAGTTCCAGATAAAGAGGTTTATCCTGTAGGCGGAACTCCTTTAGCAAAGCCTAAAAGACTAGCTAAAGAGTTAGGTTTAAATAATTTAAGTTGTAAACTCGATAGTGCTCTCCCCTCTGGATCTTTCAAAGATAGAGCTTCTCAATTAATCGCAGCACAAGCTCTTCATTATAATATGGATAAAATAGCCCTTGCTTCAACTGGTAACGCTGGAGCTGCAATGAGTTGTGCTGGAGCTGCTTATGGATTAGAAATTGTTTTATTTGTTCCTGAAACAGCCCCAGTTAATAAATTAATGCAAAGCGTATTATATGGAGCAACTGTTGTTCCTGTTAAGGGAACTTATGATGATGCTTTTGCTCTTAGTATTGCTTATACAAACGAATTTGGTGGTATTAATAGAAATACGGCATATAATCCCATGACTATTGAAGGTAAAAAAAGTGTTTCAATAGAATTATTTGAACAAATGGGTAGAAAAGTACCTGAAGTTGTTTATGTACCTGTAGGAGATGGTTGTATATTTGCTGGTGTTTACAAAGGTTTCTATGATTTATATGAAGCTGGATTAATTGAAAAAATGCCTCATTTAGTTTGCTCACAAAGCACAAAGAGTAATGCAATATCTCAAGCATTTAAAAATAATAATTATAATACAATTGAAAAAGCATCAACAAGAGCTGATTCTATTTCAGTATCTTCACCAGCTAATGGTAGAATGGCTGTTAATTACATTAAAGCAAGTAAAGGCTGGTGTGTTGAAGTAGAAGATGAAGCAATAATTGATGCTCAATTAGAATTAACTTCAAAAGCAGGAATATTTGTTGAACCTGCTGCTGCTTGTGCTTGGGCAGCCTTAAAACAAGACTCAGAGCACCTTAAAAAAGAATTTGGTGATGATGTTGATGTTTGTGTTTTACTAACAGGGACAGGTTTTAAAGACATGGCTGTTTTTGAAAATAGGGTTTCTATTCCAAAGGCTATTGAAAATAGTAAAGAAGCTGTAATCAAACGCTTTAGTAAATAACCAACGAATACGCTTAATTAAGAGAATAGACCTCCAAAGTGGAAAAATATTTTTAAAACTACTTTGGAGGACTTTTTATATCATACATTTTGACAAATATATTTCTTTAGAGTATTCTTTTAAATATCAATGGAGGACATATGCAACAATTATTAATCGGACTTGGCATTGGTTTAGCAGTAGCTATAGTTGTTCTTGTTTCTATGAGTGCCAGAGCTCATAAAAAAGAATTAGAATTTAAAAAAGAATTAAATAAGTTAAAAAATATGCTTACAGATAGAATGGATATCGAAAGTGAAGGTATACAAAAACTAAAAGCAGAGCTTGAGTTATATAAAAAAGAAAATGAAAATCTTAGAATTACAGTTTCCACCTATTCTCAAAAACCAGGAAGAAAAGAAATTGCAAGACTTCATGTTTATCAACTTGCAGCCGATAGGTTAACACTTAATTCACCGGGTTTTGGTGGTGCTTGGCAAGCGGCCCTTAAAGAGAGTGAAGAGGAATTCCAAAAAACTTATAAAGGAATACAACCCTTCATTAGAAAAGTCATTCCTCTTAGAACCGATGCACAAGTTATAAATCAAATAGACGATAAATAAATTTTATTATACAAAAGAGAGCAAAAAGCTCTCTTTTATTTTAAACAAGTTTATTTAACAAAAACATAATATTTTTATTGCATTCCCCGCCATGATAACAAATAACTCTTTTTGGATTTAAATCTATTATTTTTTTAATACTTTTTTTACAATTTTCTAAATCTAAAGTAAATTCTGGATTAGCAATAACAAATGCATCATTTTCAAATGCTATTGCATCACCACTAATTAAAGTATTATACTCTTCATTAAACAAGGATATATGGCCTGGAGTATGCCCTTTTGTACTAATTACTCTTAATTTTGGAATAATATAATCATTATCACTAACAACTTGATCTACAAAACAATTTTCAATTGTTTCTAAATATTTTACAAAATGCATACCAAAAACTAAAGCTTCATCCTTCAAATTTTTATTATACTCTTTGGCTTGTATCAATCTTAAAGACTCTTTCGTACCATCAATGTATGGAGCTTCAATATCACTTGCTATAACTATTATATTTTGATTGATTAATTTTAATTGTTTTAAAGATCCTATATGGTCATGATCTTGGTGTGTAATTACAACATGTGTAAGATTTTCAATTGAAAATCCAATTTTATTAAGTTCTTGCTCAATTTGTGTTATCTGATTTGGAGAGCCCGCATCACAAAGAATTAAATTATTATCATCATAGATAACAGAAGGATACATAGTAATTTCCTGAGCACCTACCTTTTGAACTAACTTTATTGTCTTAATTTCCAATTTTTTCTCCTAACTTTTTACTTTCTCCTTATATATACCATATTTTCTCATATTTTATAAAATTTTTATAAAAAAAATACATAAAACAAATTACGAAGTATTTCCAATAAAAATTATGCTTTTAATCTTTTTCCCAATTTGATTCAATAGCAATTCGAACTTTTTCATAAGTGCTTCTTTCAAACGGAATATATGAATTAGTATAATACTCACATAAATATTTTCCTCGATAATTCTTTAACAATAAAAAAATTTCATTAAAAGGTACTTGAGCAAAAAATGGCGGTAAATGAATATCTCCCATTGCAAGCTCTCTTCTCATCCCTTCTTCTAAAGAATCATAATACTGTCTATTAATTATCCTACTTTCTTCAAATATTCCAAAATTATCATTTAAATGAACATGAGCAATATAAGGTAGACAAGTTTCAAGAGCTTTTAAAAAATCAAAATTAAAATACTTTGAAGCTAAATATGCATGACCTGTATCAAAAGTCATTTTTAAATTATCAAGATTTATTTCTGAAATGACTTTAATTACAGGTTCAATTCTTTCAATTTCAATATTTTCTAAACAAATTAATACATTCTTTTTTTGAGCATACAAACAACCTTTCTTTAAATATTCTTTAAATTGTTGTTCTTTAAAAATGTTGTCGCTCTTATTATCAAAATGAACTACTAATGGGCTAGCATTTAAAAACGACGCTACATCAATTGATGCTTTAAATAAAGAATAATGTAAATCTATATTGCTAGCTCTTAAATCTAAAGCCCTACCTATATGAGCACTATAGTTTAATTTATGCAATAAAAATTCTTTTTTTACTAAATTAAGCCATTCATAGCAGAGGTTTCCTCCCAAAATAAAAGGGAACATATCAACATGGAATTCAATAAAACTAAACCCTGCTTTTTCAATCCTAGTTAAAGTTTTTCTTAAATCTTTAATAGTTTTACAATCTGATAATTTAAGACCTATTTGAGCTTTTGTATTCATATTAATCTATATTCTTCATTCTCATTAATACCTCTTCAACAGTTGAAGAAAATACTCCTGGTTTTTCCATCTTCATACTACATAAAGTTGCTGCGAAGTCTGTAGACTCTTTTACACTATGTTCCTTTCTCCAAGCTAAATAAGCTGAGAATGTTGTATCACCTCTGCCAGTTCTTCCACTATTATTAGAATTTGAATATGTACAGGTATAAATTTTGTCATCAGATAAAACCATAACTTGAGTATTATGAGTTAACATAACTTCTTTTGCTCCCCAAGCTCCAAGTTGTCTAATAGCTTTTTCAGTATCTGAAAAACCTGTTAGAATTTCTGCTTCTGCAGCATCAACTTTCAAATAGGATAAATAAGGAATCAAAGATATTTTATTTTCCCAATCATTGTATAACATATTTCCATTCTCATCACTTTTTCGCAAAATGCACTGAGCATCAAGAGCAACCTTTCCTTTTTTTGAAAGAGGAATAATTATAGAATCTGGAATTTCTCCAACAAAAAGACCAGCTAAACAATAGATATCTGAATTTTCATCTATAATTTCACTTAATTCAAAACTATCAGCTTTAGAGAGCAATATGGCTTCTCTGCGTTCCTTATCCTTTGTAAAATAATGATTTCTAATTGAGGTCATTTCATTAGAATCTTTTATAACCCAATTTATTTTGCTTTTCTGTAGTTCAAGCTTTAATTCATTTTCTTTTTTTGGAAGCTTTGATATAATTTTTACATCCAAACCAACCGCTTTATAAACTGCTGCTGAATATATAACAGCTCCGCCCACAACTCGAGTTTCATTTCCCAAATAATCAATCATTATATCTCTTGATATATGACCAATAAGAACTAAATAATTCTTCATTTTATCACCTCTTTTTAATATAGAGCGAACCTGTAAAATATTTTATTTATAAATTACAGATATTCAACTCCGACTGGACATCAATCCCACTTAACATTAAAGATTTGCTCTTCAAACCTCTGGAATTTAAAGGTTATTCAAATTTTTTATTATACAATTAAAGACAAAAAATAAACGGTAATGATTAAAATTTTTTCAAACAGATTGTTATTGTTTTCGAGATTAACAATTAGCAATAAAAAAGAACTTTCAATACAAACCAACACACGCTATTCCAAATTTTTCAAAAGAATACTACTTGCCTACAAAATTAGAATAGATATTTTTTTCTATAATATATTTTTGCTATATCAAATTTAATATAATTTTATTACCTCAATTACTAGCATAAATCGTATTTTTAAATTGTCAAGAAAATCAATAAAATTTTTTTGCATAGTTTTCGAATATATAAATATTTTATCAAATATATAATTAATTATAATAAAAAGAATTAACTATTAAAAAAAAGTAATTTTAAATAAATTTTAAAAAATATTATTATTAAAAATATTTTTTTTATAATGCGCTTGCATAAATTTTGCAAAAAAAAACAACAATACTTTATTAATGATTCACTCGATATAGCAAAAGTATTTGGAAATAAAATAAAATATTAGTTTAATAGTTGAGTATATTAAATCATTTTAATTGATACAAATTAAATGAATAATTTAATATTATTTTTAGATTAACATGATTCACGAATAACTATTTCCCCTGAAACAATAATTGTAATTGGATTATTATTAAGATCTTTATTTTTTATAAGTTCAACTAGCCTATTGGCTGCAAGTCTACCCATTTGAGCTACAGCAATCTTCGCAGTTGTAAGCGGAGGGTTTGACAAGTGGGCCCAAGGTATATCATCAAAACCAACAATATACAGATTTTCTGGTATAGAATATTCAGTAGATCGTAAAGCATGAATAAATCCAACGGCCATTGCATCATTTGCAAAAGTAATTCCTATCTTTTCTTTTACAGAAAATTTAAATAAATGAATAGATTTTTTACCTTGTTCTAAAGTAGTATCATCAAGGAAATAAATTTCACTTTTGAGAGAATTTTCACTAATTGCTCTCTCATAGCCTTTTATCCTTTCTAAATTGTTATACCAAGAAGAGGGGCCTGTAATATGTAATACTCGTTTAACGCCTTTATTTATAACTAATTTAGTCAATTTATATTCTAATTCTTCATCATTGCATATAACACTATTTACACTAGTCTGTCTCAAATTATTCTCTAAAAGCACAAAGGGAATATTATATTTTTGAATTGATAATATTGTTTTTGAAGGAATAGATTGTCCTCTTAAAATAAAACCAGCAAAATCTGGAGGAGAAAAAGGCGTATTAGCAAAATCAATTTCATCATCATTGTAATACAAAGGAATAACAATAAATCCATTAGAAACAAAAATATCTTGAAATTCAGATAAGGTGTGGTTAAAAAAAAGAGAATCTTGTTCTTGACGTCTTTTTCTTGCAACAACCCCAATAAATTTAGCCTTTGAAAAAGCAAGGTTTTTTGCCAAATAGTTTGGTGAAAATCCTTCTTTTTTTACTGCTTGAAAGACTTTATCTCGCGTTTTTTTACTTATTCCAGGTTTATCATTAAGCACTCTTGAAATTGTTGATGGTGAAATTTCAATTTTTTCAGCTAATTCTTTTAATGTCACAATAACCTCTCATATTCTATTAGTAACAATTAATATAACATTATTTTTTACATATTTCTACTTATATAATTACCTATTTTATTTGAAAGCACTGCATATTCTCAAAATATCATCATAAAAATCACTATTATAGAATGTCATAATAACCAAAGCAAATAAAATTAATCTTAACAATACAAGCCTCTTTTCAAAAATTTAACTGTATTAAAAGTATAAAATATAATCTAAAAAAAAGATTTAAAAGTTCTATTGCATGTTAAAAATTTATGCAACAAAACTGCAACCGGTTATAATTTATTAACAATTAAATTTACATAAAATTCAATATAAAGATTTTATATTAAAATATAATTACTTTCAATATAAATAATTAACATCAAATAAGAATTAAATTCTATATAAATATAATAGAAAAAAAATTGCAAATAGTAAAGGATTTTCTTGACAATTAAAAAATACACCTTATTCTAATATTCAGAGGTAAATAATATTTTATAAAACAAAAGTGTAAATTAAAAAAAGAATATTACTTTTTTTAACAAGGAGGAATTACATGAAAAAAATTTTTACAACTATAGGAATTTCATTAATTGCTATGATTGCTATAGTAGCATCAGGAGCTAAAGAAAACGAAACTAACAAAATAACTCTTACTATTGCGGGAAGAGATGGTGCCTATGGAGATGCTCTACAATTAGCCGCTGATGAATATCAATCATTTCATCCAGAAGTATCTTTTGAGTTATTAAAACTATCAGGTTCAGATTTATTTGAAAAAACTGTTATTGATATGAAAACCAATACTGGTACATATGATATTGTTTATATTGATGATACAAACATAACACAATATCAAGCTGCTGGTTGGTTAGAAGATTTAGATACAATTTACAAAAAAAAGAATCTAACTATTGATCCAGACTTAATTGAACCAACAGTCAGATTAGGTAGATATCCTTATTCAAAATCAGGTACACTTATGGCGCTCCCATTAGTTGGTAACGTAGCTCTTTTTGCTTATCGTCATGACTTGTTCCAAAAATATGGTGATGGGAATCCTGAAACATGGACCGAACTCCTAAAAGATGTAAAAACTATTGAAGAAAATGAACCAAATATTGATGGTGTTGTTTTTAGAGGCACAAAAGGAAATCCAATTGTAACAGGTTTTCTTCCAATATTCTGGGCTTATGGTGGACATGTCTTAGATGAAAAGGGAAATGTAGACATTGACAATCAAAACACGTTAGATGCAATAAACTATTTTTTAGAATTAGCAAAATACGCTCCCAAAGGTGTTTCAATGTATCAATCTACTCAAGTAAAAGAAGCTTTATACTCAGGAACAGCTGCAGTTGCTGCTGAAGTTTGGCCTGGATGGATTGGAGAATTAGAAAATCCAGAAAAATCAAAAGTTGTTGGAAAAGTTAGTGTTGTTAAAACTCCTGGAGAAAAAAATCAGGCAACATCAATGCTAGGAATATGGTTAGCTGGTATATCAAAATCCTGTCAACATAAAGATGTTGCTTTTGACTTTTTAACATTCATTTCAAGTAAAGAAATGCAGACAAAAATAGCTGAAAAAACAGGAATCCCACCAACAAGAGAATCTGTATATCAAAATGCTTCATTATTAGAAAAATTCCCATGGTATGGGGCTCAATCAAATGCTTTAAAATTTGGTGTACCTAGACCAAGAACTGACAAATGGAAACAAATTGAAGATATTCTTGGAACAGTTTTGAATCGAGCCCTAATTGGCGAACTTACAGCCCAAGAAGCTGCAACAGAAGCACAAGATAATATCACTAAAATTCTAAACTAATAATAAAACTATTCATCGAATAGGGGAACAATTGTTCCCCTATTTTATAGTGAGGCAAAAATGTTAAAAAGAGAAAAAAACAAAGATAATTTATTTTACTACACATTAATTATACCTTCCATAATAATAATAGGTATTCTAACTATTTATCCTGTTGGCAATGTTATATATCTATCATTTTTCAAATTCAATTTTATTTCCGACATAAAACCATCTTTTATTGGTTTCAAAAATTATATTAATCTTATAAACGATAATCTATTCCAACAATCTTTCATAAACACTTTGAAATTCTGCGTAGTCGCTACATTTTTTGAAGTATCCCTTGGCCTTTTCTTATCATTAATCTTCCAAGAATCATTCAAAGGGAAAAAACTTTTTATGACAATATCAATTTTCCCAATGATGCTATCTACAATGATTATTTGTGCTGTGTGGCGAATCATGTTTCATTATGATATAGGGGTATTAAACTATATCATGACTTCTTTAAATTTAGAGAAAGTTGGTTGGTTAATTAATAAAAATCAGGCTCTATTATCAATTGCCTTAGTAGACATTTGGCAATGGACTCCTTTCTGTTTTCTTTTGATGCAAGCGGCTATGAGTTCTATTAGCAGCAACATTTTTGAAGCAGCAAAAATAGATGGGGCAAATTACTTTACAATACTAAAAAAAATTACACTTCCTATTTTAAAACCACAAATATTTCTATTAATAATGCTTAGAACAATTGATACTTTTAAACTATATAGTAAAGTATATGCACTAACATTAGGAGGCCCAGGCAACGCAACAGAAACACTATCTTTTTATATTTATAGACAAGGGTTCTCTTATTTTAATATGGGAATTGCTGCAACCGCGTCTATCATAACATTACTAATAGTAATTCTTATTTCAATTATATATATAAAAAATGTACTTCAAGGAGAATCAGCATAATGAAATCAAAAAATTTATTTTTAAAAAAACCCTTATTTATGTTTATGGTTCTTATAGTATTAGTTATAACTTTATTTCCAATATATTGGATTACAATAACATCAGTGAAAGGCCCATTAGAAGTTGTTGCTTCTACTCCTACCTTATTCCCCAAAAAAATAGTTTTTTCTAACTATATAACTGTATTCCAGTCAGCTTTTTGGAAAAATATGTTGAATAGTCTTGTTGTTACAGTATTTTCAACAGGAATATCTTTATTATTAGCATTCTGCACATCCTATGCCCTTATAAGACATAAATTCCCATTTAAATTTAATATTTTATTTTTAATTTGGATTTTAGTTATAAAAATACTCCCTCCAGTTGTATTAGCAATACCTTTGTATAATATGTTAAATCATTTCAAACTAATAAATCATTTATCAGCTTTAATTATTGTTTATCAAGTATATACTCTCCCATATTGTGTGTGGATGATTTATGGATTTTTAAAGACTCTTCCAAAAGAATTTGAAGAAGCAGCTTTTATGGATGGCGCAGGAAAGTTTTATACTTTGTTTAAAATTGTACTACCTCTTGTAAGAGCAGGAATTATTGCTACATCAATATTTTCAGCTATAACAGCATGGGATGAATTTTTATTTGCTCTTCTATTTATCAGAAGTCCAAATAAATTAACACTCCCTCTAGTTA
This sequence comes from Sphaerochaetaceae bacterium, assembly GCA_963678575.2. Lineage (GTDB taxonomy): Bacteria > Spirochaetota > Spirochaetia > Sphaerochaetales > Sphaerochaetaceae > Pleomorphochaeta. The sequence continues at coordinate 199,495 of CAXXHV010000002.1, read as the reverse complement.
TTGTTAGTTATATTGGAGAATATGAAACTTTATGGGGAGAACTTATGGCAATTGGCTTATTAACCTGTATTCCTATTTTATTATTTACAAATAGAGTATATAAATATTATACAAAAGGTTTTTCGATGAGCCTAAAATAATTTATTAAGTTACTATTAACAACAAGGAATGTCAAAAATAGTTTGCAAATATATTTTTACAAAAATCATTTGCAATCATAATATTTTATAAATATGCTAAGTAGCAAAACGTAATTTATTTTGTAAAACTGCATTATGGAAATTTATTCTCTCACTTTTATTTATATAACGTGGAGAATAAAAAGTCTTATAAAAGAGCCGCTTAACAAATAATTTTATTTTTTAAACTCTTTAGAACTATAGTTATATTTTTTTTAGCATCCATTATTAGATCCAATTTTTATTGAATCTGATAATGGGGACTCATAAATTGGTAATAATTTTCTATTCTTTTGAACAAATTTTTTATTGCGTTTGAACTTTTTTCAGTTATTTATAGAAACAAGCCTTCGCCTTTTATACAAAAATTAAAATACTTCTACGAAAAATATAAATAAAAACATATTAATACTTCAGAAAAAATATTTTCTATCACAGAGCTTAATACTAAATACATATTACTAATAGAAAACAAAATTTTTTAGAATCATAGTTATCTATAATCAACAAAAAAAATTATATCTTAGTATTGATGCACTATACATTAATTTCTATCCAATAATCTAATATCTTAAAAAGAGTATATAGATTTATATCAAACTTTATTTACCTCAAATATCTAAAATTTAAATTAAAAAACACATTAAACAATAAAAACCTATAAAGCTCAAAATCATAATAGATTGTTGAAAACTTTTGATATTTTATATCTCATGTTGCGACATAATAAACAATCAATACATTAATTTACTTTACTATTTAAAAATTTATATTATAATTATTAAAATTACTTTTTATTTTTAGAGAGGCCCATCTTGCTTACAAATTTAACTATTCATAGCGGTGCTAATGACAAAAAAGAAAATTCAGTTGAATACCTAAATAGTTGCATTAGCAGCAATGCTAAATACATAGAAGTTGATGTAAGAATTACTAAAGATAATGTATTAGTACTTTATCATGATCACAAAATAGATAATCAATTAATAGAGCAAACATCCTTTGAAGATTTAATTAATTTAAATCAAAATCTTCTTAAAATTGATTACATCTTTAACTTCGCAAAAACAAATAATTTTTCAATCAATTTTGATCTTAAAACTATTAATGCAGCTAAACTCCTTGCAAAAAAAATAGAAGAAAACCAATTTATTGATAAATGCGTTATTTCTGGTTGTCATGATAACGAAGTAAAAATGTTATTAAGTTGTAATAAAAACTTAAAAATCATCTATAATTTAGAAAGAGATGATTTACCAAAAATCGATTCAGTAATTAATAAAATTAGTAAATTAAATATTTTTGGAATAAATCTGAATTTCAAATTATTAAACGACAGTCTTTATTTTAAATTAAGTAAAACAAATATACCACTTTTTGTATGGACTGTAGATAATGAAAAAGATTTTATTTTTTGCAAAAAATACAATCTCTTTAGTATCACGACCAATTACCCTTACCTATTCAATAAATATTATAATTAAAAAATATATATCCTCCAATTTTATTATTTTTGTTAATTAATTTGTATTTCTAATGATTATTTTCCCATCAACTATACTTTTTACAGTTTTGGTATTATTCGAATTGGAAATCATATCTAACAATCTCATAGAAGCTAACTTTCCCATATCATCAATTTCAATTCTTGCTGTCGTCAAAGGAGGCGTTGTTAAACTTGCCCAGGGGATATCATCAAAACCAACAACACTAATATTTTCACCAATTCTAATATTATTATCATTTGCTTCTTTTATAAAACCAATTGCCATCGCATCGTTTACAAAAGTTATTCCTATATTTGTGTCTTCCTCAATTTTCAATAATTCTAAAGTTTTTCTTCCTGTAGATAATACAGTATCTTCCATACATATTATTTCTTTTTCTAAACAAGCTTCATTCATTGCATTACTGTATCCTTTTATTCTCTCTTTATTGTTATACCAATAATCTGGACCCGTAACATGTACAATTCTTTTATGCCCTTTATTAATTAAAATCTTAGTCAATTCATATTCCAGTTCTGCATCATTACACACAACACAATTGACTTTAGTTTCATATAAAGAATTTTCTAATAAAATAAATGGTTTACCAAATTTTTTTATAGACAAAATTTCTTTTTGAGGAATTGATTGCCCTCTAATAATAAATCCTGCATAATCATTTGGGGAGAGCGGAGTATTACCAAAATCAATTCCTTTGCCATCATAATATGCAATGGGAACACAAAAATAATTATTTTGTAATAATATTTCTTGAAATTGATTTATTGAATGATGAAAAAAGATTACATCTTCGACAGAAGTTCTTTTTCTAGAAATAATTCCGATAAATCTAGATTCAGCCTTTACCAAATTCCTAGCGGCAAAATTTAATGTAAAATGTTCTTTTTCAATAGCCTCAAGTACTTTTGCTCTTGTTGCTTCACTAATTCCAGGCTTGTCATTAAGTACTCTTGAAATGGTTGAAGCTGATACTTCAATCTTCTCAGATAATTCTTTTAAGTTCAAAATAGGTCTCCTCAATAAATAATCCTTGACAATAGTATAAACTAAGTGCAAGAATAATGCAAACGATTGTTTTTATTTTGCATAAAGGAGGATAATATGCATAAAAAAATCTTAATTCTATTATTTGCTACTTTAATGGTTTTACCAAATGTGTTTGCAAATGGACAAAAAGAGAAAGGTCCTAGAACAGTTACAATAGATGTTTGGACTAGAGAAGGTGATACAAACCATTGGAGAGCTGATCTAGCTTTAGAAGCAGCAGAGGACTTAAATAAAGAACTTTTAGCCGAAGGTAGTGATATTACTGTAGTTGCAAAACCTTATATCGACGGTGGAGATTGGGGTGGATTCAAAAAGAAATACGCTTTAGCTGCTGATTCTGGAAAAGCTCCTTTAATAATCATTTCAGGTCACGAAGATATCGCAACTTGGGGTGCTGCTGGTTACATTGAACCTTTAGCATCAAGTATTAGTGAAGTAAAAAGTTTTTCACCAGAATTTGCAGACATTAAAGAAAGCCTATGGAGTAGCGCTGCTTGGCAAGGAAAAATTTGGGGTGTACCACAAGATACAGAAGCTAGACCAATGTATTTTAATAAAACTTTATTAAAGGAACTGGGCTGGAGCGATCAAGAAATTGCTGATTTACCAGCAAAAATGGCTGATGGATCTTTTACACTCTATGATTTACTTGATACAGCTAGTGAAGCAGTAGAAAAAGGTGTTGTGGAACCTGGTTATGGATTCTGGCATAGACCTAAGAAAGGTGGAGACTTTTTACAAGTATATGTAGCTTTTGGTGGCCAATATTATGATAAAGATTCAGATAAACTTGTTATTGACAAAGATGCATTAGTTAAAGCATATCAATTCCAAAGAGATTGTGTTGAAAAAGGTATTACACCTGCTTCTTACATAGGAACAGAATGGAATATTTGGCATGATGTAGTATCAAATAACAAAGCTTTATTCTTTAACGGTGGAACTTGGATGTGGGCTGACTGGGCTAAAAACTATGTTGAAGGTGGAGAAAAAACTCTATTTAAAAACATTGGATATGGCTATGAACCAAGCGGAATTGCAGGAGTTAAAGGAACTACTTTATCCCACCCTCTTGTATATTTAATCTCTTCTGAATCTGCTAGTGGAGTCAAAGATCAAGAATTAGCTGAACGTTTAATTTCATTAATGTCAACAACTGAAAGAAATACAAGACATGCTGTAGAAAGTGGTCACTTAGGTATCTTAAATTCTCAAGACACTTATGCTCCATATCTAAATAGTGAATTCTTAAGTTCCACAGGATATTTATTAGATAATAACATTTTCCAACCTAATCATCCTATGTATGGTATTTGGTTCGATAGTTTCTGGGATAACTTAGTATCAGCAGAACAAGGAGAAAAAACTCCAGAACAAGCTGCAACAGACGCTATAAAAGTTATGAAACTTGAATTAGAAGATCAAATAATTATTAAATAATAATATTTATGACCAGTCCAATTGTGGACTGGTCCATTATAGAGGGTAGTTTTTTGAATAAAAAAAAGAAAATTAATTCTGCATATTGGTTTATTCTACCAGCAGCAGCACTAGTAATTTTATATTTTTTCATCCCCGTAATTTTAACAGTAGCAATTTCCTTTACAAACATGAGTTCTGTAACTGGATTTTCAAATTGGAAATTTAATGGGATTTCAAATTATATAAAAATATTTTTACATCCAGATTCATGGAATATTTTTTCATCAACAATAATATATGTTGTATGTACTCTATGTTTTTTTAATGTAGGAATGGGGTTATTGGTATCAATTCTTGCTTACCATTTACCAAGAAAAATAGGTGGATTTTTTAAATCCTTATGGCTTCTTCCACGTATTACACCAGCAGTTGTATATGTTTTGATGTGGACAATGATTGCGGCTGATGCTCCATATGGAATAATTAATCAACATATTTTAGCTCCACTTGGACTTCCAACTTCAAACCTAATTCCAGAAAATGCAATGCTCTTTTGTATTTTAGTTAATGGGTATATTGGAGCCTCATTCGGAATGATAATTTTTTCATCAGCAATTGAATCAATATCAAGTGATATTATGACTAGTTCTCTCGTAGATGGTGCAACATTTTTTAATAGAGCTAGATATATAATTATACCTCAATTAAAATGGCCACTTTTATTTGTTACAACATATCAAACATTATCTTTACTAACATCTTTTGAAAGTATAATGATTCTAACTGATGGGAATTTTAAAACAGAAGTTTGGTCATTATGGGCATATCATAAAGCTTTAAACAATTATTATGGTAATTTCCAATATGGTTTTGGTGCAGCTTTATCTGGTGTTTTAGTAGTGGTAGGTGTTATTTTTGCAATTGTCTATTTAAAATTCTTTAAATTTGGCGAATTAGTAAAAGAACCATTAATTGACGAGATGTAAGGAGATATAATATGAAAAGAAAAGAACCAATACATTGGGGACAAATATTAATATTCATTATTATGTTTATCCTTTCACTTCCGATTTTAGTAGGCTATTTATGGCTATTTATATCAACTTTTTCAAAAGTAACTTATGGTTTATTACCTGTAGATAAAAATGGTAATTTTGGAGGCTTTACTCTACAAAACTGGACTTTTTTAAAAGAACCAGCAATTTGGCTTGCAAGTTGGAATACTTTATTACTTGCTTTATTTATGGCATTAGGCGTTGTACTTATTTCTTCTTTAGCTGGATATGCTCTTTCAAGAATTAAATTTGCTGGACGAAAAGAATTTCTATCTTTAACTTTAGTACTCCATGCTTTTCCAAGTGTAACACTCCTAATAGCTATATATTTTGTATTAAAGTTTTTTGCAAAAATTCCAATTCTTGATTTATTTATGGGCTACAACACAATTGGTGGTGTTGTTTTTGTAAGTCTAGCTATGCAACTTCCATTAGGCGTTTGGTTAATGAAAGGATTCTTTGATAATGTGTCTTGGGATGTAGAGAGAGCTGCCCTTATTGATGGTTGTTCTCGTTATAGAACTTTTTGGTCTGTAATGTTTCCTCAAGTTAGACCAGGTATTGCGGCATTATCAATATTTTCTTTCATGACAGGTTGGAGTAGTTTTATTATTCCTTATACCTTCCTTTCAGGAGGAGCCGGTCATGAAGTAATTTCTACATATTTAAATGGATTAATGCAAAGTGATACTGTTTCAATTAATTATAATGTATTAGCAGCTGTAGGATTATTCCAACTTATTCCTATTTTAATTTTCTATTTCTTTAACCAAAATTACTTGATGAAAATTTTCTCAGGTGGTTCTCATGGTGGTGTTTAATATATTAAGGAGACTAAAAAACAAATGGATATTTATATAAATAATATAACAAAAAAATTCGGAAATTCTAAGGCTGTAGACAATTTAAGCCTCCATATTAAAAGTGGAGAATTTGTTGCTTTTCTTGGCCCATCTGGTTGTGGAAAAACAACTACACTTTTAATGACTGCTGGAATTTATAAACCAAATGAGGGTTCAATATTCTTTGGAGAAAAAGATGTAACTTATCTTTCTCCTAAAGATAGAAATATCGGAATGGTTTTCCAAAGTTATGCACTTTATCCTCATATGAACGTTTATGAAAATATAACTTTTTCAATGAAATTAAAAAAAATAGATGAAAAAACCAAACGAAAAGAAGCTCAAGAAATTGCTGATTTATTAGGAATTGGACATTTATTAGAGAGAAAACCTGGAGAACTTTCTGGTGGACAACAACAAAGAGTTGCTCTAGGAAGAGCTTTGATCAAAAAACCAGAATTATTATTGTTTGATGAACCTCTTTCTAATTTAGATGCTAGGCTTAGAATTAGTATGAGATCTGAGATAAAACGAATACAAAAAGAATTAGGAATTACTTGTATCTATGTAACTCACGATCAAATTGAAGCAATGACTATGGCTGATAGAGTAGCTGTTATTAAAGGTGGTCAATTACAAGCCTATGAACCACCAATGGATTTACATGAAAAACCAAAGACTCTCTTCATTGGACAATTTGTTGGAAATCCTCCAATGAACACTTGGAGATCAAATATTAAAGAAGTAAATAGTACTTTGTGTGTTGAGATGTGTGATGGAACTTTTATCGAAATTGATAAAAAATATAATACTCTTAAAAAAGGCCCTCTTGTTGCAGGAATTAGAGCTGAAGATATTGAAGTATTAGATAGTGAGATTGAAGGTTGTGCTTCTGCAGTTGTTAATTTAGTAGAACCTTTAGGTAGAGACAATCTTCTTGATTGTCAATGTGGAAATAGAACTATTGAAGTCTTGTGCGATCCTAATAAAAAAATAAGACCAGGAGAAAAAATATTTCTTAAGATTAAAAAAGATGCTTGGCAATTTTTTGACCTTGAAAATGAAAAATCTCTTTTATGGAATTAATTAAATAATAATCTCTCTTAACTCTCACTATTATATCTAATTTGATATTTTAGTGAGTTTTTTTTACTTTTTAAAATATTAAGATATGTTTATTGCAAAAATTTAAACTACCCTAATTTATAATTCTAAATTAAAGTAGTTTAAATTGTTTTTAATAATTATTATTAATCTATATTAAATAAATAAATTTACATCACATTCACTAGCTGCTTCCATATATGTAGCTACGCCACCAATTTCAACACCAGTTAATAACTCAGCTTCATTAACACCCATGATATCCATAGACATTTGACAAGCTACCATTCTAACTCCACTAGACTTTGCTTGATTAAACATTACTCTTAATTGATCAACATTCTTCTTTTTCATTCTGCCTTTCATCATTTTTGGACCCATACCAGCAAAATTCATACTTGAAAGACTTAAATGTTCCATATCATTAGGAAGCATAGCTCCAAACATTTTACCCATGAAATCTTTTTTAACTTTCTTATTTGGCTTTTTTCTTAATACAGATAAGCCCCAGAAAGTAAAGAACATTGTTACATTTTTACCAGTAGCAGCAGCTCCATTAGCTAAAACAAATGCAGCTAAAGCTTTATCGAAATCATTTGAGAAAACAATAATTGATGCACCATTTTTGGTCATTGCAACTTGAGGTTTAATATCAGCACCTTTTTTTATTATTGCTTCAATAACACCCTCTTTCTTGCTTAAATCACAAAGCGTATTATTTGTCATTTTACACCAAGAATTAACGTCTTTATGGAATCCTGGATCAGTTGCTCTAATTTTTATAGCTTGACCAACACTTAATTCATCAACGCGTTTCTTTAATTGTAAAATTGGACCAGGACATTGTAAGCCACAAGCATCAATTTCAACAATGCTATCATCAGTTAAATCGATATCACAAACACCACAGATAGTTTTATTAAATACATTTTCAAGTGGAACATTATGTCTGGCTTCTCTATCATCCATAATAGCTTTCAGTGTTTTATATCCACCAACTAAATTATAAATTGTTTTATAACCATTTTGAGCAAGAATTCTATAAGCAATATGGCCTCTTAATCCAATCCCACACATAATAATTACTTCACGATCTTTAGGAATTTCATTCATTCTAGATCTAATTTCAGTATGTGGAATTAAAACAGAGCCATTAATAGAACCTAGTTTAAATTCATCTTGAGTTCTAACATCTAAAAGGAAAGCTCCTTCTTTTAACTTCTTCTCTGCTTCTTTATAATCAATTATTTGGTCTAATCCATCAAATGCATTTAATGCAATAAAGCCAAGCATATTTAAAATATCTTTTGCTCCATTAAATGGAGGAGCATAAGCTTGTTCAAAATTTGCTAAATCTTCAATAGTCCCATCTTTACTAATGAAAGAAGATAATACATCTAACTTTTTGTCAACTGAAGCATATCCAACAGCTTGACCACCGAATAACTTTCCAGTTTTTTTATCATAAAGTATCTTAGCAGTAAGAGATAGTGCTCCTGGATAATATCCAGCATGATGAGAAGCATGAGTTATAGCAACGCCATAATCAAGACCTTCTCTTTCAAGCATTTTTTCATTTAAACCAACACTACCACAATTTAAATCAAATACTTTCGCAATACTATTGCCGTAAGTACCTATATATTCTCTGCTTTTTCCAGTAACAATAGCATCAGCACATAATCTAGCCATTTTATTAGCTGGACCAGCTAAGGCAATAGCATTACTACCCTCTACTTGAGGAGAAGGGTATTCAATAACATCACCTATTGCACTAATATTTTTATCACTTGTTCTACAAAGTTTATCAACAATTACATGACCACGTGGACCTAATTTAAGCTTTGCATCTTTTGCAAGTTTTGAAGAAGGTCTAACACCAATTGACAATATAACCATATCAACATCTTCGATTGTTGTATTTGGTAAAATTACTTTTACTTTATCTCCAACTCTTTCAACGCCTTGAAGAGCTTGAGAAAGATATAATTTAATTCCATTTTGACGTAAAGTTTCATGAACTGGTGCTACCATGTCCATATCCATTGTTATCATAACTTGATCAGCAGCTTCAACTAATGAAACATCAAGGCCTTTTTCAACTAAGTTTTCAGCCATTTCAATTCCAATAAAACCACCACCAACAACAACAGCTTTTTTAGATTCTTGTAATTTCTCTACAACTTTATCAATATCAGGAACATTTCTTACAGTAAAAATAGCACTATCATCCATTCCATTAATTGGTGGAATAAAAGGCTCACATCCAGGAGACAATACTAAATGATCATATTTTTGAACACTTTCTTTCTTAGTTAAAGTATTAATAGCTTTGACAGTATTATTTTCTCTATCAATAGAGACAACTTCTGTGTCAACACGAACATCAATATTAAAAGCATTCGTAAATGTAGATACTTGTGTTACAAATAAACTATCTCGATCTTTAATTGTTCCACCAGCATAATAAGGTAATCCACAGTTAGCAAAACTAACATAAGGCCCTTTTTCATACATTATAATTGTTGCTGTTTCATCAAGTCTTCTTAATCTCGCAGCAACACCTGCTCCTCCAGCGACACCACCAACTACTACGTAGGTCTTATTGCTCATCGGCGTTTTCCATTCCTTTTAGAATTGCTTCCTCAATATAAGCTGGAAATTGTGTATCGCATGCATGTAATTCTTCTAATACCTTTTGCCCTCTTTGGGATAAGGAAATATGAACAACACGTTTATCGACACGAGAATTCTTTCTATTAATTAATTTCTTAGCTTCTACTGAAGTCAGCAGTCTACTTGTTCTAGAAGGTGAAAGATTCATTTGCTTTGCAATAGCAGCAGGTTCAGTATATCCGGTATCAATAGCACACAAAATTGCTGCTTCATTGAAAGTAACACCAACATCAACCTTCAGATGATCTTCTACTTGATGAAGATCCATTATCAATTGTCTTAAAGCACATAAGTTTATCATTTTATCCTCACTTGTTGCAAAACTTTACATATGCAACTATTTTCTTAAGTTTTATAAATTTATTCAAATAATAAATTCATAACTTAATCTTTATAAAATATTTTCTAATTGTCAACTAATACATAACAAAATACATAAAACTACAAAATAAAAACAATTATTTCAAGTTATGTATAATATATTTTATAAAATAATAACCAAATGTATCCAATTTTCCAAAAATCCATTTCCTATTTTATCAAGAGATTTAAAAAAATCAAGTAGTTGCTACTAAAAACTATATTTTTTTATTGATTTAATATCTTGACCTAATTTTAATAACTTAATATTGTAAAAAAAAAATAAACTGACCATAAAGAGTATTCTAAATGGAAAGAGATATTTATTACTTAATTTGATTATTCTGACCCAAAAAAGAAGAAAAAAATCAATCTAGAAATTTATATAATTTTCTTTTCTCAATTCTATTATGTTCAGCTTTCAATTACAGGGAGCTAAATTTATGAATTTTCTAAAAAAGTATCAAGCAGAATTTGAAAAACTTGATAAAATGGAGAATGACTTTATTAATGATGAATTAATATGGTCAATTTTAAACAATCACAAAACACCAACAAAAGAAGAAGTTAGACAAGTTTTAAAAAAAGCTGAAACTTGCACAAGATTAACACCAGATGAAATGGCAATACTTGTTCAAAACCAAGATCAAGAAACAGTAAATGAAATGTATTCATTAGCTCATACTTTAAAAGAAGAAGTATATGGGGATAGAATAGTATTTTTTGCGCCTTTATATATAAGTGATGAATGTGCAAATAATTGTTTATACTGTGGCTTTAGATCAACAAACAAAAGTATAAAAAGAAAAACGCTCACTATGGATGAAATTAGTGAAGAAGTTAAAATCATGATTGAAGAAGGACAAAAACGAACTATATTAGTCTATGGAGAATCCCCAAAAACTCAAGTAGATTTCATGGTTAAAACAGTTGAACAAGTTTATAAAACAAAAACTGAACATGGGGAAATTAGAAGAGCAAACATCAATTGTGCTCCACTTAGAGTTGAAGAATTAAAAAAATTAAAAGAAGTTGGAATTGGGACTTATCAAGTTTTCCAAGAAACGTATCATCATGAAACATATAAAAAAGTTCATCCACAAGGAACAATAAAAGGACATTACCGTTGGAGATTATATTCAATGGATCGAGCACAAGAAGCTGGTGTGGATGATAACGGTTTAGGAGTTTTATTTGGTTTATATGATTGGAGATTTGAAGTATTAGCTCTACTATTTCATACAATTCATTTAGAAGAAAAATTTAATGGTGTTGGGCCTCATACTATTTCTTTCCCAAGAATTACCCCAGCAATAGATACCCCATACTCATCTAACCCTGAATATACAGTAAGTGATGAAGAATTTAAAAAATTAATTGCAATTTTAAGACTTTCTATTCCTTATACAGGACTAATATGCACTGCAAGAGAACCAGATGAAGTAAGAAGAGAAGTAATTCCTTTGGGTGTATCCCAAATTGATGCAGGAACAAGAATTGGCGTTGGTGCTTATTCTCAATCTAAAAATGCAAATTCTATTCCGACTAAGGAACAATTTACTATTGGAGACAGTAGAACTCTTGATGATGTTGTTAAAGAAATTTGTGAAATGAAAACAATTCCTTCATTCTGTACCGCTTGTTATAGAGCTGGCAGAACTGGAGAAGAATTTATGAAAGTAGCTAAAACAAAATTTGTATATAATTATTGTATACCAAATGCTGTATTTACGCTTAAAGAATATGCTATTGATTATGCTAGCGAATCTTCACTACCTATTATTAATAAAACAATTAATGAACACATTGATTCTTTAAAAGACAAGCCTTCCTACCCTAAAGTCCTTGAATTACTAAAAAGAATTGAAAATGGTGAGCGAGATGTTAGATTATAATAATCCGACTGTAGCTAGAGAACAATTATTAAATTTTAATAATTGTTCTTTAGCTACTATAATTGATTTTTATTTCAATAAAGCTAATAAAGAAGAAATTCTAAATTTGCATATTTTATCCAAATATTTTCGAAATAAATATTATGATAATAAAGTATATTTTAGAGGCCTTGTTGAAATATCTTCTTATTGTAAACGAGACTGTTATTATTGTGGAATAAGAGCTTCTAATAAAAATGCTCATCGATATCGACTATCAGAAGATGAAATAATTAATAGTTGCATTGAAGGTTATAATCTAGGTTTCAGAACTTTCGTAATGCAAGGTGGTGAAGATCCTAAATATGATAAAATAATACTAAATAATATTTGTAAAAAAATAAAAGAAAATTGTCCAAATAGTGCTATAACTTTATCTATTGGAGAACTTGATTATGATTTTTATAAAGCCTTAAAAGAAAGCGGCGCTGACAGATTCTTATTGAGACATGAAACTGCTGATAGAAATCATTATAATTCACTTCATCCCAAATCAATGAGTTTTGATAATAGACGAAATTGTTTAAAAATTTTAAAAGAATTAAAATATCAAACAGGCGCGGGGTTCATGGTAGACTCACCATATCAAACAATTGAAACAATCACTAAAGATTTAATGTTTTTAAAAAAATTAAATCCAGAAATGATTGGAATTGGACCTTTTATTCCTCATATAGATACACCCTTTAAAGATTTATATAATGTAAATATAAAACACACTTTAATATTATTATCACTAGTTAGAATTATATTACCCAAAGCTTTAATACCTGCAACTACTGCTTTAGCCACAATAGGTGAAAAATATAGTAATCAAGCTTTAATATATAGTTGTAATGTCATAATGCCAAATCTTACTCCACAAAATCATAGAAAAGATTACAAACTATATGATGGGAAAAAATCCTGGGGAAAAGAAAGTGCTCAACAATTAGAAAACATTAAATCAAATTTAATAAAATTAGGTTTAGAATATGATTTTTCTAGAGGTGATTATATCGATCTACAATAATATTTATTTAATAAATATAAAAAACGATTACATAGAAATTAAGATTATTAGTTCATGTAATCGTTTTTTTATATTTGTACCATTTAATATAATTTAAATTTCAAGACAACATTTTAATTTAATTCATTTTATTTTTTCTACATATTACACAAGTTACATTAATATTGTATAACTTATATATGTTTAATTCTTTATATTATAAGCAATTAACTATTTTTATTATTTTTTTGTATTTTTTGTTAAATAATTGTTGACATAAGTTACAGAGTATTGTATATTTTAATCATAACAAATCAAATTAATTTAAAAGGAAAACTAAATTATGAAAAAACTATTAACTATCTTAACTATAAGTGCAATCGCAATGACTTCTATGTTCGCTACAGTATCTTCTGGTAAATCAGCTGAAGTTCAATTAAAGACTTCTATTAAAGAAACTCCTGTTTCTTATCAATTAGCTTATAACAATGAAGTATTAAATGATGGTGTTAAAGATTATTCTATCTTTGTAGCTCCTTTAACTGAAAATGGTTCAACTAAAGACTTTACTATTAATGCTACATCTAATATGAATAAAGACTTAGCTGTTACAGTAAAAGTTTCTCCTGATACATTTAAAACAACTTTAAACAATGGTAAAAATGATTTTGATTCAAATATTAAACCACAAGTAAATACAATTTCTTCACTTGATACTTTAGTAGCTGGAAAACATAGTTCATTACTAGTTAATAAATTCAACTTAAGTTGGTCTGGTAACTCAGAACTTCCTGCTGGTAACTATGTAAGTAATGTAAAAATTGAATACTCAATACAATAATAGATAAAAATATAAAATCGTTAAGAGAGATATTATATTAGGCAACCAGAAATGGTTGCCTTCCTTATTGTTAAAACAAATTAATAAAAAAGATAAATAGAGTAAAGAAATAGAAAACAAAACAATTATACTTACATTCATCTTAGGAATAGTAAAACATTATAAGAAAAAAATAATCAAAGAGAATAAACAAAAGGTAACCCAATCCTGGATCTTCCCTTCCAGAATTGGGTTTGTTTGCAAGCTTTTAACTATATATATTGTCTGTAAAAGATAATATTCTAAATAAATTAAAGAGCAGTTATTGCTAATACATCTGCACTTTGAGCATCAGTTAAAGATCCGTCCATTCCATAAAAACCATATGCAATATTATTCATATTAGTATTAACAGAAAAACTATCTTCAGTTTGTTCAAAAGTAATTTTCTCAGGAACATAAGCTGCTATACGAACTGTTATTGATTTAGCAGTTAGTGAAAACATTGTTGTTATTAAAACTAAAAGTAATAAAGTAAATGCTTTTCTCATCTTTATGCTCCTTACACTTACAATATATGTAATAAGTTTGTAGAAGTCAAGATATATTTTATATATTTATTATAAATAAATCAAAATATGTGAAAAACATACAATAATTACACTATTTTAAACTATTTTGTAAATAAAATAAGCATGTTATAAGTTTGTAGAAGTTATAAATACAAGATAAAAGAATAAATAAAATATGACATTTGTTATAACAAGTTGAATTAATTGAGACAATTCTCATATAATTACACCCTTTATTAATTAAAAGAAGAGGGCTCTCAGAAAAAAGAAATTTAGAGCTAAATATCTAAAACAACTTAATTTTTTAGAAAAATTTATAATTATTTTTATAGAAAATAGCACTTATTGCACAAGTTAACTTACTAATACATAACTTATTCATATATAATTACTTATAATACAAATAATTAACTATTTTTATTATTTTTTATATATTTTTGTTAAATAATTGTTGACATAAGTTGCATGGTATTGTATATTTAAAACATCTTAAAGGAAAATAAGATTAAAAACTAATTTATTAAAAGACAAATAGGGAAAACAAAATTATGAAAAAACTATTATTAACAATCTTAACACTAAGTTTAATTTCAATGACTTCTATTTTTGCTAAATCTGCACAAGTACAATTAGAAACAACAGTTGAAGAAACTCCTGTTTCTTATCAATTAGCTTATAACAATAATGTTTTAGCTGATGGTGTTGAAGATTATTCAATCTTAGTAGCTCCATTAACAGAAAATGGGTTGACTAGAAATTTTACAATTCATGCAACATCTAACATGAATAGTGACATGAGTGTTAAAGTAGATGTATATCCTGAATCATTTAAAACAACTTTAAATAATGGAAGAGAAGTTTTTGACTCAAAAATCACTCCTAGTGTAAATACTTTTAATAAAATTGATACTTTAGTAGCTGGAAAACATGATTCACTACTAGTTAATGAATTCAACTTAAGCTGGAGAGGAAATAGATCACTCCCTGCTGGTGACTATGTAAGTAACGTAAAGATTGAATACTCAATACAATAATAGATAAAACAATATATAAACTCCTCCTAACGACAAAGGTACCATATCATTGATAAGGTACCTTTTAATTTGCTAAAACAAATAGAACTTCAATTAAAATCAAGCATACAAAATACTATTGACTTTATATACCGAACGGTATATATTTTAAATATGAATAAGCAAACAGATAATAAAAAAAGCATTTTAAATTGTGCATTGAAGCTATTTTCAGAAAAAGGATATGAATCAGTATCTGTACAAGAATTAGTAAATATGGCAAATATAACAAAACCAACATTATATTATTATTTTGGAAGCAAAGAAGGATTATATAATCAAATATTAATTGAATATTATGATCAATTAAATATGCTACTAAATAATGTTTGTATATATAAAGCAAACCCAGAATCTTATTTTGAAGATATCTACCCTATTTTAGTTAATCTAGCTTCTTCCTATTTTATTTTTGCTAAAACTAATCAATTATTTTATAGATTAGTTTTATCTAATCTATATATGCCAAAATCTTCGCCAATATATCAAGTAATGGAAAAGTACCATTTTACTCAATATGATATTATATTTAAACTGTTTAACGATATGGCTAATATTCATACAAATTTAAAAGGGAAAGAGAAACAACTAACCTGGAGTTTTCTTGGAATAATAAATACTTATATTTCCCTATATTTAAATGAGCAACCAGCTTCTTTAACAGAAGATCTTGCAAAACAATTAGTACACCAATTTATGCATGGTATTTATGCATAAAAATAAGGCAACTTAAAGGTTGTCTTTTTAATAGAAATTTATATACCTAACGGTAAGTAATAAAATAAAAAGGACATTATTAATATGAAAAATAATTTATGGTATGAAAACACTTGTATTTATCATTTCTTTAGCTTTGGAGTATGCAACGCTCCATTTAATAACACTTATGAAAAGCCAA
Source organism: Sphaerochaetaceae bacterium (assembly GCA_963678575.2). GTDB lineage: Bacteria > Spirochaetota > Spirochaetia > Sphaerochaetales > Sphaerochaetaceae > Pleomorphochaeta. Next base: position 183,014 of record CAXXHV010000002.1, on the reverse strand, counting down.
TAAATAGAATTCAAGAATTAGAAAAATGGATACCTCATTTAACTGATATGAATTGCAATACAATTTTATTAAGTCCAATTTTAGAATCAAAATCCCATGGCTATGATACAACAGATTATTATAAAATTGATTCAAGAATTGGCACAAATGAAATTTTTAAAAACTTAATTAATAAATTACATGATAACAATATAAAAGTTGTTTTAGATGGAGTTTTTAACCACTGTGGAAGGGACTTCTTTGCATTTAAAGATATATTAAATAATGGCAAAAATTCTGTATATTGCGATTGGTTTTCATCACTATCTTTTGACAAATCAAATTCTTTAGGAGATCCTTTTATATATGATACTTGGGCAGGTTATGAAGAACTACCAAAATTTAATTTAAAAAATGATCAAATAAAAGAATATTTATTAGAGGCAGCAAAATATTGGATTGAATATTTTGACATTGATGGAATAAGACTAGATGCAGCTGATTGTTTAGATTTTAATTTTATAAAAGAACTCAGAAATAAAACTGACAATCTGAAAAAAGACTTCTGGTTAATGGGGGAAATAGTACATGGAGATTATAATAATTGGATAGGTGATAACAAATTACATTCAATTACAAACTATGAAATTTTTAAAGGATTTTATTCAAGCCATAACGATCAAAATCTTTTTGAAATTGCACACTCTTTAAGTCGTGAATTTGATGACAAAAAAGGAGTCTATAAACATTTTTTACCTTATAATTTTGTAGATAATCATGATCAAAGTAGATTAGCATCTCTTGTAGATAAACCTCAGTATTTATATACAATATATATTCTTCTATTTACCATTCCAGGAATACCATCCATTTATTATGGCAGCGAATGGGGATTAACAGGAATAAAAGGACCAACATCTGATTTTAGTATTAGACCATATATTGATATTAATAAGATTCAAGCAGAAGAAGAGGATTTAGAAAGCGTTATAAAAAAACTTATAAAAATTAGAAAAGAAAACCCCGCTCTAAATTTAGGAAGTTATAAGCAAATCTTCATTGAATATCATAAACCATTTGTATTTGAGAGAAAATATAATAATCAAACAGTGATAATTATAATTAATCCAAGGGAAGATGAAGAATATATAAATTTATCATCATATTGCTTAGACTTTTATGATGCACTTAACGATACAAGTATTTCAAAAAATGATTTGAATAATCTAAAAATCAATCCATTTTGGGGAAGAATATTAATATCTAAATAATGAAAGCAATTATCATATACTTGACAATATACCCCAAGAGGGTATATTGTTTAACTATACCCCATTAGGGTATTTGGAGGCATTCATGAAAGAAGTATATGACATTGAAGGAATGTCATGCGCAGCATGTAGCAGTGCAGTAGAGAGAGTTACTAGAAAACTCGAAGGAGTTGAAACTAGTGATGTAAATCTTACTACAAATAAAATGACAATTGAATATGATGAAAATATAGTCAATCCCACTTTAATTATAGAAAAAGTTGAAAAAGCAGGATTTGGAATCCATAGAGTCGAAAAAGATAAAAAGAAAACAAATGAAATTAATATTGAAGAACAAGAAGAAAGCCATGTAAAAAGAGGATTAATAGTATCTATTATTCTTTCTATTCTTTTAATGTATGTATCTATGGGACATATGGTAAAATTACCGATTTTTCAAATATTTAATAAAATTACTCATCCCTCGAATTGGGTTTTATTGCAAATATTAATTACAATACCAATTATGGTTATTGGAAGAAAATATGTTATTAATGGCTTTAAATCACTATTACATTTAAATCCTAACATGGATTCTCTTGTTGCAATAAGTGTAACAGCTTCATTCTCTTATAGCATAGTAATGTCATTCTTAATTCAAGATTATCCAGCTCTTACAATGACTCTTTATTTTGACGCTGCAGCGATGGTATTAACTTTTATATCTTTAGGTAAATATTTTGAAGGGAAAAGTAAAAGAAAAACTAAAGATGCAATAAAAAAATTAATTGAACTAACTCCTGAGACAGCTCTTCTAATAAAAGATATCGAGTCAAATGATTATTTAGAAGTAGGAATTGAAAAAATTAAACCATCTGATATTATTTTAGTAAAACCTGGTAGTAAAATACCTCTTGATGGAATTGTTATTAAAGGAAATAGCTCAGTAGATCAATCTATGTTGACTGGAGAAAGTTTACCAATTGATAAAAAGGTTAATGATGAAGTTGTAGGTGGAAGTTTAAATAAAGAAGGTATTCTCTATGTAAAAGTTTCTAGAGTTGGTGAAGACACTACACTTTCTAAAATCATTAAATTTGTTGAAGACGCACAAGGTAAAAAAGCTCCAATTTCTAAAATAGCGGATAAAGTCGCTGGCGTTTTTGTACCTATTGTAATTGCTATTGCCTTTATATCAGCAATAATTTGGTTATTAGTTGGAAAAGATATTAGTTTTGCTTTAAATATTTTTACTTCAGTTTTAGTTATTGCATGTCCTTGTGCACTTGGTCTTGCTACTCCTACTGCAATTATGGTGGGAACAGGAGTTGGGGCAAACAATGGTATTCTTATAAGAAGTGGTGAAGCATTAGAAGAAATACATAATGCGAATGTTGTTATTTTAGATAAAACAGGGACAATTACTGAAGGAAACCTTAAAGTAACTCAAATATATTCAAAAAATATTAAAGAAAATAAAATTCTAGAAATTGCAGGTATTGTTGAAAAAGGATCAGAGCACCCATTAAGCAAAGCTATTGTTACTAAAATGGAAGAATTAAATATCAAAAGTAGCTTAAGTGTAATAGATTTTAATAGTATTTCTGGAAAAGGAATTGTTGCCAACCTCAATAATGGAGATACTGTTCTTATTGGAAATAATAAATTAATGATTGAAAATAGAATTGATATAAATGAATTTAATGAAAAAATATCTTATTTTTCAAACAAAGGACAAACACCAATGCTTATTGCAATCAATGGAAATCTTGAAGCTATTATTAGCGTAGCTGATACTATTAAAAATAGTAGCAAAAAAGCAATTGAAAAATTAAAAAATCAAAATCTAAAAGTAGTAATGTTAAGTGGTGATAATATAAATACAGCAAATAATATAGCTAAAATGGTAAATATTGGTTATGTTGAGGCTGATGTTTTACCAACCGAAAAAGCTCAAGTAGTTGAAAAATATCAAAAAGAAGGCAATAAAGTAATTATGGTTGGAGACGGGATTAATGATGCCCCAGCTTTAGTTCAAGCTAATGTAGGATTTGCTATTGGAAATGGCAGTGATATTGCAATAGAATCAGCTGATGTTGTATTAATGAAAAATGATTTATTAGACGTTTATAAAACTTATAAATTAAGTAAGCTTACTATAAAAAATATTAAGCAAAACTTATTTTGGGCTTTCTTCTATAATTCTTTGGGAATTCCAATAGCAGCAGGATTACTTTTCGCTTTTGGCGGATTTCTATTAAATCCAATGGTAGGAAGTTTTGCGATGTCATTAAGCTCAATATTTGTTGTATCTAATGCTTTAAGATTAAAATATAAAAAAATTGATTAATGGAGAAAAAAATGAGTGAATGTATATGTACAAAAAAGAAACATCGAGAAGAGATTGAAGTTAAATCCCTTTTAAATAGACTAAGTAGAATTGAAGGTCAAGTTAGAGGTGTAAAAAAAATGGTGGAAAATGAAATCTATTGTACGGATATATTAACTCAAGTTTCTGCTATCCAATCAGCACTTAATGCATTTAATAAAGAACTACTAAGCAACCATATTAAAACGTGTGTTGTTGATGGAATAAAAAATGATAATGAGGATGAAGTAATAGATGAATTACTTGAAACAATAAAAAAACTTATGAGGTAAAAATATGATAACTTTATTTGCAAAAGACATACAATGTAATCATTGTACAATGAGAATTAACAAAGCTTTAAAAGAAGCTAATATAAAAGCTAATGTATCGTTAGAGAATAAAACTATAGAAGTTGAAGATAAATATAAAGAAAAAACTTTAGAAATTCTTGATGATTTAGGATTCCCAGCATTAAAAAGATAATTTTAATATTACGCCCTTTAGTATAAAAAGCTAAAGGGTTTTTTTTACTATACTTTATGGACATTAATTATATTTTTGATGTAAGCTAATCTTCCAACGACAATAATAAAATAGGAGCTTGTTTTTATAAACAAAATTAAATAAATGATTGAATTAATTTTATTAGCAATAGGACTTGCTATGGATGCCTTTGCAGTTTCAATTACAAAAGGCTTATGTATGAAAGACAAAATAAACTACAAACAAGCTATTTTTATTGCTTGTTCTTTTGGTTTGTTTCAAGCAATTATGCCTTTAATTGGATATACAATCGGCATTCAATTCTCAACTTATATTGTTCAATTTGATCATTGGATTGCATTCCTTTTATTATCCTTTATCGGAATCAAAATGATTCTTGAAGCAGTTTTCGAAAAAGAAAAAACTGAATGTGAATTATTCAGCATAAAGGAAATTTTAATACTATCTATTGCAACTAGTATCGATGCATTAGCTGTTGGAGTAACTCTTTCTTTCATTCAAACAACCAATATTATTCAAGCAATAACAGTAATTGGACTGATAACTCTAATAATTTCTTTTATTGGAGTTAAAATTGGTCATAAATTTGGAATGAAATATGAAAAAAGTGCTGAAATCTTTGGCGGAATCCTTTTAATATTAATTGGTTTAAAAATTTTACTTGAACATTTGGGTTTTATAAACTTCTAAATATAAATAATTAGTTTTTATATATTGTTAATATCAATAACTTTATTTCTATAAGTCAAATCAACTCTTGTAGTAAACCCCATTTTTTCCCAAAAAACATTACCTTCATCATTATTTGCATAGACTACTAGAGCAACTTTTTTTATACCTTCTTCTTTTAAAGAAACTAATACTTTTTCAACTAAAGAACTACCGACACCAAGCCTTCTATAATTTTTATCAACAACTGCATGATAAATATAAGCTCTTCTTCCATCATGTCCTGAAAGAATTGCCCCAATCACCTTATCCTTATCTACACAAACAAAATTTGTATTTGGATTTCTTTTTAAAAAAAAGGAAATTCCTTCTTTTGAATCATCAAGACTTCTTAAACCCATTCCTTCTGTTTTTGTCCAAAGAGAGAATAATTGGTCATAATCATCTATACTCATTAATCTAATTGTCACAGTTTTATCCTTATTTGAGATACAAATATTATAAGTAAGATAAGAAATGATAGCAAGATAATATTATTATACTATAATTTAAGATACACTCTCGATAATATAAAAACAAAAATTAAGGAGAGCTCTATGTTATCAAGAGTGTAAATATTTAGCCTACATTCTTATTTCTTTCCTCTGGAACTTAATATATCCAAAAGTAAAAATAAAAATAATTAGTGCGATAAATTCAGTTAATTGCGGCCAAATCAACAATAAACTTTGTGAAAGAGGTAAAGGCGTGCCTGATATAGCCCCTTCCATCTGATAAAACATCACGGGACCTAAAGATCTTGTAGTTGGTCTCAATATAGCAATTGCTGCTTTATTAAAGAGAATATAAGGGGATAAGTTTGAAAGAGCTGAATAAATATTCATTGCTCTTAACTCATTTGCAGATAGATTATATGCAATCAATTGAGATATTGGAGACCAAAATATCATTAAAAATAACCAAAGTGCAATTGATAAAAAAGCTGATGTTGAACTTTGCTTATAAATAATCGAAAATAACATAGCTAAAATATACCAAATACCAGCATACAAGAGTGTTATAAAGTAAAAAATCAAAGCCCTTCCAATCTGTTCTGTTGTAGGAGGGACTCCAAAGGTTAACATTCCAGCGCCTATTACTAATAAAAACAAACTTAATAAAATAATTGCTAAAGCCCCTAAAGCTCCTAAAGCTTTTGCAAAAAGAAGAACATCTCTAAAAATTGGTTGAGATAAAATTCTACCTAAAGTTTTTTGTGAAAATTCCTTATTAACTGCATCAAAACCTAATGCTATTCCCAAAATTGGTATCAAAAAAGACATCAAAGATAAAAAAGATGGAAAGCTATCCTTACTTGTTGTAAAAAATGTTAATAGTAAAAAACTATCCTCACTTACATAATTTTTAATAGTCACCGCGGAAATATATAAGCTAATTGCAGCTGTAGCTAAAATAAGAATTAACATAACAGTAAATCTTACAGATCTCATAATATCATAAAATTCTTTTTCAAATACTACAGAAAACCCCGTTAGAGAAGATTCTTTATTACTCATCTTTTTCTCCTCCTTTGTAATATTGACTATAAACTTCATCAAGAGAATGTTCATAAGTTGAAATTTTTGTAATATTAATTTTATTTGCAACTAAAGTATTAACTAAATCACTTCGAATATCCTTTGAACATCTAAGATCCCATACTCCAGCTTTATTAGAAAATTCTTTAATTTCTTTATTTTTCTTAAGTAAAGCAGAAATATCTTTATCACAATTAATATCTAATTCAATTAAATAATCTTCACCGTAAATTTGCTTTGAAAGATTACTTACACTACCCTTTGCGAGTAATTTACCCTTTGAGAATAAACCAACATTATCACAAATATATTGAACTTCATTTAATTGATGAGAAGAAATTAAAATAGTCATATTTTCTTCTTTATTTAATTTTTTAATTATATCTAAAAAATCTCTTATACTCTTTGGATCTAAACCTTGTGTAGGTTCATCCAGAATAGCTATTTCTGGATGTTTTATTATAATCTCACTTAATCCAAGTCTTTGTTTCATACCATGAGAAAAGTTTGATACTTTTTCCCACATTCTCTCTCTTAATCCCATTTTTGTTAGAGCTTCAACAATAATTTGATCTCTATTTTCTTTTGGGATATTTAAGAGTTTTGAGGTATATTCAATATTCTCATAGGCACTCAAATCTTCATAAAAACCAACGCTATCTGGTAAATATCCAATTCTACTTTTAACCTTTAATGGATTTTTTAAAGGATTTAGATTTAACACTTCAATCTCCCCTTCACTAGGTTCAATTAATCCTAAAATCATTAAAAGAGTTGTAGTTTTTCCACTACCATTTGGCCCTAAAAGCCCAAATATTTCACCTTTATTTAAACTAAGATTTAAGTTATCAACAGCAATAACATCATCAGAATATCGTTTTGTGAGATTATTTATTTGTAAAACTTTTAAAGTTCCCATATTAATCTCCTATCTTCTTCCAAATTTTCTTGTTGCTAATAGTAGTATGATTACAGCACCTGCTATGATTATTATTGAAATAACACCCCATGTTGAAGCTGTTTTTACCGTTACTCTAAATTGAGCCGAACTTCGTGCTGAAGTACTAGAATTTGCAGTGGCTTGCATCTGATAATCACCAGTAATTGCTTCAGAAGCAGGAGTAACTGTCATTTTAACTTCCGCTGTTTTTCCTGCTGCTATTGAGTCAACTTTTTTAGGAATAAATGTGACTTTCCAATTAGAAGGACTTGAAGAAGTCAATTTAATATCTTTCGATTCTGCAGTTCCAGTATTCTTTAATTCTAAAGTAAAGGTTTTTTCTTTTCCTGCAACAGCAGAAAAACTTAACAAGCCATCAGTTCCTGAAAGGCTTAGATTATCTTGACCTTTAATTTTTAAATTTACATTAGTTGTTGCACTTGTTGTTGCAGCTTTTGCAACAACAGCTATTGGATAATCCCCTTCATCAACACCTTGAGGTGGCGTTACAGTAACTTTTACAGTTGAAGATTTACCTGCATCAATTGATAAAGTATTAATTTCTTTGGATCCATATTGTTCTTTAAAAGTAGTTTTAAAACCACTTGGAACTTGAGAAGTTAAATCCATAAAAGTAGGAGCAGCACTGTTATTCTTTATGGTAACATTAAATGAAAAATCATTTCCAGGATTTCCCTCTAATTGGTCTAATTCACTTGAAATTGCTAATCTTTGGGGTATTTTTTGACCTAAGAATACAGTTAAAGGCAAACTATAAGAATATCCTTCTGCAGTTGTTGCTCTTACTGATAAATCATATTGTCCGCTTTTAACATTTTTTGGTGGAATCAACCACAACTGTGCACTAACAGGTTTATCTTGGTCAGAAAAAACAGCGTTAATTTTTCCGCCTCCTCCAACAAATTGAGAATCCCAACCTTTAGGCAAATTAACGACTGATAAATCAACCCTAGATGGAGTTATTTGATAATTCTTAATTGATAAATCAAATATAATCATCGATGAATCATCAACATTAAGAGATGGGTATTCAGTTGAAACTGAAAGACCTTCATAAGAAGAAGCAAAAATTGAAGAATTTAAAATTAATATAAAAATTAATAATAATACAAGACCCCTACTTTTTTTCATAATACATTCCTCCAAAAAATTATTTATATTATGAAAAAACTATATTTACCTCATTATTTTATAGTCAATATTGTTTTTTAAATCTTCATTTTTCTATTTCTATCTTCATTTTTCTATAAAAAACCGTTAATAAAATTACATTCATGTTCATATTTCTAAATATTTATATAAAAAACTACATATATATTATAATAATAAATTTTTATTGTTTAATTAAAATATTTTATCAATGCAATAATAAAAATACTTCCAAAGTAGTTCCAATTTTCTTTTTTTCCACTTTAGAAGCATATATAAATAATTTTAGAATAATATTCCCAATCATAATATTTTATACTTAATTAGTTAAATTAGCTTTAATTATAGTTTATAATCTCTAAGGCACCTTGATTATAATCTTTATAAATTCCGAGAGCTTTAGCTGCATGAATAATCGCACCTAAACAACTTTCTTCACTAAAATTGTAAAGAGAAATAGGTTTCTTGTAAGTATTTTCAACGGCTTTTATTAAATGCTTATTCTTTCTTATTCCATTTCCTGCACCAATAATAATAGAAATCCTATTTTTTGTTTCCAAAGGTAATTCAATATAATAATCATATAATTCATTCACCATACCTTGAATCAAAGAAGCAACCATATTTTGTGGTGTAAAATTTGATTCAGTTATATTTGAAAAATAAGCATTACCATCATTTTTACCCCTTTGCCCTAAAAAAAATGGCATACATTTTATATTTTCCTGTGAAAAATCTAATTCCATTTGATCCATAACTTTCATAGCATTAGTATTTATTTCTGTAGAAAAAAGATGAAAAACATCTTCATAAAAACGAGCTAAAATCTTATAAGAATTCCCGCCACATAAAGAAAAAGCAGCATGAATATAACCTTCATTACTTCCTAAAGGTCGTGTTTCGAATCCTCTATAATTCATATATTCATTATTAAAAAATGAGATTTGTCCTGCAGTTCCATAATTTAATAATAGGCTCTTCTCTCTTTCTCTTACAGAGCCTAAAAAACTAGCTTGATTATCTCCTATTGGCTGAATGACATTAATAGATTTATAAGTTCCTAATATTTCAATTTTCTCAGATATTTTAGGAATATATTTTATGCATTCTTTTCCTAAAGAATCTAAACTTAAAGCTTTTTGTCCACTTTCAATATCACAAATACCCATACTATGGGCAAGTGTAATATCTGTAATTGGAGTTTTTCTATTAGTAAGTCTCATGCAAACATAGTCACCAATAGAGCAAAAAAATTTAGCTTCTGATGGAATATTATTTTCTATAAAAAGTGAATAATGAGTAGTAATCCCATAACCACTATATACAGGATAATTAAGTTTTTTAGAAAGATATTCTTCTAAAGTAACATCGCCTACTTTAGCTAAACCTCTTTGATTCTGCCAAGTATAAAAAGGTGAAACAGATATTCCCTTTTTATTAACATAAAGAATACCGTGCATTTGAGAACTTAATGAAAGTCCTTCAATCCTATCTGAGGAAATACTTATCAATTCATCCAAAATTGATTTTATTTTTTCATAAATTGACTCAGGGTTTTGCTGATATTCTCCAACCTTGCTAGAAATAAATTCATTATTTCTAGCCGAAACTTTTAAGGTTTTGTTATAATCTTTTGAATAAAGAACTCCACAAATTGAAGTAGTCCCTATATCTAAACCTATTAAATTCATCTTATATGTTACTCTCTTTAATGAAATATATTAAATATTATAAAGCAAGTTGGCTTTAGATACTATCTAATACTGCCATAATTCCTTTATCTAAAATTCCTTTAATTGTATTATTTAAATTCTCAATAAATGAATAATAAGTTAATATTTCTTTTGGAAATATTTCATTTACTGATAAAAAGATTGAAGAATCTTCTAATGATTTTAAAGCTATCTTTTGCAACTTTTCACCTAATGGATCTTTAACTTCATATTCCTTATTTTCAACTGATTTATTAAGATAAATAATCCAAGAAGCAAGAACAATACTAATCATTGAAACATCTTCATTATTTCTCAACTTAATCATCAATGGATTAATAATAAAGTTTAAAAATTTAGAACTAGTATCTTCTGACAATCTTAATATCCTATCTTTTGTTGCTGGATTTGCAAATCTTATGATAAGTTGATCAATATAATTATCATAATCAACATCTTCAATAGGACTTAATGTTACTTTTACTTCATTCATATATGATCTTACAAATTTAATTATCTTCTCATCTTTCATCGCATCATCAACAAAAATATACCCAGAAAGAAGAGATGGGAAAGATAAGGCTGTATGAGCACCATTTAATAATCTTGTTTTCATCAACTCATAAGGCTTAACATCATCTACTATTTGTGCTCCAACAGCTTCCCATTTAGGTCTATCTACATTGAAAGTATCTTCAATAACCCATTGTAAATATAACTCTGAAAATACTGGAAATAAATCAGTAATTCCATATTTTGATTGTAAATACTTCTTTTTATCTTCCGTTGTTATTGGAGTTATTCGATCAACCATTGAACAAGGAAAGCTAACATTCTCATTAATGTATTTTAGTAAATCATAATCTTTTAGTAATTCAATAAATTTGGTTAAGATGTTTTTTAAAACATGCCCATTTTCTGGAATATTATCACAAGATAATATAGTTATAGGTAAAGACTTTGATAACATTCTCGCCTTTAAACCTTTTGCTAAAACACCAACCGCTGTTATCGGAATTTCATCTTCATTAATTAAATCATGTTGAATTCTTTCATTATTGACATCCAATTGCCAATCAGTATTATTGCAATACCCTTTTTCAGTAATTGTTAAAGAGACTATTTTTAATTCATCTGATTTGAATTTATCAATAAACGTAGAAAATTGCGAAGGTATATGAATAAAATCTCTTATTGATCCAATTATAGAAATATCTTCAGAAGTTGATTCTTGAGATACAAGAGTATATAAATAATCTTGCTTTTCAAGAGCTTCTTTCATTTTTAAATCTTGAGGCATTAACCCTGCACCACAAATTCTCCACCCATTATCATTTATTTGTAATAATTTATGTAAATAATTTGCTTGATGAGATCTATGAAAATTACCAACTCCAATATGTAATATCTGACAATTACAATTTTCTAAATTATATTTTGGAATTTCTATATTATTTAATTTATTTAATGCATTTTTATTTAAGCTTATATTTTCCACCGTAGTCTCCTAGAAATATTTTTTATCGTATTAATTTGTTATTGGGAGTTCTTTTTTGCCAAAATTAAATTTACCATCTTTTTGAAGCATATCAAAAGCAACTGCAGTAAATAAAACTAATCCTTTTATTACTAATTGCACATATTGACTCACATTCATAATAACAAGACCATTTGTTAAAACACCAATAATAAAAACACCCGCAACAATATTAAAAACTTTTCCTACACCACCATTTACACTAACGCCACCAAGAGCAATCGCCGTTAGAACACTGAATTCGAAGCCCTTTCCAGCTAGAGCTTGGCCTGAATTAGTTCTTGATAAAATAACTATTCCTGCAACCCCTGCAAAAAATCCAGAAAGTGTGTATGCTAAATATTTAACCCTTTTTACAATGATACCAGAAAGAAAAGCTGCGTCTTCATTTCCACCAACTGCATAAAAATATCTTCCAAAATAAGTTTTGTTTAAAATAATCGAACCAATAATTAATACAACAATCATTATAATTACTGGAACAGGAACTACCCCAATATATCCTTGTCCAATTACAGAAAAAGAAGTTGGGAATCCAAAAATTGGCAAGCCTTTAGATAAAATATAAGCAACACCTTCCCATATTGTCATAGCACATAAAGTAACAATTAGAGGTGGTATTCCAATATTTGCAATTGCAAGTCCATTAAGGAACCCTAAAAAGGTGCTCATTATTAATGAGATAATACAAGCAGTTACTGGTGACATTCCATGGTTTACCATCAAAGAAGCACATACTACATTTACTAAAGAGATAATTGATCCAATTGAAAGATCAATTCCACCAAGTAATAAAGTAAAAGTCATTCCCACGGCAGCTATTCCTAAAAATGAAACTTGTCTTGCTACATTAAATAAATTTGAAGGTGTTAAAAAAACATTACTAACCGAGGTAAAGTAAAGCACAATAATAACTAATGCCAAAAATATTCCATATTTTTTTATATAGTTTGTAAAATTAATTTTCTTCATTTTTTTCTCCTAAATTAAGTGAAGCATATTCTAAAATCTTTTCTTGACTGAATTCTCCTCTATTTAATTCACCAGTAATTTCTCCATCGGATAAAACAAGAATTCTATCAGAGAGTCCAATTAATTCCTCCATTTCAGATGAAATCAAAATAACTCCTTTTCCCTTTTCAACCATTTCGATTATTAATTTATAAATTTCATATTTAGCACCTACATCAATACCTCTAGTTGGTTCATCCAAAATTATTAAATCAGGCTTTGGAGAAAGGCATTTCCCTAAAACAACTTTCTGCTGATTTCCACCGCTGAGATTCTTTACTTTCTGTTTCATATTTGGTGCTTTTATACTTAATTGCTTCATATAATCTAAGGCTATAGCATCTTCTTTTTTTTCATTAACAATTGAAAAATTTGATATTCTTTTCAATATTGAAATAGCAATATTTTCTCTAATATCTATATCAAGAAGAGCGCCTTTTTGTTTTCTATCTTCAGAAACATAAGCTATTCCTTGATTAATTACAGTTTCAGGATTTTTTGTTCTTAACATTTTTTTATTTAAAAAAATACTTCCACTAGAATAAGACTTAACACCAAAAAGCAATTCTGCCATTTCTGTTCTTCCAGCACCCATAAGACCACCAAAACCTAAAATTTCACCTCTTTTCACTTGGAAAGAAATATTTTTAACACCATTCCCTGTTAATTGTTTTACATCTAAAACAACATCATCTTTTATACAATTTGGTTTAGGGGGAAATGTCTCTGTAAATTCACGACCAACCATTAATTCAATTAATTGTCGTTGGTTTGATTCTTTAACGTTTAAAGTTTTTATACTTTCACCATCTCTTAAAACTGTAATTCTATCGCAAATTTGAAAAATTTCTTCTAAGCGATGGGAAATATAAATAATCGTTACTCCAGTTTTTCTTAACTTTTCAACAACTCTAAATAAATCTTCAACTTCTGTTGTTGTTAAAGAGGCAGAGGGTTCATCCATAAATATTATTTTTGCATCTAAAGAAAGCGCTTTTGCAATTTCAACCATTTGCTGATACCCAACAGTCAAATTTTTAATTAATTCATTAGGATTAATATTAATATGTAATTGCTTGAATATCTTCTTTGTTTCTTCAACCATAGCCTTCATATCTAGAAAAATACCATTTTTTCTAATAGCACGACCTAAAAATACATTTTCTGCAACTGATAATTCATTTATAAGGTTAAATTCCTGATAAATTACAGACAATCCTTTCTTCTCTGATAACTCTGGACTTAATCCTGTAAAAGGTTCGCCATTTATCTTTATTGTCCCTTTGCTCGGTTTAATAGCACCACTACAACATTTTACAAGAGTTGATTTCCCCGCTCCATTTTCACCAATTAATGCATGAACTTCTCCTTTTTTTATATCAAGAGAAACATTATTTAAAGCAATAACTCCTGGATAATATTTAGATAAATTTTTAATTTCTAAAATCGGGTTTTCATTTGGCATACAAACCTCCTATAATTTGAAAACACCCACAGAGATTTTTCAATCTCTGTGGTATAAAAATTACATATAATTTTTATAATTAGATTTATTTACAGGAACAAATTTATGATAAACATTTTTTTCATGAGGTTCATTATTATATAATTGAGATAACCAATCATAAATAATTACAGCAACTTCATCAGATGTACCAGTGTACATTATACTTGAACGAATAGCTTCATTTTTAGACATAGCATCTAATTCACCTTCTGTAGCATCAGAAGCAAAAATACCAAAGTCTGGAGTTAATTTACCAGCCGCTTTAACAGCTTCATTTGCCCCAACAGCAGAGTTACCACCAATTGAAGCAATAACTTTAATATTTGGATGTGCTTGCAAGAAATTTTCAGCTAAAGCCATGCCTTCTACATTATTTATAGCAGCACCAGTTGCAACAATCTTTGCATTAGGAGCTAAATCATTTATAGCATCTTTAATTCCATTTTCTCTTTCTAAAAGAACTTCAATTTGAGGCCAGCCAATAACAGCAACTTCAGCTGATCCATTTAATTTTTCATTTATCCAATCAGCGGCAGTTGTTCCAATCATATAACCACAATCATAGTTATTAGCTAAGAAACACATATCTGCATTTTCTAATTCTTCATCATAAACAAAAACTTTTAAATTTGGATTATTTTTCTTGATTAGTTTTAATTCAGAATCTATAGATGATTTTTCTGCTGGATGAACCATTAAAATATCAATACCACTTGCTACAAGATTTTCAATTTGACTGATTTGAGTTGTTGCATTACTATCACAACCAACATATGTAAATTCACCACCATTTGCTTTAATAACTTTTTCTAAAGCAACAGCCCTGGAAGCCCAAACTTGGTTTGTTAAATCTTGAACAGTTAAACCAACTTTCATAACTCCATCATCTTTTGCACCTAATTCTGGTTGCCCATTAGCAAAAATACTGGTAGATACTAATAAAAACATTAAAATAGCAATAAAGCTTTTTTTCATTTGATAAATCCTCCATTTATCTTAATATTTATTTATGTAAAAATTCTAAAGTAATAAATAATTACATAATCCTTTTTTTATTTAGACTACAAAAAAATAAGTAAAAAACTCTCTTATCGAATCGTTTGCGCAATCCTTTCGATAAGAATAAACCGACTTACTAAAACTGTCAAGAAAAATAAATTAAAAATTAATTACTGCATTTTAAGGGGATTAAATAGCGATTTTCTATGTATAGCTACATTTATATTATTATTTTATTGACAATAACTTTTATCTACAATACTATATCATATAAACGTTTTTATCTGTAAAAAAGGGAGATTTATCAATGAGTGTATCTATTAAAGATGTTGCACAGCTTGCAAATGTTTCAACTTCTACGGTTTCTCATGTAATTAACAAAACAAGAAACGTTAATCCTGAAACAAGAGAAAAAGTACAGATTGCTATTGATAAATTAAACTATAATGTAAATCCAATAGCACGAACTTTAAGAAGTGGAAATTCAAAATTAATAGGATATATAGTAGCTCACCTCTCCACATTTTTTCTCGATATCGGGTTAAAAATGGAAGAAATCCTTCAAAAAGAAGGATACCAACTTATATATTTAAATTCAAACGAAGACAAAGAAAAAGAAAAAGAAAATATTAAAAGTCTTGTAATGCATAATATTGATGGATTAATAATTGCTCCTGTAGATAGTGATTGTAGTTATATGAATCAAATAATAGGCAACAAATGCCCAAGTGTTTTCTTAGACAGGAAACCTTTTGGCTATCAAAGAGACTGTGTAATGTCAACAAATTTCCAAGGGGCTTTTGAAGGAACAAAAGTTTTATTAGAAAGAGGTCATAAAAGAATTGGCTTTGTAGGGTCACATTTTGATATTACTATGAACGAAAGATTTGAAGGATTTAGGTCCGCTATTACAAAAAAAAGAATCCCTTTTAATGAGGATTTAGTTAAATTCTGCAATTCACATAACAGACCTTTCAAAGAGTTAAAATATGGTGAGTGTTATGAGGTTGCAAAAGATTTTATAGAAAACAAAAAAGTTGATGCTTTCTTCTGTGGCAATGACATTACATCAATTGGAGTTCTTCATTATCTCAAAGAAAAAGGCTTAAGAATCCCTGAAGATATTGATATTGTTTGTTTTGATGATACTGTTTGGTTACCTTTAACATATCAATCAATTTGTGCAGTTGATCAAGATTGGTCTAAAATTGGTTATACTGTAAGCAATAAATTATTAGATAGAATTAATAATACTAATGAAGAACCATATTCTGAAATTAGAATTCCTACTAAATTAATAATCAGATAATATTCTATATTTTCTTCAAATATTTTCTAACTCTTTATAATTATCCTATTAACGATATATTTAGTTATAGGTCAATTCCTTTATAGTTTTTTTATATCATAATTATTATTTGACACTTGCTTATGGTGTGATAAAATGAAAAAAATTAGTTTAGAAATAATTAATGAAAATATAACTATTAAAGAAAAGGATTTTGCTAATAAAAATATTATTTATATTTAAAAGAGATTGCTCACAAATTAAATAAAATAAATTTGATATACGACATTTTAGCAAGTTTGCTAAATAAGGAGGAGTTTTATCATCGAATATAAAATAATTGATAAAAATCATCTTAGTAGCCTTTGGACTAATATCTATAATACAGAAGGTAAACCAGATTGGTCTCATATTTTACCTTACTATGATGACAATATTTTCTTTAAAGACACCGTCCAAGAAATTCATGGTAAAGAAGAATTTCAAGCAATGACAAAACGTCTTACAGACCGCTCGAAAGATTTAAAGATGCAAATTAAAAATGCTTGTGAAGATGGTAATATAATTGTATTAGAATGGGAAATGACTCTTAGCTTTAAAAAATATCCAAACTCTTCAGTTTTTGGGTTAAGTAGAGTTACTCTTAATGAAAATAGAATGATAATAGAACAAAGAGATTATTATGATTTATGGGGCGATATTTTTGATAATATTCCTAGATTCAATAAGGTTTATAGGAAATTCATGAAGAAAAAGTTTGGGTAGATAAATGAATAAATATTTGAAACAATACGAATGGTCTAATGTTGGAGCAATGATAAAAAATGATAAAAAAGATCCTCTTATCTGTAATGATTCTTTTTCAAATAAATTAGTAGTAATTTCAGGAACTACCTCCGGCATTGGATATTATACTGCGAAAACCTATGCTTCACATGGGGCTAATCTTTTAATCATTAATCGTAATGAAGAAAAAACTAAGATTCAATGTGAAGAATTATCTAATGAATATAATATAAAATGTAATTATATTATTACTGACTACACTCACCTATCTCAAATAATCGAATTGGGGAAAAAGCTAAATAATTTAAAAGAAAATATTGATGTTCTAATCCATAATGCAGGAGTTTATATGACAAAAAGAACTTTTACAGATGATGGTCTTGAAAAAGTATTCCAAGTAAATTATTTAAGTTCTTTTATTTTAAATTATATGTTAAAAGATAAATTAGCGACTCAAGAAAAAGCTAGAATCATCTTTGTAAATTCTGAAGGACATCGATTTGCTATAGCAGGCTTAAGGTTAAATGATCTAGGTTGGAAAAAACACCACTATTCTGGGCTAAAAGGTTATGGTTCAGCTAAAACGGCTCAATTACTTTCTATGATTACTTTTACTAAATTTTTTGAAGGAACGAATGTTAGTATAAATGCAATGCATCCAGGAAATGTAAGTACAAATATGGGAGAAAATAATGGTAAATTATATCGTTTTTTCAAACATAGAATTGTAAATCCTTCTTCAAGATCTCCTGAAATTTCAGCAAAAGCTTTATATTATTTAGGAGTATCAAAAGAACTTGATAATGTTAATGGGCGATTTTTCAATCTTACAACTGAAGAAATTCCAGCCCCACATGCTTTAGATAAAGAAATGGCTTGGAAATTATGGGATAAATCCATAGAACTTGGCAGGGTATAATTTATGAATGATAAAAAACAAATAGTTATAGTAGGTGCTGGACTTGGTGGTCTTGCTTGTGCAGCTTATCTTTCAAGAGAAGGATTTCCTGTACTCTTATTAGAAAAAAATGATAACTGTGGTGGTTTATTAAATTCATTCAATTATGAAGGTTTTGTTTTTGATGTTGGAGCTAGATCAATAGAAAATTCTGGCGTAATAAAACCAATGTTAAAAGATTTGGGTATAGAAATAGATTTAATTGAAAGTCCAGTTTCTATGGGTATAGAATCAGATATCTTTTCTATAAAAGATTTAGAAGATATAAAGAAATATAAATCCATACTAATTAAAAAATTCCCTGAAAATAAAAAAGATATTGATAAAATCTTTAAAGTTGTTGATAAAATTTCACATAGCATGGAAATTATATATGGCTTTAACAATCCTGTATTTATAAAAGATTTTACTAAAAATAAAGAGTATTTAATCCATGAACTTCTTCCTTGGTTTGGCAAATTCATTTTAGCTGTTATGCATATGAATAGGATGAATGCCCCTATAGAAGATTTCTTACGAAAATATACTAATAATGAATCCCTAATCGATATTATAAGCCAACACTTTTTTAAGAGAACTCCAACATTTTTTGCACTAGGATATTTTTATGTATATCAAGAATATTTTTATCCAAAAGGCGGAACAGGAATTCTTGCCCAAAAATTAGCAGAAAAAATAATTGAACAAGGTGGAGTTATCCAAACAAACACAACAATTTCCAAAGTTGATCCGAGTAATAAAACTTTAACTGATAATAAAGGAAATAAATATAATTACTCTAAACTAGTTTGGGGTGCTGATTTGAAAGAACTTTATTCAATAATTGATATTCTTAAACTTGATAATAAAACAAAAGAAAACACCATAAAACAAAAAGAAAAAATAATGGCTAGTAGAGGTGGTGATTCTGTTTTCTCTCTTTACCTTGGTATAAATAAGCCTTTAACATATTTTTCTAAAAAATCAAATGGACACTTTTTCTATACTCCGCAAAAAACAGGCTTAGCTCAAACAAATAAACAAGAATTAAATAATCTAATTTCTAATTTTGAAAACTTATCAAAAAAAGATATATTCAATTGGGTTGATAAATATTGCAAATTAAATACTTATGAAATATCAATTCCTGGATTAAGAGATAAAAATTTAGCCCCTGATGGAAAAACAGGTTTTATTGCAAGCATATTATTTGAATATAATCTTGTTAAGAAAATTAAAGATGCTGGTTGGTATGAAGAATTTAAAGAAGAAGTATCAAATAAAATGATTGAAGTACTTCAATCTTCATTATACTCAGATTTAAAAGAAAATATTATTTTTAAATTCTCTTTTTCTCCATTAAGTTATGAGAAACATATCAAAACATCTGAAGGGGGTATTACTGGTTGGACATATGAAAGGAAATCTCCAGTTATAAATAATTTAAGAAAAATTCCTAAATCTGTAAAAACAACTATCGATGATATTTATCAAGTTGGGCAATGGGCCTATAGTCCTGCAGGTATCCCTACAGCAATTTTAACAGGTTGGTATGCTTTTGATAATATAAATAAAAATAAAAACAAATAATCTAAAAAAATTAATAAATTGAAATTTATTTAAGAAATATATTTTTTAATAACATATTCACTCATTATTGCTCGCATAAGTGAAAAATAGCCTAATTGAAATTTTATTATTCCCCCAATATGATAATCATGAACATTCTTTTTTACATGAACAATTAAATAATCACTACTAGCTCCTAATATTTCTATATTTGGATCCAATGGAATCATTGTTTCTATATCACAATCTTGTTTACCAATAGCTAGAACAGCTCTATAAATGGGTCCATTATCTACTACTTTTTTAGGTGAATTACCATAACTATCTACTCCTATTTCACCCCAAGGCAAAGAAGGTTTTTCTTTTAATTCGACAATTTCTGCATTTAAGATAAACGCATCAGCTCTAGTATCTGATAAAAAAGAATAGGTACATCTTTCCTTACCAAATAAAAGACTTTCTCCAAGTCTCATGCTATTAATTGAAGGAGGGATTTCGCCATCTAACATCAATTTTAATGTTGCAGAATTCCCACCACTTATAACAGGTTCTTTTATAGGTAATTCACTTGCTATATTTTTTAAAATTTCCATTTTTTCTTTTGAAGGAAGAATAAAAGAAAAACATGTTAAATTAGTACCAACACCATATAATATAATATTTGATAATTTAGATATTTTATCTACAACTAATTGAAAATTATCATTATATATAAAACCTTCTCTTAAATCACCAAGATCAACCATAAGTATTACCTTATGTATTTTATTTTGATTTTTAGCTTCATTATTTAAGTAAATTATTGTTTCTAGTTCTGAATTTAAAGAAACATCAGAATATAAGATAACATCTTTTATTTGAGAAATGGAAGGAACTCTTATCAGCCATTTTTCTATGTCAAAGTCTTTTAATTTTTTTAAATTTTCAATTCTTGAATCACCAATTCTTTTTATTCCTCCATCAATATATGCTTGAACAATTGAAGGATATGCTGAAAAGACTTTAGTAACTCCTGTTATATAAATGCCATAATTACTACAGAGAGAGTTAACCTGCATTACATTATTTTTTATAATATCTAAGTTAATTTCAAGCAAAGGATATGACATTTATTTCTCTCTCTGTATTATTAATATATCTCTATTTCATAAGAGCTTTTAATATTGATAAATAACTATTTGAAGCCCCAATTAATTGATCAATAAAAATGTATTCATCAATTGTATGTGCTAAATTCTCTTTTGATGGGCCAAGGCCTATTGTTTTAATTCCTTTTTCCCCTGCATACCAACTACCATTTGTGCAAAAATCATAAACTGTTACTTCAGGAGAAAAACCATCTTTATTTAATTGTGCTAAACAAGATTGAACAAACTCTTCATTCTCATCAAATAACCAGGCTGGGAAAAACTTCTGTGCACTTAATTCCTTCTTTGTGTAACATAAATTAGCACCTTCAGCATATGAAGCTTTAGCTATAATTGTTGGATCATTTCTTTCTAACTCGTTCAGACAAGTTATAATAGGTTCAAGAACACTCTCTCTAGTTTCTCCAACTAAGGTTCTTCTATCAAATGTGGCTTTACAATGAGCAGGAATTACACTAGATCCGGGATATGGATCAGATTTAATATCTGTTAAAACCATAATACCCTCTTTTAATTTTGGGTGTTTTACAACTGGTAAATTATTTATAGCTTCAATAACTTTGCACATGCTATATACTGCATTATTTCCTCTTTCTGGATGAGCACTATGAGATGGAGTTCCAAAAGTCTCAATTACAATTTCAGCTCTTCCTCTTTGCCCTATCTTAAGATTTAATTCTGAAGATTCTCCAATTACAACATAATCTGGGTTATAAACATCACAAACATATTTTGAAGCAATTCCCTCAAATAGTTCTTCATGAACAATACCTGCAACTACAATTTTACCAGGAAAATCACGATTATATTTTTCTCTAAAGGCAACACTAGCTACCGCCATAGCAGCTAAGCCTCCTTTCATATCCGAAGTACCTCTTCCATATATACGATTATCTTTAATTTCTCCACCAAAAGGATTAACACTCCATTTTGAAATATCTTGAACAGGTACTGTATCAATATGTCCATCAAAAACAAGGGTTGGACCATCATATTTTCCATTAATTACCCCAATAACATTTCCACATTGATCTATTTTAATTTCATCAAAGTCATTGTCTTCAAAATAACTCTTTAAGACTTGTGCAACGCCCTCTTCTTCTCCAGAATAACTTTTTTCTTTAACTAAATTCTGGCAAAGTTGAATTAATTCTTTTTCACTTTTTTTTTCTAACATTTACTATTCCTTCATAAATTGTTTTATTTTTAAGTTTACTGCGGTCTCTAGAATATCGACACAACCTTCAATCCCAAAAATCTGTCGATTTAATAAAAGACCCTTATTGGAGTATAACTTATATTTTCCATTTGAATAATAGTTTCTATAATCACGACGAACGATATCTTTTCGTCTTACAAGTTTTCGAGATTCAGACTCATTTGAGTTATATTTTTCTTGAATATTTTTTACCCTAAATTCATAAGGAGCTGTAATAAACACATTAAGAATATTCTTTTTATCTCTTAATATATAATCAGAAAGTCTACCAACAATAATACAAGATTCTGTTTCTGCTAAATCTCTAATAATTTCTCTTTCAATTTCAAAAAGTTTATCACTTTTTCTAATAAATCCAATACTTGGAAAATATGGATTATAAGTTTCTTTTGTTAAGTTCTCATCAGCCTGAAATAATGCTAATTCGTCTTTTCCTCGCTTTGAAACAGCTTTGGCCAATAATTCTTTATCATAAAGTTTAATACCTAATCTATTTGAAAGCTGAACCCCAATTTCATGCCCATCTGCACCAAAATCACGGCCTATTGTTATTATAATATGAGAATCCATAATATTCTCCTTAAATAAAATTAGATAAGAATTTCTTACATCTTTCTGTTTTGGGATTTTGAAACATTTCTAAGGGAGTAGCTTCTTCAACAATATATCCATCATCCATAAACAAAATACGATTTGCCACATCACGAGCAAAACCCATTTCATGAGTTACTACAACCATAGTCATTCCCTCTTTTGCCAAAGATTTCATAACATCTAAAACCTCTCCTACCATCTCTGGATCTAAGGCACTTGTAGGTTCATCAAATAATAATATTTTAGGATTCATTTCAAGAGCTCTAGCAATAGCAACTCTTTGCTTTTGACCTCCTGATAAAGTAGCTGGATACACATCTCTCTTATCGAATAAACCTACTCTTTTTAATAATTCTTCTGCTTTATCTATAGCTTCTTGCTTACTTAGCTTTTTTAAAGTTCTCGGAGCTAAAGTCATATTTTGAATTACAGTGTAGTTAGGAAATAAATTAAAGTGTTGAAAGACCATCCCGATATTTGATCGATAATGATTTACATTTTTCACTTCTTTAGAATTTTGTCCATCAACAATAATTTCACCTTTTTGAATATTTTCTAACTTATTTAAACATCTTAGCATAGTTGATTTTCCTGAACCGGAAGGTCCGATTAGACAAACAGTTTCACCCTTTTCAACGCTAAAAGAAATATCTTTTAATACAACTAAGTCTCCAAATACTTTGTTTATATGTTCACATTTTATAATTTTTTCCATGAGTTCCTCTTTATGTTTTAGCGTTTAGTATAATTTAATTTGTGTTCAACTTTCTTTGATAAATAAGTTAGAAAAACAATTACAATTAAATAAATTATTGCAGCGTAAGAATACAATTCAAAAGCCTTATAATTTCTAGCTATTATAACTTTTGATGTTAAAGTAAGTTCATTTACGGTAATTGCACTTAAAATTGCAGTATCTTTTAAACTAGAAATAGCTTGATTCATAAGGGATGGAATCATTATTTTAATAGCTTGAGGAAGAATAATTTTTCTCATTGTTTGAAAATAACTTAAGCCTAGACTTCTTGCGGCTTCAGTTTGACCATAGTCAATTGCTTGTACACCTGCTCTAAATATTTCTGCCATATAAGCTGAAGCATTTATTGCTAAGATAATGATAGCCGCACTATTTGTTCCCATGGAGTTTTTTATAACGCCAAAATATAGAAACAAAGCAAGAATCATTAATGGAATTCCACGAACAGTGGTGATATAAATATTTGCAATTTTCTCTAGAATCTTGTTATTACTAATAGATAAAATACATAAAACAATACCTAAAACAATAGCAATTGATATACCAAAAAACGCTATAACTAAAGTTAATTTCAAACCGTTTAATAGCATTGGTAAATATTTCCATAACAATTCAAAATATTCTATCATTTCTTAACTCCTTATAGTAAAACAAATAGAAGGGGAACTTAATAAAAGAATCCCCTCTATTTTATTCAACTTTAATTATTTATATTGGTTGATAATTTTATCATAAGTACCATTAGCTCTAATCTTAGCTAAACCAGAATTAAATTTTGCTAGTAACTCTTGATTTTTACCTTTTACTACAGCAAAAGCATCTTGTGGTGGTTCTTCTATTGCTTCAATAGCAACCTTAAGATTTTTTTGTGCTCCAATAGAAATTTGATAACTAATTACAGGATAATCTTCTAGTAAGAAATCAGCTTGTCTATTAGCTACAGCCAGCATCATACTAGCTGAATCTGGATATACTTTTACACTAAAACCATATTTACTAGAATTATCTTGAGACCAGAGCATGCCAGTTGTTCCTTCTTTACAAGCAGCTACTTTTCCCTTCAAGTCTTCAAAACTAGAAATACTATCATCATTAGCATTTACTACCATCGCAGATCCTGCTTCATAATAACCATCAGAAAAATCTACAGTTTTTCTTCTTTCTTCAGTTGCATTCATCCCTGCAATTGAAGCATCAATGTTACCTGAAACAAGTGCTGGAATAATTGCTGAAAAATCCATTGGTGTTAACTCATATTCAAATCCTTCTAGCTTTGAAATTGCATCAAGTAGTTCAACATCAATTCCATAATAATCTCCCATACCATTGGAACTACTTACAACTGTACCACTTACAGTTTCACCTTCTTCTAGTTGAATTGAAAAAGGAGGATAAGAAGCATCACAAGCTACTTTATAAACCTTAGACTCAACACTTTTACTCTTTTCACTAGCACCATTAGCAAATAAAGAAGTAAAGATAATACAGAACATTACACTTAGCATTAAAATTTTTTTCATTTTTCTAACCTTCCTTAAAAATAAAAAAAAGACGTAAATATTGACTTGCAATATATACGCCTTCGTATTTCGTTTTAATTTTTATTTGAATATAAACCTATAAGAGAAACTTAATTATAGTCAATAACCTAATTTTATATTTTTAGATTTATTCTATAAAAAATTATTTAAATTTTAAGGTTTTTAAAAATTATTTATTTGTAAAATAACTTAACTATTTTTTTTGCTAAATACTTATTTAAAGCATCTATAATAAAGATTTTATAGTAATTAATAATATGATTTTTATAAAACTAATTTTACTTATATTTAAACATAAAAAAAATTAAAAAAATATAAATTAATTTTCAAAAATTTTTTTTTGCTCTCTTTTATTACACATATATTTATTAAATGTGCACAAACAATCCTATTATATTTTATATTAACTAATGGTTTTATTTGAGAATTCTTTATTTTTTTGTTAAATCTGATTCTATTTTTTACTAAATCTTTTTTTCTATATCATTATTTTCATTCACAAGCTGAATCCAAAAAATTTATAGGATAAAATTATCATAGCAACTAGGTATAAAATAGAAGATTTCTTATTACATAGATTTATATGAATCTTAGAAAAATGACAAAATTCCAGCACTCCAAGCGAATAATTCTTATTTATAACTCAATCAAATATCAATAAACAAGGCTATTTATAAGAAGATATAAAAACTTTTTTATTATTTAAATTAAAATAAACTTCCTTTTTAGGATGTATATTATTTTATTAATAAAAAGATATCTATTTTAAAAAAATTAAAAAAATCAAAAAAAAGCACTCCTAATTCCAATAAAACGAGGTGTGCTTTCAGTTATTATTAGTATAAAAAAAAGAAGAATTTAATTCTCTTTTTCAAACTCATAAACACTTCTATCAACAATATTTTTCAAACTATTTCCATTGCAATAAGCTGTTAAGTTTTCTTCAATTAATTTTAATGTTTTTTTCCAGTTATTATCCAGATAATTCTGACCTGCAGAATGTGGCGTTATTAAAAGATTTTCAATTCCCCAGGCCCTATGTTCTCTAGGAAGAGGTTCATTTTCAAAAACATCAACAGCAGCACCTAAAATATGACCTTTTTCAACAGCATCATATAATGCTTCATTATCAATTGTAGCACCACGCCCAGTATTAACTAAAATTGAGTTTTTTTTCATAATAGAAATTCTTTGTGAGTTCATTAGATTTTGCGTTTCCGGTGTAGAAGGAATAACCATTGCAACAATATCGGCTTTAGGAATAAGTATATCTAAATCAGTAAAAGAATAACTTTCATCAACATATTCACATCTTTTTGTATTATCTCTTCTTACTCCAATTACATATACACCAAATGCTTTTAGAATTCTAGAAAATTCACTACCTATATCACCAAGTCCAATAACAAGAGCAGTAGATCCTCTTAGCATCATTACACTGCCTTCATCCATCCATTTTGATTGTAATTGATTATCTCTATATTTATGTAATTTCTTCATAAGTGAAATAAGCATCGCTAACATAAACTCTGATTGAGATTCACCATAAGATCCTTTAGCATTAGTTACAATAGTATGTTTTTTGATTAGCCCATCTCTCATATAATAATCAACACCTGAAGAAATCAATTGAATCCATTTTAAATTTATAGCCGTATCTAAATATTTTTTAGGGGGAAATCCAATTATTATTTCTGCTTCACTTATATCTTCTCTTGTAATTTTTACTTCATCCATATTTTTATAAGTAAAATCAATTTTATCTTCAAATTGAAAAAATATCTTTTTCTCAACTTCAGTTAATCTAATTAATATTAAAGCTTTAATCTTTTTCATTTGTAGGTCCTTGTTATATTTCACTTCATAATACTTCATTTTATATTTAATCTCTAGGAAAAGTGGCAATAAAAAACAACCTTAAAAAAAGGCTGTTCTTTAAAAAATACTAATTTTTAAAACTATGAATAGGCGCTGGAATTCTTCCACCTCTATTAATAAAATCAGCACATGATTTAGTATTTACTTTCATAATAGGAGCAAAACCAAGCAAGCCACCAAATTCAGCAGAATCACCTAAAGTTTTACCAATTACAGGAATAATTCTAACTGCTGTCGTTTTAGCATTTACCATCCCTATAGCAGCTTCATCTGCAATAATCCCAGAAATTGTTGTTGCTGTTGTATCTCCAGGAATAGCAATCATATCTAACCCAACAGAACATACACAAGTCATGGCTTCAAGTTTTTCAATGCACAAACCACCACTTGATGCCGCATTTATCATATTTTGATCTTCACTTACAGGAATAAAAGCTCCTGAAAGACCTCCAACTGAAGACGATGCCATTATACCACCTTTTTTAACTTGGTCATTTAATAGAGCTAATGCAGCAGTTGTTCCAGGACAGCCGACTTCTTCTAGTCCCATGCTTTCTAATATTTCAGCAATCGAATCTCCAATAGCAGGTGTTGGCGCTAAAGATAAATCTAAAATTCCAAATGGAATATTTAATCTTTTACTAGCTTCTTGTGCAACTAACTGTCCAAGTCTTGTAACTTTAAAAGAAGTTTGTTTAATTATTTCACATAATGCAGTAAAATCTTTACCTTTAACACTTTGAATGGCTTCATTAATTACACCAGGGCCACTTACCCCAACATTAATTACATTATCTGTTTCTGTAACTCCATGAAAAGCACCCGCCATAAATGGATTATCATCTGGAGCATTACATAATACAACAAGCTTTGAGCAACCTATACTATCTCTATCTTTAGTTACAATTGCAGTTTCCTTTACAATTTCTCCCATCAACTTTACAGCATCCATATTGATTCCAGTTTTTGTTGATCCAACATTAACTGAAGCACATAAGCAATCAGTATTTGCCATTGCTTGAGGAATTGCTCTAATTAATAATTCTTCACTTTTAGTCATTCCTTTTGCAGGAATCGCCGAAAAACCACCAATAAAATTTACTCCAACATCTTTTGCAGCTTTATCTAGAACGACTGCAAGCTCAACATAATCTTCTTTTGTTTTACAAGCTGATGCCCCAATAAAGGCTAAAGGTGTAATTGAAATCCTTTTATTTACAATTGGGATTGCATAATCATTTTCAATTGCATTCCCAACTTTTACTAAATCTTTAGCAGTAGTAGTAATTTTGTCATAAATATTTTTCTTTAATACTTCTAAATTACTATCAATACAACTCAAAAGACTAATCCCCATTGTAATAGTTCTCACATCGAGATTATCTTTCTCAAACATTTTATTAGTATCGACAACTTCTTTTAAACTTGGCATTCTTTCCTCCTAGATGCGTTGCATCTTTTCAAAAATTTCTTCTTTTTGAAGTTTTATTTGAATACCTAGCTCATCACCAATACCATGAAGTTCTTCAGCAACTAAATGAAAATCTTTGGTACACTTTTCAGTATCACAAATCATCATCATTTGAAACAAACCACCAACAATTGTTTGGGAGATATCTAAAATATTTACATCATTTTGTGCTAAATATGTACATATTCTAGCAATTATTCCAACCTTATCTTTTCCTAATACACTTATAATTGATTTTTCCATAATGTTTATGATTATATATAATTTATAAAAAAAATAGAATATTTTAAGAGCTAATTAATATCTAAAATATTATTATTAAAGAGTTTTAATTTATCCTGTTCTCAATTGACATTGAAGTGCAATGAATAACAAAATTTAATTATTCTAAAATTTGAAAAAAATCTAATTTAAATGTAAATTTTAATTTACTAATTGTCTCATATTTTAAAATAAGACCTATAAAAATCAACTATAACTCTTAATTTTAATAAACCATTTTGCTTCTTTTTTTACAACAAAAAACTACCTTAATATATATAATACAAAGATAGTTTTAAAATAAAGTAAAAATATAAATTAGGGAAATCTATTTCCTCATTTTCTTTACAATAACTTCAGCAGCTTTTATAAGAGGATATCCAGCTGGGGATCCAGTTAATAATGGTTGAGTTCCAATTTGCATAGTAAGTAAAGCTTTTACAGTAACTCTATTTTGAATTAAAAAGCCAATTGCATTTGTGAGTTCTCCAGTACTTGAGCCCCCATAAACTTCACCACCTAAAATCATTCCACAGTCTGCTGCTACAATTAGTTTTACTGTTTGTACATGTGT
This sequence comes from Sphaerochaetaceae bacterium, assembly GCA_963678575.2. Taxonomy (GTDB): domain Bacteria; phylum Spirochaetota; class Spirochaetia; order Sphaerochaetales; family Sphaerochaetaceae; genus Pleomorphochaeta. The sequence continues at coordinate 153,765 of CAXXHV010000002.1, read as the reverse complement.
GTTAGCTAAATTCCCTGGATGAGTATCTATACCTGTAAAACTACCACTGATAATAGCAAAATTTTCTTGAATTGCTTTTGTTTCAGTAACTCCAGCAGTTCCAAATGCATGATCGCCAATTGCTGTTGCATATATAGCAATTGTTCCAGTAAAAGGTTTACAAGGACTTAATGTATATAAATTCATACCTGCAGTACGTGCTTCTGCACAAGCTGTAGAAGCTAGCATTGTTCTATCTAATTTACGTGTTACAAAATCTCTTTTTTCAGCACAATCTCCTACTGCAATAATATCAGTTGAACAAGGAAGAACTCTCATATATTCACAAGTTTTAATAAAGCCAAATTGATTTAATTCGATACCTGCTTTTGCAGCAATTTCTGTATTTGGAGCATAGCCCATAGATAAAATTACAGCATCAGCTTCAATTTCTTCTCCGCTTGTTAATACAACTTTTGATACTTTTCCTTTATCACCTTTTATTTCAGCAACACCTTTTGCAGTAATTACATTTAAACCTCTTTCTTTTAGATGATCTTCTGCCATTTTGCCAAATTCTTCATCAAAAGCTCGACTTAAAATAGTTTTTTCAATTTCAACTAATGTTACTTCATAATCTTTTTTATTTAATTCATCAGAGACTTCTACACCAATAAAACCAGCTCCAATTACTGTAATACGTTTAGCAGAACTCAATTTAGATAACATATCATCTAAATATATTTTATTTTTTGGTATTGTAAATACATTTTCAAGTTCTGCCCCTTTCAACCATTTTGGAAGAGTTGGTTTAGAACCAAGAGCGAGTATTAATTTTTCATAATAATAAGTTTCACCACTAACAGTATTACAAGAATGACCTTCAACATTAATATCAGTAATTTCATCAATTATTATTTCTACCCCTACACTAGTTAAAGGTTTATCGGGAAGAATGTTTTTACTGCTATCACTTAGAGTTCCAAAAATATATGGAATACCACAAGGAATTAAAACTTGCTTTTCTTTTCTAATTAAGACTACTTCTTTTTCAGGATATGTTGATTTTACTGTTATTGCAGATTGCAATCCTGATGCTCCTCCACCTAATACTACGACATCTACTTTTCTCATTTTTTGCTCCTATAATTTTTTATTTATAAAAAAAATTTAAATATTTTATTTTTTATCTATTAGCTCTTCTTTGCACAAAGGGCAATCTTCTTTATTTTTAGGAGGACATAAAGTTGTCTTTTCTCTTTTTATTTGACTAAGCAAATTTAGTTCATCACAGATTTCTTTAAAAATTTTATCATTGACTCTATAGTGTTTAAAATAACCTCTTTTATTACCTGAGATAATACTAGCATCTTTTAAAATTTTTAAATGTTGAGAAACTGCAGCTTCACTTATATTTAGCTTTAATGCTAATCCTCCAACACAATAATCACGTTTTAATAATTCTTGAACGATAAAATAACGATTATTATCGGCTAAAGCATTCATAATTTTTATAATATCTGAAATATAATCACCTCTATCTAATTAAGTATTCACTTAATTAGATTAACATAGGGGCTACTAACAATCAAGAGAAATTATTTTATAAAAATACTTAAAAAAACTCCCTTGCCAAATAGCAAAGGAGAAAAAAGATTTATTTTATAACTCTCGTTTCATAGGGCAGCAAATAATTTTGATTAGGATTTTTCACATTAGTCAAAATTATATTTGTAAATTCATTTTCTTCAAGGGATACTTGTTTATCGCTCATATTACATATAATTCTAATTTTTTCATTATCAACTATTCTATCATATGCAAATATTTCATTTGAATTTTCATATATTAACTTAAAATCACCTTCAATAATTATCTTATTACTTGTTTTAAGTTTTATAAGTTTTTTATAATAATTTAAAACTGAAAATGAATCTTGTGCTTCTTTCTCAGCATTATATTTTATATAATCTGGGTTAACTTTTATCCAAGGTTGTGTTTTAGTAAACCCCGCATTTTTTGAGCAATCCCATTGCATAGGTGTCCTTGCATTATCTCTGCCTTTTTTCAAAATACTATTAAAAGCCGAGTCTTTATCTTCGGAATTATTATAAAAATTAATGCTCTCTATATCACGAAGTTCATCAATGCCCTCAAAAGGAACATTTGCCATTCCAAGTTCTTCCCCTTGATAAATAAAAGAAGTTCCTTTTAATAAATGTACAGCTGTTGCAATCATTTTTGCACTTCTAATTCGTAATTCATCAGTACTTACATTTCCAAAACGAGAAACACTTCTAGGTTGATCATGATTTGAAAGAAATAAACTATTCCAATTTAATGTTTTTTGCCATTTGGCTAATACTTCTTTAAAGAGCTTAATATCAAAAGGCTTTACATTCCATTTTTCCCCATCACTATCCATATCCATTAGATCAAATTGAAAAATCATATCTAATTCTTTTTTGTCTTCAACTAAAGATGGAGCATTCTCCACTGTTGTAAAAGGAGTTTCTCCAACACACATACAGTCTCTATTAACAAAACAATTTTCTCTCATTTCTTTCAAATAATCATGAAGTTTTGGTTGCATGGCAAAATATTCAGGAGAGAATACATATCCACTTCCTTCTCCATTTGGTAATCCTTTTGCTTTTGCAATTAGATTAATTACATCCATTCTAAAACCATCAACTCCTTTATCAAGCCAGCGATTAATCATAGAATAAACATCTTTTCTCACATCTTCGTTTTCCCAGTTTAAATCGGGTTGTTTTTTAGAAAATAAATGAAGATACCATTGTTTTCTGGTTTCACTATAAGACCAAGCAGAAGGTTCAAAAAAAGAAGCCCAATTGTTTGGCTCATCCCTCCAGATATAATATGAGGAATATTCATTATTTTTATTAAGAGAAGATTGTTTAAACCATGCGTGTTCATCAGAAGTATGATTTACAACAAGGTCCATAATTAACTTAATATCATTTTCATGAAGTTTTTGAAGAAGTTCATCAAAGTCTTCCATATTTCCAAAATCATCTAATATTTTTTCATAATCTCTAATATCATATCCCATATCATCATTTGGAGAATCATAAATAGGATTTAACCATATCGCACCTATTCCTAAATCTTTTAGATAATCAATCTTATTAATAATCCCTCTTATATCTCCAACTCCATCATTATTACTATCATAAAAACTTCTTGGATATACTTGATATACTACTCTTTCTTGCCACCATTTTCGATTCATTCGCTTTTCCTCTTTCTATTATAATATTCGGTTGCTGTCATACCTGTTTCTTTATGAAATAATTTTGAAAAATAATATTTATCAGAAAACCCAACCATTTCTCCAATATCTCCAAAGCTAAGATTTGTTGTTGCAATTAATTCTTTTGAATTTTTTATTCTTAAACTATTAAGATATCTAAAAATAGTATTACCAGTAAATTGAGAAAAAACACGATTTAAATAATCAAAATTCATGTCCATTTCACTCTCAATATCAGTACTTTTTATTTTTTTTGTATAATTATTATTTAAATAATTTAATAATTGTTCAGTTAAGATTTCGCCTTTATGTTTTTTCTCAGCTGTATCAACTTTCTCTAATACGAATTCATGAGCTACAGCACTTAAAAAACTTAAAAATTCAACAGAAACTCTTTGTTTATATAATTCCTCTCTATTTTGATAAATATTGATAATTTTTCGAATCCTATCTTTAAAATCCATATGTGAAACCTTAAAAGTTTTTGGAAGATAGGTAATCCCATCTGTTGGAGTTTTTTCAGAAAGGCAATAACTAAGTTTACTTGACCTTCTTTTTTCTAACATTTTTGGAATAATTTCTTTCTCTTTAAAGCCAGACAAGCTAAGACCATTATCAGAAAAATGAAAATAAAAATAATCACATGTAGCAAAGGCGTACCCTTTATGTTTTATTCCAGGTTTTAATATAAAGAATTCTCCAGCTTTTAAATGATATCTTAATGTTCCCTCTTGAATAAACATTTCTCCATTTATTATTACATAAACTACAAATTCTTTTTTAAGAATACGCTCAAAGTGCTTCCAAGGGGTTGAATATTTAATTCTACCAACCATACGAACGGTTGGAAGAATTTCTGTATTCAAAGAATACATTTCCATTTTTTACTCCATTTCAATAACTACCATACTCCAAAACTTAAGTGACGGAATTTTAACCGAATAAAGACGTCCTTGGTCTATTATATCATAATCAAAATCTAAGCTTAAAGCTCTAATATCCTCTAAATCAGGACTTGCTATTGATATATTCTTAACAATCCTATTTAGACGAAGTTTAATAATTATATCATCAATTATTATAACATTCTCTTTTTCTTTGTTCCACAAATTATTATTTGAAGTTAAATTTATTAATTGACATGAAATATTTTTTTTACTTTCTTTTATAATAGTCCAAACACTATATGCTTCTCCATTTTGAGAGAACTTTGCTTTTTCAGATGAAAAAATAATATCTTCATTAATTCCTCCAGAGGATAAAAATGAAACATCCATTGCATCATTTTTATAAATAAAGCTTTTATAAGCCACTATGAAATCAAAATATCGAATAGTTTCAGAGACAAAGGAAGATCTAAGGTGTGAATAATCAGCATAATAGCTATTTGATAAAACACAGTTTTCTTCTCCCATTACTAATTGTGTCCCTCCTGATGAATTTATAGCGGCAAAAGCCAATTTCCAAGCATTTTCTGCTTTTTCTTGATTTTTATCTCTAAAAGGTTCCATATAACAAGCTAAAACCACATTTTTATGACCAAGTAGTTTTGCTTTTTTTATTAGTAAATATAAATCAAAATATGATTCATGTGGGGGCCAAACTTCTATATATGCGGCATCACTACAATTTGATACTTTTTCAGTTGGCCAATCGTTTACGGCATTAAATATTATTCCATTTTCAGAACTTTCTGAAGCTAATAATTTCTGAACTTTATCCATCAAATGAGGTATTTCTTCTTCAAGATATACTATATTCCCCTTATAATCACAACCTGTTTTTGGAAAGCCATATGTGTCCATATGAATTCCTTGAAAACCAATCTCTTTTACAGCTTTTAAAAACTCTTGGCTAATATAGTCACTCCAACCATTATCTTTAGATATATTCATATAAAAAAGCCAATCTGCAAATTTTAAAGGTTTCTTATCTATGGTATATAAACACCATTGTGGATGTGACTTAAATATCCTTTCAGTTGCTGCATAAATAGCTCCATAAGCAAACGCTCGCATTCCCTTTTGTTTGCATCTATCAACTTTGTCACTGATTACATTTAAATTAATCTTTCTATTCATAGGATCGAAATACTCAGCATCTTTTGAAATAAGATCATCATGACGATACATCCAATCATAAAATTGAACACAATTTATATGCAATCTACACAAACTCTCAATTTCTTTTGAGTTTGAGGGTTTTTCAAAATCTGATAAGAACCCATATAAAACAGAATCTTTTATACTTTTATCTATTGTAAAAGAACCTTGAGATTCACCAATTGTAATAATATAACTGCCTTCATCAAGATTAAAGAATTTATAAAAATTCTCATCTCCAATTTCTTCAATTGAGAATTCAAAATCTTTAACAATTTTAAATTCTCTTTGTAAAGCAACAGCTTCATTTTCTTCTCTTTTTTTTGAGACAATAACATTATCGCCGATAATATATCGACTCTTACTAAAAACTAAATTTGTATTCATAACTTAACCTTTGATAGCGCCTTGAGAAAGACCACCAATAACCATTTTTTTCTGAGAAATAATAAATATAATAACAACTGGTATTAATGCTAAAATTGATGCTGAAAACACCCATTCCCAACGAGTTGAATGTTCTCCATTCAATCTTTGTAAAAGTAAAGGTAATGTAATCATTTTTTCATTAGCTCCAATAAGTACTTTTGCGCTAAAATATTCTTCCCAAAATCCTTGGAAAGCAAAAATACTCATAGTACCAATTGCCGGAGTCGATAATGGTAATAGTATTTTAAAGAAAATTGTACCATGCCCTCCACCATCAATAATTACTGATTCACTTAAATCATTTGGTATATTCCTAAAGAAGTTTCTTAAAAAGAAAGTATTCCCGCATATACAAGTAGAGACATAAACTAATATCAAACCTGTTCGAGTACCTATTAAACTAATATCAGTAAAAGGTATTTTTAACCATTTTAAAATAATAAATTGAGGTATAATATTTAAAAAACCAGGAAGCATTAAAGTAAATAAATATATAGCAAAAATTAATTCACGAGCTCTAAATTTAATTCTAGCAAATCCATATGCAGATAAAGTTGAAATAAATATTGCTATTACCATTGTAATAAAGGTATTTAAAATACTATTAATTACTGCAGTAGAAAATAAAGGCATCGATAAAATATGCTTATATGCATCTAAATTAAAACTTGATGGAATAATCCTAGGAGGATAAGGTAGTACATAACTAAAGGTTTCAAAGGAATTAGATATCATAAATAAAAAAGGAATAGAAAACAATAATAAAAAAAACAAAAGAATAATCCAATTTATAACTTGTTTCATTTACTTTTCCTCCTGATTATCTAATTTAAAAACCCTATTTAAAATAAATGTTAATAAAACAATTGTAATAGAACTTATTAAACCAACAGCTGAAGCTTGACCAAATTGAAATTTGCCAAAAGCTCGATCATAAAGCATGTATTGTAGAACACTTGTTTTACCGTTAGGACCACCACTTGTTAATAGCATTACTTGCAAAAATACATTAAAAGATCCAATTATCATATTTACCAAAACAAAGAAGGTTGTTGGCTTTAATGAAGGCATAGTAATATGTCTAAATTTCTGCCAATTTGAAGCTCCATCTAAATCAGCAGCTTCATAAAGAATAATGGGTATTGACTGCAAAGCTGCTAAATATATTAACATTGCCCAACCAGTGTTTTTCCAAATTCCCATTAACCATATTGCCATATTTCCAGACCATTCTCTAAGTAACCAAGGAATATAATCTGGAAGAATATGCAAAACGTCCACTAGAAAATAATTTATAAGACCTCTACTTGAATTATTAAACATATATTTAAATACCAGAGAAACAATAACCCAAGAAGTTATTACAGGAAGGTAGAAGCCAACCTTAAAAAGGCTTCCACCTTTCTTTAAATTATTTATTAAATAACTGAAAACCATCCCCCCAAAAACAATGAAAGGGACCGTTACAATGGCATACAGAAAGTTATTTCTATAAGCATACCAGAATTCTCTATTTGATTCTGTGAAAATAGCTTTAAAGTTTTCAAATCCAATATATGTAATTTTTCCAAGAACAATTTGATAATTTGAAAAAGCTATCCTAAGAGTAAAAAGCATTGGAAAAAGCACAAATACTGATGTTAAAATTAATCCAGGGACTACAAATGGAAAACAATATCTCCAGCCATTTAAATCTCTTCTTTTATAGTTTTTTATTCTATATCCCATTTTTTAAAACCTATTTTGATAGAATTTGATCTAATTCAATTGCTGCTTTATTCATCTGATCTTCAACATTAGCTGAATCTACAAAAATTGATGTCATACAATTTTTCCAAACATTTTCAATATCCCCTGTATATGGAGATGGTATTCTTGCTTTTGCACTTTCAAGTTGTTTCATATATACCGACCAAACAGGATTTTCTAATACAGCAGCACTTGTAACCATATCTTTTAGTACTGGAAGTTGCCCTGATTTTAACATAGCAGCTTGAACTTTTTCACTTGTCATAAATTGTGCAAATTTCCAGGCAGCATCTTGATATTTTGATGTAGAAAATACTGCTATATTTTCTCCACCTACAACAGTTGAAGTTCTTCCTTCATATGTTGGGATTAAAGAAGGTACAATACCTAAATCAGCTTTTGCATTAAAATTGTACCAAGGACCTTCAAAGAACATAACATATTCACTTTCAATACCATCCCAAGCATCAACACTTCCATCAAGATCTCTTATTGTAAAAATACCCATATCATGTAATTTAAGCATTGTCTTAATTGCATTTACACTTTGAGGACTATTAAAATATCCACTAGCTTTCGTAAAATCATCATTTGTTAAAACTCCACCAAATAACCAGAAATATGGATAGAGATCCCAATCTCCAAAACCTGATACATTTATTGAATATTTATCTCTGTCCTTTGCTTTTTCTATAAATTCTTCCATAGTTTTTGGAACTTTATCTAAATTAAGTTCATCTTTTAAGATTTTAGTATTAACAACAGCTACTTTACAATTTGTATCAAGAGGAAGCCCATAATATGCTCCTCTAAAACTATTTGTTGATAATGGACCTTCTAAAAAACCCTTTTTTAAATCATTAAATTCAGGATAATCACTTAAAGCGGTCAATCCACCTTGATTTGCATAAGCTGCAGTTTTTGTAATCTCAATACGAGCTACATCAGGAGTGTTTCCTGTTCCAAAAGAAGTAACTATCATTTGATGATATTGACTTCCATCTTGTCTAACACAATCAATTTTAATATCCGGATTGGCTTCTTCCCACATAGGAATTACTTCATTAAGCAATATAGCTTCTTCGTTTTCTCCATAAGTATACCAAAATTTTAAGGTAACTACTTTTTTCTCTTCTTCAGAACTACCGGATGCAAAAACAGATGAAATGGCAATTATAGAAATTGCAATTAATAATATAACCTTTTTCATATTCCCTCCTATTAAAGTGGATCCACTTCTTTTAATGGTATTATAAATTAGCTAATATGAGGAATAAATAGAGAATAATGATTAAATTTGTAATTTAGCGACTTTTACTACCTAATTTAAAATTAATATTTCATACATAATTCTAACACACTTAAGAAAAATTTCTTAAATATTTATTAATTTTTTTATATATAAAATTTAAAAATTCCAATAAAATATATTAAAAGGTAAAAAAATGGCATATAAGAAAAAAGGAAAAGTTAAAACTAAAAAAGATATTACAGGATCTATTGAAATAGATAAAAATTCTTTAACAAAAATAGATGATATAAATTTATATGTTAAAGACAATAAAGAAACTTATATTGAATTAATTCAAATTGAAAAATGCAAATATTCAGATATAGATTTTTCATTCCTTAACTTTGAGCTATGTATATTTAAAGATTGCATATTCAATTCTTGTAATTTTGAAAATTCAACTTTTTTAAACTGCAAATTAATAGATTGTGATTTTTCATCTAGTAAATTTAATAAATCTCATATTGATAAAACAAATATTAATACCTGCAAATTTGCTGGAACTTCCTTCACCTCAGCGAAATTAGAAAATCTTATAATAAAAGACTCTAATTTTAATTATTCTTCTCAATTTGAATCTAAAATAGTCGATTTAATAATAGAAAATTGTACCTTTATTGAATCTTTTTTTAATTCATGTGAGCTGATAAATTTCAATCTGAATGAAGTAGATTTCTCTAAAACAGAATTTTTCAACACGCTTCTAAAAGATATCGATTTCACAACTTCAATAATTGATAATATTCAATTTTCAAAGAATATGATAGAGATAAAAGGTATTATAGTTGATACTTATCAAGCAGCAAATATAGCCTCTTTATTGGGTATTATTATAAAAGATTTCTAATTAATTTTATAATATTAGTCACTAATATAAGTATCGATTGCAATAAAGATAGTATAATCTGGATATTCTTTTTTTAATTTAGCAACAATTGAATCTCGTAGAGCAAATTTATCATTCACATTAAAATCAACAACAATATCAAAAGATAATTGCTTTGTTTCAAAGTTTATATAAAAAGCATGCATTTGAATAATTCCATCAATATCTAAAATATATTTATTTATTTCATCCATAATTTTTATCACTATTGGATCTTTTTGATTTATTGCATAGATACCAAAAGTAAGAATTATTCCAAACTCATCAAAAATCTCCATTCGTAATTTTCTAGTTAATTCATAAATTTGTTTTGTTTTTATATCGTCTTCTAATTCAATATGAACTGAACCAATCATTGTTTCAGGTCCATAATTGTGGAGTATAAGATCATAAACTCCAATTACTAACTCTTCTTCTTTTATTTTAGCCTTTATTTCTTTTGAAAGATTACTATCTATTCTAGAGCCCAGTATTCTATCTAAAGTATCACTTAACATATCCCATCCAGCTTTTATTATTACTAATGAAATTGCAGCTCCAATAAAACCATCAATATTTATCTTCAAAATAATTGTAATTAATGCAGAGATTATAGTCGAAAGCGATACAAGGGCATCAAAGAAAGCATCAGAACCAGAAGCAATAAGTGCTGTTGAATTTACTTTTTTCCCAGTATTCTTCGTATAACTACCAAGTATTAATTTTGCTATAATTGCAATTACTATAAAAGCGAGCATTAGAGGTGTATATTTAATGTCAGATGGGGTAATTATTTTCTTTATTGATTCAATTAATGAAGTAATACCTGCAAAAAACACAATGAAAGAGACAATCATAGCACTTAAATATTCTAGTCTTCCATGACCAAGTGGATGTTTATTATCTGCAGGTTTTAATGCTAATTTCATTCCTATTATTATAATAATTGAAGATAAAGCATCACTTAAATTATTGATTGCATCCATCATTATAGCTATTGATGATGATAATAAGCCTATAATTAACTTGAATGTTGAAAGTAAAATATTAACTAAAATACCGATTATACTCGTTTTAATAATTTGTTGGTCTCTTGAAAGCTTCTTTTTCATATTTATCCCTTTTACATATTAATATAAGAATAAAATAAATTTAATAATTATTAAATATAATTAAATAATTATTTTTTTTTAGAAAGTAAACTATCTTTTTTTTTGCTTCTTAAAAAGTTCTATGATAAGATTCTAGTATCATAAAAAAAAGGTGCTTATTATGAAAAAAAGAATTTTAACTTTAGTCGTTATGACTGTTGTCGGCATTTCATCTGCATTTTCAGCAATGAATTTCTTACCTTTAGAAGCTTCCTCCGGAGATGGGAAAAATCAAGTTATTGGTAGTCTATTTTATTTAGGTACAATGAGTAGTAATGTATCAGCTTCATCAGTAGGTATTGCAGCATTTTATCAAAACGAAATGAGCGATAATATCGGTATTTATGCCAATGGTGGTGTTGGTAAAGCGCTTTCCTTTAAATTTGATGGAAGTACAAACTATAATAACTCTGTTGCTGTATTCCTACAAACAGGTCCATATTATATCATTCCAATAGATGATAATATGCTTGTAAAAACTGGCGGTGGATTAGACATTTCTATATTAGGAGCAAAAGAAAAAACAACAAATAATGAAGCCGGTGTATTAGCTTTTGGTGCTGGAGTATTTGGATCTTTTGAATATACATTAGCTGAAAAAATTACATTAGTAGCTTCATTAAATCTTGGTTTTGATTTGATTTCTTGGAAAACAGATTCTTTAGGCGATTTTGTAAAATATTCAAAAATTATTACAAACATTATGCCTGCGGTAGGTGCTAGTTACAGATTCTAAATTAAAAAACTTCACTTTAATTTCTATACTCTAAGCGTTTATATTAAACTAAGCCTTAGAGTATTTTTATATTAAAATTATAAACTACATTTTAGATTTTCTAAAATGTATATCACTCATAATAAAGTAAAGGGATCTTTTTCTTAATAATAAAAAAATCGCCCCAAGCTTGGGACGATTCATTTCATTTTCTTTGTTTTTTAGAAAACTGCTTCAGGTTCATAGAATTCTGCTGCATTATTTATATCAACAAGTACTGATGGTAAAATAACGGTTTCTTTAGTATTAGAAGTATGGAATGCATTGCTTCTATTTCCTTCTGCTACATCAATACAAAGAAGAATTGCATCATAAATCATTTTTGGTGGATAAGTAGCAGTTGCTTTTACAATTGGATCTTTATCTAAAATCTTTTTAATTACAACTTTTGATCCTGCGCCACCCATTGCAAGTTTAACATCATCTCTTCCACTTTCTTTAATTGCTTGTAATACACCAGTTAATACATCATCATCTTGGCAGAATAATGCATCAATTTTTGGGAACATTTGTAAGAAGTTTTCCATAATTTCTAAACCTTTTTGTGTTGACCAGTTAGAATATTCGTAATTTCTTCCACCTTGAAGGTTTACTAAACTACTATCTTTTTCCATTTCGTCAAAGAAAGCAGTCATTCTTTGTTCATCAATAGGAATTGGCATTCCACCCATAACTGCATATGTTTTTAAACCATTTTCAGCCATATATTTTCTCATATATTTACCAGATTCAGTTCCTAATCCTGGGTTATCTCCAGCTACATAAAGGTATCCAAAATCTTGATCATCTGAGAACCCTCTATCAACAACAATACATTCAATTCCTTCATCATAAGCAGCTTTTACACTAGGATAAAGAGGTGCAGAATCATGTGGAAGAATAACTAAATAATCCATACCCCAAACTATTAAATCTTCAACATCCGAAATTTGTTTTGCATAACCATCTGCATGAAGTACTTTGAATTCATACTTTCCAGCATATTTTACTTGTAGTTCTTCAACAGCCTTATCTGCCCACCAACCAATACCACCAGTCCAGCCATGATCTGGGGAAGGTACTGCTATACCAATCTTAGGAATAGCCTTTGACTCATTTTGCCCTTGTGCAAAAGCAAAGTTTGCAATTAAAAACACACATAATAAAGCAATAATTAATTTTTTCATTTTTACCTCCAATGAATTTTTTTCTATTTTTTATCATTATTGTACTGAAGCAAAACAGCAATAATAATTACGAAACCTTTAACAGCTGGTTGTAAGAAAGGACTTATTCCTCCTAAAACTAACATGTTATTAATAATTCCAAGCATTATGGCACCTAGAACCGTCCCAGTAATACTTCCTTTTCCTCCACTCATCAATGTTCCACCAATTACTACAGCTGCTATAGCATCCATTTCATATCCGGTACAATCTGAAGGATTTATGCAATTTAAACGACTAGTCCACATCATTGCGGCAATACCAACAGTCAAACCTGTAACTACATAAGGAATTAATTTAATAAAATCAACTTTTATTGCAGAATACAAAGCTACTTTTTCATTAGATCCAACAGCACAAATATATCTACCAATACTTGTATTTTCTAATAATATATGTAATAAAACTGCAACAATACCAAAAATCCAAACAGGAAGTGGCAATCCAAAAAATGAAGCCATTCCAATTTTTCCATAAAGTGGATTAACACTTAATATATTTCCAGCATTAGAAAAATATTGAATTAATGACCTGAAAATACTCATTGTTCCCAGTGTTACGATAAATGGTGCAATTCTGAATTTTGAAATCATAATTCCATTAAAGAATCCACATATCCCACCAAATAAAATACTGAAAATAATTGTCAAAATTATTCCCAAAACTGAATTAGGCCCAAAAAGATTAAGAAAGTAAATACTGATCCCTCCAGTAAAAACTGTCATTGAGCCTACAGATAAATCTATACCACCAGAAATAATTATAAGCGTCATACCTAAAGCAATAATTCCGGTATAAGATATTTGCCGTAAAATATTTGTTAAATTCCTAATTTTTATAAAATTAGGCCAGCCAATAATTATTGCAAATAGAAATAATATAATAAATGCAATACCAATTGCATGATCTTTTAATTTAAAATTTTTAAAGTATAATATAATTTTATTTTTTTCACCCATACTATTTTTTCCCTTTCAATCCTGTTGCATTAAACATTATTTCTTCTTCATTAATATCTGGACCAGACAAACAATTACTTATTTGACCTTCCTTCATTACATAAACACGAGAACAAAGACCTATTATTTCTTCCATTTCGGAAGAAATTAAAATACAACTTATTCCGCTCTTTGCTAGAGAATGTATGAATTCATAGATTTCTCGTTTAGCATTTACATCAATTCCTCTTGTAGGTTCATCTAGAATTAATATTTCAGGATCAGTATCCATCCATCTAGAAAGATAGACTTTTTGTTGATTTCCCCCACTAAAATATTTCAATTCCATTTTTTTAGACGCTGCGACAATATTGAATTTATCTATATAATTTTCAGCCTTTAAATCTTCTTTTTTCTTATCTATAAAAGGACCTTTTCGATACTTATGCATTGAAATCAAGCTCATATTTTGAGGAATATCAAAAATTTGAACAATTCCTTTGCCTTGCCTATCTTCACTTATATAACCAAGTTTATTGAAAATTGCGTCATTTGGATTATTTATATTAACTTGTTTACCTTTTATCCAAATTGTACCTGAGTCTTTTCTCCTTAAACCCATCAAAGCTTCCATAGTTTCTGTCCTTCCAGAACCGACTAATCCAGCAAATCCTAAAATCTCTCCATGTCGTAATTCAAAATTAATATTAGTAAGTAAATTTTTAATACTCAAATCTTCAACTTTTAATATCGAAGTTTTGTCTTTTCTTTCTAATTTAGGAGGGAATACTTTATTAAATTCTCTACCAATCATATGTCTTGCAATTTGTTCTTCATTTACCTCTTCAATTTTTTCAATTGCAATTAATTTCCCGTCTCTAAGAATTGTTACCCTATCACAAATACTTTTTATTTCATTTAATTTGTGACTTACAAAAACCATTGTTACACCTTTTGCTTTTAAACTATTCATTAATTCAAAAAGAATTTTTACTTCTTTACTTGTTAATGTAGTAGTCGGCTCATCAAAAATTAAAATTTTTGCATCAAGCATTAGTGCTTTTGAAACTTCTACCATTTGCTTTTCAGCAACACTTAATTCACTAATCAATTGATTTACATCAACATTCATGTTCAAGGCAGCCATCTGCCTTGAAGCTTTTTCTCTCATCCTATTTTTATCTAAAAAAACACCTTTATGAATTTCATTTCCAAGAAATATATTTTCATAAACTGTTAAATGATTAATTAAATTAAATTCTTGAGGAACTATTGCTATTCCTAAATTTTTAGCTGAAACATAATCTTTTATTTGACAAGGAGCATCTTCTAAATAAATTTCACCACTAGTCGCTTGATAAATTCCACAGATGATTTTTATTAAAGTACTTTTACCTGCTCCATTTTCACCAATTAAGCCCATAATTTCTCCAGGTTTTATTCCAATTGAAATTTGGTCTAAAACCCTTACACTGGAGAATTCTTTAACTATATCTTTTACTTCAATAGCAAATTTTGATTTACTCATTAGTTTTCCATATTACCGTCGAAATCTACATTAGAAGGATCAAAATCAATCTTTCTAGTAAAAGCCAAAGCATCTTTTGCTCCAAATATGCGATCCATTCCATTATCTTCCCATTCAACAGAAAGTGGTCCTTGATAATTTGCAGCATTGGCTTCTCTTATAATAAATTCAAAGTTTACATCGCCATGTCCTGGAGATACAAAATTCCAACCTCTGCGTAAATCTCCAAATTGAATATGAGAGCCTAAAATACCACTTCGGCCATCAAGCTTTACATAAACATCTTTTACATGAACATGATAAATGCTATCTGCAAAATCTCTGAAGAACAAAGCAGGATCCAATCCTTGCCAAAGTAAATGACTTGGATCAAAGTTAATACCTAAGGTTTTTCTTCCTTTAAATGTTTTTAATAGTTTTTCTGTTGTATAATAATCAAAAGCAATTTCTGAAGGATGTACTTCATGTGCAAATTTAACTCCACATTTATCAAATTCATCAAATATTGGAGTCCATAAATCATAAATTTCTTTAAATCCAGCATCAACCATTTCTTGAGAAGTTGCAGGGAATGAATATAAATATTTCCAAATTGGGGAACCTAAGAATCCAGTTACTACATAGCAACCCATATTCTTTGCTGCTTGGGCTGTATATTTCATTGTTTGAATTCCCCAGGCTCTTATATCCTCATCTGTCTTGCATGATTTTGGAGCAAATCCAGCTAATCGAGGATCGCCAAAAGCATCACCAACACATTGTCCACCAAGATGATTACCTAAAGCCCAACATTTTAAATTATACTTTGCTAAAATAGCTTTTTTCTCTTCTACATATTTAGGGTCAGTAGCTGCTTTTTCAACATCCATATGATCACCCCAACATGCAATTTCTACTCCATCATAGCCCATTCCACCGATAATCTTACATACTTCTTCAAAAGGTAAATCAGCCCATTGCCCTGTGAAAATTGTTACTGGTCTTGCCATTATTCTGTATCCTCCAAATAAATTATTTTATATTAATCCAAGATGAGTTGTTTTTATTACTTTCAACACACTTTTCAACGTAATTCACACCTTCATAACCCATTTCGACTGTAGGGAAATCAAGGTCTTCTTCACTTAAAATTTCACCACTTTCTTTCTTGATTAATGCACTTATATAGGTTTTATATATGTTTGCAAAAGCTTCATATAAACCTTCTTGATGTCCTGCGGGAATTCTTGAATATTTTTGAGCCGAACTTTCAAAGTTATCTCTTCCTCGACTCCAAATCTGTTTTGGACTATCACATGGCGTAAAAATAAAATGGTCAGGGTCCTCTTGTACCCATTCTAAGCCACCTTTTTCGCCAAATATTCTAACTCTCACAGCATTATCATATCCAAAAGCAATTTGACTTGACCAATATAAGCCTTTAGCGCCACCTTCATATTCTATGTTGACAACTGCGTTATCATCTAAGGTTCTTCCTTCAACCAAAGAATCAAGATGTGCACTAACTTTTTCAATTTTTAAACCTGTAATAATTGATACTAAGTTTTCGATGTGAGTTCCTATATCCCCTAAACAATTTGAAATACCTGATATTTTAGGATCCATTCTCCATGGTGCAAGTTTATTATCTTCTGAAATTGGCATAGCTAACCAATCCTGTGGATACTCTGCATTAACAAATCTAATTTTCCCAATATCGCCATTTTTTATCATTTGGCGCATTTGTTTTATTGCAGGATAACCTGAATATGTATAAGTAACTCCAAATAAGAGATTTTTTTTCTTTACTAAATCAGCTAAAATTCTTGATTGCTCACTGGTAAAAGTTAAAGGCTTATCACAAACAACATTTATTCCTTGTTCTAAAAAAGCTTTACAAACTGGAAAGTGGGATACATTAGGAGTAACACAAACAACAAAAGAAATACCATCCTCTTTAGAGGCTTCCTTCTTTGCCATCTCTTGATAATCTGAATATAAACTATCTTCAGCAATACCTAATTTTTTT
Organism: Sphaerochaetaceae bacterium; assembly: GCA_963678575.2. GTDB lineage: Bacteria > Spirochaetota > Spirochaetia > Sphaerochaetales > Sphaerochaetaceae > Pleomorphochaeta. Next base: position 136,468 of record CAXXHV010000002.1, on the reverse strand, counting down.
CCAAATTCTCGAGATTTTTCTACATTTCTTGAAAAACAACCAGCTGTTAATGTAGCTAATCCATCTATTCTTATAGCTTTTCTATGAACATCTCCAATAAAGGCTCCTTCGCCCCCACCTACCATTCCATATTTTACCATAATAACTTCCTCCTTTTACATTTTATGCACTTGGGTGCATAAAAATCTATTCTTATTCTATCATGGATTATTTAATAAATAAAGAATTTTTTGAATTCATTTATTTACATAATTAAGTCCTTATAATATATAAAAATAAGTTGTTGTTATTATTACAATGATGATATATTTTTTGTATCCATTAAATACGCTAAAGATTTTTTTGCTTCGTCAAGATTCTCAATAAAAGATTCTCCTTGAAATTCCAAATCTACACTTCCTATGAAATTGTTAGCATGTAATACTTCAAAAATATCTTTCCAGGAAGTATCCCCATTCCCAGGTAAAGTATGTGAAAAAAACTTTTCTTTCCCATAAATACCTTTTTCTCTTAATAATGAATAGTCAATTTTTCCATCTTTTCCATGGATATGTTTAATTTTTGAAATCCAAGTTTTAAGTTGATTTATGGGATCAACAAAAGCTCCAATTTGATGACAAGGTTCCCATTGTAGCCCTAATTTATCATCATCAATTTTGTCAAACATTAATTGCCAAGCATCAGGATTAATAGCAATATTCCATTTACCTGCTTTCCAAGTATCTCCCATTCGACAATTTTCAAATAATATACCTTTTACATTTTTTTTATAGCAATCATCGAGAATTTGTGAAAAAAAACTTTCCCAACTTAACAAAGAGTCATTTACACTAGATCCAACTTTTCTACCAGCAAATCCTGAAATATATGGATTAGAAAATAATGATGCATTTTCAATTAAAGTTTTCCAAGCAGCTTTAATCTCATCACCTTTAATATCAGATCTAAGTGGATTCCCAAAAATAGAAAGACAAGATACAGGCATTTTTAATTCATCCATTATTTTTGCTAAATTATTTAAATTAATTCCACCTAAAGATTCCCAAAAAAAAATATTAACCGTTTTAAACCCTTGATCTTTTATTATTTTTATAGATTCTTTTGTGATTTCTTGTGCGTTTAATACTGCTCCAATATCTATTGACAAAATAGAACCTCCTGTAAAATTTTCTGAATTTCTACAGCCCTATGAATAGTTGGTAAATCAGCTTGTACTTTATTTTCTACTAAATTTTTAAATTGAGTATAAGTTGGAACGATAGGAGCTCCCAAAATAGTTTGAATGTTATCTTCCTTCTGTAAAATAACATTTTTCCTATCAAGTGAAGTATCTATATAAGCTGTTGCTTTATCTCCAATAATTTTTATAATCATTGCTTCTTTATATTTATTTGAAATAAAAGAACAACTTAAAGTACAAGGTATTTTTTCATCAATTAAAAAATCACCTTTGTAATCAACATATATTAAGGGTTTTTCACTAACTTTTCCTAAAAGATGATACTGCGACTCTTTTTTTGATTTATAAGTGATAATATCTTCATCAATTTCTTCTTTAAAGGTTTTTTTATATACAGTTTCTTGAAAATCTACTTTATTGAAAAGAATAAAAAGACAATCGAGTAAATGACTTCCTAAATCAGCAAGACATCCTCCAGCAGAATAAAGAGGGGATAACCTCCAAAGATATCTATCATTTTCCATCCACTCAATTCTTGCATCTTTAGATAACCAATCTTGATTATATTCAATTTCAACTTTCTCAATATGACCTAATTTGTTTTCATCAAGAATATTTTTCAATGCAAATAATGCAATAACATTTCGCTTTGAATAATTAATCAAACAATTTTCACCAATTTGCTTTTCTAAATCTAAGGCATCAGTAAGATTACAGGCTAAAGGTTTTTCTAAAAAAAGAGGTTTGTTAAATTTTCTCGCCTTTAAATAACAACTCTTATGAAAGGCATCAGGGACAGCAATAGAAATAGCATCTAATTCCCCTTTAAAATCTTCTATTTTATCTCCAACCCAAGCGATATTATATAACTGTTGTGCTTTTTTTTGTTGATTGACATCAAGATCTACTCCTCCAACAATTTCTATTCCCAGATTTGTAAATTTTTTTAAATGATATTGCCCCATACTACCAAGTCCAATCATTAAAAGCTTCATTATAATAGACTCCTTGAAGTTGTATTTCGGATAACAAAATCAGTATCTACCCATATTTGCTGTGTAAAATAAGTCTTTGATTCAATCATTTTAATCAAAAGATTTGCAGCTTCTGTCCCCATATGAGTGATAGGATGATTAACAGTAGTAAGAGCATATGGATTATTTGTAACAAAGTTATCATATCCAATAACAGATAAATCTTTTGGAATAATTAACCCGTTTTTGTGACATGCATCAATAAAACCAAAGGCTTGTCTATCACTGGAAGTCATAATCAAACTAATTTCTTTTCCTATTCTTTTTTTGAATTTATTAAAACTATTATAGCCTGAACTATATGAAAAGTCTCCTAATACAATCTCATTTTTAATTTTATATTTATTCGAAAGTTTTTTAAAAACTTCTAAACGATCCTCTCCATTTTTATAATTTAAATCACCAGAGAGATAACCAATATGTTTATGACCTAAACTTACAGCATGCATAAAAGCTTTTTCCATACCAATATTAGGTTTTGCATAAACACTTGAGGCTCCATCACAATAATTATTTACTAATACGAATGGAATATGATTTTTTATTAAATCAGGTGTAGCTTTTTCATGTTCAGGAAGTAATGCAAAAACAAGCCCATCAAAACTTTTTGACTTTACAAGTTCAGTATAATTTCTATATTTCCCTAATTTACCAGCAACAACTATACCTACATTATAACCAGCATTTGTAGCTCCTAATAAAATTCCATCTAAAAGAGAGGGGAAGTAACTTCTTGTAAAAGGTAGTATTTTTTCAAAATTTGGAACAACAAGACCAAGTGAATAACTCCGTCCTATTGCAAATAAAGTAGCAGGGCGAGAAGGGAAATACCCTAATTCCTCAGCTTTAAGTCTAACCTTTTTTTTCACTTCTTCTGAAATTAAGGGAGAATCATTTAATGCTCTTGATACTGTTGATTCACTTACCCCTATAGCTTGAGCCACTTGGGCTCTTTTAACTTTTTTTTCCATCTAACTACCTTTGGTAAAAAGCATAAGCATATAAATTATTACTTTGCAAGAATTTTTTTTACTAAAAGCAAATAAAAATTTCTCTCAAATTAAAACATTTATTAAAATATTTTATGCTTTAATTTATATTTCGAATAGTTATTTTAATCTTTTTATAATTTTTTAAAACCTAAATATACTTTAAAAAGTCTCTGAGAAATAAATATACAAAGACTATTAACTTTTTAATTTTTTTAATTAATTATGTTACTTTATAATAAAATTTTGTAAAATAAAATACTAAAAGTAAGTAAAAAAGTTATAATCCAAACAAAAAAAAACAAACCTCATATTGAGATTTGTTGTTGCCGAAGGGGGGACTTGAACCCCCACGCCCTAAAGAGCAAGGGATTTTAAGTCCCTTGTGTCTACCAATTCCACCACTTCGGCGATGCATTAAAGCTATCAAAAAAATAGGCCTTACGTCAACTAGTTTTTTTTAAAAATATTACTTTTTTTTACTCAAACAAGTAATTCTTTATTAAGTAAATAATTAAGAATTAAAATCCATTAAATATTTATTTTTGATCACTGTTTTACAACTGTTAAAAACATTTTATATGGTTTTACTGCTTTTAAACCGTGTGGTATTTTAGCAGGCAATATTATTAAATCAGAATCTCTTACTAAATAAGGAGCATCATCAATTTTTATTTCAACTTCTCCATCAAGAGAAATTACCAAAGCATCCCCTGATGCAGCATGTGTACTTAATCCTTGATTTTGATCTAAAGCAAGTAAAGTTAAACTTAAATCATCACTTTGAAAAATAATCTTGCTTGATACTGAATTATTAACAAAATCAATTTCCTTTTCTAAATTATTATAAGTTTTTAAATTTCTTATTTTATTTTCTTCTTTGAAAGAATATATGAAAACTAAAGAAGGTTCTAAAGCAATTATTCTTCCTTCATCTTCTTTTTTTACTACACTGTATTGTTTTTCATTTATAATATTTTTAAAAATATTTACTTTTCCTTTTGAAACAAAAAATAAAGTATCATATATTGCTTTTTGACTGCTAATTTCTTCTCCTTTATCAAATGAATATAACTCAAGAGAAAATGAATCATTATCTGCTATTTTAGAACTTACTATTTGCCCCTCATAAATCTTTATTATTTGTTTTTGCTTTATTATCTTTGCTTTCTCTATATTTTTTATAAAATCCATATTTTATTCCTTTAGAAAACTCTAATATTTTCTTAGTTAAGACTAACATTTTTCAATAAAACAAACAATAAATAGACAAAAAAATCACCTTGAATTTATAATAAATATAAAAACAAAGTGACTAGTGATACTAATTAAATATCTTACTCTTTATTTACAATCATATCTGAATTTTCTGCAACTGCATAAGTACATACAATGTCCCCTGTTACATTATTCATTGTTTCAAACATATCTAATATTGGATTAATACCAAGTGCTAATCCGACAATTATAGCTATTTGAGAAGGTTGTAATCCCATATTTTGTAAAATAATAAACAATAACATTAAAGAACCACCAGGAACCCCACCAGCCCCGATTGATGCCAAAACTGTAGTAATTACTAAGATAGTTAAACCAGCAAAGCCTAATTGAACTCCAAACATATTAGCAGCTAATACAGCAAAGAATGGTAAGTGAACACAAACTCCATCCATATTAATTGTAGCACCTAAAGGAAGAGCGAAAGCTGATAAACTTGAATCTACATTTATTTCATCTTCTGCGACTTTTAAGGATACAGGAAGAGTTGCTGCAGAGCTTCTTGTAACAAAAGCAGTTAATGGAGCTTCTTTAATTTTGAATAATAATTTATAAGGATTTTTGTGAACAAATAAAACAATCATTAGTGGATAAACGACAAAAATCATAAATAGTATTCCAAGAATTACTCCTAATGTTAATGAAACATAAGGTCCAAATAATGCAGATCCATAATTTGCAAAATTGCATGAAGTAAGAGCAAATACACCAATTGGAGAATAAGCTAATACCCAGTCAACTATTGTAAATACCCCTTCTTGTGCTGTTTCAAATAAATTCAAGAATAAATGAATTTTCTCTTTGGACTCTTTTGAAGTCTTTGGATTATCTACATTCAATTTTAAAGCAAGGCCGAAAGCAATTGCGAAAACAATAATAGCTAAGAAATTACCACTTGCAAGAGATTCAAATGGATTTTTAAACATATTTAAAAATACTTCAGTTAAAGCTCCTGTTGTTGTAACAGTTACTTCATCTACAGCAGTTTGTGTTGTAATTAATTGTTGCCACATACCAATATTTGAACTACCAGGACTAAAAATAGTAGCAAGAAAAGAACCAACAACAGCTGCAATTAAACTAGTTGCAAAATACCATATTATTACTTTTAATCCAATTTTACCAAATTTACCTGTGGGTAAAGATGCAGCCCCAGTTACAAGTGATAAAAAGATTACAGGAACAACAACCATCTTTAACATTGAAACTAATACATTACCAAAAGGTGAAACCACCTTTAAATAACCACTAACATTTACTTTTGATAACCACAGAGCAACCCCTACAATTAAGCCAGCAATAAATCCAATAATAATTTTCATTACTAAATTTTTTTTCATACTTTCTTCCTTTTAAAAAATAAATAATTAATATAATACCATTAACTTATGTTAGTAAACAAGTTTTTTTTATTAATTATCACTATTTTTTTTAGGACGAAAACATTTACAGTTAAAAATGTGTAATAATTATTTCTTATTTATAAAATATTCTCTCAAAACAATTTTTTATTTTAAAAATCCCTTTACAATATAGCTCTCAGCTTCTTCTTCACTTAACCCTAATGTTTGCAATTTCTCAATTTGTTCCTTAGAAATCCTTCCAATTGCTGCTTCATGGATTAAAGAAGCATCCTTATGATTTGCAATTAGAGCAGGTATAGCTATTGCAATTCCATTATCTTCTAATATTGCATCACATTCACTATGCCCAACACATCTATAATTTCCTACTATATTACTTTCTAAAGTTTGTTTAGAATCTCCTTTTACAACAGATCTTGAAACTATATTTATACTTGCATTATCGCCAGCAACTTCTACATTAAACTTGCTCAGCACTTCTTGTTTTTCTTTGGTTAACATTCTTTCATTGACATCAAACTTAGCACCTTCACCAACCTTTGCAACGGTATCTCTTTCACTATATGAAACTCCATCTAACTGAATAGAATCCATTATAAAAGAAGCGTTTTTATCTAATACAATTTCTGTTTTTGGAGATATTATTCTTTGAGCAGCAACACCTTCTCCTAAGTGTTTTTCATAATATTTTACCTTTGCATTTTCTCCAATAAAAAATCTATGAATTCCAAAATGAGAAGATTTATTATTAGTATCAGAGTGAAGCGCACACCCGGCTTGAATTATTACATTTGCATCTTTTTCAATAAAGAAATCATTTCTAACAATATCATCAATTCCACTTTTATTAATGATTGCTGGTATGAAAACAGTTTCACCTTGGGCTGTTGATTTAACAAAGATATTTATACCATTTTTATCTTCCATATCTTCAATTAATATATTACTTGAATTCTTTCTTTCACAACTAGAACAATTTTCTCTTACATTTATAGCCGATAGGTTATAATTAATATCACCATATAACTTTTTTAATAAATTTAAAGTATTCTTTAACATTATAATAATTCCTTCTTCAAACAACCTTTACAATTATTTTCTTTTTCTTGTTCTATCAAAGTAGATAAAACTTCTTCTTTGGTTCCATATTTAATAATCTTTGATTTATTCATTACAATTATATAATCTGACAATTCCAATATTTTTTGTTGATGCGATATTATAATTATTATTATTTTTCTATTTCTCAATTCTTCAAATATATTAATCAATTCTTTAAAACTCCAAAGATCAATACCAGCTTCAGGTTCATCAAATATATATATTTTAGTATTATCTCTAGCTAATACACTTGCAATTTCAATTCTTTTTATTTCCCCTCCTGATAAGTTTTGATTTAATTCTCTATCTAAGTATTCTTTTGCACAAAGCCCAACTTCAGATAATAGATCGTTTAAATATATTTCATCGTTTTTTTTACTTGAAAGTGATAAAATATCTCTAACAGACAAACCTTTAAAATAGACAGGACTTTGAAACCCATATGATATACCAAGTTTAGATCGTTCACTTATTCCCAACTTACTGATATCTTTATTTTGAAATAGAATTTTACCCGAATCAGTAGGATATAAACCTGAAATTATTTTACCAAGGGAGGTCTTCCCTCCACCATTTGGTCCAGTTAATATATAAACATTCCCTTTTTTAAAAGAAAAATTAATATCTCTAACAATGTCTTTATCTCCGATTCTATAATTTATATTCTCAAGAGTTAACATAAAACCTCCAATAAAATTAGCTATAACTAACTTTTTACTTAATTAAGAATAATAACTCTTTATTAAAAAGTCAAATCTTCAAATCTCAGAAATTACAAATTAAATATTCTAACAAAATATTAAAAAGCTTTATATTTTTATAAAAAATAAATATAATCAAATCATGGCTAAAATAACAAAAGAAAAAAGGCTTCAACTATTAAAAGAAGCAACAAAAAAAAATTTAATATATACAGATACACACTTTCATTCTTTAGAAATAGAAAAACAAGAAATCGATATTAAAAATTTATTAGATCAAATGGAAAAGATGAATTTTATTGCTCTTGATATTGGAATAAATGAAAACGATATTGAAAATAGATATAATTTATTAAAAGATTATAAAAATATTTATTTAAGCGCCGCCATTGGCCCTTGGGGCGTAAAAGATAGTATTGAGAAACATGATATTTTAATTAATACATTAGAGTCAAATATTAAAAATTATCCTATTAAAGCAATTGGAGAAATTGGATTAGATAATTATTGGAAATATGGAACAAAAGAATTACAAGAAGATCTTTTTATAAAGCAAATACATTTAGCCAATAAATATAATTTACCAATAATTATCCACAATAGAGAAGCTGATGAGCAGATGATTAATATAATTAAAACAACAAGCTTTAATAAAAATGGAATTATACACTGCTTTTCTTCAAATCTTGAATTTGCAAAAATAGCTTTAGATAAAGATTTTTATATTTCTTTTGCTGGACCAATAACTTATAAAAACAATGAAGAATTAAGGAACGTATTAAAATATGTACCTATCAATAAATTATTAATTGAAACAGATTCCCCTTATCTTTCTCCAACTCCTTTTAGAGGAAAAACTAATACCCCTCTATTAATTCCATTAATATATAAAGAAATTGCTTCTATTAAAAAAATAACGATTGAAGATCTCTGCCTAAATGTAAAAAGAAATTTATTAACCCTTCTTGATTGTTCTTAATTTTAATTTTTAATACTAAATTTTGCTTATTATAATTATTATCATTCAACAAAGGTGATAAATCTTCATATAAAACATAATGAATAGAATTCTTATCAACGCTAGGTACTTGATAGGCTTCAAGTGAATATTTAAAATTATTTTCTAGCTTATTAAAATATGCAATCATTAAAGAACCAGTAGAAACAATATCTACATTTTTTTCTTTATTCATCATATCAACTAAATCATATGCTTTTTGCTCAAGTTCACTTCCCTCTAACTTAATTTCAGTTAAGCCTTCTTGGGTAAAAACATTTTTAAAGGCTTTTGCTTTTACATCACTAAGGGGCCAAGCCTTTGAACTTATTAAAAAGACATTAGCTTTGTTTTCTTTTAAAATAGCAGCTAATTTTTCAAACCCACTTAAATAATCTCCTTGAGCATTTAATAATTCTTTTTCACAAGATTTATCAATAGTAATTAGATCATTGCTAAATTTTTTCGAATCATTAACACTATAAAGTAACGACAAGTATGGAGACAAAATAATTTTTGAATCTTTTTTATAATTATAAGATAACCAACTACCATCACTTTTTTCGTCAACAATATATTTAATTTTTTTACCATTTAATAATGCTTTATATTTTAAATATTTTTTTTGATATTTTATTGTTGTTGAATAATATATGGAATCTGTTACCAAATAGATTGGTTCTCTAGTTAAATATATACTCTCAATTAATATAAATATTGAACTTAATGTTACAAAAAGCACAATAATTAACTTTTTTACTCTTAATTTCATAAAAAAACATTAACAAGAGTAAATTCATTGGTCAATAGTATCTCTATGTTGTTGACCGAAACGCTACAAAAATATAACATTGCATTGAAAACAAAACCAAATTATCAAGGAGTAAACATTATGACTTCTTACAAGGACTTAGGTCTAGTAAACACAAAAGAAATGTTTGCAAAAGCTGTAAAAGGTGGATACGCTATCCCTGCTTACAACTTTAATAACATGGAACAGTTACAAGCTATTATTAAAGCTTGCGTAGAAACAAAATCACCAGTTATCTTACAAGTATCAAAAGGTGCTAGGGATTATGCTAACATCAACCTACTAAGAAACATGGCTCGTGGTGCTACAGAATATGCTAAAGAACTTGGCTATGAAATTCCAGTAGTATTACACTTAGACCATGGTGATAGTTTTGAAACATGTAAAGAATGTATCGACAACGGTTTCTCTTCAGTTATGATAGATGGTTCTCATTTCCCATATGAAGAAAACGTTGCACTTACAAAAAAAGTTGTAGAATATGCACACAAATATGATGTAACAGTAGAAGGTGAATTAGGTGTTCTAGCTGGTATTGAAGATGATGTTGTTGCTGAACACTCAACTTACACTCAACCTGAAGAAGTAATTGATTTCGTTAGCAAAACTGGTGTTGATTCACTTGCTATTTCTATCGGAACTAGCCACGGAGCAAACAAATTTAAACCAGAACAATGCACACGTAATGAAAAAGGTGTATTAATTCCACCTCCACTACGTTTCGATATTCTAGCTGAAATTGAAAAACAACTTCCTGGTTTCCCAATTGTACTTCACGGTTCTTCTTCTGTACCACAAGAATATGTTGAAATGATCAACGAAAACGGAGGAAAACTAACAGATAGTGTTGGTATCCCTGAAGAACAACTAAGACAAGCTGCAAAAAGCGCTGTTTGTAAAATTAACATCGACAGTGATGGTCGTCTAGCTATGACAGGAACAATTCGTAAGGTATTAGCTGAAAAACCTGGTGAATTTGACCCTAGAAAATATTTAGGACCAGCTCGTGAAGCTTTAAAAGTTATGTATATGCATAAGAACAAGAATGTTCTAGGTAGTGCTAACCAAGCTTAGTTAAAAGGCTTATTTATTGCCATCCTATTACATAAATAGGATGGTTTTTTTATAATTTTTATAATAAAACTACTGACATGCTTTGACTGAATCTCTTAGCTATGCTAGTATATCTAGAGATATCACGGAAAGTGATATAAATTTCAAAATTAAACGTGTTTTACAGAGTAATACACAAGGAGTTAGATGGCTATAAAGGATTTACGGATCAACAAACAGATCCGAGCGAAGGAAGTTTTTTTAATTGATTCAGAAGGTACACAAAAAGGTGTAATGAAAACATATGATGCAATTATAATTGCCGAAGAAGTGGGCTTAGACTTAGTTGAAGTATCCCCTAATGCCAATCCCCCTGTTTGTAAAATACTTGATTTTGGAAAATATCGTTACGAGCAAGAAAAACGTTTACGTGAAGCTAAAAAAAATCAAACTGTAATCAAAATGAAAGAAATTAGAATGCAACCAAAAATTGAACGTCATGATTTGGAAACAAAAAGTAAGTTCATTGCAGATTTCTTGAATGAAGGTAACAAAGTAAAAGTTTCTATTCGTTTCCGTGGCCGTGAATTAGCTCATACTGAATTGGGTAAAGTTGTTTTAGATAAAATTCTTAATGAGTTGACTCAAATGGAAGTTGAATATAATATGGACCGTCGACCAATGATGGAAGGCAAAATGATGAGTATGATTATCAGTCCAATACGTACTAATAAAATCAAACGTTCGTAGAACGTTTTATAATAGTTGCTGCAGGGGGATCTTGTTCCCTGTGAGCGCAAAAGAGGTAAAAAAATGCCAAAGATGAAAACAAGAAAAGCTGCCTCCAAGAGGTACAAGGTAACCGGCTCTGGTAAAGTTCGCTATAAAAAGCAAGGACTTCGCCATATTCTTACTAAAAAGTCCACAAAACGTAAAAGATCTTTACGCCACAGTGGGATTCTAAGCGACGCAGAAGCAAAAAAAGTAAAAGTTTTGCTTCCATACAGTTAAGAGAGGAGTAGGAAAATGCCAAGAGCAGTAGACGGAACCAAGCGTAAAGACAGAAGAAAGAAAATCCTTAAACAAGCTAAGGGTTACTACGGTCGTAGAAGTACAAACAATCGTGTTGCAAAAGATGCTGTTGCCAAAGCAGGGCAATATGCATATCGTGGACGTAAAGAAAGAAAAAGAGATTTCCGTAAATTATGGATTGCTAGAATTAATGCTGCAGTTCGTGCTGAAGGAATCACTTATTCTCAATTTATTCATGGATTAAATGTAGCTGGTATAGAAATTAACCGTAAAGCTTTATCAAACATGGCTATTGAAGATAAAACATCTTTCAAAAGCTTAGTTGATACTGTAAAGGAAACATTAGCTAACTAGTCAATGGAGGTATCGATGGATTCATCATTACTAAAATCAAACATGACAAAACTGGAAGAAAAAGTTCTTAAAACAAAGGCTTTTATCGATGTTTTAAATAAAGATAAAACTTTACTTGAAGAAAAAAACTCTGAGCTAATAGCTCAAGTAGAAAAAATTCAATCAGATTTTGAAACTTTAAAAACAGAACATGAAGAGTTAATTGAATCTCACAACAAACTCAAAATGGATTATACTTTTGCAAATAGCAGAGTAAATGAATTAGAGCAATATGTTGAAGAATATAAAGATAACTCAGAGCAATTAGCTCAAAGTATTGCTAGATCTCTCGATACTCTTGATGACATTAATGGTCTTGAAGAAATTGAATTATTAGATAATCTAAATGAAGAGTTAGCTGCTGCTGAAGATTTTACTTCAGGAAGTGCCTTAGAAAATGAGATACTCGATTTAGAAGATTTATAAGACAATTGATTTAATTAACTTATGCTTTTGAATTTACAAAAAATATCCATTTATGGATTAAAGGGCGAACATTTTGTTCGCCTTTTTTATTTATTAAAAATTAATATTATAACATATATTTGTAGTACAAGAAAAGTTGAGGATACCCCTTGAAAGATATCTTACTTTTGTTTATTCTCCCCATAGTAAAAGTATTAGTTTAGTCTTTATACTTTTTTAATCATGGTGTACAATTTATATACCTTAATTTAGTTAATTTAGTGATGTGGATGAGAGCGCAAGTCTCTTGGCTCAACATATATCATTGGGATTCGGAATAGCTATTTTGCATTGCTCCCTACCCTCGGGTCTTTTGGGAACAGAATTTATGGCTTAACTAGTTTCCCCCTTGAACCAAAAGGTTCAAGAGCGAGCTCTATCCACGTCACATTCTTTATATTCCTGAGGACAAAATATGGACAATAAAAACAAATTAGATGGCATCGTATTTATTAATTTACCAAAAAGCTTTGATAAACAAATTGGTGATTTTAAATTAAATCCAACAATACCGCTTCCTATTCAATTACCAGAAGGAAAAACAAGTGTTGATAAAGATGATATTACAATTGAAAGAATTGTCGCAGGAATGATTAAAATTGTAGCTTGGGACCCTTCTAATTCTAACTTTGATTACTATAGGGATTTTGTATTAGCATCTCAAGAAGATACAGTTAATCAATTAAATATTGCAGCAATAGCAAAAGAAAAAGCTGAAGACTATGAATTTAGTGAAGAATTATTTATTGCCGTTAATAACTTAGCTCCCCAACCAGCTTCTTTTATTAATCTTGCAACACATTATTCTTCGCTTGCAGCAAAAAAGAAAGATGAGTCTTTAACAGAATATGATTATTTTCAACAAAAAGCATTTGAAACTTTAAATTCCGGATTATCGATGTTCAAAGACAATTCAGATTTACTATGTGAAATTGGATATTTTCATGTTTATCAAAACAATATTGAAGCAGCAAGAGATACTTTAGAAAAGTATTTAGAAGTTGCTGATGATTCAGATAATAGAATCGAGCAGGTTAAAAACATTTTAAAAGATATTAATGAAAAAATAGCTGATGACGCAAAATTATTAGAAGCTTATGATCAAATTAATTTATGCAACGAAGATAAAGCTATTGAATTACTAAATGAATTCCTAAGTGAAAACCCAGATGTATGGAATGCACATTTCTTTAAAGGCTGGGCTTTAAGAAGACAAGAAAAGTTTGAACAAGCAAAAGAATGTTTTCTAAAAGCATTAAAACTTGGGGAATGCAATAGTGAAATATATAACGAACTAGCTATTTGTGCTCTTGAAGAAGGACAAAGAGAACTAGCCTTGTTTTATTTAGATACAGCAATTGATTTAGAACCAGATAGCATAACTTTATTAACTAATTATGCTCTACTAAATTTAGAAGATAAAAATTATGATAAAGCAAGATATCTATTAGAAAAAGCAAGAAATGTTGATGAAAAGGATCCTCTAGTAGTTCATTTAATTAAAAAATATTGTGATGAAACTGGAGATGTTTTATCAAAACCAATAAAAGAAGAAATTGTTGAAAATGTAGAAACAGAAGAAGAACATGATCATAACCATGACCATAATGATAATGATTTTTCTGATTATGATATGTAAGGAAATTTTTATGCAATTTATTAGTCACAATACTGAAGAAACTATCGAAATTGGAAAAAAAATTGGGGCAATGTGTAAAAGTGGTACAGTTATATCTCTTAGAGGAAGTCTAGGAGCTGGAAAAACTGTCATTGCAAAAGGAATTGCTCAATATTTAAATATTGAAGAAGCTATAGTATCTCCAACCTTTACAATTATTCAAGAATATAAAGGAACACTTCCTTTATATCATATGGATTTATATAGAATGTCTGGCTGTGATGAATTCGAGATGATTGGTGGTGAAGAAATGCTTTATGGCAATGGAATCACTTTAATTGAATGGTCTGAAAAAATTGAAGAGATGCTTCCAGAAAACACTATTTATATTGATATTACTATTTTAGAAAATCTCGATAGAGTAATTAACATTACAAACAATTAAGAAGGTTTAAATTATGAATATTTTATCAGCAGATACAAGCACAAACACTTTATATCTTTGTCTATTAACAGACACAAGTAAAACTTCTTTAACAGTTTCTGGAGGTTTACAACATAGTGAGACTTTAGTTCCCAAAATCATTGAACTTACAAAATCTCAAAATTTAAAACTAAGTGATTTAGATTTATTAGTATGTACAAAAGGTCCTGGATCTTTTACAGGATTAAGAATTGCTATGAGCGCTCTTAAAGGAATAAGTCTTGCTAGCAATATTAATCTAGTAGCTGTTGAAACAAATAAACTCTTAGCCAGCACTGTATCTTATTTTGATGGAACAATTTTAACAGCTATTGATGCTAGAAAAAAAAGATTCTATGTTTCATTATTTAATAAAGAGGAAAGAATTACTAAAGATTTAGATATAAATGAAGAAGAAACTATTTCTTTATTAAAAGATGAAACTAAAATATTAATAACTGGGCCAGACTCTACTAAATTTTATGAAAAATTAAAAACCGCTGGTATTTGTGAAAAGCTTCCAAACTTACAAATTTTTATAGATAAAGCCTCTTATGATTTAGCTTATCATTTAGCACTACTGGGAAAAGAAGAATTTGAAAAAAATGGCACTGCTCCATTTGGATTTGGCCCCAATTATATAAGAAAAAGTGATGCTGAAATAGCATTAGATAATAAAATAAAAACCCACAATATTTAATTAAACTTTTACAAAGCTACCAAAAATTTGGTGGCTTCTTTTTATTAGTTTTCCCTTTTGTGACTTTGTAACTTTATTTTTAATTCTACATTGATTATATTATATATATAACATTTATAAGAGGACTTAAAATGATAAAAACAGATATCTTAATAATTGGTGGTGGAGCTGCAGGTCTTGCAGCCGCTCAATATGGTGCTAGAGCAGGAAGAACCGTTCACGTAGTTGAAAAGTTAGCAACTGGTGGACAATTTATGTATATTGATAAAATTGAAAACTATCCTGGCATTGTTGAGCCAATTTCAGGATTTGAAGTAGCTGATAGAATGCAAAAACAAGCTGAAAACTTTGGAGCAAATTTTATTTATGATGAATTTAGCTCTTATGAAAAAAAAGATAATATTTTTTATGTAAAATTAAAAAATGAAGTAGTAGAAGCAAAAGCACTAATTTGGGCTACTGGTGCAGAGCATAGGCATCTAAATATTCTAGGTGAAGCAGAATTTTCTGGCAAAGGTGTTTCATATTGTGGAACTTGTGATGGACCATTTTTTAGAGGAAAGAAAATAATTGTAATAGGTGGTGGTGATACTGCTTTAACTGATGCAATATATTTAAGTAAGTTATCTGATGATGTAACAATTGTTCATAGAAGAAATCGATTTAGAGCTCAAGCTAATTTAGTTGAGCAAGTTGAAAAAAGTAAAATAAAACTTGAAATGGAATACAAACCATTAGAAATACTTGGAGATAGTAAAGTTACTTCAATAAAATTAGAAAGCACAAATGATAAAAGTATAAAAACTCTTGAAGCTGATGCTGTATTCATTTTTGCCGGGATGCTTCCTCAAACACAATTACTTGACAAAAGCTTATTAGATGATTGGGGCTATGTTGCAACAAACGGTTCAATGGAAACTTCTCTAAAAGGCTTTTATGCTATAGGAGATGTTAGAAATACTCCTTTTAGACAAGTAGTTACTGCAGTTAGTGATGGTGCAATTGCTGCTCATTCTGCAAGTGAATATATTGATGAAATAACAAATAATAAATATTAATATTCAATTAAATAAATTTATCCCTTAGTTTACAAACTAAGGGCTTTTTTTTAAATTTATAAAAACTTAACATTATTTATTATCAATTTTATTATTATTTCTTGATTTTGTTTTTAATGCCGGTATAATATAAAATATGAATATTTTAATGATTACAAGCGAAGCAGTCCCTTTTTCTAAATCTGGTGGACTTGCAGATGTTACAAGTGCTCTATCAACAGCTCTTGTATCCCAAGGGAATACTGTTTCAATATTAATGCCGGCTTATGGATTTATTGATTTAAAAGAATTCTCATCTCCAATTGCCTCTTTTGAGGTTGAATTAAATTATAAAAAAGAACAGGTTACAGTTGTAAAAAAATCAATTAAAAATGTTGACTATCTTGCTTTAGTTCATCCAGTATTTACACAAAAAAAGGGGATATATGGAGACACATCTTTTACTCCATATGGTGATAATTTTGAAAGATATATGCTTTTATCAAAAGCAGTATTTCCTTTATGTAAAGAAATAGACTTCAAAGTCGATATTATGCACGCTCACGATTGGACAGCTGGATTTGTTCCATATTTATTAAAGAAAACAAAAGATAAATATTTTAATAAATGCAAATCAGTTTTTACAATACATAACTTAGCATATCAAGGAGTTTTTCCTCGTATAGATGCCCTTAAAGCTTCAATTGAACTTGAAGAAAATGTGTTTGAAGGTATTTCCTTAAATAAAAGAATAAATATGCTTAGAGTTGGATTAATTTATAGTGATATTATAACTACAGTAAGCCCAACTTATGCTAAAGAAATTCAATCAAAAGAATTTGGATGTGATTTACACGATATCCTAAAAGAAAGAAATTCAAATTTGTTTGGTATAATTAATGGTATTGATTATGATGAATGGAATCCTGAAACTGATGAATATTTTTCATCTCATTACAATTCTAAAAATCTTCAAGGAAAAGTTGAATTAAAAAAAGAAGTACAAAAAATCTTTAATTTGGAAGTTAATGAAAATATACCACTCATAAGTATGATTTCAAGATTTGCAGAGCAAAAAGGATTTTATGAATTATTAGAAGAACCAAATGCACTTGATACAATTCTATCTACAGAAAAAGTTCAAGTATTAATAATTGGTACTGGAGATGAAGTAATTCAAAACAAGTTATTAGAATTAGCTAAAAAACACGATAATCTTTCTGTAAACGTATTATTTAGTAATAAATATGCTCATATGGTAGAAGGCGCAAGTGACTTCTTTCTAATGCCAAGTAGATATGAGCCTTGTGGATTAAATCAATTATATTCACTTCGTTATGGTACATTACCAATTGCAAGAAAAACAGGTGGATTAGCTGATACAATCTATGATATCGGCGAATTCCCTGAAGAAGGAACAGGGTTTTTATTTTCTCAACTAAAAAGTCATGCTATAATTGAGACATTAAAAAGAGCTTTGGATATTTATAATTATGACAAAGAAACATTACATAAAATGATAAAGAGAAGTATGGAATCTGATTTTACTTGGACAAAATCTGCTTTATCTTATCTAGACATATACACAAAGGGGTTATCATGAAAAAACAAGAAGCAATTGCTATTATCTTAGGCGGTGGTAAAGGCACAAGACTTTATCCACTAACAAAAGATAGATCAAAACCTGCAGTACCTTTTGCTGGCAAGTATAGACTTGTCGACATTCCTATTTCAAACTGTATTAATAGCAATATTATGAAAATATATTTGCTTACCCAATTTAATTCTGCTTCATTGCATAATCATATTAATAATACATATAAATTTGATACTTTTACCCAAGGTTTTGTTGAAATTTTAGCTGCTGAACAAACTCTATTAAGTGATTCTTGGTATCAAGGAACAGCTGATGCTGTAAGAAAAAACTTAATCCATTTTAGAGATAATGATGCGAAATATTATATAATATTATCAGGTGATCAATTATATAGTATGGATTTTCAAAATATGCTTAAAAAGCATATAGAATCAGGAGCAGAATTAACTATTGCAGCAAAACCTATTTCTCGTGCACAAGCAACTGGATTAGGAATTATTGGTGCAAATGAAAATGGTGAAATAAAAAAATTCTTAGAAAAACCAGCAGATGATTTAGATATCAAAGATTATATAATTCCAAATTCACTCATGCAAAAAGAATTGAATAAAGATGTAAATGGAGCTAACGAATATCTTGCTAGTATGGGTATTTATATTTTTAATGCACAAACTATGAATGAAGTATTAGATAATGAATTAACTGATTTTGGTAAAGAAATAATTCCAGATGTAATAAAAACAAGAAAAGTTAATGCGTATTTATTTGATGGATTCTGGGAAGATATTGGAACAATAAAAGCTTTCTATGATACAAACTTAAACTTAGCATCAATGACTCCTGAATTTAATTTCTACGATGAAGAAATGCCAATTTATACTCATAGAAGACATTTACCAGCAACTAAAATAAATTTCTGTAATATCAGTAGCTCTTTAACAAGTGAAGGTTCTATTATCACTAATGCATATATAGTTAGTTCTATTATTGGAGTTAGAACAATTATTGAAAGTGGAGCCTCCTTAGATGGAGTATACTGCATGGGTGCATCATATTATGAAACACCAGAAGAAAGAGCAGAAAACAATAGAAAAGGAATACCAAATATTGGTATCGGAAGAGGCACTATAATCAAAAAAGCTATCATTGATCAAAATACAAGAATTGGAAATGGTTGCAGAATTGGAGTAGATGATCTTCCAAGAGAAGATGTAGATAAAGAGATGTATTCTATTAGGGACGGTATTATCGTTATACGAAAAAAAGCCATTATTCCCGATAATACAGTCATTTAAATATTATACATTTTGAGGTTGCTAACAAGCAACCTCTTTTTTATATATACATATTTAAAGTTTTAATCAAAGCTCTGGTATCTATTGGCTTTTTAAGATGATCATTCATCCCATATTCTAAACTTCTTTGTCGATCTTCTTCAAAAGCATTTGCACTTAGTGCAATAATAGGTATTTTCTCCGCATCTTTTCGATTTAAACTCCTAATAGCTTCAGTAGCTTCTAACCCATTTAATTTTGGCATCATTATATCCATTAATATTAAATCAAACTCACCTTCTTTAGATTTAGTAAATACCTCAATAGCTTGTACTCCATCTACAACATGAACAGATTCAATACCAATATTATTCAATATTGTTTTAATAATCATTGCATTAATCATATGATCTTCAGCTATAAGTATTTTCTTCCCTATCAATAATTCACTAACTTTTGTATTATCCAAATTGCTTATTTCTAAATATTCTTTTTCTGAGGATACTTGTATTGGAAGAGTAATAGTTACAGTAGTTCCTTCGTTTAATACACTATCCACTTTAATAGTTCCTTCTAATTGAGCAATCAAATTGGAGCAAATTGCCAAACCTAAGCCAGTACCACCTTCAGTATCACTTAACGAGTTTTTTTCTCTAGTAAAAGGTTTAAATAAATTAGACATAAATTTATTACTAATTCCAACTCCATTATCTTTAATAATATGAATAGCATATAATTTATTATTCTCTTCAACGTTTTCAATCGTATATATTACTTTCCCATTCACATGAGTATATTTTATGGCATTATTTAGCACATTTAATAATATCTGTTGGACTCTTAGTTTTTCTAAATATTGGTATCTATAATACGGTCCTTTTAAATTGAATGAGAAGTAAATATTTTTCTTTAACGCTTGATTTCTTATTAGTGTCAAAATAGTTTCATAGAACTCTTGTGTATCTACACATTCAGGATTCAATTTTATTTGACCCAATTCCAATTTATTCATATCAAGGATATCATCCATTAATCCAAGTAAATATTGACCTGCGTCATTTATTTTTTTGAAATAATCAGGATATTCTTGAATTGAAGAAGAACTACCAAGTTCAGATAATCCAATTATTGCACTTAACGGAGTTCTAATTTCATGACTCATTCTTGATAAAAATTCACTCTTTGCAGTTGCAGCTTGTGTTGCTTGAGCTAAAGCTTCTTTTAAAACTAACTCATGCTTAATTCTAGAAATCATTTCATTTGAAATATTTTCTTCTAATATTATTATAAAAGGACTATTTTCATCAGTTTTTACAAAATGACATCTTCTCATAGTAATCATGTTCCCATGATCTGAGATTCTATAATCAAAATGAAAAGTTCTCTTATCTTTTATCTGTTTTTTAACATTTTCAATTGAAACTTGATGTGTAATAAAGTCTACATCCTCAGGGTGAACATATTTTTTAATAAAGACTTCCCATTCATATTTATAAATTCTATTAGGATTTGCTTTATTAGTAACATCTTCTAGCTGAGTTTTACTAATTGTCATATGAGCATTGAGTATATTTACATAAGCTAAGTAAACAAATTTAGATTTTAAAATAGAATCAATAGATAACTTTGTAACAAGATTTTCTGTAACATCATAAAAGAAAGCAAAAGCTATTATTTCTTTATTTTTTAAATCCAAGAATAATTTAATAATATTTGACAAATAAATAATATCGTTGTCTTTAGTAATAATTTTATATTCATATTCTAAAACACGTCTGCCTTTTTCATAATTCTCAAGCAAGAATTTTTGAGAAAGTCTTTGATACAAAAGTTCTTTCCCTTCAACTACAATTCCTATATTTATGAAAGAGTCTAATAGCGCTGTTATTGAACTATTCTTTGGATGTGCTATTTTATCAATAAATTGAGAGTTATAACTAATAACAAAATCTCTAGAAACATTTATTTCAGCCATAACTGTTAATCCGGTTCTGTTATCAAAATTCTTCTTTCTTTCAATTTCAAACCATTTCTCTGAGGCTTTTGCATCATCAATATTTTCAATTGATACCCAAGCATTTTTAGGATTATCTAAATAATCTTTAAAGCAAGTAAAATTTACTCTTACCCAAGTATATGTTGATTGGCGAGAAGGAAAGATACGCATTTCAAAAGTAACATCACTATCACCAGCTTGTACTTTTTCCAAAGCTTTACGATAAATATCTATATCATCAGAATAAATAACATTTCTGTTAATCAAAGTTTTTGAAGCATTTTCAACTATTTTCCCATAAAAATAATAATCCAAGATAAGATCTGAATAACTTGTTATTTTGTCATTTTCGATATCATATTCCCAAATAGCAATGGAACATTTATTTAAAGCATTTTTGAATTTCAATTCAACAGTTTTTAAATCATTTATATTTGTTATACTTATTATAACCTTTTCTTTCTTTGTCTCTTCATCTAAAGCTCTAGTCCCATTTAGTTTCATCCAAACCCTTGAATTTGCTATAGTTAAAGGTAAAATAATTGAACAATATCCTTCTGATGATATTATTTTCATTGAATTTTGTATCATTCCAAAATATTCAAGAGGAACAATTTTCTTATTTCTTAAATAAGATATAAAATTAGTAATTTCATTGTCTTTTGTTGAAATAAAATTATCACTAACTAATTCAGCTTTATCTTCTTCTGGAAAATAATAAATAATTTTAATTTGTTCTTGCTCAAGGATTGTTTTTAAAAATAAATTAGATTGTGCAATTTGTTTTGACTTTTCATTAAGCTGTCTATATAACCCATCAAAAAAACTAATTACTTTATCTGTAAAAATAATCGCAATTAAAGAAAAAGTTGAAACGCCCAGAATAAATAACAAATTTTGAGACACAATAAAAGAAGAAAAATCAAAAAATAAAAAAGCAAATATTACCGCAATTTGAAATAAAGAATTAATAAAAATTTTTAAAAACAATGAAATATTTGAAAAAATAATGACAACTGAAACTTCAATCAAGAAAAACCCAACAAAAAAAACTTTCACCCCATTTACTATAAAAAAAATAAAATAAAGTAATAAAATGGATAGTGTGAGATAAGTAAATTTAGTAATATATTTTGGATTATCTTTAAAATAAAATTTATAAACCAAGCCTAAAACCACATAAGACAATGATAATATTATTTTATAATAAAAAGCTACACCTATAAAAAGAGAATATAACATATCAATGCATTCAATTAAAAATAAGAAAAAATACATCATATCTAATAGTTGAATATTTTTTGATACTTTCTTTTCAATGCCTTTCATTAATTTTTTTTATACCTCTTTATTCTTTTCTATTGTAAAACATACTTACACTTCTCTCAAGTTTATTTTGCTGAAGCAAAAATTTAATATAATTTATTCTTTTCAATAGAACCAAATACAATCTCAGAAGAGGCTTTTAATTGTTTTAAATTTTCTATTGTTTCACTATCAACTAAATCACTTTGATTAAATAAAATCATTGATTTATGCTTAGATTTAATACCTTTTAATAACCCTTCTTCATTATTAATTAACTTTTGATAATAATTAAAATCAACTATCTCTGTTGAATTTTCTCCCATACAAACATTTGCAGCCATATCTTTATAACTTGATAAACCAACAATAGCAATAATTGCTGTCATTTCATTTGTAATCACAGGATCTCTATCACTGTGTATTTTACAAGGTAAACATCTAGCACCATCAGCTTCAAAAATAACTACATCATATTTATTGGGTAAGATAGATAATATTTCTTCTCTGGGCGAAACTACTTTCTTTGTATGCATTATATGTTTTTCAACAAATAAAACTGATTCATACTCTTTTGGGTCATGATTAAAAAAATCAGCTTCGTTTAAAAATACATGATCAACTTCAAAATTAAAGAGTCGTGGTGATTGTATTTTTGTTGTTGTACTTAATAATACTTTTTTTCCTTTAGCTCTATAATATTTACCTAAAGCTATTAAAGTTGAAGTCTTTCCACCAGCTCCAGTTATCCCTAATATAAGTTTTTCAGAGTTGGAACTAATTAATTCATCTATTTTATCTAATAATTGCATATCTATACCCTTTCATATTTTTTTATTAATTGTTTAATAATTTTCTGATCACTTTGTGCAAAATTGTAATCTTTCAAATTATCTAAAAATTCCCATTTTATTTCTGTATGAACAGATAAACTCAATTTATCAATTTCATCTTTAATAAAGATTTGATGTGCTTTAAGAAAATAATGAGTACCTTTATTGTCAAACTCACAAGAAGCTATCAAGTCACCGACTTCAACATCTATTCCAAGCTCTTCAAAAAATTCTCTTTTTAGGGTATCTTCAACAGTTTCTCCCCATCGATTTTTTCCACCGGGGAACTCCCATTTTGAAGCTATTGCACCTTTATCAATTCTTTTTCCAATTAAAACTTTGTTCTCTTTAAAACAAATACCTGCAGTAGTAATTCTTTGATTATCTCGATCCATATCAACCCTTTATAACAATACCCAATTAGGTAATAAAAAATGAAATAATGAAATATTAAAAATAATTATTGCCATTCTTAAATAAAATTTCCTTTTGTTTTGTTCAATTATAATAGTTTCTTTATTTTTAAATAGAGTCACATTATACCATAAAGATGAATATAATAATGCAATAGTTGGCAATAAATCACCTAAAATTATAGGGCCTGGGATTGTTGGTAAAAAACAATTTAGAATTGTGAGAATATAGCCTAAAAACATTACAAGAATAAATATTTTTCTATGACTAAAAAGATATTCTCTCATATTCAAAAGTATTGGAATAGTTATCCCAAATTCTGGAGTAATTAATATAAGGCCTGTATATAAAAGATAAATAATAGTTAAAAACCAAATTTGCATCATTTTAGAAGCTCTCCAATAGTGTTAATTAATTGTTCACTGTCAAAAAAACCATACCTTTCTTTAGTTTCTTTACCTGCTTTGCTGTGAATAACAACTCCTTCCCTTGCACTCTCTTCAATAGATAATCCATAAGATAAACAAGAAGCAATACACCCCGCTAAAACATCTCCGCTTCCGGCTACACCTAAACTTGGATTAGGATAATAAAAAACAGTTGGATTTGAATTAGGAACAAACAAATAAGTAACACTAGCTTTACAAACTATTACTGAATTTAAGACATTACTTAATTTAGTTAACGTATTAAAAAAATCAATAGTGTTATCGATTGAATAGTCTTTTAAAACTGCATTAGCTAACACTTTTAATTCTCCAAGGTGAGGAGTAAATATAAGTTTATCATTATTCTTAACATTAATCTTCTTTTCTTTAAATAAGGAAGAATATGCTCTAATTCCATCTGCATCAATAATAGTGGGTTTATTATATGATAAGACTTTTAATAAAAGCTCTTCTCTATTACTACTCCAACCAGGTCCAGCTAAAATGGCATCATAGTTTGCTAAATCTAAATCATTTCCTACTTTATTTACAATAATAGAAGGACTTTCGGAAGCTACTATTTCAAATATTTCTTCATCACAAAAAGCAGTGACTAACCCACAACGAGAATGAAAAGCGGCTTTAGCTGCTAACCTAATAGCCCCTGAATATTTATTACTTCCTCCCAAAACTGCTAAATGCCCTCTAGTTTTTTTATAATCACTCTTTTTAAGTGGTTTTATTTTTATTTTAAGCTCATCTTCTAATTTTCCTATAGGATTAACTTTTGCTATTGCTTGAGGTGGGAAACTTGGATTTATTTCAATTATATTATTACAATATTCAATATTTTTGTGATAAAAATATAAGAGTTTTAAAGGCCCCATACATAAGGTATAATCAGCTTTTATACAAACATCATTTATAGTATCACTTAAACCACTTGGGACATCCACACTATAAACAATAGCTTTTGAAGCATTTATAATATTCACGATATTAATAAAATCTTCTCTCAGTTTATCCTTTAAACCTATTGCAGTTATTCCATCAATAATTACAGTCGCTTTATTTATTATCTTTTTAACTTTTTCTTCTTCTAAATAATTATATTTAGGAATAGAAAAACAATCTAAAATATTTTTTTGAATCAATGTACTTTGGCTAAATTTGCTTGAACAATAAATTATATTAATATTCTTATAACCATCATTAAAGGCACATCTTGCAATAACTAAAGCATCCCCACCATTATTACCACCACCGGAAACTATTACTATATTATCTTCACATTTGATATTTGATTTGATATTTAACCAAGCTTTTAATCCTGCTTGTTCCATCAAAATAATGCCAGGTTGTTTATAATCCTCTTGAGATATTTTATCAATTTTAGAAATGTCATTTGAACAATATAAATCTTTCATTCTTCAATGTTACTCTAATGATAAATACTTGACAAGAATTATATCGATGATTAATCTAAGAATTGTCCTGGGGTGGCTTATGAGCCTGAGATAAAACCCGTTAACCTGATCTAGATAATGCTAGCGGAGGAAGACAATTTTCTTTATCTTTAATACTTTTTTTGTATACTACCCTTAGGCCAAATTTCAATTTGGAGGCTTTTTTATGAAAAAGTTTATTTCAATTGTTGTGGCCTTTTTTGCTACAACCTTAGCTCTCTTTGCCTCAGGTGCAAAAGAGATTTCACCTTCTATTTCTAATGAAATTACAGTTTATGCTTATGATGCTTTTTGTGGGGACTGGGGCCCTGGAGCAAAAGTAGTTCAAGCATTTAAAGAAAAAACAGGAATTGATGTTAATTTAGTATCAGCTGGTGATGCGATCGAAATGTTAACAAAAGTTGAATTAGAAAAATCTAATCCAAAAGCTGATGTTATTATTGGTATTTCTGATGATATGGCAATGAAAGCTTATAATAGTAATCTTTTTGAAAGTTATAACTCACCTTCATTAAAAGATATTCCAGATTTCTTGCAATTTGATAATCAAAATAGATTACTCCCTTTCGATTACGGGAATTTTGCTTTTGTTTATGATAGTGAAAAAATAACAAAAGAAGATTTACCTACATCTTTAGAAGATTTAACAAATCCAAAATATAAAAACAAAGTTATTCTAATCGATCCTAGAACTTCTTCTGTTGGTCTTGGATTATTAATATGGAGCCGTGAAGTATTTGGTGAAAATTATTTAACATGGTGGAATAAAATGAAAGATAATGCTTTAACTATTACTGAAGGATGGTCCAGTGCTTATGGTATGTTTACAAGTGGTGAAGCTCCAATTACCCTTTCATATACAACTTCCCCTGTTTATCATGTAATGTTTGAAGATACAACAAGGTATCAAACAATTATTTTTGAGGAAGGCCATAGCGCAACAATTGAAGGGGTTGGATTATTAAAAAGTAGTAACAATAAAGAAAAAGCAAAACAGTTTATTGATTTCTTGTTAACTGATGCTCAATTAGATATTGCAACTGCAAACTCAATGTATCCTACTAATAGTAAAATAGAATTACCAAGTGCTTTTGATTGGGCTCCTAAACCAAATATTACATTAAGCTTAGAAGCAAGTGATATTGAAAATAATTTAGATACCTGGTTAAATCAGTGGACTGATGTAATGAGCAAATAAGTTTCATATTTTTATGTATATTAATTTTTAACTTCATGTTATTAATTATATAAGTTAATTAGAGGATAGTATGAATAAGAATAAAATTGATGATAGAAATCTTTATGAAAAAATAATTGCATTACCTTCTCTTCTTCTGTTATTTATTATTTTTCTGCTTCCTCTAATAAGTACTTTATCAAGAGCTTTCATAGTAGATAATAAATTAAATGTTTCTTCTTTTTTTAATATAATTAAAGAACCTTATACTTTAAGAATTTTATTATTTACTATAAATCAAGCTTTTTTCTCAACGCTGCTTTCAATAGTAATAGCACTTCCTGGCTCATATTTATTAGTTAATTATAATATCAAAGGGAGAAAATTAATTCTCGCAGTTTGTACAATTCCTTTTGTTTTACCCGCAATATTAGTAATACTTGGATTTGTTACATTTTATGGTAACAATGGATTTTTAAATATTTTATTGATGAAAATCTTTAATTTAAGTGAGCCCCCTTTAAAAATACTATATTCTTATAAAGCAATAATAATTGCTCATGCTTTTTATAATTTCCCTATTATTTTAGTTCTTCTTACTACATTTTGGGAAAACCTTGATTATAAATTAGAGCTCTCTTCTTTTGTTTTTGGAGCTTCCAAATTTCAAACTTTTATCAATATCACACTCCCTAGATTAATTGTATCTCTTATTTCTTCTTCCTTGCTTGTATTTTTATTTTGCTTTACCAGTTTCTCAATAATATTAGTATTAGGAGGGGGGCCCAAATATACTACAATGGAAGTTGAAATATATCGCAGAGCTAGAATTTCAATGGATTTAAATAGCGCAGCTTCTTATGCTCTTATTTCTATTTTATTCTGTATTATTATTTTAATCTTTTATAATATTTTTCAAAGAAAAATGAATACAAAAGAAAATATATATAATAGTGTTTATAAAAAAGAGAAAAAGCCTGTTTCAAAAATTGGTTTAATTTTAAGCATAATTTATACTATATTCATAATTTTATTTGTATTGTCACCAATAATCTCTATAATAATTAAATCATTTTTAGCTTCAACTTCTAGAAGTGCTAATAGCATTTTTACTTTAAAATGGTACAAGCAACTATTTGGATTAAGTAGCACTACAGGTGTTATGAAATCAAGTTTTATCTCAATTATAAATTCTCTTAAAATTGCATTTATTGTTGCAATAATATCAACTCCTTTATCTTTGTCTCTTGCTGTTGCCTCAAAAAAAGATAAGTCTAATAGCTCTCTTTTTATTGAACTACTTTCTATGCTACCTCTTGCAGTATCTTCTGTAATCATTGGATTAGGCTATTATTTAATTTCTGCAAAATTAAAATCAAATGGAGGATTAATATTAGTAATATTAGCACACCTTGTAATTGTATTACCCTTTAATATTAGAGCAATAACTCCAGAAATGAGGAAATTACCTACTTCTCTTGTTTCAAGTGCAATGACTTTAGGAGCTACACCTTTTAAAGCTTTTCTTAGCATAGAAGTGCCTCTATTAAAAAGTTCTTTAATTAGCGGGGCTATTTTTGCGTTTGCTATTAGTATGGGAGAAGTAAATGCAACTCTTATTTTGGCTAATTCTAGTATTACAACAATCCCTGTTACTATGTATAGATTAATTGGCTCTTATAACTTTGGTGGAGCCTGTGCTTTAGGCACTATATTAATATTAGTTTGTACTATAGTATTTGTGAGTAGTGAGTATTTAAAAAAAGATAATCGCTTTTATTTATAAGTAAATTTAATGAGATAAAAATAATGAATGAAATAATACAATTAAAATTAAAAAAACAATTTTCTCAATTCCTGTTAGACATTGATTTAGAATTAAAAAAAGGTCAATTAATTTCCCTTTTAGGTCCAAGCGGTTGTGGTAAAAGTACAACTCTTCAATTAATTACTGGTCTATTAGATAATGATGAAGGCCATATTATTATTGATGATGTTGATATTTCAAAGTTAAAAGTTAATGAAAGAAAAATTGCTATGGTTTTTCAAGATTATGCTCTTTACCCTCACCTAAATGTTGAAAAAAATATTGCATATCCTCTTAAAATAAGAAAAGTTAAAAAAGATATTAGAAAAGCTAAAGTTAAAGAATTACTAGCTCTTGTAAATTTAGAAGGTTTTGAAAACAGAAAAATTGAAAGCTTATCTGGTGGAGAAAGACAGAGAATTGCTTTAGCCAGAGCACTAGCTTTTGAACCCAAACTATTATTACTAGATGAACCACTTTCTGCTTTAGATGCAAAAATGAGAAATTATTTAAGAGATGAAATTAGAAGAATACAAAAAACTTTAAATATTACTATGCTTTATGTTACTCATGATCAAGAAGAAGCATTATCTATTTCAGATTCTATTGTTTTAATGAATAATGGAAAAGTTGAAATGCACTCTACTGCTGAAAATTTGTATAATAACCCTCAAACAACTTTTGCGGCTACTTTTATGGGTGAGGGAAACTTTATTAAATCAAATGTTATTTGCAATTTACTAAATGAGGAAGAAAAAGCAAATACTTCTTATTTTTTCAAATATGAAAAGGCTTATTTAATTGAAAAAAATAAATTTTATATTACTGAAATATTAGAACATATTATATTAAAAGATTCAAAAATTACTTCTTGTGAATTTAGGGGTATTTTTTATAAGATAAATTTGTTATATAATGATGTTACAATATCTATTTTATCAAAAGAAAAACCTTCAAATGATATTGTTGATATTTGTATTTTAAAAAAAGATATAAAAAAATATGAAAACAATTACTTAGTAAATGCAAAAAGCTAAATAATTAGGTAGGATTATAATATAGGAGATACCTTTTGAAAAAAAAAATTATTTTATTTTTCCTTATTATCCTTTGTTCCACTTATTTATATGCTTCAGAAGTTGGATCAAAAATTGATATAACTGTTTTTTATCATCCTTCTATTACTTTAGATGATAATACAGATTTACCAGTATATTCTTCTATGGCTTCCACTTATGATTTTTCACCAGTTTATCTAAAAATAAATAATCATCAAATTTCTCCTTACCTTTCTATTTTCCATGTTTCAAGATCTATAATTTATCAAAATTTAGTATTAAGAGAATTTTGTGCTTTTGGCGTTGGACTTGATTATGGATACACCTTTAATAAGAACTTTTTATTTCATTCTAAATTTTCAATGGGAATTGGACGTTTAGGAGAAAGTTTAAATTCTGAAATGTACATGAATTTAGCATTAGCCCCTTCATATATATTAAAATCTGGAGACAATTATAATATTTCTTTAGATTTTTCAATCAATTTTGTTTATAGAAAATATTTATTATCACCTTGTGTTGGCGTTGGAATTAGTACTTCCTTTGATTGGATTACTAATTATATTAATAAAAATAAAGAAATTTATTAAGTTCTCTTAAAGTACTAGGGGTTAAAATGAAAAAATATTTTCTTATTCCATTTTTATTAATAATTATTCTATTTAATAGCTGCGAATTAGCTCAACGTGATTATAATTATGAGATTAATTTATTAAACATTGCATTAGATTATCAAAATACTGAAACAGAAAAATCAAAAGAAAATGAAAAATATTCTATATCTCTATATGGAACAATTAATGATGCAAAGGAATTAGAAAAAGCTTTGCACAAACTTAGTGAAAGAAATAATATTTCTTTTACTAGTAATAATTATTTACAAATTGGGTCAGATAAAGATGCTGCTACTATAAACAATATTAAATATCCAAAAAAAGAAAATATTTTAATTGCATTAGATAATCTAAAAAACTCATCTAATGAAAATACAATAAATATTATATATTTTTCAGGACATTCAGATTCTGAAGGGAGTTGGGGATTAGCAGCAACTGATTTTACTAGTCTTTATCCAAGATTTTATCAAAACCAAATGCTAAGTGTAAATGAAGTTTATGATAAATTAAAAAATGTTAAAGGTAAAAAATTAATTATTTCTGATTCATGTTATTCAGGTAATTATTATACTCCAAGTTCTTATTCTATAGAAAATGAAAATTTGTCTTTTGCTTCTGCTTTTAATAAATTATTTAGTAAAGATAGTAAGATTAATGATGATACATTTATTCTTTGCGCAACAGAAAAGGATAATACCTCTCATGAGTTAAAATATGAAGAGGGAATGAGATTACATGGTTTTTTCACAAAGGCTCTATTAGAAGGTCTTGGTTGGTGTGATGATGGGATTAAAGGTTATTTATCTAATTTTGTAGATCCTAATTTAGATACTGAAGATGGAATTCAAGGGGATTTAGCACCAGGCCTTCCTCCCGCAGCTAAAAATAATATTCTCAGTGTTGATTCTTTACTTTCATATATAAAAGATAATCAAGAAATTGCTTTAAAGTCAATTTACTATCCAAGCCAATACCCTCAAGTATTAGGAGATAGATACGATTTAATATTATTCGAATTCTAATTTTTTTATTACTTAAAATTCCTAAAATTAAAGCAAACCTTTAATTAATTTAATAATTAGTTAAAGAGGGTTTGTATGAAGAAACTTTTTTTTACTATTACTTTTTTTATTCTAATTATTACTAGTTGCGAGTTAAATCAACGTGATTATGATTATGAAATTAATTTATTAAATATTGCATTAGATTATCATAATACAAATGTTACAAGTTTATATGGCACATTAAACGATGCAAAAGAAATTGAAAAAGCATTAAGAGAAAATTGTGAAAAAAATGAAATTAATTATACTAGTTACAATTATTACCAAGAAGGAACTTCCTATGATTCCCTCACTATTAATGCCTCTAAATATCCAAGTAAAAATAATATTAATAATGCACTTAATAATTTTGCAAATTCATCAAAAGAAAATTCTATAAATATAATTTACTATTCTGGACATTCAGATTCAAATGGTAGTTGGCTTCTCGCAACCACAGATACTACAGATGGCCGTACTTTTGACGAATCTAACAATATTGATGTAAATCAATTAATGAGAGTTGATGAAGTATATGAATTATTAAAAGATGTAAAAGGAAAAAAATTAATTATTATTGATTCTTGTTATTCAGGCAATTATTATACTTCAAGTTCATATTCATTAGAAAATGAAGAAATTACTTTTACTTCTGCTTTTAATAAATTATTTACTAAAGATAGCAAGATTAATGATGATACATTTATTCTTTGTGCAACAGAAAAGGATAATACCTCTCATGAGCCAATGTATGAAGCAGGAATGAGATTACATGGTTTTTTCACAAAGGCTCTATTAGAAGGTCTTGGTTGGTGTGATGGGATTAAAGGCCATTTATCAGATAGTATTGATGAAGATTATATAGACATAGAAGACGGAATCCAAGGAGAATTAGCACAAGGAATTCCTCCTGCTGCTAAAGCTAATATTCTCAGTGTTGATAATCTACTCTCTTATATTATAGAAAATCAAGAAATAGAAACTAGCCCAGATTATTTTTCCCATCAATATCCTCAAGTATTAGGAGAAAGATACGATTTAGTATTATTTACTTACTAAGATGATATAGAGTTATTTTTAACCTTTTCAATTTCATCTCTAATAAGTGCTGCTTTCTCAAATTCAAGATCTTTTGCATAATTAAACATTTCTTTCTCAAGTTCTTTAATATATTTTTGCCTATCACGTTTTTGCAATAAATTATATGAAGCTCTTCTTATATTTAGTTCTCCACTTACATCTTTTTTCTTTTCTTCTGTTTCTCTTTCAATTATATCTTCAATAGCTTTTTCGATGGTTGTTGGGGTTATGTTATTAAGTCTATTATATTCTAACTGTATTGCTCTTCTTCTATTCGTTTCACTGATAGCTTCTTTCATAGCATCACTTTCTTTATCAGCATACATAATTACTCTACCATTTGAATTTCTTGCAGCTCTTCCTATTGTTTGAATTAAAGAAGTCGCAGATCGTAAAAACCCGATTTTATCTGCATCAAGAATAACAACTAAAGAAACTTCAGGTAAATCGAGGCCCTCACGCAATAAGTTAATCCCTATTAATACATCAAAAACACCTCTTCTTAAATCTCTTAGAATTTCAACTCTTTCAATTGTTCCAATATCACTATGCAAATATCTAACCTTTAAATCTAAAGAACTTAAATAATCTGTTAAATCCTCACTCATTCTTTTTGTTAATGTGGTTACTAATACTCTTCTCTTATTTTTAATTGTATTTCGAATTTCTTTATAAAGGTCTTCCATTTGACCTTCTGATCTTCTTACTGTTATTTCTGGATCCAGTAATCCTGTAGGTCTTATAACTTGTTCAACAATACTTGAGGTTTGTGCTAACTCTCTTTTACTTGGAGTTGCTGAAACATATACTCTTTGAGTTACAATCTTATCAAATTCATCATATTTTAATGGTCTATTATCTAAAGCTGAAGGTAATCTAAATCCAAAATTAACAAGATTTAATTTTCTAGATCTATCTCCTTCATACATAGCGCCTATTTGAGGTAAAGTAACATGAGACTCATCAATAAATGTAACAAAATCAGAAGGGAAATAGTCTAATAATACAGCTGGACGTTCACCTTCTTTTCTTCCAGTGAGCTGTCTTGAATAATTTTCAATACCAGAACAATAACCAATCTCTTTGAGCATTTCTAAATCATACTCAACTCTACTTTTTATTCTTTCAGCTTCAACAACTTTCCCTTGAGAATTAAAATATTCAATTCTATCTTTTAATTCATTTTCTATTCTAGATAAACTCTCTAAGACTGCTTCATGCGGCATTACGAATTGTTTTGCGGGGTAAAGAGAAAAACCTTCAACACTTTCTTGTTTTTTACCTGAAATTGGTTCAAACCAAGTTATATCTTCAATAACATCCCAATCTAAAGTGATTCTAACAACATTTTCCAAATAAGAAGGACATATTTCAATAACATCCCCTCTTACTCTAAATTTTCCACGCTCAAGAATGCTATCGTTTCTTTCATATTGCATTCTCACCAGTTGCTCTAATTCACTTTTATGATCAAAAATTGTACCAACTTTAAAAGTATGAACCATGTCCCTTAAACTTACAGGACTTCCTAATCCATATATACAAGATACAGTAGATACAACAATTACATCTCTTCTTTCCATAAGAGAGAAGGATGCGGACAATCTTAATCTATCAATTTCATCATTTATATCTGCTGTTTTCTCAATATATAGATCTTTTCCTGGAACATATGCTTCCGGTTGATAATAATCATATGTTGATACAAAATATTCTACAGCATTGTTTGGAAAGAAAGTTTTAAATTCTCTATATAATTGTGCTGCTAAAGTTTTATTATGAGATAAAATTAATGTTGGTTTATTAATTTGTTCAATTATTTTTGCCATAGTATAGGTTTTACCACTGCCAGTAACACCTTTTAAAATTTGAGTTCTCTCCCCATTTTTTAATCCATCACTCAATTTTTCAATTGCTTGTGCTTGATCTCCTGCTGGTTCATAGGAAGATACTACATGTAAAGGAACACTCTTACCACCGAAAGCTTGATGATAGTTTTCAACTAATTCACCACCCCATTTTAAATCAACTTTTACTTCTTCACTCATTATCTCAAAACCTTATCAATATCTTCACTTCTATTAACTAATTCAACAGTTTTTTCTATTTCTTTTCCATTTCTATTAATTATAACCTTAACTTTATCACCCATTCTAGTTGATAATAATGCATTATAATAATCACTATAAGTTTTTACTGGAATATTATTTATTTTAGTAATAACATCCCCTCCTAGATAAAAAGTAGATGCACCATAGGAAATTTTCACATCACCACCAATTAAACCAGCTTCTTCAGCCTTTCCTTTTGGAACCACTTGGCTAATTAGAACGCCTTCTGTTACTTTTAATTTAGCATATTCAGATAGCTGTTTTGTTAATTGAACTGGAATAATATCAATCCAACCTCTCATTACTTTTCCATAAGTAAGTAAATCGGGTATTATTGAAAGAATTGTATCTATTGGAATTGCAAAGTTCATTCCTGACTGTCCATTCTCATTATAAACAGAAGTATTCATAGCTATCATTTGACTGTGAGAATTAATTAAAGGGCCCCCACTATTGCCTGGATTAATAGAAGCATCAGTTTGTAACATAGACATTATTACTCCACCATCACTTGTTTGAACAGCTCTATCGAGTCCACTTATAATACCAGTAGTAAGAGTTCTATCATATCCAAAAGGATTTCCAATAGCATATACTTTTTGACCAACTTTTAAGTTAAAACTTCTCCCTAATTCAATAGGTGATATCTTTTTCTTATCTATATCAATTTTTATTAAGGCAATATCATCAACTTCATCAATTCCAATTATATTTGCAGTATATGAAGCTCCATCTGAAAGAGTAACTATTATAGTGTTTATGTCTTCTATTACATGATAGTTTGTTAATATATCTCCTTTTGAGGAGATAATAACACCACTACCGGTTTTATTTGTCTTATCATAAGAGATAACATCACTAGTTTTAGAATTACCTGATATATGAACAACACTATCACTACATTTTTCATATACTTTTATATTTTGCATTTCGTCACTTGTATATAACCAATTTGAACCATCATCTATAGCTAAAGAAATACTATCTTCATTGTAAAAAATTTCATTAACAGTTACACCAGCTAAGGAGAGAAGTCCTTTTTCTCCTTCTAATTCTAACAATTCTTGAACATTTTCTCTCAACTTATCTTTTTTATATTCTTTTGATAATTTAGATGACCAAGAATATAAAAAAATAGCAAATATGACGATAAATAATATTGAGAAGAAAGCAATAATGGCTTTCAATATTTTACTTTTTGAATTTCTTTTCATAGTAATAAGTCTATATAAATAGCTATCATTTAGCAAGCAAAACTAACAGGTTTTACTTGCTATTATATTTTATCAAATTTTTAAAGAATTTCTTCAACTTCTTTATAGGTAGGTGGATTACAACCTTGTTTTGCACAATTTAAAGAAGCACTAAAACAAGCATATTTTAATGTTTTCTCAATTATTTCATCATTTATTCTAAACTTTGGACTTTCTCCATCATCTCCAAATACTCCAGCTTTTGATAAATAGGCCAAAAGGGAACCAGAGAAAGTATCCCCAGATCCAACGGTATCAACAACTTTTACCTCATAATTATCTTGATTAAAAATTTTATTAGTTGGAGTATACCAAGAAGCACCTTTTTTACCTTTTGTTAAAATAATATGTGCTTCATTGTTTATTTCTTTCAATTCTTCTATTGCTTGATTTATTTCTGTTTCTGGAAAAATAAAGGATAAGTCCTCATCACTTAATTTAATTATCCTTGCTAATTCAAAGAAACTAAATAGCTTTTTCTTCCAGTTTGGAATTTTCACAACTTCTTGAATTCTAATATTAGGATCAACAAAAATAACAGGCCTAGGTGTTATAAAAGAGAGAACATCGTATATCGCAGAACTTGTAGGATTTAACAAAAGTGATAATGACGCAATGTGAACTGCTTTAATATCTGAATGATTTGAAAGTGTATTTAATAATTCTTCGCTACTTAAAACCATTGAAGCAGTATTTTTTAGATAAAAATCGTATTTAGCAGCTCCATTCTCATCAATTGTTGCTAAAGCTAATGTTGAAGGAGCCTTATTATTACACAAATCTGGCTCAAATAATATTTCTTTATCTACTAAATAATTTACAACTTTTTTACCATTCTCATCTTCTGATATTGGAGATATAAAAGATGTAGCTACACCTTGATTTGCACAAGCTACGGCGCAATTTAATCCACAACCACCTAAATAACGAGAGTATTTAGATTCACCATCATCAATTAAATCAATTACATATTCACCTATAATAAAAACCATATATACCTCTATCTAAACTTTTTAAATTATTTTAAATCAATTATAATTATATTACAATGTATACTATATTGCACTATTAGTCATAGTTTTTTATAATCATGTTTGATATGAAAAAAATAACACCAAGAGAAATGAATTGGATTAATAAAGGTTATATAAAAAACCTTAGTTACAATAGATTTGAAGCAAAAGCTGATGATAGCTACTTCTTAGCAGTTAGTGATGAAAATTTTGAATTTTCAAATACTCTGTCACTAAATTCAAAGGACTTTTCCATTATTGTCTCTATAAGTGAAAAAACTTTTATTTCTGTAACTATTAAGGATAATCTTTCAATTATTTCTTCAATTAATGGTTATATCACTCAAACTTTTTTAGATAAAAAATACCTTGAAAATAAAGAGAAAATAGATATATCTATCCAAAGAGATGTTGATAATTTTAGTTTTTATATCGACAAAGATTTAATTGCTAAAACTACTCTTCCTGCTGCAAAAGATGCAATTTCATTTGGATATTATTTCAATAACAAAGATTTTATTAAAATTACTAACTTTTTATATCTTAAAAAATAATATTTTGTATTTATTTAATAAGGTTTTCTCTTTAAATACTTTTCTTTAATTAGCCCCTCATGCTATTATTGCCATTAGTTAAAGGCCCCTTTGAAAGGGCAAAGGACGGAAAAAAATGGAGTTAGAAGAAAAAAAAGACAAACCTCTAAACTTTCTTGAAAAAATCATAGAAGATGATTTAAATAATAATCGTGTTCCTAATAATGAAATTATTACACGATTCCCACCAGAACCAAATGGCTATCTACATATTGGCCATATTAAATCAATTTGTTTAAACTTTGGTTTAGCACAGAAATATGGTGGAAGATGTCACCTAAGACTAGATGACACAAATCCTACTAAAGAAGACGTTGAATACATTGAATCAATCAAAGAAGACATTAAATGGTTAGGTTTTGATTGGGGTGATTATGAGTATTATGCTTCTGATTATTATGATCAACTATTCGAAATAGCAGTAAATCTAATTAAAGATGGAAAAGCTTATGTCGATTCATTAACTCCAGAACAAATGAGAGAATACCGTGGTACTTTAACAGAACCTGGTAAGGATTCTCCTGACAGAGATAGAAGTGTTAGTGAAAACTTGAAACTATTTTTAGAAATGAGAGATGGTAAACATCCTGAAGGTAAATATACTTTAAGAGCTAAAATTGATATGGCTTCTCCTAATATTAACTTAAGAGACCCCGCTTTATATAGAATTAAATTTGCATCACATCCTAGAACAGGTGATAAATGGTGTATTTATCCTATGTATGATTATACTCATCCAATTAGTGACGCAATTGAAAATATTACTCACTCTATCTGTACTTTGGAATTTGAAGATCATCGTCCTGCATACGATTGGGCAACAGAAATAGATGGAATCAAACACGCTCCTCATCAATATGAATTTGCAAGATTAAATATTAACTACATGTTAATGAGTAAGAGAAGATTACTTAATTTAGTTAACTTAAAAATTGTTGATAGCTGGGATGATCCAAGAATGCCAACGGTAAGTGGTGTTAGAAGAAGAGGTTATTCTCCTGAATCAATGAGAGATTTTATTGATAGAGTTGGAGTTGCAAAAACTGAAGGTGTTGTTGATTATTCACTTATGGAATTCTGTGTTAGAGAAGATTTAAATAAAAGAGCTACAAGAATTATGGCTATTTTAGATCCTATTAAACTTGTAATCGATAACTATCCAGAAGATAAAGTAGAATATTTTGAAGCAATTGATAATCCTGAAGATTCAAATTCTCCAGTACATATGATTCCCTTCTCAAGAGAAGTTTATATTGAAAGAGAAGACTTTATGGAAGTCCCTCCAAGAAAATACCATAGATTATATCCTGGAAATGAAATTCGTCTCAAATATACTTATTATGTTACAGCAACTAGTTATGAGAAAGATGAAAATGGAAAAGTTACGGTTGTTCATTGTACTTATGATCCAGAGAGTAGAGGTGGAACAACCCCTGATTTAAGAAAAGTCAGAGGAACAAGCCATTGGGTATCAGTAAAACATGCAGCTAAAGCTGAAGTTAGATTATATGACAAACTATTTAACACCGAATACCCAGGTAAAGATACTGGTAATTATTTAGATGATTTAAATCCAGAATCATTAGTAATTGTTGAAAAGGCTATGATTGAACCTTATATCAATGAAGCTAAGGTTGGTGATTATTTACAATTTATTAGAAATGGTTATTTCTGCGTAGATAGTAAAGATAGTTCTCCAGATCATTTAGTCTTTAACAGAACTGTTACTTTAAAAGATTCCTGGGCAAAGATGAAACAAAAAATGGGTATTAATTAATTAATATATTAATAACTGTATGATAAAACATATACCCTTCAATGTTAATTAGATATTTATTCTATTACATTGAAGGGTATTCTTTTTTCTGTTGAATATAACAATTTTATTAGGCATTAAAAAACTCCTTCATGTGAAGGAGCCTTTTATATTCCATATTTGGAATTAACACTTATGATACGTTATAAGTAACAGTTACATCACTTGTATAACGTGCTGCTGGTGCTTGTTCTGTTGCAGCATATTCTACATCAAATGTTAATGCATCAGCGTCAGCAGAATTATAATAATGATCTGCTATTGTAGAAATTGCAAATATACCAGTAGATGGAGTGAAAGATCCTGTAAAATTACTACCTACAGTACCAGATAAAGTAGCTGCTCCAGCTAAATCACCAGCTTCACTTACTAATTGGTCTGCTTCAATTTTAATTTCAAAAGGTAGTTCACTATATTGAGTCCCCTTAGTAGTTAAAATTCTAAAGGAAGCAGTAAAGCCATCTCTTACATTCCAAGTAGTATCAAATACTTCATCCCCATCAGCAGCTAACCAGGAACCACTATTATCGGCTTGTAGTTCAAAAACAAAAGGTACATTTTTTGCATCTGCAACAACAACTGCACCTTCTGAGGTTGAAGTAGTTGTAAATCCTGGATCTGTATAACTACCTGCTGTGCCAACTTCTTGAGCTGCAAAAGCAACGCCTGATACGATAGCTACTAGAGCTAATAGTGTTATTAATTTTTTCTTCATAATAATTTTCTCCTTAATTTGAGTTTGTTCTTTTTGATTGATTACATCTAAAAATATACAATATGCCGTTTCTTATGTCAATACTTTTTTTATTTTTTTTATTCAATATTTATTTAACTCCATTTTTATACAAATTATAAGCACTTATTTATATGTTATAACATTAATAAATCCTTATATTATAAACAATTAAATCGTTACTAAATAAACTACAACCATATCATGAAACTTATAACATACTTATGACATTTTAATATTTATATATATTTATTATTTTATTTAATATTCAATTGCGAAAAATCTGATTTTATCTATATAATTTACATATGAAATATTTCTTTGATTCCCATATGCATGCCATGAATTTAGAGCACCCAGACTTTATTAGTTCCATTTATTCTTTAAACTCAGGAATAGCTGATTTATTAACAAGTGGGTTCTTCTCTACTTCTTATATATTAGATACGCAGAAAGGAAATTATTCCCTTTTAAACGACAAACTCATAAATCTTTTACTTGCTTTTGACAAACCAATTGGAGAAACTTTTGCAATGATGGAAAATGATTTAAAAGGGTTATACATCGATAAATTAAGTAAAAAAGAAAAGGAAACTTATAATCCTTATATATATAATGGAAAATTAAAATTTAGAAATATTGAATATGATAAGTTTGCTCTAATTCCTTTGCTAATGGACTTTTCAAATAATCATAAAGATTTTAGTAAAGCTTATTATCCTGTTAGCAGAGAAACAAAAATATTAAAATATATAGATGACACTTTAAATGCATTCTCAGATTATAAGAAATACAATAAGGATGGTATTTTAGAATTTTTCCCACTTTTAGGAATTAATACGCCTGCTCATTCACTCGAATTTATAAAAGACTTAATTAGCACATATATTAATAAAACACACACACAAAATAATCATAGATCTTCTAAAAAGAAATTCTATGGAATTAAATTCTACCCACCCCTTGGATTAAACCCTTGGCCAAAAGATAAAACAGAATTAAATAAACTATTATATATTTATCAATTTTGCATCGAGAACAATCTCCCTATAATTACCCACTGTGACGATCAAGGATTTAGAACAATTCCAACAAAAGAAGCTTGGGCATATACTAATCCACAATCTTGGGAAGTTGTATTAAAAGAATTCCCATCATTAAAAATTGACTTTGCTCATAGTGGAAAGCAATATAGTTCGATTAGTAACATACCAACCGCTTCAATTATTGCTCAAAACTTAATTAAAAGAAAAGCTGAAAGACTTCCAACAAGTCCTTGGTTCTACAATATAATAAACTTGATGAAAAAATATGAAAATGTGTATTTAGATTTTTCATTTAGTGGAAGTACACCTCAGTTTTATAATGAACTAATTAACTTTTTAAATCTCGAAGAAAATAAAGATATAAAACAACATATTATTGAACGTTCTTTATTTGGATCTGACTTTTCTGTTAATTTATTTAAAGTAAAATCTTATTCTCAATATTTTAATATATTCGAAAATAGTCAATTTTCTGATGAAGAAATTGAACTATTTGCAAGTAAAAACCCCATAAATTTTTTAGATATTAATTTATAAAGGAATTAAATCTTTATAAATATTAAGCAATATTTGTCATAACATTCAAAAAACTTATTAATCCTTAGTTTAAATAAATATTGTGTAAATTCGAATTAATATATGCAATATCACACCTTTATACATATAAATATAAAAAAATAAAATTACAAACACAACAAACATTAAAGGACTTATAGCAGACAAAGATAAACTATTGACATAAGAGGAAAGATATAATATATTTGTAAATACAAAAAAAAGACTATATTTTAGCAATAAATAATATTATTTTTTAACAAAGGAGGAAAACATGATTAAAAAGCTTATTATATTATTCGCTAGCTTTATTATATCATTACCTCTTTTTGCTGATCCACAAATTTTACTCAATACAGATGTAGATGGACAGCTCTCAATGAAAAGATATTATAATACTATTGCTCCCGAAAACGATATTACCAATGGATCATATTTTATAGATGAAGATGGCGTCCATGATGATATAATTGATGTAATTAATCCTTTTAATATATCAGCTGGATTTACAACACATAATTTTATTGTTACTTTTTTTGGCTCTGTCGAAACGGATCAATCTCATGAAATAAGTGTTTCTAATTCAAGTTATTATTATAAGGATGGTGAGAATAAAACTTATATATCATTAACTCCAAATATAATCAATAAAGTACCTTCAACAGGTATATTAACGTTTGTTTCTGGACAATATTACGATTTAGCTAATCCAAGTCTTCCTGAGTTTACATTCCAAATTCAAAGCCCAGCTTATAGTACAATACCTGCAGGTAGATATTACACTGATATTACAATAAGTATTGTAGGGAATTAAACTTTTTTGTAAAAAATGGTAAATAACATGAAAAAATGTTATTATAGAATTAATTAATAGGAGTTAGATATTAATGAAAAAATTACAAATAATTTTCCTTTTTTCATTATTAGCAAGTTTTTCTTTATTTGCTGATCAAATTGTTACCTCAACTGCTCCTGATTATATTGATTCTGGAATTACAATAAACACCCCCGATCAAAGCGCTACTGTTGTTGCTGATGCTCCAAAAGAAGACTTGATTGCTCAACTTTATTATAATGGAAGCTCTCTTGAAGATGGAACGATTATTTCACAAGATAGTAATAATGAAGTTTTATTATTAAGTGAATCCTGGGAACTTACCCCTTTTTCAATCCGTGTAACAGGATCTGAATTAAGTGATATTAGCTTAAATATTGCTTTAGAAGTAGGGTTTTTTCAATTATTAGACGAATATGGAAATATTGCTCAAGGGGAAAATGGATATATAATTGATTCTCAAACAATGGAAATAGAAAATATTTCATCTATCGCTGGTGTTAACTTCTATAATACCCCATTGGGTTCAAATTTATATAATTATACGATTCCATTAACTCAAAACAACTATTACTCTTTATCTACTATGGCTAACTTTAAATTAACTTGGCAGGGGAAAGATATATTACAACCTGGTAATTACATTAGCAATATACAAGTAACATTCTCAATCAATTAATACACAAGTGCTTATTGTGTTGTTTATATTAATAAGGTCTTAGATTTTTTCTAAGATCTTATTTTTTCAAAAAAAAAGACTATCTAAAAGATAGCCTTGACTAGTAAAATTAATTATTAATAATTTTTATTTTGTAATTCGAAATATGCTTGAGGATGAGCACATACTGGGCAAACACCAGGAGCTTTCTTTCCAATATGAATATATCCACAATTTGAACATTTCCAAATCATATCTCCATCACGAGAAAATACTAAACCCTCTTCAACATTTTTTAATAATGCTAAATATCTTGCTTCATGTTCTTTTTCAATTTCAGCTACCATACTAAATAGTTTAGAAATTTTTGAGAAACCTTCTTCTTTAGCTTCTTCTGACATTCTTTGATACATATCTGTCCATTCATAATTCTCACCACTTGCTGCAGCTTTTAAGTTTGATATTGTATCTTGAATTTCACCATTTTCTTGTAATAATTTGAACCAAATTTTAGCATGTTCTTTTTCATTATTAGCAGTTTCTTCAAAAATATTAGCTATTTGAACATAACCTTCTTTTTTTGCTTTTGAAGCAAAATAAGTATACTTGTTTCTTGCTTGTGATTCTCCTGCGAATGCATCCATTAAGTTTTTCTCAGTTTTTGAGCCTTTGAATTCCATTAATATCACTCCTTTGCTAATTTATTTATTAGCTTTTTCTAAACATTCAGGACAAATTCCTGTTATTATTATATTCCTATCGATATCTGAAAACCCTGTTTGTTTTTCAACATCGACAAAATTATCATCATTTATTGATAAAGATACATCAATTATTTTTTTGCATACTTTACACTCTAAGTGTTGATGAACTTCTATAGTAGAATCATAATGGTCTGGGCCATCAATAGCAAAAACTCTTTTTAATTTTCCTTCATCAACTAATAAATTCAAATTTCTATATACTGTAGCTTTCCCTACAGATGGGTGAGTTTTATGTATATATTCATAAACCTCATGTGCAGTTGGATGATTACATAAATCAATTACTGCATCCAAAACCAATCCCCTTTGAATTGTTTGTCGTCTTTCAACCATAAATATTCCTTATTGAAAATCATTATCTATAAGGATTATGCTTCATTAGATAAAAAAAGTCAATATAAAATTTTTAGCATAAAAAGATGTAAAAACTGTTATATTTATATAATAACTTTCACATCTAAAATTATCAACTTAATTCTTAATCTAATTTTGTTAATCCAGTATATAGATTATAATATCGAGATTTATTTGCTAATAATTGATTATGATTCCCCATCTCAACTATTTCGCCATTTTCTAATACAACAATAATATCACTGTTGCGAATAGTAGACAATCTATGAGCTATAACAAAGACAGTTCTACCTTGCATCAATTTGTTCATTCCATCTTGGACTAT
Source organism: Sphaerochaetaceae bacterium (assembly GCA_963678575.2). GTDB lineage: Bacteria > Spirochaetota > Spirochaetia > Sphaerochaetales > Sphaerochaetaceae > Pleomorphochaeta. The sequence goes on along the minus strand of CAXXHV010000002.1, from coordinate 92,101 downwards.
TTTTTCAGTTCTGGTATCAATACTGCTAGTAGCTTCATCTAATATCATTACAGGAGGATTAGCTATAGCACATCTAGCTATTGCTAATAATTGTCTTTGTCCAACTGACAATAAATTGTCTTCACCGTCTAGATATGTATCATAACCTTCTTCAAGTAAAGTAATAAAATGATGAGCATTAGCAAGTTTAGCAGCATTAATTACATCTTCATCACTTGCTTTTAAATTTCCATATCTAATATTTTCTTTTATTGAGCCACTAAACAAACTTGTATCTTGTAAAACAAATCCCAAAGCTCTACGTAAATCACTCTTTCTAATATCACAAATATTAATTCCATCATAATAAATAGCACCAGAATCTATATCATAGAAGCGATTAATAAGGTTTGTTATTGTTGTTTTTCCAGCTCCAGTGGATCCAACAAAAGCAATATTTTCTCCTGCCTTTGCTACAACATTAATGTTCTTTAATATTTGTTTTTCTTTATTATATGAAAAATTCACATCCTTAAGTTCAACTTCACCATTAAGTAAAGTTAATTTATCACCATCTTTAAAAGCCCAATGACAAGTTAATTCATTACATTCAACAACATGGTTTCTTTCAACTCTAGCATTTACTAATTCAATATAACCATCATCTTCTTCACTTTTCTCATCTAATAAATCAAAAATTCTTTCAGCTCCTGCTAAAGCAAGCATCAATGAATTTAGTTGTTGTCCTAAAGAAGCAACAGGTTGTGACAAATTTCTTGATAATTGTAAGAAGCTAACTAGAACTCCTAAAGTAATTGAAGAATAACCACTAATACCTAAAAGACCACCAACAATGGCAAGAATTACATATTGAATATAACTTAACCCAGTCATTAGAGGCATAAAGATATTTGCTAATGAATTAGCCTTAGTTGTATTGGAACATAACTCTTTATTAAACTCATCAAAGTTCAAATTTACATTATCTTGTTGATTATATATTTTTATTTCCTTTTGTCCCGCAACCATTTCTTCAATATATCCATTAACAGCACCTAAAGACGCTTGTTGTTTTGAGAAATATTTACCTGAAGCTTGTCCTACAATTTTTACAACAAAAAGAGTTCCAGCAAGTAATATAAATGTAATAATAGATAGTCGCCAACTTGTTATTATCATAGCAATTAAAATACCAATAAACTGCAATAAACCTAGTAGTAACTGAGGTAAACTCTGTGATAATAGATTAACCATAGCATCAATATCACTTGTATATCGACTCATTATATTTCCATGACCATTAGTATCAAAATATGTTAAAGGTAAACTTTGCATATGACTAAACATTTCATTTCTAAGTGTTTTTAGAATTTTTTGAGAAATAATTACCATTTGCTTTGAATAATAATACATTGCAAAAACACCAATTAATAATATCGCGGCAAATAAAGGAACTGTTCTAAAAAAATAATCAAAACTTGGATTTTCAACCCCAATTAAAGGAGTTATACCATTATCTATAATAAATCTTAAAAATACAGATGAAGCAATGGTTGTTGAAGATGCTAAAAGAATGCAAAAAAGCACAACTATTAATTTAACTTTGTATGGAGCTAAATATTTAAACAATCTTAAAGTAGTCTTTTTTAAAGATTTGGGTTTATCTTTTTTACCACCTAATTTATTTCCTTTTGAACTAAATGGAGGCATCAGATACCTCCTTTTTTTGGGTATAATAGACTTCTTGATAAATGGCATTTGATTTTAATAAAAAGTCATGTTTTCCTTCCCCAACAATTCGCCCTTCATCTAAAACAATAATATTATCACAATTTTCAATACTTGAAATTCTTTGAGCAATAATTATTTTAGTTGTTTTAGGAAGTTTATTCTTTAACCCTTTATTTATTTTTGCTTCAGTAGACATATCAACAGCACTTGTAGAATCATCTAAAATTAAAATCTTTGGATATTTTAACAGAGCTCTTGCAATTGACAGTCTCTGTCTTTGTCCCCCTGATACATTTACACCACCTCTTTCTATTTTATATTCATAACCACCGTCTAAACTCATAATAAAATCATGAATTTGGGCAATCTTACACATCTCAACTATTTGTTCATCACTGGCTTTTTCATTACCCCAAAGTAAGTTCTCTTTTATTGTTCCAGAAAATAATACTGATTTTTGAAGTGCATATGAAATACTATCTCTTAATATTTTAATACTATAATCTCTTACATCAATTGATCCAATTGTTAATGAACCAGATTGAACATCATATAATCTTGGAATTAAATTAACTAACGTAGTTTTAGAAGACCCAGTTGATCCAATGATTCCAATGCTCTGACCTTCTTTTATTTTTAAATTTATATTTTCTAGACATAGTTTATCATCTCTTTTTAAATAACTAAAACTAACATCTTTATATTCAATATCACCATTTAAGATTTCTTTTATTGAATCTTTTTTATCTTTAATATCTACACTCTCTTCAAGTACATCAACAATTCTTTTTACACTAGGCGCAGATACAATAGCCATAACAAATACAGCCGAGAACATAATTAATCCAAACAAAGCCATACTAGTATAACTAACTAAACTTACTAATTCTCCTGTTGTTAAAGTTGAATTAATAACCATTTTTGAGCCAAAAAATACAATTATAATTGTAATTGCAAATACACACATAAGCATAATTGGCATTACTGATACCATTAACTTATATGCACTTATATACAATTTTTCTAATTTTGAACTTTTTTCTTTGAATTTCTTAATTTCATAATCACTTTGAACATAAGCTTTTACTACTCGAATCCCATCTAAATTTTCTTTTACTATTCTATTTAAATTATCTATTTCCTTAAAAACTTTATCAAATCTTGGAAAAGCTAATTTAATTACGACAAGTAAAAGTATAGCTAAAATAGGAACTGCAAATAAAAAAGCTAATGAAAGTCTTGGACTAATTATATAAGACATGTAAATTGAAAAGAGTATACTGCTAAGAGCCCTAAAAGCACCTCTCACTGACATTTGATATACATTCTGCAATCTTTGTACATCTGTAGTTAATCGAACAATCAATGAGCTAGATGAAAATTTATCTAAATTCGAAAAAGAATAATTTTCAATTGTATAAAATAAATTATGTCGCAAATTTTTGCTGAACCCAGCAGCACCTCTTGCAGCAAAAAGACCTGCAAGAACACCAAAGATAGCCATCACCAAGGTTATCAATAATAAGTGAAGCCCTGTTTGAATTATGTAATCTTTGTTTGAAGCATTAATTCCATCATCTATTAATTTTGCAATTATAAATGGAATTTGTGAAAACAATAATGTTTCCAAAATTACTAATAAGGGAGCAAGAAAGGTTTCTTTATAATATCCCTTCAAGCTCCCAAAAATAGGTTTAAGTCTCATTAAAACTCTTTCTCTAAGTTAAGCCTCATCCTTTCAATGACAGTAAAGAATATATCCATTTCTTCTTCATTAATACCATCACACATTTGAGCTTCCATATTTTCTAAAAACACTTCAAATTCTTCACCCAAAACTTTAGCCTTTTTAGTCAATACTACTTTCTTCAACCTTAAATCATTCTCAACTGATTTTTTAGTAACTAATCCGTTTCTTTCCATCAATTTTAGAATTTCCGTTGTGGTCGGACGTCTTAAAGAAAATCTTTGATCAATATCTCTTTGAAAAACGGCTTCATTACCTTTTTCAGCAATATAATTAATAATGTAATAATGAGACGATGTTTGTCTCTTATTATTCTTATCACCATTAAAGGTCATCAGTTTTCTTCTGACATGATTAGTCAATCGACGCAACTCACAAGATGCACTCTTATCCATATATTAACTCCTTATCACTCTATTATCATCAAGTGTTATATCAATATTAGTATAATATTAAATCGGTGACTAGAGTTAATCTTTATAATATATTTTATTTTTAATCAAAATCATTATAAAAAAATACCCTTTGAGTAGTTTTCTAAGGGTACTTATTAAATTTTGTTTTTTTTATGTATTTTTTCCAATCAAGAAAAAACGGGAATTTATTTAAAAATCATTATCATCTCTTGATTTATTTTTCTTTTCAAAACCATAAGGTTTAGGTTTACTTGATTTTACTCTCGATCTATCTGAACTTGGATTTTCTGATTTTGGAAATTTGTTGTTTGTATACTTTCTTTCTCTATCATCTCGAGAATATCTTCTTTCGCCTTCACCTCTTGAAGAACTTCCATCTCTTGAATATCTTCTCTCTCTGTCTCCACCAGAAAAGTTTCTATCTCTGTCATCTCTTGAAGGTCTTCGATCTCTATCATCTCTGTTGAAACTTCTTTCTCCATTGAATCTAGATGGTCTTCTATCTCCTTCATCTCTGGAAGGTCTTCGATCTCTATCATCTCTATTGAAATTTCTTTCTCCATTGAATCTAGAGGGTCTTCTGTCCCCGTCATCTCTGGAAGGTCTTCTGTCTCTATCATCTCTGTTGAAACTTCTTTCTCCATTGAATCTAGATGGTCTTCTGTCCCCATCATCTCTGGAAGGTCTTCTATCTCTATCATCTCTGTTGAAACTTCTTTCTCCATTGAATCTAGATGGTCTTCTATCCCCGCCATCTCTGGAAGGTCTTCTGTCTCTATCATCTCTGTTGAAACTTCTTTCTCCATTGAATCTAGATGGTCTTCTGTCCCCATCATCCCTGGAAGGTCTTCTATCTCTATCGTCTCTGTTAAAACTTCTTTCTCCATTGAATCTAGAGGGTCTTCTATCTCCGTCATCTCTGGAAGGTCTTCTGTCTCTATCATCTCTGTTAAAACTTCTTTCTCCATTGAATCTAGAGGGACTTCTATCCCCGCCATCCCTGGAAGGTCTTCTATCTCTATCGTCTCTGTTGAAACTTCTTTCTCCATTAAATCTAGAGGGGCTTCTATCCCCGTCATCTCTGGAAGGTCTTCTATCTCTATCATCTCTGGAATAACTTCTTGGTCTATCATTCCTAAATGATCGATTATCACCACGATCCCTTGAACCATAGCTTCTAGTAGAATTATTTCTATCATTAAAGCTGTTTGATGGTCGTGGAGCACGTTCTCTTGGTTTATTATCCAAGTCATCATCCCATACTAAAACTAAATCGTCATCTGAATTATTTTCTTCTACTTCTTCAACTTCAGAATCTTTTTCTAAATTAGCAATTATTTTTTCAAAATCATTTTCTTCTTCAACAATATTCTCATTAGAAGCCTCTTCTAAACTATTTTCTGTTTCTTGGTTTAAATCATTTTTTTGTTCTAAGGCTTCAATAATTTCATCAAATTCATTTTCATTTTGACTTGCACTTAATAAGTCATTTTGATTTTCTACATTTACATTCATTTCTTCAAAATCTTTTTCTTCTGATTTTTGGATTTCATCCATTTCATTTACCCTTTTTCTCTTTTGAGTTTCTTTTACTGTAAAGTATTTTTTTCCTTGATAATCTTCTTTAGTTAATTTTACTTTACTTATTTTTTCTAATATCCAAGTTCTAGATGTTCCCTTTTTCTTTGAGAAACCATCTGCTAAAATATCATGGGTTATATTTGTAACCTTAAACCCTTGAATACGACCTGGATCCATGTGGAAGGAACTTAAATTGGTTGAAAAAATAACCCTTCCCTCTTTTGTTAACAAATTGTTAATTAATCTTAAATACCTTACATAATCACGTTGAACATCAAAATCCTTTTCCATTTTTCTACTATTAGAAAAACTAGGTGGATCAAAAATTACTAAATCATAGCTTTTTTTAGCATTTAATGATTCTATAATATATTTCAATGCATCCTCAGTTATACAAGGATACTTATCTCCTTCAAAACCATTTAATAATAAATTGTTCTTCGCCCATTCGCTATAGGTTTTGCTCAAATCTACAGATTCAACTAATGTAGCATTACCAGCAGCGGCATAAACACTAAATGATCCTGTATATGAAAATAAATTAAGAACTTTTGAATTATTACTAATACTTTCAACAAATTTTCTTGTTTTATAATGATCTAGAAACAAACCTGTATCGATTCTCTTTGTTAAATCCACTTTAAAACGATGTGAAGCTTCAGATACTTCTATAGAGACACTTTTATTACTTTGCAACTCATGTTGCTCTCTACTACTTCTTTTTTCTCGTCTGTGAAAAATTACGAACTCACTTTGAATATAGCACATACGTCTAACTATATCTTTCACAAGTTCTTCAGTTTTAATTGAAAGTCCTTCAGCACTATAATCAGTTATTCTTGCATACTTACCATACAAATCAACACTGATAGGTAATTCATCAAAGTTTCTATCATAAACTCTCATACAATCAGTATTCTCTTGTAATAATAATCGTCTCATCATTAAAGCATTCTTTTTAAGAATCTTTCCAAAATCTTTCATTAAATAATCCATCGCTAAATACCTATCTCATACTGCTTTACTAACTAATTGCTTTCAATAATCTGTGTTGCATGCTACAATAATCAACATAATTATTCAAGGATTAAGCAACTAATAATCATAGATACATTATAAATATAATTGTTGGAGGATAGCTATATCAGCTAAGATAAATAAAATGGATGAAGAAACAAAAGAATTTTTGGAAAATTTGGAAAAAGAATATGGTGGAAATATAGAATGGAAAACCTTTGCTACCTGGTATGGTTGCTCAGATTCAACATTTAGAGAGTATGGAGTTTTTTTATTTAAAATAAACGACACCTTATATTTTGAAGATTTTGAAAAAAAATATTCAATTTTTGGAATGGAGTTAAAAACAAAAAAGAAAAATTATCCAAAATATGTAAAATTAAAAAGATCTATAGATATTTCACAAGTAAAATCTATTATGAAAGTATCTCAAGCAAATGCCTTGGATGTTATAAAAAGTAAAAAAGATCCAAAATCTCTAAGTGAAATCAATTTGTTTGATAAAATCTTCAAAAAAAGTGTCACTGCTGTTGAATTAGAAGATGGTACATATCATTTCTTTGAATTATTAAATAATGCAGAATTTGCTAAAAATTTAAAATAGGATAAAAAAACTACTAGGATGCTGCCTAGTAGTTTTTTTTTAAATCTTATAAAGCTAAAGATTATTTTGAGTAGAACTCAACAACTAATTGGTCGTTGATTTCAACTGGAATTTCAGCTCTTTCTGGTTTTCTTAAAAGTGTACCAGAGAAGCCTGTTTCATTCTTATCTAAGTAAGCAACTTTAAATTTAGCTGCACCTAAGAAATTCTTTTTGAATGTTTCATTCTTTGCTGATTTTTCTTTTAATGTAATCACATCACCAACTTTACATTGATATGAAGGGATATCTATCTTCTTACCGTTTACTAAGATGTGACCGTGAGAAACTAATTGACGTGAAAGTCTAATTGAGTTACCAAAACCGATACGATATACAAGGTTATCTAAACGACATTCTAGTGTTGTTAATAAAGCATCACCAGTTCTTAGTTCTGATCTACTTGCTTGAGCATAGTAATTACGTAATTGCTTTTCAAAGATTCCGTAATATGCTTTAACTTTTTGTTTTTCTGCTAATTGCATACCATAGTCGGACACTTTGTGTTTCTTTCGAAAAGCAGGAGCGTTTGCGCGATCCATAGCCTTAGGGTGACCACAAGCATTCACACCTAATCTACGACATTCTTTAAAACGTGGGCCTCTTCTTGTTGCCATAGTCAATTCCTTTAAGAAAGTTTTCTTCTAATAAACAAATCTTTTAAAACAGCATTTTTAAAGATAATTTACTAGGGTATGTGCTAGCTCTCATACCTAGAGCAAATAAAAAGCTCCCTAAAAAATGGGAGCAATAATTAAGCGCGCCCGGAGGGATTTGAACCCCCGACAGGGTGGTTAACAGCCACCTGCTCTACCGACTGAGCTACAGGCGCTTATGTTCTTCGAACGATTGGTACATTACATTATTGAGCCATTTCTGTCAATACAATTCTAATAATTTTTTTCTTTTTTGGCTAGTTTTTTTTTATGTTATTTAATAAGTATTGAATTTACGTTACTTACATTTTGTTAATCAAAAAATTTTTTTTATTTCAATTTTCAAAATAAAAGACCCACATAATGTGGGCCTTTATTAAATTGTATTTAACAATTATTTTGCTGGGTAATTCTTTGCTAAGTAATCAGCGAGAACATCACTTAATAATTCTCTTTGTGCTAATACTTTTCCAAATTGTGTATATCCATCACCACCAACTGACATAAAGTCATTTGTAGCTACTTTATAAACAGTTGAATCTTTTTTGATTGCTACACCGTTAGCATAAAGTCTTAGGATACGTTTACCAGGAGCTGCATACTTGTTGTAAACAACTTTTAGGTTAGTTTGAGCATATGAACCTGCTGCATCAGGAAGATGTGAATAACCATATTCCATAGCTGCATAAACATCTTTACCTGTTACTTCAGCAACTGTAACAATGTTATTGAAAGGTAGAACTCTAATTACATCGCCCATTGTTACTTTACCAGCTTCAATGCTAGATCTAATTCCACCACCATTTGTAATTGCAAAATCAGCACCTGAAACTTCAGTCATTGCATCACAAATCATTGTAGATAAGTTTGTTTTCTTAGTTCTAACATCAGCTCTTTCACCTTGTAATGTTTTTGGTACATTAGCTACAACAACACTATAAATAGCATCTAAGTCAGCTTTCTTAGCATCAACATAAGCTTTTACTTGAGGATCTTCAGGAATTGAAATAATACCATAAGCACTTGCTAATGCACTACTTGCTGGATCAACAATGTCAGAAGCTTTAATTAAGAATGCATTTTGTGATACAACTTTTTTATTCTTAACTAGAACATCAACAACGCCTAGATTTTCCATATATTCACCAGTTTGAACAATTAATGTGCCATTTACATATTTACCAGTAGGTAATTCATCATGACTATGACCATCTATCCATAAATCAATACCATCAATATTTTGACAAACTAGTTCACTAGTAAATCCACTAGGACTATTTTTATCCATACCGAAGTGACCTAATACTACTACATAGTCAGCGAATTGATGAGCCATATCAATAGCATATTGTGCATTTTGAACTACAATTGGGCTATCGAATGTTAAACCTTTTACGTTCTTTGGATTTGTTGTAACAGTTGTATCAGGAGTTGTTAAACCAATAACAGCAACTTTGAAACCATTAAAGTTATAAATTTGGTAAGGTTGGAATAATAAGTTACCTTTGCTATCTAATACGTTAGCAGATAAAACTTTTACATTAGAATATTCTTTAGCAATTTGTGATGCTAGTAGAATTCTATCTAAGCCATAATCAAATTCATGGTTACCTAAAGCAATTGCATCATAACCTAACATGTCGATTAATACTGCAGCTGTTTCACCTTGATAAAGGTTAACTAAATTACTACCAGAAATTGCATCACCAGCATCTAATAATAAAATATTATCTGTAATGCTTCTTGCAACTTGCATCATAGTAGATAGTCTTGAATAGCCAATATTTGAATCTGTTGCTTCGAGTCTACCATGTACGTCATTAGTATGAACAATAAATAAATCGAAAACATCATGTCCTTCAGCTTTAACAATTTCTTTTACACCGTAAGGATAAACAACTTCAGGTTCTTTCTCTTTAACAACTGTAACTACTTTAGCTTCTTCTTTTACTTCCGCTTTAGGAGCTTCTTTCTCTTCAACAGGTGCAGCTTTTTTCTCTTCAACAGGTGCGGCTACTTCTTTTGCAGGAGCTTTTTCTGGTGCAGGAGCTACAGGTTTTACAACGGCTGCAGCTGGTACTTCTTCAACAGGCTGAGGTGTTGACTTACATCCTATTACGGAAACGATGAGCAATGTTACTAACAATGCTGTCATTAATTTACTTGAAAAACGTTTCACGGTTTTCCTCCTAATATAAATCTCAATGGTTTTTGTATAATAAATACTTCTTCTATAGAAGTATATCATATGAGTTCAATTTTAGGTACAAAAAATTGGATTAATTTTAATATTTCATTAAATAACAATTAATACGAGAATATTTTGCCCATAAATTCTCTGTTGTGCTCATTACTGATAATTAACATTACCACCTAATATACTATACTATACCTTTCTTTAAACTTTATATCAATATTTATTTTCATACAAAAACATCTATATAACAATAAACCAGAGATAAATTATCTCTGGTTTTAGTTTTTTGTTTACATTAAGTCTTTTGCTTTGCGAGCAGTATTACCTGTTTTTTCACAATAAGCAACGTGACGAAGTTTGCCATTTTCGAAAACACTCTTCATTTTAATAGTGCCACCCCAACGACTTGTAAACACTTGAGCACCTGAACGTCTTGCGTTCTTTGATACATTACCTGCCATATCGATATTCCTCCGTATAATAATTCTAAATAATATGCTTTAAGGTATCATCATCTTATATAAAAGTCAAATACCTAATATAGTTTTATTAATTCCTTTTTAATTTTTTTTAAAAAAATAAAACAAAAACATACTCTTATGTGACAAAGTAACTTGTGTTTTAATAATTCATTAGCTATATTTAATTTATGAAAAAATTAAAAAATATATTAAGACAAATATATCTAATCCCAGTTTATTTATACAAAGGGGTACTTTCACCTTATATAGGTGGCTCCTGTATATACTCTCCAACTTGTTCAACTTATTTTCAACAGGCTGTTTCAAAGCATGGAATTTTTAAGGGAACTGTTTTAGGAGTAATTAGAATATTTAGATGCAGCAGATTTTATATTGGTGGCTACGATCCTGTTCCTGAAGAATTTTCATTAGAAGTTATAAAGAAAAATAATATTATTTTCAAAAGGAACAGGAAAAATAAATAAAAAAAGGGGGCTTATGCCTCCTTTTATTTTTAGAAATTACCAAATTGATATATTGTTGTATGATTATATTTTTCACCTTTTTTTAACAATATTGATGGAAAATTAACATTATTAGGAGAATCTGGATAAAATTGTGTTTCAAAGCATATTCCACCATTTTTTAATCCTTTTGAACCATCTTTATTAATATCATTTTCACTAATAAAATTTCCACTATATAATTGAAGTGATGGGAGAGTAGTATATATTTCCATTTGAATTTTACTCCTATCACATTTAAACACCCCAACTTTAGACAATTGTTGAGACCAAGCACTAAAGCATAACGCATGATCGTAGCCCAAAGGTGTATCCCCGATTCTTTCTCCAATAGTATGAAAATTACTAAAATCAAAAGGTGTATTTTCTGTAAGTAAAAGGTTACCAGTAGGAATTAAATTCTCATCAATTTCAACATACTTATCACAATCCAACTGTAATTGATGGTCTAAAATAGTTGTTGCATAATCACCACTTAAATTAAAATAGCTATGATTAGTTATATTCATAATAGTATCTTTATCACCGATAGCTTCATGTTTAATAACCAATTGACCATCATTCGTTAATAAATATAAACAAGAAATTGTTACATTAGCTGGGAAGCCACCCTCTCCGTCATATGAACTGACACTAAATTTTAAAGCAGGATTACTATTTATATATAATTCTTCACAAAAGAAATTCTTAAAAGCTGTTGACGTAGATCCACTATGCAAACAATTTTCGTTTTCATTTTTTTCAACATTATATTCTTCACCAGCAATATAGAATTTAGCATCTTTTATTCGATTTGCCACTCTAGCAACGCTCATTCCATAAAAAGTTTTACAATTTTCATATTCAGCTAATGTTTTATAGCCTAAAACTACATCTGTCATTTTCCCATCTTTATCAGGGACATTAAGCGAATAAATTAAAGCTCCAAAAGATAATACTTCTACAGAATATTTACCGTTGGTGATAGTATATTTATAAACATTTTCACCATTTTTAGTTTGACCAAAAAATTCTTTCATAATTTTGTCCTTAAAAAAGAGTCTATACAATTACATACAGACTCTAAAAAATATTAATCTAATTACTAGTATCATCACTTTTTAATACAGCTAAGAAGGCTTCTTGTGGAATCTCTACACTTCCAACCATTTTCATTCTCTTTTTCCCTTCTTTTTGTTTTTCAAGTAACTTTCGTTTTCTTGAAATATCTCCGCCATAACATTTTGCAGTAACATCTTTTCTATATGCAGTTATTGTTTCTCTTGATACAATTTGTCCACCAATAGCAGCTTGTATTGCAATTTTATATTGTTGTTTATGAATTTCATTTTTTAATCTTTGACAAACAATTTTACCTCTTGAAACAGCATTGCCTCTAAAGACTAATTGTGACAAAGCATCAACTTGATCTCCATTAACTAAGATATCCAATCTAACTAAATCAGTTCTTCTATATCCAATCACTTCATAATCAAATGAAGCATATCCCCGAGAAATAGATTTAAGTCTATCATAGAATTCAAATAAGACTTCAGCTAAAGGCATTTCATATTGAAGTTCAACCCTTTTTGAATCTAAATAATTCATATTAGTTTGAGAACCTCTTTTTTCCATAGCCAAATTCATTATTGGACCAATATATTCAGCTGGAGTTATTACATTCGCTTTAATATAGGGCTCTTCACTATACTCAACTAAAACTTGATCTGGATATTCTAAAGGGTTATCTATTTCAACAATTTCATTATTCTTTTTTAAATGAACTTTATATTCTACAGAAGGGGAAGTAAATACTATGGATAAATCAAACTCTCTTTCTAGTCTTTCTTGTATAACTTCTAAATGTAATAAACCCAAAAAGCCACATCTAAATCCAAATCCCAAAGCAGCTGAAGAGTCTTTTTCATAAACAAGAGAGGCATCATTTAATTTTAATCTCTCAATTGCATTCAATAACTCTTCATAATCATTAGCATCAACAGGGTAAATGGAGGAGAAAACAACAGGTTGCACATCTTTAAATCCTGAAAGAGGTTCTTTTGCTAAATTTGATAATTTAGTTACAGTATCTCCTACTCTAATATCACCAATTTTCTTAATTCCAGCAACAAAATAACCAACATCACCAGCATGCAAAGCACCAGTTTTAATAAAGCCTAATTGGAAAATACCAACTTCTTCAACTTCAAAATCTGCTCCACCATGCATAAATCTAACGACATCGCCTTTTTTTAAGCACCCATCAAAAACTCTGCAGTGTACAATAACACCGCGGTATGAATCATAATGAGAATCAAAAATTACAGCTTTTAAAGGATCTTCATCAATACCTGATGGTGGTGGAATAAATTCAACTATTTGTTCAAATAATTGATCAACTCCTAATCCTGTTTTTGCACTAACTTGAACACATAAATCAGGATCTAGGCCTAAATCATGATTTATCATTTCTAAACACATTGGAATATTTGCAGAAGGCAAATCTACTTTATTAATTACAGGAATAACTTCCAAATTATGTTCCATTGCTAAATATAAATTAGCTAAAGTTTGTGCTTCAACCCCTTGAGAAGCATCAATTAGTAATAAAGCCCCTTCACAGGAACTAATTGCTCTTGATACTTCATAGCTAAAGTCAACATGACCAGGGGTATCAACCAAATTTAAGGTATAGGTTTTACCATCTTTTGCAGTATAAGGGATAGTGACAGCCTGGCTTTTAATTGTAATGCCTCTTTCTCTCTCAATATCCATATTATCTAATACTTGTTCTTGGGCAGGACCTCTTGTATTTCCTAATTTTGCTTTTTCAATAAATCTATCGGCCAAGGTAGATTTACCATGGTCGATATGCGCAATAATACAGAAGTTTCTTGTCAAAGAATAATCGTGTGTCATACTAATCCTTTACTTCAAACTTAAATTATTTTCAATTGGTTCAAAACCTAACAATACTCTTATTTCAGCATCGTCTAAAGTTTCTTTTTCAACTAATTCATTTGTTAATAAATCTAATTGATCTCTATGAGAAGTTAGAATATCTCTAGTATCACTTAAACACTTATTTAATATTTTTAACATCTCTTCATCAATTACTTTTGCTGTAGATTCACTGAAGTTTTTATGTTGAGCAATTTCTCTACCTAAGAATAAAGGTTCATCTTCATCACCTAAATTAATAAAGCCTAAACTACTCATACCAAACTCAGTAACCATTCTTTTAGCTATATTTGTAGCTTGTTGGATATCATTTGAAGTTCCAGTAGTTGTTTCACCATATACTATCTCTTCAGCAACATATCCACCCATAGTGATTTTAATTCTATCTACTAACTTACTTTTTGTCATAGTATAAGAATCTCTTAAAGGCAAACTAATTGTTAAACCTAAAGCTCTTCCATGAGGTATTATTGTAACTTTGTGAAGAGGATCAACATTATCCAAATAATAGTGAAGTAAAGTATGTCCAGCTTCATGATAAGCTGTTGCTTTCTTATCATCATCAGTCATAAACTTACTTTTCTTAGCTACACCAAGCATAACTTTATCCCGAGCATCCTCAATGTTATCCATTGAAACAGTCTCTTTATTTTGTCTTGCTGCAAATAGAGCAGCTTCATTTATCATATTAGCTAAATCTGCGCCACTACTACCTGGAGTTGCTCTAGCAATTCTAGACAAATCAACATCATTTTCTAATTTTACTTTTTTACAGTGAATTTCTAAAATAGCTTCTCTTTCTTTAATATCTGGAAGATCAACAACAACTTGTCTATCAAATCTACCTGGTCTCAATAGAGCTTGGTCTAATACATCAGGTCTATTTGTTGCAGCCATAACTATTACATTTGTAACTGTATCAAAACCATCCATTTCAACAAGGATTTGGTTAAGGGTTTGTTCTCTTTCATCATGACCACCACCTAATCCAGATCCACGAGCTCTACCTACAGCATCTAACTCATCTATAAAAATAATACAAGGAGCTGCTTTTCTGGCTTGTTCAAATAAATCACGTACACGAGAAGCACCCATACCAACAAACATTTCAACAAAGTCTGAACCACTTGTATGTAAGAAAGAAACCCCAGCTTCTCCAGCTACAGCTTTTGCAAGCAAAGTCTTACCTGTTCCAGGAGGACCTACCAACAAAGCACCTTTTGGAATCTTTGCTCCAATTTTATGGAAACGAGCAGGATTTTTTAAAAAGTCTACAACTTCCATTAATTCGTTTTTTGCTTCTAACTGACCAGCAACATCTTTAAATGAAGTTTTATTCTCATCAGGTTTATATTCTTTAGCAAGATTTTTGCCAAGGCCGCCCATCATTTTTGAGCTCATTCCATTTGCTTGTCGATATAGAATAACCATAAATCCAACAAAAATAATCCATGGAATAATACTTAAGAATAGAGACAAATAAGAAATTTGCTGTTCTGATCCAGAAACTACTACGCCACTTGAACTTAATTCATCCAACAAACTTTCATCCAAATATGGAATTAAAGTTTTCATTTTTAAATTAGATTCGGTTACAAAAGTAATTTTTTGATTAGCTTCAATATCAACTGTTTTCACTTGACCGGAAGCTACATATTGTTTGAATGTTGTATATGGAACACTTTGTGCATTTCCATTAGCCATTCCATCAAACATCAATATTCCAAATGTAAATATTACAAATATAAAAATACCTAAAGAAATTCTATTTTTGGGGTTCTTTAAAGGATTTTTACCATCTCCACCTGAGGAAGATCCGCCACCTTTTAATCCATTCCAGAAATCATTTTTATCTGGTTTTCTATCATTATTATTATTCTTTTCATCATAATAAACACCAGCTTTAGCTCGGCTTTGATTATTTAAACTGTTCACTTATTTAATCCTTTTCAAACAATACTATATATTTTAACGGTTTTTCCTACAAGAGGCGTTTTCACTCTCTTTGCAATTCTATCCCTTCCACCAAGATGTTTTGCAAAAACTGCAATTAAACCAGTTTTATCTTCTAATACAATAACTTTTTTTCTATCTCTTTCTTTTATTTTCCAATTAGAAAAAAATTTATTCAATTCTATTCTACCACCATCAGTTATTAATGTATCATCACTTCTTACATTTCTAACTATTAATGGATACGAAATATCTTCATCAGCAATTCTCAATAAAGTACTATCATTACTTTCTTTAGAAGTAATTTTTAATTTATTTTCAAAAATTTCTAATTCTTGATCTTTACTATTTTCAATTACAAAACTAAATTTTGAAATAGTGTTTACTTTATTAATAGCAAAAGTATCATCTTTTATCAACAATTCTACTTCACCAAACACTTCAAAGCCATCTTTTTTTTGCTTAATTACATTATCTATATGTACAACTTTTTTAAAAGAAGGGATTTCATATTTTTTTATTAATTTTGATAAAATATTGTATCTTATAATTTCTTCTTGTAACAAATACTCTTTTCGACTAACAATATCATTTATTGATAAAGAATTAACTTTATCTTGAACAATATTTACAAGGCCTGTAAATAAAAAAGCATTTCTATAAACTATTTGTTTTGCATCAGGAAAAATTGATTCAACACTTGGTGTTATTTCTTTTCTAATCCTATTTCTTAAATAATCAGTCTTTTTATTTGTTGAATCTTCACTCCAAGAAAAACCAGAAACTTTTAACAATAGTCTTAATTCATCCTTGGTATAAGTCAATAATGGTCTAATTATCTTTATACCCTCTTGTTCTCTATATTCTTTTATACAAGTTAAAGAAAGCAAAGAAGAACCATTAAAGGATCTCATAATCATTGTTTCAAGTTGATCATCTATTGTATGAGCTGAAGCTAATGCATAATAACCATTTTCTTTACAAAAAGTTATTAACTTTTCATATCGACAAAACCTTGCTGCATCTTCTACTCCATTTCCTCTTTCTTTTGCAATAGAATTGATTTCCCCTTCTTTAAAAATAAATTCTTTATATTCAACCCCTAAGGCTAAACAATTCTCTTTATTTAAATTACTTTCCTCGTTCAATTCATTATTATCTCTTAAACCATGATTAACATACAAAGCAATTAATTTTTTTTTATCAAATATTTGAGAAAATAAATAAAGTAAAGCCAAAGAATCACTTCCCCCTGAGAAAGCTACAGCTATCTTCTTGTCATATAAATCAGGGTATTTAATAAAATATTCATTAAATTGATCCATAAAGCCGCCTTAAAATTTTTGTAGTATAAATTTAAATATGACTAGAAAAACCCTATTCGTCAATCTAATTAATCAACAAAAGTGACTTTGTTACTATTTTATTCTTTTACTTTTTTATTATATGTTTGCATTAATTGATTAATACTCTGACCATTTATCAAATCAATTAGCGCTTGATTTGCCTTTTCAATTCCTTGATAAAACAATTCTTTATTTTCTTCAATGCCAAGAACATGCTCTACAATACTCTCATTTTCTTTTGGCCTTCCGATTCCAACATAAATCCTAATAAAATCAGTTTTATTACCTAGATTATATATTATACTTTTTAAACCATTATGACCTGCACTACCACCACCCTTCTTAATTCTTATATTTGAAAGTGGTAAATCCATTTGGTCACAAATTACAATTATATCAGAAGGTAAAATGTTTTTAAAATGGTGGAGAATATTGCCACTATGATTCATGTATGTTAAAGGCTTTACTAAATGGAAAGTATCATTTTGATTTACAATTTTTGTCTCTTGGTATAAACGAAAACAGCGCTTTTTCATTTTCACATGAAAAAACGCTGCACATAATTCTACTACTTGAAATCCACAATTATGTCGAGTTTCGCTATACTCAGCTCCAATATTACCTAAGCCAAGTACTAGTTTCATAAAATTAAGCCTCTGGAGAAATCTCTTCTTCTTCTTCTTCTGTTGCAACTTTTTCACTCTTAAGAGCTTTTACAGTAGCTACAGTGTCATCTGCATCACTAATGATAGTAATTGACTTATCAACAATAATATCTGTTACTGATAAGTGACCATTTAAATCAAGATTTGTAACATCAACTTTAATATCAGAAGGTAAATCTTTTGGTAAACATTCAACTTCAACTTCATGTAAGATAACATCTAAGATACCAGCTTTTCTACAACCAATAGGATTACCAACAATTGTTAATGGAACAAATGCGCGTAATTTTTCACCACGAACAACTTCATAGAAGTCAACATGATAAATTTTATCAGTCATAAGATTCTCTTGGAAAGCTTTTACTAATACTTCATGTTCTTTTCCTTCAACATTTAAAGTAATTAATGTTGATTCAGAAATAGTATTAATTGCTAAAGTAAACTTGTGTCCATCAATTACAACGTGCATAGGTTTAGTTTTGCTACCATAAATAACAGCAGGGATTTTTCCAGCACGTACTAAACGGCGAGAACCAGCACTTCCGAAATCAGAAGTTCTTAGAGTTGCATCAAAAATATGTTTTGACATATTATTCTCCTAATACTCTCATTGGATCTATGTCCAATTACCATGGGATATTAACACTTAAGTGTCATCCGCTATACTACTGTTATCGAATAGTTGGGTCAAGTAAGCAACCTTAGAAAATAAAAAAACCTGCTAAAATTAGCAGGCTTAAGCTGGGAAGGAGGGACTCGAACCCCCGGTGCCGGCACCAAAAACCAGAGCCTTAACCACTTGGCGACTTCCCAACGACACGAGGTAAACTACATCATTTTTTTAAATTTGTCTAGCACTTTATATAAAAAAAATATTTTTTTTTATTTTTTTATTCAGCGTTACTTGCTTCTTTCTCGTAAGCATCTAAAATTGTTTGTTGTAATTTATTTCTAAAATCACTATTTATAGGGTGAACAATATCTTTATATTCATTATTTGCAGTTAAACGAGCTGGCATTGCAATAAATGGCCCAGTTTTACTTTCAATAACTTTAATATTGTGAACTACAAATTCATCATCAAAGGTTACAGTAGCATAAGCTTTTAGCTTACTTTCACCAGATACAGTACGAATTCTAACCTCTGTTATTTTCATCTCAATCTCCTCTAACTATAGCATTGCTTTAGTTACATTATATTAGATATTTAAGAAAAAACAACTCTTAGTATAGTTTTTATTCTTAAATTTTCTAAAAAAGGTAATTTTATTATAACAAGAACTATTTTTGTTACAAATACTATAGCAAGTTGACCCTGAGCCACTCATAAGTGAAAAATAATTATCATCTTTTTTTAAAATATTTAACTCTTCTGTTTCAATTACTAATTCAAAATCATTAAAAAAATATTTTTTCCAAGCTTCTATTCCAGCATAAAAAATATTAATTATTTCATCTTTATTTTTAAATGGAGTTCTATCTATTTTATCTAATTGTTCAAAAGCACCTCGAGTACTTATGCCAACATGAGGTTTTATCAGATAAATAATATAATCAAAATTAGCAAATAAAGGCGTAATAATCTCTCCTCGCCCTTCCACATAAGCAAATGTTGAATCACACAAAAAGAAAGGAACATCAGAACCAACCTCTAAAGCAATTTCTTCTAGTACTTTTCTAGATAAGGCATAATCACTAAATATATTATTTAATGCTTTAAGAGTTGCTGCTGCATTACTTGAACCGCCTCCAAGACCAGCTTGAGATGGAATTTTTTTATCGACAATATAAATAACATCTATTTTAATATTTGCTCTTTCACACCATAGCCTTGTAGCTTTGGTAATAGTATCTTCACCTTTTATATTACAATTTTCTAATCCAATTATTTGAATTTTTAAAGCATCACTTAGTTTAGCCTCTATTTCTATAGTATCGAATAAATCTATTTTTGCAAAAACAGATTGTAAGTTATGAAAATTATCAACTCTTTTTTCTCCAACAGCTAAATGTAAATTGATTTTTGCATAAGATTTAATAAAGTATTTCATTTAATACTCCTATCTCTATTAATTGTTTTTCAGCTTGTTGGGCCCAGCCTCTATTTGCAATTGGAGAAGCTGGGGATGGATGAATTATTGAATAATATGGAATATCATCATTTTTTAATTTTTTTTGAGCATATTTACCAATTCCAATCAATTTCTCACAGTTTAAAAGATCAATAGTGTCAAAAAGATATTTGTCACAAACCTTATCTAGTAAAAATCTAGTTTCTTTCGATAATTTATCAGGAGTAATATTTGTTGCTCTTTTTTGAGGAGATAAAAAAAGTAATGGGCAATAATTTGCAACATATATTATCCCCTTCATATCTTTGGCTTCTTTAAAATGTTTTTCAATCAGAGCCCAAAACCTTAATCCACTTACTTCACTTCTCTTTATATTTAGACCTTCAATTTTTCTATATGGATGTTCTCTCTTTGGCTTATTAATTATTTCATTAATTTTAAGATAATTTTTTACAGTATTAATTTCACCAAAAGGAATTCCAGTTTGTGCCATACCATATGGACCTGGATTCATTCCTAAAAAAAGAAACTTTGTAGGAGCTATAGCATATTCATTAATATATGCTTCCATCATTTTAGAAGCATAATTTAATGGATTATATATATATACATCTTCATTAATTTTATCAACTATTTTCTCAATTTCTTTATTAAAAATAGTTGTTCTCTTTATCAATTGAGTACTAACATTTTTCATAATTTTAAATATATTGCATAACTATTGAATAAAAAACCCTAAAAAGCATTCTAAATGAATATTTTTTATTTAAATACTAGCATTAATTTTTAGCTTGTTATAAAGTATTGTTATGGAAAATGCGATAAACCTAAAAGCTATAATCTTTGATAAAGATGGGACACTTTTTGATTACTCATATGTATGGCACGAAGTAATTAAGTCTTCTATAGATAAAGCTTTTGAAGACACAAATGAAAAAAGAAAAGAAAAAAGAAAAAGTGATTTAATTAAACTTTTAGGAATAGAACCTAGCGGAAAGACAATTGCAACGGGAGCTATTTTTTCTCATGGGAAGTTTAATATTACAAAAAAAGGACTCAGATATTGTATTACAAACTTCATGAGACCCTCTACTCTTATAAAATATACAAAAAAAATAATTGAATATAATAATATATTGATTGAAAAAAAGATTAAAAATATAGATTTCTCAAAACAAAGAGAATTATTTAAAAATCTAAAAGAAAAAGGTTTTAAAATAGCTATTGTAACTGTCGATAATAGAACTTCTGCAAATCTATTTATTAAATATATGAAAATAGAACAATATGTTGATTATATTTCAACTAAAGATGATGATATGCCAAACAAACCTAAACCAGATTCATTTATCCATTTTTGTAACCTGTTTAACCTAAAGCCAAATGAAGTTGCTATGGTAGGTGATACTGTTACCGATATGAAATATGCTAAAAACAGTAATGCTGGTTATAAAATTGGTGTTCTTTGGGGTGCTAATGATTATCCTAATTTAAGCAAATATGCTGATGTTATTTACCCAAATATTTATAAGCTTTTGGACGATCCTATTATATCAAAAAACTTCTAATTTTATTATTATTTGTTTTTCCATAAACAATTATAAGAACTTTTTTTATTGACAAATGAAGTATTAATTGTCAATATATATTTTAGAAATAAAAAAAAGGATATATATTATGAATTATTCATGGGACAAATATTTAAACCCCTATAGAGGTAAACTTTTTGATAGTTATTGGCCAACATTAACACAAATTTTCACAATGACTGTGGAGAAATTTCCAGATAGGAGATGTTTCACTAAATTTAATCCAAATAGATTTTCTCTTACTTACAAAGAAGTTCATCAATACTTATTAAACATTAGTTCTTATCTAAGAGAACATGGTTTAGAAAAAGGTGATAAAGTTGCAATAAATGGTAAAAACAGTATCGAATGGGCAATAGCATATCTATCTGTGAACTTTGCTGGAGGAATTGTTGTTCCTTTAGATAATCAATTAACTCCCAAAAAAGTAAAACAACTTTCTTTATATAGCGATTGTAAATTCTTTGTTGCAGATAAAAATATTTTTGATTCATTAGATAATCTTGATCCAGATTTCCTTTCTAAGTTCTCTTTGTGTATGACACTTCAAGGGAAAAGTGACAAATTTGAATCAATGATGAATTGTAAAGCAAAAACAATACTAGATCCAGTAAAAGGCAATGAAGATGATGTTGCTGCAATTTTATTTACAAGTGGAACAACAGGCAATGAGAAAGGTGCTGTATTAACTCAAAAAAATATTGTTAGTGACGTTTTCCAAGCAAAAGATGATCAATTTCTTCAATTAGATGAAAATGATGTATTGTATGCACTTCTTCCACTTCATCATAGTTATTGTTGTACTGCAGTTCTATTAGTTTCTGTAACCTTTGGAAGTGAATGTGTATTTGGGCATGGTATTGTAGTTTCAAGAATGGTAAATGATTTAACTCGTGGTGAAGTCACTGTATTTATGGGCATACCTTTACTATATAACAAACTTTTATCAGGTATGATGAAAGAAGTTAAAAAGAAGGGTTTTGTAACAAATACTATTGTCCACACATTAATGGTAATTAATGGATTTTTCAAAAAATACTTCAAATTAAATCCATTTAGAAATTTCTTTAATAAAAAATTATTATCTAAAGTAGGATTCGCTCATAATAGAATTTTAATATGTGGAGCAGGACCTTTATCTCCTAAAGTATTTAACCAATATCAACAACTAGGTTTAGATTTTATTCAAGGTTATGGATTAACTGAAACTAGCCCTATCCTAGCACTAAACCCAATTTCTAAATTTAAAATAAAATCTGTTGGTAAATTATTTGAATTAGTTGATGCAAAAATTTTAAATCCAGATGCTTCAGGAGTTGGTGAAATAGCAGTCAAAGGACCAAATATCTGCCAAGGTTATTATAAAGATGAAGAAAATACAAAAAAATTATTTGATGAAGATGGTTGGTTAAATACTGGAGATTTAGGCTATTTAGATAAAGAAAACTATCTCTATTTAAAAGGAAGAGCAAAAAATATTATTGTAACTGAAGGTGGAAAAAATGTTTATCCTGAAGAAATAGAAGATCTCTTCCAACTACATCCACAAGTTGATCAAATATTAGTTAGAGGCTATCAAGAAAAAAAAGATGTCCCTGCAGAATGTATTGAAGCAGTAATTTATCCAAGTCAAGAATATTTTAAAGATAAAGAAGATCAAATAGAAAAAGAAATGCAAGAAGTAATTAATTTGGTTAATAAGGAACTAAGCGGTTATAAAAAAATTGGAAAAGTAACTATCACTAAAGAACCAATGATTATGACAAGCACGAAAAAAATAAAAAGAAATTTAGTCTCTAATTAATTTTAAATTTATCTTATCGACTTTATAGAAATGAAATGTTATCTTAAAGATATGAATACTTTAATAAAAAACGCAATAATTCTCGATATGACACAAAGAGATAAGTCATATCGGGGAGATATAAAAATTGAAAATGGTAAAATTAGTGATAATCCAAATTTTGTTGCTGAAAAAACAATTGATGCAACTAATATGATTTGTATGCCATCATTAATTAATGCTCATACTCACACTTCCATGACTCTTATGAGAAATTACAAAGATACTGCACCCGATTTAATGTCCTGGCTTAGTGAGATTTTCCCTATCGAAGCAAAATTAGAACCTGAAGATATTTACTGGGCTTCTCAAATTGCATTAGGAGAAATGATTAGTTCAGGTTGTACAGCATTTAATGATATGTATTTCATGATGGATCAAACTTGTGAAGCTGTTTACAATGCAAAAATGAGAGCTAATATTGGGATGACTTTATTTGGAGATTTAAAGAACAATCAAGATAGAATTATTCCAAATACAAAAATAGCAGATAAATATTTAAGTAAATCAAACGGATTAATCAAGTTCAATGTTGCTCCACATGCAATATATACAACACCACTTGAAACTTATCTATTTGCCAGAGATTGGATTCTTGAACGAGGCGGAGATTTACACACTCATATGAGTGAAACAATGACGGAAGTAAATAATTCAATAAAAGAATTTGGCACAACTCCATTAATGTATCTTGAAAAAGCTAATGCATTAAAAGATATTAAGGTTATATTAGCTCATGGGGTCTATCTAAGTGATGAAGAAATCGAATTATGTCGAGATAGAAATATGAGCATTGTTCATAATCCAAGTAGTAATTGTAAATTAGCAAGTGGAATTGCTCCTATTTCAAAATTCAGAAACTCAAAAGTAAATGTTGCTTTAGGAACTGATGGAGCATCCTCAAATAATAATTTAAATATGATGGAAGAAATGCACTTAGCTGCAATGCTAAGTTGTGTTAGCACCCTCAATCCTATTGCAAATACTCCTTATGATATTATTGAAATGGCTACAATTAATGGAGCTAAGGCCTTATCTATTGATGATAAAGTTGGAACAATCGAAGTTGGAAAAGATGCCGATATTATTTTAATTGATACAAACAAACCACATTTAACTCCATTAAACAATCCTTTCTCAGCTGTAGTATATAGTGCTCAATCAAGTGATATTGATTGTGTATTCTGTAAAGGCGAATTATTGATGGAAAATAGAAAATTACTTACTTTAGATATTGATTTAGCAATGAAAAATACTAAAGAAAGATGGAAAAAATTACAAACAAATTAAAAAAAGAGAATAAAAATGAAAGAACCTTTTAACACTTTAGAATTTAGAGATGAAGAACTATTATTAATAGACCAAAGATTATTACCAGCAAAATTTGAAATTTTTGTTGCAAAAGATTACAAGGATATTGAATTTTCAATAAGGGATATGGTTGTAAGAGGCGCACCTGCTATTGGAGCAACAGCTGCTTATGGTGTTTATTTTGCACTTAAAGAATTTTATAATAATGAAAATGAATTTTATAAAGCTTGTGAGTTCATAAATAATTCAAGACCAACAGCTATTAATTTAAAATGGGCTATTGATAGAATGATTAAAAAATATCAAGAAAACAAAGAAAAAGAAAATGTTTTAGATATTTTAAAGAAGGAAGCTATAGCTATACAAAATGAAGATATTATTACAAATAAGCAAATTGGTGAAAATGGATTACCCCTTATTCCTCAAAATGCTACCATCCTAACTCATTGTAATGCGGGTGCTTTAGCAACTGCTGGATGGGGAACAGCCTTAGGTGTTATAAAAACTGCTTTTTATAGTGATAAAAACATCTTTGTTTATGCTGATGAAACAAGACCTCGTCAACAAGGTGCTAGATTAACAGCTTGGGAATTAACACAAGCTAAAATCCCAAGTAAATTAATTGCCGATAGTGTTGCAGCAACTCTAATAAGAGATGGAAAAATTGATTTAGTAGTACTTGGGGCAGATAGAATTGCTACAAATGGAGATGTCTGTAATAAAATTGGAACTTTTGGACTCTCTGTAATCTGTAAACAATATGGAGTTCCTTTTTATAGTGCTGCACCTGTTTCAACAATAGATTTTAATATAGAGAGTGGTAGCCAAATACCTATTGAAGAAAGAGATAAAAATGAAGTTCGTTTTGTTGGAGAAACTCAAGTAGCTCCATTAGAAATGGATGTATATAATCCAGCTTTTGATGTAACTCCACATCAAAATGTAACTGCAATAATTACTGAAAAAGGTGTTATATATCCTCCTTTTAAAGAAAACATTCAAAAACTAAAAGAACAATTATAATAAATATATTATACAAAATAAGTTCAAGTTCCTTTGCTATTAGTAGAGGAACTTTTTTTATCAAAAATATTATATTATTTTTTAAAATACAACAAAATGAATATTTTTGCATTATTAATAAAAAATATTTAAAAATTTTTGACTTAATATAATTATATTGATGTTTTTTAATATTAGCATCAATAAAAAAACTACATCAATTGACATATACCTAAAAAAATAATCAAAAAATCTACTTTACCCTATTTATCATTATAATTATAATATACAAAAAATTGAATATTTATTCGCTAATAATGCAAGGAGTAATTTATTATGCACAAAGAAACTCAAAAAATTTTGGATTATATAATCCAAAAGGATCCAGAACAAAAGGAATTTCATCAAGCTGTTACAACCTTTCTAAATTCTATTGATGGTGTAATAGCTGAAGAACCTCAAATAATCTACCACAAGATTCTAGACCGTTTAATTGAACCTGAAAGAATTATTATGTTTAGAGTACCTTGGGTTGATGATAATGGAAAATTACAAATAAACAGAGGATTTAGAATTCAACAAAGCAGTGCTTTAGGTCCATACAAAGGTGGACTAAGATTCCACCCTTCTGTAAACCTATCCATTTTAAAGTTTTTAGCTTTTGAACAAGTATTTAAAAACTCATTAACTGGTCTACCAATGGGTGGTGGTAAAGGTGGAGCTGATTTCAATCCTAAAGGGAAAAGTGATACTGAAGTAATGAACTTTTGCCAAAGTTTTATGACAGAATTAGCTAAACACATTGGAGCAAACACTGATGTACCTGCTGGAGATATGGGTGTAGGTGGTAGAGAAATTGGATATATGTTCGGGCAATACAAAAGACTTCAAAATGAAGTAACTGGAGTATTAACTGGAAAGGGACTGTCCTTTGGTGGGTCACTAATAAGACCTGAAGCAACTGGTTATGGATTAATCTATTTAGCACAAGCAGTACTTGAAGCTGAAAATGATTCATTTGAAAATAAAGTATGCTTAGTATCAGGATCAGGAAATGTTTCTCAATATACTATTGAAAAGATTAATCAATTAGGTGGGAAAGTAATTACTATAAGTGATTCTAATGGAGTTATCATAGATAATGATGGTATCGACAATGAAAAACTTGAATGGATTAAAGTTCTAAAAAACGTAAGACGTGGTAGAATCAGTGAATATGTAAAAAAATATTCAAATGCTACATACATCGCAAGAACAGGGAATGAAGAATATAATGAGCTTTGGAATGTAAAAGCAGACTTGGCTTTCCCTTGTGCTGTTCAGAATGAAATAAATCTTAAAGATGCTGAGCATATGATTACTAACGGCATTAAACTTGTCGGAGAGGGAGCTAATATGCCAACTAATTTAGATGCTCATCGTCTTTTACAAGCTAAAGGTGTATTATTCTTACCAGGTAAAGCCGCTAATGCTGGCGGGGTAGCTGTATCAGGTTTAGAAATGAGCCAAAACAGTGGTCGTATCTCTTGGACAAAAGAAGAAGTAGATAAAAAACTAGAAACTATTATGAGAAATATTTATAAAGTAATTAGCGAAGCTGCAGATAACTACAGCACACACAACAACTTTACTGACGGAGCAAATATTGCTGGATTCTTAAAAGTATCTGATGCAATGCTAGCTCAAGGATATGTATAAAATTTCATAAATAATGACTTATATTATACCTTCAAAATAAAATAAATATTTTGAAGGTATTTTTTTGTTAAAAAAATAACATAAAGTAATGGTTTTACAATTCCAATTATCACAGAAATAATTAATCAAACTAACAACTCAATTATACCTTCAGCAAAAAAATATAATACTTCAAGAACAATTCCTACATCTAATATTTATATAGAGTTATTCTTTATAAAAATTTTAATTGAAGGGAATTAATAAATCAAATTACCCACTAAATCTTGTAATGCAACAATTTAAATAGCTTATTCTGTTGATTAAATTGTTCATTATTTAATCAATTTAAAAAAAGGTATTGATTTTATTAGGAATTAGTGTTAATTAATAATTAATATCAATTAGAAAATATATTTTCTTTTTTTCTAAATATATGATATTATTACTACATAGGAGATAAAATAATGAAAGAACAAGAATTTTACGTTTGTAAGCATTGCGGTAACATTGTAGCTAAAGTTCACGACGGAGGAGTTCCTCTAGTTTGTTGTGGAGAAGAAATGATTAAACTTGAACCAAATACTGTTGAAGCAGCTAATGAAAAACATGTACCAGTTGTAACAGTTACTGGCAATGAAGTAACTGTAGAAATTGGTTCTGTACCTCATCCAATGACAGAAAAACACTTAATTACATGGGTATATATCCAAACAGTTCATGGTGGTCAAAGAAAAAATCTTACTCCTAATGATGAACCAAAAGTTAAATTTGCTTTAGCTGATGGTGATAAATTAATTGCAACTTTTGCATATTGTAATTTACATGGATTATGGGAAACAAAAGCATAAAAATATTGTTTTTTTATAATTTAAAAGGGCTGTTTTTCAACAGCCTCTTTTTTTTAATTTAAATTTGTTATAATAAATATTTTTTTTTGCATTTTAAGGATAAATCTCTATTTTTTTAAAATAGCTCTTAATATCTGATTTTCATATAACCCGATTTTCTCATCGCTCAAAGGCTTTTCATTTTTTAAATTAATACCTAATTTAGGTTTTTGAGGATCACCCAAACAAATTAAGCTATCACCCATATTTAAAGCATCTCTTAAATCATGAGTAACAAATAAAGTAGTTCTAGGATCATTGTTCCACATTTCCTTAAATAACTCTAATACATCATACTTTAAACTAATATCTAACCCTTGCATTGGTTCATCCATTAATATTAAATGAGAAGGATATGCAAAAGCTCTAGCTATTGCAACTCTTTGTCTCATACCACCAGAAAGTTCCCTAGGATATTTTTGTCTATCATCAACAAGACCCACTCTTTCAAGATAATATAAGACTTTTTCTTTTCTCTCTTTCTTATCTGGAATAGAATTTTTTAATATTATATCAAGATTACTAAAAGTGGTTTGACTTCTCAATAAACGAGTCTCTTGAAATAAATAGCTAACACTACCCTCTTCTTTTTCACTTTTTATTATTTCGCCACTTTTTGGTTTTAATAAATTTGAAACTAATTTAAGAAGCGTTGTTTTTCCACAACCAGAAGCACCAACTATTGAGCATATAGAATTTTCACTAATATTTAAATTAAACTTATCAAAAATGATAGTGTCTTTATAACTAAAGGATAAATCAATTATTTTCATTTTGCTTGATTCTCCTTAATTTTTTTAATAATTAAAACAATTAAATCTTGAAACAAGTAGAAAATAAAATCTCCAATTGCAGATAATAAAATTGCAATAAGAGTCCAAGCTAAGACTTCTGCTGTTTCTAATTGTATTTGAGCAAATTGCATCTTAGCCCCAACACCAAATTTTGGAATTGTTAATACCTCAGCAGCTACTACAACTTTCCAAACCATAGATAAAGTTTGTTTAGCACCAAGAGAAAATGGCTTTGATAATGTTGGAATTATATAATAAAGTAGCTTTTGAGATTTTGTAAATCCGTAAAGAACACACATCTGATTCATTTCTTCTTCTAGATGTTCTACTGCACCTTCCATCATCATATACATAATAGGGAAACCCATTAAGAATGCAGAAAAAATTGGGACAGTACCAGTTTTAAACCATATAAAAGCTAATAAAATAACACTCATTACTGGAGTAGTTTTTAATACAGTAAGCAAAGGTGTAAAAAACCAACTTAGTATTTTATATTTCCCAGCAAGAGTGCCTAAAATAGTTGCAAAAATAATAATAATGATAAAACTTTCAAAAGCTCTCATTACAGTTGAGGCTATATTAAAAAAGAATTCATCATTAGAAAATAATTCAAAAAGCCTTACTAAAACTTCATGTACTCCAGGAAGAAGTATTTGAGAATCTATTCTCCATGAAAAAATTTGCCACAATAATAAAAATATAAATACTGATAATATTATTACAAAAATTTTAGTAAAGGCTTTTTTACTTTTTTTCATATATTATAAATATAATCCTTGGTCTGGTAATTTTCCACCAACTGATTTTACATCAAAATTGAATAATAAATTAAAATAATTTTCAACTTCAACTTTTGCTTCATCCATACTTTCATATACTAAGTTACAATTTGGTATAGCTGGAGCAGCCATTGCAGCAGGCATAATATTAATTGCTTCAATTGCTTTTGCAGCTTCCATTGGATTTGCTAATACATAAGCTACACTTTCTTTATATGCAGTTAGAATAGCTTTTACTGCTTCAGGATGTTCTTCATTAAATTTATTTTGTACAACAAGTACAGTCATTGGATAATTTTGAATTCCTGTGGTTTGAGCATACATTTTTTGAATATCTAAAACTTTTTGCATATTAGGATTTTTTGCTAATACCATTGTAGTAAAAGGCTCTGGCAATAAAGCAGTTACGGTCTTATTTGCAATTAACAATTGTGATAATTGAGCTGAAGATACAATACTATAATCTAAATCAAAATTATCAGGATTATAGCCATTCTCTCCAATTAACATTGATGCAATTTGATTTGGAGTTGCTGCTGGGCCACCAGGAATTTGAATCTTTGTGTTAACCCAATTATCAGGGTCTGAAGATATAACATTTAACATACCATTACCAATTACAGCTGCTAATTTAATATCAACACCCTTATTATAAAGAATTGCTGCTAAATTTGTTGGTAATGCTGCAACATCAACATCCCCATTAGTTAATTTTGCAATTACCTCATTTGGAGATGAAAAAACACTAGTACTAACTAAAACATTAGAACCAATATCGCCATTATCTTTTGCTATTTTTGCACTTGAAAAACCAGTAGGACCTGCCATTACTGCAAGTTCGACATTAATTTTGTTTGATTGATTTGCTTTTTCAAATTCTGCTTGTGCAAAAATTGAATTTAGTCCAACTAATACTATCAGACCTAAAGTAAATACTTTTTTTTTCATAATTTATACGTCCTTTATGAAACTATGGCAAAATGTCGTAATTTCTTTATTTTAATATAATTCTAAAGAAACGTTTCTTACCCGCTTTAAGGATAAGTTCCCCTTCTTCATCTATCATTTTATCTGTAACAATAAATTTTACATCTGTTATTTTTTCATTGTTAATTAAAGCTCCACCACCTGTTACTAATCTTCTTGCATCACTATTGGAAGAAGCCAAAGATGTCATGGCAAATAAAGTTAATACTGGAATACCTTCTTCTAATTTAGATTTTTCAAGTTCTAAAGAAGGCATACCTGCTCTTTGAGATAATGTGGCAGAAGCATTTGAGCTAAACATTGCTTTTGCTGCTACTTTTGCTTTTTCTGCTTCTTCTACTCCATGAACAATTTTTGTCTGTTCATAAGCAAGTCTTTCTTTTGCTTCATTAATATTAACATCTGATTTTTCATATTCTGCAATTTCTTCAAGAGATAAGAATGTAAATAATTTCATGAATTTAAAGACATCAGCATCATTTACATTTCTCCAATATTGATAGAAATCATAAGGAGAAAATAATTCAGGATCTAAGAATACTGCACCTTTTTCACTCTTACCCATTTTCTTACCATCAGCTCTAGTAATTAAATTGAAAGTTAATCCGTAACAGTCTTCTCCGCCTTTTTTTCTAATCAAATCAATACCACTTACAATATTTCCCCATTGATCATCACCACCAATTTGCAATCTACAATTTTCATTTTGATATAATGTTAAGAAATCATAAGATTGTAATAGTTGATAATTAAATTCAATAAAAGAAAGGCCTCTTTCAAGTCTTTGCTTATATGATTCAAAAGTAAGCATTCTATTTACAGAGAAATGTCTACCAATATCTCTTAAAAAATCAATATAGTTTAAATTAGTTAACCAATCAGCATTATTTAGCATAACTGCTTGGCCTTTTGAACCATCAGTTTGTTCACTAAAATCTACAACAGTACCTAATTGTTTTTTAATGCTTTCACAGTTTTTTTGAATTTGTTCAGGAGTTAACATCTGTCTCATTTCAGTTTTTCCTGAAGGATCCCCAATCATTCCTGTTCCACCACCAACTAGTGCAATTGGTAAATGACCTGCATTCTGTAGATGATGCATAGCAAAAAAAGGTACCATATGACCAACATGTACACTTTTTCCTGTTGGATCAACTCCTACATAAAATTTTACTTTTTCTTTATCCATTAAATCACTTAATGCATCAATATCAGTACAAGCTTTAATAAAACCTCTATCTTGTAATGTTTGTAAAGCACTATTCATTATTATTTCCTCTTGTAATTCTTTGTTGCTTCTTTAATAGTTTTTACTAAATCTTTTTTTGCAACTCTAACTTGTTCCATTGAATCTCTAAATCTTAAAGTAACTGTATCATTTTCTTTTGTATCATAATCAACGGTTATACAATAAGGAGTACCAATTTCATCCATTCTTCTATATCGACGACCAATAGCACCGCTTTGATCATAGAATGTTGAGAAATCATTCCTTAATTCTTTTTCTAATTCTTCAGAAATCTCTGCAATTCCATCTTTTTTAACTAGTGGCAAAACAGCAACTTCAATAGGTGCAATTGAAGGATGGAAATGTAATACAGTTCTTGTATCTCCATCTAAATCTTCTTCTTCATAAGCATCACTTAATGCCATTAATACATTTCTTGTTAAACCAGCACTAGTCTCAACAACATAAGGGATATATCTTTCATTTGTCATTGGGTCTAAATAATCTTGTTTCTTACCACAGAACTTTGTATGTTGAGTTAAATCATAATCTGTTCTACTATGAATACCTTCTAATTCTTGCCAACCCATTGGGAATAAGAATTGAATATCAAAAGCATCTTTAGCATAGAAAGCTAATTCATCACTACCGTGTTGATGCCATCTTAAATGATCCATTCTAATTCCCATCTTATCATAGAAAGCCATTCTTTGTTCTTTCCAATAAGAGAACCATTCTTCATCATCTCCAGGTTTTACAAAGAATTGCATTTCCATTTGTTCAAATTCACAAGAGCGGAAAATAAAATTCTTAGTAGTAATCTCATTTCTAAAAGATTTACCAATTTGTGCAATTCCAAATGGAATTTTTACTCTTGAAGAAGCTACAACATTTTTAAAGTTTACATAAATACCTTGAGCTGTTTCTGGTCTTAAATAAACAACTGAAGAAGCATCTCTATTTGCACCAATATGAGTTTCAAACATAAGATTGAAATTTCTTGGTTCTGTAAAGCTCTCTTTATTTCCACAAACTGGACATGGAGCATTTAAATCAATTTGATCTGCCCTAAAACGACTTTTACATTCTTTACAGTCAACCATAGGGTCACTGAAGTTTGATACGTGTCCACTAGCTTCCCATACTTTTGAAGCCATCAAAATTGAAGCATCAATACCAACTATATTATCATGAAGTTGAGTCATTTCTTTCCACCAGAAATCTCTGATGTTATTCTTTAATTGAACACCTAATGGACCGTAATCATAAGCACCATTTAAACCACCATATATTTCACTTGATTGGAAAATAAACCCACGTCTTTTACACAACGATACAATCTTATCCATTGTTACTTCTGCCATTTTATAGTTCTCCCTCTAGCATTTCAATTGCTCTTTCGATTCTTTTATAACACTCTTCCTTACCCAACAAATTAACTGTATCATTCATTGGTAAACTTACATTACTTGATGTTAAAGCAACTCTTAAGGGTGTAAAAACACCATTTACTTTTACATCCATTTCTGTTGCAAGATTTGAAATCTCATTTTCGATTTCTTCAAATGGAAGGTCTTTATCTAACCCAGTTTTCAATATTTCATAAGCTTTAATTAAAGCTTTTGTGGTTGATTGTAAATCCATTTTTTTAGCAATAAACATTTCTTTATCTGCTATTTCTGGTTTTGTAAATAAGAAACTTGATAAGCCAACTACATCAGATAAAACTTTTAATCTTGGTTTTACACAAGGTATTAATTGATTGAGTATAGCATTTTGTTCATCAGTAATTTCTTCATTTATAAAACTAGCTCTTACTAAATATGGGATTAATTTTTCTTTTAATTCCTCATCACTCAATTTTCTAATATATTGACCATTAAACCAATCTAATTTCTTATAATCAAAAATTCCAGGAGCTTTATGAATTTTATTAATATCGAAAACTTTCTCTAATTCTTCTTTACTAAAAAATTCTGTACTCTCATCATAAGACCAGCCAACTAAAGTTACATAATTCATTAAAGCCTCAGGCAAATAACCTTTTTCTCTAAAATCTCTTACACTGGTAGAGCCATGTCTTTTTGATAATTTTTGACCATCTTTTCCCATAACCATAGGTAAATGGCAATAAATTGGAGGTTCCCAACCGAAAGCTTTGTATAAAATAATATGTAAAGGTCCTGAGGGAATCCATTCTTGAGCTCTCATTATATGAGTAATTCCCATTAAATGGTCATCAACAACATTAGCTAAATGGTAGGTTGGAAATCCATCACTTTTCAATAAAATTGGATCTGGAGATACATCTTTATTTTTTCTTGTAATATCTCCCATTAATACATCATGAAAAGTTGTTTTTCCTTCAGTAGGAACTCTTAATCTAATTACAGGTTTAATACCTTGTTTTTCATATTCAGCTCTTTCTTCTGCACTTAAATTGCTACAATGTCTATCGTAGCCTTGTGTTGAACTTTTATTTGCTTTTTGCTCTTCACGAACTTTTTCTAATCTTTCTGGAGTACAATAGCAATAATATGCCATGTCATTATCAACTAGCATCTTTGCATATTTCTGATATAAATCAAAACGTTCACTTTGAATATATGGACCATATTGGCCACCAACAATTGGACCTTCATCCCATTTAATATCTAACCAATTCAAAGTTTGATATAAATCATCTAATGATTCTTCACTATATCTTTCTCTATCAGTATCCTCAACCCTAAGTAGAAAATCTCCACCTTGAGATTTAGCATAAAAATAATTAAATAATGCTGTTCTTACTCCACCAATGTGCTGTAACCCGGTAGGAGAGGGTGCATAACGTACTCTAACACTCATATAATAAGAGCTCCTTTAATCTAAAAAACGTTTAAAGTAAGATTACTAGAATTTAATAATAATGGCAACAATTGAAACAACATATTAGATAAACCAAAAGATAAATATTTACTGTATTAGGGTTAATTAAGTCTAATTATCATTTATTTCTTACTTTAATCTTTATTAATTTATAATTAATGACATATACTGATTTAGCAAAAATGTGAAACAGGTGTAATTCCTTATAGACCAGCTACTGTTAAAGTCAGACCACTAATTATTGCATAACCTACTGGACTTTAGGCTATGGCCAAAAGTCTCCTTATAAGGAGCTTTATTTATGAAAAAATATTTAATTGTTTTTTTATTAACTTTTTTTTCTTTAACCTCTGTTTTTAGTGCAGGTACAAAAGAACACATCACAATAAACAACAGTTTTGAATTTATTGATTCCTACAACAGAAGCGTTGAAATAAAAGCTAATCCACAGAGAATTATTTCACTTGGCCCAAATATAACTGAAATAATAAGTGAATTAAATTTTGAAAAACTTGTTGGAAGAACAGATTATTGTGATTATCCTGAAAAAGTATCAAAAGTAAGCAGTGTTGGAACCATTATGAACCCTAATATTGAAAAAATAATTGATCTTGAACCAGATTTAGTAATTGCTTCAGTACATGCCCCAAAAGAGTTATTAGAAACTCTCGATAAAATGAACATACCTGCTATTGCAATCTATGATGACAACTCACTAGAAGGGTCTTATAATTTAATTTCTAAAATTGGATACATAATGAATGAAAAAAATAAAGCTAATAAAATTATTAATAACAATAAAGCTTTAGTTGAAAGAGTAATTTCTAAAACAAAAAATTTAGATAAAAAAAGTGTTTATTATGTTATTAGTTTTGGTGAATGGGGCGATTTTACAGCAGGAGGTAATACTTTTATAGGTAAAATGATTAATTTAGTTTCAGCTACAAACATTGCAGAAGATGTAAATGGTTGGAACTTTAGTATAGAACAACTAATTGAAAAAGATCCTCAAATAATCATAGTTTCTAAATATTTTGATTCAAAAAACCAATTTATAAACACTAAACCATATTCTGATTTAACTGCAGTGAAAGAAAATAGAGTCTATGAAATAGATAATAATCTGCTAGATAGACAAGGAATTAGAAATGCTCAAGGATTACTTGAATTGGCAAAAATTATTCACAATGAAGCTTTCTAGAAAAAAAATAAATAATTTAATACTAGCTTTCTTATTTATTTTAGGAATTTTAATAATATTTAGTTCAATTACTAAAGGAAGTGTTAAAATTCCTTTAAAAGAAGTTCTTGCTATTTTTTTTAATACTAATGAAAAAATAGTATTAGCTTCTCATAAATATATCATTTTAAATCTACGAATACCAAGAACAATAAGTGCCTTGATTGTTGGAATGAGCTTAGCTATTTCAGGAGCAGTTTTTCAAACACTATTTAAAAACCCACTCACGGAACCTTACCTATTAGGAATCTCTTCAGGAGCTGCTCTTGGGGTTGCTATTGCTAGTGTATTTAATCTATTTACTCTTATTCCTGGAATCTGGGGAACGTTCTTTTTTGCATTCATTTTCGCGTTATTGACATCATTGCTAATTTTTTCAATAGCTGGTAAAAATCGATCTTCCTTATTAATTTTACTCTTATCAGGATTAGCAATTAACTTTTTTCTTTCTGCTTTAAATTCTTTACTACTATATTTTAACAGAGATAAACTACAAAATATTATTTATTGGCAAATGGGAAGTTTTAACTTGAGTTCATATGAAAAGATTATATTCACCCTACCAATTATGATAGTTATCATAATCCTATTACTTTCAAAAACCAAAGAATTAGATGTATTATTATTAAGTGATGACACTGCCTTATCTATAGGCCTAGATGTAAAAAAGCAAAGAATTATTCTATTATTATTAACGACGCTTTTAACAAGTATTTGTGTTGGCTTAGCGGGAACAATTGGCTTTGTTGGATTAATTATTCCACACATTGTCAAATTGGTTTTTGGAGTAAAACATAAATTTGTTTTACCTCTTTCTTTGTATGTAGGTGCTATATTTACACTTTTTTGCGATATTATTTCTCGTACTTTAATTAATAATACTGAAATTCCAATAGGAATAATTACAGCATTGTTTGGGGCTCCTTTCTTTTTATATATTCTTAGAAAAACAAAGGCTACTATTTTATGAACATATTTATTAACAATTTAAATTATTCCTATTTTGAGAATACAATATTTAATTCATTAAATTTAAGATTTGAAGAAAAAAAATTCTATGGAATATTAGGATCAAATGGATGTGGAAAAACCACATTAATAAAAACTATATTAAAATTATTAAAAATTGATAATGATTCAATTTTATATGACAAGGAAGACCTTAATAGTTTAAAAAGAGAAAATATTGCAAAAAAAATAGCTTACGTAGAACAGTCTGCACAACTTATTCCACAAATAAGCGTATTTCAATATATCAGTCTTTCTAGATACTTGTTCAATGATTCTTTAGAATCAGAGAGATTAAAAGTCAATAAAGTAATCAATCAATTAAAAATTAACAAATTGAAAAATAAATATTTAAATGAATTAAGTGGAGGAGAACTACAAAAAGTAATTATTGCTAGAGCCATAGCTCAAGAATCTAAAATACTAATTCTTGATGAACCAACTGCAAATTTGGACCCACTTCACCAATTAGAAATTATGACATTATTAAAAGATTTAGTTTCAAAAAATAATTTGACTATTATTACTACTCTTCATGATATTAATCTTTCATTATCTTTCTGTGATGAAATAGTTTTATTAGATAAAGGGAAAAAAATACAAGGAAAAGTTGAAGATGTTATAACTAAAGCTAATATAAAAGAATTTTTTAATTTAGATAGCCATTTTATAATAAATCCATTTAATAAAAAGCCTTATGTAATTCTTAATCATTAAAGAATTTTACAACTGAATCGTTACATAAATCTCTCTTTTCTTCATCATTAAAATATTGAATTAAATGGTTTGCTCCATCGATTATTAAGCTCGATAAAGGAGCCTTTATAGATGATTCTAACAACTTTTTCACTTTTTCACTATTTACAGACATATCTTTAGATCCAAAAACACAAAATGTCTTGGAATTTAGTTTACCAAGAGAATTAATTGCCAATTCTCTAACTTTATTAAATTCAGATAATTGTTTTAAAATAATTAGTGACCAATAATTTTTACCAAGATATTCATCATCCCCTCGCGCTCTTTCACAAATCCCCCAGAAAGAAGGATCTGTTTTCCAAGGAATACTTAATTCTTTTTTAAAGAGCATTAATGTTTTTAATTTAAATTTTGAGAATCCTCTTATAAAGAAAGCAGGCGCAATTAAAGCAACTTTTTCAATATCAAATTCTTTTGCAACAATAGTAGCAATAAGAGATCCCATTGAATGACCAACTACATAAATGCTTCCATATTCTTTCTTTAAATACCCTACACTAGATCTAGCAACAGAGAGCCAATCTTCTGCCTTAGTTTTAATGAAATCTTCTTGATTTACACCATGTCCTGGATATCTTGGGCAGTATACATCGTAATTTGAATTATAAAATTTCAAGCCTAAATATGACATTTCTCCAGGATAACCTTGATATCCATGAAGTAATAAAACAGCACAATTAGTTTTTGTTTCATGCACCATTTTCCAAGGAGTTGCACAAAGAACAGGCTTTGATTTTTCCATATGATAATATGGCTCTAAAATATTATATAATTCATCAATATGTGTAAGTCTTTTATAACCTGGACAAAGCTTTAGTATTTCATTCATTTTTCTAATCTCTCTTAAAAAACAAAAACTATTTTAGAAACTCTAAAATAGTTTTCATTT
Organism: Sphaerochaetaceae bacterium; assembly: GCA_963678575.2. Taxonomy (GTDB): domain Bacteria; phylum Spirochaetota; class Spirochaetia; order Sphaerochaetales; family Sphaerochaetaceae; genus Pleomorphochaeta. The sequence goes on along the minus strand of CAXXHV010000002.1, from coordinate 53,307 downwards.
TATATAATTTTTTTACATTCCAATAGTTCTTTGATTTTGAGTAAAATTAGCTGCTCCACAATTTTCAATTATGGCTAGATGTAAATCTATATAATTTATAGCAGGTAAGCCTAAAACACTCTCAACAGCTTCATTATATATTCTGGAATTTCTATTTGCTTCATTATCTTTTACACAAATTTTATTATAAAAATCTATTCCTTCAGTTCTTAAATATGTTGCCGTATCTTCAAAATTTGGTAACTCTTTTTGGATAACTCTGTTAATGCTAGAACTATCAGTAATTAATCCGTTTGCTCCTCTAAAATGGAACAAATACCACAAATTGATTCCAGGATTACTCCAACATAAATGAACTCTTTTTTTCTCTGCAATAGGAATTAAATCTTTCACAGTTTGAGAATCAACATTCAAATCCTCAAAAGAAAAGACTAACCAAACCTCATTGAATTTTCCATGAGTTCGACTTCTTGAAGCTAATGAGATTAATTTCTCTAAATCTTTTTCTCCACCTGCCCATTCAACACTTAAATTTGAATATCTTGCGTCTTTTCTTACTTGAGAGAAAAACAAAGCTTCTTTTTCACTTGCACCAATAATTAACATGGTTTTTCTAGGTGCCAGATTTTTTCTTTTTCTAGTTTTCATAGCTTATTCTTCCTCCTTACCATCTACAAAGTAAAAGTCACTTAATAATGGTAGAGCACCAAAGGCACCATTCATATATTGTTCACTAGTTAAATCTCTACTCTTAGAATATCTGAATTCAGCTAGAGAGAAATAAACAGTTTCACTTTTTTCATTTTTTTGAGCAAAGTAAATTCCATCTCTTCTTAATAATCCTGGAACTAATAAAGAAGGATTACAATCAACAGCAAGTAATTGAGAACCAATTTCTGAATTACATTCTTCAAATATTTCAATTATATGCTTTAATACATAAGGATGTAATAACATTCCAAAGTCATCAATGATTAAAGTCTTTTGATTTTTAAAGCTTTCAAAAAAGGCTATTCCTATTAAACATAAACGTCTTAAGGATAAACTTTCAAGTGAATAATATGTAGCGTAAGATTGCATTACATTAGTATGGGAAAAAACTAAACGATTATTCATTATTTGAATATTTTTTATATCAGTAATATCTAGTGACCACAAAAAATTTATTAATTGTTGAACCCAAGAAGGATGTTTTGTAATTTGATCCATTATATATTGTTCACTAAGTGTTGAAACACCCATTGGAAGAATATTCAAATTATTGTCAAACCATTTTTTAACTAGAGTAGTTGTTTCACTATCTTTTAATGCAGATTCACTTAAAAACGTATGTTTTTCATCTATTTTTTTTATAAGTCTTTTTTTCTCACCTCTATACATTTTTCCAAATCTATATTTGTAAGTTATTGGAGAATCTTCATCTGCTAAAGGATCCACTACCTCAGTTCTTTCAAACATTAGTTTCTTACTTCTATTAAATACAAAATAAAGAGACTCATGTGTTATTTTTTTATTATTTGCAGAAAAGGAATATTGGGCAATTATTGAAGGCTCTTCATCTAAATTATTAATATTACCTTTTTCAAGTACAATGCTAATAGAAATCGTACATGGAGTATTTTTCTCTTTACTATATGCAAAACTAGTACCGGAGAGAATCTGTAATGGATTCTCTACTTCATCAGTTGAACTTAGAATACTTTTTAATGATTCTAAAGCACGAACAAAAGAACTCTTACCAGCTCCATTTGGTCCAATTATTGCTGCACTCTTAATCAAGTTAAGTTTATCATTCACCCTAACTATCTTAGATTCTGGAAATCTATTATCCTTTATGGCTTCAAACGAAATTGTTTGTGGTTCCTTAACGGATTTAAAATTCGCAATAGTCATATCTAATAACATGCGACTTCCCTCCCTTACTACCTTTATTTTATAAATATATTTTTCCCATTCTCTTAATTAGATAGGGATACTTTCCTAATTGTTCCAAATAAACAATAGGCAATTTAAAATTACCATGATTATCTGTTGAAATCAAATCAGCAATTTCATTCTCAACAAAATCTACTGCTTTTCCATTTGCTAAACTTGAGGCATTAACTTGTATTAATACACCCATATCAATTAGCTTTTCTAAATATGGAGAGCCAACCTTCAAATAAGGATATCTCTCAACATGAGCCAATATTATTATTATTCCTGATTTTATTAAACTATAAAACTTTTCAACAAAATCTTTTGGAGGTAAAGTAGTGGGTAGTTCAACTAATTGATATTTAGATGAAATAGGTATCCCAACTATTCTAGTTTGATTTAAATAATAATATTCAGAGCCCAATAATAAGTCTATGCCAAAATTAAATGCAATATCCTTTACTTTCAAATAAGTATCCTTGATATTTGCTATATCAGTTTTAACATAAGGATTATACAAATGTGGAGTACATACAATTTTAGAAAAACTTGCTTTTGAATATACTTCTAGCATTTCTTCAATTTGATCAAACTTTAATACTCCATCATCAATGTTCGGAAGTAAATGTGTATGAAAATCAATGTAACTCATAGCAAAAGTATATCCTAAAATGTAAATAAAGTGAAGAAAAAAAGTAAACAACTATAAAAATAGGCTATTGTTAATTAACAATAGCCTATTTTTGTTATAATTGCATGTACTTTTGATTAATTTGTATAATAGATAACTATTATTTAATAATTTTACAATTCATTTGTTCCCAAAATGGTTCAATTTTTTTTCCTGAAATAATTAAATTTGGAAAGCCAACTTTTGTTTTATGATCAAAAAGCCATTCAAAAACTAATTCCTTCTCAAAAACATCTAACCCATTTAAAACAAAAACTTGATCAAAAGCCTCACTACTTACCCATCTCTTTAGTTGAGAAAAAGCAGCATCAGCTTTAGTTTCTTTATATTTCTTATTTATTATTTCATTACTTGGGAACACTACAAAAGAAGTAGAAAAATCAATAATTCCAATTTTACCTTCACCTCTGTATTTTTCAAAAACTTCTTTTGCCGTTGAATTTTCTACAAGTAATATTTCTTTTTTATCTATAGCTTTCATAAAAATCCTTAATTATTATTAATTTGGTCTTGAGCAACATTAGTATCATATTTATATTGTTCCATTCTACTTAACTGTTCATAAGCTTCAACCTTACTATAATAATTATATACTTCTCGCATTCTATCAATAGCACCTTGCCTATCACCCAAAGCTTCAAGTACTAATGCTGAATTAAATCCTGCTGCATATAAACGGGCATTATTCCAAGCCATACTAAAGTTATCATAAGCAACTCTTAATCTACCTTTTTTTGAAGCTTCCATTCCTGCATCGAAGAATGGGTTTTTACTCTTATCTGACATTAATGAAATACTTTTTGACACATATCTTGGAGTTAAATCGTTTACAATTTCTTTTTCACCTTGAGCCAAAGCTTTTTCATATAATGGTTTCATTGAAGGTAATGAAATTAAATTTTCTTTATAATCAACTTCATTAGTTAAAGTTTTTTTAAATGAAGAAGAAGCAATAATAGAACCAGTATTAATATCGATTACTTTATAACTATAACTAACATTAGCTTGTTGTACTAAAGTAACTTCTCTCTCTGAAGATTTTATATATTCAGGTTTTGTAAAATCTGTTGCATATTCAGGATTTTTAATTAGTTTATAATCTCCAATGATAGGATATTCTTTGTAATCAAAATAATCTATTTGACTAACTAATAAAGCGTCTGCACCTAAATCCCTTAATCGGCTAATTGCATTTATTCCATATTTTAGATTATTAATATACCCATCAGTTATAACAGGTTTAATAATTTTAAAATATGAAGTTTTATTTAAATCATTGTAAAGATCATATGTAAAATTTGCTGCAATATTTGAAGCAATTCTTCTATCATAGCCTGTGAATACTCTATCTTCGAAATCATCATATTGAATAGTTACAAAACTATTTGGAAATGGTGGAACATCTACAACTTTCATTGAAGCAATAGCTAAATTCTTGTATTGTGTTAAATCATATTTTGCTGGTTGCAAATACGATACTGTTACAGATGTTGCACAAGAATTTAAAACTAAAATCGATGCTATAAAAATTAAAAAAGTTGAAACCCTTTTTTTAGAAACATTCATAAAAAACTCCTATTTTTTATTTACTTGGTTACACAAAATAATACCATTGAATACAAAAAAGATTACAAAAAAAAGTATTTTTTTTACTCTTTTATGTAAAACTGAAGAAATAGTAATAATTCATACTAAAAAATATGTTTTCATGATTAAAAATAAGTAATTTTTATTGACGAGTTTTCACTACTATTCTATCATAATTATAGATACTTTTATTTTTGAGTGGAGAGAAAAAAATGAAACACGACGACATAGATGATGAGTTAGACCTTGAGGAAGAAAAATACTTCAATGATTTAGATTTTGATGATGAAGATTTAATTGAAGATTTAGATGCTCCTCCTGTAGGTGATTTTGATGATGATGAAATGCTAGATGATGTTACAGATGATGAAGATTTAATTAATGACAACTTCTTATTTGGTGATGATGAATCTTATGAAGATGAAATAAATGATCTAGAAAATGACTATGACGACGACGATGATTTTGATGAAGATGATTTTGAAAACAACTTCTTCTCGAGAGATGAAGATTGGTAAAATACTAAAAGGGCCTATTTGGCCTCTTTTTTTTATATTTTTCTTTATTCCTTATTATTTAATATTTATAAAAAAATAAATATTGTATATTGTTTGAATATTTTTACATTTTATGTATATAATAATTTACAAAGACAAATATATGTAGTATATTAGCACAAATAAATCTTAGGAGAGAAAGATATGAAAAATCACAAACTTTTATCTATAATGCTTATTTTAAGTTTAGCAACTTCCAGTATTTTCGCACAAGGGAGTAATGAAGTTACTAATTCAAACGTTAAAAAAATTGGTATCTCAAAACTATTACCACACCCAGCACTTGATGCTGTTGAAAAAGGAATTCAAGATTATTTAGCAACAACAGACTTAGAAGTTGAATATAATCTACAAAATGCAAATGGTGATATCTCAACTGCATCATCAATAGCTCAACAATTAAAAAGTGATAATTGTGATTTAGTAGTTGGTATTGCAACTCCATCAGCTCAATCTCTTGCTAATGTATTTACAGATATTCCAGTAGTTTTCTCAGCAGTAACAGATCCAAAAAGTGCTTCATTAGAAGGTGGAAACATTTGTGGTGTTTCAGATGCAAACCCTGTTTCAGCTCAAATTAAATTATTAGTAGAATTAACCAATGCAAAAACTATCGGTAATGTATATGCTAGTGGTGAAGCAAATGGTGTTGTTTTAATGGAAATGGCAAAAGCTGCTTGTGATGAATTAGGTGTTGAATTTGTAAGTGCTGCAGTATCAAATACAAGTGAAGTAAAAATGGCAGCTCAATCAATTATTGGTAGAGTTGATGCAATTTATGTTGCTACAGATAATACAGTTATTTCTGCTGTTGCAAGTATTGATGATGTTTGTAGAAAAGCTAACAAACCATATTTAAGTTCTGATCCAACTAGTACAGGAGACTTAAATTGTCTTGTATCTTGGGGATTTAATTACTATAATCTAGGATTAGAAACAGGTAAGGTTATTGAGTCTTGTTTAAAAGGAAAAGCTCCAAGTGAAATTGGCTCAGTTTATCTTACAAAACCATCTGATTTTGAACTTTGGTTCAATCTAGATGTAGCAAAAGAATTGAATATTACTATTAGTGATGAATTATTAGACTCTGCTGCTGTCATTATCAAAGATGGTGTTAAAACTAGCAAAGAATAAATATTTTTTATTTATCTTTTATTATTTTTCTTAGGATGCCATCTAGGTGGCATCCTGTCATTGTTCTTAGGTAGAGGTATTTTATGATTGAAGGGATTTTTGTTGATGGATTAATATTTTCCATTATGGTTATTGGAATTCTTATTTCCTTTAGAGTTTTAGATTTTGCAGACCTTACATGTGATGGGTCATTAGCAACAGGTGCAGCAGTTGCTACAATGCATATTATAAGTGGTGGAAGCATTTTTTTTGCTTTGGTACTAGCTTTTTTAGCTGGAACTGTAGCAGGCTTTGTCACTGCAACTATTCATAACAAGTTCAAAATTCCAGGATTGCTTGCTGGTATTCTTACTATGACTATGTTGTATTCGATTAATTTAAGAATTCTTGGAAATAAAGCTAATGTTCCTTTACTTAGAATTGAAACTTTTTACACAATTATCCCAGAGAAATTAAGTTCTCTTCCATCATCAGTAGCAGTTTTAATTGGAACTTTACTGGTGGTTTTAATTGTAAAAACATTAGTTGATGTTTTCTTTAGGACAGATTTAGGATTAGCTGTTGGAGCATTGGGTGGCAATGAGCAAATGGTTATTTCACAAGGGATGAATCCTGATTATTTAAAACTCCTAGGAATTGGTGTTTCTAATGGTCTTATTGCTCTTTCAGGTGGTTTATTAGCACAATATCAAGGTTTTGCTGATGCAAATTTAGGTCAAGGAATGGTTGTTCAAGGTCTTGCAGCTATTATGATTGGTGAATTCTTATTTAGCAGTAATAGAATTTCACTTATTACTCTTAGAGCTGTATTAGGTGCTATTATTTATAAAACATTGATGTTCTTTGGTAGAAAATATGGTTATCTAATTCATATCACTCCAAATGATTTTAAACTCTTAACAGGTGTTCTAGTTATTGCTTCTCTCTGGATTGCAAAAAGTAGAACTACAGCAAGTAATAGAGTTGCAAAAAAGAATGCTATTTTAAGAACACAAAAAGGAGAACAATCTAATGATTAAACTAGAAAATTTAACTAAGGTTTTTTATCCTGGAACTGTAAATGAAAAAATTGCTATAAATGGTGTTAATTTACACATAGAAGAAGGTGAAATTGTTTGTGTTATTGGATCTAATGGATCTGGTAAATCAACCTTATTTAATTTAATAAGCGGAACTTTTCCTTTAACTAATGGTAGGATTGCTTTTAACGATGTCGATATTACAAAAACCCCAGAATATAAAAGAGCAAAATATATAGGAAGAATATTCCAAGACCCTACTATGGGAACAGCTGCAAATATGAGTATTGAAGATAATATGATTACTGCATCAACTAAAGGAATGAAAAGTCTTAAAATTAGTTTAAATAATGAAAAGAGAAAACAATTTAAAAAGTTATTAATTCCAATTGGAATGGAAAATAGATTAAGAGACAATGTTGGTTTACTTTCTGGTGGACAAAGACAAGCTCTAACTCTATTAATGACTGTAATGAGTAATCCCAAACTTATATTATTAGATGAACATACAGCTGCATTAGACCCTAGAAATGCTGATATTGTAATGGATTTAACTCAGAAATTTATTGTAGAAAAAAAATTAACAGCTCTTATGATAACTCATAATATGAAATTTGCTATCGAATTTGGTTCAAGATTAATTATGATGGATGAAGGAAAAATCATCCTAGATGTTAAGGGTGAGGAAAAGAAAAAATTAACGGTTGATAAACTAGTTGAGATTTTCAGAAATATTAAAAATGAAGAATTTAGTGCTGATGAAGAACTATTAAACGTTTAAAAATTTTTATTTTCTTTATTGAAGGGGCCGTTAATAGTCTAAAAAGCTAGGAGCGGTCCTTTTTTTACATATAGTAGTTAAAAAAATATTTAATACAGGTTTATAAAATGAGCTGTTGCAAAAAGTCAATTGTATTGACTGAGTAACAGCTCATTTATCGTTTGTTTAATAGTTTTAAATCTTAAAATAATATTCACTAAATAATATATGATTACTTGATTTCATTAATATTAATCTGTTCCATCAATTTATTATAAGTACCTGGATTATTAACAGCTAGCAATTCTGGATACATTTTGTTCAATTCTTCTAATTTTGGTATATCCCATCGAATGATATACGGATGTACTTTATTATTAATTAGAAAGTTTTGATGATAATCTTCTGCAGGATAGAAGGCTTTAAGTTCAGTAACTCTTGTAACAATTTCATCATCATAAATTCCTGAGGTAGTAAGCTCTGATATATATTGTTCAGCTTTGTTTTTTTGCTCAATATCAGTATAGAAAATAACTGATCTGTACTGCCTACCTTTATCAGGGCCTTGATAGTTTAATTGTGTTGGATCATGCGCAACGGCAAAGAACACCTTCAATAAAGTATTATATTCTATAAGTTTAGGATCATAAATTATTTTAACGGACTCTGCATGATTTGTCTTTCCTGATGAAACCTTATTATAAGTTGCAGAATCTTCACTACCACCTGAGTATCCTGATTCTACATCAAGAACTCCATACAATTGCTCAAATATTGCTTCTACACCCCAGAAACATCCACCAGCAAAAACTGCTGTCTCAACTTCATCACTTTTATATAAAGTTTTCCAATCAGAGAGTTGATTTCTAATTATAAGCCGTGAAGATCTTTCATTAAATAGATACAGTAAATCACTATACCCCTCCTTAATTAAATCTTCTTTTGCTATAAACTTAAGAGAAGCTGAATTGATACAGTAACGCAACCCTGTTGGATCAGGTCCATCTGAGAACACATGCCCAAGATGGGACTCTCCAAAATAGCTTCGAACTTCGGTTCTTTTCATGCCATATGAAGAATCTGTAGTTTCTATAATGTTAGCTGATGATATAGGTCTTGTAAAACTTGGCCAACCAGTTCCTGACTTGAATTTATCAGTAGAACTAAATAGCGGTTCACCAGATACAATATCTACATAAATTCCTTCTTCTTTATTATCCCAAAACTCATTTTGGAAAGCTGGTTCTGTTCCTTCGTTTTGTGTAACCTCATATTGCATTGAAGAGAGTTTTTTTCGAAGTTCCTCATCCGAAGGTTTCTCCCAAGTATTATTACTATAATCAAGAGGGAGTAAAGCCTCTGTCTCTTCAGTTGAAAGTTTAGATACTTTTGTTGAGGCTTCCTGATTTCCTCGTGATATTAAATATAATGGCGCAATAATAAGTATTACTAATGCTATAAGCACGTATTTTAATAATCTATCATTCATTTTTATTTACTCCTATAATTTTTGTACTTTTGACATAAAATCTGTCAATATTGATTCAATAAGAAATGTTAATTTTCTTTGAATCATCCAAAGGTAAATGTGAAGAGTCTCACGTGACCAGAAATCTTAAGTTTTAATAATTTCTCATAAGAATCATCGAAGCTTCCTATATGATAAAGCCTGCTACTATTTGGCTTTAATTCTCCATTTATAACATCAGCTGTGTCTTCCGGCTTCTGTCCATTTATTTCAATGTTAATGAGAGTTTCATCATTTTGGGGTTCAATGACAATGAAAATTTCTTGCCCTTTGAACAGAAGGTCTAATTCTCCATATCCATTGATTTCAATAAAATCATTTCTAATTATCCATTTCCCAGAGAGAGTCCACTCACCTAGTTCAAGGTATTCTTTTTTTTCGAAGGAAGTGAGAAGATCTCTCTCGAAACTATCTTTTGAAGCAAAATCTTTTAATCTTGAGTAACCTAGATAAATTTCAGGAGTTCTTTCATTCATATCATCCTTATAACTTGTTAAATTATCTTGGTTTTGAAGTTTTACACCACTCTCTATTAGAAGAGACCTTATTACTTGTTCTGCTTCATCATACGCACCTTCACCGAAATGAAAGTATCTGATTTCACCTTTCCCATCAATGAAAAATTGAGCTGGCCAATATCGATTATTATAGGCATTCCACTGAGAAAAATCGTTATCTAGAACAACTGGCCAGTTTATATTCAAGTCTTCAAGGGCCTGTTTAACATTATCCACATTTCTTTCAAAAGGGAATTCTGGAGAATGAATTGAAATAATTTTTAGCCCATGTTTTTCGTATTTATCATTCAATTCTCTAAGATGGGGAATTGTTCTTACACAATTTATACAACTATATGTCAAGAAATCAACAAGTACTACATTACCATCAAAATCTTCCATCGAAAAAGCCTGCTCTGTATTTAACCAGGGGCCTTTTGCAATAAGTTCAGGAGCTTTTCCATAACTAGAAATCTGAGCTAATTTTGGAGGCTTTGACCAATTAAACCCATCTTTCATCTCACCACGACTGTTTAGAGCACTCTGTACTAATTGGCCTTGTTCAAAGCTAGTTAAACCTACTCCATAATTTGGGAATATTTCCAAAATTAATGATTGAAAACTTCGATCTAAACCAAATCCTATCATTACTCCTGCAGCAATCATGATAACACCAAAGAATCGTTGAATTTCTTTAGTCTTACCTATTATTTTTGGAAAATGGTTCAAAAGTTTTCGTCCTCCAACCATTATTAAAAACATAGGAATTGCTGTACCTAATGAGTATGCTGCTACAATGATTATTGCACCACCATCTATCTGTTGACTTACTGCAAGAGTAATTACTGAGGCCATTATCGGACCTACACAAGGTGTCCAAACCAAACCAAGACTTAAGCCTGTCATTAAACCACCAAAAAAACCATTACGATTATTGGAGCCTTTTGTACGTGTAACTTTTGAGAGAATATTCTCTAAGGCTAATTGTAACTTTGGAATCATCAAAGAAATACCAAAGGATATAATTATTACAATTGCTACAATCCTTAAGGTTTCACTTGATATTGAAAGAGTTTGTACTAAGGCAGATAGCGCCAAAGTAAACAAAGAAAAACTAACTATAAATCCAGTAACGATACCTACTGGCTTGCTTTTCCCGCCTACTGTTCCTGAAAGAATAATAGGAAGTACAGGCAGAATACAAGGTGATAATATCGTTACTATCCCGGATACGAATGCGAAAAAAGCAAGTATCATCATAATTATTGCTCCAATCTTACATTAGTAAGTAAATCATCGACATCTCCACCATTCCATTTGGCAAGAACATCACCATTTTCATTTATCTGAACAAAGGTATGCTGATAAGTAACGCCATACTTTTTTTGAAGATTAGTTGAATTATCATAATCAACCAATATAAGGTTTATATTCTTAAATTCATTCTGCCGATTGATAAATTCTTCACGTGCTTTTCGACAAGTTGGGCACCAACTAGCATAAAAGAAAAGTACAGTTTGAGCTTCTCTCGCTATCATTTTAGCCTGTTCAAAATTCTGATAATCTATAAAAGGCTCTGAAGTTTTATCTTGAGATTGTTTATCTTGAACCATCATCATCATAGAATTTTCAGGTTCAATTATTGATTCCTTTTGGCCTCCTGAAAAAATAGGAGAACTGATTGTAAATATTATTATAATTGATATGGTTAACGTTTTCATGGCGTTACCTCCTACGCTAAAGGTAGGATATAAATATCACAAAAGTGTCACAGAAGATAAAAAAAAGATTAACTTATTTGAGGAAGAATGATGGTGAAAATAGCCCCACCCTTATCAGAGTTACTAGCCTCAATAAAACCATCATGTAGTTCCACGACCTCTTTTGCAATTGCAAGGCCAAGTCCAGTGCTCTTAGTTTTTCTATTTCTACTCTTATCAGCACGATAAAATCGTTCAAAAATATGCGGTAGATTCTCTAATGGAATTCCCTTTCCACTATCTAGAACGGATATATAATATGTATTATTATTAAATGACAAATCAACTTTTATTGTTCCTTTTTCAGGAGTATGTTCTATCGCGTTTCCTATAATATTAGTAACTGAGCGTTCAAACAAACCTATATCTCCCTTATAGAGTGGTATATTTGGATTTGGTTCATATATAATCGATATATTATTTGAATCAGATTGACCTTTCATCTTTATTACTACATCCTGAAGAAGTTCTGCAAAAGAGAACTCAAGTTTTTCAGGAATAATTTGTCCTGATTCGAACCGTGCTAAATCAAGTAATTCTTCTACCAAACGTTGAAACCCTGAAACATTGCGTAAGGCAATTTCTACATATTCACGCTTTTCTTCTTCAGATATATTATTTTCTTCAAGGAGCAAAGTTTCTAGGTGCCCTCGAATTGAAGTTAAAGGGCTCCTTAAATCATGTGAAATATTTGCGATAAGTTGACTTCTCTGATAATCAGATTCTTTTAATTTTTGAATACCATCTTCAATAGATTTTGCCATTTCATTAAATGTGTTTCCTAATTGAGCGAGTTCATCTTTACCTTTAATCTCTACCCTGTGATTATACTTTCCATTCTTAAAAATCTGTACATCATCACTAAGTTTCCTCAATCGATTTGTAAGAAGGAAAAACAAGAAAAGCCCTGCAATAAGAGTAAATAAGAGAGCTATCAAAAATGTTGATAATCCTGATCTAAAATAATAATTTGATTCAACTAAGGCAAGAGAAGAATCATAACCTTGACCTCTTAGAATTACATAGACCCAACCAGGGTTATCATTAATTTGCATAGGAGCTGCTGAGAAAGGTTTCTTTTCATTTTCAGTTCTAGGATCATCCCCTAGAATTGAATCATAACCTTTGCTAGCTTGAAATAGCTCAAGGGGTTTAGGATCTATACGATCTCGTTTAATAGTTTTACCTTCTCCAGCAAAATAACTAAGTATGAAGCCATCTGAATCAAGTAGATAAATTTCAACATTTGGATTTAAAACCATCATGTAATGTATAGCAGCTTTAATTTCTTTACCTGTTGGATCTTCAGATGTTATAGCTGATAATTCTTTAGAAATATTTGCTGCATACTCTCTATTTAGCAACTGATCAACCTCATTAAAAAGGTTAGTAGAGGCATCGAAAGCAATGAATAAACTTGCTCCACCGAGTATGAAAACAAGAATAAGAAATAGAATTGATAACCTTGCATAGAATGATTTAAATATCATAAGACAGGCTCCTGTTCAGAAAATTTATATCCCAGCCCCCAAACAGTTAATAGATACTTTGGATTTGAAGGATCCGTTTCAAGTTTATTTCTAAGTCTATTTATATGAGTGTTTACAGTATGTTCATATCCTTCAAAATTGTATCCCCAGATTGTATTCAATAAATCAGAGCGGCTGAAAACCCTACCAGGATTTTTGGCAAATAAATTAAGAAGTTCAAATTCTTTTACGGTAAGATTAAGTATTTTTTCTCTTACAAAGACCTGATGTTTTGCATAATCTATAACAAGTTCTCCAAACTTAAGTTTTGCTTGAGATTCTTCTTCCATTTTATTAACAGTTTTTTCTGATCGGCGTATGAGAGCACCCACTCTGGCAAGCAATTCTCTCATGCTAAAAGGTTTCTTCATATAATCATCAGCTCCGAGTTCTAAACTCAAAACTAAATCAATTTCATCAATTTTTGCAGTTAACATAAGAATTGGAGTATCATAATTCTCTTCTCTAAGTTTTCTACAGATGCTAATACCATCTAGCCCAGGAAGCATAATATCCAGAATAATAAGATCAAATTCTCCAGATTTTGAACGCTTTAAACCTAATAGTCCATCATGTACCTGTTCAGTTTTAATTCCATGACTTTCTAGATTTATGGAAACAACATTCGAAATCTCTATATCATCTTCAATAATCAGTACTTGCTTTACATCCTTTAGATCTGCCATTAGCACCTCTCTTATTAAAAATATAATGCAACCTATTTATATAGGTCAACTTAAAATATCTTCATATACCAATTCCTATATAATAATATTTATTGTACTGATTAAAATAATGAAAAAGAATCAAGAAAAGTTATTAAGATCATTTAATAAAAGGTTCTTAAAAATAAACCTTTCTTCTACTTAGCACTTAAAATTTCAACAAGATTAGCTTTTGATTTTGATACTTTAAAATCTTTTATTTCTTCTTGATAAATCACTTCATTTCTTGAATTCAAATATTTAACTTGTATATTATATTTGCCAGGATCAATTTCAAAAGATCCTATCCAGGACATTGAAGGAAAGAAATGAGAACATCTTAAATCACCACTACCTTCAGCTGCATAAGAAAAAAGAGTAAAAACATCGCTAAAGATAGAACTTTGTGCATAGGTTTGCCCTTCTTTAACAGATGAAGAATCAGCAACAGATTTTGCTATTTCTCTAGATATTGCTCTAATATATGCTCTTACATATTCTCCACTACATGTTTGTTGTAAGGCTTCATATGCAATTTTCCCTAAATTTTCAAAAGCCTGGAGATAATATTTTTTTCCATCTATTAATACTTCAATTTTATTTACACTTGTTCCTCTTTCTTGTGGAACTGAGTAAATTACATTTGTATAATAAGGTTTATGATATACCCCATTATCATCAACATATTCATCTAAGACTAATACATTTCTATCAACTTGAGTTCTTTTTATCGGAGATAATCCTGAAAATGCCAAAAAATTAATTACAGTAGAATCCTTTCTTACATTCTCTAATGTAGTAAAAGCATCATATTTTTTTTCTTTATAATAATTTGGCAATACTTTATATGTGGCTTGAGCTTTATCTCTTGATATTCTAAAAGTATCAAAATCACCATATTCAAAAGCAAAAAGACTTGAAAGATAATAGCTTAATGCCGATGAATAAAAATCTGAATTAAATGCAGTTAATTTATTATCAATATCACTAACATTATTATCTGATAATTGTTTTTCTAAAGAAGCTCTTAACTGAGGTAAATTTTGTTCTCTTAATTGTAATTTTTCTAAACTTCTTCTTACCTCAACCATAGCCTCTTCAACTTCATTTAAATGATAGTAATTCAAAGATAAAAATATATTACTATATATATCTTCATAGAATGAGCTTTCATAATCTCTCACACTTTCATTTACAAAAAAAGAACCTATTGAAGCAGATACACTTTTAGTAAAATTATCTTCAATTGCTCTTTCAGCTCTAGCTAAACTTATATTTGACACTTTATATTTATCGGCAGCATGAGAAACAATGCCCTCATCTAAGCTATAGACAATAGAGCCCTGAGCTTTTTCTATCTGAAGGGTATTTAATAAAAGAAAATTTAATGCTCTATCATAATCACCTTGATAATAAGAAGTTTGAGCTTCAGTTAAATCAAAGTAAGTACTACAACTAGTTAAAACGAGTAATGTAACAAATAAGATAGGCATTAAACACTTCTTCATCAAAATAATTCTCCTTCAATTATGGTCATAGCTTTTTCTAGGGCTTTCTCTTTTGCACTATTTTCACTAATACCTATTGCTCTTGAAGTTTTATCTAATGAAAAAACAACATTTCCTTTATCAATTAATTGAGCTTTCAAAGTAAAAGTACATTGATATAAGTTATCTTTTGGTGGAGCAAGTGAATCTTTATATTCAATTTCTAACGTAGATCCATTTGCATTAATATCAACACCACTATTAAGTAGCATTGTTTCAACAACTTTTTTTAAGTCATTTGATTGTTGGATATCTTGTGCATTTACTACAACAGAAATAGCTAAAGTCTCTTTTATTTTTGCTATTTTATTTTCTATATTCATAAGAGGAGAAACAACAGTTGCATTCTCTAATACTGATAATTGATCATAATAATTCTGAATTGTTAAAGCAATATTCTTAGCTCGTAATAAATTTTGTAAATAAACAAAATTACTTTTAGAATTATCCATCATCAAAGAATTTATTTCATTATTTTTTGGAGTAATAATGGATCTTATTTTATTAGAAGCTATTTTTTTATCTAAAGCAACTCTAACATAGAAGGTTCCATTATTATCAACCTGAGTATTTATTACACTTACTCCAACTAAATCATCAACACTTGTATCAATATAGCCTCTTGAACTCATCGAAGAAGTTGTATCATTATCAAAAGTTACGGTAGCACTCTTTATACTTGTATTAAATATTTGGGAAAGAGACACTTTTGCATTTTCTTCAGCTTCCTCTTTTGATTCTCCAGCGCCAACTGCGCAAATATAATTATTTTTGGAATATGATGAATCATATTGATTAATAAACCAATTTGGAATTGAATTATTATTTACACTCACACAAGAAGTAAAAAACATACAAGATAAGATTAGCAACGAAATAATTTTTCTCACAATAACTCCTTTTTTAACAATTAAAATCTATAAGAGCTCTTTTGAACCTTTTTCTTAACTGTATCTTGGCCCAACCAAACTTTTTGTCCAGTTTCAATATTAATTAATTCCATATCAACATAATATGTTCTAATTGCAGTCTTAGAAACTTGATCTAAATTAAACTTTACACTTCCTTGAAGCATAAAATCTGCACCAGTTTCTTCACCTAATTGTGCTGCTGTTTCACTACTGGCATTATACTGTTGGTCTAGTTTTTCTTCTCTAACATCATCTCTAAAATAAAAATCAGCAACAGTATTTACTTTTCCAGAATTTACTAAAGCCATTTCAAATTTCTTACTAATAATAGTAGTATCCATGTGTTCACTAGATCTATTTTGAATCTTTCCAACAATCACAGTTGGTTTAATATTTCCACTATTCATTAAATAATCTAATATCCAGGGAGCTGATAAACATTCACTAACTAAACTTTCACTTACTATCCTAATGTCTGTATCATTCCAATATCCTGATAAATCTTCGTTATAATTCTCATCTAATCTATCAACACTACTAGTTGCACAAGATGTAATTATAATTGCACTTAAAATCATTAAAGATATTAATTTTATTTTTTTCATTTTCTCTCTCCCAAAATGTTACTATTTTAATAGTTTATTTAAATTATCCAACATTTCATCAACTTTTACATTTTCTTCTTGTTGTTTTAATTCTTCAATTTCTTTATTTTTTTCACTAACAACAGTTTCTAATGCTTTTGCTAAAGCTTGTAACTGTTGTTCTTTATTTTCACTATTTGTTAAATTAATTTGTTCAATAGCTTGAGCATTTCTTTCTTTAGCTAAAGCTATTGCTTCTATTGCTGCAATTTTTCTTTTCTCTAAAGTTCTTTTTAAGTTTTCAGCTTCTGCTTTATAGGCTTGAGGTAAATATTTTTTTTCAAAAGAAGCAATTACCCAAATTGCTTTAGTTTTTGGATCTTGATATGTATTTTCAATAATAACATTTCTAAGGGTTGTATTTGCAACTTGTAATGAAATAGTTTCAAAAGCGGTTAACTCTTGAGTATTATTTAATAAACCTGCTTCATTGGTATAATTTTTTACAGCTGTATTAATTAATACAGAAACTTGCCTTGCAATTTCATCTCTTGCTCCAGCTTCAGCTCTCATTTTACTATTTACAGGATTTGATAACTGGCCCATACCTACACCATAGAATCTATCCTTGTTTATTGGAGTTAATACTGTCCAATATGGTGCTCCATCTTCAGTAAATTCTGGATGGTCGGTTATATATGGTGATTTTGAAACACAACTAGCTAAAAGTAGAACTGAAACTAATAATAGAATTAATTTTTTCATTTATTCCTCCCTATTATCTTTCATAATAATTAAACTATAAAACATATTATTTTTCTTATCATACCAATAATCAACATTTTGTAATCCTTCAACTATAGCTAATTCTTTATGAACTTTCCCTTCTTGAGAATAAGTTGAGAAATTGGTTTGCTTAATTGCAAAATAATTTTGTAAATATGATGTTATATTTCCACTTTGAGAAGATATATCATAAATTGCTTCATGGTCTGCTGCAAGCAGAGAATCTACAAAAAGTCTATAACCTAATGTTGATCCTATACCAACGATATATCCATCAATAACAGGTCTTTCATTTATCCAAGTAGGAATACCATTTTCATCATATTGAGATTTATAAACTCTCATTTTACCTTTAACTCTTGTATCTTTAGCTATAACTATGCACCCAGCTTCTTGAGCAAAATATATTTTAATAATTTCTAAAGAATTAATTATTTGAGGTAATTTTTCATCTTTATAAACAAAAAGTTCATCTGTATCAAAATAAGTATAACCAATATTTGATTTACTCTCACTTATAATGGATTTATTTAAAACGAGATATTCATCAATTAAAATATTTTTAGCAACATTCATTATTGCGACTTCAAGCATTTTTTCTTTTGTACTATATATACTTGAAACTCCAACATAAACATTATCTTCATATTCAGAAAGATTTAATAAAGATAAATCATTTTCTATTTTATTTGATTTAACTAACTGTGTCTCTTTTTCTAAAGAGACACAGCTATTAAATAAGATTATTATAAATAAAATTGGTAATAATCTTTTCATAAAAGAATGATTAAATTTCGCCGTTCAATAATTTAGCAAAGGCATCAGCCATTTTTTGATTAGCGGCTTCTGCAGCTTCATTCTTTTCAAATGTTTGAGATACAGCTTGAGAAGCAGGTTCAAAAGCTTTTTCAACGTTGCTTAGAGGAATTGCCATTAATACATAAACAGTTCCATCATCAGCTTGGTATAATTTCTCTCTGGTAACTCCACTTAAAACACTTTGAGAAACTTGAACAGAAATCGCTTCGAAAGCATCAATGTTTTGTCTATTATCTCCAGAACCAGCATCATTTACATAAGTTTTAATAACTTCTTTTACACTTGTCTGTACCCATTCAGAGATAGCAGTTCTACCTTCAGCTTCAGCTCTTTTTATTGAGGTTTGTAAATTAGCTGCTTTTGCTGTACCAACGGCATAATGCATATCTGCAGATTTTGGAGTACTTAATATCCATTCTGGAAGTAAATCTAACATTGAATTTGAAGCTTCAACTTCTTGAACAACTACATCTTTTGATGATGCACAACCAATTAAACCTAACAGAGAAATAACTAAAATTGTTAACAATAATGACTTTTTCATAAAACTAACTCCTGAGTATAATTTGTTTAAATTATACACTAATATAATATAAATGCAAAATAAATATTTGATTACCAATATTAAATATTATTTATTACACAACAATAAGATAAAATAAAACCTTTGGCAACAAACCAAAGGCTAATAATTATTTATCTGTTTCTTTCCAAAGCTTTTCTAATGAATAAAATTCTCTTAGTTCTTCACTCATAAGATGAATAACAACTGAATTACAATCAATTAATTCCCAACCATCACCAGCTGGAGTTTTATGCCTATTATTAACATCTAAACCTAAATCATTCAATACTGACCATAGATTATGGGATACACCTCTTAAGTGTCCAACACTGTTTACTGTTGCTATAACAAAAACATCTGCCCAGGAACAGCGAGTTTCAACATCTATAACATTAATATCTCTACATTTTTGCTCATCTAAATATTTTGTAATTTCATCAACTTTACTTTTTAATTCATTATTCATAAATCCTTCCTTCTAGATAATGCCTTAACTTGATTTAACCAAATAGCTAAATTATTTGCACTATCTTTTATTTCTTCTATATCATCAAAACAATAAGCTTTTTGTTTACTAATTAAATTAGTAAAATTTGTTATATCAAAATTTCCTTCTTCTGATATTATTTGCTTTATTTGTTCATCAAGTTGTTTTTTATTATTTATGTAAATTTGAGCCAAACAACTTTCATTCTCTCTATATTTTTCAATAATATTAATTATACTATCTTTTAATTTATCATCAATACTAATTTCCATATTAGGTTTTATCTTTAGTATTTTATTTAATTTATCTTTATCTATCTCTCTGCTATCATATGGTATTGTTATAAATGAATCATTATCTACAATAATTAAATAATTCTCTGTATTTGTTTGAGCTAGTAAAACAAAATCAATTTCTTGTTTTTGCTCACAGGATATTAAGAAAACAAATGCTAAAAGAATTAATAACTTTTTCAAAAAGTTCCACCTTCCTTTAAATAATCATAAAGGCCCTTTGTAGAAGTTGCAAAAGATAAGGCATTATCCTTAAAATGATGTTTCATTTGTTTTAATACATTTAAACAAATAATTTCTAATGACTCCATTTTATTATATGCAACCCTTTGAGAATCTGTTAAAAAAGTTCTTCGTGGCTCTAAATAATCGGCAAGATAAATAATTAATCCTAATTTCCCCATATCTTTATTTCCAAGAGTATGCCATCTAATTGCTGTTTCGTATTCCTCAAATCCTAATTCTTTAACAAGGGATGCACCAACTGGAGCATGAAGCAATAAAGGATGGTGAACTTCTTCTTTTTCTAAAGGAATATGATTCTTTTTTGTATATAGTAATAAATCTCCAGCCTGCCAATTACGTGCTATATCATGGAGTAACCCACATTTATAACAATCATCTTGATCCAAATTAGTATTAAATCTTGAATTTAAATATATTGCAGTTTCTGCAACAGAAACACAATGTAAATATCTTTTAGGTTTAACTTTACTTTTTACGTATTGTTCAACTTCGGTACAACTCATGTTGTTGGACATAATCATAAACTCCTGGAGAAACTAAAGTAGAAAACTCTTTATTTTCTTTAACTAAAGCTCTAATAGTTGAAGAAGCATCTTCAAAAATTACATTATCAACAATTTCAGAATCTATATTTAGATTATTTAATTTTATTATTTTATCATGTCTTTTACAAATAACAAACCTTACTAATTCTTTAAGTTTATCAAATTCATACCATTTTGTTAATGTAGAAAGTAAATCATCACCCATTAAAAGTCCTAATTTTGAATTAACATCATAATTTTCATAGATATAATTTACTGTATCAAAGGTATATGAAAAACCACCTCTATCTATCTCACATGTTTCAATAATAATTTCAAGTTCACTATCATTTGGATATATTTTTTTATAATCCTCAATAGCTAAACGAATCATATTTAATCTATCTTGAGAATCTGAAGTTTCATATCCTTCTTTTAATTTATTTGCAAACAAAGGCACAAGAATTAATTTCTTGTACCTTGTGTTATTATAAACATTATGAATTAAGTGAAGATGTCCTAAATGAATAGGATCAAAACTACCACCAAACATAGCAAAATCTACCATGAGGGATCCTCATCTGGAGTTTCTGGATAATAAGCATCATTATCAACAACAGTTTTAAATCCACCATTATTTTCTTCAACACTTTCTTCCATTGATACACCTTCACTATCACTTACCATTTTAATAAAGGCTCTTTTTACTTCTTCAACTCCAATATCAAAATAAACACACAACCCAATTACTTGTTTATCACTATATTTTTCTTTTAATTCAACTAATCTTTCTTTTGCTCCAGCTTCATCAACATGTGTTGCAATAATTACACTAGGTTTTTCAACTAAATCGGAACTATAAGCTTCTAACTCTGCATATAATGTTTCATAAGCTGTTAAATATCTATCATCAGAAAGGTCTATTAAAAAAGCTAAACCTGTTGTTCTACTAATGTGTCTTAAAAATTTAAAACCCATTCCAGAACCTTCACTAGCTCCTTCAATAATACCAGGAATATCAGCTAAGACAATGTCATGATCACCATATCGCATCATTCCTAATTGTGGAATTTTTGTTGTAAAAGGATAACCTGCAACTTTACTTCTTGCATTAGTTAATACATTTAACAATGAGGACTTACCTGCATTAGGATAACCAACAAAACCAATATCTGCAATTACTAATAATTCAACACCAATTCTTATTGATTGACCAGGCTCCCCAGTTTGAGCAAATTTTGGAGCTTGTCTAACAGATGTTCTAAAGTGCCAGTTTCCTAAGCCACCTCTTCCACCTTTTAAAAAGACCCATCTGTCTTCACCAGTTAAATCTTTAATTATTTCACCAGTTTGAGCATCTTTTATTACTGTACCAGGAGGTACAGGAATTTCTATATCATTTCCATTTGCGCCATAACATCTTTGGGAAGAACCATTTCTACCATTTTCTGCTCTAAATACTCTAGTAATTTTTAGGTTTGCTAAGGTTCTAAGATTGTTCTTAACTACAAATACTACATCACCCCCACGGCCACCATCGCCACCGTCAGGACCACCTTTTTGGACGTATTTTTCACGTCTAAAAGATACACAACCGTTGCCCCCGTTTCCAGAGGCAACGTCTAAATAGGTTTCGTCGGAAAATCCAAACATATGAACCCTTTATCGTTTTTTGTACTCTTATTCGCTAATTAGGCATTTGCGGTTAGTAAAATCATTAACCACTACTTTACCTTCTACAGCTTCAATAGTAATGTATTTTCTGTTCTTCTTTTCGATGAACTTTACTTTACCATCAATTTTAGCAAATAGAGTATAATCTGAACCACAACCTACGTTTTCACCAGGGTGGAACTTTGTTCCATGTTGACGTACTAAAACTTCACCAGCTGATACTAGCTGACCGCCAAAACGTTTAACGCCTAAACGTTGTGAATTAGAATCGCGACCATTCTTAGAGGAGCCGCCACCTTTCTTATGTGCCATTTCTTCTCTCCTTATTTTGCGATTTGTTCAATCTTGATCAATGAGTATTTTTCGCGGTGACCTTGAGTTCTGCGATAACCCTTTCTACGATGGAACTTATAAACTTTAATCTTTTCGCCCTTAATGTCTTCCACAACTGTTGCAACAACCTTTGCACCATCAACATAAGGAGCACCAAACTTAGCACCGTCTTCACCAACTAAGGCTAAAACGGAGTTGTATTCTAGCTTTGCACCAGCTTCTTGATTTACTAAATCAACTTGAATGGTATCGCCTTCAACAACTTTGTACTGTTTTCCGAGAATTTCAACGAGTGCGTACATGTTCTCTTTACATCCTTGTTTTTATATTTTCTAATCAATTTATAACAATTAAAGATAAACAATACAAGGTAATTTTAAAAATAAAATGTTCAATATTAATAAATTACATATTGATTAACTACCGAACGGTCGTTAATATATTAAATATGAATAACAATAAAACAGCACTAAATCTAATAAAAATATTTATAACTGAAGGTTCAACAAAGGGTTTAGATAATGTTTCATTATCAAATTTAGCGACTAAATTAAATATTGCAAAAAGCTCAATATTCTCTCATTTTAAAAACAAAGAAGAATTAATTAATCAAATGTATTTATATGGAAAAAAATTATCAGCGAAAAATAAAGTCAATTTTACATTTGAAGGAGATAGCAATAAAGTATTATTATCTCTTGTTGATCACTGGCATAGTATTTATTCAAACAAAACATTATTCGATTTTTATCGAATTGTAGAAATGCAAAAATTTATTGATGAAAGAGCAAAAGAAATATCAATTTCAATCGACTCTATGATAACATCCCAAACAAGAATTGTATTAGAAGTCTTAAATGAAACTAATAGACTGGAAATTAATGAATTAGACTTAGCTATTGAAAGCTTTGCTTCTACTTTTATTAAATATTTAAAAAATGAATTATTTCTAGAAAATGGGGATTTAATATGGGAAGAAGAAAGGTATATTAATAGATTCTGTAAGCAATATAAAATATAATAAAATAAAACAAGAGGCCATATAAAAATAATATAGCCTCATTTTTTTCAAAATATTTATTCTTTTTTAATACTACATTGTTTCCAAATATGAAATGCCAACTAGATTAAAAGAGTTTTTAATAACTTGAAGAACCATTTTAGCAAGATTAATTCTAGCAACAACCATTTTCTTGTCCTCAGCCATTAAAATTTTATTATCGTGATACCATTTACTAAACATCTTAGAAATATCATAAAGATTTG
Source organism: Sphaerochaetaceae bacterium (assembly GCA_963678575.2). Lineage (GTDB taxonomy): Bacteria > Spirochaetota > Spirochaetia > Sphaerochaetales > Sphaerochaetaceae > Pleomorphochaeta. Next base: position 29,589 of record CAXXHV010000002.1, on the reverse strand, counting down.
AACAAATGATTGAAGGGTTAAAATTAAGTCCAGCTTTTTTAACAATTTCAGGGAAGTTTGCAATCATTTTAACAAGTTCTCTTTCTTCTTCTGTAGTTAAAAGAGATGGATCAAACTCTACACCTAAATAATCATCTTTTTGATCTTCAAATTTTCTGAGCATTGATGATATTCTTGCACCCATATATTGTAAATATGGTCCAGTGTTACCATTAAATGAAATACTCTTAACCGGATCAAAAGTCATATCTTTTGAAGGATCTACTTGTAATAAATAATAGTTTAAAGCACCTAATGCAATAGCATTAGCAGTTTTATCAAGGCCATCAACTAATCCTTCTCTCTCTTTATTTTGAATTTCTTGTTTAGCGAGTTCAGCTAAATTATCAAATAAATCATCAGCATCAACAACAGTACCTTCTCTACTTTTCATTTTACCATTTGGAAGATTAACCATACCGTATGATAAATGATGTAAATCCTTTGCCCAAGAATATCCTAATTTTTCTAAAATATAGAACAAAACCTTAAAGTGATATTGTTGTTCACTTGCAACAACATACACTAAAGATTCAAAAGGCCAATCTTCATGTCTAGAAATTGCGGTCCCAATATCTTGAGTCATATATAATGAAGTACCATCACTTCTTAAAAGAACTTTTTTATCTAAATTAATTTCTTCTAAATCAATCCAAACAGAACCATCTTCCTCTTGGTAGAAAACACCAGATTCTAAACCTTTTAAAACCTTATCTTTACCAAGTTTATATGTTTCACTTTCATAATAATATTTATCAAAATGAACACCAGTTTTTTCATAAGATTGTGCTAATCCATCAAGAGTCCAGCCATTCATTTTATTCCACAAATCAATAGTCTCTTTATCCCCTTCTTCCCATTTAATAAGCATTTCTTTTGCTTGATCTACAGCAGTTGGGTCTTCTTTTTCCCATTGAGCGAATTTAACATAATATTTACCAACTAAATGGTCACCTTTTATATTTGAACTTTCTGGAGTCTCACCATTACCAAATTTCTTATAAGCAAGCATACTTTTACAAATATGAACACCACGGTTATTAATTAAATTAACTTTTTGCACATCCGCACCATTAGCTTTTAATATTGAAGAAACACTTTCTCCTAAACTATCATTTCTCATATGACCAAGATGAAGAGGTTTATTTGTATTAGGACAACTGAATTCAATCATTACCTTTTTATTATTAAATACATTACTATTACCATAAGCATCTTTTTCAGTAAGAACTTTATCCTTTAAATCCTTTATTAATGAGGCAAAATCAAGTCTAATATTTAAATAAGGTCCTGCTAAGATTAATTGCCCTGAAGGTCTATTAGCAAGAATTTCAATTCTCTCTTTTAGAACTTGTGCTATTTTTACAGGAGCTAATCTAAATTGCTTTGCATAAGCAAATAATGGGAAAGCTATATCTCCTAATTCAGGTTTTGGAGGAACTTGAATTGTTAAAGGTGCTAAAATTACATCTTCCTTTAGTATTTCTTTAGCATAAATAGCTAATTGTTCTTCAATTAAAGTTTTCCATTGTTCTCTTATTTCTTGTAACATTAATCTGTCCTTATTTTATTATTTTTTAATCGCTTTATGATACTAATAACACAATTTCTATTCAAGATAAAAACTGTTATTTTGTTACTCTTAATGTAACTTCTCCAGTACCTAATTCTATTTCAGTATTATCATCAAATTCAACTATTAAATGGGCCTTATCATTTATATCTTTAGCAAATCCTGTTTGAGCAGAATTATCTTTATTATAAATAATTACATTTTTACCAATAACATTTGATTTTTCTCTATATTCATTCAAAAAATCTTTATTAGGTAAGTTCTCCCATATACAATAAATCTCATTTACGATTTCTTTTACTAATAAAGTTCTATTTACATTATTGGGAATTGATTGTTCATCTTTATAAATACTAGTAACTATATCTTTAATATCTTCTGGGAATTGTTCAAGAGGTGTTGAAAAATTAATCCCGATTCCAACAACCATTGATTTAATTCTTCCCTCTTCCATATCAATAACACCTTCTGTTAGTATTCCACAAACTTTTTTTTCATTAATATAGATATCATTCACCCATTTAATTTTACAATCAATATCACAAACCTTCTTTATTGCTCTTACAATTGCTACAGAAGCGATACTTGTTATTAATAAATTGTCATCATTATTATTATGAGAGTTAATCAAAAGGCTAAAATAAATCCCACCTTCAGGAGATATAAAAGATCTCCCCCTTCTACCCTTTCCTTTAATTTGATGAGAAGCAACAACAATAGTTCTTTTCTTAAGATCTATAGGTTCTACCTTTTTACAAAAGGAATTTGTTGAATCAATTTCATCAAAATAATAAACATTAAATTCATTTAATTCTTTTTTTAAACTCTCTAATGATAATTTTTGTGATTCTCTTACTAAATAATAACCTTTATTAGTAACAGCATTTATTAAAGCCCCTTCTTTTCTTAACTCTGAAATAGCTTTCCAAATGGCTGTTCTACTAACCTTTAATTCATCTGCTAGTTGTTGTCCAGAAACAAACATCTCTGAATCATGTTCTAAATATTCTAATACTTTATTTTTTAAACTCATAATTAAATTTAGAATATATATATTTATTTATTTTATCAATAATATAACAGATCATATTATATTGTTAACCTATTTTATAATAATATGTTTACAATAATAAAAGCTTTTGATATATTACACCCATGAATACAAGAAAAACATTAATAACAGCATTATTTACAGGTTTAATTATTGTTGGAACTTTTATAAAAGTTCCATTACCACCAGTTCCAATTACGTTACAAACTCTATTTGTAATTTTAGCTGCTTTATTAGGCGGCTTTAATGTTGGATTTTTCTCATTTTTCGTCTATTTAATTTTAGGAGGAATTGGTCTTCCTATTTTTTCTAGTGGCGGTGGTATTGGAGCTCTCATAGGACCAACAGGTGGATATCTTTTTGGAATGTTCTTAGCAACAATCCTTGCAGGCATAATTTCTGATTTAGGAAAAGAAAAAGATAATAAAATACCATACTTTATAATTGGTGGACTTTTAGCAACTATAGCAATATATGCAATTGGTGTACCTTGGTTAAAAGTATCTACTAGCATGGAATGGAATAAAGCATTCCAATTTGGACTAACTCCTTTTATCATTGGAGATACAATAAAACTTGTAATTATTGTTCTTTTAAGTAATAAATTCTATGACAGAATTCAACAATTAATTAAAAACGAAGAATAAAGAAAATATACTAATTTAAATTAATAGGAACTACCGATGCTTTTGCATCGGTTTTGTTGTTTATTTGTTGTATTTTTTGTATATTTATACTAGGAGATAATAAATGAACAACAACTATGAAAAATATTTAGAAAGTTTTGATAGAATTAGTGATAAAGGGGCAAACTTCTTAGGCCTAAAACCTTTACCTAGTAGTCTCTGTGTTGAAAAGTGTGCAAATGAACTACTTGAATTAATGTTTCCTGGACGCTGTGAAGGTGCTGCTGGTCAATCTTTCCAAGATATAATTATAAATCAATTAAATACAGTTAAATGGACTTTATCTAATTTAATATTTCTTTCTTTTAATCATGAATGTGATACAACATGTGAAAATGCTCATACAAGTAGAAAAAAAACAGATACGGCACTAGAAATATTATTTAAAGAACTTCCAACAATAAGAAAAAAAATAAAAGAAGATGCTGAGGCAGGCTTTAACAATGACCCCGCAGCAACAAATCTTCATGAAGTTATTTTATCTTATCCTTATATAAAAGCATTAACAATCTATAGAGTTGCTCATAGTTTATTTAATGCTAATGTTCCAATACTTCCAAGAATGTTAACTGAATGGGCTCACAAAGAAACTGGTATTGATATACACCCAGGGGCTGAAATTGGAGATTATTTTTTTATTGACCATGGTACTGGTGTTGTTATTGGACAAACAACAGTCATTGGAAATAATGTAAAAATATATCAAGGGGTTACTCTCGGAGCTTTAAGCTTTCCAAAAGATTCCGCAGGAAACATCATAAAGGGAGCAAAAAGGCATCCAACTCTTGAAGATAATGTCACAATTTATGCAAATGCAACAATCCTTGGAGATGTTACAATAGGAAAAGATTGTATAATTGGGTCCTCTGTATGGATAAAGGAAGATGTTCCAGAATCAACTATGGTACTACTTCAAGAACCAAAAACAAATCATAGAGAAATAAAAAAAATGTCTTTATAATATAAATTAAAATAAAAAGAGATTGGAATAACTTTAATTTACTTATTCACAATCTCTTTTTTTATATTTCTTAAATAAAATTAAAAAATGAATTCTTGTTATATAAAACTATTTATTGTAAAATTGAAGAAACTTAATTTAATTTTTATATTAGGAGAAATATGCAAAGCCTTGAATTGCTTTCAAAAATATCATTAATTACTGTTAAAACAGATAATTTCAAAAGTCAAATGAATAATATTCTTTCCTTAATAGGAAAATACAGTAATGTTTCACGAACTTACATTTTCATAAATAATGAAGATAACACAATCACAAGTAATGAATTTGAATGGTGTAACACAGGTATATCTCCTGAAATCCAGTCTTTTCAAAATAGGGCTTTAGCTGAAATACCATCTCTTCTTAAAATCTTTCAAAAAGAAGGAAAATTATTCTCAACAAATATTGAAGATCTACCAGAAGACCTCTACAAGGTTTTTATATCTCAAAATATAAAATCTTTACTTGTTTATCCCTTATATATCAATAATAAAATGATTGGTTTTGTAGGCTATGATGAATGCATAGTAAATAGAAATTGGACAGAAGAAGATTTAAATATTCTAGCAACAATTTCAGGGATTATTTCTAATTTATATAAAAACCATTATTATCTTAAAAAAATTGAAGATGATAAACAATATTTTGAGAACTTTTTTAATACGATTACTGACTACATTATAATTGGAAATATGAAAGGTAAAATAATTTATGCTAATAAAGCTTCTGTTGAAAAATTAGAATATTCTATTGAAGAACTATTAACTATGAATTTAATTGACCTTCACCCTAAAAATAAAAAAGATGAAGTTATAGAAATATTAAATCAAATATTTTTAGGAAATATTAAATCATGTCCTGTAGAATTAAAAAGTAAAAATAATAAATTAATTCCAGTTGAAACTCGTGTTTGGTTTGGTAAATGGAATAACGAAGATTGTATATTTGGAATATCAAAAGATTTATCAAAAGAACAAGAAGCCCTTCAGAAATTTACAAAAGTTTTCAAAAACAATCCTGCTTTAATGGCTCTATGCAATATGGAGGATAAAAAATTTATTGATGTAAATACCTCTTTTTTAAAGAAATTAGGATATTCTTATAATGAAGTAGTAGGAAAATCAAGCTCGGATTTAAACCTTTTCCCAGATTCAGAAAAACATGAAAAGACAACAGAATACCTAGCTCAATCTGGGGAAATAAAAAATATTGAATTAAAAGTTAGATGTAAAGATGGGTCTATACTTTATGGAATATTCTCAAGAGAAATAATTGAAAGTCAAGGAAAGCAATATTATTTAACTGTAATGATAGATATTACTGAAAAAAAATTAATGGAACAACAATTAAAAGAACTTTCAATTAGAGACTCCTTAACAAATATCTATAATAGAAGATATATTTTTAATATTTTAGAAACTTATTTAAATAAATTTATAACAGAGAATCAAATTTTTTCAATTACAATATTAGATATTGATTTGTTTAAAGAAATCAATGACTCTTACGGTCATGTTATTGGTGATCATATATTAATTGAATTTACAAAACTTATATCTAGATTCTTATCACCTAATCAAACATTAGGAAGGTATGGTGGAGAAGAATTTATAATTATATCCCTTAATGAAAACAAAAAAAACACCGCTGCCCAAATAAACAATATATTAAATAAAGTTAATGAGACAACATTTAATATAAATAATGAAAAAATTAATCTTTCTTTTAGTGCTGGTATTTCAGATACTCAATACTTTGAAAAAGAAAACATTACGCTCGAGAAAATAATTAATATTTCTGATGAGAGATTATACAAAGCAAAGAGAACAGGTCGAAATAAAGTAGTTTACTTGGATAATTAATATTTATTGAAAATTGCTCAATTTCATAGTAACCTAGTAATAGAAAATATTATTAATATTTATTGATAATTAAAAGGTAAAAAATATGAAAAACTTGGAACTCCTTTCAAAAATTGCTTTATTAGCTGTTAAAACAGATGAATTTAATACTCAAATTAATAATATCCTAAAAATAATTGGAGAATATACTCAAGTTTCAAGAACTTATATTTTTATCGATAATGAAGATAGTACTACTACAAGCAACGAGTTTGAATGGTGTAATACTAATATTGTCCCACAAATTGATGAGTTAAAAGAAGTTCCATATGAATTAATTCCTTCTTGGAGAAAGTTATTAAAAACAGAAGGAAAAGTTTTTTCTCAAGACATTTTTAAACTACCAAAAGATATTCTAGCAATGTTAGAACCACAAGGAATACTTTCAATAATAGTCTATCCTTTAATAATTGAAAACAAATTAAAAGGATTTATGGGTTTTGATGAATGTAAAATACATAGAAAATGGAGTGAAGAAGATTTAAATCTTCTTGCAACTATTTCTGGTATTATTTCAAATGTTTATAACAATCACTACAATTTGTTAAAAATTGAAGAACTTTCAATTATTGATGCCCTAACTAATACATATAATAGAAGATTTATTTTTAACCAATTGGAAAAAGCTTTTGTAGAATACAATAATTCTAATTTAATATTTTCAGTTTCTATTATAGACATTGATCACTTTAAACAAATTAATGATACATTTGGGCATGTAGCAGGTGATTACATATTAAAAGAATTTACAAAAGTTATTTCTAATAATATTAGAAAAACAGACTTGCTTGGAAGATATGGTGGTGAAGAATTTGTTATAATTACATATAATTCAAATAGAGATGAAACTGTCAACATTATATCAAAATTATTAAAAATAATAAGAAATAAAACTTTTGTTTTTAATAATCAAAAAATTAAATTTACATTTAGCGCAGGTATTTCAGATGTTCTCTTTTTTAATAAAAACGATATAACAATTGAAAAAATACTTAATCTTGCTGATAAAAGATTATATAAAGCAAAAGCGACTGGTAGAAATAAATTAGTATATTTAGGTGAAGAGTAAAAATATAAGAAAATTTTGAAACTAAATAAAAGCAAAACTATAAATATAATTTTGCTTTCATATTCTACTTTATTTACTATTTAAATAGGAATCGATTCTAACTTTTACATTTTCCTCTAAATTTCGATACCAAAAAGCATAGTCATAACGATGATATACTCCTTCAGGATATGGTCCTATTTCTAATTCCTCATCAATAGTAGTAGTAAGTGCTCCTTTCTCTAAATTAATAACAGCACCACAATAATTAGGGATTTCTTTAATAAACTCACCTGTTGAATCATTATAGAATCTTGCACCTTTATTAGCTGAAGGTAAAGCAACTGTATCATCAATTTCCCAATTCAAAGGATTAATACAATTAGCCCCTTCCATTAGCATTGGACCACCAACAGATGTTTCAGATTGTGTGTTATATGTTATTACTACACCTATATCTGATTCTCCTTTTGCTGATGATAATTTTGCTAATGCAAGGTCTTCATCTGTAAGTGTATATCCAATAAGATATGCTGCTACTAAATTATTTCTTAATTCTTCTGACTTCCCAAATTCATCTTTAATTAATTCAATAAGAGCCATTGTACCTTGGCTATGACTTGCAAGAATAAAAGGTCTCCCTTCATTTAAATTTTCAATGTAATAATTAAAAGCAGCTTTTACATCCTCAACTCCTAATTTAAACTCAACTAAATCAGTTGCTAAAACATTAGGATCGTCTGGAATTTTAGCATAAGTTGACATCTGTCTATAATATGGAGCATAGATATTTGCATTACTTTCAAATACAGAAGCTTGCGCTTTATAAATCCCTTTTGCTAAATCTCTATCAACATTGTCATATACATCCATATTCCCTGATTCGTTCTGACTTACAGTTGGATAAACATAAAACACATCAACTTGATGGGTTTTATCAAAGGAAGTAATCCATAAATTTGGATTAGAATAATTTGGAGCTCCTTCCTTCATATCTTTATCAAAATGAGTGCAAGAAACTAGAAAAAGCCCAAAAATCAAAAACACTAATAATAAACTTATTTTTCTCTTTAACATAAACAAGCCTCCCTGCCTTAAATCAAATTTTAATTCCCAATAAATTTAGATATCACTATAGCTATTTAATGAGAACATTGTTTAAAATCTATCGAAATTGATAGATTTTAAAGAGAAAGCTAAATAATATTAATTAAATGTTTAAATTTTTATTTTAAATTTTATAGAAAAAAGTGTGCCTATATTCTTTTGACTTTTTACAAATATTTCACCATTAGAGATTTCAACTAATTGTTTTACAACACTTAATCCTATGCCTAACCCTTCAGTGCTTTTTGACTCTTCTCCTCTGTAAAATATATCAAAAACTTTTTCTATTTCATCTTTTTCAAGACCCTTGCCAGTATCTTGTATATTTATTATCACAAAATTATTATCTATCTCACAAAAAATATTTACTTTTACGTCTTCTTTGTTAAATTTAAAAGCATTATCTATAAGATTTTCCATGATTCTGTAAAAATTAAGTGGATTAATATAGATATAGCAATTTGAATTATCAAGAGATACTTTTAATTTTTTACTAAATTGATTTTTATAATTCTCTTCAATTTCAACTAAAACACCTCTTAAAAAAAGGTACTCACAAACTGCAATTTCATCTTTCTTATTAAAATATGAATTTATATTTTCTACCATTTTATCTAAGCGAGATAAAGCAGCTAAAGATAATTCAACACTCTCTTTTTCCTCTTCATTTAAATCACATTCAAGAAGAAATTGATTATTTAATTTTGCACATAATACTGGATGTTTTAAATCATGACCAATACCTTTTAATAACATTACTCTTTCATATTCTATTTCCTTTTTTGCTAATTGTTTATTGTAATTGATATAATAAATAACTACAAATATTGAAATTCCCAAGAAATAGAATGTAGCTCCTAAATATGCATAATTAAAAAAGAAAATCAAATTACTTGTATATGCACTGTTTCTTATAATTGTTAAATAACTCAAGGCTAAAACAAATAATAGTGTTCTTAAAATCATTATTGAAAGGGCTGCATTTTTCTTGTTAATATATCCAATTAATAAAATTATAAACGTAATTAGCAACAATAATAAACTTGATACTAAATGCCAAATTTGAAATCTCAATAATATATCTTGAGAAAAAATTGCCAATGGAATTAAAGAAAGTAAAAATATAATCTTGTATATTTTCTTAATATTTATTTCAAATATCATTAATAATATATATATTGGAACAATATTATTAATTGCTGTAGTAATACCATCTATTACATTATAGGAAGAAATATTCATATTAAACAATTTTAAAAATATAGGAATTTCACCCAAGTTAATTCCTTTTAAAAAGGAAGAAAGCACATAGAGGAGAAAAATATATACAACTTTTTTATGTTTACTTAGATTTAAAACAATTATGCATCCTAAAAAAATAATTAGATGAATAAATAACAAAAAAGAATTAACTAAAAATCTAATATCTAAATATTCTTTCATCTTTTCATAAGTGGATACAAACAAAAATGTATTTCTAACACCAGCCCCAACAAGTTTAATGCTATTGATACCTTTATTAATTAAAACATCATTATATGAATAATTTTTATTATTTAATTCAGTTCCATTAATTATTAAGCTATGAGGATAATAAAGATTATGAAAAACAATAGATAAGTCATGTGCAGATTCAACCATAATATTCATTTCATTATCATCGAAATTTATATTATTAATCATATAAAGATTATTATCAACTGAATCTCCATCAAGTATATTATTGTTCAAAGAGATTGGATTTATTGTAGTTTTATTAATATAATTTATAAAAAATGTGAAAAATAGATATATAACAAGTGTTAATGCTATGAAATATATAAACCTTATTTTCTTTTCTTTAACCATTTTCCACCTCAAATTTATGGTAAAACAACCAATCTATATCCCAAGCCATATACGGTTTCGACATATATTTTTTCACTTTTTATATAAGCTAGGTTTTTTCTTAATCTTGCAATAAGGTTTTGAATCCTTGCACTTTCATCAATATTTGAGACATCAAATAATAATAATTCGTCTTTTGAAAGATACGTATTTTCATTATATTTTTTATATAGGGACTTTAATAATTCTATTTGGCTATGAGGGATAAAAATAGATTTATCATTACATATTAGTTTTTTCTTTTTTGTATCTAATGTAATATCTCCAAATTCTAATTTATCTCGATCAATATTTCTTTTTACAACTTCAATTTTATATAAAAGTTCTTTCATATCAAAATTTTTAATTAAATAATCTTCGGCTCCATTTTCATAACAGATATATTTGCTCTCACTATCACTTAATGCACTCATAATAATTACTTTTGAATTCAAACAAAATTTTGACAATAGATCATAACCTTTTCCATCTGGTAACATAATATCTAATAAAACAATATTAGGATTTTCTTCTTCAAATAAAAGCTTGGCTTCATTAATATTTAAAGCACTGCAAACTTCATATTGTCTGCTTTTTAATATTTTAGAAATACTTTTATTTAAAAGAACATCATCTTCAACAACCATTATTTTATTAGTCATTATATATCCTCTCTTTTTAAATAATAATATTTACCAAATAAAAACAACTCATTCATTATATTTAAGAATAAATGAAAAAATTCATTGTTTCACAATAACCATTATAATTATAAAAATATTTTTTAATATTACATTAACTCTAAGAGGTTGAAATGTTTTGGTCAAGAAAAAAATATAATAAAGAGGCATAGCTGTTGTTGTATGTAAAAAAACTTGCAATTGTAAATTATTACTATTTCTTTATTCAAAAAATAAGTTATGATAGAAAATTGAATATAGATAATTATCAAGAAACGCTTAAATTAAAATATTTATAAAGCAATTGTTTCTTATTTTTTTAAATAAAGCTTGAACATAATTAAAAAAAATTGTGAAATCATTATTTATAATTTCACAATTTTTCTTACATTTTTACAATTCACTTAATATAGATTTAAAGTTTAATATTTACCCGATCTTTTAACTATATCTTTAATCTTTTCCATCACTTTTGAAAGACTTAAACCATATTCTTCTAAAAGTTCCTCGGGACTACCAGATTGACCAAACAAATCTTGTACTCCTATCTTCTCAAAAACAAAATCACCTTTGCCTATTAATGTAGCTGCTACAGCATCGCCGAGGCCTCCTATAACACTATGTTCTTCTAATGTCACTACACGTTTACATTTATTTGCATAATTTAAAATACATTCTTCATCAATAGGTTTTATTGTATGTATATTAACAACAGCAATTGAAACATTTGCTTCTTTAGCCATTTTTTTAGCACATTCTAATGCGGTACTAACCATAATGCCACAAGCAAAAATTACTAGATCAGAGCCTTCCTGTAAAACATTTGCTTTTCCAAAAGTAAAGGGCATATCAAAATCAAAAACTTCACTTGGAGAACGAGCCAATCTGAGATAAATAGGACCATCAATATCTGCAATTGCCATTACAGCTCTTTTTGCTTCATTAGCATCGCAAGGAACAACCACACTCATATTAGGAATAACTCTCATAAGGGCAATATCTTCAATTGCTTGATGGCTTCCTCCATCTTCACCCACAGTAAGACCTGAATGAGTACAACATATTTTTACATTAAATTTAGGATACGCTATGCTATTTCTTATTTGTTCATAAGCTCTACCTGTTCCAAAAAGAGCAAAGGTACTACAAAAAGGAATTACATCCATAGTTGACATTCCAGCAGAAACATCTATCATATTTGCTTCTGCAATACCCATGTTAAAAAATCTTTCAGGGAATTTACTTGCAAACATATGTGTCATTGTTGCATGAGATAAATCTGCATCTAGAACAACAATTTTATCATTTTTCTCCCCTAATTCCACTAAGGCCTCACCATAACCAGTGCGAATCATTTTTTTAGTCACTGTTCTCTTCTCCCTGCAATTCCTTTATTGCTAATTCTAACTCTTCATTATTTGGAACTTTACCATGCCAACCTACTTGATTCTCAGCAAAGGATACACCTTTCCCTTTTATTGTATGTGCAATAATACAAGTAGGTTTGCCTTTCATAGGTTTACTCTTTAAAGCATTTACAACTACTTCAATATCATTTCCATCTTCAAGTTCTATAACTTCAAAACCGAAAGCTTCAAACTTATCGCAAAGATTTCCCATATCTAAAATTTTCTCACAAGGACCATCTAACTGTAGTCCATTATTATCGACTATTAAGGTAAAATTATCTAATTTGTAAGAGGCTGCAGACATACAGGCTTCCCAAACTATTCCTTCTTGAATTTCGCCATCACCTACTAAAGTATAAACATTAATATTTTTCTTTTGAGCTTTAGCCGCTATAGCCATACCAACAGCAATAGAACACCCTTGTCCTAAAGATCCAGTTGCAGCCTCAACACCAGGTAATTTTTTTGAATCAGGATGACCTTGCAATCTACTATGTAATTTTCTTAAAGTTAATAATTCCTCTTTCGGGAAAAAACCTTTATCGGCTAAAATTGCATATAATACTGGTGCAGCATGGCCTTTACTCAATACAAATCTATCTCGCATTGGATCATTTTGAGTTTCAACACTTATATTCATTTTTGCATAATATAAACCTGCCATTAGCTCTATAGAGGAGAGAGAACCACCAGTATGACCACTCCCTGATGCATTAAGCATCCTAAGCACATCAATACGAAGTGCTCTACACTTTTGTTTAAGATATTCCATTTATTTATTCCTTATAATAAAGCAGTATTATTTTCTCCACATAAATCACGTAAAGCTATTTTCATATGCTCTACACTTTCTTCTTCTGCTTTTTTTACATCACCAGCTTCAATTGCTTCAATAATTTTTCTATGTGGATCTAAAGCATGGGAAGCATGTTCTTGAAGTTTAAAACTTTTCATTCTTAATTGTTCAAAGTAATAGTTTACAATATTAATTAAGGCCATTAACAATTCATTATTTGAAATATCAACAATAGCTTTATGGAAATCTGCATCTAATTGAGCCATTCTCTTATTATCTTTATCAAAATAGCTTTTTTCAAATTCGACTTGGATTTGTTTTAATATTAAAATATCTTTTGCTGTTCTATGTTTTGCAGCAAGTTTTGAAGCTAAAGGATCTAAATATAACCTTACTTCCAGATAACTTTGCATTTGAGTATCATGCTCTCTAAACCAGCACATTGCTTGCTGTACGAGATCGGCTTCTTTATTTTTTACAAAAGCACCTCTACCTGGTTTTAAATCTAAATAACCTTGCGACTGTAATTTCCTATATACTTCACGTAATGTAGCTCTACTAACATTTAAAGAATTACACATCTCATATTCAGTAGGAAATTTATCACCAATTTGAACTTCATCACTAGCTAAATATTCTTTTATTTGTTCTTCTGCCATATCAACTATCGATTGTTTTTTTATTACTTTCATCTACTACTCCTCAACTAAAAGGTTTGCCCTAATAATAATTTAGGCACAAACAAAGTTATTTGTGGAAACATATTTATTAAAAACAGAACAACTAATAACCCAATATAATAAGGTTTAACAGCTTTGAAGGCTTGGTTAAAGGTAACCCCACCAATTTTAGAAGTTAAAAATAAACATATTGCCATAGGAGGAGTTAATAAACCAATCATCAAAGCAAAAATGAAGATTACTCCAAATTGAATAGGATGCATACCTATTGTATTGGCTATAGGCAATAAAATCGGAGTTAGTATAAAAATACTAGCATTTGTTTCCATAAAGGTTCCCATAAAAAGTAAAATTATATTCATTAATAAAATAACAATAAATTTGTTATTTGTTAAATTAAAAATTAAATATGAGAAAGTTTCTGCTATTTTTTCCATTCCAAGAACCCAAGCAAACAATTTACCAGATGCCATTAAAAGCATAACCATTCCTAAATTCTCTACACAAGCAATTAAAACTTTTTTCAAATTTCTAATTTTAAAATCTTTATAAACAAAAAGGCCAACAATTAAAGAATAAAATACTGCAACTGCCGCAGCTTCAGTGGGGGTGAAAAACCCAGAAAAAATACCACCAATTAAAATAACTGGGGCTAATAATGCCGGTAGTGCTGCTCCAAAAGCTTTCATTTTCACAGAAAAAGAATAATTCTCATGTTTAGGATATTTACGTTTTTTAGCGATTATATAAACTGTACACATCATAGCTAACCCCATAATTATACCTACAGTAATACCACCCATAAATAAACCACCAATTGATACACCTGCAGCTATCCCAAACAAAACCATTGGACTACTAGGAGGAATAATCGGTCCAATGATTGCGGAAGCAGAGGTTACACCAACTGAAAAATCTGCATCAAAGCCTTGATCTTTCATTGCCTTTATTTCAATTGCACCAAGACCTGCTACATCTGCTACTGCTGCACCAGACATTCCTGAGAAAATCATGCTAGACAAAATATTTACATGTCCTAACCCTCCAGTAATATGCCCAACACAACTATCTGCAAAAAAGAAAATTCTCTTTGTAATTCCACTACTATTCATCAATTCACCAACAACCATAAAAAATGGAACAGCAAGCATTGTATATGAGGACACACCACTAACCATAGCAGAAGGGATTAGAGTAAAATTAACAACACCTGTAAATTTTACAAAAAAGAAAGCTGCTAAAATCATTGAATACCCAACAGGGACACCAATGGTTATCATTACCAAAAAGCCTATTATAACCCACATTATATGACCTCTTCTTTATTTTTTTTATTTTCGTCTTTCATTTCTTTTATCTCTTGAATGATATGATCTAGTAAAAAATAACTAGTGAAGAAAAAACCAATAGGAAATGCTACATACCACCAACCAGCATTAGCAGGTAATATTGCAAGTGGTACTTGAATCTTTTTCTCAGCTAATAGCCAACCATACCAAACAAGATATAAAGAAGCATATAATGTAACACAAGAAATAATGATACTAATTACATGCTGGAATGAAGTTGGAAGTTTGCCAACAAAAACATCAATTCTAACGTGAACTTTCTTTTTTGCTGCATAAGAAAGAGTGAAAAAACCTAACCAAGCAGCCATAATAATTGAAAACTCTTCAATCTCTGGAAAAGATTTTCCAGTAAGTATTCGACTTGAAACTTGAAAGAAAACAGTACAAATTAATACCACTAATACTACTATTGATACATTTTTTACTATCTTTTCAAAAAAGTCAGATACTTTAGAAAATTTTAATGCAATTTTGTCAAACATAACTCCCAATCTCCTATAATACTTTATTTTAAACTCTGAATTAATTCATAAGCACCTGAAGGATATTTATCCTTATTATTTTCTAATAAAACTGGAGTAATAGCTTCTTTAAATGAATTAATATCAATTTCTGATTTTGGAACTAAAATCATTCCTTTTTCATCAAATTTCTTTAAGAATTCTTTATCTTCAGCATTTACTTGTTGATTATGCCATTTAAAGGCATTATCAATAGCTGTAGAAATAATCTGCTTGTTTTCATCACTTAAAGTATTCCACCAATCATTAGCCATATAGATAAAATAGTTTGTATATTGGTGTTCAGTTTGCATTAAATATTTTTGAACTTGGTACATACCAGCTTGGTCAATATTAGCTAATGGATTTTCTTGAGCATTAACAATACCGTTTTGTAAAGCACCATATAACTCACCCCAAGCAACTGGAGTAACATTAGCACCTGTTGCTCTCCAAGAAGCAATAACACCAGCATTATTTGGAGTTCTTAATTTAATACCTGCCATATCACTAACACTATGAACTGGAACATTTGCTGTCAAGTAACGAGGTCCACGTAATGCAATAGTATTTAAATAAGCCTTAACATTATACTTATCTGCTAATTGTTGAGCTAGATCGGCTCCAACTTCACTATTCCAGAAGTTTTGTAAATGTTGTTGGCTATCAAAAATGAATGCCATATTAAATAATTCCATCCATTCTGGAACTGCCCAGTTAAATAACATTTCAGCATTTAAGAGCATTTCATAATTACCTTCTGATAATCCAGTACAAAGATCTTCATCATTATCACCCAATTGGCCTTCCAAATATAAAATAGGTTTTAATTCTCCATTAGACTTCTCTTCTATTTCAGTAGCCATTTTTTTAACAGCTTCTGTAGCTAATGCTGAAGAATTATTACCTACTACCTTGAATTCAATTGCACCAGATTTTTCAGAGCTTCCTTGTGCAAATAAGGGGGTTACAATTGAAAAAATAATTAATGTAATTAATAATTTAGTTCCTTTCATTTTCTTCTCCTTTTGAAAATAAATTTTTATTATTGTCAGATTGTCTGACAATTTTTTATAACATGGTTTTTCTACCACGTCAACAAAAAAAATTATTTATTTAAATTATTCTATACTGCTTAAAAAAAATAATAAGGACTATAAAAGCTAATGAAAAAAACTTTAAAATATGAATTATCATTGCTTAATTTCTTAAAATAACTACCATAAATCTGATATCGATATACACTCATTTAAGTAAATCATTTTTTTAAATTTTCTCTTTTTATATGTTTAAATTGTTTTTCTTTTAAATACTTTTCTATTTCTTTATTAGAATTATATTTAGCCATTTTTCATCTTCTCTATTTTGCCTTACATCACTTGTAATAAAATGTTTTTCTATAGAATATAATTTTAATATATTGGGGATTTCTAAGAACTTATCCAAAGTTAAATCAGTAAAATATCTCTCATTCCTATATCCTTCAAAATCTCCATATTTAAAGGAAACATATAATATTCCTTTTTTTAATAAGGCTTTATGTAAAGCTTTAAAAATCTTATCCAACTCTTTATATGGTACATGTAAAATACTTGAACAAGCCCATATTCCTTTGTATTTATTTTCTTCATTAAAGTTCTCAAATAAAATATTTTTAACATTTATATTGCAAAAAGAACTTGCAATATTACACATTTCAATTGATCCATCTAATGCTTCAACTTTATAATTTTTTTCTAAGAAATATTTTGTATCTCTTCCAACACCACATCCAAAATCTAATATTAATGAATTTGGTAATAAATAGCTTAAATACAAATCCTGGTATTTTGAAAAATCTAACTTTTGAGTAGTTTCTTTAAATAGTTCTTTATTCTTTTCATAATAAGAGAGTGTTGTATTTTCCATATTATTAAAAGAATAACATGAAGTTTTCTCTTAAACAATATTTTAGATTTACTTAAAGTTGAAATAAGATAATATTGAATACTTAAACTAAAAAAAAGATCGAAATAATCAATTATAAAATTAATTTATATAATCAAAAAAAGTTAATAAATTATACTCCGAGCAAAAGGTTTCAATAACATAAATAATTTCATGGCTATGATTTACTTTATATGAATAGCTCTTCAATCAATTCAGCGAATAGCAGTTATTTTATAATTAATTCATTATAAAACAAAAAAATAGCTTAAATTTCTTTCTTTTTGAAAAGGATTTATGGTATTATTAAATTTACACTACAAACTTGAGGTAAAGGATAATATGAAAACTAAAACATATAGATTTCTATGGCTTTTAATTTTATTTTTATTTTTTTCATGCAACTTAGGATATTCTCCTATCAGCGAAACCGATATAATCAATGATTCCTATGTATCAGAGGATACTGATGAAAATTTCAAATCTTTTATTGTCGCCTCAGATATGAGAGAATTTACAGGAAATAATCCAAATTGGTTTCGTGGAGCATGTGAAGCTATCTCTGATGTAGATAATGGACTTTACCTGTTTTCAGTGGGAGATATAGATCCACCAGGCCAAGTGCTAGCTACCATTAAGAAATATATTGATATTGATTATAGGTGGTTTCCTATTGTAGGGAATCATGAAGCAGAGACTCCTTCTGATATGGAGTGGATAAGAAATTATTACCAGGTTATTGAATCAAGAGTAAATATTTTTAGTGAGGGTCCAACCGGGACTAAGGAAACTATGTATTCTTTTGAAAAAGGGCCAGTACATTTTGTTATACTAAATGAATATTTTGATGGTGCTTCTGATATTGGTTCAAATGGTGATATCGTATCGGCTACTTTTAATTGGCTAGAGGAAGATTTAAAAAAGACAGAAAAAGAAATTATAATTGTCTTTGGACATGAACCTGCATTTCCATTACCTGATGAAGATTCAGGAAGACTTAGACATGTTGGAGACAGTCTTGATAATCATGAAGATAATCGAGACTTATTTTGGAATTTATTGAACGAATATAATGTTACTGCTTATATTTGTGGACATACTCATAATTATAGCAGTAACTTACGACTTGGTGATAGCACTTGGCAAATTGATTCGGGGCATGCTAGAGGGACTCAGGATACTGGAGCTAAAAGTACTTTTTTAAAATTTGAAATTAACGATACCAATGAACTTATTTTAGAAACATATAGAATGGATTTGGATACCGGTATTTATTCTATAACTGAAACAGTTAATCTTAGCACCCATTCTAAATGAGAAATGATTTATTTCATTACAAGTACACAAAAGATTAGAACATAAGAAAATTGAAAAAAATTATTGAATACTTTCTTAGATAGTTTTGTTGCTATATATTTAAACCTTTAACAAAAATACTTCCAGTTGCTAGTGCTACTAGTATAGTTTTATGAATATCTACGAAAATATTTTTTTTAATTTCTAATTTATTACCAAATATAAATTTATCACAAAGAGTTAAATAATTTTTTTCTATTTTATCTCCTGAAAAAAGGCAGTAAAATAAGCTAATATTGATGCATAAGATGTAATATATTTTCCCAACATTTTTTCTTTAAAAGATACACATTACTTCCCTCTTAAGCACAATGTAAATAGACTGTTTTATTAATTAATAATGGATTTTCAACTACTACATAATGCTCTTTTGGATTTTCATTCAAAGAGTCAAAGTCATAATTTTTTGCATCTCCTAATATTTTAAATGCATCAAGTTCACTAAAAGCGTAAAGCTATCTTAATTCCTTATTAAAGGTCAATCAATTATTAAATTAACTTGAAAAAAAAGCCATTGGTAAAATTGATAAAGAAAATTTAAATTTTTAAGCATAAATAGTAGTAGTGAAAAAAACTTAATAACTAAAATCTAATTTAAAGAATAACGTAACTCAAATAACAAACTGAGCTGTACCCAATTCAATAGATATAATAGAATTTTATCTTTTTATAAATTCTTCAATAAAAGATGTTTGAGGATTATCTACTAAGCTATCAAAGCTTCCAATTTGTTCAATTATTCCATGATTCATTACTGCAACCTGATCAGATATTTTTTTAGCTTCTTCTTGGTCATGAGTAACTAAAATTGTAGTAACGCCTAATTCTTTTTGAATATGTCTTATTTCAACTTGCATTCTTTCTCTTAATAAAGCATCTAAATTAGATAATGGTTCATCTAATAATAGTAAATCAGGCTCTTTTATTAAGGCTCTTCCTAAAGCAACTCTCTGTTGTTCTCCTCCACTTAATTGGTGAGGATATTTATAGATTTTATCTTCTAATCTTAGCATGTTTATTATTATTTCACATTTTTCTTTAATTAAATTTTTTCCCATTTTTTTAGCTTTTAATGGAAAGCTAAGATGTTTTTCAATAGTCATATGGGGCCATAGTGCATAATTTTGAAAAACAAAACCTATATTTCTTTTCTCGGGTGCTAAATTGATTTTGCTATTATTATCAAATAAAACATTATCATTTAATGTAATCACTCCACTTTGAGGGAGTTCAATTCCAGCAATACAAGAGATTAAAGTAGATTTTCCACTTCCACTTGGACCTAATATTGTTAATATTTTTTTATCATCTACGGTTATAGAACAATCCCTAACTACACAATTTTTATCATAATATTTAAATAAATTTTTTATTTCTAATTTTTTCATTATGTCCTCTGTATTTATTATTAATATAATTGGTAATAATTATTAGGGTTACTACAATTACAGACAAGGCAGATGTCATCTCTAATCCATATGATTGAGATTGCATTCCAAATAATAGTACTCCTACTGTTTCTTGATTAGTTGCATAAAGCATTAGTGAAATTGGAATTTCTCTTAATGAAATCATTAAAGCAACAATTATACCTGATTTAATGCCAGAAAGTAAAAAAGGTAGAACAACTTTTGTAAATGATGCAATCCAATTATATCCAGATAATCTAGCTGCATTTAATAGCTTAATATCTTGTGATTTTATTAGCCCAATTATTTGATTCATAATTATTGGAGTAAATAAAACCATATATGTAATAATTAAGCCCCAAGAAGTACCATACAATTTTAAAGGATATCTATTAAAGCTAAATATTGTAGCTACGGCTAATACTGTATTAGGTATTGCCATTGGCCAAGAACCAATTGCTTCAAATATTTTGTATTTCTTTCCTTTGTAGTGTGATAATAATGCACACGATAAAGCAATAATTGTAGCAAATATAGCAGCTATTCCACCATACACAAAACTATTAAAAAACGCTCTTGGGAATTTAGAATGAATATTAAATATTTCTTTATAATTATCTAAGGTGAAATGATTAATTACTAAGGATAATCCCCATCTCTTTAATAAAGAAGATATTATCATTGTAATAGCTGGAATGATACTAACTAAAACAAAAAACAATACCACAAGTACAATACTTAATATTTTATATTTATTTAGAGAAACAGTACTTACATCTCTAATTTTATTATTACCATTCATTGATATTTTATTATTCTTTGACATCATATACGTTTGAGTTAAATAAAGTATTGATGCAAAAATTACTAAAATTAAGGAATAAAAAGCAGCAGTTGAAGTATCCAACATTGTAAGAGAAGAATAAATTTTTGTTGTAGCCACTTCTATTCTTGCTGGCAAACATAACAGAGCTGGCACTGAAAAATTTGCTAACGTTCTTGAAAATACAAAAAGAGCTGTAGTTAATATACTAGGTTTAACCAAAGGTATTGTTATTTTTCTCAAAACTGTAAAAGTGCTTCCTCCAGATAAATATCCAGCATATTCAATCTTTGGATCTATATTGTTTAAAGCATTTTTTATTGAAAAATACATTAAAGGAAATAAATGTAAAGTTAATACAAATATTGTAGCATTTAAAGAATAAGGAGATGGAGTAAAATTTTCTAAATGAAATACAAGTTTAACAATCCTTTCTAAATAACCATTTCTTCCGAATATTTGTAACCAGGATAAAGCAATAATATATGGTGGGATTGCAAAAGCAATTATACAAAAATTATCTACCATTCTCTTTAATGGAAAATCAGTTTTAATTACTAACCAAGCTAATGTTCCTCCAATTATAGTTGTCCAAATAAATACCCAAATAGATATTTTTATTGAATTAAGAAAAGGATTTACAAATGTGTTAAATGAATAATTAAATCCAATAATACCTTTGTAAAATAAAAAAAGAGTAGGAAAAACATAGAATATTATTAATATTATTGAGAGAAGTGTTATAGCTCCTCTCAATAGTACTTTACTAAAATAGTTTTTCGAATTCTTCATTTATTTGATTTTGTCTAGAGCCTAATTCATCCCAATCAATGTCTAAAACTTTTATATTTTTAGGTAATCCGTTTGGCATTTCGGCATTTTTTAATACACTTATAAAACCAAAATTTGTTGTAATTTTTTGAGCTTTAGGAGAAACTAAAAAGTCAACAAAATCTTTTGCTAATTCTTCATTTTTCTCATATCTAGAATTATTCTTACTAATTGCTACTGGTCGTTGTATAGCAATAGCGCCTTCTTCTGGCCAACTCAGTGCTAATGAAGTTTCATAACCTTTTTTCTTAGCTTGCTTTTGTAATCTCCAAACTGCATCATGTGGTGCAATCCCGGCTATAAATTCACCTTCTTGAATTTTCGATGGAACATCACTATTTTTCTTTGCAAGAAATAAACCATTATTAATTAATTTTTTATAATAAGTTCCACCCGGTTCTTCAATATCCCAAAGTGCTGAAATTAATGCTAAAGCTGTCGATGATTGTGTTGGATCTGCATGTACAATTTGATTCTTATATTCAACATTTGCTAAATCAAAAAATGAAGTTAACTTTGATTTAACTTTATCTTTGTTATAAATTAAAACACCATATCTTTCATTTACAAGAGTATAAGGTTTATTAACTTTATATTTATTAGCAAAATTTTCATAATTCTTAGGAGTGTAAGCTTCAATTGCCCCTTTTTCAGCTAATACATCGTAAATTAATGGATCTGACCCCCAAAAGACATCTGCATTAATACATCCTGATTCTGATTCTGTCCAAACCCTTTGTCGTAGTGGACCACAACCTAATTGAACAATATCTAAGACATCCCCTTTATCTGCTTCAAAAGTTTTCTCTAATGCTTGAAGCATAGTGGCAGGACCAGAAATATAAGCAGTTATTTTGCCCTCTTTGCCATTATATACATCTTTAGTTGAAGCTTCATTAACACCTTGCGCCCCAATAGATGTAATGAAGATAAAACTTGCTAAAATTAAAATTGATTTTTTCATAATAAACCTCACTAAACTTTGACCTTTAAAAGTAAAATAAGTTATCACTACCTAACTTGTCAACCCTAATTAAAAAAACTTTTTGTTAATATAAGCTATATTACTAATTTTAAGAGAGTTTATTAATATTTTTTTTACTATAAACTAACTTATTTTATGTTTCAAATTCGTTAAGAATAATTAAAATAGATAAATTGAATAAGCATAATATCTTAAATATAATTTGCTCTATTTTTTTATTTGGTTCAATGATTATTTACATAATTTATTACGTTTATATGATTAGTTTGTTCGACTTAATTATTAGCCCCAAAAGGATTGGATTCATTATAAAAATATCTTAAAAACAAAATTATATTATCAGTGAAAAAATATATATATTTTAAAGTACTTTGTGAATTCAATTGAACAATTAGATCATTTTATTAAATACTTATTAATTAACAAAGTAACAAGTGCTTTGGTCATAGAATTAGTCACTCACTTATTATTATTTGAACAAAAATTTGAGAAAAAGAAAAAGCTCTAAAATTAACCAGTAGTTTAGATTACCATATACATTATTTTCTAACTCTTTTTGCAATTGTATTATGAACTCCGTTTTGTAGGTATCTAAAATAAATATATCTAACTCTAGTTGCATCTCTTTCCTTTATTACAATACTAAAATTATCAGACTTTTCATAACAAAAAAAAAGCTACCATAAGGCATTCTACCTTTTCCTTCTTCAAATCGCGTTCTAATCCCTCAACTGCAGTTCTCTAAAATGAATCTAGATTCTTCTTGAACAAGAAATGCCATTAACAGAATTCTCAATTATGTTAGTTTCAAATAAACAAAACCACTGTAAAAATACAATTCAATATGATAGTCTTTAAAAGATTAAGTTTTTTCAAATTTTTGCAATATTTAAACCTAAGTTAAATATAAATAATCATATATTATACTTAAAAAAGTTTTTTATAAAATAGAGTAAGCTGTTTTCAGATACTATATTTATTCCAAAGCAAAAAAACAACATTAGAATAAGATTTTATATCTAAATTAAACGACCAAAAAGGATCATTATAATGCCACACTTGTTTACAAACAGACCACGACAACACAACTTACTCAGTCAAAAACCAGCTGGAGCACAACACTTTAAAGGAGAATCAATTAATGCCTTTTTATACTTAGTTGGAAGCATTATCTTCATTTTAGGTAGTATAAAATTTCTCCCAGGTAAAACAGAAAACATTAATATAGGGGCCTGGCGTTTTTTTGTTGGTTCTCTTATTTATCTCTTTGTAACAGTGCATGATCTCCTTGAAGCTATTGCATTCCATAAATCTAATAGAAATACATCAATTTGGGAACGACTTGAATTAATCTCTGCTATAATATACATAATTGGGTCACTTTTATTCACCATTGGCAGTCTTTTTTTCCTTAACAAAATTAACAAGAGTGAAGCAGGTAGTTGGTGTTTTATTATAGGAAGTATATTATTTATTATTGGTGCTGCAATTAATGTGAGCCAAATTATCCAGGCAGGCTCATTAATTACTCTTCAATTACAAAATGTTACAGCTATATGTTATATACTTGGATCAACGATTTTTCTTCTTGCGACTATTCCATATTTATGGCAACATTTATCAATAAAGGATACAACCATTATATTCAAATACACTTCATGGGAATTCATAACAGGAAGTTTTCTTTTTCTTGCTGGAGGACTATTTAACTTATTTAAAGCCTATTTTGCAATGGAATATTATAAAAAACGCGATAGTGTCAAATTATAATATTATTTTTCTCAATAGTTATCATGAATTAAATAATATTGTAATAACGAATATATGGTGTCAAACATACTAGATATAAAAACAAAAGTAATCCATTGCTTAAATTTTTCTGATACTTTAATAAACTAATAACATTATTAGTCCTTATACTCAATGTGGACACTGTTAAGTTATAGATTCAACCAATAATTATCAGATAACAAACAAGGCAATTATTTTCTTTAAATCGAATTTTATTAAAATTAAAAACTAAGAGAGAACTTTATATAAAAATAAATACTCTCTTAGCTATTTTATATATTTAAAATTTAATTCTCTCTAAATTTTTCAGGCATCAAATCATTTGTCATTGGTGTGTCTGAAAAAATGTTTTTCCAGCTTATAACATTACTGACATCCCATAAAGATAGATTTTGCTTAAAGGCTGATGCTTTATAAAACATCTTCTCCATATCAGTAACACTACTTACATCCAAAGAAGATATGTCTTGATTAAAAGCTGTTGCATCATAAAACATACCACTCATATTAGTAACACTACTTACATCCCAGGAAGATATGTCTTGATTAAAGGCTGAGGTACCATAAAACATAAAAGTCATAGTTGTAACACTACTTACATCCCAGGAAGATATGTCTTGGTTAAAGGTTGATGCACAAAAAAACATATTTCTCATAGTTGTAACATTACTTACATTCCAAGAAGATATGTCTTGATTAAAGGCTGAGGTACCATCAAACATACTTCGCATATCAGTAACACTACTTACATCCCAAGAAGATATATCTTGATTAAAGGCTGATGCATAATAAAAAATAAGACTCATATCAGTAACACTACTTACATCCCAGGAAGATATGTCTTGATTAAAGGCTGATGCACTATTAAACATACCACTCATATTTGTAACATTACTTACATCCCATGAAGACAAAGCTGAATTAAAGGTTTTATTATTATTAAATAAAGAACTCAAATCGGTTACACCAAAAACTTCAATATTATTTAAATTATCATCACTACTTGAATCTATTAAAGTTTTTAAAGAATCCTTAGACATTGGCGTAGCTACATCTTTATTAACTATTTTTGCCCTACCATTTCTTAAGATTATTTTTGCCTTTTCAGTAGTCCCCACTTTTGCTAAATAAGAATCATCAACAAGCCCTTCATCTGCAATAGATGTTAAAATTAAAACTCCAGTTGTTGAATTAATTTTTGCATCAGCAATTTTATTATTAGAAGAATTATATAAACTAATATCATCTGAATCTATAAAAATATTTTCACTCTTTTGTGAGAGTTTATATGCATTAAAAATCCACTTTGCATAAATCTTTATATTCCCAACATTTTCATTCGATATCTGAATTATTTGATTTGAGAAATTACTATCAGTATACCAACCTTTAAATTCATAATCATCCTTAGTTGGCTCTTTAAATTTTAATGGCAAATTCTCATTGATGTAGGTACTAGGATTTAAAGCGTTATTAGTTCCTCCATTTAATTCATAAGTTATTTGATAAACTTCAGGGTCAACTGAACAACTTATCAAAACGGAACAGAATAAAAAAAATATAAATATTTTTTTCATTATCTTTTTCATAAAAATACTCCTTTAATAAGCACAAACAAAAAAAGAATACCATACCATTATATAAGCATAAAGCAAATGGAATACTATTATACAAAAATTTCAAACAATTTGTTATAACAATTAAGATTTTGATAATTCTATCAATAAGTTATAAAATTAATCAATAGTTATCAGATAACAAAAAAGGCAATTATTTTCTTTAAATCGAATTTTATTAAAATTAAAAACTAAGAGAGAACTTTATATAAAAATAAATACTCTCTTAGCTATTTTATATATTTTAAATTTAATTCTCTCTAAATTTTTCAGGCATCAAAGAATTTGTCATTAATGTGTCTAAAAAAATGTTTTTCCAGCTTTTAACATTACTAACATCCCATAAAGATAGATTTTGCTTAAAGGCTGATGCTTTATAAAACATACCACTCATATCAGTTACACTACTGACATCCCATGAAGATATGTCTTGATTAAAGACTGATGGATAATAAAACATACAACTCATATCAGTTACACTACTTACATCCCATGAAGATATGTCTTGATTAAAGACTGATGCACCATAAAACATATTTCGCATATCAGTTACACTACTTACATCCCAGGAAGATATGTCTTGGTTAAAAGCTGATGCCTCAAAAAACATACCACCCATATCAGTAACACTACTTACATCCCAGGAAGATATGTCTTGGTTAAAAGCTGATGCATCAAAAAACATATTTCTCATATGAATAACATTACTTACATCCCAAGAAGATATATCTTGATTAAAGGCTGAGGTACCATCAAACATATTTCGCATATCAGTAACACTACTGACATCCCATGAAGATAGATCTTGATTAAAGGCTGATGCATAATAAAACATACTAGTCATATCAGTAACACTACTGACATCCCAAGAAGATATGTCTTTATTAAAGGTTGATGCCTCAAAAAACATACTACACATATCAGTAACACTACTTACATCCCAAGAAGATAGGTCTTGATTAAAAGCTGATGCATCATAAAACATACCACTCATATTTGTAACATTACTTACATCCCATGAAGATATGTCTTTATTAAAGGTTTGATTATCCTCAAATAAAGAACTCAAATCGGTTACACCAAAAACTTCAATATTATTTAAATTATCATCACTACTTGAATCTATTAAAGTTTTTAAAGAATCCTTGGACATTGGCGTAGCTACATCGTTATTAACTATTTTTGCCCTACCATTTCTTAAGATTATTTTTGCCTTTTCAGAACTCCCCACTTTTGCTAAATAAGAATAATTAGAGAGCCATTCATCTGCAATAGATGTTAAAATTAAAACTCCAGTTGTTGAATTAATTTTTGCATCAGCAATTTTATTATTAGAAGAATTATATAAACTAATATCATCTGAATCTATAAAAATATTTTCACTCTTTTGTGAGAGTTTATATACCTTAAGAACCCACTTTGCATAAATCTTTATATTCCCAACATTTTCATTCGATATCTGAATTATTTGATTTGAGAAATTACTA
Organism: Sphaerochaetaceae bacterium; assembly: GCA_963678575.2. Taxonomy (GTDB): domain Bacteria; phylum Spirochaetota; class Spirochaetia; order Sphaerochaetales; family Sphaerochaetaceae; genus Pleomorphochaeta. The sequence continues at coordinate 1,677 of CAXXHV010000002.1, read as the reverse complement.
TCAGTATACCAACCTTTAAATTCATAATCATCCTTAGTTGGCTCTTTAAATTTTAATGGCAAATTCTCATTGATGTAGGTACTAGGATTTAAAGCGTTATTAGTTCCTCCATTTAATTCATAAGTTATTTGATAAACTTCAGGGTCAACTGAACAACTTATCAAAACGGAACAGAATAAAAAAAATATAAATATTTTTTTCATTATCTTTTTCATAAAAATACTCCTTTAATAAGCACAAACAAAAAAAGACTATCATATCATTGTATAAATATAAACCTAATGGACTACTAATATACAAAAATTTCAAACAACTTATTATAACAATTAAGATTTTGATAATTCTATCAATAAGTTATAAAATTAATCAATAGTTATCAGCTAACAAACAAGGTAATTATTTTCTTTAAATAGAATTTATTAAAATTAAAAACTAAGAGAGAACTTTATATAATAATAAATACTCTCTTAGCTATTTTATATATTTAAAATTTAATTCTCTCTAAATTTTTCAGGCATCAAATCATTTGTCATTGGTGTGTCTGAAAAAATGTTTTCCCAGCTTATAACATTACTGACATCCCATAAAGATAGATTTTGCTTAAAGGCTGAAGCTTTATAAAACATCTTCTCCATATCAGTAACACTACTAACATCCCATGAAGATATATCTTGATTAAAAGTTGATGCTTTAAAAAACATATAACTCATATCAGTTACACTACTTACATCCCAGGAAGATATGTCTTGATTAAAGGCTGAGGTACCATCAAACATGCCACGCATATTTGTAACATTACTTACATCCCATGAAGATATGTCTTGATTAAAAGCTGAGATACCATCAAACATACCACTCATATTTGTAACATTACTTACATTCCAAGAAGATAGATCTTGATTAAAGGTTGATGCACTATTAAACATATCACTCATATCAGTAACACTACTTACATCCCAAGAAGATATATCTTGATTAAAGACTGATGCATAAGAAAACATACCACGCATATCAGTTACACTACTTACATCCCAAGAAGATATGTCTTGATTAAAAACTGATGCATAAGAAAACATACCACTCATATCAGTTACACTACTTACATCCCATGAAGATATGTCTTTATTAAAAGCGGATGCTTGATAAAACATATAAGTCATAGTTGTAACACTACTTACATCCCATGAAGATATGTCTTGATTAAAGACTGATTCCTTATAAAACATACCACGCATATCAGTTACACTACTTACATCCCATAAAGATATGTCTTGATTAAAGGCTGATGCACCAGAAAACATAGCACACATATTTGTAACATTACTTACATCCCATGAAGATATGTCTTGATTAAAGGCTGATGCACCACAAAACATAGCACTCATATTAGTAACACTACTTACATCCCATGAAGATATGTCTTGATTAAAAGCTGATGCACCATAAAACATATCACTCATATTAGTAACACTACTTACATCCCATGAAGATATGTCTTGATTAAAAGCTGATGCATCATAAAAAATACCACTCATATCAGTTACACTACTTACATCCCAAGAAGATATGTCTTGATTAAAAGCGGATGCCCTATTAAACATATAATTCATAGTTGTAACACTACTTACATTCCAAGACGATATGTTTTTATTAAAGACTGATGCCCTATAAAACATA
>CAXXHV010000001.1:0-623939 GCA_963678575.2 Sphaerochaetaceae bacterium | reverse complement strand
TGCCCTATAAAACATACCACTCATATTTGTAACATTACTGACATCCCAAGAAGATATGTCTTGATTAAAGGCTGATGCTTTATAAAACATACCACTCATATTTGTAACATTACTTACATCCCATGAAGACAAAGCTGAATTAAAGGTTTTATTATTATTAAATAAAAAACTCAAATCGGTTACACCAAAAACTTCAATATTATTTAAATTATCATCACTACTTGAATCTATTAAAGTTTTTAAAGAATCCTTAGACATTGGTGTAGCTACATCTTTATTAACTATTTTTGCCCTACCATTTCTTAAGATTATTTTTGCCTTTTCAGAACTCCCCACTTTTGCTAAATAAGAATCATCAGAGAACCCTTCATCTGCAATAGATGTTAAAATTAAAACTCCAGTTGTTGAATTAATTTTTGCATCAGCAATTTTATTATTAGAAGAATTATATAAACTAATATCATCTGAATCTATAAAAATATTTTCACTCTTTTGTGAGAGTTTATATACCTTAAGAATCCACTTTGCATAAATCTTTATATTCCCAACATTTTCATTCGATATCTGAATTATTTGATTTGAGAAATTACTATCAGTATACCAACCTTTAAATTCATAATCATCCTTAGTTGGCTCTTTAAATTTTAATGGCAAATTCTCATTGATGTAGGTACTAGGATTTAAAGCGTTATTAGTTCCTCCATTTAATTCATAAGTTATTTGATAAACTTCAGGGTCAACTGAACAACTTATCAAAACGGAACAGAATAAAAAAAATATAAATATTTTTTTCATTGTCTTTTTCATAAAAATACTCCTTTAATAAGCACAAACAAAAAAAGAATACCATACCATTATATAAGCATAAAGCAAATGGAATACTATTATACAAAAATTTCAAATAATTTGTTAAAATAATTAAGATTTTGACAATTCTACAAATAAGCACTTGCAAAAAACAATCTATACTCAATAAGAATCAAATATTAAACATTAATAAAAAGAAATAAGGAAATATGAAGATTTTAAAGACTATTGATAAAGTTGAAATAACAATAGTAATGGATAATCAAAAAAGGAGATATAGTCCTTTAATAACCGAAAAAGAGATGGTGAAAAATAAAAAATTTCATTAATTTGTACACTTATATTTAATTAAAGAATTATGATTTTTTATGATCATACAAATTTTTTAGACTCAAAAAAAAATAGAATTAATAATTTTTTTAAGGATAATAAACAAAATAAAATCATATTTATTATATCCCATAATCAAAACTTTGAAAAAACATTTGATAATATCATAAATATGAATACAATAAATAAGATATAAATTAAAAGGAGCTATAATATGTTTATATTTGAATTATTTTTTGTTCCAATATCCATATTTTTATTTGGAAAAATTATAAAAGACTATGATTATAAATTTTATGACACTCATCCAAAATATTTAAGTAAAAATGGAATGAACTTATCTTTTATTAAGTTATCAGATGAACAATGGGAATACTTTTTAAAAAATTATCAATAAAATATCATTCAATATTAGCAATATCTTCATTTATATTTAATATCATTATAAGCATACTATTTCCCAAAAATAAGGACACAATGTGGTTTCAATTTACATTTTTCTTTATTGGAGAATTTTTAATATTTATCTTGATGTACAAAAATACAAGAAAAAAAATAAAATAGCTTAAATTATAATACTACACAATAGATGGATCTTTTATTACACGATTGCTTTTTTCACATCATTAAAATCAGACATTTCCATTTGATTAGAAAGATATCTAGTAATTAATTCTTTTAAAATAAAGAATTAAATTATATCTAAATGTATCAAGGTGAAGTACAAAATAGTGTTATGCCTAGATATTTACACATCGATAAAACAATACGATTATAGAAAAAGTGAATGAAAAAAAATTAGTTAGGGTGTAAACTATTAATTATAATAAAATATGTTTAAATTAATAATTGGGAGTTCTTTATGCTTGCAGAAATAACAACAAATATTCTATCCTCAAAAATAATATCATTAATAGACTTAAAAAGCAGCATCAAAGAATGGGAAAAAATATTTATAAGTGTTGGCAAAAAAATACCATATTTGAGAGATTTTGAACAACAAAAAAAACAACAATTAATTACAGCTTTTTCTAAAGATAATATGACAAAAGTTGCTACTGATTTAAAAAATAATAGTATTTATGAGTTTAAAACAAATATTTATAATTCAATTTACCAATTATTGATTTCTCATGACCTAAATGAAGATGATTCAGATTTTTATGCTAATGATTTTATTCAAGAAATTTTATTAGTTTTAGAAAATAAATTCCCTAACGAAAATTTAAAAATATTTCTAGCAACATGGAAGACTGAACTTGATAAAAATATATCAACATTAAAAAATAGGATTAGTCAAATTGAAAATTTAGTGAAAAATTCGATCGATTCTATTAATATAACCGCCGAATACTTAAGAAGTCATAATCAATTTATAGATAAAAAAGATTTAATAGAAAATTTTGTTAATCGAGAAATCTCATACTATAATCCCCAAACAAAAGAATCCAATAATATTTCACTTAGAGACTATTTTAATCAATTGCCAAAATTAACAATTTTAGAAGGCGATGCGGGAAGTGGCAAATCAGCTTTTTTGGTGAAAATTCACCAAATAATGATAAATGAAAAATTTGAGGTATTTTTACCAATAGTTTATTTTAATTTAAAATATTACAATACTGGAACTTTATATGACTGTATAGAAAGAAATATTTGTGCAACAAATAAATACATTTTAACTGATGCATTGTTATTATTGGATAGTTTTGATGAAGTAGCACCTAATATGACGAATACTTTAATTAATGAAATAAAGCAAATTATTGAAAATTCTCCCTATGATAGAAAAGTTTTTTTATCAACAAGAACAAATTATAATTTTACATCACTATTTAAGCAAATTGATAACAACTATAATATAATTAAACTTGAACCAATAAAGAAAAAAAATATAATGGAATTTATTGATTCTAAAATTCCTTCACAAAAAGATAAAACTTTATTATATGCTTTTTTTGAAAAGAAAAATTTCTCTAACAATATTTTCTTTATTTCAAAAATAATAGAGATTTATAAAGAAACTAAAAAAATTCCTAATGGTGTTATCAATTTATTAAACGAACTTTCAGAAAAAGATATTCAATTAATTACTAAACAAGACTCAAATAATATTGAAAATTTTGAAAATCTAGCTCTATATATGACTGTTAATCAACTTTCTAATATCACTGATATGCAATTATTAAAAGAATTTAATATTAGTTTAAATATTTCTAATTTTTCTTTTAGTCATAAGAATATTCAAGAATATTTAGCAGCAAATAAAATAGCAAAACAAGATCCTGACATCATAATACAACTTATAACCTATAATTCAATAATTCCATCTTATTTAACTAACACAATTGGATATTTATTAATTATTTTATCACAAACACAAATAGAAAAATTTCGAACCATTCTTAATAGCCTTATAGCTAATCAAGAAAACTTATTAAAAATAACCACAGTAGAATCAGATAAAATTGATCCAAGAATTATTGTAGATATAATAAAAAGAATTTTACAATCAAATAATATATTTGATAGATTTAACAGTATCCCAGATTATTTTATATCTTTTATTATTAAAAATGAGTATAAAGAAAAAAATATAGAGATAATACTTGATAGTATTATAAAAACCGAAAGCTCTCATACACAGCAATACGCAATTGATATTTTGTTAAAAATATCCAATTATAATGATTCTTTAACGGTCAAACAAAGACAAAATTTATTTAAGTATATAAATAATTTGTTATTAGTTAAAAAAGAAAAAATAGATCAATATTTAATCAAAGAATTATTATACATATTGTGTAATCTTGAGTTAATTGATGTAGTTAAATCCGATAAATTATTAATTTTTTGTGAAAATATTTTCTCAAAAACAGATTTAAGAGAAACCATAAATCGGTTATGCAGTATTTTATTAAAAAACAAAGTACCTTATAATGATAAGTTATATTTTAATTTATTATCGTTTATAATTAATAAAGGACATTCAGTTTTTGTAGGATATAATGTCCCTTCACAAATATCTGATGAAACTTACTTAAAAGCCAATCATATAATAGATTGGGAATATTATATCCCATTGACTAAAGAATATTTAACCACTAAACCTCACATTATTTGGAAAGTTATTAATAATATAGATCTTGATAAAGTTAAAAAAATTTCTCATGATTCTAGTTTAGAACGATTAATTATTGAATATAACAAAGCAATTGAAACTGAAATATCAAATGATAAATTAAATCCTGATAAAACTCAATTGCTAATAAAATGGTTTAATGTAAATGCTATATTAAATAAAACAGAAAATCTTTGGAACATACTTATAAACGATGGTAACAAAAAACAAATAATTAAAATATCTAAAATATTAATTTCTAATAGTATTGAATTTTTAGTATTTCGACCAATCATGGATTATTATATAAACGAAGTTATAACATCAGAGAAAGCTTTTATTTCTTTTAAACGCCAGTTTTATTATTCCAAAAAAAATAACCTAAAGCAATTTTTTGAGAGATTTTTATATTCAATTGAAGAAAGCAATCCAATATACCAAGTAATAACAGATAATATATCAAAAAAATATAAACAAAGTATACTTAAGAGATTAGAAATTAGTGATCATGAAAAAAATGAAATTTATAAAAAAGAACACTCAAAAATAGATTATTCTATAGCATTTAATCAAAATGATTTAATAAAACAAATTAATAGAATATTTGACCATTTTGAAACAAAAACAATTACTAGAGACACATATATAAATTCATATTATTATAATAAAATTATTAATTATAATTTATTTGCAACATATCTAATTGATGAGTATATGAGAGCAAATAAACTAGAAGAATTACCATTACATAAAATATTGAATTCAATTACATCTAGATGGGAAGAGAATTATATAGGATATCTTTTAGATTTTTGCAAAATACATGAATTGGACATAAATAATTTTAACACATGTGAAAAGGCTGAAATAAAGAAATGGTGTATTAAAATAATAAAAAAATATCCTTTAGATGATATTTCTTTACAATTGTATAATATTCATTTTAATTTAAAATATATTTTAGGAAAAGCCACATTTTTGCATGAAGATATAGCCTTTAAAGCCAAAATTCAAGAACAAATCTATAATCTAATTTTTTTAGGAGCTTCGAATGAATTATTTGAAAATTTCATATCTACAAACAGTATAATAAAATATCTTTTTGATAATCTAGAAAAAGCTATAGAGAATTCTGAAAAACATTATTTAGATATTTCAAATGCATTTGATTATTTAGAAAAAAATGAATCTATTATTGCCTTATATCAAAAAGAAGAATTTAAGAAAATACTAATTAAATATATTATAAATCACATTAACCATGAAAAATATAATTATTCTGCATTGAAAACAGCTAAAAAATTTAATTTTAAAATTACCGATATCCCAAGAGATATACTAACGAATAGTTTTCAATTAAATATAAAACAATCTGGGTTGAAAAATAATTATACTTTATCCTTTTTTAATAACATTTCAGAATTTGATATTAATGAAAGACAATATTTATTAAATGCAGCTAAAGATGCTTTTCAAAATGCGCAAGATGTATTTTTGAAAAAAAGTCTAGCGGAATATTATATAGTCTATAATCCAGAAAAAATAAGTGGTGAAATTTTTACATATTATGCTAATTATTTATTAAATAATGACAACAGTTTAATTAATGAAAGATTTAGTAATTCTGATACTTTTTTAAAAACAGCTGAATTATCGCATTTAGATTTATTAATCAAATTATTTAACTATTCCTATTCAAATGCTGAACAAAGTGAACGTAGAAGAACCATTCGTTCAATAGCTATTGCTTCATTTAAAGAAATTGGAGAAAATATTACAAATCAGTATGAATTAAATTATCTGATAAAAAATATAACTATTCTTGCAAAAAACAATTATGGTTATTTATATAACATTATCAGTGAAATAATAGACTCATTTGCAGGTAGAAATATAAATAAAATCGATTTAAATATAATAAAGAAATTAATTTAAAAAGAATAATTTAAATTATGTGTCTCATTTTTATTCTTAAAAACAACCTTAATATCATCTTTTGAATAAACCACAATTCTATCAACAAGAGATAGAAAAAGGTTAGGTGAAAATTCAGTTAAGATTTCATCTTGGACTTTTAATGCTTTTAAAAATTGCTTGATTTTACTTTTTCTAATTATTTCATCTTGAATTGTTGATCGAAGACTTTTTAATTTATTATGAGCTGAAGAATATGTAGAATATAGGTTGTTATTTTTTTCATCATAATCTGCTTGATTTTGAATTGTTGTAGCATTTGAAACTACTAGTTGCCAAGAAATTTACAAAAAAATACAACTATACGATTAAAGAAAAAGTGGGTGTAATTTATTTCAATAGGGTGTAAAATAATTAAAAATTACACTTATTATTTGTATTCATTTAATTGATTATTTTTACATTTAAGTCACAATCTCCAATAGACATTTCAAACAATATTTATTATCTTTGTAAATCTATATCATAATTTTTATCGTGTAATTTGTTTATCTTATTATTATCAAAAGTATAAATTCTTTGATTTATTCCCCATTTTTTTACAATTGAAGTACTAATAGAACTGCTATAACACATCTTTTCTGAAAGACTTGCCCAAATTAACGAATATTGACTTTCGTTAAATTTAGATACAATCTTATTTTTATCTGCTAATAATGAAAGATTATCTGAATTATCTATATAACTAGTAATTAAAATATTACTTTGTTCATCTATATAATTAAAACTATACCCATCCCAACTTATATTCAATATATCGATAAGTAACGGTGAAGGTATTTTCCCATGAAGATAATTCCCATTTGAGTATTCAATTGTTGTAGGATAGACATTAACTGGAGAATTTTCTATCCAAGCAGGTCTATTTATTTGTTTTATAAAATCGCACTCTTTATTCCAAGGGTAAGTTCCTAACCAAATATTATGTATATCAATATTTGAAAGACCATTATTATAAAATTCTTTAGAATTACAATACTTAATAAATTTTGGGATATCCTTTTTTTTAATTATCCAACAACGCATATCTATCCATAATGAACATTTCCCTAATACTTTTTCATCTTGATTTATTAATAAATTTTCTTTTTGTTCTAAATGCGTTGATAAAGTTAAATAAGATTTTCCTTTGAAATTTATATTTATTATATTGCTATAATCATTTGGAGGTGTTAATACCCATTTTTCTCTATTTGAAAGTAATTCTAGATTAGAAAAATTATCATCTATAGAAAATAATTTAGTCCTTTCTTTTGAAACTATCTTATTACTATTTAAGGAATAATTATTATCTTCAATTAATTCTTGAGGATCAATAATTGGTTGGGTAGGATCAAATGAAGATAAATCAAAGTATTGAGCACTATCACATATTATTCCATTATCATTTTGAAAATTTTGAGAATGCATCCAATAATTGTCAGATAAAAATCCCAGCAATTCATAAAGAGCTATCCATTGATATTTTTTACCAATCCTTTCTATTTTTATTTCTTCTGCTTGTCCATTTTGTCTTCCTGTATATTGCCTTTTATCATATTCAAAAAATTTATCGGACCAACCTAAAGCTTCTATTCTTTTTTGAATAAAGGCTTTTGCTTTATCTCCATCAAAGATATCAGTATATTTAGTACCTTTTATATACTTTAAGTTCAAGTTTTGATTAGAAAATTTATGAACATCATAATCCATTACATATCTTCCAAAATCACCATAATTAAATGCTTTTTCAGGTTTCAAAGAGTTATTTATTCGAACCCAAAACTCATTTTTGTTTATATTTTCTAAGTCTGACTTTTGAGGAATAATTAATTCTGATGATTTAAAAGGTGGAGAGCATTTTGCTATATCAATTTTTATTGATATAGCATTTTTTAATATTCCGTAATTGATTATTTGTATTGCATATTCTCTTTGTAAAATATTAGTAGGTATTTTTTCTTTTGAAAAAAAATCTTCATATATAATATCGCATATAGCTGATATATTATCTAAATTATTTTCTCGTAATATTACACCACAAGTAATTCCATAAACTCTTTCTATAATATAAGGATCGTTACAATCTTCAAAGAATTGTATCATTTTAATTATTAATTCTATTCTATTTCTTAATAGTTTAATTAAAGCTATTGAAGCTCGATAACGCAATAATTTATTATTACTTGATAATATCCAAGTTAAACATATTGTAATTAACCAAGCTTGTTCATTTGATATTAAATCATTCAAATCATCAAAAACCCAATTAAGTAATAAATTTATATTATTTTCATCATCACTTTCAGTTAAATTGCTTATAGGAATTGTCCAATATAAATCTTTATCTGATAAAGATAATTTTTTTAATTTACTATCTAGCCAAGTCGCATTAAATATATGATTAGGTATAGTCGATAGTTGAATAAGATTATTTAATAAATGTGCATCAGTTAAAAATGTTGTATATTTTTCCATTAACTTAATAGTATTATCTGTAATTGAATTATTACTTCGCCAAGTTAGAGACTCAATAAAATCTTTAGCATATACTAATTTATCTTTTGGGTTGCAAAATGATAGAAATTCTACACGGAATTTTTCTGGTATAATTATAGATAACATACGAATTATACCTCGTGTGTAATATTGATTATTGTTTGGAGAATTTAATAGTTTGTCAATAATTATCTTAACATCATTTATAGTTTTACATTTTTCCAATAATCTTGTAGCAATAAAATAATCAGAAAACATTTGAAAAGGAAACCTAACAAGTTTATTACAATTAATTCCAGGTAATTCTGTAATAATTCCATTTGATTTTAAATGTCTGTATAATGAATCACTTTCTCCACTTACATGAATCTTAAAAAACTTTTTTTGTATTTTTTCTGAAGAAATCGCATTCCCATTATTTTTTACTATTTGTTTAGCAATATAATTAATAGCTTCATCAACTTTAAATTTAGGACAATTAATTCTTTTATATAATTCTTCTTTACATTGTTTTATCCTTTCTTTCATTAATTGAGAAAAACTAATTGGACCCAAAGGAATTTCTTTATTTGAAAAGGTTTCACAGAAAGTCTTTAAGAAAAGGGGATTTTTAAATTCACTTGACAATAGTGGAAATTGAGCACTTTTAATATTATATGCTTTAAAATAACTAAGAATAGCTTCAGATATTTTTAAATCATAACCACTGTGATATATTATAGAAAAATCTTTATTAGTGTTTTTTAATATTAAAGGAGGTATAACTAACTCTGAAAAATCAGATCTGCAACTTATAATTAATTTAATATGTTTGTAATTCTTAATTATTTCTATAATACTATTTAATTGAGTATTCCAAATTTTGGGATAATTACTTTCATTTATTGCATCTATAATTATTATTGAAGGTCGATTAAGTTTTATAGCATTTTCTTCAAATATATTTAACAAATTTTCAAAGTTACTATTCCAATCGATTAAATTAACAATTTGTTCTTGAGGTAATTTCTGATTTATAAATTGTTCACCAATAAATAAAATTGCATTTTGTTTATGGAAATTAATTTGTTCACATATGTGAGTAAGGGTATGGCTTTTACCAACTCCGGCTGGTCCTTGTACTAGTAAAAATTGTTTCTCATATAAATTGTATTCATTAAAAAAGTGATTAGTATTTAATAATGAAGATATTATTTGTTCAATCTGATGTATTTTATAAACATTATCTTGATTTTTTTTATATCTATTAAGTAATGAATTTGTAAAATCTAGAATCTCTTGAAAACTAAAAGAAATCTTCGAAAAACTTGGAAGTTTATTATAATCTACGTTATTTAATATATAATTTGAAGATATTATATCATTAATTTTTTTTAATTCTTCTTTCTCCTGCTCATTTATAATTAGTTTTAAACTTCTTACTAATTCTACTATCTTATTAATATTAGTTATGAATTGTTTTTTAAAGTTTTCAGAAAGAATAAAGGCGTTTAATTTGTACTCTAATTTTGTATCAATATGCTGGTTTGGTGTATATCTTTGATCCATTGATGCTTTACTTTTATTAAATTCATTAGTAAGCCATTCAAAATTAATTTCTATAATTTTTTCATTATTCATTAGATCAATAGATTTTTTTAAATTTATTTGTTCTTGTTCAACTTTATTTATTTTAGATTCTAATTGATTAAATTTTTTATAAGTTATTTTAAAAGCTTTAATAATTTCAGTATTTATATATAAAGATTTTATGTCTTCTTTATTTTTAAGCTTTTGTATTAAATCCTCTATGGTTTTATTTGATAATACTCTTTTTGATTTTTCTTTAGATTGTGAAGCCTTTACAACTTCGACTAAAAGGTAATTATACGCTTCCTCTATGTTGTTTTTACAATAATTTATTTTAGAAATCTTATCTATAATATCATAACTTATGATATCTATTGCTTTATCAATATCAATATCTTTAACATCCCAAGTAATTTTATTTAAAAAATTTGGGACTTCATTATTTATAATTTCATTTATTTTATTTATATTTTCTTCTAATTCATTTTTTTTCTTCTTAAATGAATTTAATTCTTCTTTATATCTATTGTGTTTATTTCTTTGATTTTTCTTTGGATTATGATATTTATTTAAATAATCTGATCTTTCTTTTATATTTTTGTTGATTTTTTTTATAAAGGTATCATTTTTAATCCCATATTCATTCTTCAAAAGTATTTCTATTTCAATGATAGCTTCTTTTTTTATATCATCGTTCAGTATATAATTTGATAATCCTAATTCTTCAAATAAATTACCATTAAGATTAGATGTAGTAGTAAAAATATAATCTGTATCAATTTCTTCCTCTTTATATTTAATATAGAGTTGAAAGAAATTAATTATTGCTTTTTTCATTTCTTTTGAGGTTAATGTTAAATTATTGGAATATGCTTTTACTTGAGTAAAAGTTATTTTATTATTTTCTTTATTTACGTTTTTAATATCATCTTCAGTCTCACAATAAATCTCTGAACATGTATTGGTTATATAATTTTCGAGTAAATCATTTAAGGTTAATAAATTTTGGTAAAAAAAACCTTTATTTGTTGGTATTGCATCTGTATTTTTATTAAAATGTTGAAATAAGTGAAGTGAATTATTCATAAATTATATAATATAACAATATTGCTTATTTGTATATTTTTTTAAAATTTGATATTCATTAATTTTAGTTATTAAGCTGAATAAAAAGGTTTCTCTAGCTTTATAGAAAAAGAAAGTTGAGATAAATTAAACACAATCTTAAGAATTACAGAAAAATACTTAAATTACAATAATAAATTTGTTTATAATTATTTGTTAAAACTTGACATATTTTATACTTATTTAACTAACTAATAGAGTGAATATAACAGTCTTTTTCTACTCTATCTATAAATCTATAAAAAAGATAAAATCTTAAAATAATCATATCATAAAAATAATAAATATTTAATTATAAAAAGTAATAATTCCTCTCTTTAATAAATGATATCTAATACAACTGTGGAACTCTAAAAATTATTCTGGCAAATCAAAAAATAAATCTGAAACAGAAAGTTGCATTGCATTCGCTATTCTAAAACAAATATCTAGAGTTGGAGAATGCTCTCCTCGTTCAATTCTCCCATAATAAGCTCTAGAAATGTTACAGATTTCGGAAAATTCTTCCTGAGACATCGAATTAGATTCCCTAATCTTTCTTAAGTTTAAACCAAAAGCCCGTAAAAAATTTTTTGTTTCAAAAATTAAATCTTTATCAAAAAATACTGAATTCATATTACTATTATTAGTAGGAAAATAATAAAAATTCAAGAACTTTTTTTATACGTCATATTTGGCGTTGAGAATTATTAAAACTTGATATATTTTTTAAGAAAAGGAGAAAAATATGGACAAATTACCTCAAACAATCAAATTTAAAGTTGAATCATTTAAGAAGATTCCAAATCCTTATATTTTTGAAAAAGAAATCCCAACTTTAACCGCGCCAGCGATGTATATAGCAATAGCAAATGTTAATGAAATCCCAGATAACTTTCCTATGACAACCAATCCAAGAGAGCAAAATTTAAATACAAAAGTATCTAAAAAAATAAAAGAATCATTGCTTGGACCTGAGAATGATTTTTATTTATTAAATAGAGGCCTACTTCTATCAGCAAACTCGACATCATTTAGCCCATACTCAAAAGAATTATCTATAGTTTTTACTGATTTGTCAACACATGGAAATGTCGATGGAGGTCACACATATAAAACTATTTTAGAAAATCGTGATTTACTTGACCCCAAAAGTAATCAATTTATAAAAATTGAGATTTTAACAGGAGTTGAAGATTTTTTCCAAGACCTAGCAGAAGCAAGAAATACTTCAACACAAGTAAAAACGACATCTTTAGGAGATTTAAAAAATAAATTCTCATTATTAAAAAAATCTTTTGAACATGAACCATTTAAAGACAATATAAGTTATCATGAAAACCAAGATGGCGATATCCCAATTACTGAAATTCTTGCTATATTAAATATGTTTAACATAGATAGATATCCAATAAGTAATGAAAAAAGTTTCCCAATAATTTCTTACAGTGCTAATAAAAAATGCTTAGATAATTATTTTGAAAGCTATGATGCATCAATTGGAAATCCAAACATAATTAATCCATACAAAAAAATGTTACCAATCATAACTGATATCTTGAAGTTATATGATAAATTGGAAACAAATATTGGAAAATACTATAAAGAATCAACCCCGAATGGTAAATATGGATTAGTAAAAGGTGTCGTTGTTATTAACCAAAAAGCAAAAAATAAAAAAAAATCCAAATTTTATGCATATAATCTTGATTATCTTACTGCGAAAGGACTGATTTATCCTGTTCTTGGCGCTTTTCGAGCGTTAATATTTGAGAAAGATAATCAATACAAATGGTTTTGTGATCCCTTTAAAATGATGGATATAATTGGACCTTCTCTAGTAAATTCAGTAATTGATAGAAGTCGCACTTCTGGGAATAACCCAAATGCCGTAGGTAAAGATGCACAGCAATGGAAAACTCTTTTTCAAACTGTACTAATTAAAAAACTAACTTCATTCCCTATCAACTAAAATATAGAAAAAAAAGGAGTTTTATAAAATGGATCAAAATTCAAATTTAATACAAATGCCAATTAATTTTAAAAAAACTATAGAATATATGCTTAATCTGTATATAAAATCAGGTGTTGAAATAAGTGATGGTTTTCAAAAGGATATTATTCAAAATGCTATTGGAGCAACAAAAACAAATAAATATAATAATTGGAAATGTGATATTTATTTACAAAAAATACAAAATATTAACTATTTAATAATTGAAGACGAAGGGACTGTAGGCCTTACAGGCCCCAACCTAGACCTAAATGAAATAAATCAAAAAGCATTCAAAAATGAAATATTAAATGATGATTGGCGTTTAGCAAGATTTTCTTCTTTACACAACTCGAGTGAGACTCAGAATGGACCTGGGTTATATGGTGTAGGGAAGATAATGTATTCTGCAGCATCAAAGAATCATAAATATTATTTTGATTCTTTAACTGAAAATGGGAAATATATTTCAAATGTTGTAGATAATGGTCAAATGAAATTAAAGGCATATGAAAATCAAAACGCAAAAGATTTCATTTTAAAAGAAACAGGATTTACCCCAAAACTTAAAACCGGAACACGAATAATTATTACGAATCCAATTGAAGAAATTGTTCAAAATATTAATAATGGAGAGATTAATAAATATATTCTTGAATCTTGGTGGCTTTTAATGAAAAGAATGAAAGATAATGCTGGTATATATGTAAATCATAATAAAGTTAATTTCCCTGAAATAAATAAATATAAACACAACTATATTTCCGATAAAACTTATGAATATAAACCTGGATTTAAAATTAAACATTTTGGACTTTTTATAAATGAATATGAAAAACCACTTTTCAAAGGTATTTCATATTATCGAAAAGGAATGAAAATTTGTGAAATTGAACTAAAAGATATAAAAATACCAGAAACTATAAAAAATAATCTATGGGGATATGTTCAAGTTGATAGAAAGTGGGAAGAGGAGTTAATTAGAATTGAAGATCAAATACATTATGGTGTTAGTAAGGGTAAAAAAGGCTCTTCTCAATTTCAAAATTTAAAAGATTTTGTAAAAAATGAAGTCAAGAAACATTTAATTAAATGGGGGTACTTAAAAGAAAATAAATTTGAAGATGATAATTTAAAAACAGAATTAAATAAAATAGCGTTTGATCTTCAAAATTTATTTGTAAATTTAGGCTATTCAAATTTAGGTACCGGCGGAGAAAAAAACCCTTTTGAAATTAGATTACAAAATATTACTTTCCCAAAAAATAATTCGATTAAAGTATATGAAAATGAAAAAATCAATTTTGGTATAAAAGTTACTAACAACACTGATAATGAGAATACTTATGAATGTATTATAAAAACTGTAAAAAAAGACAATAAATTACAAAATATACCTTACACAAACATAACAATTGTTGTTAATCAATTCTCCTCTAAAATATTAAATATTGACTACACTGTAAGTTCTAAACAGGCCTTTGAAGAAACCGAAAACCTTATATTGATCACTATAAACAAAAAATTAGGAAAAAAGAAAATTTCAAGAGTAATTCCTTTTTCTTTTAATTATGACTCAGAACAAACTAGACGAGAAAATATAAAACTTACTTTAAATTCTTGTATTTTTCCAAACAAAAATTCAAAAAGAGTAAACTCAAATGATTTTTTAACAAATATTGTTTACAGAATAGAAAATAATTTCAATTGCTTATTAAATTATAAAATTAAAATATATTTATTTTACAAAGGAAATGGATTAAATGAATTAATTGAACCAATATATGAAAAAAATGGTATAGTTAATCCTTTTGAAGAAGACTATATTGACATTGAGCACATCTACTTTGATAAAAATATATTGGATCAATATTTAGAAAAAGGAGTCATAGAATTAAGGGCTAAACTTATTGCAAATGATGATAATTTAGAATATCAAAAAGGGGATAAAATAACTACTTATTATTTTAAAATAAACTATAATCAGGATGAAAAAAACGGAATAGAAAACTCTTTTGAAATAACTAGTGTGATTGAATCAGATGATTACAGAAGGTCTTGGCTAGATACAAATGGAATGAAAAGAACTATTGTTCTAAACGTAGGACACACTGCCTATCTTGCAATTAAATACGATCCAGATTTGCAATATGAGTATTGTAGAGAACAAATGTTAAAGCAATTTGTTTTAATATATCTAAAAGAAGGAGAATTCCAAGTATTTGACTTAAAGGCTGATGAAATTAATAATCTAGATCCTTATTGCTTAGTTGAAACATTTTTAAATAAAGTTGAAAATACATTTTATAAAAGTTTGGAGAGTTAAATGGCACATTTAGTAGAATTTTTTGACGATGGAAAATCATATTTTAAAGGAATTATTACTTCTAATGAAATCTTAAAATATACAGAATTTAAAGAAAAACTTCAATTAGAAATCCCTAATATTGAACAAACTTTAAAAAACCATTATGGGAACTCATTAGACTATAAATATTTTTTAGGCAAAATACTTGGTGAACTATTAGATAAACACAATATTTCTATAAAAGAAAGAAGATTATTTTGGGATGAAATTAAAAATATTGCATCGATTGAATCTAGGACAAGATCTGATGGTAAATTTTCAAAAAAAAGAAAATTCTATGAACAATGCTATATCTTGTCTAAATTTAATTATACATTAATAAAAAAATTATCTTGGAGACAATGGCAATCACTATTAGACCGAGACGATAAAATATTTGAAGATAAAAGGTTTTTTGAATGGATACAAATTAATCCAAATAAAATAAAAGAAAATGAATGGAGAGAATTATTAAAAATAATGAACTTTTTTTTAGATAAAAAAGATACTTCTGTGTTTTCAAATAAAGAAGTATATGAAATATATGATTCCATGCTAATCCTAGTGAAATCTTGGATATCTAATATAAAACAATTTGAAAAATTATATCCTAAAAGTAAAAAATTAAATAATAAATCAAAATGGTCTGTTACTTTCTATAGAAATTGTTTAATAAAAAATAAAATTCGATATAACGAAATTAACAATGAGTTCTGTTTAAAAAAATTTAATGAAACAATGAAAATAGTTTGATAACTAAATTTAATTTGGAAAATAATAAAATATTTTTCATAATAAAACAACTTAAAAAATATTTTATATACTTTTTAACTTACATAAATAAAATAAGTTTGAAATAAAATTAATAATTATGACATGGTTTATACCATAATAAATTTTTTTTGCAGGATTATAAGATACTTCAAATACAAAACATATTTACTTATTTCCAAAAAAATATTTCAACTATTCAATAATTTAGTTATTTATGTTATATTTTTTTTGCATGAGGTAGCTTTATGAACTTATCATTAAAACATTCAATAATTATTCCCCCAAAAGCTAATAGAACTATAATTAATGGAAAAACTTATGCTACGGATATATATGGTAAAGGATTATACTGTCTTGTAAGCAATAAAAAAGATGAAAATGAAGGTTATATTATTGACAAATCATTTACAGTAAAAAATAATGCCTCAAAGGAAATAAAAGTAGCAATAAGAAAATGTATAAATTAATAATTTTTTTGTTAAAATTAAAATTCTACAAGAATAAATAAAAATCTTTGAAGTATATCTTTTCGTTTTTATTAGATTCATCAACAAAAAAACAACAAGTTTTAAAAGGTCTTTTATATACTCAAATTATTAGTAGTATTATATATAAAATGGATTTCAATAATATTTAATAAAATGGTTTTATACAAAGGCAAATTTATAATAAAATAAAATATGATAAAAATTAATAAACTTTTATATATCTAAATTATCACTTAATTATGTTCCTTTTATTTAATCTTACTTGACTACTAATATAATAAATCATTATTTCTTTTGCCATGTAAATAAAAAAGATATTCATTTTACTAAGAAATCTTATTTTCTGTCCTATCTATTGAATTAATAATTTCTTTAGCAAGTCGATAAATTACTGGAACAACAACAGAATTACCAGCTTGTTTATATAAATGACATTGCGCAATTCCTTTAGGCAAAGTAAACTCTTTAGGAAATCCTTGGAACATAAAACATTCTTTAGGCGTTAATTTCCTTATTCCATACTTTGTTAAAATCAAAGGGACATTGTGCCCTCCAGTCCCCATATTAGCAGTTAATGTTGGACATAAATTTGATTTATTTTCTCTAACATAAACTCGTCTCCATTGATATAGAGTATCTTTATTAACAATAGAATATTTTAGTTTATTATAAAATTGGCATTTTTCTTTTGTATAATAATACTTATCATCAACCTTTATATTATAATCAACAATATCAGATATTTTTTTATGTAAAGATATTGGCTCAATACTTCTAAAATTTATTGCATCTTGGTGATTAAGAAATCCAATAATATAAATTCTCTCTCTATTTTGTGGGATATTACCATATTCACTTGCATTAAAGACTCTTGTTTTTAATTCATAACCATAACTTTCAATAGTTTCTTTAATAACTTTATAAGTATTACCATTATCATGACTTAATAAATTTTTAACGTTTTCTATAAAAATTATTCTTGGTAACTTGTCACTGATAATTCTTGCTAATTGAAAAAAAATTTCCCCACGTTCATCCTCAAACCCTTTTTGATACCCAGCAATTGAAAAAGCTTGACACGGGAATCCTCCAACTATTACATCAACATTAGGAATATCTTTACTATTAATATTATGAATATCATCAACTATTATTTTACTTGAAAAGTTTGCTTTAAAAGTTTCTGAAGCTTTTTTATCAATTTCATTTGACCAAACTACATTAAACCCAGCTTGTTCAAATCCTAATTCTATCCCCCCAACACCTGTAAAAAAACCAGCTACATTCATGATAATCCCTTAATTTTGCAGCATGTCGCAAAATATTTTTTATAATAAAATAATTATATCATAAATGCACTTTATATGACTATATTATTTAATATATTTATTTTTATATTCTTCAAAACTACCAGATTTTAGAAAATCCAATAAAAATGTTCCATTTTTTGTTTTTGTAAGTTTTACACTATCAATACCAATAATATCTAGATGTTCTTTTGTCACTATTTTTCTAGGTTCTAATTCTAAAATATCTCTTAATATCCATTTCCCTAAATCACGATTAGGATTACTCATTAATGCTTTTCCCCCTTGTTGTGCTACTTTCATATCTAATAATTCACCATTAGGTAATTGGACTTTAAAAGGAGCTGTTTTCTTGTCATCAGTATTATATTCAAAAAACTTATTTTTAAATTTATGAATCCAAGCTGGAATAGGTATATAAACTTCGTTTTCATTTCGAATACGGCCATTGGCATTCCATTGATTAAGTCCTGATTTATTTTCAACAATTTGAGTTTTTGGGCTATATAATGGTAAAACTATAAAGTCTTCTATATTATCATCGTTATTGTGAATATTATGTATTTTTTGTTCATTTTTAAAATTTCTAAAATTATTTTTAGAAAGCAAAAATTCATATGGGTCTTCTAATATAGATACGGGGAAATCAAAAATTTTCTTATTATCAGAGGTATCAAATCGCTTAAATAGGGTACTTTTTGATTTATTAAAATTATAATCATACAGCCCATCATTAAATTGAATTGTTGTTGATTTCTCATTAATCATTTTTAATTTATCGATATTTATAAAATCCATATGCTCTTCATAAATTGCCATACGATTATAACTTCTTGTCACTATATGATACATCATATCAGATAACTTACAAATTCTCATTGTTGCTTTAATTCGTTCATTCCTCATTAAAGAAACTTTTTTCACTAAATCAATACTTGTTAATCCCGCGAATAAATAAGAATTTTTATTAAATTCAGCAATTTTTTGAAAAGTATTCCCATTATTTTGCAAAAATGTTTTTAGACCAATACCTACTCCATTCTTTCCGGCATCAGCTGAAATATCTCCTCTTGCAAGGTTAACAGCATTAAATGCTTTACAAAAGATATTTTCCATTGTTCTATAATATAAAAAAGGACTAGAACTTTCAGCAAATAAATTTGATAAAGAACCTGTGATTTCTAATAAATCAATGTATTGTTTTTTTGATATAGCATCTTGATTCAAAAAAAAAGTATTAATCAATAAAATTTCCTTATTATATTTTTTTTCATTTTATCATATAGAAATTTTTTTTCCTATATTAAAGTTTTCATTTCTATTTCGATTTATTATAAATAATAAAATTTTTGAAACACATTATATATATTTGTTCATATTTTATATACTAAAATATTTCTTCAATTAAATATCAAATTTATAAGTATTTATATAAAGTTTAATAATTTAGTATCTCATTTTTTATATTAATAGCTTTTTCTAAATAGTTAGTTGTTAATATATCAACTTTATTATTAATTAAATCTTTCAGATTTACTTCATTATCTACAGTCCAAGCATTAATTAAATATTCTTCAGCATGGAGTTTTTTTTACAGTATCTTCATCCAAAGAAAGAGGTAGTTTACCTGGGTCTTTACCATTTTTCATATTAGATTTTGCCAATGAGGAGGAAGAAGAGTTCATTTTTTCTAGTTGAAAAGCATATAATTCTATATTCTTAGTCTCTATCTTTTTTAATTCTTTTTTAATCCCTTTTACTTTATCTTCAGTTGATCCAGTAATACAAGAATTTTTATTAATTAATAAGAGGGCTGGAATTTTAGAATCAGCTTCAATTACATCTGAAATAGTAGATTTTGAAAAACTAATTATTATTGTACTTTCTTCCATTTCAGTTTCATATAACATTTTAATAACTTTTTCTGTAATGTTTGCAGTTTTTATTTCAAGTACAGCTATCATATTATTATCATGTAAAAATGTAAGTGTTTCAAAAAATGTAGGTATTTTTTCCTCTTTATATTTTGAATCTTTCCAACTCTCGATATCTAAAAAAGATAAATATTCATAAGTTAATTGTTTAACTTTACCTAATACCTATGTCGTTCTATCTTCTGAATTATCATGAATCACTACTAATACCCATCACTACTAATCTATAACAAGCTTTTACTCCGGCATTTAATGCAGCTTCAAAAGCACTAATAGTATTTTCAGTGCTATTTCAGCCTATCCTCTATGTGCAACTATTAATGTACGATTTTCTTCTATTTACTTTGATAGAAAACATGAAAGTTCAAGGTTATTATTTGTTTTACAAGTTGTACTAACTAATATGAAAGCTAAACTCCATATTAAAAAAGAAATAACTTTATCCTTTTCTTTATATAAAAATTTCCTCTCATATTTATGATTATAATAAAACATCTATTCAACTTATTACTATTACTAAAAAGAAAATTACTAGGTTAATTAAAGCTTAAATAGTAATAATTCATTTGTCGACTACTAAGTATTATTACAAAGAATCGCAATATTAATTGTTAAGTAATTAAATTGATACTTTAATATAAAAAATTATTGTTGCATAAATAAATTTCAATAAAATAATAATTTTGACTTATCAAATAATCCATGTTATTCTCATAATCCACCTTAAATTTTTAGGAGAGATTTTTAATGAAAAAAATACTAATCTGTATTACATGTGCACTAATCATAATTAACTCAATTTTTGCACAAGGCAATGAGGAATTCCATAATAAATGGAATAATATTGAAACAATAGATGTTGAAATAATAGCAACAAGTGATTTACATGGTTGGTTTGTTCCTTGGGATTTTTCAACTGACACTGAATACACAAGAGGAAGTTTAACTTATATTGCTCAAACAATAAAAGAACATAGAGAAAATAATGAAAATTTAATTTATGTTGATTGTGGTGATGCTGTACAAGCAAACTATGTTGAATATTTTATTAATGATGATAAAAATCCTATGGTTGAAGCATTTAATTATTTAAATTGTGATGTATGGACTTTTGGTAATCATGAATATAATTTTAATAGAGAATTGAGACAAAATCTAATTGATGATTTTGAAGGAACTATCCTTTCAGGAAATGTTTATGACAAAGCTACTGGTAAAAGATATCTGCCAGCTACAACTATAATTGAGAAAGATGGTATAAAAATAGGATTCATCGGAATTACTACTCCATTAATAACCGAATTTGAAAAGGGGAAAGACTCTTTAGATGGCTTAGAAATAATCAACCCATTAGTTGAAATTAAAAAAGCTATTTCTGAATTAAAAGCAGAAAATGTTGATTCTATCATTGGAATTTTACACATGGGATTGGAGGAAGAAAATAATGTAGAAGGTTCAGGGGTTAAAGAGATTGCAAAAGCTTTCCCTGAATTTGATGCAATTATTGCAGGTCATGCCCATGCTAATATTAGCAAAGAAGTTGTTAATGATGTATTAATCATGGAACCTTATAAATATGGTCAAGCAATTGGATTTGTAAATTTAACATTTGAAAAAAGTTTTAATGGTATAAAATTAATTAGCAAAGATGTAAAAACAGAAAAAGTTACTAATAAAGAAGATGAAGAGTTAGTTGAATTAATGGAGCCTTACAAAAAAGAATTAAGAGCTTTTGTTAGCACTCCTATTGGAACTTTAATTAACAGTGATTTATCAAAAAAAGATGAAATAAAAGGAATTAGTTCTGTATATACAGAATCAACAGGAATTTTAAATTTATTGTCTGCTCCTAGCCAATATTATACTAATGCAGAGGTTATAATCTTAAATACTGATGCAGAAAATGCAGGTTTCAAAGTTGGTAATGTTAGTATTAAAGATATATCTTCTTCATATACTTATTCAGGTGGAGAAATTACAACTTATAAAATCACAGGTGCTGATTTAAAATTATTACTTGAATATAGTGCTGATTATTTCAATCAAATTGAAGCAGGTGATTTAACTATAAGTTATAATCCTGAAAGAAGACTTTCAAAATATAGCACAGATAATATAGCCGGTGGTGTTACTTATACTATTGATTTAACAAAAGCCTCAGGATCAAGAATTAAAGATTTATCTTTAATTACAGAATACAATAATGACGGATCAATTAAATTAGTTAATGGAGAACCTGTTACTTCATTAATTACTGATGATCAAGAAATAATTCTTGGAACAAATTCTTATAGTTTTAACAAATGGATTGGCAAAGGTGGCGCAATAGAAAATAGAAATTACACCCCAATTTTCAATTCATTTACTCAATGGGGTGATAACGGAACAGTAAGAGAATTAACAATTAGATATATAAAAGAAGTATTAAATGGTCAAATCGATGGAGATAACTATAATATTAATACTTGGAATATTTATACTGGCGTTGATAAAAATTCTAAAGAATACAAAAATGCTGTAGAATTAATTAACAGTGGAAAAATTGAGTTACCTAAGTTAGAAAATGGTAGAACTAATGTAAAATCAGTTTCTGTTAATGATTTAAATAATTAATAATAAATATTTTTAATTGTTTATTAATTTAAAATCTGGAATGTTAATATCAAAAAAAACATTCCAGATTATTTTTTATAAAAGAAACAAACTCAATGAGTTAAATTGGAGGATTGAGATTAATATCATAATCTGTTACTTCACCAGATTGGACAGTAACATTTTGATATGAAGTATCATCTAAAATATAATAAGCACCATCTGAATCAACACCAACAATAATCAAATCATATTCTCCATTAGCTAAATAAGATAACACATAATGATCTTCGATTTCCAAAGATGTCTCATCAATTACTTTAGTACTTGAAACTGAATTTGAAAAAGAACTTGAAGTATCAGAACCTGAAGAAATTTCATCAGAAGAATAATCCCCTGGATTATAAACAAAGATTACATAAGAATCGTATGTTGTACTAGTAGGTTCAATGAAATCACCTTCTATAGACCCTGCTTGATTATTTACAACCAATCTTATAGTTGGTTTCAACAAATATTCATCTTTTACACCTTTTTTGACAACAGATTTTCTAACATCAAAATCTGCAGTTATTTCTACTTCTCCATTTGAAGGAACAGTAAAAGAACTAGTAAGTTTGAATCCTGATTGAGTTCCACTAGGAATAAAAAGTGGATATTTAACATCAGTATCATCAATTATCCCATCAGCAACACCATCTGAGTCAATTATAATATAGCATCCAGGATTACTCTTTTTACTTGTAACCTCTTCTTCAACATCTAGTAAAAATCTTATCTGAGAAACAGTCCCTGACTCTATAATCAAATCAGACAATGGAGCGACCTCACCGTTTGTTAATTCTAATAGATTAAATAACTTTGGTTCTGTAAAATTAGTATCACTAATCCATTGCTCATTCAAATTATATTCAATTCCAGTAATTGTAATATAAACACCTTCAACAGCTTCTCCATCAACAATTGGTGCATCAGTTATTGATAATAAAACTCTAGCTTTATTAGTAAAAAGAGAACAACTCATAAAAATAGATATGAGTAATCCAATACTAATAAATTTAAATAATTTTTTTTGTTTTCCTGTGATAGTAGTCTCCCAAAAAATATTTTAAATAATTATATACAAAGAAAAAATAAATTATATAAATTATCTAAAAAATTATTATATATTTATTATAATATACTTATTATAATCCAAAACATAAGGAAAAGTTACAACAATTAAGATATCTTAATTGTTATTACACTTCACTTGAGGCTTTTTGAAAACTGAGCATAGTTATTTTTATTCTAATTATCCTATCTTTTGTGGAGCTAAAAATTCTTGTCCTAAATCAGTTATAATATAGCGAACAATTTTTTAAATTCTTCATTTCCTAATTTTCCATACAACCCATTAAAAATATCAAGAACAGATTGAACTATATTTCTTTCTCTTATAAAAGCTACAATAAAGAACAATTAACAAAATGAATAATAAGTAAACCTTACCTCCTTATTTAATTTGATATATAATAAATATTTATGCAAAAAATATAGTTCCATGTTATAATATCTAATATTAAAAATAAGGAGAGCTCTTTTGTTTAATAAAAAATTATTATCAAATAGATTTTACTTATTTTCGGTATTTGGTTTGTTTTCAGCAATTTTAGTTTTAGCATTTTGCTTGTATTCTTTTTCATATAATAAAAGTAATTTACTAAAGTTGATTAATAACGAATTAGATATTGTAAATACTTCAGCTTGCTCTTCAATTTCACAGAATATAGATCAATTATCAACAATTTCTATGAATGTTATATATTCCAATGGTATAAAGTCTAACTTTAAAGAATTTACACAATATTATCCTAATATTGATGCCCCAAATGATGCAAACTACGTTTCTACAAGAGAAAAGGTTTTAGCAATTTCTGATTATATTTTTGCTATGATAGGACCAGTTCAATCTACAAGTCGTGTAAATTTATATACTTTTGATGGAGGAATGATAAAATTAGGGTTCAGTACTACTTTTACTGATGTTGATTTAGAAAAATTTGATTGGTATAAACCAACAATTGAATTAAATGGGAAAAAATTTATTACTACCCCGCATATTGTGGCCGATATCCCTAACTATTCAATTTCTGATATTACTTTAAAATACATTTCTTTAATTAGAGTATTCTTTAACAAATACAATCAAAAAGAAGGAATTTTAGAAATTGTTCAAAACTGCAACAAGATTTTTGAAAACCCTATTGAACTTATGAATACACGAGAAGATATTAAAGTTTTTGTTTTCAATGAACGAAATGAACTATTATTCCCTTTTTCAGATAATATTTATGAGGAGTTTTCTTATAATGAGGATATAAGAAATATAGGATATGAACAAATTTTAAACAATAAAAATTATATTGTGAAGTCTTCTGAACTTGAAAGTTATGGATGGAAAGTTGTTATTTGTATGCCTCAAACCATTGTAGCTTCTAAAATGAATGAAATCAGAAAAAACTTTATAATACTTTTAATAATAACTTTGTTTGTAACATTAGTTGTTTGCTTTATTATTTCTGGCTCTTTAACTTCACCAATTAATAAACTTAAAAAAATTACAAATGAAACGAATTTAAAAAACATTATTGAAACTGATGAAAACAAACTTGAAGTACCTAAAATTAAAATAAGAGAAATTGCTGAGTTGTGGGAAGCTTATGATTTAATGATTAAAGAGTTAAAAGAGACTTCGAAAGAAGTATTATTGCTTCAAGCTGAAGAAATAAAAACAAAACTCCTTATGTCGCAATCTTTTGTAAAACCTCATTTTATTTACAATTGTTTAAGTAACATTAGTGTGATGGCAGACGAAAATTTAAACACAGAAATATCACATATGTGTTCATCACTTGCAAATTACCTTAGATATTTATCTACCACATCAGAAACTATTCTTGAAACAATCGAAAAAGAAGCTTTGAATACTCAACATTTTTTAAATATCATGCAATTAAGATACCCTTATGAATTTACCTATGAAATTGAATATGAAGATAATATAAAAAATATTAAAATACCTAAACTAATTTTGCAATCTCTAACTGAAAACGCTTTTAAACACGCTTTTATTAATCCTCCACCTTGGAAACTAAAAGTAAAATTTGAAGTAAATAATGATAAATGGAAGGTTTTCGTTACTGATAATGGAGGTACTTTCAAAAGTGAAAAAAAGAATCAAATTTTAAATGAATTTAATAATCTAAACCTTGATGATGAATTAAATAATTTCCAC
The DNA here is from genome assembly GCA_963678575.2 of Sphaerochaetaceae bacterium. Classification (GTDB taxonomy): domain Bacteria; phylum Spirochaetota; class Spirochaetia; order Sphaerochaetales; family Sphaerochaetaceae; genus Pleomorphochaeta. The sequence goes on along the minus strand of CAXXHV010000001.1, from coordinate 597,844 downwards.
ATAGGCAATTTTGGTTTAAAAAACACCTTTATAAGATTAAAAATGAGATATAAAGATGATGCTGTCTTTCAAATTATAAACTCTAATCAAAATGAAACTACAATAATAATTGGAGGAAAAATAATAAATGATTAAAAAAGAGATAATTAAAATCTTAGTTGTTGAAGATGAAACTTTACTAAGGAATCACTTGATAAAATTAATCAAATCAATAAACTGTATTCCTATTCAAATTATTGGAGATACCACAAATGGCGTTGAGGCATATAAAATAATTGAAAAAGAATTACCCGACTTAGTAATAAGTGATATAAAAATGCCTGGTGGTGATGGTTTAACTTTAGCAAAAAAGGTTCATGATAATTATCCAACAATTAAATTTGTTATTTTAAGCGGTTATGATGAATTTTCTTATGCACAGACTGCCTTAAGAAGTGATGTTAAAGAGTACTTATTGAAACCAATCGATAAAGAGCTTTTTAAAAATACTATCCTAAATATTTCAAACCAAATTTTTAGTGAAAATGAAACTTTTGTAATAAATAATTCAAGTCAAGATAAAAAACAAATGTGTGATTTCATTATTAATTATTTAGATAATAATTTTAATAAAGATATTTCTATAGCTGATCTAAGTGTAAAATGTGGATTTACTCAAGAATACCTAGGAAAGATATTTAAGAAATACACCAACCAAACAATATCCCAATATATTATAAATCTCAGAGTAAAAGAAGCTGAAAAATTGCTTATAAAATACCCAAATATGGAAATATATAGAGTTGCTGAATTGGTTGGATATAAAGAAAATAGTTTTTACTTCAGTCGAATATTTAAAAATAAAACAGGTATACAACCTTCGGAATATAGAAAATTAAATCAAACCAAGCATAATATCCCTTAGAAAATAGCCACTATCTTTGATGATCCTTTTACAATCATTCTCATAATCAACATAAGTTATTCCAAATCTTTTTGAATAGCCATAAGCCCATTCGAAATTATCTAATAATGACCAAGTAAAATATCCTTTAAGAGGGATTCCTTCCTCAATTGCTTTTTTACAATAAAATAAATGACTTCTAAAATAATCAATTCTTTCCTTATCATGAACTCTATTATCCTTTGATATTTGATCAACGGATGCCATCCCATTTTCTGTTATGTAAATATCAATATTATCAGTATCTTTATTAATTGTTCTTAAAAATCTAAGTAACCCTTGAGGAACAATATCCCACCCCATATCAGTTTTATCATGCCAACTATTTACAGTTTTTGCATAAAATGGATCTGTTTCATCATATTTTACTAAATCTTCACTGTAATAATTTAAACCTATGAAATCAATACTTTGATTGATATTTCTCAAATCATCCTTTTCAATAGGCATTTTTATTTTCATTTGTTTTTCAATCAGACTTGGATAAGTCCCTTTAGTAATAGGAGAAATAAATATATCTGTTTGAGTAGCTTTAATTATTTCAGCAGCAAGAATATCTTTTTTATTTTTAGTACTAGGTTGTGGATAAATCGCATTTATTGTAATTCCAATTTGTCCAACTATATTCATCTTTCTAAATTCTTGCACAGCCAAGCCATGTGCTAAATTCAAATGATGTGCACATACAAATGCTTCTTCAAGATTTCTATGACCTGGAGCATGCCGGCCTTCAAAATGGCTCACAAAACTTGAGCAAAAAGGCTCATTTAAAGTAATCCAATTCTTTACTTCTTTTGAAAATTCTTTAAAACAAAATGCGGCATAATCTCTAAAAGCATAAACACATTCTCTATTTGTCCAATTACCCAATGCAATTGGTAAATCCCAATGATAAAGAGTTACAAAAGGAGTTATATTATTATCAATTAATTCTTGTAATAAATTGTGGTAATAATTTACTCCTTCTCTATTTACTTCACCAGTTCCATTTGGAAATATTCTTGACCAAGCAATTGAAAAACGATAAGAAGAAAAACCAAGTTCTTTCAAAATTGCAATGTCTTCTTTATATTTATGATATGAATCACAAGCAATATCTCCATTTTGATCTTTATATATATTGCCTTTAATATGAGAGAATTCATCCCAAATAGTCTTTCCTCTATTGCCTTCATTTACAGCACCTTCTATTTGATAGGCCGCAGTTGCGCACCCAAATAGAAAATCTTTTTTAAAAACTAAATTATTCAATGTTAAATCCTTTTTTATATATTAATCTTTTGATTTGATAAACTAATAAATTTAGGATTTGTTAATATACCATCATATTGAACATTCAATTCCGAATTCAAACATATTACTGTGATAGTACCTACTAAAACGCCATATTGGTTGTAAACTTTTTTAATTCTTTTTACACCTTCTACAAAATGAGACAACTTGATTGTTAAATCTTTTTCAAATTCATAATCAGGTCTATCATCTCGATAACCTACCAATAGGATAGAATTCTCTCTTAATAAAAGAGGCATTGAAAAATAATCATATTTCTCTTTAATCCAAGTATTACCAACATATTCTTTATCAGTTAATATATTATACCACAATCCTTTGGGTAGATAATAATCAACCTCACCCGTTTCTTTAAATATAGGGGCGACTAAAAGGCTATCACCCAATAAATATTGCTTATCCAGATAATCAACGGCTCTATCCCCTTCAAATTCTAAAAACATTGCTCTTAGCATAGGAAAGCCTTGTTCATGAGCTTCAACTGCATGAGAATATAATTGAGGCATCAATAAACATTTTAAATTTGAGAATTTCTTTAATACCAAAGAAGCTTCATCATCAAACAACCAAGGTACTCTGTATGATGAAGATCCATGTAATCTGCTATGAGAACAAAGAAGTCCAAATTGACACCATCTCTTATAAATATCAGCTGAGGCTGTACTTTCAAAACCACCAATATCATTACTCCAATACCCAAACCCAGAACAAGAGAGGGATAACCCGCTCCTTAATGTTTCTGCCATAGAAGGATATGTTGCGCTACAGTCTCCACCCCAATGTACAGGAAAAGCTTGGCTTCCTACAGTTGCACTTCTAGCAAATAATACAGCTTCACCATCCCCTTTAACTTCTTTCAATAAATCAAAAACTGCTTTGTTATAAAGATATGTATAATAATTGTGCATACTAACGTTATCACTATTATCAAAATAACTGATATTTCTAACTGGAATTCTCTCTCCAAAGTCAGTTTTGAAACAATCGACTCCCATATCTAATAAACTTTTGAGCTTTTCTTGATACCATTTTGTAGCATCAGGATTTGTAAAATCAACTAAGGCCATACCTGCTTGCCACATATCAGTTTGCCAAATATCACCATTTGTTTTTGAAACAAAATAACCTAATTTCTGACCTTCCTCAAAAAGATACGATTTTTGAGCAATATAGGGATTAATCCAAACACATATTTTTAAATTTTTATCATGATACCTATCTAACATTTTTTTAGGATGTGGAAAGGTTTCTGGATCCCATGTAAAATTACACCACTCAACACCTTTCATCCAATAACAATCAAAATGAAATACACTCAATGGAATTTCCCGATCTTTCATTCCATCAATGAAATAGGAAGTAGTTTCTTCATCGTAATTCGTTGTAAAAGAAGTTGTTAACCACAAACCAAAAGACCAAGCTGGAGGAAGTGAAGGATAGCCAGTTAATTGACAATATTTTCCAATAACTTTTTTATTTGACTCCTCACTAATTATATAATATTCCAATTTCTCTCCACTTAAAGAGAATTGAACTTGTTCAACCTTCTCACTGGCAATTTCAAAAGATACATCTTTAGGAGAATTAACAAAAACTCCATAACCTTTATTAGAAATATAGAATGGGATATTTTTATAAGCTTGTTGGCTTGAGGTACCCCCATCTTCATTCCAAATTTCTACAGTTTGTCCATTTTTTACAAAAGGAGTAAATCTTTCTCCTAATCCATACAAAGTCTCATCGATATCAAGTGATAATGATTCAACAGTATAAGTATTCTTACTAATTCGTTCTTGAAAATAAGCTTCAGATCTTTTCACAGAAGAAGTTAACAAGGTATTGTTTCTATAATACTTTATATTCCAATCATTAGGCTTTTTAGATATTACTGCTCTCAAATCTCCACTTGAAAAAATTAATGAATCTTCAGTTTCATTAAAAGATATTTTAGGATTAGTTTTATTTAACTTAAAAGTTGGCAAAGTTTCTTTTTGCCCTTCAAAATGAGTTATTTTAACACCAATCACATCATCTAAAGGAGAAAAAAACTTCACCTTTAAAACCGCTGTATTCAAAATAGATCCACGATCTTCTACATGTTTGCTACAAGCATATACATATAAATTTTCACCATCAAAATTATGATCAAAATACTCTGTACAAAATAAAGGAGAATATTCCTCTTTGATTAACCAAAACCCATTTGTAAATTTCATATATTATCCTTTCACAGCTCCAGCTGATACTCCTCCAACTATATATTTTTGTCCAAAAATAAATACAATTAATACAGGTGCAATTGTAAGTACTATATCTGCACAAACAAGATTCCATGAATTTTCAAAAGCTCCAAAAAAATTATATACAGCTAAAGTCATTGGCCACTTTTTTGAATTATTCAAATAATATAATGGCATTGTGAAATCATTCCATACTGCCATCATGTTTAAAACAGCTAATGTTGATGCAATAGGTTTTAATAAAGGTATTATTATCTTAGTAAACAACTGTAATGGAGAGCACCCATCAAGGATAGCAGCTTCATCTAGTTCTTTTGGAATCGTAGCAATAAAACCATATGCAATAAATAAACTTAACGGAATATTAACAGCAGAATAAATCAAAATGATTCCAACTCTTGTGTTCATTAAGTTCAAAAACTGCATTACTTTAAATAACGAGACATTATTTATAGGCATTGCAAGCCCTGTTATAATAAAATAATAAAAAACCTTATTTATCCCTTTTGTATTCCTTGAAATAACAAAGGCCGCTGCTAAAACACAAATTACAATAATAAATACACTAACTACTGAATATAATAAACTATTATTAAAAGATGTAAACAATTTCCCCTTTTCAATTACTGTTGCATAATTTTCAAAATGAAAGGATGATGGGAAATTTATTGACATTCTATTAGATTCTGTACTGGTTTTAAAGGAATTAATTAATACTACGTAAAATGGAATAATTACAATTAATACAAAAATAAATGAAAATATATTTAGAATAACATGTCTAAGCTTTTTTAAAAATGGTAAATTCTTCACATTTTCACCTCTTTATTTTCCATTGATTTTATAATAAAATAAATCAAAGATAGTAAGATAACAAACAACACTGTCGAAAGCGTTGTGCCCATAGCCAAATCACCTTTTGAAAACTCTTTATATACTGCTGTATTGATAACTCCTGTTGCATTACCAGGTCCCCCATTAGTAAGTGCATAAATCATATCAAATACCCTAAGACCATATGTCAAATTAAGTATTGTAATATTGACTAAAACTGGTAATAACAAAGGCAATGTTATTTTTGTAAATTTCTGATAGAAATTTGCTCCATCGATTTCTGCAGCTTCATAAAAGGTAGGAGAAATAGATATGAGTCCAGCTATAATTACAACCATGATATACCCAACACCTTTCCATACATCAACTGCCATTACTGTAGGAAAGACAATACTTAAATCTGTTAACCAATTGCGTGATAAATTCTCTAAACCAATAGAATTTAAAAAATTATTTAAAAAACCTCTTGTTGGGTGTAACATGCTTCTAAAAACTAAACCTACAACTAAATATGATAACACTTGAGGAGAAAAAAACACCATTCTTTGAAGATTCTTAGCTCTAATAAAACGTTGAGTCAAAAGTAAGGCAATCAAACAACCTAGTACTGTTTTAGCAATGGTTGTGATTATTGTAAAATATAAAGTATTACCTATATATTGAGTATATTCAATAGATAAAACTCGCTTATAATTTTCTAATCCTACAAAATTTAAATCATTAAAATATATATTCCAATCAGTAAAAGATAAAAATATTCCTAAGAGTCCTGGTAAGAAAAAGAAAACAAAATACAGTAAAACTGCACCAATTGCAAAATACCAAGGATATTTTATATTATTATTCATTTTTAACTCCTAATGAAATAGAAAAAGTGTTTGAAACCAAACACTTTTTCTAATAATACTTACTACTTAACCCAACCTGGATCACGTTGTAACTTTGCTTGATTGTTTCTTCTATTCATTATTATGTTTAAAACATCTTCTGGGGTACTTGCTCCTATAAACATAGCTTCAAGATCTTTACCGATATCCATCCATTGGTTATCAATATAATTAACTGAGGTTTGAACAACACGAGCTTTTTTAAGACTATTAATATAAGCATTTTCATCAGCTTTAAATCTTGTAGGAATTTCTGGCCAACATAAAGCATTCAAATCTGGTTGTCCTTCAAATCTCTTTTCTAGATTTTCTTTTCTTGCCAAGAAATCAAAGAAAAGCTTTGCTTCTTCTGTATATTTACTGCTCTTATTTATAAAATATGCATTACTTGCTGGATTAACACCTATAATTTGGTTATCACCAAATGGAATAACAAATTGACCTAAATTATTACTATCAAACTCTGGATATTCTGCAGTAACTTGGTTTTTCCAACCCAATTCTGCAATTGTCATTACACAAGATCCACTTGCAATTGCTTCTGGAGCATTTTCCCATGCATTACTTAAATAATCTGTTCCATAATATCCTAATTGAGCAAATTCGTTAACTTGTTTTATTATAGTTAATAATGCAGGAATATCATCTAAATCTTTTTCATTTGCATTTAATTCATCATATAAATTTGGATCAGATTGAAGGTATAGTCCACCTGTTTCAAACAATGGCAAAACTTGATGCCAACCATTTGTAGTACATTCATAAATTGGAGTTATTCCATTGTCTAAGATAGTTTGACAAACTTCTTTAAATTCATCATATGTTGTAGGAGCAGATAATCCTAATTTATCAAAAATAACTTTATTATAAACAACAAACCACATTTTAGGACCAGGGAAAGTTATTCCATATGCTTTTTTGCTATCTGAAACAGCTAATACCGCTTCATCAGACATTCTGCTCATCCATTCTTCATTTGTTAACTCAATACAATACTGAGACATTTTAGTACTTGATGCTAAATCAATTGGAGTATCTACACAAATAATATCAGGGGCTTCTCCTGAATCTAATTTCACTTTAATTAGATCTCTCCACTGTGCATCCGGTGAAATTTGGAAATCAATTTTAATTCCAGTTTCACTTTCAAATTCTTTAGCCAAATCTTGAACAATACCTGTGTTAGGAAGTCCACTTTGATGACTACCAAATGTTAAGGTAACAGGTTTTGATACTTCTTTCTCTGAGGTTCCATTAGCAAATAAACTTGTTAACAATACAAGAGAAAAACAAATAATGGTTACAATTTTTTTCATAAAATCTCCTTTTATATTAAAAAGAATCAAATAAAAATATATATTTTCTTTTCAATACATGAGTAAATTAACATGGTTATATTACCACCGCCATGGATAAATTTGAAATAAGAAATGCATTTTTTTGAACAAAACTAAAATTAAGCAAAGTCAAATTAAATTTATAATTAAGTTATATATATAAGAATTTGAAAAATCATTTATTTTATTTTAAATAATATAACTTCTAAGTAGTATAACAAATTAACACTAAATAAATTAATATAATATTCTAAATTAAAGATATACTTAAATTTTATATTAGTGCTATATTGATATCTAACTTTGAAATCAATTTAAACATTATATTTGTTTAAAGAATTCTGCCACCAATAAAAATATAAACTGATATTTTCACTTAATATCTATAAAAAGAAAGTTGCTGATAAATCAAAATTATGACTATCAGCAACTTTTTTAAATTTTGTTAATAAATAATTCTATTATAGATTTAAAATATAATTATTTAAGAATTCAATAATTTCATCAGAGGTTTCCATAGAAAGAGCTTTCTTACTTATTTCCTTTGCTTCTGAATAACTTACACTTCTAATAATTTTTTTTACTCTTGAAATACTACTAGCACTCATACTAAATTCATCTAGTCCTAGTCCTAATAATAATAAAGTAGCTATTTCATTACTTGCAAGCTCTCCACACATACCGGTCCATTTGCCTTCTGCATGTGAAGCATCAATAACATTTTTAATCAAGGTTAATACTGCTGGATGCATAGGTTGATAAAGTTCAGCTATCTTTTCATTCCCTCTATCAACGGCAAGAGTATATTGTGTTAAATCATTAGTCCCAATACTAAAGAAATCTACCTCTTTTGCTAAGATTGGAGCTATAACAGCTGACGCTGGAGTTTCAATCATAATTCCAACCTCAATGCTTTCATCAAAAGGAATACCTTCTACTCTAAGTGCATTTTTAACATCTTCAACTAATGCTTTTAACTTTCTAATTTCTTTTACAGAAATTATCATAGGGAACATAATTCTTAATTTCCCATAAAAACTTGCTCTTAGAATAGCTCTTAATTGTGTAATAATAATATTTGGAGTATCAAGACACATCCTTATTGCTCTCCAACCAAGAAAAGGATTAAGTTCTTTGGGGAAATCAAGGTATTCAAGTGATTTATCACCGCCAATATCAATGGTTCGAATAATTATACTTCGACCATCCATAGCTTCTGCTACAGTACGATAAGCCTGCATTTGGACATCTTCACAAGGCATTTGAGGTTTATCCATAAATAAAAACTCAGTTCTATAAAGACCAACCCCTTCAGCTCCATGCTTAAGAGCCCCTTCAACATCTCTATCAGTTCCAATGTTTGCACAAAGCTCAACTTTATGTCCATCAGTTGTTTCTGCAGGTAAATCTTTTAAGGCCTCTAAAGATTTTTTATTATCGAAAAAAACTTTAATTTTATTTAAATATTCAGATTTTGTTTCATTATCAATTTCTGTAATAATTTTACCCATAGAAGCATCTAATATAATCTCATCACCGTTTTTCAATTCATGTAAAATTGAAGAACATCCAACCAAAGCAGGAAGTTCAAGAGTTCTTGCCATGATTGCAACATGAGAGGTTGCCCCCCCAACTTCACAAGCAAAGCCTAAAACTTTATCTTTATCAATTTGAGCAGTATCTGAAGGAGTAAGATCTTGTGCAATTATAATTACAGGTTCTTCAATATCTGCTAAACTCATTAATGATACACCAGCAATACAGTATGTTAAACGCTTTCCAATATCTCGAAGATCAGCAGCTCTTTCTTGCATATATGGATTATCTAAAGATTCCATATCTTTTGCATTTTCTTCCATTACTTCAGTAGCTGCTTTTTCAGCACACATTTTCTTAGAAAAAATTAAGTCTTTTACACCTTCTTCAATATCTTCATCACCAATTAACTCTATATGACCTTCAAAAATCTCAGCTTCATCTTCACCCAGAGTTACTAGAGCTTTTTCATAAACACAATTAAGCTGTTCAATTGCTAAATCTCTACCTTTGATAAATCTTTGGAATTCTAATTCTTCAGTTCCAGTTTCAATAGGATAATCAGAAATTTCTAGTTTTTGATGTTTAAAAACAAATACTTTACCAATCACGATTCCAGGTGAAGCTGAAATTCCTTTATAAGTTTTCATATAAAAATACCTTCTTTTCTCTTACAAAAATTATATTTGTTACTCATTGAGATTAGCTATGAAATTAGATAAAGCAACAATAGCTTCATTTTCATTTTCACCATCACATACAATTGTAATATGATCACCTTTTGAAACACCTACTTTCATAAGTTTTAAAAGACTTTTAGCACTAAACTCAGTTTCACCTCTTTTTACTGTTATATCACAAGCAAATGTTTTTGCTAATTTAACAAATTGATTACCTGGTCTTGTATGTAATCCTGTTTCATTTATAATTTCTACTTCTCTTGATATCATTATTATTCTCCTTTAATTTGACCATAGTATGCATTTTTACCATGTTTTCTTAAAAAATGTTTATCCAAAAGCTCTTTTTGCATTGAAGATAAACCTTCTCTTAAATGTTCAGCTTGATAAGCCATTTTAGCAACTTCTTCTGCAACAACTGCATTATGGACTGCTTCATTTGCATCTTTTCCCCAAGTAAAAGGACCATGACTATATACTAGTACCCCAGGGACCATCATTGGGTCAATTTTGTTATTTTTAAATGTCTCAATTATTACATTGCCTGTCTCTAATTCATATTGACCTTGAATTTCTTCAGTAGTCATTTTTCTGGTACATGGAATAGCTCCATAAAAATAATCTGCATGAGTAGTACCATATGAAGGAATAGCTCTTCCTGCTTGAGCCCAGGATGTTGCCCAATTAGAATGAGTGTGAACAATCCCACCAATATCATCAAAAGCTCGATAAAGGGCTAAATGGGTTGGAGTATCACTTGATGGTTTATATTTCCCTTCGATAATATTTCCATCAAGATCAACAACTACTAAATCATTAACAACCATATCATCATAAGAAACACCACTTGGTTTTATAACAACAAGAGATGTCTCTCTATCTATTGCACTAACATTACCCCAAGTAAAAGTAATTAAACCATATTTTGGAAGATCCAAATTTGCTTTTAAAACTTGTTCTTTTAAATTCTCTAACATAAATTGTATTTACCTTCCCTCATTCTATCAAGTATCCATTCTCTAGCTTTTATAATTTCTTGAATTGGATCTTCTGCTTTCTCAGTCCACATTTCAATAAGAAAAGGTCCCGAGTAATTTAATTTTTTTAATATTCTAAAAAATTCTGGGAAATCTACACACCCTTCCCCAAAAGGAACTTCTTTGAATTTTCCACCAAAAGTTCCAGTTACAGCAAGAGTGTCTTTCAAATGGATTGCTGTAATCTTATTAATACCTTTAGAAAATTCTCTTTCTACATCATTGCCCCAAGCTGAAAGATTTCCAATATCTGGATAAACAGTAAACCAAGGGGAGTCAATAATCTCAGCATGATCAAGAAATTTACTTATAGAACTCATTAAAGGATAATCCATAATTTCCATACTAAGCATTACTTCAGCTTTAGAAGCCCATTTGACAGCTTGTTTTAAACCTTCAATAAAATTACTTCTAGTTTTAGCATTCCCAGTATCATAATAAACATCATATCCTGCTAATTGAATATTTCTTATTCCAGTATCTACAGCAAATTCAATAGCTAATTTCATTATCTCTAAAGATTTTGCTCTAATTTCAGGATTTTCACTTCCTAAAGGATACTTTCTATGAACACTTAAGCACATAGAAGGTATTCTAATACCAGTTAAATGTATTGCTTCAACAAATTGAGCTCTTTGTTCTTTATTCCAATATAGTCTTGCAATTCTTTCATCGCTTTCATCAATAGAAATTTCAACAAAATCATAACCGGCAGATTTAGCAATATTTAATTTTTCTGACCAAGTTGTTTTAGGTGGTAGAGCTTTCTCATATATCCCTAAAGCAGGGGTATCTAAACTATACATATATTTTCTTTACTCCTGCCAGTATTTTGCAATCTCCATTTTCCACTTTCTAGCTTCAGCAGCTGGATCTTTAGCATTTCTAAGAGAACGTCCTGCAATAAAACATTTAACAGGTAAGCCTTTGAATAATGAAATGTTTTCAACTGCTAAACCACCAGTAACAGAAACTTCAAAACCTAAGTTTATTAATTCTTTTACCATACTCAAATTTGATTCTCCCCAGCTTCCACCAGCATTAAGAGCATCTCTACTTTGATGATAAATAACTTGTTTTAAACCAAGTTTTCTCCACTCTGCAGCCTCTTCTAAAGTCCAATTACCAAATAGTTCAACTTGCATTTCACTACCTCTTTCAGAAGCAGCCTTCATAGCATTTGCTTTTGTTGCATTTGCAGCACTACACATAACGGTAACCCAATCAGCACCTTTATCACATGCCATACCTGCAAGTTCTCCACCTGCATCTACAATTTTTAAATCAGCTACAATAATATTATTTGGATATAAAGTTCTTAAAGCTTTAATTGAATCAGCACCGGTAGCTAAACATAGTAAAGTCCCTGCTTCAATAACATCCAATTCTGGCGCCAATAATAATGTTGATTCTAAAGCTTCACTCAATGAAAAATTATCTAATGCTACTTGTAATAATGGTCTTGCCATAATATTTCTCCTTAATCTAACTCTTCAAAGAGTATTTTTATATCATCAAGAGTTTTAGCATCTCTTAATTTCTCAATAGTTTCTTCATTATCAAGTAAAGTAACAACTTGAACTATTGCTTCTTCGTTTTGAGTTTTTGCATCTCTTGCAGCTAATGTTATTAAGATATCTATAGGATCATTATCTGGATCTCCAAAAGCAACAGGTTCTTTTAAAGTGACAAGAGCAAAACTATTTTCTAAAACGCCACCTTCAGGTCTTGCATGAGGCATAGCTAATCCTGGCGCTAGTAAATAATAAGGACCAAGTTCTTCAGTATTTTGGATAATTTCATCAAAATATCTAGGTTCAATAGTTCCAGCTCTTACAAGCATATCTGTTCCAGCTTTCACTGCTTCTTTCCAATCTTTAGCATCGACTTGTAATGCAATAGCTTCTCTAGAAAGCAAATGTTCTTTCAAATTCATATTATGTTTTCCTTTCTTTATTTAACAATATCTTCAGGATAATGTTGTTCTACAATTTCAAGAATCTTTGGGCCAAATTCTTTATCATCCATTAAATTCTTTAATGCAAGAACATGGGTTCTTTTGGGAACAGTTCCAAGACCAGATGCTAATTGAGAAGAAAGAAGAACAATGTCTACTCCTTGACTTATATACCCCTTAGCTTGACCTAAAGAACATGAATCAATTTGGCACTTAATATTATTAGCTTCAACAAATTTTTTAACTTTAAGTTTAATAACTAGGGAAGTCCCCATACCGTTACCACAGACTGCTAATACTTTTATCATAATTTACTCCTACAATAATATTTTTATTAATAACAAAATTTAATACATAGAGATTCTCATATGAGAATCTCTATATTATATGAAAGCTTAATTATCTCTCATTGTTGTGAAATAAGTTTCCTTATGTCTCTTATATTGTAATTGAGGAATGATCATCATTAATGGAATCAATAGGATTGGAACAATAATACCGAGCTTATCAGTTAATAATACTGAACCAGCCCATAATGTTGCCCAGTCAATCATACCCATCCAACCAACAACGTGTGGACTATCTTTTAATACTGTTAATACTAAAGCTGAACCAAATACTTGAATTAAACCAGAGATAAAAGGAATAATTGCTGCAGCTCTTCTTCCACCTGCTTTGTTGGCAAATACTGCTAAAGTACCATTATCGAAGAATAAACAAATAAATCCTGCAATGATTAATACTGGAGATTTAATTGCAACTAAAGTAAGAATTGCAATCATTTGACCAAAGAAACCAAAGATAAATCCAAAGGTTGGTGCATTAGGTGAGAAACCAAATGTAACTGCACAGTCAACAGCTGGAACGGAACCTTTAAGTAGTTTATCACTAATACCTTGGAAGGATGCTGTAAGTTCAGCTACGAACATTCTAACACCAGTTTGAAGTACTGTAATATATACTGCGAAAAGTGCTGTTTGTTCAAAAATATAAGTTCCAAAGAAATATTTATTAGTATCATATTCAAAAGACTCTGGTCCTAAAATAATCATGATTATTCCAATAAATATTGTCATTAATAATGTATTAGCAACAACGTTATCGTTAAGAATAGAAAGGAAACCAGGAGATTCAACATGGTTAACATCATGTTCTTTATTGCCTAATAAGCCTCCTAATTTATAAGCAAACCAAGCTCCAAACATTTGTTGGTGACCAACAGTAAATCCTGCTCCATCAGTAACTTCTTGTGTAGCTTCAATAATAAGATTAGAAGCAACTGACCAATATGTTCCCATAAGAAGCCCAATGATGATTACTAATAAAGGAGAAGCGGGTTTTCCACCTGCAGCACCTAGTACCCAATACATAGCCCATAAAAGAACAGCTGATTGTTGATACATGATGTGACCTGTGATAAACAAAGTTCTAATCTTAGTTTGTTTTCTAAATGCTACATAAACAATGTTTAAAGCAAAAGCAATTAACATTACATATCCAACATATTGTAAAGATCCTAATACATCTAAAGCTTCAGTAGCTGAAGTTTGACCAAAATAAGGATCAATAACTAGTGCTGTAATACCATATTTAGCATTAAGACTATTAATGATTGGTCTGAAAGTTCCTACAAGTCCACCTGTTCCAACTTGAAGAATCTTAAAACCAACATAAGCTTTTATGAAACCAGCTAGTGCTTCATAAACCTTTTTGCCAAGTAACATATAACCAATAAACGTTATAGTACCTAATAGTAAGGCTGGTTGTCCTAGAAATTTATTAATAAATGCTAGGAAAATCGATAGAATAAAATCCATAATTCCACTCCCCATTTGTTTTTTATGTCGGTATGGATAAGATCCATTTCGAACCGACCTTTATTATTTCATTAATAGTAACCCGGGATTTCAAAAAACACAAGAAAATAATCAAAAAAACCAAATCAAACTTTTTTTATTGTTTTTTTAACAATTTTATATAACAAATGATTAGATATTTTTCTTTTTGATTGTTTTGGACAGTTAAAACAATCAAAAAATTAATCACATTTGACTCTTTTTATACACTTATGTTTTAAGAAATTTAGATTACTATTTAATTTGAATACTTTCTTAAGCCTCAAGGCTTAAATTAAACTCCTGAATTTTAATTTTAAGTTCATCAACTGTTTTGGCAATAGAAGTCATATTATGATAAATTAAATCTTCTTCATTACCCATTCCCCAAGTAACACCAACACTTTTTAGATTTCCTGTTTTTGCAGTTTTTGCATCAATTACTGTATCACCAATAAAAAGTATATTAGATCTAGAAAATCCACTTTTTTCAATTAAAAAATCTACAGATTCTTTTTCTGGTTTTAAATAGGGAGAGCTACCACTTCCTTGTATATATTTGAAATCAATATCAGAAAAATAATAATTAGTTATATATTCTAATAAAGCTTGTGGCTTGTTAGAAAACACTGCTAAATCATTGTTTTTTTGTATTTCTTTCAACATTTCTATAATCCCTGGATAAGGTTCTGAGTAAGTAAAAGCATTTTCATAATAAGTTTTTTTAAAATGATCAACTAATTCATTTATGAAAGTTTCATCATCTCTATATACTAATGGAATTGTTTTTTTAAATGTTTGAGAAGGTCCATATCCAAGCATCTCTCGATAAAGAGAAACAGGGTAAGTAGCAAATCCATAAAAATCTAAAGTACTATTAAAGTTCAGCGCAATATCCCTTAAAGAGTCCAATAATGTACCATCCATATCAAAAACTATTGAGGCTCTATTCATAAAACACTCCACTAATATTTTTTAATTTTCTCATTATCCTTTATAAAAACTTAACAAATCTTTATAAAGGATAAAAATAATTGACTATAAAAGAGATTTAAAAGGTAAATCTGGTTCAATAGCAAATGCATCATGGAAGCCTCTATCAAACATAAATTCTAAGTCATCTTTATTATCTGGCCATGTAAATTTACCACCAACTTGCCAAATATAAGGTTTAAATTGATATTTTAATCTATCTTTCTTCATATTCCATAACATTTTAATCTCTTGAGGATCAGCCATAAAATTTGTCCATACATCATGATGTATTGGAATGATAACTTTTGTATTCAAAGATTCAGCCATTCTTAAAATATCTGCTGAATTAATTTTATCAGTCATTCCTCTTGGATTTTCACCATATGAGCCAAGCGCTACATCAATATGATGATCATTTCCATGTTTTGCAAAATAATTTGAATAATGAGAATCACCACTATGATATAAATTACCACCAGGAGTTTTAAATAAATAATTTACTGCAATTTCATCCATCTCTCTTACAGGATTTCCTTTTAAAATCATTCCCTTTGGAGCTGTAACTAATTCTGTTCTATCAAAAGAATCAAGAACAACAATTTCTGTATCTTTAATTTTAACAGTATCACCAGGTTTAACAACAATACAACGTTCTTTAGGCACACCCCAAGAAACCCATAAATTAACACACGCTTGAGGTCCAATAAATGGAACTTTTTCATCACAATTTTGTAAAACAGCAGCTGCAACATATGGATCAATATGATCACCATGATCATGAGTAGAAAGAACAGCATCTACAGTCCTTATTTCAAATGGATCAAGAACACAAGGAGCATTACGTAAATTAGGTTGAAGAGCCACACAACCAATCATTCTTTGATGTTGATGTTGTTTAGTCATAAGTGGATTTTTCTTTGATCTTTTTCCACTTTTTGTCCAAAAGTCTACCATTATATTAGCATTACCTTCAGATTTTAACCAAATTCCAGTACAACCTAACCACCACATTGCAAATGTTCCTGGTTTTACTACTTCATTTTCAATTTCTTCATTTAACCAAGTGCCCCATTCAGGGAAAACATCATGCAACCATTTGTCCTTATTTATGTCTTTTACGTTCATATATCATCTCCTATTATCTTTTTGATCAATTTTTATTTTTTTAATTATTTCAATTCTATTTTTCACACATAAAGTTCAAATTGTCAAGTTTATTTTTTTCTTTTTGTTCTTTTTGTTCTTTTTATATCTTTCGTTCACTATTTCCTTTCTTTTTTTCCATATGTATTGTATACTTTAGCCAAAAGAACTCAAAAAGCAATTTAAAGCTTAAAATAACTTATAAATTTAGTTTATTTTTTTTTGCTATTCGATTTAAATTCATTCTTTTTATGGAGAAAAAAATTTATGACAAAAAAACCAATATCTTCCAATAGACAACTAAAAATATTAGACATACTTTCTGAAAACCAGAAAATAAAAGTGGAGGATCTTAGTAAAATTCTTGATGTTTCCCCAGTTACAATTCGAAGAGACTTAGATTTCCTTGATTCTCAAAAACTTTTAATTAGGACTCATGGAGGAGCTTCAGTTCTTCAAGAATGGGATACTTTTCTTCCCGAGCGGAAATTCCAAGAAAAAGTTGATCTTAATATGGATAACAAAATAAGAATTGCAAAAAAAGCTGTTGAAATGCTTAAAGATAATGATACGGTTTTTGTAAATAGCGGAACAACAACATTAAGTTTTATTTCAGAAATTAATAAAAAAGTCCATGTAATCACAAATAATGCTAGAGCTATTACAAACAATATAAATCCTGATATTGAACTAATGGTGCTTGGTGGAGAATATAGAGAAACTTCCCAATCTTTAGTTGGAATTTTTACACTTGAAAACATTCAAAAAATAAATAGCAATTACACTTTTCTTGGGGTAAATGGACTATACGCTGAAAAAGGATTAATGACTTCAGTCTTACAAGAATGTAGTGTAAATAATGCTATGATAAAAAATACAAATGATAAAGTAATTATTTTAGCCGACCATTCAAAAATAGGAAGAATATCAAACTTTGTGACAGCACCTTGTTCTGTTATTGATATTCTTATTACAGATGAATTAACTCCAGAAGAAGAATTAAAAAATTTCAGAGATATGGGAATAGAAATAATTATTGCTTAAAAATTTGTTTTTAAGAGAGAAATCTTTCTTCTTAGAATTAGAAGTCATTTTTCTCCAATAATCTCAACCAAAATAATCAGAGGTTTTAAAAATGTTAAAGCACTTTTAAAACCTCTACTTTTTTGAAAATTTAATATCGTATTTATTTTGTTTGTTTTCAACAAGCTTTCTTTATTTTAACGCAATTGAAACAATCTTCTCTCTATTCATATCTAATAATAATATCCTATTATAACTATTATCTATACTTATTATGAATACTATATTGATATTAGAGCATTATATATTACTATTATGCTTTTAGTAATTCTTACAATTTGTATTGTTTTTGAAATTCAATTAATGAAACTAAAGAAAATAATATTATAATAAAATAGAGCTCATCTTTTTTTCTAACGAGTATTAATTTATTTTATTGGGTGTCTAACAACAGTTTTCCATTTAGATGGATCCACTTTTCTTATATCAGATAAATATATCTCATGATGAAGTCTCTTTTCATTTATATCCAAATTATACCCTTTTTCATCAATAAAGCTATGCATTTTATTAATCGATTCCATTTCACTATCAAAAGGACCAATATGCATTATTTGAACACATAAGCCCTCATTAATTGTTAAAAATTTAGCCTTACTACAATCAATTTTTTTCTTATTAGAAACACTTTCTATAGCCCAATCAAAATCTTTTTGACTGATAAAATCCGGTAATCTTATTACAGAAAGCCAATTAAAAGTATCCTTATTAGCTAAATCAACACCTTTAACATTCTCTTGCCACCAGAAACCTTCTAAAGGGGGTACAACATATTCAAAAAATCCATTTATCTTATAATCCCCCTTATAACTCATTTTAAGAGCATAAGCTATTGGATAAAGAACTTGTAAGGCTTTTTGATATTCCCCATTCTCATCATTAGGATTTCCTTTGCCTTTTATAGCAATATAATTCATTTTAGGAATCTCAATTATTTGAGGTTTATTCTTGGGTAAATAAAATTCCTTATACTCTTTTTTATAATCAAAAGCCATAACTTAACTCCTTATAATACAATAAAACAAAAAAGCTTTACAAAAGTTTTATAGAAACAATCATAAAGCTAAATCATTATTTTTTCAAATTATTCTATAAAGAATCCAATAATTTTTGAAACTCAGTCCTATAATCTGAAAATTCTAATTCATTTTCAATAGTAAAATCTCTAACAGTTTGTGATGTTTCATTAATAGGATAACCTAAAATTTCCTCAATTTGTGCTTTTGTTAAACCCCAATCAAGTAAATCATTAAAAGTAGTTTTACCTTTTATTTCCATATCAACCAAATCAGCAGAATCTAAATGTTCTTCTTCACCAATTGTTGGATCCATAACTCCATAAGTAGAAGGAGCAACACTTCTGTCTTTTAATGATAAGAACTTATCTTCACTTATTAAATTTTTGTCCTTCAATATGTTTAAAGCGGGATTAGGAAGAAGCGTTGTTGTCTCAGCTTCATATGGCATTCCTAAATAAAGTGATACAAATAATCTAACACTATCTGTTCCAACTTCACCATCCATATCTGTTAAGGCTTCATATACTAATTCAAGATCTTTAGCTTTATAGTCTCCAGCAGCTTTCTCACTTGTATCTAAGGCAAAAGCTTGTGCTAAAATATCAGAAGGAACCATAAAATTTGTTTCAATATCTTTAAAAGTATATGAACCTCTAATATCACTTGGATCCGCCATCCCAGCAAATTCTCCGGATTCTATTTTAATTGGAACTTTAGAACTTTCAGTTTTCCAAAGCCCTCCTGATTTTAAAATTAAAATACCACCAATGATAATTACCATAAGGATTATTACTACTTTATAGGAATTTAAATTCCAAATGTTTTTATATTCTTTCTTTTTAGGTTCTTTAATATTAAGTTCAAGAGTTGATTCAATAGGACAAGCTTGTTCAGAAGTACAAGCAAGACAAGAAATACATTGGTGATTTCTAATTGTTGATTTATTAGATATCTCTATATTCATAGGACAAGCTTTATCGCAAGCCTTACAAGAAATACAACTTTCATTATTTCTTCTAATACTAAAAATTCTAAAAAGATTTGTTAGTCCTAAAAGTGCTCCATAAGGACAAGCATACTTGCAAAAGGGTCTTTCAACAAACAAAGAAAGAATAATTACAATACCTAAAGAAATAAAACCAGCTATAGCTACTTCCCCAGTCCAGAAATTAAATAATGCATAATAAGGATCATAAGTTGAAAACATTAAAGTTGCAGATACTGCAGTCATTACAATTACCCAAATTAAAACAAAATAACGTAAATATCTTAAAACTGAATCAATTTTCTTTGGAATAAAATTATTAAATTTTCTCTTAAATAGCTTTTTACCAAGTAAACCAAGCCATTCTTGAAAAGTCCCAAATGGACAGACCCAACCACAAAAAATTGGTCCTGCAATTATAGCTGTTATAAAGACAATAATCATTAAATAGAAAGAAGCTTCATGTATTTTTTGAACAAAAGTACCTGAAGTAATATATTGATAAATTGTTACTACTCCTCCAAAAGGACAAATAGCATGAAGAGAAGCTCCTTGAATAAATGGAATTGTAATTCCTGCTTCTTCTAAGGAATGACTTATTACAACCAATAAAATCATTAAGAAAAACAATAATTGTACAATTTTTCGAACATATTTTATTCTTGGGTTCTTTTTCATAAATAGACCTCTCTTATATAGTTTACTATAGCAACTATTATTTCACTTGTATAGTATATTTTTTTTATAATATGACCAATAGATTATATAAATTCTATTAATTTAAATACAAATCAAATTAATAATGTAAAAATTTATAAAAAATTATATCAAAAATTTTCGACTACTAAACTTTTGTTAATTATTCTAGATCAGAATAAACTATTAAAAATTGTAATTTAGTAACTTACTATCTTTTTTTTGCATCTTACTCTTTTTTTAAAACACTGAAATTTTATTTTTGATATATTCCAATTATGTTAAACAAAAAAGGAGAAATGTTTATGAAAAAAATGATTACAATTGCATTAATTTGTGCAAGTCTTTTTGTTGCTCTTCCTATTTTTGCACAAGGTGCAAAAGAAGAAAATAATGAAGTTTATGTATATTCAATTATGCCAGAAAAATATGCTTCAGTAATTTTTGAAGAATTTACAAAAGATACTGGAATTAAAGTTAATTTTGTAAGATTATCATCAGGAGAAGCGCTTTCAAGAGTTATTGCAGAAAAAGACAATCCTCAAGTAGATTGTGTTTGGGGTGGTCCTTCAGATACTTATGACGCTGGTGTAAAACAAGGTGTTTTTGCATCATATGTTCCTTCTGAAGCTTCAAAAATTCCAGCAAATTTCAAATCAGCTGATGGATATTGGACAGGAATTGGAATTATACCTCTATGTTTCTTATCTAACACCGATTTCTTGGCTAAAAATAATATAAAAGCTCCAACAAGTTGGAATGATTTATTGAATCCAGTTTATAAGAATGAACTACAAATGGCAGATGCTAGAACTTCTGGAACAGCAACAGAAAGAATTTATTCTTTAGTTCAAGCTTTTGGTGAAGATGAAGCCTTTAAGTACCAACAAAAATTAAATGATAATATTCAATTATATACAAAAAGTGGTGCTGGTGGAGCTCTTCCTGTAGCAAATGGTCAAGCAGCAGCAGGTATTTTCTATATTGTTGATGCATTAGATATTTTACATCAAGGATATCCTTTAGAAATTTCATATCCTGTCGAAGGTGTAACCTATGGTGTTGAAGCCTCTGGCATGCTAGCAAATTGTAAACATCCAGAAGCAGCAAAAAAACTTCTTGATTGGGCTTCAACAAAGAGATTAGGTGAAATAATGGTTGCTAATTCAATTTCTTATATTCCTACTAGACCTGATGTTAAAGTAAATGATGAAGCATTAGATATGTCTAATGTAAAATTATTACAAGCTGATAGCTCTTGGAAAGGTCAAAATAGAGAAAGATTTGTAAACAAGTTTATTGATGAAGTTATTCAAAAATAATTAGTTTTTATTTAAAAAGCCCGTAGGTAGAGCTATGGGCTTTGAATTTAGAGTTGGAGGCATTTTTTGGGAAATCAACATATATTGAAAAAAAATCCAAGGGCATCAATGTTTAAAAAAGATCCCTATTTATTCTTTTTTCTAATAGCAGTTTGGGGATTTATAGCTTTATTTATTTTATTCCCTTTCATTAAATTATTTGCATCAGCCTTTATTGTTGATGGTCAATTATCATTTTCTGGAATTAAAGAAAATATTGCTGACAAATACACAATAAGAGCTTTGTTTAATTCTCTTATCTTAGCGATATCTGTTAGTGTAACAGGAACAATTATAGGATATCTTTTTGCATTAATTGTAACTAGAACCTCTGTTCCAAAAATATTAAAAATATTAATCAGTGCTATCACATTATTGCCATTAATTTCACCTCCATTTACAAGCAGTATTTCACTAACGCTTGCTTTAGGTCCAAATGGAATGTTATTAAGATTCTTTGGAATTGAGAATCTTAATATTTATGGTTTTCTGGGAACTTGGTTAAGTGAATCACTTACATATTTCCCTGTTGCCTTTATGGTAATTTCAGCAGTATTAAATACAATGAATGCCTCATTAGATGATGCGGCAATGTCTCTTGGGGCTTCAAAATCAAGAGTATTAAAAACTGTAACTTTGCCATTATCAATTCCAGCAATTGGAAATTCAATATTATTATTGTTTAGTTCATCTTTAGCTGACTTCGCAACACCTTTAATTCTAGGAGGACAATCCTTTCCAGTTCTTCCTACTCAAGCATATTTACAAATTACTGGATTATTTGATATCCATGGAGGGGCTTCAATATCATTCTTATTATTAGTTCCAGCATTAATAGTATTTTGGCTACAAAGAATGGTAATTGGCAATAAAAGTTTTGTAACTGTTACAGGTAAAAATGGAGCACAATCAAATTTTGTTAAACTTCCTAAAAGTGTTAGTTTAGTTATGTGGTCAATTTGCTCAATTGTTATTGCTTTTATTTTATACTTATATTTTATTATCCTTTGGGGTTCATTAATCCAAACATGGGGGATAAATAACTCATTAACCTTGAAAAATTATAAATATGTTTTTACATATGGACATAAAGCAATAACAGATACCTTGAAAATTGGTCTAGTTTCAACAGTGCTAGGAACTCTTTTAGGAGTAATCATAGGGTATATTGTAGAAAGAAAAAATTTTATTTCAAAAAGAGCTTTAGATATAGCTAGTATGATGAACTACGCGCTACCAGGTACTGTTGTCGGTATTGCATATATAGTTGCTTTTAATAGTAAACCCTTTGTATTAACGGGAACAATGACTATTTTAGTAGCAGCATATATTTTTAGATATTACGCAACAGGAATTAGATCTGTGATGACATCTTTACAACAAATAGATCCTGCACTTGAAGAAGCTTCAATGAGTTTAGGAGCCTCTTCTGCTAGAACTTTTACACATGTAACAGTTCCTTTAATTATTCCTGCTGTTCTAACTGGAATGAGGTATTTATTTATTCATTGTATGACAGCAATAAGTGCAACAATATTCTTAGTTTCTGTTAGATGGACATTATTAACTACTAGAATATTAGAAAGCATGACTGAATTACAATTTTCTCAAGCTTGCGCTTTCTCAGTTATTCTAATCCTAATTGTTTTTATAGCAGATGCTTTAATGAATTTTATGTTAAAAACTTACTCAAACCATTTCAAGAAAAATGCAAAGGAGAATCAATAGTTATGAATGATATAGCTTTAAAAATAGAAAATGTTTCAAAAATATTTAGTAAAGGGACAGAAACAATACGTGCTGTTGATAATGCAAACATTATTGTTAATCAGGGGGAAATGGTAACATTTTTAGGACCATCAGGTTGTGGAAAGACAACAACATTAAGAATGGTCGCTGGTTTTGAATTACCAACAGAAGGAACTATTACCATTCAAGGACAAGATATGACTAACATGCCTGTTAATAAAAGAGGCATAGGCTTTGTATTTCAAAATTATGCATTATTCCCTCATATGACAATATATAATAATATTGCTTATGGACTTAGAACAACTAAGATGGATGAAAAACAAATTAATAAAAAAGTTTTAGCTGCTCTTGATTTAGTTGGATTAAAAAATGCTGAAAGAAGATATCCAAATGAATTATCAGGAGGAGAACAACAAAGAGTTGCTCTTGCTAGAGTAATAGTTATGGAACCACATTTATTATTAATGGATGAGCCACTATCAAATCTTGATGTAAAATTAAGAATTCATATGAGAACGGAAATAAGAAAACTTCAGAAAAAATTAGGAATAACATGCCTATATGTTACTCATGATCAAGCTGAAGCTTTAACAGTAGCAGATAGAATTGTAGTTATGAGTAAAGGAAAAATTGAACAAATTGGAACGCCTTTAGAAATATATAGTCGACCAAAAACAGCTTTTGTTGCAGATTTCATCGGTCAGGCTAATATTATCAAGACCATCGTTGAAAAGGACAATGGAAAAACTATCGAAGCTATATTACCCGGGAATGTTAAAATTGAATCACCAAAAGTTGAAATCAATGATAAAAAATTCATTAATGGAGCAACTGCATCTTTAGTTGTAAGACCTGAAAATATTATAATAAAAGAAAAAACAATTGGATTAGTACAAGCTACAGTAATAACTTCAATTTTTGTTGGTAGTCATACAGAATATGAATTGCAACTTGAACCTGGTCAAATTATTCAAGCTTCTATAGATTTTCAGATTAACAGTAAAATTTATCAAGAAGGTGATGAAGTTTCATTAATTTTTGATAATAAAGCAGCATTATTTTTAAATGAATAATGAAGTATTTATTTATTATTTCTAACTATCAGGAGAGTTAATGGATATCCAACTTATTTGCGATGAATCAATTCGCGAAAGTTTACAAAAAAAATTAATCGACAAAGGCTTTACTATTAATGAAAAAGCAGCCTTTGTCTTCTATGAAAAAAACTATGCAGAAAAAAAGTATATATTTGCAAAAGATAGTGAATATAATATTTCTATGCTAAAATTTGAAAATATAATATACTTTGAAAGTGACGATAAAAGAACTTTTGTTGTCACTGAAGAAGCAAAACTAGAAGTTAAAGAAAAACTCTATGAATTAGAAAAGCAATTATTATTAAGAAACTTTTACAGAATTAACAAATCCCATATAATAAATATATTAAAAATTAATAAAATTATTCCTTGGATTGGATCAAAATTAGTTCTTGAAATGAATAATGGAGAAAAGCTATCTGTTACAAGAACTTATTACGATAATTTCAAAAAAAGAATAGGCTTATAAGGAGAAATAACTTGATAAAACATCATTATAAACGCTTTCTTTTTTATATAGTTTTAAGCTTTTTTTTATCTTTACTTACAATCTTTTACGAACTTAATACTATCAATAATCCAATATTAATTTTAGAAGGATTAATATATTTTTCTATTGTAATTTTTCTTAATGATATTATTATTCGTTGGTTTTATTTAAAAACAAATTTGCATTCTTCTATTAAAATAATTATAAATATATTAATTGGTTTAGCCTTGTTAATTCTTGGACGTTTTTTAATGTCCGCTTTCTCATTATATAACATATTAACATTCGACTTATTTATTGTAATTTTATTCCCATTATTATTAATTGTAGATGTAAATCTAGACTTCTACATAAGAAAATCATTTGAAAAATATAATTTATCATTAAGAAATTTTCGAAATAAAAAAAATGAAAAAAACTAATTAATCTTTTTTCTTATGGTTTTTTTTATACTAATCAGTTATAACTTCAATATTAATTAAATTTTATAAAAATAAGTTGAGATATGTTTATGATAAACAAAGCCGTGATATTTGATTTTAATGGAACTCTATTTTGGGATTCAGAGATTAATTATAAATCTTGGTATAATTGCATCAAAAGATGGTTAAACAAAGATTACTCAAGAGAAGAATATTCAATATTAAATGGAAGAACTAATTATGAAACGTTAGAGACTATCTTTAATAAGAAATTAGACAAAAATACAATTAATAAATTATCCAAGGAAAAAGACATTGAATATTTAAATATGATGGAGACTGAAAAGGAATCTTTATCATTAGCATATGGGCTCGAAATCTTATTAAATAATTTAATTGAAAACAATATTAAAATAGCAATAGCAACAAGTGCCCCACCAAGCTTAATGCTTGAATATGAAAAATTTTTTAAATTATCTAGATTCTTTAAAGAAGATTATATTATTTCAAATGATGGATCTCTCCCAAGTAAACCAGATCCTGCAATTTACAATAAAGCAATAAAAGCATTAAATGTTAATCCTAATAACTGTATAGTATTTGAAGATACAAAAAGTGGAATTATTAGCGCTGCCAGAGCAAATGTAGGTAAAATAATTGCAGTAAATAGTATTGGTTCAGATATTGAAACTACATCTAAGTTAAAAGAAACTTTTTCTTATATTAATAGCTTTTCAGAAATTATTATTACAGATTTATTTGAATTCTAAAAAAGTAAACAGAAAGTTCTAATTTAATAAGACTTTAATTACCTCATTTTAAAAAATAAAATAATTAAAAATAATAAAAACTGATTTAAATTAATAAAAAATTTATAAATATTAATGTTAATATAATAATATTCGGCTTATTAATTTAGTATAATTCCTATAGTATTGGTTAAAATTACCAAAAAGTAATTTAAATTACTTATAAATCCTATTAATCTATATTTTTTCAACAATTGGCATTAAAAATGCAACTAAATTATTAATAACGATTGTTTATTATTACAGTTACTCTATATACTGTATATAATAGAAGTATTTATTTAATAAATAAAACTAGGAACTATAAATGAAAATATTAATAACAACTGACTTATATAAACCTTTTGTCAATGGAGTAATTACTTCAATTGATGCTCTAGTATCTCAATTAGAAAAAAAGGGACATGATATAAAAATAATTACTTTATCAAACACTCATCATTCATATACTGTTGATAATGTAACATATCTAGGTGCAATAGATTTAAATATAATATATCCAGGAGCAAAATTTAAATTATCAATAATTAGTAAAGAACTTAGAGCTATATATAATTGGAAACCGGAAATCATTCATTCACAATGTGAATTCTCAACCTTCTTAGTTGCCAAACGAATTTCAAGAAAATTTAATTTACCAATTATCCATACCTATCATACAATTTATGAAGATTATACTCATTATTTTTTACCAAATCAAAAATTTGGACATATTCTTGCAGCAAAATTTTCTTCTCATGTCTTAAACCAATGTGATAATGTAATAGCCCCTACTAATAAAGTTGAAAAATTATTATCTTCTTATAATATTGTTTCTCCAATATCTGTTATTCCAACAGGAATAGATTTATCTAAATTTACAGAAGAAAAAGATATTGAAAAAATACAATCAATAAAAAGAAATTTAGGAATCAATGAAAATAATTTTATAATTGGTTTTGTTGGTAGAGTTGCAAAAGAAAAGAACCTAGACGAATTATTTGAAATATATAATAAAATTGAAAAAGACAATATTACTTTAATGATTGTTGGTGATGGCCCATATAAAGAAGAATTAATTAAAAAAAGTAAGGCTTTCAAAAAACAAATTGTCTTTACATCAATGATAGAACCAAAAGATATTCATAATTATTATAAATGTTTTGATATTTTTATGAGTTGTTCCTCAAGCGAAACACAGGGATTAACCTATATTGAAGCACTTTCAAGCTCTATTCCAATTCTTTGTAAAAAAGATCCTTGCCTAGAGAAAGTTGTTATTGATTCTATAAATGGCTGGCAATTTGAAAATCATGAAGAAGCAATACAAACATTTAACAAATTTTATGATGATATTAATATGAGAAAAAAAATGAGTAATAATGCTCAAGTTTTATCAATCATTAATTTCTCTTCATCTGCATTTTGTGAAAAAGTTTTAAACTTATATAACACAACTATAGAAAAATATAATAAATATAAACGAGCATAAATAATGAAATCTTATAAACAATTAAAAATTATGATTAGCTTTGTAATTTTATTTATATTTTCTATTCTCTTTTATTTTGCATATAAAGCTAAATTATTCACTTCAATTGATGATTTGCAGAATTTTTTAAATAGCTTTGGAATTTTAAGTTTCCCTCTTTTCATATTATTACAAGCCTTACAAGTTGTAATACCTATATTACCAGGTGGATTAGGATTATTAGGGGGCGTAATTCTTTTTGGTAGCTTTAATGGCTTTATATTAAATTATATAGGAATCTGTATCGGCTCTATCATTGCTTTTCTAATTGCGAGAAATATTGATTATAATTATTTATCTTTGTTATTTTCACAAAAGCTAATCGATAAATATACAAAAAAGTTAAATGATAACTTTGATAAATTTTTTACAATAGCAATATTTTTGCCAATAGCTCCTGATGATTTTTTATGTTATTTAGCGGGTACAACAAAAATGAAATTACATAAATTTGTCACAATTATTTTACTCGGGAAACCTATTGCAATTTTTCTTTATACCTATGGTTTAGAAATAATACTAAATCATTCACTAAAATTAATAAAATAAACAGGTAAATATAATGAAAATATACTTATATTCAAAAGGAAAAGAAATCTTAAAAAACTCAGGAATAGCAAAAGCAATAGAACATCAAGAAAAAATGTTGCAAGAAGCAAATCAAGAAATAACAAAAACTTTTTCTCCTGATATAGCAGTTGCACATATAAATACCATATTCTTTTCCTCCTTAAAAGAAATAATAAAATTAAAAAGAAATAATACTAAAATAATATATTTCGCTCACTCAACTAAAGAAGATTTTCAAAATTCATTTATTTTATCAAATTTTCTTGCACCCTTATTTAAGCTTTGGATATCATTTTGTTACAAACATGGCGATATAATTATCACACCTACTGAATATTCAAAAAAACTATTATTATCTTATAATTTGAATAGAAAAATATATAATTTATCCAATGCAATAGACACGTCCTTTTTCTCTAAAACAGAAAAAAGAGCAAACCGTTTTAAAAAAGAATATTCTATCAAAAATCAAGATAAAGTGATTATCTCTGTTGGACATTTTATTGAAAGGAAAGGAATCTTAGATTTTATTAAATTGGCTACTTTAATGCCAAATATAAAATTTATATGGTTTGGATATACTCAAAACTATCTTCTTCCAAGAAAAATAAAATTTGCTATAAAAAATGCACCAAAAAATCTTATTTTCCCGGGATATGTTGATAGTGAAAAACTCAGAGATGCTTATTGTGGAGCTAATTTATTTGCTTTTATGACAAAAGAAGAAACAGAAGGAATTGTTCTACTAGAAGCATTAGCCTGTAAAATTCCAACAATAATTTATGATATTAATGTTTATAAAGATTGGCTTGAAAATAAAAAAGATATTTATAAAGCCAAAGATTTTAATGAATATCATCAGTTAACTGAACAAATAATTAATAATAAATTACCCGATTTAACTGAAAATGGTTTATTAATTTCAAAGCAAAGATCTATTGCTAATACAAGTAAAAAACTACTCAATATTTATAATGAATTAAAATAAGTTATATCTTCAAAAACATTAGAAAAGTTAGTAATTTATTAATAATTTATGAAGATAAAACTTTATAATTATTAGAATTCTTTGATCCAGATTCTTTCAATCTATTCTTCCATTTATATAAATCTGAATCAGCCCTAGTTAATAACTTATGATAATTTTCTTCATTTGGATTAAATTGAGCACAACCATAACAATAACTTGCATAATCAATGATTTTTCTCATATTGTCAGTAACAATTGGAAAAACTTCAGCAAGTTTTTGTTCTAATTCAATTGAATTCACGTTTGGACAAATTAAAACAAATTCGTCACCACCCCATCTACCAAAACTGCAATCTTTACTAATAACAGATTTAAAACTATTTGCAAAAGTTTTAATTACTTTATCACCTAACATATGACCATTTTCATCATTAATCTTTTTCAGTTGATTTATATCCATAATTACAACTGAAAATATAGAATTATCTTCTAATGATAAGAAAAATTGTTTTTTTAATATTTTTTCAATTTTATTTCTATTATAACTTGAAGTAAGAATATCCATATCAGCAAAAAATTTTAATTTGCGTTCATACATTAATGTTTTTAAATCTGTTTCAATTGCATCCCGAAATTCTTTTAGTAAAGCCTTATACTCATCTGAATAATTATTTTCTTTATTATCTAAAACACAAATAGTCCCAAAAAATTCTTTATTTGGCCAATGAATAGGTAATCCATAATATGAAATCATATTTAATTTAGTATCAGGATTGTCTCTCCAATATATATCATTTAAAGCATTTTTTACTAACAAATCCTGATCAGTACCAATTACTGTCTCACAATATAATCCATTACCCAATTTATCACTTCCCCCTTCACGATAGGGATTTTCTTCATTTTGACTTTTAAGAAAAACAACCAAAGAATCTTTAGTAATTTGCATAATTAAGCCAGCAGGAATATTCATAATTTTAGCCATAATATTTATTATTCTCTGCCATTTCCCCATTATCACATTACTAATATTAGGCATGGATGGATTTGTAATTTTAACAAATTTCTCTTGATTCTTTTCTCTTAATAATACTTTTGCTTTCTTTTCCATAAATCCTCTTGCTCAATAAAAATCTAAATGTTCTTAAAAACTTTTTCTATTGCTATTTTTCCAATATTTGGGTCAAATTGTGATCCGAGTTTATCAAATATTTCATTAATTGCTTGCTGTTTGGTAAAAGCTTTTCGATATGGCCTATTTGATATCATTGCATCAAAAGAATCAGCTATTGCAATTATTCTTGCTTCTATTGTAATTTCTTCACCTTTAACTCCATCAGGGTAACCAAAGCCATCCCATCTTTCATGATGCTGTAATACAATTTTTGCAATCTCTGATAATTCATTATTTTGTACTAATGCTTGATATGCATAAGTTGGATGTTTTTTAACAATTTTATACTCTTCTTCAGTTAATTTACCAGTTTTATCTAATATCTGTTTTGGTATTATTGCTTTACCTATATCATGAATAAGGCCAGAATAATAAATCTTGGTTATATCAGGTAAACTAAGATTCATCGCTTGTGCAATCATTTTTGAGAAATTAGCAACATTTTGACTATGATTTTTTGTATATTCATCATGAATTTCTAATAATCCAGTTAAAGTAATAATCATATTTTTTAATACACTTAATTGCAATTCATGATATTTTTCTTCTGAATTTTTTAGCTCATCAATAAAACGACTTTTAGCTAATGAATTTTTTTGAATTACATTTAGCATTGATTTAACTTGATATTCATCAATATCTAAATTTTCAATATTATTTGTATCAAAATAAAATGGATTCTCATGAATTTCACCTTTATAAATAATTATAGGATGAACTTCAATAATTTTTTTTATCATTAGAGAAGAAACTTTATTAATATTATACCTACAAATTGCAGACACAGGATAATTATTAAATATTTCTTTATTTAATAAGTCTTCATACTGCATTATCATATCAAAACAGTCATCATATTCTAATAACCAACTAATTTCACCTGTTAAAGCAAAAGCTGTATAACCTTGCTCTAAAGCTTCATCAGTTAAACTTTTAATCAACGCAACCATTTTAATTGGATTGAATTTCCCATCCTTTAAACAAGCAGCTCCTTTTTTCAAAATTGAGAGTTGCCCATTACTGATATATTTTTCTAAATCAATAAAATTAGACAATTCTTTTTTTAAAAAGGTTATATCAATATCTCCTGCGATATAATAGCATTTCTCATTTCTGTTAAGTCTAGAAATGATATAAGATGCTATTTCCAAAATATTCTCTTCAGGATTTGAATCATCATACAGAAGCACCAGATGATCTCCGGCAATGATTCTATTCATATTATCTATTATATATTCTCTATTCATTCTTATTACCTCTATAATACAAGACAAAACATAATAAGATAAAAACATTTAAATTTTTGATTTAAACACGATAAATCTTATAATATTTTTTTTCTATATTTAAATTATATACTAATAGTTGCGCATGGAAAATAACAAAGTATTAAACCAAGTAAAAAAATATTACAAATTTATAATATAAAATTACAACTTTATTAATATATAAATCTACAAATTATGGTGTATAATAGAATTAATAAATTTAAATAAAATAAACTCAGGAGGACTATTTTATGAAAAAAGTATTAATATTATATTATTCATTTGAAGGAACTACAGAAAAGATTGCTTCCTATTTATCAGAGAAAATGGATGCTGATATTGAAAAAGTCAGCCCCATAAAAGAAATTAAAGCAAAAAGCTTTATAAAATATATTATTGGAAGTTTTTTATCTATTTCAAAAAATAAACCAAAATTAAACCCTCTGAAATTTAATCCAAATGATTATGATACAATAATTATTGGTTCCCCAATTTGGGCAGGTAGAATATCTCCTACAATTTTTTCCCTCTTAAAAAGTGATATAATTAAAGACAAGAAAGTTGGAGTATTTTATACCTATTCTGGAGAAAATAAAAAAACTGATAATCTTATTATTGATTGCGTTGAACCTAAGAATAAATTACTATCAATTTATCCTAGCTTAGCTGTTAATAAAAATTATGAAAATCAAAAAGATAAAGCACTTAAATGGGCAAAAGATATAACTAAATAAAAAAAATTCCTCCAAAGTAGATTTTATTTTTATTCTAATTAGGAGGATTCATATAAGAATGTAATATATTTATTTTTATATTATTTCAACAATAGGTTTACTTTTTGAAATATCTGAAAATTTTGCTTTGAAAAGCATACCAGGCGTAGCAAAAGGTGGTGTATTTTTTACAATAACATCTATGTAATTTCCTGTTACACCAGTAAATTCGCCATTCTTTCTTTTTTGAAGAACTACTTCACATTCTTTATTTAATTGTCTCTTTAAATAAGTTTTATATAATTGAGAAGAAAGCTCTCTTAATTCTTTTGCCCTTTCATCTCTTAAATATTCAGGGACCTTGTCTTTTGCTTCAAATAAATCAGTATCAGGTCGTGGAGAGTAAGGGAAAACATGTAATTGAGTAAACCCATATTCTTTTAAAAATTCATAGGTTTCTTTATATTCAGCTTCTCCTTCTCCAGGAAGGCCTGAAATTATATCTGCAGCAATAAATGGATCATCTTTAATCTCTTTTAATCTATTAACTATATAAACTAAATGAGCTTTATCATATTTTCTATTTACTCTCTTTAATACAGAATTATTTGCACTTTGAACGGGAATGTGAAAATGTGGCTGCATTCTATCATCTTTAAGGGTATTTAAAAGTCTATCATCTACATGATCTGCTTCAAGAGATGATAGTCTTAATCTAATATTTGGGCCTAAAGCTTTTAATAACTTTTCAATTAATCCTCCAAGCCCATCATTCTCATGATCATACATTGTAAGGTTTACACCGGTAAGCATTATTTCACTAAAGCCTTGTTTTTCAAGATCAAGTGCCCTTTGAATAACAATATCACTATCTAAACTAACAGCACTTCCTCTTGCAATATGAACTCTACAATAAGAACAATTGTTATCGCATCCATCTTGGACTTTTAAATAGGCTCTATTATGATATGAGAAAGAAGCTGCTGCATAATCAAAAACTGAGGCATCTTCATCTACAAAAGTATTTATAGAAGACATTAAATTCATTCCACTTTGAAGAGCTGTATTAATATGTTTTGGCAATTTTAATAAATGTGCTTTTTTTGATAATGGTACGACTATTATATTTTCTGCTAAGGATTTTATATCTTCTGCATTTAATTGGGCATAACACCCAGTTACAACACATATACCTATTTGAGCAAATTTTCTAATCATTCTTCTTGCTTTTTGCTCTGCTTTACTTGTAACAGTACAAGTATTTACTATATATATTTCAGCAATTTCTTTATCTTTTACAATTGAAAAACCTTCAGTTGCAAAAGCATCAGCAATGCCTTCACTTTCACATTGGTTTAATCTACAACCCAATGTATATACACAAACATTCACCTAGTCCTCCTGGGATACTAAGTCCTGCATGACATAATCTAAAGCACCCTTTAAACCCATTCTCATTTGTTTTGCATATGGATTATATTTCTGTAAATCATGAAATAATTGGATAGGGTCATTACAGGTTTGTTCAACAATAGACATCAACCTTTTATAACCAGTTGTTGCAAGCAATGTAGGTTGAAGGGCAAGTTCATCAAGCACTCTTCCAACGAAGTGTGTTATTCCTTGCGACCAAGCAGCTTCTCTATCATGGGAATCTGGAGACATTTCTAAAATTTCAAGCTGCCAAGATTTAAAATCATCTAAAATATTATCATAAATGTCTTTAGGGCAAGATATAGGAAAAATGACAAGAGGTAAACCCTTGACCCCATTTTTTCCTGAATCTGGACCAAACATTGGGTGAGAAGCAATAGAATAAATATCTTTAGGCAAATTTTCTCTCATTACTTTTGATGGATAAACTTTTACTGAACAAGTATCTACAACAACAGTTCCTGGCTTTAGTTTATTACTACTTGATTTAATTACGGATTCAAAAGAACTTATTGCAACACAAAAATAGATAACATCACAGCAAGAAAAGAAAGTCTCTTCATCTACTTGTTTAACGCCTTCAATAGTATCTTTTTTATTTCTACTAAAGCCAAATACTTCACCATCATTATGTTTAGCTAACTCTTTCGCCCAAAATGCACCAAATCTACCTAAGCCATATACACCAATATTCATATCTTATTATCTCATCCTTAATATTTGAAAGATACATCATTAAAAACATCTCATTCAAGATGAAAAGTAAATTTTAAGACATACTTTTTAATTTAATTCTTCACTTTTTAATCTTTAATTATATAATCATAAATTATCATAACTTTAAAAAAATAATCAGATATAAAATAAAATAATTAATTATTTTACAAGAAATTACATAACAATATGATTATATTTCTAAAAAAAGACCTTTTTAATAATCTATTTTTCATATTTTTTTAATAAAATATTTAACAAACATATATTTAAGTAATTTATCAATAATTTTCCTTGTGTTAGTATAACAATAATGAACTGTTAAATCTTAGGAGATATATAATGACATTTGCACAAAAAATGAAAATGCAAGCTAAAAATGCTCAAAAAAAATTAGTCCTTCCAGAAGGATGTGAAGAAAGAACATTAAAAGCTGCACAAAAAGTAATGGAAGAAAATTTAGCAAAATCTGTTACTCTATTAGGAAAAGTTGATGAAATCAAAGCTAAAGCTCAAGAACTTGGAGTAGATTTATCTTCTCTTACTCTTCTAGATCCTGAACAATCAGAAAAAAGAGATGTTTATGCTAAAGAATACTATGAACTTAGAAAGAAAAAAGGAATGACTGAAGAAGAAGCCTATGCACAAATTGTTGATCCATTAAAATGGGGTGCTATGATGGCTAGATTAAAAGATGCAGATGCTATGGTAGCAGGTGCTTTAAACACAACTGGTGATGTTTTAAGAGCTTGTTTTACAATTATTAAATGTAAACCTGGTATAAAAAGTGCTTCAAGCTGTTTTGTTATGGCTACAGACAAAACAGAATTAGGTGCAAATGGATCTTTCATCTTTGGGGACTGTGCAACAATTCCTAATCCAACTGCTGAACAACTTGCTTCAATTGCTGAAGCTTCTGCAGAATCTTGCAAAACATTCTTAGATGCTGAACCAAAAGTTGCACTTCTTTCTTATTCCACTAAAGGATCTGCAAGTGGTGATTTAGTTGACAAAGTTCAACAAGCTACTCAAATGATTAAAGAAAAATGCCCTGATTTAGCTGTTGATGGGGAACTTCAACTTGATGCTGCAATTATTGAATCCGTAGGTAAATTTAAAGCAAAAGGCTCTAACGTTGCTGGATTTGCTAACACTTTAATTTTCCCTGATTTACAAGCGGGAAATATTGGTTATAAACTTGTTCAACGTTTAGCAGGCGCTGAAGCTTATGGCCCTATCCTTCAAGGCTTTGCAAGACCTGTTTCTGATTTATCAAGAGGTTGTAGTGTAGAAGACATTGTTGTTACAAGCGCAATAACTCTAGCTCAAGCAGCGTCTTTAAATTAATAAGATAAAAAAAACAAGAAAAAGGGGACTCTACTTAAATAAGTAAATGTCCCCTATTTTTTTGTTTAATTAATAAAATACACAAAATTTATGCTTTCTTTTTTTAATTAAACAAATGTATTATCAATCAGAAAAACTCATTAAATTAAAGTGTTTTTAAACAACTGCCATTATAAATGTTGGCACAACAATTAACAAAGCTGCTAGCAAGGTTATTATTTTTCTCACTATAGTCTCCTCATTCTTTTTCTCTTTCAAATAAGCATCTATAGTATATATAAAAACACAAGCCTTGACAATAGTTTTATTAAATTTTTCTTTTTAATATGATAAACAATAAATACTATTATTTAATTTCTTACAATACAATCAATTAAGTCAAATGTAAGCTTTGACATAAGCAAACTTTATATTAATAATATTGATAAAATACGTATTTTTATTTTATTAAACTAACTTCAGTAGCAATTTTTACAAACTCAGGTATAGTTAATTTTTCAGCTCTTGCTTGAAGATTTATACCAGTATTTTCAATAGCTTTTATTAAAGAATCTTTTTCATATAATTTCCCGCAATTACCACTTACAATATTATTTTTTATTGTTTTCCTTCTTTTAGCAAACAGATCTCTTACTAGCATAATAAAAATATCTCTAATATCTTCGTTTACTAAAGAAGTCTTTCTCTTGTTCATAACAATAACACTACTAATTACATTAGGAGCAGGATAAAAAGATTGATTATTTATATCCAGCACAATTGATAAATCATAGTCAATCTGAGCTAAAACAGAAAATGAGGAATACAATTTAGAGCCACTATCTGCGCAAAGTCTTTGAGCAACTTCTTTTTGAAGCGTAAAAACCATTCTTTTGGGATGACATTTATT
Organism: Sphaerochaetaceae bacterium; assembly: GCA_963678575.2. Taxonomy (GTDB): domain Bacteria; phylum Spirochaetota; class Spirochaetia; order Sphaerochaetales; family Sphaerochaetaceae; genus Pleomorphochaeta. The sequence goes on along the minus strand of CAXXHV010000001.1, from coordinate 560,844 downwards.
TTCTAACAATTTAGCTATACAAACACTTCCAACATTATAAGGAAGATTACCACAAATTACGTCTGGTGCCCCTTCTTCACTAAAAGTTTTTAGAGTAGTTTTTAAAGCATCCCCTTCTACTAATCTAAATTTGGCCTCATCAGCAAAAGCTTCATTTGCTAATATTCTACAAAAACCATGATCTATTTCAAAAGCTGTTAATTTAACTTTTTCTTCAAGAATTAAAGAAGTAATAGCTCCAATTCCAGGACCAATTTCCCAAACACTCATATCTTTTGAAAGTTCCATAAAATTTACAATACGTTTTCTAACATCTTTAGATAGTAAAAAATTCTGTCCGAATTTTTTACTCATGGCTAAATCTTTAATCTCTAATAAATCCATAATTGCATTTATACTTTCATAAGGGAAATTCCAACTCATCTTGCTTGTAGCTCCTAAATTTAAAACTGTGTGTAGCATACAGATACACCGATACTATGGTCAATACTATAAAGGCAAAGATAAGGTAGCCTTTTGTATTAATTAATAAATTTGGTAATTTATCATTTATATGACTACCTTTTGAAAATATAAATAAAATTATTTTCTCTATTTTTCTAATTATAGTATGCAAATAATAGTTTACCTCTTTTAATAAATTTATACTTAATAAAATAATGGCTTCAACAATATTCAATTCAATTTTTTTTATTATATAAAAAAATAAATCTATGCTTATAGAATTAATAAGCAACATTAAAGATAAAAACATTTCACTTGTTACAAAAATAGTAACTAATGGAGAAAGAATTATTGATAATATACACCATTTTCCCCCTAAAGAAAGGGACAATGGGTATGTAATTAAAATCGCAAAAAATGTAGTTAAAATTGAAGAAACTAATTTATTTTTTATTTTAAAAATAGAGCTATAGAAAAATATAGCACATAAAGCTCCATAGCTAAAAAGACACCCCGCACTTCGAAAAGTATAAGGAAATAAAAGTGCCTGTATAATTGCACAAATTAATAAAACAATTTCACTTTTTAACTCACTTTTTATATTTATTTTGTTTAATAAATACATTATTAAACTTCGAATCAGACTTGGAATTGGACCAGTAATATAAATAAAATAAAAAATTAAAATAATAGAAAATAAATTCGCCTTCTTTTTTGAAAAAAGAAATACTAATAAATTAGTAAAGAAAACAGTTATTATTGATAAATGCATACCGGACAAAGCAAGCAAATGTGCACAACCCAGATTTAAAGCATAATCTTTAAATACAAATCCTTCTTGATCGCATCTGCCAAGTAACAGCATTCTTGCTAAAGGACAGTGTATATATGCTTTAATTTTCTTTAATAAAAACACCCTATTATCTCTAATCTTAAAAAAAATTTTTTTAAGTAGATAGTTGTAATTATTATTTTTATCTAAAACTGTAATATCCTTGGCTTTAAAAAGATTTATTTCCTTATCATATTCAACTTTTGCTAGAATGGGAGTAAATACTAATAAATCAAAATCTTTATTAAATAAAATTGGAATTTGGCCTTTAATGGAAATGCTACTTTTATCTTTTAAATAACCTTTTTTACAATTAAGTAAAAAATAATACGAATCAGATTTAGTTTTACTTTGATCTTTTACAACATATCCTTCTAGTTCACATATTTTCCATGGATCAAATCCTGCGTTAAAAACATAGTTTGAATTTAAATTAATAGATAATAAATAAAAACAAAAAATAACAACAATTATAAGATGGTAAACATATTTTGCACTTAATACATTTAGTATAGATGAAATTAAAAAACAGAAAAAAAGAAATATTATTGGTTTATAAAGAACTAACTTATCATTATAGCTTAAGTAAAAAATGATAATTATTGATAATAATATATAATACCTAGTCAATGATTGTATAAAAAAAAAGTAATTAGATTGTTTGATATTTTTCATCAATACTACTAATTACTTTTTATTATTATTTGCCTTTATTTATTTTCTAACACAATTAATAAAGTCAAAATTAAGAGATAGAATTTATCTTCTTTTCCAAATTCGATTAATTTTGAGCTTACTGCTTCATCCTTTATTCCAGCCTCTCTTACTTTAACAACTTTGTTATATAAATATTTAAATTTATCATTTAAAAACATTTTCTTTTTTAACATAGTTATAAAATTATCTAAATAAAGATTTTCTTCTTCAATAAAATCTATTTTTAAAAGCTCTCCTTCAACTAAACATAATGCATCAGCTATATCTAAATTATCTTTAGATTTAATATCATAAATATATTCTTCAATTTTTTTAAGCAAATTTATTTCTTTATACTCAGTTGTGTTAACATGTCTTTTTATTTCTAATTTCTTTTTATTTGCTATTGAGCTTTTTGTATCTCTTTTGGTAAAAAAATACCAAACAAATATTGAAAAGGCGATACTTCCAAAAAGCTCATCAAAAACAGGAATAGGGTCTCTTATTACAAGAGATAAGAAAAAATACATTATAAAAAAAGCTAAAGTTGAAATAAATAATCTTGGATAATATCTTTTTTCTTGTATCCAAAGGTTCACACTATTATCAATTTCATTAAAGGCCTCTTGAGATATATAATCATTATCTTCTTGAGTTAATGTATTTGAACTAAGAATTGTAATATCTTCTTCACTATCTAAATCCCCTATTTCTTTATTTCTAAAAAAAGGATTTAACAATATTGGCTTTAAGCTCTTTAAATAATAAAAGTATACCACTATCTTTGCCTCCACATATTTATAATATAATACATATTGACAATATTAAAAGATAAAAGTGTACTTTTTTATTTTTTATTAAAGCGCTGTTTTAAAATTATTGATAATTTTTTCTAATTTTGGTAATAAAATATTTTTTTCACCTGATAAAAATACATAGTATTTGATCTTTGGTTCAGTCCCACTAGGTCTTACAATTAATTTTTCTCCTGATTCAAAATTAATAATTACAACATCAGCTTTTGGAAAATCTTGTTCATCTTTTAATAAATCTTTAACACTAATAATTTTTCTATCTACAAGAGTATCTCCAACTTTAAGATTGTGGAAAGATTGCATTATTCTATCCATTTCAACTTTTCCACTAGCCCCTTCATAATCTCTAGCAAATACAATTTCAGTACTATAACCATACTTATCATAAATTGCATCCAATCTATCTTGGAGAGTCAAACCTTTACTTGCAAGATAACACATCATTTCAACAGCAAGAACACTTGAAGAAACTGCATCTTTATCTCTAACACTTGGAACACTTAAAAAGCCATAACTCTCTTCACATCCAAACAAGAAATATTTATCCTTAGAATTTTCTAAATTTTTAATTTGTTCAGCAATATATTTAAATCCAGTTAAAACATCTTTGGATTCTCCCCCATTTGCTTCAGTTATCTTTTTTACTAAATCCGTTGTAACAAGACTTTTTACAACAAAGGGAATACCTTCTCTTTTTTGCTCAATGCTTGTTTCTAATAAATAATCACATAATAAAGTTGCAATTTGATTTCCACTTAATAATTGATATTCACTTTTTTCTTTATTTTTAGGAATAGCAATTCCTAATCTATCTGCATCTGGATCAGTACCTAATACAATATCAGCTTTTTCTTTAATTGCTAAATCAATTACTTTTTCCATTGCTTGAGGGCTTTCTGGATTAGGTAATTTAACTGTGGGGAAATTACCATCTGGAAGTTCTTGCTCTTTTACAACGACAGTATTTATACCAAGTTTATTTAGCATATGTCTTACAGGAATGTTACCTGAACCGTGAAGCGGTGTATATGCTACAGTGATATTAGTGTTTTTAACTAATTCTTTTCTTCTAATTGAAGAGATAACCATATCATAATAATTATTATCAACACTCTCATCTACACTTAATAGTAGACCACTATTTCTAGCTTCAACTTCATCAATTTCTTTAATATCAGAAAAAACAACACTATTTGCTTTTTTTGCAATTTCAATATCATGTGGAGGGGTTACTTGTCCACCATCTGACCAATAAACCTTATAACCATTATACTTACTTGGATTATGGGAGGCTGTAATTACAATACCTGCACTTGCTTTTAATTCTCTTAATGCAAAAGATAACACTGGAACAGGTCTTAAAGAATCATACAAATATACTTTCACTTTATTTGCAGCTAATACAGTAGCAGCGGCCTTTGCAAAATCAAAACTATAATTTCTAGAATCATATGCTATTACTATTGAAGGATTATTAACATTTTCAACTAAATAGGAGGCCAATCCTTGTGAAACTTTTTTTACCATAAAAGTATTCATTCTATTAGTTCCACCACCAATTACACCCCGCATTCCAGCCGTTCCAAAAGCTAAGGCAGTATAAAATCTATCATATAAAGAGTCAAAATTATCATTTAATAAATCATTCTTAACCTCTTTTTTAAAAACTTCATTTTTTTCAGAAGCTACATATTCTTCAGCTCTTTTAAGAATTTCATTTCTATCTATTTGCATTTAGGTACTCCCTTAGTTCTTCAACTGTATCAACAGTTGGAACTTTAAATTTTAACAATTCTTCTTTATCTCGATATCCCCAAGTTACAAGTAATACCTGAGAATTAGCATTTATTGCTGTATTATAATCTACTTCACTATCACCAACATATAAAACATTTTTTTCACTAATATTTAATTGTTTACAAAATTCTAACACTCTTGTTTTATCTGGCTTCAATATTTTATCTTTTTCTCCACAAACATAATCAAAATTTATTTCCTTAAATAATTTTGGAACAATTTGTTTTACAATTCCATCTTCTTTATTAGATAATAATCCAAATGGTATTGATAAATTTTTTAAAAAATCATTTATTTTATCATAAGTATAACAATATTTAGTTGGATTATTTTTATAATAGGTCTGCAATTCTAATAAAGCTTGATCTATTTCTTCTTCATCACATTTATAATTCATCTTTTCAAAACTATCTTTAACAGCATTTCTTAAACCATTTCCAACAATTTCTCTACAAACCTCAATTGAAATAGGGTTTAAACCCCTTTTTATCAATGGAACGTTAATAGAAGCTCTAATATCTCCTAATGTATATAATAATGTTCCATCCAAATCAAATAATACAGCTTTAATTGGTTCTTTTTTCATATCAATAATTATTAACAACTACTCTTAAATAATCAACTAGACTTTTGACAATTATGTGAAAAAACTCTATTGTTTAATTTATGAATATAATAAGCATAAAATCGGGTAAAGAAAAACAAATTAAAAACCATCACCCTTGGGTTTTTTCAGGAGCAATTGAAAATATTGATTGCCAATCACCATGTATATGTAATGTAGTTGACTATAATAACAATTTTATTGCACAAGGATATTATGATAAATTATCACATATTCCTATTCACTTACTAACTTGGAATAAGAAGGATATAATTGATAATTCTTGGTGGCAAAACAAAGTAAAAGAAGCAATCTTAAGACGTAAAGAAATTATGATTAATACTAATAATACTAATGCTTTCCGTTTGATCTTTTCAGAAGCAGATTTCATTCCTGGAATTGTTGCTGATTACTACAATGGTCTTATTAGAGTAATTATAAGTTCAAGAATTGCCTTTGAAATAAAAGACATTGTAGTTGAAACTTTATATAAAATATTAAAACCAAATTTAATAATCATTAACACTGATGTTAACTTTTGTGGTGTTGAAGGACTAAAAGAAGTAACTCTTTATTACAATGAAACAGGATATTTCACCCCTGATTCAAAATTTGAACCTATTCAATTTAAAGAAGAAGGTCTTCTTTATGAAATTATCCCAGGAACTGGACAAAAGAGTGGATTCTTTTGTGACCAAAGAGATAATAGAGTAAAAATAGAAAAATATTGTAATAATAAAGTAGTATTAGATGGCTGTTCTTATACTGGAGGATTTACTTTGCATGCATTAAAAGCTAATGCAAAAAGTGTAGATGCCTTTGATTCTTCAAATACTGCATTAAAATCATTATTAAAAAATATCCATATTAATATTAATAATAATGTATTAGATTCTTCTGCTCGAGATAAAGTAAATACAAAAGTATGTAATATTTTTGAAGAAATGAGAAATATTGAAAAAGATTACTATGACTTAATGATTTTAGATCCTCCAAAATTAGCAAAAAGAAAGAGTCAAATAGAAAATGCTTCAAGAGCTTATAAAGACTTGAATAGACTTGCCATGGAAAAAATCAAAAATAATGGAATTATTGTTACATTCTCCTGCTCTGGTGGTATTTCATTAGAAACTTTTAAAACAATCCTATCTTGGGCAGCTATTGATAATAATATTGAAATTCAAATTCTTGAAACATTAACTGCTGCTGCAGATCATCCAAGCAGAATTTCATTCCCTGAAAGCGACTACCTTTGTGGATACATAATTAAAGTAATAAAGTAAATTGGTATTTTATAATTTTATTTTATTATTAAATTAAAAAATGTGAAGTGGGAATCCACTTCACATTAAAAAATCATTTATAAAAAATATTATATTAATTACGCTAAATTTTCCTTAATATAAGTTGCTGAATCTTTTGCTAATTTATCTAATTCTGGATTTTTAATTATATCTCTCCAGACTGCTATATCTTGACCAACTTGCCCACCTGCCATGACAAAAGGCTCTTGGACAAGAGATCCTTCATAATTAATTTCATCTAAAGCTTTTTTTATCTCATGCCAAGGCATGTTACCAAGACCTACAGGTTTTCTATTATTTTCACCTAAATGAAATCCACCAAGAAAAGTACCACAATCTTTAATTGCTTTGACCATAGAATCTTCTTCAATATTCATATGAAAAGTATCCAAAAGAATTTTACAGGAAGGGCTGTTTATTTGTTTTACAAAATCTAATGCTTGCTCACATGTATTTAACAAAAATTGTTCGAATCTATTTAACACTTCACAAAGCAATATTACATTTTCTTCTTCAGCAATTTTTGCGAGAACTTTCATACTTTTAATACTTTGTTTTAAATAATCTATTCGCTTCTCACCTTTAGGTAATTGCTTTGGCCAAGAAGAATATACTGTTCCTCCAATAGTTCCTCCTCCCATAGATCCTACAGCTCTAATCATTTTAATCATAAATTCAACACCATTTAATCTAGTATTTTCATCTAATGAAGAAACATCATAATTAGAAGTTAATCCGATACCATAAGATAATATTATTCCTTGATTATCTGCTTCGTTTTTAATTTTTTTTCTCTCATCATCACTCATATTAACAATAGTACCACCATTGATTTCCAATTGCGTATACCCTAAATCTTTGACTTTTTTAATATAGGGAAAGAAATCAACATCCCATTCATTACACCAGAAAGCATAATATATACCAATATTTCTCATTTAAGCCACCTTTCTTCTTTTTAACAATAACATTTTAAAATTTGTTACAAGTTCTTTACCAAAAAGTAAGAATATAATTATTGCACCCCACATAGCGGTTACCATAAAAGGATCCATTCTCATTAAATTCAAGCCAGTTGATATTATTTGTAATATAATTGAAGCTAAAATAGTTCCCATTATTTTACCAAAACCACCTGCTGGATTAACACCTCCTAAGAAGCTTGCAAGAACAGCAATAAGTAAATATGAATCATAGTAAGTTGCTTTAACAGAATTCATTTGTCCAATCATTATTAAAGAACAAGAAAATGCAAAAAATGCAGATAACATATATTCTCTTATGATTACACTTTCAATATTAATATTTGAATATTTTGCAGCAACTTGATTTGCACCAGTAAAATATAATTGTTTACCAAAAACTGTCCTATCTAATATAATATGCACCACAAAACAAACTAATATAAAAATTATTAGAGACATTGGAATCCCTAGAACACTTCCATTTCCTAAAAATGTTAATGAAGTGGGAAAGCCAGAAACTGTATACCCCTTTGTAATAACAAGACTTAATCCTTTTAAGAGCGTCATCATACCCAATGTTTCAAGTAATGCCGGGATTCCGAGTACAGCAATTAAAAATCCGTTAATAAAACCAATTATCATAGTTACTACAAATGAAGCTGCTATTGCTATCACAATTTGAAAAATACTAGCAGAAGCCATATCACCTTTTGTTATTCCAGCAAGAACTAAAAATATAAAAATACCATTGAAATTAGCATTTGCGACAAGAGAAAGGTTTATTCCTCCAGACAATTCACTTACCATCATACCAATTGCTAATAATCCAATCATTGGCATTTGATAAGTCATAGCTTTCAAGTTATTTATCGATAGAAATTTATGTCCATTAATGATAGACATTAATATAAATAAAATTATTATAGTAATATATAGAGGAGTATATTCATTTTTTTTAAAATTAATTTTTTTCATCATTTTCTCCTTAAGCTTCAACTTTTACACGCACTTTACGTCTTAACTGATGTTTTAACTGAAGTGCATTTATAATAATACTTGCTAAAATTATTCCACCAATAAATACATTATACCAACTTGAAGAAATCTGAAGCAAAGTCAAACTATTATTTATTATTGCAAATAAAATTACTCCAAGTATTGTTCCAACAACACTACCAACACCTCCAGTAATAGAGGCTCCACCTAAAATAACAGCAGCAATTGTATCCATCTCAGTACCAACAATAGAATTAGGAATTACTGTCATTATAATTGATATATGTGCAATTGCAGCAATACCTGCTATTGCACCACCAATAGCATAAACCATCAAAGTTGACTTAGAAGTATTTATGCCAATTCTCTGTGCAGCTATAGAATTTCCACCCATTAAATATATACTTCGGCCACTCATTGTATAACGGAGAAATAGTGCCACTATTAATGCTAAGACAAACCATAAAACTGTAACAGTACTTATACCATATTCAGCACCATTGGCTGCAACAGCCGCAAATATTTTATTTGTTGATAATGGAGCTAGATATTTTGGGACTTCATATAAAAGACGACCACCTGTAACAACATAAAGAATTCCATAAAATAAATTTTGTGTTGAAATAGTAATAATTATGGCAGGCATCTTATAATGATCAATTAAAAATCCATTAAATAGTCCCATTATTGCTCCAACAGCAATAGCCATTGCAAATGCTATATATATATTTCCTTGAATATGTCCCAGAAGCAACCATACTACCAAGTATTCAGAAACCTGCGCTATTGCAACAAAGGATACATCAAATCCACCAGATATTGTTACAACAAGAACACCAAGAGAAAAAATACCAACAATACTACAAGCTTTGAGCACATTAGAAATGTTTTCATAAGTCAAAAAAGAGGGAGCTCTCGATTGTACAAACAAGCTAATAGCTACAATTATAAGAAATAATAACATTTCACGTTTTTTTAATACATCAAGTATTTGTTTTTTCATATTCTCTATTCCCTTATAATATTCTTTTCTGTTTATTTAGAATACTTTGAATATAATTATCATCAATATCTTTTGGATCGGTTAGTTCTTGTGCTATTTTTCCATTTCTCATTATAAGTATCCTATTAGAATTATCTGTCAACTCTCGAATTTCATCAGAAATAAGGATTACTGACATTCCATATTTATCTACCATATCTGTAATAGTCTTAAAAATACCTGCTTTAGCACCAATATCAACACCAACAGTTGGGCCATCTAAAATTAATACTTTAGGATTCATTTCAAGCCATTTTGCAATAACAATCTTTTGTTGATTTCCACCAGATAAAGTTCTAGCTGTTTTAAAAATTGAATCAGTTTTTACACCAATTTCATCTGTCCATTTTTGAGCAATCTGTGTTATTTGTTCTTCATCTATTAGATGTTTTTTATCAACATATTTTTTTAGAGAAGGAGCAACCATATTATCTCTTTGTGGATAATTCAAAACCAAACCTTGAATTAATCTATCTTCTGGGACATATCCAATTCCAGCTTTAACTGCATCAGATACTTTTTTTATTTTAATTTTTTTATTATCAATTAAAATGCTACCGCTATCTGAAGGAGCAATCCCAAATATTGCTGATGCTAATTCTGTTCTACCGGCTCCCAGTAATCCTGAAATACCTAAAATCTCACCCTTATGAAGCTTAAATGAAACATTTTTAAAATTATTTTTTTTAGATAGATTTTTTAATTCTAGAACAACTTGTTTATCCTTGAATGAGTTTGAATCAGCTTTTTTATCGTAATTAAAATTCTTACCGACCATTAAAGTCTCAATATCTTCTATCGAAAGATTCTTTACTAATTCCGTTGCAATATGCTTTCCATCCCTAAGAACAGTTAAAGAATCACAAATTTCCATTATCTCATCAAGTTTATGACTGATAAAAATAATGGATATATTTTTTTGTTTTAATTTATCAATTAGCGCAAAAAGTTTATTAATCTCTTCTCTAGTTAAAGCCGTAGTAGGTTCATCAAAAATTAACAACTTTGAATCAATCAAAAGAGCTCTAGCTATTGCTATAAGTTGTTGCTTAGCAATTGTTAATTCTCCAAGAATTTCATTCACATCTACCCCAATATCTAAATCTTCAATAAGTGACAAGGCTTTATCTATGTAATGATTTTTGTCAACGATAAATTTTTTACTTTTTACTTGATCGCAAAGACAAATATTTTCTAAGACAGTAAGATTTGGAAATAAAGATAAATCTTGATATATAACACTTATTCCTTTTTTTAAACCAGAAAGAGCGCCCCAAGAATCAACAGGCTTTCCTTCTAAAGATATTTTACCAGAATCTGCTTTTAATGATCCTGCTAAAATTTTAATCAAAGTAGATTTCCCGGATCCATTCTCACCTATTAGACCACGAACTTCTCCTATCTGTAGTGAGAAAGAAACATCGGACAAAGCATGAACACCACCAAAAGATTTATAACAATGTTCAATATCTATATAATTCATTTATAACTCCGAAATAAGATGATATGAATAATCAGCCAAATTAATTATTTGACTGATTATTATCCTAGCCTTTTGGCTATAATTTAGAAACTGTATTCACTTGCATTAGAAGCATCAACCATAAGAGGATTGTTGAACAAGATATTCATACCCTCAACAGTAGGGGATCCAATTCCTGGAATATCCATACCTGTTTTAATTTCATCTTGTCGACCATCAAGAATAAGTTTTGCAATATAAACCATAGCATATGAAGCATCACCACTTGACCATAAAACACATAAATCCATTGCTCCATCTTCTAAGAATGAGGCAGCTTCCTTTGGACTAGTTGTTCCAATAACAGTAACCTTATCGTTTAATCCTTTTTCTCTAAGAGCTTGTCCTGCACCAGGTCCTCCTTGAGATCCAAAAGCAATAATACCTACTAGATTTGGATGAACTGTTAATAATTCAAGTGTTTTTTGTCTTGATGCATTTCTATCTTCAGATACAGGGAATTTTGAGTCTACCATTTTCATATTTGGATATTTAGCTTTTTGTCTTGCAATTGCAGCATCAGCCCAAATATTATGTGCAGGAACAGTTAATGAACCAACATAAACACAGTATTCACCTTCACCCCCACAGCTTTCTGCTAATTCATCCATTACTGTTTCACCAAATTTAACATTATCAATCATTTCGATATCATAATCAGCTTCAGGTTGATTAGGTGATTCATGAGTTAACACAACAATTCCATTTTCTCTAGCTTTTTTAAATGATGGAATACATGAATTTGCATCATTAGGTACAACAAGTAATGCATTTACACCTTGATTAATTGAATCTTCAATCAATCTAACTTGTTGAGCTTCATCTGCAGCAGCAGGAGCTTGCATGTATACTTCAACTCCAAATTCTTTCCCAGCTTTTTTACTGTCTTCATCATAAGGGATGAACCAAGCTGCTTTTAATTTTGGAATTGTAACCATAGTGTATTCACCAGCTGCTTCTTTCTTTGATGATTCTGCAGAACCTTGTGCAAAAACAACACCTTGAGTAATCATAGCTAATGCTAAAACTGTTAATAAAATTTTTTTCATATTAAAATAATCCTCCTTTAGGAATTTAAAATTACTTAGCTTTTTTTGGATAATGATCTATAGGTTCTGGAATTTTTCCAGCATTCCCTATTTCAATCACGCATCCTATATTATCTTCAGTTGAAAGATAGTAGAATTCATCTTCACCAACTTTACCACTTTGAATTACTTGATAACCTTTTTCTTCTAATCGTTTAATCTCTGCCTTACAATCTTTATAATATCTTTTAAAATGTTGGAGTCCGGGAGCATTTCCTGTTTTTTCCAAAAATTCATTATAAATACTATAGCCATCAATTGGTTGCATTAATTCATATTGAACTGAACCAACCCAACATACTGCAAGTTTATAACGTTGTGTATTTTTCTTTCCTCTATAAAAAGAATCTTCAACAAAATCTGGGCCATATTCATAAATATCCCAAGGACCAATTTGAAAATCTTGATAAAGATGTTTCATAGCTTTTTCTATATCAGTTACCACTTCAGCAATTTGGCATATATCACCATCTTTCATTTTTTGCCTCCTTAATTTTTTGCAAAACTTTGACTTATACCTTCAAGGTTAGTATGTCTTTTGTGCATGGTTTCAATATCAACATTATTTTTATTTATTAATAGTTGAACAATTATATCAGTAAAAAGAAACATTGATTGTTCTAGGAGTGTTGCCATTGGCTGAATTGATGAAACTTCTAAATCTCCCCCAAAAATTTGACCAGGCACTCTTACAGTAAAATCAGCTAATTTCCCATGATCATTTTCAGGGTGTGCACCAATTACACCAATTCTAGCATTTGCTTCTTTTGCACATTTTATAATATTCATTTCAACATTTGTTACCCCACATAAATCAAGAAGAAGATCACCTTCCCCAATACAGGGCGTAGTTGTATCATATACAATATAGACATCAAAACCCATATGTTTTAATCTCATTGCAAAACCTCTCATAGATAAGGCCATTCTTCCCATTGCGTATAATTGAATTGTTTTTGCATTATTAATTTCATCAATTAATATATTTATTTCGTCTAAATTAATCTTTTTTAGAACTTCTTTATTTTCATTAATTACTATATCAACTAAATCAACATAATCCATTTTTTAAATTCTCCTAATTTATGTTTAACTATTTACTAGTCTAACTGGCAAAATGTAAATTTGTCAACAAAAATGTTTATAGATTTACATTTTATCGCATTTATGAAGAAATAATGCTAGTTAACGTTTATATTTAAACATTAGTTGTACAAAAAGAACTTTGCATGCTATAATCAATTATAAATTATCAGGTATAATAACAACTCTGGAGTATTTATGTATAATCTACTAAGTAAAAGTATAGGTCAAATTGCTTTTGTTACACCTAATTTAGATGAAACAATTAAATATTATGGAACTAAATTTAATATCAAAGACTGGGAAATATATTATTATGGACCAAATATATTAACATTAATGAAATATAAAGGGGGAAACTCTTCCTATAATTTAAAGATTGGTTTAACATATTTTGGTCAAACAAGAATGGAATTTATTCAACCACTTGAAGGTAAATCTATTCATATGGATTATTTAAATAAACATCAATATGGTGTTCAACATTTAGGAATATATGTTGACAATATTAATAAAGAAAAAGAAATCGCAAAAAGTGAAGGCATAGATATAATTATGGAAGGGGCTGGTTTTGGATTGGACGGTGATGGTCACTTTGCTTATTTAGATACGCTTGAAGATTTTGGAATAATTTATGAAATTATAGAAAGACCAAAGAAAAAGAAGCAACCAGCTTATATTTTATCCAAAGGAAGTTTTTACAATGAATAAAAGACAAGAAGAAGAATTACAACTACTAAGAGAAAATCATTTTTTATCAGTAAAACAAATTGCGGATAGATTTCAAGTATCTGAGATGACAATTAGAAGAGATATTCAGTATTTAGATCAAAATAAACTTGCAAAACAAGTTTTTGGAGGGATTAAAGTAATCCAAACAGTTTCTAATTATGACAGATTACAAGAATTAACCATAAATAGAGATAAGAAAATTAAAATAGCAAAATTAGCTGCTTCAATGGTCAACAATGGAGATATAATTTTTTTTGATACAGGAACTACTGTAGAATTAATTGCAGAATATCTTGATATAAATTTAGAATGCACATTTATAACATTTTCTTTACCAGTTATAAACAAATTACAAAAATTTAAAAAAAGCACATTAATTGTTTGTGGAGGAAAATATTCACAAAAATCTAATTCATTTATTTCAAATGAACAAGCACTTGAAATTGACAAATATAGAGCAAATAAAGCTTTTGTTGGTATAACTGGTTTTGATTATGAACTGGGAGTTACTTGTAGTTATATTGATGAAAAGTCATTAAAACAGGCTATAGTAAGAAATAGTAAAGAAACTATTATTGTTTCTGATTCTAGCAAATTTGGGAATGTAAGTACTTGTATATTTGGAAAAGGCAGTGATTTTGATAGAATAATTACAGATCCAAATATACCTGATGAATACAAACAATTGCTCGAGAATTTAGGTATTGAAATACTATTAACAGATTAAAGTTGATAAATAGCTTTTTCACCATATACCTTTTCCCAATCTTTCTTAAAATTCTCACAAGCTTCATCAACTAATAAACTTTCAATACTTTTTTTTAATATATCACTTGGTATAGTACAAGCTTGTGCTCCATTTGAAAATGCAGCTATCACTTGATTGATATTCTTAAAAGAAGCCGCTAATATTTTAATTGAATTATTAGAAATTTGAGGGATTTTTGAAAGCTCTGAAATTACCTTATTTGCTGAGCCCCCACTATTTTCAATTCTATTATAATATACAGCTATATACTTTGCTCCAGCAAGAGCACACATTGCTCCTTGTAAAGTTGAATAAACACAAGTAGCTGTTATATTAAAATCGTGAGAACTAAGAAAAGCTATAGCTTTCAATCCAGTTTTTGTAGCTGGGATTTTAATGTAGATATCATCTCCAAGAATTTCTTTTATTCTATTAGCCTCTTTAATAATTCCTTCAAAATCATTTGATATAACTTGCACATGTAGAGATTTTTTATCATCTAGCATACTTTTTATATTATTCAAATGATTAAAGAAATTAATATTATTTTCTTTTCCAATAATTGATGGATTTGTTGTAACCCCCGAAAGAGGACACCACAACAAATTTTCTTTAATCACATCTAAATTCCCGCTATCTAATAATAGTTCCATATTATCAACCTTCTTATATTTTTTGTGGAGTAAATGTTTTTAAATTAATTTCATTTTTTAATAATTGCAAACCTTCATTAATATCTTTAATCTCTCCCATTGCAAGCATTTGCATGTTAATATTTCCTAAAGAAGAAGCTTCTGAGGGTCCTGCGATAATATTTAATTCACAAATATCCGCAGTCATCTGATTTAAAATCCAATTCTTGGAAGCACCACCAACAATATTTATTTTTTTGAAATTTTTATTTGTTATTTTTTCTAATTCTAATAAAGTATCTTTATAAGTTTGAGCTAATCCTTTATAAACTGCCACCATATATTGACCTTCGTTTTTAGGTATCTTTTGATTATGTTCTAAACACCACTTATCAATCCTATCTACCATAGGCCCTCCAATAGAATTTGGGGGTAAAAAAACTTCTGAAAGAGGATCAATTATTCCTTCAAAATTTATTTCTTTTAATGTCATTTGATCCAATTCTTTTAAGCTTATATCTTTTCCTAAATCTTTCCAGCATTTTATACATTCATGCTGAATTAACATCCCCATAACATTTCTAAGAAATCTTATTTTCCCTTCAGCAGTTACTTCATTAGTGAACCGTTTTTGATAAGCTTGTTTTGTTACTATAGGCTCATCTAAAAAACACCCAATCAAGGACCAGGTTCCACTTGAAATAAACATTGTATCCTCTTGAGGATTTTTTATGATTGTTGATACAGCTGATGCTGTATCATGCTCTGCGCAATTTACAAAAACTACAGGAGTTACAAAACCTAATTCTTTTGCTATATTTGGTAAAATTGGACCTCTAATTGTACCAGAATCAACAATAGGCGAAAATATTGATCTAGAAAAACCTAATGCATCAATTATTTCCCAATTCCAATCTTTTGAATTAGGATTATACAGTTGTGTTGTACTAGCGTGAGTTCTCTCGCTTTGCTTAATTCCAGTGAACCAATAACCAAATAAATCAGGAATAGATAAATAAGATTTAACACAAGAAAATAAGGAAGGTCGATTTTTTTTTGTTTCATACAACTGATATATTGTATTAAAAGATTCTTTATCAATTCCAGTCAATCTAAAGATTTGTTCTTCCCCGCCAACCTTATCAATTACTTCATCCATAACGGATAACGTTCTTGGATCTCTAAAATGTGAAGGCAATGTAAGCAATTCATCCTTTTCATCAAGAAGACCATAATCAACCCCCCAAGTATCAAATCCTATTGAAGAGATTCTTGATCCATATTTTTTATAAGCCAATTTTAAGCCAGTCTTTATTTCTTGAAACATAGATAGTATTTCCCAATAAACATTGTTTTTTATTACTCCATACCGTGTATCAAAATTATAAATACTATCTAACTCTTGATTTATGCCTCCAACTGAGACCCTACCATGAGATCCTCCAAGATCTATAGCAACATGTAAATTACTCATTTATCCCCCAATTATATATTTGCAATAATTACTTCGACCCCTTGATTTTTTGCTTCTTTAATAAAAGAAAGGGGACAATTAGAATCAATCACAATTGCAGAAAGTTCTTTCAAAGATAATATTTTAAATAATGCATTTATTCCTACCTTTGAAGAATCTATCAACAAAATAGTCTTTTGAGCATTCCTCGCCATATTCCTTAATAATTGCGAATTCTCTTCCATTGCTGTGGAAACTCCGAAATCAATAGAAACTCCATCAGCTCCAATAAATAAAATATCAACAAAATAATTCTTGACTTGTTCAATAGCGTTAAACCCAGCATTAGCATCTAACAAAGGATAATAATTTCCACCTATTATACTTATTTCAAAATTTTGGTTATTTTTACAAACTTCAAAAGCTTGAAATGAATTTGTTATTATCTTTATACCTTTTTTATTTTTTATGTAGGTAGGAACTAATGCAGCAGTACTCCCCTGACAAATCATAATTGAATTATTATCACTTATTAGAGAAGCAGCTTTTTTAGCAATTGCAGTCTTTTCCTTAAGGTTCTTTTTAAATCTAAAATGCATGGGAACATTTAAATTATTATAAACTTTACCACCACTTCGATAAACTAGCCCCTTTTTTTCCAAAGTTCTAAGTTCAGTTCTAATAGTTACAACAGAAAGAGACAATCTATTACTTATTTCAGTAACAGGAACACCTTCAAGGCCATCAAGCATATCAAGAATTAAATTTTGTCTATTACTTAATTTATTATACATTATGGCCAATTATTTAGAACTTCACATTGTTCATTAGTCAAAGTGTGACTTCCTGGAATATTCTGACATATAATTTGCATTTGAGCAGCCCTTTCAAGAAGTTCTAATTTATCAAAAGCCAAAAGCAATGTCTCACCTGTTGCTATTGCCCCATGATTTTCCATGAGTAAAACAGTATTTGTCTTCATATTATCTGATACGGCAATAGCAAGTTCTTCAGTACCCATTAAAGCATAAGGAACATTAACAACATCTCTTACAACCCAATAAGCCTCTGCAGTGTATCTTGCAGTTAATTTACACTCTAAAGAAGTACTAAAACTACTAGCATAAATTGGATGCGCATGAACAACAGCATTCATATCACTTCTTGCTAAAAGAGTTCTTCTATGCATTTCTGTTTCTATGCTTAATTTTAAATTTGGAGTCATGTTTGTACCATCAAATTTGACTATGGCAATTTGTTCTGGAATTAATTTACCTTTATCAAGAGATGTTGGGGTGATGCAGAAATACTCATCATTCAGTCTTAAAGAAATATTTCCTCCACTAGCTGTGGTTAAATGTCTGTTATACAATCTAACCATAAAATCAGCTACCATTTTTCTTTCATTATAATAATTTTCAATATTCATGACTTAATAATATCACAATTCTAAATAATATCAACGAAAAAAACGAAAGATATCTATAAAAATAACGAAAATAACGAAAATAACTTATTCCATCTTAATATCCGGCTTGTCCCTTCTGTATTAAAATGTTATATTCAATTTAAATTTAACTATAAGAACCAGGGGAGCTTGTAAGCAAGCTGAGAGGAAGTAATTAACTTCGACCCTTTAACCTGATCTGGATAATGCCAGCGGAGGAAGTTTCAAAAACATCTTTCATTTTAATCAGAGTCTTGGTTCGAAGGATGTTTATAATATGCTTTATATCAATTCAATTTTTCTTTGGTTTGGCGCTGCAATTTCTATCGCCGAAATTCTCACTGGTACTTTTTTTGCTCCCCTAGGTTTAAAAAATGGAATAATTATTATAATTATTGGACACTTAATTGGATGCACTCTTATGTACTTAATTGGACTAATAAGTTCCAAAACAAAACTTACAACAATGAAAAGTACCTCTAGGTCTTTTGGAAAAAGAGGGAGTCTCTTTTTTGCTTCAGTAAATGGAATTCAGTTAATTGGCTGGACAGCAATAATGATTTATTCAGGAGCTATTGCTGCTAATCTATTGTTTAATAAAATTAGTGTTACTACTTTTTCTTTCCTAATCTCAATTCTTATTATTTGTTGGTTAATTATAAAATATAAAGAACTTACTACCATATCCTCATTAATTATTTTTCTTCTTTTCTTGCTCACACTAATAGTAAGTAAAAAAATTTTCTCTTTAAATTATACAACAGAAATGAAATCATCAATAAGCATTTTCTCTGCTCTTGAATTATCAATTGCTATGCCACTTTCTTGGTTACCTTTAATAGGTGATTATACGAATACAAAGAAAAGTAATAATAAAATACCACTAATCAGCGCAACAACATATTTCTTTGCTAGTTCTTGGATGTATATCATTGGACTATTTTGTGCCTTATATACTAAAGAAAGTGATTTTGCAATTATCTTATCCAAATTGGGAATGGGTTCGATTGGTCTTATTCTAATAATATTATCAACAGTAACTACAACTTTTTTAGATGTTTTCTCTTGTGGTATTAGTTTTTCCATCTTCAATATAAATGAAAAAAAAGTATCTATTATTAGTGTAATTATAGGATTAATAATTGCTTTGTTTTGGAATCAAGGAACATTAGAATCTTTTCTTTATTTAATTAGCTCTGTTTTTATTCCTATGGCCGCGATTCAAATTACAGACTATTTCATAATAAAAAAAGATGTAAGCAACACAATTTTTGATAAGCCAAATTGTTTGATTTTTTTAATTGGCTTCATTATCTATAGATATTTACTATATATAGATTTTTTCTTAGGAATTTCAATCCCAACAATGATTATAACTTCTTTAATCGTAATAATTTACAATTCAATAAATAAAAAAGGACTTAAAAATGTTCAAAAATAATGTAAAACAAATTAAACCACTAATTCATTGTATCACAAACTATGTAACAGTTAATGATGTCGCAAATATTCTATTATCAAGTGGCGCTTCCCCAGTTATGGCTGATTCTATAAATGAAGTATCTGATATAACTAGTATTTCTAATGCTCTTTATTTAAACATAGGAACAATAAATGAAAGGACTATTGAAAGCATGCTTCTTTCGATTGAAGTAGCTAATGATAAAAATATTCCAATAATTTTAGACCCTGTTGGTGTTGGAGCTTCTCCTTTTAGAAATGAATGTATTAAAAAAATATTAAGCAAAGGCAAAATCTCAGTAATAAGAGCAAATATAAGTGAAATAAAAGCTATTGCTAATACTCAAAATAATACTAGAGGCGTTGATGCAAATGAAAAAGATTTAATTAATACATCTAATCAAAACTCTATAATAAAAATGGCTAAAGCTTTAAGTTATAAATTGGACTGTATAATCGCAATTAGTGGAAAAACAGATATCATTTGCAATAAAGAGGAATGCTTATTAATTAATAATGGGGATGCCTTTATGAGCAGTGTGACAGGAACTGGTTGTATGCTTACAAGTTTAATTGCCGCTCATGTAGCATCTACTAATAATCCTTATAAAGCATGTATTAGTGCTATTGCTCAAATGGGAATTGCAGGAGAAATTGCAAAAGAAAAATTATTAATAAATGAAGGAAATTCATCTTATAGAAATTATTTAATTGATGCAATTTCCTTTGTAGATACAACTTTAATTAAGGAAAGAGTAAAATATGAAATTTTCTAAAGATCAATTAAAATTATATGCAATAAGCAATAGAAGTTGGTTAAAACCAAATCAAAATATATATGATATTATAGAACAAGCTCTCGATGGTGGTGCAACTATGATTCAAATAAGAGAAAAAAATTTAGATAAAAATCAATTTTTAAAAGAAGTAATAAATTTAAAACCCCTTTGTAAAAGATATGGGGTACCATTGATTGTAAATGATAATTTATCAATAGCGATAGAAGCTAAAGCTGATGGAGTTCATTTAGGACAAAATGATATTTATAATTATTCCATATTAAAAAATGTTCCAAAATCAATGATTATTGGATTATCTGCTCAAACTGTTGAACAAGCGAAAAGAGGAGAAAAATATGGTGCATCTTATATTGGAGTCGGTTCAATTTTTAATACTCAAACAAAAAAAGATGCTCAAAATTTAAGTATTAATACCTTGAAAGAAATAACTTCGAATATAAATATATCTGTAGTTGCAATAGGTGGAATTACTAAAGAAAATATTAAATTACTTGAAAACACTTCCATAGCAGGAATATCAGTTATAAGTTCGATATTTGCACAATCAAATATAACAAAAGCTACAAGAGAATTATTAGATATTGTAAAAAGGACGGCATTTTAATGAAAAAAACAATAATTTTTGATGCAGATGGGACTCTCCTAGATTCTTTATGGGTTTGGGAAACTTTAGTAATAAATTATTTAAAAAGTATTAACATAACTCCAAATGATAATATTAAAGAAATACTTTGGCCAATGAGCTATAAAGAAGGAATATTATATATTATTAAAAAATATAATTTAAAACAAAACTATAATCAAATTGATTCAATATTACAATTTAATTTATTAGATTCTTACCAAAATAAAGTCAAATTATTTGAAAAAGTTGAAGAGTTGCTCTCTTCTCTTTCTAGAGATAAATACTCTTTATTAGTTGCAAGTGCTAGCCCAAAAAAATTACTAATTTCTAGTTTATCAAATTTAAATATTATTAACTATTTTGACAAAATAATAAGTGAAGAAGATTACAACATATCAAAAACAAATTCACTTTTCTTTCAGAAATTATCCCATAATTGTAACTTCGAATTTTCAAATTCAATTCTCATTGATGATTCTTATTTCCCATTAAAAAGTGCCAAAAATTTAAAAATGAAAACAATTGGGATTGTAAATAATAAAAAAGATAAAAGGTTTTCAACCGTTTGTGATTATATGATAAATTCAATAGGAGAGTTAAATGAAGAAAGTATTAACAATTGCTGGAAGTGATTCAAGCGGAGGGGCTGGAATTCAAGCTGATATAAAAACTATGACAAATCATAATGTATATGCAATGAGTGTTATTACAGCAATAACTGCACAAAACACTTTAGGGGTTCAAAAAGTTTTTAATCTTGGTAAAGAAATTATAAGTGCTCAACTCGATTCAATATTTTTGGATATTTTTCCAGATGCTACTAAAATTGGAATGGTTTCTAATATTGAAATAATCAAAGTAATTTCTGAAAAATTAACTTTTTATAATGCGAAAAATATTGTTCTAGATCCTGTAATGATTGCAACAAGTAATGGGAAATTAATTGATAATGAAGCAATATCAACACTTTGTGAAAAACTATTTCCTTTAGCGACATTAATAACTCCAAATCTATTTGAAGCACAAACTCTATCAAACCTTAAGATTATTAATAAGACTGGTATGAAAAAAGCAGCAGAATTATTATTTGATAAGTATAAAGTCCCTTTCTTAATAAAAGGAGGTCATCTAAATAGTTCAGCTTCAGATTTACTAATTACAAAAAATGGTTATTCTTGGTATGAAGCACCTCTTATTGATAATATGAATACTCATGGAACCGGCTGTACTCTTTCTTCTTCTATTGCTTCTAATTTAGCAAAAGGTGATACATTAGAAAAAGCAATAGAGAATTCAAAAAAATATCTATCAAGGGCTATAAACTATAAATTAAATATAGGTAAAGGCAGAGGTCCCTTATATCATAATGTAAAAAGCTAAATATTAATAATGCCGTCCAATACACTTTGGACGGCATTTACTATTTTTAACTATTAAAAATTCTATCATATTCACTTTTATCTTCAATTACTTCAATTTCTATATGGTATTTAACATTTTCTTGAGATTCTAAATATTTCAACAATCCTTTACTTTCTAAATCGGCTAAGCCATCAATTAAATTACTTGTTGGTTCTAACCCAAGAACATAATCTTTTTTCTTCATCAACTTCCACTCAACTAAATACTCTAAAGAACTACAATCTATTTTTATTGCAACACCCATATTCAATTTTGGATTAAAAACCCCAGTAACAGCCTCACCTTTATCATTGGTTTTTAATTTATGATAATAACAAGCTTCTTCATATTCATCTTGAGCTTCCTCAATTACATTATACAAATCAAATAGATCTTCTGCTCTTTTTGTTCTTGCAGTTACTTCATTTGATTCAATATACATAAAACTATCTGCTGATAATAATGGATATCCAATATTTATATGGTATAAAATATTATGTATAGCTTTATTAAAACTTTCATTTATAACAATATCATCAATAATTATTTTATTTGATTTATAATAACATTTAATTTTTCTTTCAAGTTTTAATTTATCTTCAAAAATACCAGAATCATATACAATTGCATTAAGCTCTACATAAGTACCATTATCATCTTTGTCATATCTATAATAATAATTATCAGCTGGAGTATTTGAAATATTTCCATGAAGAGCGTAATCTTTTCCATTTAATGTACTAGGACTTCCAATTGTTTTTAATCCACAAGTTGTTAAAAATCCGACAGTAAAATTTTTTAAAAACCCTAATCCTTTATCATCAAAATATTGAGGAGAAGCATTACCACATGGAGATAAATATCCAAAATTAATCCCTTTATATCTAAGAGAAGGTATATCGAAACCTCTATCTGGATTCACTTCAAAATATAATCCTGATCCATTATTTACTTCTAAAAGTCGAACATTATTTGATTTTCCTTCAACTAATTTAACTTCTCTAACACTAAATAACTGATTATTATTACTAACATATTTTAATTCATCATCCATATCTAAAACTCCTACCATAAATTTTCTTATATTTTTATTCTTATTATAACATATGAAAATTGATATATCGTTTATTTTTATAATTTATAGCTTGTCATTTTTATCAACAATATCTGCTACTTCCGCAAAATATAAAAGAAAATGCGGAGATACAACTACTTTACCTCCGCATAATTAATTATTCAATATTTTAAAGACTATAGAAGTTTTGCCCATAATAAACATTTTTTCTAGGTTTTCAGTAATAATATTTATCCAGATTCTATTAGTAATTTCTCTTATTCTAGATTTTAGCTTTTCAAGACTTTTCTCTCTTAGAAAAAGTCTTTCATTTCATGTGGACTCAAGATTTATCTATTACAAATTTTGCTGGAATTCATTACTTTCTAAGAACTCATCCTCATAAGCGGTCTTATATCTTGTTTCTGTTCGTAGCCTCAAGACTTTACTTCAAGCTTCCTTCACTCAGCATCTCATGATACTGCACTTGCCCTCATTTTTAATAAAATTAACAACCCAACGTGAACTTTCCCCACATAAATATTATCCAGAATGGGCAAACAAAAAACCCCACTCTAAAACTTATTTTACAGCAGGGTTTATTTTACTTTGTACTATTTCATTTAAAACATATATGAATTAACTAAATTCTTCAAATATTCTTGCTTTCCTGAAGTTTTTTTACATTCTGCTTTTTCACCAAGTTTTGCTAATGATAATAAATCAAGTTTTCCTTCTTCAAAAGCTTTTCCATTTCCATTATCAAAAGATGAATATCTGTTGTTTACAAATTTATCAATTTTACCATCTTTAATAATTTTATCAGCAATTTCTAAACCTAATGCGAAACTATCCATTCCACCAATATGAGCAATAAATAAATCTTCTAAATCAGTACTATTTCTTCTAATTTTTGCATCAAAATTTAAGCCACCAGAATGAAGTCCTCCATTTTTAAGAATTACCATCATTGCCATTGTTGTTTCATAAACATCTGAAGGGAATTCATCTGTATCCCATCCATTTTGTGCATCACCTTGGTTTGCATCTACACTTCCAAGCATATCATTGTCTACACAAACTTGAAGGTCATGGGTAAAAGTATGGCCTGCTAATGTAGCATGGTTTGCTTCAATATTACATTT
Source organism: Sphaerochaetaceae bacterium (assembly GCA_963678575.2). Classification (GTDB taxonomy): domain Bacteria; phylum Spirochaetota; class Spirochaetia; order Sphaerochaetales; family Sphaerochaetaceae; genus Pleomorphochaeta. The sequence continues at coordinate 536,158 of CAXXHV010000001.1, read as the reverse complement.
AAAATCATTTTCTAATCCAAATTCTTTAATAAATGCTATAGCTGATTGTGCATCATAATCATATTGATGTTTTGAAGGTTCCATTGGTTTTGGTTCAATCAAGAAAGTTCCATTGAATCCAATTGATCTACCATAATCTCTTACCATATTATAGAATTTTCCTAAATGTTCTCTTTCTCTCTTCATATCTGTATTTAGTAGATACATATAACCTTCTCTACCACCCCAGAATACATAATTTTCACCACCTAATTTTACATTGACATCTAAACAGGATTTAATTTGATAAGCTGCTCTTGTTAATATATCAAAATCAGGATTAGTAATAGCACCATTCATATATCTTGGATTAGAGAAAACATTAGCGGTATTCCAAAGTAATTTAACACCAGTCTCTTTCTGTCTTTCTAATAATAAATCAGATATTATAGTATAATTTTTCAAATATTCACTTGCAGAATTTCCTTCTGGGGTAATATCTACATCATGAAAACAATAATAAGGGGTTCCAATTTTTGTAAAGAATTCAAATGCAGCATCTGCCTTGTTTTTTGCATTTTGCATTGGATCTTTATCTGCAAAGGGGAAATCAATTGTAGCTTGACCAAATGGATCACTACCATTTGCACAAAAGCTATGCCAATAGGCTGTTGCAAATCTTAAATGGTCTTTCATTGACTTACCATTAATTTTCTTCTCTGCATCATAATATTTAAATGCTAAAGGATTATCACTACCTTTACCTTCAAATTTTACTTTCCCAATTCCTTTAAAATATTCTTTGCTACCTACAAAATAATCCATTTCTTTTTATCTCCTATTTAAATAATTTACTTAAAGCTGAATCATAAGTTTTATATTTCTTATAACCTTGTTCATACATTTCATAATTCTTTTCATTTGGGGTGAAAATTCTATCTTCATTAAACTTAGTATGTATATCAGTAATAGCCTTTACGCTAGTTTTTTCCAATGTTGCCAAACTTTGTAAAGCTCCACCCAAAGCAGCTGTTTCACTTATTTCTGGTGTCATTACTTTTAAATTAAACATATCAGACACAATTTGAGACCATACTCTTGATTTTGCTCCACCACCAATTAAAATAATTTTTGTTGGGTTAAAGCCTTGTTCTTTGAAAGCTTCTAATCCAACTTTCATTGAATAAATAGCACTTTCTAAAGAAGCTCTTGCAATATTTTCTCTATTTGTATTTGTTGTATTCATTCCTGCTATTACAGCTTCAGCTTTAGGATAATTTGGCGTCCTTTCCCCATTAAAATATGGCAAGAATATTATACCATTTGCTCCAGGCTTACTTTTATTTGCTATTTCATCCAATTCTTTTACATCTAGAAGTAATAATTCTCTCAACTGCTCTGTTGCAACAGTGCAGTTCATGGTACACAATAGAGGTAAATAACCTCCACTACTTGAGATAAACGCAGCTAATCTATTCTTAGAATCAGCAATTATCTTCTCACTATATCCAAAAAGAGTTCCACTTGTACCTAAACTCATTACAAGTTCTCCATCTGAAGTACAACCAGCTCCAATAGCTCCCATCATATTATCTCCACCACCTGGAGATACTATTGCATTTTCATTTATACCTAAATCGTTGGCTACTTCTAATTTAATTTTTCCAACAACATCAGTAGGTTTTAATAATTTAGGTAAAGTTTCTAATAAGTCTCGTTTATCATCTATTGCATTTAATACTTCTTTTGACCAACACCTATTCTTTACATCAAAGAAAGCTGTACCACTTGCATCTCCTTCTTCCATTACATATTCACCAGTTAAGTAAAAGTTAATAAAGTCATGAGGTAAAAGAATATGAGCTAATTTTGCATATTCGGTTGGGTGATTTTCTTTAAAATATAAGACTTTACTTGCAGTATACCCCGCTAATATTTGATTACTTATCAAAGAAAAGACATTCTCTTCTCCTCCTAATTTGTCTGTTAAATAATCACAATAAGATGCGGTAGAGGTATCACACCAAAGTTTAACATTATAAAGAGAATTACCATCTTTATCTAAAGGAACAAAGCCATGTTGTTGGCCAGAGACTCCAATTGCTTCAATTTTACTTTTTATTGAAATTGGAATTTGATTAAAACAATCTCTAATTGCATTAATATACCAACTTGTTTTTTGCTCTCTAGTTCCATCTTCTTTTGAAATTAATTTATGGGATGAAGTAGCTACAAATAGAACTTCTTTATTCATTGAATCATAACACAAAACTTTAGTACTTTGTGTACCACAATCAATTCCTGCTGTTATTGCCATATCATTCTCCTAATTTATATCTTCAAGAATATATAAACATGTTTTTAAGCAGAAAAACATGGACAAAATATATATTACATATATAATATTAACTTATGGATATTTTAGATTGTGTATTTGTTTTACAGCTTCATGAAGAAGAAGAATTAGCGTGGCATCAAAGAGTTCATGCCCATAAAAAAATGCAATTTGAAGTTCACTATTTTCTTGAAGGAGAAGGAACTTTCTATACTAACAAAAAAAAATACAGTATTAGAGAGAATCAAGTTTTTATAACTTCGGATTTGGTGTCACATAAAATCACTGCAGATAAGGACTCATTTATCTCATACTATGCAGTATTAATGGAATTTGATAATAATGATAGAACTTTAATTGAACGATTAAATGAAAAGGGGCCTATAACTTTAAAAGAAAATAAAAGATTCTTTTTTGAATGGATTAAAGATAATGGGATGAGTAAGAATATAAATCTCAGATTATCAAGTTGTCATAAATTATTAGGATTTCTATATGGGTTAAATCAAGATTTTGTCGAAGAAGAAAGCATTAATATTGCAGTAGAAAAAGCCCTTAAATATATGAGATTACATCTTTTTGAAAATATTAGTCTCGAAGATTTAGCTAATTATGTATCTTTAAACCCCATATATTTTAATAGATTGTTTTGTAAAAAAATGAACTTTCCACCAATAAAATATTTCTCACTTCTTAAATTAGAAGCCGCAAGATCCCTATTAGCAACAACGTCCTTAAGCATAAAAGAAATAGCTGGAAAATTAAATTACAATAGTCAATTCCATTTTTCAAAGTCATTTAAAGACAACACAGGATTATCACCTTCTATATACAGAAAAACACATTATCAATTAATAGGAGATAGAAAATAACTATATTATTTTTTAATTAATAAAGGGCAAACTATTTCATTAAAAAATTTATTTTCATCAATACAGTTTGCAATTGCTGCTTTTTTACTTTTTGAATTAATTTCATTTTTTTCTAATACAGTAGCTTTTGCATAATTTTCAAATGAATCTGTATTAATATCTATATAAACACCATTAATCTTTTTATTTAAAGTATTATCAATTTCTTGATTATTCCAAGATAAAACAATACTAGGATCAATTACATAAGCTGCGGCAAAAACATCCCATAAATGCCTTGGGGATTCTAATCCTTTTGTCCTAATTAATATTTCTCTAAATTCATCATATGTATTATCTAAAATTTTATTATATATATCTTGAGGCATTCGATTTGTATGATTAGTAGTATCTAATCCAAAAATTACTTGATTATTATATTCTTTCGATATGTTTGTTTTAGTAATACCCCAATTTGAATTTATTGCTATTTTAGCAGCATCAGGGTCAACCCACCAATTAAATTCAGCATTTCTAGTTGAATTTCCTCTTACATAAAACGCACCACCCATATAAACAATTCTTTTTACTTTAGAAGGAAAAGATGGGTCTTTTTCAATTGCTAAAGCTATATTTGTTAAAGGGCCTATTGCTAAAAGAGTTATTTCATTTGGATATTTATTTACTTGTGATATCAAAAAATCGACGGCGTTATTACATCCAAAAGCATCACTTTTTTCATTTGAATATACATTATCATATGTACACTCCGTGTTATATAAATATTTATAAACAGCCTTATATGAAGCAAAAGGATCATTTTCTAAAGTATATTCAATTTCTTTATTTCTAAAAATATTTAAAAACCCGGCATAAGCTATTTTGTTTCCTGCTTTTTCTTCTTCCTCAAAAAAAGAAGCCGTGTATCTTTTTTCACTTAATGGTAGATTACTTCCTAAATATATTTTTGTATCAGCATTAATTATTGAAACTTGTTTAATAGCAGTAGCACAAGCTTTTGGCATAGTAGTATTTCCTGCAACAAGAGTTACTCCAAGTAAATCAATATTTTGTGCATTTTCAAGCATTAATAATGCAACACCATCATCAAAGCCTTCAACCATATCCGTATCTAAAATTACTTTTTCTTTTACATTCATTTTATAATTAAAATCCTTTGTTCCTTGAGAAAAAACAGATGCCATTAAAAATTAATTAATATAATAATTACTTTTTTCATCTCATCTATCATATAAAAAAAATGACAACCTTTTGTAATTGCCATTTTGCTTTTCATGATAGAAATTTCTTTTTTCTTAATTTTTTATTTCGATCTTTCTGTTTTTCTTCTAAAGCATTAGCTTTTTTTAGAACATTATTATTTCTCTTATCTGATATAAACCAAGCTCCTATTATAGCTGAAATAAAACAAGCTAATAATAACCAAGCCCAAATATGAGGAATTTTTGAAAATGGTAAATTTACGTTCATTCCATAATAACTTACTATGAATGTTGGGAACATCAAAGCAATTGATAAGATTGTTAATCTTTTCATAATTATATTCATATTATTACTAATTACTGAACCAAATACATCCATAGTACCATGTAACAAATCTGAATAAATATTTGCCATTGAAATAGCCTGTTTATTATCTGTAATAGTATCTTCTAAAAAATCTATTTCTTCTTCACTTGATAAAATAAAATATGGTGACTTTTGTAGCTTTTCTAAAAGCAATTCATTAGTAGTTAAACTTGTTTTAAAAAAAACTAAACTTTTTTGAATTTGCATTAACTGTAGTAATTCTCTATTCATTACCACACCACTTAATTTTTCTTCTACTTGATTTTTTTGCCTATTTATATATTTTAACAACCTGATATAAACTAAAGCAGCTCTCTCCATAATTGAAATAACAAAACCTTCTTTAGTTTCAACAGGATATTGTCTAAAACGTTTTTTTGCAAAATCTTCTAAAACTACAGAATCACTTTGACAAATGGTAATAACCATATTTTTATATAGAACTATACCTAGTGGAATTGCATATTGATTAACACCTTCACAGTCATCATCTTTTGCAGGTAAACGTACAATTAATGCTGTATAATCATCTTCCTTTTCAATACGAGCTTGTTCATCTGGGTCCATTATGTCTGCTAGAAGTTCACTATCAATTGAATATTCTTCTTCAAGTATTGCTATATCATCTCTGTTGATATCTCTTGCATCAACCCATACATAATCTGTAGTGCGTGGAATATCACCTGGAACTCGGGATACCACATTATTTCTTAATGTAATCATTTCTGTCCTCCAAGAAGTTTCCTCTTAAAGCACAAAATAATACCTTATGTGTGATTAAGGGAGGAAACTGGTAGTTGTTTGTTTGATAAAAGCCTAGGCAAAGGACTGCCACTATCGTCTGACATCTATTTCCTCCTCTGAGATTAGATTTAAAAAGTAATAATAAATTAATTTCTTTATAATTTATTATCCTTCACGGTTAATATATTATAAAGTATCTAATGTTTCAACCTCAAATAATTTAAGAAAGAGTTACTTTTCTTTTTTATTTAATTCGTCTCTTTGTTTTTTTAATATTTTCTTTTCTCTTTTTATTCTTCGTCTTTCTAATTGTTGAGATAATTCATATCTTGTTGGTATTTTTTGGTTAGTTAATTCTTTAACATATAAAATACCACTGTAATCAATAACAACAAGATAATGATAAAAGTCACTTTTAGTTTTTGATATTTTATCTTCAATTACTAAATGAATATGATATACGCTATTATTTGGTTCATTAATATTATCTACATCAACATAACAATCAATCATCTCTTTAAACCAGTCATCCATTCTTACATGATCAACTAAAGCAAAATTTGTCATCCAAGGAATTTTATTAACATCTCTATTTTTATTTAAAGGGAAAATCTTTAAATAATGAGAGAATTGAACAATTGATTCTGGTCTTAACATTTTGTAAAAAGGGTTATTACTTCCTTCTCTTCTAACCTCTAATACTTTTTTATTTACTTTATTTTCAGTCAAATATTGCAAATTATTCTTTGTTGAACATACTTTCACCCCAGTTCTAGGCGTTTTATAAGTATAAATTTCATCTGCTATTAATCTTGGTTGAATAATAGAAAAAATTCTTTTTATCCATTCTTTTATTCTATCTTTGAATACGTAAATAATTATAACTAATAATTCCCATCTGATAGTCTGGTTTAGAAAATAAGATTGTGCAAAAAAAGTTGCAATAAGAGTAAATAGCATAGCGAGAGAAGCTGCAGAAGCTGCAACCATTTCATTTATACGCTTCGGAGTTTTAGAGACTACCGGATCTAATCGTAATACGCTTTTACTCCACTTTCTTAAAGTTTCTCTTCTATATGATAAGTTCTCTATACTAGTATTACTAATATAGTCCATATTTTTTCTTCTTCTTTGTTCATGACTAATAACTTTTTTTAATACATTATTTATTGGAGATAATTCTTCATTTGCTTGGCATAAGCCTAATATTTCCGTTGCAAATTGTTCACTTATTAAACTACAAGCTTCATCAGCCCAATATAAAGAAGTTTCAAATATATCATTGTTTAAATCTGATTCTTTTAAATCCTCAATTAAAAATGTTATTTTTTGTTCAATTATTATTCTTTTTTTCTTCCAATCTTTTATTAGTGTCTTTAATTCAATAATTTTCTTTGATTTTAACAAACAAAAACCTTTTGTTTGATATTTTTTTAATTGATGACGCAAAATATTAACAATTGCTTGAGTTTCATGAGTAAACTCAACATCACTTATATTAAGAGATTTACCTTTTTTTAAAGAATCAACATATCCAATTATTTTTGTTAAAGGGCTAATTCGATTATTTGAATCTATTAATTCATCTAAAGTTAGTTCGGGGGAACCATATCTTCCATGCGTTCTAAATTTATGCCTCATTGATTCTAATGAAGTCGTCTTTGAATTGACATTTAAATGCTCAGGAGTAAATATATAATATGTAATATCCTTTTTAATAACTTTCTTCTTAGCAAAGGGTAAAACAAATTTAATTTCTAAATGCCTTGAAGAATATTTTCTAACCTCTACCACTTAAAAAACTCCTTTCAGAGTATTATAACAGAGTTAATTGGAAATAGTAATATTTTATTAAAAATAGAAAATAAATTTAACTTTGTATTAAAAAAATACTATCTAAATGAAATAAAAGCATCATAAGGATATTCTTTTGCCATCAAAGCTGAAAGCTCAATCATTTTATTAACATTTTTTATGTTAAAGTTTACACCATCATCATCAAGATTAAATATTTTATATACGTTTCTTCCCATTAAATCTTTTAGTCGGTCTTTACTGATTTTATTTTCAATTAAAGAATGAATAAGCAGTAATGTTGAGGGGAAACCAGGTATTCCACTAGCCCCTTTTTTCTTGTCTTCAATTGTATGTGGAGCATGATCACTTTCAATAAAATCAATACTTCCATCTAATAATCCATTATATATTGCTTCTCTATCTTCTTCATCTCGTAAAGGAGGATTCATTTTTGCATAAGAGATATTATTAGCAGCTTCTTTATTTAACAAACTATGATGTGCTGTTACTCCAGTACAAATATTGAAAGGATAATTTTTAGTTTTAGCTTCATTAATTAATTGTAACCCCGCTTTTGTACTTAAATGGGCAATATGGATTGTTCCTTTGAAATTTGCTTTATTAGCAAATCTAAATATATCCTTAATGCTTTCAACTTCAGCAATAGCAGGTCTTGCAATACTTTGAGTTTTAAAATCCTTTTTGTCAAATTTATTATTATCTAATAAACTTTCCTTTTCACAATGTATTGCTAAAACCCCTCTATAATCTTCAAGTGATAATGTATTAAAAACCATTTGTTGATCTTTTTCATTAATTATCCCCATTCCACCAGTAGAATGTCCTGCAAATAATTTTAAACCTATTACCATTGGAAATAACTCATTATATGCTCTTATAACAAGTTTAATTTGTTTTGGATCTTTAGTTAAACCAGCATAAACATGATAAAGAATATCTTTCTTCTTTAATTTTTGAATAGCCTCATTGGCACAAGAAATCCTATCTAATATCGTTTCTCTATCGATTAGAGGAGGATTTGTATTTGGCATATCAAATACTTCATTAATTCCACATTCATATGCTACTTTTAAACCATGATATATAGTTTCTTTATTTGAATCTTTCCAATCTCTTAAATGGACATGGGGATCAACCATAATTACCTCTTTATTACTTCTGGTGCATATTCTTCTAGATATTCATATTTTAAGAAAGTTCCACTTTGGCATGTTAAAACTTCTCCACAAACACATTCTCCACACATGCCTACACCACATCTTGTACTTTTTTCCATTGATAAATAAATATTTTCTTTATTAAAACCTCTATCTATCAATTTTTTAGCAGCAGTAGCCATAAATATTTCTGGTCCAACTAAATATGCATTAATATCTTTATCTATATCTATATTATCTATTTCATTTAATACTCTAGCTACAACTCCATTATCACATACACATTTAAAATCTCCCATAGGAGCTAATGCATATTCTAATAATGCATCTTTATTACTTATTTCACTAGTACCAACTAATATTTGAAGTTTTGTTTTCTCTTTTTTTAGTTTTCTACATAAAGCAGGAAGCACTGCAACTCCGGTTCCCCCGGCTATCAAAAGAGCATTTTCACTTACTCTATTTTCAAGCTCACTACCATATATACCTCTAACAAAAACAGTATCCCCTATATTTAAATTCCACAAAGCTTTAGTAAATTCACCACGTCTCTTTATAACAAAAGTTACAGGTTCATCATTGCTAAGAGTAAAAGGTTTCTCCCCTATTCCTGGTAACCAAAGAAAAGCAAACTCTCCAGCTTTACAACTTAAATTTTTATCTAATTCAATTATTATTGTATCATTTCCATGATATGCAATGGAATTTATTTTCATATCCTTATATTCCATCTGTCGCTCTTGAATAAGATATTTATTAGATTCAATTATAGTTGTTTTATACTCTTGCTTAATAGCTTTTAAATAACTACTCCAATTAGGTTGTTTTACTCTAGCAAAAGCTGAACCAATCCCAATTGCATCACATCCAGCTTCAACCATAGCTCTAGCTTTTAATCCATTATCAACACCACCCATTCCAAGAAGAATAGGTTCATCTCCAATGCTTTCTCTTATTTCTTTTACACATTCTAAAGCTCTTTCATAAACCCAATTTCCACTCATTCCACCTTTTCCACCTAATTTATTTTGTAAAATTGGGGTTTTAGAAACTGGATCAATATGTACAATAGGGCCAACGGTATTAATTGCTACAATTCCATCAGCGCCATTATCTATACAAGCTTTTGCAATTTCTCCAATATTATCTACATTTGGAGTTAGTTTAATAAATAATAAACTTTTAAAATCAGAAATGCTTTTTTTAATTTCTTTTACATATTCACTTGCAATATTTATATCGCAACCAATAGAAGAACCAAAGCCCTTCGAAGCATGCGGACAAGAAAAATTTAACTCAATTGAATCAGCAAGATTATTAAAAGCTTTACATAATGTAATAAAATCTTCAACTGCATTTGCAGATACACTTACATTCAAAAAAGCTTCAATGTTATTAGCTCTTAATTCTTTAACATCGATTATAGCTTTTTCTAATCCTGGATTTCTAAGCCCTACAGAATTCCCAAAATTACCCATTTCTGTTTCACATAATATAGGTTCTCTATTTCCTAGATTAGGTGTTACTTGATAACTTTTTGTAGTTATAATATCTATTTCTTTTACTTTTTTATCAACAAAATTTATTATATTTTTATTTGTTGTAATAACTCCACTTACAGTTGAAAGATATAATGGTATATCTTTTTTACAGTGATTTTTTTCTAATGTTTCTCTTAATGTCTTTTTCATAATCTATATTGCAGTCTCTTCTAATAAGTCTCTAATCTGCTTAGCACATAAATCTAACCAATCATCAGGAGCATGGCCTTTTTTCCAAGGATGTGTTAATCCACTAGAACTATTTATTCTTGCAAGATACAAAGGATATTTTGCTTCATTTAAGCTTGCTATTACTTCTTGAGCACTCCCGCCTTGAGAGCCTACGCCTGGAATTAATAGAGGTATTTTTTTATCACTATAATATTTTGCTATATCTGATAACTCTTTCATTGATGTTGCTCCAACAACAGCACCAATTCCTTTTTCATTTTCACTCCATTTAACAATATTGTGACATACTTCAATATATAAAGGATTATCGCCACACATCAAATTTTGTAAATCTTTTCCACCTGGATTACTAGTCCTATTTAACACATATAACCCTTTATCTCGTACTTGAAAAGGGGATACTGAGTCGCTACCCATATAAGGCGAAACTGTAGTTGCATCACAGTTCCAACAATCAAAAGCTTCTATTGCATAATTTAAACTACTTCTTGCAATGTCGCCTCTTTTAGAATCTAGAATTACAGGAATTGAAGGGAAGAAATTTTCTAACATATCTAACAAATCAGCAAGAGCTAAAGAACCATCAAAATTTTCTTCTCTAGGTTTATCAAGACATTGATAATAGCCTATATTTGGTTTAAAAGCAGCAGGGATTAATCCTGACAAACTCATTCTACGAAATAATTCATAAAAGTAATCATTTAATACTTCTCTAATATTTTTTTCTGATTCAGGTAAAACATCTTTTTTAGGGTCTAACCCCATACATGCAATATTTTTTACAAACTTTGCACTTTCTTCTAGCTTTTCAAGATAATTCATAATAACTCCCTATTTCTCTACTTTCTCAAAACCTCTATTAATCCCCCAAGAAAAAGGATCTTCTCTCCATTGTTTTAATGCAATTGATTCTGCTTCATTAATATAATTTATTTCTAAAGCTCTTTTCAACATAGTATCATAATCTAATATAGTATAGGCATCACATTTTGGATTTAAAGAATCAAAAGCTTTTTTTGAAGCATCTAGGCCATAAGTAAAAATAGCTAGAGTATATGGACAAACACCATCACTTTCTACAATTGCTTTAACTGCTTTTATTGAAGAGCCTCCAGTAGAAATTAAATCTTCTATTAATAATACTTTCTGACCTGCATAACTATGTGAATTTCCTAATCCTTCTATTTTTTGATTAGTCCCATGATCTTTTGATGAAGATCTTACATAAGACAAGCTCTTATTTAATTTATCAGCAAGAGTTGTAGCATGTGGAATACCTGCAGTTGCGGTTCCTGCAATATTATCAGGATCAAAATCTAAAGCTTTAGTCATTTTAGAAAAAGCATTTGCTATTAAAATTCTTGCAGCAGGACTTGCTAATAATCTTCTATTATCATTATAAATTGGCATTCTATAACCACTTGCCCAAGTAAAAGGTTCCTTTACTTGCAATTTAATTGCACCTAATTCTAATGCTATATCAGCTAATTGATTTGCAAATTCATTTTTAATTTCTTCAATTTTTTCCATTTTAATTTTCCTTATATACTTGTTTTAAATATTTCTTTAAAGCTATGAGCTTTTCCACAATAGCTACATATAAATTTATGATCTTTTGTTCTAAAGAACATAGCTTCAACACCTTCTCCTTGAGTTGGATTTGAAATGCAAGCTTCATTTTTACAACATAAATTCTCAAAATTATATATTCTTGGAGGCATTGTAGTTCTATATTTTTCTACAACAATATGATCTTTAATTATATTTAAAGTACACCCTGGAGCTATTGCAGCTAATCTTTTCAACTCTTTTCTAGTAAAAATTTTATTTCCTGGTCTAAAAAGTATTCCTTTATATTTTCCATCAGCTCCACAGCTTACCCACTCTCCACCTCTCTCATCATCTAATTCAATTACTTTGCTTATTAAAGCCATATGTTCTCGAATTTCTTTTGGACTATCACCTTTACAAATATGGTCAATTACAATCCCGGTATTAATAGGATTAACACCTTCACTATAATCTTTTTTCTTTGATTGGTTATTATCTCTTTCAATTTTAAATATATATTCTTCATCATTATATTTTTCTTTATTCATTAAAGTTGGAACAAAATCAGAACCTAATGCACCCCCTAATAATCCTAATAAAATTATTCTAACATACATTCCATTAATAGATTGTTTTTCCCAACCATTTAATTCTGTTTTATCTAAAAATGTTGGAATTGTTGGGGTTAATTTATGTCTTGGTAAAGGATGATAAAACTTAGTATTTGCTGGTAATTTTTTCAAAAATTCTTTTCTAAAAGTAATGCAAGATCTTAATTGGGCTTGTCTTTTTAAAATTTGCTCGCCCATTCTTTCTAACTGAGGTCGTGTAAAATACCATTTTGTAGCAACACTAGAACTCTCTAAATATTCTTCTATTGAATTATAGATTGTAACATCAAACCCATTTTCTTTCATCATATTTAAATATGTTTCAGGCATTGATAATTCAACAGGTGCAACTAAATCTATTTTTACATGCTTAAAAATTGTTAAACCATTTGCTTTAGAATGCACTGTTCTTCCGTGAAATAAATCACCAACTAATGCAATATGGATATCTTCATAATTAAAGTCATTATCTTCTAAAAAGGTATATTCATCTAATAATTCTTGTGTAGGGTGTTCATGTTTACCATCCCCAGCATTAATAAAAGAAGGCTTTTTTACTAATAAATTTCTTTGAGCAAATTGAGAACATTGGTTTTCTAAATGAGCACAAACTCCTTCAACCTTACTTCTAATAATAAAGATTGAATTTGCATAACCTGCTAAAGTGTTAAACGTATCACTAAAACTTTCCCCTTTATTAAAGGATGAGCTTGAAGCTTCTAACTCACTAACTTTAGTCAAATGAAACTTAGCTGCATTTTTAAAAGATTCTTTTGTCCTAGTAGAATCTTCAAGAAAAACTTCATAAATACCAAAGTCAGGATCATCGATTCTAAAAGAATCTAATTTTTCTTTATCCTTTTTTAATATTGCTTCTTTTAATTCTTTAACTTTATTAAAAAGATAAGCCCTCTCTTCAATATTAAAATCATCGATTACGCACAAAGATCGTCCAACAAAGAAATTATCCATATTCTCTCCTCACAAAAAAAAACCAGTCTAAAAAAGACTGATTTTATATAATAAATAAATGAAAAATAGAAGTTGATAAATTTACATATGATCTGTAATACAAATGTTTTCTTATGTTCATAAATCACTCCTAAATCTTTTTAAATCCAAATTTTTTTCATGTTATTAAAATTTATTAACAATTTCAAGAGTAATAGTATTAAATTTAAATAATCTTTTAATACTTAGAATAAATTTATTTGAATGAAATTATTCTTTCTTTTTATCTTTTCCCTTATCTGTTGTATCTTTTTTTGTATCATTTATCTTTCCACTTGCTAAAGGATCACTTTCAAGAAAATTAAAGATATCATCATAATCTACTTCACTGGTTGTTCTATAAGATGATTTTAAGACTGTTGAACTAAATTCATCAGGTTTCTTCCAGTTCTTTTTAATATCAGCAACCTCAGCAGAAGCACGCTTTTTCTGCCATTCTGTATCTCTAATTTTTCTATACCTTAAACTTTGTTTATAGATTCTAATAGCTTTATGTCTAGATGTAATAGTTCTATTATTTTTAACCTTTTCTGAACCATAGAAATATTTACTACCATATTTACTACCATATCCATGACCATATTTAGAACTTACATTAGCTGTAGTTTCTGCATCCTTTGGAAGACATCCATTGAGGACAACACCAGATATTTGATTTTCAGCTCTGTTTAAAGATTGTAATAAAGTTTTCAAAGCTGGTTTAGTTGTAACATTTGCTCTTATATTAATAACTATAGAGTCAAATCTTTCTGCAAAAGTCATAACTTCAGAAGCATATTCTAATGGTGGAGCATCTATTAAAATATAATCATAATAAGGACCAATCAAAGAATTCAAATAATCCATCTTTGGATTTGTTAATATTGCTATTGGGACAAGAGGTAATCTACCAGGTGGTAAAATATGTAATAAGGGCATTTCTTCAATAGGTTGTAATACAATCTCTTCAAACTTTACATTATTTTCTTGAATTAAATTAACTAACCCTTTTTTTGCTCTTGAATAACCAAATTTAGCTTCAATTGATGGCATTCTAAAATCTCCATCAACTACTAACACTCTACTTCCCATATTTGCAAGACATAATGCCATATTGGCAACTAATGTACTTTTTCCTTCACTTACATCACAAGAGGTAACTGCAACACTTCTATTTTTTCCTGTTTCACCTGCGTAAATAATATTAGAAACAATTGCCATATATTTTTCACTTTCAAATGCAATTGGATCTTCGTATACTGATAAGTTCTTATAACCAATATTCTTTTTACCAGAAGGATTAATAGTTTTATCTTTGATTAATGGAATCCAACCTAGCAAAGGGATTTGAGTATTTTTCAAAATTTTTCTAACTTGCTCTGTTGATTTTATAGTATTGTCCGCCATATCTACAACAAGAGCTAATAAGAATCCTAACGCAGCTCCAAGTAATAAGGCAACAGCTAAAATTAATAATTTATTAGGACTAACTGGGCTATTAGGAACAATAGCTTTATCTACTAAAGTTACATTACCTGTAACTGCAGCTTCAACCAATTTAACCTCTTCTAACATAGTTCTAAGCTGAACACCAATTTGTTGAAGTACAGTAACATCTCTTTGTAATTCTAATATTTTTCTCTCTATAATTGGAAGTTGATCTAACTCTTCATTGAATTGTATAGATCTTTGTTCTAATACACTTAACCCAATATTACAAATTTCTACAGTTAATATTGCCCTACCATATTCATTTAATAAAGCAGAAAAATAAATATCATTATTAGAATATTTAGAAAGTTTCTGATTAATATTGTCTAACATTTGTTTAGATATTGAAGAAAGAGTACTTGTTAATTCACTTGTTCTAGAACCAAACCCTTTTGATGTATTATCTGAAATTGAAGAAGCATTAACAGCTTCATACATTATTAACTCAGATTCACTAACGGAATAATCTTTTTCTAAAGCTGAAAATGTTGGATCCTTTTTTAACTCATCACTAGTTGGTAAAAGAATATTTTTTTCTTTTAATTCATTATAAATTGACTCAATTTTACTATTAGCTTCAATTTTTTGTAATTTTAAAGGTTCTTTTCTAAGTTCATAATAAGATATTTGATTAACTAACATTGAAGATTTTTCTGTTAGCTGCATAATACCTGATTCTTCTTTGTAATCACTTAATTTATCTGAAGCTACTTTTAATTCTTCTTCATTAATTGGAATTTGTGTTTCTAAGAATTCTCTTTGAGTCGTTTTTGAATTTTTTGCAATTTTAGTTAATAAATTATCATAACTAACAGATAAAGCATTCGCAAAATCAGCTGCAAATTGTGGATTCTCATCTGTTACTGATATTGAGACAAGTTTTGTATCCTTTACAGAAGATACAGAAATTGTATCACTTTTAGAACTTACTTTATAAAATTCACTATATGGAATTCCTACAGAATCTTTATATTTACTTAAATCTAATAAAGCTAATGCAGCATCTATATTTGTTCTACTTTTTAATAATTCTACTTCAGTAGATATTTTTGAAGAACTTGAACTTAAATTGGTCAACATTAAATCATCTAGAGAAGATGATGTTGTAATAGGTTCAACTAAAACAGTTACAGTTGAAGAATATTGCGGAATAATGTACTGCAAATAAATAACAGCAGCAACAACTACTAATACAAGGGTTGTAATAAACCAAGTAAATCTAGATTTAAAGATTTCCCATAATTCTGAGATACTTATTCCTTCTTCATTTATATTATTATCTAAATCCACAATTAGCTCCTATTTAATTCCAAACAAATCTAATGTTCCATTTATAATTGCTAAAGATGAAGCAATTATAGCAACAATTGATGCTATTGTTGTAACATCAGTTTTAAATGTATCTTCTTCAGCATAAATAGTTGCTTCGGAAGGAACTATTGAATCAATACTGAGATTTTTTCCATTTTTATCTGTTATCTTTATTTCTTTTGTTGCATCATTTGTTAAACCGCCGGCCAATGTTAAATAATAATTAACAGTTTTATTAGGTTCATAAGCATAAGCATTAGATCTTTCAACTGCTCCTTGAACATTAACAAATTTTTGATCAAAAGGAATAATTAATTTATCGCCAGATTTCAAAACAAAATCATCATTAACATCTTCTAAGAGATATGAAAGGATATCAACATTAATTTTTTTATTATCTCTTATCAAATATGAATTAGTTAAATCACTTGTACTAGAAAATCTTGACGAAATTGTTTCGAGCATATTCTCAAGAGTTTCTCCAGGGAAGAAATTATAAATAACGCTTCCCCTAGCCATACCTAACAATGAAGAAGTAGTATAACTATTTGTTGTTTCTTCTCTAATTGCACCTTCAATGCTGATACTACTTTTTTCAATTTTAATGTTTTTAACTAAAATATTATCCAGATTATTGATTTCTTGATTCTCAATTGAAGCTTTTATTTCTTGATATTGATTTTCTTCATTATCATATCTATTAATGATTAAATTATTTTTATCTGCACTGGGTAATAATCCACCTGCATAATAATTAAGAATGGTTTCTAATGTATCAGAAGCTTTTACTTGATAAGTCCCTGGTTTATACACTTGTCCATATACATTAACTGTTTTTTCTGCTGGTTTTAAAATAACTGTATCCCCTGCTTTAAGCAATGGATTTTCCTTACTTTGACCTTTCTTAAGGGCTAAGTACAAATCATAATGTTTAATGTTGTTATGTTTATCTTTAATTTCAACATCTCTTGTATTTGCATATTCACTTGCACCTAAAACCACTTCACTTAATTTTGTTAACCCATTCACAGAATAAGTAGAGGAAGAGGTTACTTCTCCTAAAACATCAACTGAAAAGATTCCTAGGGAAATTAAAGTAACTTGAGGAGATGAAAAAGCATAATATGTAGAAATATTTTGCTTTATAGCTTCAACTAATGTTGTCAACTTCATATTCTCAGCATTTATTTGAGTAATTAATGGTATATTTACATTATATTCACTATCAACTTGAAGCAATAATTGCTTTGTATCATAACCTTCAAGATAATCTACTTGAAAAGTATCTCCTGGGGTAATAGGATAATTTGAATCACTAATTGCGCTAAGAAGCATAATGTTATTATCTATAACTTTTTCTACACTTTGAAGTCCTAATTGCTCAATAAATGATTGTTGTCTCATATTTTCCATAGAGAGCTTATCTATTTCTGTAAAATTACTATATAAGGGAGAATTAATTACAAACCCTGACAAATCAGTAGCACTATTGTTAACTGAAAACAAATTAATATTTATTATCAACCCTAATACTAAAAACAAAATTATGGGTCTATTTACCTTTAGATGCACACGAATCTCCTTCGATTTTTCTATTTATATATTGACCTATATATTAGTAAAAGTCTAGTACTAATTTATGCGTATAAAAAGCAAAAAAAATTGCTTTTAAATTATTTTTCTAGCAACATCAATAAAAATAATACAACTTTGCTATACAAATAGTAAGTTTAATTAATTAAGTTATTATTAGTTAATGAATGAAATAATATAATACAATTTCAACCAAAATGCACCCCTTTATTTATTATACAACTACCAATCATACATTATAACAACAAATTCGTTGCGATTACTACAAAAAAAAGTTTTTTTACTCTAAATCTGTTGCTTTTTTTAACAAAATTAATAAAAATAACAACATACATAATTAATTAAAATGAATATCCTATAAAAGTTTTTTGACAACTGTATCTTAGTACCCTATACTTAAATGTGATATTTATATCAAAATTAGTTTATTTTAGAAGGAGAGGAAATAATGAAAAAATTATCTATTTTGTTGACTTGTGTTTTAATCTCACTAGCGCCAATTTTTGCAAATGGTTCTACAGAAACTGCTCAAGTAAGTAGTGATGCACCTTTAAAAGTTGGTGTAATTTATGTAACAGCCCCTGGGGATTTTGGCTATTCATATATGCACGATCAAGGAACAATTGCTGCTGAAAAACACTTCGGTGATAAAATTGAAGTAATTAGAATGGAAAACATTGCTGAAAATGAAGAAAGTGAAAGAGCAATGGAATCATTAATTGATGAAGGTTGTAAAATCATTTTTGCAAACTCATATAACTATCAACAATACATGCAAAATGTTGCAAAAGAACATCCAGATGTATACTTTGAACATTGTTCTGGTTATTTAGACAATGAAAATATGTCAAATTATTTCGGTCGTATGTACCAAATGCGTTATTTATCCGGTATTATCGCTGGTCAAATGAGTGAATCTGGACATTTAGGTTTTGTTGGAGCATACAATACTCCTGAAGTTATTCGTGGTATTAATGCATTTACATTAGGTGCAAGAAGCGTTAACCCTAATGCTACAGTTACTGTTGTTTGGACTAACACTTGGTTTGACCCTTCAAAAGAAAGACAAGCAGCTGAATCATTATTAGATGGTGGTTGCGATGTTATTGCTCAACACCAAGATACAACAGAACCTGCAAAAGCAGCTATCGATAGAGGCGCTTATGCAATTGGTTACAATGCAAACTTTATGGCATTAACAGGTAGTGATCATGTTTTAGTTTCACCAATGTGGAACTGGGGGAGCTACATGATTCCTGAAATTCAAAAAGTTCTTGATGGTACATGGAAATCTCAATCATATTGGGGTGGTCTAGACGATGATATGATTTTATTATCACCAATCTCAGATTTAGTTCCTGCTGACACTGTTAAAAAAGTTGAAGGAATTGAATCACAAATGAGAGCAGATACATTTGATGTATTCTGGGGCCCTTTAAAAGATAACCAAGGTCAAGTAAGACAATCAGCTGGAGACAAAATGAGTGATGGCGATATGTTAACAATGGATTGGTTTGTAGAAGGCGTTAGAGGTTCTGCTAAATAATAATAAACCATAACTATTTGGTTAATAGGGGTAGTCTTTTTCTACCCCTATTTTTGAAATTAGATTTTTAAAAAGTATAGGGATAAAAAATGGAACAAACTCTCGTAGTTGAGATGAAGAATATTACAAAGCGCTTTCCAGGAGTATTAGCAAATGAAAATGTTAATCTCCAACTCCATAAAGGTGAAGTATTAGCTTTACTAGGAGAAAATGGAGCTGGTAAAAGTACTTTGATGAATATGCTTGTTGGTTTATATAGACCTGATGAAGGTCAGATTTTTGTAAATGGAAAGCATGTTGTTATTAATTCACCTCAAGACTCTATGGCATTAGGGATTGGAATGATACACCAAGAATTTATGCTTGTAGGTAATCTATCAGTAGCCGAAAATATTATTCTTGGATTAAAAGATTTACCAACAGTACCACCAATTTCTGAAATAAATGAAAGAATTATTGAATTAAGTAAAAAATATGAATTAAAAGTCGATCCAACTAGACTTGTAGAAACTTTAACAGTTGGAGAACAGCAAAGAGTAGAAATTCTTAAACTATTATATCGCGGAGCTGATATATTAATTTTAGATGAACCTACTGCTGTATTAACACCAAAAGAATCAAAAGAGTTAAATAAAATTCTAAAAAAAATGTTAAGTGAAGGCAAAAGTGCAATTTTTATTACTCATAAAATGATTGAAGTATTAGAATTCTCTGAAACTCTTATGGTATTAAGAAAAGGAAAATGCGTTGGTATAAAACCAACTTCATCAATAGAAAAATTATCCGAAATTGCTAACCTAATGGTTGGAAGACCTGTTTTATTTGATCTAAAAAAAGGCCCTTACAATCCTGGTAAAGTTAGAGTCGAATTAAAAAATGTAAGTGTAAATTCCAAAGCTCATTCAAGAAAAACCCTAGCTGATATTTCTTTTACAATTAGAGAAGGAGAAATACTAGGTATTGCTGGAGTAGCTGGGAATGGGCAACAACCCTTGAGCGAAGTAATTACTGGTTTATTAAAAGTAAATGAAGGTTCTATTTTAATTGATGGCCAAGATTTTACAAATAAAACACCACTTCAAATTATAAAAGCTGGAATTAGCCACATCCCTGCTGATAGAGGAAGAATGGGAATCGTCGGGGATATGAGTGTCGGAGAAAACTTAAGTATGAAGAAATATCGTACTGAAGAACTTTCTCACCATTCAGTAATTAACAGATCAAAAGTTAGAGAATTTGCATCTAGATTAATTGAAAAATTTGTTATAAAAACTCCAAACCAATTTACAAGTGCTAAATTCTTATCTGGGGGGAATATCCAAAAAACAATTCTTGCAAGAGAAATAAACTCTTGTAAAGGTATTTTAATTGCAGTATATCCATCTCGAGGTTTAGATGTTGGAGCAATAGAATCAGTTAGACAAAATATCATTGCTCAAAGAGATAAGGGTTCAGCTATTTTATTAGTTAGCGAAGAATTAGATGAGCTTAGAACAGTTTGTGATAGAATTGCCGTTATGTTTGAAGGAAGAATTATGGATATTATGGATGCTGAAAATGCATCAACAGAAAGAATCGGTCTATTAATGGCTGGTGTTGAAAGGAGTACAGAATGCAATTCATAATAGAAAAAAGAAATGAAAAATCTCAAAAAATGCAAATCTTAATTCCAATTTTTTCTTTAATTATTTCTGCTGTACTTGGGGCAATTGTTTTACTATTTTCAAAAGCAGATCCAATTGATACTTATCGAGCAATTTTTAAAGGAGCTTTTGGCTCAAATACAAAAATCCAATATACTCTAGTAAAAATGATTCCATTACTAATGTGTGGGTTAGCAGTAGGTATTGCTTTTAGATTAAGATTCTGGAACATTGGTGCTGAAGGTCAATATGTAATGGGTGTTATAGGAATTACCTGGGTAATGCAATTTTGGACTTGGCTTCCTGGCGTATTATTATTACCTATTGGTCTTTTAATGGCAATAATATTTGGAGGTCTTTGGGGTGGAATACCTGGAGCTCTAAAAGCTCAATGGAAAGTCGATGAAACCCTTACTACGTTAATGATGAACTACATAGCAATTGGTATTGCTGAATATTTATATATTTCAGCTTGGAAAGCTCCAAAAAGTAATATGGGAACAGTAAAATATCCAGAAATTGCTTGGATTCAAAGATTTTGGGGTAAAGTACATTATGGTATATTTATCGCATTAATCTTAGTTGTTATCCTTTACTTTATACTTTACAAAACAAGATGGGGTTTTGAATTAAACATGATTGGTAAAAATAGTGAAGCTGCTAGATGCCAAGGTGTTTCAATCAAGAAAAACATAATTATTGCTATGTTCTTGTCTGGGTCTATTGCTGGTCTTGCCGGTGGTATTGATTCCGCAGCTGTAACGCATTGTCTTACAAAAGGCGTAAATAGTGGTTATGGATTTACTGGTATAATTGTAGCTTGGATGAGCGGTTTAAATCCATTTATTTCAATTATTGTTGCCCTATTCTTAGCTGCTCTTAAAACAGGAGCAGATGCTCTTCAAATAACAATGCATTTACCTTCAGCAATGGGTGATGTTTTACAAGGGTTAATATTAATACCATTATTAGCTGGAAGTATATTTATTGATCACACAATCAAACCTAGAGCTAAAGCTAAGGAGGATAAATAATGAATACATTAGATTTAATTACAAAATTATTAGCTGCAACTTTAGCAATGGGAACAAGTTTAACCTATGCTACATTAGGTGAAGTTTTTACAGAAAAATCTGGGGTTTTAAATTTAGGACTTGAAGGTACCATGTTAATGGGAGCTTTATCTGGATTTGCAATTTCATTTCATACTGGAAGTCTATTTTTAGGAATTTTGTTTGCCATGTTAGCAGGTGGTGTATTTAGTTTAATACATGCATTCTTAACAATTTCATTAAGATCAAACCAAGTAGTAACAGGTTTAGCAATCACAATGTTTGGAACAGGTCTTGCAAACTTCCTTGGCAAGAGATTAGGCCCAATTGAAAACAACTTAAATTTAGTTGGTCTAAATTTACCTTCAAAATTTGAAAACATTCAAATACCTGTATTACATAATATCCCAGTAATAGGAGCATTTTTTGATGTTTCAATATTAACTTATTTTTTATATATATTATTACCTTTATCTTGGTATTTTATGTATAAAACAAAATATGGTTTAGCACTAAGAAGTGTTGGTGAAGCGCCAAGAACAGCGGCTGCAATGGGTATCAATGTAAATAAAACACGATATATTTATACTGTATTTGGTGGGTTATTTGCCGGTATTGGAGGAGCTGCTCTTTCTTTATGTTTTACTCCTTCATGGAATGATAGTATGACTGGAGGTATTGGTTGGATTGCAATTGCTCTTGTAATTTTCTCTGCTTGGAACCCTGCTAGAGTAGCAATAGGTACTCTTGTTTTTGGTGGAATAACAAGCTTACAATTCTTTTTACAAGCGGCAGGTTTTAGAATGATTATCCCAGCCCAATTCTTAGCAATAGCACCTTATTTTATTACAATAATTACCCTTATTTTTATGACAATAAATAGTCTAAAAACTAAAGGAAGTTTTGCTTCTCCTTCAGCATTAGGAACACCTTTTGCAATTGATGAGAAATAATTTTTTTAATTAGTACTATGTTATTTTAAGACTAATTTTTAAGTGATAATTTTAAAGTTGAGAACTATTTTTTTATATATTATTAAATAGTTCTCTTTTTTAATAATATTAAAAAGATTTTTTTTACAAACTTTACTATTTCTTTATCAACTTATAGAATGTTAAATATGAGCGATATCAAAAAAACAAATGCTATGAGAATATTAGAGAAAGAAAATATCCCATATAGCATAAAAACATATGAAGTTGATGAAAACAATTTAGATGCAATTCATGTTGCAAAAAATGCTAACATAAATATAGACTTAGTTTATAAAACAATCGTAATGATTAATGAAAAAAAAGAAGTTTTTGTTTTTTGCTTACCTGCCGAATTTGATGTTAGTCTAAAAAAAGCAAAAAAAATAACTAATTCAAATAAAATCGAATTATTAAAGCTTAATGATTTAAAAAATATTACAGGATATATCAGAGGTGGTTGCTCCCCTATTGGAATGAAAAAGCAATACACAACATATTTATCAGATATTGCACAATTAGAAGAATCAATTTATATAAGTGCTGGAGTTAGGGGTATGCAATTAATAATAAATCCTGATGATTTAATTAAGTGTATCTCTGCTACTTATGAAGATTTCATATAAAAAAATCACCAATTGTATTTATATATATTATATAAAAATTGGTGATTTATTAAAGAATAAATATTTATTTAACTAAAGCAATAGCTTCAATTTCAACTAATACATCTTTTGGTAGTTTAGCAACTTGAACAGCTGAACGAGCTGGTTTAATTCCTTTATCAAAGAATTTTGCATATACTTCATTCATTGCTGCAAAATCATCCATATTTTTTAAAAATACAGTAGTTTTAATTACATGTTCCATATCACTTCCACCAGCTTCAATAACTGCTTTTAAATTAGATAGTGACTGTGTTGTTTGTTCTGTAATACCACCAGTAATTTCCCCTGTTTTAGGATCTGCAGGAATCTGCCCTGAAGAATATACAAAAGGAGAAGCTAAGATTCCTTGGCTATATGGGCCAATTGCTGCAGGAGCTTCGCTAGTTTTAATTTCTGTCTTATTAAGTTTATCCATAATAATCTCCTATTTTTTTTTGATAATTATAACTTTTTTTTATAAATTTTTATGTTTATAATATATATGATAATATATCCTTAGGACTAGAGGCTATGGCAATCATTGGAGAAGTAATTTCTGTTTTTTCATCAAATTCAAAGCCATAACTTACAGCAAGAAAATCAATATTTGCTTTTTTTGCAGCTAATTTATCATGATTAGTATCTCCCACTAATATAGCATCCTCTTTATCTATATTAAAATGGACTAATATTTCCTCAAGTATTTGTGCTTTATATTTTGTGCCCTCAATGTTTGTGCCATCAATATATTCGAAATATTTTGCTAGACCTAAATTTTTTAACATGCTAAAGACAATTTCTCTATACTTCATTGTGGCAATTGCCAAATGATAACCATCAGATTTTAAAGATTTTAATACTGATTCTATACCTTCAAAAACAGAAACTTCATATTGCCCTTTCTCAAAATATCTATCTCGATATATATCACAAGCTTTATCTAACAATTCATCAGCCATATTAAAAGTCAATTTAAAACAATCTTTTAAAGGTGGTCCAATAAATTTATTTAATTGTTTTATATCAGTTTCTTCTTTCATCCCTAACTGTTTAACACTCCAATTAGCAGTACTATAAATTCCAGGGGATGAATCGACTAAAGTTCCATCAAAATCAAAAATTATTAATTTATATTTTCTCATTTTTCCTCATTCTCTATCTTAATAATATTTCTTCAAATTTATTTTGTAATAATCCATTGCTTGCCAATAAATTAAATCTATCTTCTTCGCTCTTTGTATTGAGATTTAAAATATTAACACTTCCGCCTGCTTCAGTGCAAATAATCATACCTGCAGCAAAATCATAATATCCTAATTCCAATTCATAGTATGAATCAATACAACCTGAAGCAATATAGGATAATTCAAGAGCACAAGAGCCATAAGACCTAATATCACTTGTTGCTTTTCCAATTACAGCATACTCTTTTATATAATCATCATACAATTCTTTATGACGATGAGGGGGAACGCATACATTAATTGATAAATCTAGGCTATCTGTTTTTGAAACTTTAACTTCCTCTCCATTCTTAAATGAACCAAAATCTTTTGATGCATAATAAAGTTCATTCAAAGCAGGAGAATAAACAACACCAAGAACAGGTTCTAATGGAGAAATCTCATAAGCTATACTAACTGCCCAATGAGGTAAATTTCTAAAATAGTTTGTGGTCCCATCAATTGGATCCACAATCCATCTTCCATTACCTTTTATTTCACCACTTTCTTCACCATAAAAACCATCTTCAGGGAAACTTGAATGTAATTCATTATAAATTAATGTTTCAGTTTCTTTATCTGCCGAAGTTACAAAATCGTTTAAGGCCTTTTTTGAAATATCAAAATCATTATTGATTCTTTTCCTTAATGCAAAATCTCCAGCTTTCTTTGCAACTTCTTTTGCTCTTTCTAACCTTATTTTTATTTTATTATCCATGTTATCCTTTTTTCAATTTATTACCAGTAGAAACGACAAATTTCCAATCAGCTGGGGCAAAACTTTCTTTACTTATCTCTAATTGTTCAACATTTATTAAGTTATCATTCTTATCATATTTTAATATGATTGAATTCCATATTTCCTTATTTTGAGAATACATAACAGCACCCAAATTTGTTCTTCTTTCCCACAGTTTTAAATTATCATTATGATTTGTAGCTAAAACTAAAGTCAAATTATAGCCTGGGATAGTAAACATTTTTTCTTTATTATCAATTTTTTGTTTTTCTAAAGCTTTTTCAATTAAATAGTTTATTCCTTGTAATAATTCAGTATCATTATCCTTGCAGATATCAAGGAAAAGACTATCTTGTTCATAAATTAAATTAACTATTTCATAAATTCTTTTCGGCCATATTTCTTCAATTGAAGGGATTTCTGTCTCAAATATTCTTTTCTCTTCAATAGCTTTATAGTCTCTTAAATCTATTTTAATTATTTCTTCTTCTATTTCTTCTTCTATTTCTTCTTCTATTTCTTCTTCTATTTCTTCTTCTAGTTCATCATCTAGTTCATCATCTAGTTCATCATCTAGTTCATCATCTAGTTTATCTACTGGTTTATCTACTGGTTTATCTACTGGTTTATCTACTGGTTTATCTACTGGTTTATCTACTGGTTTATCTACTGGTTCATCTACTGGTTCATCTACTGGTTCATCTACTGGTTCATCTACTGGTTCATCTACTGGTTCATCTACTGGTTCATCTACTGGTTCATCTACTGGTTCATCTACTGGTTCATCTACTGGTTCATCTACTGGTTCATCTACTGGTTCATCTACTGGTTCATCTACTGGTTCATCTACTGGTTCATCTACTGGTTCATCTATTGATTCATCTACTGGTTCATCTATTGATTCATCTACTGATTCATCTACTGATTCATCTTCATGAGATTCAAGAAATCCATAATTTTCTAAATCATTATCGTCACCATCAATTATAGATAATTCTTCATTAATTGAATTAATTAAATCATGTGAAATATCAATTTCATTATTACTTTTTATTTCATTATTATAATTATCTTTTTGTGAAATACTATCATCTGCACAGGAAAGAGGATCTTTCCCCTTTGCTACATTATTTAAAACATCAAAAAATGAAAAACTCTTCTTTGGCTGTTCATCTTTTTTTTCTTGCTCATTAATTATTGTTTCTGTTAACTGTTCCTCAGAATTTAAGCTAGAATTACTTTCTTCAATTTCTTCATTTCTTCCTAAAGGGTCTTTTCCTTGAGCAACGTTATTCAATAAATCAAAGAATGAAAACCCTGCTTTATTCTTAGCTTTTTCTTGAGCCTCTAGCTCTGCTTCAATTTCTTCATTAGCAATTTCATCCATTAAATCGTCTTCATCAAAGTCATCTATTTCAACAGAGTCTTCTAATTGAGATAAATCATCAAGCTGTGAATATGTTTCTTCATTTTCATCTGCAATTAATGAACTTTCTTCAGTTTCACTTGAATAAGTAACATAATTAAAACAGTTTTCTACAGAATCCACTACTTCTTCAATTTGAGAAGAATATTCTTGTTTTTCATCCTTTTCTATTTCTATATTATCAATATTTAATTGAGAAAAATCCTCTAATTCTTCAATTTCTTGAGATTCATCTTCATCAAAATATTCGTCATATTTTTCATCTGCATTACTGTTATAAGCTATTTGTTCAAAATTATTTTCTAGTGAATCAACAATCTCATAAGCTTTAGATAAATCTTCCTGAGCAATTTCATCTATATTAGTTGCATACGTTTCATCTTCAATTTCTTCTTTAGCAATTTCATCCATTATGTCATCTTCATCAAAATCATCATTCTCAACCTCTAATTTATTTAAAGTGTTTTCATTTAATGATTTTTTTTCTATATTTTTTTTGACTTCATCATTTTTAATATTAATATTTACTTTATATTCTTGATGGTGATTATGATTAGAATCTTTCTCGTCACTTAAATTTAAAACTAATTTTTTAAAATCTGAAATTTTACCTAAATCATTCATCAATGTTACCACATAGGATAATTTAATTTCAAAAATATTATTATTTTGTGAAATATCATCTTTTCTTTCATCTGTGGTTATAAGTAGAATTGGATCACTTATTTCATTAAAATTTTTAATACTTGAATTAAAACATCTTATAGCATTTTCCAATAAAACAATATCTTTAATTGGATTTAAGGGTATTATGTACCCATGAGCCTGTGGTACTTGCAAATAAACTTTTTGTTCATCTTTCTCAAAGAAAGTAGTAAAAGTTGTATCTCTGTATTTATAATTTAAAGTATAATTAAGCTTGCTAAAAACTCCTGCAAAAATAGAGAATGGAAGCATTGCACTTTTTCTTTTCTCATTAGTATCCCAAAATTCTTCGTAATCAGGATTATTTTTTATAACAACTTTTTTTATTGCTCCATAAATTCTATCTATAGCAAACATACCATCAAAAACAAATGCTTTATTTCTTATTTTTATAAATATTGAATCATCAAATCCTGCACTTTCACTTAACCAACAATAGTCCGTTACAGAAGAAGAGGCGGCTTCTATACTTAACAAATCAATATCATGATTAGAAAGTTTAGTAAGTTTATTTGCATAAAACAAATCAAACCCTTCACTCTTATATCTAATATCATCAAACCAAGATTGCCAGTTTTCTTCTGTTATTATTTTTTGTAATAAATCTTTATTTGAATCATCATTTCCTTTAGCTCTATATTCTTCTATCTTTTTTTCAGTTTTATCAGCAAAAATAGAGACTTCTTGATTTAAAAGCTCAATAGCTTTAAATCCATTATAAGTAATAATTTTAATCGCTTCTAAAAGCCCTTCTAAATCAGTGTCAAAATTCTTAGATATTTCATCAACAAAAGGTAGTAATAAACCCTTTAATTCAAGTATTTTATTATTTAATGAATCATAATTTATAGGTAGCGGTCTAATATAATTGTGCAAAATAGTTTGCATTGGTGTTCTATAAGAGAATTCACCAACTTCTTTTAATATTAAGTTATCTAAATATTTAATTGTATGACTTTCTAGTTGTATGTATAACTTCTTTAATTTATTTTTATCTAAAGAAGAAATATCCTGATTATCACTAAAACCATTTGTGTTTGAGGCTACCCATTTAATAAGGAATCGCATAAGGCCATAAGCACTTGATTGTATATCAATTCTTCCTTGATTTTTTTTTACTATTTCATCTACATAAATTGCTGTAACTTTTAAAACTAATAAAGGATCATAATTCTCAATAATGTGAAGTATTGAATAAATATCTGTTTCGATTAATCGAGATGCGTCTTTGATATTTTTCTCAATTTTATCATCTGAAATATTTACATTTTCTAAATCCCATTTATCATAATTATTCATTTTGACGACTCCTAAACTCATCAAATTATATCATTTTTTTAATTCAATACAACCCGAATTAGAATAAATATTATATATCTAGTAGCCTATTTCTTCATTTAATGTTTTATGAAAAACAAAGCCTATAAATACTGCGACTAAGCTAACTAATCCATATGAAATAAATAGTGTATTAAATCCAAAATTAGATACTATTATTCCTCCAATAGTTGATCCAACAACTGAAGGAAGTCCGGTAGCAAGTGCATAATATAAACTAATACCTACTCCGCGCTTATCTAGACGCACATGCTTATTAATAAACATCATTGCACCCGCATGAAAAGCTCCATAACACAAACTATGTAAAGCTTGCGCAATCAATAAATATTTTACTCCAGGTAAAAAAGCATATATAAAGAATCTTACGGTAATTGCAAAACTACCTAACATAAGCAAATGCAGAGGTTTTACTTTTTTCTCTTGAAGTAAATGCCCACTATAAATCATAACAAAGAATTCAGTAAAAGCAGCTACTAAATTAAGTGTTGTTAAATCTGTGTACCCCACAACTTTTATTGAATATAAAGAGAGGAATGAAAAAACAGCTGACATTGAAAATCTGCTTAACCCAATTAAAATAAGTCCTATTACTAATCCCTTATTATACCATTGGTTATCTTTTCTATTTTTTGATTTTGGCTTAATTATTTCTATCTTTTCTTCTTTAGGAACAAAAATCATTATAATAATTGCAATAAAACTAATTACAATTAACCAAAACCCTATACTTTTGTTAGATGTTACATCAGGTTTTTTTATCAAGGATAATAAAGCTGATACAATAACATACCCCATTGTTCCCGCTGATCTAATTTTTGTATATTTTGAACTATCACCTTGTACTGCCAAATTTCCAATTGAATCTAATAAAGGAGCGATTGCTCTAAAAAAAAAGCCTGTTGCAATTAGTAGAAGGAGTAAAACGAAGTAAGAATTAACACAAGATAATAAATAAAAACTGATACTACTTGCAAAAAGCGAAAATATTGTTAGCTTTTTATACCAACCTTTTTTATTTGCAAGATATCCAACTAATAGTGGTCCTAAAATTCCAAAACCTTCAAAAAAAGCAAGAAAAATACCAACAGCTTCAAACCCATATCCCAAATTATTTAATACAACTTGTAAATAAGGATTTATAATAACATAAGTTGAACTAACAAAAAAAAACGCTAGGTAGTAAATCATAAAAGCATTGTATGAATTACTTTAAACTTAAACAACATGAAATTTGATAATTTTATAAAATTTTATCTTTTTTTAATTCATGCTACTAGCACTTAATTTTATAAAATCTATAATACGTTTGTAAATTAAGAATATATTTACTTTTACCCTTTTAAAGGTTATCATTTATTAAAAAAGTCTCCTTCAAAGGATTAATTAATGGACGTAAAAATAATTGGTATAACCGGTGGTTCTGGATCAGGTAAATCCACAATCGTAAGAAAAATCAGTGAAGTTTGTTCTGATTTTGTTTTTATTCCTCAAGATAATTATTATAAAAGTGCAACTTTTATTAATAATGAAAATATTACTGCATTTAATTTTGATCATCCTGATGCATTCGATATGGAACTACTACATTCACATCTTGAACAATTAAAAAAGGGACAACCTATTGATATGCCTGAATATGATTTTGTTCACCATAAAAGAAAAAACGAATATCTACATATTGAGCCTAAAAACTTAGTAATTATTGAAGGTTTAATGGTTTTATATGATAAAGATATAAGAGATTTATTAGATTTAAAATTATACGTTGACACACCAGATGATATTAGATTTATAAGAAGATTACAAAGAGATATTGCAGAAAGAGGAAGAACAGCTGAAAGTGTTATTAACCAATATTTAGAAGTTGTAAGACCTGGTTTTTATAATTTCATTGCTCCAACTATGAAATATGCTGATTTAATAATACCAGAAGGTGGCCACAACGAAATAGCTTTATCTGTATTAATTCCTTTTATCCATTCTTTAACAACAGAGAAATAAATTAAAGGAGTTTTTTATTCTTTTAAATATTATTATAAAATTAGAGGTTAAAAAATAAACTAAAAAACTCAGTTTAATAATTTGAACAGTTGCTTGTTAAAATTATCATAACTGAGTTTTATATCAAAGTAATTTGTATATATTTCTTATAAATATTTCTCTTTATAAGCCTCTAATCCTTTTTCAAGACACATTAAAGCTCGTGCCAAATCATTAGTATTTAGTACATAAGCTATTCTTGCTTGTTTTTTCCCGATAGCTGGAGTTACATAAAAGTCTTCAGCAGGGGCAATCATTACAGTCTCTTTTTCGTAATTAAATTCATTTAACATAAATATTGCAAATTTCTCTGCATCATCGACAGGCAATTGTGCAACCATGTAAAAAGCTCCTTTTGGAGTAGAACATATTACACCCTCAATCTTTTTTAACCCTTGTGATAAAAAATCTCTTCTTTTTCTATATTCTTGTTTTACTTCTTCTAAATATGAAGAAGAAGTTTTTAATGCTGCTAAAGCAGCAACTTGTTCAATATCAGGAGGGCAAAGTCTTGCTTGTGATAATTTTAATATATTTGCTTTAAATTCACTATTCTTAGTAACAACTGCACCAATTCTAGACCCGCACATACTATATCTTTTTGAAAAAGAATCTATACATACAACTCTATCTTCATATCCTTCATAACTTAATACACTTGAAAATTCTTCTTCATAACAGAATTCTCTATATACTTCATCCACGATTAAGAATATATCTTTCTTTTTACATAACTCAAGAATACTTTTCATTTCATCTTTTGTATAAATATAACCTGTTGGATTATTAGGAGAACATAACAAAATAGCACCAGTCTTTCTTGTAATTTTTTTCTCAAATTCTTCAATAGGAGGAAGAGAAAAAGAATCTTCTATTCTACTAGTAATTGGAACTAAATCTACCATAGCTGTTCTTGCAAAACTTGTAACATTAGTATAATAAGGTTCAGGGACAATTATTTCATCAAAAGGATCACATAAAGTCATAAAAGCAAATTGTAAAGCTTCAGACCCACCGGTAGTAATTAATACATCCTCAACATCAAGATCTACTGAATGTTGTTTATAATAATCAACCAAACCCTCTCTTAATTCATAAAGACCTTCACTAGGACCATATGGAATATTAGGTTTAGAATAATTTCTTACTGCATTTAATGCTTCATCTGGTGTTTTAATATCAGGTTGTCCAATGTTTAAATAATGAACTTTAATCCCTTTTTTTGCCGCCGCTACAGCATATGGAGATAATCTTCTAATTGGTGAACATTGAAATCCAGATATTCTGTGTGACATTTGCATAAAGGGCTCCTTTTTTTTCGCTTTATATAAATAAATATAGTTTTAATTTAAGAAATATATAATAAATAATTATAAAACTCAACAAAAAAACAAAATAGTTAATAAAATAATATTTCAATATTTTTTTATTTAAATAATTAAAATAATTATTATTATATTCTATTTAAAAAAAGGTCCAAATTTCTTTGGACCTCAATTTATTCTATTCTGATTTTTTACCAGTATTAATATCATCCTGGCTAAAAGCTCCAGAAGATTGTTGAGAATCAATTAATTTTTGAATAAATCGTCTATTATCAAGAAGTGGGCTAATAGACATTCCATGATGGAGTCTGCTTATTGTTCTTGCAAATAATTCTGTGATATCTGCTTGAACAAACCAAGGTTTATCTAACAAATCATGGCCATGTGTAACTGAGTTGGTTCCAATAATTCTATAAAAAACACCCTCTTTATAGGCGTTATCAAAATTCTCAATTCCCCCTCCATTAAAGAAAGGTAAAGATATCATACAAATAATTTGTTTAGCTCCAAATTTCATTAATTCACGCATAGCAGTAATCATAGTTCCACCAGTTGCTATCATATCATCAGCCATTAGAACAGTTTTACCTTTAACATCTCCTAATAAATTGATATTTTTAATATTTGTGTGATTTGCATCTGTGCTTACAACACCATAGTCTCTTTCTTTATACAATACAGCTAGAGGTCTGTGGAGAGATTGTGCATAGAATTTGTTTCTAGAAATAGCTCCGGTATCAGGAGATACAACAACAATATCAGGATCACTTAAATCAATTAATCTACTTAATGCAATTAAGGTCTGATAAGAACCATGTAAATTTTCTAAATGTGTTTTCATGAAACTGTTTTCAATTTCTCGAGAGTGTATATCTAAAGTGATAATTCTCTCAACCTCTAACATGTCACACATATGAGAAAATAGACTAGCTGTTAAAGCTTCTCTACTGTTCTTTTTATGTTGCCTAGAATATGGAAAAGTAGGTAGTACTAATGTAATTGATTCTGCACCAGCTAATTTTATAGCATGTATTGTCGTCAATAGGTACATAATATGATCATTAACACTTAATCTAATTGGTTCACCAGGTCCAGTAACCTTAATTAATTCCATATTAGATACATCGTAGATAAAAAATATTCTAAGACCTCTTACTGGATCGAGTATTTCAGCTTTCTCTTCTCCATTTGCAAATCTAGTATATTTCGCTCTAATTGTGAAATCCGGACATTGAAATTGTGTCGGACACTTTCTTCTAGGAATCTTCTTACTATTCATGTCATCAATCAAGGTGACCATTTGCAAGATCTGTTCCTCACTCATATCATGTCGTTTGGCAAGTGCACTTGAAAGTTTATTGTACCGCTCTTTATACAATATACGCAGATGCTTTACGACCTTGCTTGTAAAATATTCACTACCCGGACCAGCAATAATACCGAGTTTGTGGGGTTTAATGATGCTCATAAATTTAGAATACTATAATTAATTATATTTTTTCAATTCAAAATAATAATAATTTAGATAATATTTTTCTTTATATTTTTTAATATATTTTCTTATCAAAGATTTTGCACATAAATATGAGAAAAATACTTACCTTTTTAAATATATTATCTTTATAAAAAAACAACCTATTTCTTTAATATCGAAATAGATTGTTTTCTCTAATTAGATAGCAATAAATTTTATATATTTACTACCTCAATATCTTTTTGACAAAGATTTTTATAAGCTAATTTATAATCATTTAATTTTTTATCATTATGTAATAATAATGATTCAACAATCTCTACATCTTCTTTTAAACATAAATTGTTAGTAGTACCAATACTAGTTCTATTTTTTATAGTTTGATAAGGGTCATATTTTTTTACTGCATCTAAATTTAATCCAACATTTTTATAAGTATCTCTAAAATTTTCACCATTTTTTACTCTTTCTAATACTTCATCAGTTGCGTATAAATCACTCACACAGGCTTTGACTAAATTATCTTCATTTACCTCAACTTTCTCAATCATTCTTGACATAATTGCAACTAAAGACCAAGTTGCTTTTGCTCCAACTAATAAAGGTTCTTTAGTATCTTGAAAATCTCTATTATAGCCAGAAGGGAGTGATCTAATAATAGATTTTACTCTAAAAGATGAACTACTAACTACAGAGGATCTACTTCTTGCTAACTCTAACCCATCAGGATTTTTCTTCTGAGGCATTATAGAACTACCAGTGCAGAGTTCTTTTGGTAGAGAAAAATATCCAAACTCTGGTAAAGTAAATAAAATTAAATCTTGAGCTAATTTACTACAAGTTAAAGCAATATAATCACAAAGATCTAAGAGCATTGCCTCAAATTTTCCTCTTGAATTATTTGAATATAATACATTTTTTTGTACTTTTGAAAAACCCATTTGTTTTGCACAAAAAGCTCTATCCAAATCTAAAGGCACACCATAAGATGCAGCAGATCCTAATGGAGATTGATCTAATATTTTAATAAAATCATTTACTCTCTCCGCTTCATCAATAAATTCTTCAGCAAAGGAAGCAACCCATAACCCCACAGAAGAAGGCATTGCAATTTGCATATGAGTTCTTCCAGGCATTGGAATATCTTGATATTTTTGTGCAAACTTTAAAAGTTCCTTTGAAAGCTTAACAGTTTCAGTTGATAATTTTAAAGCAAATTCTCTCATCCAAAGTCTCAAAGCTGTTTGAACTTGATCATTTCGACTTCTACCGGTATGAATCTTTTTACCAACATCCCCATAATTAATTGTTAAATAACTTTCTATTGCTGTATGACAGTCTTCATTTTCTTTAGTAATAACAAAGTTATTTTTTTCTTTTAATTCAATAATTTCTTTTAAACCTTTTTCCAAAGATTTTAATTCATCATCACTTAATATATTAATTTTGTTTAAACCTCTTGCATGAGCTATTGATGCAAGCGTATCACTTATTACTAAGTCTTGATCTAATAAATAATCATTAGATACTGTGAAATCTTCCATCAAAGAATCCAACGAATATTCTTTTTGCCATAACTTTGCCATAATTAATCCTCTATTTTTTTTATAAGTTTAAAGATTTTTCTTTTTTCAAGCAATATATAATAAATATTAATACCATAATATATGAAAAAAATGAAAATATTATCTTTATTAATTATTATTATTTGCTTAGGAACTTCATGTGAATCAAAAATATTAAAAAGTTTTGATTTAATCATGGCTATAGACAGCATACCTCCAAAATTAGAATATATTGAAAGTCCCTCCCCTTATTGCGTTAAAATAATATTTGATGAAACTCTTAATTCTAGAGATAGAATTAAGTTAAATTTTGATGGAAAAGATGTTTCTAATTTTAGTGTAAAAGCAAATACAGTTACTTATTTTTTAAAAGATCCATTAAAATGTGGCATTAAATATCTATTTAAAATAAAAGTGGAAGATTTAAATAGAAATTCTACATATATTGAATCATTTGTTTTTACAAAAAACAATAACAGAGCAAATGTATTAATTAGTGAAGTATCCACAAAAGGAACAGCAAAAAATTGTGATAAAGTTGAACTCATTGTAACTAAAAGTGGATCTTTAGCCTCAATTGTAGTCTCTGATGGATTTAATGATGATTATGAAGATAGATGTGTGCTACCGGATATTTATGTTAATGAAGGGGAATATGTAGTTATTTCATTTAAGGAAGAAGAAGAAGATTGTTTTATAAGTGAAAATAAAAAAGGATTAAGTTCAAATAATGGATGTATTTTAATCTTAGATAACCCTAGTTACAATTCTAATGTAATTGATTGTTTAGTTTATTCAAATAAAATTAGTGATAATAGTGAAGGCTTTGCAAATGAAAAAACACTTTCTATTGCTAAAACTTTAGTAAGTATTGGAATGTGGGAAAACACGTTTCCTTTAGCTTTAGGAGCAGTTGATAGCACAAATGAAACATCAACAAGAACAATAAATAGATTTCTTAAAGATAATTCATATTTTCAAGATACTAATACATATGAGGATTTTTACATCACTGTAACCAGTGGAGATTCTTTTGGTTCAAAAAATAATATAAATATTTATAATCAATGATTTTCTTTTAGCTTATATTCATAATTAAAATTATCACTAAGTACAATTGAATTATCTTCTAATAAAAAGAAGGCACTATAGTCTTTATAATTTTTCATAAAATCAAGAGCTTTTTCGCTTCCAAGAAGAAAACAAGTTGTTGATAAACAATCACAAATCAAAGAATCTTTACCAATTATTGAAGAACTAATAATATCACTCTTACAAGGATATAATGTATCTGGGTCTAAAATATGATGATACTTAACTCCATCTTGATAGAAAAATCTTTCATAAGTCCCTGAAGTTACAATTGAAGAAGATTCAACTTCAATAGCTGCAAATATTTTACTTGTATCAAGAGGATCTTGCAAACCAATTGTCCATAATTTATCTTTGTCTTTTCTACCAATAACTAAAAGATTTCCACCCAAATTGATTATTGCTTTATCAATTGACTTAGATAATAAAAAATTTCTTAATTTATCAGCCGCATAACCTTTGCCTAGAGCACCTAAATCAATTTGCATATCAGATGGAATTTTAATTGATAAAGTTTTTCTGTCCAATTGAATCTGATTATAATCAATATTTACACTATTTAATTCTTGACTTGTTGGAATTCTTGGATTAGTGCCCCCAATATCCCATAGACCAACGACACTTCCCATTGCAATATTAAATTTTCCATTGCTTTGTTTTGCAAGAGTTAGCCCTAATTCAAACAAATCAAAAACTTCTTGATTAATAACAACTTCTTTTTCTCTATTCAATATACTTATATAGCTATTTTCATTTGTTCTACTTATTTCTTTTTCTACATCATTTAAAATAGAAAAACATTTTTTATATATATCAGAATCAACATTTTGTTCTAGTTTTATTGAACAAACAGTACCCAATGCAATTTGTGTTTGTGTTTGTAATTTGACTTCACTTTTACAACTTGTTAATAAAATAAAAATTATTGATAAAAATATTATATTTGATTTCTTAAGCATAGAAGTAGATTATCAATATAATTAGTTTTGTCAATAATGATGCATCTTAAAATTATAAGATGCATCATCAAAGATATATTAAAAAGCTGGTATTGAATTAATATTTAAAGTTGCCTCAATTTCATCACCATCTATTCCATCTTTGTTTGATTTTGCTTTCTTTGTTTCACTTTTAAATTCAACATTATCAGCTTTTATAAATACTTTTGATTTTTTAAGTCCTTCATTTGTTTCCCATCTATTCTGCTTCAAACTACCTTTAACCCGAATCTTACAACCTTTAGTTAAATATTGGTTACAAGCTTTTGCAGCATTATTCCATACCTCAATATCAAAAAAACCAACCTCTTGTACAAAAGAAGAATCTTTTCCTTTATAAGAAGAGTTAACTGCAAGAGTTAACGTACTTACACAATTATTATTTCCTAAATCCTTTATTATAGGATCTTTTGTTAATCTCCCTTCAACAATAATTGCATTTAAATCATCAAAATTACTCATTTTAACATCCCTTTTTAACCAAAATTATTTAGTTAATATATATTTTTATTATTACTACTACTTTTTTTAATACTTTGCCCTTTTATTTTTTATGATTGTTGTTTATAAAAGGAGAGGATGATAAAATGAGTCTTAAGGAGATAGAGTAAATGAGTAATTTAGCTGTATTATCATTAGGTGGATCAATAATTGCACCTGATAAAGTAGATATTGAATTTCTAAAAAGTTTTAATAAAGCAATAAGGGAATATTTAAATGAAGACAAAGAAAACAAACTAATTTTAGTTTGTGGTGGTGGAGCCCCTGCTAGAGTTTATCAAAATGCTTACAGAGAAATAGCAAGCAATAAAGACAATAATATTCAAGACTGGATAGGAATTAAAGCTACACATCTTAATGCACAATTAGTTTATTCTATTTTTAATGATTTATGTTCTGATGAAGTTGTTACAAATCCTAGTGCAGATATCAAATTCACTAATCAAGTATTAATAGCAGCAGGATGGAAACCTGGGTTTTCAACAGATACTGATGCCGTATTTCTATCTCAAAGATTTGGTGGAAAACTTATTATAAATTTATCAAATATTGCAAAAGTATATACTGCTGACCCAAAATTAGACCCAACAGCTACTCCAATTGATAATATTAATTGGACAGATTTTAGAGAAATGGTTGGTGATAAATGGATTCCCGGTAAAAACTGTCCTTTTGACCCAATTGCTAGTAAAGGTGCTCAAAAAGAGAATATGAAAGTTATTTGTGCTGATGGTAGAAATATAGAAAACACTCTTAAGATATTAAGAGGAGAATCTTTCTATGGTACAACAATTGGCTAAACTATTAAGTTAAAATACCAATTCATATGTTATTGCAAGAGTGTTATCAATATAACCTTGTTCAGTTTCACCAACCTCAACAAAACCTAAGCTCTTAACTAATTCTTGCATATGAACATTCTTTATATGGGTGTCAAGTCTAACATTGGCACCTATTTCTTTTGCCATATCAATTGCCATATTTATAAAATATTTACCAAGACCTGATCTTTTAGAAACAATTCTATGAACTGATAAATAAGGACCATCACTCCAAAAATCATATTTCTCATATATTTCATCTTTTGACTTTTGAATTACAACCATCCCAATTAATTCATTACCTTCATAAGCGACATAAAGCTGCTCTTTTTTTACATCATCGTACAATATCTCAATTTGAGGATAACCACATGACCATTGTGGATTATTTCTCTTTAACATTAACTCATTTGCATAATCCGCTAATAACCTACATCCGATTACATCAGATTCAATTGCTTTTCGTATATTATAATTCATAAATCGCTCTTTCTCTCTTTAATTCAATATAGTAATCTAAAGGATCACAAAATTCATCAGGAAAAGGTTTATCTAATTTAAAATTAGGAATCCAATCAATATTATCACTCAATTCTTGAACAAATCCATTTTCTATATCAAGTACTTCTAGAAAATCTAATAAAAGATTATATTCTTCCTCTTTTATTTTTTCAAAGGTTTTTTGATTTTTAGGATCAATAAATTGAACCATTAACGACAAAAAACATTTATCTTTTAAATTATCTGCAAAATATTGTAAAACTTTTATAGAAGCTTTTATTTCATTAGGGAAAACCAAATGTCTTACTAATAATCCTTTAGGGGTTATAAATTCACCTTTTTCTTCATATTTAGGATGGCGCTCACTAAGAAAATCAAACACCTTAGTGATTTCTTTAGCATATTGTTTTTTCCCACAGAACTTTTCTGAAACATTCTCATCCAATGTTTTTAAATCAATTAGATACAAATCTATATATGGATCAATTAGTTTTAAAGCTTCAATGTCCTCATATCCACTAGTATTATAAACAATTGGTAAAGATAAGCCTCTATCTCTAGCTATTTTTAGGGCTAAAACAATTGAGGGAATAAAATGCGTTGGAGTAACTAAATTTATATTATTTGCTCCCATTTTTTGTAATTCAAGCATCATTTTAGCCAATTCTTCAATAGATACTTTAATTCCTACATTTCCATCTCTTTTATTTAGACCACCACTAATTTGGTAATTTTGGCAAAATTGACAATGCAGAGGACACCCTGAGAAAAAAATCATACCCGAGCCATTTTTTCCAGTTACTGGTGGTTCCTCCCCTCTATGAAGTCCACTAAAAGCAACTCTAACAACTTCACTTTCATTACATATACCTAATTCATTATTTAATCTATCTACACCACAATGATTTGGGCATAAATGACAATTTCCATAGTAATCATAAATATTCATAAATTATACTCTTTTCTTTATTATTAAATATTTTATATAATAATATTTCTAGTTATTATATATAATGATTTTAAAAAAAACATTAAAATCTCTTAAGTTACTGTCGATTTAACAAAAAATGATTATCATATATAATAGTATTTATAGGGCAGGAGAAAAATGATTTTACCTAGCAAAAAAGATAAAAATAATGAAATTGAAGAAAGATATATATTGTGCATAGATGGTGGAGGAATGAGAGGTATCATTCCTGCTGTAATTATTTCTAAATTAGCAAACAAACTAAAACAATTTGATGAAAACAAACCGTTTTATTCTTATTTTGATTTAATTTGTGGGACTTCAACTGGGGGATTAATAGCATTAGGCTTAACAACATCTCCTTTGATTTCAAATTTAAAAAAAGAAGAAGGTGAGGATACTCTCGTTACATATGAAGAAGAAGTTCTATCTTTCCTCGATAAATTAAAAGGGAAAAAAAGAAAAAAAGCCATTCCTCCAACATTAATTACTAGAGGAAGTGATTGCTCATCTTTATTAGATTTTTATAAGTTAGATGGAAAATCTATTTTTCATTCTGAATCTAGATTTTTTGGACAATTATTAAAAGACAAATATGAGCCAAAACACATAGAAAACTTTCTTTTTAAAACATTCCAAAATTCAAAAATGAATCAATGTTTAGTGCCCACAATGGTAGTCTCATATGATGCCGCAGAAGGAAAACCGTTCTCCTTTAGAAGTTGGGATAATAATGATTTTTATGTAAGAGAAGCCGCAAGGGCTACTAGTGCAGCTCCCACTTATTTTCCTCCAGCAACAATTTATGACAGAAACACCAATAAAAGAAGATATTTAATTGATGGTGGTATTATTGCCAATAACCCAGTTCTTATGGCATATAGTGAGGCAAGACAATTATATCCAAATTGTAAGAAATTCCATATACTCTCCCTATCTACAGCAAGTGCAGAATACTCAATGCAAGAAATAGATATAAGTGGTGGCTTGATGGGTTGGATTGATCCTTCAAAAGGTGCTCCAATACAAAAGATAGCATCAACAAGCCAAATGCAATTAGCTTCATATATTGCTCAAAATATTAGTGATGTAGATTATACTAGAATTCATTATTCTTTAAAGGGTGATTCCTTTAAATTAGATGATACATCAACTTATGCTATTAATACATTAATAGATAGTGCTGAACAATTATACAGAGAAGAAGAAGATAAACTTATAAAATTTATCAACAAAATGATAAAAAGAAAAGATTTTAGTCATGTTATTGATATTAACAAATTAGATATTAATGAAAATCTAAAACTTGAAATTAATGATATTGGCATTACTGAAAATATTGAAAATATAAAAAAAGAAGAAGACAAAAAAGTTGAAAACGTCAAACAACCTAAGAAAAAATCTTTTTTCTCAAAAAAACAATCAGATTCACCACTTTCTCTTAATAGTGAAGAACTATCAAATTTATTAAATGAGGATACAGAATCTAAAAAGCCTCAAAATGATAAATATTTAGAAGTGTTAGAAAAATATGGTTTTAATGAAGAGGATTTAAAATAGTATGCATCCTAAGCAAATCGCACTAGAAGATAAATTACATAAAATGTGTATTGATTTAGATAACCATTTAGAAGATATGTTTGGATCTTTATATCCCCTACATCCGAATAGGATGAAAAGAGGGAAAACAGCTAGTGCAAACTATGATGGTCTTTTTTCTACAGGAACTCAATTTACTAATGGCTATGGAAGTTCTCTGGGAAGAGGCTTTTTAATAGATATAGATATTAGAACTCTTTCTTGGGTAAAAAAGGATGAAGTTAAGATGATTGAAAATGAAGCTATCGAATATCTAAATTCTATTATTAGCACCTATTTACCTGAGAGAAAACTTGAAGTAAAAAGAGATCAAAACGTAATTAAAATTGTAGGTGATTTTTCCCTAGGAAGCAATGATATTAATTAAAAGTCTCAATATAAGGTATAATTGAAGAGGTGCATATCCCATGTCTTCTTTTATATCCTTTTTCTTTTGTATTAACTAAAGCCTTTGAACATAGTGTAGAACAAATATCACAAGATTTTTCAAAACTATAACCTTTTAACATTAATCCTATTAACGCACTTGCAAATAAATCTCCAGTACCAGGATAAGAAATATCTATTTTTTTATTATAATGATAATGGATTTTTCCATTAGAAATACATACTGTAGCCACAGTATCTGAATTTTCTTCTAAAAGACTAGTAATTACAACTTTTTTTGGACCCATTAAAACCAATCTTTTTAATAGAGATTCTATTTCTGATTCATTATAATACTTTTTGGGTTTCTCAGATAACAATAAAGCAGCTTCTGTTGCATTGGGACAAATCACATCTGCTAAAGAAATTAAATATTTCATTTCATTAATTAATTTATCATCAATTGGAGAATAAGGATGTAAATTATCGCCTAATACAGGATCAATAACTATTAAAGGGTTTTCTTTTTTATGAGAATTAATCACTCTTTCAACAATCTTAACTTGATCAGCACTTGCTAAAAACCCACTATATATACTATCACATTCAATTTTTTCTTTTTCCCAAACATTTAATATATTTTCAAGCTCATTTGTTAAGCTTTTTATATAAATATCATTAAACCCATCAGTTTGTGAGGAAAGAAGTGCTGTTGGTAATGGTAATACTTCTATTCCAAAACTCTCTAATATAGGTATAACTACAGTTAAGGAACTCTTTGCATAACAACAAAGATCATGGATAGCAATACAATTTTTATTCATAAAAATAGATTATCAGAGTAATAGTATCACTACAAGTAATTAAATAAAAAAATTTGTACAAAAAAACATTATTGTTTTCATATATAACATATACTATTGTATAGCTTTGTCATTTGAGTTATTTTTTAATTGTTTAAACACTTATTGTATAGATTAAATCTTTATAACAAAAAATCTCTTTAAGTAATAAAGATTCACTGTCAATAAATTTATTTAAGGTATTAAATAATATCATCTATTCAAAGAGATGATAATTC
The DNA here is from genome assembly GCA_963678575.2 of Sphaerochaetaceae bacterium. Taxonomy (GTDB): domain Bacteria; phylum Spirochaetota; class Spirochaetia; order Sphaerochaetales; family Sphaerochaetaceae; genus Pleomorphochaeta. The sequence continues at coordinate 492,778 of CAXXHV010000001.1, read as the reverse complement.
AAAATTATTAGTTAACTGAAACATAAACAGTTATTATTAGGAGTTTTTATGATATTTAATGAAAAGAGAAGTGGTTTATATATTGCAGACTCTTCAATAAATCCCCTAAGTTCAAATATTCCAAATTTGAAAGAAATGCAAGAAGATTTAAAAACTTTTATCCTTTCTGCCTCAGGCTGGAGAAAAATTTTCGCTATAAGTAAAAATGAAGAAGATAATACTCAACATATAAGTAATAACGATAAATATTTTTCTGCCTTAATTGCCTTAGCTCTTGCTAAACATTTAGGTTGTGTTAATGATTCAGATATAAATAACAACATAATTAATAAAAAAGCTAACTCAAAAAAAGTGGTAATTGCAATAGATGCTAGACCAACAGGTGTAGAGATACTTGATGTAATTAATAGAGTTCTTTTGTCACTAAATATAACTGTAATGAATTTATATATTGCAAGCGCCCCAGAAATTATGGCTTTATCTTCCCAAGATAAATCAATAGATGCCTTTTTATATATTTCCGCTTCCCATAACCCTATCGGACATAATGGTATTAAATTTGGAAAAAACGGTGGAGTATATACTAAAGAAGAATCTCAAATACTAGCAGATTATTTCATAAAATTCATAAATAATGAAAATTCAATGAAATTTGTTAAAGAACTTGTCAGTTCATTAGATAAAAAAATCTTAGAGAAATCTTTAATGGATATAGAACAAAACAAGGAATACAGTTTAAAAAATTATAGAGATTTCGCGTTAAAAACATCGAGTAATTATCAAGATATAGATTCTTATTTACAGGAGTTAAAAAATAAAATTAATAAAAGACCAATAGGTGTCATTGCTGAATTAAATGGTAGTGCAAGAACTCTTACTATTGATAAAACATTTTTTAATGAATTAGGTGTTAAAATCTTAACAGTTAATGATAAACCAAGAGAAGTCGTGCATCCAATAGTACCTGAAGGTGAAAATCTTGAAATGTGCAGATCAATCCTTGAAAACAAATTCAAAGAAGATAAAGATTTTGTTGTCGGATATGTACCTGATAATGATGGAGATAGAGGCAATTTAGTATATATAAAACAAAGTACTCAAAAAGCTGAAATTCTCAAAGCTCAAGAAGTCTTTGCTTTAGTAGTAATGGCAGAGTTGAGTTCAATAAGAAAAGATAATCCAAATAAAAAAATCGCAATAAGTGTAAATGGTCCAACATCTATGAGAATAGATGATATTTGTAAAGCCTTAGATGTAGAAGTTTATAGGACTGAAGTTGGAGAAGCAAATGTTGTTGAAAAAGCACAAGATTTACGTGATAAAGGCTATATAGTTAGAATATTAGGAGAAGGCTCTAACGGAGGTAATATCACATATCCAGCAAAAGTTAGAGATCCTCTTAATACTTTATTAAGCCTTATAAATATTTTATGTGATAAATCTATTTTTGATTTTTACAGAACAAGAATTGGATATGAAAATGATGAATTATCAATAGAAAATTTAATCAATAGTCTTCCAAAATATATGACAACAGATGCGTTTTCACCTCAAGCTAAATTAAGTATCAGCAGTGATCATGGAACACTCAAAAATAATTATGAAAAACTTTTTGTTGAATATTTTAAAGATAACAAACTAATGCTAGAAAAAAATTATGCAATACATAGTTATGAAATTTATCAAATGGAAGGGAAAAATTGTATTAAAGGTATTGGAAAAGAACATCGAACTCCGCCATATAGAGGTGGTTATAAAGTAATTTTCAAAGACAAAGAAAATAATAATTTAGCTTACATTTGGATGAGAGGCTCAGGAACCGAAGCTGTATTTAGAGTTCTTGTAGATGTTAAAAACAACAACGAAAAACTATATAATATGCTTTTAAAACTTCATACAAGTTTATTGAAAAAAGCTGATTTATAATCATTGATTCAACTTCCATATTTTTTATATATGGAAGTTTTTTTTAGCTTATTTTTTTATTTTCAATTTATTATTCCTATTTAGGCTTAATAAAATTAAAACTAAAATAATACTTATATTTTATATAGTTAACATTTATATAGTATAAAAATTAATAAAATTTCACTTTTTATAAAAAAATACCCTTTCTGGGTAAGTTTCTTTAAATAATTAAATTTATTGCATAAAAGATAGATAAAATTGAATATGTGTACAAGAATTTGTACTTCTAAATAGAAAAAAGGGATTTGAAATAATCAAACCCCTTTTTCTAGTATTTTTATATTTTGAAAAACTAATTCAAGCCTAATGCAGCAATAGCTGCTCCAATTACAGGAGAATTATCAATTCTAACAAAATCAACATAACGATTATGTTTTTCTTGAAGATATTGTAATAAATAATATTTTGTGTATTGCTCAAGATATTTAGTTTTATAAAAAGTAGTACCATCTGCATTAATACATAATGGATGAATTGGATTTTTACCATATTCTGTTTTCAATACAGCTGAAGCTAAATTTGCAGCAGTCATTTTACTAGCTCTTTTTATAATAGCTTCTAAAATATACCAAAGATTTTCAGCATCATTACTATTAGTTGCTACACATTTAACTAATTTATAATCTTGATTATGAGGCATTTCTAAATAATGACTCATCTCAGTAGTGTTTACAGATCCAAATTCGTCGAAATTCTTTTTAAAATCATCAGATAAAACACCTTCTTCAATTGCTTTATTAATAACTAATGTGCTCATTGGTCCAAGATAAGCGCCACTTATCTTTTTTTCAAAATGATAAGTACTAGGATCTTTAGTTGTTGATAAGAATAAATCATCAATTTTACCATTTGAAAACGCATAACTTCCAGATTCAACATTGATTACCATATGATCTAAATTTGAATGATTTAGTTTTTTTATTTTCTTAGTATCTTCTAAATATGCAGTATTAGTCCCTGTTCCTAAAATAAAACCAACATAACCATCATAATTTAAATTACCTTGGGCTCTACCAGCAAGCAAAGTTGTTACTGTATCATTTACAACAGCTATCCTTTTATTTTTTACAAAATATCCACGAGATTCTAATTCTTCTAATAAAGATAAGCCAACTTTTTTACCTATAACTTCAGGAGCCTTAATTTCTTTAGAAAATACTAATGGAATTCCATCATTATCTTCTGTGATTTTTGCAGCATAACTAAAGCAAAAACCAATACTATCGCTTTTATCAATAATATGTTCTACTTGATTTGCAAATACAGAAAAAAATTCTTTTGCACTTACTTCTTTATCAATTCCAGGCATTGACACTTTTTTAAATTCAGAAATCACAGGTTTTAAATTATCATCAAAAGTAACCAAACATGTTCTTAAATTTGTTCCCCCTGCATCAATAACAATTACATTTTGACCGGGAACGATTGGAGAACCTTCTCCAATATAAGTAGGAATCATGGGAAGAGAACTTCCATTTTCTTTTTCTAATCCTTTATCCATTTCATTTAGAAAATTATTTACCATATCATCTAGTGAAATGGAATCAGCATCTAAACCCCATTTTATTAGAAAATCTTTCACTTCAGTTTTCAATTAAAAGCCTCCGAGAGTTTTGTGTTTTAAATAATAATAAAATATTATCTATTTTTTTTCTACAGTATATTAAGGACAAGTGAAAATATACAAAAAATTAAATAATTAGTATAATTTCACAATATTGAGTATTATTATAGAGAATAAACATCAAAATCTTCACCATTTAATGTTATTTGAAGTGGGACAATCTCCAAAGAATCATGATTCTCTTCTAAAACAAAAACACCTTTAATATTTATTTTTTCTGAATACAACGATCCAGAAATAGTAATATCTGTAACAAGCCCCATCCTTGGATAAATACCATCAATTAAATTTGATACTATCTGAGAAATTGAATAGTCATCTTTAAAAGCAATAGCTATAGCACCAATAATTACGGATTCATTTTCTTTCCAATTATGTTCTAAGAGAGAATCTCTTACATAAGGGGCTAAAGGTTCTTTAAGATTTTGAATCATATTATGGGAATCTAATTCAACAGAAGGAAAATAAGGGAGAAGAGAGCTCATATCACAATTTTCAAAAACAATAGCATCACTTATTCCACTATTTTTTGGGGTCTTAATATTAATGAAGGATTTTCGGGTTTAATTGAAGATATAAAATAATTAGACGCTACTAAAGAAGCCTCTTTTACAGTATCTATTGCATATTTTATTTCATTGTCGCTTAATGTAGTAGCAAATAATGGACATATGAATATCAACATTAAAACTAATTGCATTAGCTTCTTCATAAATTATTCCTTAAATATCATTCTTCATAGTAAGTAATAGGGGAGCTCTATCAAAAAATGATAAATCATAATCTTGATTATTTATGTTCAATCTTATTGGAGTAATTTGTGGAACACCATAGGAATCAGAAGAAACTAACAAAATCCCTTTTATATTAACAGTCTCTTTAAAAAGCGATCCATAAACACTAAAATTGAAACTAACTCCTACACGAGGAAAAATCCCCATACTTCCATCAGAAATTAATTTCTGCATAGTTAAATCATCTGGAAAAACCAATGCTGCTGCGCCTGTAACTATAGCTTCACCTTTTTGCCAATCATTTAACTCCAATCTTTCTAAAACGATTGGATTAATTGAAGGTATGAAGGATGCTAAAAAATTACTACTCTTTTCTTTATTAAAATAATTAATATAAGTAGACAAATCGGCATCACTAAATAAAATGGCTTCAGGGAGCAAATTATCTTGTGATGTCCTTATAGCAATGGATTCATAATTTTCTCTTTGCAGAGATATAAAATTAGATGCAGAAACGTACCCTAGATCTGTTATAGCAACAAATGCATTAGATACATCACCTTCACTGACACTGGATGCAAAAAAAGGATGCATTAATAAAACAAAAAATAATATTAATAAAAATCTCTTCATTTACACCTCACATTTACAAATAAGCTTTTTCACAATGTGAAAATATGATAATATTATACCATGAATAATAAAAAAGAAAAACCTTCAATATTATGGTATGACTTAGAAACCTTTGGATTGGATAGCCATTATGACAGAATAGCCCAATTTGCTGCAATTAGAACTGATTTAGAACTAAATCCCATAGATAAAGAGATAATATTATATTGTAAATTATCACAAGATTATTTACCCGACCCTTTAGCTTGTTTAGTTACGGGAATTACCCCCTATCAAGTGAATCAAAAAGGTATTAAAGAAGTAGATTTTATAAAAAAAATTAAGGATGAATTCTCCATTGCTAATACTGTAGTAGCAGGATATAACTCTATTAATTTTGATGATGAATTTATAAGAAATGCATTATATAGAAATCTCTTTGACCCATATGAAAGAGAATACAAAAATGGATGTTCTAGATGGGATATTATTAATTTAGTAAGAGCCGCTTATGATTTAAGACCAGAAGGAATTAATTGGCCAACAAAAAAAGAAAATGGTAATCCAACATTTAAATTAACCGACTTAACCGCAGCTAATAACATAGAACAAACTGGAGCACATGATGCACTTGTAGATGTTAGGGCAACAATAGAAATTGCAAAGTTAATTAAAGAAAAACAACCATTATTATACAAATGGAGCTTTGAACATAGAAAGAAACAATTAGTAAAAAATATTCTAAAAGCACCTTTTGGCGAACCTATATTACACACCCACCCATCTTACACTTCCAAAAATGGTTGTACATCCTTAGTAATACCAATTACATATGATTTACAAAATTCAAATAATGTACTTTGTTTTAATCTTAAAGAAGATATAACCCCTTTACTAGAAGCCGATGAAGAAAACATATTATATACACATGGTTTAATACATATTGCTTATAATAAATGTCCTTTCATTAGTCCCTTGTCTGTTTTAACTCCTGCATTAGAAAAAAAGTTAAATATTGATAAGCAAGAAGTTCTCTCAAGAGCCCAAACCTTAAAAAACAATCCAGAGTTAATATTAAAATTAAGAAAAGCAATGAATAATCATGAAATGAAACAAATTGATGATATAGATTTCCAAATATATAATGGATTTTTTAGAGATGAAGATAATAAAAGATTTAATATTATTCATAATGCTATAGAAAAAGAAAAACTTTTAATTAATAACACTTTAGCATATGATGATCCAAGAGCAAAAGAACTAGCTTATAGACATATTTTAAGAAACTATTTAGAATATCAAAGTAAAGAAGAAAAAGATAAATGGAAATCCTTTTGTTCTCATAGAATAGTAAGCCCTCCTGGAAATATAATGGTCAACCTTGACTTCTATAATAGAAAGATTGAAGAGAAACTCGATTCCCAAGACCTTGAAAAAAGAGATGAAGAAATATTACTATCATTACAAAGATACGGTTATGAATTAAAAAAAAGCTTATTTAATGAATTATTAGAGGAATAATAAAATGGAAACACCCCCACCAATTGGAAAAAACATACAAAAATTTAGACAATCTAAACATTTAACATTAAATATTTTAAGCGAAAGAAGTGGCGTTTCTAAAGCTATGCTTAGCCAAATTGAAAGTGATAAAGTAAATCCAACAATAGCTACAGTTTGGAAAATTGCAAGAGGGTTAAATATTGATATTCAAGATATTCTAGATGTCAATCCTCAGCCCAAAAGAGACTTTATTAAAAATCCAACTTCAGGCTCAGGTCATGTTATTGAAACAACTGAACATGGGGTTACTATTCGAATTCTATCTCCATTAAATATGGTTGAGGATTTAGAGATGTATCTAATAAATTTTGAACCACATACTAAACTTCCAAGCGAACCACATTTTGCAGGAACTCAAGAATTTTTAACTGTAATAAAAGGGAATGTCAAAGTTAAAGCTGGTGAAAATGAATGTGTAATGAAGAAAGGAGATTTTCTTATGTATCACTGTGATATAGATCATACTATCAGTTGTGATTCAAATGGTCCAGCAACAATTCATTTAGTTGTAAGATACACTCCAGATAAACATTTATAGCTATAATTTATTCAAAATAATATCAAACTTATTCTAATATAGGTTATGATAATTCTTTATGTACTAAATACTATTCAAAATGAATAAAATAAATTATATTAACTAATAAATTCAACGGAGACAATAAATAAATGTTAGAAAAATTACCGGAATATGAAAAACAATTACAAGAAATAGATAATAAACTAAGCAGTCCAGATACAATGAATGACATGAACCTTTATAAAAAATTAATGGTAGATAGAGCTCATGTTGCACCAATTGTTGAAGAGATGCAAAATCTAAATAATCTTAAACAGCAAATAAAAGATGCCGAGGAAATGTTAAAAGAAGAAGATGATCAAGAAATGCTTGCAATGGCAAAAGAAGAATTATCTGAACTTAAAGAAGCCGCTCTTGAATCTAGTAAGCAGTGTAAAATGTTATTAATACCACCAGACCCATTGGCAGGTAAAAATATCATTATGGAAATTAGAGCTGGAACAGGTGGAGATGAAGCTGCACTTTTTAGTGCTGATTTATTTAAAATGTATTCACATTATGCTGAAAAAGTTGGTTGGAAAATTGATATAATGAATTCCAACGAAACAGGTCTTGGTGGTTATAAAGAAATAGTTTTTTCAATAAGTGGAAAAGATGTATATGGCTCATTAAGATGGGAAAGTGGAGTTCATCGTGTTCAACGCGTTCCTGAAACAGAAAGTGGCGGTAGAGTTCATACCTCAGCGGTTACTGTAGCTGTATTACCTGAAGCAGAAGAAACAGATATTGAAATCAAACAAGAAGATTTAAAAATTGATGTTATGAGAGCAGGTGGTCCCGGTGGACAATGTGTTAATACAACAGATAGTGCCGTAAGATTAACTCACCTCCCAACTGGGTTAGTTGTAATTTGCCAAGATGAAAAATCTCAATTAAAAAATAAAAATAAAGCTTTGAGAGTTTTACGTTCAAGACTCTATGATTTAGAAGAAGATAAAAAACAAAAAGAAAGATCTGAAGCTAGAAAAAGTCAGGTTGGTAGTGGTGATAGATCTGAAAGAATAAGAACATACAATTTCCCTCAAAATAGATTAACTGACCACAGACTAAATTTAACACTTTACAAACTTGAAATAATTTTAAGTGGTGAATTAGATGAAGTAGTTGAGGCATTAAAAATAGCTGCAGGTGAACAAGCAATGCAGGATGCTTAATTTTTTATGAAAAGGACAGTTAAACAAATTCTTTTTGAAGCAACTAATAAATTAAGGAGTATCACAGATACTCCTTCTTTAGATGCGTCAGTTATTTTTTCAAAAGTAACTAATTTGTCAAAAGTCCAACAAATTACACATGACGACTTATTAATTGATAAAGAAACAGAAAACAAATTTAATAAATTAATTAATAGAAGATTAAATCATGAGCCTGTTGCTTACATTATTGAAGAAAAAGAGTTTTACGGTCGCCCATTTAAAGTCACACAGGATACTTTAATTCCTAGGGCTGATACAGAAACACTAATTGAAGAAGTGATAAAATATTCAAAAACTTTAGATTTTAAACCTGAAATCTTAGATTTATGCACAGGTTCTGGCTGTATTGGAATAACTCTTGCTAATGAAATTCCTTCTAAATCGATTTCTTTAAGCGACATAAGTAAAGAAGCCTTGCAAATTGCTAAAATAAATGCAAAAACCCTTTCAAAAACTAAAATTAACATTATTGAAAGCAATCTTTTAAAAAATTGCGAAAAATATGATATAATTGTTTCTAATCCACCATACTTAACAAAACAATGGTGTGAGCAAGTAAGTGAAGAAGTAAAAAAAGAACCTATTCTTGCTCTTGAAGGATTTGGAAACGATGGCTTAGATTTAATAAGAGCTATAGTATATGATGCAAAGAAACATCTTAAAGGTTATCATAGTGCTATTTTCTTCGAGTGTGATAGTAGGCAATGTAGTAAAGTAAAAGAATTATTAGAAGCAAATTCATTTAAGGAAGTTTCAATAATAAAAGATCTTGCAAATAAAGATAGAGTTGTTAAGGGGATATATGAGCGATAGATTAATTCAAAGATTCTTAATGAAAATTAAAAAATACCCACAAATTCAACAAGAAAAAATTGAAGATGCAGTTAATTTTTCTTTTCAAAAACATACTGGTCAAAAAAGAAAAAGTGGAGAACCATACATTATTCATCCTTTAGCTGTTGCTGAAATTCTTATTCAACTTGATATGGATGGAGATACTATCTGCGCAGGACTACTTCATGATACCCTTGAGGATACAACAGCAAAATATGAAGAACTAAAACAAAGATTTGGTCTCGCTGTTGCTGACTTAGTCGATGGTGTTACAAAGATTGAAGTTTTAAAAACCGACAATAAATCTGTTCAAGAGGCAGAAACAATTAGAAAAATGTTCTTTGCAATGAGTAAAGATGCGCGTGTAATAATTATTAAACTCGCGGATAAACTTCACAATATGAGAACGGTACACTTCCTCACCTCTGAAAGAGCAAAAGAATTCGCAACCGAAACTTTAGATATATACGCACCTTTAGCAGATAGATTAGGAATATCCTGGGTAAAAGAGGAATTAGAAGATTTATCTTTAAAAACAATTAACAAAGAAACCTTTGATTATATTCAAGGATATTTATTAAGTAAAAAAGGTGAACAAGCCGCTTATTTAAAAAGAATTGAAAAAATAATCTATAATGCTTGTGCTGAAGATGGTCTTGGAAATATTTTAGTAAAGAGTAGAGCAAAGCACGCATATTCTGTTTATCTAAAAATGAAAAAACGCAAAAAGGATATTGAAGAAATTTTTGATTTACTTGGCGTTAGAATTTTATGTGATTCAATTACAGAATGTTATACTTTATTAGGCCTAATTCATAGAATTTGGCCACCGATAGAAGGAAGATTCAAAGACTATATTGCAATGCCAAAAGCAAACAACTACCAAAGTCTTCATACAACAGTTATGGCTCTTGATGGCAAATTATTAGAAATTCAAATAAGAACAAAAGCCATGCATCAAACAGCTGAATATGGTATTGCTTCTCACTGGAAATATAAAGTTGAAAGTGGGTCTCAAGATAGCATTAGCATGGATGATGCCCAATTTAATAAAATTCTATCTACTTTAGAAAAATGGTCAAATGAAATTGATCAAAACGAATCTTTCATGGATGATATAAAAGGAGAACTATTAAAAAATACTATTTGTGTATTTACCCCTCAAGGACATATTGTAGAATTACCAAAGAATTCAACAGCCCTAGATTTTGCATATAGAATTCATACTGAAGTAGGAAATCATACAGCTGGAGCTAAAGCAGATGGCTCTATAATTTCTTTAAATCAAACACTAAAACATACCCAAGTTATTGAAATTTTAACAAACCCAAGTGCTCATCCACATCTTTCATGGTTAAGATTTGCACAAACTCAAAGCGCAAGAAAAAAAATAAGAACATGGCTCAATAAAAATGATAATATCGTAATAGATAAAAACATTATTGCAACTCCAAAAAAAATTGAAACAGATATTAACCTACCAAAAGAAAAAATAAGTGATACAGGAGAAATAATTAGAAATGTATCAGATGAAAGTAGATTAACTTTTAGAGTCGGTGATGAAACAAACTTAATGATATCATTAGCAAAGTGTTGCAACCCTCAAAGAGGGGATGAAATAGTGGGATATATTAGTCGAGGAAGAGGCATTATTGTTCACAAAAAAAATTGTCCCAATTTAAAAAACATGAAAGAGATTGAGCAAAGAAGTGTTCAAGTAGCTTGGGAAACAAACTCTCCAAAACCTACAAGAAAATTTAGAGTGACAAGTAAACGAACATATGATTTATTTAGTGAAATTGAAGGTGCAATAAGGAAATATCATGGTCATTTAATTGGTGGAAGATTGTATGACGATGACATGGATAGCTCGCGTCTAATTGGAACTTTTACAATCGAGATTGATAAAGAAGAAGATTTTAAAAAAGTTGTCAAAGCACTAATGACGTTACCATCAATCAATACTGTAAGTTCAATTTTGTAAAAAAAAATTTAGGGAAATATAATCAAATTAAAAAATGTAAAGAAAGGTTATATTTAAATTAAAAGGAAATAGGGATGATGAAACATGAATAAAAAATTCTATATATTAATAATAATAGTATTGTCAATGAACTCATTATTTGCTAATAAAAAAGAAGTAAAATTAATCACAACTATAACTCCTACTGACATAGAATATGGATTATATTACCAAACAACTGAAATAGTAAATAAAACTAAAAATTTTGAAATACAGACAACGCCTTTAACAGAAAATGGAAAAACTGATTCTTTTTATATCGTTGCAACAAGTAATCTTAATTCAGATAAGGCTCTTAAAATTAAAATTAACCCAGGTGAATTTAAAAAAGTAAATGCTAAACAAGCTACTAGTAATACAAAAATTAGGCCAATTGCTATATTTGTTTTTACAAATAATATATTGCATGCAGGCCAACATAATAATGAAAAAATTGCCGAATTCTATTTAAAATGGAATGGAGATCCAAACTTAGCTGCTGGAGAATATCTTAGCAATGTGAAAATTAATTATTCTATTAAATAACAAAATTGTTTATTAAATACAATATATAATCTTTTTATATTAAATTATTGCTAATAATAGCGAAAAGGAATGTCAAAAAAAGGGCAATGCCTCTCATATTTCAGAAAATCGATATAAATGCTATTATAATTATGTAATTTAGTTGTATTTTAATCTTTTTTTAAAATTTTTTATAAACATTTTATAATATTTCTGTTATAACTATACGAAGGATATTTATGAAAAAAACAATTAAAGCAATATTAACAATAGGTATAGCAATCTTTTTTTTGGCTAGCTGTGCAAATGCGACAGAAATACCAACATTATCAATTAATAAAAACATCACTATTGACGCAAAAATTGCATCAATAGATGCGTATGGGAATATAACATTAAACATTTTAACCAAAGATTTACTTACAGCAAATTTTAACTATAATAATAAAGTCCTCATTCAATTCTCAAATGGATATCTTGTAGAAAGCAATCTTACATCAAGTAATAATAATCTAAATGATGGTCAATGCTATATCAGAACTGTAAGTGAAGATACTCCAATTACAGTAGGAATCAAAACAAATAACTTGGCAGAAATAGGAACATTAAAAATTGGAGATATCGTAAAAATAAGTCAATTAATAACAAATTAATTAATTACTCATCTAATACTCTAATAATTTCAGGAAGTAATTGTTTTTTTCTAGATAGTACATTTGGCAAGAAGAATATTTTATCCGTAACCTTTTCATAAATAAATTTATATTCTACAGTGTCTAAACCAGTAGTTAATAATATACTATTTTCTTTAACAACATTTGTAATTAAAAAAAGAGCCCAATCAAGACCATGACTATTTTTTACTTCTTCAAGCGTAGCAAGATATTTATCTTTGTAATCGTCAATATCTTTTAAAGTAGTAACTTCACACTGGCCTATTCCAACTTTCAAACCTCTTTCTTTATATATTTTAAAATCACCATCGATTACAGTTCTAGGATTTTGTTTAGCAATTGATAGCCCGCTTGCAAACATTTTTTCACCAAACACCTTTAAATCTTCAACTTTTGCGGCCTTGCATAGTACCTCAGCAATTCTTATATCTTCACTAGTAGTAGTTGGACTTTTTAAAATAACAGTATCACTAACTAATCCCGATAAAAGAACTAAAGCAATTTCTTTTGTTATTCTAACCCTATATCTTTCAAAAAGTTGAGCGACCAAAGTACAAGTAGAACCCAAGGGTGCACTATATATAAAAATAGGATTAGATGTTTTTGAAGCGTTAAATCTATGATGATCAATTATCCCAATAATATCAGCTTCTTCAATACCCGGCATACCTTGATCACTTTCATTATGATCTACCATTACAATTTTAGTTTTTGGTTTTTCAACAAAACATCTTCTTGTTACGAAACCTTTAAAAACCTCTTTTTCAAATACAGGCAAGCCTCTAAAATGGCTACTCATTAAAGTATTTTTTGCTTCAGCAAAAAGTGTTTCTGGACATAAAGTTGGGGGATTTAACTCTAATAAATCTTCAACAGGAGTGCATAATCTTAATAATCTAAGAGTTTCATTTGTATGGCAATCACTTAAAAAAACAGTTCCTTTGAAATTACTAAAATCCACTAGTCTTCTTATTTTATCACTCATTCTTGTTAAAATAATTAAAGGGACTTCACGATAAATAGCTTCTAAAATAGGTTCTAACCTATCTCCAACAACTAACAAAGGTAGCTTATCATCATCAATTTTATCAAAAACTTCTTTAAATTGAGTAAAACTCATAGCTGCAACCATTATTTGAAGTCTTACTAAATCTTGCTCTCCTCTTTTCAAAAAAGTTCCTTTTAAAACTTGGGATAATTTATTAATATTAATATTGTAAAATGGTTTTTGAGCACTTGCATCTCTTAAAAAATATTTATTAACATCATCAATACTTAACAAACCATAAAATTTATTATTTTTAGTTACTGGTACAACAGAAATATCATTTTTACTAAAAATATTCATTAAATCATAAACAGGTTCTTCACAATCTATAAATATTTTGGGCTCTACATAAACAGAAGCAACTCTTGTTCTTACATCCTTAACAAAAACTGGTGGTTCAATATTTAAATTACTAAATACTTGCTTTGTACTTTCGTTTAGATTTCCACATCGAGTTGCTATATATTCTTGATCTTTATTTAATTTGTTTTCTAATTGAGCATATGCCCAAGCACTACAGACGCTATCCATATCAGGATTTCTATGCCCACAAACGAGTATTTTTTCCATGAAAACTCCTTGCTATAATATTACTCTAGTACTTCCAAAATAACAAGAAACAATTTATTAATAAAAATAAGAGTTGCATTAAACATTTATAAAAAAATACTATTTTGTACTGTTTCGAATGACTAATCTTCCACCAACAATAAGTTTATAATAAGAAGGATGTTTTGCTTTTATTTCATTCATTAAAGTAACTGCAGCCATTTGCCCAATCATTGACCTTTGAACATGAACTGTAGTCAAAGCAGGTAAAGTGTTCTCTGCTAAAAAAATATCATCAAATCCAATAATAGAAACATCTTGAGGAATTCGATACCCTAAGCTTGTAAGAGCTTGGATTGCTCCTATTGCGATAATATCATTATCTGCAAAAATAGCTTTTGGAATACGTCTTCCTTCTTTGATATAAGATAACATTGTTTGACAGCTCTCTTTTAAGGTTGCTTCTAACCTAAACTCTCTATCCTTAGAATATAATAAATCATATTTCTTAACTGCTTCTAGTACACCAACATTTCTTTCTAAAAAATTTTGAGAATCAAAAGAAGATCTAAAATATCCAAAATCTTTTTCACCAGTAGAGCATAAATATCTAATCGCCAAATCTACCATTTCTATATTAGCCATTGTAATTGAATTACAAGGATAATTTGGCATTGAATTATCAATTACTAAATAAGGAATTTTAATACTATCAAGAGCTTTATAATCTATTTCTTGCAATTCAGTTCCAATTACAAAAGCTCCTTCAATGTTTGACAAATTTAAATTTTTAATATTATTTGCATAATTACTTGAAAATGTAACCATTTGCAAATTATAACCATTTGAAGCACACTCTTTTTGAATACTATCAATTATTTTTGCTATAAAACCTGCATTTTGTTCAACTAAAAATCCGGCTTTAATTATCTTAATAAATAATAAATTTTTATTTTCACTTTTATTTATTACAGAAGCAGATATATCATTTATTGGATAATTAATTTCCTTTAATATTTTTATTATTTCAAGTCTTTTTGCATCACTAACTCCAGGTTTATTGTTAATTACCAAGGATATAGTTGCAGCAGATACTCCTGCTAATTTTGCAATTTCTCGTACAGTCATAAAACATTCCTTCCTTTTTAGTAAATCATACATTTATGTAGATGTCAAGAAAACAAAACACTTAACATTTAGTAAATACTAAACAACTACTAAACAAATAATATATTTTTATATTTCCTTATATCATAAATAAATAAATAAAAATTATATAACAACATTGATTTATATCAGAATAGAATTTGACAATAAAACAATTCAACATTTATAATGAAATAGTTCAATTTACTAAACAAGCTATTAAATGTTTAGTTTTCATTAGGAGGATAAAAAATGAAAAAAATTGTAGCTTTATCACTTGCTATGTTATTAATGGTATCTACCGTTGCTTTTGCTAATGGTCAGAGTGAAAAAAAAGATGGTGCAAAAGATTATAGAATTGCTGTTGTTCCAAAATTAACAAGTATTTCTTGGTTCCAAAGAATGGAAGTTGGAGTTAATGAATATGCAAAAGCAAATAATGTTGATGCATTCTACACTGGACCTTCAGAAGGTGATGGTGCTCTTCAAGCTCAAGCAATTGAAGATTTGATTTCTCAAGGTGTTGACGCAATTTGTGTTGTTCCTTTCTCAACAGAAGCCCTTGAACCTGTATTAAAAAAAGCTCGTGAAGCTGGAATCGTAGTTATTACACATGAAGCTTCAGGAATGTCTAATATTGATTATGATATTGAAGCATTTGACAATGCTGATTATGGTAGACATTTTATGGAAAAAATTGGTGAATTAGTTAATGGAGAAGGTGAATATGTATTAACAGTAGGTTCATTAACTTCAGAATCTCATAACCAATGGGTTGATGCAGCAAAAGTATTACAAAAAGAGAAATTCCCTAAAATGCAACAATATGGCGATAAAATTGAAACAGCTGATAACCAAAGTCAAGCTTATAACAAAATAAAAGAAGTATTAACAGCTAATCCTAACATTAAAGCAATACAAGGTTCTGCAATGCCTGATGTAGCTGGTGCTGCTCTAGCAGTTGAAGAATTAGGACTTCAAGGAAAAATTACTATTGTAGGTACATCACTAGTTTCTGTTGCTGGAAAATATATCGAAGATGGAACAATTCAAATGGCTTCTTTCTGGGATCCAGCTTTAGCAGGTAAAGCAATGGTTGAATTAGCTCTTAAAGTTTTAAACAATGAAAACATTGATAATGGCTGTAATTTAAATGTTCCTGGTTATACAAATTTAACACTTAATGGCAAAGTATTATCAGGTCAAGCTTGGATTGACATTACAAAAGAAAACGTAAACGATCCTGCAATTGATTTCTAATAAATAATAGTGTGATATTAATAAGGGGATAGGGTTTTTCCAAATCCCCTTATTTAATTAATGGAGTATATCAAATGTCTGAAGAATTTATACGTCTTGAGAAAATAAAAAAAGAATTTACTGGTGTAAAAGCATTAAAAGGCGTTGATTTAAAAATCAACTGTGGAGAGATTCATTGTCTTGCCGGTGAAAATGGTTGTGGTAAATCAACATTAATAAAAGTAATTTCAGGTGCTCACGAACCAACTTCTGGAACTATTTATATTAATGGAGAAAAAATATCTCATTTAAACCCTATCGCATCAATTCACAAAGGAATTCAAGTAATTTATCAAGATTTTGCAGTTTTTCCCAATCTATCGGTTGCAGAAAATATAGCTATGAACAATAACTTATTAAATGCAAAAAAGAAAATGAATTGGAAAGAAGCAAAACAATTAGCTTATAAAGCAATGGCTCTTGTTGGCGCAGAAATTGATCCAGATGTTTTAGTTGAGCGATTATCAATCTCTAACAAACAAATGGTTGCTATTTCAAGAGCAATCATTAATGATGCAAAATTATTAATCTTAGATGAACCTACTACAGCATTAACAGCACGTGAAGTTGACTTATTAAATAAAACATTAATTAATCTAAAAGAAAAAGGGATGGCTATCGTTATTGTAAATCACAAATTAGATGAAATCTTTGAAATAGCAGATAGATTAACTATATTAAGAAATGGAGAAAATGTTGCAACCGGTTTAATCGAAGAATTTGATAGAAAGAAATTCATCCATTATATGACAGGTAGAGAAATTATTGATAATGTTTATAAACCTAACTTAGAAGCAAGTGAAATATTAAAAATAAACAACCTTTCATTAGATGGATATTTTAAAAATGTATCATTCTCCTTAAATAAGGGAGATGTTTTAGGAATAACTGGACTTCTTGGTTCAGGCAGATCCGAAATCGGGGATACTCTATTCGGAATAACGCCAGCTTCTTCAGGCGATATTAGTTTGAATAACAAACCAATTACTATCAAATCAATCTCAGATGCAGTAAATCAAGGAATTGGCTATGTACCAGAGGATAGATTAACTCAAGGTTTATTTCTAACTCGTTCAATAAGCGATAATACGGTTGCTGCTTCCTTAAAAGAATACATGATAAAAGGGAAGCTTGATTTACAAAAAATAGAAGAAGTAACAAATTTTTGGATTAAAAAAATAGGATGTGTTGCATCCTCTTCAAAAGCTTCAATTCGAACTCTTTCAGGTGGAAATGCTCAGAAAATGGTAATTGCTAAATGGTTAAATACAAATCCGCAATTATTGATACTAAATGGTCCTACCGTAGGTGTTGATGTCGGATCTAAATCTGATATTCATGAAATATTACATAATCTAGCAAAAGAAGGTATGGGTATCATAATTATAAGTGATGATTTAAATGAACTTTATTACAACTGTAATAAAATAATAATTATGAGCAATGGTATTAGCTCAGGACTTTTAAATACAGCAGATTATAGTGAAGATGAAATTTCAAAAAAAATCAAAGAAGCTGCAACGGAGGAAAATAATGAATAATAAAATTAAACAAATATTTTCTACAAATGAAGCAATTGTAGCTTATTCAATAATAATTTTATGTATAATAATTGGCTTTGCAAATCCAGTATTCTTATCCTTTAGTACTGTGATAACTCTTTCAAGAGCTATGTTAATTACATTAATTTTTGCTGGTTTAGAAATGATGATAATAATTGGTGGAGGAATTGATGTTTCCTTCCCTGCAATTGCATGTTTTTCTGCTTATGCTACAATTAAATTAATTTTAAAATTTAATATAGATAGTATAGCCTTTTTCTATATTGTAGCTTCATTAATAGGACTTGCCTTTGGATGTATTAATGCATTTTTAATTGCAAAGAAAAAATTTCCACCTTTAATTGCTACTTTAGCAGTAAGCAGTATTGCAAATGGAGCTACTTTAGCATTTCTTGGAACAAAAGAATTCTCAAATATTCCTGAGCATATTGATAGCCTTTCAAAAAGTTATTTATTTTCATTTACGAATGCGGCAGGAATAAAATACCAAATGACAAGTTTAATATTAATTCCAATTGTTTTCTTAATTTTACTGTTTATTGTTTTGAAATTTACAATATATGGTAGAGGGATTTATGCAATTGGAGGAGATAAAAATGCTGCGAGGATTGCAGGTTACAACGTTGTAAAAATTCAATCAAGCCTTTATATGATTGGAGGTATTTTAGCTGCTATCGGAGGTGTAACATATACAATTTTGATGAGACAATCTAGTCCTCAAAATTTAATGGGTGCTGAAATGATGGTAATAGCTGCTGTTGTTGTTGGAGGAACTAGAATAACTGGTGGTCATGGAACAGTATTAGGTACAATTTTAGGAGTATTGCTCATTGCAATTGTTCAAAACAATTTAGTACTAGTTGGAATACCTACTCACTTACAAACTTTTGTTGTTGGATTAATTATAGTTCTAGGAACTGGAATTACTTCAATAAAAGCAAAACATATTGCAAATAGTGCAAAAGTATAATGAGGGAAAAAATGACAAAAATAAACTTTGAAAAAATAAATAAAAACAATTTAATGATAATATTAATTGGTATAGTAATATTTATTGCAATGAGCATTTTAGAACCTCGTGCATTTTTAAGATATGCAAATATTAGAGGAATGTTTGTTCAGTTACCTGAATATGGAATTTTATGTTTTGGAATGATGCTAGCAATGATTTCTGGCGGTATTGATTTATCACTTGTCGGCATTGCTAACTTTGCAAGCATCATGGCTGCAACATATATGATACAAAAGGGAGGAACAAATGAATCTATTTTTATTGCTATAATTATAGCTTTATTTGTGGGTGCTCTATGTGGATTATTTAATGGATTCCTTATTGGATATTTAAAAATCCCTGCAATGCTTGTTACATTATGTGGCCTACAACTTTATCAAGGATTAGGTTTAGCAATTACAAAAGGTCCGGCTCTAACTGGATTACCTGAAGCTTATGGTAACATCGCTAATGGACTTTTTTTAGGAATTCCGATTCCATTCTATGTATTTATTGCAGTAACTATTGTTATCGCATTTATTCTTAAATCTACAGTATTTGGTCATCAATTAGAATTTATGGGAACAAATGAAATTGCTTCAAAGTATTCTGGAATAAACAATCTAAAAGTAACATTATTAACTTATATGACAAGTGGTATTTTAGGGGCTATTGGTGGACTACTTATATCAAGTCATTATAACTCAGCAAAAAGTGACTATGGAAAATCATACACTTTATTAACTTTGTTAATTGTTGTACTAGGCGGAACTGATCCTGATGGTGGTAAATCCAATGTATTTGGAGTTGCATTTGCTGTAATTCTTCTTCAATTAGTTTCAAGTGCTTTTAATATTTTAAGAATAAATTCATTTATGAAAACTTTTGTATTTGGATTAATTTTAGTAATTACCATGTTATCAACTTTATATATCGATGAAAGAAAAAATAATCGAGATTAGGAGAATTTATGAGAAAAATTAAAGCACAAAAATTAACAAATGATAATTTTAAAGAGTTTGGATCTTTTTATAACATGATTGATCCACAAGGATATAATTTAGGAGATTTTTTCCCAGATCATCTTGATGTAGCAAATACAACAAACATGTCACAAGGGTTCTCTTCATTAATTGTATATAAAAAAGAGCACATGATAGTAGATTTAGTTGAATATCACAATTTTAGTGCTGAAGTTTTATTACCTCTTGATACTGATATTGTTATCCATGTAGCTCCTCCAAACAATAAAAAAGATATTACTTTGACTCAAGCTTTTATTGTTCCAAAAGGAACTATAGTAAAATTGAACATTGGAGTAACACACCTTTGTCCTTTCTCAATAGGTGAAGAAATTGGACATGTAATGGTAGCCTTACCTCAAAGAACTTATAAAAATGATTGTTATTTAGTCAATCTAGATGAAAATGAAATCTTTGAAATTGTATTGTAAATAAGGATAAAAAAATGAAAAAATTAATTAACAAACCAGAAAACTATGTAAAGGAAATGCTTGAGGGCTTATATATAGCTCATCCAGATTTAATTACTTACACAGGGGATGATGTTCACTGCCTTGTAACAGCTAATAAAAAAGAAGGTAAAGTTGGAATTGCAACCGGCGGTGGTTCAGGTCATTTACCTTTATTTCTAGGCTATGTTGGTAAAGGGATGCTAGATGCATGTTCTGTTGGTGATGTATTCCAAAGTCCTTCTCCAGATCAAATGCTTGCATGTACCAAATACATAGATAGTGGTGCTGGAGTATTATATATTTATGGTAACTACAATGGAGATATTTTCAATTTTGATATGGCCGCAGAACAAGCTGATTTTGAAGAAGATATTAGAGTTGAATCAGTTGTAGCTGGTGATGATGTTGCCTCCGCTGGCCCAGCTGCCCCAGGAGCAAAAAATACTAGACGTGGTGTAGCTGGAATAGTATTTGTATATAAATGTGCTGGAGCTGCAGCAGATGCAATGCTCGATTTAGATGAAGTAAAAAGAATTGCTGAAAAAGCATGTGCAAATGTTAGAACAATGGGTGTTGCTTTAACTCCTTGCATTGTTCCTAGAGTTGGTAAACCAGGATTTTCTATTGCTGAAGATGAAATGGAAATTGGAATGGGTATTCATGGCGAAACAGGAATCAGAAGAGGCAAAGTTGAACCTGCTGATCAAGTTGCAGAAGAAATGGTAGCAAAAATAATTGATGATATCCCATTCAAGGCTAATGACGAAGTAGCTGTAATGGTTAATGGACTTGGCGCAACACCGTTAGATGAACAATATATTATTGTTAGAAAAATTGATGAAATATTGAAAAGAGAACAAATAAAAGTTCATAAATATTATGTCGGAGAATATGCAACTGCTATTGAAATGGCAGGGATATCAATTAGTATGATGAAATTAGATGATGAGCTCAAGAAGTATTTAGATGCTCCTGCTCAAACACCTTTTTTTATTCAATTATAGGTAGTGATATGGACGTTAAATTAATAAAAAATTTCTTAAATTCAACTTCAGAAATTATGTCTGAAGAGAGAATACATTTAATTGAAGAAGATAGTAAAGTTGGTGATGGTGATTTAGGTCTTACCATGAGTGACGGTTTCGAGGCTGCAGCTAATAGCCTTAAAGACTCTAATGAAATAGACTGTGGTAAAGCTTTATATTTTGCTGGAAAAGCAATGAGCATTAAAGTACCCTCAACAATGGGAACACTTATGGCTAGTGGACTAATGCAAGCTGGAAAGATTCTAAAAGGGAAAACTGAATTATCAAGAGAAGATGTTGTAACAATTTTTGAAGAGTATCTGAATGGAGTTATGAATAGAGGGAAAGCAAAGATTGGAGAAAAAACATTTGTCGATGGATTAGCACCGGCTGTTGAAAGTTTAAAAAATACAATAACGCTATCATTAAAAGAAAGTGCTGAAATTGCTTCTAAAGCTGCATTAGAAGGATATTATGCAACAGAAGGTATGCTTGCCGTACATGGAAGAGCGGCAACAAGAGGTGAAGAATCAAGAAAACTTTTGGATCCAGGAGCTTTAGTAGCTGCTTTATTGATGAAAGCTTTCTATCTATCGTTAGAATAAGAAATTTGTTTAATAGATATTATTTGCACAAAGAAAAAAACTTCGTGCAGATAATATCAAATTAGGAATAAGAAATGAATAAAATATTAGATTATGGATCATTAAACATAGATAAAACTTTTTTGCTAGATCATATAGTTCAACCAGGAGAAACCATTGCCTCGTATGATTATAAATTAAATGCAGGAGGAAAAGGGACTAACCAAGCAGGAGCTCTTGCTAAAGCTGGTTGCAATGTTTTTATGGCTGGAAAAATTGGGCCTGATGGAATATTCATATTAGATTTATTAAAAGAGTGTAATGTAAATACTCAATTTATTCATCAAAATTCCTTAACAACTGGACAAGCCTTAATTCAAGTATCTAAAAATGGCCAAAATTCTATTATATTAAATGCTGGTGCAAATTTTGAAAACACAAAAGATGAAATAAATAACACCTTAAATAATTTTTCAAAAGGGGATTATTTAATTCTTCAAAATGAAATAAACAACATTGAATATTTAATAAATAAAGCATATGAGAAAGAATTAAAAATTTGCTTTAATCCATCACCTTTTACAAAGGATATATTAAATTTACCTCTTGAAAAAATATCATATTTTTTTGTAAATGAAGTTGAAGCCTCTCAAATTGCAGAAGAAAAAAATGTTGAAGATTATGATTCAATTTTGCAATCATTAAGTAAAAAATTTCCTTCTTCAAAAATAATAATGACTGTTGGGAAACAGGGGGCTTATTTCTATTTCGATAAAATAAAAATACATCAAGAGATAATTGATGCTCCAGTTGTTGATACTACTGCTGCTGGAGATACATTCATGGGCTATTTTATTGCATCATTGATAAAAGGATACACAACAAGTGAAGCTCTTTTCTATGCAACAAAAGCAGCTTCAATAACAGTTTCAAAACTTGGTGCTCTAAAATCAATCCCATTAAAAGAACAAGTTTTTTAATAAATATTTTTTAATACATTTTATATATTAAAGATTATTCATATTCACAAAATATTTTTCCTTTGCTATATTGTTTCTAGGAGAAAGAAAATGAATATTGTATTAGCAAATGATCATGGTGCCGTAGAATTATCAAATAAAATAAGAGAGCATCTTGAAAAAAATGGACACATTGTAAATCATTTAGGTGTTAAAGAAGAAGTATCTGTTGATTATCCTGATATGGCAGAATTAGCTTGCAAAGAATATTTAAAAGGCAACTACGATTTTGGTATCGTATGCTGTGGTACAGGGATTGGAATCTCAATTAGTGCAAATAAAATTCATGGAATCAGATGTGCATTACCACAAAATATTTTTGCTTCAAAAATGGCTAAAGAGCACAACAATGTTAACTTTATAGCTTTTGGAGGAAGAATAGATTATCCTGAAAATCCATTAGATATGCTTGATGCATTTATCGAGGATAAATTTGCTGGAGACAGACATGAGAGAAGAGTCGCAAAAATAATGGCTTTAGAAAATTAATATTTAAAATATATATATAATGGGAGATTCTTTTGAATCTCCCATATTTTTTAATGATTCTTATAAAGAATAAATGTTAACAGCTTTAACATTCATTGTTCTTCCATCTTCAGATGATGGAATTTTTATCTCTCCACTCTTTATTTTAGCAAGAACATCTGCTTTATTAAAAGAGTCTCCCATTCCAACCAACTTCCAGTTATTATCACACTCTGGTGATAATTTCCCATTTAGTTCTTCAGTTACATACTTCGCAATTAAAGCTCTAACTTCTGCATTTAATTGATCTTCATTATAACTATCATAATAAATATCATCTTCAGTTACCCAACCATTAGACTTTAATGTACCATATCTATAATTATTCAAAGCTAATTTATATACTTTATTAGGATCAATGGGAGTTCCATTAATTGTTGCATCTACTATTCTATTTCCAGCTTCTTTACTAATATCAACAGTATAATCAACTCCAGCAAACATATCATAATTATAGCCTCTTACATTAGGATTAAATGAAATTGTTACATCACCATCTTTATAAGTATTATAATAACTTACGCTCCATTCCATATATGCCAATAAATTCTTTCCAGTTATATTTACACCCATTAATGTATTATTATATTTATAAATAAATGCTACATCTTTCTTTTTGAAATCACCTTGTTTTAAGGTCGAACCAAAATTAAATAGTGCGGCAGAAGAAACATCTGCATTAGCATATTTCATTTGAACAGTATTAATCAAATCAATAACTGGAGTATCTACTATTTGAGTTCTTGGCATAGTTGTTACTTCATCTTCACCAGTAATATAATCAACACCATCTGGTAAGAAATCAGATGAAATTTCACCAATTACAGTATTTGCATTATCAACACTCTTTTGATGTACCCAATTAAATTCATCAAGCACTTCTTGTGAAGGGTCTTCACCTTTTGTTACTAAGTTTTCAGCATCTACACTAACAATTGACCATTTTCCATCTACTTTTTTCAAATTAATTTTACTAATAGATATTTTATTTCCATAACAACCTGGTTCCATTACATATGTATCATTAACTTTTTCACAATATGTAGCATGCTCATGACCTGCAATTATCAAATCTAGCTCTGGAATTTCTTGTGCTAATTGGAATACACCACTTATATTTTCTTCTTCATATTGTCCATTTCTAGACATATGCATTGCTGCTATAATTACATCAGCTTCATCCTTAATAGCTGCGACAGTTTCTTTTGTTGCTTCTAAAGGAGACGTAAAATCTAATCCTTGATAATGTTCTGGTGCAGAAGCTTCCCATTGAGGCACATGAGGTGCAACCCCACCAATAACTGCAACTTTAACACCTTCAATATTGTATATTTGATAAGGTAGTAGATAATCACTTTCATCAGCAACATATTTAATATTTGCACATACTACACGACCATCAAATGCTTCAAAATTTCTTTCTAAAAATGATAAGCCAAAATTGAACTCATGATTACCAGGGACCCAAACATCATAGCCCATCATATTCATACACTCTACCATTGGATGAATATCCATATCATTAAATAATTCTGCACTATTATCTTGAACTGTATCACCAATATCAATTACAAGAGCATTCGGAAAATCTTTTCTTAAATCTTGAATGAAAGGATAAGTCATTGAGAACCCAGCATCAGAATCTTCTGAATCAATAGCATATTCATAAGGATAGATACGACCATGAACATCACTTGTAGCAGCAACAGCTATTGTAATTTCATCTTTTTCTGTAGCTTGACCTTTAACTACTTCACCTTGACGATCATAGTCAAATGTTTGAACTGTAGCAACTTTTTGAGTTGAAACAGGGTTTTTCGTTGTACAACTAAATAGTAGCAACAACGAAAGAATTAATAATAACCCAAATCTAAATTTCGATTTTTTCATTTTTTCCTCCTAAAATTCAGCAATATTGCACATATTGCTGTGAAAAACACACTTGAAACCATTCCAATTGAGCCACATAAAGCTTGTAAAATATTAATTACAATAATTGGAATGTTTATAAATTGCTTATAGCTCATATCATATCCCCATATCATCATTGCCAAAGGCAAAGATGCTCCACAAAAAGCTAATACCAAAGTATTAGTCATTGTCCCAATGATATCTTTTCCTACAGCTAAAAGAGAAGAAAATAAATCCTTCTTTTCAATCTGTGGATTAACTATAAGTAACTGTTCACTACTACTAGCAATTGAAATTGCAATATCCATTGTTGCTCCTAAAGAAGAAAATAATATAGAAACAAACAATAAATTTTTTAATTTAAACCCTCTATCTTGTGCTAAATATAAAAGAGCTTCACCTTTGTCCATATCGACACCAGATAAATTTAATACGAGGCCCATAAAATAGCTTAATAATCCGGCTAAAGTGATTCCAAATAAAGTTCCTAAGGCAGCAATCAATGCTTTTTTACTCATCCCTGCAATTAATAAATAACTAACTAAACAAATTATTATTGAACTAATTATTGCAATTAAAACTGGATGAGGAGTCCACATTCCTGGGACTACCACATAGAATAAAACAGTCGCTGTAAAAATAAGCGCTAAAAGACTATTTAAACCTTCTTTTTTCCCAATTAATAAAACAATAAATACAAGCAAAAATATTAAAAAATAGACACCATATTCTCTTCGATAATTATACAACCAAACGACTATATTCCCTTTAGAATCAGTTCTAACTGTAAAAATAGCTTTTAATCCTTCATAAGCATATGCACTTCTAACTGAACTTAATGTATGATTTATTGTAAATATTTGGCCTTTTTGACTACCTTCCTCAATTAATACAGTAAATTTTTGATTCCCTCTAAATCTGTTAGAAACAAAAGGATCTTCTTCTGTATTATCTTCTATCACCTTGGTAACTGTACCTAGAACAAATTCTTGGTTAAAAAGTGCATCTTTTTTATATTTATTGGTAAAATTAGGGGCAATTTGTGCAATAAGATATATAAGCAGAAAAATCGCTAAAGTTGTACCAATTTGTTTTTTTATTATAATTTTATTAATTTTATATACCTCAATTTTTTTTAGGTGGACTATCAGTTTATTATATAATTAGGTATATAGCAACTTTTTTTTACTCAATATTATGTATTTTAATTATTAAGATACAAATGAATTAAAAACTGTTATTAAAAAAAAGAAAGAATAGTCAGATGGTATATATAGTGAAATCGAAATAGTTTTTGAAAGATAGTTAGTTCTCAAAATCTATATTTTGATAATATAATTAAAACCATCAAATTAAAATATAGCAAATAGGATGATTAATATTTTGAAAAAGCTTAAACACAAATAAAATAGTGCCAGAAATTTCTGGCACTTACTACTTTAATGAAAAATAAATGGTTTAGGTAAAATATCTTTAAATTTATATACCTCATGAGCACCATTTCTTTTATCTCTTGCATATTCTTCATCTATTAAATGTATTTCAGTCTCTGGCTTACAAAACTCGCTTAAAACTTGTAAACATAAAGCACAAGGCGGTGCAGGAGGATTATCCTTTGTCACTACAACTAAAATCTTAATTCCATTAGGGCCTTCATTTGAAAGCATATTCATTACGGCCCCTCTTTCTGCACAAATGGTACCACCATAGCTTGCATTTTCAACATTGCATCCCGAATAAATGTTATTTGTTGAAGCACTAACTACTGCAGCACCTACATTATAATGAGAATATACTGTATAAGCATTTGCTTGAGCTTTATAAGCTGCCTTAATAGCATTATCTAAAAGAGTTTCTTTTGGGAAAGGATAATCTCTTTCAAAACACTTTACAGCACCATATTTTACTCTTTCATCTTTTGTACATTCTTGCAAAAAATCAATTAATTCTTTTTGAGAATCAAAAACTTCAAATGAATTAAAATCATCAAAAACAAACATTGCTCCTGCTTTTTCTAATTTTTTACTTTCTGAAGTAGTTGAAAGAGCTACAACATTACATTTTGCCTCTTTAGCTGCAGTAACACCTAAAATACTATCTTCAAAAACTAAACAGTTCTCATAAGGAACTTTTAAGGTCAAAGCTGCATATTGATATATATCTGGGTTAGGTTTATTTCTTACAATATTTTCACCGGTTACAACTAAATCGAAAAAATCTTCACCAAGATTTAATGCATTCAAATTTTTTAATACTTTTTTTCTTCTTGCACTAGATACAATTGCAATTTTAAATTGAGCTTTTTTAGCATTTATTAAAAAATCAACAGCTCCATTAATTAAGGGAATTTCACTTTCAAGATATTTATCATTTATTTTTTTATATGTTGTATCAAAATCTAATTCTTTATTATAAAGTTTTGAAATCCCATCGATGAATATTCTATCCCCACCGCCAACAAAACGGTACAAATCTTCTTCAATTACATCAAGTCCTTCTTCTTTAAATACATCAAGAGCAATTTTCCCAATTACTTTTTCTGAATCAACTAAAACTCCGTCTAAATCAAATAAAATAGCTTTAATGTCCATTTTTACACCTCTAGAAATCATTAGCCAAGGTATGTTATCTACCTTGGCTAAAAATCTATTTATCTTATATTATTTCCAATAAGGGATTTGTTGATGAACTTTCTTTTGTTTAATAAATAGCCCATCACCACTAAGACCAAGATAAACGTTCTCACTCATTATCAATCGGCCTCTTAAATAAGTAGCTTTTACTCTGCCAGTAACCTCAAAACCATCATATGCAGAATATTTTGCTGCTGAATGAATTTCATCATTTGTAATTGTCCAGGATTCATCAGGATCAAATAAAACAAAATCTGCATCTGCGCCAGGTCTTAAATTACCTTTTTGAGGATATAAACCAAAGGCTTTTGCAGGCCCTGTTGATAATAAATTAACAACTTGAGATAAACCAAAAGCTCCATGATTAAATGCGAAGGTATTTAATAAAGGGAGCATTTCTTCGGTTCCTGGAATACCAGGGAAAATATACCTACAATCATCACTTTCCAATTTTTGCTCATATGTGAAAGTGCAATGATCTGTTGCAACCACTTGAATTTCACCGTTAATTAAAGCTTCTTGTAAAGCTAAATTATCTTCTTTTGTTCTTAATGGGGGTGTCATTACATATAGAGGTCCTCTATCTCCCTCTAGTTTACTCCTATCTAAAAACAAATAATGTGGTGTAGTCTCAACTAATACATTTAATCCTTTATCTCTAAAGTCTCTTATTACATCTAACCCTTTCTTTGAAGATAGATGAACAACATAAAGATCCATATCAAGTCCTAATGCAATATTGGCAACAGTTTCAATACCTTTTGCTTCTACTTCACTAGGTCTTAAATCTGCATGGTCTTTTGCTAAATAAGTACCTTTCCATTCATCACTTATTTTTGTAACCAAAGCATCATCTTCACAGTGAACACAAACCATCATATTCAATTCTTTACAACTACTAAATAAAGCTTTTAATTCATTTGGATTATCAATTAAATATCCAACATTTTTATAAGTTGTAAAAATTTTGATTGTACTAATACCTGCTTTTTTTAATTCTTTCAATTCCTTTTCAATACCAGGTCTGTAAGAATAGACTCCTTGATGCAAGGAAAAATCAATTGCCATTTCTTTTTGCATTTCTTTAAGTCTAGTTTTAGCACAAGCTTTTAAATCGCCTTTTTTATCATCATCTCCAAAATCTACAACTGTAGTAACACCTCCAAAAGCAGCAACCTTACTTCCTTCTTCGAAAGAATCTGCTGTTTCTGTTCCTCTACTAACCAAGTGATAATGTGTATGAGCATCAATGAGCCCAGGAAGAACACATAACCCATCAGCTTGGACAATTTCTGTTCCAGGAGGAAGACTTTCTTCACTAATCTTGTTTGCAATTTGAACAATCTTAGGTCCATCTACTAAAATATCTGCGTGTCTAGTCCATTCTGTATCGACTAATAGACCACCTTGTATTAATAATGTACTCATGTCTTAATAATACTACTGTTTCAACAGTTTTAAAAGTAAAAAACAAAATTTTACCCCAAAATATATTTAAACTGTTATAAAAATAAAAGAAGGTCATCGATTAAACAACAACCTTCTTTTTATAACAAATTATTCTAATTTATAAAATTATTTCATTGGAAAATTCTTTTGTAAGAATTTTAAATCTAAACTAGGATATAGAACAAATTTATCTAATAAAGTTTCTACTCTTTTCTTCATTTCAGCTCTTACTTCTTCATCACATACAGCTTTAGCTTTAGAAGGCTTTCCAGCATTCTTTCCCTTTGTTAAAAGTGTTGGTTTAGAATTTTTTAATACAGTTGTAATAATATCAGCTATTTCATCCATCTCTTCAACGCCCATGTTTAAACTTGAAATTGCTGGAGTTCCAATTCTTAAACCACTTGTATACCAAGGACCATTAGGATCAAAAGGTAAAGCATTTCTATTTAATGTTATACCTGCTGTTCTAAGTACATGTTCAGCTTGTTTACCATTTAAATTAAAATTAGTAACATCCAAAAGCATTAAATGATTATCTGTTCCTTCAGTAGCAACAGTAACACCTCTTTTGATAAAAGCTTTAGCAAGTGCATCTGAGTTTTCTACAATTTTATTAGCATAATCTTTATAAGATTGGCTCAATGCTTCAGTAAAGGCAACTGCTTTTGCTGCCATTACATGAGGAAGGGGACCTCCAATAACTAATGGACAACCTTTATCAACAGCTTCTGCATATTCTTCTGTACATAAAACCATTCCACCTCTAGGGCCTCTTAGTGTTTTATGAGTTGTTGTTGTAACAACATCTGCCCATTTAATTGGATTATATTCATCTACAAAAACTTTTCCTGCAACAAGACCTGCAAAATGAGCCATATCAACCATAAAGACAGCCCCATTATCATGTGCAATTTCACTTAATTTTTTAAAATCAATTTTTCTAGGATATGCACTATATCCAGCTAAGAATATTAAAGGTTTTATTTCTTTAACCATTTTTTCTAGTTCATCATAGTCTAATAAACCAGTTTCTTTGTTTACAGTATAACTATATGCATCAAACATTTGGGCAGAAACATTTTGTCTATAACCATGAGTTAAATGACCACCACTATAATAATCCATACCTAATAATCTTTGATTACCAACGGCTTTTCTAACTTTATCCCAATCTTCTCTACTTAATTCTGAAGGATTTGTTATTCCTATTTCTTCTAATTTAGGAACTTGAACTTTATGATTTAAAATTGCCCAATATGCACATAAATTTGCATCAGCCCCACTATGTGGTTGAACATAAGCGTGATCACAACCAAATAATTGACAAGCTTTTTCACAAGCTTCTGCTTCTATTGCATCCACATTATCGCATCCGGCATAAAACCTATGATAAGGAAAACCTTCACTATATTTGTCCGTCAATAAATTCCCCATAGCCAATTGCACAGCTTCACTTGAAAAGTTTTCACTTGCAATTAATTTTAAATTAGATCTTTGATCTGCTAACTCATTTACAATATAAGCTGCAACAGATGGGGAAACTTCATTGACAGTCTCTAATGATGCTACATAAGCTACCATTTTAGCATCCAACTCTTTTCCCACATTATCATTTAGATATGCTTCTAATATTTTGGCCATTTTGACCCCCCAGTTTAATTTATGTTCTTATTTTCTTTTCTATATAAAAAAGTGTCAACATGTATAAATAAAGAAACTTTAATAATCCTCAAAAAAGCTTGTTTTTTTTTGTGTTTTCTATTATTGATTTCTTTTGTGTTGCATATTATCATACCAAGAATGCAATTATTTTAGACTATTTTTATGTAATATTTTTCTACATTGCTTAGAATTAAAATAAACCCAATTATGATGAAATCTAATAAAAGCATTTATTAAAAAACTAAAAAATTTGAGGAGTTTTTACTATGGAAAAAGAGAGAGAATCTCTTGGAAGCAGATTAGGATTTATCCTTCTTTCCGCGGGCTGTGCTATTGGACTTGGAAATGTATGGAGATTTCCTGCAATAACTGGCAAATACGGTGGGGGCGCTTTCGTATTAATTTATCTAATTTTCCTAATTATTTTAGGAGCACCTATAATGGTAATGGAATTTGCTATTGGAAGAGCTAGCAAAAAAAATATTGGTGGAGCCTTAAAAGCATTAGAGCCCAAAGGTACTAAATGGCATTATTATGGGCATGTCGCAATTGCAGGTAATTACATATTAATGATGTTCTATACAACTGTTACTGGTTGGTTATTTTCTTATATGTACCATACATCAAAAGGTGATTTCAATTCTTTAAATACTGATCAAATTTCATCTTACTTTGGAAATATGTTACAAAATCCATTTTCGCAAATATTTTGGATGATTATTGCTGTAATTGTTGCTTTATTTATTGTTGGAAGAGGGTTAGAAAACAGTGTTGAAAAGATAACAAAAATTATGATGACATTATTGATTGCTCTAATGCTTATATTAGCAATACATTCTGTTTTATTAGAAGGTGGAGCTACTGGACTAAAATTTTATTTAGCCCCTAATTTTTCTAATATTACAAAATATGGAATTTCTGAAACTATTTTTGCTGCAATGGGGCAAGCTTTCTTTACTTTAAGTTTAGGGATTGGGTCTATGACCGTTTTTGGCTCATATATTGATAAAAAACATACTTTAACAGGTGAAAGTATGAGAATTATAGCTCTTGATACATTAGTAGCCATTGTAAGTGGATTAATTATTTTCCCTGCATGTTTTGCATTTAATATTGATCCAGGTGCTGGTCCAGGTTTATTATTTGTAACGCTTCCTAATATCTTCAATCAAATGGGGGGAGGCAGAATATGGGGAACTTTATTCTTTATATTTATGAGCTTCGCTGCTTTATCAACATTAATAGCAGTATCTGAAAATATTATCTCTTACTGGATTGACGTTTGGAAAATTGATAGAAAAAAAGCTTCAATTATTAACATAGTCTTTGTAATAATATTATCTATTCCTTGTATTTTAGGCTTTAATCTTTGGGCAGACTTCCAACCCTTTGGATCTGGTACAAATATTTTAGATTTAGAAGACTTCTTTGTAAGCACAACATTATTACCTTTAGGTTCTATGATCTTCTTACTATTCTCCTGTAATAAAAGATTTGGATGGGGCTTTAAAAACTTCACAAAAGAAGCAGATGAAGGGAAAGGAGTAAAATTCCCACAATGGGCAAGAATTTATGTAACATATGTTCTTCCTATAATTGTTCTCTTCATTTTCATTCAAGGATATATTTCTACATTTAATAAATAAAATATTTAAACTCAAAAAAAATTAAGACAAAACCCATATCATTTTGTGATATGGGTTTTTATAAATTTTACATTATCTTCTCTTCATTAAACCAGGATTTTGTACGATTTGAAAATTTTACCAATGTCAACATAACTGGAACTTCAACTAATACTCCAACAACTGTAGCAAGAGTAGCCCCAGATTGTAATCCAAATAAAGATATCGCAACAGCAACTGCTAATTCAAAAAAATTACTAGCTCCAATCATTGCAGCAGGAGAAGCTATATCGTGAGACAATTTCCATTTTCTTGCCCAAAAGTAAGCAATGAAGAATATAAAAAAAGTCTGAATAATTAAAGGAATAGCAATCAATAATATATGTAATGGATTATTTAATATAATATTTCCTTGAAAAGAAAATATTATAATTAATGTTAATAATAAACCAATGATGGTTGTACTATTAAATTTTTTTATAAAGACTTCTTCTAAATATTTCTTCCCTTTTGCTTTAATTATATAGTTTCTAGAAATAATACCTGATAATAAAGGAATTACCACAAATAAAAAAACAGATAAAAATAAAGTATTATATGGTACTTTAATATTACTTACCCCCAAAAGAAATGCAACTATTGGTGAAAAAGCAAATAATATTATTAAATCATTTATTGCAACTTGTACCACAGTGTATGAAGCATTACCTTTTGTTAAATAACTCCAAACAAAAACCATAGCAGTACAAGGGGCAGCCCCTAGTAGAATAGCACCGGCCAAATACTGATTAGCTAATTCACTATCAATAAAATTCTTAAACATTATTTTGAGAAAAAAACTAGCAATAAAATACATTGTAAAAGGTTTTATTATCCAATTTATAACTGTAGTAATTGTTAGTCCTTTTGGATTTTTAGTTGCATTAATAATACTTTTGAAATCAACTTTTAACATCATTGGATAAATCATTAACCATATTAGAATTGCAATTGGAATCGATACATTAGCATATTCCAATTTACTCAAAGTTGATGGAATAATTGAAAAGTATTTCCCAATTATTATTCCAATGACAATACATAGCATAACCCAAATAGTAAGGTATTTTTCAAATAATCCAATTTGTCTTTTTTTGTTATCACTCATGTTTTCTTATCTTTCCTCAGTTAAAATTGTTTAATAAAAAATATTAATTATATTTTTTTATTAAACAATTTGCCCTCCACCAATAACAATATCACCATCGTAAAAAACAGCAGCTTGTCCAGGTGTAATTGAATCTTGTTCCTCATCTAAAATGATATGAACAAAATTATTAGAGGTTGGAATTAAAAGAGCTTCCTTTTCTTTTTGTCTATATCTAGTTTTTATTTGAATTTTCATAGGGGATTCTAATTTCTTTAAAAAAGTATATGTTACGTTTTTTACATCAAACTCTTTTTTAAATAAATTATCTTTTTCACATAATATTACAGTATTATTAATAGCATCAACTTTATAAACATATAAAGGTTCACTATGGCTTATACCAAGACCTCGTCTTTGTCCAACTGTATAATGAATAATCCCTTTATGAGTACCAATAACATTGCCATTTAAATCAAGAAAATTTCCACACTTATATTGTTTATTAGTATAGTCTTCAATAAATTGGGAATACTTTTTATTAGAAACAAAACAAATATCTTGACTGTCATTCTTTTTCGCATTAATAAAATTATTATTTTCAGCTATTACTCTAACTTCAGATTTATTTAAATTTCCTAAAGGGAATAATATATGAGATAATTGTTCTTGGTTCAAATCATACAAGAAATAACTTTGATCTTTTGAGCTATCTTTAGCTTTTTTAAGATAATATGTACCATTTTTTTCTTCAATTATAGCATAATGTCCTGTGACTATTTTATCAAATCCTAACAATCTTGCTCTTTTATATAAATGCTCAAATTTTAAATATCTATTACAATCAATACATGGGTTAGGTGTTAACCCATTTTCATAAGAAGAAACAAATTTATCTATAACTTTTTCTCGAAACTCATCCTTAAAATTATATACTTGATAATCAATATTCAAATTAACACATACACTTCTAGCATCTTCAATATCTGATAAAGCACAACAACTCTTTGTATTAATTGAACAATTATTTTCATCTTCATAAAGTTTCATAGTGATTCCACTACAATCATAGCCTTGTTTTCTTATTAAATAAGCGGCAACACTACTATCTACACCACCACTCATTGCTATCATCATTTTTTGCATTTTTATCTTTGCTCCAAATACTATTTATTATTTCTTAAATAACTCACAGCATCTTTTATTGCTAAATATATTTTTTCTATTTCTTCTATGCTATTGTATTTAGATAAAGAAATTCTAATACAACTTTTTGCCTGTTGTTTTGTTAAACCAAGAGATAATAATACATGACTCTCATTCAAAGAACCTGAGCTACACGCGGAACCAGTTGAAATATAAATTCCTTTATTATCTAAAATTAATAATAATAGTTCTCCATCGATATTATCAAAACCAATATTTGTAATACCTGCTAAGCGTTTTTCTTTATCACCATTAATATATGCACCCTCTATTGTTAAAAGTTTTAATTCTAATGCTTCCCTTAATTTTAATACTTTTTCAGTATTAGTTCTTAAACTATTTATTTCGTTAGAAAAAACCTTTGCCATTGCATCAATAAATGCAATATTTTCGGTACCACCTCTATTTCCTCTTTGCTGAGATCCTCCAAATATAATTGAAATTAATGGAAATTCTTTTCGACAATACAAAATTCCAATACCCTTCGGTCCATGAAATTTATGAGAAGAAAAAGACAACATATCTATATTTTCTCTATTAACATCTATATCAATATGAGCTGCTGCTTGAACAGCATCTGTGTGAAAAAGGATCCCTTTTTTACGACAAATACAGCCAATATTTTTAATTGGCTGTATCGTTCCTATCTCATTGTTTGCATATATAATGCTCACAAAAAAGGTATTATCGTTAATTAACTTTTCTATTTGATTTGCCTCAATAACTCCATTGTTATTGATTTTAACATAATCAACTGAAAAACCCTCTTTCTCTAATTGTTTAAAAGAATTTAAAACAGCTGGATGTTCAAAGCAACTTGTTATTATATGTGTTTTCTTTATACTCTTTCCCCAAGCTGCAGCTGAAAGTATTGCTTGTGTAATACTCTCACTACCACCGGAAGTAAAAGTTAATTCGCTTGGTAAGCAATTTAAATTTTTAGCTATTGTCTCTCTTGCTTTTATCAGGGTCTCTTTAGCTTGTCTTCCTAAAAGATGTACGCTAGAAGAATTCCCATAATTACCATCAAGGTAATTTTTCAATGTAGCAATAGCTTCTTCACTCATTTTTGTTGTAGCTGCATTATCTGGATAAATCATTTTTAATCTTCATACAACGGGGTTGAAAGATATCTTTCCCCTGTATCTGCAAGCAAAACAACAATATTTTTATCTTTATTCTCTTTCTTACTAGCTAGTTCCATAGCAGCCTTAAGGGCAGCTCCTGAAGAAATACCTACTAAAACACCTTCGGTTTTAGCTAGAGCACTCGAAGAAGAAAAAGCATCGCTATCATCTACAACTATTACATTATCAATAATTGAAGTGTCTAAGTTATTTGGAATAAAGCCAGCGCCTATTCCTTGTATCTTATGAGGACCTTTCTCTCCTTTACTTATCACAGGAGAACCTGCGGGTTCAACTGCAACAATCTTAATGTCACTATTTTTTTCCTTTAGAAACTTTGCTGTGCCACTTAAAGTACCACCAGTTCCAACGCCAGCAACAAAAATATCTATTTTACCATCTGTGTCTTCCCAAATCTCATTAGCAGTATGCAAATAATGAGCTAAAGGGTTATTGGGGTTTTCAAATTGGCTTGGAATAAAGCTATTTTCAATTTCACTAGCTAATTCTTTTGCCTTTTCAATTGAACCATTCATTCCTAATTTACCATCGGTCAATACAATTTCTGAACCATAAGCTTTCATAAGCTTTTGTCTTTCAACGCTCATTGTTGAAGGCATTACCATTATTGCTCTATATCCATTAATTGCGGCCATCATTGACAAACTAATACCTATATTTCCACTAGTTGGCTCTATTATGACAGAATTTTCTTTAAGCAATCCACTTTTTTGTGCTGCTAAAATCATTTCTCTTGCAGCTCTATCTTTTACAGATCCAGATGGATTAAAATATTCTAATTTTACAATAACATTACCATATAATTTATATTTTTCTTTTAGCCTAGAAAGTTCTAATAATGGAGTGTTTCCAATTAAGGTATCAATACTTTTTGCTATTTTCATTTGTTCTCCTAATTATTATTTAAATTCCTATTAACTCTATATGATATATATACCAAATATATCCTATTAAGTCAATAGGATATAGAATAGAACCTTTAAATATTAAAAAAAATCAAAATTCTAATTGATAATCTTTTTTATAATCTTGATTAATAATATCTATTAAAGTAATTGAATCTAAATAACCATTTATAAAATTATCTAATTGAGTCCATAAAGGTAAAGTTAAACAATCATTGGATCTGTTACATTTTTCGAGATTATTACAATTCAAACATGCAACTAAAGTAAAACCACCTTCAGTTAATCGAAGAATTTCTCCTACAGAATAATCACTAGGCTCTCTTGTTAATTTGTATCCACCATTAACACCTCTTAAACTTTTAACATACCCAGCTCTATTTAACATGGCTATAATAGCTTCTAAATATTTTAAAGATATTTCTTGTCTTTTAGAGATTGAAGTTAATGAAACATATCCTTCATTATTATTTTGTGCTAAATCTATCATTACTCTAAGAGCATATCGCCCTTTTGTTGAAATCATCATAACTTTACTCCTAAGTTTCTAATACCCCTATATTAACATAGGATTAATAGGAATTTAAAGACTAACATAATTTCAATAACACTTTATTTATACTGTTTAAGATTAAATAATAAATATTTTTGATAATTTAACAATAATTACTTATTGTATAGAATTTAATATCGTTGCAATAAGTAATATTATATTGAAATAAATTACTAAAAACTGTATATTGAATCTTGTGGACTAATAAAAAAAATATTATAGACAAACAATTAAATATATAAATTTAAGTAAAAACTGAAAAGTTTCTTTAAATAAATAAAAATGGAGGGCTATGTGGCCAAAGAAGAAGCAATTGAAGTAGAAGGACTTGTTAAAGAAGCTCTACCAAACACAATGTTCCGTGTTGAATTACAGAACAAACACGTTATCCTTGCACATCTATCTGGAAAGATGCGCAAACATTACATTAGAATTGTCCCAGGAGATACAGTAAGAGTTGCTCTATCCCCTTATGATTTAACAAAGGGACGTATTATCTATAGAGAAAGATAATCAAAACAAACTAAGGCACTCATAATTTAGAGTGCCTACTTTATTCTTTAAACAATTAAAAATAAATTTTCTTATCTGTAATAGATTTAAAAATAACCCAAATAACACCAGAACCACCATAAATTGCTTTTGGGTGATAAGCTTCTCTAACAATATTTGAAAATCTAATTTCTTCTAAAGCAACATCACGTAAAACGGCTAACCCATTTTCACTATGATTTCCCTTACCAGTAATTATACTTACTTTTTTCAAACCTTTGTTTCTTGAATTTGTTAAAAATTCACTAACTTTCAAAGCTGCAATATCACTAGTTAATCCATGTAAATCAATTTCTGCTTCTGGTTTCATAGATCTTAAATAAGAAATAGAAATTCCTTTATTCTCTTTTTTATCTTTAGCTTTAGCAGATTCTATTAAAGCAGCCTCATCATGATGTGTTTGCCAATTATCATATATACTACTAAAATCCCATTTTGAATCAACTATTATTTTTTTATCAACATTATTTGGTTTATTTTTTTTAAATTCACCTTTATTGTAATTTTCTTTATTTTTTGATTCATTATTCTTTGGATTTTTATTGTCAAAATTTAAATTTTCTTTTTCCTCAATTTTCTCCTCAAATAAAGATTTTTTATCTACTTGAGATTTACGAGAACTCCATACAACTTTCTTTTCAGTTACAATTTCTTCAGCAACTATTTCCACATCTTTTATTTCGTTATTACTAATATTTTGTTTATTATCAAATTCCACTGTTTTTATCACACTTTCTTCAATTATAATATTTGAAGTTTTTTTATTGCTAGCAACAGATTCATTTGATTTATTATTATCTTTAACATTAGCTTTTTTATTAGGAGTTATACCTGTTTCAAATTGCTCTAATAACTGACCAAAATCTTTTGTTGGATTATACTCACTAACTTTTCTATTTAGATCTTGAGAATCTTTCTTTTTAAAAGTCTTTTTAGGTTTAATTCCTTGGCTAATTTCCCATTGTTCAAAAATATTAGCAAAATTTTCTTTTTCTTCATGCTTTATTATTTTCTTTTTTTTATTAGCACTAAAATTATCTACAATTCCACCTTTTTCCCATTGTTCAAAAATATCTTTAAAAGATACATCTTGATCAAGTTTTTCAACTATTTCTTCTCTTTTTTTTATATTTTTATTTATTTTAGTAGATTCTTTAATTTTAACAACAGAATCCAACTTATTTATTTCTTTAAAAGGGTTATACGTATCCTTCTCTTCAGTTAAAATAGAAACACGACTGTCTCCAGTCGCATTTTTTCGATTCTGAGAGCCTTTCTTCCGTTTTCTGGACATTAGACCTCCTGTATGTCTAGGATTTGGGAAACGAAAGGTTTAATAATTTCTATAACTTTAGTCATAGAAGCGCCTTGTACTTTCATTGTACAAATAGCATTAGTAGGATCGGTTCCCATAAAAGTCCCAAATGTAATAATATCAATACCATTTTTTTCTAATGCAGATGTAATATGTGCAATAGTTCCTGGTTTATCTTCTACAAGGTAGGAAACTCTAACTCCAAAATGTCTAGCGCCAAATAACTCTAATAATATTTTAAACATATCAGATTTTGTAATAATACCAATTAATTTACCATTTTCTAAAACTGGAAGGCACGATAAATCTTGATCTACCATCATTCTTGCAGCTTCTTCTACAGTAGTATTCTTTTCTATTGTTACAACATCTTTATTCATTATTTTACCTACAGTTAAACGACTTAACAAATAAGCCATCTCATGTATTGAAAGTGAACTAGCAGGGGACGGAGAAGCATATAAAATATCTTTTTCCGTTATTAATCCAACTAATTTTTTATCTTTATTTAAAACAGGTAAACGATTCACTTTCTCATGTTTCATCAATGAGCTTGCATCTGCTAAAGACATTTCTGGATTACAAGTTATCGGGTGTCTAGTCATTCTACGTTCAATAATCATTAGGTTTTCTCCTTGATAATAAGTATTTTAACCTATCCTTTGATTTTTTTCTACAAAAAGATTATTTTTTCTTTTTTTATTGGCATTAATATTATTTAAATTTTATGAGGCAATGGAAGATATACTTTACAACTAATATATTAGTATGTTAGAATTAATTTATAAAATATTTAGGAGTAAAGTATGGAAATGACACTAAGATGGTACGGTTCAAAATTTGATACAGTAACCTTAAAACAAATAAAACAAATTCCTGGTGTAACTGGAGTAATATCTACTTTATATGATATCCCTGCAGGTGAAGCTTGGGATTACGATTCAATTAAAGCTTTAAAAGAAGAAATTGAAGCCGCGGGATTAAATTTATCTGGAATTGAATCTGTAAACATTCATGATTCAATAAAAATTGGCACTCCAGATAGAGCCAAATATATAGAAAATTATATTAAAACTTTGGAAAATCTAGGAAAATTGGACATTAAAATGGTTTGTTATAACTTTATGCCAGTTTTTGACTGGACAAGAACTGATTTAGCAAAAGAAAGACCTGATGGCTCTACTGTTTTAGCATATGATCAAAGCGTAATTGACAATATTGATCCAAAAACCTTTTTCGATAATACAAATGAATCCTCACAAGGTTTTGCTATGCCTGGTTGGGAACCAGAAAGACTCTCTCATGTTCAAGAATTATTCGACGCATACAAAGATGTTGATGAAGAAAAACTTTTTAATAATCTTGTATTCTTTTTAAAAGCAATTCAACCTACTTGTGAAAAATATGATATAAAAATGGCAATTCATCCAGATGATCCTGCTTGGCCTGTATTTAATTTACCAAGAATTATTACTTCAAAGGAAAAAATCTTAAAGCTCATGAAAGCTGTTGACGCACCTTTTAATGGTTTAACATTTTGTGCAGGCTCCTTTGGAACAAATCCAAAAAATGATTTACCTGGAATAATTAGAGCGCTTCCTGGACGAATTCATTTTGCTCATGTTAGAAATTTACATCATTACGCTCCAGGAATTTTTGAAGAAGCTGCACATTTATCAAGAGATGGCTCTTTTGACCTTTATGAAATTGTTAAAGCATTGTATGATATTAACTTCAAAGGTCCAATAAGACCTGATCATGGAAGAATGATTTGGGAAGAAAAAGCAATGCCTGGTTATGGATTATTTGACAGAGCTTTAGGTGCAAGCTATATTAATGGCTTAATAGAAGCTATTGAAAAAAATAATAAATAAGGATTAATAAATGGTAAGAAACCTTCGAAGTACTGCAAGTGATGAAATATATAATATAATAAGAAAAGAAATTTTATCTTTAGAATTTTTACCAGGTCAAGAATTAAAGATAAATACATTGTGTGAACAACTTCAAGTAAGTAGATCTCCGGTAAGAGATGCTTTAATGAAATTGTCTACTGATGGCTTAGTTGATATTTTCCCACAACGCGGAACTCGGGTTTCTTTGATTGATTTGCAACTTGTTGAAGAAGAAAAGTTTTTAAGAAGTAGTTTAGAAGAAAAAGCGTTAATACAAGCTTTAAGTATTTTAAACGAAAAAGATATTGCAAAATATAAAACTGCTATAATAAATCAAGAGAACTTAAAAACAAATACAGAGTTATATGATTTTTTTAATTCTGATGTTTCATTTCACAAAATTACATTTGATATTGTAAATAAAAAAGAATGTTGGAAATTAATCACTCAAAGATGTGTTAATTATGATAGGGTAAGATTTTTATCATTTAAAAACAACAAAGATGAAAAAACTATAATTAAACAACATTATGACATAATTGATGCTTTAAATACTAAAAATAGAGATATTGTTGAAAGTGTTATTTCAACACACTTAAGCAAAATTGATTATGAATTAAACTCCCTATTTGAAAAATATCCTTCTTTTTTCAAAGCTCCCGGGAAAAAACTAAAATTATCTTTATCATAAAAAAATAAGAACCAAGAAAATCTTGGTTCTTATCAATATATTATAATTAATCTAAATATTTTTGTAAGGTTTCTCTAATTGCACCTTTCTTCGAAACTAACTCACTAAAATATTTTAATACTAATTGAGCTAATCCTACATCATATAAATTTACCCCAAATATTTTATCATTAATTAATAATGGTTTTAATATATCTTCAAATGGTCCTTTATCTCCAATCTTAATATCTTTAACTATTGGCATAACAGTATCTAATAAAGGATCTGGAGATGGAACAAAATCAATTCCATCATCATCTTTACCCATTAAATATCTAATCCAAGCTGCAAATACTAAAGGAATATATTTTAAATCTTTAACATCTAAATTTTTGTCATTTTCATATGCTTTAATGGTTTCACCAAATCTAATTGAAAGTTTTTGGCTAGTATCACATGCAATTCTTTGAGGTGTATCTGGCATAAATGGATTTGGGAATCTTATATTTAGTACTTCATCAATGAAAGCTTTTGGTTCAATTATTTTTGGATTTACTACAACTTTCATTCCTTCTTCATATCCAATAATTTCAACTAACTTCTTTAGCTGAGGATCTTTCATTTCTTCAGAAATTAAATTATGAGATAATAAACATCCAAATATTGCTAAAGCGGTATGCAAAGGATTCAAACAAGTACAAACTTTCATTTTTTCAATCTTATTTACAGTATCCCTTGATGTAAAAAATACCCCGCTTTTTTCTAAAGCTATTCTTCCATTTGGAAAATCATCCTCAATTACTAAATATTGAGGTTTTTCAGCATTAACAAAAGGAGCTATCCAAGTATTCTTATCTGTAACAATAATTTCAGTATCTTCAAAACCATCTTTTTTTAACATTTCAACAACTGAAGCGTCTGGTCTTGGAGTAATTTTATCTATCATAGACCAAGGAAAGGAAACTTTTGAATCTAGATATTCTATAAACTCTTTATCTACTAATTTATTATTAACCCATTCTTTTGCAATAGTTTTTACAGTATTTTCAAGTTTTTCCCC
The DNA here is from genome assembly GCA_963678575.2 of Sphaerochaetaceae bacterium. Taxonomy (GTDB): domain Bacteria; phylum Spirochaetota; class Spirochaetia; order Sphaerochaetales; family Sphaerochaetaceae; genus Pleomorphochaeta. The sequence continues at coordinate 449,528 of CAXXHV010000001.1, read as the reverse complement.
ATTATGAGAACAGTTATCCATACTTACTAAAGCTAAAGGCCAATTAACTGTTTTAAATCTATTATAAACAAGAGCTGTTAATTTTGATAAAAATAGTTTTGAATTATTTGGACCATTGTTAAAATCCTCAATAGCTATATTATAATATTTATTATTACCATCAACTAAAGAATATCCTTTTTCTGTAATAGTAAAAGAAACCATCTCTAATGATTTTGCACTAAATACTTCATTTAGCTTTTTCCAGTCTTCTTTAAATTGATAATCACATTTATAAGAAGCAACTAAACTATCAATTACTTTCTTTTCAATTGTTCCATCAGAATTTAATGTTACTAACAATGATAAATTATCATGTGGGGTATAAATTTTATCTATTATTTCGAAATCAAAACCTTCTCCAACAATAATACCAGTATCTTCTTCATTATTTTCTAATAAGTTTTGCATTAAAGCTGCAGGGAAACCTCTAAAAATATTACCAGCACCAAAATGAACCCACTTTGGATTAGCTAAAGTATTATTTACGACCTTATCTCTATCATAAGTTGATAAGCCATATCCTTTATTTATCCATTGTTCTCTATTATTTAGCTCGTGCAAATTCAGTTTCATATTTCCTCCCAATAAAATCAATACAAATATTCTAACATTCTAATATATTAGTTGTAAAGTTAAAAAACATCAAATTTATAAATTTCTTATTATAATTAAGAAATTAATGTACTAGATCTTGGAATAATTTTAGATTGAAGAGCAATAGTCTCCCCAGCAACAGTATTTTGAGAAATTAACTCTTTCAATTTATAAGCACCTAATAAACCCATTTGTTCTAAAGGAATCTCAAAAGTTGAAATCGGAGGTCTCCAAAACTGTGAAAAATCTCTATTATCAAAACCTAAAACTTTTACATCCTGAGGAACAGATAACCCTAAATCTAAAATAGCATTTATAGCTCCAGCAGCTATATAATCATTTTCACAGAAAAAACCATCAATCTGGGGATTTTTTGAAATTATTTTTTTGGCAGCTTCATAGCCATGATTTGCATCATATTCTCCAAATTGAATATTATCTTCACTTAATGTTACACCAAAATCTTTTAATCTATTATTAAATCCTTGAAATCTATTTAATGCAGATAAACGATTTTTTGGGCCAGCAATGATTGCAGGATTTTTAACCCCGCAACTAATTAAATGCTCTGCAGCTTGAAGTCCACCAGTGTTATTATCTATTACAATAGAAGTTATACCATCAAGTTTTGTATTTATTGAAACTAAAGGACCAACAATATCTAGATTTTTTATCTCTTGAGTTAAAGCTCTTGGAATGTGATGGCAAAATAATATTCCATCAACATTATGTGCCTTTAAAAAATTATAAGCTTTTTGAAAATCTCCATCAAACTCTATTGCCGAAACATATAGTAAAGAATATTGGCCACCTTTAATCCCACTTTCTATACCTTTGACAATTTTATTAACAAAAGATTCTGTAATATCGATTGCTAAACATCCAATAATCCCTGAATTTGAGCTCTTCATCCTAGAAGCATTCCATGAAGGAATATATCCTAATTCATCAATAGCTGCTTGAATTTTATCTTTTGTTTGCTTGCTAACAGGTCTTTTCCCATTAAGTGCATGCGAAACTGTTGCAGGTGCAACTCCCGCTTTTTTAGCCACATCAATAATTGTCACAGTTTCGCTCATATATTAACCTCGTATTATATATTTTAAGTAATTAATTCACTAATTATTTGCTTAACCATATTACCATATTTATAATACATCCCACTTGAATAGTCAAAATGTAAATGGGGTTCAATTGAAAAAAGTCCTTTATAACCATGAGATAACAGATCACTAATCATTAATTTGACATCACACTCTCCTAAACCGGGGTAAGTATGAACTGGCTCTCCATTTACTATTTTACAATCTTTTACATGAAAGTGAACGATTTTCTTTAAAGAAACTAAATAAAATTTCCAACTTTCTTCTATACTCTGTTTATGACTTATTGGATTACCTGTATCAAATATAACTTTAAGTGAAGGAGAATCCACTTTTGAAAGAAGTATTTCTAAATTTTGTGGGGATTTACTTGCCCACCCATCACAAATTTCTAAACCTAAAACAACATCATTATCTTCTGCAATTTTAACTAATTCAGAAATTCTTCTTATTGTTTCTTTTTCCCAAGCTTCTAAACTCAAATTATCATTAGGATAACTCATAATTCGAATTAGATTAGTATTTAATTTTTTCATTCTACTTATAGATTTTTTTAAATCATTAACATCTTCATTAAAAGGAAAAGTAATTGGTCTCGCCCAGTTGGCTATTTCAGAGGCAAAACCCGCACAACCTAAATTATTTTCATTAAGTTGCTTATAAACATTATCAAAAGATACATCATCAATCTTTGTAATATTTATTTTATCAATATTTCTTAATTCAATTGTTTTAAAGTTTAGCCTTTTATGTAAAATAATTTGTTCAGCTAAAGAAGCTGCACCTTCATCAGCTATACCTGTTAATCGTGAATATATTTCTTTCATATTAATTATCCCAATTTATTATTATTGCTAAATGTTTATCTCTATCTTCAATTAAAGAAAAATATGCCTTTTCTATTTCATCAACTTTTATATTATCTGTAATAAACATATCAACTAACAATTTTTGATTTTCAATAAACGTCAACACATTTTCACCAAAAATTTTTTGATTTTTATCTCCAATAAATTTTTCATAACGGTTCTCATGAGCTCCAATTACAGTGAGAAATTTTCTATGTATATCTCTATATGGATTTATGGATACATAACCTCTTGTAGAGCCTAACAAAATTACTTCCCCTTTCATATTTACAATATCTAAAGCATTGTTTAATACATTTGGAACACCTGTAGCTTCAACAACAGTATCGAAACCCTTTTTATTAGTTATTTTGTCAATTTGCTCTAAATAATCATTATCACTTGGATTTAAAGTATTGAGACCACATTTTTTTGCTAATTCTAATCTTTTATTTGACAAATCAGCTACAGTTACTTCTCTATTTGTAACAATTTTGAACAATTGAGCACAAATATTGCCAATTAATCCACCACCAAAAACTAAAACAGGTCCTTCTTTTTTTTGACTAGCGGCAACTGCGGTATAGCTTATTTGCCCAAATCTTGTAAATAACGATTTTTTTTCATTTTCTTTATTATTCACTTTAAAAAACAAGTCATTTTTTTTGTCAATAATTGAATAATCACTATGGGGTTTATAATGCATTATTATATCACCCGCTTTGATATCCGAATTATTACTTGTTTTTATAACTTCTCCAACACTAGCATAACCTGCTGCAATTGGATATTTTGCCCATTTAACATTTGGATCGTCAAAGCCCACATGAGTTTTACAAAATAGAGCTAACTCTGTTCCTGGACTAATAAGTGAATAATGATTTCTAATCAAAAAAGAATCATTACTTAATTCCTTTTCAGTTTCAACAAGAGAAGCTTTGTGTTTAGCAGTAAAATATACTTCTTTTATTTTCATTTTTTTCTACAACATTATCGTTATAGACTCTCCTTTTTTTAATTCATTTAAAATAATTTTTCTAATTAAATTACCTTTTGAATCCAAAAATATAAACTCTCTATCATCTAAAGCAATTCCATTAATAGCTAATTTAAACTCAACTTTATTATTATAAACTCGATAATTATATAAATTATATTTCTTAAACTTTAATTTTGTTTCTCCATCATCTTCAAAATATGAACCATCTCTAAAACCTTGTTTTGTTGGGTAAACAGTAAAAAATACTTTCTTAAATAAACTACTTTCCAATTTTTGAGGAGTTGTTGTCGCAATTAAACTGCCTTCTCTAACAAAATATTTAAAATCACCTAATTCATTAAAAACCTCTATTGATGCCCCACCTTCATAGAAAGACCCATCTTTCGAATACCAATTTGTAGAACTGGGCAAATAAACAGACTTTAAAAATTCATTTTCATTAACAAATAAAATTTTCAGTATATCATCCCCAAACATTGAATTTACATCGTCCACTTTACAATTTAAATCATTACAAAATTCTAACCTTAATGATCTATCTACAGGCTTCCCATTGACAACGGCTTGATAGGCTGTGTTATATATGTAAGGAATAAAAGAGTAATGTGCATTAATTAAATTTCTAATTTTATCTAAGGCTTTTTTATAAGTCCAAGGTTCAGTGGGTATATCATCTTCCCTCCAAGAATGAATTACAAATCTTGATTGAAAAACTGCACTTTCACAAGATCTAATTAAAAGTTCTTCACTTGGTCGTTTTCCAAAAAAGCCACCTAAATCATGCCCATAAAAAGTTAATCCACTCAAAGACATAGATATACTTTGAAATTGATTATATTTTAGTGATTTGAAATCACTACAATTATCGCCACTCCAGGTTCTTGCATATTTTTGAATACCTGAGTTACCACTTCTTGAGTAATTCCAAGCTCTTTTGCTAGGAAAAACTTCTTCAAATGCTTCATAAGCTGCTTCACTCATTAAATTAGGCAACATAGATTTAATCTTTGATATTGGTATTTCTATATCTTCAATCTCAAATTCATTATTATCGTTCCATATTCCACTTGAACCATGATTTAAATATTGTTTTTTTAATTCTTCTTTCCACCAAGCTTTTGCTTCTTTGTTAGAGAAATCAATTAGTGATGCATTACCGCCCCAATAAAACTCTACATATGGCTTATCAAATTTATCTTTAATAAAGTATCCTTTTGATGCCAAATCATCATACCAAGGATGTGTTGTCAAAATACCTGGCTTTATATTCATTATTAGGTTATAGCCTTTACTTGCAAGAGAATTTAAAAATTTTTCATAATCAGGAAATTTTTCTTTATTCCACAAAAAAGCATATCTTTTACCATCTTTTGCCTTCAAATATCCAGAAGAAACATACATTCCTTCACACGGTATATTATATTTTTCAATGTTATTGAAATAATTAATTATTCTTTCTTGTGCATCATCAGATTCAACATAATTCATTGAAGAACCCAAAAAACCAAAACTAAACAAAGGCGGGAAAATTGACTTACCTGTTATAGAATAATATCTGGATAACACTTCTTTATAATCTTCTCCATCAATAAAATAATATGAAAAAGGGCCTCCATTTATTTTAATAGAATAGAAAAAGGGACTTTCTTTTCCAAAATCCATATAATCAATATCACATTCATCAAATAAAAATCCTGTAAAAATTGAGTCTTTTTCTTTAATAAAAAATGGAATTGATTTATAAAGAGGGTCTGAAGTTTCAGCATCATAACCTAAACTATCCTTATTAAAAAATCTAAATATTCTATTATTTCTATCAATAATTCCCCCTTTATCACCTAAGCCATAAAAATGAGAATTAGTTTCAAGTGGGAAATTGAATTTCCCAAATAAATTAGTATTATTATTACTTGAAATACATCTTAATTGATAATCAGGAATAACAGTATCAGAATTTCCTAAAGAGCCACCATGAATTAATTTATTATTTTTATAAACACTTATGTTTGCTAATTTTTTTTCTATTTTAATTAACAACTCATTAAAATTAATATGATAAATATCTTCTACTTCTACTAAATTAAAATCAAAAAAAGGTTTAAGCTCATTTACAGTAAATAATTGTCTACCTTTTAATAATAATGGATCTATTTCTATATCATCAAATATATAATCAAAATGAATAATATTTTTTTCAAAGAAACTTATCTTAATAATACCTTTTGATCCATAAAATAATATCTGATTGTTTTCAATATCGTAGTTAGTTATATTATGTATATAGTTTTTCATATTATCCTTTTACCGCTCCAGCTGTAATTCCAGACATAAAATATTTTTGAAACATTAAGAATACAATTATTACAGGAATAATCGAAATTGTTGTCATTGCTAATAAAGCAGACCAGTTAATTTGTAGTTGACCTACGAAATTTGCTAAGGCTTGTTGAAGTGTCTGTTTATCATTATCCGTTATTACAATTAATGGCCAAAGATAATCATTCCATCTCCACATAAAGGAAAAAATAGCAATTGTTGCAATTATTGGTTTACTTAAAGGAATTATGATTTTTCTAAAAATAAAGAACTCTTTTGCACCATCAATTCTTGCTGATTCAATCATTGAATTAGGTAAATTAACCATATATTGTCTTGCTAAAAAAATTCCAGTAGGTGTAGCAGCTGGTGGAATAATTATCCCCCATAAACTATTCAACATCCCCAATCGTTTCAATTGAAGAAAAATAGGTATCATAATTACTTGTAACGGTATCATTAATGTACCAATCATAATTGAAAAAATTAAATTTCTTCCTGGGAAAATATACTTTGCAAGTGCATATCCTGACATAATATTTATTAAAACAGTTATTAAAGTTGCAACAACTGAAACAAACAATGTATTAGAAAAATATTGTAAAAAACTTCCATAACTTAAGGCTGAAATATAATTAGAAAAACTCCAATTTTTTGGAAAAAAAGTCATGGGAATTTTAAACAACTCGCTTTGAGGCTTGAAGGAAGAAAGACAAACCCAAATAACTGGAAACAAGCAATATGCAGCTAAAATAATAATTATTATATGTTGAAAAACTAAAGAAAGAGATATTTTCTTATTCATAAGATTCCTCCTTTCCTGTTGTTTTAAATTGTATTAAAGTAAACAAAGCTATTACAATCATTAATATCATTGACATTGCAGAAGCATAGCCAAATCTATCCTCAAGAAATGCAACTTGATAAACTTGTTGAACCACAAACTTAGTTGAATAACCTGGACCACCTTTTGTCATAGTTACGATTAATTCATATGCTTTAAATGATTGAATTGTAGCTAATACCAAAACTACTAAAATTGTACTTTTGAGCATTGGTATAGTAATTCTTTTAAAACTGTCAAAAGAAGAAGCTCCATCTATTTTAGCAGCTTCATATAATTCGATTGGAATTGCTTGAAGGCCAGCAATAAACATAATCATATAATATCCAGATTGAGCCCAAACAGTAACCAAGATTACACTAAGCATTGCTATATTTTTATTTGTTAACCAACCTACAGGATTAAGGTTCATTGATCTGAGAATATAATTTATAATTCCCATTTCATCCCCTAATATAAATCTCCAGGCAATACCTACTGCAATTAAGCTTATTAATGCAGGTATATAAAAGGTTGCTCTAAATACCTTTTCCCCTTTAATTTTATTTCTTGATAATAACAATGCTAAGAATAATGAACTTACTAGTAAACATATAACAGTACAAACCGAATATACTAATGTATTTTTAAATGTTATCCAAAATACTTCATCACTGAATAAATTTTTAAAATTCGCTAATCCAATAAATTCTTTTGGTGTAAAAACTCCCCATCTCATAAAGCTTAATCTTAAACCTTGAAATGCTGGGATAATAATAAATAAACCAAAAATTAATAAATTAGGAAGTAAAAAAAGAATTGGTGCTAAAATTTGATGAAAATTTCCTTTCTGAGCTCTTTTTTTCATTATTTTATTTACCTTTTTAATATAAGCCTCCTATTTCAAAATAGGAGGCTTATTCCTATTTTAATATTTTTCTGCTTCTTTATTAATATTTAAAGTTGCTTGTTCTGCACTAATATTGCCCATCAAAACTTGAACAATCTGTTCTCTTATATATGAATAAACTTTATTAACATTAACATCTTTCCACTCTAATGCTGTAAAGGCAGGTGTAACTTTTAAATCTTCACCAAATACTTTAAAATCTTCTCTATTTGAAGCATATGGTACATCTGTATCTACCCTAGAAGATAAATTAAATGTGTCAGCACAATATTTTTCATTGCTTTCTTTTGAACTAAAAGAGGCCATTAATGCCATTGCAGCTTCCTTGTTTTTGCTATCTTTAAATGAAGCAATAAACTTACCACCAGGAACAGAAGATCTTATTTTTTGCTTTGGTGTATTTACTGCTGCCCACTCAAAATCTTTAACATTTTGGTTATAAGTATTTATATTCCAGCTTCCACCAATATGACAAGCTACTAAACCAGCTTGAAATAATTCTGCAGGATTTTCACTACCAAGCCATACACTTGATGGAACTAAACCTTCATCATGAAGTTTTTTGAACCAGTTAATTGAATCAATAGTACCTTGATTATTAAAATCAACTTTACTTTGATCAGCATTCATCATATTTCCACCAAATTCAAATAAAATAGTTGAGAATCTATGAGGAGAGAAATCAAGAGCTAACCCATATTTCATATCCTTATTAGCAGCAATTACCTTTTTAACAGATGTTTCCCATTGATCCCAAGTCCAACTCTTACTTAATTCTCTAACATCAATACCAGCATTTTCCCATGCAGTTAAATTTACTAACATACCATTTGCAGTTGCTTCTGTGGGGTAAGCTAATAACTGTTTATTTGAATCCAATGCAAAAGCAATAGAACCTGGCATAAATTTTGATTCAATTGCTCCAATGTCATCAACATATGCGTTAATTGGTTCCAAACTAGATCCAAGAGATGCTAAGTGGTTGTTTGTAACACGAGCTATATCAGGTGGATTGCCTCCACTTATCATTAATTTCAATTTTTGCTCATATTCATTAAAAGCAACAACTTGCATATCAACTTGAACATTTGGATTCTCTTTCAAATATGAATCAATAGTATCTAAAAAAACATCAGATTCATTTGCATCATTAAACCAAAGAACGGAAAGAGTAACCTCTTTATCCTTCACCTCTTCTTTTGCTCCATTAGCAAAAATTGAACTTGTGCATAATAAGATAGATATCATTATTAATGTTAGTCTTTTCATTTTTAACCTCCTATAAATGTAAAAACAAAATTATTTGTCAAATATTAGCAAAACGATTTGCTAATTAATATTAACTCTATATCATCAATCTGTCAAACTAAAATAAAATTAAATATTTTTGAATTTTAAAATATATATGCTTTTAAAAAATAAGAGTATAAAGACTGACTTTAATTTCTTATTTTATTTATTTAATATAAATATTTCTTATACAGTAATTTTACCAGATAAATTTTCAACAGATTTTCTTTTTTCATAAAATCTTGGCATTTTTTTAATGAATGTTTCTTTGTTCATAAATTCATCATTATCTTCTAAAGGTAATTCAATTAATTGTTTATATAATGAGCTTTTATAAATTGCTGTAATAACTTCTAAAGCTTTATACCCATCTTCTGCGCTCACAATTAATCTTTCATTATCTTCTATTGCATCAATAAAATTTTAATTTGAGCAACATGCCCTTCTAGTGGGATGTCCTCTAATGAATTATATATTTCATTTAATTTTTTTTCTGTCTCTAAATCTTCTTCAGGGAAGCCATTCTCTTGTTGTTTCATGCATTTTACACTCCAAGGTATGGAGATAGAAGCTTTTTCACATTGAAGAAAAAATTCCTGCTTTTCGTTATGATCATTTAAGGATACCCCAAGCTGAGCAATACTATTTTCAAACTCTATAATTGATAAACTTGTATCTTCAACTTCAGAATTAGAATGTAAATAATTTTTAATAACAGAGTAAACATTAATTGGGTTTCCTAATAGCCATAATAAAATATCAATTTGATGAACGCTATGATTTAAGGTGCAACCACCTCCTTCTTTTTCCCAGGTTCCTCGCCACCACAAATCATAATAATTACTACCTCTAAACCACATGGAATTAACTCTGGTATATACAACTTTTCCAAAAATGTTATCATCTAGCATTTTTTTTATTTTCATTAGCGATTTGTTAAATCTATTTTGAGATATAATTGATAACAATCCTAAACTATTATCTTTTGCTCTAATCATTTCTCTTGCTTCAGATAAAGAAGCTGCCATTGGTTTCTCACATAAGACATTTTTATTATATTTCAAAAAATCACAAGTAATTTGCTTATGAAAAGAAGGAGGCAAACATACAGATACAATATGTATATCAGCCCTATCAAGTATTTCTCTATAATCTGTAACAACTTCACAAGAAAGATTGTAGTTATTTTTAAAAGCTATTGCTTTATCTTCAAATATATCACATAAAACCTTTATTTCACATTTGTCTTTTAAATTTAAATATCCTTCCAAATGATTTTTAGCAATATTCCCAACACCAATAAGTGCAACGCCATATTTCATAATAGCCTCCTCATTTTTTGTATTATAGCATCTAAATTTTAACCTAGCAAATATTTTGTCAAAATGTTTTGTTATTTTTTTTCTATCCAATTTGCATTTTTACGCTCATACAAAATTAAATAATTACTTAAATTACGTATAGTATAGGTATAACAAATTTTTGATTATGTAGATAAAAATTTATCAAATATCTACTAAACAAAACTTTTTCTTGTTTGTTGCGTTAAGTTGCAATAGTATTTCTCCTTGGAGATCTGTTGCATTATGTTGTAACAAAAAATATTTATATATATATTAATTTAGGAGAAATTTTATATGAAAAGCTCAAATTCTAGTGCATCTATTGAGAATATCTATCAACTTGACGGAAAGGTTCCATTAGCAAAAGCCATCCCTTTTGGACTACAACATGTTCTTGCAATGTTTGTAGCAAACATTGTTCCAATAATTATTGTAGCTGGTAGTGGTAAATTAAGCCAAGATACAACCACAATATTACTTCAAAACTGTATGTTTATTGCAGGTATCGGGACTCTAGTACAACTTTTCCCAATTTGGAGAATTGGATCTGGGCTTCCTATAGTAATGGGAGTTAGTTTTACTTTCGTTGCTATATTGAGTTATATTGCTGCAAATTTTGGTTTCCCAGTTGTAGTAGGAGCTATAATAGTTGGGGGATTAATTGAAGGAACATTAGGGTTATTAGCAAAATACTGGAAAAGATTTATTTCTCCTGTAGTATCTGCCTGTGTTGTTTTGTCAATTGGATTTTCTCTATTACCTGTTGGAGCAAGGAGTTTTGGTGGGGGGTATGTTGCTGATTTTGGGTCAGCAGAAAACATGCTTTTAGGTTCAGTTACTTTAATCTCACTTTTATTATTTACTATTTTTGCAAAAGGATATTTAAAACAATTAGCAATTTTATTTGGATTAATTATGGGATATATTCTTGCTTTATTCTTAGGAAAAGTTGATTTCTCGGCTTTTAATAACATAGCTTATTTTGATATACCAAAATTTTTACCTGTTAAACCCGAATTTAACTTAAGTGCTATAATTTCAGTTGCATTAGTCTTTTTAGTATCAGCAACAGAAACAATAGGGGATACAACAGCCTGTTGTGTAATGGGTGTAGGAAGAGACCCAAGTGAAAAAGAAATATCTGGATCACTCGCTTGTGATGGATACTGTTCTTCTCTTGCTGGATTATTTAGCTGTATGCCTATTACCTCTTTCTCTCAAAATGTTGGATTAATTGCAATGACTAAAGTTGTAAATAGATTCACAATTGCCACAGGTGGAATTGCATTAATTCTTGCAGGATTATTTCCACCTATTGGAGCCTTCTTCAATACATTACCAGAAGCAGTTCTTGGTGGATGTACAATATTAATGTTTGGTCAAATTGTTATTTCAGGAATAAGAATGCTAGATAAAGCGGGACTTAATCAAAGAAATAGTTTGATTGCAGCTTTTGCTATCGCTATTGGTTTAGGGTTTCCCTCAGCTGCTGAATTATTTAATATATTCCCAACATTAGTTGCTGAAGAATTATCAAACAATTGTGTAGCAATAGTATTTATAATTTCTTTAGTTTTAGATTTAACTCTTCCCAAGAATATGGAAGTAGAGAAACAAACTTCTAAATAATATTAGCAATAAAAAGAGGATTGCTTTTTGATATTAGACTATATCATTCAGCAATCCTCAATTTTTATCAACTATTTAATTAATTAAGCCATCAAAGATGGAATAGCTAAAGTAAGTTGTGGAATAAAAGTAATACAGAGAAGTACAATTACCATTATCAAATAGAAGGGTAGCATACTCTTAGTAGCTTTTTCTATCGTTATCTTACCTACTGCACATCCAACAAATAATGCTGATCCAACAGGAGGGGTACATAACCCTATTGCTAGGTTCAAAATCATGACAACTCCGAATTGAACAGGATTCATTCCTAAAGCCCCAACAACAACAGGATATAATATTGGAGTACAAATTATTATTAATGGTGCCATATCCATAATTGTTCCAAGTAATAACAACATCACATTAATCATTAACAATAAAACTATTTTATTACTACTAATTCCAATTAAAGCATTTGTTATTGCTTGAGGGATTCTTAAAAAGGCTAAAAGATAACCAAAAGAAGAAGCTGCAGCTATTAAACTCATAACCATAGCTAAAGTTCTTAATGAAGAAATTAAAATATCTTTCAATTCAATTAATTTAATCTCTTTATAAACAAAAAAAGTAATAAAAAATGAGTATACTACAGCAACTGCAGCACTTTCTGTTGCTGTAAAAACACCAGAAACTACACCACCTATAATAATTATCATTGTAAGCATACCAAGAATTGCATCAGCACTTACTTTTATAGTTTCTTTAAAGGTATATTTTCTTTCTTTAGGATAATTTCTTTTTCTTGCAATAATATAAGTAACAATCATCAACCCAACACCTAGGATAACACCTGGAACTAAACCACCTAAGAATAATTTTCCAACACTAACGCCACCACCAGCTGCAAGAGCAAAAATAATCATATTATGACTTGGAGGAATAATAACGCCTTGGCAAGCACTTGTAACAGTTACAGCAACAGAAAAATCTTCATCATATCCTTTTGCATTCATCATAGGAATCATCATTGTTCCAATAGAGGAAACATCGGCTACAGCAGAACCTGAAATACCACCAAAAAACATTGATGCTAAAATATTTACTTGTGCTAATCCCCCTCGATATCTCCCTATCAGAGCATTAGAGAATTCTATTAATCTTCTTGAAATTCCCCCTCTACTCATCATTTCTCCTGCAAGAATAAAAAAAGGTATTGCAAGTAAAGAGAATGAATTAACACCACTTACCAATCTTTGTACAATTGAAAGTAGTGGGATATTTAAATATAAAGCAGTTACAATTGAAGATAAAAAAAGTGAAAAAGTTATTGGCATTCTTAAAATCAATAACAATAAAAACGATCCAACTAAAATAGTTGAAGCAACACTGGTATTAAACATCTAATTCTACCTCACTTTTACTTAAATCTTTTGATTTAATAGCTGCATATAAATATATTGAAGCATATAAAATTATAAAAATTGCATTAATTGGGAGTACAATATAATTTACTGCATTTGTTATATGAGTTGCTGGCAAGAAACTTCTAAGCCCATTTTTGGCAAGACCTAACCCATAATAAAATAAAATACAACCTAGAATAATTTCACAACTATATTTAAAAATCCTTAAAAATCTTTCAAGAAAAGTTGGCAATTTCTTAGGCAACAAAGTAATACTAATATGTAAGTTTTCTTTTACTCCCAAAGCCATAGCAATAAATGTAAACCAAATAACAATTACCAATGGAATTTCTTCACCCCATTTAATACCACTTCTAAAGCCATATCTTAATAAAACATTTGTAAAAACTATGACAACCATTAAAATAACTAATGCCATACAAAAGTATAATACAACGTTGAAAATTTTATCTAAGCTTTCTTTAAACTTTCTCATTTGAGCTCCTAATTTAAAATAGGGGTTCATAATGAACCCCTTAAGAAGTTAAATATTTTATTTATTTAACAGCTTTAATTTTTTCAACCCAAGATTTTCCTTCAGCATTTAACATCTTTTGATATAAAGGTTCCATGGCTTTAGCAAATTCTGCTTGATTGTTAATATCATTGATCATACATCCAGCATCTCTAACTTTTTGTTCTGATTTTTTTGCATATTCAGCCCAGGCTGTAATTTGAGTTGCTTGACAATCTTTAGCTGCTTTTTTAATTATTTCTTGATCAGCTGCACTTAATTTATCCATTGTTGTTTTTGAAGCGATTAACATTTCAGGAACACGTGTGTGTTGGTCAACTGAATAATATTTTGCAACTTCATAATGGTTTGATGAATCATATGAAGGCCAGTTATTTTCTGCTCCATCAATAACCCCAGTTTGTAATGCTGAATATACATCACCATAACTCATTGGGGTTGGTGTTGCACCTAATGCTTCAACTAAACCCATCATTAAATCAGATTCTTGTACACGAATTTTCATACCTGATAAATCAGCAACAGTGTAAATAGGTTTGATTGTATTATAGAAACTTCTAGCTCCTGAATCAAAATATGTTAAACCAACAAATCCATTGTCTTCCATTGATTTTAAGAAATATGCGCCGATTTCTCCATTTAAGACTTTCCACATATGATCTGGATTTCTATATAGATAAGGCATTTGAAGAGCATTTAATAATGGATTAAATGATGATAATGGACTAATTGAAACACGAGTAAAATCAATTCCCCCAAATTGAACTTGCTCGATGCAGGACTTTTCATCACCTAAAGTTGCTTGAGGATAAACTTCAACTTTAATTCTTCCGTTAGAATATTCTTCAACTAATTGTGCAAATTTCTCATCACCAACAACTGTTGGATATCCAATTGGTTGGTTATCTGCAAGTCTTAATACAATTGTTTCTTCAGCTTTAGTCTCTTGTCCACCTTGAGCAAACATTGGAGTTAAAGCTAAACTTACTAATAATAATACAGTTAATAATTTTTTCATAAATCATTTCTCTCCTAAATTTTTAATCTATAATTATTATCATGGGAAGAAATAGAATTGAACAGTAAGAAAAAAAGCACATTTTCATATTTCTTTTTCCTTTTTTACAAATAAGATTATCTTTTATAAATTATTATCCATGATATAATTACCTTATGACAAAAAAAATAAAACTAAATTTTAATCATTTTTTATTTAAACAAAAAAGAATAAAAAGAGAAAATATTCACCAACTCTTATTTAAACATAATTTGTTTAATGCCTTCATTTTCTTTATAATTACAATTCTTCTTTTTAACTATATATATAATATATTAGCAGAGGAACAAAAAAGTTCAAAAGAAAATTTAGTTATTCATAATATTACCACTGAAATTGAAGACTGTAGATTTTTATTAGAAGAATATAGAGTTTCTAAAATTCCACAAAGAAAAAAAGAACTATTATTACAGCAAGAAGCAATCTTAATTAATATTGAAAATGAAATAAATTCTTTAAAAATCCTGTATCAAGATTCTCCTACTCGTTATTTTTTAAACAATGGTATACTAAACGGTAAAAAAACTATAAATGAACTAATTTCAAAATTACAAAATGAAAATATTCAAAATGATTCAGATTTTTATAAAATATATTATAGAATAAGTAATACTTATGACTATCTATATACATACTTAACTAATCAATACCTCCTTGCTATGGTCAAAGACAATGTTGCACAAATGCAAGCAAGAGCAGAACAAATTACTAATTTAAGAGTATTTTCTATTTTAGTTTTTGTTTTATTGTTAATTGGATATCTAATATCTACCTCAATAATCTCTAAAAAAATGTTAACACCAATTGACGCTATGGTAGAAACAGCAAAAGAAATTGCTGATGGAAATTTAGAAACAGATTCTCCAATTATTGAAGGTCCAAAAGAATTAGTCTTTTTAGAAGAATCAATAAAAAATATGAAAGATTCATTAAAAGATAGGTTAAGTTTAATAAATGAAAACACAACACTTGAAAAAGAAATACATAAAAAGGAAATTGAACAATTAAAGATCCAAAAAGAATTAGAACGGGCTAAATACAACTCTCTTCAATCACAAATCAATCCACATTTTCTTTTTAACACTTTAAATGTCATACAATTAACTGCTTTATTTGAGAATGCAGAACAAACTGGTAAATTAATTGAAAGTCTTGGAGCAATTTTAAGATATTCCCTTGAACATCAAGAGACGATAACAATAGGAGAAGAAATATTCTTTATAAAACAATATCTAAAAATTCAACAAGCTAGATTTAATGATAGATTAAAATATACAGTAAAATGTGGTGAATTATGTAAAAATATAATTATACCACCTCTTATTTTACAACCACTAGTAGAAAACGCAATTATACATGGGATTGAACCAAAAGAAGAGGGTGGTAAAGTTTCTATTGATGCCTTTAAAGACAAAGACAATATTATAATTAATATTAGTGACACTGGAGTAGGAATGGAAAACTATAATCAGATAGCTTTAATTAATAATAAAAATGAAAAAGGACACAATATAGGGATTTCAAATATAGTAGAAAGATTAAATATATATTTTAATGGAAAAGCTAGTATTAACTTCTCTGCTTTAAATTCTGAGGGGGGTTGTAAAGTCCAAATTATAATTCCATTTGAGGTATAAGATATGTACAATTTATTAATAGCAGATGATGAACAAATTGAAAGAGATGCTATCGAATTTCTTATAAAAAAGAAGAATCTACCTTTTAATGTTATAAAAGCTAAAAACGGAAAAGAAGCTTTATTTATTTTTGAGAAAGAACAAATAGATTTTGTTATTTTAGATATTAAAATGCCATTAGTAGATGGAATAGAAGCTGGAAAAAAAATAAGAGAATTAAATACTAATATCCCCATTGTATATTTAACAGCTTGGAGTACTTTTGACTTTGCAAAATCAGCAATAAAAATTGGAGCTTTAGAGTATTTAGTAAAACCAATTAACAAAAATGATTTATATAAATTATTATCAAAATTTATTGAACAAAAACAATTTGAGAAAAAAACTAAGAATGAAGAATTAAAAACCGTTGTAAATCAATTTTCAAGATCTTTTTTTGCATCAATGAAACATGGCTTAATTAATGAAGATATATTAAATGAATATTTTAATATCAGAGATTCTTCATATTTTGAAGGAGTCTGCCTTATTGTTAGCGAAGTTAATATTAATAATTTAAAAAAATTTTTTGAACAAAAAGGTTTTTTTAGTAGTAGATTTTATTATTTCCCAACCTCAGATAGAACTACGATTATAGTTTTCCCTAATTCAAAAAGTAATTTTTTTAAACAATTAAAAAATACTTCTAGTACAAAAAGTTATAATATTACTATAGCAATAGGAAGAGTGTTTTCTTCATTAAAAGAATTACCTAAATCAATTAGAGAAGCATCCATTGCCTATAGTATTGCTAAATCAAATAATGAATATATTCATGAATTTAATTCGCAAGATGAATTTTTTTTGAAAAATGATAACTCTCAATATTTAAATCAAATCGAGAAAGAAATCTTTGATTGTAATAATAAAAAAGCAAGAGAAATTGCTCATAAACTTTATGATTCTTTATCATTACTTGATAAAAATGCCATTCTTGAAAGCTATTATCAAGATGCATTGATATTAAAACATACATTATCGAAAAAAATACCTTTCTTTAATTATCAAAAACCACAAAAAAATATAATTGAAATAGAAATTTTTTTATTCAATTTAATTGATAATGCTATAGAAGCTCTTATTAGTGATAAAAGAGATAGATATGAAAGAATTTTTAAAGAAATAATGAAAGAGATTGAAATTAATTATAACAGACAAATCACAATGGATGATTATTCAAATATTCTTAATATGAATACTAAATATTTTTCAAAGCTTTTTAAAGCCTATAACAATATAAGTTTTATTGATCATTTAACAAATATTAGGATGGAAAAAGCAAAAATATTACTTATTGAGGGAAACAGTGTAAAAGATACTGCAATAAATGTTGGCTTTCTTGATTCTGCTTATTTTTCTAAAGTATTCAATCAGAAATTTGATATCAATCCTTCTTTATATAAACAAGCATATGAAAATAATGAAACATTATAATTCATATTAATAAAGAATATAATACGGATATTCCTGTTGATTCACTTGCTATACAAAATACTAAAAAACAAATAAAACGATAAATACAAGCATTAATATTGAGGGACGCCCAAATAGCAATTGTATGAATAAAATCTTTCTTATAAAAAGATTCTTTATTCAAAATAGCAAATGTCTTAAAACGCGTATAAGCTATACTTAATTTTGCAATAATGGACATAAATATAATTTATTACTACTTTAAAAACTAAATTATTTAAAAATAGAAGTTATTTTTTTTAATCACTATTGAGATTCTTATATTAGAATATATATTAAATTTTAAGTTAAATTACTTTTTTCCCTAACCAAACATCACCATTTATCCTTAGCAAATAACAAGAAGCTCTACAAACCCAATCTATAATCATAGCAACCCATATTCCCATTAAGCCTAGTCCAAAGATTTTTGTAAAAATATAAGCTCCTGTGATTCTAAACAAAAATAAACTTATAATAGAACATACTAAAGTAAATTTCACATCCCCAGCTGCTCTCAATAAATTAGGAGTAGCAAAAGCAAATGTCCATAAAAGAGAAGTCATTATTAAAACAAAAAAGCTAACTGATGAAGCTAAAGAAGATGCAGTCTGCGTCAAATTATATAATGATATTATAGGGTTTCTAAAAATAATTAAAACTGTAGCAAAAATAGAAATTGTTAAAACGGATAATGATAATAATTTCTTTGAATAATATCGCGCTTGTTTTTTTTCTCCAGCGCCTAAACATTGTCCAATAATTGTTGTAGAAGCCATAGATATGGCAAGACCAGGCAAATTAGCAAAAGTACATAGATTTCCAACAACTACATTAGCTGCAATAGAAGCAACACCTAAACTTGCAACAAGACTTTGGACAGCAATTTTTCCAAACTGAAACACACTATTTTCAATAGCATTAGGAACACTTATTGCAAAAATTTTCTTCAAGAAATACCAATTAAATCTAACTTTAAATAAATGTTTAATTCTAATTTGAGTATTAAGTTTTGTTATAAAGAATATCATCAATACTCCGGCAACAGCTCTAGAAATTAAAGTTGCAATACCTGCTCCTTTTACTCCCAAATTTAACCCATATATTAAAATTGCATTAAAAACAATATTCAATATATTCATGATAATTGAAACCTGCAAAGATATTTTGCTATTACCAGCTGATCTAAAAAGAGCAGAAGCGGAAGAAAATAAACATAAAAAAGGAATTGAAATAAATATATAATCAAAATAAGTTATGCTGGCATCAAATACTGCTTTTTCAAGATTCCCAAATATTAACGATATTAATTGTTTCTTAATAGGAATAAAAATTAAAGCCATTAAAAGCCCAAATATTACGGAAATATATATTAATTGTTTAGCAGCACCTTTAGCATTATTATATTCTTTTCTCCCAAGATACTGACTTGTAACAACAGCTCCTCCAGTTGCGAAGGCTGTAGCTAAAAAGAAAAATAAAGCATAAATAGCGTCAATTAATGATACACCACTAATTGCAGCCTCACCACAAGAAGCTACCATAATAGAATCAACAATTCCAACTAAGATAGAAAAAAATTGTTCTCCAAAAAGAGGGAGAATTAATTTCAGCAAATAAGAATTAGAGAATAATAATTTATCATTTTGCAATTGTTTCATCTAGAATAAATATTAACTTTTATTTTTTGTATTAACAAGTGCTAAATGATTGTGCTTTTAATTAGTATAGTTTCAAGGAAAGTATTTATATTATGCTCTATATTATTAAATATTTTTCTAATCAAAGAGTTATTAATTTCTCACTCTTTTAACTATTTACATCTTCAATTTGCAAGTTTTTCTTTTTATTTTCTAATTTACCCATAAGAAAGTTATAAACAATATCCTATAAAATACTCAAAAAGTAGCACTTATTGCATAAGTTACATAACTATTATATAACTTATACATGTTTAATTCTTTACATTATAAGCAATTAACTATTTTTATTATTTTTTTTGTATTTTTTGTTAAATAATTGTTGACATAAGTTACAGAGTATTGTATAGTTTAATCATAACAAATCAAATTAATTTAAAAGGAAAACTAAATTATGAAAAAACTATTAACTATCTTAACTATAAGTGCAATCGCAATGACTTCTATGTTCGCTACAGTATCTTCTGGTAAATCAGCTGAAGTTCAATTAAAGACTTCTATTAAAGAAACTCCTGTTTCTTATCAATTAGCTTATAACAATGAAGTATTAAATGATGGTGTTGAAGATTATTCTATCTTTGTAGCTCCTTTAACTGAAAATGGTTCAACTAAAGACTTTACTATTAATGCTACATCTAATATGAATAAAGACTTAGCTGTTACAGTAAAAGTTTCTCCTGATACCTTTAAAACAACTTTAAACAATGGTAGAAATGATTTTGATTCAAATATTAAACCACAAGTAAATACAATTTCTTCACTTGATACTTTAGTAGCTGGAAAACATATTTCATTACTAGTTAATAAATTCAACTTAAGTTGGTCTGGTAACTCAGAACTTCCTGCTGGTAACTATGTAAGTAATGTAAAAATTGAATACTCAATCCAATAGTAAATAAAACAATATATAAATCCCTCCTAAATAGAAAGGCACCAGTTAAATGGTGCCTTTTAAATTGTTTATATATTCATAAATAATATATTTTAATAACTACTTATGATATTTATTCCTTTAATTCGAATAAATTAAATGACTTTATATTCCTTCAATAATTTTTCAACATCAGTATTTTTTATTTTAGCTAAAATTTTCTTTAAAGCCATTTTCTCTTTCATATTTAAATCTATTGTACTTAATGGAGAGTTCCCATCAAGAGTTTTAACACTTGAATCCAATAAAACCCTTACATCATATACTGAGCCAAATACTTCAGGAACACCTCTATCTATGTTTAATAGCGTATATACAGCTTCCATAGCTGTTCTTACTGAATATTCTGTTGTAAAAACTGTATCTCTTGGAGTTTCAGCGAATTGTCCAATAAATGCTAAATTCTTATAATTTTTTGGAACAACCAAAGGCCTATCTCCAGCTTTTCTAGGCATAAAGAATGCTGTAATATATGGCATCATAACTGGAACAGCATTTGCACTGTTTTGTGCTAAATCATCAATTTGTTCAACAGGAACACCAATATGATATAACCATTCTTTTGTAATCTCTAAACCAGAACAGTCTTTCATTGCTTTTTTTACATAGTCTCCAGGGACATCTGTAAATAGGCTATATACCCAAACAACTAATTGGTCTTTAGGTTGCTTTGCAAAATGAGGTTGTCTGTTTAATGTATAACTCATTAACCAAGAAGAATCTTTACAAGTAACAATTCCTCCTGTTACAACTTTACCTGAAAATGGATCTCTTTTACATATTTTTTGAATGTAAGGAGGAATTTTGTTATCTAATGTTGTAACAGTACATGATTCCCAATTTGATTTTGTTGTATCACCACAAAATACTTTTGGATTGCCTAAAGATGAATCTTGATTTGAAATATTTTCCCACAATTTCCAACAACCCTTAATTGAACTATCTAATTCTGCTTTAGTATGATGATCTCCTAATGAGGCATTTTCAGTACAACTACCATTTGTAACAAATACTAAATCGTTTTCACTTAAATCAATAGTTTTTTCATTTCCATCTTGAGTATAAACAAATTGCTTTGCAATTTTATCATCTCCACAATTACCTAAAATAACATTTGTTACAGTTGCATTATATTGAAAATCAACATTGTTAGCTTCTAAGTATTTAATCATAGGTAAGATAAGTGATTCATATTGATTATATTTAGTAAATTTTAAAGATGAAAAATCTGGGAGAGATCCAATATGATGAATGAATCTTTGAATATAACGCTTCATTTCAATAGCTGAATGCCATTGTTCAAAAGCAAACATTGTTCTCCAATATAGCCAAAAGTTTGATTTAAAGAAATTATCTGATAAATAATCTTCAATATTTTTACCGTCCATTTCTTCTTCTGGAGTAAAGAATAAATTTAACAATTCTTTGGCTCCTTCTTCACTTAATCCCATTTTTCCTTCAGTATGAGCATCCATACCTCTATTTTCAGTTACTCTCATTAAAGAATAATTTGGGTCTTTTTTGTTCAATCTGTAAAATTCATCTAACACAGATATCTCTTTATTTTCTAAAGAAGGAATAGATCGAAATAAATCCCAGAGGCATTCAAAATTTTGTTCCATTTCTCTTCCACCTCTAATAACAAAACCTTTTTCACTATTATGGATACCATCACAAGCACCACCTGCAATATCCATTTCTTCAAAAATATGAATATTTTCACCTTTCATTTGTCCGTCACGAATTAAAAAACAAGCACTTGATAAAGTAGCAAGCCCGGCTCCTACAAGATATGCTGATTTATTATCAACTCCTTCAGGTTTAACTGGAGTTGAAAAAGCTTCATAATTTCCTTTGCTGTAATACATAATATTTCTCCTATTCAATGAATATAGAAAAAAGATATGACTAAATGATGATTATTAAAATAAACAAATTTCTCACAATGTATAAAAAAATGACAAATGTATTGAATTGTATAAATATTATTTTGAAGAAAAAGACAAAAGAGCTTTTTTAAAATCCCCTTCAATAAGGGTATGTATCCTTTTTATTATTAAGATATGGTCTTCTTCCATATCTTTTTCAATCCACAACATTATTAAACCAACAAAAGCAAACATATTATAATTCGCTATAAAAATTTCATCTTCTTTTGAAACCTTAATATTTAAACTATGGATCTCTTCCTCTATTACTTTCAATAAAAGATTAATTACGTAATTTTTCAAACCATCTTCAATAATATTTTTCCCTTGGCTATGATATAAATTATGAATAATAAGTTTATGATTCTTACAATAATTTAAAATAACTAGAAAACCTTCTTGCCAATCAGAATAATTTACTTTGTCTTTTAGACTTGATTCCACATCCATAGCAAAGGTCCAAGCAACTAAATCATATATATTTTTATAATGATAATAAAAAGATTGTCTATTTATTCCACAATCATCTACTATTTCAGTAATAGTAATTTTATCTAGTGTTTTTGTCTTTAATAATTTCTTTAAACTATTTGCTAATGCATTTTTAGTAACTAACGACATAAAACACTCCTAATATTTTTATTAATAAAATTACCTATATATTTTATTTCAATTTTTCACATAATTAAATATAAATTTTTATTATTTTAATAAATAAAATTAAAAAATAAAAGAGACCATTTCCTTTGTACACTTTTTATAAAATATTATATAATTATAGAAAATACTAAAGAGAGAAGAAAATGGAAAATAAAAATCAATTAAGTGCTGTAAACAGAACTATTTTAATACTTGAAACATTATCGAAAATTAAAAAAATAAATCTTGAACAATTAGCAAAAAAAACAGATTTACCAAAACCATCTCTTTTACGTTTTTTAAATTCATTAATAACTTTAGGATATGTTTATAAAGATAATAATGATTTATATAGTTTAACTCTTAAAATGTTTAGTATAGGATCAAATAGTTTATCACATATTAATCTAATAGATATTGCAGCTCCTTTTGCTGATGAATTATGCACTTATTTTAATGAAACGGTTCATATGGGAATATTAGATGAAAATCACGCTGTATATATTTTAAAAAGAGAGTCTTCATATACAATTAGAATGTATTCAAGAGTTGGAAAAAGAATCCCACTTTATTGTACCGCAATAGGAAAAAATTTATTAAGCGATTTAAATCAAAAAGATATAGACAATTATTTAGATTCAACAAAAATTTTGCCTTTTACTAAATATACCTTATCTAAGGATGAGCTTAAATCTCAATTAAATTATATTAAAGAAAATGGTTGGGCTGAAGACGATCAAGAACATGAAGAGGGTATTACTTGCATTGGTGCAAGCATAAGAGATTTTAGCGGTGAAGTAGTTGCTGCTTTAAGTGTATCTTGGCCAATATTTAGATTTAAAGACAAAAATAAAAATGAAGTAATTGCAAAAATAAAAGATACTTGTGATAAAATATCTGCTTTATTAGGTTATGAAAAATAAAACTCCATATTACCTATGAATATAAATAATATGGAGTAAAAACAACAATAAAAAATTATCTTTGAACTCTTCCTGATCCATCACCCTTACATAAAGCTTCTATCTCATTTTTTCTTGATAAATTAAAATCACCATTTATTGAATGCTTTAAACATGAAGCAGCAACTGCAAAATTTAAGGCATACTCTTCATCATCACTATATTCACTCAAACCATAAATCAAACCAGCAGAAAAAGAATCTCCACCACCAACTCTATCTATAATATCATTCATCTCATAATGTTTTGATAAATAAAATCCTGTAGAACCTAATAAAGCGGCTGACCATCCATTTGTATCGGCACTTTTACTTTCTCTTAATGTAATTGCAACCTTTTCAACATTAGGAAATTGAGTTTTAACTTTTTGTGCTAGTGTTTGATATTCATTTGTATCTAATTTGCCAGAAGTAACATCACTATCAGCTTCTATTCCTAAACATTTTTGGATATCTTCTTCATTTGCAATTACAACATCTGCATAAGGAACAAGTGTTCTCATAACTTCTGGAGCACTCTTTCCATATTTCCACAATTTTTTTCTATAATTTAAATCAATTGAAACAGTAACACCACATTTCTTTGCATATTTCATAGCTTCTAAAGCGCAATCTGCTGCATTTTGACTTAATGCTGGAGTAATTCCTGTAATATGGAACCACTTAGCATCATGGAATGTTTTCTCAAAATCATATGAATCAGTTTTAGCTAATGAAACAGAACTATAAGCTCTATCATATACAACTGCTGAAGGTCTTTGATTTGCTCCAGTTTCAATAAAATAAATGCCAACTCTTCCATCTTTTGTAATTACAATATCTGATGTATCTACACCATATTTTCTTAATTCTCTAATAGCAGCTTCTCCAACTGCATTATCTGGTAAAGCTGTTAAAAATTTTGCATCTTTTCCTAAAATTGAAAGGGATACTGCTACATTAGCTTCACCACCTCCAAAAGTTGCTTCTAATTTACTAGTTTGAAATAATCTCTCATGTTCTTCACTTCTTAATCTAAGCATTATTTCACCAAAGCTAACAAACTTATTACCCATATTTTCCTCCAAAATGTCTAATTTAATTAAACTTTACTCTTGATAATCTAAATATTAAGGGTTATTATAGAAATTGTCAAGTTTTTCGGAACATTGTTCCATTTTTAAAAACAAGGAGAAAATAATGACTGAAGAAATGAAAAGAACACTTCATAATATTGGTATTGTTCCAGTTGTAAAATTAGATAATGCCGACAAAGCAGTAGGTTTAGCAAAAGCTTTACTTGATGGTGGAATCAATTGTGCGGAAGTTACTTTTAGAACTGACGCTGCAGAGCAAAGTATTAAAAATATTTCAAAAACCTATCCAAACATGTTTGTTGGAGCAGGAACTGTTACTAATGTAGATTTAGCAAAAAAAGCTGTTGCAGCAGGAGCTAAATTTATTGTTTCTCCTGGATTCAATGAAGCAACAGTTGATTGGTGCATTGAAAACAATATAACAATAATTCCTGGAGTTTGTACTCCAAGTGATATTGAAAAAGGTTTAGCTCGAGGATTTGATGTTTTAAAATTCTTCCCAGCAGAGGCTTCTGGGGGAATAAATATGCTTAAAAACTTTGCAGGACCATTCCCAAATCTAATGTTTATGCCTACTGGTGGAATTAATTTAAATAATCTACAAAATTATGCTAGAACAAGCAATGTATTAGCTACTGGTGGATCCTGGATGGTTAAAGCAGATTTAATTGAAAATGAAGAATGGGAAACAATTACTGATATGTGTAAAGCTGCAATGCTTGAATTACAAGGATTTGAATTTGCTCATATAGGAATTGAAGATGATAATGAATCAGAAAAAACTATTGATATGCTTTCTCTTTTCAATCTTGATGTAAACAAGGGATCTTCAAGCACTTTCTTATCAGATAAAATTGAAGTAATTCCAAGACTATTCAGTGGAAAAAAAGGACATATTGGGTTTAGATGTAATGATATTGAAAGAACAATTGAATATTTAAAAGATAAAGGACTAACTCCAAAAGAAAGTTCTTACCAATACAACGACAAAAATCAATTGAAAGTGTGCTACTTCAATGAAGAGGTTTCTGGTTTTGCGCTTCATTTAGTTAGAAAATAAATTGTGCACTGAAAAAAATTATAAATAACATAGTGTAATTTTTTTAATTGATACTCTTGAACTAAATCATCAATTATTTTGGTGGTTTAGTTCTTTTTTAATAAAAAACGCTTACCCTAAAAAGGATAAGCATTATAAAAAAAATATAATATAAACTAAGCTCCTAAATATGCACTCTGAACACTATCATTATTTAATAAATCCTTTGAAGAACCTGATAACACAATCCTTCCATTCTCCATTACATAGCCTTCAGTTGATGCTTTTAAAGCCATTCTCGCATTTTGTTCTACCAAGAAAACTGTAACATTTTCACTTTGGTTAATATAAGCAATCTTTTCAAAAATATCTTGAATAATTAAAGGAGCTAAACCTAAACCAGGTTCGTCTAATAAAATCATTCGAGGAGAACTCATAAGAGCTCTTGCAATAGCCATCATCTGCTGTTCTCCACCAGATAAAGATCTAGTCTTTTGTTTTCTTCTTGCACCTAAAATTGGGAAAAACTCATACATTTCTTCTTTTTTTTGCTTTATTAGATTTTCATCTCTAACCATAAAAGCACCCATATCTAAATTTTCCTCAACACTCATATCTGCAAAAACTCTTCTGCCCTCTGGCACTAAAGCAATTCCATTTCTAGCAATCTTTTCAGTTGGTAAACTTTTTGATGCTACATTTGTTGCAATAATATTACCATCATAGGAAATAGTTCCATTAACTAATGGTTCCAAACCTACAATCGCTTTGAGAAGAGTGCTTTTTCCTGCACCATTAGCCCCTATCAAACTAACGATATTCCCTTCATTAACATGCATTGAAACGTCTTTTAGAGCTTTGATTGAGCCATAAGAAACACTAATATTATCTAAATTTAATAAAGCCATCTTATTCCTCCTTACCTAAATATGCTTCAATAACTAATGGGTTATTCTTTATTTCCTTAGGAGTTCCCTGAGCAATTTTCTGACCATAATTTAAAACTGTAATATTATCACAAATACTCATAACCAATTTCATATCATGTTCAATTAATACAACTGTTACATCAGTATCTCTAATTTTTCTAATAGTATCCATTAAATGTTCAGTTTCTTGAGGGTTCATACCAGCAGCTGGTTCATCAAGAAATAAGATTTTTGGATTTGAAGCTAAGGCTCTAGCAATTTCTAATTCACGTTGTCTTCCATAAGGAAGATTCTTTGCATTTTCATTTGCAAGATTTCCCATATCAAAAAATTTTAACCAATCATGAGCATTTTCCAGCATTAATTCTTCTTCTTCTTTCATAGAGAAATAAGAATTAAGCATATTAAAAAATCTACCTTTATTAGGGTCTTTGCCTGTCATAAAATGTCTTCCAATCATAATATTTTCAATTACTGACATTTCTTTAAACAATCTAATATTTTGGAAAGTTCTCGCAATACCTAATCTTGCAATTTTATGACTAGGGTAACCTGTAATATCTTTACCATGAAAATATACTTTCCCACTTGTAGGCACATCTAACCCTGTCATATTATTGAACAAGGTTGTTTTCCCCGCTCCATTTGGTCCAATTAATCCAGTAATTAAACCTTCTTGAGCAGAAAAATCTACTTCGTTTACAGCTAATACACCACCATAAGCACGGGTTAATTTATCTGTTTGTAATAAATTCATTATTTATTCCCCTTTGCTTTTGATTTAGTTTTTTTATTCCCAACTCTATAACTTCTAACACCTATTATACCTTGAGGCCTCCAAATCATCATTACAACAAGAATTAAACCAAATAATATTTGTTTAAATTGTGGAGGAATAACACTTGAAAGTCCTGTTAATTGAGGGAAATAACTAATAAGTTGAATAATGAAAGCTCCTAAAATAACAGCAGAGAAATTCCCCATACCGCCTAGAACTACCATACACAATACCATTATTGATACCATAAAGGTATAAGATCCTGGAGTAACAGATAATGCAAAAACAGCTTGAAGAGAACCTGCAATACCAGCTACAGAGGCTCCAATAGCAAATGCCCAAACTTTATATTTTGTAACATTAATACCCATAGAAGCTGCAGCAATTTCATCATCTCTAATTGCTTGTAAAGCTCTTCCCATTCTAGATCTACCTAATCTTTCAAACAAATAATAAGCAATTAATACAATAACAACGACCATTATCAAAAATGCCCATTTTTTATAAGGATTAATTGTAAAACCAAAAATAGTTGCCATTGGAATTCTTTGAATTCCCATTGGACCACCTGTCAAGCTATCCCAGTTGTTTAAAACGTTTCTAACAATTTCACCAAACCCTAAAGTTGCAATTGCCAAATAATCGCCTTTTAATCTTAATGTAGGAAGACCAATTAAAACACCAAACAATGCAGCTAATAATGCAGCAATCGGTAAAGTTGCCCAAAAGGACCAACCTGATGTTGTTAAAATAGCAGTTGCATAAGCACCTATTGCAAAAAATCCAGCTTGGCAAAGACTTAACATTCCTGTATAACCAGTAATTAAATTTTGACCAATTGCCATTAAGGCATAAATACCACTATATATTAATATAAGTAAGAAAAAATTAACCATTATACCTTCTCCTTTACCACTTTACCAAGTAAACCTTGGGGGCGAACAAGTAATACAATAATTAATATAGCAAAAGAAATTGTGTCTTTCATTGCTTGAGGAATACCAAAAACAGCAACACCAAAGGTTTCTAATAGACCCAAAGTAATACCGCCTAACATAGCTCCACCTATATTTCCAATACCTCCAACTACTGCAGCTACAAAAGCTTTTAGACCTAACATAATACCCATAGTTGGATAACATTTAAAATCCAAAGCAATTAACATACCGCCAGTTGCTGCTAAAGCAGAACCGATAGCAAAGGTTAAACTAATTACAACATTAACATTAATACCCATAAGTCTTGCAGTATCTTGATCTAAGCTTGTTGCTCTCATGGCTTTTCCCATTCGTGATCTATCAACAAATAGTTTTAAGGCAACCATCATAACTAAAGATACAACAAGTATTAATACTTGGTGTGGAGTTATTACAACACCACCAATTTCAAAAGGTGTATTATCAAATGGATAATTTAATTTCCTACTCTGTGTTCCCCATGCCCAAGCTGCACCATTTGAAAGTATAAATGATACACCAATAGCAGATAATAATGGAGCTAACCTAGAGGCTTTTCTTAAAGGTTTATATGCAACCCTTTCAATTACCATACCTAAAGTTGCAGTTAAAATCATTGAAATTATCATTGCTATAAAAAATGCAAAAAAAGTCCAAGCACCTAATGGTGCACTTCCTCTTAAAGCATCGAAAACAAATAATCCAATGTAAGCTCCAACCATAAGTACATCCCCATGGGCAAAATTAATAAATTTTAATATCCCATAAACCATTGTGTAGCCTAATGCTATTAAAGCATAAACACCACCAAGGGTAAGTCCGTTCATAAAATGTTGGAAAATTTCTGAAAGTGATCCCACGCTGGGTCTCCTTTTTTAATTATCTTTTTTATTATTATTTTTCAAATTCAATCTTAAACTCAAAGCCGGCTCATAAAGCCGGCTAAAGTTTTATAAGTATTATTTTTATTCTACTTTTTCTAATTTACCATTTACAACTTTAAATGCACCTAAATATTCAGGAGTTGTACCATTTACTTTGTAAACACCTTGATAAGCAACTAAATCCCCATTAGGAGCAAAGTTAATTAACCCACCAACACCTACATAGTCTTTAGTAGCAGCAATTGCATCTCTAACTTTTACTCTTGTTGCTTTACCATCTGCTGCTGCAGTTTTAATTGCATTAAGAATAATATTAGCACCGTCATAAGCATTAATTGCGAATGAATCAGGCTCTACACCATATGTTGCTTTATATTCATTTACAAAATCACTGAATGCAGGACTTTCTTTAACTTTTGCAGGACCAACATATACAACACCATCAGTATAAGCACCAGCTAAATTATAAATTTCAGGATTTGAGAAACCATCACAAGATACAAATGGTGCTTTAACATCTAATTGAGCAGCTTGTTCAAGAATTTGAGCCATTTCTGTAGTATAGTCTGGAATATAAATTGCATCTGGTTTTGCAGCTTTAATTTTTGTTAATTGAGTCTTAAAGTCTTTATCACCAACCATACAAGTTTCAGCAGAAACGATTTCACCACCAAGTGATTCAAATGTTGCACTCATGCTTTCATATAAACCTTGTGAATAGTCATTCTTTGCATATAATACAGCTAATTTTTTATGACCTAAAACTTCATAGAAATAATGACCAGCAACTTCACCTTGTAAACCATCAGAAACAACAGTTCTAAAGATCATATCACCAGCAGATGTAATATCAGCATGTGTTGCAGAAGGAGTAATTAATGGAATTCCTTCACTTTGACATCTATCAGCAACAGCAAAAGTTGTTCCAGTGAAAATTGGACCAACAAGAGCTAAAATATTATCTGAACTTGATAATTTTTCAATAGCAGAGTTTCCTTTTTCAATTGTACCTTCTGAATCTTCTGTAATCAATGTTACAGGTGTACCATTAATACCACCAGCAGCATTGAAATTTTTAACAGCTAATTGAGCACTATTATTACAAAGGATACCATAGTTAGCATAGTCACCAGTCATAGGACCGATAAAGCCAACATTATAAGCTACTTCCTTATCTCCTTGAGCAAAAATAAAAGCAGGAGCAATTGCTAAAATTGCTAAAACAGTTAATAAACTTTTTTTCATTGTTCTATATACTAAGTAAAAACTTAGCTTTCCTCCTAAGCGATATATAACAATATTTTTTAAAATATTATTGAATTATATATACAATAAACTGCATAAACATTCAACTTATTTTCAATTAAATAAGGAAAAAACTGGAAAATACCAATATTAAACAAAGGTTTTACATAATTTATATACAGTTGAAGCAAATAATGAGTATATTTTGCAAATAAAAAAAGTCACAAAATTAATGCAACTTTTTAAATATGAATATCAATTTTCTTTTACTTATTAATTTTTTTTTGTTTTAATTAAAAAATTTTATAATAATTTTTTATAATATTTAACAATACATTTGCCCCTTTTTATCAAATATATATTTATTAGAAACATAAACAGAACTTATAATATTTATATATCTTGTTACATAAATTGCTATCATAATAGCAATCTGATACATAATAGCTTCAAGGGGAACACTACCACCAAGAATTTGACCTGTCATCATTCCAGGAAGGGCTACTAAGCCTATTGTTGCCATAGAAGAAACAGTTGGTGTGATTGAAGCAGTTAAAGCATTTTTAACATAAGGTTTTATCGATTGTACTTGTGTAGCTCCCAATGCTAAATCAAAATTAATTATATTTTTATTTTCATCAATATCTTTAAAAAAAGAATTAATGCCAACAATATCACCACTTAAAACATTTCCTAACAACATTCCACCAATAGTAATAATATATCTAGCATCAAATATATTATTTAAATTTATAACCATTTTATTAAAAAATAAAACCATAAATAAATTAGGCAATGCCATAGAAATAAAAATTGGGAAATATAACTTTTTCTTCTTTAGTTTAGTAGAATTAGTTATTGAAACTGAGGCAACAAGCATCATAATAATTATATATAGTACATTTAATAAATTGTTATTTAAATCAAAAATATACTGTAAATAAACTCCAACTAAACTTAACTGAATTATCATTCTTGTAACTGAAATAATAATTCTTTTATTCATTTGAACATTTAACAAATGATTAACATATAATGTTGGAATTATTAATAGTGATAAATAAAAAATACCTAAATAACTAATATTATTCATTACAATATAACCTTCTTAAAATTACTATTATTTAACCAAACTTCATCATGACTAATAGCTATTACACCTGCAGAACATGAAGAAAAATATGAAACTGTTTTTTGTTTTAAATTCTTATCAAGAGCAGATGTTATTTCATCAAGCAAAAAAAAGGGTCGTTTTAACATAATAGAAATAATAATTGCTAAACGTTGTCTCTCTCCTCCTGATAATTTCTGAATATCTTTATCAAGAAGCTTTAAATCAAATTCAAAATACTCACATAATTTTTCATCTAAAAAACCAGTTAAAGAGTTCCCACTAAATTTTGAGATTTCTTGTAAATATTGCTTTGCTGATATTTTCCTCAATGAAATCTCTTGATCTACATAAGCAAACATTTTTCTAACTTCAAAAATATTATATTCTTCAACGTTTTTAGAATTAATTTTATATATCCCGCTTTCAAATTGTTGAAACCCTAATAATATTTTAATTATCGTTGATTTCCCTTTACCAGAATTACCACTGATTAAAATTTTATCATTATTTGAAATTGTTAATGAAAAATTATTTAAAACTTGTTTATTATTAAAATTTAATTTTATATTTGATAATTCGATTGTATCCATCTTTTATCCTTAGTTGCTTACTCAAATTTGACAAATTCAGAATATAAGGGTAATATTCAAATTGTTTAATATTGAAACCCAATATCGAAACTCGATATTAACATTATAGTAACATTGGAGATATGATAATGCAAGACCCAATAAGAAAAATATTCCTAGCCTTTATTGAAATTCATATTTTATATCATGCAAAAAAAGAACCTATTTACGGCTCCTGGATGATAGAAGAATTAAAAAATCATGGCTATGATATTAGCGCTGGAACGCTTTATCCTATTTTTCATAAATTAGAAAAAAATAATTTAATCGAAAGTAAAAAAGTGCTTATTGAAGGAAAAATTCGAAAATACTATTCATCAACTGAATTAGGCAATAAAACCTTAAAAGAAGCTATTGAAAAAATTAATGAATTAAATAATGAGATAAACTAATAACCTATATATAAATAATTAAACTAGAACTTTTTTATAATAAATGTTAAAAATAGATAAAATTAAATTATAAGGTATTAAATTAATTATGAATGATATAAAGCTAATCTGTACAGATATTGATGGAACATTATTAAATTCTAAAAAAAGAATTAATGAAGAAGATAAAATAATGCTTCAAAGGGCTTGGAAAGAAAAAAATATTCCAATTGCTCTAGTTTCTGGAAGATTCAAAGGTGGCCTAACCTTTTTAGCAGAAGAATTAGAAATACCTTGTATTTATTCTTGTTTTAATGGAGCTTATGTTGAATGGCAAGGAAAAGTAATTCAAGATACTAGAATTTCATTAGAAGATTTAAGAAAAGTTATTCCTGTTATTAGAGAAACTAATTCTACACCTCAAATCTTTGATTTATTTGATTATTTTTTTAATGAAGAAAACCATTGGAGCAAGCACCAAATTACAATGTGTGGCTATGAAGGTATTATTGGCGATTTAGATAAACAAATTGACATTTGGGAAAAAGAGAATTTTTCACCTTATAAAATGCTTGCAAAAAATGGTAATCCGAAAGAATTAGCTAAGACAAGAAAAGCACTAGAAGCTTTAAATTTAGATTCAATTAATATTCTTCAATCTGCTGACTTTATAATTGAAATCAATCCTTCCTCAGCTAATAAAGGAAATACTATTAATTTATTAGCAAATTATTTTAACATTAACAAAGATCAAGTAATGGCCTTTGGTGACTATGAAAATGATATTGAAATGCTAACTCAAGCAGGATGTTCAATTGCTATGGGCAATGCAACTAATCATATCAAACAAATAGCAAAATATGTTACAGACACAAATGATAATTGTGGGATAGCAAAAGCAATTTCAAAATTTATATTTAACTAAAGAAACAAACTATTTACTTTTCTTAGAATAATTTATTTTATACATTTTAATCATAAAAAGTTGACAAATATAATAATTAATATTACATTTTTTATAAAATGAACATTGTTCATTTTGGAAAGGTAATAAATGAATATTAAAAATATTAGTCAAGAAAAATTAATAATTATAGCAAAAGACATTATCACAAAAGATGGCTTAACCAATTTTTCTATTAGAAATATTGCAAAAAAAGCCAATGTGTCTATTGGCTCTATTTATAAGTACTTTCCAACAAAGAATGATATTTTAATTGCTATTATAGCTCAATCTTGGAATAGAATATTGTCAAAAATAAGTAATGATAATAACTCCTCTTTCAAGGAAACTATCATAAATATTTTCACGGTATTAAACGAAGAAAACACATCAATCGATGGATTAGTAAATCATCACAAGCTCTTTACTTCTAATGAAAATTTAAATGCAAAAAACAGAATGAAAGAATATCAAGAAAAAATTAAAAAAATAATTAGAAATAGTTTATTAAATGAAAAAACAATTAACAAAGAATTAGATGATGAATTATTGGAAAATATTACAAATTTAACATTCGACACCTTAGTTAATGACGTATCTAAAAAAACTACAAATTATTTAACATTAATTAATCTTGTTACAAAATATATAAAATAAAGGATATATCATCTTTAATTAGGTGATAATTCAAAATTAAATATATTGGTATTATACCAATAAAAGTATTAGGAGCATAAAATGGGAATTATTTTTGAATCACTATTTGATATTATTTATCTCGTTGTAGTAATAACTATAGGAATTATAATTATTAAAAAAGCTAATGATTATGAACATAAATTATTTGGTATAATGGCTATTGTATTAGGATTTGGAGATGCTTTTCATCTAGTTCCTAGAATAATATCTATAATAACACAAGATTTTGCAGCTCATACAGTTTCTCTAGGGATAGGTCAAATGATAACCTCTGTTACAATGACTATTTTCTATTTAATATTATATAATATTTTTAAAATTAGATACAAAAAAGAAAATACAAAAACTTTAGATATTATTATTTATATTCTAGCCACTTTAAGAATTATCTTATCTTTACTACCTCAAAATCAATGGACAGCTATCGAAAAACCATATGCTTGGGGAATTTATAGAAATCTACCATTTGTAATCTTAGGGATAATAATAATTGTATTATTTATAAAAGAAACCAAACATAGAAAAGAAGATACTTACTCAAAAATGAGCATTGCAATTATTCTTTCCTTTGCCTTCTATATACCAGTTATTTTATTTGCATCAGTATATCCTATAATTGGAGCTCTTATGATGCCTAAAACTTTAGCTTACGTGTGGATTGTATATCTTGGATATGCAGATACAAAAAAGCTATCAAAATAATAATAGAATAATTTACTTATTTCGATTTAAAAAAATTAGGATTACTTGTTAGATTAAATAAAATAACAAGTAATCCTTTATTTATTTAATTACTTTTAATTTAATACAACCTTCCATGCAGATAATATTTTTTCTTCTAATAAAAGTTGTGTATTAATTGCACTTGTGATAGCTTTTTTATATTTTTTTCTTAAATCATCAATTAAGACATCATTGAAGCCAATTAAAGCTTTTTCATATGCTTTTTTATAAGTGTTTTCAATTTGTAATTTATTTTCATAGCTTTCATAAAGGCTATTTATTTTTTCTAATAGTGAATTAATATATTTTACTACTTCAGCATTCTTAGCTTTGATATAACCTTTTCTTAATTCTGTTACTAAAGAATGTACAGAAATAATTTCTTTAATCTTATAAGCATTTGCCCCAGCAAAAACAAATCCATTATCAATCTTTCCCATTCTTGCATTATTTAGAGCAACAGAAATACAATAATTTGCCTCATTTGCTTTACAAGTAGCTAAACATTTCCAGTTACAAGAAAAATTATGTTTAATACCTTCTTCACTCTTTTTTATAAAGCCGTTTCTTATAGCTCTACCAACCATTCCTACAGGACTCTTTATAAAACCAATATCTTCTTTTTTGCAATCAACATATGCTAATTTAAATTTTATATCAGCATCACATTCATCTGTAGCAACAAATCGAGTTGCCATTTGAACACCGTCAGCACCAGCATTTAGAGTTTTATAAATATCTTTACCACTATAAACACCACCTCCAGCTATTAAAGCCAAAGATCTATTAAATTCATTTTCATATTTTAATAATGTTTTTTTAATATCTTTTACAAGAGATGGTAATTGATACTCTTTTTTAGACACTTGATCTTTTTCAAAACCTAAGTGCCCGCCAGCTAATGGGCCTTCTACAACAACACCATCTGGAATATCTTTATAAATTTTTGACCACATTTTAAATATTAAGTCACAAGCTCTAGAAGAACTTACAATAGGCACAATGCTGATATTTTTTTCTCGCATTCTTTTTACTGGAATATTTTTTATAGGCAATCCAGCTCCCATAAATACAACATCAACAGCTTCTTCAATTGCAACATCAAGCATTTTCTTAAAATTATCAATAGCAACCATTATATTTACACCAATGATTCCTTTAGTCTTTTCTCTGGCTATTCTAATTTCTTTTCTAAAAGCTCTTACACTTGCATTATCACCATCCTTGAAATAATCTTTATCTAAAAGACCTATTCCATTAGCAGCAATAACACCAACACCACCTTCATTTGCAACGGCACTTGCTAAAGAAGATAACGAGATACCAACTCCCATGCCTCCTTGTACTATTGGTGTTTTAGCAATATGTGTACCAATTTTCAATTCTTTAAAATCATGATTTAATTCTGATTTAGAGTCCAATTGATTAATTATTTTTTTTATCGAAATGTTACTTTCAACTTTCTGAGTCAATTGTTTTAAATTAGTTTTTAAACAATCAAATGATATTGACTTCATTTTCTTCTCCACTATTACACCATTTTATAAAATAGTGTGTATTTTTTATATATAATACTATTTTTACAAAAAAAATAAAAGTGTCAAAATAAAATAATTCTTATTTTTATTAGTATTTTTTATTTTACTTAAAAAGGTAAATATTAATACACCATATATAGTAAAAAGATACATTTTAACCTACATGATATATTTACAGATTAATTTTTATAATTAACATATTTACAAATAAACAAAAAAAGTTAAAAAATTCTAAAAAAAACAAAAAGCAACCATTAGTTGTCAAATTGTAAAATTTAGATGGTAGAAGGATTTATTAAAATAATAGTAAATATATAATATCAAAGAGGTATATATGAATAACATAGGTAATAAAATTTATAATTTAAGAAAAGAAAAAGGCTTAAGTCAAGAAGATTTAGCAAATATACTATCTGTATCAAGACAGGCTGTACAAAAATGGGAATCAGGAAATTCAAAACCAGAAATCGATAAGTTAATTAATATTTCTAATTATTTTTCAATTTCACTTGATGAACTTTGTACTGGCAAGGTAAATGAAAAAGAATATATAAATAATCGAAGATTTAATTATGAGTATAAAAGTAAATTATATGTATATGGTATTCCTTTAGTTCATATAAACATAAATCCAAAAATAAATACACAAGCAAAAGGTATTTTTGCAATAGGGAATATTGCAATTGGGATCGTATCCTTAGGCTTTTTAAGCATAGGTCTTCTCAGTTTTGGTTTTATCTCTCTCGCTCTATTATCAATTGGATTATTCGCATTTGGTGGATTGGCAATAGGGTGTATTAGCTTGGGTCTTTTTGCGATTGGTTCTATTGCTTATGGATATATGTCTATAGGAGCACTAAGTATTGGTAAATATGGTATTGGTGCATATTTTAAAGGGCATATTGGTGTTGCTGATAAAGGCTCTGCTGATTTATTGTTTGATATACACAATCTACCAAGCAAAGAGTATATAATAAATAAAATAAGTATAGATTACCCACAAACCCCTAAGTTCATTAAATATATGCTATCAAATGTTAAATAAGAAAATATATTTTTCTAAAAAGGAGCTCCTTTTATTTAATTTCAATAATTCTTTCAAAGGAAAAAAATATTAAAAAAGGAGCCTTTTAATATAAATAAAATAGTATATTTTATTATGTTTATAACTTTATATTTTAAATCCTAATTATCAATTTCCTCATTTTCAATATATTCCAAGATTTCTCCAGGTTGACAATTTAGAACTTTACAAATCTCATTTAAAGTAGAGAATCTTATAGCTTTTACCTTTCCTGTTTTTAAATTAGATAAATTCACTACTGAGAGACCTACTTCTTCTGCTAAGGTATTAAGTTTCATTTTTCTATCTGCTAATACTCTATCTAAACGAATTATTATTGCCATTTTACCATCAATTTAAATAGTAGAATCATGTTCATTTTGTAAGTATGAACCAAAATGAAAAACTGAACTAACTATCACTAATAAAAGTCCTATAAAAATACCTTCGAGATTAATTGAATAAACTACGCTAACATTTAAAAAGTTAAACCCATTTATTATCTTATCTATTACAACGGCTTTTGCTAAAGGAAATACAATTGATCCGAGTATAACTGAATATCCAATTAATAAAATACTTTTTGAATTATTTTCATTAAAGGGTTCATTATTAATTACATTGTTAAAAATAATTTTTAACTGTTTTGTAATAAAGATTAAAAAAGAGGATACTATTGCAAAAAAAATAAAATAAGATATAAAAACTTCTTTCAAGTTAACTAAATTAACACTAATGTTTTCTAAATTAAATCTAATTATATTATCTGGAGTTAAACTTATTGAATTATTTAAAAGCCTTAATAGGAAATTTGATTTAATTGGAATAATTAACAAAACTATACTAGCTATAAAGAAAATAGAGGCTAAAAAAATACTAAGCCAAAATAATAAATTAATACCCTTGTATAAATATCTAGATAGATTTTTATACTTTACATAATTTGATTCATTCATATAAAACTCCTATATTTGATTTCAAATATAAATATATCATGTGATTTTAATTATGTTAACAAATAATTAATGATAAACATTAATTATTTAATTATGGGCTTGAGCCCGTTCATGAAGCGATGAATAAGAGCTTTGGGAACAAATAAACCACCTGCTATGCGGGTGGGTAACAAAAGTTATACAAAAACCTCGTTTTATTATAGAATTTGAATGCTACTCCAAAACTATAAATAAAAAACGAGGTAATAATAAATGGCAAATAAAACAAACAGTTTGTCACATACAAAATGGATGTGTAAGTACCATATAGTATTTACTCCAAAGTATAGAAGAAAGATTATATACAATCAATATAGAGCAAGTGTAGGTGAAATATTAAGAACCTTATGTAATTATAAGAAAGTTGAAATTATAGAAGGACATTTAATGGATGATCATGTACATATGCTTGTAAGTATACCACCTAAAATAAGTGTGTCGAGTTTTATGGGATATTTAAAAGGAAAGAGTGCCCTTATGATATTTGATAAGCATGCAAATTTAAAATATAAATTTGGAAATAGACACTTTTGGGCTGAAGGATATTATGTTAGCACTGTAGGATTAAACACTGCAATTGTACAAAAATATATCCAGGAGCAAGAAAAACATGATATAGCACTTGATAAATTAAGTGTAAAAGAATATGAAGACCCTTTTAAGGGTAGCAAGTAGTACAAAGACTACTTGAGTAGTAGCAAAAGAGGCAAATGCACGCGGAGTGGACGGGAGTACACGGTAAGCGTCTTGAGACGTTGTCGGTAAACCCGAGGCTTATAGCCTCAGAGCAAACCACCCTTTTGAAGGGTGGTTATGATTTATTAATATTATATTAGCACTATTTAAAAAGTTCAAATTCATCTTTGAAATTTTTTTATTCTTACACACAATCTCTTAGATACTCTTTTTTTAATAAAATATTTGTTAATAATTGAATTTCAAAATTATCATTAATATCAATGGTTTGATTTTTTTTGAAAGATTTGTAATTTCTTTTACTGCATCATTATTTATTTATAGATGATCCTAACCCGAAAATTAATTGTTGAAATTTTTCTTGTTCAACAAACACATTACTATCTAATAAAATTGAAGTAGTATCTGCTTTTACTGGAGTAAATTCTTTTGCGACTTTAACTTCTTCTAAAACTCTGTTAAATTATTCCTCATTTTCCTCCTTTTCTAACTTCGAGAGAAAACCAATAAAAACTTCATCCAATTGAACTTGAGCTTTTATTAAATTAATTATCTCTTCATATTTGATTGCTTGTGTATTCATAACTATTTCCTTTTATAAATTTGGAGCAAAAGGGACTCTAACCCTTTATCTATTAACCTTGCTGTCGATTTTATAGATGTTGCCAAACTACCTCTGATTGTCTTTCCAATCTGCCATTTAGTCTTTCCTAAAAGTCTCTACGTTGGAGTTGCCATCTATGAGATTTGTATTAGCCCTTAAATCTTCATTATTAATCTCTTTTCTAACTAAATTCCCTAACCAGCCTTGAAAGGTGAATCCTTTATCCTTAGCAATTTTCTTAGCTTTTTCTTTTTCATATCTTGATAAAATTATTTTTACATTATTAACTTGGTCAACGTTTGTTATCTTCATATAAGCAACATAGTTAACAAATAGTAACTTGTCAACCTTTTTGGTTACTTTCTGGTTACTTCTCCATAAAACCGTATTAGACTATTGATATGGAAATAGATGATGGATATAAATTTTGGATAAAAATTGATGAATTAAACCCTTACAGCACTTTAGTTGAACTAATAAAAAATGCTGGATTGAATTATGGTTCTGTAAAAACACAAAGAACTAACAACAGAATCCCAACAGCTCAAGCCATTTATAAATTGGCTAAATCCTTAAATACTACAATGGAATATTTATTAGCAAATGAAAAAGATGTAATAGATAAGTTATATCCTAAAAATATTTCAGATATTGCTGATAAATTGTGCCAACTTTCAGAACAAGATTTATATATCGTAAAAAGATTTGTTGATACATTACCCGTTCAGGACAAGGGAAATAAAGCTCAAATATCATAAACTTAGAGGAGTGGAAGTTTAAAAAAAACTATAATAACTAAACTATATTTTGAGTATTAAAAATCAAAAATATATTAATTTGTGTATTAAAAATATAAATTGAATTAAAGCTTATATAGAGCTTTTTTTATTATATATATAGTTAGATATATAATAAATTTATTATAGAAAATATAAAAAAAAAGGAGAGTGAGAATGGGTTTTAAACTATTTATAAGTCATCTATCAAAAGACAAAGAAAGTGCAAAAATAATTAAGGATGCATTAAAACCTTATGGAATAGAAAGCTTTGTAGCTCATGAAGATATTCCACCTATGGATTTATGGTTACCTTCAATCGACAAAAATTTGAAAGAGGCTGATGCTGTATTAGCATTAATAACACCTGGGTTCAAAGATAGTTTTTGGACAAATCAAGAAATAGGTATTACATATGGGCTCGACAAACGCTTCATAGCAGTTAGTTATATTGAAAACCCAGTGGGAGTAATTAATATATATCAAGCAATAAAATCAGGTGATATTACAATAATGCAATATGAAGAAAAAAAAGGCTTAATTTTCAAAATCATAGACTGTATAATCAAAGATGACCGGACATTTAGTATTTTTATTGATAATTACTTTCATGCATTATCCAATTGTGAACAATATAATGAAAGTACAAAATGGGCCAGGATTCTCCCAATGATTAAAGAGAACCAATCAATTACTAAGAATCAAATAGAAACTTTAATAAAGATATATAATGAGAATAGCCAAGCATATGACAACCGTGTATTAAATGGGGGACATTTTTTTGAAGATGAATTTCCACTTATAGATTATATAAATTCATGGTATGATAATGAAAAATATAAATTTGATAGACATCATAGAATCATAGAATCATAAAAATAAGTAAAAATACATCAAAAATAAAACATATTGATGTTATTGATATTGAACCAATTGAAATTGAAGACTAATTTATAAGATTAAATTTATAAATTTTTTGATGTTTAACAAAAAGTAACATTACTTTTCAAACCAATTAAACAAAAATATATTGGGAGTAAAAATTGAATTTATCAACTTACGAAATCTTAAATGACCTTACTGTATTATTATATATTCTCTTTATAATTTTATTTATTTCAAGATATAAAAAAGTAAAAAATAAATATAAAGAAACTGCTAAATTAAATCTCATTTTTGCAGCTATATACATAATAGCCATATTATATTTCTTACATTACTTAATAGTCTTATTTAGATGGGAATTTATGGCTTTGTTTCCTGAAACTCTTAAGTATGGGTTCTTAGAACCTGAATCTGAAGGAGCAAGAACAATAAGATATGTTATACTACTTAAAAATATCTTAGAGCCGTATATTATTTATTTGTATTTAATTCCAGCTACAAAAATCTTTTTTAAATTAAAAAATAAAAAAACTTTAAGAAATAAAAATTATGATCAAGAGGCTATATGAAAAACTTAACAGAAATTAATTATGACATAATTATTAATAAGGATTTTTTGGATTTAATTATAATTAACTTATATAATTGCTTCTATTCAGCAATTGAAATAAACAATAATTGTTTATATATATCTAATTCTAAGGAAAAAGAAAAAGCAAAATTAATTAATCCTTTTCCTGAAGATAATATTGATAAAGATAAAATACAAAATTTATTAATATACCTTTTATCAGAATATATAAAGCAAAAAATCTTTAGAATAAAAGATTTAGAAAATAAATCTCAAAAAGATACAAAAATATTAACTTTACTTGAAATAATATATAATGGGAACATTGACTTTGATTTAAAAACTCCAAACGATTTAATAGTTATATATTTGAAAAATTTAATAAATATTATTTATTGTAAAGATATAAATCAATTTCAGACAATAATATATAATTACCGACATAATGAATTAGAAGGGAAAAAGAAAAAAATATATTATAGAGGGAACAAACTAAATCATGATTTATCAACATCATTATATAGGGATAAAAGATATCCTAGGATTGAACATATTATAAATAATAGATGTATACAATCAATGCCAAACGATTTTGACGGATGTGAAACATTTTTTGATAAATTAACAATACTCAAACATTTTAATTGCCCCTCAAGATTATTAGATATTACAGGAAATCCATTGGTAGCTTCTTTTTTTGCTCTAGATAATTATGAATCAAATGAACAGGCAAAATATGGAAGTATAAATCTTTGTTTTTCATCAAATAAAAATATAATTAAAAATTCACAAAATAGCGATTCAGTATCATTAATTAGTGCTTTATGCACTACAAGAAAAGAAATTCCTACTTACTCTAGTATCATTGAACCATTAACAACTTATTTAAAAAAGTTATACACAAATGAATTAGAAGATGCTATGAGTCTAAAAAGTAAAATAGATTCAGATTATTTTTTTTATGATTTCTGGAATATTAAAAAGTTAATTAAAACTTCATTAACCGTTATAGATGAAAGTTTATCCCAACAAACTTATACTTTATTAAGTTTATATCTAAAGAAAATTGAATTATTTGAAAAATTTAAAGATGATGAAAAAGAATTTGCTAGACTATTTAAAAACTTTAGCGATGAAACAGCAACTTTAAATTCAACATTAATTAATGATATTTACATAAAAAAATATTTTTTTGAAGGAGAATTACAACATCAAGCAGCATTAATTGATACGTCTTTTAATCTATATCTACCTCAAAAAAAAG
This sequence comes from Sphaerochaetaceae bacterium, assembly GCA_963678575.2. Classification (GTDB taxonomy): domain Bacteria; phylum Spirochaetota; class Spirochaetia; order Sphaerochaetales; family Sphaerochaetaceae; genus Pleomorphochaeta. The sequence goes on along the minus strand of CAXXHV010000001.1, from coordinate 405,588 downwards.
ATATTAATACTTATTATATTGTTCATCCTTCACTAAATAATGAAAGAATAAGAAATCAACAAGGATTATTTATTCTAGTTGGAGCGAATTTAAATAATGATAATTATTACTTACAAGCGAATATGAAATATTTAGATTTATTTAAAGATAACAATATGAGAACTGTCATTATAATTAATAATTATAATAATGATTTTTATAACGAATTAGCTAATTCTTATGGAATTAATAAAGGGTTTATATACCCTGAAATTGAAAAAAAAATAACACAAATAAAAGATGAAGTTATCCTTGAATATGATATATAAGGAAATTAAGAGTTCATGTACAAATAAAGTTTAAAGGGCACAATTATGGAAAAAAAGTACTATAAAGAATTATTTAAGGAAAGAAAACAATTTTGCGATTCGTTAATTGATTTTATATCAACAATTTCCCCTCCTGAAATTGATTTTTCAAAAGAAGATTATCCAGAAGAAATTGAAGATAAAAGAGTAATCAGTGTTGATGCAGCATGGGGTTATGGAAAGACTACCTTTATGAAAGCATTAAAAGAAAAGCTAAAAGAAAATAATTTTACCGTTTTTACTTTCAATGCCTGGGCTAATGATTATGAAGGAGATCCACTTGAAGCTTTTATTAATGAACTAATACCTCAAATGTTAAATGAAATTAATTATAATAAAGATAACGAAGATGAAACGACAGAAACAATATCGTTATTATTAGCTGCAGGAAATGAATTAATTAGAAATTTTTCTAAATTCGATGTAATTGAATATATTGAAAGAGTGCAATCAAATAAAAAATATATTCAAACAAATTATTTAAGTAAAAAAAACAGTTTAAAAAATTTTGAAAAAGACTCTCCGCTTAGTAAACAGAAAAAAGAATTTATAGCATCATTGAATACATATTATAACGATGTAATAAAAATCCATAAAAACAGAAGTAATAAAAAGATTGTTATTCTTATCGATGAACTGGATCGATGTAAACCTACATTTGCTATTGAATTATTAGAAAGAATAAAACATCTTTTTGATACAGGTAAATACTTATTTATATTTACAATAAATTCAAATCAACTAATAGAAAGTGTTAAACAAATCTATGGAAATTGCTTTGATGAAGCTGGTTATTTTAGAAGATTTTTTGATTATGAATTTTTTCTCCCTGAACCTGATATATCGGAGTATTTAAGAGAAACTCAGGAAAAAATGCAGCTTAAATTTCCAACAAATTCAAAGTTTATTAAATGTGTGCATGATTCAGTCCCAAAAAATCTCTCTTTAAGAGATTATGAAAAAATTAATAAATTTATAGAAAAAATTCTTGTCATACAAAACCGTGAAGAATTAACAGAAAATGAAATGTTTTTTTTAACGATAGGACTAATCATTAATTTTATTGACAAACCCCTCTTTTATTCAATATATGTAAAAAAAGAGAATTATATTAAAAAAAGTTCTAACATAGATAAACTTAATAAAATTTTTATGTATACTTCTATGACAGATAAAGGAGCATCACTTTCAACATATTTAATGGATGGATTTAATTCTTTTTTAAATATTCCATTAATCCAAAGTTTGCAAAAAAGTAATGAAAAATTTAAACACTATAATAAAATAAAAATCCTTCACACAAAATATGAATTATACTTTAATACATTTCACGATTCAAATAAACCTGGGAATCAAATTTTTGATATTGTAAAAATAACAACAGGTGAAAAATCATTAGTTATTGATCAAAAATTCAATATAAGCAAGCTTATCAATTTATTGACTTTTGGTCATAAAAAAGATGATTAATATAAAATAATTTTAAACTATTAATTCACTAAAAAAAACAAATCCACAATAAAATTGCATTACATAATAATTGCAAAAAAGTAGTCCTGGTTTACAATTAATTTAAGGTCTAAAAAAATGAATAAAATAATTGAAAAAAAAGAAAACTTAGTAGACGATTTAGATAAATACTTTAAAGATAGAAAATATAATGGTGAATTAATAGATTTATATGAACCAGATACTTATGATATGGAAATAGTAATTCAAAACTATGCAAATACTAAATATCAATTTCTTATTTACTTTGAACAAACCATACCCAAAATGATTAAATATAAAAACTTTACTATAGAAACTAATTTTATCAACTTCTATAACTCTTCTAAAGTATTTACTGTATATCAAAATGAAGAATATTATATGTTTAATTCAAAAGTATTTGATACACTATTTTATTGTTAATTATTTAATAAATAATACAAGAAATTAACTTTATTTTATTTGAAAGTGTAATCCTAAACCAATTATTAATACGATTACAAAAATAGAAAAAATAATCCAAAAATGGAAACTTGTTAATAAAATTTTTTCACCTTTAGAATCTTTTTTGTCTAAAATTCTAATAATAAAACATAAAAAAGTATGAATTAATCCAAGTAGAATTAATCCAATAAGACTAATATAAATAATTCCTAAAGAGAAATTTGAATCTATATTTTCAAAGAATTGTCCCAAATTACCTAATGTATCCAATCCTCCAAATAATAGAAAAGCTAATCCTGTAAAAATAGATAAACTTACTAAAACCTGATTTAACAATTTATTATGAATTTTTTCTAAAGCCTTTTTTTGGAGTTTTAATTTGTTTTTAGCGGAATTAATTTGTTCAGTAAACTTATCTAAATTTTTTGTTTGAGTTCTAACATAATTAATTTGATAATTACATAACTCCACATGATCTAATATTTTTGCAGCTAATTTACGAAATGAATAATCAAGATTATAATCCTCAATTATTATATTAAGATTATTTTGAATTGTATCTAATTTTTTTTGAGAACGTTCTTTTTTTTCTTTTTTAATATTTGAAATAAAAATAGTAATAGTTTTATAAGAAACTCGCATAAGTATTGGATTTTTACCATCTTTTTCTACAAAAACAGTACTCTCATATACAAATTTACTTTTAAACTCATTGATACGCTCTTCAGAAATATAGGAGCCAGAACATATTCTTAAAATTTTCTCAATTGTCTTACTACTTTGAGTTGAAAGAAGTTCAAAATCAGAGGATGATTCCTCATCCTCTAATTTAGCATCATAACCCGGTTGTAAAATTTCATTTGTTACATCTACACTAGCTACATATCCCATAAAATAATTCCTAACAATTATTTATTGCTAAAATAATTATATATTGATTTTTTTGTTATTTCTGTTCCCGCCCCTTGGCCTTTCTTAAAAGCATTTATCCAAGGTTTTTGAGAATGTGTAATATCAACTAAAACAAAAGGATTTTTATTTGCTGCAGCATTCAAAACAGAATCAATTATGGCTTTCCCTTTTATCACTTTTTCATCAAAATTTAATACTTTAGGGATTTCAGAACTACCATAAACACTATATAAATTGTATGATTTTAATACTACAGGGCCATATGGCCAAGCGATTATTGGTTCAGAAAAACAAGGCACCTCACCTTTAGATTCCAATAAAAAAGTTGCTTGACAAAAATACAATAGCTTTTGCAATTTTAAATTTGTTATAGTAAAATCGTTTTTATGACAATAATTTATTATATATGAAGAAACATCGAGAACAGAATTATTCCCATTGATATTGTTGCTTTCCATAACTATTCCTCCAAATATTATCGAACTTCAGGCTAAAACCTCTGTAATACTTATTTAGAATATATATATATATATATTCTAAATAAGTATTACCAACGTATGTACATATAATATACAGTAATTACAATAAAAATTCAAGAAAAATGAGTTTTTTTACTGCCTTTACTAACGTAAAACTTTCGCAATTTGCAAAAAAAATCATTAAAATGTCAAATATAAAAGAATATCAACAATATAAACGTAAATAAAAATTAATCATACTATAAAAATCTGCAATCCTTTTAGCTAATACTTCTTTTCAATTTGAACCTGTCGAAAATTCCGACAGGTTCCTTTTTCTTTTTGATGAATTATTATTTCACATTTTTTCTTAACATTGTTCAAATTAATAATCCTTATTTTCAATATTATATTTTGATAAAAAAAAATGGTATATTAATAGTGTTTACTAACTAAAATCAGCTTGGTTGCACTTTCACTTTTTTATTGGTTGCATTTTGGTTACAATTCTTGCTTTTATCTTGATTGACACTAACTTATCGATATGATATTTTTACGCATAGCAAAAATTATTTAAATTTTTTTGTTAAAAAAGATATTTTTTTCTGGCCCTGTTAGCTCAGCTGGATAGAGCACTTCCCTCCTAAGGAAGGGGTCGGACGTTCGAATCGTCTACGGGGCATTATTTAAAGTTTTCTATTTCACGTCTTAAAACCATTTTCTTTTATTTTTATAATATTTTTTTAATATATTTTGGCTATTAATTAGCTTAGACAAATATAAATTTTGTTAAGAAAAATATTACTACATTAAACCTTTATTTGTGATATAATCTAATAAACGGAGGCAAATTTCATGAACAACAAAATTAAATTTCTTGTATTAATTACTTTCATAGTAATGGTTGTCGTTAATGTTTTAGCTAATAGTCTTCCAATTAATGGTGTTGATACAGGCGTTATATCAGATTCATATCCAAACCTTTTTGCACCAGCAGGAATCACCTTTTCTATTTGGGGCCTAATTTATTTATTGTTAGCCCTTTTTACTTTCTATCAACTAGGAATAATTAATAAAAATGATGAAATAAGTACTGAATTATTAAATAAAGTAGGAATTATTTTTTCTATTTCTTCAATAGCAAATGCAATTTGGATTTTTACCTGGCATTACCAAATAATTTGGTTATCCGTTGTATTCATGCTAGTAATTCTAATTTCATTAATTAAAATAGTTAATGCAATAAAAGAAGAAAAACTTAGTTCTAAGGAAAAATTCTTTGTTAAACTTCCCTTTAGTATTTATTTTGGTTGGATAACAGTTGCAACAATTGCAAATGTAACTACCCTCTTGGTTAGTCTAAATTTCAAAGGATTTGGTATTTCAGAAACAATTTGGACTGTCCTAATAATAATTGTTGGTGCAATTATTGGAATTATAACCTTACTAAAAAATAGAGATTATTTTTATGGATTAGTAATAATATGGGCATACTTTGGAATAATTATAAAGCATACTACTGTATTTAATAGTATGTATCCTGCTGTAATTATTTCAGCAATAATTTCAATAATTTTCATTATTGCTGCAGACTTCTACGCTATTACAAAAAAAGAATATTAAATCAATTAACCCTATAAACATTTTAATTGTTCATAGGGTTTCTTTTTTTAAGATAGGAAACTAGCTATGATAAGAAATAAATGGTATGCAATTCTAGATGCTAAAGAAATTCCACCAAAAGGTATTATTGGAGTAAAAAGACTTGGAGAGAAACTTGCTTTTTGGAGAACAAAAGATAATCAAATAGCTTGTATCTTTGACAAATGTTGCCATAGAGGAGCCTCAATTAGTGCTGGTAAAATAATTAATGATCATGCACAGTGTCCCTTTCATGGCTTTGAATATGATATCAAAGGTAAAGTGACTTTAATACCTGCTAATGGCAAGAAAAAAGAAGTTGCAGAAAGATATAAAGTTAATGCTTATGTTGCAAAAGAAAAATATGGTTTTATTTGGATTTATTGGGGAGATGAAAAAGAAAATCTTCCAGAAATTCCATTTTTTGAAGATTTAAAAACCAATTTTCATTATTCTCAAATAATTGACCATTGGCCAATGCATTATACGCGGTGCATTGAAAATCAAATGGATGTTGTTCATATTCCTTTTGTCCACCACAACACTATAGGTAAAGGTGGCAAAACTGTAGTATATGGACCAAAAGTAAAATGGGAAGGAGATCAATTAACTTGGTATGTTAAAAATCTAGTTGATGATGGCAAAATTGAAGCAAAAGGTCCAAAAGAAATGGGAAATGAAGACGAATTATTCTCTCTTCAAATAATTATGCCAAATATTTGGCACAATATAATAGCTGAAAAAGTTAGAATATTTGCAGCTTTTGCACCAATTGATGATGAAAATACTATGATATATCTTAGATTCTATCAAGCTTTTATGCCAATTTGGGGGATTAGAAATATTATTGGATTCTTTGGAAAAATATCAAGTAGAATTATATTAAATCAAGATAAGCGAGTTGTTGTAACACAACTTCCAAAATACACCCAAATGAAAATGGATGAAAAATTAATACCTGGAGATAGGCCCATAGCTGAATTTAGAAAAAGAAGATATGAACTAATGAAAGAAGATAAACAATAATATAGAGATGTTTATCAAGGAGATAAAAAATGGCAATAGGATATGCCTGTATTCAACTTGGAAAAGTAAACACTAAATTATCGACAATATATGTAAAAAATTTTGATCAAATTAAATTTGAAAAAATTTTAGATAACAATTTGAAAGCTCTTGAATCAATCATAAACTATAATATCAAAAACAATATTAAATTATTTAGAATTAGCTCTGATATTATTCCTCTTTCTACTCATCCTATTAATAATGTGCGTTGGCAAGAACTTTTTAAAGATAAATTACTTGAAATTGGGGAATTAATAAAAAAGAATAATATTAGAGTCACAATGCATCCAGGACAATATACTGTTTTAAATTCTCCAAATGAAGAGGTTGTAAAAAAAGCTATTAAAGATTTATCCTTTCACAATAAATTTTTAGACTCCTTAAATTGCGATTATTCTAGCAAAATAGTTCTCCATATTGGAGGCGTATATTCGGATAAAGAATCAGCAATAGAAAGATTTATTTCTAATTTTGAAAAACTTGAAAACAGTATAAAAAAGAGATTAATTATTGAAAATGATGACAAATCATATAATATAAATGATGTCCTAGATATTTCTTCTAAGATAAATATACCTGTAGTCTTTGACAATCTACACCATCAATTAAATCATCCAGAGAATAATTCATTAAATCAGTATGAACTTATTGAAAAATGCAATAAAACTTGGAAAAGTACTGATGGTAAACAAAAAATACATTACTCACAAAGTGCAAACAACTTTAAAAATGGAGCACATTCACAATACATTAAAGCTAATCAATTTTTAGATTTTTATAATAATCTAATTAACAAAGATATTGATATTATGCTTGAAGTAAAAGATAAAAATCTTTCAGCTATAAAATGTATTTTAGTAACAAAAGATAATTTAAAAATTCAAGAATTGGAAAAAGAATGGGCTAGATATAAATATTATGTATTAAGTGCGTCTGCATCTATTTACCAAGATATTAGGACTTTATTAAAAGATAAAATAAATTATGACGTTCTTACTTTCTATAAGCTAATTGAAAGTGCAATTAATATAGAAAATCAAAAACCATCTCAAATTAATACTTTAACTCATATTTGGAGTTATTTTAAAAAGATTTGTACAGAAAAAGAAAAAATGAAATTTTTTTCTCTTCTTAATGATTATCAAAATAGCAAAAAATCAATTACCCCAATTAAAAATTATATATTCAAATTATCTTATAAATATAACATTGATTATCTTCTTGAATCTTTATATTTTTACTTATAGGAAAACATATGAAAAAAAAGCACTCAATTATAAAAAATATAGTATTAACATTAATATCTATTATTACATTAATTATAGTATCTTTCTATTTTTATACCCTAAAGTATTATCGAGCTGATAAAACTGCTATTGAGAAAGTATATTCAGAACATCAAAATATTGAAAATAGAGATAATTTAACTATTATCTATCCATCTGATAATAATAATAAAAAAATTGGATTAATATTCTACCCTGGTGGGAAAGTAGAAGATAAAGCATATATACCACTATTATCAAAACTTTCAGAAAAAGGCATTACTTGTATTCTTGTTAAAATGCCATTCAATTTAGCAGTATTTAATATTTCAGCTGCAAATAAAATCTATGATAATTTTCCAGATATAAAATCTTGGTATTTAAGTGGTCATTCACTAGGTGGGGCAATGGCAAGTTCTTATGCTGAGAAGAATTTCAACAAAATAAATGGATTAATTTTATTAGCTTCATATCCACTAAATGAAGCTCCAATAAAAACAATCAGTATTTATGGTTCAAATGATAAGGTATTAGATCACACTAAATTAAATAATGTTGATAACAAAGTTATTATTAATGGTGGCAATCATGCCTATTTTGGGAATTATGGAGAACAAAAAGGTGATGGTACAGCAACTATCTCCAGAGAAGAACAACAAGTATTAACTGTTGATACTATTGTTAATTTCATTTCTACAAAATATCTTACCAAATAGAATCCTCAATCATAAGACATAGAGTATGATAAATGGGTAAATGCAATTCTTGAACCTTATATGTTTCAATTTCAGGAACTTTTATTACAGCATCACAATATTTATCTATATCTCCTTCTTTTTGTCCTGTTAATCCAATAACTTTCATATTTTTAGCTTTTCCAACAATACTTGCATATAAAACATTTTTTGATGAACCTGAAGAAGAAATGCAAATTAGAACATCACCTTTTTCTCCATAGCCAATAATTTGTTGTGCAAATATTAAAGTTGAATCTACATCATTACTAAAAGCTGTATTTAAGGCACTATGTTGAGAAAGATTTATTGCAGCCACAGCATCTTCTAATCTCGAATTAAGGAGAGTTGCCTCAAGAGGCGCTAATTTTTGTATTTCAGTTTGCAAAGAATTGCTTATCTTTCTTTTTTTTACAAAAGATTTCATTAACTCTCCAACAATATGATCACTATCAGCACTACTGCCACCATTCCCACAAACTAAAATTTTTTTCTTACTCTTAGCTGCTTCATCCAAAATCTCAAAACTTTCATTTATGGAAGAATAACAATCTATTAATTGTGGATATCTATTTATTAAGTTTTTTATGTGTTCAATCATTTGCCTTTCCCTTTTGAGCTACTGTAATTGCAGCAATATCACCTAAATTTTCCATTAGTGATGAAACTTTAATTTTACATAAACCTTTGTTTATAGGTAGAATTTCAGCTTCAACTACTTCAAGCATATACTTATCAATTATTTCTGAACTTCTTGAATAAATGCTTCCAATAACTATGCAATCGAGAGCTAATAAATCAATTAATAGAGCTATAGCTAATCCCAATTTCTGAGAACTAATTTTTATTGTGTTTATAGCAATAGGATCATTTTCTTTCTCAGCTAAATCAAAAATTTCTTTTGCACTTAAACTCTGATTTGTTAATTGTTTATGTAATAATGAAATCCCAGTTCCACAGCAAAAACTTTCAACACATCCTTTTTTTCCATAACACATAGGTCCATCTTCACTAATTCTGATGTGTCCAAGTTCTCCAGCTTGATTATTAGTTCCTCTATATAAACTACCTTCAAAAATTAATCCGGCACCTAAGCCTGTTCCAAAAGTCAAGAAAGCAAAGTTTTTACTCCCTTTACCATTCCCATAATAATATTCAGCTAAAGCACAAGCATTTGCATCATTTTCCAAGAAAGTAGGAATATTAAATTCATTTTCTAATAATTTTTTTATATTTATGCCATGCCAGGTTTTTAAATGTGGAGGTGAAATAAAAACACCATTTTCACTATCAAGAGGACCCCCAGCACTAATTCCAATTGCTTTTATATTTACACAATACTCTTTAATAATTTTTTTTATTATATTTATTATTATTTCATAATTATCTTCAAATTTATCTTTAGTGAAAAATTTTTCTTTATAGAGTATTTGACAATTATCATTTGATAACACTATAGATATTTTTGTTCCACCAATATCTATTCCAATAAAATAATTCAAAATAAACTCCTTATAAATAAAAAAGTAATAGTAGATATAATAAATAATGATAATAAAGAGGCATCATATGATGCCTCTTTTTCTAATGAATTAATTATTTTTTAATTACTGAAACACCAGTATCTACATATTTTTTGCTAATTGTTTTACCATTCAGAACATCAACTGCAGTTTTAATACCTTCATAACCCATTACATCAGGATTTTGAGCCATTGTGCATAAGATATATCCTTTATCAATTAAAGAAAGAATCATATCTGATTTATCAAAACCAACACCAACAACAGCATTTCCAGCTTCTTGGATAGCATTACCTACACCAACTGTTGAACCTTCATTAGCTCCAAATAATCCTACAACACCTTGAGTAATAAAGTTAGCACTCATATCTTTTGCAACGGCTGCATCACCATTACAATATTGTGTTTCTAAAATTGAGTATGAAGAACCTTCGAAAGCTTTTCTAAAACCTTTTTCACGAGCTACAGTTGAAGCAGTTGCAGCATTAACATTGATAATACCAATTGATCCAGATGTAACACCTTTTGCTTTTAAAGCATCAAGCATCTGTTTTCCAGCGGTTGTTCCTGCAGCTTCATTATCTGTTGCAAGAATTTGTTCACCAGGATAATCAGCAGCACTATCAACATAAACAATTTTAACACCAGCTGAAGTAGCTTCTTTCAAAGCAGAAGTAACAGCGTTTGGTCCATTAGCAGCTAATAAAATAACATCAGCACCACCAGCGACAGCATTATTGATTGATTCAATTTGCTTGTTATCATCTTTTATATCTGGAGCTAACCATTTATAATCAATTCCACCTAATTCAGCTACAGCTTTTTCACAACCTGCATTAACATTTTGCCAATGTTGATCCATTTGATCCATTGTAATTAAATAAATCTTTTTATTTGATGATTCATTTTGACCTTGAGCAAATAAGCCCACAACAGTAACGATTGAAAGTATAAAAATTAATAATCCTTTTTTCATCTTTCGACTCCTTTTTTATTAGCTTTCGCTATTATTTTTTAAATATTTTCCAACTTTTTGATTTATTGCTTCTAACAATGACATCAAGAAGTACTGAAACCACTACAATAATTCCAATTACAATATTTCTTATTGCAATTGGTGCCCCTGCAAACTGAAGACCATTTTGCAAAACGCCCCAAATTGAAGCCCCAATTACAGTTCCAAAAAGCAAACCTTGTCCACCTAAAGTAGATACCCCGCCAATTACAGATGCAGCAACAGCGTATAATTCGTAAGACATACCAGCATCCATTGTTCCCATACCACTTGTTGCTGTTGTTATTAAACCAACAACACAACTTACAAAAGATGATACTAAATAAGCTTTTATAGTTGTTCCAACTACAGAAACGCCTGATAATCTAGCGGCCTCAATATTAGAACCAACAGCGTAAACATGCCGTCCTGTTCGAGTTCGGGTTAAAACAAAATTGAATACTATCCACAAGAATAAAGCAATCCAGATCGTATTATAGAGACCTATACTTTTACCATAGTAAAAAAAGTTTCTAAATCCTTCAGCAGCCTCTCCAATTGAATCAGTGTTATAATTATTATTTGCTATTTGAGCTATACCTCTAGCTATAGTCATAGTTCCAAGAGTTCCAATAAATGATGGCAATTTACACCAAGCCACTAAAAACCCATTTACAAGACCAACCATTAAAGCACAAATAATAGTTATAATTACAGCAATTATTGGTGTTACACCTCTCGTCATTAAAGTTGCACTAATCATACAACTCATACCAACAACGGATCCTATACTAAGGTCAATTTGACCTATTAATAATACATAAGATTGACCTATACCAATTAATAATATTGGAGCAATTTGTCTTAATAAATTTGATACATTTCTTGATGAGAAAAACATTGGATTCATTAATCCAAAAACAATACAAAGAATAATTAATCCAATAGTAACTGTTAATACTTGTCCCATACCCCTTATAGCTAATAATCTTTTATAAGGGCTTTCCAATTTTTGATTCATTTTCTATTCCTCTTAGTCAATCTTTTTTTCAAATTTTGTTGCATATGATAATATTTCTTCTTGATTGGTATCTTTTGTAATTAAAGACCCTGTAACTCTACCGTCACACATAACTACAATTCTATCCGAAATGCCTAAAACTTCAGGCATTTCACTTGATACAAAAATTACTGCAATTCCATTGCTTTTTAAAATATTCATAATATTATAAATTTCAACTTTAGCTGCCACATCAATACCTCTAGTAGGTTCATCAAAAATAACAACTTTACTATTTCTAGCCAGCCATTTAGCAACAACAACTTTTTGTTGGTTGCCTCCTGAAAGACTTGCTGCATTTACTTCACTAGTTGGTAATTTAATTTTCAAATCAGAAACTGCTTTTTCCACAATTTCTTTTTCTTTTTTTCTATTTACAATACCGCCCTTGCTACATAATGCATCTAAATTTGCTAAAGCAATATTCTCTCTAACAGATAATTTTGTACATAATCCATCTTTCTTTCTATCTTCTGGGGCTAAAACAATACCATGCTTTATAGCATCCATTGGACATTTAATATCTACTTTTTTACCTTGAATAGTTATCTCACCACTTTCTTTTAGATCAACTCCAAAGATAGCTCTTGTAGTTTCTGTTCTTCCTGCTCCCATTAATCCAGCTATTCCTAAAATTTCACCTTCATAAGCACTAAAACTAACATCTCTAACCATTCTTCCTGCATTCAATTTATTAACACTAAAAATCATTTTACCTTTTTTAGTTTCTACTCTTGGAAATTGTTCTTTAATTTCTCGACCAACCATATTTGAAATAATTTCTTTCAATGTTAAATCTTTAAAATTACCTTCAGTAATATATCGACCATCTCTCATTATCGTTACATAATCAACAATATGTTGTAATTCTTCTAATCTGTGAGAGATATATACTATTCCACAACCGTTTGCTTTGACTTCTCTGATTATTCTAAATAAATCGTCAATTTCCTTCGAAGTTAAAGCACTTGTTGGCTCATCCATTATTAATACTTTTGCATTTGATTCTAACGCTTTAGCTATTTCAACCATTTGTTGTTGTCCAACACCCAAGGAGCCAACCACTAATGTAGGATTAATATCAATTTTTAGTTTATCAAGCACTTCTTGAGATTTTTTTACCATCTCTTTGTCTCTTAACAAACCTTTTGAATGTAACTCTTTTCCAAGAAAAATATTTTCTGCTACGGTCAAATGAGAACACATATTAAGTTCTTGGTGAATAATAGCAACACCTATTTCTTGAGCACTTTTTGGTGTTAAATTCCCTTTTATATCTTCTCCAAAAATATGAATTGATCCCTGATCTCGGGTATAAACCCCAGATAAAATTTTCATTAATGTAGATTTACCAGCGCCATTTTCTCCTAATAGAGCCATTACTTGCCCACTTTTTAGATGAAAATTAACATTATCTAAGGCTTTAACTCCTGGAAAAGATTTAGAAATATTTTTCATTTCAACTATATATTGTTCACTCATTGGATAATAACTCCTTTCGACATTTATATCCTCTCATGTAAAATATGAGTTGAAAAGAGCATCAAAATTATGAAAAGGTGGGGTATTTTTATGATTTATAATTTATTTTGAGGTAAAGAACCATGTAAATGAGACAATAAAGAAAAATCCTTTCTTAAATATGAATTAATAATTTTCCCTTCTGAAGCAAAATATAACCTATCAGCTACTTGAAGGGTATCAGATATTGAAAGAGCTAAAATTAATATTGAAACACCATTCTTCTTTAGTTTGTCATAATACTCAATATTATTTAATCTCTGATACATATCCAAAAAGGCAAAAGGCTGAATTAATACCAATAAATCCGGTTTTTGAAACAGAATCTTTTGGTGAAGCACCTCAAATAACTGAGCTTCATTTAGTTTTTTTAAATCTTTCTCAAAAACAATATTTCCAAGATCCTTGAAAAGTGATTTAGAAATTGCTTTCTCAATCTTATGGTTAAACCATAAGTTTTTTAATTTATGATCTGCACAAAATAAGATATTATCCATTACTGACAAAGAATAAAATATATTTGATTCTAAAGGTTTTTTATCAATTAATGCAATTTTTCTATCTTTTTTCTTAAGCCACTTATTATTTAATAGAATTTGACCCTTATTTGGGAAATCTTCAACTTTTAATAATTTTGATAAGCTTTCAATGATTGAATTATCACTATCAAATAAAACTATAGTTTCGCCTTTATGCAAATCAAAAGATAAATTCTTTAGTTTTTCAAAAAACACATGTTTTACTGAAAAAATAATATCAGAAGGCTTCTCATTATTATCATACAATTTTAGTCTTTCTGAAGTTGATAAACTATGCTCAAAAACATAACTATAATATTCCATTACTTTGTCAGTCATTTCATTAGGAAGCAAATTTTTTACCATATGTCCTTCCTTCATCAAATAACATCTTTCACTAATCAAAAAGGCCTCTTGATGATGATTACATATGTATAAAAAACTTATCCCTTTTTTACTTATTTTTCTCATCAAATTATGCAATTTTTCAATATCTTTCTCATTTATAAAACTAGAGATATCTTTTAAAATCACAAGTTTTGAACATAGTATTTGGGCCTTAATGAGCTCCAAAGCGACTTTTTCATATAATGATAAATTCTCAACTAAAACATTGGGTGAGATTTTAATATCTAAATCAATTAGAAGCATTTGTGTTTGTTGTATTAACATTTTTTTATTTATTAAATGCTTTGCAAAACCTTTTCTGATTACAAAAAGATTTTCATAAACACTTAAAGAATCAATAAGAGTTGTTTCTTTATCAATAATTAATACATTATTCTTCTTTGGATTAGGATCTAAATAATCATTTACAACTTTTCCATCATAGGAAACATATCCATAATGAAGAGGATACCCATAACCAATAAGAGTTACTAATTCATCAACACCTAAAATATTAATCGGAATTAATCCTACAATTTCACCTTCCAAAATATGCAAGTTCAAATTTTCAAGAAAAGGCGGTATATAAACTTTTTCAAGACAAAGTATTTCTTTTTTCATTAAGATTCCTCTGAACTTTTATACTCAATCGGAAGGCTAATATTTACATCTGTTCCTAAATCTTGACAGCTTGTTACATCAAGCCCAAATCTTTCTCCAAATAAAATTTTAATCCTATTATTTACATTAATTAAAGCTATTCCACCTTCATTCAAATTATAATCTTGTTGGTCAGCACCTTCCTTTGAAAGCGTTCTTTGCAATTTATTAAGTTTCTCTTCATCCATTCCAACCCCATTATCTTTTACGCTAATGAGTAACCTTGAATCAAAAAGCTCAATATTTATTAATAAATGGCCTTTCCCTTTTTTACACTCTAGTCCATGCACAATTGCATTTTCTACAATGGGTTGTAACGTTAATTTTGGAATACGTATTCTAAGAGCATCGTCTTTGCAGCCATCAATAAAAGAAATTTCCATCGACAATCTTTCACCAAATCGATATTGTTGAATAAAAAAATAGTTCTTAGTATTTTCAAGTTCTTGTGATAGAGGTACTAAATTCTGCACATGACTTATTGTATATCTAAAAAAAGTAGCTAAAGCTTCACACATTGAACTAATAGACATATTGCCTTCGCTCAAGGCTTCAGATCTAATTCCTTCCAATGTATTATATAAAAAATGTGGATTAATTTGGTTTTGTAATGCAAGATACTGGGCTTGTCTTTTACTTACACTCATCAAAATATCACTGTCTAAAATTTGAGCCAATCGATTATCCAATACTACAAAATCTCTGCTTAAAGGATTTTTTAAATCTGAAAAATGCGAATAAGTTTGACCTGAATTAAATAATTGAAGCAAATGCTTAAATTTCTTATAAGGAACAAAAATATGATAATAGCCATAAATAATTAGTAATAGAATTAAAACTAATGGCAAAAAAAACCAAAAATCACTTTTTAATCTACCAAAATGAGATAAAAAAACAAAAAATAAAGTTATTAATACTAAGAATAAACTTAAACTAAAAAATAAAATTATTCTTGTTTCAATATATTTTGGTTCTTTAAGCCACTTTCTTTTAGCCATATAACTTCCTATAATCTTGAGGTTTTATCCCTAATTGGCTTTTAAAACACTTCGTAAAGTGTCTCGGATCTTGATATCCAACTTTCTTTGAAATGTCTTTTATTGATAAACTTGTACTCGAAAGGAGTTCCTTTGACTTATCAATTCTTACTTCTCTTAAATATTCAGCAAATCCCTTTTCAGTTTCTTTTTTAAATAATGAACTAAAATATGTTGATGATAGATGAACTAAATTTGATACAAAATCTAAAGACAATTGATTATCAGAATAATTTAATTGGATATAGTTTTGAGCTTCTTTAATTGGTTTTGAACTTTCATTTTTTCTTTTTTGAATAAAAATTTCATTAATAGAAATTAATTTATTTTTTAAGAAAGTTACAATTAAAGGCTTCTTATTAATAAAAAATAATTCTTCAAATGATATCTTACCTAAGATATCTATATCTAATTGCTCTTGAAACGAAATAGTTAATTTGTCAACAATATCGATAATTGTTAATATAAAGCTCTCTTTATTCAAGTTATTTAAGACTAGTATTAATTTATTTATTTCATCAATATTTACTTCATCTTCTACAAATAATGCTAATATATTTTTTACAAAATAATCTGATTTATTATAGTCACAATAGATTTTTTTATTATCATTAGATATATAACTTCCTGAATCTAAATCTATTCTTTTATAACTTAATTTAATCAATCTCTTAAATTCTTTGTCTAAAGAATCTAAATCAGAAAGCAAAAAACCTTCACAAAATGTTAATTCTAAATTAGGAAATAAAGAATAAAAATTAATAACAACCTCTTTAAAGGCTTTTTTTAGATTATAATTCAAATCAAAATTTAAAACAGTCTCAATTGGAATAATCAATAGAAAGGTATAATATTTATCTAAATATATAATATCCCAATTTGATAAGGATTCTAAATAATGTGAAAAATTATCTTTTAATTTATTTTTGATTACTGTTTTCGCTTCATTATCATAATTAAAGAATTCACCATCTATTTTTATTAATGACATAATAATATTTAATGAAGAATTATAAAATTCAACAATTTTTTCTTTATTAAGTCCATTTTGTAAATAATTTATTAAGTAATAACTTCTAATTTCGTCTCTATTTGATAAATATGTACTATAATTTTTTTTATCTTCATAAATAGTAACCATTTTCTTTAATGCATTATATAATTCATTTTGTTTAATAGGTTTCAACAAATAATCAGAAACACCAAATTTTATAGCTTGCTTAGCATAATCAAATTGTCTATAGCCACTTATAATAATAACTTGTAAATTTGGATTTAAGCTCTTTGCTCTTTCAATTAATTCCAAACCATCTAAAGAAGGCATTCTAATATCTGTAATCAATATATCTGGATTTTTTTCTTCAATAAGCTTTAAACCCTCTATACCATCTCCAGCAGTACCTACTAACTCAAGACCTAACTCATCCCATAATATCAAAGCACAAACTAAGGAACAAACTTTTTCCTCATCATCCATAACTAAAACTTTCATAAAAATTATAATAGCCTAGCAAATTAAACTTAGCAAGCAAAAGAAAATTAAATAAAATACAGTAATTTCCAAAAATTATTGATCTTTACTTATATTTTTTACCATGCTAAGCTGCATATAATGAACACTAATTATAATGCAATATTAAAAGCAACTGAGTATGGCTTAATAGATAATAGTATTGAAGCTAAAATTAGTTTTTCTCCACAACTTATTGTTAACAATAGCATTCAGGGACTAAAAGTATTAACCCAGTTAAAAAAAGAATTATTAGTTTGTAAAAGCTTTTGTTTTTCAGTTGCTTTTATTACTTATAGTGGTGTTAACATTCTTCTTGAAACATTAAAAGAATTAGAAAAAAAGAATATTAGAGGGGAAATAATAACTTCAAATTATTTAAACTTTTCAGACCCAAAAGCTATTGAAAGGTTAAATGATTTCTCCAATTTAACAATAAAAATATATGATAAAAATGCTTTCCATATAAAAGGTTATTTATTTGAGCATGAAGATTATTTATCAGTTCTAATTGGTAGTTCAAATATCACACAACAAGCACTTCTATCTAACAAAGAATGGAATTTAAAAATTTCTGGCAAAAATAATGGAGCTTTACTAAAAAACATTAATGAAGATTTTCTTCAATTATGGAATATGTCTACGCCTTATTCAAAAGACTGGCTAGAAAATTACAAAAAGGTTTATGATAAAACCAAGAAACTAAGAAATTCTGTAAAAGAATATAACATTAGAACACTAACTCTTGAACCAAATCAAATGCAAATAAATGCAGTAAAAGCTTTAAGCCAATTAAGAGAAAAGGGAGAGAAAAAAGCTATATTGATATCAGCAACAGGAACTGGTAAAACATATTTATCTGCTTTTGATGTCAAAGCAGCAAAACCAAAAAAGTTATTATTTCTAGCTCACCGTGAACAATTATTAATTCAAGCAGAGGAAAGTTATAAAACAGTATTAGGAGCTGATATCAAAACTGGTTTTTTAACTGGGAAATATAAAGAGTTTGATTGTGATTATTTATTCTCAACAATGAATATGATGTCAAAAAAAGAAATATATTCACGTTTCACTCCTTCAGAATTTGATTATATTATAATTGATGAAGCTCATCGTGCTGCATCAAATAGTTATCAAAACATAATTGAATATTTCTCTCCAAAGTTCTTATTCGGTATGACAGCAACCCCTAGTCGAACAGATGCAAAAGATATTTTACCTCTCTTTGATAGAAATATTGCGCTTAGAATTGATCTAAAACAAGCAATGGATTTTGACTTATTGTGTCCCTTCCACTATTTTGGAATATCTGAAATCTATATTGATGATAAAATTGTTGATGATAAAACTTCAATTAATGATTTAAGTCGTGCCGAAAGAGTTAAAAATATAATTGAAAAAATTAATTTTTATGGATATTCAGGAGATAGAGTAAAGGGATTAATTTTTTGTAGAAAGGTTGAGGAAGCAGAATTATTATCAGATAAATTTAATAAAAAAGGATATAGAACTATCGCATTATCCTCAAAAAATTCCATCGAAGAAAGAGAAATTGCTATACAAAAATTAGAAAGTGATAATTATAATGAGTTTTCTCTAGATTATATTTTCAGTGTTGATATTTTTAATGAAGGCGTAGATATTCCATCTATTAATCAAATTGTTTTATTAAGACCTACACAATCTGCTGTTATCTTTGTTCAACAATTAGGAAGAGGATTACGAAAATATTATGACAAAGAATTTGTTGTAGTTTTAGACTTTATTGGAAATTATGAAAAAAATTACTGTATTCCTATGGCACTCGCTTCTGATAAATCCTTCAATAGAGAAACTATAAGAAAAACAGTAAGTGATGGCTCCTCGTTCCTATCAGGCTGCTCAACAATTGAGTTTGATCAAATTTCAAGACATCAAATCTATAATGCAATTGATAATAGTAAATTAAGTAATAAAAAAAATATTAAAGAAGCTTATAGTATATTAAAAAGTGAATTATCTCATATACCAACATTAGATGAATTTAATAAATTTGCTGAGGTTTCATATGATTTAGTAATTGATAATTATGGATCGTATTATCAATTAATAAAAGATTGTGAAAAAGATAATACCCCTTACTCTTTAAATGAAAACGAATTATTAGCTTTAAATTATTTATCTACAAAAATAGGTAAAGGGAAAGATTATGATTCTATTAATCTTCTTAAAAAAATTATTGCCCCTGATTATAATTATGTTGAAGAACCCTTTATAAAATATGACACCAATTCAGAAAAAGTAGCCATAAAAATATTATCTCATAGTTATAATAACATTCAAAATACAAAAAATAGCTATCAAAAACATCTTGCCTGTTCTTTAGTTGAAGAAGAAAACAATTATATAAAACCATCAAAACAACTATTATCTTATATTGAAAACAAGACCTTTATCAAATGTATATATGAAATAATTGAATATGCCTCTGAACAACACACCCTTTATTATGCTGATAAATACAAAAACACAAAACTATCTTTATTCAAACGATATTCTTATGAAGATGTATGTAAAGCTTTAAATTGGGAAAAAGACAATTCAGCTGTAATGAATGGATACATGTATGATAAAAAAACAAATACTTTACCTGTTTTTATAAATTATGAAAAAGAAGAGAATGCTATAAATTATCAAGATCATTTCATTTCAAATAGTATATTAATTGCGATTTCTAAAAAGGATAGAGCGATAGGCTCAAAAGATTGGGATTACATATATAATTCAAAAAAAAGAAATACAAAAATATATTTATTTGTAAGAAAAAATAAAGCAACAAACAATTCTAAAGATTTCTACTTCCTCGGAGAAATAGCTCCTCTTGAAGAAGCTCAAGAAATAAATATAGATAACACCAAAGCTTTCAAAATTAAATATAAACTTGAAACTCCTGTTAGAGATGATTTATATGAATATTTTACTACAGCTGAATAGACTCTATTAATTTATTAACAATAGGTTTATCAGCCTCAGCCCAATCTAAAGAAGATAACTCATCAATATCTAACCAACAATCTTCAACATGTTCATTTCTTTTTATATCACCTTTAATTATATCACATTTAAAACTATGCATAGTTATAAAAAATGAATTATATTGGTGTTCTACAGTCAAAAAAAACTCATTAACCTTTATTGTTATATTCAATTCTTCTTGAATTTCTCTTATTAATGCATCTTTAGCAGCTTCATCTTTTTCAATCTTTCCACCAGGGAATTCCCATTTCAAAGCAACTTCACCTTTATCAGCTCTTCTAGCACAATAAATTTTATTATCCCTTTGAATTATTGCTGCAACAACTTCTATTTTTTTCATCAATTAATCCTAGTATATTTTTGATTCATTAAAGCACAATTTTATTTATTATAAAAAGATCATGCATTTCAGCTGTTATTATATATAAATATTCATATTATGCAAAAGATCATATCCTACAATAATTAAATTTTTGTTGCTATATGGCTTTAATTATCTTAAAATGCTCTTATGTATTCAATAATTTTAGTAGACGATGAATCAAGAGTAAGAGAGACAATGAAAAGTCAAATTCCATGGGAAGATTATGGCTTCTTCATAGCCGGTGAAGCTGAAAATGGTCTTGAAGCATTAGATTTAATTGAAGAAAAAATTCCTGATGTTGTTATTACTGATATTAAGATGCCATATATGGATGGACTTGAATTAATAAACGAATTAAGAAAAAAAATGCCTACTACTACAATTATAATATTATCAGGGCATGATGAATTCTCTTATGCTCAAAGTGCTATAAAACTTAATGTAACAGAATATGTATTAAAACCAGTTTCAAAAATTGATATAATTGAACTATTAAAGAAATTAAAAAAAACACTCGATAATGAAATTTCATTAAGAACAAATAAAGATCGGCTTGAGCAAATATATAATAATTTAGTACCAGCCATGAGAGAAAAAATAATAAATGAAATTTACTTTAATAATTATGAGGATATAAAAGATCAAATAGAAGATTATAATTTACCTTATGATAAAAATTATTACATCACTTGTGTTATAGAGCCAAATACTGAAAAGGACATTAAATTAGATTTATTAACAATCAAGGATATATTAAAAAATTTCTTTGCTATAGATTCAAATATGATTCAATCAATCAATAATAATAATATGATATTAACCTTTTACTATTCAAATAAAGGTAAAGAATCAATTGAAAAACCCTTGTTTAAAAAGCGAACAATAAAAAAAATACAGGAATTAAACCAATATATTAAATTCTACACAAAATCTGAATGCAATATAGGTATAAGCGAAATTGTAGAATCATTTAAAGATTTATCAAAATCTTATAAACAATGCATAAATGCAATAAATTATAAATTATACTATAAAGATCAAAACATCTTTTTTATCGAAGATTTAGAATCAAAAAATATTATTGAAAATACTAATGATACAAACGATGAATACATTGAAAAGTATATAAACTCAATTAAACTAGGAAGCTCTTCTGATATTACTAAATCAATTGAAGAATTGTACTCTAAAGATTCAAATTTTGATCCATTACAAATTGAATCATTCAATTTAAAAATTATTTCAAGACTTACAAATCTTGCTTTAAGCTATAATTTAAATCTAAGTAAATATTCTAATCTGATAAGTAAAATATCTGAAATTAATACCATTAATTCAACAATACCTAAATTAACAGAAATATCTCTTAAAATAAATAATAAAATTCAAGAAAAGAGAGAGTCTAGTAATATAAAATTTGTGGAAGTAGCTAAAAAATTAATTGAACAAAATTATCAAGATAAAAATTTCAATCAAGATGCTATATGCGATTTACTCGGAGTTAGTAATGCATATTTTAGTTCAACATTTAAAAAAGAAACAAAAACTCCTTTTACCAGAGCTCTCACTTTAACAAGAATTAAACATGCAAAAAATTTAATTGAGCGACAAGATTTAAAAACTTATCAAATTGCTGAAAAAGTAGGATTCTCTGATTCTAATTACTTCTCTTTTTGCTTCAAAAAACTAACTGGAGATTCTCCTTCTTCATATAAACAAAAGATAAGACAATAATAATATGAATACAAAAGAATCTTCAATCAATAATATTTTTTCTAGAATACTAATCTCATTTACAATTATTGTTGTATTAGCAGTTACAATAACAATAACCTTCCAATTTTATAAATCAACAAAAAATAATATTGAAATTAATACAACTCAAACAGTAATTCAAGCAAATAGAAGCATTACCTCCTTTATTTCAAGTGTTATGCAGATTGGGGATACAACAGAAGATTATTGTACAAATCTAAACCAATTTGATAAAACAAGCATTGAAAACAAATTAAATACAATAATAGATTCTAGAACCGATATTGTAACAATAGATTTTTTTAAAAGTAATGGAGAAATTATAGTTGGAACAACAGCCAATAATCTAAGAGACAAAAAAGAAATTGCTAGCCAAAATTGGTTTAAAAATGCTCTAAAAGGTAATGTGGATTATTATTTTACACGAGCTCATGTTCAACGCCTTGCTCCTCTAAGATATCCTTGGGTTATTAGTTATAGTAAAAGTTTTAACTACATTGATGAAAATGGTAATTCACAGATTGGTATTATGTTAATTGATTTTAGTTATACAAAACTCAAAGAAATTATGAGTTATGCTACAATTGGTAAAACAGGATATGCTTTTATTATCGATGATAATAATAACATTGTATTCCATCCCAAACAAACCCTTATTAACTATGATCAATTCTCGGAAAATACTGATGATATAAAAAAAGAAATATATGGAATGTTTTATTCAACTGAAAAAAATATTACTAAATTAAAAGTTATTCAAACTATTGATTATACTAGATGGAGAATAGTTGGAATAGCTTTCCCAAATGAAATGCTTTTAGAAAGTTTTACTTCTTTTACAATTGCAATATTAATTATTTTAACAGCAAGTGTTTTAATTACTATTTTAATTGCAAAAGTAATATCAAATTATATAACTAGTCCTATCAGAATTCTAGAAAAGCAGATGGAAAATATTCATAAAAACTCTTTTATACCTCAACCAATTGGAAGAGCTTCCTTAGAAGTAAAATCTTTATCAAATTCGTTTGTTGATATGTCAATTAGAATGAAAGGTTTAATGGAAAAAATAATTGAAGAACAAGAATTAAAAAGGAAGAGTGAACTTGATGCACTACAAGCAAAAATTAATCCACATTTTCTATATAATACATTAGATTCTGTAATTTGGCTTGCAGAACAAGGTGATGATGAAGGCGTAATTACTTTAGTTACGGCTCTCGCAAAACTATTTAGAATTTCAATATCAAAAGGCCATGAAGTAATAACAATTGAAGAAGAATTGGAACATTGTAGAAACTATCTTGTTATTCAAAAAATGAGATATGTTGATAAATTTACCTTTAATATATCAATCGAAGAAGATATAAAATTATGTAAAACAATAAAATTAATCACACAACCCATTGTAGAAAATAGTATATATCATGGAATAAAATATTTAATGGATCCAGGTGTAATAAATATAAGAGCCCAAAAATTTGGAGAAGATAAAATTCAAATAATTATCTCCGATAATGGTACTGGAATGAGTGAAAAAATTAAACAATCTCTATTGATTACTGATAAAAAACAACATATAAAAGATGGTAACGGAATTGGGGTATATAATGTAAATTTAAGGTTAAAATTAGCCTTTGGTGAAGAATATGGACTTAGTATTGAATCTGAAATTGATGAAGGAACAGAAGTTACTATAACAATTCCTTTACAAGAAAAGATTAATCAAATCACTCAAACTACAGGAAAATAAAAATGAAGAAAAAGATTTTAATTTCAATAGTAATATTTATAGTTTTTATAGTCACTTTTTTTGTGGTTAGATTAATTAGCGGGAAACGAGACTTAGAAGCAAATCCTTATAGAATTGCCTTTATTAGAATGAAAGAAGGAGGTCAATTTTGGGGATCTATGAGAAATGGAGCAAGGGAAGCAAGAACAGACACCCAGACTTCTGTTGATTTCTTCTCTACAGTTAATGCTTCAGATATTGATATGCAAATCGAATTTGTAAATAAAGCAATTGAAAAAAAAGTTGATGCTATTGTAATAACACCAAGTGATACTAAAGCACTAATTGAACCTTTAAATTTAGCAGCTAATGCGGGAATTAAAATAGTTCAATTATTCAATGAGGTTTTAGATAGCGATAATTCAAAATTTTATTCAGTAATGACAAATACAAAAGCTATTGGGGTAGAAATTGCTAATAAGATTATAAATGCAAGTAATAATAAAAACTTAAATGTTTTACTCGTTAGTAGAAGTAAAAATGTATCTTCAAGTAAATATATTGAAGAGGGTATAATGGAAACATTAAAAAAAGTGGATAATATTAGTTGCAACGCATTGTATGCTGGAAGTAATATTGATTTGATAAAAACTAGAATTGAAAATTATATAAATAATTACCAAACAATAAATTATATTGTGGCTCTTGATGATGATACTTCAGAAGGTATATCAAAATATTTCAACTCGGAGATATCAAATAATGATATATATTTTATGGCAACAAGCCATTCACTAGCTAATATTCAAAATTTAGAAAAAGGGATTATTGATGAATTATTAATATTAAATAGCTTTGCAATGGGATATCAAGGGGTCTATGCTGCAAATGAAATTCTTAAAGGAAACAACTTAAACAATCAAAAAATTGACTATATTTTTGTAAATAAAGAAAACATGTTTGATGAAAATATTCAAAGGAAATTATTCATTCTATATTAAAAAATGAGGGCAAAAGCCCCCATTTTTTTAGAATTAATAGTTTTAGTACTACTTCTTTTGTACATACTTTTGAATATCAAAAGCAACAGCAGAAACAATAATTAAACCCTTAATAATATTTTGCCAGTATGGATTAACACCAACAAAGGTTAAACCATAGTTTATAAATGTAAATATTAATACACCAGTTACAACACCACTAACTTTACCGACACCACCTGTTACAGATACACCACCAACAACACAAGAAGCAATAGCGTCTAATTCATAACCAACACCATAGTTATTAGTAGCTCCACCAGTTCTAGCGGCTTCTAAAACACCACCAACTGCAATTAATGAATCACAAACTACAAATAATCCAATTATTATAGCTGTAATATTAATACCAGAAACCATTGCAGCTTCTTTATTTCCACCAACTGCATAAATGTTTTTACCGAACACTGTTTTATTTAATAAAACCCACATTATCAGCATAGCAACAACTGCAAATATTACAATTATTGGTATTGGCCCGATAGATCCGGAACCTAAAAATGTAAAGTCACTTCTTAGCCCACCAATAGGTTGAGAATTATTTGGAGGTAAATTAAAATAAATTGAGTTTACTCCATAAATAATTAACATAGATCCTAGAGTTGCAATAAATGCTGGTACTTGAAATTTTGCAACAACAATACCATTTAAAACACCCCAAAAAGCACCAATTAAAATTGCTATAAAAATTGGGACAATAATTGGCAAACTACCCATATTAGGATAAAATCTTCTAACATATTCTGGTGTTTGTAACAAAGAAGCAGAAACAACTGCTGCCATACCAACTAATCTTGAAGCACCAAGGTCAACACCACCAATTAAAATTACTAACATCATACCTAGAGCAATAATAACCTTTGTTGAACTTTGCATTAATATATCTCTTAAAACTCTAAAACTTAAGATTTTAGGATTAATAATAGCAATAACAATGATTAATACTAATAAAACAAGTGATATTGCTCTATCCATTAAAACAGCTTTAATATTATTCTTTGAAAATCTATTTCTACTAATTAAATTTTCCATTTTTTCTCTCCCTAACCAACATATTTTGTTGCAAGTGTCATTATTTCTTCTTGAGAAGTATCACTACTATTTACTATTCCAGCAACTCGACCTTCACTCATTACTACAATTCTATCAGTCATACCAATTAATTCTGGCATTTCTGAACTGATCATAATAACACCCTTTCCTTGTTCAGCTATTTCCTTCATTAATACATATATCTCATATTTAGCACCTACATCTATACCTCTTGTAGGTTCATCTAATATTAATATATCTGGTTGAGTTAATAACCATCTTGCGAAAAGGACTTTCTGTTGGTTACCGCCTGAAAGTGATCTAATTAATGTTTTAGTACTTGGTGTTTTTATTCTTAATTTTTCAATTTGTTCAACACTATCAGCTTCCATACCATCATTAGATAATAATCCACCTTTTGAATAATCTTTTAAATTAGCAATCAAAAGGTTTTCTTTTACTGATAATAAAGGAAAAATACCAGTTCTTCTTCTTTCTTCAGTTAACAAAGCCATACCTTTATTCATTGCATCAATTGGCTTCTTTACTAAAATCTCTTCACCACGTAAATAGAGTTTACCTTCATTATGAATTCTCATTCCGTATACAGATTCCATAACTTCTGTTCTTTGGGCACCAACAAGGCCACCAATACCGAGAATCTCACCTTTTTTTAAAGTAAATGATACTTTTTTAAAAGAAAGTGGATTAGGAGAAGTATAATTTTCAACTCTCAATAATTCATCACCAATGGATGGATTCCTTTCAGGGAATCGATTAGTTAAATCTCGTCCAACCATTTTTTTGATAATTAAATCCGTAGTTAATTCTTTAGCTTCCCAAGTTCCAACATATTG
This sequence comes from Sphaerochaetaceae bacterium, assembly GCA_963678575.2. Classification (GTDB taxonomy): domain Bacteria; phylum Spirochaetota; class Spirochaetia; order Sphaerochaetales; family Sphaerochaetaceae; genus Pleomorphochaeta. Next base: position 378,223 of record CAXXHV010000001.1, on the reverse strand, counting down.
ACCATCTCTCATTATTGTTACATCATCAGATATTTTTAAAATCTCTTCCATCTTATGAGAAATATATATTATTGAAACACCATTTTTTCTTAATCCATTTATTATTCCAAATAGATGAGCAACTTCAGTTTCTGTAAGAGAAGAACTTGGTTCATCCATAATTATTATTTTCGAATCATAAGAAACTGCTTTTGCAATTTCTACACTTTGCGCATGAGACACAGATAGATTTCTTAATAAATCATTAGGATCCATTGTTAAATTTAAACTATCCAATAATTTCTTTGTATCTTTGAACATTTTTTTATGATCAACAAATGGAGATTTTGCGCCTCCAACTCTTGGATACCTACCTAGCCATACATTTTCCATGACACTTCTATGAGGATTTGTGTGAAGCTCTTGGTGAATCATTGAAATACCCAAATGTAAAGCTTCTTTTGCGTCATTAATTGTTACTTCTTCGCCGTTGTATAAAATTTGACCAGAATCCATATTATAAAGTCCAAACAAACATTTCATTAATGTTGATTTACCTGCACCGTTTTCTCCCATTAGTGCATGAACTGTTCCTGGTCTTACTTTTAATGTAACATCGTCCAAGGCTTTAACACCTGGGAAAGTTTTTGTTACATTACGCATTTCTAAAACATAATCCATCTTAGATTCCTTTTTATATAAAATTGCTCTGGGCAGAATAGCTCACCCAGAGCATCACAATATTAGAGCTTTATCCTACATAAAATCTTTGTAATTATCTTGTGTTACCATTTGATAAGGAACCCATACAAATTTACCATCAGTTATTGTATAACCAATTGATTCTGAAGTTGGAGTTTTGCCCATAGCTAAATCATAAGCAATGTTAAAAGTTGCTGTACCTTGGTTAACTGCATCATTTAATACAGTACCTAATAAAGTACCTTCTTTTAGAGCTTGAAGAGCTGGAGCTGTAGCATCAACACCAACAACTGGCATATATTTATCGCCTGAGAAATAACCAGCAGCCTTTAATGCTTCAATTGCACCTAAAGCCATGTCATCATTATTAGCAAATACTGCTTCAATTGAATCGCCTTTTGAAGTTAAGAATGCAGCCATTTTTTCTTGACCTTTAACACGGTCCCACATTCCTGTATCTTCAGCAACTTTTTCAACTTTAATTCCATTATCTTTTAAGCATTTAATTGAATATTCTGTTCTTAATTCAGCATCTTGGTGTCCAGGTTCACCTTTAATCATTACATATTGTAAAACACCATCACCATTTTTATCTGCTTCTGGATGAGCTTTCCAATAATCTGCAACAATTTGACCACTCATTGTACCTGATTCTTCAGCTTTTGCACCAACATAATAAACTTTATCCCATTTTGCCATATCTTCATCAAAAGGTTGTCTATTAAAGAATACAACTGGAATATTTGCAGATTTTGCTTTATCAATTTCAACACCAGCAGCAGCACGGTCAACAGGGTTAAGAGCTAATGCATCAACACCTTGAGTAATGAATAAGTCAACTTTTTCATTTTGAGTTGCTTGAACATTCATTGAGTCTACAATATTTACTTTTGCTTTTCCTTTTGCAGCTTCTGCAAAAGCATTACGAGTACTTGTCATGAAAGTATCATCAAATTTATAAATAGCACAACCAATTTCTGGTTCTCCACTTTTTGCACTTTCATTTTGTCCATTAGCAAATACAGGGCTAACTAATACAAGAGATAACAATAGTCCTACTGTTAATTTTTTCATTTCTTCCTCCTAAGGATTTTTAATGTGTTATTATTTTTACATCGTTTTTTTAATTGCAACATAGAAATTTTTTAGTAAATTCATAAAATTTTTTAGATTTTAATAAAAAATTAATTATAATTTTATAAAAGCAAATCAAATTTAGATTCAATTGAATTTATATCACAAAAGTAATATCCTTATATTTATCATAATTTTAGGAGGAAAAATGTGACAAAAAATAAATTTGATAAATTGTATTCACAATTAATTCTTGAATTGGGATTAAGTTTCGAAAAAGGAATGAGTTTAATTATTCGATGCGCACCTGATTACTATTCATTTGCTTCACAAATTGCAAAAATGGCCTATAAAAAGGGAGCAATTAATGTTGAAATAGATTTAGTTGATACAACGCTAATAAAAGAAAGATGTAAATACCAAGATTTAGAACAAGTTTCTAAACTACCTAATTATTTAAAAAATCAAGACGAAGAAAGAACTAAAGAAAAATGGGCTTTTCTAGCCATAAGTGATACAGAAAATAATACTGTTTTAAATGATACAGACAAAAATAAATTAGCAGCATATACAAATAAGAAATCAGAGCTTGGCCGTACTGGACGAGATGGAAGAATGAATTTCGAAGTACCTTGGTCTATTGTCTGTTATCCATTAAAAAAATGGGCTAAACAAGTTTTAAATTCTGATGTTGTAGAAATGAGAAATCTATTAACAAAAATATTATTATTAGACAAAGATGATCCAGTTCAAGCTTGGAAAGATTTTGATATTGAATTTAAAAAAGGAAATGAATATTTAAATAATCTAAAAATCAAAACACTTCACTATGTTAGCCCAATTACTGATTTAACAATTTCTTTAAAAGAAGAAGCAATTTGGCTTGGTGGAAGTGATGAATGTAATAATAAACCATTATTTGTAAATATTCCTACTTTTGAACACTTTACTGTTCCCAATAAATTTAGTGTTAATGGTTATGTAACGACAACTAGACCTGTAACTGTATTACAAAGTCAATGTAATGATATTAGATTTGAATTTAAAGATGGAAAAGTCATTAATTGTGTTGCAAAAGAAGGTCAAGAAGCATTAGATCAATACCTCAAAACAGATGAAAATGCTTGTTATCTCGGTGAAGTTGCTTTAGTTGATGAGAGAACACCAATTGCTCAAAGCAACAAAATTTTTAATAACATTTTATTTGATGAAAATGCATCTTGCCATATTGCAATTGGTGCTGGATATTCTGTTTGTCTAAGTAACTGTAAAGATCTTGATACAGATGAAAAATTAGAGGAATATGGATGTAATGTTTCAAAAGTTCATACAGATTTTATGATAGGAGCCTCTGATTTAAATATTTATGCAACAACTTATGATGGCAAAGAACTTCAAATTTATAAAAATGGTGAATTCACTTTCTAATTAATTCTAATAAATTAAAATAAGGGCTTAGTTTGATAAGCCCTTATTTATACATATCATAAAACAATAAAAATAATAACTAAAATTAATAAAAGGACTAAACTAATAACAAAGTACATTTTTCTCTGTTTTTGTTTTATAAGTTTTGAAACTGTAAGAATCTCTTTCTCTAAATCTCTTTTTTCTTCTATTTCTTTTAACTCTTTCTTTCTATTCTGTTCTTCTTTTTCTTTATTAATTATTTTCTTTTGCTTTTCGCTTTCAATATCATAATAACAACTTGAACAAAGAACAAAACCTCCACAATCGAAGAGTTTGTCATAGTAACTGTCCCCACAATGTTGGCATATATATAATCGCAATAAATCTCCATTTTTTAATAATTCACAAACAACAACTTTCTTAACAATATCATCATCAACAAATTTTCTACTCAAAAATCTTTGAACTAAGGAATGATGGGGTAATTCTATATTTCTATTTAAATTTTCACCTAATTGAACTACTCTCTCACTTAAATACCTGTCTTGTGTTATTAATAGGATATTATTATTCTTTCCTCTTTTCTTCAACAAAGCAACTAAATGATCATCAGCAATACCAATGCTTCCAGTATCAACTTTTTTTACAAGACCTTTAGTAGCTAAATATTTAATTAAAAAGGGTCTTACTTTTGCTCTTAATCTTACTTCAAGATCTTTTTCTTCATTATGAGCAATACCATAAAGTTCTTCCATTGTTTTTTCTAGAATAACTAATTTTTTTCTTCTTCTGCGTAAAGAAGAACTAACATTAGCAATAAAATATAAAAACCAATCTTCTTGTATTAATGGAGCAGTATCAATATATACTTCATCAAATCGTTTAATTTGAATATCTAATTCTTCAGTGGCTAAATCAGTCCTAACATAAGAATTTAATAAGCCGTAAAAAGAGCAAACAATTTCTTTGCTTAGTGAATAATTTTTTTCATAATATTCATCTTTATAATCTAAATCTAATTTCTTAAAACAAATAATAATTTTATATTCTTCAAAATTTAAATCTCTTGATAAATTATTAATAAAATTATTATAATCATTCTTTGCTATATTTTCTTTTTGTATTTTATCATTTTTCATTAATAATTTTCCTTATTCCTTTTTTAGAATACACTACCAAATATATTCTTAGCAAGTCAAAAAAAATACTGTACTTTTTTAACAAGTACAGCATTTAATTCTTTATTTCTTTTTCGCTCTTTTTTTAGCTATTGAAATTTCAATTTGTTCTTTTGTCAAATTTAAAGCTAATTGTTCATCAGTTCTCGCTTTTTCATCATCAATGGGAACATTAGTTTTCCCATGCTTTAGATAATACCCATAACGACCAAAATATAATTTGACAGGAGCTCCTTCTATTTCACCAAAATCTTTAATTGCTGATTTTGTTTTTGCTCCACTTGAAGAGACTTTATGAGAATTCAATTTTATTAATTCCATTGCTTGATCATAATTAATATCAAACAATTGTTCATCATGATCTCGTTTATTTAAATTAATATTTAAATCGCCATAATTTAAATATGGACCATATTTCCCTTTAGTTGCAACTATTTGTACACCTTTATCATCTTTTCCCAAAACTCTTGGTAAAGATAAATATTTTTTTGCTATTTCAATATCTTTTTGTGATTCTTCATCATTTTGATACCAAGAAGGAATACTTGCTCTTTTTGGTTTATTTTCATTCTCTTTTCCAACTTGCCAATAAGGTCCAAATCTTCCAGAACACAAATAAATTTCATTACCATCGTCATCATTGGCTAAAAATAAAGGTTCATTTTTTACTTTCCCCTTTTTTATTAATTCTTTGATTTCTTGATCAGTAATTGTGCCAGGTAACATGGTTTTTGGTAAATTTAAATATTCTCTTTTACCATTTTTTTCTTCTCCCAAAACATATGGACCATAAGGGCCAATCATAATAGGATTAGCATCACTAATTTGAGGAAGGGATAAGGTTTTTGCAATAAGTTTATCATCTAAATTTTTTTGAACTTTAACTTTTTCCTTTAACCCATTTTCACCTAAATAAAAAGATTCTAATAATTTTTGTTTTTCAATTTTATGGTTTGCAATTTCATCTAAATCAGCTTCTAACAATCTAGTAAAATCATAATCAACATATCTTGGAAAGGAATTAATTAAATACTGACAAACAGCAAAACCAACAAAAGTTGGAATTAAAGAATTACCTTCTTTTATCAAATATTGTCTTGTTAATAATGTATCAATAATTGATGAATATGTAGAAGGTCTACCAATCCCTCTTTGTTCTAATTCTTTAACTAAAGTTGCTTCAGTAAATCTAGGTGGAGCTTTAGTTTCATGTTTAAGTGCAAGTAATTCATCTAAATCCAAAACTTGGCCAAGCTTTAAAGGAGGTAATAAAGTTTCTTTATCTTCAAGAGCTGCTTCAGGATCATCCTTGGATTCAACATAAGCTCTTAAAAAACCTGGAAAAACAATTTGTGTTCCACTTGCACTAAATATAGCATTCTTAGAACCAATCTTTACACTAGTTGTATTTTTTTTAGCCTCAGCCATTTGGGATGCTAATGTTCTAGCCCAAATTAAATTATATAAAGCTAATTCTTTACCACTTAAATTTGTATCTTTTGGAGAAGCAAAACTATCCCCAGCAGGTCTAATTGCTTCATGAGCTTCTTGTGCTTCAGCATTATTAGCTTTAAATTGTCTTACTTCTTTAGAAAGATATTGAGAACCATAAAGGTCTGTTACACTATTCCTAGCACCTTTTATACCCTCATCACTTAAAAATGGACTATCAGTTCTCATATAAGTAATTAATCCATTTTCATATAATTTTTGCGCAACACGCATAGTTTCTTTTGAGCTAAAATGGAGCTTTTTGATAGCTTCCTGTTGAAGTGTACTTGTAATAAATGGAGCATTAGGTTTAGAACTAGTTGGCCTACTAACTATATCATTTACAACAAAAGGACCATCTTCAACCTTTGAAATTATGCTATTTATTTCTTTTTCATCTAGAAGTAACGTATTGTCGTTTTTGTATTGTCCCGTTGTGGAATCAAAACTCTTACTTGAAGCAATATTTTTGTCATTGTATTGAGTTAATTTTGCATCAAATTTGCCATTCTTTGTATTAAAGATTGCTTTAGCATCATAATATTCACTCTGCTTAAAAACTATTCTCTCTTTCTCTCTTTCAACAGTTAACATCAAACCAGGTGATTGAACTCTTCCAGCACTAAGTTTTCTAGATGCTAATTTTTGTCCAACTAAAGAAGAAACATCATATCCAAAAAGTCTATCTATAATTCTTCTTGCTTCTTGAGCATGAACCATATCTAAATCTAAATCGCGCCCAGAAGTTAATGAATTTTGAATAGCTTTCTTCGTGATTTCATGGAAAACCATTCTTTTATATTTTACTTTTGGTTTTAAAACTTGAAGCAAATGCCAAGAAATACTTTCTCCTTCTCTATCTTCATCAGTAGCGAGTAACAAGAAATCTGTTTTTTTTATTTCTTCTTTTAGAGATTTTACTAAAGCCTTTTTTTCCGTTGGAATTATATAACGAGGGACAAATCCATGCTCTACATCAACAGCATCCTTATCTGAATCCAAATCCCGAATATGACCATTACTTGCAACTACAGTGCAATTTGATGGTAAGAATTTCTTAATTGTCTTAGCTTTTGTAGGAGACTCAACGATAATTAACGTTTTAAGGCCATCCATTTCCTGCATTCAATCCTCCAATTATGGCAAAATATTTATTGCTATTTATACAAGTTATAAAAAGGGAATCTGTTTTTGTCAACGCTCAAGCCCATTTCAATATAATAATCGTTATTAGAAATAATAAGAAAATAATAAATAAACAAAATATAAGTAACACAAAAAAATATTATCTGTTATTATTTTTATATACTATACTATATATACAAAAAGAATCAAATTATACAAAAAAATATTTTATTATTATATATAGTGTTTTGTTTATGAAGATATCAATAAAGTACTTGAACCCTTATTTCATTTATAATATTGTTTTATGTGCTATAATATTTTAAAAATAATTACTAGGAGTACTTAGTGAAACTAAAAACCCAATTATTAATAACCTTGATTCTAATCTTCTCTTTACTTTCAAGCTGTGTTGTTACTGAAGATTTATCAATAAATAATGATGAAAGTGGAAAGTCCAAAGTTAATATAAGTGTTGAAGATTTTTTTATAACAGTTTTAAATGATTTTTCTGAGTTTTCAAGTGATGAAACAGACAAACCAATAATGGATCTTGCTATTGAAGATACTGCTAATAAATTAACAAAAAATGAAACAACAACAAATGTTTTATTTACAAAAGTTGGTAAAAATTCTTATGAAGGAACATTTGATTTCTCATCTCTTTCAACATTAATTTCTGATTTAGGAAAGAATAAAGACCAAAGTGTATTAACGTTAAAGGATAACAAACTTAAATTTTATTTAGATTTAAACAATTATGACCAATTAACAAAAGTAATTCCTTTTTTAGCTGATCCTAATTTTGAACCTTTTGGTCCAGAATATAATGAAGGTTTAAGTGAAGACGATTATTTAGAAATGATTAGTTTTATGCTAGGCGAAGAAGGTCCAGATGCTATCAGAAATTCAGTAATTACTTTAAACTTTGAAACACCAAAAGAAATAAAATCTTTTATGGGCGGAAAGAAGATTTCAAGCAACCAATTCTCTTATAGTTTCCCATTAATTGACTTCTTACTATTGAGCACGCCTCTTCAATTTGAATTAAATTGGTAAAAAATAAATAAGCAAAAAAGAATATCTTCTTTACTGCTATTTATTTCATTCATAATAATGGACTATGCATTTTGCATAGCCCATTTATTTTTATTAAAATATTAAATGAAATTATTTATACATTAAATCTAAAATGCATGATATCACCGTCTTGAACAATGTATTCTTTACCTTCCATTCTTAATTTACCCTTTTCTTTTACTTTTTGTTCACTACCTAATTCAAATAAGTCTTCACAGTTATAAACTTCTGCTTTAATAAAGCCTTTTTCAAAATCTGTATGAATAACGCCAGCAGCTTGAGGAGCTTTATAACCGGCTTTAAATGTCCAAGCTCTATCTTCATCACTTCCTGCTGTAAAAAAGGTTCTCATTCCAAGAATATGATAAGCACTACGAATTAATTGATTTAAGCCAGATTCTTCTAAACCTAAAGCTTCCAAAAATTCATTTTTGTCTTCGTCATTTTCCATTTCAGCAATCTCTGCTTCAATTTTCCCACAAATAACAACTACATCTGAATTTTCTTTTTCTGCAATTTCTCTAACAATTTTTACATATTCATTATCTTCTTCAAGACTATCTTCATCAACATTACAAACATAAATAACAGGTTTAAGTGTTATTAGATGTAAATCATAAATAGCTTCAAGCTCATCATCATCTAAATTTAGAGTTCTTGCTAATCTACCTTCACTTAAGCAGTCTTTTAACTTTTCTAATACTGGAAGTACTTTTTGATTTATTTTTTGTTGATCTTTATTTACACGTCCTATTTTTACCATTTTTGAATAACGTTTTTCTACTGTATCTAAATCAGAAAAAGCTAATTCAATATTGATAGTTGAAATATCTCCTACTGGATCAATTTTATTATTTACATGAATAATATCATCATTATCAAAACATCTTACAACATGAGCTAAAACCCCTACTTCTCTAATGGAAGCTAAAAATCTGTTTCCTAAACCTTCACCTTTTGAAGCACCTTCTACAAGACCGGCAATGTCAACAAATTCAAAAGTTGCTGGAACAATTTTAGCAGGAGGTATTAATTTTACAATCTTATCTAAACGAGGATCAGGCACATTAACCATACCTACGTTCGGATCTATTGTACAGAATGGATAATTAGCTGATTCTGCAGGAGCACTTGTTAATGCTGAAAAAATAGTTGATTTACCAACATTAGGAAGGCCAACAATACCACAATTTAAACTCATAATTTATTCCTCTCTTAAAAAAGTTCTCGCCGCTTGACTATATCATAGATTGACAACTTATTAAACCACAGTTAATCTAAATGTAATAAAATAAGAGGTAAAAATAAAAACTTGTCAAATAATAACATAATTGATTTAACTGATGATTTAGTTTTACAAAAAGCTATACTCATCATCATAGAACAACAAGATAATCTTGTTTCTCCGCTTCTTAGAAAAGAAGAACTAGAATCACTTGCAAAAACCATGAAGGTTTTAGTTGTCGATTCTATAATTATTAATCTAAAAAAAGAAAATAGTCATACTTTTATTGGGAAAGGAAAAGTTCTTGAATTAAAAGAACTAAAAGAAAACAATGAAATTGATTTATTTATTTTTGAATCAGATTTATCCCCAAGCATTCAAAGAAATTTAGAACAAATTTTAGAAGTGTGTGTAATTGATCGACGAGAAGTAATACTACAAATTTTTAGTGACAGAGCAGCAACAAAAGAAGCTTCCTTACAAGTAGAATTAGCAAGATTGGAATATTCACTTCCTAGGCTTACAAGAGCTTGGACAAATCTATCAAGACAAAGAGGTGGTACAAAAGGGAATAAAGGGGAAGGAGAGAAGCAACTAGAAATTGATAGACGTTTAGTTTTAAGTAAAATTACTAAAACAAAAACTGAATTAGAAAAAGTTAAAAAAATCAGACATACACAAAGAAAAACTCGTTTAAATTCAAATATTCCAACAATTGCAATTGTTGGTTATACAAATAGTGGAAAAAGCTCATTATTAAGGTTTTTATCAAATAGTGATATTTTTGTTGAAGATAAGCTTTTTGCTACTTTAGATACTACAAGTAAAAAAATTAAAATGCCAAGCCACAGAGAAATGATTTTTAGTGACACCGTAGGCTTTGTTAGCAATTTACCACATAACCTTATCGAAGCCTTTAACTCAACGCTTGAGGAAGCAACTTATAGTGATGTTATTTTGATAGTTCTTGATGGGTCTCACCCAAATTTAATGGGATGCTACAACACAACAAAAGAAACATTAAAAGAGCTTAATTGTGAAAACAAACCAACACTTATTATGTTAAATAAATGTGATTTAGAACAAAATTCATTTGATAAAGCAAGATTAAAAGCTATTGAACCTAACCTAATTGAAACTAGTGTTAAAAACAGTATTAATATTGATTTAGTTCTTAAAGAAATTGAGAATTTATATGCTAGTAATGAAGAACTTTCTATTTTTGAAATTCCTACAAATAGACATGATTTAATATATTATGCAAAAAGAAATTCATTAGTTCTTGATATTAAATATGAAGAAACATCTATAATATTAAAAGCAAAAATTAAAGACACCTATTTAGGCGAACTAATAAACTATAAAAAATCAACTCCTATATTATAAGAGTTGATTTTTACTAATCTTTATTTTAATTAATTAAATTAGAATCTCCAAAGAGCTTGAACAGAACCTTGCATTACAAATTTAGCATCAAAAGAATTTGCAAAAGTCATTCCAATCCCAGGTTCTAAACGTAATAAAAAGTCTAGTGGAAAATCTTTATTATCTAAACTATATGATACTTCACCCATACCTAATACAGAAACACTAAAAGCTCCACCTGTCTTTAATGGAACATTCAAAGAAGCTCCTGCACCAGCATTGACATCAAAGTTTTCTTTTTCAATCTGAAATTCAGAAATTTTATATAATCCGAATCCTTCAGCATTAAGAGTTCCTTCGATAATATCAAAACCTAATGTGCCTCCAACAGTAATATCTTTGTCAACATTATATTTGAAACCAACTCCATTAATTGTACCTAGAGCTAAACCGGCACTCATGTCTGAACTTTTAGCAAAGGTAGGAACCATTACTAATGCAATCAAGGCTACAACTGTTAATAATTTTTTCTTCATAATAATCTCCTTAATTTTAGATTTCTCTTTTACTCATTATAGCAAATATTAGTATAGTTGAATAGTAAAATATTTATATAAATCAAATAATACCAATTTTTTTCATATCATATAGTAATTTTTATTAGAAAATTCAAAACAATTCACAAATCACCAGCTTAATCATTTTATTGCATTTGTTGACACAAGTCTTATATATTTTTATTTTATCAATCTCTATTAATTTTATCAAATAATAGATATAGTAAAAATAGGAGAAAAATAATGACAAATACTTCACTTTATGGACTCAGTATTGAGCAAATATATAACACTTTAAATTTAGAAAAAAAATTCCAAGCAAAACAAATATATCAATGGCTAATAAAAGGTGTAACTGATTTTAATTTAATGAGTAATATTTCAAAAAATGAAAGAGAAAGATTAATCAATGAGTATAAATCTCCAATTTCTTCAAAAGTGATAGATACACAAATTGATGAAAGTGGTGCAACTAAATTAGCAATTGAACTTTATGATGGTGCTATTATTGAAAGTGTAATGCTTGTTGACAAAAACGAAAGAAAAACAGCGTGCCTATCTTCTCAAGTTGGTTGTGCTATGGGATGTAAATTCTGTAGAACTGGCACAATGGGATTAATAAGAAATTTAACAGCTAGTGAAATAATTGAGCAATTTGTTCATCTTAGAAAACTTGGAAATATTACACACATCGTATATATGGGAATGGGAGAACCTCTTGCAAATTTAGCTCCTGTTTTAGAATCAATAAGATTTTTCCATAGTGAAGATGCTTTTTTTATTAGTTTAAGACGTATTACTATCAGCACTTGTGGAATAGTAAGTGGAATAAACAAAATAACAGAACAAAATTTAAATGTTAAATTAGCAGTCTCTTTAGTAAGTGCTGAAAATCCTCTAAGAAGTAAAATAATGCCAATAAATGATACTTTTAATCTTCAGCAGTTGAAAAAGAGTTTACTTCATTATCAAAATAAAGGTGGCTCACGCTTTACTTTAGAGTATTGTATGCTTAGCGGGGTTAACTGTAATTTGAACGCAGCAAAAAAACTTGCAAGTTTTACAAATGGATTAGATGCTGTTGTAAACTTAATACCTTGGAATCCTGCAGCTGAATTACCTTGGACTACTCCATCAACTGAAGAAATTAATACTTTCACCAAATATTTAGATGAATTCCATATAAATTATGCTAGACGATACACAAGAGGCAGAAGTGTAAATGGAGCTTGTGGTCAACTTGCCACAAAAAATAACAAAAAGGAAAATTAAATGAAAGGATATTTTTTTTTAGATAGTGATTATTCTGAATCACGATTTATAAATTTTAATGAAAAAAAATATATTATAATTTTTAATCTATTATCTATTATAATAGCTTTTTCAATTTTTCTTAATTTCAGAATTGAAAGTTGCCCTCCCTTTTCAATTAGTAGTATTATATTCATAGTAGTCGGTCTTTTTAGTTTTGTTATAATTCATGAGTTAATACATGGTTTATTTATTTGGATTTTTTCAGGAAAAAAAGCTAACTATAAATTTTCTTTTTTCTATGCAAGTGCTGGTGCTAACGATAGGTATTTTGATAAATACTCTTATATAATAATAGCTTTAACTCCTGTAATAATTATAACAACTTTACTATTATTATTAATTAATTTGACACCAATTAGTTTATATAATGGAATACTATTAGTACTTGCATTAAATATTTCTGGTGCAATTGGAGATTTCTATATAAGTGCTATTGTTTTAACTCAAGAAAAAAATATTCTTATTAGAGACAATGGTGAATCAATGTATTTCTACACAAAAACTACACATTAAGGAATAGTCGATAAAAGCAAATATTACTACTTTGTATCCATCATCATATACAATTTTGGAGGTTATATGAGTAATGAAGCAAAAAATAATAGCAACAAATCTATATTAAAGTTTTATTTAATTATGTTAGTTGCTATTTTATTAGTTAATATGTTTGTTGTCCCATACCTGGCTCAATCAAAGTATCAAAAAGTAGATTATGGGACTTTTTTAACAATGCTTGATAAAAAACAAATTACAAAAGTCGAAATTGATGGAAATAATATATTTTTTACAGCAAATAATAATCTTGATGCATTGTATAAAACAACAACATTTCAAGACCCCGATCTTGTAAACAGATTATATGAATCAGGCTGTTCGTTTGGTAGAGTAGCACCCGTACAAACATCTCCCCTAATTTCTATGTTATTATCCTGGATTATTCCTTTTCTTCTTATTTTTTCTCTTGGAAGATATTTACAGAAAAAAATGAATTCTGGCTCAGGTGGAGGCGGTGGATTGTTTTCATCCTCAATGCAATTTGGAAAAAGCAATGCTAAAGTTTATGTCCCTAGTGAAACAGGTATAAAGTTTGATGATGTTGCAGGTGAAGATGAAGCAAAGGAATTATTATCAGAAATAGTAGATTTCCTTCACAAACCAGAGAGATATACTCAAATTGGTGCAAAAATACCAAAAGGAGCACTCTTAGTAGGTCCTCCAGGAACAGGGAAAACACTCTTAGCAAAAGCTGTTGCAGGAGAAGCAAATGTTCCATTCTTTTCAATCTCTGGTTCTGAATTTGTTGAAATGTTTGTAGGTATGGGTGCAGCTAAAGTAAGAGACTTATTCAAAGAGGCAAATAAAAAAGCTCCATGTATTGTATTTATTGATGAAATTGATGCTATTGGTAAAAAGAGAAACTCAGGAATGCAGGGTGGAAACGATGAAAGAGAGCAAACGCTTAATCAACTTCTTACTGAAATGGATGGCTTTGATAGTTCAAAAGGTGTCGTACTCCTTGCTGCAACGAACAGGCCTGAAACTCTTGATCCTGCACTTCTAAGACCTGGCAGATTTGATAGAAGGATTCCAGTTGAACTTCCAGATTTAATTGGAAGAGAAGAAATATTAAAAGTTCACGCAAAAAATATACAAATTGCAGCTAATGTAAACTTTAATGATATTGCAAGAGCTGCTTCTGGTATGAGTGGTGCTGAATTAGCAAATATTGTAAATGAAGCAGCTTTAATAGCGGTAAGAAATAAAAGAACAAAAGTTATTCAAACAGATCTTGAAGAAAGCATTGAGGTTATTGCTGCAGGATATCAAAAGAAAAATAAAGTACTAAGTAATAAAGAAAAACTAATTGTATCTTATCATGAAGTTGGTCATGCCCTAGTTGCTGCGCTTCAAACAAACACCTCCCCAGTTTCAAAAATAACAATTATTCCAAGAACTTCAGGGGCTCTAGGCTTTACAATGCAAGTAGATGCAGAAGAGAAAAATTTAATCAGCAAAGAAGAACTAGAAAATAAAATAGCTATTTTCACAGCAGGCAGAGCCGCTGAAGAATTAGTTTTTAATTCTATTACAACAGGAGCTAGTAATGATATCGAACAAGCAACAAAGCTTTCTAGAGCCATGATTGCTCGTTTTGGAATGAGCAATGAATTTGGAATGGTAGCTTTTGAAACGCAAGGAAGTCAATATCTTGGCGGAGATTCATCATTAATATGTTCAGAACAGACAAGCTCTAAAATAGATGAAATGGTAACTTCTCTAGTTAATAAGCAATATCAAAAAGCGAAAAAATTATTGTCAGATAATATTAAAAAACTTCATGAAATTGCAGAATATCTTTATAATAAAGAAACCATTACTGGTGATCAATTTATGAATATTTTACAAAAAGAAATCAAAGAAATTACTTAAAAAATAGAATATGGGTATTACCCTCTTTTTAGTAATACCCATTATTTATATTAAATATAAAAATTATTATACTTATAACAAAAAAGTGAATATAAGAAACTCTATATTCACTTTTTATTTTTATAAATAATATTGTATTTTACTTTACTAAAATTGCTTTTATTCTTCTTACCCCAGCCGAGGAGGATTGTTCTTTTTGAATTTTAAAATGTCCCATTTCACTAGTATTAGAAACATGTGGGCCTCCACAAACTTCTTTAGAAAAAGAACCAATAGAATAAACTTTTACTTGTTCACCATACTTACTATCAAAGAATGCAATTGCTCCTTGAGCTTTTGCTTCTTCTAAAGTCATTGTCTCACAAATAACTTCTTGATTTTTTTCTATTTCTTCATTGACAATTGCTTCAACTTTTTTTAATTCTTCAGCACTTAATTTTTCTGGATGAGTAAAATCAAATCGTAATCTATCAACTGTAATATTTGATCCTTTTTGACCAACATGATCGCCTAAAACAGTTCTTAATGCTTGGTGCAACATATGAGTTGCGGTATGAAGAGCTGTTGTTTTTTCACTATGATCTGCAAGACCACCCTTAAAATTCTGCTCAGCTCCACTTCTACTTTGCTTTTGATGTTTTTCAAAGGCTATTTTAAAACCTTCTTCATCCACACTTAACCCATTCTCTTGAGCTAACTCTTTTGTAAGTTCAATAGGAAAGCCATATGTATCATATAATTTAAAAGCCATTCTACCTGGAATTTGTTTAGCCTTACCCTTTAAGATATTTGGAATCATTTTTAAAAATTCCTTTTCTCCCTTTTGTAGAGTTTTACTAAATTTATCTTCTTCTTGTTCTAATTCTTTATAAATAAATTCAGAATTATCACTTAATTCAGGGTAAGCATCCTTATAAAGAGATACTACAATTTTGGCTAAAATAGATAAGGAAGCTTCTTGCATTCCAATTTTTCTTCCATGTCTAATAGCTCTTCTTATTAATCTTCTAAGAATATAACCTTGACCAACATTTGAAGGAGCAATTCCTCTTTGATCACCTAAAATAAAGCAACTTGTTCTTATATGATCTGCTAAAATACGGATAGACATATCTGTTTCTTCACTTTGACCATATTTAACTTGAGAAAGCTCTTCAATACCTTCTATAATTGGAGTAAAAACTTCAGTTTCATATACATTTTTCTTACCTTGAAGAATAGCAATTGTTCTTTCAATACCCATTCCGGTATCTACACATTTCCTATCCATTTCAACATATGAACCATCTTCAAGTTTTTTATATCCCATAAATACATCGTTCCAAATTTCGAAATATTTTCCGCAAGAACAACCAGGACGACAATTTTCACTACATTTTTCACGACCAGTATCGATAAACATTTCACTATCTGGACCACAAGGCCCAGTTTCACCAGCAGGGCCCCACCAGTTATCTTCTCTAGGTAAGAAATAAATTCTCTCTTCTGGAATCCCATGTTTTTTCCATGCTGCTGCAGCAACTTCATCTCTTGGGACTAACTCATCACCTGCAAAAACAGTTACTGATAATTTTTCTGGGTCGATATTTAATTCTTTTGTTAAAAACTCATAACTAAAATCAATTGCTTCTTTTTTAAAATAACTTCCTAAAGACCAGTTTCCTAACATTTCAAAAAAGGTTAAATGATGAGGATCTCCAACTGCATCAATATCACCAGTTCTAATACACTTTTGATAGTCACAAAGTTTATTTCCTGATGGATGTTCAGCTCCTAAAATATAAGGGACTAAAGGATGCATCCCTGCTGTTGTAAATAATACCGTTGGATCATTTTCAGGAATTAAAGAAGCACCACTTATTTGACAGTGTTCTTTTGATACAAAGAAATCTATAAATTTTTTTCTTAATGCGTTTGCTGTTAATTGTTTTTCCATACCAAAGATAGTATGTTTTGTATTATTTTTAGTCAAGATTTTAATTAATTATTTCATTAATTCTGTTAAATATATTTAGAAAAAACGCTTAAAATAACTTTAATTGAACAATATCTTGATTATTATCTTTTTTAGATATCTTTGTTATATTAACCCCATTTATAGCTTTTGCTAAATCACTGGGAAATCTCAAGCTTGTTGCGCCTTTAGCTAATAACTGCTTAGTCCAATTTAGTGATGCCTCTTTTTTCACTGAACTAAAAAAATAAACATTTCGATTATTTTGTAAAGAATATTCCGCTATCTGAATTGCACCACCACGATCTACCTCCTCAACAATCATTATTGCAGAAGATAAAGCACTCATTAATCTATTTCTTAAAAAAATATTCCATTTAATATTTTTATTATTAGGAGCCACTCTTGTTACAACAACGCCACCTTCTTGGGCTATATAATCTTGAATTTTACTATGAGACTGAGGATAATATTGATCTAGAGGTGTTGCAATAACTGCAATAATGGGAGCAAAATCTGACAAGCTTTTTACTCCAGCATGCCCTTGCATTCCTAAGGAAAGTCCACTAGTAATAATAATTTCTTTTTTTATAAGAGCTTTTACTAGTTTATCTAGTTTTTCAATTGATTCCTTAGATGGGGATTTTGTACCTAATATTGCTACATTTTTCTTTTTTAATAATTCAACATTTCCCAGACAATATAAGACCCTAGTTGAAAAAGGAAAATCATTAATTTGATTTGGCCAATTTTCATCCCCAAATATTGTTATTATAGTATTTTTTGGCAACAATTTGAAATCTTCACATATATAAGTATATATTTCAAATAATTTACTTATTGAAACATTTAAATTTAAAGCCCAAAGTGAAAAATCACTACTAATAGGTAATAATAACACGTGATTATATTTATCCCAAATTTTACAAGCCTTATCTGTATCTCTATTACAAACACTAACTATGGTTTCCCAATTTATTGCTTGTATCACTTTTTCTCTATTCATATACAATAGATTATCATGAGGGTTTTATATTTATCAATCATTTATTTATAAAATATTAATTATGTCTATTTATTATGAATAATAAATAAAATTTTTGTTTTCTTTTCGACTTAATTTATAAAAAAAAGACAATAAAATAGTCTTTGCAGATTTACCAATTTTTGTAAAAATAATACATTTTTTCTTAAAAGGTGTTGACAATAAATTCTCTACAGTGTATAAACAACATCGTTAACGCCGCTTTAGCTCAGTTGGTAGAGCAAAGGACTGAAAATCCTTGTGTCCCTGGTTCAATTCCTGGAGGCGGCAACAATACGGAAGCAATGCTTTCGTATTTTTTTTTGTATTTTTAATTCTTTAAAAAAAAACAACAAATAAATAAATATTTATCTACAATACAACGCTTTTGCAACAATTTTTAAATATTTATTCACATTTTATACAACTATCTAGCTTTTTTGTTGCTTAAACACTTGATTATGCAACAGATATTTTATATTATTACATCAATTTAGACATATTAGGTTTTACAATCAATTTTAATGAAAAAGGAATTATACTTTGGCAACATTATTTTTAGAAGACGGTAGTAAATTTGTTGGGAAATCCTTTGGTGCAAAAGCTCCAAAAATTGAGGACATTTCTCAAAATTCAAGTATTAGTGAAATAGTTTTCAATACTAGTATGTGTGGTTACCAACAAATATTAAGTGATCCCTCCTATAAGGGCCAAATGGTATGTTTTACATACCCACAAATTGGAAATTATGGAGTAATACTTAATGAAGAAGAAAACATATTAAATGAAAAAATTCATGTAAGCGCAATAGTAGTAAAAGACTATTACGATGGAGAAGTTGATAATGATAGGATAAAATTAGAAACTTATCTTTTAGAAAATAATATTATTGGGATAAGTAATATTGATACTAGGGCGTTAACCTTACACCTTAGGGATACGGGATTTAAAAGAGCTATTATTATTAATGAAGATAATATAGGAAAGGAAGAAGATTTGTTTATTAAAAACTATCTTTTATCCTTTCCTTTTATTTCTGAAACAAATCAATGCGAAAAAGTTAGCACAAAAACAAAAATAGTAAATCCTAAAAACAATAATATATATCCATCAAAAAATACAAAAATTAGATGTGCCTTAATTGATTTTGGAATAAAAAAATCAATTATCAAAGAATTATATAGTAGAAATGTTGAAGTGACACTTTTTAATTCAAAAACTAATAGCGAAGAAATTTTAAACAACAATTTTGACTTATTATTTTTAAGCAATGGTCCTGGTGATCCAGAAACACAAGTTGATGCAATTAGTTTAGTAAAAACTTGTCAAACTAAAATTCCAATTGTTGGAATTTGTTTAGGTCATCAAATCATTACACTAGCATTAGGTGGTTCTACAAAAAAAATGAAATTTGGTCACCATGGTGCTAATCAACCTGTAACAGATGTTTTTACTAAAAAGATATTCGTAACAAGTCAAAATCATAGCTTTGTAACATCAATTTTACCTCAAGGAGCTCAATTATGGTTTGTTAATTCTAATGACAATAGTGTAGAAGGAATTAAAATACCAAATAAAAAAATATTAAGTGTTCAATTTCATCCAGAAGCTAGTCCAGGACCAAAGGATAGTCTTTGGATTTTTGATGAATTTTTAAAAGAGGTAAAATAATGGGGAAAAGATTAGATATAAAAACTATATTAATTATTGGTAGTGGACCAATTGTAATCGGTCAAGCTTGTGAATTTGACTATAGTGGAACACAAGCAATAAAAGCATTAAAAGAAGAAGGATATAAAACCATATTAATTAATCCAAACCCTGCTACTATGATGAGTACACCATTTTTAGCAGATAAGGTATATATGGAGCCATTAACCTGTGAATACGTTGAGGCAATATTTAAAAAAGAAAAAATAGATGCTGTCCTTTCAACTGTTGGTGGGCAATCTGCTCTAAATCTAACACTGGAATTACAAGAAAAAGGATATCTTGAAAAATATAATGTTGAAATACTTGGTGCAAGTGTTGAATCTATAAAGAAAGCTGAAGATAGGGGCGAGTTTAAAACTCTAATTGAAAAACTAGGGCTAAAATCACCTAAAAGCGGAATAGCAAACAATCTCAATCAAGCAATATCTCTCTCAAAGGATATAGGGTTTCCTCTAATTATTAGACCTAGTTTTACGCTTGGCGGTAGAGGCGGAGCAATTGCAAACAATAAAGAAGAGTTTATTCAATTAGTAAAACAAGCTTTATTAGAAAGTCCTAATTCTCAAATATTAGTTGAACAATCCTTAATTGGTTGGGATGAATTCGAAATGGAAGTTATTAGAGATAAAAATGATAACGCTATAATTGTATGTTCAATTGAAAATATTGATCCTATGGGAGTGCATACAGGAGATTCAATAACTATAGCACCTATTCAAACACTAAGTGATAACGAATATCAAAGAATGAGAGATGCGTCAATTGCTATACTTAGAGAAGTAGGAATTGATTGCGGAGGTTCAAATGTTCAGTTTGCTTATAATAAAACAACTAAAGAAATGGTAGTCATTGAAATGAATCCAAGAGTATCTCGTTCTTCAGCTCTCGCATCAAAAGCAACAGGGTTCCCTATTGCACACTGTTCAACAAAATTAGCAATAGGCTACACTCTAGATGAAGTAGTAAATGAAATTACAGGTAAAAGTGTATCATGTTTCGAACCAGCTTTAGATTATTGCGCAATAAAAGTTCCAAGATTTGAATTAGAAAAATTCCCACTTCCACCCTCAGCAATAGGTTCTCAAATGAGAAGCGTTGGAGAATCTTTAGCATTAGGAAGAACGATTATTGAAGCATTGAACAAAGCAATTAGATCTATTGAATGTGGGTATGAAGGAATTGAAGAACTAACAAAAGATGTTGATATATATCTAAATAATGCTCATCCCTTAAGACTATTAGCAGCATATACAAAAATATGTAAGTTAGGAAAGGAAGGTATTAATGAAATAGCAGCAATTACAGGTTTTGACAAATTCTTTTTATACCAACTACTAGAACAATCTAAATTAGATAATGAAATACGTAAAAATATCTTAACAAAAGAATTATTATTAAAAGCAAAACAATTTGGAATGAGTGATAAAAGAATAGCTTTCTTATCAAATAAGATAGAAAGTGAAGTATGTAAATTGAGAAATGATTTCAATATACACATTACTCCGCATTTTGTTGATACTTGTGCAGGAGAGTTTGAGGCTCTCACTCCATATTTATATAACACTTATGGAGAAAAATCAGAAGGAGAAGTCCTAGGAGAAAATACCGTTGCAATATTAGCAAGTGGTCCAAATAGGATTGGGCAAGGGCTTGAATTTGATACTTGTTGTACCTTATGTTCTTTAACATATAAAAACTTAAATAAAAAAACAATAATTATTAATTCAAACCCTGAAACCGTAAGCACAGACTATAATAGTAGTGATAGGCTCTATATTGAGGCCTTAAATAGTGAAAGTGTAATAGAAATCCTTAAAAGAGAAAAAGTAAAAGATGTTATTATTCAATTGGGGGGACAAACACCTTTAAATATTGCAGAAGATTTGGCAAATGCTAATTTTAATATTGTCGGGACTAGTCTTGAAGGAATAAAAGCAAGTGAAGATAGATCAACCTTTAAAAATGCTATTGAGAGTTTAAATTTAAATCAAGCTAGAAATAGTATTGCATCCAGCAAAGAAGAAGTCTTTAGCATTGCAAATACCATTGGTTATCCTGTATTAATTAGACCTTCCTTTGTTCTTGGTGGAAGGAGTATGTTTATTGCTTATAATTCTAAAGCACTTATTGATTTTCTAGAAAAAGAAGAAGTAATTATAAATAAAGAAAAACCAATCATTATTGATGAATTTTTGGAAGATGCTTTTGAATATGACTTAGATGGAGTATTTGATGGAAATAAATTATATATAGGAGGTATTCTTCAACACATTGAAGCAGCCGGTATTCATAGTGGGGATAGTGCTGCTGTTTTCCCTCCTTATAAAATAAGCGAAGAACATTTATTACAAATGAAAGAAGCCACTTATAAATTATGCAAATATTTTAAAATAATTGGTCTTGTAAATCTTCAATTTGCAATAAAAAATGATAAATTATATATAATTGAATTAAACCCAAGAGCAAGTAGAACCATTCCTTTTATTTCAAAATACTCTCAAGTAAATTTAATTGAAGTAGCAACAAAAGTATTCTCCAACATTGATCTTGTACAACAGAATCTTGTTGATGAAAAATCAAATTACTCTTGTGGTACATGCACAATTGGATGGGCTATTAAAGAAGCGGTTTTTTCTTTTGATCGTTTTAAAAATATTGATCCTATTTTAGGTCCTGAAATGAGAAGCACTGGAGAAACAACTGGTAGTGGATACACATTTGGAGAAGCTTACGCAAAAAGCCAAATAAGTGCTGGAAATAAATTACCAACAAAAGGGAAAATCTTAATAAGTGTAAATAAAAAAGATAGAAAAACAATAATACCAATTGCAAAAGAATTGCAAGAATTAGGTTTTTCAATTGCTGCAACTAGAGGTACTGCACGTGACTTATTTGATAATGATATTCTTTGTGAAGTAATGCTAAAGACAATAGATGGATCTCCAAATATTGTTGATAACATAAGAGCAAAAAAAATTGATCTAGTAATAAACACTCCTATGGGATTTCATGCAATTTCGAGCAATGATGATTTGAGAAGTGAAGCGCTTATGCAAAAAATACCATATACTACAACAACTAGTGCAGCAAAAGCAGCATTAGATGCTATAAAATACATGATGAAAAAAGAATTTAAAGTAGAAGCAATAAAAAAATTTATCTAGTAAAAAAATAATCTCCAAGTAGTTTCATTACTTAAGAAGTCTCTCAAGTTGTCTCTACTATGGAGATTTTATTGAATCATAATAAAAATATTTATAATGCAATTATTACATTTAAATCTTCATCACTCCAATTAGGGGCAAACCATCTATAAGTAATACCTACATAACCACTAATAGAATATCTAAAATCTCTTGCTCCGACACCTAAAGTATTTACACTAATGTAGCCATCATACCAAAAAGCTTTTGCACTTGCGCCAACATCAATAACTAAAGCTTTAACTTGAGGAGAAGCAGCTATTCGATACCCAGCATTAATTCCAGCACCCCAATATACTAAAGTATATGGAGTTAATGAACTATCTTCATCTTGAGTAATAATTGAAACAGCTGGACCAAAGTTCAAATATGTTTCTTGAACCGGGCTTACGCTTTGTCTAAAGGCAAGTCCTAGTATACCATCTAACATATAAACATCACTTTCCAGTTGAGATACATCAAAGCTGGAATAACCACCAACTGGGAAATCCTTGAAAAATACCGAGCTATTGTAATTTGCTCCAACTTTCACAACATTATCTGTTTCAGCAGTTGTAACTGGATTAGTATATATGGAACTTATCATTAATGATGAATAAATATCATTAAACAATAAATTCGGCCCATTATTATAATAAGATGGGTGAACTACTGTTGTTCTTGCGAATAGTCCCATATTTACAGATAATATAATTAGTAATGTTAAAAATAATTTTTTTCCTTGTTTCATAATTCTTCCTTAATAATTTAATCTACAAAAATATGAACAGATAGAAACTATAT
This sequence comes from Sphaerochaetaceae bacterium, assembly GCA_963678575.2. GTDB lineage: Bacteria > Spirochaetota > Spirochaetia > Sphaerochaetales > Sphaerochaetaceae > Pleomorphochaeta. The sequence goes on along the minus strand of CAXXHV010000001.1, from coordinate 354,616 downwards.
TTAGTTACATATTTATTATAAATAATTCTTTTTTTTGTAAAATTAACCAATTATTATCAAGTTATTACTTAAAATATGAAATAGCTCCTTTAAACATTAAATTATTGGGTTTATATTCTTTTATGTTCTTATACAAGTCAACTTTACATCTCTCAAGATGTCCCATTCTACCAAGTATTCTTCCATCCTCATTAGTTATTGCTTCAATAGCATAAATACTTCCATTAGGATTATGTAATATATCCATACTTGGATTATTATCAAAATCAACATATTGGGAAGCAATTTGTCCATTTTTAATTAACTTATTAAGATGTCCATCATTACATATAAATTTACCTTCTCCATGACTTATTGGAACTAATAAAGTATCTCCAACATTATAATGCATAAGCCAGGGGCTCTTTGTAGAAGATATTCTAACTTTAACAATAGTGGATTGATGTTGATTTATATCATTATAAGTTAAGGTTGGACTGCCTTCATCAACATTTGAGATTTGAGAATAAGGTAATAACCCAGATTTTACTAAAGCTTGAAAGCCATTACATATTCCTAAAATTAATCCATCGCGTTTATCCATTAAAGAATTAATTGAATTTTTTACTTTATCAGATTGTAAAAAGCTTGAAATAAATTTAGCACTACCCTCAGGTTCATCCGCAGCACTAAACCCCCCAGGAATAAATAATATTTGACTATCATTTAATTTATTTACAAAAGAATTTGTACTTTCAAATAAAGTATTGCTATTAAATGTATTAATAACAACTTCTTCAACAATTGCACCTATCTCTTCAAACGCTCTTCTGCTATCGATTTCACAATTTGTTCCAAAAAACACAGGAATGATAACTCTAGGTTTTGCTAATTTATTTTTAGCAAAAGTAATATCTTTTTTACAAAAATCAATGTTTTTAAAATCACATTTTTTTTGTTCAACAATTGTTGGATATACCTTCTCTAATACATTTTTTGAAATATTTTCTAATTTAAATAAGTCAATTTCTTCATCTTTATATTTAAATATATTTTTTTCTATAGTTTTACCAATTTCTACATAATTAATGCCTTTTTCCATTAATTGTTTTTTAATAACTTCAAAATTATCTACTTCAATCAGAATTGACCCTATTTTAGCATTAAAAATATCAATATTATCATAGATTTTAACACCAATTCTATTTCCAAAACTCATTTGAGATAAAGCCTCAAGTAATAAACCTCTCGTTAAGGAATAAGAAGATAGAATATTTTGAGATTTAATAATTTCGGTAATTTTTAAAAAATAATTTCTAATATTTTTTTCTATTGGAAGTAAAATTAAAGTTGTCTTAGTTTTCATAAATAAAGAAGGTTTTACTGAATTTACTTTTGTAACACCAACTGCAAAAGAAACCAAAGTATTTGGAACATCCAAATTCTCATAAGTTCCACTCATTGAATCTTTCCCACCAATAGCGCCAATTTTTAAATCCATTTGTGCTTTGTAAGAGCCTAAAAGAGCTGACGTAACATTACCCCATTTTTTACTATCATTTTTAACAGAAGGAAAATATTCTTGTAATGATAAATAAATACTATCTAGTGAAGCTCCACTAGCAATCAGTTTTGAAACTGAACTCACAACTGATAAATAGCTTCCTTTATATGGAGTTTTTTCCATTATTTTTGGATCAAAACCGTAACTCATCAAAGAAACTGTATTTGTATTACCATCTACTGGAATTTTAGCACACATTACTTGTTCTTTTGAATTTTGATATTTTCCTCCATAAGGCATTAAAACACTTGAAGCACCTATTGTAGAATCAAAAATATTACTTAACCCCTTTTGAGAACAGAAGTCTAAGTCACTATACATTTGGAACAAAGCTTCATTAACCTTCATTTCTTTACTACTATTATATAAAACTGATTTATCTTCTTCCAATATATAAACGTCTGCATATTTTTTACTACCATTAGTATCTAAGAAATCTCTAGAAATAGAAACAACAACTTCATTATTATAAGTCATGACTAATTTATTATCATCTTCCACTTTTGCGACTACTGTTGCTTCAATATTTTCTTTATTAGCTTCATTAATTATAAAAGGAATATCTTTTTCTCTTACTACAATAGCCATTCTTTCTTGAGATTCACTAATAGCAATTTCTTCTACTTTTAAATTTTCATATTTTAAAGGAACTTTATCTAATTCAATTTTTAATGAAGGGGCTAATTCTCCAATTGCAACACAAACACCACCAGCACCAAAATCATTACATCTTTTAATTAATGTTGTTACTTCTTTTTTTCTAAACAATCTTTGAAGTTTTCGCTCTTCAATTGCATTTCCTTTTTGTACTTCAGCACTACAAGTTTCAAGAGATTGAGTATTATGAGATTTTGAAGATCCAGTAGCTCCACCAATTCCATCCCTACCAGTTCTTCCACCCAATAAAATTACAACATCACCCCTTTCAGGAATTTCTCTTATTACATTTTCTTTTTTCGTTGCTGCGATAACAGCTCCTAATTCTAGATGTTTAGCTTTATATCCATCATGATAAAATTCTTTAACATGAGAAGTAGCCAAGCCTATTTGATTACCATAACTACTATTACCCTTAGCAGAAACTTTTGCAATTGTTCTTTGGGGTAATTTATTCTCCATTGTTTGATTAAAAGCTTCTCTAGGATCTGAACAGCCACTTATCCTCATAGCTTGATAAACATAAGCTCTAGATGATAATGGATCTCTTATTGCTCCACCAATACAGGTTGCAGCGCCACCAAAAGGTTCTATTTCAGTAGGATGATTATGTGTTTCATTTTTAAATAATAATAAATAATCTTCATCTTTGTTATCTACATCAACTTTAATATTTATAGAACAAGCATTAATTTCATCACTAACTTCTTCAGCTTGTACAAATCCATCTTTTTTTAAAGTTTTTGAAGCTATAGTTGCGATGTCCATTAATGAATTGGGTTTATTTGAATTAATCTTCTTTTTTGACAATAAATAATCGTTATAGGTTTTATTAACCTCATCATCTTCAATCATAACATCATTAAAAATAGTATTAAAAGTTGTATGTCTACAATGATCACTCCAATAAGTATCAACCACTTTTAATTCTGTTAAACTAGGATTTCTCTTTTCATTTATAAAATAAGTTTGAAATAATTTTAAATCATCGATATCCATAGCTAATGAAAATTCATCTAAAACCTCAATTAATTTAGAATCATTAAAATTAATAAAGTCATCTAAAATAGTTATATTAATTTTTTCTTTTGAAATATTTTTTAATGTAGCTCTTGGGATTAAACTAGCTTCTTTCGCTTCAACCGGATTAATTAAATACTTTTTAAGTTTTTGTATTTCAGAAGAATTCAAATCTCCTTCAATAGCATATATTGTGGTGTAACGTATCTTAATATTAGTATTAGAGCATAATAGAGCTATACATTTTTCTGCTGAATCAGCTCTTTGATCGAATTGACCATCTAGTAATTCTATTGCAAATAAAATTTGACTCTTTGGCAATTCAAAGAAGATATCATCCAAATTTATTTCACTAAAAATATATTTAATGCTTTTTTCAAACAAATCATCATCTAATCCTTCAACTTCATATCGATTATATGTAATTAATTTTTCAATATTAACATTTAATAATAAATTTAAATCATCTTTTAAAATATCGTCTTTAAAATTATCTTTCTTTTTAACATAAACAGTTTTAACCATATTACCCTACTTTAATTTTCCTAATGCTTTTTGCCCAATATCATTTCTATAATACATATTATCGAATTCAATGTTTTTCACATCTTGATATACATTTTTAATAGCTTGTTCTAAATTATTTGAAACTGAAGTAATACTTAAAACTCTACCGCCATTACTAAATAAAGACTCATCAACACTTTTCACACCTGAATAAAAAACATTACTATATTTTAATTTATTAATTACAATTTTCTTATTTTTTTCATATGAAAGTGGATACCCCCCACTTGCAACTACAAGATTACATGAGGCCTTATTACTAAGCTTAACTTCAATTGGGGCTATATTACCCTTAGCACAGGCCATCATTATTGTTAGTAAATCACTTTCTAATAATGGTAAAACAGCTTGAGTTTCAGGATCTCCAAATCGACAATTATATTCAATTACTTTTGCTTTTTTATCATCAACAATTAAACCAAAATATAGACAACCTTTAAATTCTCTATTTTCTGATTTCATGGCATTAATTGTTTTAATAAAAATATTATCCCAACAATATTGTTCTATTTCTTTTGTATAATAGGGATTTGGAGCAACAACTCCCATTCCTCCAGTATTAAGCCCCTCATCATTATCATATATTCTTTTATGATCCATAGATGAAACTAAAGGTTTCAAGGTATTTCCATCGCAAAAGGCTAGAATAGAAACTTCATATCCGTTTAAAAATTCTTCAATAATTATTTTTGAACTACTAGAATTAAATTTTTTATTATCAAGAAAATCAATAATTGTATCTACAGCCATTAACTTTGATTCACAAATAACAACACCCTTTCCAAATGCTAAACCATCAGCCTTAATTACAATTGGGAAAGAACATTGATTGAGATAGCTTATAGCTTTTTTGCTATCTTTAAATACCTTATAAGCTGCTGTTGGAATGTCGTACTTTTTCATTAATTCTTTTGAGAAATTTTTACTCCCTTCGATAATAGCAGCTCTTTTATTAGGTCCGAAAGTTAATATATTTAATTTTTGAATTTCGTCTACTAATCCTAATACCAAAGGATTATCAGGAGAAACTATAGCAAAATCAATAATATTAGATTTACAAAATTCAATTATTTTATCAAATTCAGTTACTTGAATATCTATATTAATAACTCTATCTCTTTTTATACCAGGGCCAGGTAGGGCAAATATTTTATCAATAGTTTTATTTTCCAATAATTTACAAATTATGGCATCTTCTCTACCACCACCGCCTACAATTAAAATATTCACCCTAAAACTCCTAATGATGGAATAATCTTAAATTGCTAAAAGCCATTACTATATCTAAATCATTACAAGCTTTTATAACTTCTTCATCCCTAATAGAGCCACCAGGTTGAACTATATAACTTACCCCGCTTCTTTTTGCTCTATAAATATTATCTTCAAAAGGGAAGAAAGCATCAGATGATAGGCAAATAGAATTAATATTTTTTAAATAATCTTCTTTTTCTTTTTCACTTAAAACTTCAACTTTATCATTAAAATATAAATTTAAAGTCTCTTCATTAAATAAATCTATTTCTCTTTTTTCATTTAAATATTGTTCAATAACATTATCTTTAGTATTTCTGGATAATTTTTCTTTAAAAGGCAGGTTTAATACTTTAGGATGCATTCTAAGCAACCATCTATCACTTTTTTCTGCGGCTAAACGAGTACAATGAATTCGGCTTTGCCCACCAGCACCAACTCCTATTGTTTGTCCTCTATATGAGTAACATACTGAATTAGATTGAGTATATTTTACAGCAATGGTAGCTACAATTAAATCAATTATTGCACTTTGAGGAAACTCTTTTTTTTCAGTTACTATATTTTCTAAATAGGATTTATCAAAAATAACATCATTTCTATCCATTTCAAAAGTAATACCAAAAATTTCTCTTTTTTCTTTTTTAGGAGCAATATAGTCTTTATCAATTTGAATAACAGTATAAGCACCCTTTCTTTTTTTCTTTAAAATAGCTAAAGCTTTATCACTATATGAAGGTGCAATAACACCATCTGAAACTTCTTTATTAATACATCTTGCGGTACTTTCATCACATTCTCTTGATAAGGCAACAAAATCACCAAAAGAAGAAAGTCTATCTGCTCCACGACTTCTTGTATATGCTACAGCTAGTTCACTTAATTCTTCTTTTACAAAATACATTTTCTTTTCATCATCATTCAAAGGATAATAAACGGCGGCTCCAGCGGGACTTATATGCTTAAAAGATGCCGCAGCAGGTAAATTTAAGGAAATATCTAATTCTCTTACTAATTGATAACTATTTAAAGCATCCATAAGATTAATATATCCAGGATTTCCATTGAGCACTTTAATTGGTAATTTTTCACAGTAAACTTGAGCATTTTTTTGATGCGGATTACATCCATATTTTAATTTAATAGTATCCATTTTAATTATCCTTATTAGTATTTATAATAATATCTTCAATAGCGTTTTTTTTATATTTTAATCCATATAATGAAATTCTATTATCACTATTTTGTGAATCAAAAATAATATTTGTTAATTCATTTATATCTGTAGTTTTTGGTATTGAAACTTCAATAGGTTCTCCAACAAAAGGTTTTAATGGATTAGTATTTTCACTATAAGTATTTATAACAAGAGCAGTATTTGGTTCTATTTTCTCATAATCATAGAAAAATCTTCTTACTCCTCCAAAACTTCCTCTTTTTAAAATTGAAAATTCAACCTTCTTTAACTCATCATCTTTAAATTTAAGTAAAGCACTTATTCTTGGCGTATAGTTTGGAGCATCATTTTCAAAAGCTCTAGTTCTCAAAGAATCTTCAAATGCTTTTTTTCTATTTAGATATTCTAAAATAGTATCACTTTGATCCCCATTTGTAACAATGTATCCATTTTTGATTGGAATTACAGCATTATATATAATCAATGAAGGATCTTTTAATAGAGCCTCATTATATGCTTTTGTTTTTACAATATTCTTTTCTTTAACAAAAATTCTATTTTTTGAATGCTCACTTCTTCCCATAATCCCATAACAGAAAAAAATAGCTCCATCATTCATTTTACCAACAGTAATATTCCTTCCTGGATAATCTGAATTTGAAAAATAATCTAAAATATTAATCATAAAACTTCCTTTGATAATAAATCAATCGCTTGAGGTAATAATACCCATTCTGCCTCTTCCATTATTCTTTTTTGAAGAGCTTGGGCATCATCATCATCTCTTACTTCAACAGCCTTTTGTAAAATAATTTTCCCTCCATCGGGAACATCATTTACATAATGAACTGTAGCTCCACTTACTTTAACCCCTTTATCAAGCGCTGCTTGATGTACTTTTAATCCATAATAACCTTTTCCACAAAAACTTGGAATTAAGGAAGGATGTACATTAATTATTGGTTTATTATATGAAATAAAAAAAGAAGGTGAAAGGATTTTTATAAATCCTGCTAACACAACTAAATCTATTTGCTCATTTTTTAAGGTTAATAATAAGTTTTTTTCAAAATCCGTTTTATTATATTCAATATAATAAGTTTTAAGATTATATTGTTTTGCAATTGTTAGAGCATAAGCATTTTGATTATTACTAATTACACAAGATATTTTTACTCTCTCAAGATTACCTAAAGCTTTTTCTTTTAATATAGCTCTCAAATTAGTTCCAGAGCCTGATACTAATATTGCAACCTTTAACATAAAATTAATTTTTCCTCACCACAGACAATCTCACCAATTACATAACTATCATTAATATTCTTTTGAACAATATCTTTATATTTCTTATCAATTATTAAAGTTAATCCCACACCCTGATTAAAAGTATTAAACATTGTTTCTTCATCTAAATTGCCTACTTTTTGTATTGTTTTAAATACTTCAGGAATAATTATATTATCTTTATAAATTTTAGCACAAAATCCATCTTTTATAGACCTTGGAATATTTTCATAAAAACCGCCTCCTGTTATGTGAGAAATGCCTTTAATATCAATATATTTTAATAAATTAAGAATATCTTTTACATAAATTCTTGTTGGCTTTAATAAATAATCTATAATTGGAGAATCTAAATTGTCATACACTTCAAATAAAGATTCTTTTGTATGAAATATTTTTCTAATCAATGAAAAACCATTTGAATGAACTCCAGAAGAAGGGATTGCAATAATTAAATCACCTTCTTTAATATTTTTTCCATCAATTATTTTATCTTTATCAACAACCCCTGTTGCAAAACCAGCTACATCAAATTCACCAGCTTTATAAAAGCCTGGCATTTCAGCAGTTTCTCCACCTACTAAACTACAATTAGCTTCAATACATCCATCACACATCCCTTTAACTATACTTTCTATTTGTATTGGATTGTTTTTACCTACAGCAATATAATCAAGGAAAAATAATGGTTTTGCACCAGTGCATACAATATCATTTACACACATTGCAACACAATCAATACCAATAGTATCGAATTTATCGGCTAAAAAAGCTAATTTTAATTTTGTTCCAACACCATCTGTTCCACTAACTAAAATTGGTTCTTTAATGTTATTGAGATCTAGCTTATATAAAGAAGCAAAACCTCCTAAAGAGCTCAATACATTCTGATTATATGTTTTTTTTACTCTTTCCTTTATTAGTTTTACGCTCTCATATCCAGCATCTAAATTTACACCAGCTTCTTTATACATTTCATTAGTCTTCATAATTTCCTCATTGTTCTAAGTGAGATTTACTTCTTTCAGTTTTTGGTTTTATTGGATATTTACCACTAAAACAGGCAGTACAATATCCAATATTATCTTTTGCTAATTTAACAACATTTTCGACACTTAAAAATTCAAGAGAATCAACATTCAAAATATCTTTCATCTCTTCTTTTGTATGTTTATAAGCAAACAAATTCTCTTTACTATCAATATCAGTTCCAAAATAGCAAGGGTTCAAAAACATTGGGGCAGACGATCTAAAATGAACTTCTTTTGCTCCAGCATCTCTTAATAATTTAACAATTCGAACACTAGTAGTTCCACGAACAATTGAATCGTCAATTAAAACAACCCTTTTTCCTTCAATAACAGATTTAACAACATTTAATTTTATTTGAACTGAAGAGTCTCTTTGCGTTTGTTTTGGCTGAATAAAAGTTCTTCCTATGTATTTGTTTTTAATCAAACCAACACCATAATTTATTCCACTAGCCCGAGAATATCCTATTGCTGATAATAGTCCTGAGTCAGGAACTCCTATAACAACATCTGCATCTATTTTATTCTCGGTATATAAAAACTCTCCAGCTTTTAATCTTGCATCAAGAACATCAATATCATCAATTTTACTATCAGGTCTACTAAAATATAATAATTCAAAAACACACAAACTTCTTTTATATTTATTGCAATGTGTTGTTATTGATTTTATCTGTCCTTTATTTATGCTTATTATTTCACCTGGTTCAACACTTCGTATATATGAAGCATTTATTGCATCTAAGGCACAAGTTTCACTTGCAAAAACATATCGATCTTTTAATTTCCCCATTACCAAAGGTCTAAAGCCTCTTGGATCTCGAGCAACAATTAATTTATAAGGTGTCATTATTACAAGAGAATAAGCCCCTTTGATTTCATACATAGTTTTTTCAATTGCTTCTTCAATTGAAGAACTTTTTAATCTATTTTTAGTAATTAGATAAGCTATAACTTCACTGTCACTTGTTGTTTGAAAAATTAAACCTTTTGATTCTAATTTATCCCGTAGAGTATGGTCATTAACCAAATTTCCATTATGAGCTAAAGCCATATTACCTTCTTTGTGATTAACAACAAGAGGCTGAACATTAGCTCGATTATTATCACCAGTGGTACCATATCTAACATGTGCAATTGATATAGAAGTTTTTGGCAACTTGTCTAAATTTCTTTTGGTAAATACTTCACTTACTAAACCAATATCTTTATATAGCGATATAGAGTTTTTATTATTTACACAAATACCACACCCTTCTTGACCTCTATGCTGTAAAGCATAGAGAGCAAGATAACTAGTGTTTACAATATCTAGATCATCATCAGCTTCACTTATTGCAAAAACACCACATTCTTCTTTAATTTTATTAAACATTATTTATTAATAATCCTAGAAATTACTTCTTGATATGCATCTTCAACCTGACCTAAATCTCTTCTAAATCTATCTTTATCTAATTTTTTTCTAGTTTCTAAATCCCAGAAGCGACAAGTATCAGGAGAAATTTCATCAGCTAAATAAATTTTATTATCTGAATCTTTACCAAATTCTAATTTAAAATCTACGAGAATAATTCCTTTATCTAGTAATTCTCTCTTAATAAAATCATTTATCTTCAAACTATAATCTGTTAATAAGTCAATTTCATCTTTTGTTGCAATTTCTAAAGTGGTTATATGAGAGATATTAAGCATTGGGTCATTTAAACTATCTTCTTTATAACAAAATTCTATAATTGGATTTTTTAATTCAAAACCTTCTTCAATCCCTAATCTTTTAGATAAAGAACCTGCAACAATATTTCTTACTATTACTTCTAATGGTATAATTTTTAATTTCTTTACGATTGTTTCTCGTTCACTGATTTGTTCAACAAAGTGAGTAGGAATCCCTTGTTCTTCTAATTCCTTCATAAAATAATTACTAAGTTGATTATTTATTGCACCTTTATTTGTTATTGTGCCTTTTTTAATCCCATTGAAAGCTGTAGCTGAATCTGTATAATCAACAATACAAAAATTTTCATTCTCAGTTTGATAGACTTTCTTTGCCTTCCCTTGATACATTAAAACCACTTTTTCCATTATATTTTCTCCAATAAAAAAATCCCGTAATTTTATTACAGGATTTCATTTAATTTATCATTTGCTTCTAATGAAGATTTTTTATTCTGTTTTCTAAAAGCAATTAGACGTGATAAAACCTCATCATTATCTAAAGCAATTATCTGAGCACTAAGAAGAGCCGCATTTTTGCTCCCATCAATGGCCACAGTGGCTACAGGAATCCCACTTGGCATTTGTACACTTGAGAGTAATGCATCAAGTCCATTTAAAGTAGAAGAGATTGGTATTGCAATAACAGGTAATAATGTATTAGCTGCAACTATCCCAGCTAAATGTGCAGCCATACCAGCAGCACAAATTATAACACTATATTTCTCTTGGGCACTTAAAGCAAAATCAAGTGTTTCCATAGTTGTTCTATGTGCACTCAACACTTTCACATCATAAGGAATTTGCAGTTCCTTTAATATTGTAAAAGCTCCTTTTACTTTATCAATGTCACTTAGACTACCCATCAGTATTGCAACTTTGTTTATCATAATTGTAAATACCTCTCGTTATACGAGTACAATATTAAAAACATCAAACTTATGCAACACTAATACAACACAAATATTAAAAAATTATTAATTTTGTTGCACAAAATTCTAAAAACAATTATTTTATAGCATTTTTGTTGCATTTACTTAAATTTCAAATTACTATATTTTACAAATAAAAGATATATTCATCTTAAATTTAACAAAATTGTTATATTATGTAAAAAAAATTATATAAATAAATTATAAAATTTATTTATTTTTACTTATTATTAATATTAAATAGAAAAGATAATATATTTTGTTGCACGAAAGATTATTATTTTTTTACTTAAAAAAAATAAAAGAAATGTTAAAATTTTGTTAATTACTACTCCCACTATTGCAAAGTAAAACCATAATTGCCTAATATTTATTTATGAATAAAAATATTTTAATAATAGAAGATGATAAAAGTATTTCTAAATTACTTAGTTTTCATTTACAATCTGAAGGCTTTGATATTACTTGTGTATATGATGGACAAACAGCCTTAGATTATATTAGCAAAAAATCATATGCTTGTATTATTTTGGACTTAATGCTTCCGTTAGTTAATGGTTTTGAAATTTTAAAAATTGCAAGATATAAACTAGATATTAAAACACCAATAATAATTTCTTCAGCAAAAAGCGATGATAGCGATATTATTTCTGCGATCGAGCTTGGTGCTGATGATTATTTAACAAAACCTTTTAGCCCAAAAGTTTTATCTGCAAAAGTAAAAGCAGCACTAAGATTACTTGATAGAAAATTAAAAAATGAAGAAGTTACAACCATAAGTGATATTGGAATATTTATTGATATGTCCAAAAGACTTTGCCTTATTGATGATGTTCCAATTGTCCTTACTGCTACAGAATTTAATTTATTAGCTCTATTGATTGAAAACACTGAAAAAGTTTTTTCAAGAGAAAAATTAATAACAAAAATTAAAGGATCTGATTATCCTGTTACGGAAAGAGCAATTGACGTTCAAATTGTATCCCTTAGAAAAAAACTTAATAAATATGGCGACAGAATAAAAACTGTTTGGGGTGTAGGCTATAAATATTCAGGAGTAAAAAGTTGAAGTTTAAGAAACAAGTAGCTCTTTTACAAATTTCTTCAATTCTATTAATTTTATTTGCTTCTTTATTTACAGCAAGAAGTGTATTTATTTCAATCATTACAAATCAAGAAAAAGATAATTTAGAAAAAGCAGCCCTATATTTAGATAGTACCGAAGCTTTAGATTATAATAATCTACAAAAATTTTCTAAAATAAATCAATTTAGAGTAACTGTCATTAATCTTGATGGAAAAGTTTTATTTGATAGTGAAAAAGATATTGAATTAATGGATAACCACCTTTATAGAGAAGAAATTAAAACCGCTAAAATTGATAATGTCGGATTTAGCTATCGAGAAAGCAAAACAACAAAAGTTGAAACTTTGTACTGTGCAATAAAATCAAATAATAATAATTTGTATATAAGAGTTGCCGCACCTATATCAAATTTCTCATTTTTAAATTCAACATTTATGTCAAAAATAATTCCAATAATTTTAATAATAATAATCTTATTAGGGATAGCCCTATTTTTTATTTTAAGATATCTCTTTATTCCTATTGAGTCATTAGTTGAAGTCAGTAAAGGTTATGCTAAGGGTGAATTAGATGTTAGAACACATATCAATTCTCCTTTAGAAATTAAAGAATTATCAGAAACAATGAATTCAATGGCTCAAGAACTTCAAAAAATCATTAAAAATCTAGAAAAAGAGAAAAATGAATATGCTCTGGTTCTTCAATCTATGCAAGAAGGCGTTATTTTCTTAAACAATAAAAAAGAAATAGTTCTTTGTAATAAAGCTGCAGTATCAATTTTAGGTAAAGCGATAAAGAAAAAAATGGTACTTAGAGATATTATTAGTGATATTGATTTAAATAATCAAATTAATGATGCTTTAAACAATTTTGAAAAAAGTGAAATTGAATTATGCTTCTTTGATAATTATACAGCAGAAATGGCTCATATTTATGGAAAAGGGAAAGAGAAACATCTTAGAATTCGTATCACAGCAATGATACAAAATGACAATTGTGAAGGCATTCTTTTAACTATCAATGATACCACAGAAGTCCATAGGCTTGAAACAATAAGAAAGGATTTTGTAAGTAATGTTTCTCATGAATTAAAAACACCATTAACATCTATTGGAGGGTTTACTGAACTTCTTATTAACAATGATTTGGAAAAAGAAAAAGCTATAGAATTTTATCAAGATATTTATCTAAATTATAAAAACATGAAAGCAATTATTGAAGATTTATTACTTTTATCCTCTCTAGAAAAAGAAAAGAGTAAACCAATTATGCAAGAGATACCTATTGTTTCTATAATTGATAGTGTTTTAAAAACTACAAAACCTTTGGCAGACAAAAAAAATATTAAAATTAAAAAAAATATGATAGATAATCTTTTAGTATATTGCAATGAAAGTCTTTTAAAACAAGCTATTATAAATCTCATAGTAAATGCTATTAATTATAGTTCTGAAAATAGTAATGTTGAAATAAAAATCAGTGAAAAAAAATATGAAATAATAATAAAAATCAAAGATTATGGTATTGGAATACCAGAATCAGATATAAATAGAATTTTTGAAAGATTTTATAGAGTTGATAAGAATAGATCTCGAGATAGTGGTGGGACTGGATTGGGTCTTTCAATCGTAAAACATATTGCACTTTTGCACTCTGGAAGTATAGAAGTCAAAAGTAAAGAAAATAAAGGATCAACTTTTATATTAACTCTATCAAAAACTCATAATGTTTTAACCTCTTTATATAAAAAAAGCGATTTGATGTATAAAGGTTGACAATAAATTACTACAAGTATTCTCTATTAATAAAAAATAAACAAATAAAACACTTATTAATAAGTAATAGATTTTTATAATTCTACCATAAATGAAAAAAGCTCAGAATTGAATATTAAATTACAACTCTGAGCTTTTGCTTTTATTAAATCTTATAAATGAGGTTTTACCCCTTCTTCCATATATACAACCCAGGAACAAATAGTAGTAATATGATCACCAACTCTCTCAAGCTCTATTACTAAATAATAATAATTATGCATATTTTGTCTTAATTGTATATTTTCAAATGGACCAGCTTCAAGAATTTGCTTTTTTAAATCTTCTCTTCTATCATCAATTTCATCATCCATTTTAGCAACATCTTTAGCTTGCTTAGCATCTATATTTATTAAAGCATCTATAGCTTCTCTAAACATATTTGCAACAATATTAGACATTTCAATAATCCCTTTTATAATTGGAACTTCTCTTTCATCATTACTAAAACTCTCATGACTAACCATTCTTGCAAGATGTGTAGCATGGTCCCCCATTCTCTCTAAACTTGTAGCTATTTTTAACCCTGCTATTACTTGTCTCATATAATGCCCATAAGGAGCTTCACTAATTAATAATCTAACAGCATCGCTTTCAATCATATCTCTTAATTGATTAATAAAGAAATCTTCATTAACTACTGATTCAGCTAACTTAATATCTTTATTTTCCATTGCAATTGTAGCTTTCAAAATAGCTTGTTCTACTCTTGTTACCATTTGCAATAATAATTCCCTATAAAACATTATTTTTTCATCAATTTGATATACTTGTTTTGTCATTTTTTCCTCTTTTTAACCGAATTTACCTGATATATAATCTTCGGTCCTTTTATCTTTTGGATTCAAAAATATTTCACTAGTCTCACCACTTTCAACTAAAAAACCTCTTCTATTTTCATCAATTAAAAAGAAAGAAGTTATATCAGAAACTCTTGAAGCTTGCTGCATATTATGTGTTACAACAATGATTGTATAATCTTTTTTTAGTTCAACCATAAGTTCTTCTATTTTTGCTGTTGATATTGGATCTAAAGCACTTGTTGGTTCATCCATTAATACTACATCAGGATTAACCGCTAAAGTTCTAGCTAAACATAATCGCTGCTGTTGTCCACCTGATAAACCTAAAGCATTTGAATTTAATCTATCTTTAACCTCATCCCAAATAGCAGCTTGTTTCAAGGAGTTCTCAACAATATCATATAACTCACTTTTTCTATATTTTTTATATAATTTTGGGCCATAAGCTACATTATCAAAAATAGACATTGGGAACGGATTAGGTTTTTGAAAAACCATCCCGACTCTTCTTCTTAACTCTAAGATATCCATTTCTTTATAAATATTTTGATTTTCAAATAGAACTTTTCCTTCAATTGTAACACCATCAATTAAATCGTTCATTCGATCCAATACTCTTAAAAAAGTACTTTTGCCACAACCTGAAGGGCCAATAAAAGCATTTATTGTGTTTTTTTGAATTTCCATATTTATTTTATTCAAGGCCTGATGCTCTCCGTACCAAAGATCTAAATCAGTGACTTTAAATAAAGATTCATTCATTTATTTTACTTCCTTTCTCATAATTATTTTAGTAAGACTATTGATTATTAATACGAGAACAATTAGAACAAGCGCAGAAGCAAAGGCTTCATCAATTGAACCACCCTCAGTAATAATCAAAAATATATGTTGTGCAAGAACTCTTGAGGAGCTTCTCAATCCTGAACTAAAGGAAGTAGAAGAACCAATTGTAAATATCAATGCAGCAGTTTCTCCTAAAGCTCTTCCAATTGATAAGACAACCCCAGTAGTAATTCCTTTTGAAGAACTTGGTAAAACAATTTTAATTATTGTTTCAATTTTTGTAGCACCCAAGCCTCTACTAGCTTCTTTCAAAGCAGGACTAACACTTCTAATAGCTTCTTCACTTGTCCTAAGAATTGTAGGCAAAATCATCAAAGCTAATGTTAATACACCACTTATCATTGAAAAACCAAATCCAAGTAATTGAACAAATACCAGCAATCCAAAAAGTCCAAAAATAATTGAAGGCACAGCCGCCAATAAGTCTATTCCTGTTTTTATAAGACTTGATAATTTACCTTTTTTAGAATACTCAACTAAATAAATTGCACCTGCAACAGATATTGGTGTTGCTATTAATATAGTTAGGATTACCATAAATAGAGTATTATAAATAATACTTAAAATACCCCCATACTTCCCTTCATCCTCACTTTCACTTAACAAGTAATGTAATGTTAAATTTCTTTTAGATACTTTATGAAATACTTTAAGGGAATTTATATTTAACCCATCATTCAAGGCCTTCTGGTAGGAAGAAGCTTGAACTATCATTATAGAACCAGTCTTCTTCTCTACCTCTTCAAGAGAATTTACTAAAGTGATATCAATTGAAGGGCCATTTAATTCACTCCAATTCTTATAATTACCCTTTAGTATATTATCTAAATCATTTTCTCTTAAATTACCAATTTTTTTATTTTCATAAAGAGAAGTTACCCCAGGATTTACTGCGATGACCATATCACTAAGAGCAACAGGTCTTAACCCTTTTAAATTAGTTTGTTTGTTACTAATTATAAGGGCTCCTTCATTCTTTTTTATTTCATTTAATTGAGTTTTATCTTCCTTTAACAAAGAGCTATTTATATTAATAATACTATTATCGTTTAAGGTTTTTTCATCAATTAAAAAATATTTAGAAAGAAAAGGTTTTAAGGAAGGATCAATATATAATTGAATATCTCTATTTACGTTACTGAGCTTTCTAAGAGAATATATTTTCCCTTCAAATATTTTTCTTAATGTAAAATAATCAAGTTCATCTAAATTTGAATATTGGTTTGAATATATTTCAAAAGGCAATTCATTATTTACTTGATCGGTCACGCCTCTTTCAATTAATTTATTACTATATAAACCTCTATAAATTAAGTATGTTAACATAAGAGCCAAAATAATAATTGTTAATAAAGATAAGCCTTTAATTAGGGCTAAAGCAATTTTATTTGAATTGTGTCTGTTCATTCACTCTGTCCTAATCTACTTCTATTTGTTACAAAAACAACAATGAAGTTTAAAAATAATATAAAAATAAATAATAACATTGCTGTTGCAAAAAGAGCTGACAAATGAGTTCCTTCTGCATAACTCATATCTGTTATAATATTCATTGTTAATGTTCTTCCCATGTCTATAGGAGTTTTTGCCAATACTGCAGCATTACCTCCAACTAATAAAACAGCTGTTGTTTCACCAATAGCTCTTCCCAAAGCAAGTATAATTGATGTAACAATACCATTAAGAGCTGAAGGAACTACAATTTTATAAATGGTTTGCCATTTTGTTGCACCCATAGCTACAGATGCTTTTCTAAGTGAATCAGGCACACTTCTAATTGAAACTTCACTAATATTAATTATAGTTGGAAGAATCATTATTGATAAAATTATACTAGCTGATAACAAACTATAGCCATTACCACCAAAAACATTTCTTACTGCAGGAACTACAAGAGCTATACCGATTAAACCATATATAATAGATGGAATTCCTGCTAAAAGTTCTATTGTATTTTTTATTACGATTGATAATTTACCTTTAGCGAATTCACTTAAATAGATTGAAGTAGCTAAGCCTATAGGTAATGATAGTATTATTGCAATTATAACAACTTCAAAACTTGCTAATATAAATGCAGCAATTCCATAGCTAGGCGTACTAGCAGAAGGTTCCCAATTAAATGAAAATAGAAAATCCTTCATACTCACCTTTGAAAAAAAAGGAATTCCTTGATTAACAATGTATAAAGTTATTGCAATTACTGCGATAATTGAAACTAAAGCACAAAGTAGTAAAAAGATTTTACTACTTTGTTCAATAAGTCTTCGCCTACTGTTTTTTTTAATTTTAACCATACTAATTATTTACTGAAATAAATTCACTTTCTTCAACAATAGCTTGACCTTTCTTAGATAATAAAAAGTTTATAAAATCTTTTTCAACAGTATTATCTTTTGGTTCTCCAAGAGTAACTACGAATAAAGATCTACTAATTGGATAAGTTTTGTTAATAACATTTTCAGAGGTTGGATCTACTCCATCAATGCTTAATATTTTTCCTCCAGCGTTAGTAATTATATGATTAAAAGCCATTCCAATATATCCAATTGAACCCGGTGTTGAAGCAATTTTTGTAGCAACTTCACCATTTTCTTTTGCAATAATGGCATTCTTTGTTGGTTCTTTTCCTTGTGAATCTAATACAATCTCATTAAAAGACCCGTAAGTTCCAGAAGTCTCATCTCTTTCAATTAATTCAATTTTTAAGTCTTTACCACCAACTTCATTCCAATTTGTTATTTCACCACTAAAAATTGCAGCCAATTGTTCAATTGATAAATTACTAACATTAACAGATGAATTAACGCCAACTGATAAACCATCTAAAGCAATAGTTGTTGGAACACAGTTTTTATCTAATTCACTTTGTTTTAATTCTCTTGAAGAACCCGCTAATGAAAGTGTTCCAGCAATTAATTGTTTAATACCTGTGGATGAACCTAATGTTTCATACCCAACTTTTACAGAAGGATATTCTTTCTCAAATTCAGGTATTACTGATTTAACTATTGGAGCTACTGTTGAGGAACCACCAAATGTATAATTTTTAATTTCTACTTTAGAACTTTCACTTTGTCCATTTGCAAACAAAGTAAAACTTGAAATTGCAATTAATAAAATTAAGAATAATTTTTTCATGTTTATCTCCTATCTTTTGATTAGAAGATAATTTAAAGATGTTAATGAAATTATAATAAATTGTTAAGAAAGTGTTAATTATTATAAAAATTAACACTTTCTTCTTTTTTCTCTTAATAAAAGTAAAAAAAACTTTTCTAATCATTTATAATTAGTTTAACAAAGATGCGGATTCTTCATCTAAGTACCAAATATATTCATATTTATTTTGAATATATGAAGCTGGCAAAGCTTTATTATTATTTATTAGAATATCTTTTACAATTTTAGCTTTATTTTTCCCTAAACAAAGCATTATTGCTTTAGATGAATTATTTATAACATTTTTTGTAAGAGTCAATCTTTTTTGTTTTGATTTTGGATGTTCCGTTTTAATAATAATTTCATTTGAATCAAGAGCTATTAAATTATCAGGAAATAATGAAGCTGTATGACCATCATCACCTAATCCCAAAATAATTAGATCAAAGAAAGGAATATCATTTTTATATGGAACTTTTAACTTTATTTCTTCCTTTATTTTTTTTATTATCTGATTCGCAGTACCATTTTTATACATAGGAAATACTTTATTACGATTTATTATTTTATTATCAATTAAAATTCGAGAAAAATTGCCATAATTACTTTCTTCACTTTCACTTTCAACAAATCTCTCATCAACCCAAAAAAAATTTAAATTTGAAAAATCAGAAGCAACAAAATTATCTTTCATTATGTTAAATAATAACAAAGGAGAAGATCCTCCTGAAATTGCAATATTTGATTCTTTATTATTTAAAGCTTTTAAATCTTCCGCTAAATGATAACAAGCACTATAACTATCATTAAATATTTGAATTTTTCTCATTTTTTATCCTTATAATTCACAATACCTTCCATCGCTTAAATTTTTACATGGGTATCGCCAATGATGATTTTTTTCAGATAATATATTTTCAATATATTGAGGCCCCCAACTACGAGCAGGATATCCATAAAGAGGAATACCTTCATTTTCACTCCAAGCATCAAGGATAGGTTGAACATAATTCCAAGTTAATTCTATTGCATCATTTCTTTGATAAAGAGTTGAATCATTAATAACACAATCATAAATAAGCCTTTCATATGCTTCAGGTATATCTTTCTCTTGTAAAGAAGCATAATGAAAATCCATTTTAACTGGTTGGACTTGAAATCCAGCTCCTGGAACTTTCATTTGAAAAGTAACTAAGAAGCCAGCATCAGGTTGTATTCTAATTACAAGTTGATTATGCTCTGAAGAAATATCTTCATTATTTTTAAAAATTGTATGTGGATTAGCTCTGTAATGAATTACAACTTCTGTAACATCTGTAGCCAAAGCTTTTCCTGTTTTGATATAAAAAGGAATATCACTCCATCGCCAATTGTCAATATAACATTTTAAAGCAACATAAGTTTCAGTTTTAGAATTTTCACTAATTCCTTTTTCATCCCTATATCCTAAGATTTCTTTACCTTTATATATTGAGTTTACATACTGACCTCTTACGACTAAATCTTCAACTTCCTCTTTTTTTATTTTTCTCAAAGACTGAAATACTTTAACCATTTCATCTCTTAAAGCTTTTGAAGAAGTATTTATAGGGGGTTCCATTGCGATTAAAGCTAAAACTTGTAATAAATGATTCTGAACCATATCTCTTAAGGCTCCAGCTTTATCATAATAACCAGCTCGAGTTCCTACAGATAAAGATTCTGCTGATGTTATTTCAACAAAATCTATATAATTTCTATTCCAAAGCGGTTCAAAAATTCCATTTGCAAACCTAGTTACCAAAATATTTTGAACAGTTTCCTTGCCTAAATAATGATCAATTCTAAAAAGTTGTTCTTCTTTAAAAAATCTATGCAATTCATTGTTTAAGTTTATTGCACTTGATAAATCATGACCAAAAGGCTTTTCTATAATTACTCTTTTAAAACCATCTACTTCATCAGTAAGTTGAACATTGTAAAGATATTTAGAAACAGGACAGTATAATTCAGGTGAAATTGCATAATAATAAATATAGTTATGATATTTATAATTAGAATTTAAATAGCTTTTTAATTCATTATATTTGTCACTGTCATGCAAATCCATCTTGTAATAAGAAATGCTATCAATGAAACTGTTAATTTCATCTTGATTGCTATTTACTTTTTGGGATAATGAATTTTTTACTGTACTTACAAATTCATGAGTCGTTATATCTCTTCTTCCTATTGCAAGAATTTTTAATGGAACAGAAAACATTTTTTTTAAACTTAATTTATATAAAGCAGGAAGCAATTTTCTTTGAGCTAAATCTCCACTTGCTCCAAATATAATAAAAATGAATTGCTCATTCATAATTTTAACTCCTATATTGAATAAGTAGAAGAAGCGGTATTTCCTCCACGACTAGTCCAATTTGTATGATAGAATATCCCTCGCTCTTTATCTTTTCTCTCATAAGTATGAGCCCCAAAATAATCTCTTTGAGCTTGAATTAAATTTGTTGGTAAATCGTTAGAACGGTAACTATCAAAAAACGAAATAGCAGCATTAAGAGAAGGGGTAGCAACTCCATTTAATACAGCTAGTGAAACAATACGTCTAAGGCTCATATTTGTTTTTTGTAAAATATCTTTAAAATATGGATCCAAAATTAAATTTTTCAAATTAGAATTAGTTTTATAAGCCTCACTTATATTTGATAAAAAGGAGGATCTAATAATACACCCACCTCTCCATAATAAGGAAATATTTCCTAAATCTAAATCCCAATTATTTTCATTTGAAACCTTTCTTATCAAATCAAAACCTTGAGCATATGAAATTATTTTTGCAGCAAATAATGCATCATGAAGATCTTCGATTACTTTTGCATTATCTTTAATTTTTTCACCCTCAACAGTTGCGAATTCTTTTGATGCAATTTCTCTATCATCTTTTTGCGAACTAATAATTCGAGCAAAAACAGACTCTGCAATTAATGATAAATCAATTTGGTTATCTAAAGCGTTCATTAAAGTCCATTTACCAGTACCTTTTTGACCGGCTGTATCTAATATATTTTCAACAAGTGGTATACCATTTTCATCTTTATAATCTAAAATATCACTTGTTATTTCAATCAAATAAGAATTAAGGGGGCCTTTATTCCAGGTTTTAAAAATATCATGCATTTCACTATATGATAATTTAAGAACTTTTCTCATAATATCATAAATTTCACTTATAAGTTGCATATCTCCATATTCAATACCATTATGAACCATTTTTACAAAATGTCCCGAACCAGATGGTCCTATCCAATCACAACAAGGAATATTGTTTTCAACTTTTGCACTTATATTTTGAAAAATAGGTTTTACAGATTTCCAAGCTTCAATGTTACCTCCAGGCATAATAGATGGACCTAACAAAGCTCCTTCTTCTCCTCCTGAAACACCCGCGCCTATATAAAGTTTTCCTTTTGAATTAACATATTCAAGCCTTCTAATAGTATCAAAATAATTTGAATTTCCACCATCAATTATTATATCATTATCATCTAAATATGGGAGTAAGGCATCAATAGTCTTATCAACAGCTTCCCCTGCTCTTACCATCATCATTATCTTTCTAGGTTTTTCCACAAGAGATACTAACTCTTCAATAGAATGAGCTGGAATAATATTCTTTCCCTTTGCTCTTGAATTAACAAATCTATCAACTTTTTCAACTGTTCTATTATATACAGCAACACTATAGCCTTTACTTTCAAGGTTAAGTACAAGATTTTCTCCCATAACTGCTAAACCTATTAAACCAATCGATGCTTTCATTATTAGCCTCCAACATAATATTAATTATATAATAAAAAAATAAATCAAATTTAATAAAATAATAGTGATATAGTCACACTCATATTGTATAACAACTAATTGAATTTATAAAGTTATAAAAAAAGCTAGGAACAAATCCCAGCTTTTTAAACTTTAAATGATAAAATAAATTAATACTCTTTCTTTTTTAATTTTTTAACATTATTAATAAAATCTTTTACTGTATTATCTTCTGTTGCCCAAGAAATACAAAGTCTAATTGCTGTACAATTATCATCAATTTTAGCCCAATCATAAAATAAATAATTTTTTCGAAGTTCTTCAATGATTGTATTTTCTAAAATAGGGAAAATTTGATTACTTTCTTGAATTACCAACATTTTAATTCCAAGTTTCTGTAATTCATCATTTATTAATTTTGTTTTTCTATTTGCATCTTTTGCTAACTTAAAGAATAAATCTTTTTCAAATAAAGCCTCAAATTGAATTGCAATTGCAAATCCTTTTGCTAATAAAGCTCCTTTTTGTTTTAAATTATATCTAAAATCTTTTTTAAATTTATCGTTTACAATAACTAAACATTCCCCAAACATTGCTCCATTTTTTGTTCCTCCGATATAAAACATATCACAAAGATTAGGTAAATCAGAAATTGATATATCAGAAGATATACTCATTAAACCTTGAGCTAATCTTGCTCCATCAATATATAAAGGGATTTCAAATTTATCACATAAGTTTTTAATTTTAATTAACTCAGCTTTTTTATAAATTGTCCCATATTCAGTTGGATTTGAAATATAAACCATCCCGGGTTGAGTAATATGCTCTCTAGCTTCGTCATTATAATGATTTTCAATAACAGCTTTTATTTGATTTGCATTCAATTTCCCATCATTTGTATTTAATGTAATCACTTTATGTCCAGTTGCTTCTATAGCCCCACATTCATGTGTTGCAATATGTGCACTTTCTGCAGCAATAACAGCTTGATAAGGTTTTAAAATTGTTGAAATTGCAACAAGGTTTGTTTGAGTTCCTCCGCTTAAAAAATGAATATCAACATTGTCATTTTGTAGCATTTTTTTTATTTTAATTTTAATCTGCTCAGTAATTATATCTTCACCATATCCATCTAACTGAACTTTATTTTTTTCTCCAAGAGCCTTTAATACCTGATGATGACACAATTCACTATAATCATTTCTAAAACTATACATATAACCCTCAATTTATAATTTTTGATAGTATAGAATTAACACAAAAAAAATTAAAGATAACAAATAGTTTTTACTAATTAATTACCAAACATTTTCTAAAGTTAAATAATAATATTTTGTATTTATTATGATAGTAAAATTTTAGTAAATTACTTAAAAAAAAGTACAACAAATAAAAACAATATGTTATAATAAATTTTTAACCTTTCAAAAAAAACTCTAATGAATAATAATTTTGGAATAAGTAAAATATCAAAATATTAACATATAAAATGTTATAAACACATGATTAAATAGATATATATTTATCGATATCATTTATTTTTCTATTACATTTTTCCTATTATCGTAAAAAATAAAAAACCTATTAAAAAAAGTCTTTAAGCAAATATAAATATAACATAAATTTTGTAATTTATATAAATATCAACAAATTATTAAAATTTGGTCATAAAATAAGAAATTAATTTGTCTTGAGTTATTTTTCTATTGACATATTTTTTTTTCCATATTACTCATGTAATGAGTGATATTATATAATCAACCGAAATAGGAGTTACATTTTATGGAACAAGGGAAAAAGCGTGCAAAAGACAGACGCCCAGCAAAAACAAAAAAAGCAATAAGGCTTGCATTATTTCAATTGCTTGATAAAAAAGAATTAAGTAAAATTACAATTACAGAATTAACTAAGCAAGCAAATATTAGCAGAAAAACATTTTACATACATTATGACAAAATTAGTAATGTTTTAGATGACTTTGAACAAGAATTAATCGACGCTTTTCATGAAGCAACAAAAAATTTAAAATACTCAAATAATTCAAAGTTTTTCTTTGATATTTTTTACAATTTAGATAAATATTTTAATGATGATTTAGATTATTATAAAAAGATTGCTCAATCTAGTTTTGCAAACACTTTTTCAGATCATATAGGGGATGCTTTATTCTCAAAGCTTTATGAAGTGATAGAGCCTATTTGTGAACTTCCAATAGAACAAATCGAATATTTATGTTTAATTATTTCTTCATCTATGCATAAAGTATTTATGAGTTGGATAAGAAATGATAGTGAAATGAGTATTGTTCAAATAAGCAATTTTGTTGCAAAAGTTGTTTTTAATGGAATGGGAACATATTTAATCCAAGAATAAAATATATATAAATCATGTTAAACACTTCTATGAAAACAAGAAGTGTTTTTTATTGTTAACCAAATTTTAAATAAATAATTAACAATCATCTATTTTTATATTTACAAGAATTTTTCAAAAATGTAATATCTTTGTTATGAACAACCCAATATTAAAAATAGAAAATCTCAATTTTTCATTTAATAAGGATAAGAAAATATTATCTGATATATCTTTCTCGGTAGAGAAAGGTTCTCTTTGCATAATTGCGGGAGCTAATGGATCTGGAAAATCAATTTTATTAAAATGTATCAAAGGCTTATTAAAATCAAATAGTGGTAATATTATAATAAATAATAATGACCTATCTTCAAATCTAAAAGAACGTAGACGTAGAATTGGATTAGTTTTCCAGGATGCAGATAGTCAAATTATTGGACAAACAGTTGAAAAAGATATTTTATTTGGAATGGAAAATCTTAAACTCGATTCAATAACCAAACAAAATAAATTACAAGAAGTATCAAAATTATTATCTTTAGATGACAAACTTAAAACAAAACCACATCATCTTAGTGGTGGCGAAAAAAGACGGTTAGCTATCGCTGGAATTCTTTCAATGAATCCTGATATTATTTTTCTTGACGAACCTTTTGCAAATCTAGATTACCCTGGAGTTATTCAAGTTTTATCAACGCTCCTTCTATTACAAAAGGAAGGACATACCATAATAATTGTTAGTCATGAAATTGATAAAATTGCTGCTCATTCACAAAAAATTATTCTACTTGAAAAAGGAAAAGTTTTAATAGAAGAAAAGAGTGCTAAAGTACTACCTCATCTAAGAAATCATGGAGTCTATGTCCCTCTTGCTGAAAACAAAATTAAACAAATTGAGGAATTAACATGGCTCAATCATTAATTTTTCACTATCGTGAAGCTAATACTTTTTTAAATAGAACAAATCCTTTTATAAAATTACTCGCGCTTATGGGACTTTGTACCACGCTAGTAGCAACAAATATTTATGGAACTTTAATGATCCTTTTGGTTGTACTTGTTTTAATGATAATTACAAAACTCCCCATAGTAAAATATGGAAAGGAGCTAATTTTTTTTATAATAATATCTTTATTTATTGCTATAACTTCATATTTTAGTGAAAAATCTTATCTTTCAATAATTAATTCTGTTTTGAAGTTTGATACCGCCATTCTAATGAGTTTTCTACTTGCAGACTCGAGTGATCCTAGCGATATTGCTAGATCCTTAGCAAATGCCATTAATCATATACCTTTTATTAACGGATGGAAATTATCAAGCCAAATTGAGTTAACACTAATGTTCATTCCGTTAATATTTGATGTTTCAGAATCAATACAAGAAGCTAGAATATCTAGATTAGAATCAACATTTCGTAACCCAATTAAATTTATTATTAACTTTAGCATCAGACTATTAGAAAACTTATTATATAAAATTGATGAAATTGCATATGCTCTAGATTCAAGAGGATTTGATCCAAATCTTGAAAGAGAAACTTTAAAGTATAGTTTTTATGATTTTATTTTTTTATTTATAGTAATATTATTAATCGGGGCAAGTATATATGTTAAATAAAGAAGAATTTAGAAAATATATCTACAAATTAAATAATTCAAAAACAATTATTGACTTTGAAAAAGAAGATAAAATTATTATTAATAAATTAATTAATAATAAACTCTTCATAAATTGCGAATGCATTTTATTATATTTACCATTGCAAAATGAAGTAAATACTTATGAATTAATTGATATTGCATTAAAAAACAATAAAATTGTAGGGCTCCCAAAAACTTATCAAGACAAAATAAATTTTATTAAAATTGAACCTCAAAATTGGAAAAAAAACCTAACTAGAGGAATGTTTAATTTGCTAGAACCTGAATCAGGTGAAATAATATCATCTTTTTCAAAAAATACTATAATTATTGTTCCTTCAATAGCTTTAGGAAAAGATGGATCCCGAATTGGTCATGGAAAAGGTTATTATGATAAATTTTTAGAAAATAAAAAATCTATATCAAAAATAGGCATTTGTAGAGATTATCTACTTTTTGATAAAGTCCCAACAACTAAAAATGATATTTTTTTAGATTTAATCATCTCTTCTAACTTGCCGTAATTGCAAAATTAATAAGAGCCCCATATTCACCTGCAGGGGTATTTAACTTTTCTCCCCAAGTAAAATAAATATTAAAATTAGCATCATTTATATCAGCACCAGGTTGAACAGAATAGGAGTATGGTGCTGGGGTAGAAGATGAATTCAAAAATATATTCTTTGTATATGAATCCAATGCAGAAGCACCAACTAAAATTTTACTAGTTGCAGAATTTAATGTTTCAGTATGTAATTGAATATCTACATCTAAAGGAGAACCAACTAACACACCAAAAGTATTTTTTATTTTAAAACCTTCTGTAGAAATTTCTAAATTAAAAATAACATTTGAGGTATTTGAATATGCAGGATAACCTATGTAAACATAAACAGGCATTGAGATTGAAGATCTATTTGTTGTAAAATTATAATTATCTACTATAGATACAACACTACCATTTTCTTCTATAACTGTAGAATTAACTTCTAATATTATTGCTGGAGGAATGTTACTTCCTAAATAACCATTTATTAATATATTTGGATCATTATTGGCAAATACACTTAACACACTAATAAATAAAGTAGCTAAAAGTATTAGTATTTTTTTCATATTTACCTCCATTTCTTTTTATTTATGTCATTAGTATAAGTAATAATAACAAACAACAATATTAAAGGCAAGATTAACAGCAATAAATTAGCAAAAAAACAATATTTTTATTGATAGATATGACAAAAGCTATATATTTAAACAACCAAAATCTTGTTTAACCAATTCTTCTAGAAAATCCTTACTATATTTTGCCTCAAAATCTGGATCAAATATACTTAAAACTTCTTTTTTTATATCTGAATTCCTAACGCCTCTTAAAATAACAGCTAAAGCTTTTAAATAATTTATTTGATGAAAAGGTGTAGAGGCAATAACAAATAATATATTAACAGGTTTTCCATCTTTTGATTTATAATTTATTCCTTTTGGATTAATTCCTAAGCCTATACGAAGATGGTCAATACAAGGCAACTTACCATGTGCAATAGCTACCCCATGACCTATACCAGTTGTCTCAATTATCTCTCTACGATGAACTGCTCTTCTAAATCGCTCTTTATTTTCTTTTAAATCATCAAAAATTGAGCAACCATTAATAACTTCATCAATAGCAGCAAATTTATCTGTTTCACACACTGGGCAAACAGAATATCCATATAAAGAATCCATATTCATAACCTATACTATAGCTATAGTAATGATATATTGCAAGTAAAAATATAAAAAGGGCCAATTAAAAGGCCCTTATAATATACTTGTAAACATAATATCATTATTTATTTTTTTAAATAATCGTTTATTGCTTTAGCTGCTTTTCTTCCTTGTCCCATCGCTAAAATTACAGTAGCAGCGCCAAGAACAATATCTCCTCCAGCAAAAACACCATCTATTGAAGTTTCACAAGTTTCTTCATTAACAATAATATTACCACGTTTATTTACATCTAAACCATCAGTGGTTTGTTTCAATAGTGGATTTGAAGCATTACCAATTGAAACTACAACTGTATCAAACTCAACAATTCTATCAGTACCTTCAATTTCAACAGGACGTCTTCTACCTGAAGCATCAGGAGCACCTAATTCACAAGTAACAACTTTTACTCCAGTTACAAAACCTTTTTCATTACCAACAATTTCATGTGGTTGATGAAGAAGCATAAAATTAATACCTTCTTCTTTTGCATGTTCAACTTCTTCTTTACGAGCTGGTAATTCTTCTTCACTTCTTCTATATACTATTGTAACATTTTCAGCACCCAATCTTTTTGCAGTTCTAGCAGCATCCATCGCAACATTACCACCACCAAAAATAGCAACTTTTTCACTTCTAAATAAAGGTGTTAAACTATTTTTTTGATCATACGCTTTCATTAAATTGCTACGAGTTAAATATTCATTTGCACTAAAAACACCAATTAAGTTTTCACCCGGGATACCCAAAAATTTAGGAAGCCCTGCACCGGCTCCAATAAATACTGCATCAAAACCATCTTTTTCTCTTAAATCAGCTAAAGTACGAGTTTTTCCAACTAAAAAGTTTTTATTTATTTCAATCCCCATATCAACCAAGCCATCTAATTCTTTTTCAACTAATTTTTTTGGCAATCTGAATTCAGGAATTCCATAAACTAAAACACCACCAGCTTTATGAAGAGCTTCAAACATTACTACGGTATGACCTTCTCTTCTTATATCAGCTGCTGCTGCAACTGATGCAGGACCAGTACCAACTATTGCAACTTTTTTTGAAGTTTGTGATTTTACTGAAGGAACAACATCAAGTTTATTCTCTCTAGAATAATCAGCAACAAATCTTTCTATTCTACCAATAGCAACACTTTGTCCAATATCTTTCTTCATTTTACCAACAGTACAATACATTTGACATTGATTTTCTTGTGGGCAAACTCTGCCACAAATAGAAGGTAATAAAGAACTTTCTTTTATTATTTCATTTGCCTTAGCAAAGTTTCCTTTTGAAGCTTCCATAATAAAAGAAGGAATATCAATACCAACAGGACAACCTTGTATACATGGTTTATTTTTACATTGCAAACATCTCATAGCTTCAACTTTTACTTGATTTTCACTATAACCTAAAGCAACTTCATTCATATTTGTAATTCTAATTTTTGGATCTTGAGCTGGCATTTCTTGTAATGGTATAGAGGCTCTTTCTTTAATTGAAATATCTTTATTTGCAAACTTTTCCAACAATTCTTTTGCTTGCATATCATATTGTTCAATAGTAGTGTGCATTAAGCTTCCCCTTCTTCAATATGTAATCCAATGTGACATCTATGATGATTTTCTTTCTCTTGTGGTTTATAAGTGCCAAGTCTCATTAACATATTATCCCAATCAACTTTATGACCATCAAATTCAGGACCATCAACACAAACAAACTTAGTCTCACCACCAATACTTACTCTACAACCACCACACATACCAGTACCATCAATCATTATCGTATTTAAGGATACAACTGTATGAACATTATATGGTTTTGTTGTCAAAGCACAAAACTTCATCATAATTGGAGGTCCAATTGCAACAACTAAATCAGGTTTCCAATTTTCACAAAGTTCTTTTAATGGTTCAGTAACAAGAGCTTTTCTACCCTCTGATCCATCATCAGTCGTTAAAATTAATTCGTCAGCAATTTTATCCATTTCATCTCTCATGACAAAAAGGTCTTTTGTTCTTGCACCCATAATAATCTTAACTTCATTTCCTAATTCTTTAAGAGCTTTAGCAATTGGATGCATAGGAGCTACTCCAATTCCGCCACCAACACAAACAACTTTTCCATATTTACCAAGTTCTGTAGGTGTACCCAAAGGTCCTAATAAATTTTCAATATAATCCCCTTCATTTAACATAGCTAAATGATGAGTTGATTCCCCAACGGCTTGGAAAATTAAAGTAATCGTTCCCTTCTCCGAATCAGCATCAGCAATTGTAAGAGGAAGTCTTTCATTATAGTCTCCACCTAGTTGTAGAATAATGAATTGTCCTGGTTTACGTGCTTCAGCAATACGTGGAGCACGAACAATCATTTTAAAAACTTCAGATGAAAGCTTTTCCTTATAAAGTATTTCATTCATATCTTTACTCCTGTTTGAAAAATATAATACACGTAAAAATGTAATTATTAAATACTTAATTATCGAATTTTCCTTTTTTTTATGGATACTAGAATATTATATTGATTTTATGATAATTTATTATTATGGAGGAAACAAATGGTAATTAAAAATGAAAATCAAAATATTGACGTAAAAATCAAAATGAGAGAAGGTAAAGGTGAGGCTATCATTAAAAATATAATTGATAGTAATAAACTTAGCCATAGCCGTTTATTTTCAACAATAACTTTAAAACAGGGATGTTCAATCGGCAAACACACCCATATCCAAGAAACTGAATATTATTACATTTTATCAGGGGAAGGCATTGTAACAGAAGCAGATGGTGAAAAATTTGTTAAACCTGGGGATGTTGTAGTAACAGGAGATCAAGAATCTCATTCTATTATCAACAACAGGGAAGAAGATTTGGTGTTTATCGCTTTAATCTTATTAAATGACTAAAAAAAATTTGGCTAGCAATTGGACAAACTGCTAGCCAAGAATCACATATTTTCAATCACTATTGTGCAATGATTTCTATTGTTTTAGGTGCTAACTTCTTTGATTTTGGTAACTTAATATTTAATAAACCATTATTAAAAGTAGCAATAATTCCTTCTTCATCTACATCTTTTGGTAAGGAGAAAGCTCTCTTAAATATTCTTTTTGTTTTTGTTTCTCTTACTAAATAATTAGTTACTTCCTTTCCCTTCTCTACTTCTTTATTGAATTCTTCGGATGTTGACAAAGTTAAAGTATTATTTTCAATTTTAACATTAACATCGTCATTTTTATATCCTGGTAATTCAACATCAATGTAATAACCATCATCCATTTCATAAACATCTACTGGTGGAATTTTTACAGATACAGAATTGAAAGCGTCAAAAAAATCATCGAATAAAGAATTAAAATTGTTATACATATTATTAGTCCTCCTATGAACTTATTATTTTTATTTTTCCTGTAAGTTTTTCTTACATTAATAGTAATGCAATTTATATGCCAAGTTTTAAGTATAATCTTATTTTTTATATAATTACTTATAACAAAAGGAATTAAAATTCATAAAACAATATTTATTAATTATTTTCTCATTCCACACCTATGAAAAATGGGTCAATTAGCATAATGGATACAAACTTCATTATATTTTTGTATCATATTGACACAATTAAATTTTTATAAGTTATAAATTGTTGCTTTTAGACCAATTCAAAGTTAAAAAAAAATAAACCAATATATATAAAAAAAGAGCTGGCATTTACCAGCTCTAAGGGGGAGTTTTTATATTTATAATCTTAATTAGCTATTTATAGCTACATTAATCTCTTTAGGGACAATTTCTTCTTTCTTTGGTAGTAAAATTGTCAAAAT
Source organism: Sphaerochaetaceae bacterium (assembly GCA_963678575.2). Lineage (GTDB taxonomy): Bacteria > Spirochaetota > Spirochaetia > Sphaerochaetales > Sphaerochaetaceae > Pleomorphochaeta. The sequence goes on along the minus strand of CAXXHV010000001.1, from coordinate 322,358 downwards.
ACCATCTTTAAATGTTGCTTTTACATTATCTTCATCAATATCAGAACCTATAGACAATGTTCTCTCAAATTCTTTACATACTCTTTCTCTAATAATATATCTTTTTCCATCTGTATTACATTTTTCATAATCACTTGAAACTCTTAACACATGTTTTTCTAATTTAATTTTTATATCTTCTAGTTTAAAACCCGGCAATTCAATTTCAACACTATAGCTATCTTTATTTTCAATTATATCTAATGGTGGATATTTACTTTGTAAATTAGACCAATTTGTCCAAGCACCATTTAATAAAGCATTATTATCATTTACATAAAATCTCATCATGAGCCTCCAAAAATATTATTTCTTTTTATATAATTTATGATGCAAATATCATGCCAAAACTACATCGAAATTATATATTATGAAAAAAAATAGCAAATAAATTAATTAATCCAATTAATTTATTATCTTTTTTTAATAATTAAAGCTTTTTATTTTTGAAAATATTTAATAACTAGTCATTTCTATAATTACTTAAGAAAAATTGGGTCATTTTAACACACTATACTATTATTTACATATTTTAAGGGTTCTTTTGCCTCAAAAAAAAATTTTAAAAACTTGTACTTGGTAAAAAAGAAACAAATTATTAATCTTAAGCCTAATATTTCTTAATAATATTTAGGTTTTACTATTTTTTTAAGGCATTTTTTTAGTATTTAAAAATATCATTTAAAACTTTTTTAAAATAATGCTTGACATTTATTTTAAAAAACTGTAGTTTCACTATAGTAAATCGGCGCGAGGTGGAGAAGCCGGTATCTCGACGGGCTCATAACCCGTAGGTCACAGGTTCGAGTCCTGTCCTCGCTATAATAATGATGAATAAATAGGACTAGTAAGTATACAAAAGTAACTACTAGATCAGCAGTTCCTATACATCGAAGTTTTGGCAACTCGTTTAGCACCATCTGGGTAGCAAGTGGGTTGCCTTTATTTTGCCCTTTTATCTTCTTTTTTACAAATATTTTAAATAAATATAATTAATTATTTACAAACAACTTTATTTTTTTTAAAATGAAGACCCATGATGATAAAAAAAGGTTTTGATAATCAACGCTATTTAGAAAAGCAAACTCAAGCTATTTTAGATAGAATGGAAAAGTTTCATGGGAAACTCTATTTAGAATGTGGTGGAAAACTACTTTACGATTACCATGCGTCAAGAGTTCTTCCTGGTTTTGACCCCAATGTAAAAATTGAGGTTTTCAAAAAGTTAAAAGATAAAATAGATGTAATTATTTGTATTTATGCTGGAGACATCGAAAGAAAAAAAATCCGTGGTGATTTTGGAATTACTTATGATGTTGATACTCTAAAAATGATTGATGACTTTAGTGAATATGGTTTAAGAGTAAAAGCTGTAGTAATTACCCGCTATGAAGAACAACCCTCAGCTACACAATTTAAACAATTATTAGAAAGAAGAGGAATATCTGTTTACACTCATAAAAAAACAAAAGGATATCCAACTGATATTGATTTAATTGTAAGCAAAGATGGCTATGGTGCAAATTCTTATATTGAAACTGAAAGAGAAATTGTAATAGTTACAGGTCCTGGACCAGGAAGTGGAAAACTTGCAACTTGTTTATCTCAGTTATATCATGATTATAAAAAAGGTCTTGAATCAGGCTATGCAAAGTTTGAAACATTCCCTATTTGGGATTTACCTCTTAATCATTTAACAAATGCAGCCTACGAAGCTGCTACAGCTGATCTAGGAGATATAAACAGAGTAGATCATTTTCATCTTGAAGCCTATGGGAAAACTGCAATAAACTACAATAGGGATTTAGATGCATTTCCATTATTAAAAAGAATAATCGAAAAAATAATTGGACAAGAATCTTTTTATAAATCTCCCACTGATATGGGCGTAAATAGAATTGCTCAAGGAATAATTGATGATTCAATTTGCCAAGAAGCTTCTAAACAAGAAATAATAAGAAGATACTATAGAACCTCTTGCGAATATGTAATGGGTTTTGGCACACAAGAAGCTGTTGATAAAGAAATTTTATTAATGGAAAATTATAAAATCAAAAAATCAGATCGTCTTGTTGTTTCAGCTGCTGATGAAAAAAGAAAAGAAGGCATTGAAAAAGGTAAAGGCTATAATGGAATTGTTTCTTCTGCAGCCATACAACTCCCTTCTTCTCAAATTATTACAAGCTTAAATTCACCATTACTCCACTCTGCCTCTGCTTTAATATTGAATGCAATAAAATCAATTGCAGGGATTCCAGATAATATTGATTTAATTCCAAAAACTATTATTGAATCAATAAAAAATATGAAACAAGAATTATTAGGAAATAAAAGAGTTAGTCTTGATGTAGATGAAGTATTAATTGCTTTAGCTGTGTCTGCAGCAACTAATCCATCAGCAGAAGCTGGGATGAAACATTTAAGTCAACTTAGAGGGGCAGATGCTCATTTATCTCATATCCCATCTAACGGAGATGAGGCTGGTCTTAGAAAACTTGGAATAAATGTAACAAGCTCTCCAAAATATGCTTCAAAACAATTATTTAATAATTAAGAACCTAAAAAAAGGAAACATGTATGTACAACAAACACAGATATGTTTCCTTTTATTCTTTCTTATTATAATTAAATTTTAACAAATCTCTTAATTTCATTAATTATATTTACAAATTCTATTGGTTTGGCAATATGAGCATTCATACCTGAAGATAAAGATTTTCTAACATCTTCTGCAAATGCATTTGCAGTCATAGCAATTATTGGGATTGTCTTTGCATCTAATCGAGTTAAAGATCTTATCGCAATAGAAGCCTCATATCCATCCATATTAGGCATTTGAATATCCATAAAAATAATATCATAATATCTCAATTCAGATCGCTTAAAAATTTGTAAAGCTTCAAAGCCATCCTTTGCATTTACAACATGAGCTCCTACGCTAGTCAACATTTTCTTTGCAACCAAAGCATTAATTGGATGATCTTCAACTAATAAAATATTTAATTTTTCCAATAAATTTGAGGGATATTTTTTTATTGAAGGATTTGGAGAATCTGATACGACCTGGTCAGCCCGCAAAATTGGAACAATGACAATAAAGCTAGTACCTTTATTTTTTTCACTCTCAACATTAATTGAACCACCTATTGAATCAACTAACCCTTTTGTTATTGATAATCCTAGACCAGTACCTTCGATATCACCTTTTGCTGCATTACCTGTTCTATAAAAAGATTCAAAAATTTTGAATAAATTCTCTTTTGCAATACCTACGCCAGAATCTGTAATTCTTATGGTAAGTAAATTATTATCAAAAACATCTAAATGAGAATCGCTTACATTGATAGTTACAGTTCCATTATTTGGAGTAAATTTAATTGCATTATTACTTATATTTTCAATTATTCTAGTTAGCGCTAGAAGGTCTCCAAGACAATTTGGATTATCTATTTGAGATTCAAATATTAAATTAATATTTTTCTTTTTTGCACTTGGAAAAAGTCTATCAATAACTTTTTGAATTACATTTAAAATATTAAAAACTTCATTTTTTACAACATGTTTTCCACTTTCTATTGCACTCATCTCCAGTATTTCATTAATTAATGATAATAAATGAATGGAGGAATCTTTAATAACTTTAAAGCTTTGTGAAATTTGCATATTATTACTTAAATCGGACAAAGCAATATTTGTCATTCCTATAATAGCATTTATAGGAGTTCTTATATCATGACTCATTGCAGATAAAAAGGTCGTTTTTGCTTTATTTGCCTGATTAGCAAGATCCAGGGCTTGTGTTAATATATCATTTTTCTTCTTATCTGCTAATGTCAAAGCCGTTATATCTGAACAAGCAACAATAATTGAATCATCTAAATCATTCAATTTATATAAATTAATTTTTTTTCTAACACTATGATTGTTTTCATTATATTCTATATAATCTTCAAAATAATCAGTTTTTTTTAATGAGTTTTTAAGTAATGCAATATAATCTTCTTCATTAGGAACGTTTAAATCACCTCTATTATAAATAAAATTTATAAAATCTTTAATGGAATAGTTATATCTTAATTTCCCTTTTATTGGAGCAAATTTTGGACTAATTATCATATTACACGTATCATTTTTCAAACTAATTCTTACAAGAAAATCAAAATGTTTCTTTACAATATAATCTAATATTTGATCTGTATGTATTTCTTCTGTAGCATCTTTAATTTTATGGAAAGCCATAATATTTCCATTAATAGGATTTTTTAAAAGCGAAACAGTTTTTTTTACCCATAATATTTTATTATTAAATTCATAACTAACTATATAACTAGTACTGGTACCTCCAGTTTTATATAAATTTAAAAGATATTCAACATTATGATATTTTTCATGCTTTTCTTTATTTAATTCACCAATTACACAAGAATTTGAAAATTCATAAATTTGATCAGCTGTTTTAAAAACTTTATAATTAAAGCCTCTTGACGATATAATTTTTTCTAACTTGTTTTGAGTTAAATTTGTAATATAAGATGCTAGATTATCAGATGCTTCATATTCTAATTGTTCAGAAAGATTAATATATTTTTTCATTGATATCATATCTTCTGAAATATCTTGTATTGTTATTAATATTTTTAGAGATTCATCCTTTTCACTAATTATATTATTATTTAATTTGCACCATCTGTATTCACCATTCTTTTCAAATCTCAATCTTGCACAAAAAGTATTCATGGGTTCACCATTAGCACTTTTTTCTATTTCCTGATAGAAAGAAATAATATCTAAAGGATGAATCAAAGATAATTTGTTGGCTACTTGTTTAAATTTTACTACATAGTTTGTATCAAAGCCAAACTTTTCTTTAAAATTATTATCTATTAGTAATGAGTCAGATTCGACTAAATAAGTCCAACACATTGCATTTAAGCTTTTAATAGATAAATCTAATTTTTTTGTATTTTCAGAAATAGTTTTAATTATTTTCTTTTTGGAGCTAATATCTGTAATAATTTTTATATTAACCTCATCACCAAGCCATTCAATCCTTTTCTCTTTTATCTCTAAAAAAATACCTGAATGACATTTTTTTTCATATACGTTATCGTCAGAAATATGAAATAGATCTTCTTTTGAAAGAACTTTATTTGCTTTTGCTGTTGAAAAAACATCAAAACTAGAATCAGGTTGAAATAAACAGGCTTTAATTATTTGCTTTGCGGCATTATTAATAAAGATAACTTTATTTGTCTTTATTTGAGTAACAACGATACCAACACTCATATAATTTAAAATATCTTTATGTAATTTAACCTCAGAATTATTACCTAATATTAATACATTTAAATAAGGATTACCTTCAAAATCAAGCACTTTTTTAAAGGTTAAATAAACTGCATTAATTTCTCCTTTTTTATTAATAATTTCCATAGTGGTAGAATAAGGCTTATTTGAGGAGATAGCTTTATCTATTTCTTCAATTGCTACTTTTCTTTTACTTAATGGGATATTGTTAATAATTTTTTTATAAAAAATCTTAGAAAATTCTTCTCTTGAATAACCAAAAAAACTTGGCAGTTTATATGAAAAACTATATGGCTTAATAGATGAATTAATTATTTTAAAACTACAATAACCTCCAGCTATAGAATTGATTAAGTTCTCTCTTTCAATTTCTATTCTGTCATTTATTTCTAAAAATTCAACTAAATTCTGATTATAAAGCTCTTCTTGATTAATTATTTCTCTTACTCTTTTTCTAGAAACATAAATCGTTTCAATAAGATACTTATTATTATTAAGTTTGCAAGTAAAATTAACAGGAATCTCATAATTTTCCTTTAAATACAAAAGCAAAGAGACAACCCCTGTATCCTGATCAGTTTTAAAAGTTTTTACATTAGCAATTTTATAACCATTATATTTCTTATCATTTAATAGATAATCAATAATCAAATTTTTATTATTATATGCTATATTTGTTTCTTCATTAATCAATTTTGCATGGGTAAATAAATATTTATCACAAAAACAAACATCTTTTAAAATAAAGCACGTGCTTAAAAATTCAATGCATATTGATTTCATCTTATCAATATCATTTTGTTTGTTCATTTTTAGATTCCCCATTACCTAATAATTTTATGAAAAAAAATATCAATTGTTTGGTCATTATACTCTTTTATATTCTATTATGCAAATTAATATAAGTTTTATTTTTTAGTAAACAAATTAATTTTAAATATAAATTAGAATATAATAATATGTTATTTATTATATTTTAATTCCTTGCTATAATACAAATAAGAGGAAAAAATGAAACAAACTGCTTTTAAAAACATGCTTACTAAATTATCCAAAGCTTCTCTATCAGAATTCTCAAATCGACTTAAAATAAATGAAGAATATATTATACTTGGAATCCCTACACCAATACAAAAAAAAGTAGCTAAAGATATTGCAAAAAGTGAAGGATTGCAACACATAAAAGACTTTATAAATTACAGTGATTCCTTATATTATGAGGAAGTTATTATAACATATTTTGTTTTTACTAATATTTCAAAAACTCTTGAAAAAGATTTATATTTTGAATATCTAACTATACTATTAAAGTTTAATAATAGCTGGGCAACAAATGATCTCTTTGCTGCAGCAATTAAACCTTCAGAAAATATAAAATTTGAATTTCATAAATATATATTAAATAAAATTAACTCTACAAATTATTGGGATACAAGATTCTCAATAATATGCTTAATGAACTATTTTATTGATGACTTAAATATTGATAATACATTAAAAGTTTTATCTTCAATCAAAAGTAATCAATATTATGTTAAAATGGCACTTGGCTGGGCCTTTGCTACAGCCTTAGCAAAACAAAGAGATAAAACCTATCCATATATATTTTTAAAAATGATAGATAAAAATATTAATCAAATTGCTATTCAAAAAGCAATTGAAAGTAGAAGAATCTCAGAAGATGATAAAATAAAACTAAGGGAACTCAGATCCGAATTAAAATCTTCCTAAACTAATAAATCAATTAGAGTATTTAATTTAGTTATAACATAAGTAGGTTTATATATAGCTGGTAAATTATCATTTTTAAGATTTAACCAAACTGAATCAATATTTGAATTCATTGCGCCTAAAATATCACTTTCTAATCTATCACCAATTACTAAGCATTCAGATTCTTTAGCTTTAATTGAATTTAAAACCTTTGTAAAATACTCAACATCTGGTTTCTGACACCCCATTTCTCCACTTATGAAAATTTTTGAGAAATATGGCTCTAATTTAGTTGCTTTCAATCTTCCATATTGAGCTTCAACTAATCCATTAGTTATCAATTGAAGGTTATAACCCTTGTCTTTTAACAACGATAATACTTGATGAGAATTTTTGATTAAATGGGGTTGAGATGATAAAATTCTTGTGAAATTTTCTTCCATATCAATTGGATCAATTTTTAAATCAAAATATTTTATAAAATTCTCAAATCTCAATACTCGTAATTTATCTTGGGATAAAGTACCTTCTTCATAGGCTTTCCAGCAGGCTTTATTTATACGATGGTATTCACTCATTATAAAATCCGAAACTTCAAAATCATATATTTTTCCTAATTTCTTAAAAGTTTCTATTTCACCTCGAGTAAAATCTAATAAAGTATTATCTGCGTCAAATAATAAATGTTTATATTTCATAAAATTAATGTATAATATAAATAAGTTTTTGTAAAAGCCTATAAATTCATATTTATTTTACTTTTTTATTTATAGGTGACTTTATCACCTACAAAAATTTATAATATTGATATATTATTTACATAAACGAGAAATAAATAATATTCGCAACAAATTAAATAGGAGAAAAAAAATGATTACACATATTACTAGTGAAAATTTTGAAAAAGAAGTACTAAAATCTGATGTACCTGTATTGGTAGACTTTTGGGCAGCATGGTGTGGCCCTTGTAGAATGCAAGGTTCTATTTTAGAAAACTTCCAAAATACAGTTAGTGAAAAAGAAGCTAAAATTTGCAAAATTAATGTAGATGAACAACCAGCTTTAGCACAACAATTTGGAGTTATGAGTATTCCTACTCTAATTGTTTTTGAAAATGGTAAAATTAAAAGCCAAGTAGCTGGTGTAAACCAAGAACCTGGCCTAAGAAGAATGCTTGGTTTATAGACTAAGCAGAGATATCATACAAGGCAGAGTAATCTTTTATTGATACCTTCCCTCTGCCTTGAATTATCCAACCCTCATTTTGAAAATACTTTAACATTCTAGAGACTACTTCTCTAGCAGTACCCAAATCACGGGCAATTTCATCATGTGTAATTGAAAGATCATCACATTGTGTAATTGCCCTTTGTTCTATTAAATAAGAAGCTACTCTTCTATCCATACTACTAAAAGCAACCTGTTCAAGTGTCCACATAACATCAGATAGTCTTGCTGCCATAACTGAGTTTGTAAAAGTCGTTACTTCAGGATATCTATCCTCTAAACTATGATAAATCTTGCTACTAACAGTCATTAAAGTAGTATCAACTTCAGCTCTTACATGTACTTCAAAACTAATATTTCGAATTCCACAACTTCCAGATAACACACAAACTTCACCAGCAAAAAGCCTATAAAGGGTTATCTCTTTACCACTTTCATTAACAATATATACTCTAAGTCTCCCTGATAAAACACAAAGGACACCTGAGCATCTTGGAAGTAAAGAGCCTTTATCAATTTTTCTTCTCATGACTCTATCTAGGGCTAGTTTATCACTAGTTCTTAATTTATTATAAAAAGGTAATATTTTAGATAATTCAAATTCCATATCACTATAATAAGTTGAACAAGTCAAAAAGGAAAGAGGATTATATAATTTTTTATATAAATATAATGAGGAAAAAATGAAAAAAAATTGTAAAGGTGCAGCTATATTAATATATAGAATAAAAAATGATAATATTGAAATCTTATTAGGAAAAAGAAAATATTTTCCAAATATAGGTTTTTGGGGTATTCCAGGTGGTAAAATGGAAGATATTGATGAAAATGATTTTAAAAAAACAGCCATTAGAGAATGTCTAGAAGAAACAGGAATTATAATAAAAAACAATCTTATCTTAATTGAAGAAATTAGAGATAATAAATTTATTTGGAACACCTATCTTTCTCAAGTTCCTTATTATGTAGAAAATAAATTTATCGAAGAAACTTTGGAATCTGATTGGTTTAATATCGATAAACTACCTTCTCCTCTAGTAGATTTATTGCAAGATCAAATTAATTATGCAAAATCTATTATAAAAATAAAATAAAGCTTGACATTGTGTTTCTGTTTATAGTAACATACATTCAACACAAAAGGTTTCTTCTTACAGAAACATAGGAGATAAAAATGACAAACTTAATAACAAAAGGTATTAATACAGAAAATTTACCAAATAATGAAGGCTTTTTTGGAGAATATGGAGGTTCTTTTATTCCTCCTCAATTACAAGGAATTATGGATAATGTTACTAAACAATATAATATCGCAATCCAAGATCCATCCTTTCTAGAAGAATATGAATATCTTTTAAAACATTATGTTGGTAGACCCTCTCCAATTTTTCATGCAAAAAGATTGAGTGAAGCTGTTGGTGGAGCTCAAATATATTTAAAAAGAGAAGATTTAAACCATACAGGAGCACACAAAATCAATCACTGTGTAGGAGAAGCTCTTCTTGCAAAAAGAATGGGTTATAAAAAAATTATTGCTGAAACAGGTGCCGGGCAACATGGTGTTGCTCTAGCAACAGCAGCAGCTCTTCTCGGTTTAGAATGTGATATTTATATGGGTGAAGTAGATGTAAAAAAAGAAGCTCCTAATGTAACTAGAATGAAAATATTAGGTGCAAAAGTAGTTACAGTTACAAGAGGGACAAAAACTTTAAAGGATGCTGTAGATGCTTGTTTTGAAGCTTATCTTGAAGATCCAATTACTCAATTATATTGTATTGGCTCTGTTGTAGGACCTCATCCCTTCCCAATGATGGTAAGAGATTTCCAATCTGTTGTTGGAAGAGAAGCTAGAATTCAAATGTTAGAATTAACAGGCAAGCTTCCTGATGAAATAATTGCTTGTGTTGGGGGAGGCTCTAATGCTGCAGGTATATTTAGTGGATTTTTAGAAGATAAAGATGTAAGAATTCATGGAGTTGAACCAGCAGGAAGAGGTATTGATACACCAGATCATGCAGCTACAATTACAAAAGGATCAAAGGGGATGATTCACGGATTCAAATGCTACCTACTTCAAGATGAAAAAGGGGCTCCTTTACCTGTATACTCAATTGCAAGTGGACTCGATTACCCTGGAGTTGGCCCACAACATTGTTATTTAAAAGATATCAATAGAGTAGAATATCATTATGCAACAGACAGAGAAGCAGTAGAAGCTTTTTATGGATTATCAAGAATGGAAGGAATTATTCCTGCTCTTGAATCAAGCCATGCAGTAGCATATGCTATTAAGAGAGCAAAAGAGCTTGATAAAGATGTAAACTTACTAGTTAATCTTTCAGGTCGTGGTGATAAAGATATCGATTTCGTTATTGAAAATTATCCTTTAGTAGATTATGAACCAAGTGCAGATTTAAAAGGTGGCTACGAAGAATTTATGGCTGCTATAAAGCAAAAAACTGAAAAATAAAAGTTATAGTACATTAAAAAAACTAGGAAAAATCCTAGTTTTTTTTTGTAATATTTTTACTTCTTGGAATAGGTCTACTTTTATTAGAATCAAGCATTTTTGATAATGGCACAAAGCCATAGCCTAATACTTGATATGTCTCATGAACAAACATAAAAGCTTTTTCATCTTCTTCATGGACTATTTGAGTTAATTGATTTATAACTTGATTTTGAACAACAGCCATTAGTAGGGTTCTTCCTTGCTTGGTATATATGCCTGTACCCTTCAATAAAGTGCCACCACGATGTAATTCTTTAATTATCCTATCAGATATCCTTTCGTAGTTGTCGCTTACAATATAAGCTGTTTTTGCATATTTATTGCCCAAACTCATTACTACAAAATTTATTGTTTGTCCTGAAATATATAAAGCACATACAGCAAATAAAGCTCTTTCTAAGCCAAAGACTAAGCCACCAATAATTACAACAACAGCATCACAGAGAAATACGCAAGTTCCTAAATTTAGCGGCGTGAATAAATTTAAAATTTGTCCAACAATATCAGTTCCTCCAGTATTTGAACCAGCCCTCATAACAAAACCAATTCCACCACCAACAAAAACACCACCAAATATTGCAGATAATAATACATCTACTTTGTCTGAATACTCTAAAAAACCTTGATAATCTGTAAGCTGTCCAAACAAGGACACAAAAACAGATAACAAAGTCATTCCTACAAAACTTTTTAAACCATAAACGGGACCAAATATCCTCATACCAATTAAAAAAAGAGGAAATGAAATTAAAATCATTGTTAACCCAGTATCAACACCATATAAGTAGTAAACAATAGTTGCAATTCCACTAACGCCACCAGATGCAATTTTTGCCGGAGTAATAAAGCAAGCAATACCAAATCCAGAAATCATTGTTCCTAAAAGAATCTGGAAATAATCTCGTATTTTATTTTTCATTTCTAATGATATTTAGGTCTATTGTCGCTTAAAATCAACATAGAAGAAGGTTTATCCAAGAATAAATCACATTCCGATTTTCTTCTTAATGCAGTACAAGGTTGCAAAGGACTCATTTGACCATATAAACAAGTTGCAACACCTCTTGCTTTTCTTTGATCTGGACACGAAACAATTATATTTTTTGAACTTAACAACTTTCTAATTGATAAAGTAATTGCTCTTGTTGGAACTTCATCTAATTTCTTAAACCACTTTTCACCAACTAATTGTTTTCTACTTCTTAAATCTAAATCAACAGCTATATAAGCTTCTTTTGTTTCAAAATTAGCAGGAGGATCATTATATCCTAAATGACCATTTTCACCAATACATGAAAAAGCAACATCAATTTCTAAATCTTGAGCAATATCATTAGCCTCTTTAACAGACTCCTCTGTTGTTCCAAGAGGATGGAAACATTTAATCTTTGTTTCCCCTAATATATTCAAAAATCGAGTTTGCAAAAAATATGTATTACTTTTAGGAGAGTTTGGTTCAATTCCAATAAATTCATCAAACTGTAGAACACGAACTTTATTCCAAGGAATGTTATCATAAAGAGCAAGATTTTTTAATGTTTCAATTTGACTTGCACCAGATTCTAATACAATTGTTGCATAACCTTTTTCTTCAATTGCTTCTAATATTTTTGAAGCACCTAATTTAGCAGCTTGAACTCCTAAATCTTTTTTATCTTCACTAATTGTTATTCGCATCAAATTCTCCTCTAAGTTAATTTACTGTTTTGAGTAATATCTAGCAAGATAATTAAGCATTATTTTTAATTATTTTTATAATTTTAAAACCATATTTCAAACAACACATAAAACACATGCATTATTATTGACTTATGCCAAGTAATTCTCTCATTTCAAGTTCTAAATTATTGAACATTATTTAAATGCTTAATAAAATCAAAAATGAGGTGTAAAATGAAAAAAGAAGCAATTAAAAAAAATAGTTTAGCTCCTAAACCAAATATTTTGGTTACATGTAAAGGAAAAGATGGAAGAGAAAATGCATTAGCTGTTGCATATGCTGGTAACTGTAGTTATGATCCACCAATGCTAATGATAGGAATTGTTCCTAGTCGTTTTTCTTACAATTTAATCAAAGAAAGTGGGGTTATGGTTGTTAATATTGTAACTAAGGATTTTGCAAAAGAATACAAATATCTAGGAACAATTAGCGGAAGAAATGAAGACAAATTAAAAGATATTAATACTGTTAATGCAGACTTAATTGATTGCCCAATGCTAAGTGATTGTCCTATAAATATTGAAGGAACAATTGTTGATTCTATTATTACTGGATCTCATGAAATGTTCATTGTAAAGGTAGAAAAAGTTCATGCAAATGAAGATTTAATCAAAGAAGATGGTAGTATAGATTTTTCAAAAATTGATTTACTATAATTTAATTATTTATTTTTACAATTTAAAAGGCTGTTCTTTCGAACAGCCTTTTTATTTATAATATCATTTATTATTTATTAGAATTCAACTTTACATGAAGCTTCTACAGCACCATAAGTTCCATTTAATAAATCATCGCCATCAGCCCAAGCTAAGCTTAATGTAGCACCATCAACTAAAGTTGTGCTTTCTACAGATGCATCAGCAGCTAAAGCGCCATCATAAGATACATTTGCTTTTAAAGTATAAGCATCAACAGTATATGTTGCACCTGCACCTACACACCATGCACCACCATCAAGAACATAACCACCACTTACATAAGTTGATAATTCATCACTAACAGCTAAAGCAGCTTTTACGTCAAAATCTTGAGTATTTACTAAATCTAAACCAGTTACTGTAAATGTTACAGGAACATCATAGCTAGCTAAATCAGCAACAACTTTTACGCTTAATAAATCAGTTGTTCCATTAGCAATAGCTGTATCACTAAAATCAAAATCACCATTAGTGTTACTAGTACCGAAATAAGCATCAACTGAGATAGGATCCATTGAAACACCCATTACAGCGTCCATACCAAAGTCATTTACATCATCATAACCTAAGTCAATAGCTGCATTTGCTGAATAACCGTCAGCAGCATAAGCCATTTTTGCAGATCCAGCTGCTTCAATATTGTTGTCCAAAGCTTTATCAATAAGTAAAGAACCAGATACTTGAGCTGTCATACCTTCTGAAAGTGTCATTTCAGCAAGTTCTAAAGATGCATAACCTTTTGTGTCTGTTAAATCATCAAAATCACCTGTGTAACCAACTGAAACTGTTCCTAAATCGTCTAGAGTTACAGCAACACCAGCAACTGTATTACCATCTACGCTATAGTTATAAGCATCATCATCATCATCTAAAGTAATAGTATCAGCAGCATAATCTACAGGACCATTAGGACCAAGAATACTTACTTTCCAACCATCACCAACAACGTTAGCTGAATCAAAAGCAATGTTAATATCATCTGCAACAATATCAACATCATCTCCATCATCTCCTTCATCAAAAGTTACAGGAATATTTAATGATGCATTTAATTCTGCATAAATATCGCCTTCACCCTTTGATTCTGCAGTTGTTGCAGCAATATCAATTGTTACATCTAATTCTGTTGTATTTGCAAAACCAAAAGTACCATTATCCAAATCAACTAGTGTGTTTGATAATGTTGCAGTACCTGAGAAACCTGCAAATAACATACTTGAACCAATAAGACCTGTTAATAATAAAGTAGAAACCTTCTTCATACTTCCTCCAAATAGTTTCGGGAGTGCACAAAAAATCACACTTAATCCCTTAATTTACATATATATATCTTGGATTGTAACAAGGGTATTTATATATGTCAAGAAAAAAATACACCCTACACACACCCTAATACATATATCTTCATACATTCTAAATAAGTATTATTTAGCATTCTAGTGCTTCAAAAGCAACACTTATTATACCAAATAAATATTTATATCCTATTCATATATTATACTACAAAAACAATAAAAAAATACCCTTTTCTTGTTTTTTTATACTTTTTTAACCGTTTATATTATTTTTTTATAAAAAAAGTAATACCTAAACATCCATTATCTCTGTGGATTCAACTTCTTGATTCCATTTAAATATATCAACTATTGAATAACTATAGTTACAAGAAAAAATACTATTTCCGATAAAATCATTAAAATTTTGCATAAATTTAGGGTTAAATATTATTAATTTTGCATATTTTTCTCTCATAGCTTGTCTCATAAGCTTATCAAAAAGTAAGCTAAAAATACCCAATCCTCTAAATTCTTCAATCACTCCATAAGAAATCACTTCTATTATTCCATCATTAATTTTATCCCATTCAATATATGCAACTATTTCATCTTCAAGATTTATTGCAATAAAATAATTAAAATTATTATTTAAATTGTTAACTATTGGTCTTCTTTCAACAAGAATTTTCTCAATATCTGACAACTTACTATGAAGCGTTTTCTTTATTTCATTTACTTCTAAAATATCATCTACACTTACCTTATTAGTAAATTTAAAATCACTTATTAATAAGTCATTTGGCAAGTCTTCTACTTCAGTCTCTAAATTTGTTAAATTAATATACCCTTCACATTCTTTGTACCAATTAATTACTATAGCTTTCATATACCTTGATTTATATTCTAACCATTGCCTTTCAATAATTGGATTTTCTTTTAAAACTTCCTTAAATTTTCTAAAGACTCCGCGTCCAGTATGAAATACATGGTTTAAAGCCTTTTTATATATTGGATTTTTTATATCTTTTATAAATTGTTCTCTTATTTTAAAGCCTTCAATTGAACCCCAAGTTGGCAGAGCTAAAAATCTATCTTTATTTTTGTTAACAGACAAAGAAACAAGATCTTTTGAGTTATAAGCCTTTTTCACTACAACTGTATCATGTATATTTGACACCTCTACAACTTCACCACTTATTAAATCTAAAAACCCCATTGTTTCTTGGTTTTCCATTGAAAAAATAATATTTTTTAATAAATATGAGTTTAAAGGGGGCAGTTTATTAATTTCTATATCCATAAATTACTCCTTGCTTTATAATACTTTAGAAAACAAAATTTGAGAAGATTATTAAGATAAAATAAGAAAAAAGATATATTTTTATCATTATACCCCTTTTTTCTTCTTTCTTATTAAAGGATAATAGCTATAAACCTTGACAATTAGTCAAAAAATTAAGATATTTTATACACGATATAAAAAATATCAGGAGTAAAATCATGAGTATTATTGAATCAATTGAAGCAAGGGAAATCCTTGACTCACGCGGCAACCCCACAGTAGAGGTTGATGTTATTTTAGAAAGTGGTTTCATGGGTCGTGCAGCAGTACCTTCTGGTGCTTCTACAGGTGTTCACGAAGCTGTTGAACTACGTGATGGCGATAAAAGCCGTTTCTTAGGTAAAGGTGTTTTAAAAGCTGTAGATAATGTTAACAACATTATTGCTCCAGAAATCGAAGGAATGGATGCTCTTAATCAAGTTGCTATCGACCAAGCAATGATTGCTCTAGACGGTACCCCAAACAAAGGTAAATTAGGTGCAAATGCAATTCTTGGTGTTTCAATGGCAGTAGCTCGTGCAGCAGCAGATTATTTAGATAGACCTTTATTCGCTTATCTTGGTGCTTATCATGCATGTACATTACCTGTTCCAATGGCAAACATTATTAACGGTGGTGCTCATAGTGATAACAAAGTAGACTTCCAAGAATTTATGGTAATGCCTATTGGTGCTGACTCTATTAGAGAAGCTGTTAGAATGACAGCAGAAGTATTCCACAACTTAAAGACTGTTTTAAAAGGTCGTGGTTACAATACTAGTGTTGGTGATGAAGGTGGTTTCGCACCAGATCTTAAATCAAACGAAGAAGCTTTAGAAGTAATTATGGAAGCTATCGAAAAAGCTGGTTACACAACTGGCCGTGATGGTGATTTCATGATTGCATTAGACCCCGCTTCATCTGAATTATATAACACAGAAACAAAATTATATGAACTAAGATGGTCAACAGGTGACAAATTAACTAGTGCACAAATGGTTGATATGTGGGAAGACTGGGCAAATCGTTACCCAATCATTTCTATTGAAGATGGTATGGCTGAAGATGACTGGGAAGGTTGGAAAATGTTAACTGACAGAATTGGAGATAAAGTTCAATTAGTTGGTGACGACTTATTTGTAACAAACACAGAAAGACTTCAAATGGGTCTAGATAAAGGTGTTGCAAACTCAATTCTTATCAAAGTTAACCAAATTGGTACTTTAACTGAAACTTTTGAAGCTATTGATTTAGCACAACGTAACGGTTATACAGCTATTGTTTCTCACCGTTCAGGTGAAACAGAAGACAGCTTTATTGCTGACTTAGTAGTAGCTTTAGAAACTGGACAAATCAAAACTGGTTCAATGAGCCGTTCTGACAGATTAGCTAAATATAATCAATTAATGAGAACTGAAGATTACTTAGGTGATTCAGCTAAATATGCTGGTCGCAAAGCATTCCGTGTTCTTTAATATTTAAAGTTATATCAAAAAAGATCCGCCAATTGGTGGATCTTTTTTTATACTTCATTATATTTAAATAAAAATGCTTTTTGTTAAATTGCAATCACATAACTTAATATAGTTACTAATAAATAAGCTGACAACAATATAGCCCCAACAACTCTATTTAAATATTTCTTTGAAAAAGTAATTGCAAGCTTACATACTATTAATACAAATAACATTGCAGGGAATAACAATTTAAAGAAATGGATATCGACATTTAATCCACCCTTCGTAACTGAAGCTGCAGCACCTACAACAAAAAGAACATTTAAAATATCAGCTCCTAAAATATTACCAATAGCTAAATCCCCATATCCTTTACGTGTTGCTGTTATTGCAGTAATCAATTCAGGTAAACTAGTACCAAAAGCAACAAGAGTTGCAGCAATAATAGTTTCAGGAATATGCAATCTAATAGCCGTTTCTTGAACTGTCGGAATTAGCACTTTTGAAGAAATGATTACTAAAGCAATTCCAACAAAAAGCTTAATAAAAATTAAAACTGTTGAAGAATCATCAATTTCTAAATTTTCTCCACCTTCTCCAATTTCACCTTTTTTAGATAATCTTATTGTATTAAATATATAAAATACTAATATAACCAAGAAAATCCACCCCATAAATTGAGGGACATTCCCTCCATTTGAAAAAGAATTAAAACCTCTCCCAAAAGTAAAAGCAACAGCTACTAATAAAACTCCAGAAGCAAATTGAATCCAACTTTGTCTTCTTACTACCTCCTTTTTAAAAGGTAGTGGATTAATTAATGCGGCAATACCTAAAATTAAACCAGTATCGCAAATTATTGAGCCTACAGCATTCCCCATTGCTAAATCAGGAAAACCTTGTAAGGCAGAAACAACAGACACCGTAACTTCAGGAAGCGTTGTTCCGAGACTTACTATGGTTGCTCCAATTAACATTTTAGGGACACCCCATCTATATGATAAGGAAACAGCTTCCTCTACTAAAATATCTGCACCTTTTCCTAAAACAGCTAAAGATATTGCAATTATTGCAAATAAAATTATCATTCCAAAAGCCCCGTTTGGAATACTACTAATAATACTTTCTAAAAATTTTTCTAACATAGTTCACCTATAATACTCAATAATATTAGAAAAAACCATATATAATTATTTTAATTTATCCATATGATTAATTAATATCTTCTAAACATCTTTTCAAAATATAATTTGAAAACCCTTTTTTTAAAATTTTGCTTTTTACAACTTCTATATCTTCATATTTCTGCATAACTTTATTTAAAGAGATAAGACAAGCTTCTTTTTCTTTTTCAATATCAACAACTTGCTCATAAACTTGACTTGCAAGTGAAGAGGAAATACCTTTTTGATTCAATCTTTGTAAAATAAGATATTTGCCTTCGCCTCTTACCAATCTTTTATTAATTAGATTTTCACAATATCTATTCTCATTTAAATATTTTTTTTCAATTACATATTCAATTGCATTTTCTATTGAAGAATCTAAAAAGTTTCTAACTTTGAGCTTTGTTTTTAATTCAAAAACACTATGATCTCTTCTAGCTAATAAATCAACAGCTTTTTTTCTACACAAATAGCAATCATTTACTTCTCTTAATTTATTATATAAAGATTCATCTACTTCATAACCCTCTTTAAAAAAGGGTATAGAAAATTCAATTAAGAAAGAATTTGGAATAAAAAAAGGAGAGCACTCCTTTGAAAGTACATAAATACCTTCTGGAAAAACTCTCCTCTTGATTGTCGCAACGACCATAATATAAAATTAACGTTTGCTGAATTGGAATTTACGACGTGCACCTCTTTGACCGAATTTCTTTCTTTCGACCATACGTGCATCACGAGTCATATAACCTTCTGTATGTAAAGCACTGCGGTAAGCTTCATCATTGTCGCATAAAGCACGAGCAATACCATGACGGCAAGCTCCAGCTTGTCCAGAAACTCCACCACCTGTACAGTTAATAACAATATCAAATTTATCTGAAGTTTCTGTTATTTCTAAAGGTTGTTTTAAAAGGCTTACTAATAATGGATTTGCAAAGTAAGAATCTGCATCTTTACCATTAACAACAATTGCGCCTTTACCTTCTCTTAAGTATACACGTGCAATTGAAGTCTTTCTTCTACCTACACCTTTACCTAGGTTTATATTTGTTTTTGCATCTTTTTTAGCCATTCTACGCTCCCTTATACTTCAACCGAAATTGGTTTTTGAGCCATATGTGGATGTTCTGAACCAGCATATACTTTCATGTTGTTAAAAAGACTGCGTCCTAATGGTCCGTTAGGAAGCATTCCTTTAACAGCGTGTTCCATTGGGAATTCAGGTTTTCTTTTTAGCATATCTGCATAGTTTGTAGCTCTAAAACCACCAGGGAAATTAGAGTGTCTGTAATACATTTTATCAGTAAATTTTTTACCAGACATTGAAACTTGTGCAGCATTGATGATGATAACGTAATCACCCATATCTTGGTGAGGTACGTACTCAGGTTTGTTTTTTCCACGAAGAATACGTGCGGCAGCAACTGCAACATGGCCTAAATCTTTACCAGCTGCATCTATTACATACCATTTTTTCTCCATTGTTAGTGGCTTTACAAAAATAGTTTTCATGTTTAATACCCTATTACATTAAGAGCCGAAACTCTTATTAAATATTAATTGGTAATAATACCAATTTCTTAATGACAAAAAATAAATAGCGTATAATTTAAGTTTTTCTTAAATTAAAAATACAATTTTTAAAATAGCTTTAATCCCTAAGGAAAGGTCGGGTATAAGGGATTTGAGAATCCTACTTCTCCACTATTAAATAATAGTATAATAATTTAAGACTTAAAAATGGAAAAATAAAACAATAATTACTATATATTAAAAAAACTTGAGAAGGTTCCTTCTATATATATTCTTATTTATTATATTTTTAACAAAATAAATATTATTCACCTTAATTTATTTTGCCGCCATCATATAAATTCTGTCAAAAAACTTCATAATTCATTAGTGCAGAATAATTCTACACGCAACTTCTAAATATTTAGCATAAATTTATACTTTTTGTCTAGTATATAACAAGTATTTTTCAATACCTATTTTTAGTTTGAATAAAAAATTACATTTCATCATATAACTTTTCTAATTTTGCAAATTTACTAATATATTTTGCTTCAACACCAGAATCATATTTAACACTTATTATCTCTCTGTCATGACTTATAGAAGAGCTTATCACCCAACCTCTGCCCTTCTCTTCATTTAAAACCCTATCTCCAACTTTAAACAAAGTTTCAATATCTTTTACTTCATTATTTTTTTCAAACTTAAATTTTTTCTTATTTTCAGAAAATCCTTGATGTATTAAGTTTGAAGTATCTGTTGATGATTTCCAACCATTGGAATTAATCTTGTTTTGTTTTCTTCTATAATCTAAAGCACTATTACTAAAAATATCTAAATCTTCATGGAATCTAATTGGTTTATAACCTTCTTCTCTTATCAAAGACGAATCTATTTCTTCTAAAAATCTTGAAGGTGTTCTATTAAAGTCAGCTCTTCCCCAAATCTTTCTTGAAGAAGCACAGAAAAAACTTAGCCTTTTTTTAGCTCTTGTTGTTGAAACATAAAAAAGTCTTCTCTCTTCTTCAACATTAGGATCTTCTTCAATACTCATATTACTTGGAAAAAGACCTTCCTCTAAACCAACAACATAAACATCTTCAAACTCTAAACCTTTAGTATTATGCATTGTAATTAATACAACAGAATCTTCACTTTCTTTTTTATCTTTATCAAGCCCTAATTGAGTTCTATCAAGACATGATTCTTCTAAAAATTGTTGTAATCCTTCAACGTCTGAAGGATAAGATTCTAAAGCATTAATTAAGGTATTTAAGTTATCTACTTTAAATGTATTATTTGAAGCATCTTGTTTTTTATAATATTCAATTAATCCCACGTCTTCTAATAAAGTCTTTACACCTAAAGACAGATTACCATTATCAATTATATTAAAGGCTTTCTCCATGTTGGATATAAAGTCCTTTGAACTTTTAATACATTTTGGAGATAATAACTTCCTTTCACAAGCAAGATTAATTGCATCAAAAACATCTCCAGCCGTTTCATCAACTAAAAGCTCTATTTTCTCAACACTAGAAGGCCCAATTCCTCTAGCTGGCTTATTTATCATCCTTTTAAAATTAACAATATCTTTTGTATTTAAAAACAATTGCATCAAAGCTAAAGAATCTTTGATTTCTTCTCTGTCATAGAATTTTAGAGCACCAATAATTTTATATGGTATTGCTAATTTATTTAACATTGATTCAAAAGGTTGCGATTGTGCATTAGTTCTATACAAAATTGCACTATTTTTAAAATTCTTATTCCTTTTGATTAAATTAATTACAGTTCTAGCTTCTTCATTTTCATCACTTACATAATAAACCGTTGGTTTTTCCCCAATACCATTATCAGTAAATAATTGCTTTTTATGTCTTGCTTTATTATGTTTTATAACACTCGAAGCGACATCAAGTATAGCTGAGGTAGATCTATAATTTTGGTTTAATGTAATTGTTTTTGTATTTTTAAATACTTGGGGAAAGGCTAATATATTTTTAACCTCAGCTCCTCTAAATTTATAAATACTTTGGTCATCATCACCAACAACACAGATTAAAGTATCAGGGCCTACTAAAGAATATAATAAATTAAATTGGGCTACATTTGAATCTTGATACTCATCAACTAATATTACTTTAAATCTTCTTCTTACAAAATCTAATACTTGAGGATCTGTATTTAATAATTTATTGGGAATAGAAATTAAATCAGCAAAATCAACATTTCCAACAGTTCTAAGAGCTTTTTCGTAATCAGTAAAAGCTTTTTTAAAAAAAGGATCACTTGATACAGCACTTAAATCATCTTCAATAGTTAAGCCCATGTCTTTAGCTCTACTAATTTTCTTGCTTATTAATGTTAATTCAGATTTATGAGAATTAGGAAAAAGGCTTTTTAAAAGAGACAAAGAATCACTATCATCATATATGGTGAAACTATTTGCAAGATTTGCTTCTCTATAAAATTTTCTCAACAGCCAAACACCAAAAGAATGAAAGGTTCTAATATTAAAAGCAGTCTCTTCAATGGAGGGTAACATTTCTGTTACTCTCGACTTCATTTCTTTTGCTGCTTTATTTGTAAAAGTAACAGCCAAAATATTCCATGGATTTATATTCAATTCTTGGATACAATATGCAATTTTGGTAGTAATAACACGTGTCTTACCACTGCCAGCACCAGCTAACACAAGCAAAGGATGCGAATTTTCTAAAACAGCGTCCTTTTGTTCTTTATTTAACTTATCTATCCAAGATTTTAAATTATCCATTAAACTCTCCTAAAATTACTGCATCCAAATCTACGCCATTTACTTTTCTAATTCCTACCTTTACAACAGTACCTGGCTTTAAATTTCTTCCCATAATAACTGTTGCCCCATCTACTTCTGGAGCTTGAGAATATATTCTTCCAATAGCTAAATCTTCACCTTCAATTCTTTCTTCTATTAAAGCATCATAAACATTGTTTACAAACTTTTGTAAATTATTACTTGTTATATTCTCTTGAATTCTTTCAAGTTTCTTCTGATCTTTTTTAGCTCTTTTTATTACTTTTTCATGATCTTCTTCACTAATCATATCAAAAGCTCTCGTATCTTCTTCTCTACTATATATGAATGAACCCATCCAATCAAACTTACATTTTTTTGTAAATTCAAAGAGTTGCTTTACATCATCTTCTGTTTCCCCTGGAAATCCAAGCATAAGGGTGGTTCTAATTACAGCATCTGGTAAACTTTCTCTAATTAATTTAATCAAATTATAATAACTATCGCTTGTTCCAATTCTTCCCATATTCCTTAGTATTGGAATAGAGGCATGTTGAAAAGGAATATCAAAATAAGGTAATACTTTTTTATGGGTTTTAACAAAATCAATTAATTCAAGAGGAAAAGCATCTGGATGAATATATAATAGCCTTATTCTAAAATCACCCTCAATATTACAAATTTCTTCTAACAAAGGTAACAGTTGAGATTCTCCAGTTGTATCAGTCCCAAAAGCAGCCAAATCTTGAGCAATAATATTTATCTCTTTGATTCCTTCATTAACCAAATCGTTAGCTTCATTTAAAATTTGTATTTTACTTCTAGATCTTAGAGGTCCTCTAATTACAGGAATTGCACAAAAAGCACATCTATGGTTACACCCTTCACTTAATTTTAAATAAGCCGAACCGGGATAATTCAAAATAGTACTTCTTGAGTAATAATCATCTTCTGGATTACTTGGATATTCAGGAGACAAAATTATTTGTTCATCTTCTGTCTCTAATTTATCAACAAATTCACTAATTTGTTTCAAATCTCTATTTCCAAAAATGCCATCTGCTTCTGGCAACTCTAAAATATCACTATATCTTTGGGCTAAACATCCTCCAAAAATAATTTTAGCATTTGGAGCTTTTTCTCTTAATTCAAATAAATTATCGATTGCTTCTTCTTTTGCACTTTGAATAAAGCCACAAGTATTGATAAAAATCAAATCACTATTATTAGGGTCTAGAGATAATTCATAACCCTTTTCTTTTAGCAAATTGATTATAACTTCAGCATCAACTTGGTTTTTTGAGCAGCCTAAGCTCTCCATATAAAATTTCTTATTCATTTATCTACATCCCTAAAAAATATTGCCAATGGCCCCATTATTATAGGTTGTCATTGGCAATGTTAGTCAATAAGTCAGTTAAATTATTTAACTTGCTTTTTATTTTGTCTGTTTATTTTTTTCAACATCAGCTAAAGAATCTTCTAAACTGATTTTTGAATAATCTTTTTTGTCATATAACCAACAAGCTACTTTATGTTCATTCCCTAAATCAAATGTTGGAGGTAAATGACAAGTACACCAAGGCATTCTTTTTGGACAACGAGCCTGAAAATAACAACCTGGTTGCACTTTGTCTGGAGATGGTACATCACCAGTTAAAATAATTCTTTGTCTTTTTCTCTCAATTTTAGGATCTGGAATTGGAGCTGCCGATAACAAGGCTTGAGTATATGGATGCGCTGGCCTATCATATAAATCATCAGATGCAGCTAACTCAACAATTTTTCCAAGATACATTACTGCAACTCTTGTTGAGATATGTTGAATAACTGCCAAATCATGAGCAATAAAAATATATGTTAAATTTAATTCTTTTTGCAATTCATTTAATAGATTAAGAATTTGAGCTTGAATAGATACATCAAGAGCTGAAACAGGTTCATCAGCTAATATAATTCTTGGATTTAAAGCTAAAGCTCTTGCAATACCAATTCTTTGTCTTTGACCTCCAGAAAATTCATGAGGATATCTATTTTTAAAAGCTTTATTTAAGCCAACTCTTTCCATTAATTTTTCAACTTCATTTTCAATTTCAAGATTAGTTAATTTTTTATCTAACAAACCTCTTTTATTGAAAACTACTAAAGGTTCGCTAATAATTGATCTTACAGTCATTCTTGGATCAAGAGAAGCATATGGATCTTGGAAAATCATCTGAATATTTCTTCTAGCCAAAGCTAATTCTTTTTCTGTTGCTTTACAAAGATTTAAACCTTCAAAAATAACATCTCCAGAAGTTGGTCTATATAATTGTGAAATAGATCTTACTGTTGTTGATTTACCGCATCCTGATTCTCCAACAATACCTAAAGTTTCACCTTCTTTAACTTCAAAAGAAATTCCATCTACAGCTCGAATTGAACCAATTGTTTTATTTAATAATCCACCAGATTTGATAGGAAAATGTTGTTTTAAATCTTTTACAACTAAAAGGGTCTTCTTTTCGTTACTCATCACTTATCATTCTCCTTTGCTGCATTAGCTATAGCTTGAGCCTTTTCTTCTTCACTTGCATATAACCAACAATTTACATAATGATCTTCACTAATTGTATATGTTGGAGGCAAGGCACATTTACATACATCCATAGCCTTATTACAACGAGGGTGGAAAGGACAACAAGGTGGTAAGTCGATAACATTTGGTGGTTGTCCTTCAATTGAGAATAACTTATCTTGTCTAGTTTTTGTATCCATTCTAGGTACACTTTGAATTAATCCACTAGTATATGGATGTGCTGGATTATTATATAATTCAGAAGTATAAGCTTCTTCTACAACTTTACCAGCATACATAACACATACTTTATCACACATGCCAGCAACAACTCCTAAATCATGAGTAATTAAGATAACGGCTGTGCCAAAATCTTTACTAATTTGTTGAATTAATTCAAGTATTTGTGCTTGTATTGTTACATCAAGAGCTGTAGTTGGTTCATCAGCAATTAATACTTTAGCATTACAAGAAAGAGCCATAGCAATCATTACCCTTTGCCTCATACCACCAGAAAATTGGTGTGGGTATGAATCAATACGAGATTCTGCTGCAGGAATACCTACTTTTTGAAGCATCTCAATTGAACGAGCTCTAGCTTCCTCTTTGCTTACATTTTTTTCATGCAATCTAATTGTTTCAATCATCTGAGTTGATATTCTTAAAAAAGGATTTAAACTTGTCATAGGATCTTGGAAAATCATAGAAATTTTATTTCCACGAATAGTTCTAAGTTCAGACTCTGGTAACTCTAATATATTTTGGCCATCAAAAAGTACTTCACCTCCAACGATTTTTCCAGGAGGAGATGGAATTAGTTTCATAATCGATAGGTTTGTAACACTTTTTCCACAACCTGATTCACCAACAATACCAACGGTTTCACCTTTATCAACAGTGAATGATACACCATTTACAGCTTTAACAACACCAGCATCAGTCTTAAAGTGTGTTTGCAAATTTTTTACTTCTAATATTGGTTTTTTATTATCTTTCATATTCTTCTATCTCCTAAAGTTGGTTCTTACTTTGTGGGTCGAAAGCATCACGAAGACCATCACCAAAGAAGTTCATTGCAAATAAGAATAAAGTCATTGCAATTGATGGGAAAATAAGTCTCCATGGGTAAATTGTCATACTTGAAACACCATTACTAATTAAAGATCCCCAAGAAGCCATTGGAGCTTGAACACCAAGACCTAAGAAAGATAAGAAAGATTCTTGCATAATAAAGGATGGAATTCTTAATGTTGAATAAACAATAATTATAGAGAGTGAATTTGGAATCATATGTTTGAAAATAATTCTCCATGTTTTTGCTCCCATGGATCTAGCAGCTTCAACATATTCACTATTTTTCAAACTCATTATTTGACCTCTAACCATACGAGCAATAGTTAGCCAGGATACGATACCTAATGCAATAAATAGGTTAAATATGGAACGACCAAAAATAGCCATACAAATAATAACAATTAACATATATGGTAATCCGTACATAACATCAACTATTCTCATAATGATATAGTCTGTCTTACCACCTAAATATCCAGCCAAGGAACCTAAAACAATACCAATAAATACACTAAATAAGGTACCAACAATACCAATCATTATAGAAATTTGACCACCGTAAATAATTCTACTTAATAAGTCTCTTCCAACATAATCTGTTCCTAAAAGATAATGTCTTGTATTAACCTTTGAAGCTTCAATCGAAACATCTAAATCCTTTATTTGTACATCTTCTTTGAATGGGAATTGCGTATTTCCATCTTTCAATTCTGCACTTAACTGTTTAGAAATATCTCTAAGTAATTGAGCATCAATTTTACCATAAATATTTTCAGCTAATTTTTCTTCATAATATTTTGGACCTTTTTTCTCAATTTCTTTTTGAATAGTTTTTGCTTTTTCAGTATCACTTAATTCTTTTTTAACTTCTGGGTCTATAATTAAAGAATTAAAGAAAAAAGCATCCATTTCTTTTTTTGTTTGATCTAGAATTAATGAAACATCATCAATCCCAATTAAATCTGCATAAATTGAAGCCAAAGTATTACTATCAACTTTTTTAAGAGATTTTCCATCTGAAGAAATACTCTTTATGTCAACAAATAACTGCTCATCAATCTTTTTCTGCAATTTATCTAAAGTCTTTGACTCTGCGGCACTCCAAGTGAAAGTACCAGCAGCTAATTGTTTTTCACCTTCTTTAAGACAAAGATTCCAAACACTATTTGTTTTACTTTCATCAATCCATTGTTTTATTAAAGCTGATTGTTCAGCAGTTAATACCAATGAACCACTTTTCCAAGCTTTGAAATATAGTTCCTTTTTTTTATTTTGCATCATCAACTCACCAGCTGAAGTATTCCAGGATGGTTGTAAATTTTGATGGTCTAAAATTATTTCATCATAGGGGTGTAAAGGCAAAATTGGAGCAAGTGCTGATACTAAAGCATAAAGTATAACAATAATCATACCTAATACAGCCATTTTATTTTTTCGTAATCGCTTCCAAGCATCCTTAGTTAAACTATTTCCTACAACAACTTGTTCAAACTCATTAGTTGTAGTATCTACTGTTTTATTTATTTTTTTCTTCATGTTCAAATAATTCCTTCTTCTAGTATGCGATTCTCGGATCTAACAAAGCGTAAAGTATATCTACTAAAAAGTTCATGAAAACAAGAATAACAGAAAAAACAATAACAACACCAATAATTAAGGTATAGTCACGGTTAAATGAACTTTGTACAAAGAACTTACCAATACCTGGAACACGGAAAACTTGTTCAATAACAATTGAACCAGTAATAATACCTGCAAAAGCGGGTCCTAAATAACTAACAATAGGAAGCATTGCCCCTTTCATTGCATGTTTTGCAATAATTATACTATTTTTCATTCCTTTAGCTTTGGCCGTACGAATATAATCACTTCTTAAAGTTTCTAACATTGAAGAACGTGTTAACCTTGCAATTGTTGCAAAATATGCAAATGATAAAGAAATAGACGGTAATATTATTGTTGAATAACCTTCACCTGTGCTATACCAACCTGAAATTGGTAACCAATGCAACTTCATAGCAAACACTAGCTGCAATAAGGGTCCTATAACAAACAGCGGTATGGATATCCCCAAAACTGCAATTCCCATCGTCAGATAGTCAATCCATGAATTCTGATATACAGCTGCCAAAATTCCAAACAATATACCAAATATTAAAGCAATTAAAATTGCAATAACACCAAGTACAGCAGAATTAGGTAGAGATGTAAAAATGTAATAGTTTACATCATTATCTACATATTTATATGAAGGTCCCAGGTCACCACGAATAACGTCAAAAAGGTATCTTCCATATTGTTGTAAAACAGGCTCGTCTAAATGATACTTAGCTTCAATATTAGCTAGAACTTCTTCTGGTAAGGCTCTTTCTCCATCAAAAGGACCACCCGGAGCTACTCTAACAATAAAAAAACTTAATGTAATAATGACAAGCAAGGTAGGAATCATACCTAATAAACGCTTAATAATATATTTTGTCATATTCTTCCTCTATTGAATAATTTTAGCATAAATAATCAAAAATGATTTATAAACATCTCTGACAGACTAAAGAACTTTACAGTAAATATCAACTTTATTCAACAATTATTTTTAGAATATTCAGATTTTCATTTAAGAATTAATAAAGTAATTCCAAATCAGACAAGAAATAATGTTTTACTTGCTGAAAATAAACTGTCTTTATTTGATCTTTTTAAATCAGAACATTTCATTATTTTTAAAACATACTCAGTAAAATCTTTAATTTCTAAATTTATTAATATCTCTTATTCCAACATCTAAATCTAAGTCTCTTTCTCTATCTTTCGTAAAGGGAACATCCAATTCGGTACTAAATAAAAGAGCTGCCTGTTCACACGTTCCACCACTCTTTTTCTCATCAATAACTTCAACATCTACTTTTTCATCGGTTTTTAAAATAATAGAAAACCTAACTTGAGCCCGATAAGCTCTGCCTTTTCTTTTATATTCAGCATTCTCATCAAAACTGCCTTTTACAAAATGTGTAATTGCAATCTTTCGAATTTCATCCCCTTTAATTTCTTTCTTTATTTTAAAAGGTATAACACCAAATTCATATTTCACAATTAAAGATTTCTTATCAATAGTCCATCTATCTATATATAATAAACCAATTAATGCAATTAAAGATATAACAAGAGGAATAATCAGAGATGAGATTTTATCACCTCTTAGCAAAGCGTCAATTGAACCACCTAAAAAGAATATTAAAAATAATAAACTTATAAATCTTGAGAAAAGGCTATTTCTATATATTAATTTTTCTTTTGTATTCTTTATATGATATTTCATTTTAAATCCTTTAAGTTATTATAACAACAAACTGTAAAAATAATAACGATATTATTTGTTTTTTAATATTTCTACTTGACGTAATCAATAATACATCGTTTACTATTCTATATATATTATGCTATAATATAAACAAAAATATTTTAAAAGAATAGAGAATATTTAACAAATCTACAAGGAGATAATCTATGAAAAAGACATTATCTATTACTCTTAGCTTATTGTTATTAGCTACTGTATTAGTTTCTTGTGGTGGTAAAAAAGAAGCTGCAGCAACAACTGCTCCAGCTACTACAACTACTACAAAAACAGTTGAAGCTAAAACAGAAGAACCTAAAGCAGCAGAACCTAAAGCAGAAGAAAAAACAGCTCCTGCCGCTGTCGAAGAAACAAAAGACGAAGGCGTAAAATTCGTAATTTCTAACGCAGCAGAACCTCAATCTTTAGACCCCGCTAAAGTTCAAGGTGTTCCTGAACACAGAATTTTAATGGCATTATTTGAAGGTTTAACTTCTATCGATCCTAAAACAGCAAATCCAATTCCTGGTTTAGCTAAATCTTGGGAATCAAACGAAGATGGTACTCAATATACATTCCACTTAAGAAAAGCAACTTGGTCAGATGGCGTTCCTATCACAGCTAATGACGTTGTTTATTCTTGGTTAAGAGAATTAGATCCAAATACTGCTTCTCCTTATGCATGGTTCCCATGTATGTTCTTACAAGGAGCTCAAGCATTTAACGATGGTACAGGTACAGCTGATGGCGTTGGAATCCGCGCTCTTGATGATTACACATTCCAAATGGACTTAATTGGTCCTCTACCATATGCAATTGGTGCTCTTGAACACTATTCATTCGCTGTTGTTCCTCAACATGCAATCGAAAAATACGGTGATCAATGGACACAACCTGAAAACTTCGTAGGAAACGGTCCTTTCGTATTAAAAGACAGAATCCCTCAATCAAAAATTGTTTGTGTTCCTAATGAAAAATACTGGGATGCAGATTCCGTAAAAATTGACACATTAGAATTCTTATCATCTGATGATGACAATACTAACTATAATATGTTCTTAGATGGTCAAATTGACTGGTTAACAAACGTTCCTACAGATAAAATTAGCTCAGCAGAAATGAAAGATTCATATTTTGCTTCTCCTCAACTATCAACTTACTACTATGTATTCCAAACAGAAAAAGCACCTTTAGATAACGTAAACTTGAGAAAAGCTATTGCTTATGCAATTAATCGCGAAGACTTGGTTGAAGGCGTTACAAAAGCTGGACAAACTCCTGCTTGGGGTATTGTACCTCCAATGGCTGGTTACGAAGCTCTTGAATTCCCATTCAGCAGCGATGAAGAAGCTACTGAAATGGCTCGTGAATTCTTGAATGAAGCTGGTTACCCAAACGGTGTTGGTTGTCCTACATTAACTCTTCTATACAACACAAACGAGGCTCATAAACAAATTGCTGAATTTGTACAACAAGAATTGAAGAACAAATTAAACATCAATATTGAATTAGTAAATAAAGAATGGGGTACTTACTTAACAGATAGAAATAACGGTGATTTCGAAATTTCTAGAGCTGGTTGGGTAGGGGATTACCAAGATCCTAATACATTCTTAGATATGTTTATAACAGGTTCAGCTATGAATGGTGGTAAATATTCAAGCGAAGTTTACGATACACTAGTAAGAGAAGCTGCAACAATTGCAGATCCTGTTGAAAGAATGGGTGTATTAAAAACAGCTGAAGATACAATGATTAATGAAGATTGTGCTATTGTTCCTTTCTACTACTATGTTACTCTTAACATGATTGACACAAGTGTATGGGGCGGTTGGTACACAAATACAATGGATTACCATCCTGTAAAAACAATCTACAAAAAATAATAATAAGTAAAAAATTATTAGCACTCCTCTTTTTTTTGAGGAGTGTTTTTTATAGACTTATATTTTTATTTAGTTTATATTTTGTTTATGGAAAAGATAATTAAACCAACTAATATTAAAGGAACAATTTATGTTCCAAGTTCTAAAAGCCAAACAATAAGAGCTTTATTAATTGCAACCTTTGCAAAAAGCGTTAGTACAATACACAATGCATTATTATCTAGTGATACAATAAGTTGTATTAATGCATGTAAAGCTTTTGGAGCTATAATTGACCAGAAAGGAAACACTCTTTTTGTAGATTCTTCTTTAGTCAGTAAAGGTGGAAATCCAATTACTATTGATTGTGAAAACAGTGGAACAACACTATACCTTGCTATTGGGTTAGCAGCATATCTAGAACAGGAAGTTACTTTTACAGGTGATAATTCATTAAAAAGCAGACCTGTTGGACCTCTTTTAAAAGCATATAAAGATCTTGGCTGTTTTGTTAGTGACAAAGAGTATCCTCCTTTCACAATAAAAGGACCTATTAATAAAAATAAAGTAATAATAAATTGTCCAACATCTCAATATCTATCATCCCTATTATTAGCTAGTTGTGTAGCTAAAACAGATGTTGAAATAATTACTCCCATTTTATATGAAAAACCATATGTTAAATTAACTCTTGATTGGATGAAACAACAAGAATTCGAATACAATATTTCTGAAGATTTACAGCACTCATTTATTAAAGGGAATCAGCAATATAAACCAATTGAAACATATATAAGTGGCGACTATTCTAGTGCAACATTCTTTTTCTCTTTAGCTGCAATTGGTAAAACATCAATACGTGTTAAAGGCTTAAATAAAAATGACACTCAAGGGGATAAAGAAACTTTAGATATTCTTGAAAAATTAGGTTGTTTAATAGAGTGGGAAGATGATAGTGTAACTGTTACTGGTCCAAACCAATTAAAAGGTGGCACATTTTCTTTAAATTCAATACCAGATTCTTTACCAGCATTATGTGTTGTTGCGGCCTTTTCAAAAGAAAAAATTACATTTAACGATGTCCCACAAGCAAGACTAAAAGAAACAGATAGAATAACTACAATGAGAAAAAATTTAGAAAGACTCGGTGTTAATGTAAAAGAGTTGCCTGATGGAATAGTAATTAATGGAAAAGGTTACATTAATGGTTCAAAAGTAAAAGGATATGAAGATCATAGAATTATTATGGCAATGGCAATTGCTGGATTATATGCAAAATCCGAAATAATAATTGATGATATAAAGGCTGTAAGTGTGACATTCCCTACATTCTTTGAATTAATAAACCAATTAAAGGAATCAAAATGAAATATATAGATTTACGAAGTGACACTATAACAAAACCAACTAAAGATATGAGAAAAGCAATTTATGAAGCCGAAGTTGGGGATGATGTTTATAGAGAAGATCCTAGTGTAAATACTTTAGAAAGCTTTGCAGCCGAAATAACAAACAAAGAAGAAGCTCTTTTTGTTCCAACAGGATCTATGGGGAATTTACTCTCTCTTTGGATTAATGGAGGAGCAACAACTGAAGTTATATGTGCATCAAATTCTCATATCATACAACATGAAATAGGTGCATGCAGTTCTATTGCTTCAATATTACCTATTTCAATTAATTCAAAAAAAGGAATACTAAAAACTCAAGATTTTGAGCCTTTAATAAAAAAAGCTGGTATTTACGATATGGCTAGAACAAGTATTTTAGAAGTTGAAAATACAATAGGCGGCTCAATTTATCCTATTTCTAACCTAAAAGAAATAAAAGCTTTAGCAGAAAAAAATAATTTAAAAGTCCATATGGATGGAGCTAGATTATTAAATGCATCAGTAGCTTCAAAAACAAAAGTTGATATAATAACTCAATATTGTGATACCGTTACTTTTTGTTTATCTAAAGGATTAGGAGCTCCAATGGGGTCTATGCTGTGCGGAACAAAAGACTTTATTAATGAAGCCAGAAGATACCGAAAAATGTTGGGAAGCGGAATGAGACAAATTGGCTTAATGGCTGCTGCTGGGATTTTTGCATTAAATAATAATATAGAACGTTTAGAGATAGATCATATTAGAGCAAAAAAAATCGCAAATGTTTTAAAAAATAATGAAAATATAATTTTACAAGAAATTCCCGAAACTAATATTATTTTCTTCAATGAAAAAAATAAATCAGCCTATGAAACAATTTTAAAGTTAAAAGGACTCGGAATATTATCTAATAATGAAGGATCTTATGTAAGATTAGTTACCAATTTAAATATATCAGATGCTGATATGGTTACTTTATTAAAAACATTAGAAAATTTATAAGAAAGAGGAAAATTAATGAAAGATTTAATTATTTGCTTTTCTGGCACAGGCAATAGTTATTTTGTTGCTCAAAAGATAGCGCAATCTCAAAATCATAATAACATAATAATGTTAAATGAACTGAATAATGACAATTTTTCTATACCAGAAAGATTAGGGATTGTGTTCCCTATACACATGAGTAGAGAACCAATTATTGTTGAAAAAAAGCTTAAAGAACTCTTAACTGAAATTAAAAACTTTTCTAATTTAAAATATTTATATGCTATTAGCACAGCCTCAAGTAACTATCCAGGATGGGGGCATATAAGAATTGAAAAACTCTTTAAAGATTTTGGAGTAGCCACATCTTATGTAAATAATGTTAAGCTTCCAAGTAATTATAGGATAAAAACAAATGAGAAAAATAATATCGCACTATTTAATTCTGCAACAACTAAAATAGACCAAATAATAAGTGATATTAATGAAGAAAAGTTCAAATTCCCTTCATTTAGGCTTTTTACAAGAAGTTACACAAATCTGACATATTTATTTTTTAGATATTATATAAGACATTATAGTGAGAGCTTTCATGTCACAGATGATTGTATCAGTTGTAAACTTTGCTACAAAAGTTGTCCTGCCAATAATATTACTTTTGAAAAGGGAAAACCAGTTTTCCATGATAACTGCTATGCTTGTACAGGATGTATTAATACTTGTCCAACGAAGGCAATACAGAAAAAAAGAGATAATAAAACACGTTATAAAAACCCAAACGGGAATTTTAATCACATTTATAGGAGTGAATAAAAATGGGATACAATTTTGTTAATTTAGCAAAAAGAGATAAAACAGCTTGTATAAAATGGGACAAAGACTTCTTAAAGATGTTCTGTGGAAATGAAAACGCTTCACCATATTGGGTTGCGGATATGGAATATAAAATAGCACCAGAAATCTCAAAAGCTGCAAAAGAGCTTGTTGATTATGAAACATATGGATATTCATCTTATTCAGATATCAAAGAAATATTTATAAACTTTGTAAAAAAACGTCATAATTTAGTTATAAATAAATCTCAAATATCTTTATGTCAAGGAGTTTTAAATTCAATTTCTACAGCCTTATACTTAAATTGTAAAAAAGAAGATGGTGTTATTATTCCGTTTCCAGCATATAAACCTTTTGTTGATATTGCAAATAATATTGGTTTAAAAGTTTTACCTTGCAAATTGAAAAGAACTGAAGATTCCTTTGAATTTGATTTTGAAGAATTTGAAAAATTATGTAAAAAAGCTAAAGCTTTTATTCTTTGTTCTCCTCACAATCCAAGCGCAAAAGTCTATTCAAAAGAAACTTTATACAAGATATGTGATATAGCAAACAAATACAATATATTTGTTATCAGCGATGAAATTCATGCTGACTTGGTTTTTAAAAATGAAAAATTCTATAGTTTTATTGAAATTGCAAAAGAAAAAAATACAAAAGCTTTGGTTACAATGGCTCCTTCGAAAACATTTAATATTGCCGGAGAATTCTTTTCAATATCATTATTTAATGATTTAAAACTAAAAAAAGAATTTGACGATTTTAGAGTTACTTTACATTGTAATTCTTCACCATATTTCTCAACAACTCTTGCAAGAGCAGCTTATAAAGAAGGGCTCCCTTGGTTATTAGAAGCAATTGAAGTATTAGAAAATAATGCAAAGTTTATTGAAAATTACACAAAAGAAAAAATCCCTTATATTAAACCGCTTAAAGCTCAAGCTTCTTTTATTTGCTTTTGGGATTGTAGATCATTATTACCATTAATTGAAAAAGATGCAGAAATGAACAAAGATTTATATAACTCTACCATAGCAAAACAAAGTGGTTTAGTTTCAATGTTCTTTGGAAGTAGAGCTAATGTTTGTTTAAATGATGGAACTTGGTTTGGAGATGAAGAATATAAAGGATATGTAAGATTTAATTATGGAACAAGTCTTGATGATATTAAAGATGCTTTATCTAAGATTGAGAATGCAGTAAATCAACTTGTTGAAACATATCAACATTTGTGATAAAAATTTTATGATTATCTAATTTTTAGGAGTAAAAATGAACCCTGAACAAATAACTTCAATTGATATAGCGGCAAAAGCACTTGTAAATAGATTTGGTGCAATCAGGTTAGAAGATATTACAAATAAAATTCATCCAGATTTAAAAGGTGTAAAAGCTTTATCTATTCATAAAGTTCTAAAAGAAAGTGAAAGTGCTGAATATATTGTAAAAGATGATGTTTTAAAAATTATATATTTTGATATTACCTATGATAGAACAGAAGAAGTATTAAAAGCTAAAAATGAATACAAAGAATGGAAAAGTATTTGTTGGGATGATATTAAAGATTATCAAGACACTTATGATTTACCTCTATGTGATAAAGCTCAAGAATTATTTGATTATTGTTGCAAGATAAATAAAGACCTTATTGAAAATAAGCAATTATTTGCATTTAGATTTAGTAATTATGTTAATACTCATAAAATTATTTCAAAATGTTCAATCACAAAATTCTTACTTGACCCTTTTCAACTACCCGCTTGGGATATAGAATTAGAAGAACTAATCTTTGAAGCTATAAACAATCAAACATCTTGGTTATGTTTTGGTCGATCAAGAAATCAAAGAATTAAGACCTCTTGGATAGAAGTTGCAATTAAATCTGTAGAAGGGCTAAAGAAAAAAGATTTTGAAACAATATTTAAATTAGCAAAAGCCGCTACAAATTTTTATGGTGTAATATCAATTAAAAATTTCCAAAAATTAATAAAAATTTATTACAAAAATATAAAAATAAGTAGAGATGAATTGATAACATTATTCTCTAATTTTGAAGATGAAAGTTCCTTTTTCCTTTTTGCTAACTATTTAGTCTCTGATAGAATTTATGATTGGAGTTTTGATCTTTTCAAAGATGAAACACTACAAAAATTAGATCCTGAAAATTTTAAGAATTACAAAAGTCAAAAATTAAAAGAAACTAGTATAATTCCATTAGATACAAATTTAATTACTGAATATAGTTTTGCAATGATAAAAAAACTTCAAGAAGGAAAAAAATTCTTAGTATTAAAAGAATCTGAATTATTAAATTATTTAGATAGAAGTACTGTAAAAGAAACTCAAAATTATAAAATACTTGAAGACTATTATATAAGTATTGAAAGTAAATATTCAAAAGACATCAAAAAATATAGAAAAATTTTTAATTCCTATGTAAATAATTGTGGAGATAATTCTCCTAACATTGTTAGGAACTTTTTCTTAGCAACTAGATTTACAGAAAAAGAAAATGCTAATGTAGAATATTTACTGCTACTTGTTCAAAAAGCTTTTAACGAAGCACCAAAGTGGATTAATAATGGCTTTAGTGCTTTAGAAATTGGAAGTCTCTAATTAATTATAAAAATATTCTTTATCTTTCCCTCTCAAATATACAACACACCCTCTTACTGAGCTGTTAGGATATAATCTCTTAACAGCTGTTGTATATGTTAGTATCTGTTTTTCATGAATTATTGGGTTTCTTACTTTATCTGTCTTAAAATCAACAATTAAATAATTATTATCTTTATCCTGAATTAATAAATCAATAAAACCTTCTACAACCAAATTTTCTCCAATTTCATTTTCAATTCTGCTAAAAAATCCTACTTCACAACGACAATTATTATCTTTTACATACCTATTATAAAAGTTACTATTTATAAAGGATAAAGCATAATTTTTTGCAACATCTTCAATTTTTTTTATTTGAGATTCTTTTAGTTTAGAAAGCGAAGAACCTTTCTTCAAAACAGATTCATCTCTTAAATCTAAAAGTGGTTTATTTAATATAAGAGATTGTACATATATGTGACAAAGAATTCCAAAATCTGTGAAAACTTGATCATTTAACCCACTTAAACTAATTAATAAATCATCAACTTCAGAAGATTCTAAAGGATTTCCTTCTTCAAAATTTCCATCATCTTTATGTCCAAAAAGTTTCGTAACGCCAATATTCTTTGGATTAATATTATATTCTTCATTATTCTCTTTATAGTAAATACTATTTTCATTAAATTGTTTTCTTTCAATAATTGAAGATTTATTAACTGCTATATAATTTTCATAAGCACTGACTTCTTCTATTTCTTTTAACTCTAAACTTGAATTTATTTTTTGATTATCATCTAATGATGAATTATATACCATCGTTAACAGAGATTTATTATCATTCCCTAAAATTTCATTCTCTATTGATGTCCTAATAGAACCTGTCATTATTAGATGTGTTTTTGCTCTTGTTAAAGCAACATAAAGAACTCTTTTTACCTCAGCTAGTTCCATCTCTTTTCGTAATTCTTTAGCTCTATTAATAAAAATGCTATCAAACTTTTCTTTTTTAGATACTTTATCAATTGAAAGACAATGTTTTGGAATTGGAATATTTTTTTCAATCGAAAAGCTAATTTCATTATTATTGTTTTGAGTCCCCATAAAAGCTACAATAACTATTGGAAACTCTAATCCTTTTGACTTATGAATTGTCATTATTTGAACACCGTTTGATTGTTCTTTTAATACAGCAACTTCATCTTCCTTAGAACTTGATCCTAAATTGTTTCTTATCTCATCTAAGAAAACTGATAATGAAACTTGATTATCATCATACTTCTTTGCAAGTCTATATAAATAATCAAAATTATCAAGATATAAATGATAGTTTGGCTCGCAAACATAATAATAACGTAATCCAACATCCCACCAAATATAATTTAATAAAGAAGAAATATTACTAGAAATTGAAAGATTAATAAGCTCCTCAAATATACAAGCAATATTATTAAGTTTTATAATATCCTCTTGATCAAATAAATTATCACATTCAAATAAATTTTCACAATCATGAGAATTCATTAAAATAGCAATAGATTTTTCACTTATTGTTCCAATGGGTCCTTTTAAAACACTAATATAAGCTAAGAGATCATCAGGATAAATTATTAATTGTAAAATATTATACATATCATTTGTTAATGCTTCTAAAGGGAAAGCTTTATTATCTTGAATAACAAAAGGAATCTTATTTGCTCTCAAAGCTTTTTCAATTTCAATTTGATGTGTCTTAGATCTCATTAGAATAGCAATATCATCTACACTAGGTCTTTTCAAACCTTCATTTGATGAAATAAGATAATTATCTGTATTCAACATCTTATTAATTAATTTTGCGATTTTTGTTGCTTCGCAGGTAGCAGAAGATGCTTTTTCAACCTCATTTGATACAATAGATTTACTATCTTCACTTTTAATATATAACTGAATTTTTGGACTAATATTATCTATAGGTGCTCTAGATTTTAATGATTCGAATTCTGCTTCAAAAGGTTTGCTAGAGTTTTTAAATAAATTTGAAAATAGTTGATTAAAATAATCTATTAGTTTTGGTTCACTTCGGTAATTAACACCTAAATTAATAACTTTTCCACCACCATTTAATATTTCTTTAGATAAAGCCTTAAAAACTGATACATCTGCATCTCTAAATCTATATATACTCTGTTTTTCATCTCCAACAAAAAATAATTTTCTCTTTTCTATTTCATAAATATTTGGAATATTATCACTGAAATAATTATATTTTTCACTCAATAGATATGTTAGATCTTTTTGCAACTGATTATTATCTTGAAATTCATCAATCATAATAAATTTAAATTTTTCTTTATATATTTTTCTAATTTTTTTATTTGTTAAAAGAATATCTACAGCTAAATGAGATATATCACTAAAGGTTAGAATACCTGTTCTTCTTTTTTCTTGAAATATGTTATTTTTCAAAATTTCAAGAGCTTCAACCACTTCAACAATTCTATTATTATTTTTTGTAAAATATAAAGAAATAATATCCGAAATAGTTTCTTTTAAATTTTTACAAATTTCAATTAATTCTTCAGTTAAAGGATTTTTTGATTTCCTTGGCAAAGCAAAAGAAATATTACTTAATTCTTTGAAAAATGCACTACTACCAGTTTCATACTGAATCAATTCATCATATTTCGAATTTAAATAATTTAATATTTCTATTGATTTAGGAGTTAAAACCCCAAAATCTCTTGTTTTAATAGCATCAAAGTTATTTAATACTTTTTCTAAATTATTATTAATTGAATTATTTATTAAACTTTCACATTCTATATATAGCCCCTCTTTATCAAATTCAAGTGGAAAATAAAAACTTGAATTAGCTAAATTAACTAAAATTTCATCAATTATCATATTAGGAGGATAGGCCTTTGATAGAAATTGAAATCCTGGTAAAATATTTTTATTCTCAATCAATTGCTGTGTACATCTTTTTGTAATTAATGAAGCTTTATTATTATCGATTGTAAAGTCGCTTGGAATCCCATATCTTATACAATCTTGTTTAACTATTTGATTACAAAAAGAATCAATTGTTGAAATTGTTGCTTTAGGAAAAAGTGAAAATTGTTTATTCATTATAGTCGATTTATTTTTAACAATTAACATTTGATTATAAATTCTTTCATACATTTCTGCAGCAGCTTTTTTTGTAAAAGTCAAAGTTAAAATTTCATCACAATTTACTTCATTTTGAAGTATTAAATTTAAAAAGCGATATGATAAAACAGTTGTTTTACCAGCACCAGCTCCAGCTTTTACAACACAATTATCAAAGCATTCAACAGCTTGTTTTTGTTCTGAGGTTAATCTATGTTTATTTTCTAATAAATCTTCTACATCAATTTTTTTATTTATCATTTTGTTGAATACCTTTTTCTACAAACTTGCCTATAATTACAATTTTGACAATTATCATCTGAAGGGGTTGCCATAAATTCCCCATTTAATATATGAATTAACATGTCTTTCATAACATAATCAAAAGTTAAATCAATGTCCTCTAAATTTTTAGGAAAACCTTCTTTCCACATATCTAAATAAGAACCTTTTTGAGAAGAGTAATAACAAGCATTACTTACATTCATATTTTTTTTAGCCAATAATTTTTTATAACATGGGAATTGATAATCTGGGAAACTGCTTCTTTTTTCTTCATAAGCTTTTTTATACCAAGTTGAACCTATAGGAGTATGCCCTGTTTTATAATCTACAATAGCATAAGTCCCATCTCCTAAATTTACAACTCTATCGATTTTTCCGTTTAAAGAATAAAAATAATTCTCATTATTTATTAATACAATTTCCTTCGAAATATACTTTTTCTCCATCTCAATTGATTTACAAGTATCAAATTTATTAATTTCAACATTAATAAAATCTTGTGCAAGCGTTTTGTATTTTTCAAGAATATATATCTGCGTAGAAATAGGTGGTGATTTTTCTCCTTCAAAATACAAATTAAATTGATTATCTTTTATCTCATTAAACCAATTAATATATTTTTCTTTATTTCCACTATAGAATTGTTTATCCTCTTCCATAACCTTATAAAAAAATTCTTCAAATATTTTATGAACAATTGTTCCAACTTCATTTGCAGCATAAGGTACAACACTATATTCTTTTTTATCTACTTTAAATAAATATTTTATAGCAAAAGAATATGGACAATTTTGAAATAAATTTATACTTGTTGCTGAAAAATCAAGCAATTGGTCATTTTTTATCTTTTCTAACAAAACATCATTAACTTGTTTTTCTATTTTATTATTTACATAACCATCATCATTAAAAGCTAAAACATTTCTCATAGCATTATTCAAAGTTACAGCTTGATATGAAGTCAATTGAATAGCCTTTTTTTCACCATTCCATAAGGATAATTCATCAATATATGGTTTATAAGATTTAATAAAAGGATTTTTATTTATTTTATTTCTTTCCATGAAAAAAGGAGGTGCGATTTGGGCTCCATCATAATTTTGTTCACTATAAAAAAAATGAGTAAAACCACTATTAAAACAATAATCTTTTAAAACTGTATTTGTTAGATCTTCTTCTTTTCTTAACTCTAAATCTTCAATCGAAGGAGGTAATAAAGAAAGTGGTTTATCAATTATTTCACTACTTTTATTATTGATTTCAACAACAAAATGAAAAGGAATATCTAATGAAGCAGATAATGGATATTCAAATAATCTAACACCATCTCTTTTCCCTTGTTCTACATAAGTTTCATTTTCTAATAATCTGATAAATTGTTTAAAAAGCTGTTTTATGGAGGGGATATTACATAATTTCATAGAAGTGCTAACACTCTCTAATTTATCAATTGCATATCTATAACTTTTTTCACCAATAGTATCTTTCCAGCCTAAGTCTTTTTTTAAAAGTAAAGCCTCTAAACTATGTAATGCTATTTGTAAATCATTTATATTATCAACATTATTAATTTTTATAATAATTGTTTTAAATTTTTTATAGAAATCTAGCAATTCTTTTTCTTTTTGTAATCTTATTATCCAATAATCTGCTTCATATTTATTACTACCATGATCTATATTTGCATCAATTGCAAATCTTATTAATTTTCTATTAAATCTAATATCTTCGAAAGGGAAAGCTCTTTCTAAGAAAAAACCTTTCATATCATCTAAAGCAAAATTATTATCAAACAAGGTAGATAAATAAATTAAATATTTACCTCCGGGATATTTACTTAAAGGATAACCTTTGGCTTTTGAAATAGGTATATTAAATTTTTTTGCACCTAATTCTATTTCTTGAATATCACTATCAAAAGAACATAAAGTAATAGCAATATCTCTAGCTAATATATTTGAATCCAATAATTT
Source organism: Sphaerochaetaceae bacterium (assembly GCA_963678575.2). GTDB lineage: Bacteria > Spirochaetota > Spirochaetia > Sphaerochaetales > Sphaerochaetaceae > Pleomorphochaeta. The sequence continues at coordinate 279,618 of CAXXHV010000001.1, read as the reverse complement.
TTTTACTTCTCTAAACAAAGTATTTTGTAATTCATCACAATTTTTAAACGATATTAAATTACAATTATTTTGAAAACTAGAATCTTCTTCATTTAACGTTTCTACATTTAGCAAATGAATAAAATTAGGATTATTTATTTGATTAATAAATTTCTTACACCCAGCTTTTGTATCTGCACTTATAATTGTATATTCTTTATCTAATATATCCTGTGGTGCAAATTCTAGTGAAGGTTTTTCATAATTTGGCTCAAATAAATTATTTTTATTTAAGAATATCAAATATTGTTGATATAATAGATTTACATCATATTTAAAATCTTCTTCTAATGAAGCAAAAACATCACTTTCAATTGCTTCTTTTAATTGTTTAATTATATTTACAAGATAAGATGTAAATCTGCTAATAGCTTCAGGATATTCATTACAAATCAGATATTTTAATTTATAATTTTCTAGGAAATCTATTAGAAAAAACTCCCTCATTTGTGTGTTTACTTTTGTTAAATTATCATGCTTTGGTAAAAAAAATTCTCTAAAAGTATCATAAGAAATAGCTTTTTCTGCTTCAATAACACCATGAGCAAGTGCATATTCAATAGCAAAACTTCGCGCAATAACCTCGTTGTGAAAAACACATACTCGGCCTTTATTAAATTCATCAAAAACTATTTGTTTATTCATTTTATATTTTCCTATAAAGCAAAAAAGCTATTAATATTATTATACTACACAACTATTGATTAATAAAATAAATTACCTTTTATTTATCAATAAACTCATATATCATGTAAAAAAGGATTATTTATGGAATTGCATGAAAACAATAGATTTAGGTGGATATTATCCTTCTTCATAATTATATTATTTTGGATTTTACTTGGTTCTTCTTTTATAAATATATATTCAAGTATTTCATTTTTATTTGATAAAAATAAAAACTTTATTAATACTGAATTATATAATTATATTGGATCAAACATACCTTTTATATGTATGTGGCTTGGTTTTTATTTCTGTTTCAAATATATCAATAATATTAAATTAAGTAAATTAAGTAATAGTAGCAATAATTTTAAGTTTAAGATGTTTTATAAAATACTACTTTTTTCTATTTTTTATTTTATTATAATAATAATAATTGGGAAATTAATTAATTTATATAATTTCGAATATATAAAAAATAAAGCAATAGAAAGAGCTATATTTATCCCTTTTGCACTATTTTTAACCCCTCTTCAAGTAATAGCTGAAGAAATACTATTTAGAGCAATAATTTTAAAAATAATTATTAAAGATTATGATTTTTTAAGAAATAAAAAAAATTCCCTGTTTTTATCGACAATTCTTTCTATATTTCTTGGATTGTTATTTATAGTTCCACATCTATTAAATCCTGAACTAAATACTTATTTCTTAGGAGCAATATTATATTATTTTATATTTGGGAGTTTAGCTACTTTTAGCATTCTAATAACCAATGGCTTGGAAATAGCTATTGCAATTCATCTCGCAAATAATTTTATTATTACATTTTTTTGTACTTATAAAGATTCAGCACTTACTTCAGTACCGCTTTTTATAAAAACTAATGAAAATCCGATTTCTCCTTATTATGAGGCTTTTAGTCTACTGTTTTTATTCATGATAATAGCACTCAAAAATAAAAAAATAATAAAAGAATATCTATTTAGAAAAAATAAATTTTAAATATTTTTTATAGCAAATTTGAAAAAAATCTAAATAAAGATAGTTTAATTATACTTATAATTGTTATAGACTAAAATAAATAATCAAATGCAATAATCACAGCTTATAATCGAATAAACAAGGAATATTATGGCAAAAAGAAAAAAATCAGCACTAAAGAAAACTATAAATAATATATTATTATTAATACTTATATTAATTATACTCTCAATTATTTCATTATTTGTTGCTCCAAACGAAGAAGAATGGAATAAAGAACAAAGTACAAATTTATCAAGAGAAAATATAAATAACTTAGAATTACCAAAACCAATTGAAGGCGAACAAATCATAAATCATACAGGCTATACCTTGAGCTATAATGAAGAATATGAACAAGCTAGTTATGTTGCATACAAATTAACTCAAAATGAATTGTATGGGCCTTTTGAAAGGAAAGATAATTTTAAAGAAGACCCTTTGGTTAAAACTAAAAGTGCAAGTTTAAATGATTATAAAAAAAGTGGTTATGATAGAGGACATTTATGTCCAGCTGCTGATCAAAAAGAAAGTGAACTAGCAATGTCTGACTCTTTCTATATGAGTAATATGAGTCCTCAAGTTCCTGATTTTAATAGAGGAATATGGGCAGATTTAGAAGGAACCGTAAGAACTTTCGCAGATAATAATTATGAAATCTATGTTACAACAGGCCCCGTTTTAACTGATGGGCCTTATAAAACAATAGGAGAAAATAAAGTTGCTGTTCCTAAATATTACTATAAAGTTATATTAGATTATCAAGAACCAGAAATCAAAGCCATAGGTTTTATTTTACCAAATAAAAAAGGTGAAAAAGACTTAAAAGATTATGCTCTAAGTGTAAACGATGTTGAAAAAATTACGAATATTGATTTCTTTGTTAATCTACCAGATGATGTTGAAGAGCAAATCGAAGGATCTTATAACACAAAATTATGGGAATTTAAAGAATTTATGGCTTCTCAAGGTAAAGGCTCTTTTGATGGATCTTCAGTACAACCAAATCTTACTACAAATATTGCCCCTCAAGGTTTTGTAACAATAATAAAAGAAGGTTCTATTTACATTTTAATTGAAATTAAAAAAGAAACTATAAAATTAATTACACAATTTGTTCCAATAGAGACATTAAATAAATTGGGAATCAATAAATGATAAAATATAATACAATAATCATAGGTGGTGGAGCTTCTGGATTATTTTTAGCAAAAAATCTAGCTGAAAATAATATTAATACTTTAATTATTGAAAAAATGGATTCTCCAGCAAAAAAATTATTAATTTCTGGTGGAGGAATGTGTAATCTATCTCGTAATAACACAAGCTATGAATTTCTAAAACATTATGATAATGCAAATAAATTTTTAGGACCAAGTTTTTCAATTCTTTCTCCAGAAAAAACACAGAACTGGTTTATTGAAAGAGGACTTGATTTAATCACAAGAGAAGATGGTAAAATTTTCCCAAAAACAAAAAATGCACAATCTATATTAGATTTATTACTTGATGCAAAATATGAACTTATTACTAATACAAAAGTTGAAAAAATAGAAAAAGAAAGTAATTCCTTTATTGTAAATTCAAAATACTATTGTGATAATTTAGTTCTTGCTACAGGAGGACTTTCATATCCTTCAACAGGGTCAACCGGGGATGGTTACACTCTCGCTAAAACCTTCAAACATTCAATAGTAGAGTTAAAACCAGCCTTATCAAGTTTTAAAGTTATCAGTGAAAATGTCTCAAAAATTGAAGGAATTTCATTAAAAGATGTTACCTTAACTTTTACAAATATTATCAACAATAAGAAAAAAACTTATAAAAACCAAGATGATTTAATATTTACGAAATTTGGTATTTCAGGCCCCGTTGTTTTAGACATTTCAAGATTCGCAAACTTCAATCAAACTATATTTTTAAACTTAAATAAAGAAATAAAGAAAGAAAATAGCAATAAACTTTTTTCTACTAGCATAAAATATCAAACAAAACTCCCTTCAAGACTTGTCGATTATATATTAAGTTCTTTAAATATTAATGATGATTTATGCTCAAATATATCAAATAAGAAAATAAATTTAGTCAACGAAAAACTAAAAAGATGGGAAATAGAAATATCCTTAAAAAATCAAATTAAAAGCGCTATGGCAACTTCAGGTGGTATAAATTTAAAAGAAGTAGATAATAAAACTCTAGAATCAAAACTTATTGAAAATTTATATTTCTGTGGAGAAGTGTTAGATTTTTGTGGCGATTGCGGAGGCTATAATCTTCAAGCCTGCTGGTCTACCTCTTACAGTGTTGCAACCTCAATAATTAATAAATCAAATAAATAATACCTTAAAAATTCTCAAAATAAATGAAAGTATAAGTGCAATTATGGTAAATGGAATTACTGTAATTAATTGAATTAATTCATAAAATAAATTTGTTCTAGAATCTCTTTTACTTTTATCTTTTTTAAATCTAGAAAGAAAAGACCCTAAAGCAATTCCATAGACATTCCCAACTGTAATTATTCTTATAGAAGCTAAAATACCTAAAGCTTTTTCTATTCCATATTCATTAACAATCTTATTCCAAATTTTATTATCAACCTTAGATCTACATTCAGCATAATAAGATGCAAAAAGAATTGCATTTAGTTCATCTTCAGGAGTATCTTCTTGATTGCTTCCAGATAATAAATCATTAATTTCTTGAGCAGATAATCCAGCATCCAAGGCCATTTTTGTATGAGCATATGAACATAATGCACATCCATTTACCTCTGTTACAGCAAGCATTAATCTCTCTTGAAAAGAATATGAGATTAAGCCCTTTTTCTTTGCACTATTTAAGTATTTACTTGTAACAAAAGCTTTCATCAAATGTACAAAGGATTCTCTGATATTATATAATTTTTTCCCTTTATTCTTTTTCACGATTATACCTCTTAAAGAATATAAATAAAATAACTAAGTTAATATGTGATTAAATCACAAAAAAACCCCTTATAGTAGTCTTAAAAATTTTTTTGCTACCAAAAAGGGGTATAATTAATATTACAATCAATTAATTAAATAATTATTTCTTTTTCCCATAAAGAGGTTTTTTTAGCATAATAAAATAGGCAATAATTAAAAGAGGAATAATTACTGATACTGTTGATACAAAAATAAACTTATAAGAAAATCCATTTTGAAGACCAAAAAAATTAATAAATCTATTAATAAAACTCATAGTACTATTACTATCACTTAAGAAATGTATTATAAATTTTGGAACTAAATAAGCAAGAATTAGAGGAATTAATAAAAAGACAATCCACCTATATAGTTTCTCTAATCTAACCCATAATGAATATATAAATACACCAAGAGAAATTGCAAAAATGGATACATAAGTATAATAAGAAAAGTGATAAAGCCAATATGCAAATCTTGAAACATATTGTACATTTGATCCGATAAACAATTCTTTATTATATGAACCAAATGAAGTAAAATTATCACGAAGTTGCATATATGAATTATATTCTACCATATAAAAAAATGATTTTAGAGTAGAAAAAAGAAAAGCTGCAATTAAAGAAGTTGAAAACAAAACTAATATATTTGAATAATATGCTGTTTTTCTGCTTTTTCCAAATTGATTACAAGCTAAATCCATGTTTCTATTTGATACAATCCCAAAAATAAAAGCTACAATTAAAACTGTAAAATAATTGGGAATAAGATCAATTAAATCAGAAGCAACAAATGGTTCACCCAAAAATAATGCTAAAATAAATATTAAAATAGTTGCGCCTACAACAATTGAATAAACAATGCCAGTTGATTTTATATTTTCATTTAAAAAATAAGAATAAGTTTTTTTAATATCCATATTTGTTATCCTTTTGTTATCTCAATAAACATTCTTTGAAGATCAACGCTATTTATTGATATTCCTTCGATTTTTTCAACATCACCTGTTACAAATGCTGAATAAACTCTACCTACTTTAGTTGTCCCTAATAATTTTGCATTTTTTGTTGCTTGTTCAACTAACTCTTTACTACCTACGACTTCACTAACACTAGCACTTAAATCTTCAACTAATCCTTGTGAAATATTTTTACCCCTATCAATAATTATTGCTTCTTGCGCAATATTAGAAATTTCATCAATTAAATGGGTACTTACAACAAAACAAACATTATCTTGTTTTTCTAAAAAATTTGATAATAATAATTTATAAAAAAAGTCTCTATGTGGGGCATCTAATCCTAAAACAGGTTCATCAAATAATATAAAATTAGCACTTGAACAAAAGGCTAAAATTACTTTAAAAATTGAAAAATAACCTGTAGATAATTTATTAACATCAGTTTTGGTATTTAACTCAAAATCTTTAGAAAGCTCTAAAGCATAATTAAAGTCAAAATTTGAATCAAAATGCTTTGCCATTTTAAAGGCTTGTAATGAATTTATAGAACCAAAAAAATCATCATCGCTCATTAAATATATTTTGCTCATTAAAGTATCATTATTATAAATATTTTCTCCATCCATAGTAATTGTTCCGTTATTAGGAAAAATTCTATTCGTAATAATATTCATTAAAGTACTTTTACCAGCCCCATTTCTTCCTAAAAGAGCATATATTTTACCAGTTTCAAATTCAAGTGAGATATCATCAAGAGCTTTTACACTTTTGAAATCTTTAGAAATATTGTTAACCTCTAATTTCATGATCAATTTCCTTTCCTATTAATTCAATTATATCTTCTTTATTAAAGCCAAGATACTTAGCTTCTTTAACCATAGGTTCAATAAAACCTTGCTTAAATGAACTCATCCGTTTAATTTTTATTTTGTCTCTAGCACCTTCATTTACAAACATGCCAACACCTCGCTTCTTATAAATAATTTCTTCTTGAACAAGAAGATTCATTCCTTTCAATACCGTAGCTGGATTTAAACTATATCCAACAGCCATCTCAGTTGTAGAAGGAATTTGTTCTCCTTCTCTGTAGATTCCTGTAAAAATATTATCTTCTAAACCTTTAGCTATCTGCATATAAATTGGAATATCATTCTGTTTAAATTCCATAGGCTATCCTTTTTATGTTATATAGTTAATTACTTCAGTAACTAACTGTATAACACAACAAAACTCTTGTCAATATACATATTACTAATAGTAAATTTTTTTTTGATAAGACATAAAAAGAAAAATAAATAATTACAATTACAACACTTGTCGTTTTTGAGTACAATTGAAATTTTAGAAAGAGATTTAAAAATCTCATTTATAATTATGCTTTGTGAGATTCTAATGGAAATAGATATTGATAATTCTTAAGTAATGGTAAAAACAACTGCACTGATAGATTTTATTGTTCATAGATTAAAGGGTGTCTTTACTCGTGAAGTTACAATACCTTTAACTTTAATTTCAATAATTGAAAGTTTATTAGGTAGTAAAAAGACGCTAAAAAGTAATCATAAAAAATTAAGAAAATATTTATAATTACAATAATTTATAATAATTTAAGCAAAAAATAATTCTGCTGATTGGTACTAAAAGACTCAATCAACAGAAAAATATTTTCTATTTATATCATAATTTTATATTATTTATTATAGCCTTTTGGATTCTTACTTTGCCAATTCCAAGCATCCTTACACATCGTTATCAAATCATACTTTGCTTCCCAATTTAATAATTCTTTTGCCTTTGAAGCATCCGCATAGCAAGTTGCAATATCCCCAGAACGTCTTGGAGCTATTTGATATGGAATTTTAATATTATTTGCCTTTTCAAAAGCTTTTACCATATCTAATACACTATATCCAATTCCTGTTCCAAGATTAATTATTTCTGTACCCTTATGATCATATTCACAAGCAGCTACATGTCCACAGGCTAAATCAACAACATGAATATAATCTCTTACCCCTGTACCATCAGGAGTTGGATAATCATCACCAAAAATAGATAATTTCTGTAATTTACCAACAGCAACTTGACAAATATATGGCATTAAATTATTTGGAATACCAACAGGATCTTCCCCAATCATTCCTGATTCATGGGCTCCAATTGGATTAAAATATCTAAGTAATACAACTGAAACATCTTTATTAGCAGCAGCAAAATCACTTAAAATTTGCTCAATCATATATTTTGTCCAACCATAAGGATTTGTACAGCCTGTAGGCATTCCTTCTTTTAAAGGAACAACCTCTGCTAATCCATAAACTGTAGCTGAAGAACTAAATACAATTTTCTTAACATTATATTCATTCATTAACTCACAAATTGTTAATGTTGAATCGATATTGTTTCTATAGTAAGCTAAGGGTTTTGTAACTGATTCTCCCACAGCTTTATATCCAGCAAAATGAATAATTGCATCAAATTTATTTTCTTCAAAAATAGATCTCATTGCTTCTTTATCACAAACGTCTGCTTCATAATAAGCAATTGATTTGCCAACAATTGATTCTACTCTCTTAATAGCTTCTTTTTGACTATTATAAAAGTTATCGACAATTACTGGCTCATGATTTGCTTTAACCAACTCAATACATGTATGTGAAGCAATATAGCCTGCACCACCTGTTAATAATATTTTCATATGCTACCTCTCATGATATAAGAATCAAATTCTCTACTTACTAATATATTCTATCATAATTCAATTTTTGTTAAGAGATAAACTTCTATATTTTTTGCACAATATCCTCATTTTATAAATATATTTAACATAGTATAATATTATTCCTTGATAAAAGGTCTTTTATAAAGTATTTTTCATACTATGAATTATTATTGTATCGCATGTAAAGTTTCAAAAGAGAAAAAAATAAAAGAAGAAATTGAAAATTATTATAACAAAACATTTGATACTTCTATATTCTTCCAAGTTTTATTTCCAACAAAGCAATATAAAATTAAAAAAGGGAAAACCTTTGAAAAAGTTAATAAACCTTTAACCCCTGGATATATATTTATAAAAACAGAAATTGAATTAGATATTTACTCGAGAGATTTTAGAAGAATTACAGATTGTTATGGCCTTGTTGAAAGTAAAAACTCTATTGATAAAAAATCAAAAAATATTTCATACAGGCTTGAAAGAAATGATTATATTTATGCTTCTTGGATTTTTTCCCATAATGGGACTATAACTCCTTCAAAAATAACATTAGAAATTGGTTCTAAAGTAAATGTAATTTCGGGCCCTCTAGCTACCTTTAATGGGGAAATTATTAAAGTTGATAAAAGAAACAATAAAGTTTGTATCTATTCAGAAAATTCTGGAACTTTACAAAAAGTATGGGTTCCTATTGAAATTGTAAAAGATGAAGATTTAGATACAGATCAAGAAATCTTAAAAGAGTTTTCAAAAGTTTATTAAAAAAAACGCCACTCAAAAAGAATGACGATTATTTTATTAATTATTTTAAATTCTCTAATTTTCTTTAATATATGCAGTCCCTAATTTTGCAGGCACATTAAATGACTTTCTACTAATAGTTAGTATAATCGTTAAAATATATGGAAGTGCAATAAATAACTCATTTGGGAGGAAGGATATTGAACTTGATTGCATTAAAATTGCAAAAGCTTCAGCTAACCCAAATATTATTGTTCCAACAAATGCTCCTATTGGATTCCAATTTCCTAAGAAACATATAGCAAAAGCAATCCAACCTCTACCTCCAATAATATTTGTTGTAAACATGCCTAAATATCCAATCGAATAAAAAGCCCCAGCAATACCACACATCAAACCTGAGAACATTACTGCCATAAATCTTACCCGTGAAACATTGACGCCAGAGACATCAACAGCTTCAGGATTTTCTCCTGTTGATCTTATTATTAAACCTAAAGAAGTTTTATATAATATAAAAAATCCAAGAGGAACTAGAAAGTAAACTGAATAAGTTAAAATATTTTGATTAAAAAATATTGGTCCTAATACAGGTATTTTTGAAAGAAGGGGAATTGCAATCTTTTGAAAAGGTTCTACTGTTAAAGGAGATAAAGGAACTCCAAAAACTACTCTTTGTAAAAAAGAGCACAAGCCTGTAACTAAAATATTAATAGCAGTTCCAGTGACAATTTGATGCTGTTTTAAAGTAACACAGAGGTAAGCATAAAGAATTGCAACTAAAAGACCAGCTAAAGCGGCAAACAACAAACCAAGGCCTAAACTTCCTGAAATATATGCAGTAGTGAACCCCGCCCAAGCTCCCATTAAAAAGATACCTTCAATAGCGGTAACCATCATTCCTGTTCTTTCAGAAAAAACTTCTGACAAAGCCCCAAAAAGCAAAGGGGTACTCATCATCATTGCTCGAGATAATAAATTTACTATCATTATTTGTCCCCCTCTATTAATGATTTCTTTTCTCTTTTTATTTCCCATTTATTTCTTATAAAGTAAGAAATAATAACAAAAACCATTACAAAGCCTTCCATAAGATCAATTATACTAGAAGGAACTCCAGATATTTGCCCCATAATAGTTCCACCAACTTGTAAAGCTCCAAAAAGAATTGAAGCAAAAATTATTCCAATTGGGTTTGCATTTGCTAAAATGGCTATTCCTATTCCTAATGAACCTATTGATGGATTAAAGCCTTGTAAAAGCATATGCTGTACACCATTAACTTCTGTGATACCAGCGAGTCCAGCCAAACCACCACTAACAAAGAAAGCAAAAATAAAAATCCATTCAGGATTAACTCCACTCATTCTTGCCGCTTCTTGATTTTGCCCAACAGCTCTTATTCTAAAACCTAAGGTAGTTCTATATAATAATAACCAAATAACTATTGCAACAATAATTGCAAGTATAAAACCAAAATGAAGACGAGTATGCGGAACAATCTTTAAAAGCCAAGTGCTTTTACTCAAGGATTCTGTTTGAGGATATTCGCCTTTTGATTCCATTAATACTGTACGTAAAAGAAAATTCATTAGATTTAATGCAACATAAGTGCTCATCATACTAATTAAAAATTCATTAGCTTTAAATCTAGCTTTAAAAAAACCAATCATGCCCCCCCACAATCCACTTGCAATAAATGACAAAACTATAGCTATCGGAATTGCAATTGGATGCGGAATTAATAAGGAAATAGAAACAGCAACTAAAGCACCAATATAAAATTGTCCTTGAGCCCCTATATTAAATAAATTAGCTTTAAAGGTAAAAGCAAAAGCTAAAGATGTAAAAATAAGAGGAGTTGCCTTTACAAATATTTCACCAATTGTATAACCATCTCTAAACATAGAAGAAAAAAGAAGAGCAAAAACAGAAATAGGATTCTTCCCTAAGAATAAAATCATAAAACCACTGAGTAGTAATCCAAAAACAATTGCTAAGAAGCTAGTGATTAATATATCACGAGTCTTTTTATCCATTTACTTTTTCCTCCTGATTTTTATAACCTGCCATCAAAAGACCTATTTTTTCACTATTCAAATCTGATGTTTTATAAATACCTTGAATCTCTCCTTTATAAAAAATAGCAACTCTATCACAAAGAGTAAATATTTCTGATAATTCAGTAGAAACCAACATAATAGCTTTCCCTTTTTCTTTTTCTCTTATTATTGAAGCATGTACATTATTTATTGCTCCTAAATCTAACCCTCTTGTAGGTTGATCAAAAATTATAAAATCTCCACAATTTTCAACCTCTCTTCCAACAATAACCTTTTGCTGATTCCCTCCGGATAGCTCTTTTGCTATTGAAAAAGGTCCCGGGGCTTTAACTTTAAAGTCCTTTAATATTTTATTAGTTTTATCTTTTAACTTCTTTTTATCAATTAAACCATTTTTTTTCCATTGCTTAGAATAGCTCGTTTTTAATAAAATATTTTCAGCTAAACTCATAGACATTACCATTCCATATCTATGTCTATCAGAAGGCACATATCCCATTCCCATTTCAATTCTATCCTTTATTGAATAAGAAGAAATATTTACTCCATTAACAAATATAGATCCACTATTTATTTTTAAAGCACCGCATAAAGCCATACATAATTCAAGTTGTCCATTTCCAGAGACTCCAGCAATTCCAAATATTTCACTTTTATGGATATCAAAAGAAATATCTTTCAATAAAGGTATTTCATTATTTTCTTTTACATTAAGGTCTTTTATAGAAACACAAACTTGATTGCTAATAGAATCATATTGGGGATTTTCTAGCTTTTCTATTGAACTTTCAATCATCATTCTTGATAATTGAATTTCATCCGTTTCTGCCTTATTAACATTACCATAAACCATTCCTGACCTCATAACTATAATTCTATTTGCGACAGTCATTACTTCTTTTAGTTTATGTGTTATAAAAATAACTGCATTACCTTGTTTTGAATAGGTTCTAACAAATTCCATTAAATTATCAATTTCTTGAGGGGTTAAAACTGCAGTAGGTTCATCCATAATTAATAAATTAGCATCAAGATATAAAGCTTTTAATATTTCTACTTTTTGTTGTTCTCCAACAGTTAAATCTTTAATTTTTTTCCTAGAATCAACACTGAAACCATATTTATCAGCAAGTGCTTGTATTTTCTCTTCTTCTTTCTGCCAATCGATTCGACCTTTAACGTTTCCAAGGATAATATTTTCTGTAACAGTATGTGCTGAAACTAAAGAAAAATGTTGTTGAATCATTGAGATTTTATATCTCATTGCATCTTTTGGAGATTTTATTACAATAGGCTTACCATCTTTAAAGATTTGCCCTTCATCTGCATTATAGAGACCATAAAGAATTTTCATACAAGTACTCTTACCAGCCCCATTTTCTCCTAAAAGAGCTAACACTTCACCTCTATTAACAGAGAAGGAAACATCTTTATTTGCAATTACTTTTGCAAAGTATTTAGATATACTTCTAAGTTCAAAAAAAGGTTTATCCATTTAAATACTTCCTCTCATTAATAATGTTTAAATATATAATCTTTTTATTCTTTACTTTTGTAGCAATTTATAAAAAAGCTATTTTAGTAAAGTGTATAAATAAATTATATAAACAAACTATATTTTATTTTTTTAGTTTTTATTTTTTTATTAATTATATTTTATTAATTTAAGATAACCAAAAAAATGATTTCCAAATTTAAATATAATTAAATCATAACCACCCTTCAAAAGGGTGGTTTGCTCTGAGGCTATAAGCCTCGGGTTTACCGACAACGTCTCAAGACGCTTACCGTGTACTCCCGTCCACTCCGCGTGCATTTGCCTCTTTTGCTACTACTCAAGTAGTCTTTGTACTACTTGCTACCCTTAAAAGGGTCTTCATATTCTTTTACACTTAATTTATCAAGTGCTATATCATGTTTTTCTTGCTCCTGGATATATTTTTGTACAATTGCAGTGTTTAATCCTACAGTGCTAACATAATATCCTTCAGCCCAAAAGTGTCTATTTCCAAATTTATATTTTAAATTTGCATGCTTATCAAATATCATAAGGGCACTCTTTCCTTTTAAATATCCCATAAAACTCGACACACTTATTTTAGGTGGTATACTTACAAGCATATGTACATGATCATCCATTAAATGTCCTTCTATAATTTCAACTTTCTTATAATTACATAAGGTTCTTAATATTTCACCTACACTTGCTCTATATTGATTGTATATAATCTTTCTTCTATACTTTGGAGTAAATACTATATGGTACTTACACATCCATTTTGTATGTGACAAACTGTTTGTTTTATTTGCCATTTATTATTACCTCGTTTTTTATTTATAGTTTTGGAGTAGCATTCAAATTCTATAATAAAACGAGGTTTTTGTATAACTTTTGTTACCCACCCGCATAGCAGGTGGTTTATTTGTTCCCAAAGCTCTTATTCATCGCTTCATGAACGGGCTCAAGCCCATAACAAACACAATATCCTATAACTATATTATAATTATTAGGATATTGTGCAATCACTAATTTTTTATTTAAACATTGATTGGAAATCTACATCTCCAGCTACTGCAGAATCGATACCTGCAGAAATCTTTGCTCTTACACTTTCACTAATTTGATCAGTATAGATAGGTTTAAAGATATTTTCTTTAATTCCTGCTTCATGAACTTTTCCACCATCTAAAGTGCCTTCAAAGTACTTTTGAACAGCCCAAGTATAGAAAGTTTGGAAATCAAATAGTACAGAAGCAACAACAGTTCCAGGAGCTGTATCATTTTGGTTACTTGAGAAACCAACAAATTTAACACCTTTTTCTTTTGCTGCTTGAATAGCGCCTAATCCTACTTGGTTCGCATAAACAAACAATGTATCAGCACCATTGTCAATCATTGTTTCAGCCATTTGTTTACCTAAAGCAATATCAGACCAACTATTTGCATAAGAACGAGTTGCACTAGAATTACTAATACCTCTTTCTGTAGCAAGTTCAACAGATACATATTCATAAACATCTAATAATTTTTCCATAGCTTCATTAGGGAATCCACCAATTGTTGCAAATTTACCATTTTTAGTAACTTCACCAGCAATTAGAGCAGCAATATAACTGGCTTCATATTCTTTTGGAAAAATAGGAGAAACATTAGCATAATCTGCTCTGAATCCATTAACTACACAGAATGTTGAATCAGGATATTCCCCAGCAATCTTATTTGCAGCATCATCAAATTGAGTACCAGCCGCCATTATTAAGTCATAACCTCTTTCAGCATAGTTTCTAAAGGTTGATTCATAATCTGAAGCTTGAACATTTTCTAAATATTCCATTTTTGTACCTAATTGTTCATTACAAGCAACAAGACCAGCATAGTTAGTTGCATTCCAAGATTGGTCATTAATTGGTCCTGGTAATATTAATACAATCTTTAAATCACCAATGCCCTGTTCTTTTGTGCTAGTAGCTTCTTCACTTTTACCTTGCGCAAAAATAGAAGTCAAAGCTAAACTTGATACCAATAAAATTATTAATAATTTTTTCATTACTCACTCCTCTTTTATAATCAATTTATAAATATAATGTTTGATTATTTTAATTATAGGATTACAATTAAATATTATTTATTAAAATACACTATACATATTCATACTAAATTAAAATTGTTACAAATCATAATAAACATAAAATACTCACACATTATATTACTCTCTCTTAATATAAATTAATGCAAATAGCATGCCAATTAATATACAATATCTAATTATTTTTTATACCATAATGAATTAAATAATTTTTTGTATTGTTAAAAATTAAAACATACTTTACAATTGTCCTAAAATAGTACAAACAGTGTTCATTATTGTCCTAAAAGACACAATTGTAATATGACACACTATGGAGGTTTAGTAGTGCACATCCTATTAATTGATGATAATCAGCAATTATTCGAAGTATTAAAAGATAACTTTTCTTATGTTGGACATTTTCTTTTTTATGCAAGAACTACAAAAGAAGCTTTTGCTGTTTTAAAAAAAGAACAAATATGTGTAATCCTTCTTGATGTAAGATTAGGTGAAGAAAATGGAGTTGAAACTTTAGAAAAGATAAAAAAACAATATTCAAATATACCAATAATAATGATAACTGGATATGCAACAGTAGAAGCGGCCGTAAAAGCAATGAAATTAGGTGCTTTTGATTTTGTAAAAAAACCTATCGATTTCAATACTCTTTGCACAAGAATTGATTCTGCAACAGAAAATTTAAAATATAAAGAAGAGAATAAAAAATTAATCGAAAAAATCAAAGATGAAATTCCCATTTTAGCAAGCAAAAATTATGAATTCTCTAATGTACTAAATACAGCAAAAAAATTAGCTATTTCAGATATTTCAATATTAATAATTGGTGAAAATGGAAGTGGTAAAGAATTACTTGCTGATTATATATATAAGAATTCTAATAGAATTTCTGAAAAATTTGTAAAAATAAATTGTGCTGCTTTCCCAGAGGCCTTATTAGATAATGAATTATTTGGACATGAAAAAGGTGCTTACACGGGAGCTGAATCCGATTATATTGGTGTTTTTGAACAAGCTAACAAAGGGACCTTGCTTTTAGATGAAATTGGGGATATGCCAACAACCCTGCAAGCAAAAATTCTTAGAGTAATTCAAAACCAAGAAATTAGAAGAATTGGTGGTAAAACAACAAAAAAAATAGACGTAAGATTTATTGCAGCAACTAATAAAAATTTAATTCAAATGGTAGAAGAAAAAACGTTTAGAGAAGATTTGTTCTATCGATTAAATGGGGGCCTATTAAAAATACCTGCATTAAGAAATCGAAAAGATGATTTAGATGACTTAATTGATATTTTATTAACAGAAATAAGCAACAACACAAAAATGCCTAAGAAAAGATTATCTAAAGAAGTACAACGTGTTTTTATAGACTATAAATGGCCTGGAAATATTAGAGAATTAAAAAATGCTCTTCTTTATGCAACTACAATATCTCAAGACAATGAAATTCAGATTGAAGATCTTCCTCCTAGTTTTGAATTATATGGTTCTAAAAATTTAAGTTCTTTAAGTATAATTCAACAAAGAGAAAAAGAATTAATAAAAAAAGTATTGATTAGAAATAAATATAATAAATCTGAAACTGCTAAATTCTTAAATATGAGTAGAAATACTTTATATTTAAAATTAAAAAAATATGGAATAAATAATGATGAATGAAAATATTGTTGAAATGGAGAATATTTCATTAAATTATAGTGAAGTAAAAGCTTTAGATAATGCAAGCATTAGTTTTAAAAAAGGGAGTATACATGCATTAATTGGAGAGCATGGTGCGGGAAAATCAAGCCTTGGCTTAATCCTTTGTGGTTTGCTAAAACCAACTGCTGGAAAATTAACAATCGATAATTCTTCATATAATTATTTAAAACCAAAAGTAGCAATGTCGAAAGGGATAGAGTTTGTTCATCAACAATTATTATTAAACCCTTATTTTACAGTTGCAGAAAATTTATTTTATTGTGATAAAAAAGCCCCCTTTTTTTCACTTAACTTAAAAAAAAGAATTCAAGAAATTGCTAAGGAATACCTTTTAAGTTTAGGCTTTAACCTTGATGTCTCTAAAGTAACAAAAAATTTAACTCTTTCTGAAAAAGCCTTAATATCTATTTTAGCAAAAATAAAAAATGATCCTAGGGTATTAATTCTCGACGAATCCCTAGATAAAATTTCTGTTGAATATTATTCAAAGTTAAAAAAAATTTTATCATCTCTTAGAGAAAAAGGGTGCTCAATTATTATAATGACTCATAAAATCGATTGGGTTTATGACATTGCCGATAAAGTCTCTATAATTAGGCACGGTAAAAATATTTTAACTGAAAATATTCAAAGTGTTGGAAAAATGCAAATAATCAAAATGGCATATACACAATTCTCTGAAGCACCTGTTTATCAACCTCAAGTAGACTCTTTTTATCATTTAATCAAATATAATGAAGCTATTTTAGAAAATCTTCCAATAAATTTAATTATATTAAATAATGAAGGAATATTAAAATTAATTAATAAATATTTTATAAATTCTTTTAAAATTAACCCTTCACTTTTTTTAGAAAAATCTGGTCTAGAATTGTTTGAAAAAACAAGCCCAACGACTAAAAATATTTTATTAAACCAATTAAATCTATTTGATGAAAATACTATATTCCATTTATCTATTTGTATTAATAATATACATGGAATATTTAATGCACATTATTCACCTATTTATGATGATATTGAAAAAATAGGAGCTATGCTTATTCTTTACGATATTACAGAATATGATTCTCTTCAGCAAAACAATCAATTATCAGAAAAATTATCATCCGTTGGACTTTTATCTGCTGGAGTAGCTCATGAAATTAATAACCCTTTAGAAATAATAAGTAACTATCTCACTAATATTAAATTCAAATATAATGATCCTGAATTAATTTCAATAGTTAAGAAACTTTCAAAGCAAGTAAATTATATTACAAAAATAGTTAGCAATCTTCAAAATTTTTCAAATTTAGAAAAAGTAACTCCAGAAAATACTAATATCAATGATTTAATCAATGAAATGATTGATTTGCTAAAATTAAACGCAAAATTAAAAAATATTAAAATAATTTTCAAAGAACTAAGTTTAAACAACTATGCTTATATAAATGAAAATGAGCTAAAACAAGCCATTTTAAATATTATAAAAAATAGCTTTGAATCAATAAAAAAAGATGGTGAAATTGAAATTATAATCAATCAAATAGAACTTTATGGAATTCAAAGTATTGAAATACAAGTCAAAGACACAGGAGAAGGTGTTGATGAAAGCAAGGATTACTTCACGCCTTTCTTTTCAACAAAATCAAATACTGGTTCAAATACGGGACTAGGCCTATCATTAGTATATGGTATTATTACAAAATATGAAGGAACTATTTCAATAAATAATAGAAGTGATAGAAAGGGTTGTGTTGTAAAAATAACTTTCCCGGTAATCTCAGAATTGTTAACAATTGATAGTTAATTACGTATTTTAATGTTTGATAAATACTTTTTTCTATACATCCATCAGGGTTTTTTTGTTTGACATATTTTTATTTTACGGTTATTCTATGACAAATAAAATAAATATAGGAGCTAATTATGGCAACTGTAAATCTAAAAAACATCTGTAAAATTTACGATGGAAATGTTAAAGCTGTTGATAACGTTAACATTGATATCGAAGACAGAGAGTTTGTGGTCCTTGTTGGACCTTCCGGATGTGGTAAATCTACCACTCTAAGAATGGTAGCTGGTTTAGAAGACATTACTTCTGGAGAATTATTAATTGATGAAAAATTAGTTAATGATGTTCCACCAAAAGATAGAGATATCGCAATGGTATTCCAAAACTATGCACTTTACCCTCACATGACAGTTTACGATAACATGGCATTTGGTCTAAAAATTCGTAAATTTGACAAAGCTGAAATTGATCAAAGAGTTCGTGAAGCAGCAAAAATCCTTGACATTGAAGAATTATTAGATAGAAAGCCAAAAGCTTTATCTGGTGGTCAAAGACAACGTGTTGCTGTTGGACGTGCTATTGTTCGTCAACCAAAAGTATTCCTTTTTGATGAACCTTTATCAAACCTTGATGCTAAGTTACGTGTTCAAATGAGAGCTGAAATTTCTGCATTACACCACAGATTACAAGCAACAATGATTTATGTTACTCACGACCAAGTTGAAGCTTTAACTATGGCTGATAAAATTGTTGTAATGAAATTTGGTGTTATTCAACAAATTGGTAAACCATTAGAATTGTACAACTCACCAGTTAATAAATTTGTAGCTGGATTCATCGGTTCTCCACCAATGAACTTCTTAGAAACAAAAGTTGAAGCTGAAGGCGATAATATCTATGTTAACGAAGGTACATTTAAACTTCAAGTTCTTCCAGAACAAGCTAAATTATTAAAGAGCTATGTTGGAAAAACAGTTACTTTTGGTATTCGTCCAGAAGATGTTCAATATAGTGAAAAAGCAATTGATGGTAAGACTTTAGTCGGTAGTGTTTCAGTTGTTGAACCTTTAGGTAGTGAAACTCACGTTTATGTTTCTACTTCTAAAGCTCAAGTAATTGGTAAAATTGCTCCTGAATTTGAAGTAAAACCTGATCAAAAAGTTGCTCTTATCGCATTAATGGAAAAAGCTAAGTTCTTTGACATGGAAAGCGAATTAGCAATTAATTAATTCAATTGTTTCACAAAAAAAAGGGCTGTTCATTGAACAGCCTTTTTTATTGAATTTTATCTTATAAAAATAAAGAATTAAAAATTACTTTTACAGCTTTTTTAGCTTCTTTTTCTTTTACTAAAGCAAAAAAGGAAAGAGAACTTGATCCTGTTACACTTTGATAAATTTTAATACCATTTTCATTTAACGAATCTATGCTTTTCTTAAAATATAAAAGGTCATCATTGATTTGTTGTCCAACAACACCAACAATAGCTAACTCATTTTCTAAATCAATATTATCAAATTTAAATTCGTCAAGCATTCTATTTTTTAGAGAAATGAGATTTTTCTCACTTATTGTAGTTTTATCAAAGACCAAAGAAAAAGTATCTACACCCTGAGTCGAAAACAAAGGATTAATACCATATGTTCTTAAAACAGTATGAATTAAATTAATCATACCTGGTTCTTTATATAACATTAATTTTCTACAAGTTAATTTTGTATAAGTACCAATTTGAGAAACACCAACTGGGCCATTTTCCTTTTTTTCTGATACTATCATTGTACCAAAAGCACTAATATCATTTGTATTTTTAATATTTATTGGAATTCCAACTTCCATTACAGGTGCAATAGCATCAGAATGGAAAACACTTGCTCCATAAGCAGCTAATTCTCTAACTTCTTTATAGGTCATAGTCTCAATAGGATAAGCCTCATCAATATATCTTGGGTCGGCATTATAACAACCTGCTACATCGGTCCAGTTTTCATAAACTTCGGCATTCATTGCTTTTGCAAAAATTGCACCACTAATATCAGAACCACCTCTAGAAAAAGTAGTTACAACATGGTTTTTATTTCTTCCATAAAATCCTGGAATTAAATATTTCTTACTTTTATCTAATTTCTTATCAATTAATGTCCATGTTTCATCATCAATTGTACCATTTTCATTAATAACAACTAATTCAGCTGCATCAACAAATTCAAAGCCTAAATATTGAGCAATTACAATAGCATTTAAATATTCGCCTCTTGAAGCCGCATAATTTTCTCCAGCATTGTTATTTATGTTTCTTTTAACTTCTGCCAAGGCTTTTCTCATTGAATCTGTTTCTAAAGATAAATCTTCAAGAATTTCAATGAATCTATTTTCAATTTTTGTAAAAGAGGTTTCACAAGAACCACTTTCCTTAACTTCCTTACAACAGGAATATAGTAAATCTGTTACTTTTATATCAGAACTATCTCTTTTTCCTGGAGCCGAAACAACAATTACTTGACGTCTTGAATCTGAATCAATAATTGCCTTAACTTTCTCTAATTGCTGAGCACTAGCAACAGAGCTACCACCAAATTTACAAACAACCATAATTTTTTCCTTAATAATATTTGATTCACTATACATATTGTTTTAATTTTCATCAAGATAAAGACATAAATAAGGGGAGAGCCCTCAACAACTCTCCCCAATGGAATATGTTAACTATTTGGAGACCTAACTTGCTATAAGTTTACCTTATAGAATTCCATTTTCTGTTCCATTACGAAACACAAAGACATAATCTTTAGTATCTATATGATAAGACAACATTATAAATATGGCAAGAAATATTTTTTTATTTACACAATACCACTTAATAATGTTTTTCTTTATGCACGCCTTTCACAATAATTTTTTATCATTGAAGCATTTGCATAAATACTTACCTCACCATTATTTATACAAACCAAAGTTGGGGCTTGCATAATACCAAATTCTTTTGCTAATTCTGTATTTTTTGTAGCATCAATTACTTGATAAACAACACCAGCCTCATCTAAAAATCTTTTTGCAATTTTACAATTAGGACAAGTAGGTGTAGTAAAAAGCATTATTCCAGATTCTTCATCTGTAGTCTTTTTATTTACAACAGGGGCTGAAGATCTTTTCATCTTATCTAATTGACTTCTCTCAAAATTATAAACTTTTCTTGTTTCAAACTCTTTACTTTTACCAATATTCCAGTTTTGAACAGGTCTATAATATCCTGTGATTCTACTATATACTTCTGCATTTGCTCCACAAGTTGGACATTTAAAATGTTCCCCTGCAATATATCCATGTTCAGGACAAATTGAATATGTTGGGCTTAATGTATAATAAGGTAATTTAAAATTATCAGCTATTTTTTTAACCATAATTGCAGCTTCTTTCCAGGATGACAGTTTTTCACCTAAGAAAGAATGGAAAACAGTACCTGAAGTATATAATGTTTGTAAATCATCTTGATGCTCTAATGCTTCAAATACATCAGAAGTATAATCAACAGCTAGATGAGAACTATTAGTATAATAAGGTCTATCATCATCTTCACTAGCTGTAATAATACCAGGATAATGTTTTTTATCATGTAGTGCTAATCTATATGAAGTACTTTCAGCAGGAGTTGCTTCTAAATTATACAAATCACCATATTTTTCTTGATAATCAGATAAACGATCTCTCATATGATTCAATACATCTTGAGCAAATCTCTTTCCTTTATCACTTGAAATATTATCACTTATCCAAGCTGCATTAAGACAAGTTTCATTCATACCTACTAATCCAATAGTAGAAAAATGATTATCAAAAGTTCCTAGATATCTTCTTGTATAAGGATATAAACCTTCTTCTAATAACTTAGAAACGATATTCCTTTTTAATTTAAGGCTACGCGCAGCTAAATCCATTAGCCTATCTAATTTTTCATAGAATTCAACTTCACTTTTTGAAGTATATCCTAATCTAGGGAGATTTATTGTAACAACACCAATACTACCTGTAGATTCTCCGCTACCAAAAAAACCACCACTTTTCTTTCTTAATTCTCTTAAATCCAAGCGTAATCTACAACACATTGAGCGAACATCACTTGGTTCCATATCACTATTTACATAATTTGAGAAATAAGGTGTTCCATATTTTGCTGTCATTTCAAATAATAATCTATTATTTTCAGTATCAGACCAATCAAAATCTCTTGTTATTGAATATGTAGGAATTGGATATTGAAATCCTCTACCATTAGCATCTCCAGCAATAAATACTTCGATAAAAGCTTTATTAATCATATCCATTTCTTTTTTACAATCTTTATACTTAAAGTCCATTTCTTTTCCACCAACAATAGCAGGTAATTCAGCTAAGTCATTTGGAACTGTCCAGTCTAAAGTAATGTTTGAAAAAGGTGCTTGAGTTCCCCATCTAGAAGGAGTATTTACACCAAAAACAAAAGATTCAATATTTTGTTTTACTTGTTCATAACTTAAATTATCAACTTTAACAAAAGGAGCTAAATAAGTATCAAAAGAAGAGAAAGCTTGAGCTCCAGCCCATTCGTTTTGTAAGATTCCTAAAAAGTTTACCATTTGATTACATAAAGAAGATAAATGTTTTGCAGGTTTACTTGTAATTTTACCAGCTATACCACCTAAGCCTTCTTTAATTAATTGATTTAATGACCAACCAGCACAATACCCTGTAAGCATAGATAAATCATGAATATGGAAATCTCCGTTTCTATGAGCGTTACCAATTTCATCATCATATATTTCTGACAACCAATAGTTTGCGGTTACAGCACCACTATTTGATAAAATTAATCCACCAACAGAATATGTAACTGTAGAGTTTTCTTTTACTCTCCAGTCATTTAATCTTAAATAACCATCAACAACATCTTTATAATCAACTATTGTTGATCGCATGTTTCTTATTTTTTCTCTTTGCTTTCTATACAAAATATATGATTTAGCAACATCAGAATATCCAGATAATTGTAAAATACTTTCTACAGAATCTTGAACAGCCTCAACACTAATTATATTATCAACAATCTTATCTTCAAAATTAGAAGTTGTTTGTAAAGCTAATAAATCAATTACACTTGAATTATAATTTCTACCAGAAGCGCGAAAAGCTTTTTCAATAGCATGTGAAATTCTGCTAATATCAAACTCAACAACACTACCATCTCTTTTAGCAATCTTGTACACAACCTTCTCCTTAATTTAATTTTGAGGAAACCCTCATTAAATTTGAGTATATCACAAGGTTTTTTAATACGCAACATCTATTGTTAAAATATTTTCAATACGCTATGGATAGTGTTTTACCGATATATTAATACCCTCGAATTATTACTAAATCTATATAAGTCTTTAATATATTCTGAATAACTTTAGTCTCATTTTGATTAAACCCAGTAAGATTATTTGCTATATTTGAACCTTTATCTTCAAACTTTTGTAAATATAATTTCTGATTTTTATTTAACCATTTTCCGATTCCAATAATTTCTTTTTCTCCATGAAGTTCTTTAACCAAAGTAGTTCTAAATTCATGATTAACATTACAGTTTTTTAGAATTTCAACGCTTTCTTCAATTTGAGAGATATTAAAATTTGCAATACCAACAGCTTTAGAGTAACCTTCTTTACTACTCTTTAAATCCATAGCAATATAATCAACAAGATTTTTTGAAATTAAAGATTCTAATTTTTTTGGAAAAGAACCATTTGTATCAATTTTCACCAAATATCCTAAATCTTTTAAATATTTGCAATAATCATCAACATTTTTTTGTAAAAGAGGTTCTCCTCCTGTAATACATACCCCATCCAAATATTTTACTCTTTTTTTTAAAAAAGTATCTAATTCAGTAGGATCAATTATAGGTTCACTAGAGGGATCTAATACTAAAGAAGAATTTTGACAAAAAGGGCATCTAAAATTACAACCGCCTGTAAATAAAGTACAAGCTAGTTTATTTGGATAATCTAATAATGTTGACTTAACTAATCCGTGAAAAATCATATTCGCCTCTCTTTTTAAAAAAATACATATCACTTATTCAATTATAGTTAAAAAATAAATAAAGCATATATAAAAATGATAAAAAAAAATGCTTTATATAAAATAAATTGACAAATAACTACTCACACGTTAGCTTAAAAATAGTACTGATTAAAATTATTTTTTTTAAAAGTTAAAAAAAAGAAAGGATATAATCTTTGTTAAAATTGGCTTTCAGAGGAATTTTAAGATACAAAAAAAGAACTATCATAACAGCTTTTGCAATTTCAATTGCAATATTATTTTCAATTGTTATGCAAAGTTTATTAACGGGAATTCAATATGATTCAAATAAAAATTTAATTTGGAATGACACTTCATCAGCAAAAGTTTATGCGCCTGAGTATTTTAAAGACAGAAAATATCTACCAATTGACAAACTGATTTCTATAAAACAATCTAAAGATCTTGAAAATATATTAATTCAAAATAAATTCTCTAACTATACTAGAGAATTTATTGAAAATGCTCAAATAATGTTCTATGAAGATCCTTTCCCTACTTCAGGATATTTAGATGTCATCTTAAAAGCAATCGATAGCTCTAATCAAAAAGCATATAACTTTGATGATACAATAATTAAAGGGGATTGGATTAATAGCAAAAATGGAGGTGTTGTAATTGGCTCAAAAATTGCCGCAGATATAAAAGCAGATATTGGTTATTATTTAACTATTCAAACAAAGGGAAAAGGCGGCTTTATTCAAGCTTTTGATATTCCTATTATTGGAATAATATCAACGGGGGATCCTGTTGTTGATTCAAATACTATCTTTTTTGATTTAAAAATAATAGATGATTATCTAGAGCTAGAGGGTTCTGTTTCTAGTTATGCTATTTCTTATTCAATGAATATTGCAAAAATAAATAAATTAACAAAAGAAAATACAAAAAAATTAGATCAAATCGTGAGCTCGATAAGTCTTAGGGCTTATTCTTGGCAAGAAATAGCTGATGAAATTTTAGCTCTTCAATCAGCCGATAGTGGATTCACATATATAGTATTATTCTTCACATTTATAATTTCAATAGTTGGAATTAGCAATACAATGTTAATGTCTATTAGTGAAAGAAAAAATGAAATAGCAATGTTAAAAACATTAGGCTATACTAATAAATACATTCGAACACTCTTCACTCTAGAAGGAACAATAATTGGTTTTTTTGGAGTTATTGTTGGTTCACTCTTTGGGACTTTAATTTCTTTTTACTACCAAATTAAGGGAATAGATATGTCTTATTGGTTAAAAAACACGGACTCTATTGGGTATAGAATTAATGCTATAGTTCACGCATTTGTCTCGCCTAATCAAATTTTAAAAATCGCTATTCTTGGTTTATTAGTCTCAATTTTTGCAGCTTATATTGCTGTAAGAAGAACCGGTAAAGGGGAAATAGCTCAATTATTTAGAAAATTATAATAATACCCTCTACTCTATTATTCATCAAAAATCTAATGTACAATAAATATCCCCCATTTGTTTTACTAAATTTTAAATAATATAGTTTTATAAAAAAACAATTAATGAAAAATTTAATTAATATTGAATTTTTTAAAGAAAATATGCGTAAATCTTTAGCATTTATTGAATTTTTTTAGCATTTCCTAAAATTTTTTAAAATTTATTGATTTAAGTATTGAATTATTTTTTTATTAGATATACATTGCGGATGTAAAATGAATTATCTTAATTCTTTGATAGGAGGAAACCTAAGATGAACAACGAATCAGACATTTCATGGATTATAAAAAAACATGAAACAAAAGACATTTCAAAAGCAAAAGAAATGTTCCCTATTGAAACAGCAAGATTAGCACGTCGTTTACATAGCCAAATCCCTGGCTACCATATGACCCGTCTTGCAGCTCTACCAAATTTAGCAAATATGCTAGGAGTTGGTGGAATATATGTTAAAGATGAAGGAGAAAGAATGGAACTAAATAGTTTCAAAGTTATGGGTGGTAGCTTTGCATTATTTAGATTTTTCCAAGATCGCCTTAATCTTAAAGATGAACAATTATCTTTTGAATATTTAACTAGTGATGAAATTAAAAATAAACTTGGTACAATAACTTTTGCCAGTGCCACAGATGGTAACCATGGACGTGGTATTGCTTGGGCTTCAAAAATGTTAGGTCATAAATGCATGATCTATGTACACAGTGAAACAAGTCAAGCAAGAATTGATGCAATTAAAGCATATGGTGCTATTGTAAAAGTTATTGAAGGCAACTATGACAATGCTGTTAAAAAATGTGTAATTGACGCTAAAGCAAATGGCTGGGAAGTAATAAGCGATACTAGCTGGGATGGATATACTGAAGTTCCAACAAGAATTATGCAAGGGTATACTACCATGTTGTTAGAAACTCAAAAACAATTTAGTAGTCAAGGGATTGAATATCCTACTCATGTTTTTGTCCAAGCTGGAGTTGGCGCTTTAGCTGCTGCTGTTATAGGTTTCTACAGTGCGTTATGTGCTGGAGTTAATACTCCAAAATTTATTGTTGTTGAACCAGATCAAGCCGGATGTATTTTTGCAAGTGCTCAAGCAGATGATGGGCAACCTCACAATGTTGATGGTTCTCTCTCTACAATCATGGCAGGTCTAGCATGTGGAGAACCTTCTCCGTTAGCTTGGGATATTTTAAAAGAATGTGCTGATGTATTTATTGAAGTTCCTGATTATGTAGCTGCCCGTGGAATGAGAATTATGGCAACTCCACTAAAAGGCGATCCTATGATAATTAGTGGCGAAAGTGGCGCTGTTACTTTAGGGGCTTTATATCAATTATTAACACTTCCTGGAAATGATGAGTTGAAACAATATTTAAATATAAATCATGATAGTAATATTCTTTTTATAAATACAGAAGGAAACACAGATCCAAAAAGTTTTAGACAAATAATCTGGGATGGGGCAGACCAAGTACCAGAAAAATACGCAACAAAGCGATAATAGCTTTTTCATATAAAAAACAATATACACACACTCCTTGGTTAGTCATTTTATTAATGACTAACCTTTTTTTATTATTTTCTTAAATTTAAATAAAAAAATATTGACAATTCAAATAATTAAATTTAAGTTTATAGTATAAACTACTTTAGGAGATAAACATGGAAAAATATAATGAGAAAGAACTTATCGAAGCTATTGAGAATATAAAAGAATTAAAAGCCTTAATTAATAATAAACAAAAACTATTTAGACCAGTAGTTTTATCTAAATATTTTGTAAATATGATATTTTATGCTACATTATTAATGCTTCTCACAACTATTATAATTGCTATTGGATATTCTAAATATCCCTCTTTTTGGGATTTCCCTATTTTATTTAAAGCTTTAATAATATTATCTTTAGTTTTAACCTTAATTATTATTTCTGTAAAAAAAATCAATGCAATTAACAAAAGCCCCGATTTAGATATTTCAACGGGTTTTGGATTAATATATTCATTACATTTAATTGTTTTATTAGTTCTTGGAATATTATTTTCAGTTATTTTTGCAACAATCACTAATTTAACTTGGGTTTATTTGCCAGTTTTGACAACTTTATATGGTCTTTTAATTATCTATATTTCTGAGCCAATTGGAATAATTGAATTTAGATATATGGGATATTTTACAATATTGATTGCTATAGTATCTATGTTATTTTTACAAATTCCACTTCTTTTATTAGGCTTTGCTATGTACACTTTAATATTCTTTTCATATTTCATTTTACTCTCATTTGTAAGGAGAACACTATAATAATGGATTATCCTAACCTTGATAAACTTATTCACGAACAAAGCAGATTAAAGATACTTATCTTTCTATCAAAAAAATATCCAAGTAAAACAACTTTTTCCAAACTTAAAAAAAACCTAGAAATGACAAGTGGAAACTTAAGTATCCAATTAAAAAAATTAGAAGAAGCCGGATGGATTAACCAAAATAAAGTAATTGAAAAGAACAAAGTAAAAACATTTATAAATATCACAACTGAAGGGAAAAAAGCATTAAATCAATATTTAGATGACTTAGAAAAACTACTATCTAACATCAAAGGAGAAAAAGATGAGCTTAATTAGAACCTATAATCTATCGAAAATTTACAAAACTCAAAGCGAGGATGTACATGCATTAATTGACGTTTCTTTAGAAATTAATAAAGGCGAGCTATTAGCTATTTCAGGCCCATCAGGAAGTGGTAAAACAACCTTACTTAATTTAATTGGGCTCTTAGATAATATTAGTAGTGGAGATATTGAATTAGATAATGTAAAATATTCAACATTAAATAAGAAAACTCAAACAATAATTAGAAGAAATATGATAGGAATGATTTTTCAATCTTATAATCTTATTCCTGTATTATCTGCAAGTGAAAATGTTGAAATGGCTTTAAATTGTCTTTCTAAAGAACAGCTTAAAGCTCTAAATGCTGAAAATAAAAAAGATTTAAGAGATTTAAGTTTTGAAGCATTAAAAGATGTAGGTCTAGAAAATCTAGAGAATAGAAGGCCAAATGAATTATCAGGTGGACAACAACAAAGAATATCTATTGCAAGAGCTATTGTAAAAAATCCAGTAGTACTTTTAGCAGATGAACCAACAGCAAATTTAGATAAAACAAATAGCTTAAATATTTTAGACTTGATTTCAAGATTAAACGAAACAAAAAATCTAACATGTATTTATTCTTCTCATGACAAACTAGTCTTAGATCATGTAAAAAGAATAATAAGATTAGAGGATGGGCGCTTATGTTAAAATTAGCTTTTAGAGGGGTTACCCGATATAAAAAAAGAACAATTATAACAGCCTTCGCTATTGGTATTGCAATTGTTTTTTCAATTTTCATGAAATCATTATTAACTGGAGTTGCCATAGATTCAGATAAAAACCTTATTTGGAATGATACATCAAGTGCAAAAATTTATGCTCCCGGTTATTTTGTTGATAGAGCATACTTACCGATAGATAAATTAATATCAAAAGAACAAAGCCTATCTTTAGAAAAGATACTAAATGAAAACAATTACACAAATTATACTAAAGAATTTGTATCTCAAAGTGAAATAATGTTCTATAAAGACCCCTATCCTACATCAGGATCTCTATCAGTTACATTAAAAGCCATTGATAGTTCTCATTCAAGTGCTTATAAATTCAGCGATGCTACAATAAAAGGACAATGGTTATCAAAAAAAGTTGAAGGTGTTGTTATTGGCTCTAAATTAGCTAGAGACATTAATGCTGATGTTGGATATTACCTAACAGTACAAACAAAAGGTAAAGGGGGATTTATTGAAGCCTTTGATATTCCAATTATTGGAATTATTGGAACAGGAGACCCAGTTGTAGATTCATCAACAATCTTCTTCGATATTAATACCATTAATGATTATCTAGAATTAGAAGGATCTGCAACCAACTATTCTGTTTCATATTCAATGAATATCTCAAAAGTAAAAAATATTACAGATTCTGAAACATTAAATTTAAACAAAATAATTAAACCTTTAAATTTAGAAGCATATTCTTGGAAAGAAATTGCTAATGACATTTTACAACTCCAGTCTTCAAAAAGTGGTTTTTCAAATATTTTCTTATTCTTCACTTTTTTCATAGCAATTGTGGGAATTAGTAATACGATGTTAATGGCTATAAGTGAAAGAAAAAACGAAATAGCAATGCTTAAAACCTTAGGATACACAAATAAATACATTATTAGGTTATTTACGTTAGAAGGAACTATAATTGGATTATTAGGAGTCACAATAGGTACAATTATAGGAACTGTTATATCCTTATATTATCAGAAATATGGAATTGATTTCTCTGCTCTTCTTACTCAAACAGATTCAATTGGATATAGAATTAGTTCAGTAATGCATGCCTTTGTAAACCCTGTACAAATATTGCAAATTATTATTTTAGGCTTATTTGTATCTATGTTAGCTGCATATTTTGCAGTTAGAAGAACTGGAAGAGGCCAAATTGCCGAAATGTTTAGGAGGCTTTAATGTTTAAATTAGCTTGGAAAAATATTTTTAGAAATAAAAGAAGATCATTACTATCTGCAAGTGCAATATTTATAGCAGTAATATTTATCTGTTCAATGTTATCTCTTTACGAAGCAATGATAAAAGATATGAAAGATAATGCAATAAATCATCAACTAGGAAATATTAATATAAAAACAAAAAAATATGTAGAAAATGAAAGAATACTTCCTCTTCAATTCTATATACCAAATGTAAATGATAAAATAGAAAAAATAAATTCAATTGATGGCGTAATTAACTCAACACCTGTTACAAAAGTTCCTGCTATGACATTTTTAGGTGAAGAAAGTTATAATGTAATTGCTTATGGAGTTGATTTCAATACTTCAAGGTTTTTTGATGCTGGAATTTTAAATGAAGGGAAATTCCCAACAACAGATAAAGAAGTTCTGATAAGCTCAAAACTAGCAGATGAAATGAATATTAGAGTTGGAGATGCTTTTACATTTTTGACAAAAACTGCAATTGGTGGTTCTAATGCATTAGGTGTTATTGTTTCAGGGATTTACTCTTCAAACGATATGGATATGAATAATTTAAACTTCTTTATATCAAACAACCAATTAAGCAAGACATTAAGAATGGTTAATGGGTCAACTGAAATTTTAATTTATACTAATTCAAATATTACAACAGACCAAATAAAAAAGGTCATTAATGATGATACTTTAAAAATAACAGCTTGGAGTGAAAACTCATTAATAGGACAACTATTAGAGTTAATAGTAGTAATTTATGGGTTTATTCAAGTTCTGTTTTTACTATTTGCATCAACTATTATATTGAATACAACAATGATGAGTATTATTGAAAGAAAAAGAGAAATTGCAACTTTAGTAGCCTTGGGCTATGACTCTCATTGGATTAGAAGATTATTCTTATTTGAAACAGCTCTAATTACCTTTATAGCAAGTTTCCTAGGATCAATAGTTGGAGCAATTATAATATCTGTTTTAAAAAGGACTGGTCTTGATATGTTAAAACTCGGTGGTGGCAGTGTATCTGGATTCTCAATGAGTTCCTTTGTGTATCCGTTCTTACCTTTTAAAAACTTTGTCTTTATTATCCTTCTTGCAGTAATTATTAGTACATTAACCTGCTTCTTCCCTACAAAAAGAGTATTAAAAATCGAACCTGCAAAAGCATTACATGATGAAACATAGGAGTTTTATATTATGAATAAAAAAATCACATTACTATTATTATTATTATTGATTTCAGTAAATCTTTTTTCAGCTGATATTAATTCAATAATTAAAAATTATGATAAAAACTCAGTAATAGATACATCTATTGCTGAAAGCACTATCATTATAAAAGATTCTCTTGGAACTTCTACTCAAAAAGTTTTAGCATATTCAAGAAAAAATGGTGACACATTAATTGAAATCACAGAAGGTCCTGATCAAGGACAAAAAGTTCTTAGAATAAATTCTTCTATTTTCTTATATTACCCAGAAGCTAATCAAATAATTAGATTACAAGGAGCTGCATTAAAAGATTCTTTTATGGGATCAGATTTTTCATATGAAGATTTATCTGGAGATGATTCAATAATTAACAACTATAATGCAACACTATTAAAAGAAAATACTGACACCTATGAAGTTGAATTAATTGCAAAATCAAAAAAACAACCTTATCAAAAACAACTTTTAACAATTGATAAAAATACATATATTTGTTCAGAAGCAACTCTTATGAGTGCAAGTGGAAAGGCTCTTAGAAAAATGACTTCAACAGATATAAGAAAAATTGGAGACAAATATATAGCCTTTAGAGTAGAAATGATTGATTTATTAAAAAATCAAGGCTCTACAACAATGATTTTAAATTCTATTGATATAGAATCTCCAATTGATAACGAACTATTCTCAACAGATAATTTATCATGGTAGGAGAAAATATGAAAAAAACATTATTATTAACACTTTCATTTTTAATCATGGGATTAGCATTTGCTAGCCCAAATATACAGGGCGATTTTTCTCTTAATGGAAATTTAAACTTTGATGAGAGTTTTGATACTACTATAACAAATGATGCTACGATAAATTTATTTCTTTTATCAAAATCTAATAATGTAAAATACACAATAAAAAACTCAACAATTATTGATTCTAATGAATCCATCTCTAATGAAATAGAACAAGCTTATCTACAGTTTAGAGTACCTTATAAAGATAATTATTTAACATTTAATTTTGGGAAAACACCTTTAGATATTGGTGGAGATTGGATTTATAATAGCGGGACACCTTTCACTAAGAACCCTTGGATTGCTTCAATAAAAACAAAATTATATCAAAGAGAAGATTTTAGTAGTTTAAATTTAGAGTTTATTGCAAAACTTCCTATTCAAGATGATGATAAAAAAATAGGTGCAAGATTTACATATGATGTAAATAATAAATATTTTGGGACATTTGAAACCACTTTTCTGACGGATAAAACAGAATCCATTTTATGTGGAGGTTTTAATGGTACACTTTTTTTTGATTATGGGATTTATGGAAAAACAGATTTACAGAATATTAATAATTTTGAAATGTCTTTATATTTATTAAAAATAACTTCAAGCTCTAGCTTTAAATTCGAGATGGCCTATTTTAATGTAATTAATTCATTAAATATATTACCTACATTATCTTATAATATTAATTCTAAGGCAACAATATCCTTTGGCTTAAATACTAAAATTACAACAAACAGCTATTCACTAGAGTTAACACCTCTTTCAATATTTAGTTATAACATAGTCCAAGGTTTAGATTTCCAAACTCAATATTCATATTCAAAAGATACAAATAATAATATAAAAATGAGTATTACACATAAATTCTAATTTTTAATTATAAGAATAAACAAATGTTATAAATTTGTAAAATCTGTTAATTATTATACCTTTTTAATGAATTTGTTAGCAATATGACTATAATCATACTATAATTATGATTATGAAAAAAAATAATAAAGACAATCCAAAATCTTATGTTTCTTGGGCCTTATATGATTGGGCAAATAGTTCTTTTGCTACTACGGTAATGGCTGGTTTTTTTCCTGTATTTTTCAGTGAATATTGGGCTAGTGGAGCAAAGACTACAACAACAACCTTTTACCTTGGTTTAGGGAATAGTATAGGCTCTTTAATAGTAGCACTATTAGCCCCAATATTAGGGGCAATAGCCGATCACGGAAGCTATAAAAAGAAGTTTTTAATTACATTTGCTTTTCTTGGTTGTCTAATGACAGCTAACCTAAGTTTAGTTCAAGCAGGACATTGGCAATTTGCTATCTTATTATATATTATTGGATGTATTGGATTTTCAGGAGCAAATACATTCTATGATGCACTACTTCCATCTATAGCTTCAGAAAAAAAAGTAGACTTTGTATCTTCATTAGGGTATGGACTAGGATATATAGGTGGTGGATTATTATTTTTAATAAATGTTTTAATGTTCTTAAAACCTCAATTATTTAATCTTTCAAGTGGAGAAGCTGCTATTAAGGCATCATTCATTATGGTTGGAATATGGTGGTTTGTTTTTACAATTCCTCTCATCATATTTGTTAAAGAAGAAAAATTAAATACTAATGATTCAATTTCAAAATCTGTTAAAATTGGATTAAAAGAATTTAAAACCACAATAAAAGATTTAAAACATCTTCCCACTTTGTTAACTTTTTTAATTGCATATTGGTTTTATATTGATGGAGTAGACACAATTGTTAGAATGGCTGTAAATTTTGGGACTGCCCTTGGGTTTTCCTCTAGTTCATTAATTGTAGCATTATTATTAACACAATTTGTGGCCTTTCCTTCAGCAATCTTATATAGTTATTTTGGTAAAAAAATTGGTGTAAAAAAGGCTTTGTTAGTTGCAATTATAGCATATGCTTTGATAGCTTGTTTTGGGGCATTTATGAGTAAAGAAATCCATTTCTATTTACTAGCTTGTGCAATTGGACTATTCCAAGGAGGAATACAAGCCTTATCAAGATCTTTCTATACTAGGTTAATACCTGAAAATAAAAATGCGGAATTCTTTGGATTCTTCAATATGTTAGGAAAATTTGCTGCAATATTAGGTCCTTTATTATTAGGACTTGTTACTCTAATTACCAACAATAATAGATTTGGTATTATCTCTTTAGTTTTATTATTTATTATTGGCGCAATTTTATTAAACAAAGTTGATCTAACTAATAATGATAAAGAAATTGCAAATTTCTTAGCTGCAAAAGAGAAGCAGTTAAATCAATAAACACTATTTCCCTTGCTATCTATTGCCACGATACAGGGGAAATCTTTTACTGTTATTTTCAATAAAGCTTCGGGTCCTAATTGAGGAAAAGCGATAGTTTTAACATCTATTATTTTAGAATTATATAAAGCTCCACAACCACCAAAAGCAGCTAAATATAAACATTTATTTTTCTTAATTGAATTTATTACAAGCTGACTTCTTGGCCCTTTTCCAATCATAACACTCAAACCTAAATCTAATAATCTAGGAGAATAATAATCCATTCTAGCACTTGTTGTTGGTCCACAAGATCCAATAATGTGATTTGATGGAGCTGGAGAAGGTCCCATATAGTAAATTGCTTGATTCTCTATCTCAAAAGGTAATGAGATATCATTGTCTAATAAATTGAAAATATTTTTATGTGCTTGATCTCTTGCAACATAAATATCACCAAACAATCTTACTTCATCATAAATATTTAATTTTTCAATAGAATCTTTAGTTATTGGTAATTGTAAATCAATCATATAAAATTCCTTCATATGTAATATGAGCCTTTCTATCAGCCCAACAATTAATTGATACAGCTAAAGGCAACCCCGCAATATGAGTAGCTTCATGTTCTACATTAACAAACAATGCAGTAGTTACTCCACCAAAGCCTCCTGCTCCAATTTTAGATTCATTAATTTTTAATAATAACTCATCTTCTAATTCTTTATATTTTAAATCTAAATTGCTAGAACCAAATTCTCTTATTAAAGCACGTTTTGATAAGTAAGCTGCTCTTTCCATAGTTCCCCCAAGTCCAACTCCTACACATATTGGAGGACAAGGCTTTCCTCCTGCAGTTTTTACAATATCTAAAACAGCTTCTATTACCCCTTCTTTTGATACTGTTGGATTTAGCATTCTAACAGAACTACAATTTTCTGAACCAAACCCCTTTAATAAAACATTTACTTCTATATTTTTACCTTCTACTAAATTATAAGTAATAATTGCAGGCAAATTATTTTTTGTATTTTCTCTATCAAAAACAGGTTCTTTTACAACACTTTTTCTAAAATTACCTTCATCACTTGCCAAAGAACAAGCTTTATTTATTGCTTTCTCAATTGTAGATAATTGAGATTTATTATCTCTACCAATATCGACAAAAACATCAAACATACCAGTATCTTGACACATAGGGATTTTATTCTTGTTTGAAATTTCTAAATTTTCTAAAATACTATTTAATACTACTAATGAAGAAGCTGATTCTTTAGTTTGAAAAAGCGATTCTTTTTCTTTAGCTTTTTTTATTAAAGCAACAAGACTTTCATCCAACTCAACAGTACTTTTAATTAATTCTGTTTTTAGTTGATCAACAAAAGAATTCAATTATTACTCCTTTTTTAAAGTTATTTTTACAATAAATTTTAAAAGATAAAAACCAATTGCACATCCTACCATAAGGCCTAATCCATCAGAAGCAATATCTAAAAGATCAAAATCTCTACTTACATAAATCTGAATTATTTCTAGTATTGTTCCAATAATTATTCCAATACCAATAGTAAAGACTGAAGGTAACACAATCCAATTTGATGCTAAAATATCTCTGTTCTTATGATGTAAAGTAAAAGAAATTCTTGAAAAAGAAAAATATAAAAAAACGCCAAAGACTGCATATGCAAGCATGTGAGCCCCTTTATCTCCAAATGGGAAATAACTAACAGATTTTACTTTATCAGAAGACACTAAACTAAAATAAGAAATAAGGACAACTAATATGATACTAAAAAAAATACCAAATTTGCTTATTTTTATTAATAATTTATCTACGGAGTTTTTATTCTCTATCATATAAATCTCCTTGCTTTGCATTTTCTACCTTCATTCTTTTCTCCAAATGTTGAATAAATTTTGATTTATCATAAAATTTTCTTGGTGCTGCTAATCTATGAGGCGGTGTTTCACACAACAACCTCTGTACAATAACTTCTTTTGATATTCTTCTTAAAATATACATGCAATGTTCTATTGCCCTATGCGTACTTGCTACAGCAAGCTCTCCTCTAATATATTCCTCAAACAAAGCAGTTCCACCTAATATATCTAAATTGTGAATTTTGATTGCTTCAATTTTTAAATCATTTATTAGTTCAATTGTCTTATCAAATTCTTTATAACTTTCATTTGGCAAGCCTGTAATTATATGCGTTGAAACTTTAATACCCTTATCATGTAATTTAAGTACGGCATTAGAAAAAGATTCTACATCATGCCCTCTGTTTATTAACTTTAAAGTTTTATCATTTCCACTTTGCAATCCTACTTCAACCCAAACATCTTTAACTTGTTTTTTATAAGAAAATAAAAGATCTATTACATCATCATCCAAACAATCGGGTCTTGTTGAAACAATAAATTCTGTAAAAGGATATAAAGATAACCCTTTATCAAAAATAGCTTTTAATTCAGCTCTTGAAGCATAAGTACTAGTCCAAGCCTGGAAATAAAGACTCATTGCCTCCGTATTGTATCTTTCTAATATAAAAGTTTTACCTTTTTCAACTTGTTTTTCTAAAGATAACAGTCTTTTATCTAAGCTAATTTTTTCTCTTGGACCACAATGAGCTACTTTTTTTTGAAAACTACTATCCCTTTTCCAAATACCTTCGCCATCTCTTTGATATGTTGCACTAGCTCCTGTTGCATCACAAAAGACACACCCACCACTTCTATCTTTTTCTCTATTAGGGCAAGAAAACCCTCCATCAACTCCAATTCGATATACACTTGTAGAATACGTATCAATCAAATATTGTTTATAGGTTCTCCAAGGTAAGCCTCTACTCATACAAACTCCAAAACTATATTAAAGTTACCATTTATTGATATTCCACCACCAATAATAATATCTCCATTATTTGTATTAAAACCTATACCACTAAAAATTCCAATTCCAAATTTAGATAATTTTGGAATACTTGAATTAGGAGGCTCTATCATATTGCTATTTTCACTAGGAAATATATTTTCAACAGGGCTATAACTATCTTGTGCATAAAAAGTTATTCCAGATTGAAAGAATAAAGGTGAAATAAAATCTCCAAGATATCTTTGATAAATAAGATTTATTAACAAGAATTCCCTTGTATATGAACCATAATAATCTCCAGGAATTTTATTATATCCCCCTAAATCAAAATATGATGATGTCAATTGATAATTAGCAGAAGAATATCCAAAATTAGCATTCATTTTTAATGAATCAAAATCTGTTAATTCATAATTAAAGTTTGTATCGAAATAACAGAAAAAACCCAAATCACCATCAGTAATTTTTAAAGAACCAATACCATTAGCACCAAATCCTTTTACTGCAAAAATTGAATCTTCCATATCTAAATATGAAAAACTTAAATCAAAATTAATAATATTTAGAATAGGATTTTCAAATTTGATTTGATCTATGCCAATAGGTAAAGTGGTTGCCGCCAAAGAGATTAAATTATAATTTGATAAGAATTCAAGAGATAATTTATTTGACATTCTTAAATCAAAACCTAAACCAACATCAAATCCAATAGAAAAAGTCGGTATATAATATTTTATATACTTATTATTAGCAGGAGATAAAGATCCAAATTTAGTACCAAATTGAGTAAATAGAGTCATATCATAATTATTAGTAGCTTTAATCATATAGCCAATTTTAGAATTTAATTCAGTTTTTTCTGAAATATTTAACCTTAAATCAACAGACATTTTTTCAGCTAATATTTTTTTCAATTGAGTATGAACATCAAAGGACAAATAAAACCAAGCTAAATTTATTGGATTATTTGAAAACCCTAATTTAGATAATCCAATTAAATCAATTTTAGATGGAGAGGTGTCCCAAGATCTTAAATCTAATTCTAAAACACCTTCATTAGAATTCTTCTCGGATGGATTAAAATTATAAGAGACAGATGAAATACCATTTAATTGAGCAAAAGATGAAACATCCTCTTCTAATTTTAATAAAATATCTGAGGACAATGGAATCCCAATATATTTATCAAAAATATTTATAAAAGAGTATTCATCATTATTTTTAGTTACATCTACAAATGTAACACCAGTAATTAAAGGATCTTGCAATTGTGAATAATAACTTATTGAATTCTCATTAACTATTTTTATATCTCGATATTTACTAATTTCATTTCGTAATTTTATAAATTCATCTTTATGTATTTCAAATTCTTCATATCCTTTTTCAAGAATTTGTTCAAATCTACCTACATCTAATACTAAATAATTTGAAACATCTGGTTTAACAAGAATATCACTTGCTTTTTGACTATTCTCTCTATTTCCAAAAGTAGTTAAATTTATAGTTTGTAAAATAACACCTGATAATGAAGAATAATCTTCTCCAGATTTTAAATCACCACTCGAAACATCAACACTGATAATAATATCTGCACCCCAATCAATTGCGACTTGAACGGGAAGATTATCAACAAGTCCACCATCCATACAATATGTACCATCTTTTAATACAAAAGGTGCAAAAACTATGGGTAATGACATTGTCGCCCTCATAGCATCAGAAATAAAACCATGATCTAATATTTTTTCGCTTCCTGTGCTAGCATTTATTGCAACAGCTTTATAGGGTATATATAACTTATCAAAACTTATTTCACCAGGACTTTTTATTGTTGTTTTATTTAAAAAAGATAAAATTCCTTGATCTTTAATTAATCCAGGATAATCGCCAATTCCATTTTTGTTTAAACCTAATGAGACTTTTAAACCATTAGAATCTTTAAACAAAGAAGGAGGATAAACCGTTTTTTCTTTATTATTCAATAAATACTCAAATAAAGAATTATCGCGTATCATTTGTATTATATCTTGAGAAGTATACCCTAAGGCGTAATAAGCTCCAATTAATCCGCCCATACTAGTACCACAAATAAAATCAATAGGTATTCCCAATTTCATTATTTCATCAACAACACCAATTTGTGCAAAGCCTTTCGCTCCGCCCCCAGAAAGTACTAATGCAACTTTAGGATAAGTTGCATATACTGAAGATAAAGAAAAAAGTAATATAAAAATAAATATTTTAATTTTTTTTTTCATAATTTATCCTAATTTTGAGGAAATTATTTCATTATTCCCATTAACAAAAGAATTAAAATCCATTTCCTTCTTTCCTTCTAATTGAAGCCTATTTATAATTACCGAACCTTCTTTACAAGCTATCACTAACCCTTTATTCTTAATTTTAATAATAACTTTTCCTGGAATATCATAACTTTCTTCAAGCACACCAGCAACACCTGTTAAGAACAATTTTTTACCATTATATATAGTATAAGCTTTTGGCCAAGGAATAAAAGCTCTAATTTGAGCACTTATTTCCTTTCCACTTTTATTCCAATCAATTAATGAATCCTCTTTTGAAAATTGCTTTGTATATGAAATTTGACCTTCCTGAGGAGTAAATTCAATTACCCCTAATTCCAACTTCTTAAAAGTATCAAGTGCAAATGGAGCACTAATTTCAGCCACTTTCTCACTCAAGGACAAAGTTGTTTCATTTTCGTTCAAAATAACATCTTTTGTTGCTAAAATATCACCACTATCGACTTCTAAACCTAGTTTTTGGATAGTTATTGCTGTTTTTTCTAAATTATTCAATATTGCATATTGAATAGGCGAACTCCCTCTATATTGAGGAAGTCGTG
The DNA here is from genome assembly GCA_963678575.2 of Sphaerochaetaceae bacterium. Classification (GTDB taxonomy): domain Bacteria; phylum Spirochaetota; class Spirochaetia; order Sphaerochaetales; family Sphaerochaetaceae; genus Pleomorphochaeta. Next base: position 239,230 of record CAXXHV010000001.1, on the reverse strand, counting down.
AGGGATGGATGTTATAACACCCGCCTTTAAATAATGAAAGGAATTTAGGTCCAAAAATTTTACCATAAGCAAAACAAACTAAAATATCACAATTATATGAAGCTACATCTTTTAATACAGGTCCTCTTAATTTTTCAGGCTGAAGTATAGGAAGGCCTAACTTTAAAGCCTCAGCTTTTATTGGAGAAGCAATTAATTTCTTACTTCTTCCTTGTGGTTTATCTGGGTTTGTTAAAACTAATCCTATTTCAAAGGATCTTGATAATTCAATAAGAGTCTTTACACCTATCTCTGCTGTTCCTGCAAATAATATTCTCACTTAGAAGAACCTCTTTTTATTTTATTCCTTTTTTCATAAGTTCTTAAAATTTTAGCTCTACTCTTTTCATCTAGTCTATCTACAAAAAGAATTCCATTCAAATGATCATTTTCATGTTGAATCGCTCTTGCTAAAAGATCATCTGCTTCGACTCTGAATGTTTTTCCACTCACATCTTGCGCTTGAACAGTTACTCGTTCACTTCTACTTAAATAGGTATAAACACCTGGTATTGACAAACACCCTTCTTCCATTGAACATTCTTCCATTGATGTTTCTAAAATTTCAGGATTAATAAAAGCTTTTCTAGTACCGCGATGATCATCAATAACAAAAACCCTTAAATCCACACCTATTTGAGGAGCCGCAAGACCTACTCCATCAGCTTCATCCATCTTTTCAAACATAGCATTTACAAGGAGTTCTAAAGCAGAATCAAATTTTACTACTTTTTTACATTTTTCTCTGAGAATTTCTTCTCCTATTGTATATATTTCCAACATAATTTTGCTCCATATATCTTATATTTTTTAATAATCTTATTTTAATGCTTATATAGAGTTAAACATAAAAACAAATATATTTATATGTATAGACTTATTATAAGTGTAGATCCATTAATAGTTTTTATTCCTACATGTATTAAAATAAATTTTATTAAATATTTTTACTTCTATATATAGAATATTATATTTCATTTTCTATTTCTAGTACAAAACTACATCTTTAATTTTTAATTTTATTTATTTATTAAGTAGTTCTTATACAAAACAATTATTTATTTAAAAAAAACATAACTATTTTATTATATTATATTTATGCTTTTATATTATTTTTAAAATTAACTTGCTTGATTTAAATTCAAAGTATAATATTTCATTATGAATACAAAAAAAAGCAAGTTAAATAATTATTTCTATACTATCATTTTTATTTTCCTTATTCTTATATTTTTATTTACCAATATAATAAAAATTATAAATCTTGATGCTCCGGGCGTTTTTGACTCCGATAAAGGAGAAATGCTTAACATTAATTTTGAAATATATGAGAATGGACAATTTCTTGATAAAACAAAACTTCCTTATGAGTTCACATCTTCAACAAAAAATAAAGATATTGAATTAATTGCAAAATTACCTAATGATAAGGCAATAAACAATTCCTTTCTTTTATTCAGAGCTTCAGGATTTAGTGTAAGAATTGCAGTTGATAATAAAGAAATTTACAGCTTTTTTGATAAAGATGCTAAAGATTATGGTGGAGGATATAGACACTTTATAAGATTGCCAGAAAACAGCAATTCAAAACAACTATCAATTAAACTTTTTTGTCCATCAGATAATCCTTTTTCACAAAAATTATTTCCAATTTATATAGGCACAAAAGGGTATTTATTATATCAAGCTTTCGAATTAAATTATAATTCATTATTTTTTGGTATAATTTTAATTATATTAGGATTTATTTTTTTTGGTAATCTCTTATTTTTTAATTGGTCACGTGATAATTCTTTTTTATTATCCCTTTCTCTATTATTATTATGTTTAGGAACTTGGGTTCTTACCCAATCTAGCTCAAGACAATTAATTGGTATTTCAAACCCCGCACTACCTATGGAATTAAGTTTCTTTTCAATGGTTTCTCTTCCTTTTTGTTTGTGGTTTTACATAAGTACAAATTATCCAAAAATTAGTAACTATAAAATTATAAAATGGTTCTCTATAATAATATTATTTTTATATATACCAATTTCGATAGGATCATTATTCAATATTTCTTATCTTAAATTTCTAGTATTTATGGGCTCTTTACTTTTGTTCTTTACTCTTTTAATTTTATTTGTTTCAATTAAAATATATAAAAATGGTGAAAAAAAAATAATATCTTGCATTTTAGCAATTTCAAGTATTTTAATATCAATTATTGCAGAAGAAATACTTCTCATCTTAAAAATAAGCATTGGCCATGTTTCTTTATTACATTTAGGAATGGCAATAACCGCATTTATATTTATAAATAATAGCCTTGGTAATTTAATAGAAAAAAATAATAAAGATAACGAAGCAAAACTTTTAAAAAAATTGGCTTATCTCGATGTTGTCACTTTAGTTGAAAATAGAAATTCTTATGAAAGATATTTAGAACTAAAAGGAGATAACCTTGATAATTTGGGAATCATTCTTGCAGATATTAATGGCTTAAAAATTATTAATGACACTTATGGACATAAATATGGTGATGAGTTATTAAAAAGATTGTCTAAAGCCCTAAAGGAATCTCTTCCAGAAGGTAGTAAACTATACAGAATAGGTGGAGATGAGTTTATAGGTTTAATATATAATAAAACTAAAGAAGAATTTTATAATACAGCAAATTCAATCTCACAAAATTTCTCTCCTACTGAAAAAGATTCTGGAATGGCTATTGGTGCTCATTATTATATTAAAGAATTAGATTTAAATATTAAAAAAGCTATTGAAAAGGCAGACTCAAATATGTATAAACACAAAGAAAAACAAAAACCATTAATAAATAAAAAATATTTAAAAAATGGAGTTTCTCAAAAATTAGTTGTGGTAAAAAACAAATAAAAAGAATCTAATTTGTTTTATATAATTTGTAAAGGATCAACATCTATTTCTATATAAAGACTTTTTGGTATTTTTATTTCTTCTAAAGCTTTCTTAACAAGCCATTGGCAATAAGTTATTTTTTTATGCTGCAATAATATATTGTACCTATAATTGTTTGCTATTTTAAAAACACTGCATTCATTTGGTCCATAAATTTCAACATTTATATTATTTTTTTTATTTAAAATTAAGTTCAAATTATTTAATCTTTGTTCAATAAATCGACTAAACTCTTCTGTTATTTTTTTATCAAGACCTCTAAATACTAAATTCAATTGTCTCGAATAAGGAGGAAATTCTGTCTCTTCTCTAACTTTTAATTCATTTTCATAAAAAGAAATTCTATCATTATTTAACGCATTTTGAATAGCTGTATTATCTGGTTGTAAAGTCTGAATAACAACTTTACCTTTAGAGTTAAATCTGCCAGCTCTCCCTGCAACTTGAGTAACAAGCGCATACGTTCTCTCTTGAGCTCTAAAATCTGGAATATTCATAGCTGAATCAGCTAATACAATACCAACAAGTTCAACATTTGGGAAATTAAAGCCTTTAGCAACCATTTGAGTTCCTAATAAAATATCAGTTTCTCCATTTTTAAATTTATCAAGAACAGAAAACATATTTTTTTTATCTTTAGCAACATCTCCATCTAATCTATCAATATTTGCAAAAGGGAATAAAGACTTAATTTCTTGCTCAACCATTTCTGTTCCAAACCCTCTATATCCAACATCTAGACTATTGCATTCTGGACATATTCTTATTGGTTTCGTTTTATAACCACAATAATGACATACCATTGAATTATTATTTTTATGATAGGTTAAGGATATTGAACAATTAGGGCACTGCATTTCATAACCACAACTCTTACAATGAAAATAATATGAATATCCACGTCTATTTAAGAACAAAATAACTTGTTTTTTCTTTTTTAAAGTATTATTTATCTCATCTTCTAAATCTTTAGAAATAATTCCTTTTTCATTTATCATATTAACAACTTTCATTTTAGGCAGAAGTCCAAAACCAACTCTATTTAATAATTCTATTTTTTTAATATGATTTTCTTTCATAAGTTTAAAGGCTTCTAAAGATGGTGTTGCACTACCCATAATTAATATTGCATTATTTTTTTTACATATATGTTGAGCTATTTGTCTTGCATGATATCTTGGAGTTTGAGAGCTTTTATAAGAACTTTCATGTTCCTCATCAATTATAACTAAACCTAAATTATTAAAAGGAGCAAAAATAGCACTTCGAACCCCAATTACAATCGAGACTTCATTTTTTAATATTTTTAACCATTGAGACAACCTTTGACTTTGCGTCATAGCAGAATGTAATATTGCTACCTCTTGATCAAATCTTTTACTTACTTGTTGAATTAATTGATGGGTTAGAGTAATTTCTGGAACTAAGTATATTACCTGTTTATTCTCTTTAATAATTTCTTTTGCAAACCTAAAATATACTTCACTTTTTCCAGATCCTGTTACTCCATATAAGTAATATAAAGCGCTTTCTTTTTTTTTCAGAATAGCAAGGGCTTCATTTTGTTCTTGTGATAGTTCATCAATTTCTTTTGTAGAAATATCCTCTTCATTAATACTCATTGAGAAAACTTTCTCTCTTTTCCCTCCTGGAATCTGTAAAGCTAAAGCTTCTCCTACTGAACATAAATAAAAATCAGACATCCATTTAGCTAATTCGATTTGAGAATTAGTAAACAAAGGTTCTTTATCTACATTTTTCTTTATATCTTTTATTTTATAATCAGTTTCATATTCTTCAATTATTTCAACAACATACCCAATTTTTGAATAACTTCGAAAAGGTACATTTACCCTAACTCCAACACAAATCAAAGATTCAAGCTCTTTTGGAATTCTATAGGTGAATTCTGTATCTAAGGGTAAATCAAATAGTATTTTTGCAAACATTTATTGTCCTATTATTAAATTGAAATTAATTGTTTTATCTTTTTTAAATCTTCCCAAACGGGTCGTCTCCATTCAGGATTTCGCAATACAGCTGCTGGATGATAAGTAACAATACTAGGTATTCTTTTATATGTATATATTTTACCCCTATAATCTTTCATTGACATATCAAGATTAAATAAAAAATTGGCTGCAATTTTTCCCAAAACTAAAATTACTTTTGGATTTACTAATTCAATTTGTCTAACTAAATAAGGGGAACAAGCACTAACTATTTCTTTTGTTGGATTTGTTGAACTATAACATTTTACAATATTTGATAGATATACGTCTTGCTCTATATTTAAATTAATTGATTCTAGCCATTTATATAAATACTGTCCACTTTTGCCAACAAATATATCATTATTTAAATCTTCTTCTCTTCCTGGGCCTTCTCCAATAACCATTAGAGTTGCAGGTCTATTCCCTTTTCCAAAAATTATATTCTTTCTTATATTAGCTGCTTCACATTTTGAACAATTTAATACTATTTTTTCTAATTCAAAATAGTCTTTATCAGAAAATAAACTAGATTCTTTTACTTCTTCAAAATTAAATAAGGTATTTTTTGATTCTTTTTTTATAGGTTCTATTTTGTTTTTTAAAATAGGGTTCTCAAACTTTATAGCTTTTTTATTGTCATTTTCTTTTGGTCTAGATAAAAAATCATCACTAAATGCGATTTTAGCTAAATCTAAAATTTTATCTACTTCTTTTAATTTATCTTCTTTATTCATCATAATCTTCCATATAAGTTAAGGGTATTGCTGTTTCTTCAAACCAATCATATTCTTTCTCATCATAAGAAATATTCATTAAATAAAGACCATTAGGATTAGCAGTTCTCTCTGCTTTTTTTCTATTCTTACTATCTAAAGCATCTTTAAAATCTTCACTAGTTTTGTGTTTAATAGCAAAATCAATTTGAGTTCCAACAAGAGATCTTACCATTTTATATAAAAATGCATTTCCACATATTGTATAGGTTAATACTTGATATCCCCATTTATCAGTTTCATAGGACCAATAGGATTCATATATGTCTCGACATTTAGAAGGACACATATCTTTACTAGCTGTAAATGTTGTAAAGTCATGGGTTCCAACTATATGTTTAGCATATGAATTTAATAAATCTAAAGGAGGAAATTTCTTTATTTTAGCAATAAACCCATTATCAAAGGCAGTCATTTCATTTTCTTTTTTAAAATAATATCTATATTTTCTTGCATAAGCTGTATACCTAGAATGAAAAAATCCATCAACTAACTCACAATTTAATATTCTAACAGTAGGAGGTAAATTGCAATTAATTACATTTAAAAATGCTTTAGCGGGTATTTGCCTATCAACAATATCAAAATGACAAACTTGCCCCATTGCATGTACCCCGCTATCAGTTCTTCCAGAACCAACAACTTTAATATCTTCTTTTAACATTTTCTTTAAAGCTTTTTCTATAGCTTGTTGAACACCTACGCCATTTTTTTGAGTTTGCCATCCATTATAAGCTCTACCATCATAAGATATTATCATTTTATATCTTACTTTACCTTCTTCTAAATCTCTTATAGGGGGTCTTCTCCAATCTACTCTAGCCATTAATTTCCTCAATTAAAACAACTGCAACTGCACAAGGAAAATCATGACTTATTGAAACTTGGATATTTAATTTTGGATAAGTTTCTAAAGTTTTCCCTTCTAATTCAATTATAGGTTGTCCACTTTCTAAATTAGTTACTAATATTTCAGAGGGAACTAATTTTGTAAAGCCCACACCTAAAGCTTTTGCTAAAGCTTCTTTAGCCGCAAAACGACCTGCTAAAAATTCATGTCTAATTTTATCATTATTAATTTTATTTGCAGATTCAACTTCTTTTTTATTAAAAAGTCTATTTATAGTATAATCATTTAATTTTGAAATTCTTTCAATATTTACAATATCAACACCAATTCTATTCAAATTACAATCCTTCTTTAAAAGATATTTTTACTGTAGCGGGTTTTGTATTTAAAGAAATATTTTCTTTTGAAAAAACTTTAGAATCATATTCCAATTCTATATTTTCAGTACTTATTCCTTCTTTTTCTATTGATGAAAAATCTACTTTTGCTTTAATTAAATTTGGATCTATTAAATAAATAATATCATTATTTCCGTTAATTACTAAATCAACAGAGTTAGGAATTAAACTTTCTGCTTGATACCCTATTGGAAGATATACATCTAATGGTATTGTTACTATCCTACTAGAATTATTAGAAAATAAATATAAAAAGAAAAAACATAGCGCTAAGATAAAACTAATTAATTTTGGTTTCCAATTATCTAATAAATATAATGAAATTCTATTTTTCATCTTCCTTATCTTCCCTTTCTTCTTCACTTATATCTTTATTACTAAACCAAGCTAATAAGACTCTTTTAATATTATCTACTTCTAAATCATAAAACAATCGAGCATTATAGGCTAAAGTTATTGCACCAGTTTCTTCTGATACTACAATTACAATTGAATCTGTTTCTTCACAAATTCCTAAAGCTGCTCGGTGTCTAGTTCCAAAAGTTTTTTTAATATCTGTTTGCTCACTTAAAGGCAAATAACATCCTGCAGCTCTTATTCTACCATCTTGAATTACAACAGCACCATCATGAAGAGGTGTATCATGATCAAAAATAGTTAATATTAATTGCATAGATAAATCTGCATTAAGAATAGTACCTGAACTAACAACAGAATTTAAACTATCACGGCGTGAAAACACTAAGAGTGCTCCACGCCTTTTACTTTGTAAAACAGAACATGCATTAAGTGCAATTTCTATTTGATCCGAATAATTATTTATTGATGTTAATTTAAGGCGGGATTTTCCAAGACCTTCAGTCAAAAAGGACCTTCTTAATTCAGCTTGGAAAATTATACATAGAAACACAATATATGGGATTGCAATATAATCAAAAACTTTTAATAGAAATTCTAATTGAAATACGAAACTAATTCCATAAATTGATAATGCATAAAAAATCATTTTCAACATTCTTTGAATTTTAGTTCTATCTAAAGCCATATAAAATTGATAAAAACCCCAAGTTAAAAATAAAACTTGAACAACGGCTTTTATTAAATCAATTTTTTGTATGTTTACTATTCCACCCATAAAATCCCTCGTTGTAATACTTTACAAGCAAGCCTCATCATTTCCAACCCAGTTCAAAGTTTTTGAAACTGCTTTGTTCCATTTTTTTACTCTTGATTCTCTATCTTCTTTACTCATAGAAGGAGTCCATCTCTTCTTTTCTTTCCAATGGTTCATTAATTCATCAACAGATTTATATATTCCTACACTTAATCCAGCAGCATATGCAGCTCCTAAAGCAGTAGTTTCAACTACTTTTGGTCTAATAACAGGAATCCCAAGTAAATCAGCTTGAAATTGCATAAGAGGATGACTATTTGTTAATCCACCATCCACTTTTAATTCCTTCATTGATATTGAAGAATCTTTTTCCATTGTTTGAAAAATATCATAAGCTTGGAAAGCAGTAGAATTTAAAATGGCTTTACACAAATGTGCCCTTGTTGCAAAACCCGTTAATCCCGCAATAACTCCCCGTGCATCACTTCGCCAATATGGTGCAAAAAGTCCACTAAAAGCTGGAACAATATAAACGCCCCCACTATCTTTAACACTTGCAGCTAATTCATCTAATTCTTGAGGATTTGAAACAATTTCTAAATTATCTCTTGCCCATTGAACTAAACTTCCCGCAACAGCTATAGAACCTTCTAATGCATATTTTGGTTTTTCTTTTCCAATTTGATATGCAACTGTAGTTAATAACCCATTTTCAGAAACAAAAGCTTTTTCTCCAGTATTAACTAAAAGGAAACAGCCTGTTCCATATGTACTTTTACCTAAACCTTCAGAAAAACAAGCTTGCCCAAATAAAGCAGATTGTTGATCTCCTAATATTCCACAAACTGGAACTTCTGATTCCAATGGTCCATTTTTTTCTGTATATCCATAAATTTCACCTGCTGAAGGAACTATTTTTGGTAAACTATTCTTTGGAATATTAAATATATTAAGTAATTCATCATCCCATTCTAAAGTATTAATATCCATAAGAACATATCTAGAAGCATTTGTAACATCTGTAACTAAAGCTTTTCTACCTGTAAGATTCCAAGTTAACCAGGTATCAATAGTTCCAAATATAGCATCACCTTTATTACAAGCTTCTCTAAGTCCTTTAACATTATCAAGCAACCAAACTATTTTACTTACAGAGAAATAAGGACTAAGTCTCAATCCTGTTTTATTAGCTAACCATTTTGAATCAACTTTCTCACTGAGAGAATCAATAAAATCAGCACCTCTCAAATCTTGCCATACAATAGCATTATACCATATTTTACCAGTTTTTGGATTCCAAGCTATTATTGTTTCTCTTTGATTTGTTATTCCAATGCCTTTGATATCTGAACCTAACAAATTTGCTTTTTTTAAAGCTTCTTTTATACAAGAAATACTATTTTCCCAAATTTCCATTGGATTATGTTCAACCCAACCTGGTTTTGGAAATATTTGCTTGTGTTCTAACTGATGAGAAGAAACAATGTCCCCTTCAGAATTAAAAATTATAAATCTTGTCGACGTTGTACCCTGATCTAAGGATCCAATATATTGCATCAAAGTCCTCCTAAATTTTATCTTTGATATAATTTTTTGCCTATAACAAAAATAGTATTACCTTTTGTTCTTTTGTTCTTTTATTCTTCCCAAGGAAAAACAATGTCCCAACTTTTTCTCAATTCATCCATGATTTCCATCATTCTTAAAATCTCTTTATGAGGCATTTGTTTTGGTTCTATCTCACCAGCTTCAATAGCCTCAAAGCAAGCAGATACTTGATATTCAAAGCCAGTTATTTGTTCTGGGGGTATTATTTCTTCAACAAGTTCTCCTTGTTGATCATATACACTTATTTTTTCAGGGTTATTAATATTTTCTATTTCAAGATATCCCTTTGACCCATAAATAAACCCTTTTCTACTCAATCTTGAATAAACGCTTGTATTAAAAGTTGCTAATATTCCATTATCATATACGAATGTAACATTCTCAATTCCATCAACACCTGAACTCATTTTAATTACCGTAGAGTTAATATTTTTTATTTTTGAACCTAAAAACATACAAGAAAAATTAATAGGATAAACAGTTAAGTCTAATAAAGCTCCACCAGCTAATTCTTTTTTATAGATTCTTTCTTTATCAGCGACATTATATCCCAAATTAGATTCAACAAGACTAATATTTCCAATAACCCCGCTATCTAAAAGTTGTTCTATTATAAATCGAGATGGAACATATCTTGTCCAAATTGCTTCAGCTAAAAAAACATTCTTCTGATGAGCTAAAGCTATTACTTTTTTTGCTTGTTCTAAATTAGTAGTAAATGATTTTTCACATAAGACTGGCTTATTATTATTAATTGCTAGTTCAATCAATTGAGCATGATGAGAATGAGGTGTTGCAATATATACTAGATCTATTTTTTCATCTTGAAGCAATTCCAAATATGATCCATATGCCTTCTCAGCAAAATATTCTTCTTTAAATTTAACAGCTTTTTCTAAAGATCTTGAAGCCACAGCATATAAGTTTACATCTTCCATAATATTTACGGTTCTGGCCATATTTCTTGCAATATTCCCTAACCCTAAAATACCAATATTTTTCATCTCGTATCTCCTTATTCCTACAATTAATTTTATTATAGCCTAAAATTACTTCTATGTAACGATTTTTATTAGATTTTATTACTTAAAATAAAAAACTTTTAAAATTAAAAACCTCAACATAAAGTTGAGGGAAAAAATTAATTATTGTAAATTTTAAGCATCTTTTTATAAACTTTCAAAATACTCTTTTGTCTTAATATAATAGTCTGTGAAAAAACCATCAGGTTTTAAAAATTTAATATTTTTAATATCCTCTTTTTCATTTACAGTATACAAAAACACCTTTAAACCTTTATTATGTGCCTTTTTAATAAATTCTTTAGATACTGTCTTATACCATAAATTAAGGGAAAAGGCTTCCCTTTTTAAAGCTTCTTCTATCAATAAATCAGTATAATATTCACCATTTAAAGCACTCTTAACTTCATTTATTAATAATTCTTTATCAGCATCATTTGCTACTTCTTGATTAATTAATTTAATAGAATCTTCTAACTGAGAAGAAATAGGAATCATATAATCTTCTTCTCCGTAAGCAAAAATTTTTGAAAAAATATCTGGTGAGGAATTAAGTTTTTTAACTAAATCTTTTCTTCTTATAGATCCATCTAATAAAGCAATCTTTATATCAGGATAATAAGATTTAACACTATCAAGTTCTGCCCAATTAAATGAACTAATAAGAAAATCATCGATATCTACTAATTTTTTATCAATATAGTCTTTTATAATCTTTGCTGTTGTTAATCCTGTATTATCACCTTTTAATTCTAGATGCATAACAGGTCGAACTTTTTTTGAATAAGAGCTTACGAGTTCTAATACATCTATTAAAGTAGGTATCGAATCTTTACCATTTTTTAAACTACCAGCATAAAGTTTTTTTATTTCTTCTAAAGTTGTTTGAGCAATATATCCACTTCCATTTGATACTTTTGAAAGATTTAAATTATGTACAACAACTAAATGATTATCTTTTGTTAATTGAACATCAAACTCAAAAGCTTTGGCACCTTCGTCAATTATTTTTTTATAACAACGTATTGTATTTTGATTAAAGCCTTTATAACTACAACCTCTATGTCCTATTATTAGCATTTAATTTGTCTCCTTATATTATACCATATATTAAATTTGGCAGAGCTAATGAAATAAATGGAATATATGTTATTAGTAATAAAGATATTATTAATGCAAGAATAAACGGTAATGCTTCTTTGGCGAAAGCTTGTAAGGAACACCCAGTTATTGTACAACAGGTAAACATCATAGAGCCAAAAGGAGGAGTTAATCCACCAATCATAATATTTACAATACAAATCAAACCAAAATGAACTACATCAACACCTAATGAAGTTGCAACTGGAACTAATAAAGGAGCTAAAATAATTATTGCAGCTCCGCCTTCTAAGAACATTCCAATAACTAATAACAACAAATTAAATAATAATAACATTAAGTATTTATTAGTTGTTAAACTTAATAAGAAACTTGTTATCATTTGTGGAATTCTTTCCCAGTTTAAATAATAACCAAATACATTTGCAGCAACAATAATTAATACGACTGAACTTGTTCCATAAATTGTTTCTTTCATTATTGGAATAAAATCTTCTTTTTTTAATTCTTTATATACAAATTTACCAATAATTACACAATATAATACTGCTACAGCACCAGCTTCTGAGGGTGTAAACAAACCTATTCTTAGACCTAAAATAATTCCGAACGGAAATAATAGCGCCCAAATAGAATCTAAACCTTGCTTAGCAATTTCTTTATGAGAAGCTCTTTTTTCTCTAACTGGCATATACTTTCTTTTCTTTGAAATCAAATGTACTGTAAGCATTAAACTTAATGTCATTAAAAGTCCAGGAAGATATCCAGCTGCAAACATTCTACCGACTGAACAACTTGCAATTAATGCGTAAATAATTAAATTAATGCCTGGAGGTATAACTGGTGTAACAGCTGAAGAAGCTGCTGTTATAGCTGTTGAGAAAGCTTTATCATAACCTCTCTTTTCCATTTCAGGAACTAACATTTTACTTTCCATTGCTGCATCAGCATTTGCAGAACCTGAGACGCCACCCATTAACATACTTAATAATACATTTGCTTGAGCTAATCCCCCTGGCATATGCCCTGTTAAGACATCAGCAAACTGCATTAATTTTTTACTTATTCCACTATAATTCATAATTGAACCAGCCATTACAAAAAAAGGAATAGCTAAAAGAGGAAAAGATTGTGTACTAGTTACAAACTTTTGAAGCAGAAGAGCTACAGGAGATGTTTGATCTAAAAGTCCAAAATAAAAAAGGGTGGACCCAAATAAAGCAAAAGAAATTGGAATACTAGAAAAATATAAAATAAATACTAATATTACAGGAATTAAAGCTATCATTGAGCACCTCCTTTTTTATCTTTCAAAACAATTTTTATGTCTTTAATTAAAAAAATAATTGTGTATATGGTCATTAATAAAAAACTGACAAATATTGAAGAACTAATAAATGCAGAAGAAATACCTAAAACTGGTGTAGGTTTTCTAGCAGATACTTTTAAATATTGAATAGCTATTAATGTTAATGACCCATTTATTACTAATAAAATAATATATAAAACAAAATTAATTTTATCTTGGATTGGTGTAGAAAATTTTCTAATTATCATATCAACACCAACATGCATTTTCCTTTTATAACAAGCTGCAGAGCCCAAAAAAACACTCCAAACGAAACATCCTGTAGCAACCTCTTCAGACCAAATAATCCCCATATTTAAAAAATATCTTAAAAAGACATTCAATAATACTAAAGTTGTTGTGATAATCAAAAAGACTCCAGAACCAATTTCTTCAAAATTTGATATGATATTTTTAAAAGAAAACTTCATACGACCCCCTTATAACATAACACAGGCTGTTAACTTTAATTATTAACAGCCTGATATTTTAAAATCTATTTAGGCATTTTAGCAAGTTCTGCTTTAAATGTATTTAAAATTCCAGGTGTTACACCTTTCATATTATCATAAACAGGAGCTACAGCTTCTACAAATGCATCATGATCTACTTCATTAAATTCAATTCCTTGAGCTTCTAAAGCTGCTTTAGATGATTCATAATTCTTAGTAATTTCAGAAATCATTTGTTTTGCACCCTTAGTAAATTCTTCCTCAATAATTACTTGATATTTTTCAGGAATACCATTGAATAAATCAGCATTAATATAAACGCCACAAGTACCTAAGAAGTGGTTAGTTAAAGCCATTTTTTTTGCAACTTCTGAGCTACCATTAGTTCCGTATGCATCCATTGTTCCTTCTAATCCATCTACAACACCTTGTTGTACAGCACTAATTGTTTCACCAAATGGTAAAGGAGTTGCAGTCGCACCCATTGCATTAATTGTATCAATAAATAATTGACTTCCTGGTGTTCTTAGTTTCATTCCTTGCAAATCAGATGGAGTTGTAATTACTTTATTTGTCATTAATGATCTAAAACCAAAAATATAATCTAAAGCTAATACTTTAATTCTATAATTATCTTCTAAATCTTTTTCCATTGATTTTACTAAATCAGTATTAATTAGATATTCATATTCATCAAAGTTACTATATAACATTGGACCAACTAATGCGTTAAAATCTGGAACATAGTCACCTAAATATGAAGGGTCTTCTACAGAAATAAATTTAGCACCTAAAGCAACTTGCTCAACACCATCTTTATAAGTAGCTAATTGACCTTGAGGATATTGTTGAATTTCAATTGCTCCATTAGTTCTTTCTTTAATATTATCTACAACAATTGTTAAAGATTTTGTTAATTGTTCGTTTGGTGCAAATACATGACTCATTTTTAATACTAAATGATAATCCTCATCTGCAACTGCTTCTTTTTGTCCATTTGCAAAGATTGGTGCAATAACCAATAGCATCAATAATACGGATAAAAATTTCTTTTTCATTTTTATATCTCCTTTGTTTAAATACAATAAAAAGTTAAACAAAATATTAAATAAAAATTAATTTGTTTAATACTCAATACTGTCCTAAAACATAGTATAAGCCTTTTATTTAACTGTCAAGTTAATTTTTTTTATAATTTATTTAACAAATACTAAGGTTTTAACAGTAATTTATTTAATAAATTAGTTAATTTTATATTAAAAATAATATTTAAACATATTTAAAGCCAATCATCATTATTGTATTAGGAAATTAACTATGCGATAATATTATTGTAAAAAGGAAAGATAAAAATGAAATCAAAAATATTTAAAATAAATATAATTGTATTATTATCGTTAATATTTTTATCAAGTTGTGCAACAAATCAATTCAAAGAGGATCCTTTAGAAACAGTTAAATCTCTTAATTTAGAGAGATACCTTGGAAGATGGTATGAAATAGCTCGATATCAAACTAGCTTTGAGAAAAATATTTATGGAGCAACAGCCGAATATACTTTAAGAAAAGATGGAAGAATCAATGTGTTAAATAGTGGTTTCAAAAAAAGTATAAATGGCCCATATACCTCAGTAAAAGCAGTTGCTTGGCGTCCAAACGATAATAGCCCAGGAGCATTAAAAGTAAAATTCTTTTCTTTATTCAATGCCGATTATTTAGTATTTGGATTAGACGAAAAAAACTACGATTGGGCTCTTGTTGGCAACAATAATAGAAGTGTCATCTGGTTTCTTTCCAGAACTCCAGAAATATCAAAAGAAGATTTAGACAAAATGATGACAATCGCAAAAAACCAAGGTTATGATTTATCAAAACTCTTTTTTGTTCCTCAAAAAACTAGAGATTAATAAGATATAATTTTTCACTCTTTTATTGTTTAATTTGTTGTTTAAAAAAATATTGCATTATCTTATATTCTATAATAGAATAAATAAAATATAAGGAAAGCAAATGAAAAATAAAAAAACAACTTTATCCGATATAGCAAAAAAAGCAAATCTTTCAACAGCAAGTGTCTCAATGATTTTAAGTGGAAAAAAATTAAGTAGATTCTCTAACGAAACTATAGCTTCCGTTAAACAAATAGCTAAAGAATTATACTACACAAATAAAAAACACAATTCTATCCTTGGAAAAACTATATTAATCATTTGCCCTTCAGTTTATAACCCTTATTATTCTACATTAATTCAAGGAATGGAACATAAAGCAATTGAACTAGGAATTAGAACCTTAATAAAAACTACATATTGGGACATTTCCATTGAAAAAGATAGCCTAAATTATTTTACAAACTATCCTATCTCAGGAATAATATTTTCAATGATTCCAGAAAAAGTCGATGAAGTAGAAAATTTAAGCAAACAGATTCCAATTGTTGCAGTAGGAGATGAAGATAGTAATTTCGATTTTGATACAGTTAATATAAATAATTTTGAAGCTGGTAAATTAATTGGCGAACATTTAATTGAATTAGGCCATAAAAATATTGCATATATTTCAACAAGCTTAAATGAATTTCATACAGCAAGAACAAAAAGATTAGAAGGCATTAAACACATTTTTAAGGAAAAAAACCTCCCACCTATAACAATATTAAGTCAAGACATCCTTCCTGAAGAAGAAATAGCAACAGCAGATATTGAGTTTTTTACTGGATACCGATTAGCAAATATCTGTTTAAAAGAGCATAAAGATGTAACAGCCATGGTTGGAATAAATGATATGGTCGCATATGGAATATTAAATGCTATTAAAGATAACAAATTCAATATTCCTGAGGATTATAGTGTATGCGGTTTTGATAACATATTCCCTTCAAAATTTGCTTCATTAAAACTTACAACTATTGAACATTCAATTTTCCAAAGAGGAGAAAAAGCAATGAATTTAATAGTAAGCAAAATAAACGATAAAGATAATAATGAAGCAAATTTACAAGTCACTAGAATAGATTATAAAAGTAAATTAATAAAAAGAGAGACAACAGCTGTACCTAGAAAACGAATTTAAAGTATTTCTTATATAAAAATGCATTCAAATTTATTTTTTCATCATTTTTTTTATATCAACCATCATCCATATTCCTGTAATTAAAGAAGCTAAAATATCTGCACTAGGAAAAGCAAACCAAACACCTATCAGTCCAAAAAATCTTGGTAAAATTAAAACTAGAGGAATTAAAATAATAAATTGTCTGCTCATTCCAAGGAATATTGACGGAATACTTTTACCAATTGCTTGAAAATAAGTAGTACCACAAGTTTGAAGACCTAATAAAACCATTGTAGAAATAATTATTCTTAGTGCCTGAGAACTGATTTGTAATAAATTTGGATCAGTTGTAAACATTTTTAGTAAAAACTCTGGGAAAGTAAAAGCAACTATAGAAAAAAGGAATCCAATCGAACTGGTAATAAAAATAGCAACTTTTAATACTTGCTTTACTCTATCATATTGTTTAGCTCCGAAATTATATCCAATAATTGGTTGTAAGCCTTGATTCATTCCAAAAATTGGCATCAAAACTAATGTTAAAAATCTGTTTACCATCCCAAAAGCAGCAATTGCAAAGTCTCCCCCATAAATTTTAACCATATTATTTACGGCAAGGGCCATAAAGGATGTTCCTATCTGTCTAATAAAAGTTGCAAGACCTAACAATATAATTTCTTTTATATAAATTAGTTTTAATTTAAAATATTTTAACTCAAATTTTAAGGAAGACTTCCCTTTTATAAAAAAGGATAAAGCATACAGAGATCCAGTCATTTGAGAAATTATTGTAGCAATTGCGGCTCCTCTTATCCCCATATCAAAAATAAATATAAAAATTGGATCTAATATAACATTTAATAGAGTTCCTATTAACATTATATTCATTGCAATTTTAGCTGCACCTTCACTTCTTAATATATTATTAGCACACATAGAAAAAGATAAAAAAGGTGCTCCAAGCAATATTATCCTCATATAATTTATTGCATGGGGAAGAATATCCTCAGTTGCCCCAAAAAACAACAATATTCTTTTTAAAAATACTTCTCCTATCAATAATATTAATAAAGAAGTAATGAAGGTTAACAAAAAAGCATTTGAAGCCGCAGCAACAGCTTCTTCAGGTTTTTTTTCACCTAATTTTCTAGAAATAACAGAAGCAACACCAACTCCATACATTAAAGCAAAAGCTCCAATTATTAATTGAAAAGGAAAAGCTATTGTTAAGCCACCAATTGCTAAAGCTCCAGCACCATGTCCAACAAAAACAGTATCTATTACATTATATAAAGCGTTACTAATCATCCCAATCATTGCAGGAATAGACAATTTAAATAATAATGGTGTAATTTGGTCTGTCCCCATAAACTCATGTGGATTATTTTTCATTTTTATTCTCCATTTTATAAAATAATGAACTTAGATTCTGAATAGAATTAAAAAAAACATCTTTTTCTTTTTGGTTTAAATTATTTAAATGAATTTTAAAAGAATTTGTTATTTCTGTTCTTAATCCATTGGCAATCTCAATTCCAGATTCTGTTAACGAAACAAAAACAGCCCTTCGATCATTATCGTTTTTAAATCTATAAACTAACTCAAGCTTTTCAAGAGAATCAACAATATTAGTCATTGAACTTTTTACTACATTAGTATGATTAGTTAATTTACTCATACTTAAAAATTTATTTTTTCTAAGTAATAAAATAACATGAATTTGGCTTGTATTTAAATCTAAAGCTTGGCTTTCAGCAGATTGTGCATTTTTAAAAAGGCCGTGCATAAATCTATTTATATTTTCTCTAAGTTCTCGGAATGAAGAAAAATCTGAATTATCCATTTGGGCCACCTTTAAAAATTATTTCATTTTTGTACTATTCATTTTTAAACTAAAGCATAAAATTAGTCAATAATCTTGCATAAATAGGTTATTGACATATGCCTTAAATCTGATTAAACTATAAATATAACAAAGAATAATAAGGAGTTAAACCTATGAAAATAGCAGTAACTTATGAAAATGAATTGGTTTGCCAACATTTTGGACAAACAAAAGAATTTAAACTTTACACCATTGAAAATGGTGAAATTAAAAAACAAGAAGTAAAACCTGCAATAGGGTTCGCTCATGGAACCCTAGCAAATTTTTTAACCTTGAATGATGTTGAAGTGTTGATTTGTGGCGGATTAGGTGGCGGCGCAAGAACAGCAATAACTCAGGCTGGAATCAAATTAATTCCAGGAGTAACAGGATATGCTGATAATGCAATTAAAGAGTATTTAGCTGGCACACTAAATTTTAATCCTGATATTTCTTGTGCTGGGCATCATCATGATAATAATGCACATGAAGATTCTTGTGGATCTCATGGTAATGGTCATACATGTAGTTCTCACTAAACGACTTTGCAATTGGAGGCCCCATACTCCAATTGCATTTTTTAAAAAAAAATAATAAATTAGTTATATATTTATTATACGGAGAAAAAAAATGCCTAGACCAAAAAAATGCAGACGAATTTCTGGCGGAATGCCTGAATATACTAGATTCGGCCCTAAAGGAAAAAGAAACAACTCCGCAATTGTTATGACAATTGATGAATACGAAACATTAAGATTAATAGATTATGAAAATTTAATGCAAGAAGAAGCAGCTAAATTATTAAATGTTGCTAGAACAACAACACAAGCAATTTATGCTGTAGCAAGAAAAAAAGTTTCAACAGCTTTAGTCGAAGGTAAAGATATAATAATTGAAGGTGGAGATATTGAACTTTGTCCACCATGTCATAGAAATCATCATCATAATTGTAAAAAAAATAATGAAAATGACATTGAATATTAGTGTTACAACTTATTCTTACTTATGACATTTATTTAGTAAAGAAAATTTTTACATTTTTAAAATAAATTTTTACATTTTTTTTATATTTTTTACTCACTATATATTTGTTTTGTCCTTTCCAAACAATAGAAATCTAAATATTTTTTCTTATTAGAAAATTATCCTTGACTTATTACATACTTATTACCCATAATATATCAATATTTAGGGGAGTTTTTTAATGAAAAAAAGAAGTGCCACTTTATTTTTATTAATTTTTATTTTTATATCTGGATTAAGTTGTAATAATAAAAGAATACATCTTAAAGCATTTGTCCCAGAAACAATAAATATTAACAAAACAATTGATAACAAAATAAATATTATTTTTAACGAAAATAGAGCTTATTATAATTTTAGTGATTTGAATGGATATACTACAAACTATCTTAATGCCTCATATTTTAATATATATATGATATAGAAATAATACAACTTATTCAAAACTTATTACAAGAAAATAAATTGTTATAAAACAACAATTTATATTTTTTTTTATCAAAATATAGTCTTTTAAACAAATAAAACATTGACTTATACCAACATATACCATATAGTTAAAACACTTTAAGCGGGCTTATAATATCTCTCTTAATAAAACAAAAAAGGTGAATATAGTTTTTCTTTATATTATATCAGTAAAATGATAAATTCCCCTATTTATCTTAAGATTGTTTACAATTTATTCACTTTTTGGAATATTTCCTATTTCGGTTTTAGCAGACTTATTAGCTTGCAATGATCCAATTTTTTATAAATTGGATCATTAATTTTATATAACACCATAACAATAATTGTAAATGCTAAGATTTTAATCTTGACTTATTTTTCGATAGAATTTAATCTATATAAAGAAAATGAGGAAAGTAACAAAATAAAAAATTTTTTTTAAAATAAAAACATTTAGCAAGTGTTAGACTGTTTTCTTATCAACTACAGTTTAAATATATTTTAACTATATTCATAACTTCTTATACAATCGTTTTTTATTCGTTAACCTCTTTTTCATCACTCAAAACAAAACCTAATCAAATTTTTATTTGATTAGGTTTTTTTCTTCTCTTTCTTATAATTAAAAGACACCATTTAACTGGTGCCTTTCTATTTAGGAGGGATTTATATATTGTTTTATTTACTATTGGATTGAGTATTCAATTTTTACATTACTTACATAGTTACCAGCAGGAAGTTCTGAGTTACCAGACCAACTTAAGTTGAATTTATTAACTAGTAATGAACTATGTTTTCCAGCTACTAAAGTATCAAGTGAAGAAATTGTATTTACTTGTGGTTTAATATTTGAATCAAAATCATTTTTACCATTGTTTAAAGTTGTTTTAAATGTATCAGGAGAAACTTTTACTGTAACAGCTAAGTCTTTATTCATATTAGATGTAGCATTAATAGTAAAGTCTTTAGTTGAACCATTTTCAGTTAAAGGAGCTACAAAGATAGAATAATCTTTAACACCATCATTTAATACTTCATTGTTATAAGCTAATTGATAAGAAACAGGAGTTTCTTTAATAGAAGTCTTTAATTGAACTTCAGCTGATTTACCAGAAGATACTGTAGCGAACATAGAAGTCATTGCGATTGCACTTATACTTAAGATAGTTAATAGTTTTTTCATAATTTAGTTTTCCTTTTAAATTAATTTGATTTGTTATGATTAAACTATACAATACTCTGTAACTTATGTCAACAATTATTTAACAAAAAATACAAAAAAATAATAAAAATAGTTAATTGCTTATAATGCAAAGAATTAAACATGTATAAGTTATACAATATTAATGTAACTTGTGCAATAAGTGTTATTTTTTAAAGAACTTAGACAAATTTAGTCCTAATTATTTAGTAATTAAAAAGATTATTGAATCAATAAAAGTATTTAAATTTTAATTAATTTATATATAATAGCTTAAAGGAGCTTAAATAAATGGACAACTTACTATTTTCGTTTAATGTTATCTTCCCCTTATTTGTATTATTATTTTTAGGTAACATTTCAGTAAAAGTTAACTGGATAAACAAAGAAACCCTAAATGCTTTAAATAAATTTATTTTTAGACTCCCTTTACCTTTGTTATTATTCTTAGGAATTTACAATATGGAATCAATTAACTTGGGAGATTCAATTAAAATGATTTTAGTAGTTTTAGTCACTCTCCCATTAATTGCAATAATAATGTCATTAATTTTAAATAAAACAAAATTATCAAATCCTAAAAAAGGGGTATTAGTTCAAGCCTGGTTTAGATCAAACATAATGATTTTTGGGGTCCCTGTAATTCAAGGAATGTATGGAGAAAAAGGGCTTCCATTGCTAAGCACTATGATATTATTTGCAGTTCCTTTAGTTAATATATTAGCGGTAATTGTTCTAGAAAGCTACAGAGGAAATAATATAAATATTTTTTCACTATTATTAAGTGTTATAAAAAACCCTTTAGTTGATGCAGCTTTATTGGGTTTCATCTTTTATCTGTATAAAATTAAAATACCACAATTAATTCTATCACCGCTTTCTTCATTATCAAAAACAGCAACACCATTAGCTTTTATCATTCTTGGTGGAACAATAGAGTTTGAAAGTATCAAAAAAAATATAAAATTAATTATGTTGGGAAGTCTTGGAAAACTCATAGTAACTCCATTAATTATAATTTTAATATCACTTGCCTTAGGATTAAGAGGAATATATCTTGGCTGTATTATTGCCTCAATGGCATCTCCTGTAGCTGTTTCTTCTTTTACAATGGCAAAAGAAATGGAAGGAGATGCCGATTTAGCTGCACAAATCGTAATTATTTCAACTGTTTTATCGTTGATATCTATTTTCTTCTGGCTATTTATTTTAAAAAGCTTTTCGTTAATTTAAAAACTCACCAACAAATCTAAAACCTTTAGATATTAAGGCTTCTCTTATTTCTTTTATATGTTCATGATCTCTTGTTTCTACTTCTAATGATAAAGTACAACTATTTAAATCAGTCCCTTCACCACCTCTATCATGATGAACAGCAATTACATTTCCACCTAAATTTGCAATTATAGTAGAAACCTCAACAAGCTGGCCTGGCTTATCCATTAAATTAATAGTAAATTTAGCACTTCGCCCGCCTTTCAATAAGCCCCTTGAAATCACTCTGGATAAAATAGTTACATCTATATTTCCACCACTAACAACACATACAGTCTTTTTATTTTTAATATCAATTTTATTAAACATTGCTGCAGCAACTGAAACGGCACCAGCCCCTTCAGAAATAAGCTTTTGATTTTCAATCAAGGCCAAAATTGCACAAGAAACCTCATCATCACTTACAGTAACAACTTCATCAACATATTTCTTACATAAATCAAAGGTTACATCACCAGGTTTTTTTACTGCAATGCCATCTGAAATTGTACATACATTTTGCAATTCACATATCTGATCTTCCTTTAAAGAAGAAAACATACTAGCTGCGCCAGAAGATTGGACTCCATATATTTTACAATCAGGTTTCAAAGATTTTATAGCAAAAGCAATTCCGCTAATTAAACCACCTCCACCTATTGGAACAATTACTACTTCAACATCTTCAAGTTGTTCTAATATTTCTAAACCTATTGTACCTTGACCAGCAATTACTTCTTTATCATTAAAAGGATGGATAAAAGTCATTCCTGTTTCTTTTTGAATTTCAATAGCTCTATTATATGCATCATCATATACACCATTAACTAATTCAACTTTTGCTCCATAACTTCTAGTAGCTTCAACTTTAGAAATAGGGGCCCCATCAGGAATACATATTATAGAGTTAATATTATTCTTTTTTGCAGCCAAAGCTACACCTTGTGCATGGTTGCCTGCAGAACAAGCAATAACACCCTTTTCTTTAGCTTCGTTAGATAGCTGAGAAATCTTATAATAGGCACCTCTTACTTTAAAGGACCCTGTAACTTGTAAATTTTCTGCCTTTAAATATACTTTCTCATTTGGAAAGATATTAGGAGCTGGTAATAAATCTGTTTTGTGTATTACATCTTTTAAGGTATAAGCGGCATGGTAAATTTTATCTAATTTCATAAGGGTAAGAATATCAAAGCAAACAAATCCAAACAATATATAAAATACAACAATATTAATGTTTTTTATTTATTTTGAATTATTTGCGAGAGAATAAGAAAAATAAAATAGAGCTATCATATCTTGTAAATCAAAATCATTTAAATCATAATCATTAACTTTTAATAATCCATTTCTAATATGAGACATTCTTGTATCTTTAAAACTCTTACAACTATTTAATAATTTAAGACTATATTCTTTCAAAAGGTTATGATCATAATCAATAAAAGCTTTTAATATTTCTTCAAAATTATTAAAAACAATATCTACATCTTGTGCATCGGTTAAAAAGTTTTCAATAGCAGAATTATAATCGCCTAAATTTATGCGTCCATAAATATTAGATAAAACTGGAGAACCAAAATGCAAAAAAGAAGCTAAGACAGCATATCTAGTCTGTCTATACGTTGACCCTCTTTTTTGAGAAACAGAAACAAAGAAATTTTCAAAAAATAACCCTTCTTTATCTAAATTCTTTTTTGCTATTAAATAGTCAACTTCTTCATCAATATGAGCCGCTTTTAGGGAAAGCTCCATAATAATAGGTAATAAAGAATTATCTTTAGATATTATTGATAAACTTTTTGAAGCAACAGAACGAACACTACCCCAACGAGAATTCAATAAATTTTTTAAAGATTTAATAGCTATTTCATTATTTTTATAAGAACCTAAAGCAACAATTGCTTCAATTTGAGTACTTTCATCATCATTTTCAGCCAATTTAATCAAATCTGGCAACAAAGACTTTCTAGGTCTTATTGCTAAAGATCTTACAATTTCTTTTTTATCAATTGAAAAAGGTGTAGCTAAAATTGTTTTTAATTGAGAAGTCGCTAAAGTATTTGTATTAGTACCAAGTGAAAATAATAACAATCTTCTTTTATATGGATCAAAAGTGTGACTTAATCGCTCAATTTTGGATATTGCTTGAATTCCATGTCTACTCAATAATATTTTAGCTGTTTCTGAGCTTGAATATGCTCCAACCTCTTTCAATCTGGCCGCGTAAAAAATAAAAATAAAATTCAAGATTACTAAAAATATAAACATGAAAGAATAACTGTTAAAAAAATCAGTATGAGAGATATACTCTGATATTTCAAAGTTTGCTAAAAAACCACTAGTTACACCAGTCAAAAAAGCTAAAATTGCAATAGTAAAATTATTCATTGAATTAAATGAAATTGCATCTTTATCTGGTATTACAGCTGAAATTAATCTAAATACAGAAAAATATGAAATTAATAAAAAGAAATTTGAAAGAACACCAAGCAAAAAGAAATAAGTAAAACCTAAAGAAATAGGAGAAATAGCCCAAGCTATTAAAAAGAACAAAAATATAATACTACTTATCAAACAAATTGGCTTTGATCCTAATCGATCAGATAATTGTTTATTAACAAGGCCGGCTAATAAAGAAGAGACACCACAAGCTGCTGTATAAAATAAGATACTACTATTATTTAATCCTACATATATTTTTAAAAAAGGAACAACCATTCCAAATCCAACAACTAAAGCACTGCTTAACCATCTTAATATTAACCTTCTACGTCTAATCTCATTTTTCATAGACTCTTTAAAAATAATAAATAATCCTTGCCCTTTTCTATAATTAATTGTACGACGACAAGGTATTTTAGAAATCTCTGTAGCTGAAAAAGTATTTAAAATAGCTCCAATAACTTGAAGTATTACTATTGCAATAATTCCAGGTAATTTTACTATATCTAAATACACAGCAGCAAAACAACAAACTATAATAGCTGAAGATTGATATGCAATATTAATATTTCCAACAACTCTTCCCAAATTATTCGAGGTACTTAAACTTTTAACTGTAAAGTCATTTAAAGCAATTCCAATAACTCTAAAAATTGAAAACAAAGTATATATTATTAATAAAAAGATAATTGCATATTTTCTTTCTAGAAAAATTAATCCAACATATAAAAAAGAAACAAATCCTCTAAGCAACCAAGCTCTAGATTGAACTTTTACAATGTTTTTTTTATTAAACATTTTTGGAACCAAGGGTAAGATTGCTCCAGCAATATATAAAACAGAAGAAATATAACCTAATACAAAACTTCCTGCATTAAAATAAACAGCAATAAGATATACAAAAGTACCACCTAATAAATTATAAGAAATACCATTAAACATCTCATCTCTAAGCATATGCTTAAGGCCTTTCTGCTTTTCTGATTCAGTTAAATATAATGTACTAGCCATATTTTATTGTTTTTCTCCTATTAAATTATAAAGATTCTAGCATGCAGAAAATTAAGAGTATATATAAAATTAGATTATTAAAAAAAATTTTTTGCTTTTTTTTTAAAAGTAGTTGATTAGTGTTTAATTTCTTGATATAGTCCAATTCGTTGCTTGGGCTGCTAGCTCAGTTGGTAGAGCAACGCCCTTTTAAGGCGTGGGTCAAAGGTTCAAATCCTTTGCAGCTCAAATTATATGTCTCCTTCGTCTAGTGGTTAGGACACCGGGTTTTCATCCCGGCAACACGAGTTCGACTCTCGTAGGAGATGTTTCCAGTTCTTAGGAACTGGTTTTTTTTGTCCAAATCAAAACATCTATATCAATCTTGTTATAAGTTAATATGTTATAATTACTTTATAGAAAGTAAATTAATATAAAATTAAACTTCAAAAAACTATAGGTTTAATTAATTCTTGACATAAGTACACAAGAGGATATATACTATATCTAATTTTACAAAGGAGAGCCTAAATGAAAAAAATATTTTTATTAATTTCAATTTTAGTTATATCCTCAACTGTTTGTTTTGCAAAAGAAGCAAATGTTTACCTTTCTTCAAATATTATTGAAACTGCACTTTCATATAATTTATATAGAAAAATTGATTCTCAATACACTTTAATTGAGAATGGGGATGTTTATCAGGTTAATGATATAAATCCGTTAACAACAAATACAATGATTACTGATTTTACAATTAGAGTAAGCTCTAATTTAAATGAAGATAAAAATGTTAGCGTAACAATAACACCATCAACGTTTAAAACAACATTGAATGGAGATCAAGAATTTGATTCAGGAATTAAACCAATAATAAACACTATTATAGATAAAAAAATAGTTTATGCAGGCTTAAATTCTGACAAAGAAGTATATAGATTCAATATTTTCATAGGCGGAAAACCTAATCTTCCAGCTGGTACTTATGTTAGTAACGTAGGTGTTGAATATAGTATTGAATAGTTTTTAATAATTTTAAAATAATTTAGTTTTAAGCAAAGGTTATATTATAGCCTTTGCTTATTTGTTCTTCAAACAAGATCCTATAAATAAAAGCTCATTAATATATCTTAAAAGTTATTATTTTTATAAATAATTTATCTAAATCTGTTTAAAAATAATCACATATTACATAAGTTACATAACTATTATATAACTTATCCATGTTTAATTCTTTGTATTATAAGCAATTAACTATTTTTATTATTTTTTTGTATTTTTTGTTAAATAATTGTTGACATAAGTTACAGAGTATTGTATAGTTTAATCATAACAAATCAAATTAATTTAAAAGGAAAACTAAATTATGAAAAA
Organism: Sphaerochaetaceae bacterium; assembly: GCA_963678575.2. Classification (GTDB taxonomy): domain Bacteria; phylum Spirochaetota; class Spirochaetia; order Sphaerochaetales; family Sphaerochaetaceae; genus Pleomorphochaeta. The sequence goes on along the minus strand of CAXXHV010000001.1, from coordinate 211,960 downwards.
ACTATTAACTATCTTAACTATAAGTGCAATCGCAATGACTTCTATGTTCGCTACAGTATCTTCTGGTAAATCAGCTGAAGTTCAATTAAAGACTTCTATTAAAGAAACTCCTGTTTCTTATCAATTAGCTTATAACAATGAAGTATTAAATGATGGTGTTAAAGATTATTCTATCTTTGTAGCTCCTTTAACTGAAAATGGTTCAACTAAAGACTTTACTATTAATGCTACATCTAATATGAATAAAGACTTAGCTGTTACAGTAAAAGTTTCTCCTGATACATTTAAAACAACTTTAAACAATGGTAAAAATGATTTTGATTCAAATATTAAACCACAAGTAAATACAATTTCCTCCCTTGATACTTTAGTAGCTGGAAAACATATTTCATTACTAGTTAATAAATTCAACTTAAGTTGGTCTGGTAACTCAGAACTTCCTGCTGGTAACTATGTAAGTAATGTAAAAATTGAATACTCAATCCAATAGTAAATAAAACAATATATAAACCCCTCCTAAATAGAAAGGCACCAATTAAATGGTGCCTTTTAAATTGTTTATATATTTGAAGTATTTAATTAATAATATTTTTTGTATTTAGTAGAAATCTCAGTCTTCATATGATAGAATTACAGTTAATAAACCAATCAAGGAGACCCCTTTGTTTTCAGATATTAATCAAGTAAAAACACTAATTAATAACGATAGTGGATTGAATTTATTAACAAAAAAAAACTCTCCTTTTATTATTTCATTCTTATATAAAATATTTAAAGAAGAAGAAAACAACAATGGTGTTGAACAAAAATACTTTGTTCAAAAATTAGCAAATTACATTGATTTTAATGATAATAACATTTTTGACGATACGGAAGAAAATGACTTAATTAACTCTGATACAATTGAATTAGATTTATATGATAAAGCATTAAATTTAACAAAAAGATGGTCAGCTACGAATACTCATTATATTTTTAGATATTACAATGAAGATCATATTGAAATGGTTGATATCTCAACTTCAGTAGATCGCTTATTTAGATATTTCGAAGAAATTGAAGATTTAAAAAACATGTTTGTAGGAACTGAATCTAAATTTTTGGAAATAATTGATAGAATTAAAGAATTAGACCATAATACAATTAAAAATCCAAAAGCTAGAATAGATGAATTACAAAAGAAAAAATTAGAAATTGAAAATGAAATTAAAAAAATTGAAGAAACAGGAAATGTTGAAACATATTCTCACCTTCAAATTGCAGAAAGAGTTGAAACCTTAAATAAAGTTGCTAAAACACTATTAGCAGATTTTAAACAATTAAAAGATAATAATCATAATATTTTCTCTGATTTATGTAAAAAACAAGTTGAAACAACAGAAAATAGAGGTACAATTTTATCTCACATACTAGAACAGACTGAAGAATTACAAAAAACACCCCAAGGAGAAAGTTTTAATACTTTCTGGTACTATTTAAGTAGTCAAGATGACGATAATTCTATCAAAAATCAAATCTTAGAAATTACAAAAAGACTACCAAACCAAAAATTTGATATTGAATTTTTTAATACTTTCGAAGAAAAATTATACAATTCGGGGAAAAATATATTAGAAGAAAATCGATTATTATCAGAAAAACTTAAAAGAATAATTACAAAAAAAACTAGTCCTGAGTACAAATATATATCTACTTTAACAAAAGAAATAAAAAACCTTTGTATTAATCCAAACATTAAAATACCTTTTAACAAAGAAATAATTATTTTAGAGGGGAACCCTATTATTAATAATGATATGGCTAGACCTCTAGATATAATTAACCCAAACAATAAAACTTCACTAACAAATTACAAGGAAGGGGATATCCCCTCTTATGATTATTCACAACTTATTGTTGATATATACGTTAACGAAGAAGAAATTCGAAAAAATATTGAAGCAGAATATTTTCATGCAAAATCAAATTCATACAAACTTACAATACAAGATATATTTAAAAAGTATCCAATAAAATATGGACTTGCAGAGGTTTTAACATACTTATCAATTTTATTTAAAGAGAAATGGGTAACAATAGATAATCATAACAAAGAAACAATTAAGTATATTAGTTATGAGAAGAAATCTGAAATTTCGCTAATAATACCAAAGGTGGTAATTAATAATGAATGAGAACGAATTTAAAAGCACAAAGCATTGGAGTGATCTCTGTGTAAGATTATTGCAAGGACCACTTTTTGAAGATGACAATAAAGAAATATTTGAGGCTTTGCGCCTTTGGAATAAAGAAATTAATTCATATTTCAATATTATAGGGTTAAAACTCTTTTACAGTGATGAAATTGATTATGCATATTTACAACAAATTGAAGACGAAGATGGGAATGTTATTGATAATCTAAATAGATTATTGAAAAGGCATCCATTAACATATGAAGTTTCATTAATATTAATAATATTAAGAGAAGAATTAGATAAATTTGAACTCGAAAATTTCAATACTGAAAATCTCATTTTAAAAGAAAGTGAAATTGCAGACCTTGTTGCCCCCTTTTATCAAAACAAGATAGATAAAGTCAAATATAATGACATGATTGCTACAAACTTAAACTATATTTCAAATATGAGCTTAATAAAACGGATTAATACATCATCAGATAATATTCAGATATCAAATGATAGAGAATATATAATTAGAAACATTATTAGAGCAAAAGTAGATGCTAATTTCTTAAAAGAATTTAAAGAAGAATTAGAAGCAAATGAGGAGAAAGATAAATAATGAGAGATTTAGATTTAGGCCTTGATTTAGGAATTAAACATTCAGGATATCGACTATCTCACTTTCAACTTTATAACTGGGGAAATTTTGATAATCATATTGTAAACATAAATACTGATGGAGAAAACACCTTACTAACAGGTGCAAATGGAACAGGAAAAACAACAATTGTAGATGCTTTATTAACCCTAATTGTTCCCACAAATGACAGAACATATAATTTATCAAGTGGTCATGATGGCAAAAATGGACGAACAGAAGAAAGCTATGTTCTAGGGGCTTATTCTACAGAAAAAAATAATAATGATTATACCGCAACAAGAAAATTACTAAGAGACAAATCTTGTCATAGTATCATATTAGCTAACTTCTCAAACAATACAGCTGAAAACTCCATTACATTGATGCAAATAAGATACTTTTCAGCAAATGGTTCTTTAAAAAGACAATATTTTGTTATTGAAGGTTTTTTATCAATTGATATGCTAAATGAAAAGAATATAGGATACAATCCCAATTCTAATTGGATTCAAATTTTGAAAAAAACATTCCCCAATATTTTAATTACAAGTTTTGATACTTTTAAACGCTATAGCCAAGAATTTTCTAAAAAATTTGGATTTAGATATAAAGATAAAGCTATTAAAATCTTCTCACAAACTGTTGGCATGAAGGATTTATATGATTTAAATAGCTTTATTCGAGATAGAATGCTAGATGAAGGATCTTCTTTTGAAAATTTTAATACAATATCTAAAAATTATTATAACTTGATGCAATTAAAAACCCAAATAGATAAAGAAGAATTACAAATTAGTCTTTTAGAAAAAATAAAAGAAATTCACTCATCATTTACTTTTTATTCAACAAAAAAAGAAAAAAAAGAATTAATTAAAGATAAATATTTGAAAACATGGGAAGCTCAAATATCTTTATCTATTTTAAAAAACGAAATTGAAACATATAGTAAAGATTTAATTGAACAAGAAGAAATTGTCTTAGAAAATAATGAACAAAAAAAATTACTAGAAGAAAATATAAATGAAATTAAGCAAACATTATTTTCTGATGAAAGGACAGCAAGAATAAATGGTTTGGAAGTCAGAAGAAAAGATTTAATAAATACTATTAATCATATTCAAAAACAAGTAGACATTTATTCAAAAAATCTCAATGTATTGAACCTTGATTTTCCAACAAATATTCAAGAATTTTCTGAAATTAAAAATAGTACAATCTCAAAGTTAGAAATATTCGAAAACAAAATTTCTAAACTTGAAGATGATAAAAATGAACTTACCCTATTAGAAAATAATGTAAAAAAACAAATTACAAATATTTCCAATCAATTAATAGCTATAAAAAATAAAAACAGTAATATTCCACTAAATTACTTAGAGATAAGAGATAAAATTTCTAAAGACACTTTAATAGATTCTGAAGAACTAAAGTTCATGGGAGAATTAATTAGAGTAAATGACAATTCTTTAGATAAAGCTCTAGCAATCGAATCTTTAATTAGACCAATAGCTTTATCTCTAATGGTTTACCCTCAAAATGCCATAAAAGTTGCAAAATATCTGAATGAGAATGAACTTGAAAATTTAATTCAGATAATAATTATCGAAAACATTAGTGAAAATAATATTTTAAATGGAGAGGACAAAGATCAACTAAATATATTTGACGATAATGAAGAAATAATTTTTGATGAAGAAACTATTCCAATTTTATCAAATATGATGTTAGAAATTAAAGAAGATTGTACATATAAATCTTTTTTAATAAAATATTTAGAATCACATTTCAAATATATATTTAATGAAAGCCTTGAAAATGTAATAAGCTCAAATAATACATTTTCAGAACAAGGTTTATTAAATACAAATAATAAATTTATTAAACCTATCACAAATGAAGAGTATGATATACATATTCTTGGCTGGGAAACAGAGAAAAAAATTACTCGTCTGGAAATGAAAAAAAGAGAACTAGAAAAGCAACTTATTATATTTAAGGATGATATAAAAACACAAATTTCAAACATAAATAAAGCTAAGAACAAATTAAATAGTTGTGTTTATTTATCTGAATTTAGTGATTATTCCTCAATTGATATTACAAAATATAGAAAACAAATTGATAATATTGATAACCAGTTACTTGAATTAAAAAACAACTCATCAGATTTAGAAGAACTAAGAAATTCTTTATTAATTGATGAAAGAAAAAAGGTTGAAATTGAAAAAACTATTGCGAATCTTTATCAAACTATAGGTGGAATTAAGTCTACATTATTACTTAAACAAAATGAAAAAAAACAAATTGACGATTATCTTTTTAATCAAGATTTAAGTTCCTTTTTTGAACCAATATCAAAAATGCAAATTGAATATGAACTTCCAAAAACTTTTTCTGATACAAAAGAAGTTAAACATTATAAAGAAATTACTGAGAATAAAATAAATAATGAAATTATTACCTTCGAAGAACAAGCACACAAAGCAGAAAAAGAATTATCATCAAGAATTAATCAATTTTTAAGTCCAAAACCTTCAATACTTGAAGATTATCCATCTTGGTCAAATGATACAATTAATTTATCGAGTGATTTAGAATCAATTGAATTGTTTGAACTAATGTTAGATAAACTTAAAACAGATTCTCTTCCAAAATATAAAGAGAAATTTTCAAACCTAAGAACTAGACAAATTCAACAAGATATAATTGATTTAAATTCTAATCTAAAAGAATGGAATAGAAAAATAAAAGACAATATCTTTGAATTAAATGAAAGTTTAAACTCAATTACATATCAAAAAAATCCTGAAACTAGAATCAGAATAACAATTGAAGCATCAAGAGATAAAGAAATTAGAAAATTTAAGAACATTTTAGAAAAAGCTATACCAGATCCAGGAATAGTACTACTTGGAGAAGAAGACAAAAGAAGAGCAACTGAAATTTTCTTAGCAGCAGTAGATAATTTAGTAACAACCTTAAAAGAGAATGACAGATTTGCCAACAAAGTATTAGATGTAAGAAATTGGTATCAATTTGCTGTTGAAGAATTTTATACTGAAACTTCAGAGCAAGCTAGATTTTATAAAGATAGTGCTGCAATTTCTGGAGGTCAAAAAGCAAAATTAGCCTATACTATTTTAGCAGCTGCAATAGCACATCAATTTGATGTATTTAATTATGAAAATACTGCTAAATCATTTAGATTTGTAATTGTAGATGAAGCCTTTAGCAAAAGTGATGATAATAATAGTAGATATGCAATGGATCTCTTTAAGGCAATGGACCTACAATTAATGGTTGTAACCCCGATGGATAAAGTAAATTTAGTAGAACCATACATTGATAGCGTTCAAATTACAGTTTGTGAAGATGGTAAACACTCTTTTGTTCATAGTATCAAAAAAGAAGAATTAGAAAATGTTAACACAAGCAGAAATACTTAAAAAAGCACAAAATAAATATAAAACATATTTAAAATCCAAAATTTATAATCAAAATATTTTCCCTTTAGAAATAAGGGGAAATATGAAAGTACCAGAAAACGATTATAATAAAGCAACTTCTCTTTTTCAAACAATATACAAGGAAAGTAAATTTAATAAAAAATATGGATATACTTTAATTCTTTCTGATTCTAAAAAAATAAAAATTAGTAAATTATTTTTTGAAACTGAAATTGATTATTTAAAATATTTATCAAAAGAAAAAGAAGTAAGTCAGTTTATAACAAAACAAGATATTTTAAGAAAACAACTAAATATATCAAATAAATTATTAGAAAAGAATTTATCTAAAATATTGAAATGGGATATAAACTTCACAGAATATTTATCAAAAACAATTAACTTTTTATTAGCAAATCCAAATAGTGGATTATATCCAAGAGAGCTTCCTATTGATATTCCAACAAAATTTATTGAAAAAAATATATCAGTAATAACATCATTTCTTAATGAATTCACGTCCCTTTCGGATATGGATAACAAATACCAAAAGCTAGGATTAATTGATAAAGATTTTTTAATATATATTAGATCTTTTTCTGAATTTAATATTTCCGATAATAATAATAGTGCAAAATCAAAAATAATTAATTTAAATCCTTCTTCATTTTCAACTTTTTCACCAAATGCAAATAGAATATTTGTAATTGAAAACAAAACAACATTCTTTACTTTCCCCTTAAAGAAAAATGATATTTGTTTATACTCTGGAGGATTTTCAATACTAAGTTTTAAAAATAAAAAGTTACTAAATTCAAACAAATTATATTATTTTGGAGATATTGATGAACATGGTTTAGCAATTCTTAGTTTATTTAGGGATATATACCCTAATTCAAAAAGTATTTTTATGGATATTACAACCTTAAAAAATAATGTCCTTTTTTCTTCACAAAAAGAAACACATTATCAAGGAACAATTTCCAATTTAACTAAAGAAGAAATGAAAACTTTTGATTATATCCATGAAGAAAAAATAATTCTTGAACAAGAAAAAATACCATTAGATTATATTATTAAAAAAATTGAAAACTTATAAATATCAATTTCACTTAAATACATTAAATAATTTTACAAATGGTAAAGTTATTATTTCAATAAAATTATAATCAGTATAATAAATTAATACTCTTTTAAATACAAAAGCTAAAACCACGGCTAAAACAACTGTAATAGTTATTTCAATTATTGTTTTCATCAATTCTTTTCGTTGCAAATATACTAATTCTTTTAAATCTGGAATATCTTTAAATACTTTTATTTTATTTTTAAAATCTTCAATAGGTTGAATAAAAGCATAAGTAGTTTTCAAATATACAGCGATAGTATTATCTATATTCTTTTCCTTAATATATATTTTTATTATTTGAAAAACTAAAGGAATATTTCTAATAAAAGAAAATAAAGTACGAAGTAATAATAATATTATTATAATTGATGAAATTAAAGCACTTTCTTGTGTATCATTTAATAAAAATAGAATAGCTATAACGAATGCGAGAAGACTTAAAACACAATTTTTAATCGTATTTTTTGCTTTTTTCTTTAATATTGAATCTAATTTAGCCTTTCCAAATTCAAAAGCTTTATTATAAGCACTTTTTATGGATTCTTGAACTTTATCTCCAACAGTTTGTTTAACAACAGAAGCCCCTATATGATTGCCTAGTTTTGCAATTTTAACCAATTTTGACCAAACAAATGTAAGAACGGTAACATCATCTAGCAAGCCACCTACAGGAATAAAGTCTGGTACAATATCAATAGGAAGAACTAAATATAATAAAGAACCAAGTAATAATACTTTTAGACTTGAAGGTGTTTCTTCACTCATAAACCCATTATATATATCACAAACTTTATCCCAAATTTTTGCAATAGGGCCTCTTTTCATTGAAGGTAATTTTACTTCCATATTGCTAATTTGATTATTATCAGCATTCTCACCCAATTTTGAGGCTAATTCAATTGCTTTAGTTTCTTCTTTTTTTGTTTTTTTCATATTCAAATAATAATAGGGGTTTTCTTAATCGTCAATAAATACAAAAATATAATTCCTTGTTATTTTTCTTCATTAATTTTGACAATTCTCTTTTCATACTGCAAAAATCACAAAAAAAATCTAAATATTGTTTCTTAGCTAATTCGTATGGTAAATATTTATCATTTTTAAAAATATTATATACCAAATCCTTTGATATTTTTAATTCCATAGGATTAATCTCTTCACAAATAATTTTTCTAAACTCATTTAATATTATTTCACAATCTATCTTGGTTTTTTCGATTGATAAATAAATTTCATTATCAATACTTGTTTTATATCCTCTGCTGTTTAAGATTAAAGATAAAGCCCTTAATTCTTTTGATCCAAACCAAGGAAAAATTTGATAAATATTTGCTTCACTTTTTATTATTAATGTATTATTTAAATTCAAAGTCTTGAATCTATCTCTACTTTTTTGTAACAAGTTTTTTGCGCTTTTATTTAAAAAAGGATATTCAAAAGAATCAATTAATATTTGCTTTATTTTTTTAATTATTTTTATATCAACATTTAAAAAATAATCACCTTCCCATTTTGCAATTCCACCTATTCCATCATTAATAACAAGAACTTCCATTTTTTCTGTATTGATATCAATAATTTTCCATCTTAAAGATGATAAAACAATTCTATCACCTAATTTAACATCCTTTCCTATACTTCCAATTATTCTTTCTTCATGTTTAACAGTAAATTCTTTTTGAGAAGTAAAAACAGAATAAAAATCATAACTATTAGTTATTCTGTCTCCTAATTCACCAAGATTAATGGAATTATCTTCCATAACTTCTAATAAATCTAAATCTATCATTCTAATAACTAAAGTTCTAAATTCATCGATACTTATATTTTCAAAAACCCTAATTGACAAAAGTCTTCTAGCTAAAGAACTTGGCGCTAAGGCTCCCAATGATTTAATAGTTGATAAAATTTGATGCAAAAGCAAAAAATAACAATATTTCAAAGTATAAAGAGGTTCAACCCAATTTTCTTTAATATATAACTCAATAATTGAAATTGTTTTTATCAAATCTAAAGGGAAGTAGAAAGGATCCTTTGCAAATAGATAATCTCTTTGCTTCAATACGAAAGCCATTACTCTTGGTTGTCCTTTTCTTCCACTTCTTCCCAATCTTTGAACAAAAGATGAAACAGATAAAGCACCTCCATGCTGAACTATCAAATCTAATTCTCCAATATCAATTCCTAATTCTAGCGTTATTGTAGCGCCAACACATACTTCACTTTTTGTTTTCAAAGCCTCTTCTGCTTCATTTCTTTGAATTCTACTTAAAGAACCATGATGAGAATAAACTTCAAGTGAAGTATTATTTTCCTTAATAATATAATCTTTTAATCCTGTTGTAATTGATTCCACATCTTTTCGAGTATTTGCAAAAACAATACTCTTCTTTCCATTAATAAGTTTATATATAGTTTTTAATATTGGTTGATTAACATCTATTACCCCTGTCTCCATCTCTTCTTTACTTGAATAACGACATTCTTGAACACTTAAACTTAATTTGGAAGGCGGCTCTAAACCAATACAAACACTGCATTTCTTATTATTTGATAAACTTAAATAATAAGCAGCATGTTGATAAGAAGATAAGGTTGCACTTAAACCGATTTGTCTTACACTTCGCTTAATTATATGTTGAATGCGAGAAATTAGAGACATTACTTGTAATCCTCTCTCACTAGCCATAAAGCAATGGACTTCATCAATAACAATATATCTTAAATCATAAAACAATCTGTATATATTATTTCCTTCTCGCATCAATAATGCTTCCAAAGATTCTGGAGTTATTTGAATAATGCCTTCAGGATTTTTTATTATATTTTTCTTTGGAGATACTAAACTTTGGCCATGCCATCTTACTAAAGGAATATTTTCAAGTTCTAATAAACCCGATAATCTTTCAAATTGATCATTTATTAAAGCAATTAAAGGACTAATATAAATTACACTTATTGATGAACTTGGATTATTATATAAATCTGTTAAAATTGGGAAAAATGCTGCTTCAGTTTTCCCACTTGCAGTTTTGCTCGCTAGTAAAACATTATTTTTAGTATCGAGTATCTGTGAAATAGCTTTTTTTTGGATATCTGTAAAATCATTCCATTTATTTGAATATATATAATCTTGAATATATGGAGCTAGTCTAGAAAAATTATCCATACTAAAAAATAGAGAAAGAAGAGAATTCATCTTGAATATCTTCTTCTCCATCCTCAATTATTGGATTACTAAAATTAAATGAATCTTTTTCAATAATTGATAAAACAGACTCATTTTGATTTTGATGTAATAAATTCATTACTTCAATAAAGTCACGAATAATTTCTCTTGGTGTTATTTTGTCATTTGCACCTATTCTATTTAATTCTGAAGCCAAAAAATTATTAATATCTTCACTACTTATTTGGTTTTCATATGATAACATAAAGGCATGTAACTGAGAAAGTCTTTCTAACAAGACAAATAATTCACTTTCTTTTAGTTTTTGAATAGTAATAATTGGAGATAATAAATCCTTCATATTCTCATTATAATAAGAGCCTTTTGCTAGCCTGCTTTTTAATGCTTCATAGCTAAAGACCCCTCTTCTTTGATCTTCAAGGCTTTTTGGTGTGGCGCCCATAATTATTCCTAAATAGCTAGCCTTACCTTGTAATGAATCATTATACATAGCTAATAGTTTCTCATAATTATTATCACGAGATATTCTATTTGTTATTTTTGAAAGATTTATCATTTCATCACAAAGGATTAATAACCCTTTATATCCTGCTTGTTTAGAAAAAACAGCAAATAGTTTAATATATTCATACCAATCATCGTCACCAACAATAATATTTACACCTAAATCTCTCTTAGCATCTCTACGGTTTTGATATTCACCCCTAAACCACTTTAAGACATTATCTTTCATTTGATAATCATTATTTTCGTAACTTAAATAATAAGCCTCTAACAGTTTAGCAAATTCAAAACCATGAATTAAATCTCTAATTTCAAAACATTTTTTATATATTTCATTTAGTGCCCAAGGAACTCTCTCTCCTTCATCAATATGATTCTCTCTAGCTTCAAAATTAATTTGATTTATCCATTTGTCTAAAATTAAAGAAAGAGCACCACCTAAGGGTTTAGTTGCAGAAGATAAGTTGTTAACTAATTCTCTATAAGTCGCTAACCCTTCATTTTTTGTTCCCATTAATCTTCTAGAAGGTGAGAAATCAGCATCCATTACTAAAAACCCTTTTTTAGTAACGTGTGATCTAATAATAGAAAATAAAAAACTTTTACCAGCACCAAAAGGCCCTACAATAAATCTAAAAGAAGCACCACCTTGCTCAATTATAGAAATATCATTTAGTATAGCTTCTAATTCTAAAGTTCTTCCTACTGCAATATATTCAGCTCCATCTCGAGGAACAACACCGCCTCTAAGAGAATTCATCAAACTATTTGCAATTCTAATTGGTGGCATTTTAAACTCTGTTTTATTCACTCTTATTCCCCTTTTTTTTCAAGCTTTTTAAAATCGCTTCTTTATAATCTTCAATGATACTGTCTTCATCAATTACAATATCTTCTATACTTTCTGTCGCTTTCAAATTAATTTGATCAATTAATAATGATAACATAATATTTTCTTTTTTAGATACACTTAGAGCCATTTCATAATTATTATCTATAAAATATTTTAATATTTTTTCTTCTTCATTAGATAAAGTTTTTATAAATTTATCAAATATATTATCACTACTATTTTCTTTTTGTTCAGTAATTACACCATTTTCTTTATTTTTTAATTTCTCAAAATAATTATATTCATTATCATTATTATTTATTTTTTTTTCTGATTTTTTTCTAATTTGAAAATCCATCATATTTTCTTCTTCAATAATTAATTTATCCTGAATTCTAGCACTTTTCTCTCTTATAGAAGCAACTTCATTTGAATCTATATTGAATTCAAGTTTAGCCTTATTAAAAAGAATGTAATCTAAAGATTTTTGATATGCTTCTTTACAATATTCATTTTTTTCAACCCAATCTTTTATAATATCAAAAATAATTAACTCTTTATTGTTCAAACTGTATCTATTTCTTAAAAAATAAGAGTTCATTAATTTTTCATCCTCTTTATTTTCTTCATAAGAACCTTTTAATAATTTTCTAAAACTATTTCTAGAAAATTCAATTATTTTAACTATTATTTCTTGTTCAAAAATAAATTTATTTGAATACCTTAAAATTCCATTTTGAACAATTATTTGCTTTCCATCTCCAGAATATAATTTTTTGTTTGTTGTTATAGGATAAAGTGAATAAATTTTATTAATTGCTTTTGAATATTTTTGGAATACCTCACAATTAATTTGTTTTGCTAAATTCAACTCCTTATCACTAATATATAATTTAAAATCTTTTTCTAAAGCCTTATTTAAGATATATTCAAAGGATTCTCTTATTAAGTATTCATCAATTTTATTTAAAATAAGTGTATTACGTGTTTTTTCAAAAAAATAATTGTACTTATCAAAAACAGACTCATCCTCACTAAAATCTTTAAATAAATTATCAATATCATATTTTTTTTCATATTCAGAAATAGTTAATGAAGGAACACATTGAAAATACAAAACTTTGTACGCTTCATTAATTATTTTATCAAATTTTTTAAAAGAAGAAAAAAGTCTCTTTACTTCTTTTATCTTACTTATTTTTTGTAAAAATGAAAACGAATAAAAATCATTTACGACTTCCATCAAATATATATTTAAAAATATGAGTTGTGGATTTTTTGGAAGTTCACTTTTTCGTAATTTAGAGCGAAAGCCAATATAAGCTAATAATTGTTTTTTCTCTAAATAATAATACTGAAAGCAACCAGATTTTACCTTTATATTATTACATGTTAAATCTTCTTCAGCTTCTAAATTTAATAATATTTTACCATCTTCTAAAAAAGTTCCAATTTGACTATCACGATTTCTTATATATTTTTTTAATAGACTATCATAATTCCTTACTTTTTTATTTAAATTATTATTTTCAACTTCTATATCATAACGTAAATAATATAAATCAAGTATTTTATCTAAATTATCAGAAATCACTAATAGCTCCTTAAATTAATATTATTTTAGCATTTAACAAAAGTAAATAAAACAATTTTTTTATTTGATATTATTAGTTTAAGTTTATATATATCTAATTGAATAAAATAAATAAAATTAATACTCTAAAAATATGAAAATAGAAAGAGCTAGCATAAAAGATATCCCACAATTAAAAAAATTATGGGACGAAGTATTTAATTCTGGAAAGACTTTTATAAATGATTTTTTTGATATTAGATGGGAAATTGATCATTGCTACATTGCTCGTGATAATTTAAATATTATACACAGTATGATTCACTGCTTACAATTTTCTTATACAAGAGAAATGAATACTACTAATGTTTCATACATAGTTGGAGCTGCAACACGAGAACAATATAAGAATCAAGGATTAATGACATCTTTACTAGATTTTGCACATAAAGAAGAAAGCCAAATATTAACATTAAATTCTAATTTTAATCCTTTTTTTGAGCGACATGGTTTTTTTTATTCGACAAAAAATATATGCTATCCCATTTCAGGAAATACAACAAACCCGGTTGTTAATGATAGCTCAGATATTTCAACTATATATTTAAATGCTACAGAAAAAACAGGTTCTCTTGATAGGGATCAATATGCTTGGAAATTAATTAGAAATAATTGTAAGACTATAGTTGTTGAAAAAAACAATCAAAAAGCATATGCCCTAATTATTAAAAATGTAGCTTTTGAAACTATGTGTGAAGGTTTTGATTCTGCAATAGAATTAAAAAAGAAACTGGAAAGTCTAAATATTATTCAAGTTTGGATGCCTTCAAACTCACCATTATCTAATCTTTTCACTACTCATCCTACATTTATTCCTATGGGAATGAGTAATGAAAAAAATATTTGTGCAGGAATATATATTCCTCAACAGTTCTAAAAATAATAGCCTAATTTGACAATAAGGCTATTATAATATATTTAACTAAACAGAATATAGCAATGTTCCATAAACTGGTATTGGCCATTCTTTATATGGAATCATTAATTCTAAATCATCGCTTATCGATCTAACAGAATCCATTAACGGACAAACCTTATAATAAAAATAATTTGCTCTTTCTTGAGTAGTTTTCTTTTCTTTAGCTTTTTCAACATTAATTTCTAAGTCTTTTATTTTTAAGCTTAAGTTTTCAATTAGAATTGCAATTGATTTTACAATTCTTAAACTTGAATTAATATTAACATTAGGTATTAAAGATTTTGTTTGATTTAAAGAAGTTGCTAAATTACCCATATAATTTTGACAGGCTGGTAAAATCTCTTTATTAATCATATCTATTAATGTTAAAGCTTCAATATTAACTGATTTCTCATAATGCTCAAATAATATGTCACAACGAGATTGCATTTCTTCTCTATTTAATATACCAAATTCTTCAAATAATTTAATATTTTTTTCTTCAACAAAAGAAGGAATAGCTTCAACACTAGATTTTAAATTAGATAAACCTCTTTTTTTAGCTTCTTCAATCCAATCTTCGCAATAATTATTACCATTGAATACAATTCTTTTATGCTTTTTATAAGCCTCTTTTACTATATTTCTCATCTCAATATCAAAATCATCTGCATTCTCAAGTCTATCTGCAAATATATTTAAGGATTTGGCAAGAATTGTATTTATTATTGTATTTGTATCAGAAACACTCATTGAAGAGCCCAACATTCTAAATTCAAATTTATTTCCTGTAAAAGCCAAGGGAGATGTTCTATTTCTATCAGTTGTATCTTTTGGGAAATCAGGTAATACATGAACTCCCAAAACCATTGATGTTTTTTCAACCCCAACAGCTATTCTTCCCTCTGAAATATCTTCTAAAATATTTGTTAATTCATCTCCTAAAAACATACTAACAATAGCAGGAGGGGCTTCATTAGCCCCTAATCGATGATCATTACCACAACTTGCTACACTTGCTCTCAATAAATCTTGATATTCATCTACAGCTTTAATAATTGCAACAAGAAATAACAAAAATTGAGCGTTGTCTTTTGGATTGTCACCAGGTTCTAATAAGTTTACCCCTTTGTCAGTAGATAATGAAAAATTATTATGTTTACCAGAACCGTTTAATCCAGCAAAAGGTTTTTCATGCAAAAGACAAGTTAAACCATGTTTATCTGCAACTTTTTTCATTATCTCCATAGTCAATTGATTATGGTCACAGGCAACATTTGTTGTTGTATATACAGGAGCAAGTTCATGTTGAGAAGGAGAAACTTCATTATGGCGAGTTTTAGAATATATACCTAATTTCCATAATTCTTTATCCAACTCTTGCATATATGCACTTACTCTTGGACGCAAATTACCAAAATAATGATCATCTAATTCTTGCCCTTTTGGAGGTCTTGCTCCAATTAATGTTCTACCAGTATACTTTAAGTCTTTCCTTTTTTCGAAAAGGCCTTTATCAATTAAAAAGTATTCTTGTTCAGGCCCAACAGTTGGATAAATATTTATAATTTCATCGTGCCCAAATAATTTAACTATTCTCAAAGCTTGTTTTTTTAATAATTCCATACTTCTTAACAATGGAGTTTTTTTATCTAAAACCGCGCCACTGTAAGAGCAAAAAGCTGTTGGAATACATAAAGTTTCATCTTTTAAAAAAGCATAACTTGTTGGGTCCCAAGCGGTATAACCTCTAGCTTCAAAGGTTGCTCTTAGGCCACCCGAAGGTAAAGATGAAGCATCCGGCTCACCTTTAACTAACTCCTTCCCTGAAAAAGATAAAATCATCTTACCATCTTTAGTAGGAGTAATAAAAGAATCATGTTTTTCCGCAGTAATACCTGTCATTGGTTGAAACCAATGAGTATAATGAGTTGCACCATTTTCCAATGCCCATTGCTTCATAGCGTGAGCAACTGCATTTGCAATATTTAAATCTAAATCTTTCCCATTTCTAATTGTCTCTTTTAAAGCAAAGTAGACATCTTTAGGGAGTCTTTCCTTCATGGCATCATCGCCAAAAACTAGTGAGCCAAAATACTCAGATATTTTTTCCGTGTTCATTTTATCTCCTGATATTAAAAGAGAAAAGTGTTTATTTTTTAAGACAAAACTCTTTATAAAAAAGAAACACATATTTGAAATATATTCAAGTTAACAAATATAAAATTAACGTTTTCTAGAATTCATAATAAATAAATTCTTTAAATCTTCTTCCTTTTTAGCTTTTAACCACTTTTCAGGGAAATCTTCTTCACTTGCTATTTCAGCAATTGAAGATAAAATTTTAAGATGAAAAGTTCTCATATTATATGGTCCACCAAATAAAAATGCAGCTTTTACACTATCTTCTTCTTCACTAAATTTTATTCCATCCTTACAACGAACTAATACCAAAAACATTTCTGAATTATCATCTGTAACAATATGTGGTACAGCAATAAATGGAGTTAAAGCAGTATTAAGCTCTTTTTGCCTATCATAAAATCTTTTATATATTTCTGATTCATCTAAATTGACTCGTTTTGCAATATCACCAATAGTTATTGAAAGAAGAGAATCGAAATTTATACTATGATCTATATCAAAAACAGCAGCCTGTTTTACTAATTGATCAAAATCATCTTGCTCTATATTATCTCTGTTTAAAACTATTTCTCTCAACTCATCTTCTAAGAAAGATTTTACAATCCGTTCATCCATCATCCTCTTAATAACATGAATAATTGCATAATCTCCTGAAAAATGTTTTCTTCCATAAAAAAGATACACAAGAAAACAAAGGAAAACAAAGGATAAGGCAACACCAGTGGAATTTGATCCTAAATCGATAATAAAATACGAAAAAACAAAAATAGAGAACAATTGAACAAAAGGATATAAAGGACTTTTATAACTTGGTTTATAATTTGCTAAATGGCTTTCTCTAAGTACTATTACTGATATATTTGTTAAAACATAACTTGTTAAAATAACCGTTGATGCAGTCTTTACTAAACTATCTAAACTTATTAATAGAGAAACAATAATAATTAAGCCTGTAACTAAAATAGCAACAATAGGGACATTCCCTTTTTTATTTGTTTTACTAAAAAATTTAGGTAATAACCCATCTCTTGAAAGAGATAAAGGATATCTACTTGCAGCTAATATTCCAGCATTTGCAGTTGTAATAAAAGCCAATGATGCCGCAATAGTAATTGCAATATAACCTGGAGTTCCAATACTTTTTCTAGCAGCATCAGCGATAGGAGCTAAAGAATTAATAAATTCATCACTTGATAAAACACCAGTCGTAATTACAACAGTAAAGGTATATAATATAGTTACAACAACAACCGAGGCTATTATTCCTAATGGAAGATTCTTTTTAGGATTCTTTACTTCTTCAGCAATATTCGCAACATTTAATAATCCGCCAAAGGAAACAAAGACAAAACCAGCTGTATATAAGATTTTATTGAAACCATGTGGAGCAAAAGGTATAAAATTAGTAGTTTGTATTTTAGGAATTCCTGAAAAAACAAAAAAGAACATTAGTACAAGTAAGAAAAAGACTAACACAATTTGAACTCGAATAGCTTCTTTAACTCCAACAATATTCAAAACTACAAAAATCAATGTAAAAATAATTCCACTTAAGATTACAGGAAATCCCGTAAATATATAAATAACTTCAGAAATACCAAAAACAGCAAAAGCGCTTTTGAGAGAAAGAGCAACCCATCCTAATAGACCAGAAAGCGTTCCAATTATGGGACCTAAAGATCTATTAATAAAGTAGTAATCACCTCCAGCTTTTGGCATCGCAGTAGATAATTCAATAATCGATTGAACTCCAATCAAAGCTAATATACCTGCTAATAAATAAGCCAAAGAAGAAGCTGGTCCACCGTATGCAAAAGCGAGTGCAGGCAATATAAAAATACCTGAACTTATCATTGCTCCTGTAGCTAACGAGAAAACGCCCAAGAAAGTTACTTCTTGTTTTAATTTCATATTTTCCACCTTAATCTTATAAAGAAATGAAAATTATTCTATCAATATTTGTTATTATTATAATATAAATTAACAAAAAGGAAAAAGAAAAATCTCTTTTTTTTAAATTTATATCTTTATATTTTGATAAACTTTAAAGTAATATTAATATAATATTTCTAACGTGATTCACGCTTTCTAGAATTCATAATAAATAAATTTTTCAACTCTTCCTCATTCTTTGCTTCTAACCACATTTTTGGAAAATCTTCTTCACTTGCTATTTCAGCAATTGAAGATAAAATTTTAAGATGAAAAGTTCTCATATTATATGGTCCACCAAATAAAAATGCAGCTTTTACACTATCTTCTTCTTCACTAAATTTTATTCCATCCTTACAACGAACTAATACCAAAAACATTTCTGAATTATCATCTGTAACAATATGTGGTACAGCAATAAATGGAGTTAAAGCAGTATTAAGCTCTGTTTGTCTATCATAAAATCTCTTATATATTTCGGCTTCATCTAAATTAATTTGCTTTGCTATTTCTTCAATTGTAATTGACAGCAACGAATCAAAATTTATACTATAGTCTATGTCAAAAACAGCAGCTTGTTTTACTAATTGATCAAAATCATCTTGTTCAATATTATCTCTATTTATTACAATCTCTCTTAACTCGTCTTCAAGAAAATCTTTGGTTATCCTTTCATCCATCATTCTCTTAATAACATGAAGAATTGCATAATCTCCTGAAAAATGTTTTCTTCCATAAAACAAATAAACTAAAAAACATCCAAATAAAAATAGTAAGGAAAGCCCTGTAGAATTTGCTCCTAAATCAATAATAAAATAAGTAAAAACAATAATAGATACTAACTGAACATAAGGATAAAAAGGACTTTTATAACTTGGTTTATAATTTGCCAAATGGCTTTCTCTAAGAACTATTACTGATATATTTGTTAAAACATAACTTGTTAGAATAACCGTTGAAGCAGCTTTTACTAAACTATTCAAACTAATTAATAAAGAAGAAAAAATAATTAACCCTGTAATTAAAATTGAAACAATTGGAACATCGCTTTTTTTATTTGATTTACTAAAAAACTTAGGTAATAAACCATCTCTTGAAAGAGATAGAGGATATCTACTTGCAGCTAATAACCCCGCATTAGCGGTTGTAATAAAAGCCAATGATGCCGCAATAGTGATTGCAATATAACCAGGAGTTCCAACACTTTTTCTAGCAGCATCAGCTATGGGAGCTAAAGAATTAATAAATTCATCACTTGATAAAACACCAGTCGTGATTACAACAGCAAAGGCATATAATATAGTTACAACAACAACTGAGGCTATCATTCCTAACGGAAGATTCTTTTTAGGATTCTTTACTTCTTCTGCAATATTAGCAACTTTTAACAGTCCCCCAAAAGATACAAAAACAAAACCAGCCGTATATAATATTTTATTATAACCATTAGGGGCAAAAGGTTTAAAATGTGATATTTGTATTTTTGGAACCCCAACTATAATAAAGAATATCATCAATAATAGTAAAAAGAAAACTAAAACAATTTGTAATCTTGTTGCTTCTTTGACTCCAATAATATTTAAAAGGATAAAAAATAGTATTATTAATGCACTACTTATTAAAACCGGGAACCCCGTAAACATAAAAATTACTTCAGAAATACCATAAACAGCAAAAGCACTTTTTAAAGAAATAGCTAACCATCCCAACAAGCCTGAAACAGTCCCTATTAATGGACCTAAAGAGCGATTAATGAAAAAATAATCACCTCCTGCCTTTGGCATTGCAGTAGATAGTTCTATAATTGATTGAACTCCAATCAAAGCTAATATACCTGCTAATAAATAAGCAATTGAAGAAGATGGCCCCCCATATGAAAAAGCAAGCGCCGGTAATATAAAAATACCTGAACTTATCATAGATCCTGTAGCTAAAGAAAATACCCCCAAGAAGCTAACTTCTTGTTTCAACTCCATACTTTCCACCTTTTCTATTTTATTAAGTGATAATTATTCTATACTTCTTATTTTATTATATATAAAACATAGAAATTTTCATTTCAAAATTATATTTATAAATTACTAATTTATAATTCTTGGAAAAAATTTATATAAGCCGTTTTGTCTTCCCACTCTATCATTCTTGTTTTATTAACTAAAGTTTTTCCTCTACAATTTATCTCTTCAAAATCAAGCTGTTGTCCCTTAAAGCAACAATTATGACAGGGTCCAGAAAAATTATATAAAACTTCAAAACATTTTCTGCCAATAATTTTTGTATTTAGGGGAATATTTATAAGTTTTTTAAATTCTTCATTGGCATATATTATTTCATATGAAGCTGCATCTGTAATTAATACTCCTTTAGGAACTTCATTTAATACCAATTCAAAGAATTTATTTTGTGTTAGAAGTTTTGATTGTTCTTTTATTGAGCTATTAGAGATCTTCATATCTTTATTGTTTTCATCATAAATGCAATAACAATTTTTTCCTATTCTTTTAGCATAATATAAAGCAATATCTGCTAAATTTACTAATTCAACCATATCAACTGAATTTATAGGATATATAGAAACTCCAACTGAACAAGAAATATGAACATCATTTGTTGGAAGCTTTATATTTGCTATTTCCTTACAAATGAGATCTGCTCTTTTTCTAATTTCTTCAATATTTTTTGGATTTGGTAATAAAGCAATAAATTCATCACCGCCATAACGACAAATAATATCAGACTCTTTAAATGTATTGATTAACACATTTGAAACTTGTAAAAGGATTCTATCTCCTTCTAAGTGTCCATAATTGTCATTTACTTTTTTAAAATCATCTATATCTAAAAAAAAGAATGCTAATATTCTATTATTGTAAGAAGCTTCTAATAACGCTTGACTTGCTAATAAATTGTAACCAAATCTATTTATCAACCCAGAAAGAGGATCTCTTTGTGAATTTCTAATTACCTTAATTTCGTTTTCTTTCTCGACTGTTATATCTTTAGAAATAATATAAGCATGTAATTCATTATTCAGTTCTTCAAAAATACATTTTATTGAAGACCAATCAAATTTTGTTTTATTTAAATAATTTTCAAAACGCAATTCAACGACTTGTGTTTCATAGTCTTTGTTTACTTTTGTATTTATTATATATTTAATAAAAGAAAAAGCTTTTTCTTTATCAATAAAGGGAACATTACTACCAAATGTAGTCATATAAGTTTCATAAGTAATTTCTTCCGAAATTTGCGGAATATGTGAAGCTACTTGTTCAATTATTTTATTAGTTAAATTTACATCTAAAATATAATTAAATTCATTTACAGCTATATCTACTAAATTTTTTAATTTTTTATCCACTAATTTTTCCCAAATTATACTTATGTTTCTTGTAAATTATAATACTGAATTATCGAATTTTCAACAAATATTATTTTTTGATGTTTACTAACGGAAAAAACAATAGGAATAGTGATAATTCACTACTCCTATGTACTCATATAAAATCTATCTAAAAAGTGTTTGCGTCAACACACCTCAATATAATTTTAAGGTCTTTCTAGATCTACATCTTCTGAGTAATCGATATTTTTGTAGCCAAAGCCATGAAGTTTTGAATAATCACTTTTAAAAGATTCTAAATCTCCTATAACTAATTTTTCATCTTCATTAAGAGTCTTCCAAAGCTTTTCAATTTCATTTTGAATATCATCTCTCATTTCAAAATCATCAAGACGTATTCTACCTTTTTCATCAACTGATAAATTAGGTAATTTGTCACTGAAAAGTCTATAAATTTGTTCAATACAATTTTCATGAACATTTTTATCTTTCATAACTTTATATAATAAAGCAATATATAAAGGAACTATTGGTATTACTGCACTTGCTCTAGTAACTAATGCTTTATTTACTGAAACATATGCTTTACCATTTATTTTTGATAACAATTTATCAATATCTGAAACCCCATTTTCCAAATCTTCTTTTGCTTTTCCGATGGTTCCTTCTCTGTAAATAGGATAAGTAATCTTTGGTCCAATGTAAGAATAAGCTATCGTTTTACAGTTTTGCGATAAACAATCATTCTCAATTAATGTGGATATCCATAATTTCCAATCTTCACTACCCATTACTTTTATAGTATCTCTAATTTGGTCTTCTGTTGCAGGTCCTAATGTAACCTTGTTAACTATTTCTGTTTTCAAATCAACATTAAAATTAGTATATTCATCACCAATAGTTTTTAAAACAGACTTATAAACTTCTTTAGTATTAGGATCAATTCTTAAAGGAGACGCTACACTATAAATTACTAAATCTATCTTTTTTAAATCTTTCTTTATTATATCAACAACTTCATTTTTTACTTCAAAAGAAAAAGCATCACCATTAACTGTTTTTGAATATAAGTTTTCTGCATTCGCTAATTCATCAAAAACCTTATTATTATACCAACCAGGAGATGCACATTTTTTTTCACTAGGAGCTCTTTCATAAGAAACACCAATTGTATTACTTTTCATTGCAAAAGTAGTTACAATTCTAGAAGACAAACCATAACCAGTTGAACACCCAAGAATTAGAACATTTTTTCCTTTTTCAGTAATTGGTTGATATAATTCACCCATTTCACCTTTCATAGCTTTATTTACAAAAGCTATTTCATTTTCAACATATTCTCTGCATCCTTTTGGATGTGAAGTCAAACAGACATTCTTGATTATTTTTTCTTGAACTCTCATTTTTTATTATTCCTTAACTAAGATGCAAAGCCATGTTGCTTGAGAGACAATCTCTCCATTTATCTTTACAACACCTTGTTGCTTTATTCCAATTTTAGATACTCTTAAATTTTCTACTTCTACAATACATTTGTCATTAGGTTTAACTTCTTTTCTAAATTTTGCTTTTTCAACTGAACCTAAAACAAATAATTGACCTGGTTCTAATATCTTAGCATAAGCCAAACCAGCACCACCTACTTGTGCCATTAACTCAATTTGTAAAACACCAGGAACCACTGGATGATTTGGAAAATGCCCTTTAAAAAAATATTCATCCTCTTTATAAGTATAACTTCCAATTATTTTTTTTTCATTAGCTTCTAGTATTTCATCTACAAAAAGAAAAGGTTCTCTATGTAATAGTATATCTGTAATTTCCATTAATTACCCCTTATATTTCCCAAAAATTAATACACCATTATGACCACCAAATCCTAATGATTCACTTAATGCATAATCCATATTTGCTTCAATACCAACATTAGGAATATAATTTAAATCACATTCTTCATCTGGTGTATTATAATTTATAGTTGCTGGATAATAACCTTCTTCAATTGACTTAACACAAACAATAGCTTCAATTGCACCTGCAGCCCCAACTAAGTGGCTAGTCATAGATTTTGTTGAAGATATTTTAATATCTTTAGCATATTCTTTAAACACTTTCTTAATTGCATTTGTTTCCATTACATCATTAGCTAAAGTACTTGTTCCATGAGCATTAATATAATCAATATCTTCTATCCTTAACCCACTCATCTCTATGGCTCTTTGCATTGCTTTAGCGGCTCCAATTCCTTCAGGATTTGGAGCAGTAATATGGAAAGCATCACAAGAAGCACCATACCCTAGTATTTCACCTAAAATATTTGCATTTCTTTTCTTAGCACTTTCTTCACTTTCAATAACTAATATTCCAGCACCTTCTCCCATTGTAAAACCATCTCTGTTTTTATCAAAAGGACAACTTGCTTTTTGTGGTTCATCATTATGTGATGCACTTAAAGCATGCAATCGAGAAAACCCTGCAAGTGATAACTTTGTTATTGCAGCTTCACAACCACCTGTAATTGCTACATCAATTAAACCACTACGAATTGCTAAAAAAGCCGTTCCAATTGCATCTGTTGCAGAAGCACAAGCAGTTTGAATAGTATGACAAGGTCCTTTTAAATTATGAATTAAGGATATATTTCCTGCTGCTTCATTTCCAATTAACAAAGGAATAGTTAAAGGAGAAATAGCTCTAGGCCCACGTTCAAAAAGTTTTGCAAAATTTTCTTCTGCAATTTCAAAACCACCTATTCCATTTCCAATATAGACTCCGACATTATTATCATCTTCAACTTTTAAATTGGCCATTTCAATAGCTTCTTGAGCAGCATAAGCTGCAAATTGTGAAAATCTTGCCATTGATCTAGCTCTCTTTTTATCTACTCTTTTAGTTACTTCAAAATTCTTTACTTCTCCGGCAATTTTGACAGGATAATCAGTTACATCAAAAAGCGTAATATCTGATATTCCACATTCTCCAGCTCTTATTGATTTATAAAAATCTTCAACATTATCTGCTAAAGGAGATATACATCCCATTCCGGTAATTACTACTTTATTCATTATTTTTCTCCTTTATTATATAACCATTCCACCGTCAACACATAAAACTTGACCAGTAATATAACTTGCCTCTGAAGAAGCTAAAAAGGCAACAACATTAGCAATATCATCAACATTTCCCATTCTACTTAAAGGAATATTTTCAACAATGAGCGCCTTTTGCTCTTCACTTAATTTATCACTCATGCTAGTTTCTATAAAACCAGGAGCAACACAATTTACTCTAACAGATCTAGAGGCAAATTCTTTTGCTAAAGTCTTTGTTAGACCTATTAGCCCTGCTTTTGATGCACTATAGTTTGATTGCCCAGCATTTCCAGAAACACCAACAACGGAAGATATATTAATAATTGAACCTTTCTTTTGTTTTAAAAATGTTCTAGATAGCACTTTACAAGTAATAAAAGCAGAAGTTAAGTTAATATTTATGACATCATTCCAAGCTTCCATTTGCATTCTCATTATTAAATTATCTTTTGTAATACCTGCATTATTTACCAATAAATCTATTGTATTTGCTTGTTTTACTATTTCTTTCAAAGATTCTTCTAGTTTAACATGATCAGAAATATCACAATTAACATAATGCAAAGCCCCTTTTAGATCTTCTTTAATTTGACTTCGACTTATATACCAAATTTCATAATTTTCTTTTAACAGTCTCTTGATAATTGCTAAACCAATTCCTCGAGACCCACCAGTTATTATTGCTTTTTTTAATTCCATAATTATAATCCTTTAATTTGTTCTAAAGTGCCACAAGGCTCACAAATCATATCTTCAGTTTTAAAGAAATTTGTTAAAGTATTTGAAACACCTACTTCAATAATTCTTCTATTTTCAAAATTCTTTTTTATATCTTTCATAATGGGTAACCATTGAACTTTATTTGTTATTTGTTTTGAAATATAAGGTTTTATATCTTTTTCAATTAGCCCGGTAACATTGCTATATATAAATGATTTTGGCTCATTGAATTTTATTTTATCAAGATATTCTTTAAACTGAATCTCTGCAGTTTTTAATAATGGAGTATGAAAAGGACCTGAAACCTGAAGCATTAAAACACGTCTAGCACCATTTTCTTTTAATGAAGGAGTAATAGCTTCAATCTCTTTTTTTACGCCAGAAATAACAACTTGATTTTCATTATTATTATTTGCAACAAAAATATTTTTTAAATTAGCTGTTTTAATAATATTCTCAATTTTAGAGCTATTTAAATTTATAATAGCCGCCATTCCCATTTCTCCATATTTTTTTGAAGCTTCTATACTAGAATGAGCCATAAAGCTGCTTCTTTGATGAATGATATTAAATAATGTTTCATCATCTATCATTTCACTTGATCTAAGAGCCATTATCTCACCAAGAGAAAACCCTGCACTAACTACTGGATATAGGCCTTTTTCACAAAGTAAATAATAAGAACTTAAACTTGCTAAAACAATTGCATTTTGTGCAACTTCTGTTTGTTTTAGAACCTCTTTATCTCCCTCAAGTAATATTTTATATAAATCAATATGAGACACATCACTAGCTAATTGAAATAATTCTTTTACTTTTGAACTATAATTATACAAATCAATTGCCATATTTGGTTTTTGTGACCCTTGGCCTGGAAAGCACATTATTACTTTGTCCATTTAAAAAAAGTACCTCCATAAGTTAAACCGGCACCAAATCCAACTAAAATAATATTAGCACCTTCTTTAATATTTTTATCTTTATTTAAAAAATCTAGAGCGATAGGAATTGAGGCTGCACTAGTATTTGCTACTTTATCTACATTTGAAAAAAAGACTTTTTCATCGATTTTCAGCCTTTTTGCTGCAGCTTGCAATATTCTTATATTCGCTTGATGAGAAACTATGTAGTCAATTTCTTCAAGTTCTAAATCATTTTTTTCAACCAAATTCTTAATTGTTTCAACAATTCTTTTTACTGCAAAATTATAAACAGCTCTTCCTTCCATTTTGATATGAGAGTTATCATCAATATATAATTTATCAGCTCCAGCTTTTTCTACCCCAAGAATTGAATTAAAAACACTATTCCCTTCTTCAACTAAAACACAGCCAGCACCATCAGCAAATAATATACAAGTATTTCTATCAGAAAAATCAACAACTCGTGATAAAATTTCAGTTCCTATAACTAAAATTTTTTTTGCACTATTTGCACAAATTAATGCTCTCGCATTTTCTAAAGCGTAAATAAAGCCAGTACAACCTGCGGTTATATCAAAAGCAATATTTACGTTTTGTAATTTCATTTTTTCACTTATAATACATGCTGTTGATGGAAAACCTCTAAAATCTGGGGTTGCTGTTGCAACTATTATTGCATCAACATCACTTATATCTTTATTCATATTATTAATAGCTTTTATAGCTAAATCACTTGCATTCTCATTTTCACTAGCATATCTTCTTTGTTCTATCCCTGTATGAGAGACAATCCATTCATCACTAGTATCTACCGTTTTAGAGAGTTGATCATTTGTCACAATTGTCTCTGGCAAATAAGAACCTAAAGCACTAATTTTTATGCTTTTACTTTCTTTCATTGAAGCCTCCAAACACTTTATAATCTATTATTACATTATTTGGAAAAATGTCAATATTGACACTATAAAAATAAAATGTAAATATAAAGGTATACAGAATTAGAAAATATGAGGAAAAAACATGGATACATTAGATTTAGATAAAATTTTGGATCGTTTTGAAAATAGCAATATACAAGAATTAGAATTAACCTATAAGGATTTTCATTTGAAATGTAAAAAGGCTAGCGTGGTTCAAAAAGAAATTATTCAAAAAGAAAGTTCAACTTTACTTGAACCAAAGAAGGAACCGCGAAATGAAACTAAAAAGGAAAACAGCAATCTTAAAATTATAAAATCTCCAATTGTTGGAACATTTTATAGAGCCCCTTCTCCAGATTCAAAAGTATACGTTGAAGTAGGCGATATAGCTGAAAAAGGACAAACCCTTTGTATATTAGAAGCAATGAAAATGATGAATGAATTAGAAAGCGAATATAAGTGTAAAATTGTTGAAATACTTGCAAATATTGGCGATTTAATTGAATACGATCAACCTCTATTTAAGGTAGAAATTTTATGATTAAAAAAGTTTTAATTGCTAATAGAGGAGAAATTGCTGTTAGAATAATTAGAGCACTTAGAGCAATGTCTATAAAAAGTGTTAGTGTTTACTCAACAGCTGATAAAGATGGACTTTGGACAAAATTAGCTGATGAAAAAATATGTATCGGGGCTGCTAATGCCTCTGAGAGTTATTTAAATATTACAAATTTAATTTGTGCAGCGCTTTATA
This sequence comes from Sphaerochaetaceae bacterium, assembly GCA_963678575.2. Classification (GTDB taxonomy): domain Bacteria; phylum Spirochaetota; class Spirochaetia; order Sphaerochaetales; family Sphaerochaetaceae; genus Pleomorphochaeta. The sequence continues at coordinate 183,694 of CAXXHV010000001.1, read as the reverse complement.
CTCATTGTGATGCGATTCATCCCGGAGTAGGTTTTTTAAGTGAAAGTGCAACATTTGTTGATGCTGTTGAAAAAAGTGGTTTAATTTTTATTGGACCAAACAAAGACACAATAAATTTGCTTGGTAACAAGGTTGAAGCAAGAATTCTAGCAAAAAAAGCGGGATTAGAGGTTACTCCTGGAAGTTTCAAGGAAATGGAAAATGTTGAAGAGTTAAAAGCATTAGCAAAACAACTTGGATATCCTATAATTTTAAAAGCTTCCCTTGGTGGAGGCGGAAAAGGAATGAGAGTAATTAATTGTGATTCTGAGCTTGAATCTAATTTCAACATTGCAAGAGAAGAAGCTAATAAATTTTTTGCAAATCCTGCAATTCATGTTGAAAAATTTTTAACTCATCCTAGACATATAGAAATACAACTTCTTTCAGACGGTAAAAATGTAATATTTTTAGGAGAAAGAGATTGTTCTGTTCAAAAAAACCACCAAAAATTAATTGAAGAAAGTCCTTCAAATGTTGTTAGCACTAAATTAAGAGAGAAATTAAAGGCTTCTTCTATAAAATTATTTCAATTATTAAAATACAAAGGTGCTGGAACAATTGAGTTTCTACTTGAAGATGAAAATTGTTATTTTATGGAAGTTAATGCAAGAGTACAGGTAGAACATCCTGTAAGCGAATTTGTTTCTTCCATTGATATTATAAAAGAAATGGTTTTAATAAGTGATAATCGTTCTTCTTCTGTAATGAAAGAAAATCCTTCTTTAAGAAATCATTCAATGGAAATTAGAATAAATGCATTATCCTGTGGTAGAATCACAAATTTTGTACCACCTTTAGGTCCAAGTGTACGAGTAGATACTCATATATACTCAGGTTATAACGTATCCCCTTATTATGATTCAATGTTGGCAAAAATAATTGTTTATACAAAAAATCGACAAGAAAGCATTAAGACAATGATTAGTTGCTTAAGTGAATTAGAAATAAGTGGAATTAAAACAAATAAAGAAATAATAATGACAATTTTAAAAAATAAAAAATTTGTAAGTGGAAAATTTGATACATCACTTTACAAAGAAATCGAGAAGGATTTATAAATGGAAAAAACAATACAATGTCCTGAATGTCATGAAGAATTTAATAAAAAAACTTTAAAAGAAAACTTCCAAGTTTGTCCAAATTGTAGTTATCATTTTAGCTTAAATACAGCAGATAGGATAAAACTAATTTGTGATGAAAATTCTTTTGTTGAAATAGATGGCGATTTAGAATCAATAAACCCCTTAGAAATAGAAGGCTATGAAGAGAAGCTAAAACAACATAAAGATAAATCAAATTTAAAAGATGCCGTTGTAACAGGTAAATCAAAAATAAATGGTGAAAATGTTTATCTTGGAATTATGTCATTTGATTTTATGGGTGGTTCTATGGGAGCTCTTGTTGGTGAAAAAATAACTAAAACAATGATAGATGGGGCTCTTAATAACACCCCTGTTATTATTTTTAGTGCCAGTGGTGGCGCTAGAATGCAAGAAGGAATCTTTTCACTAATGCAAATGGCAAAAACTAGTGCCGCTGTTGCATTAATGAATAAATGTAAAGTTCCTTTATTTATTGTTTTAACTCACCCAACAACAGGTGGAGTAAGTGCTTCTTTTGCAATGTTGGGAGACGTAATATTAAGTGAACCAAAAGCCTTAATTGGCTTTGCTGGCCCTAGAGTAATTCAAGGGACTATAGGTGAAAAACTTCCTGAAGGCTTTCAAACTGCTGAATTTCAAAAAGATCATGGATTTGTAGATGCGATTATTGAAAGAAAAGATTTGAAAAAAACGCTTTCGTACTTAATTAAAACACATAAGGTAAATTAATATGAGTAAAATTGAATTAAAAGAAATGAAAGAAAGACTTAATAGAGTTGATAAATATACAAATAAAAGAACCCCATGGGAATGTGTGAAATTATCAAGAAACATTAATAGACCCGGAGTTGAAGACTATATTAAATTAATCTGTGATGATTTTATGCCACTTTGTGGTGATCGTCTTTATGGTGATGATAAAGCTATGTTGGGCGGGATTGGATTAATTGATGGACGAGCAGTTACTATCATTGGCAATAGAAAAGGGTCAAATCTTAAAGAAAATATTGATGTAAATTATGGAATGAGTCATCCCGAAGGTTATAGAAAGGCATTAAGATTAGCAAAACAAGCCGAAAGATTTAATAGACCTATTATTAGTTTTATTGATACCCCCGGAGCTTATCCTGGCTTAGGTTCAGAAGAAAGAGGAATTGGAGAAGCAATAGCAACAAATTTAAAAGAATTTGCTACAATAGGGGTTCCAATAATTAGTTTTATTATTGGTGAAGGAGGAAGTGGCGGTGCATTAGGAATTGGAGTTGGTGATAAATTATATTTATTAGAAAATGCTGTATACTCCGTAATTACACCTGAAGGCTTTGCCTCTATTTTAATGCATGATCCATCAAAAGCAGAAGAAGCAGCAAATATTATGAAAATGACTGCTCAAGATTTATTAGAAATGGAAATTATCCACGGAATTATAAAAGAAGATAAAGATGGGGCTCATGTGGATCCAGTATTTAGTGCAAACGAAATCAAAAAAACAATAAATAAAGATTTAGATTCACTATTAAAGAAAAAAAGTGATAGCTTAGTTCGTTATAGATTGAAAAAAATAAGAAGTATTGGCGCAACAAAAGAACAACATTCTTGGTCAGAACCTTTATTAAAAGTATTTCAAAAAATTAATTAATATATACTCTATTCTTTTGGTTTGATGTAAAAATCAAACCATTTTTTATTAATATATAACTAAAATTATTTAAATACTAATAATCTTACTTTCTTTTCAGCATTCAAATTTTAAAAATACCATAAAAGTTTGATTATATTTATTTCATAATTTTTTTAACAAAAACATAAATAGCATTATTTCGAAATCTAGGGTATTATTATAATAGAATATAAATAAAGGGATAAATATGAACGGAGAAAAAAAATTTGCTGTATTAATTGACTCAGAAAACATTAGTTCAAATTATATTAATATTATATTTGATGAAATATCAAAAGAAGGAACAGCCACTTATAAAAGAATATATGGGGATTGGACAAAAAATGATTCAAAATGGAAAAAAGTTTTACTCGAATATTCCATTGTTCCTATTCAACAATATAGTTATACCAAAGGAAAAAATGCAACTGATAGTGCTATGATAATTGATGCAATGGATATTTTGTATTCCTCAAATGTGGATGGCTTTTGTTTAGTCTCTTCAGATAGTGACTTCACAAGACTAGCTTCTAGATTAAGAGAATCAGGAAAAACCGTTATTGGAATGGGTGAAAGCAAGACGCCAAAACCTTTCATAGCCGCTTGTGAAAAATTTAAATTTTTAGATATATTATTATGTGCCGCGGAGAATGAAGATAATTGTCCGGACAATCAAGAAGAAAAAATTATTCCACCACTTAAACAAAGTACTGAATTACAACCAATTATTAAAGCAATAAAAACTATTGTAAATGAAACAAGCGATGAAAGTGGCTGGTTAAATGCTGGAACATTAGGCTCTATATTAGTTAAAAGATTCCCTGAATTTGATGTAAGAAACTTTGGCTTTTCAAAGATGACACCATTCTTAGAATCTATTAACACCGTTGAAACTAGACGAGAAAACCTTGGAAATAATGGTGTTCAAATTGTATATGTTAAAAACAAGAAAAGAAGACGATAATAAAAAGTTTAGCTATCAAATCTGAATAAGAAATGATAGCTTAAAAAATTAAAATTTTACTTTATCTAGTTTTTCCATCAATTTCAAAGTAATTTCTTTACTTTCATTAATGAACGAATTTTCTTCTACAGCCCCCAATACAATGTCACGCTCTTCATTGTTTCTATAAGTTATTGATCTAAAAGAATTATTATAATCTTTTACTCTTGTTTTATATACTTGAGCTTCTATATATAATCTTGTATTTTTTGCTAACTCTTTTATCTTATTCCATATATCAACTGTTAAATAATCTACTTTAAAAACATCTCTTAAAATACTTAATGCATTTTTTACTTTTTCTTCTTCATAAACAGAATCCCATTCTTTATAAACTTCATGAACTTCTTCCCAACTAGAAATAGTTCCTTCTCTTATATCTTTTCTAAGTAAATCAACTTTTTCTTCTTTAACAATTTGTCCACCAATATTCACCCAAGGTTTTAAATCGACAACTAAATTCTCTTGCAAATCAGATATAGAACAGTTTGTTTTATCACACCACGAAGAAAGTTCTATTGCTCCATAATAAATAAGCATTTCTTTATATGCATGATAAGCTTCATACGGTTTTAAAATCTTTACTGGAGTATTTGAATTTTCACTATCAAAACTAACAACATTTAAATTATCAATAATAATTTTATCAGAGTTTAATAATTCAGCACCCAATTTTAATGAAGCTTCTTGTGTTAGGACTTCATTTGTATATGCTCTTGCAACTAATAATCTAAGTAATTTTCTTGCTTCAAGAATTGATAAGGCAGTATCTGGTGCTAAATAATTACTTTCAATAACCTGATTAATAACTTTTCTGTTATCTCTTTTCTTTACTTTAAAACTGTTTCTTTCAAGTGCATATAAATTATACATCCACCAATATGCAGGCATAATTTGTCTTACATCATTTTCGCAACTCAAAAGAGAAAAAGGGAATTTGATATTTAATTCACTAGGATAATTACCCTTTGCAATCAAGGTAAAAGGTGCGAATTTACAATTATGCTTTAAGGTACTAGATAAAGCTGGCCAGAATCCTCTTGCTGCAACAATTTCACCATCGGCTCCTCTGCTGTTATGATTTGAACCAATGTTTGCACCCGCCGCCATATTAGAAAGGCCTTGAATATTTGAAGCAATTAAAAAAGAATTATTATGATGTTGTTCATGAGCTGGGAAAACTAAATTATTTAAAACTTCACAGCAACTTATTGTGGAGTTTTCACCTAAAATCGAATTAATTAATCTAGCACCATATTTTAAATTAGAATTATCCATCATAACAAAACGAACAGCCTTACAACCATAAAATATATGACAGCCTGCACCAATAATACCATTTACTAATTCAACACCTTCACCAATTTGACTTGGCATGATTTCACTTGATTTTATTGTTAAATTTTTTAATTTATTAGCACCTTTGATATAAGCACATTCCCCAACATTAACATCTTTAATAATTCTACAACTTTTTATAACACAATTTGACTCTATTATCCCGTAGCAGCCTCTTCTTTTACACATTGATGCCTTTGTAAACTCGTCAAACTTTTCCATCAATAATAAATCTGCTCTATAACTTCCCCACAAATATGCATCTGCACAAGTCATATTTATAAACGGGTAGACTTTTCGGCCACCTGCTTCGTTCATTATATCAATTGATACTCTAACGCTTTCTTCTTCATCTTCTTTGATAATACCAACTCCAAATTTTGCATGATTGGTTGTTTGAAGTTCATCAATTTGGTGAAGAATAACACAGTCCCTAATTATATAATGGCTTAAATAATGACATTTATTAATTGCACAATTATCCCCGATATCACAAGAAATAATTACACTGTCAACAATACCTTGATTCAAAGTAAAGTCATGATATTTTAACAAACCTTTTTCAATTTTCCCAAGTCTTACTAAGCCATAAAAACTAGATCTCAATATCAAAGAAGGTTCAAAAGGATCTAAAACAAGTACCTTTTCCCAAGAAGAAGAAGTATTACCGTTTTTAATTAATATATCAACTTCGGAAGAAGTTAAAGATCGCCATTCTTTTTCTTCAACTTGTTGATTTCTAAAAAAAAATTCGTCCTGATTTTTTTCAAGATATTTTTCTTCTAGAAAACTTTCACCCAATATATTGTTGTTTAATAAAATTACTTTACTCATAAGAAATAGTATAAATGATTTTCTTATAATTGCAATATCTGCTTCAAAATTTACACAAAAGGGTTTATTTTTCTAACTTTTTGTAAACATAACGATAATATATATATATGAAACAATCAGTTATTACAAAAAGTCGTATAATCAATACATAATTATACAACAATACTTGCCTTTGATTTATTGTTGAAGTAATATATCCATTATGAGTGATAATAACGAAAAGAAATTAATAAAACTAATTAATATAATAAAAAGTAACAAAACTTCTTCAGATTTAAAAAATTTAACTCAACAAAATATTGATAAACTTAATGATGAAAGTTTACCAAACTCATACTGGATAAGAAAATCTTTAAAAAAACATACAAAAAATATATCAAAAAAAACTTTTATTATTCCTGTTGATGGTGGAGCAATAACTGGATATTTATTTGAAAAAGAAAATAATGCAGATCATGGAGGACTTACTCCTTTAATTATATTTTTCCATGGTGGCGGCTGGATTTGGGGAAATATGGAACTTTACTCTTATTATTGTTCTAGAATTACTGAAGTTACAAAAGTTAGAGTTCTTTCTGTTGATTATAGACTTGCACCAAGATACAAATTCCCAACAGCACTAGAAGATTGTTACAACACACTACAATGGGCCTTTAATGGCGCTAGATATTGGAGAGTAGATCCTGATAGAATTTATTTGATGGGAGATTCTGCTGGAGGAAATCTTTGTGCAGGCGTTTCTAGATTAACAAGAGACAGAAAAGGCCCAAAAATTGCGGGTCAAATATTATTATATCCAATTACAGATGCAAGAATGAGAACAGATAGTTATGAAAAATATTCAAACACTCCGACAATCAGCAAAGCAGAAATAGGTTTCTTTATTGAACAATATCAATCAGAACCAAAAGATATACTAAACCCAAACTTTTCTCCTTTATTAGCAAAAGACCACTCAAGACTACCTCAAACATTAATAATTAGTGCTGAAATTGATCCTTTAAGAGATGATTCAATGCTTTATGCTGACGCTCTAGCCTCTGCTGATACTCCTGTAAATTATTTAGAAATTAAAGACGCTTACCATAGCTTCATTAATTTACCAATGGCAAAGGGTAATGAAGAAGCAGAATGTGCAGTCTCTCAATTTGTAAATGGCAAAAGTTTATCAAAAATAATTTTGACAACAGAAAAAAAAATGAAAAAAGAAATTGAAAAAGAAAGAAAACAGGCAAAAAAGAAAAAAAATATTTTTAAAATTTTATGAAATTATTTAATAAATACTTTTCTAGGAGTAGGATCTTTACCCAATAATAAACCTAAAGATTCTTTTACATAGGAAAAAGGGCCTATTTTATATTTTCTATTTGCTGAAAAATAACAATAAAAACAATAATCATCTTCCATGTATCTAACATCACAGCTTGTAATATACCTTGAAGCCCAACCAGATTTTGGTAAACTTAAAATAGGCTTTCTCTGAGATTCTTTCCACAAAATACCATCTTCACTTTCAAGTTGAATTAAAGAACTAATACTTTTATTATTCTCTTTATCCCATCCAAAAGCACATTCTAAAGCAATATATCCGCCTTCTTTTACAGGGACAATACGAATACTTCCTGTAGCTAAATTTCTAAATTCATTATCTGCATCAGGTCCTATTAATGGGTTATTATCATTTTGAACTAAATACGGACCAAGTAAAGATTTTGAACTTGCCATTGAAAAATATAAAGTTGCCTTTTGCTTTGTATCATTCATCAAAATATGAGAAGCCCCAAAATATAAACGATAACCTAATTTTTCATCATAAAACAATTGTGGACGTGATAATCTAGGTTTTTTTAATCTGACATTAGCAAAAGGAACATCTTTACTATCTAATAATATTTGAGGTTTACTAAAATTTATCATATCAAGAGTATGACAAATTTCAATTCTACTTCTAGATATCTTATTTTTATTTTTAGCTTTTATTTCTTTCCAAGCTAAATTATCTGGAGTCGAATCATGCTTTTCATAAATTAAATACCAAAGGCCTTTATTAAAAAAGATAAAGGGAGAATGACCTCTTAATTCAATCATTTTTTTTGATTGCCAATCAAGTCCATTATTACTTATATAATGTTGTATACCAATCCAATTGTGCGCAAAAAGATGCCAATTATTATCTGGAGAATCTTCAGGCATAATAAAAGTGGGATCACATAGCCTTGGAATATGAAGTTTAGCCTCAAGAATAGGCTCATCAATAAATGGATACCAACTTAAATTGTTATAAGTATCAATAGATTGAAGTGTCATTATTTTCTATTTCCCTTTCTTTTCCCAAAAATTGGAACTAATTTATCTTCTAAATTAAATTTAGCAATAGCCCAACTAACCAATTTTGAATATATAAAAATACTACCACCAATTGCAACAATAAAGGATAAACCAAGCATTATAATGCCCAAATTACCATTTAAATCAAAAAGAAACCCTGCAATAAGAAAAAAAACTATAAAAATTGCAAACATTATTAAAATATTTACAATAGTTGCAACAATTATAAATATTGCTGTATTTGACTGTTTACTCATAACTTCCTCTTAAAAAAATACTATCATATCAAAATATCAACATCAATATTTTTATTTTGTTATATTTTTTTTATTATTAAAATATCCATATATAATGCTAATTAGCATAAGAACTCCACAAATAACGACACTCGCATCAGCAAAATTCCAAGTTGGCCATCTTTCTAAACCAAATAATCCAAAAACTTTATTGCTCATAAAATCAACAACTTGAAAATCTCTAAATATTCTATCTATTAAGTTCCCAATACCACCTCCAAGAAAACCAGCTAATAGCCATCTTTGAAAAGGTGTTATAATTATTTCTTTTTCATAATACATTAAATAAAAAATATAAAACAATACAATAATTGGAAGAATAATAAATAATATAGTTCTAACAGGCAAAGAAAGCGTGCGTCCTAAACTAAAAGCTACGGCATTATTTCTTACATGAATAATTTGCAAAAAATCATTAAAAAAAGAATATCCAATAGTGTTTAAATTAATATTTTTTATAATAAAAACTTTTGAAAGTTGATCTATAACAATTATAAAAACAGATAAAAAAAGATGTTTATATTTTTTCATATTATATACCTATATTCCCGTAGGGACATCTATAAATTTAACGAGTACTTTATATCTTTTACTCATTTTAATAGCTAAAGCTTTTACCCCGAAAGTTTCACTCTCATAATGACCGCCACATAACATAGATATACTTTCTTCCTTGCAGAAATGGTATTCACTGTGTCTTGCTTCTCCAGTAATTAACAATTGACAACCTAATTCTTTTGCTTGATGGATATCATGAGCTCCTTCTCCACTAACAATTGCAATTTTTCTTATTGGAGTATCACAAAAATCTAATAATATAGGATTTTTAAAATTTAAATCATAAGCAATTTGCTCAATTGATTTTTCATCTTTTAATCTTCCAATAACTCCAACATTTTCCCCTTTATATGAAAAAGAAGCTTCAACATCTTCTAAATTTAATCTTTTTGCCATCATCACATTATTACCAACTTCCAAGTGAGCGTCTAAAGGGAGATGTGCTGCATATAAATCTACTTTATTATCAATTAATAATTTTATTTTTTTATAAAAATTATCTTTTATTGCAATAGGAGAACCCCAATAAAGTCCATGATGGACAATTAACATATCAGCTTTTGAGTCAATTGCTTTCTCAATAGTTTCAAGACAAGCATCAACAGCAAAAACAATAGTTTTAATCTCTCTATTTTCTGCACCAACTTGTAGTCCATTTAATGATATATCAATACTATCAAATCTATTAATTTCTAAATATCTATCTAAATAAGTTATTAAATCATTTCGTTTCATAAAAACCATTATAATAGAGTTGACAGGGATTTACCACCACTTTATATTTTTCTCATGGCAGAACATAAAATAAACATAAAAGAATTATCTTTTGAAGAAGCTTCTTTTTCAATTAAAGAACTTCCAAATAATATTATTAAATTAAATAATGATGAAATAATCGGACAACCAAGAGCGATAAAAGCTCTTGAAATGGGATTAAATGTAGAAAGATGGGGATATAATATTTTTATATCTGGAGATAGTGGGACAGGAAGATTGTCTGCAGTACAAGCTGTTGCATCATCCATGTCCGAAGATTTATCAAACATAAAAGACATTGCATATATACATAACTTTATCAATAGTGATAATCCGAAAGCTTTAATACTAGATAGAGGTATTGGTAAAAAATATAAGAATGCTTTAGAGCAATTTATTCAAACCCTTAAAATAAATTTAAAAGAAAAGAACAAAGATACAATTGATATTGCAATAAATGACATTGAAAAGATAAAAAAAGATTTTACAAATATTTCAATCATTGAACATTTATCTCTAATACAAAAAGATTTAAGTTCAATATCACTAGAAACTAATAAAGATATTACAACAAGATATAATATCAACCTAGTTATCAATAATCAATTTAAAAAGACAAGACCTTTTGTAATTGAAAACCATCCTTCTTTTGCGACACTTTTTGGAGGAATAGATGACAGCAAAGATGAAAATCTACTTCCTTATCAAAGAATAAAAGCTGGTTCAATTTTAGAATCCTGTGGAGGAATTTTAGTTCTTTATGCTGGAGAATTATTACAAGTTGAAGGACTTTGGGAAGCTTTAAAAAAATATTTAGACTCAAATAAATTACGTATTAAAAATGATAATTACACGCCAAAGGGCATATTAAAAGATAGAAATATTCGAGCAGAAGTCCCAAGACTCCCAATAAAGGTAGTATTAATTGGTAATGAAGAAATATATAACAAATTGAGTGAAATTGATGAACAATTTTTAAAACATTTTAAAATTTCAGCGCAATTTGATTATTCAATGGAATTAAACGATAAAAACATTGCCCTAACATTAGCTTATCTTGATAAATTCTCACAAAATAATAATATTCTTGAACTAGATGACTCTGGAAAAAAAGCTATATTAAGATTTAGTGCCTGGTTTTGCGAACATAGAAATGAACTAACTACACAATTCTCTCAATTAACAGATTTATTAGTTGAATCAAATTGGTGGGCACAAAAAGATAATAAAAAAATAATTGATGAACAAGCTATCAGAAAAGCTTTACAGGAAAGAGATTATACAGTTTCTTTAATTGAAAGCAAAATCAACCAAGAAATTGAAAGAGGGGAAATGATTATTTCATTAACTGGTTCAAAAGTTGGTGTTGTAAATGGATTAGCTGTAATCGATAGAGGCGCATCCTCTTTCGGTCTTCCAACAGTAATTACCGCAACGGTTGCCCCAGGAAGTGAAGGAATTGTAAATATTGAACATGAAGCCGGACTATCAGGTGAAATTCATGATAAAGGATTATTAATCTTAGAAGGCTATTTAAGAAAACATTATGCAAGAACTTTTCCTTTATCAATTTATGCAGGAATCTGTTTTGAACAGTCTTATGCGGAAGTTGATGGAGATAGTGCATCTTCTTCTGAATTATATGCTCTATTATCCGCAATAGCAGAAATCCCAATACGACAAGACATTGCAGTAACTGGAAGTGTTAATCAAATGGGAATAATACAACCTGTTGGTGGAATAAATGAAAAAATTGAAGGTTTTTACAATGCTTGTAAAAGACTTGGATTAAATGGAAGACAAGGGGTAATTATTCCAATTCAAAATGTAAAAAATTTAATATTATCTTATGAAGTTGAACAAGCAATTAAAGATAAAAAGTTTCACATATATCCTGTAAGTACTATTGATGAAGGAATGCAAATTCTAAGTAATAGAGCAATTGGTGAAAGAGGTAAAAAAGGGAATTTCCCAATGGATACTCTTAATAGAGAGATTGATGATTCACTTAAAGAATTATTTAAATTAGTTGGTGCTTCTAGAAGCTAAATGCCAATATTGAAGCATAATTCCAGTTGCAACACTAACGTTTATTGAGCCCTTAGTTCCAACTAAGGGTATCGATATTCTTCCTAAAGATTCATCACATATTTTTAACAATTTTGGACTAACTCCAAATTCTTCGCTTCCAATTACAGCAACACCCTCTTTTGGAAAATCAAATTTATCAATTTCAGTACCACCTAATTCTAAAGCAAATACTTTTGTTTTATTTTTAATAAGTTCTGAAATAAGATCTTCTTCTTCAATATATCTAGAATTAACAGTATTTGTAGTTCCTCTTGCACTTCTCAAGCACCTTGGATGATTAATATCTGCACTTCCTTCAACAAGAGAAATATCCTTAACACCAAAAGAATCAGCGCTTCTAAAAATTGAACCAATATTAAAAGGCGCTCTTATCCTATCAATAATTAAACTATGATTAAATATTATTCTTTGCTCTGGGTCTAAAGCCCCTTCTTCGTTATAAAAATCCCAATCAGACGGTTCCGAATCTAGAGCTTTTAATAAAAGTTGACTAATATCCTCATACAAAACATAATCAAAATTACTTAAAACTAATTTATCTCTTAATTTATCCAGTCTTTCATAATATTCATCAGATAAAACCTTTTTACTTTTTTCACTATAAAGAACATTAAAAACTTCAAGAAGATACTCTTTATCAAAAGAGTGCGTTGTTGCTTGGTGAAATATTGAAGAACACTTTCTAACTTGAGTTCTCTCTTTTAAAGAATATAATTTTTTTACGGTAATCATTCTTTATCATCAACCTCATCACTTGCAGCTGTAGGACAAATACAAATTGCAAACTCCCCTTTTATTGCGGCTCTCTCTTTAAAAATATTTACAACATTTTCAACATTATCTCTTATTATTTCTTCATATGTTTTTGTTAATTCTCTTGCGACTACTACAACTCTATTTGAATCTAAATCTTTTAATTCCTCTAAAGTTTTTAAAACCCTATAAGGAGATTCATATATGATAAAAGCTTCATCTCTTTCTAATAAAACTTTTAATCTAGTTGTTCTTTTACCTTTTTTAATTGGCAAAAAGCCTTCAAAAGTAAAAGTTTTACCAACATACCCTGAAACACTAATTAAAGTAGAAAATGCACTAGCTCCAGGAATTCCAACTATATTAAAACCAGCTTCTCTAACACAAGTTACTAAACGAGCTCCAGGATCACTAATTGCTGGGGTTCCTGCGTCACTAACAAAAGCAACATCAAGACCTTCTTCCAATAAACCAACAATTCCTTTTGCTGAAGATTTCTCATTATGAGCATGAGTTGCAATCAATCTTTTATGGATATCATATTTTGATAATAGCTTTTGAGTATGCCTTGTATCTTCACAAGCAATAACTTCGACACTCTTTAATACATTCAATGCTCTTAATGTAATATCTTCTAAATTACCAATAGGGGTTGCTACTATATATAATGTTGCCATATAAACTCCATAATCCTAAGCTTATAAATAATGTACAACAGTTGTAAAAAGAAAACAACAATCAACTCAATTATTAAAAAAAAATATAATTTGGGTTTTTACTATTTAATATATGGTTTTGGTATTTTTTACCATATTAATAAATAAATTCCCAATATACTTAATATATATAAAGTTGTTTTAGCCTATTTTTATGATTTTTTTCTCAATTATCACTTTTGGCACAGAAAATGCATTAGTATTTTCACAAATAGAAAACAAAAATATATATATAACAAAGGAAGAAAAATTTATGAAAACTTTCAAAAGATTTAAAAACATTGTAAATTCAAATTTAAACAGCGCTTTAGACTCATTAGAAGATCCAGCAAAAATGATAAAACTAATGATAAATGATTTAGAAGAAACTTTATCTCAAGTCAAAAAAACTAAAGCTTCACACTTAAGAGAAAAAAGTATTCTTGAAAAAGATATAGCTGATTTAAAATTAAGAATTGAACGTTGGGAAAGTAGAGCAAAACTTGCAGTTGAAAAATCCAAAGATGATTTAGCTAGAGAGGCTCTAAATGAAAAAAGAGCTTGTGAAATTAGAATCAACAAAAACCTAGAAGACTTAAAAAGTTATGAAAGCATTTTGATGAGTGATGATGAATCCGTAGCACAATTAGCAACAAAATTAAAAGAAATCAAAGACAAACAAGCTTCTTTAGTAAGAAGAGCACAAACTGCTAAAACAAAAAAGAAAGTAGATAGTGCAATCAAGGTTTCAGAAAGTTTTGAAATTGGTGAAAAATTTAATGAACTTGAAGCTAAAATCGAACAAATGGAAAATGAAGTTAATCTTGAACATAGTTCTAGTTTAAATGAATTTGAAAAATTAGAAATTGATAGTGAAATTGAAGCTGAACTACAAAAGCTAAAAAAAAGTAGCACTAAGAAGGCAGAAAAATAATTATGTATGATGATGAAGAATATTATTATAGAAAGAGACATAGAAGAAAACTTTATAGAAGCCCAAACGGATTGATTTTTGGAGTTTGTGAAGGGTTGTCCGACTATACAGGAATTAGTGTTGGACTTATTCGTTTCTTAGCAATTGTAACCTTTATTATATCGGGATTTGCTCCAATAGGAATCATATATTTATTGATGGCAATATTTATTCCATCACGTTATTAACAAATAGAGAGCCTTTCATAAGGGCTCTCTTTTTTATAGCAAATGTTTAAACTTTCTATATAAACCTCTTAATTGATCATAAGATAATCCAAGTAATTTTGCAGCTTCTCTTTGATTATTATTGGCTTCAATCAAAGCTTGTTTTAAATATTGTAAATCAAAATTTTGTCTATTAATTAAATAATTATTTAGAATTAATGTGTCTTCTTCAATTTTATTATTATCCTCTTTTTCAATATTTGAAAATTCTTTTACAATTATTTCATTTTCATTTTTATCTTCACTTTCAAAAGGATTTTTAAATGGATCTAAATCAATTTCTGTAATCAAAGAAGTATCTGATCTATAAACAGCTCTTTCAACAACATTCTTTAACTCTCTTACATTTCCTGGCCAATTATAATTTAACATTTTTTCAATTATTTCTTCACTAAACTCTGGTAGTTGATCTTGTTTACACTCTAAACTCATTTTTGAAGCGAAATAATTAGCTAAAAGTAATATATCATTTTCTCTTGTTCTAAGAGGTGGTAAAAATAATACTTCAAAAGACAATCTATCTAATAGATCTTCTTTAAATTTACCTTCATCACACAGTTTAATTAAATTTAAGTTTGTTGCCCCAATAATTCTTACATCAACTTTATGTGGAGTAGAAGATCCAACTCTTTCGAAAGTTCCATATTCTACAACTCTCAATATTTTCTCTTGAACTTCAATAGGAATTAATCCAATTTCATCCAAAAATAGGGTTCCCCCTTCAGCTTCTTCAAATCTGCCTTTCCTTGCTTTCTGAGCACCTGTAAAAGCTCCACTCTCATGACCAAACAATTCCGTCTCAATTAATGAAGGAGGTAAAGCAGCACAGTTTACAGTAACTAATGATTTTTCCCAACGTGGTGAAAGATAATGTAATCTTTGGGCAGCTAATTCTTTTCCGCTCCCTCTCTCACCAATTACTAATACACTTCTATTTACTCTAGCAGCTTTACTTAATCTACTTTGGAATTTTAAAAATATATCACTTTCTCCAAGAGGTTTTTCCATCTGATAATCATAATACATATTTATTTCTCCTACTTGGTGAATTTTACCATATTTTAGTATTATTACAAATCCTATATAATAAAAAAATATTAATAATAAACAACAATATTTTACAAAAAAATATAAATTTACTTATAATTACATACCAGACAATAAAATAGCTATTTAGTAAAAGGTCTTTTTAATTAAAATTATTTTTTTGGCACTAATCTTGCATAATCATTAACGTGAAAGAACACATAATAAAAAATAGGAGATAAAAACATGAGTGTATTCTCTAGATTTATGGATATAGTAAATTCTAATATTAACTCAATTTTAGATAAAGCTGAAGATCCTGAAAAAATGATAAAATTAATGATAATGGAAATGGAAGATACTTTAATTGAACTTAAAACTTCTTGCGCGTCTTCAATGGCTAGCGAAAAGAAAGCTGAAAAGAAAATTAATGAAATTGAATCAGCAATTAGTCGTTGGCAAAGCAGAGCTATGTTAGCAATTGAAAAACATAGAGAAGATCTTGCAAAAGATGCTTTATTAGAAAAGAAAAAATTAACTACTTCTTTAGAAAAAGAAAAACAAGAATTAAATAGCATCAAAGAAATTGTTAGAGTTTCTAAAGATGAAATTTCTCAAGTTGAAGAAAAACTAAGAAGCGTTAATAATAAATATAATTTAATGAAAGAAAGAACAAAAAGAGCTGAAGAAGAAAAAAAAGCTCAAGATATCTTACATAAAACAAACAATACTAATTTCGACTTCATGGAAGATAGAATAAGTAGAATGGAAGCAATGAATGATCTAGATAGCGTATATGATGATTTAGATAAAAAATTCAAAGACCTTGAAGGGATGGATGATATCGATAAAGAATTAGCTGAGCTAAGAAAGAAATTGGAGAAATAAAAATGGAAGTTTTGATTGTTGCAATTGTATTTTCATTTATCGCATTCTCTTCATATCTAGATTATAATAGAAAAAGAGAAAGAGACAAAATTAATGCTGCCTTGAGAATGGAAGAGATGAGAAGAGGTTATAAACCAGGAACTTATAGTACATATACCTCAAGAAAAGAAAAAAGAAATAAAAGACATGGCAAGGATGATGATATTTATGTCCCAGAATTTAAATCAAATTTTAAAGAAGAAAGAAATAAAGAAAGAGCTGATTTGAAAGAAGGCATAGATGACTTAATGACAAGAATCAATAATTTAGAAGTAATTATGGAATCTGAAAAAAAGAAAGGTGAATAAAGTGATGAGAGATATAAGATTAATTAGACGATCAAATAGAAATGCTCGTTTATTTGGAGTTTGTGCTGGTATTGCACAATGGGCTGATTTAGATGTTAGAACCTTCCAAATTTTAACATTCTTAGTTGTATTATTTACTGGTTTTTTTCCTGGCGCTGTAATTTATATTATATTAGCATTAGTCATACCAGCAGATGATAAGTCATATTCTGATCCATATTTTCATAATACATATGAGAAAGAAAATGATTCATATTCAGAAAAAACTACTGATGAATTGAGAAAAGAATATGAAGAATTAAAGAAAAAAGTTGAATCTATGGAAAATGACATGTTTGATAAAGAAAAAGATTGGGACCAAAGATTCCACGAAGACAAGTAGACTAATGAAAATAAAAGATACAAAAACAAATAAAATATTCATATTAATATTGATTTTATTTATCATGCTACTAACACTATCAACTAAATGTTCTAATAGGAAAAAAATAGAAATACCTATAAATTATGAAAATGATATATCTATCTCAGCTATTTCTGCGGATATTAATATTTGGGTTGACAATACTTTGGATGAAGGAAAAGTAGTCTATAATGCATCAGACAATTCTAATTTAGAGGTCAAGGAAGATAATAATGGAAAAACAATCATAAAAGAAACAAGAAAAAGGAAACTAATTAATTTTGTTTTTAATGGTGATCTAAATCCAACAATTTCTCTTTATCTACCTTCCTCTGATTTGAACAATCTTAATATAAAAACAATAAGTGGTAACATAGATTTTTATGATTATTTTTCTTTTGAGGATTTAAAAATATCAAGCACTAGTGGAAATATTAATCTATTAGATATAGACTCTAGAAATAATATAATTTTTGAAACTACATCTTCTGATATTTCTTTAGGAAAGGTTAATTCTAAAAACTTTGAAATATCTTCAACTAGCGGAGAAAATGAAATTACAAGTATTAATAGTGAAAACATATCTATTTCAAACGTATCTGGAGATTCCTATATAGATGAAATAAATACAAATACATTATCCATCTCAGCTACTTCGTCCGATATAGAATTTTCTAATATTCAAGTAAATAATGAAATTAATATTTCAAATATATCTGGCGATATAGATTTAGTTTTACCTAAAAAAGAATATAAATATGATATTAACACCCTCAGCGGTGATATAACTGTAGATGATATTGAATATGTGAAAAAGTATAGCACTCAAAATGGTATACCAATTAATATAGAAACCATCTCTGGAGAAATAAACATTACTACTACAGAATAGTTATTTATTCCAAATAAATAAGTTATATACTTAATTATTTTAAGACTGAAAATCTTTAAAAAATTGAAGTATATAACTTTTTTTATGCCTATAAATTATGATAAGATATAAAAAGAAAAAACATTGTTTTTTATTAATCAAAATGATATTATCTAATGAATAAATTACATAATTAAAGGAAATACTATGTCAGAAGAAGCTTTTTCACAAAGAACAACCACTTGTGGTGGCTTAACAAAAGCAGATGCAGGAAAAACTGTTATCCTAAATGGTTGGGTACACAGAGATAGAAATCATGGAGCATTACACTTTATAAATCTAAGAGATAGATACGGAATTACTCAAGTTGTAGTTGATGATGATGCTTCAAAAGAATTACAAGAAACAGCCTCAAAACTAAGAATGGAGTTCTGTATAGCTGTTACTGGTCTAGTTAGACTACGCCCTGATAATATGATCAATAAAGATATGAAAACTGGCGAAATTGAAGTTAAAGCAGATAAAATAGAAATCTTAAATAAATGTCTTCCTTTACCATTCATGATTGATGATGAAACTGAAGCAAATGAAGATCTTAGATTAAAATATAGATACCTAGATTTAAGATCAACCGGAATGCAAAAAAGAATAAAATTAAGACATGAATTTGTAAAAGCAATACGAGAATATCTTTACAAAACTGATTTTTACGAAATTGAAACCCCTACTTTAATAAAAAGCACTCCAGAAGGTGCAAGAGACTTCTTAGTTCCTTCCCGTTTTTATCCTGGAAAATTCTTTGCACTACCTCAAAGTCCTCAATTATTAAAACAAATATTAATGGTTGGAGGCTTTGATAAATATTACCAAATAGCTAGATGCTATAGAGATGAAGATGCAAGAGGTGATAGACAATTAGAATTTACACAACTTGATTTAGAAATGAGCTTTGTAAAAAGAGATGATGTTCTATACTTAATGGAAGATTTATTTAATTATGTTTTTAAGAATGTAATGAATATAGAATTACCTAAAGAATTTATTAGACTTTCATATGAAGAAAGTATGAATACATATGGTAATGATAAACCTGATTTACGCTTCGATTTAAAAATTAAAAACATAAATGATTTAGCAAGTAAATCTAGTTTTGCAACATTTAAAGACATTGTAAGTGCTGGTGGTTATGTTAAAGCTATTTGTGCCCCTAAAAGTGAAAATGTAGCTTTCACTCGCAAATACATTGATGCCCTACAAGATTCAGCAAAAACATATGGAGCAAACGGGCTTGCTTGGATGAAGGTTGGAGAAAACAATTCTTTATCAGGGGGAGTATCGAAGTTTTTTGTAGGTATGGAAGAAGAAGTTGTTTCTACTTTTGATGCAAAAGAAGGCGATTTAATCTTAATGGTTGCTCATAAGACTTGGACAAAATGTTGTACAAGCATGGGCGCAGTAAGATCAAAATTAGGAAAAGATTTAAAACTAATTCAACCAGGATTTAAATTCTGTTGGATTGTAGATTTTCCTTTATTTGAATTCAACGAAGATGAAAACCATTGGGAAGCAGCACATCATATGTTTAGTATGCCTCAAGTAGAATATCTAGATACTTTAGAAAGTGATCCAGGTTCTGTTAAAGGGGATTTATATGATCTAGTATTAAATGGTTATGAAGTAGCTTCAGGTTCAATTCGTATTCATGATGTAGAACTTCAAAAAAGAATCTTCAATATTTGTAATTTCAGCGAAGAAGAAGCTCAACAAAAATTTGGATTCTTACTAGATGCCTTCAAATATGGAGCACCTCCTCATGGTGGTATTGCTCCTGGTATAGATAGAATGGTAATGATTATGGCTGAACAAACCTCTATAAAAGAAGTTATAGCCTTTCCAAAAAATACTTCAGCTACATCACCTATGGATGATTCACCATCTTTTGTCGATGAACAACAATTAAAAGATTTACACTTAAATGTTGTTTATCCTGAAAAAAAAGAATAAATAAAATTGGGGTATCTAAATAGATACTCCATTTTTTTGAGACAACAATGAAAAAAACAATTGAAGAAAAAACAGTAAAAAACATAAGCACAACAAGTATTATATCAAATTTTATATTATCATTTTTTAAATTCTTTGCAGGATTTTTAGGACATAGTGAAGCTTTGATAAGTGACTCAATCCATTCGCTTTCTGATGTTTTCTCAACAATAATTGTAATAATTGGTATAAAAATTTCGCAAAAAGCTCCAGATTCTCACCATCAATATGGGCATGAAAGGTTTGAAAGTGTTACAGCTATTATACTTTCTATAATTCTTGCAATTACCGGTATTGGAATTGGAGCAAGTGGATTAAATAGATTAACAACTCAAACATATTTAAATGCAAAAATACCAACAACAATTGCATTAATTGCAGCAATAACCTCAATTATAATAAAAGAAACAATGTATTGGTATACAAGATTTGGTGCAAAGAAAATAAATAGTGGAGCTTTAATGGCTGATGCTTGGCACCATAGATCAGATGCCTTATCATCAATAGGCTCTTTAATTGGTATAATAGGTGCTCAAAATGGAATTCCAATTTTAGATCCAATTGCCACTTTAATTATTTGTTTATTTATATTAAAAGCAGCTTTTGATATCTTTAAAGATGGAATAAATAAAATGGTAGATACATCCATTTCAAACAAAGTCCTTGATGATATAAGAAAAGAAGTAATGGATATAAAAGGTGTAATAGATATTGATTTATTAAAATCTAGACAATTTGGAAACAAATGTTATATTGATTTAGAAATAGCTGTAGAAGGGAATTTAACTCTCATTGAAGCACATAATATTGCTGCTAATGTTCATTCAAATATTGAAAAAAAATTCCCTGATGTAAAGCACTGTATGGTTCATGTAAACCCATATAAAAATGACAATTAATAATTATTATTTAAAATTACCATATGAATATGATCTTCCCAAATACCATTAATCTGCAAATATTTAGTGGATAAACCTTCATTTATAAAATTATTTTTTTCTAAAACTCTTAATGAAGCTTTATTTCTTGGCATAACATTTGCTTCTATTCGATGAAGTTTCAAATCATCAAAAGCAAATTTTACGATTGATGATATTGCAAAAGACATATAACCATTATTTAAATAATCTTTATCAAGAGAATATCCTAAAAAGCAAGATTGAAAAACACCTCTTACAATATTTGATAAACTAATTTTACCAATTAAAAGATTTTCTTTTTCTAAAAAAATATAAAAAACATAATTATTCCCATTTTTATAATCCAAAATATTTTGAGCTAAAATATCTTCTTGATTTTTTAAAGTATAAAAACTTTCTTTATAAAGAGGATTATACGGTTTTAAGAAATCTTTATTTCTAATTTGATAATTTAATAATTGTTCTTTAAATTCTAAATCTGCTTTTCTAAGTTTTATCACATTTTTTAACATAAAATAACCTTCCTTTTTAAAATAATTTAATCATTAGTTGATAGTGTGTAATTTAATAGTTATTATATAGTATATAAAATATAAAGAGAATGTAAAAGAAACATACCAGCAATAGCTGAAAGCCTTTAGAACAGCCTCTAGGAGGATAGTATGAAATACAATAGAATTTTTACAATCGTTATTGATTCAATGGGTGTTGGTGAAATGAAAGACGCAAAAGAATATGGAGATATAAATGTAAACACATTAGCTCATATTTCTCAAAGTGTAGATTCTTTTAATATACCAAATTTACAAGAACTCGGCTTAGCAAATATATGTCCATTAAAACAAGTAAAAAGCATAAAAGAGCCAAAAGCATATTATACAAAATTAGCAGAAAAAAGTGTTGGAAAAGATACAATGACTGGACACTGGGAAATGATGGGGCTTCATATAACAAAACCTTTTAAAACTTTTACTGATACCGGATTTCCTCAAGATTTAATTGAAGAATTAGAAAAAAGAACAGGACACAAAATAATAGGTAACAAAAGTTCAAGTGGTACTACAATTTTAGATGAATTAGCAGAAGAGGAAATCGCTACAGGAAATATGATAGTATATACTTCAGCTGATTCTGTTTTGCAAATCTGTGGAAATGAAGAAACCTTTGATTTAAAAGAATTATACCGTTGCTGTGAAATTGCAAGAGAATTAACACTTAGAGACGAATGGAAGGTTGGAAGAGTCATCGCAAGACCATATATTGGAAAGAAAAAAGGTGAATTCAAACGTACTGCAAATAGACATGATTATGCGTTAAAACCTAATGGAAAAACAGCTTTGAATGCGCTAAAAGAAAAGGGTTATGATGTTATTTCAGTAGGAAAAATATTTGACATATTTGATGGCGAAGGCTTAACAGAATCTAATAAATCAAAAAGTTCAGTTCATGGAATGGAACAGACAATAGAAATTGCTAAAAGAGATTTTAAAGGACTTTGTTTCACAAATTTAGTTGATTTTGATGCTTTGTGGGGACATAGAAGAGACCCAAAAGGATATGCAAAAGAAATTGAAAACTTTGATATTAAACTAGGCGAATTATTGGAAAACTTAAAAGATGATGATTTATTAATAATAACAGCGGATCATGGAAATGATCCAACTTACACAGGTAGTGATCATACTAGAGAATATGTTCCTTTTTTAGCTTATTCACCATCTTTAAAAGAACCTAAAGAATTAGAGGTTTATGATACATTTGCAATTATTGGTAGTACAATTGCAGATAATTTTGAAGTAAAAATGCCAGAAAATACAATAGGACATTCTATTATTGATCAAATAAAATAATTATTTCATTAAAAAAGGTTAGATTAATATCTAGCCTTTTTTATAATTTATCAATAGGATCGATAACTCGATGCTTACCCATCATTTTACTCACTGTTCTTTTATGAGCATCTTCACAACCATTAAAAGGTTTATCATGATTTTCACTTTTATATTTTTGAGTTAACCATAAAACATCATCAGCAATTCTATCTAAGTTTGACAATTCAATTTCTGTAAAAAATTTTATAAATTTTTCACCATCCTTAGCTCCTAGAACATCAACAGCACTTTTTATTAATTCATTATAATGGTGAAGACATACCCCTTTACTATTTTTTAAGGCATTTTTAAAATCATCGTCGGTATTAAACATATAAATAATAGTATAAATATATCTATCTAATCTTTTCTTCATTTGAGTACAAATTAAACAACCTTTTTCTCTTTTTTGTAATTCCAAATCAAAGAGCTTAACATCGTTATTACATTTTCTACCAGCTTTAGTATTTAACAAATTATTAAAAGCTTTATTCAATTTTTTTCTACTTTCAGCTAAATATGTATCACAAATTAATGCAAGACCTTGTGCTTTTTGAGCTTCACTAAGCATATTAAAGTGATGAAAACAAAATCCATACTCATTCACTTGAACTCTTGTCTCTGGATTCATAACAGAAGATCCAAGATAAAAATCAACTCCATGAGTTTCTGCTTCTTTCATTAAATCACATAAAAAACATTCACAATCTTTTTCTAAAGCATCCCAGACTGGTATTGTTTCTAATTTATACTTGGGTTTTCCCATTTACATTCCCTTCAAAAAACTTTTTACTACATTTGGATAATTTGTTATAATACCATCAACTTTCCAATTAACACTATTTATTAAAGCTTCCATTGAATTTACAGTCCAAGTATTTATTTGAATTCCATTTTTTTTACAATCGTCTACATCTGCTTTTGTTAAAGTAGAAATATCTGGATGATAAGCTTCCATAGCTAATCTTTTAGCATAAGCTCCACAATTAAGGATCCCTTGAGACTCCACCAATAAT
Organism: Sphaerochaetaceae bacterium; assembly: GCA_963678575.2. Taxonomy (GTDB): domain Bacteria; phylum Spirochaetota; class Spirochaetia; order Sphaerochaetales; family Sphaerochaetaceae; genus Pleomorphochaeta. The sequence continues at coordinate 159,652 of CAXXHV010000001.1, read as the reverse complement.
CCACAATTAATATTCTTATTGATTTGTTTCGTCATAATAACAGAACTGTGATTAAATGAAGAAATAATAACCTTTTTATTGAGATTATAATCATCAATCATTTTTAATAATTTCTCTTCAATATTAGGATAATAAATAAGATTAGTTTTAACTTCTATGTTTGTAATAATATCTTTATCTTTAATATATTCACAATATTCTTCAAAAGTTGGTATTTGTTGTTTTGCGTAAAGTTCTTTAAATTTAATATTAGCATCTAATGCCTTCAATTCATTTAAAGTCATATCTTTTACAAAACCTGTTCCATTTGTAGTTCTATCAACTTTTTCATCATGGATAATCACTAATTCATCATCTTTAGATAAATGAACATCCAATTCTATTCCATCACAAAAGCCTTCTTCAACAGCTTTTTGAAATGCAATCATTGTATTTTCAGGATAAAGACCAGAAAACCCTCTATGAGCATAAGTTTTAATTAACATTTTTGACCTATTAAATTAGGAGCTGAATTACTTCAGCTCCTAACCTTTACATTATAAAATTTATTTTGTAAGAGCTTCAGCTTTTTCAGCAATATTTTCAGCAGTAAAACCAAACGTTTTTGCTAAATAATCAAGTTTTCCAACTTCTCCAAATCTCTCTCCAACATTCACAAAATCCATCTTTACTGGATTTGTTCTTGCTAGATGTGCTGATATCATTTCACCAACACCTCCACTGTATCTTCCATTTTCACATACAAGTATTCTTTTACATCTACTTGCTACTTCTTCTACTAAATCAGTATCTAAAGGACGGATTGTATGTAAATCCACTAAGGTTGCTTCTATACCTTTTTCTTTTAAGATATCTATTGCTCCTGTTGCTGCATCTACCATAGTTTGCCCTGAAGCTATTATTGCTACATCTTTTCCTTTACTTAATTCAATACCTTTTCCTAATTCAATTTTTGTTCCAACTGGATATCTATGAGTTACACCTTTTCTTGCTGTTCGAATATAAGATGGTTTTTTATTCTCATAAACCTGTCTAATTAATTCATACATACTTTGTGCATCAGATGGATCTATTATTACTACTCCTGGTACCTGCCTCATTAATGCTATATCTTCAAAAGGCATATGAGTTCCACCATTTAACTGAGCTGTTATTCCTGGATCTGAACCAACTAAATGTATTACTTGATGTGCATATCCAACTGATATGAAAAATTGGTCAAAGGTTCTTCTACTTGCAAAGCATCCAAAAGTATGTGCAAAAGGAGTTAATCCCATTGATGATAAACCAGCACCTACTCCAACCATATTTGCTTCAGCTATTCCACAGTTAAAGAATCTTTCTGGGTATTTATCTTGAAAGCTTTTTGAGCCTAAACAACTTGCTAAATCTGCATCAAGCATTACTATCTCTTCATGCTCTGCTGCTAAATCATTAATTGCTGCCATAACTGCATCACGCATGTTTTGTATATCACTTGTATCTCTCATTAATTTACTCCTTCTCTTTCTCGAAGTTCTTCAATAGCTTTTTCTGCAACATTTTCATCATAAGCTATACTGTGATTTGCACAAGTACCTTCTCCTGGAATAAATCCATAAGATTTTATTGTATCCATAACAATCATTGAAGGTCTATCTGTAACAGCTTTTGCTTTCTCAATTGCTATTGCTAATTCTCTAAAATCATGACCATTTATTCTTTGTACATGCCAATTAAAGCCTAACCAACGAGTATCAACATTATCCATAGATACAACATCTTCTGTATATCCATCTAATTGTAATTTATTTAAATCAGTAAAAGCAATCAAATTGCCAAGTTTCCATTGAGCTGCTGTTTCTGCACCTTCCCAAATTTGACCTTCTTGACTTTCTCCATCTCCAATTACTACATAAGTTTTCGCATTAATATTTTTTACTTTTTGCCCTAATGCTATACCTACTGCAGCTGAAAAACCTTGTCCTAAAGAACCTCCTGTGAAATCAACACCTGGTGTTTTTGTCATATCACAATGACTAGGAAGTTTTGTTCCTCCTTGGTTTAATGTTAATAACCAATCTTCTGGAAAGTATCCTTTACTTGCTAAAGTTGCATATACTGCAGGTCCTGCATGTCCTTTTGAACAAACAAATCTGTCTCTGTCTTCTTTTTGAGGGTTCTTGGGATCAATATTTAGTTCTTGGTAATATAAATATGTTAATAACTCAACAATAGACATACTTCCACCAATATGACCTGCTCCAAAATGTCCAATTTCTCTAATTGTCATTTCTCTAATTTCCAAAGCTTTTTGCTTTAGGTCTTTGACATCCATGGTCTTCTCCTACCTTTGTAATGTTTTTATTATTATTTACTTTTTATCTTAAACTCAAAAATAACTTAAAATAATAATATTTTAATAATTAACGTTTATATCTTGTATTAAAAAAAAGATTATATTTAATCTTTTTTCAAACTTAAAATACACCTCTAATTATTAATTATTTTATTTTATCAAATTATACCATAAAAGAAATATCGTGAAAATAAAAATACGCCTTATAATCTATAATTAATTATTTATATTAAGAAATTAAATCCATATTTAATAATAAAATCTTGTAGGGAATTATCTATTTTGATACAATGCCAACATTATAAATAAATAATTATCAGGAGAAAGCTATGAGAATGAGCAAAATGTTTTCCCGAACTTTGAGGGAAGCTCCAAGCACAGCAGATAGTAAAGGATATGAATTACTTTTAAGAGCTGGCTTTGTTCGACAAATGGGGGCAGGAATTTTTTCACTTTTACCCTTAGGCTATCGCACAACTACAAAAATAGAAAATATTATACGAGAAGAAATGGATGAAATTGGTGGTCAAGAAATATTAATGCCCGTAGTTAATCCTGCTGATATATGGAAAGAAACTGGACGATACTATAGCATTGATAAAGAAATGTGTCGATTTAGTGATAGAGCTAATAGAGATATGGTTTTAGCTATGACTCATGAAGAAGATGCAACAGCAATTGCTAGAAATGAAATAGGCTCTTATAAAAAACTTCCTCAACTAATTTATCAAATTCAAACAAAATGGAGAGATGATGCTCGTCCAAGAGCTGGTTTAATAAGAGTAAGAGAATTCACTATGAAAGATAGTTATAGCTTTGATAGAAACATTGAAGGATTAAATGAACAATATAAAAATCATTATGCTTCATATTTTAGAATATTTTCTAAAGCTGGATTGCCTGTAATTGTTGTTGGTGCAGACTCTGGAATGATGGGTGGAAAAATTTCTCACGAATATATGTACCTTTCCCCAATTGGAGAAGATACTATAATCACATGTGATAAATGTGGTTATACAGCTAATAGACAAGTTGCTGTTTTCCAAAAAGAATATTTTAAAGAAGAAGAAAAAAGTTTAGAAAAGATTAAAACGCCTAATTGTAAAACAATAGAAGAATTATGCACTTTATTAAACATAGAGAAAAGACAAACAGCAAAAGCTGTCTTTATGGTAGGCACTTACATTGATGATAAAACAGGGGAAGAAGAAGAAAAACTAATTATTGCAACTATTCGAGGCGATTTTGATGTTGAAGAAAATAAATTACAAAAAGCTTGCAAAGCAAATTCTCTAAGACCTGCACATGAAGATGAAATTAAAGCTGCTAAAATGGTTCCTGGGTACGGTTCAGCAATAAATTGTGATCCTAAAACTATAATTATAGTAGATGACTCAGTTAAAAAAAGTAATAATTTAGTAGCTGGTGCAAATGAAGAAGAATATCATTTATTAAATACAAACTATGGCAGAGATTACAAGGGAATTGTTGCAGATATAGCTAGTGCAAAAGATGGCTATACCTGCCAATGCGGCCATAAGCTTAAAGAAAATCGTGGAATAGAAGTTGGGAATATTTTCCAATTAGGAACAAAATATAGCGAAAGCATGAATTGTTTTTTCACGGATGAAGACGGCAAAAACAAACCTGTTATCATGGGCTCCTATGGAATAGGTGTGGGAAGATTTTTAGCTTGTCTTGCCGAAGAATATAATGATGAACAAGGCCTTTCTCTACCAATTTCTGTGGCTCCATACCAAGTCCATTTAATTTCTTTAATAAAAGATAAAGAATTAAGTGAAAAAATATATAATGATTTAACAAACAAAGGTATAGATGTCTTATATGATGATCGAAAAGAAAGCCCAGGTGTTAAATTCACAGATGCCGACTTAATAGGTATTCCAATAAGAATTACTCTGGGGAATCGAAGTGTAAAAGAAGGTAAGGCTGAAGTAAAGTTTAGAAATAATTTATCAGAAAACTTCTTGTTCAATTTAGATTCAATAACTGAAGAAATTCAAAAATCAATTGATAATCTAAAAAGTGAATTAACAAAAAAGATAATCCATAAAGAATTATCACTATAAAATGATTAACCTCTTTTCTATTTATGAAAAGAGGTTTTTAATTAAAAAAAGCAACTTATATCATACTTATAACTAAAAGATCAAATATTTTTTTTTATTTTATTTAGTAAATATGTACCAATTTCAATTAAAAATATAAATAATTTATAATATTTATGACATTTATTTATTTATATGCTTGACTTATTCAAACATATAACATAATATAATGAATGTAAGTGAGAATCTATATTTTTCACTAACATGTCTCTAATTACTTTTATTGACAACACAAATAAGCACAACAGAAAAAGCAATATTATTATTGCTTTTTTTGTGTCTAAATAATATATCCGACCATATACATGATCGGATTAAAGTTAATATCTAGTATTTTGAAATAAATACTTTTTATTCAGCACCAAGCTTTTTTAAAGTATTTACAATATAATTCCTATTATTTAATTTTGCATATTCTAAAACACTGTGACCTTGATAATCTCTAGCGTTAATATCTGCACCTTCTTTAATTAGTATTGATACAATTTTTGTTTCTTCATTACTATTTACTGCCATAATAAGAGGTGTTTCTCCTAAATAATTTCTACTGTTTAATTGTGCACCTGAACTTATCAATAATGAAATTACTTTAGGATTTGTCGTTTTGTCCGCTGCTAAATGTAAAGAATTTGAACGATACTTTGGTTCTGTCGCATTTACATCTGATCCAGCTTCAAGAAGTGCTTTTAAAACAACTAAAGCTGAATTATTTTGTGCAGCCAACATTAATGGTGTCAGCCCCCATTCATTTACACAATTTATATCTGCGCCTTTCTCTATCAAATCTTTTATATCTTTAGCCTTTGTTGCATTTTGTGCAGCTAATAAAAGTTTTTTGTTTAATGATTCTGTCTTCTTTGTCATTTAAATCTCCTGTTTTCACTAGAAATTAACTTATTAATCATCATACTTGAATATATAAATATTTGTAAAGAGACCAATCATAGCTCAAAATTATAATGTTCGTTTCCAAACATCAATTGGGTTAATTTGCATTCTTAATAAACAGTATAAATATCCAAAAGCCAATCCAGCTAAGTGTGTTAAATGAGCTACGCCACTATTTACTCCTGAAAATTGACTAAAAATCTCAATTAAGAAAAATATAACTATTAAGAAAGGTGCGCGAATTGGAAGAATCCAAAAAACATATATTTTTGCAAAAGGGAAAAACACTGCAAATAATAATAAAATTCCGTATACGGCCCCAGAAGCGCCCAAAAGAACAGCATCTTGTCCTGCAATTAAATAACTAATAAAACTAAAAATTCCAGATAAAGTCCCTACTAATAAATAGTATAACAAAAATTCTCGTGTTCCAATTCTTTTTTCTAATGCTTGTCCAAAGATAAACAGCGATAACATATTAAATAAGATATGAGAGAAATTGGCATGTACAAACATATATGTAAATACTTGATAGACATATCCATGAAGAACAAAACTTGGAATCATTGAAAGATAATAAGTTCCTCTTGGCCAAATATAGCTTGTAATTAAAAATATAAAAACATTAATTCCAATTAAATAAAATGTTGCATTTTTAAAAGTGTATTTAAATTTTTTGTTTATTATTGTTTGTTTCATACCTCTAAGATATAAATGCTAATATATAATAGTCAACTATAAAACAATAAAAAACATAAACTCTTTATATTATAAATTCATATTTCTACATATTACAATAATTAAAATTGGTACATATAATGCATTAATTTAATTAGTTAATAATTTTTTTCTTATAAAAACTCCTTTGAGAATCATTAATTTGTATTTAACATAATTTTAATGACTCTCATTTTTTTATTTAATTAGTGTGAAAAATTTTCCCACTTTTTCGTATTTTGAAAAAAATATACACTTATCATTATAAAAATCTTATAAATATGTTTGTTTTTAGAGCATTTTACCATGTTTATTTTTTGGCACAGTTATTGCATATTATTAATCAAACAGAGTAGATTTTTTCAACCTCCTTTTTTAAGTGTGATTTATAGATGTTAACAAACCTCTCCCACCCCCTTGTTAACATCTATATTTTTTTGTCTAAGTAACAAATCTAGTGTGAAATTTTTGCACAATAATTCATAAAAAGAAATTTTTACACATTTATATTAAAAAAATTACTTTTCAAAACCTTTATTAAGCCCCTTTTAAAGCCTTTAATAAAGGTTTTATAAATTTTAATACTTTTGGCACAGTTATTGCATGTATATTTACATAAAAAAACAGAGCAACAGTTTTTTTCAACCTCCTTTTTGGACGCCGATTCTCTCCTTTTATTCGGCGTCTTTTTTTGTCTATATCTACTGCTCGATTTTAATTATTTTTTCTGATACAATAATTTTATGGCTAAAACAAGACGAGATAAAGCTGACTTTTACACAAAGAAAGCTCACAAAGAAGGCTATCCTGCTAGATCTGTTTATAAACTAGAAGAAATACAAGCCTCAAATAATATAATAAAACCTGGAGACAAAGTTCTTGATGTTGGAGCCGCTCCTGGTTCTTGGACTTTATACACTCATAAAGAATTATTAAAAGCAAAAGGCTCTATTGTTGCTGTAGACTTAAACCCATTAAACCTAAATCCAATACCTCCTACAGTTACTTTTTTTCAAGGGGACGCTTTTAGCAATGAAATTAGATTAAAATTAATTGAAAATGGACCATATGACGCAATCATAAGTGATGCGGCCCCCATGACTATGGGAAATAGAAATGTTGATACTATGAGAAGCGAAAACCTTGCTGAACAAGTTCTTTATTTAGCTACAGAGCATTTAAAACCACATGGGAACCTTGTTATAAAGATTTTCCAAGGTGGTGGTCAGCAAGAAATTCTAAAGCAAATGAGATTAATTTTTAACAAAGCAAAGACTACAAAACCTAAAGCTTGTAGAACAGATTCATTTGAAATCTTTCTAATTGGAATAGATAAAAAATAATACCTTAAAAGCAACTTCAATATTATATATATATACTTAAAAGGTATTATTTATGTTCAAATAATTTTCTATTTTATATTAAACTTAAATTTTTACATTTTTATCAAAATGCACATCTAGTTGAGGGAAAGGAATAGAAATACCCTTTTCCTCTAATTTTCCAACAACTTGAGAATTAAATCTCCAATATACTTTCCAATAATCTTCAGGTTTTACCCAAGGTCTTAATAAGAAATTAATAGAAGAATCTGCTAATTGATGAACCTCAATAATTGGAAGAGGATCACTTAACACTTCTGGATAGGATGCAATCATTTCAGTAAAAACTTCTTTACAAACTGTTAGATCAGCATTATATGGAACACTAACTGTAATAGAAACTCCACGTTTTGTTGTATATGAATAATTTGTAATGGCAACACCCCAAACAAGTTTATTAGACATAGTAATTCGTTTACCATCTGGAGTATTTAATGTAACACACATTAAATCCATTGAAGCAACAGAACCTGATAAAGAACCAACTTCTATATAATCGCCTTTTCTAAAGGGTTCATTTATTACTAACATTGCTCCAGAGAAAAAATTTGATAAAGAATCTTGAAATGCTAACCCAATTACAACTCCGGTAACACCAAGTCCGGCGACTAATGGTCCCATATTTATACCAATATGTTGTAAAAAAGTAATTACTATTACTATCCAGCCTATTACTGATAATATCTTTAAAATATAAGTAATTAATAATTCACTTAGATTTTTAGATTTATTTAAAACTAATTTAAATGAGCGAAGAATTATTTTTAAAAGGATCCAGGAAATAACAAATATTAAGACTCCTGTTAATAAATTTGTACTAAAAGCTACAAAACCTTGTCCTTTCCAAAATTGCAAAGTCTCTAAAAAACTTGCAGTAATTGACTCATCTACAGCTTCTGTTGCCAATGAAACCATTCCTATCATACTTTATCCCCTCGTAACAAAATTCTATATTATTAATATTATAAAAGACTTTTTTCTTTATAGCAAATTAATATAGATAATGTTTTTTTATAGAACATATAACTTTTTTATCATATTTACTATTTATTCAATAAAAAACCTCCAAAGCAGTTACTTTTTGTATATCTACTTCAGAGGTCTTCTTTTCTCGTACAAAAATTTAAAAAAATGTGTTTATTTTAAATTCAAACAAGACTAATTATTAATTATTTTGACAACAAACTATTTAATTTATTTGTGAAAGCAACAGGGTCTTTAGGCATTACACCTTGAGCAAGCATTGCTTGTCCTAATAAAACTTCACTTAAAGTTTTATTAAAATCATCATCATCACTATCAGCAATTCTCTTAATAATTTCATGTTCACAATTTATTTCAAGTATTGGTTTAGCTTCTGGAATATCTGATTGACCCATTTGTCTCAAAATTTGTTGCATCTGAACACTTGGATCGTTTTCATCAACAACTACTATTGCTGGAGAATCAACAAGTCGAGAAGAAGAAACTACATCACTTACTAAATCACCTAAAGCTTTTTTAATTTTTTTAACAACTGCTTTTTCTTCTTTAGTTTCTTTTTTTTCTTCATCATCATCTTTTAAATCATCAACTGCACCACTTTTATTAATAGCTTTTAATGGAATATCTTTATAATTTGCTATTGAGCCAATAATAAAATCATCAATTTCTTCTGGCATTATTAATACTTCATAGCCTTTTTTATTATAAGCTGCTAAAAGAGGACTTGCTTTAAGAGTTTGTTCTTTTCCACCAGTAATATAATAAATACTTTTTTGTCCTTCAGCCATTCTCTCTTTATATTGAGCAAAAGAAACAAATCCATCTTCAGATGAAGATTTAAATCTTACTAATTCTAATAAAGTATCTTTATTAGCATAATCACTGTACAGACCCTCTTTTAATGGTGAATTATATTGTTCAATAAATTTATTATATAATTCTGGATTATTTTCAGAAATTTTCTTAAATTCACTTAATAATTTTTTTACGCTTGAATTCCTAATAGTACTCATCACTCTATTTTGTTGTAAAATTTCTCTAGATACATTTAAAGGTAAATCTTCACTATCAATTACACCACGAACAAATCTTAAATAAGTAGGCAATAGTTCTTTATCATCGTCAGTAATATAAACTCTTTTTACGTATAATTTAACACCTGGTTTATAATCCGCATATTTCATATCAAAAGGAGCTTTTGATGGTATATAAAATAATGTAGTATATTCAGTAACCCCTTCAGCTTTTAAATGAGTATAAAATAATGGATTTTCTGTATCACTATAAGTATTTTTATAGAATTCATTATAATCTTCATCCTTTAAAGAGTTTTTATTTTTTCTCCATAGAGCTGTACAACTATTAATTTGTTCAACCATATGTTCTGTAGTCTTTATTGGATTCCCTTCATCATCTTTCTTTCCATCAGGATCATAATTATCCTTGTCATAACTTAAGAAAATAGGATAAGCAATATGATCACTATATTTTTTGATTAACTGTTCAACTTCCCAACGATTCGCATACATCTCACCTTCTTCATTTAAGTGAAGAATTAAAGTTGTTCCTTGTTCATCACGAGTTGTTTCTTCAATAGTATAAGAGCCTTCTCCTGTACTTACCCATTTATAAGCAACATCACTTCCTGCTCTTTTTGTTATCACTTCAACACTTTTTGCAACCATGAAAGCACTATAAAAACCAACACCAAATTGTCCAATTAAGTTATTATCTTTTTTTAAATCATCATTTAAAGCTGCAAGGAATTTTTTTGTACCACTTGATGCAATAGTTCCTAGGTTTTCACTCAATTCATCATGACTCATACCAAGACCATTATCTCTGATAATTAAAGTTGCATCTTTACCTTCAGTAAATTCAATATCAATTCTTGGATCAAATTCATAATTTTTTAAAGAATCATCAGTTATAGATAAATATTTTAATTTATCAATTGCATCAGAAGAGTTTGAAACTAATTCTCTTAAAAAGATTTCTTTATGTGAATAAAGAGAATGAATAATTAATTGTAATAATTGAGATACTTCGGTTTTAAATTTTTTTCGTTCCACGTTAATCCTCCAGAAGAACTATATATTTTCATAAAATAGTCATATGACCTTTAAAGAAAATACAAAAAAATAAAACAATCGGCAACTAAAAAAGACAAAAAAATACCGCTTAACCTAAGGAAAAGCGGCAACCTCCTATTTTGATTCTATACATCTAGAATCTTAAAAAATCTATGCGCTGGGTCAATCGCAATAGATATGAACAACGACAAATATTATTATTGCATAACTTCTTTGTTCTGTAAAACAATTTTTTTAAAATTAATTTATTTTATTCTACAAAATTGTTTAAATATCGAAAATAAAAATTTTATATCAATCCTTTTATATTTTTTAACAGATTTTTCTTATACGGTATAATTAATATTTTTAAAAATTTAGAATATTTTTAAGAATTAAACTTATTCTATTTATCGGCCTATGTCCTATATCATTTTTTTATAAATTTCCAAATAAATTCATTTTTCTCTAATTTAGAGCTATAATGACCACATTTAATGAATCATTCATATTGTATTAAGTTTGAAATAAGTATGATTTTCATAATTTTTTTTATATTTTCCTCTTACATTTGACAAATGTTATATGCTATAATATATAAAGAATAAAAAAACATAAAGGAAAAATTAATGTTAATTTCACCAATCACAAACGAAACAAAATCAACCCAAATTGCAAACAAACTTGAAGAAATGATTTTATCCAAAAAATATAGAGCTGGAGAAACTTTACCAAGCCAACACGAACTAGCTCAACAATTTTCTGCTTCAAGTAGATCTGTTAGAGAAGCTTTTAAAAATTTAGAAGCAAAAGGGTTGATTCAAGTCAGTCAAGGAAAAAGAGCTTTAGTAAAAAGCAATAATTTAGATCAATTTGTTGAATCTTTATCAATGTCAATGTTGTCCAAGCAAGTTCCTGATAAAAAATTATTAACAGATTTAATGCAAGTAAGAACAACAATTGAAGTTTCAGCTACTAGAGAATTATCAAGAAGTAGTTCTAGAATGCTAATAGTACGCTCTTTAGGCCGTTGTGTAACAAAAATGGAGAATACAATTCCCCTTCTTGAAGAAAACCCAAGAGATAATGAAGCAATTAGAAATTTTAAACAAAATGATTTTGAATTTCATACTACTCTAATTAAATCAAATGATAATATTATTTTAAATTCAATTTATGAAAATTTATCTCCTCAATTATATGCGGCTTTAGATAGAATAAAAGAAGGCCTTACAGAAAAGAAAAAAAAGGTTAATGAATATCGTTATTTAGTTGATGCTTTAGAAAATGGACAAACAGATCTAGCTGTTGCTTTAACTCTTGTTAATTTAACAAGTATCTCAGATAAATTTGAAGATTTAGATTTATAACACCCTAAAAAAACTAATATTCTTTTATAAGAATATCAATATCAATAAAAAATTAAGATTAAGCTCAAATTATATACATTATTAAATTTGAGCTTTTTATTTTGGTATATATAAAGTACTTTTTTTGATTTTTTATATTGTTTTCTAGTATTTTATGACAACAAATAAAATTCCATGATATACTTTAATAAATATTAATACGGAGGTTTGCACATGAAAAGATGTTCTATCATAATACATAGTGTAAATGGGAACTGTTTTATAATGGGACAGTATTTACAAGAACTATTAATTGAAAGAAGTTGTGACGCTAGACTCTATAGAGTAGAAGATGAGGATTTACATATTTGGGCAAATAAACTAGAAACAGCAAATGATTTTCTAGAAGATATTTTGGCTTTGCCTGTTGCAAATACATCAACTTTAAAAAAAAGTGAAATGATAATATTAGGAGGTCCAACGCTATTTGGAAATGTAAGCGCTGAAATGAAAGCCTTTTTAGACTCAACTTTCCCTCTTTCTGAAAGTAGAGAATTAGATTCTAAATTCTTCGCTTGCTATACAAGTTGTATGCACTCTACATGTGAAGGAGCTCATGCTATAGATTCGATGCTCTTATGGGCTCAAAATATGGGACTATTACATATTCCTTTTGGTGTTCACACTGAAATAGATTCTCACAATCAACCAGTTGCAGGCTTAGTTCATCTAGCAGGAAAAGAAAATTTAATCAGACCTAGCCAAAAACTAGGAAAAGTAATGGAAGTATATGCTGATACATTAGCAGCTTATATACAGGAAGAATAATATTTGTATTTAATATCATATATACAAAGAAAGCATTGATTTACAACCCTTTTATTGAATATAAATTCCATAAAAGGGTTTTTAATAAACATATAAAATTATTTTTTTGAAAAAAATTCAATAATTCTTCTACCAAATCTAGACCAGTAGCCTTTGGCAAATCTTGTTTTATAATCCAAGGTTGCACTTTCTATTGAAACATTTTGCGAGCCACTCATATTTTTTAAATAATCCCAATGTCTGACAATCCAGATATATAAATCACCTTCAGTTTTCCCAGGAAACGCGGACAATAATTTTAGTTTTCTACACTCTTTTATTATTGGGAAATAAACATTTTTATACCAACTTCTCACAGCTTGCTCAAAAGAAATCTCTTTATCCTTCTTCTCATTGATATAATATTTATGAACATTAATATGATTTAATACCTCTGGATACATTCCTGATGCAGAAAATACAATTTCATCAATAGGAATAATTTCTTTAAAATTATACTGATTTAAAAATTCTTGTCTTTCAAAATCAATAACTTTTTTTCTTAAATCACGCATTGTCATTCCTTGTTTTAAAGGAATTTGAGAATCTAACTCTACTACTTCAGCATCAATAAATTCAGCACCTTGAGTTTTTGCAACTGAAACTCTGTGGTTTCCATCTCTAACAAAGTACCATTGTCCTAATTTATATACACTAATTGCTGGCAATTCTACAAATTGTAAATGAGCTTTATCAATATTCTTCCATCTTTGTTTTAATAAGTCTTTTTTAGGATAAAACGCTTTAGAGAAATCTCGAGCTCTACCCTCACTACCAAGAATATCTTTTATTGGTATAGACATAACACCTAAATAGGATTGGCTTCTAGGTTTAATTAATTTAGTTACTTCATATAAAGATAATAAATCTGAATTTTCCCACTTTAGCTTTGATAATAAAACTTGCATTCTTGCTCTATTTTTTGCTTTTTCAAAGTTTTCTTCAGTTTGGGCAGCTATATTATAATCACTCATATTTTTCCTTATTTTAAGCCTTTGGATTGGATCCAAGCTTATCGTCTTCTAATACATACGACTTATATACATTAATTACCTTAGTTCGTCTATAGACAACTTTTCTTCTTGCATTTGTATCAACTAAATGAACATGCCCATGCAATAAGTATTTAGGCTTAAAAATATCCATAAAAGTTAAAAAACTTGAAAAACCTCTATGGCAATTATCAATTTCATCATTATAACCTAAAGGAGGTGCATGAGTAATTAAAATATCTAAATATCTACCATATCTAATTTTATTTAAAATCAATTTAGGTATTAATTTTATAATACGTTGTCTCATTTGAAATTCATTATATTGATGTAATCCCTTATTGTATTTATAAGAACCTCCTAAACCAGCAATTATTAATCCTGTTTTTTTATCTCTTATTACTTTTCCATCCAAACATTCCCCACCATATACATTTTCCAAATTTTTAGCAGCAGTAACTGCTTTCACATTATGATTTGGATTCATGTATCTATTATAACCTTCTAAATTATGATTCCCAAATACAAAAAATAAAGGTTTATTTAATGAGGAAATTATAAATTCATAATAACTAATGGATAAATCACCAGCGCCAATAACTAAATCTATATCTTTAAAATGATTTTTTATATAAGCAGAATAAACAAGCCTATCTTTATCATCTGAAATACATAATATTTTCATCATTACTCCCTTTATTTATACAATATATTATTTTTTCTAAGTTAGCAAATAATTGTTTTTTATAATAAAACTAAAGAGAATTTTAGATTCTTTTAATAAAGAATATCATATGATTTTATTTTCCTAGACGATTATTATTTCTTAAGTCATAATAAATACATAAAAGAATGAGGAATCAAATGGAAATAAAACATAATAGACCTTCCTGGGTTTTAAATTTTAAAAAACCAAGTGGAACAGAAATCAAATTCATTAATGGTCATTGGTATTTATATGAAAGAAGTTCTATTTGGGATTCAGAAAAAGGAAAAGCAAAGAAAAAAAGCGGAAAACTTATAGGTACAATTACTGAAAATGGTTTGATCTTAAAAAAGGAGAAACCTAACATTGAATCTAGTGCTTGCTTTGAATTTGGGGCATCCTTCTTTTTATATAAAAATAGCTTAGAATTAAAAGAAAGATTAGAAACCTATTATTCAGAATACTGGAAAATAATTTATGCTCTAGTTTTAATGAAGGTCAAAGAAAATTGTTCTTTATCAGATTTTCAAGTTTTATACGAAGCTTCTTATTTAAAAATTGAATTAGGAAAAATTTATAAAACAACTTCAGATTTAAAAAAAGCAATTATTTATTTAGCACAAGAACTAGAAATACTTGAAAATTTTTTTAACATAGAAGAATGTAATCAACTAATGAAATATTATGAAAAATTAATGAATAAAGATTTCTCAGATGAAACATACTTATTAGATTTCACAACTTATAAAAACATAGAAGAAGATTTATTTGAATTAAAAAAACAAGACAATAATACTAGAGATGAAATATTAACATATGGATTATCAATTATAAATTTTATTGCAATACATCTAATTTATTCAATAAATAATATTATCGCCGAAAAAGGATTCTTAAACGAATATAGATTTGAAAGCGTACTTAATTTACTTAAGACAATTAATGTGTTAAAACAGAATAGAACATTAAAACTTACAAAGCTAATCAAAGAGGTTGATAAGCTTTGCAGTAACCTTGAAATTAATCTCTCATTTAAAAATTAATAGGATGTCTATTATCAAAAGCAACTTTTTCTAAATAATTTTTATCTAGATTTAGTTCTTCTACTATTTGTTTTAACAAATCTTGTGATACAAGATTTTGCTCACAATATAAATAAAGGAGAGCTTTTTCACTAATATTTGCAGGTAATAAAGAATTATAATAAACCTCAGCATTTTCATAATTTTGATAACGCGTATGAATATTTTTATAAAGATATGACTTTTCAATATCTTCTTTAATATTATAAAGCTCTTGTTTTAATGGCTTTGAATCACCTCTAGCAGCTAATTCTCCTAATGGTTTTAAATTATAATATGTATATTCTTTAGCTGGCAAAAAGTGATGTTTATCACATCTTGCTTCGTAATCCGGTTCAAGCGATGAAGATTTAATTCTATCTCCACCAACAATAAGTAATGGATCAAAATATAAAGCAGGGCATTCTTTATTATCGACTTTATAATATCTATAAGTAAAAAAAGAATGTTCCAAGCAATCTGGGTGTTCACAATAGGCTGTTAAAGGAATAACATCAGTTGCAACATCTAGCATCAATCTTGCAGTTGAATTAAATATATCCCTTCTAAAATTTAAAATAAGCGTTGGGAAAATAAACATTATACCTTTTCCCAGACTATTATTTCTTACTACATATGCAAGTCTTTCATCAAAAAAAGAAGCTTCATCAATAATATAAGTTCCTACTGTAGGATTATCTTCAATAACTTTTTCCAAACCAAAAGAGTCTTTTATTTTTGCTATATTTTTCCCACAACGAACATATCCAGATCTAAAGGCTAATGCATCTTCAGGATACTCATTAAACCTATTAGCATCTACTTGAGATCGGATAAAAAAAACATTTCGTCTATCAATATCTTTATAACTAGTTGCTTTCTTAACAATATCACTTTTTTTCTGGGCAATATTCGCATCTCTCCAGACTCTTGCTGCGAATTCAGTTTTACCGGACCCCATAGGGCCAATAAGTAAAACACGCCTTCCAGAAAGAGTAAAATCAAAGTGAGTAAATGTATCTAAAACATCTAATGAAGGGAACCCCAAACTTTTTAAAAAATCTGAGGTTTCATCTTTATCTTTCTTAATATTCTGCATCTGAAGTGGCTCCAGAGACAATAGCTACTCCACAACTAGCACCTATTCTAGTTGCTCCGGCATCTATCATAGCCTTAGCTTCTTCATAGTTATGAATCCCACCACTTGCCTTTACTCCTAATTCTTTGCCAACAGTCTTTCTCATTAATGCAATATCTTCAACTTTTGCACCACCAGTAGAAAAACCTGTCGAAGTTTTTACAAAATCTGCCCCAGCTTTCTTTGCTAAGGAACAAGCTTTTACTTTTTCTTCATCACTAAGCAAACAAGTTTCAATAATAACTTTTAATAATTTATCTCCACAAGCCTCTTTAAGAGCTTTAATATCTTTTAATACTAAATCATCTTTTCCATCTTTTAGCCAACCAATATTGATAACCATATCAATCTCATCAGCTCCATCTTCTATTGCTTGAGTAGCTTCAAAAGCTTTTGCTTTTGTACTCATTGCGCCTAAAGGGAATCCTACCACAGTACAGACAGCAACATCAGTATTTTTTAATTTCTTTGAACATTCTTTTACATGACAACTATTTACACAAACAGAAGCAAAATTATATTCGATAGCTTCTTTACAAATAGTAGCTACTTTTTCACTTGTAGCATTTGCCGCAAGAATTGTATGATCTATATATGATGCAATATTCATATTTTTTTTGTTAAGAAAAAGTCTTAACATCCTCCATATAATTATAATTTCCTATAAAGTATTTTTTATTCTACTCTATTGTTAGCTCTAAGGCAATAAAATATCATTACTTTATACCTAAATCCAGTTAACTCCTTTATATGAAACCTTCTATTCTTGACTAATTCTCAATTATAAAGATAATCTAATCTCATGTTACAAAAATTTGCAGATAATTTTATGTGGATCTTAATGTTTGTTTTACTTGTAAATATATCACAACGAAAATTAGACCACTCAGAAAAAAAGCGTTTTGCAACAATTTATATTGCTGCATTATTACTCCTATATAACGTTCTTATTGTCATAGTACTAATGAGAAAGTTACCTACTTATCTGGGCTATGTTGCCATAATTATTCCAATAACTCTTGCTATAATTTTTAGAGACAGAGTTTGGCCTTTTAGATTACATTGTAAAAAATGTAAAAAGAGGATGAAATTTGAAAGAATTATTGGTGGAGATGATAATCTTTGTACAACTTGTTGGGATGAAGAACATCCTGAAGAAGTTGAAAAAAGGAAACAAAAGGAAGAACAAAAACTTCAAAAACAACTTGAAGAAGAGAAATTTGTTTGTCCAGACACAGTAGACGAAATAGACTGGGATTCTTGGGATCCTGAAGAACGTTGTGTTTTAACATATGTAAAAAACGATAACCAAGTTCTTTTAATAAACAAAAAGCAAGGAATGGGAAAAGGTTTAATCAATGGTCCTGGAGGACATATTGAACTTGAAGAAACAGCTATTGAAGCAGCCTATCGCGAATTTGAAGAAGAAACTGGCTATACAACTAACAATTTAGAATATGTTGGGACATTAAATTTCCAATTCAAAGATGGTCTTTCTATGAGAGGTTATGTTTATATTGGAGAAGGCGCAGAGGGTCAATTAAGAGATAATGAAGAAGCAACTCCTTTTTGGTGTCCTATAGACGCATTACCATTAGATCAAATGTGGGAAGATGATAAACTTTGGCTTGAAAAAGCTTTGAAGGGAGAAAAGTTTGTTGGTAATTTTATTTTTGATAATGAAAAAATGCTTTCTCATAATATAATATTCGAATAAAAATAATGGAGTTATTGTTAAAAAAATTACAATAGCTCTTTTTTTAATACTTAATATAAAATATATTAAGCATAAGTTCTTTTATTTATCAAACAGATAGGAAACAATTTATGATCCCAAAATTATTAATTGGTCAAATCTTAGCAATCATAGCAGCTCTTACTTATGCAGAAAATTCAATAATTTATTCCTATCTAGGAAAAAAAGTCTCTACAAGAGCAACCGTTCATATCAGACTTTGGATGGCTGTACCAATAATATTAATAATAGCCTTGATAGGAGAAGGGAATTTCTTTACACAAGCATCAATATCCAATTGGATAATTTTATTAATTTCTGGAATGTTAGGTTATTTTTTCTGTGATTCTTTTTCTTTTTGGGCTTTTACAAATATTGGACCAAGAGAAGCAATGGTTATAATGACTTTAAATCCTATTTTTAATACTATATTATCATATTTCTTCTTTAAAGAAGTATTAAATCTCATACAAATGCTGGCAATTTTAATTACAATTTCAGGTATAATAATATTAATTCTTAATCAAAATAAAGAAACAGATATTAATAATATAAAAAATAAAAGAAAAGGGGCTCTTTTTGCATTACTAGCAGCAATCTTTCAAGCTACTTCTAATATACTTGCAAAAAGTGCACTCACAAATATTGGACCAATTAGCACAAATACAATAAGAATGATTGGAGGATTATTAGCCTCTATTATATTTGCAATTTTTTTTAGAAAAGAATTCTTAAACGATTTCAAAGTTTTTAATAATAAAAAATATTTATCGCTATTATTTATTGCAACAATCAGTGGACCTATAATTGGCATGACCCTGTTACTTACTTCTTTTAATTATGCACCTATTGGACTTGTTACAGCAATTGTACAAATTAGTCCTATATTTATATTAATATATGAATTGATAATAATAAAAAAACACATCAATCAATTAGAAATTCTTGGAACACTTATTTCAGTCTTTGGTGTTACATTAATGTTTCTTTAAAAAAAAGAGTTATCTCAAACCAATTATTGATTTTTAATAACTCTTTTATTTTTTAATGACAAGAACAACCATCATCTGAACAAGAACAGCTATCATCATGATCACCACCACAAGAACAACTTTCACTTTCTACAGGCTTTAAATCTAATAAAGATAATCCATTCTCATTAACAACAAATTTTGCGTTTTCTAAGGCATTTTTTGCCTCTTCACCAAAGACAACTGGAACACCATCTATGTCTTCAATAATTCCATCATCAGTTAAATCAACATTAAGAGTACTTGAACAACAACTTTTTTGAATATAAAAATATATTGCTTTTTTATTGTTCTTTGTTAACTCTTCTAAAAAAATAGCTTTTGAAGCTTCATCAAATTGCATAATATACATCCTATAATATTTATTTTTACTAAATATATCTTATATCTTATTTTTATTTAAGACATATACCAAGCTTTTAAAATATTTATCTTCTGTCTTGATATCTATTTTGTACTACTCTATATTAAAATTATGAACTTTAGAGAACCTACAAATACTATTACAAAAGAATTAATTTTTAAAAAATCTCGCTTTATTGCCATCGCTAAGAAAATTAATAATATTGAAGATGTAAAAACTATTGTATCTAAAACAAAAGCAGAGCACCCAAATGCAAATCATGTTGTACATGCTGCAATTATTGGAAATCAAGGAACCATTTATAGTTATAGTGATGATAAAGAGCCTAAAAATACTGCAGGGAGACCCGCATTTGAAATTCTAAAAGGGAGTAACTTAACAAATATAATTGTATTAATTATTAGATACTTTGGTGGAACTTTACTTGGAACAGGCGGTCTTGTAAAAGCCTATGGGGAAAGCACAAAAGAAGTCCTTAAAGATATTATTAGCCAAGAAATAATTGAAAAAAATAATTTTTTAATAAAAACAGCCTATGAAAGATTCGAGAGAATAAAAATTCTTTTAGATAAATATAATTGTAAAATAATTGATGAGATTTTTGAATCAAATGTTGTAATAAAAGGAGAATTACCTACAACGAATTGCTCTTCTCTAAAAAAAGATATTATAGAAATCTCAAATGCAAAAGATATTATTGAATTTAATTAAAGCTCTTATCTTCGAGATATTTTATTAAATTTTAATAAGTCCTTAATATCTATTTCTTTTTGATTTTCTTCCATTATAAGTTCTTCTTCATTAAATGAATTATTGTCGATTGTATTACATAACTTTATTGCAATTGCTATTGCTTTTTCAACGGCCTTTAATTCGATTTTATCTACAGTATCATTTATTGTATGAAAATATGTATCTTTTATTCCTTTTTCAAAATCAACAGCCATCATTGAACAAGAGTCTATATTTGCACGATATCCACTAGCAGCATCAGTGGCTCCGCTTAAAAAAGGAAGTTGATAGTTCTTTGCTTCATACCCCATTGAATTAGCTAGTTTAACACATTTATTTGCTAAATCTTTTGACAAAGAGACAAAGCCATTTATATCACTATCAATAAATACAAGTTCGTCAGAATTATATATACAATCGAAATTTAATTGTATTGCATTCTCCAGTAAAGCAGAATGTTTATCAAACCAGATTTCTGATCCTCTTAAACCGACTTCTTCAGCATCAAAACTCACAAAAACTAATCTTGTATTATCCAAACCTTCATTACGTATTTTTTTCCAATTAAAATATCTTGATAATTGAATTAAAATACTTGAACTTATTAAATTATCTCCGGCCCCCAAAGATCCTTTATCAGAAAAATATTTATTTATTTTTAAAATTAATGGAAAACATAATAATAAAGCTACTAATATTATAATTGAAGTTAAAGGAGGAAATCCAATCTTAAAAATTCTACCTGTAATTAACTCAACTATCAACTCAATAATATTGAGAAATAAAGATAAAAAATAAAGAATCAAAGGTATTTCAACTTTCAAAAAATAACCTTTCTCTCCTTTATTAGTATTTAGCAATTTAGCACTATCATGATGCGAAGAAAAAACAATTGTCTTTTTTACTTCATTCTTTGGTTCAATGATTCCATGTACATTTATACCTTCCGTATTTTCAACTTTTGATTCAAAAATAGGATTATAAATAATAAAATTTCTATAAACATAAAAAAGAAAACCTAAATTAAATAGCAAAGAAAGAATAGGAAATCCAAATAATAATAAAAGAATAGAACTCAAATAAATATAAGGCAGAAAGCGTAACCAAAGATCATAACTCTTTCCTTTATGCATAAATTCTTGTTTTGCTGTAAAATCACAATATTCATTCAATCGTTCATTTATTTTATTCGCACAGTTTTTACAAGCATTTGTACCTGAAAGTCTAGGCCCAAATTCATTTATTAAATTTTCTGTTTCATCAATTGCCTCTTGAGCAAGACTTTTTGCTCTTAATGGGTCTAAAGGAGATTTTCGATGCGTATGTAAATCTGGTTTAATTAAATTTGGTTTTATAATTTTCTTCTTATTAAATAAATTGGGAAACTTTAACAAAAATTTTATCTCCTACTATAAGCTTTCTTGAATATTTCTTTCAACTTTATTAAAGCACGAATTAATTTTTGAATAAAGTATATATAGTTTTTTAATTACAAAAATTAATTAGTTAGCAGATTCAAAATAATATAAATATTTCTTTTTTTTTAAATTAGGCTAATAAATATATGAAAAACTATCTTGACTAATTCTTTTACTACCACTATATTATATTTCTGTTGACATCATGGTGTCAGTATAAATGGAGAGATGGCCGAGTGGTCGAAGGCAGTAGTCTTGAAAACTACCGTGGGGAAACTCACCAAGGGTTCGAATCCCTTTCTCTCCGCTATCTAACATATTATTTATTATAAGTTAGGGATGGAGAGGTGCGAGAGTGGCCGAATCGGGCTCCCTGCTAAGGAGTTGACCTGGTAACGGGTCCGGGGGTTCGAATCCCCCCTTCTCCGATTTCTTAAAACCTTGTATCAACTACAAGGTTTTTTTATTTTATAATACTTTCTTTTTTTCATATTTGACCCTGAATCTTAATTATATTAGAGTATTAATATAAAGATATATTTTTAAAGGGAAAAAGAATGGAACAATATTCTCAATATTTAAATGAGTTAGTAAAATGCAAAATTTTCAATAATATAAGTGAAAATAATATTTTAAATATTCTTCCTTGTCTTGACCCAAAAATTAAAACATATGAAAAAAATGAATATATTTTCCACCAAGGAGATAAGATTAATAAAGTAGGAATTATCATTAAAGGCTCATTACTCATAGAAGGTTTAGATTATTGGGGAAATAGTTCAATTTTAAAAAACTTAAATACTTACGATATGTTTGGAGAGATTTACGCTTTTGAAAATAGATCATTAGTTGTTTCTATTAAAGCAAATACTAAATGTAAAATTATTTTTCTTAATTTGGATAAAATGTTACACCCTTGTTCAATTTCTTGTAGTTTTCATACGATTTTAATTATTAATTTATTAGAAATTTTTGCAAAGAAAGCTATCATAATGAATAACAAAATTGAAATTCTTTCAAAAAGAACAACAGAAGATAAGTTACTTACATATTTAAATTCTTTTTCAATCCAAAAAAAGAGTAAATCATTTGTAATTCCATTTAATAGACAAGAATTAGCAGATTTTCTAGTAGTTAATCGTAGTGCATTAAGCAAAGAATTAATGAAACTTAAGAAAGCTGGTGTGCTTGATTTTAATAAAAATAATTTCACATTATTAAATTAATGAAAAGATATTGAAACTTATTCTTTTTACTAAAAAAAATATTTTCCTCACTAAAAATATATTATTTTAAAAAAAACTTAGCCCTTGACATCTTTATTAAAAAATAATATAGTCGACTTTCGTAAATAAAGGTTATAAAAGAATTTATATTCCTTTTTAGTTTTTTTATTATGAGATCTTAGCTCAGCTGGATAGAGCATCAGTTTGCGGAACTGAGGGTCGGAGGTTCGAATCCTCTAGGTCTCAACAATATGCTTGCAGTTTGTACTGGAGAGATGTCCGAGAGGTCGAAGGAGACGGACTCGAAATCCGTTGTAGCGTTTCACGTTACCGAGGGTTCGAATCCCTCTCTCTCCGATATTTTTTTCATTTTATTCTAGTATATTTGCAAAAGGAATGACCCTTTTTGGAGAGGTGTCCGAGTGGTCGAAGGTGTACGCTTGGAAGGCGTATGTGCCCGAAAGGTACCGGGGGTTCGAATCCCCCCCTCTCCGTTTTCAGTCGGTAGATTCTGTACTATGAATAATTACCCAACCCCGTCAGGACCGGAAGGTAGCAGCGGTAAGTAATTTATTCATGAGATACGGGTGATTTACCGGCTGTTTTTTTATTTATTTCTTATCTAAAATCTTATATAATTACATTAAATTTATGTTATAATCATATATTGTTAGGAGAATTATATGGCTTATGAAGTAACCGCAACAAAAAAAAGACCTCAAAATTTTGACAGCTTAGTTGGTCAAGAATTTGTTGTCTCAACAATAAAGAACTCTATTGAAGCAAATCGTATCGCTCATGCATATCTTTTTTGTGGGCCTAGAGGTGTTGGTAAAACTTCGTCGGCAAGACTCCTTGCAAAAGCCTTAAATTGTGAACATGGCCCAACACCTACCCCCTGTGGAAAGTGTGAACTTTGTGTTGAAATAACAAAAGGAAACTGTTCTGATGTAATTGAAATTGATGGAGCAAGTAATAATAGTGTTGATGATATAAGAAATATCAAAGAAGAAGTTAGATTTAAACCTCAAAAAGGTCGATATAAGATATATATCATTGATGAAGTACATATGTTATCTAAAAGTGCTTTTAATGCCTTATTAAAAACAATTGAAGAACCACCTAGTTATACTATTTTTATTTTTGCCACAACTGAAACTCAAAAGGTTCCTGCAACAATTAGAAGCCGTTGTCAGCAATTTCATTTTCAACTAATTAATATTGAAACAATAAGCAAATGTCTTTTATCTGCAGCTAAAGACTTACAAATTGAAGCTGATGAAGATGCAATATTTTGGATTGCAAAAGAGGCAACAGGCTCAATGAGAGATGCTTATACACTTTTTGATCAAGTTGTTTCATTTAGCAAGGATCATATTACTTTAGAAAAAATTAAAGACAAATTAGGATTAATTGGTATTGAACAAATAAATAATATATTCACATTTTTAATAAAAAAAGAGATGGAAAAAGTTTTATTAGAAATTAATATAATGTTAAGCTCTGGTATTTCAGTAGAACAATGTATTAAAGATTTCGCATCTTATTTTAGAACACTATTATTATTAAAACAAAATATAAATGACCCAAATATTCTAGGAATTCAAGTAAAAGATGTTCCAGAATTCATTGTTGAGGCCTACACGTCCGAACAACTTTCTGCAGGGTTAGAATTATTTATTAATTTATTTAGAGACATCAAATATTCAATTGATCCAAGATTTGAACTAGAACTTGCCATAAATAAACTCGAAAATCTTACATATTTATCTTCACCAATAACAATTATAAAACAAATTGAAAAATTAAAAGAAGATATTATATATGAATCTAATAATTCAACACCTTCTTCAAATTTAAAAGAAGATAAAAAGCAGGTAGAACTACAAAAACAAGCAGAACTACAAAAACAAGCAGAACTACAAAAACAAGCAGAACTACAAAAGCAAGCTGAACTACAAAAGCAAGCTGAACTACAAAAACAAACTGAACTACAAAAGCAAGTAGAACTACAAAAGCAAGTAGAACTACAAAAGCAAGTAGAACTACAAAAACAAGCTGAACTACAAAAACAAGCTGAACTACAAAAACAAGCTGAACTACAAAAACAAGCTGAACTACAAAAACAAGCTGAACTACAAAAACAAGCTGAACTACAAAAGCAAGCTGAACTAGCTAAATCTAAAATCATTGCAGAACAACAAAAAACAGAAATGCATGCATTACAAAGACAAAATACGACACAAGCCAATGAAAATAATGGCCTTTTTACAATTGAAAAATTACCACTTATAATTGATTTAATGAAAAATAAATATATAAATGTATCTGCAGCTTGTCAAAAAATATCGAAAGTTGAAAATAAGAATAATGTTTTGATATTATATACCCCTGTAAATTTTAGCTTAACAATAATAAAAGAAAATGAAAAAATTGTAAGAGCTGCTATTAATAGAATTTGTGGTTATGCAGGCCCCATCAAATTTGAATTAGAACAAGTTCAACCAAAAGTACAAAATGAAATATATAATGATCCTTTTGTTGAAGAAACTCGAAAAATGTTTAGAGGAAAAATTGAAGAAGTTGACTAAATTTAAAAAAAACTTTATTAAACAATCAACTAATAATTTTCTTTTTAGGAGGAAGGCATAAATTTGCCAAAAAAAATATGAATCCATTTGACATGATGAAAAACATGAAAGATTTACAAAAAAATGTAGATCAAATGAAGTCCAAGCTTGAAACTATTTATGCAACCGGGAATGCTGGGGCAGGAATGGTAGAAATAACAATAAATGGAAAATATACTATAACTGATATTAAAATTGATAAAGCTATAGTAGACCCAGAAGATGTTAATACACTTCAAGTATTAATTGCTGCAGCTTTTAATAATGCTTCAGAAAATTTACAGAATAAATTACAACAAGAAAGTGCAAAAATGGCAGGATCATTTGGCAATCTATTTGGACAAAACTAATGAGTGCTTTAGAAGATCTTATTGAACATTTAAGCAGACTCCCAAGTATTGGCCCTAAAACTGCCTCAAGGTTAGCCTATCATTTAATTAAAACAGATAACGGCTTTAATAAATTATTGGGTCAAGAAATTTCAACAATTCAAGACAAAATTATTCCTTGTAGCATTTGCGGAAGTTATACAGAAACAGATCCTTGCCCCATATGCTCTAATCCGACTAGAGATCATTCAACAATATGTATAGTAGAACAACCACAAGATGTAATCACATTACAGGCAAGTGGGGTTTATGATGGAATGTTTCATGTACTAGGAGGAGCCATAAGCCCTATTGATGGCATAGGTGTTGATCAATTGAATTTTTCTAAATTATTCAAAAGATTAAAAACAGGAGAATATAAAGAAGTAATTATTGCTACAAACCCAACAGAGGAGGGCGATACAACAGCTTTGTATATTAGGCAAATCCTTAAAGAATCAAATATCAAAATTACACGCTTAGCTAGTGGTTTACCAATTGGTGGAGATTTAGAATACGCTGATAAAATTACGATTGCAAGATCATTAAGAGGAAGAATTAATTTTTAGAGTTCTCAAGTATTAGGTTTTTTTTAATATAATTTTGCAATTCGACATATCTTCTTTTTATTAAATTATATCCATGATTATAAAAATCCGTTAAAACGGAGACGTCTTCTTCTAAATGAGAAATAGTATCTACTTCAGGCCTTATAACAAAAATTGAACCCTTTTTTTCTAATTCAGAAATTTCATTGAGTCTATTATTATACCTTTGAGGCCTTTGTGAATAAGACTTTATTACATTTGGATAATTTTTATATTGTCTTTTTACTAATTTTTCTACTATCAAATTATTCTCTTTTTTAAGATAACCTTCTTTTTGGGTTAGTATTAAAATTATAACTTTGTTTCCAATTTCATAAGCCTTTTCTAAAGGAATTGAATTGGAGACACTTCCATCTATATAGGCAATAGAATTTAATTTAACAATAGGGGTAGCTAATGGCATACTACATGAAGCTCTACAACTTTCTAAATTTTTGTTTTCAGCATCTAATTTTAGATATTCACATTTTCCTGAAATACAATTAGTAACAGTTATATCAACATCATGACCATTTTTTATAAATAAAGAATAATCAAAAGGGAATGTTTTTTGAGGAAAAGTAACAAAAAGCTTATTCATATCAAGAATATTATTTGAAAGAATTTTCTTTTTATTTATATATTTATTTTCCTTTTTCTCAATAATAATACTTTTCTTTGATCTTCCAATTTGATGTGCCGCATAATTAATTCCATTACAAGAACCAGCAGAGACTCCAATAATATTTGAAAAATAAATATCTTGTTCCATCAAAAAGTCTAATACACCTGCAGTAAAAACACCTCTATTTGCACCACCTTCTAAAATAACCGTTCCTTTATAATTCATTTATTACCTCAAAAAAAACATGCATTTCTTTATTAAGAATACATGTTTAATTTTTATTTTATATTTCTTTCTTTTTTTATTTTTTCATAAGCATCTTGAATTTCTCGAAATTTAGACGTTGCCATTTTAGAAAATTCTTCAGGAAGGCCTTTTGATGCAATTGTATCCGGATGATACTCAATACTCAATTTTCTATAAGCCTTTTTTACATCCGCATCACTAGCATTCTCTGTAAGACCTAATATTGAATATGAATTAGCCGTGTTATTATTACTTGATAAGTATTTATTCTTCATCCCTTCAAAATATGAAGGGGAAAATCTAAATATTGCAATAACCTGTTTAATTATATTCTCTTCTTCTACAGACAACGAACCATCAGAAATTGCAACTTTAAAAAGAACATCTATAGTAAGTTGTAAAATGGCTGGATCATGATTAAATCCCGAATATAATTGTTTTGCAAACTGTTCAACAGTTCCACCATTTACTAAAGCAGCTTCAAAAACACGTCTTGCAGCCTCTCTTGAAGAAAAATCAAGGCTTAAGTCATTATCAATAAAATTATTAACGGCAGCTCGTTCCTCTTTGCTTACATTTGAATCTGCTTGAGTTAATCTTGCTAACAAAGAAAAAACACCCACAAAAAATAACATGTTTCTTTGTTCAATTCTATTCATTCTTCTTTGACCAAATTCATAGTATTTAGTCGAAGATGAATTACTATCATAGTTTTGTGCATTATCAAACAAATTACCAAAAGCTATTCCAGCAATCAAACCAATTGGACCACCAAGAGTCAAACCTAATAAACCACCAATTATTTTACCAAACCAAGCCATTATAATTTATCAACCAACATTGAACATTTACCAGAAGGAATAGGTAATGTCTTCTTTTTATCTTCATCAATTATTTCAATTGTAAAATAATATAATTTTTCACTTTCTAAACGAACTTCCCAGCCTCTTGCATTTTTATTGCTTAAAATAGTAATCATATTTCTTTTTAGAGATAAACCTTCAATACCCATAGCTTCTCTACTAGGCATTGTCCAGTCTACTGTTTTTCTAGGAAGAGAAATATCCATACCAATTATATTTTCAATCATCAAGGAAATTGAAATTAATCCATTCATAGCAATAAATCTTTTTCTTGGGAATCCTGGAATTTCATTAGTAGAACTTTTGCCTTCTTTATTTGGCAAATAGCCTTCCCATACATCATCAATTTTATCTGTATCTGGGTGAAATGTATCTAAAATAAAATATAAATGCCTTATTGCACATTCTCTTGCAAAAACAAATTCGTTGTAGTTAATTAAACCTTTAACAACCATAAAAGTATTTATTGGTATAACACCACCACACCAACCATTTCCTAATTCACTGTAATTTTCTGAACTAACAGGTAACCCTGGAAAAGGATTGTCTGTGCCAAATTCATTTGGATCATGCAATTGTTTGATTAAAAATGAAGCCCTTTCGTCATTTGGAATCTCTGCTAATAATGTCCAATATGCTCCTATAAACTTTTCACCGACTTTTTTACCTTTATTATTTAAATCATAATAAAAATTAGTATTTTCATCCCACATATAAGTATTAATTCTAGTTTTTAGGCCAAAATACATTTTCTTATATTTAAAACTTAATTCTTTGTCATTTAAAATATCACCAATAGCAGACATATATAATGCATTCATAGCAAGTTGTGCATTAAAATCAATAGGATAAACACAATTCTTACGAGGAATATTACCACTATTACAAGCTTCTAAGGGAACAGAATATAAACCATTTTCATCTTTGAAGTTATCATTCAACCATTCAAAATATTTTTCTAATTTTGGAACAACTTCTTTTAATCTTTTTTTATTCCCAATTTTATGATAAAAAACAAATTCAACATATGCCAATAGACAAGAAGTAACCCCTAATGAATTATTTGGTGATAATACAGGCTTCCCATCTTCGATAGAATAATCGCTACGAATAGCACCATCTTCTTCTTGTTTTGAATAAAAAAAGTCAATCAAAGAAAATGGAGAGTACTTTTGATTACTATAAACTAAAAACAATGCAGACATGCATGCTTCAAACTGATTAAAAGTTTTCTGTCCTTTATACGACAAATATTCCCCAACAAATCCGTTTTGTTCAGTGCCACTTTCCCATTGCTCATTAATCCATACCCAAGTACGATTATACATATCGACAAAGTCTTGATCATAAAAATGTATTGCTGGAACTAATTCCTTAACCAATGTCTTCTCCTCAAATCTAATGCGTTCACTAGAATCTAATAAAATACAATATAATAAAAAACACTGCAAGAGGCAAATAATTAACGCATACAGTAATCATACACTATATTTATTAAATTCATTAAAAAAAATTTTATTTTTTACCTTTTTTTTAACAAATAACCTTCAAAGCCTTCTCTTTTAGATAAATTTCTATAGTTTTTATATCTTTTCCAACCATTTCCCCATCAATATGAATTGGCATATTATTATTTGTTGAGGTTATTTTTATCCATTTTTCTCTCGAAAAAGAAAAATGAAAGTCATCTAATTGTTTCCCAGATAAAAATTTTATTGCTGTTTTTAAAAGCTTACTTTTTTCAATAGGTTTATGAGCATAAACAAAATCTAAAAACCCATCATCAATTATTGCTTTTGGAGTCATTAAAAAAGCACTCCCCATTCTTCGCCCATTTCCAATTGATAACTGTTGCGATTTAATATTAAATTTTTTTGATAAAGTTTCTATTTCTAAATCCATAGCAATCGGATAATGCCTTAAAAGTTGTAGTAAAGCTAAAACATAACTTAAGGTACCAGAAACTTTTTTATAACTACTAGCTATAAAATTTACAGAAGGCTCAAACCCTATTCCTAATCCATTTATAAAATGGGAACCTTCGGGAAATCTTCCTCCAATACAAAAACCAACATCAATTGATTTATATTCATTATTAATAATTTTTCTTACAATTGAACTTAAATCTTTATCATTTATTTTTAAGAACCATGCAAAATCATTACCTCTTCCTGTTGGAAGGATAGAAAACATTGGCATTTCTTCAAGACTAAGATTTAATTCATTTGATTTCTTTATTATCCCATCTGCAACTTCATTTGCCGTTCCGTCACCACCTGCTGCTGTTATAAAGCTATAATTACCTACCGCTTCATAGGCTATTTTTCTACAATCATTTATTCCTTTTGATTTAATTATTTCTATTAAAACATTTTCTTTTTTAAAAGCATCATAAATAAGTGATTCTAACTTTTTCCCTTTTCCTTTATTTGCATTAGGGTTTAAAATAACTAAACCTTTTTTTTCCATTAAAATTTCCTTAGGCATATTAAGATTAAAATTATATAAAATTAATTTGTAAGCATTTTACACTATTGATATCCGACAAACAAGTTTAATACTTTTTTTTATTATATTATATGAAAATGACTTGTTTGATTTTGACAAATGTTATATTAATTCATTGAGAAATAGACATGATTTTAACAATAGAAAAAAAAGATTTTTACAAAAAATTATTTCATTTATCTATTCCTATGATGCTTCACCAATTATTACTTAACTCAGTTTCCTTTATAGATACTATAATGATAGGGCAACTTGGCTCTCAAAGTGTAGCAGCTGTCGGATTAGCTAACCAAATGTTCTTTTTAATAAATTTAATTTATTTTGGACTCGGAAGTGGTTCCGGCGTTTTAATGTCCCAATTTTGGGGAGCTCAAAAAATTAATGATTTCAAAAAGACTTTCGTTCTTGCAATTATTTCAAGTTCTCTTTTTGCATTTTTTTTCAGTTTTACTTCTTTCTTCTTTCCAGAAACAATAATGCGCTTTTTTACAAAAGATTTAGAAGTAATAAAATTAGGTTCTCAGTATTTAAAAATTGTAAGCATAAGTTACTTCTTCTCATCTATTGGATACATATATGCTACAGCTTTTCGATCAATCCATAATTCAAAATTACCACTATTTGTCGCTACTTTAGCTCTAACACTAAACACGATTGGAAACTATATATTAATTTTTGGAATTGGCCCTTTTCCAGCACTAGGAGTTCAAGGCGCTGCTATTTCTACAACTTTCTGTAGATTTGTCGAGGTTATATTATTAATTAGTTTCTCTTATAATAAAAAAAACCCAGATTTAGGTTTAAAAAGAATTAAATCTTTTATATTTACTTTACCCTTTGTAAAAAAATTCTTAAAAACGAGCTCTCCGGTTGTATTAAATGAACTAACTTGGGCTTTAGGAATGGTAGCTTATAAATTTGCTTTTGCACAAATGGGAACACAAGTTGTTGCTGCTGTGCAAGTTACAGAATCAATTACAGGATTGTTTTTTATAGTTGCAATGGGCTTTAGTATGTCTGCGTCTATAATGGTAGGTAATAAAGTTGGAGAAAAACGATATGAATTAGCTCAAGTTTATTCAAACCGATTTCTTTTTTTAAGTATTATCAGTGGAGCAATAGTAGGTATCATGTTATTCTTTTCAGCACCATTTTTAACACACTTATTCCGATTAGAAAATAATGTTTCTCAATTAATTATAACAACCCTTTCATTCTTTGCATTCTTAATACCATTAAAATTTTTAGTAACTGCAATTATAGTTGGAATAATTAGAGGTGGAGGAAGCACTACCTTTGCTTTTATTACAGAAGCAATAAGTGTTTGGTTTATTGGGGTTCCCTCCGTTTTCATTGCAATTTTTATTTTTAAATTACCTCTACCCTATATATATTTAGTTATGAGTTTAGAAGAAGTTTTTAAAACAATTATTGGCCTATATAAAATAAAATCTAAAACCTGGATTAAAGATTTTACAAATTAAAACTATTATACAATAAGCCACTTTTTTTACACTTTTCACAATAAATATGAAGAATCTTTGACCATATTAATTTTGTTCTCTATACTTATATTGTAACTAGGAGTTTATCATGAATACAGTTTTAATTAATGGAACAGTTCTGACAGGTTATGCAAAATTAGAGAACTGTGCAATATATATAGATGAAAAAGGAAATATTGGCGATATTTTTAATATGCAACGATTTTCTCAAAAGGATTTCCCCAAAGATACAATAGTAATTGACGTTCAAAATAGTTATATAATCCCAGGTTTAATTGATACCCATATTCACGGTATTGGTGGCTATGGCACTGAGGATAATTCCCCTGATTCAATTTTAGGAATGAGTGAAAAATTAGCTGATTTTGGAGTATCACGATTTATGCCTACCATTTATACAGATTCTGAAGAAAATATGCTAAATGGTATTAAAGCAATAGTTGACGCAATGGGGCATGAAAAAGGCGCCATTATACAAGGTGTAAACCTAGAAGGCCCTTTCATTTCAAGCAAACGAATTGGAGCCCAAAATCCTGAAGGAAGAAGAGATGTTGATTTAGACCTATTCCACAAACTTTTAGAAGCAGGAAAGGGAAATATTGTTTGTATGACAGTTGCTCCTGAATTGAAAAAAATGCGTCAATTAGCTTTAGAAGCAAGAAAACACAATGTCGTTTTATTGGCGGGTCATACTGATGCAACATATGAAAATATTATTGAAGGAATGCAATGTGGAATATTACATTCTACTCATTTTTTCAATGCTATGAGTAGACTACATCACAGAAACCCAGGAACAGTAGGGGCTATTATGATTGAAAAAAACATGAAAGCTGAAATTATTTGTGATGGAGTTCACGTTCACCCAGAATTAGTTAAATTATTAATCAGAGAAAAACCTTTAGATAATATTGTTATGGTTACAGATGCTTTAAAACCAACTAAACAAAGAAGTGGTTGTTTATATGCTAATGGCGTTGAAGCAGCACTTAATAAAGAAGGCGCTTTTGTAAGTAAAGATGATCCTTCTTTATTCCTTGGGAGCTCACTTACAATGATTCAAGGTTTAAGAAACATGACAAACTGGGGTATTCCTTTAACAGATTCTGTTCAAATGTCTTCTTCCAATCCCGCAAGAATCTATTCTATGGCTAAAGCTGGTTCAATTATTCCAGAATATAGAGCAGATTTAACTATAGTTGACGACAAATTACAGTTGAAAGCTTTGTTTATTGGGGGTAAGCTAATAAGAGATCGATTAGCTTAAAAGGAATAAAAATTATGATAGATTTAAAAAATTTAGAACCACGCGCTCTTTTTACTTATTTCAAAGAGATTTCTGATATTCCAAGAGAATCTGGAAATGAAGAAGGTGTCCGAAAATATTTATTAAACTTTGCCAAAAAAAATAATTTTGAAGCAAAAGTTGATAAAATAGGAAATGTAATTATTTATGTTCCTGCAACAAAAGGTTTTGAAAATAGAAGTCCCGTTGCCATTCAAGGACATATGGATATGGTTTGTGTTAAAACTTTAGAATCAAAACATAATTTTGATAAAGATCCAATTCAACTAGTAGTCGAAGGTGACTTTTTAAAAGCAAAAGATACAACTCTAGGTGGAGATAACGGGATTGCTATTGCCATGGCATTAGATGTTTTTACAGATACTTCTGTAAAGCATGGTCCCCTTGAAGGTCTCTTTACCGTAAGTGAAGAAACAGGATTAACTGGAGCCTTTAATGTTGAAGCAGAAAACTTAAAAAGCAGAAAGCTTATTAATTTAGATGCAGAAGATGAAGGTATTATATATATTGGATGCGCAGGAGGAATTGAAACTCAAGCAAAACTAAAATCTACTAAAGAAAAAATAAATATAAATGAAAAAGTATTTAAATTAACAGTAAAAGACTTATTAGGAGGGCATAGCGGTGCTGAAATTCATCTGCAAAGAGCTAATGCAATAAAACTAATAGCTAGAACTTTAATTAATCTTAATACTTTAAAATTAGTATCAATTAATGGCGGAACAAAAAGAAATGTTATTCCATCCTCTTGTGAATGTGTTTTTGCTATTGATAATTGTGAAGTATCAAAAGTAAAAGAAAATATAGAAAATTTAAATAAAATCTATCAAGAGGAATATTCTAAACAAGAACCATTTATAACAGTATTATTTGAAGAAACTGTTGCTGATTCAGCCTTTTTATTACAAGATAGTATTAATTTTATCAGATCACTCTTCCTCGCTCCTCACGGAGTTTCATCTATGAGTATGGAAATTAAAGGAATTGTAGAAACATCCTCAAATCTTGCTATTGTTAAAACAAATGAAGATGGCTTTGAAGCTATAAGTTCTCATAGATCTTCAATAATGAGTAGTCGAGACAATATTGCAAATAAATGTGCTCAAGCCTTTTTAACCGCAAATGCTACAGTGGAACAAGTTGGTGCATATCCATCTTGGAAACCTGACTTATCTTCAAAATTAACAGCTTTTTGTGCAAAGGCTTATAAAGAATATTCTAAAAAAGAACCTATTTTAACAGCAATACATGCCGGATTAGAATGTGGTATAATAAATTCAAGAATACAAGGAATGGATTCTGTATCTTTTGGACCAAATATATTTGATGCCCATTCTGTTAAAGAAAGATTATCAATATCTTCAACAAAAAGAACAAGTGAATTTTTAAAACACTTATTAACAATAATTGAATAATTTTTTTAGGTTAGATTTTTTATTTATCTAACCTAATTTCATCTAAAAAAAAATTTATTATAGGTTGGAAAAAATGAATAAAGTGTTACCAGTTATTGGAATAATTGGTGAGGTTAGCATGCCTTCACCAACTTCTGCTTTTCAAAACTTTAAAAGGCAAGGTTGCATTGATACATACACAAATGCAATAGAAAAAAATGATGCTATTGCTTCAATTATACCCTATGTAAAAAATTTCACAAATATAACCATATTTACTTATATCAATAAAATTGATGCACTACTAATTCCTGGTGGCTATGATGTAAATCCTAAATTATATAATGAAGATAAAAAGGATGAGTGTAAACCAGGAGATATTAATTTTGATAAATTCTCTATTGAATTAATAAAAGAAGCTATCGCTCAAAAAAAACCAATTCTTGGAATATGTAAAGGTTGTCAAATATTAAACGTTGCTTGTGGTGGTACTTTGTATCAAGATCAAAAATATGATAATAGAGAAGATAAAACTTATAATCATTTTGATTTAAATAACATTGATACGCCAAGTCATAAAATAATTATTAACAAAAACTCCGTATTAAACTCGATATTTAAAAAGCAAGTAATTGATGTAAATAGCCTTCATCACCAAAGCATTAATCAAGTTGGAAACACTTTAAATTTATGTGCATTAAGTTTTGATGGGAGTGTGGAAGGTGTTGAATATTTTGATCCCTCCTATTTTTGTGTCGGAGTACAGTGGCATCCTGAAACTTTATTATCAAAAACAGATACAATGAAACCTTTATTTTCTGCTTTCATAAATTCAATATAAAAAATCCCCCTAAATTTTTTTAAAAAGGGGGATATTATATTTATTAAATAAGTCTTTTACATTTTTTTACTTTTCGTCAATAATTTCTTTTGCCATTCTAGCAGCTAGATCAAAAGCTTTTTTCTTATCTTCATCTGAAGGGTATCCTTGATATTCAACTTCACCAAGAAAATCTAATTTCATAGATTCAACAAAAGGTAAGAATTGTTTTAAAGCTCCTCCAGACCAGCCATATGAACCAAATCTGGCTATTTTTCTATTTGAAATATGAGATCTATCCATTTGGTCTAACACAGTATACATCGGAGGGAACATTTTATATTCATAAGTAGGCATACCAACAATAAGGCCTTCACTTCTCCAAGCTTTTTCTAAGATAAAAGATTCATGTGTTTGTGGTACTTGAAAAACATAACATTTAACACCAGGGACACTTTCAATCCCATCAATAAAACTATCTAAAATTGCTTTTGTATTACCATACATACTAGACCATATAATTGTAATTTCTTTCTCTCTTTTTCCTTTTGCATAGGAAGCTAATTTAGAATACAAGCCAATTACTTTTTCAGGATTTTTTCTCCATATGATACCATGAGAAGGACAGATAATTGAAATATCAAAAGCTTCTATTTTTTTTATTGCTTTTTCACAAAAAGCTGAAAAAGAACTAATTATATTAGCAAAATACCTTTCAGTTTCAGGTAATAATAAAGCCCACTCTTTTTCAGTTAATTGGTCATCAAAACTATTTTTATAAATCCCATAAGCACCAAACCCATCACAAGAAAAAAGAATTTTATCTTCTATTAAATAAGTCATCATCGTTTCAGGCCAGTGAACATTAGGAGTCATCACAAATTGTAAAGTCTTTCCTCCTAAATCTAAAGTTTCACCATCTTCAACAACATGAATATTATCTTTTATTCCATAAAAAGCCTCAATTAAAGGAGCAGCTTTCTTAGAACATAAAATTTTAACATTTGGATTCTTTCTAACGATATCAACAATAGCCCCAGTATGATCTGGTTCCATATGATTTATTACTAAATAATCAATATTATTCTCTTCTATTTTTAATTGATCTAATTCTGAATCAACTATTTCTTTTGCACCATCCCAATCTTTTACATAATCAATTAAAACAGTTTTATTAGAACCTTTTACAAGATATGAATTTATCATAACTCCATTTGGAATAGGCCAAATACCTTCAAATAACTGCTCACAACAAACTGTAGCAGGTAATCGGTAAACATTATCAATTATTTTATCTGGATTCATAAATATCTCCTAAAAACTTATTCAATAAAGAAATAGTTTAACATTTTATTAATTATTTTTTATGTTATTAATTAAAACATAGTTAAAATATTTAAACAAGAAGCCTAAAGTTGATTTATTTATTTTTTAATTATGTTGTTATACTATGTTAAAGAAACATTATAATTTAATTCAAATTCTTTAATTTTATCTTCTAAAAGTTTATAATTGGGACAATATTCTTTTAACTTTTTATAAAAATTCTTACCATGATTTTTTTCACTTATATGTCCCATTTCATGAAAAATTACATACTCAACACAATCATAAGGCAACATAACTAATCGATATGAAAAATTTATATTATTACTTCTTGAACAAGAGCCCCATCTAGCATTAGATTTTTGAATTTTTATGCTATTAACATATACTTTAATATCATTTAAAATTAAATTATTAGAAAAAATCAAATCTACTATTTTCTTTGTTTGTACTTTATAAAAAGACTCAATTAAATAAGGAATATCACTTTCATTATAATTATTTGGTAAATAAAGAATTATCTCTTTTTCTTTATTTTTTATATCAATTTTTCTTATCAAAGTTTTTTTAGAAAAATTATTATTAATCTTTACTATTTTTAAAGAAAATAATTCGCCTAAAAATAAAAACTTATCATTATCTTTATACGTATGTTTCTTTGTTTTTGGATTACTTTCTAATTTATCTAAATTTGAATAAATCCAATTCTTATTTTTTTGAACAAAAGCCTCAATTTGTTTATTTGATACTTTTTTAGGAGCACTTATCACAATTTGATGGGATCTCTTAATAGAAATTGTAATTTTTTTATAATTTATGGATTTTTTTATTTTGTAATTTATATTTTTTTTATTATCTAACATAGACGACAACTTTTATTCTCTTTATAATATTTTTCATGAATAACTTTAATACAATTACTTTAAACCTTATCCAACCTATAATTTATAATAAAGAAACCGTAATAGAAACACAAGATATTGAAACTCTCTATCAATTATTAATAAAAAAACTTGAAAATAATGGTGTTGCTTCTGAAGCTTGCCTTAATATTGAATATGTAAACGATGACAAAATCTCTTTCAAAATACTTGAAGCAGGTTTTGCCCCTACTCCAACAGAGGCTGTAATTGAAGCTGTTAAAAAAGGCAAAGAAAGTCCTTTATTTGATCACGATATGGAAATTATTCCAGGAAAATATAAATTTATTCAACTGCCTTTCTTACCTTCTCAAGAAAATTTATTTGCAACATTAATGCAAATATCTTGCTCACAAAATTTTAGTCAAAAAGGAAATTTTTATCTAAGACTTTTAAAAGAAAATTCATTAGTTATCTTGGCTCAAGTAATTTTAAACTTAAAAGAATAAAGGAATAAGAAAAGGCACAATTAAAGTCAATAATAAACCATGATACATTGTCGGAATCATAACAGAAGTTCCAAAATGAGTAACAATTATTGGGAGCGTAACATCCATTGTTGTTGCTCCGCCTATACAAACTGAGGGATAATAAAAACGTCTACCAAATTTTGAGAATAAAGGAATCAAAAAGAAAGAAAAACTTTCTCGAAAAATATTACTTAAAAAAGAGATTGAACCTAATATAGGATAACCTAAATCTGAAATCATAATTCCAGACAAACTATACCAACCAAAACCGGAAGAAAGCCCTAAACTCTGTTTTATTGTAAATTCTGTGAAAAAACTTAATGCAAAAGCCCCTAAATATGTACCAACTATTGTCCATAACGGTAGCAATAATAATATTGGAGAAGCAAAAATTTCTTTAATATTTATTTTTGCTTTTACTAGTCCTAGTCCAGAAAAAAACAACAATATATATAATAAATACGTTATCAATGAAGAATTATACCAATCAAATATAGGTGTATATAGTTTAAAAATTATTCCCAAAATTACTGTTGAAACTAAAACTAAAGGTTCTTTTACAACAAAAATAATTCTCTTAAACCAATGCTTTTTTACTTGAATTTTTGCTTCTTCGGATAATGTTGTATTCATCAATTTATTAACATCGCCACTTGTTATAACAATTTTGTTTTCAATTAATGCATTATCTTCTTTTATCAAAATTTTCTTTTTAAAATCAAAGAAAAAGGAAGCAATTATAGCAATTAAAATAGTTCCAGCAAGAGAAAAAATAGTAACTAGCAAAGCTTTTAATCCGATAGTATTTAGCTGCAATAAAATATTTTCTATTGATCCGGTATTTATTCCCATAAAAAACAATAATACATATAATGTAATTGTTAACAATATATCGGATTTCTTTAAAACTTTTCTTGGTGCTTTTTTACCAAACAAGACACCAATAACTAAAGCTAAAATTAATTTAGCTAAATACAATATAGTTTCCATAAATTTATGGTAGTGAAAATAAATATAATAATCAATAAATAATAATTATTTATTTGACTTTATATACGAAAAGTCTTTACGCTTTCAAGTTTGAAGAGTATATTTTTATTCATGAATATTGAGAAAATAAGCGATACCGTCCATTTAATAAAATTTAAAGACAATAGTGAGCTTCTGTTAATCGGAACTGCCCATATTTCAAAAGAAAGTGTTAATGAAGTTGAATCCTATATTGAGGACTATAATCCTAATAGAATTTGTATTGAACTTGATAAAACTAGATATAGCAACAAAAAAGACAATCAAGCTTGGTCTAGTCAAACAATAACTAAAGTTTTAAAAGAAGGAAAAGGTTTCTTACTTTTAGCAAATATGGCTTTAGCAACCTTCCAAAAGAGAATGGGAAATACTACAGGAATAACACCTGGGGAAGAAATTATTAATGCAGCAAAAATAGCTGAATCAAAAAATATCCCTTTTTCTTTTTGCGATAGAGAAATTCAAACAACTTTTAAAAGAGCTTGGATAAAATCAAATTTTTGGAATAAATTAAAATTATTAGCAACACTTATTTCAGCAGCTTTTAGCAAAGAGGAAGTATCTGAACAAGAGCTTGAAGAGTTAAAAAAAGCAGACGTATTAGAAACTATGTTAAATGAAATGGCTAAAGAACTTCCAACAGTTAAAAAAGTTCTAATAGATGAAAGAGATTTATTTTTAGCAACAAGCATGTACAAAGCAAAAGGTGAAAGAA
Organism: Sphaerochaetaceae bacterium; assembly: GCA_963678575.2. GTDB lineage: Bacteria > Spirochaetota > Spirochaetia > Sphaerochaetales > Sphaerochaetaceae > Pleomorphochaeta. The sequence goes on along the minus strand of CAXXHV010000001.1, from coordinate 119,211 downwards.
AACTCGGTGTTATTGGAGCGGGACATACTCAAGGTATTCTAAAAACATTAAAATTATTAGATGATAAAAAAATAGATGCCAATATTGATGAAATTTCAAGTGTTCCAAAAACAAGTAATTTTTCTAAATCTTTAAAATATATCATTCCAGCTTTAATTGTTGGTATTATAATTTATGGATTCGCTCAATCCGGATGGAATCAAGGTATTAAAATGTTTGGATATTGGATTCTTGTAAATGCTTTCTTTACAGGCATTGGCGCTATTGCCTCTTTAGCTCATCCAATTAATATTGTAATTAGTATGTTAGCAGCACCCTTTACAAGTTTAAATCCTACGATAGGTGTTGGGATTGTTTCTGGATTATTAGAATATAAATTAAAGAAACCTAATGTAAAAGATTTTGACACAATGAGTGAGGATGCTCTTACACTAAAAGGCTGGTACAAAAACAAAGCTTTACATGGGTTACTTGTATTTTTCATTTGTTCTGTAGGTTCAGCAATTGGAACCTTTATTGGGTTCCCTGTTCTCTTAAAAATATTAACATAAAATGATTTTTTAAAATATAACCTCCTAATTTAAATTAGGAGTTTTTTTTATACAATATTTAAAACTTCAGTAATGTGATGACATTTATAATTTTTAATTTTTTTTATCGCATTAGTATGTGGAGAGACGACCTCTTCAAAGCCCATATCAACAGCAGCCTTTATTCTTTTTGAACCGAAATTAACCGGTCTTACTTCTCCTGCTAAGCTTAATTCTCCAAAGGCAATACAACTTTCTCTAAATACTTCATTCTTTAATGACGAGGTTAAAGCAATTGCAAGAGCTAATTCGATTGAAACTTCTTTTAATTTAATCCCACCTCCAACATTTACATAAATATCATGGTCACTAAAGCGTAAATTAGCATGTCTTTCTAATATTGCAGCAACTCTTGTTACACGTGAAACATCAATTCGATCACTGTAAATTCTAGAATATCCTGTTTTTGTAGGAATTGTTAAAGCTTGTATTTCTACAATAAAAGTTCTGGAACCTTCAATAACTGCTGTAAAGGCTATGCCAGGAGGCAAATGGCCTTTTGCCCTTTTATTTAAAAAAAGACCAGATGGATTATCTACAACAGTGAGGCCTTTTTCACTCATCATAAAAATACCTAATTCATCTACTGATCCAAATCTATTTTTTACAGCTCTTATTATTCTTACACCATTAGAAGTTTGATCAAAATATAAAACAGTATCAACAATATGTTCAACAATTTTTGGACCAGCAATAGTTCCTTCTTTTGTAACATGTCCGATAAGGAATAAAGCTGAATCACACTGCTTTGCTTTTCCAACCAATTCCATTGTACAACTTTTCATCTGAGAAGAAGACCCTGCAATAGATGGATTTTCAGCAGAAGACAAGGTTTGAAGGGAATCGATTATAATTAATTGTGGGGATATATCATCAATTACTTTTATTAAATTTTCTAATTTTGTATCATTAAAAATATAAATATTCGATGAATCAAGGTTTAATCTTAAAGCTCGTTGTTTAATTTGAGAGGAAGATTCTTCTCCACTAACATATAAAACTTTATGAGTTTTAGAGCAATTAGAAATTGTTTGTAACATTAATGTCGATTTTCCAATTCCTGGTTCTCCCCCTAAAAGAATTGCGGAACCTTTCATTATTCCACCACCTAAAACTCTATCAAATTCATTAAATCCTGTTGAAAATCTCATCTCAGTTTCTATTTCGATATCTTCTAGAATAAGCGGTTTTTTATTTGAAGAAATATTTACTCTTTTCCCTGTTTTTTCTGAGATCTCTATTAACTCTTCTTCAAAAGTATTCCAGCTTCCACAAGAAGTGCATCTACCCATCCATTTTGACTCAACTTTCCCACATTCAGAACAAACATATCTTATATTACTTTTTTTCATTATAATGTCCTATTAATTATATTTATTATTATAACATATTTTTTGAAAATGCATCAAAAAAGCACTTAGTATAAACTAAGCGCCTTTTTTATTTAAAATTAATATTTAAAAGTCTAACAACTCTACATTAAATATTAAATAAGCATTAGGAGGAATAACACCTGGATAACCGGATTCTCCATATCCTAATTCAGGAGGAATAATTAAAGTTCTTTCTTCTCCTTTTGTCATTGTTTGAAGAGCTTCATTCCAACCTTCAATAACAGTTCCAATTGTAAAGGTTGCAGGAACACCTCTAACTTTTGAAGAATCAAAAACTTTACCATCTAACAACTTCCCTTCATAATGAACAGTTACAGAAGTTCCCATCTTAGGAGAGCCTGCTTTATCTCCTTCTTTTTTTACAACATATAATAAACCTGTTTCAGTTTCTAAAGCATTAGGATATGCTTTTTTTATAGTTTTTAAAATATTGGCTCTTTCTTTTTTTACTTTTTCAATTCTTGCTTTTTGATAATTATTTAACATATCATCAAATTTTTCTTTTGAAACAATAAAGTTGTTTGCTAAATCACCAACTCTTTCTATTGTGATTTTATTTATTTTATCACCTTGAGAAATGGAATTTACAACAGACATACCATCAACAACACTACCAAAAACTGTGTGTTTATCATCTAACCAAGGAGTTTCAACATGTGTAATGAAAAATTGAGAACCATTAGTTCCTGGTCCAGCATTTGCCATTGATAGAATTCCTGGTCCATTGTGTCGTAATGTTGAATCAAATTCGTCAGGGAATTTATAGCCAGGGCCACCTGTTCCTGTGCCTAAAGGACATCCTCCTTGAATCATGAAATTATCAATTACTCTATGGAAATTTAAACCATCATAAAAAGGGGTATCTTCGTCTTCTCTATTTAATACACCTTCTGTCAAACCAACAAAATTCATAACAGTCATTGGTGTCTTTTCAAATTCTAGGTTTAATATTATATCACCTTTATCTGTATTGATAATCGCATATAAACCATCTGCTAATTTTTTACTCATAAACTATATCTCCTTATATTTCAAATAGATCTCCACCTTCAGACAATCTATGAAATAAATCTTCCAATTCTTTTACACTATTATAAGATAGCATAATTTTTCCTTTAGAAATATCACCTTTAATTTCAACTTTATTACCAAGAGTTTCAATAAATTTATCTTGTATTTCTAACAGCTCTTCACAAATATTATTTTTCTTAGTTTCAGTTGAGCTCTTTTTTGAAATACCATCTCTTCGTCCATTATTCAAGTCTTTTGCAATTTTTTCTGCTTCTCTTACAGAAATTTTATTTTTTTTGAGCCTTTCTAATAACAAAACTCTATCAGAAGGATTAATTAAAGATAAAATTGCTCTTGCATGACCTGCACTATATTCTCCATTTATTAATCCATCTTGGAATTCTTTAGGTAATTGCAACAATCTTATACTATTGCTAATTGAGGATCTACTTTTACCAATTTTTTTTGACAAATCTTCTTGTGTTATCCCAGATTCTTGAATTAAAAAGGAATAAGCGACAGCTTCTTCAATGGGATCTAAATTTTCTCTTTGAATATTTTCAATTAATGCTACTTCCAATTTATTAAAATCATTAAATTTTTTAATAATTACAGGAACTCTTTCTAATCCTGCTTTCTTTGCTGCCCTAAATCTTCTTTCTCCAGCTATAATTAAATATTTGTTTGCTGATAACTCTTCAACAAGAATTGGTTGTAAAATTCCATATTCTTTTATTGATTGTGCTAATTCCTTTAAGCTTTCTTCATTAAAATGTTTTCTAGGTTGTTCATGATTTATTTTTATTTGACTAAGCAAAACATGTAAAATAACATTTTGCTTATATTCATTTTCTTTTTTTTCTTCATTTTTATTTGATAAGACACTTTCAAGAGAATATCCATCAATTAAGGAACCCATCCCCTTTCCTAAGCCTTTCTTTTTATTATTCAACACGAGAAATGACCTCCTGCGCAAATTTATAATATGCCTTAGCTCCAGAACAACTATTATCATATGAAAAAATAGGTAACCCATGAGAAGGGGCTTCCGAAAGTCTAATATTTCTTGGAATTAAAGTTTTAAAGACCAACGAGTCAAAATATTGAGATACATCTTCTACAACCTCAATAGAAAGTTTTGTTCGTTTATTATACATAGTAAATAATATACCTAAAATTTCCAAAGATGTATTTAAGGTTCTTTTTATAGTTGCCACAGTTCTCATTAAAGAATTTAAACCTTCCATTGCCAAATATTCACACTGCATAGGAATTATAACATAATTTGCCCATACTAGTGAATTTACACTTACAAGACCTAAGGATGGTGGACAATCACCAATTATAAAGTCAAACTTTTCATCAAGTGGACTTAGAGCTTCTTGAACAAAAAAATTCCTGTTCTCTACATTAACTAACTCAATATTTAATCCCGCTAAATCTATATTTGCAGCAATAACTTCAAGATTGTTGATATTAGTTTTTTGGCATGCCTCGAGGGCTGAAATTTGTTTTGTAATAACTTCATAAGCACCATTTGCTCCATTATCAACAGATAAAGAACTTGAAAGATTCCCTTGAGAATCAAAGTCAATTAACAATACTTTTTTCCCTAACAAGGCCAAAGCAGCTCCAAGATTAACTACACTTGTAGTTTTTCCGACCCCACCTTTTTGATTTAAAAAAATTATTTTTTTTGCACTCATAAATTAAATATAAGCTATATATCTAATATTGTCAGTAAGAACTTACAAAAAGTAAGTAAACAATTTTTTATTTCTAGACGCTGCAATATTTTTTTAGTATACTTTATATATAAATAATTAAAAACACAGGAGCTTTTTATGGAAGAAAAAGTAAAAGCAGCAATAGAAGACATTCGCCCTTCATTACAAAATGACGGTGGCGATATTGAATTTATAAAACTTGATGGAAAAACTGTATTTGTAAGCTTACAAGGCGCTTGTGCAGGCTGTCCAATGTCTCAAATGACATTAAAAGGTGGCGTTGAAAGATACCTAAGAGATAAAGTAGATTCAGAATTAGTTGTAGAAAATGTTTAATGTTTAACGTGAAACATAATAAAAAAAATACATCATTTATATTCATGATGTATTTTTTTTATTTTTTTGTATACAAATTTTCAAAGTAAGGTTAAAATAGTCACGTCTTCTGTTATTTACTTACCCATTTTTTGTTTTATTACAAAATTTGGGTATCTTTTTTTATTTTTATTTAGATTTTTTTTATTCAATTGAGCTTTATATAACTATTTTGTTTAAATAAAAAAGAATTAATATTGATTTATTATACTCTTTAAAATTAATTTATAAATTATTTAATAACTTTACATAAAAAATAATACTATAATTCTTTGCAATACAAAGAGTTATTATTCAATACAAAACAATTGTATCTTTATATAGAAACAAATACACTTAGATAAATTTTATTTTTTTATCACTCAAAGTATAAAAAAACCACCAATAGTATATATTTGGTGGTTTTTTTTGGTAATGTTATTACCTTTATTTTTAGGTACTTACTTATATTTACTTATTTTCTTGCTCTGTAACAACTTGCTCTTCTACATTAGAATTATCTTCGTCATCTAAATAAGTAGAAGCTAAAGCTACAATACTATCGTCTGAACTCTTCATAGTAACAACTTTTACACCACTTGCATTTCTTCCTTGAGTTGAAATATCTCTAACATGTATTCTTATGGTTTGTCCTAGTAAAGTTACACAAACAATATCATTCTCTTCATTTACAGACACAGCATTAATAATTGAACTACCTTTATCTGTTAATCTAAAGATTTTCTGACCTAAAGTTCCTCTATGGTGATTCATAAACTGATCGTAACCAACTTGTTTTCCTTTTCCCTTTTCAGTTACCATTAAAATTCTTTTTGATGGATCAACTTTTAAAAGGCCAGCAACATTATCATCATCTCTTAGTTTAATTCCTCTAACGCCATGAGTAGCTCTACCCATTGCTCTTACATCTAAGGCACTCATTCTAAGACCAAGACCATTTTTAGTTACAAGCATTACATCATCTTCATCTTGTACAAATTCACAATGTAGTAATTGATCACCCTCGTCTAAAATAATTGCAATAACACCTTTAGATCTAGCATTTTTAAATAAATCCAATCTGCAACGTTTTACAACACCTAATTTTGTCGCAACCATTAAGTATTTATCTTCATCAAATTCTTTAAAATTAAAGATTGTAGTTATCTTTTCAGCAGTATTTAGTTGTAATAAATTCTTAATACTTGATCCCTTTGCATTTTTTGAAGCCTCAGGAATTTCAAAAACTTTTGTATAATAAGCTTTTCCTTCATCTGTAACATACATTACATATTCATGCGTTGAAGCTACAAACATATGTTCAACAAAGTCTTCATCTTGTAATTTTGTTGTTCTTGAACCTTTTCCGGCTCTTCCTTGTGCTTTATATTCTTCAACTGGGATTCTTTTTGCAAAACCTTTATTACTAATTAAAACAACAACTTCTTCTTCCTTAATAAAATCCTCTAAATTACTTTGTCCTATTTCTTCTGGATGAATAATCGTCAATCTTTTATCTTTTGAACCAACTCTATTTGCTAAGTCTTTAGTTTCTTGTGATACAACGGCTAATATTTTTTGTTCATCAGCTAATAAAGAATTATAATATTCTATTTTTGATTCTAATTCAGCTAACTCTTCTAATATTTTCCCTGCTTCTAATTGAGACAAACGACCCAATTTCATATCAATTATTGCTTGTGCTTGTATTTCATCTAATGCAAAAGTTTGAATTAATTTATCACAAGCAACAACATTGTTTACACTTTGTTTTATGATACTTATTACTTCATCTATATTATCAAGCCCTATTTTTAAACCTTTTAATATATGAGCTCTTTCAAGAGCCTTTTTTAAATCAAATTTAGTTCTTCGAGTAACAACTTCTTCTCTATGTTTTATATAATAAACAAGCATTTGTTTTAAATTTAATAATTGAGGTCTTCCATTTACTAATGCTAAATTATTAACATTAAAGTTTGTTTGAAGCGCTGTTTTTGAAAACAATAAATTTAAAACAACAATAGCAGGTGCTCCTGTTTTTAATTCAACAACAAGTCTAATACCATTTCTATCTGATTCATCCTTAACCGCAGCAATCCCCGGAATTATATTATCCTTTCTTAAAGCATCAATTTTTTTAACTAATTCTGCTTTATTTACTTGATAAGGTATTTCAGAAAAAACTATTTGATCATGGCCTCTTTCTGGAACTTCAATTTCATAAGAAGATCTAATTACTATTTTCCCTCGACCTGTAGTAAAGGCATCCCGAATTCCACTAAGTCCACAAATATTTGCACCGGTTGGAAAATCAGGACCTTTAATATAATTTTTCATTAACTCATCAATTGTAATATCAGGATCAGTTATTACAGCTTCAAGAGCTGCGCAAATTTCATTAATATTATGTGGGGCCATATTCGTAGCCATACCAACAGCGATACCACTTGAACCATTAGCTAATAAGAAAGGAAAAGCTGCGGGTAAAACAGTAGGTTCAACCATCGAATCATCATAGTTTGGTCCAAAATCTACTGTATCTTTATTGATATCAGTTAGCATTTCTTCGCCAATTTTACTCATTTTTGATTCTGTGTATCTCATTGCTGCAGCAGGATCCCCATCAATAGATCCAAAGTTTCCTTGTGGAGCAACAACTGGATATCTTAAAGAAAAAGATTGAGCTAATCTTACTAAAGCATCATAAACTGAGGCATCTCCATGTGGGTGGTATTTACCTAATACATCACCAACAATTCTTGCACATTTTTTATAACTTCCACTAGATCTTAAGCCCATATCATACATATCGTATAATATTCTTCTATGAACAGGTTTTAAACCATCTCTTACATCTGGTAAAGCTCTGGAAACGATAACAGACATAGCATAATTTAAATATGAAAGTTTCATTTCTTTTGAAACATCTACATCTATTACTCTTTCGTTATTTTCTATTATTTGATCATCATCCATAAAGATATCCTTATTATACGTCTAAATTAGAAACATATTCAGCATTTGCATCAATAAATGCTCTTCGTGGTGCTACATCTTCACCCATTAACATAGAAAAGACTCTATCAGCTTCTTCTGCATCTTCTAATCTAATTCTACTTATCATTCTTGTTTCAGGGTTCATTGTTGTTTCCCATAATTGGTCAGGATTCATTTCACCAAGACCTTTATATCTTTGAATGGAAACACCTTTAGAAATATCTGAAATATTATTCTCTTCTATAATTCTTTCCCTTGCTTCCTCATCATAAGCATAAAAAACTTTTTTATTTATAGTTATTTTATACAAAGGGGGCATAGCAAAATAAACATAACCAGCCGCAATTAAAGGTTTCATATATCTGAAAAAGAAAGTTAATAATAAAGTTCTAATATGAGAACCATCAACATCAGCATCTGCCATAATTATTACTTTATGATAGCGCACTTTTGTTACATCAAAAGTCCCATTTTCCTCATCATCATCCTCGATTTCCACATTATTATATCTAGTAATTCCAGCACCAAGCGTTTGAATAATTGGTTGAAGTTTATCATTTCCAAGAACTTTATACTCTTGTGATTTTTCAACATTAAGCATTTTACCCCAAAGAGGTAATATTGCTTGGAAAGATCTATCTCTACCTTGCTTTGCAGAACCACCAGCAGAATCACCCTCAACAATATATACTTCACATTTTGCTGGGTCTTTTTCTGAGCAAACAGCTAATTTACCAGGTAATCCACCACCATCATTTTTCTTTCTAATTTGTTCTCTAGCTTTTCTTGCAGCAATTCTTCCTAGTGCAGCACTAATAATTTTAGTTAGAATAATCTCTGTAATTGAAGGGAACTCATCAAAATAATTACCAAGTTTTTCATAAACAAGAGATTGTACTAAACCTGCTACAGCAGAGTTACCCAATTTCATCTTAGTTTGACCTTCAAATTGAGGCTCTGGCATTTTTACAGAAACAATAGCAATTAAACCTTCTGCAATATCAGTTGGATCTAATTTCTCACTAAACTTTTTTAACATTTTAGGATTTTTTAATAACTGATTATTTATTGTTCTAGATAAACCGCTTTTAAATCCAGATAAATGTGTTCCACCCTCTTTGGTATTAATATTATTTACAAAAGTAATTATTTTTTGATCATACTTATCATTATATTGAAGTGATATTTCTACTTTTATATTATCCTTTTCACCTTCAAAAGAAATAGGTTTATCATGTAATACTTTTTTATATTCGTTGAGATAAGAAACAAATTGTGATAAACCACCTTCTGCATGAAAAGATTCTTCTTTAATTGCATTAACATCTCTTTTATCAACAATAGAAATAGAAATACCTTTATTTAAAAAAGCAAGCTCTTTAAATCTATTTGAAAGAACTTCATAACTGAAACTATTTCTTTCCATAATTGAAAAGTCAGGAGTAAAAGTAACAAGTGTTCCTTTCTTATCTGTTGAACCAATCTTTTCAACATTCATCTGAGGAATACCTTTAACATAAACTTGTTTAAAAACCTCAGAATCCCTATAAACATTAACTTCTAAATAATCAGATAATGCATTTACACAAGAAACACCAACACCATGAAGGCCTCCTGATACTTTATAAGAGTTTTTATCAAATTTACCACCTGCATGTAATTGTGTTAAAACAACCTCTAAAGTACTTTTCTTTTCAGTTGGATGTAAATCTACAGGTATACCTCTACCATTATCTTCTACAGAACAAATTTCTCTACCATTTTCATCAATATCAAGAATAACTTGAATATGTGAACAGAAGCCAGCCATAGCTTCATCAATACTATTATCAACAACCTCGTAGACTAAATGATGTAACCCTTCAATACCCGTTGAACCAATATACATTCCAGGTCTTTTTCTAACAGCTTCAAGCCCTTTCAAAACTTGAATGTTATTAGCACCATAATTATTCTTTTTTTTAGTATTTGAAGTCTCAATAATTTCTTCTGTTATTACAGATTCTTCTTTCGTAATACTTTCTATCATAATAAGTCCTTATTTGTGCGGAGAAAATTAATATAAAATATTTTTGATTATAAATAATATCAATATTAATGCACATATTTTAGGTTTATTCTCTTACAATTAATATAATTATAAAAAGAAGATTTTATTATAAAAATAAAACACCTTTATCCTCATTTATTATAGCAAAAGCAAGAGTAAGTTACAAGTAATATCACCCATATAATATAGTTTGTAATTTCTTTTATAAAAAATAAATAAATATAAATTTTAAGACAAAATAATATTAAAAAATTATTATATTTAAAATTTATATTTTATTAAGCCTAACAACTTTTTTAAAAGAAAAGCTTGCATGCATTATTAAGAAAGAGTAATATAATTTCATGATTAATACTCAAGAGTTCTATTCTGATTTATGGAATAAAATATTACAAAAACTAATACAAAATAATAAGTCTGCAGAAAATAGCAAGATGGAATTTATTTATGCTGAAGACAACAAATTATATATTGATTCTTTTTCTGAATTTAGAAAAGGTTATTATACTAATCAATATTTAAAAAGTTTAAATGAATATCTTTCAGAGTTCTGTGATGAAAAACTTGAAATCGTTTTTTTTATTAATGATAAAAAAATTAAAAAAACCGTTTCACAAGAAAATAATAAAACTTCAATTTCTCAAAACAACAGAAAAGAAACAAATTCAAAGCAAGAAAATATTTTTTCTTCAATTATTAATTCAAAAAAATCTTCATTTCAAAATAAAGATATATTAAATAGAAGAAAAGAAAGTAATTTAAATGAAAGATACACCTTTGATTCTTTTATAATGGGAGATAATACTTCTTTAGCTTATAATGTTTCCTATGCTATTTCAAAAGAACCTGGTATAGCTTATAACCCTTGCCTTATTTATGGTGGTGTTGGTCTTGGAAAAACACACCTATTACAATCAATAGGAAATAATATAATAAATAATAATGATAGACTAAAAGTAATCTATGTAACAGCTGAAAAATTTACAAATGATTTTATCAACTCTTTAGGAACAAATACTCAAATTAATAATTTTAAAAACAAATATAGAAAAGTTGATGTTCTATTAATTGACGATGTTCATTTCTTACAAAATAAACAAGGAATACAAGAAGAACTATTTCACACTTTCAATGATTTATATGAAACAAGAAGACAAATGGTTTTTACTTGTGATAGACCAATTAATGAATTAAAATCTATGACAGATCGCTTAAAAAGCAGATTTTCAAGAGGTATAAATGTAGATTTAAGACCACCTGAATATGAAACAAAAGTAAAAATCTTAAGAGTTAAGAATTTAGAAAAAAACAATATTTTAAACGAAGAAATAATTGATTATTTATGTCAAAATATTAATACAAATGTTAGAGATTTAGAAGCTGCTTTTACTAAGCTTTCAGCCTTTCATGAATTTACAAAAATTAAATTGACTTTAGATAAAACGAAAGAATTAATTCTACCTACTTTATCAAATGAAAATAACAGTCTAAAGAACCTTTCTGTTGATAAAATTATTAGAGCAACAGCTGAATATTTTGATCTTACCTCTTATGATATTAAAGGTAAAAAAAGAAATAAAAAAATCGTAATAGCTAGACAAATTGCTATTTTCTTATCAAGAGAATTAACTGATTTTTCAACAACTGAAATTGGTTATGATTTTAGTAAAGACCATACTACAATAATGCACGCAATTGAAAAAGTAGAAAAACTAAAAGCTTCAAGTTTAGATATTCAAAACAATTTAGAATCAATAAAAAAATCTTTACTCTCATTAAATTAAAATTAACTATAAATTATTTTTTTAGAACTCTTTGTTATAAGAGTTCTTTTTTTAAGGCAAAATAATACATTTTTTTATTCTTAAACATATAGTTTAATATATAATATTTTACTTTTTAGAATTATTAAATTGTGGATATCTTGTGGAAAACTTGTTAATAAGTTGTGGATAAATTGTTATTAAATTGTGGATAACTCATTTTTGCCTGTTAATATCCTGTTAATAAGTTATGAAAAACCTGTGGAAAAGCTGGGCAAAAACTGTTAATATGATGTGTATAAATTGTTAATAACTTTTATAAAAAAAAAGAGGTTGTGTATAAGCTGTTAATAAGTATTTATTTTTACACAAGTTATCCACAAGAAACTAGTTAAATAATTCTTAATACAGAAATAAAATAGATTAGTTTTCCACTTTTCCACAGGCCTTATTACTATTATTATTAGTTATTTATATATATAATAATTATCAATAGGAGATTAAAATTATGAAATTTATGTGTGATAAAGAAGCTTTATCAAAAAAGATTTTTAATGCCAACGATTTTAAAAATACAAAAAGTTCCATTTCAATAACAACAAATGTTTACTTAAAAACTGTCCAAGATTTATTAATAATAAAAGCTACTGATAATAATATGGGATATATTACATCTATTTCTGTCTTAACAATTGAAGAAGGAGAAACTACTGTATCTTGTACAAAACTTGGTGATATTTTAAAAGCTTTTTCAGGCATAGAAAATATTATTTTAGAAACAAAAAATGATAATTTAAATATATATCCTAAAGATTCAAATAAACATTTTAATTTTGAATTAAAAACAATAGATGCCAATGAATTTCCAAAGATGGAAACTCAAGAAAATAAATCCTTTTTCAAAATAAATTCAGACTCTTTTTTAGACATGATAAAACATACACAATTTGCAGCTTCTAAAGATGAATCAAGACATTATTTATGTGGACAATTTTTTCAAAAAATAGATGGTGGTATTGCTATGGTTGCAACAGATGGTAAAAGACTTTCTTTTATTAAAAAACGTTGTGATGATTCAGTACCAAATTTCCCATCAGTTACAATACCAACTAAATTCATAAATATAATTTCAAAAATTTTAGAAGACTCTGGAGAAATAGATATTTCCTTAGAAAAAAATTTAATTTCTATTCGCTTAGCTGATGAAACTTTTATGTATTCTTCATTAATTGAAGTTGGTTTTCCTGTTTACAATAGAATTATTCCTCAAGAACAAAAATATAAATGTATCTTAAATTTACAAGATACTATTGATGCTATTAATAGAGTAAAACTTTTTGTTTTAGATAAAAGCAATAGAATATTTTTAAATATCATTTCAAACAAATTAACACTTACTAGTGATATTACAGAACAAGGACAAGCTTTAGAAGAAATTGATTGTGATTATAATGGTGAAGATATTTCTATAGCTGTGAATTACAACTTTTTTTTAGATCCTTTAAAAAATATGGACGTTGATTATTTTTCAATAAATTTTGATGGTCCTAATAAAACATTAAAATTATTGCCTGAATCTAATGAAAAAAGCTATTTACATATTGTAATGCCTATTCAACCTAAATAATGAGAATATTAAATATACAAGGTAATTGTTTCAGAAATTTAAATTTACTTTCCCCTTTGAATCTTGATAAAAAACAAATCATATTAATTGGAGAAAATGGTCAAGGTAAAACAAATTTATTAGAAGCTCTATATTTTATTTGCTATGGTAACTCTTTTAAAACTAATAATCTTAAAGAGTTACTTTTCTATAATTCAAAAAATCTAAATTTAAAAGTTTTCTTTTTAACGGATAATAATGAAAAAAGAGAAATATCAATAGTTATTAAAAATAATAAAAGAGAAATTAAAATTGATAATAAAATTATTTATGATAGAAAAACTTTAATTTACAATATACCTTGTATAGTTTTTTCACATGATGATATTGCATTTATTAAAGGAACTCCAGAATCAAGAAGAAAATATTTTAATCAAACAATGAGTATGTATGATCCTATTTTTTTTGATGATTTAAGATATTATAATAAAATATTAAAACAAAGAAATGCTTTATTAAAAAAAAATAGTTATGAGTTATTAGATGTTTATGATTATAATTTAGCTAAATATGGTTTTTTAATTATGGAATCTAGAAAAAAAGCTGTAAATGAAATGAATGAATTATTTCCTTCATTATTTGAAGAAGTATCTAATATTTCTGATGTTAAATTAGAATACAAAAGTTCTTGGATCAATTGTAAAAGTGAAGAAGATATTATTGAAAATTTGAAAAATAATAGAGAAAAAGATATAAAATTAACAATTACAAATCAAGGAATTCATAGAGATAGTTTTATAGTAAATACAAAAAATGGAGATTTATCTGCAATAGGATCAACAGGACAACAAAGATTAGCTTCATTAGTTTTGAGAGCAACTCAATGTAAATATTATAAATTAAAAACAAATAAAGAACCAATTTTATTAATAGATGATGTTTTATTAGAACTAGATCATGAAAAAAGAGATAAATTTTTACTTTTATTTAATGATTATAGTCAAGCCTTTTTTACTTTTTTACCAGAAGAAAAATATTTTAATAAAATTGATTTAAATAATAGTCTTGTATATAATGTTAAGGAAGGAGTCTTTAAAATTGAAGGAAGAAAGAATATGTAAAGAAAATCCAATTTCTAGTAAAGATTTAGTAGAATTATATTTAAAGACTATCTTAAAAAAGAAAAAACCGATAGATTATCAAATATATGAGATTTGGGATTTAATTTTACCAGAAAATTTAAAAAAACATATAAAAATAAAAGAAGTAAAGGATGATATATTAATATTAATAGCTGATCATCCAGCCTGGTTGCAAAAGGCAAATATGAGCAAAAATACTATTTTAAGGAAAATAAAAAAAGAAATTCCTTCTACTAATATCAAAAGTGTACATATTATTTGTAGGTAAGCACTTGACTGATATTGTTATGCTCTATATACTTTGCAACTCGAAGGGTTTTTGCCCTTTTACTATTGAAAAATATCCGCATATGCGATGAATTGGAGATAATAATGAGTTATAAAGGAAAAAGAACTTACCAACCAAGTAAGGTTAAAAGAAACAGAAAGTTTGGATTCCGTGCACGCATGGCTACTGTTGGTGGTAGAAAAGTGTTAGCACGTAGAAGAGCAAAAGGTAGACATAAATTGTCTGTTTGTGATGAGAAAAAGCCTTTCTAAACTTGAGATATTAAAAAAAAAGTCAGAAATAGATAATGCTTTCAAATTAGGCAAATCCGCATCAAGGCGTGGGATAAAGTTAATAGTAGCTCCAAATAAATTAAACTATAATAGAATAATCGTTATTCCTATAAAACATTATGGTAATGCTGTAGAGAGAAACAGAATCCGCAGAAGAATAAAAGAAATTTGGAGAAAAGAGAAAGAGAAATTTATTTCTGGCAATGATTTTATTTTTTTGGTATATCCAGGAAAGGTTTTTGAAAGCAAAATACTAGAGAAAACTATTCTAGATCTTTGTTATGAACAGGGAATTTATTTAGATAAATAAGTTCCTTATTCCATTTCCTGTATAGAACCTATTATGTTATCTACAGGAGTAGACATGGATAAAAGAACTATACTAGCAATGTTTTTAACTATTGTGGTTGTAACTTTGGGGATGTTTATACAAACAACTTTTTTTTCCCCAGAAATAGAGCCAACTCAAGAAAGCGTTGTTTCACAAGAAGAAATTAGTAATACTAATCAAGATATTACAACTAATGTAAATTCATCAAATCAAATTACTTTAGATTCAAATACAGATTATAATAATATTAATGAAAAAGAAGCTTGGAATTCTGGAAAACCTGGATCTTTTGTTGCAATAGAAGATCAAGCAAGAGAACAAGAATTTGCTTATGAAAATGGTGTTTTAGATATTACCTTTGATACAAAAGGTGCTTCAATTTCTTCAATAAAGTTAAAAAATCATTTAGATACAGAAGGCAATCCTGTAGAATTATTATTTAAAGGCGCTTCAGATAAAAATGCATTTTTAATGTATGCTGGTGCTGATAGAACTAATCCAATAGATGCTGACTTTAATTATGCTATAAATAATAAT
The DNA here is from genome assembly GCA_963678575.2 of Sphaerochaetaceae bacterium. GTDB lineage: Bacteria > Spirochaetota > Spirochaetia > Sphaerochaetales > Sphaerochaetaceae > Pleomorphochaeta. Next base: position 103,145 of record CAXXHV010000001.1, on the reverse strand, counting down.
CAAATTGTTTTTTCTAAAACATTTGCTTTATTAGATAACAATTCTCAAAAAAGTGATACTTTTAAAATTACCAAAACGTATACTTTTAAAGAAAATGAATATTTATTTGAAGTTGAAATAAATATTGAAAACAGTGTAAACAAAGTAATTCCTTTAAATTTTGAAAATAGTGCATATACTTTAGCCTATGAACCTCAATTAGGTCCTTCTTTTGAAACAATGAGTAATAATAATTATTCTTATAGAAGATTCTATGCTAAATATGATGGTGATTCTAAAAAGAAGACAATTAAAGTAGACGGTTCTCAAAAAATTGAAGATTATGTAACTTGGACTGCATTAGCTGGAAAATACTTTGCCATTATTGCAATTCCTGATGCAACAAAATATGATATTACTTTAACTCAAGAAACTAATGTTAATGGATTATCACAAAGTAATGGAATTTATTATACTAGACCTGTAATTAAAAATGCAAATAATACTGATACATTTAGATTTTATTGTGGTCCAGAATTAGCTGATTCATTATCAATATATAATAATTCAAAAGATAATGGATTTGGATTATCAGGTTTACATTTAGAAAATGCTGTTGATGCTTCTTCTTGGTTAGGTTGGCTTGAAAATATTCTAAAATGGGCTCTTTCTATGTTAAATAAAGTAATTCCAAACTATGGTATTGATATTATTTTATTAACAATAATCTTAAAAATATTAATCAATCCTTTAACTAAAAAGAGTATGCAAAGTTCTGCAAAAATGAGTGCACTTGGTCCTCAAATGGAAGAACTAAAAAAGAAATATGAAGATAATCCAGAAAAATTAAATAAAGAAATGTCTCAATTGTATAAAAAAGAAGGTGTAAACCCCATAAGTGGTTGTTTACCAATGTTAATACAATTTCCAATTCTTATTGCTTTCTATGGTTTATTAAATAAACATTTTGAATTGAGAGGGGCTATGTTTATTCCTGGTTGGATAACAGACCTTTCACAACCAGAAACAATCTATACTTTAAAATTTGCGATACCTTTCTTAGGAAATCAAATTCACTTATTACCAATTCTTTATACTGTAAGTATGATTTTCTCAATGAAGATTACACAATCAGGACAAAGTGCAGCAGCTGGACAATCAGCATCAATGATGAAAATGATGACTTATGGAATGCCAATAATGTTCTTCTTTGTTTTATATAATGCACCTTCTGGTTTATTATTATATTGGTCAGTAATGAATGCGATTAGTATTTTACAACAGCTTTGGAACAATAATAAATTTAAGAAAAATAAAGTTGTAGCATTTTCAAAAAATCCAAAAAAGAAAAATAGTTAGAAATAAATGAGCAGGGAATCACTGATTCTATCTGCGACGGAGAAATATATGACTCGAGAATTTGAAGGACGTAGCGAACAAGAAGCTATTTCAAAGGCTGTTGAAGAGCTTCAAATAGAGAGAGAGGATTTTGATGTAGAAATCCTCCCTCCTAAAAGAAAAAGTTTATTCAAAAAAAATGTTAGAATAAGAATTTATTTTAATGATGGAAATGAAGAAAATGAAGATGATAATGAAGCACCTATTAACAGTGAATTAGAAGAGGATGTAATAAACTTTGTAACTACATTAATTAAAAAAATGGGTTATAAAGCTACAGTAAGTGTTAATTTTAGAAAAGAAAGAAAACTTGGATTAAATATTGAAAGTGATTCTTCTTCTATTTTGATTGGTAGAAAAGGTAAAAATTTAGATGCAATTCAATTATTAACTAATGTTTATGTTGGAAGATTAGATCAAGATCAAAAAGTAATAATTGATAGTGAAAATTATAGATTGCGTCATGAAGAAAGAATAATAAGAATGGCCTATAAAACTGCTGAACAAGTAAAATATACTGGTAAGAGTAAATTACTTGAACCTATGAATCCTTTTGAAAGAAGATTAATACATACTGCGTTAAATGATTTTGAAGGAATTGAAACAAAAAGTGAAGGTGATAGTTTATATAAACAAATAAGAATTTTACCAATTAAATAATCATATTTATTTATTATATTCACACATAAAAAATTAATAATATTTCTATTTAAGTTATTATATTAATACTTAGATTTGAACTATTATTAATTTTTTTGTTATATTGACACCTAATATAAAGTATAATAGATTTATTATGTGCTTATAAATAACATATTTATTAATTTGTGAGTAATTAGGGAGAAACTAATGAAAAAAAAGTTAATAGTTTATATATTTCTATTTCTTTTAATTTTTTTGTCTTTGAATAATATTTATGCAGATACTAATGCTTTATATGAGGTTAATGATTACTTGGTAATAAAAGTCTCAGGAGAAGTAAAAACTAAAAGCTATGTTCCTGTTGTATATTATGATGAAGAAATACTATTAAATGATTTAGTCGTTTTAAACGATAATGAAGAAAAATTTAATATATCAGTCCCAGGAAGAACAAAATTATTTAGAATAATAATTGAAGGTAATCAGACTGAATCAAGAAATTTAGAAGTTAAAATTCAAGGACAAAAATTTGTTGGAGTTCAAGGTACAAGAACTGAAAATGTTGATACTTTATTATATGTTAATGCTTTAGACCCAAATCTTCCAAATAATATTAATCCAAATAACAATATTCCTTTTATTTCTCTTTTAAATATTTCTAAAGGATTACATAGCTTAAAAGAAAATATAGTAGAAGTTAGCTTTGTTCTTGCTTGGAATGGTAATGATTCTTTACCTGCTGGAAATTATACATCAGATGTCGATATTGAATACTCAGTTGTTGATTGATAAAAGATAATATATTAATTAAAAAAAGAGAATCCTCCAAAAATAGAAAGATTAATTCTAATACTATTTTGGAGGATTTTTTTTTATAAAAAAATGTTTATTAATTAATATTTAGTTTTATTATTTTTTCCCAACTAACATTTTTGTTACCAAAGTGTCCATAATTAACATTTTGTTTATAAATAGGTTTTAATAAATCTAAAGTATTTATAATTCCTTTTGGTGTTAAATCAAAATTGTTTCTTACAATGTTTTCTAATTCTTTATAATTATATTTGCTTGTATTAAAAGTATTGATATAAATAGAAATAGGTTCTGCTACTCCAATTGCATAAGCAAGTTCAACTTCACATTTTTTGCAAAGATTATTTGCAACTAAATTTTTTGCTATATAACGAGCCATGTAAGCTGCAGATCTATCAACTTTTGAAGGATCTTTTCCTGAAAAAGCGCCACCACCGTGTCTTCCCATTCCTCCATAGGTATCAACGATAATTTTTCTTCCAGTAACACCTGTATCTCCATTAGGGCCTCCAATTACAAAACGTCCTGTTGGATTGATTAAATATTTTGTATTATCATCTAATAAATTAGTTGGTTCTAATGTGGGTTTTATAACTTCATTTATTAAAAAAGCTTCTAATTCTTTTCTTGATATTGATTCATTATGTTGGTGACTCATAACAACAGCTGTTATTCTTAAAGGTTTGTTATCTTTATCATATTCAACTGAGACTTGGCTTTTTGCATCTGGTCGAAGAAAGTCTACTTTTTTACTTTTTCTAAGCTCTGTTGCTTTTTTTAGTAGCTTATGAGCATAGAAAATAGGTAAAGGCATATAATCTTCTGTTTCATCACAAGCAAATCCAAACATCATGCCTTGGTCTCCAGCACCTTGATTACCAAAAAGACTTGTATTTTCTGTTACTCCTAAAGAAATATCAGAGCTTTGAGAGTGAATTAAATTTGTTATTTTTACTGTGTCGTAACTAAATCCACAATCCTGTTCTGTATAACCAATATCTTTAATAACATCTCTAATTATTCTTTCAATATTTAGATTTGCTTTTGTTGTAATTTCACCGGCAACTATTACATTGTCAGTTGTTGCAAGCGTTTCACAAGCAACACGAGAAGTTGGATCTATTCGTAAACATTCGTCAAGAATTGCATCACTTATTTGGTCACAAACTTTATCTGGATGTCCTTCACTTACACTTTCAGAAGTGAAAACATGGTTATTTAAATTAGAAATCATAAAAAGACCTTCCTTATAATATTAAAATTAACTGGGGAAGGAGGGCGTGTAGGAACAAAAAAAATTCCATTCCCTCTTTAGCAGTTTTATACGTCCGCAAGCTGGGAGCTATCAAATCGACGTTAAATAAAGGATATTTATAAATTGAATTTTGGTAAAGGGACAAAGTATGCTTTTTGGGTAAAAAATGTAAATAATTATTTATATTTATGCTATAATATTTTAAATCTTTAATAGGAGATATAAATGAGTTCATATATAATTAATGGAGGAAATCCTGTTTCTGGAGAAGTAAATATAAGTGGAAATAAAAATGCAGCACTACCTTTACTTGCTGCAACACTACTTACAGATGATGAAATAATTTTACATAATATTCCTAATATTAAAGATGTTGAAGTCATGTGTAATTTATTAATTGAACTTGGCTCTTCAATAAAAAGAGAAAATAATAACACATTAATAATCAAAAGCGGAAAAAGAAAAGGTATATTAAAAAAAGATGAAATAGGCTTAGTTAGAGGCTCTGTTTTATTAATTGGTCCTTTACTTGCTGTTTTGCATAAAGTTCAAATTCCTCCTCCTGGCGGAGATGTTATTGGCCTTAGACGAATAGATACACATTTTACTGGATTAAGTTATTTAGGCTGTGATTGTGATATTGATAGTAGTGGTGATTTAATTTTTAAATGTGATAAAATTAATAATAATCATATTTTTTTAGATGAAGCGTCTGTTACAGCAACAGAAAATATACTTATGGCCTGTGCCTTATGCCCAAATGAAAGCATAATTGAAAATGCAGCATGTGAACCACATGTTCAAGATTTATGTAAATTTTTAGTTAAAATGGGATGTAAAATTTTAGGAATTGGTTCAAATTTACTTAAAATAACTGGTTCAAAAAAATTAAGAGGTTGTGAATTTTCGATAGGTTGTGACTATATGGAAGTCGGTTCTTTAATAGGATTAGCAGCTGCTACAAAAGGAAATTTATTGTTACATAATGTTCAAAATAATATTATTAATAGTTTAAAATTAGGTTATAAGAAAATTGGAATTGATTTTTTTGAGCAAGGAAAAAATGATATTTTTGTGCCAGCACAGCAAAAAAGAATAATTAAAAAAAGTTTAAACGGGTTAACAAATAAGGTAGATGATGCACCTTGGCCAGGTTTCCCTGCAGATTTATTATCAATAATAACTGTGTGTGCAACACAAATGACAGGATCCATTTTGTTACATGAAAAAATGTTTGAATCAAGAATGTATTTTGTTGACTGGTTAATTAGAATGGGAGCTGATATTATTTTATGCGACCCTCATAGAGCAATAGTAAATGGACCAATTAATCTTCATCCTGCTATCGTTACAAGTCCAGATGTTAGGGCGGGAATGTCTTTAGTTATTGCTGCAGCTTGTGTTAAAGGTCAAACCGAAATTCAGAATATATATCAAATTGAAAGAGGGTATGAAAATTTAGATAAAAAGTTAGGTAGTATTGGAATTGATATAAAAAAAGCATAAAACCTAATATTTCTAGTACAAATATGAATTGTTTCGAAGTTTTCCACAAGTTATCCACAATGGCCACATATGTTAAGTATATAAAATACTTAACACTTTTTTAACATATTGTTCTTAATTGATAAATTTGATAAATTTGATATAATTTATTATAATATAAGGAAATATTATAGTTTTCAAAGAAAAATAATTAAATGAAATATTATTAAAGTATATTAATTATTATATAAGAATTAATATAAAGTTTTATATAATAAAATATATTTATCCACAAAAATGTTGTAAAAAATAACAAAAATATACAAATAGGTAAAACCTCTTATTATAATCAATTTTTAGGGTGTATGCAATTCTTAATAAATAATTATTAATTCTTTATATATTAAAAAATTAATAAGAATAAAAATAAATATTTAGTAAAAAAAAGAAAATTAAAGTTAGTTTACAAATGATGATTTTATTTAAATAAATTTTATTTAAATTTATTTATTTAAGTTAACAATTTTATTCTAATTTTTTAAAAAGAATTACCACATAATAACAAAATAATGTTTATTAAATATAATAAAGAATAACTAAAAAAAATTAATTTATTTTAAAAAAAGATATTAATTCTTTTACATATAAAGAAATACAAATATAAATATTTTTTATTTTAATATTGACATTTTTATTATACAAGGCTAACATGGTTTTTAGATTAAGTTAGTTGTATCTAACGTAAGGAGACTTTATGCCATTATCAATGTTATCACTAGGAGATTCAAAGGAAATTGTTTCGATTAGTGCTTCTTCTGATTTAAAGCAAAGATTATTATCAATGGGGTTTGTTCCTGGAAATTCGGTTACTATAGTTAGTATGAATTCAATGGGGTTGGTTTTAGAAATTAAAGGAACTAGGCTTGCTTTAAATAAAGGGCTAGCACATCTGATTCAAGTTGCTTAATTATTTTTTTTGTTAGGAGATGTTTTATGACTTTATGTGATTTAAAACCAGGCCAAAAAGGAAAAGTAGTTTCTTTTGGTACTGAAGGTGTTCTACGCCATAGATTATTAGATATGGGAATAACTACTGGTATTGAAATAGAACTTATCAAAGTTGCCCCTTTAGGAGATCCTTTGGAAATTAGACTTCGAGGCTATAATTTAAGTTTACGAAAATCTGAAGCCAGTGTGATAGAAATTAAGTAAAATAAAAAAAAAGGATTTATTAATGAAACATACTTTAGCTCTAGCGGGTAACCCTAACTGTGGAAAAACTACGCTATTTAATGTATTAACGGGATCAAGACAACACGTTGGTAACTGGCCAGGTGTTACAGTTGATAAAAAAGAAGGTGTATGGAAAAAGCACGAAGAATTTAATATTTTAGATTTACCTGGTACTTATTCATTGTCTCCTTATAGTGCAGAAGAAAAAATTGCAAGAGATTATATTGTTAAAGAACGACCTGACTGTGTTATTGATATTGTTGAATCACCAAATTTAGAAAGAAATTTGTATTTAACTTTGCAAATTCTTGAAACAGGCGTTCCAACTGTCATAGCTTTAAATATGAGTGATGAGTTGGATCAAAGAGGTGAAATAATTGATTCTGCTTATCTTGAAAAAGAATTTGGTGTAAAAGTTGTTAAGATATCTGCTCGTAATAATCAGGGGCTAAAAGAGCTTTTTGAAGCTGTAAATGAAACAATTGAAAAGAAAATAACTCCAAAACAATTACCTTTGTTTGAAAAAATTAAAAATCTAGATGATGAAGGTGTAGCAAACGCAAGATATGAGAAAATTACTAATGTTGTAAAGCATTCTTATAAAAAAAATAGCAAAATACAAAATGAGACTACAAAAAGTAGCAAAATAGATAAAGTATTAACTAATAGAATATTAGGCTTACCAATTTTTGCAATAATAATGTATTTATTGTTTCAGGTTAGTTTGGGAGAAAATTTATTCTTTGTAGGGATCCCTGGTTTAGGTGTAATTTTTGCTGGCTGGGTTGAAGCCATATGGTCAGCTTTAACAAATCTTGTAGCTTCCGGTTTAGTTAATGCAGCTCCGTGGGCTCAAGGCTTAGTAATTGATGGTATTTTTGGAGGTATCGGAGCTATTCTTGGTTTTATGCCTTTAGTTTTAGTGCTATATATATTTTTAAGCGTCTTAGAAGATAGCGGATATATGGCTAGAGTTGCATTTGTTTTAGATAGAATATTTAGACGTTTTGGCTTATCAGGTAAATCTTTTATTCCATTATTAATGGGTTTTGGATGTGCTGTTCCTGCTATCATGGCAACAAGAACTTTAGATGAAGAAAAAGATAGACATATAACTACTATTATCACAGCTTTTATGCCATGTGGAGCTAAATTACCAATAATTGCTTTATTTGTAGCAATATTATTTGAACCTGGACAATCAGCAAATATTACTTTTTTAATTTATGTAATTGCTTTGTCTGTTGCGATTCTTGTTTCATTGATATTAAATAAATTATGGTATAAAGGCGCTACTTCAAACTTTCTAATGGAGCTCCCTCAATATAGATTGCCAGCACCTATTTCTGTTTTACATCATTCATTTGAAAAAATAAAAGGTTTTGCTAGAAAAGCTGGAACAATAATCTTAGCCTCTACTATATTAATCTGGTTTTTAACAAATTTTAATATTAATTCATTTAACGGAGTTAATAAAAGTGTAAATGAAAATGATAGTGTAATGTCTCAAATGGATGATTCTTTTATGGCTTCAGTTGGTGATTTTATTAGTCCTATTTTTACCCCATTAGGATTTACTGGATGGAGACCTACTGTTGGAATTATTACTGGATGGATTGCTAAAGAAAATGTTGTTGCAACTTTTGCTCAAGTTTATTCTTCAGATATTACAGATGAATATTTAGAAAATTATTTTAATGTTAAAAATGCAAGTTCTCAGGAATTAAGTGAGTCTGGTTTTGATAATGGAATATATGATAAAGATGTTGCTCGAACATTGTATGATGATTTACTAGCAGAAGGCCAAGATAGCAATGCCTTACCAACTGTAAAGAGAGATATTCCAACAAAAAGTGGTGGTTTTGCTTATATCATGTTTAATTTACTTTGTATGCCTTGTTTTGCCGCTGTTGGTTCAATGAAAAGAGAATTGAAAACTTGGAAAAAAACATTTGGTGGAATTTCAGTACAAATGTTAACCGCATATATAATAGCTCTAGCAATAAGACTGATAGGATTATTGTTTGGATTTTAGGAGAAGCTTATGATTAATTGGATAATTGCAATAGTTGCAATAGCAATAGTTATTTTTGGAATAGTTAGCTTTTTTAAAAAAAGCAAGAACAAAAAAGATTGCAACGGAAATTGCAGCAGTGGATGTAGCGGCTGTAGTTTTTAGAAATAAAAAAAGTAATCCCACAATTGTGGGATTATTTTTTTTCCATTATTAGTGTATGAATAGCGCTTAAAGCCACAATTGATGCAGTTTCTGCTCTTAATATATTTGTTTTTAACATCACAGGAAAACAACCTTTCTCAATTAATAAATTACATTCTTTATCACTTAATCCACCTTCAGGTCCAATTAATATTCCGATTGGTGTTGTTACTTTATATTCTTGAAGTTTTTCTTTAAGTGAACTTTTATTGTCTATATCAACTTGATGAAAGAAGAATAATGGAATATTTAATGAATTTAAAAAATCTTTAAAATTAAGGATTCCCTTAAACTTAGTAATAATAGGAGATCCAGATTGTTGTATTGCTTCCTTAATTATAGTTTCATACCTTGTATTATTTGAAGAATCTTTTTTTGCAATACAATGTTCACTTTGAATTAGAGTAATAGATGAAACGCCTAATTCCGTAGCCATTTTAATAATAGTCTCATTTTTTTTACCTTTACAAATGCATTGGAATAGATTCAAATTTGGATACTCTCCTATATACGACGGCATAGCATCTGTTGTTTCAAAATCATCACCATGTTGTAATTTATCTATTTGAACAGAGCAACTTGATTTATCAAAATTTAATAGAGTAAGTTGATAAGTTTCTCCTTTTTTATCTCTTGCAAATATTTTATCACCTTTTTTTAATCTTAATATTTTAATAAAATATTGACTGTCTTTTCCTTTTAACTTTAATTGTGTTTCACCTCGGAAATAATCAGGTAAAATATATTGTCGCATTTATTTCTCCAATTGATTAACAGCTTCAACTAAAGCTTTGTCAAGATATAAATCATATACAGGTCTATCATCAAAATTCATTCTTGATAAATATTCATTTCTAACAAGAACTAGTAAGGCATCTCTATTAAGCTTATCATTATTAATTGCATCTGCAAATTTTTCTAAATTTTCATGAGTATATTCTGGGTTCTTGTCTACAAAGTCAGAAACTTTATTTGTTTCCATTAATTCTTCAAATATTGGAATTTCTTCGTCTTTAAATATTTCTTCCTCAATTAGAATATCTGGTTCAATACCTACTTCATGTATATCAATTGAATTTGGAGTTAGATAATGAGCAATTGTAAATTGAACAAATCCTTTTCCAAAAGGAAAAGATTGTTGCATTATTCCTTTACCAAAGGTTTTAGATCCAATTATTAATGCTCTATTGTTATCTTTTAGTGCTCCTGTTAAAATTTCTGAAGAAGAGGCTGTTCCTCCATTCACTAATAAGACTAATTTAAATGAATCTTTTACCATTGTGTTCTTATTAGCTTTTGTAATTTGAATATTATTTTGTAAAGTTTCTTTTTGTTTTGTGATTAGGATAGTATCTTCAGACAAGAATAAGTCTGCAATATTTAAGGCTGAATCAACAATTCCACCTCTATTATTTCTTAAATCAATAATTAAACTATCAATATTCATTGTTAATAATTCATTAAAATCCTTAATAAATTGTTCTGTTGTTATTGTTGAAAATTGATATATTTGGATATACCCAATATGGTTATTTATTACTGTTTTTAGAGTTGTTGGTGTTTCAACCATTTCTCTATGTAATGTGATATCAAAAGAAGTTTTTCCTCTAAGAATTGTCACTGTTACTTCTGTATTTGGTTCTCCTCTAAGTTTTAATGAAGCATCTGTAGCGCTTAAATTATCAACAGGATCACCATCTATATGAGTTATGTAATCGTTAGCTTTTAATCCAGCCCTATCTGCAGGCCCTCCTGGGAAGGGTGATGATATTTTTATGAAATAATCATAATCATCTTTTTCATCTTTTTCATCAACAACTTTAGGATTTTTTTTAGTTAGATAAGTTCCTATTCCAACATATAATCCTGAAGATTGCTCTTCATACTCTTTTGAATCTTCTGATGATACATAGAAGGAGTATTCATCTCCAAGAGAATTTAACAAGCCAGTAGCCATTCCTTCAAGCGCTTTATCATTGTCAATTTCATTAATTGATAGAGCATCAATTATTTGATAAAGATAGCCAATATTATTTATATTTTCTTGAATTACTTGTGTATTCACAGAAGGAACAATATCTGTTTGTTTTTTAGGTTCTGTATTACCATTTGCAAATAGAATACTTGGTGTAATAATTAAAATAATTGTAAATTTTATAAACTTATTCATATTAAATATAATACATCCAACTTTAGGTGTTGACCACCCCTAAATACCTAAGTAATATTTGAAATATGATATTATTTATTAATTTCCCAAAGTGGATAAAACCTGAGATTATTCAAGGGTTTCCTGTTAGATGGTATGGTTTGATGTATGTTTTTGCTTTTGTAACAACATATATTGTTTTTAGATATCAAGCTAATAAAAAAGAAATAGAAATTTCTGCTGATGATACACAATCTTTTTTTATGTTTTGCATTGTTGGTTTATTACTTGGAGCAAGGTTATTCTCAGTTTTAATATATAATGGTACTAATTATTATTGGACACATCCTTGGATGATTTTTTGGCCTTTTTATAATGGTAGATTTGTTGGTCTTCCTGGGATGAGTTATCATGGCGGCTTAGTCGGTGCAATAATTGGGGGCCTTATTTATTCAAAAAAAAATAAGAGAAACTTTTTTGAATTAGCTGATGTTCTTAGTATAGGAATTCCTTTGGGATATACTTTTGGTAGATTAGGAAATTTTATAAATGGGGAATTGTGGGGAAGAGTTAGTACATCAAAAGGTGCTATGTTATTTCCTAATGCTGATAAATTTTCAACAAATTATGAATGGGTAAGAAATATTGCTAATCAATTGAATATAAAATTTATTCAAGGAGATTTGATTAATTTACCTAGATATCCTTCTCAATTATATGAAGCACTATTTGAAGGAATCTTTTTATTTTTAATAATGTGGTTCATTTTTAGAAAAAAAAGAAAAGATAAATTTAATGGTTATTGTTTATCTTGGTATTTAATAGGATATGGTATTACTAGATTCTTTATTGAGTATTTTAGAGAACCAGATTTAAATTTAGGCTTTATTGTTAAGCTTAATCCAAGTGCTAATAATCCTGCATTATTAGAGTCATTAATTAATTTTAGTATGGGACAGTTATTTTGTCTTATAATGATTTTTTCAGGATTAATTCTATATTTAATATTAAAAGCTAAAAAAATGAAAAAATTAGGAGAAAAGAGTGAACATAGAAAGTAAATTATTTGAATTAAGAAAAATAATGAAAAGAGAGCAAATTGATGCCTATTATATAAATGGTACTGATCCACATAACAGTGAGTATGTTTGTCCAAGATGGAAAACTAGAGAATTTATTTCTAATTTTACAGGGAGTGCTGGTTCTGTTTTAATAACAAAAGATAGTGCTTACCTTTGGGTAGATTCAAGATATTTTATTCAAGCTGATAAACAAACTAAAGATTCAGAATTCATTGTAATGAAGATGAATATTGATAATACTCCAACTGTAAAAGAATTTATTAATAAAAATATCGAAAAAGGTAGCCGAATAGGTTTTTCTAAAGATTCTTTAATGATTGAAGAAAAGAAAGAGTTTGAAAAAGAATGTAAAGATGTTGATATTGTTGTTACTGAAGATTTTTTAAATGAAATTTGGGAAAATAGACCAAGTATTCCTGAAAATGAAGTTATTGAAATGGATGTAAGTTTGACGGGTTTTTCTCGGGCTCAAAAATTAAATATGATTAGAATATATCTTGCTGAAAAGAAAGCTGATTATGCTTTTATTGCTTCTTTGGATGATATTGCTTGGACGCTTAATTTAAGAGGATGTGATATAGATTATAATCCTGTTTTTATTTCTTATTTACTTGTAACCGATGAAAAAGCTTTTTTATTTACAAGTGAAAAAAGATTTAATAAAGATTTAAAAATGAATGTTGAAAAAGATCTAGAAATTTTCCCTTATGAAGTTGTTGAAACAAAATTAAAAGAAATTTTTGAAAATGGAAAAACTATTTTAATTAATGAGAAAAAAATTAATACTCTAATTGAAAAAATAATAATTGAGTCTAAATTAAATGTAATTAATGAGTTAGAAGTTACTACAAGATTGAAAGCTTGCAAAAATGATACAGAACTTGAGGGAATGAGAAGAGCCCACCTTTTAGATGGTGTCGCTATGGTAAATTTTCTAGCAAGTTTAGATTATAATAATGTAGAATATAGTGAGCTTGGTTTAGCAAAAAAACTTGAGCAAGAACGTTTTAGAAATAAAGAATGTTTAAATTTATCTTTTAATACTATTTCTGGTTATCAAGATAATGGCGCAATTTGTCACTATAGTGTAAATGAAGAAAGTTCAAAGAAAATTCAAGCTAATGGTTTATTAGTTTTAGATAGTGGTGGAAGTTATGAAAGTGGTACAACAGATATTACTAGAACATTGTTATTTGGAGAAGCTTCTGCTGATCAAATTAGAGATTATACTTTAGTCTTAAAAGGGCATATTGCATTAGCTTTACAAAGCTTTCCTCAAGGAACAACAGGTCATCAATTAGATATTTTAGCAAGACAATATCTTTGGAATAATGGTTTAACCTATTTTCATGGTACAGGACATGGTGTTGGACATAGATTAAATGTACATGAAGGTCCACAAGTAATATCTCAAGTATTTAATGATTATCCTTTACAAAAAGGAATGATTGTAAGCGATGAGCCAGGGTTATACAAAGAAGGGAGATATGGTATAAGAATTGAAAATTTATTAGCTGTTCAAAATAATTTTAAAACTGAATTTGGACAATTTTTAAATTTTGAAATATTAACATTATGTCCTTATGAAAAAAAACTTATTGATACTTCTTTGCTTACTGATGTGGAATTAGAGTATATTAATTCTTATCATTCTTGGGTTTATTCGGAATTAAATGAATTAATTAACAAAGAGGCTATTCCTTTTTTAAGAGAAGCTACGGCCCCAATATATAAATAAAATTTTATGTTATAAAATTTTGAAAGCGTATAATTCTTATAGCTTTACTAAAGATACTTTATTGTAGTAATCTTGATATAAGAATTGAATAAATAATTATCAATAATAAAATTAGGAGAATACTAAATGGTCAATGCTTTAAACAAAAATGGAAAGATAAGTCGAAAAGGACCTGTCGTTCTTGTTATAATGGACGGCGTAGGATTTGGTAAATACCGTGAAGGCGATGCTGTTGCATCTGCTCATACAGAAACTTTAAATAAATTATATAAAAACAGTCCTTGGACAAAATTAAAAGCACATGGAACAGCTGTTGGTTTACCATCAGATGATGATATGGGTAATAGTGAAGTTGGACATAATGCAATGGGTTGTGGAAGAGTTTTTGCTCAAGGTGCAAAATTAGTTGCAAAATCTATTTCTTCAAAAGCTATGTTTACTGGTGATACTTGGACAAAATTAATTAACAATGCAAAAACAAATAATTCCACACTTCATTTTATTGGATTATTATCAGATGGTAATGTTCACTCTCATATTAATAATTTGAAAGCTATGGTTTTACAAGCAAAAGCAGATGGCGTTTCTAAGGTAAGAATTCATGCTTTATTAGATGGTAGAGATGTTGGAGAAAAAAGTGCTTTGGATTATTTCGATCCATTTGAAGCTTTTTTATTAGAGTTATCAGATGATAAATTTGATGCTAGAATTGCCTCTGGTGGTGGAAGAATGGTAATAACCATGGATAGATATAATGCTAACTGGGATATGGTTAAAAAAGGTTGGGAGACACATGTTTTAGGTGAAGGGAGAATGTTTGAGTCTGCTCACCAAGCAATTGAAACCTTAAGAGAAGAAACAGGTGCTATAGACCAAGATTTACCTCCTTTTGTTGTTGGAAAAGATAACAAACCTGTTGGTACTATTGAAGATAATGATAGTGTAATTTTATTTAACTTTAGAGGAGATAGAGCTTTAGAAATAACAAAAGCTTTTGAAGCTAAAGAATTAACAGAATTTGATAGAAAAAGATACCCTAAGGTAGAATATGCTGGAATGATGGAATATGATGGTGATTTACATGTTCCTGCTCAATATTTAGTTTCTCCTCCATCAATTGATAAAACTATGGCTGAATATTTATGTGCTTCAAAAGTAAAACAATTTTCTATTTCTGAAACACAAAAATTTGGGCATATTACATATTTCTTTAATGGTAATAAATCTGGTAAATTTGATGAAAATTTAGAAGAATATGTTGAAATTTTATCTGATATTCTTCCTTTTGAACAAAGACCTTGGATGAAATGTGCAGATATTGCAGATAGAGTAATAAAAGAAATAAATGAAGGTTCTTGGGATCTTATTAAATTAAATTTCCCTAATGGAGATATGGTTGGACATACTGGTATTTATGAAGCTGTTATTTGTTCTATGGAAGCAATGGATCTTCAAATTGGAAGAATAAAAAAAGCTATTGAAGAAAAGGGTGGTGTTTTAGTAATAACTGCAGACCATGGTAATGCAGATGACATGTTTGAACATGCTAAAAATGGGGATGTTAAATATAAAGATTCTGGAGAGCCAAATGCAAAGACTTCACACTCTTTAAACCCTGTTCCTTGTATTATTTATGATCCAAAATATAATGGTGAATATGAGTTAAAGTTAAATGAAAATTTGGGTATTAGTTCAATACCTGCAACTTTAATGAACTTCTTAGGATTTGATGCACCAAAAGATTATGATAAATCAATTATCAGTTTAAAATAATAAATATATAATAAGAAATAAGTAAGAGAGAATGTTTATCATTCTCTCTTTTTATATTGAATAAGACTTCATATTTATAATTAACGTGATGGAACTAGTTATTAGTATAAATAATAAAAAGATAATTAAAAGATAATGTAAAGAAAGAGAGCTTTTTAAAATTGCTATTGATAATATAAAAAAACAATATGAATAAGTTTTAAGTTTATTATGAGATGTTTTATCTTTTAAATATGAGGGAAGAAAACTTAAAATTGCAAAAAAAGAAAGGAAAAAATAGAAGCTTTTAAATAAAGGTGTAAGTGTTATCATTTTTAAATGATTAGAAATAGTTGGACTATTAATTTTAATAAATGAACTAATTACTAAAGATAAACTTAATGTAAATAAAACATTTTGGTTATATCCTTTTATATTTGCCTTTTTTTGATTAAGTCCACAAAGAATTAAGAATAAAAGAGAAGAGATTAATGAGAAAATATGTATTTTTCCAACAATAATAGGAGAAATCAAAGTAATATTTGTTAATTCTTGAAAGCTTGGTAATATTGTTATTCCATCAATGGATAATGCTAATAAGACATAATGAAAAAGAGGTGAATCTCCCCATTTTCTGGGCTCACTCATTTGGCATAATTGTATAGCTAAATATTCATAAACGATTAGTTGTATAATATTCGAAATAAAAATTGAATGAATACTTGAAAGATTCTTATTAAATCTTAAAGCTTCAATTGTAGAAAAAATAATTAGACTTATAAAAAATAATGAAATAATACTTTGAATTATTACAAGTAAATATTGATATTTTTTTTTCATAAATTCCTCTATTATTTTTATAATAAAAGGACTTCTCTGTAAAAAATACAAAGAGTCCTTATTTTTCTATTTCTAGAATTTAGAGCATATTTTCATATGGTACATTTACTAATTGGGATAAGCCTTTTTCTTTTTGTAAAATCCAAATGTTTGTGGTAGCTGAAGTAAAAGATCCTATTAGAACATCAATCATTGTTCCTAATCCACAAAGTAGAGGCAAAATTCCAACAAGAGACATTTCTGCAGTTTTTAAATCAATGGATAGCAATTTTAATGTAAAATAAGTGATAAAAAATACTTCAAAGCCTAAAAAGAAACTACTAAAGAAAGAAATAAATGTTGAACATAAGGCAATAAATAAAGATAAAGATAAACTAGGAAGGTTTCCTGTTGTTGCATAAATAAGGGAAGCAATTGTAAAGGAAGCAATCATAGAGCTCCCACCTCGTGATACAATTGTTGTAATTGATATAGAGGTTGAAGAAACTCTTTTTTGAACGCCTAGATTCATTCTTGATAAAGAAAAATTTATTGGTGTAGCAAAAAAGATATTTGCTGAAAATAAACCAGCTAATAAAGCAGCTAAAGATCTATAAATAATTTTATAAGGATTTTCTTTAAATCCTGTTGTGAGTGCAAAGAATAATGGTAGAATTAATAGTATTGCTGTTAAAGAAAGTATTATCAGAGCTAAAACAAAAGAAGGAGCAACAAATATTGTCGCTTCATCTTGCAATACTGCAAAAAAGGATGCTGAAGCAATATATACAAAAGCAAATCCAAATAATGTATACGCTCTACTTAATTTAAACATAACTTCACTAAATGAGTTAACTGTTACATAAGCAGGTCTTAATACATCACTAGATGGTTTAAGAAAATATCCAAATAAAAAAGCGATTAAGACAATTGGAGCTAGAAGGTTTTGTGAAGCGGCTAAAGTATAAAATGGATTAACCGGAGAAAACGCATCTTTAACTACAGAAATTGAAGTTTCAATATATTTTATAACAGCACTTGTCCCTGCACCAGCACTAGATGAAGCAGGAAATGAGATAGGAAATATTGAAAATAGAAAAATACCCAAAAGGGATAACAAGAGAGAAGAAAGAATTGTCCAAACAAAAGTTGAAGCAAATAATCTTCCTCCCATTTTATCTTTTCTCAAAGAGGCTATCCCAGAAGTAAAAGTAATTAATACTATTGGGAATAGAATAAATCCTCCAAATTGAATTATAAAAGAGGAAAACGATTGAATAAATAAAATATAGGTATCAAATTGACCTAAAAGTAAAGTTGTTGCTAAACCTAAAAAGGTTGCAACTAAATATGTAATCCAAGTTTTCATATAATTAGATTACATTAACATTCAATACAAGTCAATTAAATATGCTATATAGAGTTTATTATTTAAGGTTTAATAAAAAGCGAAATTTTGTATTTTTAGTAATTGCTATTTGTATATAATATTGTAATTACTAGTAATGTATTTATTTTTGAAAATATTTAGTTTATTTTAAAAAGATAAAAAAAGGAGAGTTTTTCTCTCCTTTTTTTGTTAATCTACATTCTTTAAAAATTTTTCTAATTTATATTCTGAGATTTCTTCGGCTTTTAATAATTTTGATATATATAATTGTACATCAAATGGCTCTTTTTCAAAAACAGCTTTTGATAAAGCACTTAAAACAATTAATTCTTGTAATGCTTCTTTTTTATACCAAGTAACATTATTATAATCGTTACATAATATATATTTTTTTATAAAAGGCTTATCAAATAAAACTTTAAAACTTAATTTATTATTATTTTCAAGAAGTTTAAAACTTTCTAAGTAAATTGAAATTCCTTCAATAATATGATTGATTTCTTCTTTATTTATTTCTAATTTAGAGAATGCCTCTTTATAAAAATAATGAAGGAGCAATTTATTACACAGTTTATTAATTTTATCAAAGGAAGTATCTTTTTCTAGAAAAGGATAAATAAATAAGCTAGCAGAAATTATTATTGGTAGTTCATCCATAATAAATGAAGTATTAGATAAAATAACATTGTTTTTGAATAATCTTGAAAAATTATCAAAAACATCTAACATAATTTTTTGGTCAAGAGCTCTTGGTTTGTTTGATAGATATGTTTTTTCTACTTCACTTAATGCAGAATATGCTGCTGGAAGATAAGAATAAAGTTGAACTATTTGTAAAATCAATTTTTTATTAAGTGCTACTGTAGAAGAACCTTTACAAATATTATCTAATGTTTTTAAGAAAAACGGAGATCTTAAATTATCCATCGCTTTAAAAATAGGACTTAATCTCATTGCATTTATTTCTAAGTTAATATCTTCAACTCCAGAATTAGAGAGACGAGAATATAATTTACCATAAGCACCATCAATATCTTCAACTTCTCTTATATCAAGTAATACTTTTGTTTCATATCCATTTAAATGTATCCAGAATCCCTCGTCATATATTTTTAATGATGGAATTAAATATGTTAAGCCATCGTTAAAATTTTTATATATTAAAAAGGTTTTACCACTTAATGATAAATTTAAATTTTCAGCAATATTTGAAACAATTTTTTTATTTGTGCTTTTATCAAGCTTAGGTGCTGATAGCTTAATGTTACCTTCAACACTATCGTATTGATTATTATAAAAAACTAGTGTTTTTTCATTTTCTGTTCCATTAGAATAGCAGAATACAGCTTTTTTTCTATTACCATATTCAATTAAATCATAAATATTAAAGTATTCAACCCCACTAAATAGGTATCGCTTTTTTAGAAGAGGGAATATTTTTTTATAGTGAGCGTTAATTAACCATTCATTTGGCCATTCATCCCAATATGCTTTTTTATATTCCATTCCATATTTTTCTTTAAACCCTTCTATTTGACCATGTCCAAACATTGGTAACCCTGGCATGGTTGATAAAAGGGTACAAACTCCAAAATATTTATCGCCATCACCAAATTGTCCAATAGCAGTTTCTTCATCTGGATTACTCATAAAATTAACATAACGTTTTAATATTTCAGGATCAAAAGATAAAGTTGTTTTTATTGATTCAATATATTTATTATTTTCTTGATTTTTTAACATATTCATAAAAGCACTGTTATATACGCGGTGCATTCCGAGTGTTCTTACAAAATATCCCTCCATCATCCAAAAAGCTTCAGCTAATAATAGAGTATCGGGTAATTCTTCAGCCATTCTATCAACAACTTCTCTCCAAAATTCTTTTGGAATTTTGTTGTTAAATTCTTCATCACTCATACTATAAATTGTTCTACCGGCAATATCTCCACCATGTCCAAGTTTTGGATACCAAAGTCTTTGTATATGTTTTTTTGCAAGAGTCATTGCAGCATCAAATCTTATAATTGAAAAATTAAGGGCAACATGTCTTATTTCTTGAAAAACAGCTTCTCTTGTTAATGGGTTAAGGTAATCTAATTGTGCAGTATCATTCCAGGGCATTGAAGTTCCATCATTTCCATGAAAGATATAACTTGTTTGATTTGTGTTTTTATCTCTTCTTCTAAAGGTTACCGCTGCATCACTTTGATTATAATAGTGATCTTCTATTTTTAACTCTACATTTGGATTTGTTGATAAATCGGGACCTTCATATGTGTAAGAAGGGAATGGGGGATAATCTTGTTGGATAAATAATTCAGGATTATTTATAACCCAATCGCTATCTATTCCAGTATGATTTGGAACCATGTCTGAGGCTAATCTAATTCCTCTGATATCACACCTTTCTTTTAAATTATTAAGAGCTTGCCAGCCCCCAATACTTTCGGATATTTGATTGTTCTTTAAAGAATATGCAGAAGCTTCTGCTTCTTGATTTCCACAAAGATTTTTAATTTTTTTACTAGCGTCACTTCTTTGCCAAAGGCCTATTAACCACAATGCAGTAAAGCCTCTGTTTTTTAAATTATCCAACTCTTCATCAGGTATTTGATCTAAACTATTAATAGGTCTGTTATAGTATTTAGATAATTGGTCTAACCAAACAAGAGTACTTTTTGCAATCATTACCACATTTGGCATCCAATTCCTATCGTCACTAAAGGCTTCATATTCTATTTCAAAAGAAGAATAGTCTGGAATATAAGTTGTACTTTTTCCGCCCCCACCATTATTATCGAAAAAAACGGGTTTGTTTTCTTCTTTTTCTAAATCGATTGCTTTTAATAAATTTATTTTTATTTCATCTGATAATAAATCAGCCCATTCTTCAAGAATGAAATTTATTTGGTTTATTAATGAATCTGGATGCAAAATAGATGGTGTTAACAAAAATGTAAATAAATCATCTTCACTTCCGTATGCCTTATTATTAGAGAATTCTCCCATGATAGCTGAAAGAGCTTTTGAAGCTGGTGGGAATTTTAATTCTTCTCTATATATTAAAGGTTTTATTGCTTTCATTAGAGCAGGATTATGAGTCATGACTCGATGAGTAAAAAAACCTCTTGCTGTTTCTTCGGTGAATTGTTCTATAGATAATTCTTGAGAAGCAATAAGAGGTGATGGGAATTCTTTAGCATAGAATGCTAGTACTTCATTAACAGATTTATTTTTTGTAACAAGGGGAGTTATTCTAGAAAAGAAATCATTATTGTTATCTTGTAAATACTGGCTAATTAAATTTTGATATAAACAATGTAATATCGCACATGTATTTAACTTTGAAGCACTTATATAATCGGAGTTTATTATATTTTTATTATATTTATATGATAAATCTTGAGATTGTTTATAATAAGATGAAATAGGATTGTCTGTTTTAAAATAAATAGAATAATCTTTTATTTGAGATCTAACAATATTAGATATGCGAAAATCTTTTGCTGTCATAAAGCCTCCTGAATACAATGAAGTATAGCATATTTTTTTTGCCTAGTTAAATAATATAAGAGTAATTAATTAATCTTATTTGAAAATTTTGTTAACCGGTTGACATTTTTTTTCAATAATTTAAATTGTTATATTCTATTTGTCATATTGTTTTAAAAATTCATCTAATTGATTAGCAGTATTTTCAAGATAAATTGGAAGAATAGCACTTTCATCAGAGGAAAAATTAGAAAGAACATAGGATGCAACATTATTATGCTGAGGTCTACCTATTCCAAATCTTAATCTATAAAAATTATCATTTTTTAAAATATTTGAAATACTTTTTAATCCATTGTGTCCTTTTAATCCCCCACCTTTCTGTATTTTAATTTCTCCAAAAGCTAACTCTAAATCATCATGTATAATTAATAATTCATCGGCCTTTAGGGAAAAGAAAGAAAGAGCTTTTTGTACAGCCTCACCACTATTATTCATAAAAGTCTGAGGTTTTAGTAATTTGTATTCCAAAGAATTTGAAAATAAGGCATTAAATTTCTTTTGAAAAGAAATATTTTTATACTTATAGTCACAAAAAATGAATCCAATATTATGTCTAGTGTTTTCATATTGCTTACCAGGATTGCCTAAAAATACGATTAATTTTATCATATAATAAATATAATAAGCGGAGGTTTAAATTACAAGATGTATCACTTAATAGTGTATATACCAACAACACATTTAGAACTTGTAAAAAATGCTGTTCTACAAGCCGGTGCAGGGAATATTGGCGGTTATAATTATTGTTGTTGGCAGACTAAAGGGTTAGGTCAATTTAGAGCTAGTGAAGACAATACTCCTTTTGTCGGGGAAGTTGGAAAAATTCATAAAGAAGATGAATATAAGGTTGAATTTGTAGTAGATGAAAAGTATATAAAAGATGTAATAAAAGCAATGAAAGAAGCTCCTCCTTATGAAGTAGTGGCATATTCTGTTCTTCAAATGGTGAATATTTAATTCATCTTGTTTTATTTACATTAATTTTAGGACAATACCAATTTTCATTACATTTACTACATTTTGGATTTATTGAGGTACAAATTACTTGTCCATAAGATACAAGTAATTCATTTAATGGAATCCAATATTTTTTTGGCATTATTTTTTGTAGCTCTTTTTCACTTTCTTCTGGAGTCTGGGTTTTAATCCATCCCATGCGATTAGCAATTTGATGAACATGACAATCAACACATATTGCAGCAATATTAAAGCCAAGATTTAAAGTTAAGTTCGCAGTTTTAATCCCAACTCCTGGTAATTCTAGTAACAATTGAGAAGTATTTGGGACCTTAGAATTATATTTACTTAATAATATCTCACTTATTTTAATTATATTTTCTGTTTTTCTTTTGTAAAATGCACAAGGATAAATTGCATTTTCAATTGTTTCTTTTTGTAATATAAGAATTTCTTTAGGTGTTTTTGCTATTTTAAATAAATTTCTGCTAGAGTTTAATGTAACAGAATCTTTTGTTCTTAAAGAAATTATTGTTGATAGTAATATGCAAAAAGGATTATTATTTGTTTCAACGGCAATTAATGAAACGGAAGGGAGAGAAAAATTTTCTCTTTCTAATGTTTTTTTCATACTTAAAAATAAATTATCCCAATCTTTTTTTTCCATATTTAAGTCTTTAACACATAAATAATAGATAAACAAGTGAAAACTCAATTTAATTTACTTGATTTTTTTATGCTTTATGCTTAGAGTTTTTTTTATGATAATAATATTAAACAAACAAATAAAACCAAGACAAAAAGAAGATATTAAAAACTTTTTAACTGGAAAAGGCTTTAAAGTTAAAGAGATTATTGGACAAGAAGAAACCGTTTTAGGTGCAGTTGGAAGAGCTTCTATAGATCATAGAATAGTTGAGCAAATGGAAGGTGTTTCTTCTGTTGTTCCAATTTCAAAACCTTATAAATTAGCTTCAAGAGAGTTAAAGAAAGAAGATACTATTGTTCAAGTTGGCAATGTCAAAATTGGTGGTCATAGAATAGTTGTTATGGCAGGTCCTTGTGCTGTTGAATCTGAAGAACAAATTATGACTATTGCTTCACAAGTGAGAGAAGCTGGTGCTGTTATTTTAAGAGGTGGTGCTTTTAAACCTCGAACATCTCCATATTCTTTCCAAGGACTTGGTGAAGAAGGTTTGAAATATTTAAGAAAAGCTGGGGATACTTATGGTATGCCTGTAACAACAGAAGTTGTTTCACCAACAGATGTAGAAATGATGAGTAAATATATTGATATGTTCCAAATTGGAGCTAGAAATATGCAAAATTTTGAGCTATTAAAAAAAGTTGGTCAAACAAAAATGCCTGTTTTATTAAAAAGAGGACTTTCTGCAACTATTGAAGAATGGCTTATGGCTGCTGAGTATTTAATGGCAAATGGAACTGACCAAATTGTTCTTTGTGAAAGAGGAATAAGAACTTATGAAAGAGCTACAAGAAATACTTTAGATTGTAGTGCTATTCCAATTGTTCAAAAATTAACACATTTACCTGTTATTGGAGATCCTAGTCATGCTACGGGGATTCGTTCTTTAGTTTCTCCAATGTCTTTAGCTTTAATTGCAAGTGGTGCTAATGGTTTAATGGTTGAAGTCCACAATAAACCAGAGTGTGCTTTAAGTGATGGTCCACAATCCTTATATCCTTCTCAATTTGAAAAACTAATGAGGGATGTTCAATCTTTATCTACAGTTGTTGGAAAATCTTTAGAAAGAATTCCAAGAATAATTCCTTCAAGTTTAACTGATATTGAAAATAATTATTCAAAATCTGATAGAATTGCATTCCAAGGTGAGCGTGGTGCTTTTAGTGAGCTTGCTGTAAGAAGAACCTTTGATGATAAAGCGATACTTCCTTGTGAAACTTTTGAAGCTGTTTTTGAAGCTGTTATGAAAGGTGATGCATTATATGGAATGATTCCAATAGAAAATACTTTAGGTGGCACTATAAATGATAATATTGATAATTTAATTAATTATCCAGATATTGTTGTAATAGGTGAGCAACATGTAAGAATTATCCATAACTTGATAGCTTTACCTGGCGCAACAAAAGATGATATTAAGAAAGTTTATTCTCATCCTCAAGGATTGGCTCAATGTTCTCAATATTTAAAAAAAGAAATTCCAAATGCACAAGCTATTCCCTTCTTTGACACAGCCGGTGCTGTTGCCTTTATAAAAGAACAGAATGATAAAAGTTTAGCAGCTATTGCTGGTGAACCTGCTGCTGCTTTTCATAAAATGAATATTTTAGAAGCTGGAATTGAATCCCATCCAAGTAATTATACAAGATTCTATATTATTTCTAGAATAGAAAATGTTAATAATTTTTTAAGCGCAAGTAAAGTTAATAAAGCAGCTATGGTATTTAATGTATCACATAAACCAGGATCTTTATTTAATGCCTTAAAAGTGTTAAGTGATTATGGGTTTAACTTAAGGAAGTTAGAATCAAGACCTATTCAAGGAAAACCTTGGGAATATTCCTTCTTTGTTGAAACAGATATTTTAGATCAAGAAGAAGCTTTTGAGAATGTCGTACAAATATTGAAAGAACAATGTTCATCTTTTAGAGTATTAGGTAAATTTAATTCTTCAAACTAAGTTTTGTGTTATTTTTTTATAAAATAAAGCAAATTATAATAAAACTACAATAATAAAGTATGAGTGTTTTTAAAATTAAGTATTCATTTATTATTTGTAGTTTTATTTTTTTTATAGGCTGTAGTACTTCATTAAATTATAAAGAAGTAGAGATTATTATTGAAGAAGAACATCCTTTTGAGAAGGCTATCGAAAATAAGGTTTGGTATTCTCTTTGTTATACAGATTCTTCAGGAAAGATAAATTATATTTATTTAAAGCCAGAACAAAGAACAATAAAAGTTTGGATTAAAAAAAATATTACAGTATTCTTTTGCGCTAGAATTCTAGATGATTATTCACCAATTGGAGGAGTAATAAATCCTGGAAATGATAATAGAGTAATCTTGAATTATAAAAATGGATATTTAGTTAGTTTTTTGCAAGATTTGTATATTCAAAATCCAAAAGCGGTTTGTTCAATAAATTACGAAAGAGTTTATAATCTTTTAGAAAAAAGGGGTATTTTGTTTTCTTTTGATAAATTAACTTTTGCGAGGGCTCTTTTAAATGGGGAATTAAATGAAACTTCAATTTATGAATTAAATAATATTTCAATTGAACTAACTCAAGCTATTGAAGGTTATTGGATAAGTGAAAATCCAGATGAGGGCGGGTTTTTAATTTCAAATAGTAATTATAAAAGAGCTCGGCTTAGTCTTGGTGAAGGGGAACATAATTATATAAATTTTGAGAAAGGCTTTAGAATGAAAATAATTGTTGATACAAGAAGTAAAAAATATTTTGTTAAAATTGAAGAAGTAAATGAAGAATTTACATAAAAAAAGACTGCATCTTAAGATGCAGTCAAGTTGAGTATTATCGATTATTTTACAACTATATTAACTAATTTACCTGGTACAGCAATTTTTTTAATAATAGTTTTTCCATCAATCCATTGTTTTGTTTTTTCATCGTTTAAAGCAAACTCAATCATTTGTTCTTTTGAGATATCTCTAGATACATTGATTTTAGATCTTAGTTTACTATTAATCTGAACAACAAGTTCAATTTCATTATCTATTGTTAATTCTTCAATATATTTTGGCCAAGGCGCATTTGCAATTGGTGCTTCTTTTCCTGCTTTTTCCCATAATTCTTCAGCTAAATGTGGAGAATAAGGACTTAAAAGTAATAATAAGGATTCCCAAATTACTCTAGGAAGTGTATCTATTTTATAAATATCATTTACAAGAACCATCATTTGACTAATTGCTGTATTAAAATTAAGAGTATCTGTATCAAGAGTTACTTTCTTTATTGTTTTATGTAAAGATTTTAATAATTCTAAAGAAGGCTCTTCTTCTGAAATTTCTCTTTCGTCAGAAAGTCTCCAAATTCTATCTAAGAATCTATGAACACCGCCTATTCCAGAAGTTGACCAAGGCTTTGAAACTTGAAGAGGCCCCATAAACATTTCATAAAGTCTCATTGAGTCCGCACCAAATTCATTAATAATGTCATCTGGATTAATAACATTTTTAAGACTTTTTGACATTTTTGCAATTACTTTTTCAAGTTCAATATCAGTGTCTTTTTCATAGAAAAGACCATCTTTTTCTTCAACCATATCAGTTGGTACTAAAGATTTATCTTTTCTTTGATAAGCAAAGCTAGTAATCATACCTTGATTAACAAGTCTTTTAAAAGGTTCTTTTGTCTCAACAAGCCCTAAATCAAATAATACTTTATGCCAAAATCTAGCATATAGAAGATGAAGAACAGCATGTTCTGCTCCACCAACATATAAATCAACAGGCATCCAATATTTTTCTTTTTCTGGAGATACAAATCTTTCTGTGTTGTTTGGGTCTAAATATCTTAAATAATACCAACAAGAACCTGCCCATTGAGGCATTGTATTTGTTTCTCTTTTGGCAGCATGTCCACAAACAGGACAAGTAGTATTTACCCAGTCATCAATTAAGGAAAGAGGACTTTCTCCTGTTCCACTTGGTTCAAAACTAGTTACTTTTGGTAATTCAAGAGGTAAATCTTCTTCTTTAATATGAACAATACCACATTTTGGACAATGAACTAAAGGAATAGGTTCTCCCCAGTATCTTTGTCGTGAGAAAATCCAGTCTCTAAGTTTATAATTTGTTGTTTTGTACCCATTTTTTTGTTCTTCAAGCCAAGAAAGCATTTTGGTTATTGCTTCTTCTTTATTTAAGCCATCTAAAAAATCTGAATTGACATGAATTCCATCTTCAACCCAAGCAGCTTCTTGAACATCTACTTTACTTTTTAATACTTCAATAATTGGAAGATTAAATTTCTTAGCAAATTCCCAGTCTCTTGAATCATGAGCTGGAACAGCCATTATAGCACCTGTTCCATAACTAATTAAAACATAATCAGCAATCCAAATAGGAATTTTTTTCCCATTTACTGGGTTTATTGCATAGCTTCCAGAGAAAACTCCTGTTTTATCTTTTGCCAAATCAGTTCTTTCTAAATCGCTTTTTTGAGCAGTTTTAAGAAGATATTCATCTACTAGACTTTTTTGTTCTGGGGTTGTTATTTTTTCAACAAGCGGATGTTCTGGGGCTATTACCATGTATGTTGCACCAAAAAGTGTATCACATCTTGTAGTATATACTTCTAAATTTTCATCAAAATTTTCTAGCTTAAAGAAAACAGAAGCACCTTCACTTTTACCTATCCAGTTTTTTTGCATTGCTTTAACAGAATCAGGCCAATCTAAAGTATCTAAATCTTCTAATAATCTATCTGCATATTCTGTTATTTTTAAAACCCATTGTCTAATGTTTTTTCTAACGGTTTGGGTACCACAGCGTTCGCATTTACCATCTTTTACTTCTTCGTTAGCTAAACCAGTTTTACAATTTGGACACCAGTTAATTGGAGTTTGAGATTCATATGCTAACCCTTTTTTAAAAAGTTGAATGAAAATCCATTGAGTCCATTTATAATATTCTTTTGAATGTGTTGCTACTTCTCTATTCCAATCGTAACAGAACCCTAAACTTTTTATTTGTTTTCTAAAGTTGTCAATATTTTTTTCAGTAGTAGTTTTTGGATGTGTTCCGGTTTTTATTGCATAGTTTTCTGCCGGTAGTCCGAATGAGTCGAAACCCATTGGATGAAGAACATTATAGCCATTCATTCTTAAAAAGCGGCAATAAATATCTGTTGCAGTATAGCCTTCTGGATGTCCTACATGAAGTCCAGCTCCTGACGGATAAGGAAACATGTCCAATACATATTTGCGTTTTTCTTTTGGGATTGACGCATCTTCAGTTACAGCAAAAGTTTGGTTTTCTTCCCAATATTTTTGCCATTTTTTTTCTATTTCGTTGAAAGGATAATTACTCATGAATCCAATAATACAGTTGCATATAGGTTCAGTCAATAATACTTTTATTTTTGCCTTATATTTTTACATAAAACCTTGTGAAATCATGAATAAACTGATTTTTTTTTAAAAAGAATCTCTAACTCTATTGAATTTTATCTCTTC
Organism: Sphaerochaetaceae bacterium; assembly: GCA_963678575.2. Lineage (GTDB taxonomy): Bacteria > Spirochaetota > Spirochaetia > Sphaerochaetales > Sphaerochaetaceae > Pleomorphochaeta. Next base: position 74,488 of record CAXXHV010000001.1, on the reverse strand, counting down.
AATTCTTCTTTCATTCATTTTTGATATTGTATAAATTCCAAATTCATCACTGATAGAATCTTTTTCTTTTGGGATATCTCCGGTTAAACTCATTAAATATGCAGCAATTGTTCCCATTTTTTCAGCATTCTTAAAATCAATATCCATTTCATCACAAAATTGAATAAAGGGGGTTTCTCCTTGAATCAAATATAAATCTTTAACCCCTTTAACTTCTTTAATAATTTCACCATCACTTTTTTCATGTTCATCATATATCTCACCAAGTAATTGTTCAGCAACATCCTCCATGGAAATTACTCCTGCAAAACCGCCGTATTCATCTAAAACAATTGCTAATTGGAGTTTCTTTTTCTTAAACAAGAAAAAAATGTAATCTGCATGTTTTGTTTCAGGAACAAATATTGGTTCTCGAATAATGGATGATATTTGATCATCCATTTTGTTGTTTAATTGAGCTTTTAATATATCTCTAACTAAAACAATACCAATGATATTTTCTTTAGTATCTTTATAAACAGGAATTCTTGAATATCCAGAATTAACAATATCAGAAAAAACTTCACTAATTTTTTGGTCAGCAGAAATTGTAAAAACATCTTTTCTATGAGTCATAATTGTTTTAATTGGATTATTAGAAAAATGGAGAACCTTTTGCATTAAATCAGATTCATATTCATGTACAATACCACTATCTTCCGCAGCATCAACAGCATGCATTAATCCTTCTAAAGTAATTCCTTTTATACCATCTTTTTTAAATAATCTACTAATTATATTACCAAAAGCTTTAATAAAGAAAACTAGAGGGAATAATAGTTTTGATAATAAAAATATTGGGTAACTCATTGCTCTTGCAATTTTTACGGAATCATTTAATGCAAGTTGTTTTGGGGTTACTTCTCCAAAAATTAAAATAACTAAGGTAAGCAAACCTGTTCCATAAGCAATAAGACTTTGTCCTAAATATTTTATACAAAATGTTGTAACTAAAGAGGATACACTAATATTTACAACATTATTACCAATTAAAATTGTTGTTAATAAAATATCTTTTTGATGAGTTAGTTTTGCAGCAAGTCTTGACCCTTTATGCTTACTCTTTTCTAATTCTTTTATTTGAATAATTGAGAGAGCTGTATAAGCAGTTTCTGTAGAGGAAAAAACTCCACTTAATATAATTAAAATAAATATGATAATTAATTCATTTATCATAAGAATCTTCCAATAATAATTTTATTCGGAGCACTATCTCCATCATTTGAATCACTCATATAAGAAATATAAAAGAAAATGAGAAAGCAAGCAAGATAAAAGTTGTTTAATAATTATAAATAAAAATTACTATTTTCTATTCTTAAATAATTATGAATCCAAAAGAGATTAAAATTAGAGCTATCGTATAAGTTCCCATAATATAGGTATCATTAAATTTCTTTTCCTTTTCACAAACATTTCTTGCTATAAAACTATCACTTAAAGTAAAAATAGCTGTTCCAATAATGAAGAAAGGATTTAAAGTCATAGAACTAGTAGCAATAAATAACATCATAAATATTGAATATATTTGCATTGGTATTTTTAATTTACCACCATTTTTTGTTATTTTAAACATTAAAACTTCAGGATAAATTAATAAAATTAAAAAGATAAAAAAGATAAAATTAATTTGCTTTATATTATAAAAGAGAATTATTAAGGTAATATGTCCTAATAAAAAACTAATTAATCCGGATGCAAATAAAATTGTTTTTTCACTAAGTAAAAAAATATCTCCAATTAAATAAAAACTATAAAAAATATAAACAATAATTTGCATTTCACTAGAAATATTGGCATTAATAATTATATTAACTAAAGCTAAAGGAGCTAGTGTTATTTTTGTTAATGCAACAAGTATTTTTTTATTTTTATTACAAGCAACAATATTAATTGTGCTCATTAAAATAAATAAAATTAATGGTATAATGTTCATATTTAAATCTTATTACACAGTTGTATAAAATGCAAATATTTTTACATAATTAGTTTCTTTTGTGATAAGCTAAAGCATCTATATATTTTTTTTAATTATATAGATTATTGTGTTTAGGATTATAAAGGATTAACTAAAATTCTTTATATTTGAAAAAGATAAATAAAAGTGTATAATAATAATGATATGGAAAAAGTAACAAATATTTATGATGAAGATCAAATTCAATCTTTATCTGCATTAGAACATATAAGATTAAGAAGTGGAATGTATATCGGTCGTATTGGTAACGGGAGTAATCAAAATGATGGTATATATATTCTTTTTAAAGAAGTAATTGATAACAGTATTGATGAATTTAATGAAAATTGTGGTAATCGTATTGAAATAACACTTAAAGAAAACGTGGTAACAGTAAGGGATTATGGAAGAGGAATCCCTTTAGGTAAAGTAATTGATTGTGTTTCTAAAATAAATACAGGGGCTAAATATACTAATGAAGTTTTTCATCGTTCTGTTGGATTAAATGGTGTAGGGACTAAAGCTGTAAATGCTTTATCTTCACATTTTAATGTAATTAGTTATAGAGATGGTAAATTTGTAAGTGCTACTTTTTCAAGAGGGAAACTTCTTGATCAGAAGAAAGGACAAGATAAATCACAACTAGATGGAACATATATTGAGTTTATTCCTGATGAAGAAATATTTAAAAAATATAAATATGAAGAAGATTATATAGAAACACGATTATGGAATTATGCATATTTAAATCCAGGATTAACATTAAATTATAATGGAAGAAATTATAAGAGTACTAAAGGGCTTTTAGATTTATTATCAAAAGAAGTAGATGGAGAAGAATTGTATTCTTTAATTCACTATAGAGGACAATATTTAGAGTTTGCTTTAACACATGTCGCTAATAGTTATGGAGAGAATTATTTTTCTTATGTGAATGGACAAAATACTATTGATGGAGGCACTCATTTATCAGCATTTAAAGAAGGTTTCTTAAAAGCTGTTAATGATCATTTCAAAAAAACATGGTCAGCACAAGATGTAAGGGAAGGTATTCTTGGTGCAATTTCAGTAAAAATTGAAAATCCAGTTTTTGAAAGTCAAACCAAGAATAAATTAGGAAACACCGAAATTAGAGGATGGATTGTTCAAGAAGTAAAAGACGGAGTTATTGATTTTCTATTAAAAAATCCTGATGAAGCAAGTCGTATTTCTAGCAAAATTACTCATAATGAAAAATTAAGAAAAGAATTAAATGAAGTAAGAAAAAGTTCAAGAAGTTCTGCCAAAAGAGTTGCTTTAAATATTCCAAAATTAAAAGATTGTAAATATCATTTAGGGCAAAGTAAATCTCATGTTGAAGAATGTGAGAATTCTATGATTTTTTTGACTGAAGGAGATTCTGCTTCTGGTTCGATTACAAAATGTCGAGATGTAAAAATCCAAGCTGTTTTTTCTCTTAGAGGAAAAATATTAAATGTATTCAATAAAAATAAAGCAGAACTTTATAAAAATGCAGAATTATACAATCTTATGAAAGCTTTAGGTTTGGAGGATGGTATAGAAAATTTGCGTTATTCAAAAGTTATAATTGCAACAGATGCCGATACTGATGGTTTTCATATTCGTAATTTATTAATGACATACTTTTTAACGTATTTTGAAGAATTAGTACTAGCTGGACGAGTATATATTTTAGAAACCCCTTTATTTAGAGTAAGAAATAAAAAGACTACAGCCTATTGTTATTCAGAAAAAGAAAGGGATATTTTATTAGCACAAATAAAAGGTGCTGAAATAACTCGATTTAAAGGACTTGGTGAAATTGATCCTAAAGAATTTGGAATGTTTATAGGAGAAGATATGAGATTAGAACCTGTTAAAGTTAATTCATTATCAGAAATCCCAAAACTTTTGAAATTTTATCAAGGAGATAATACTCCAGAAAGAAGAGACTTTATTATGGAGAATTTAATTTAATGGCACAAGTTGAAAAAATATTTAAACAAAACTTTTTAGAATACGCTTCCTACGTTATAAAGGATCGAGCAATAGCAGATTTAGAAGATGGCTTTAAACCTGTACAAAGAAGAATAATGCATTCTCTTTTTGAAATGGACGATGGAAAATTTCATAAAGTAGCAAATGTTGTGGGCTGGACAATGAGATATCATCCACATGGTGATTCATCAATTTATGAAGCATTGGTTAATTTAGCTAATTTTGACTTATTAATTGAAAGGCAAGGTAATTTCGGTAATAGTTTAACAGGAGATAGAGCTGCTGCTTCAAGATATATTGAATGTCGAATTCTACCTTTTGCAAAAAGAGTTTTATATAATCCTGAATTAACTACTTATGTTGATTCATATGATGGTAGGAATAAAGAACCTGTTGTTTTTTTGTCTAAATTACCTTTAGTAATTATACAAGGAGTTACAGGAATTGCTGTAGGTATGGCAACAAATATTTTTTCTCATAATGTTGACGAAGTAATGAGTGCTATGAAAAAAGAATTACAAGGAGAAGATTTTATATTATATCCTGATTTTCCTTGTGGTGGTTATGTTGATGTAAGTGATTATGATGACGGAAAAGGCTCTATTATTGTAAGAGCAAAACTTGATACCTCAGATTCAAAAAGAATTGTAATTACAGAACTCCCTTATGGAATTACAAGTGAAAGATTAATAACAACTATTGATGATGCAGCAAAGAAAGGGAAATTAAAAGTAGCTTCAATTAATGATTATACTGCTGAAAATGTAAATATTGAAGTAAATTTATCTCGAGGAACATATTCAGCAGATGTTGTTAAGTTATTATATGCATATACAGAATGTGAGAGAAAAATTTCATGTAATTCTTTAGTAATTAAAGATAATATTCCAACTATAATGGGTATAGGTGAAATTGTAAAATATCATGCACATCATTTAATTGATGTTTTGAAAGCAGAGTTGGAACTTGAAAAATCAAAATTAGAAGATAGATTACATTTAAGAACATTAGAGAGAATTTTTGTTGAAGAGCGAATATATAAGAAAATTGAACAAAAAAAATCAGCTCAAGCAGTTGTAAGTGCAGTATTAACTGGATTCAAACCTTTTAAAGATCAATTATTTAGAGATATTAATGAAGATGATGTTGATAGATTATTAAAAATACCAATTAGAAGAATTAGTTTGTTTGATATTGAAAAAAATCGAAATGAAATTGATGTAATTAATGAAAATATAAAAGAAATTAATAAGAAATTAGAACATTTAATTGATTATGCTATTTCATATTTAGATGAACTTAAATCAATGATAAGTAAAGATAAACTAAAAAGAAAAACTTTAATAAAAAATTTTGAAGTTGTAAAAGAAAAAGAAGTTGCACAAAGAGATAAAGACTTAAAATATGATTCTTCAACAGGTTATTTAGGATATTCTATAAAAACTGGAGATACCGTTTTATCAATTAGTATTTTTGATAGAGTCCTGATAATAATGAAAGATGGTTCATATAGATTCTTGGTTAATCCTGAAAAAGAATATATTGGAAAAGGATTACTTTACATTAATTATGGAGATAAAGAGATTCTTGAAAAAGTAACTTTTTCTTTAATTTTTAGGCAAAACACTTATAAATATTTATTTATAAAAAGATTTAATATAAAATCAGGTCAATTAAATAAAGTATATTCTTTATTACCAGATGAAAAAGAATATAAAGTTACAAAGTTAACTACTTATGAAAATGCTGAGATTAGAGTAATCTATAAACCTAAACCAGGATTAAGAATTAAAGAAGAAAGTTTTTATTTAAGTGATTTCTTAGTAAAAGGTCATAAATCTAAAGGTGTTAGATTAACAGTAAAAGAAGTATCCTCTTTGAGAATGAGGGAAGTAAAACAAGTTGTATCCGAAGATAAAACTCTGTTTGATTAAAGGAAGAATATGGAAAATATTAAAGATAGGATTTTATTTGAAGATAATCATTTGATTGTAATTAATAAATTACCTAAAGAACTTGTACAAAGCGATATAACGCAAGATATTACTTTAGCAGATAAAGTTAAAGAATATTTAAAAGTTACATATGATAAAAAGGGTAATGTATATTTAGGGATTCCTCATAGATTAGATAGACCAACAAGTGGAATAGTAATATATACAAAAACTGAAAAAGCTTTAAGTAGAATGTGTAATGCTTTTAGAGAAAATACTGTTACAAAAAAATATTGGGCTATTGTTGATAAAGCTCCTGAAAAAGCTGAAGATACTTTAGTTCATTATTTAGTGAGAGATTCACAAAAAAATAAAAGTACAGCTTCATTAATGAAGAAGAAAAATAGTAAAACTGCAAAACTTTCTTATAAATTATTAGGAGCTTCAAAAAGTTTTTATCTTTTAGAAGTAGATTTACATACAGGGCGACATCATCAAATAAGAGCTCAATTAGCAGCAATTAATATACATATTAAAGGTGATCTAAAATATGGGTTCCCAAGATCTAATAATGATGGTGGGATTTCTCTTCATGCTAGGGAAGTTACTTTTATTCATCCAATAAAGAAAGAAGAAATAAAAATAATTGCGTCACCTCCAAAAGATGTTGTCTGGGATTATTTTTTATCAGCGGTTTCAAATTAATTCTTAAGAGAAATAATACCCGTACTTTTTAATCCATTAATTTTAACTTCAAGGGGAACGTCAGTTTTATAATGTGTAAAATAAGTTCCTTTTGAAATTACATTTAGCTCTTTTATTTTGTTGTATTCAAGTTTTCCGTCATTGAATGATGGGTTTATTGTCATATATCTTGTGCCTAATAGTGTTAAATTTTGGAAGAAATGAGTTCCTTGACTTGGTTCAACTTGGAAAGAAGGCAGTCCTGTTTCAATGATAACTTTTGCATTTGAAATTTGAGACCAAGAAGCAGGGATTCCTAACCAAGGATCGCTTGAGCCTAATCGACCAGCAACAATTAAAATATATTGTTTTTCATTGTTTTCAAACTTGGAGTTCAACTTTTCTATTTCATCTGGCATATTAATCATATTTGAAGCATCAAAGTCTTCTAAATTAATCATTATAATATCCTTGATGTTATCTATTTTTCCATTTCCCATAACGGAATGAGAAACTATAATAGCATTTTCTTCTTCTTGATCAGAAATACATATATCACTTTCTTCATTGCCTTCTGCTATTGGTCTTATTTGTAATAGGCTGAACTCAGGCTTTTTGGGAGATTTTCTATTTAAGTTTATAGCAAACTCTATTTCTACAGGAGTGCTCATAGCTTCTTTACCTAGTTGTAAGATATCATAAATTATTGAAGCGAGAGGGAACATATCATATTTTAATATTCCATTAAAAGTAATAATTTTTTCACCTACAGTTCTTACACTTTCACTTAATGCCCCAGTTTTGATATCAAAAGTACTTGCACATCCTTTTAAACTTTCTGGGTATTTTTCGGCTTCTTTGATATCTAATAGTTTTAGGTTGTCTAAATCTTCAAATGGATCAAATGCAGATTTTAAATCAAGACCATAAAACATTGTTTGACTACTAAATTGGTTTTTACCTAAAAAATGAACAGGTCTTTTTGGATTTTTTGGAGAAAAACGGAAAACACTACCATTGTCAACAACACTTTTTCCAAAACCAAAACTTATATTTGCAACACCGTCATTAATATCTTCACCAGCAATTGGATAGTAGTTAAGAGATCTAGCTACACCACTTATATTAGGATACCAATAATCGCCATGACGTGTACCAATGACTTGTTGAATAACTATAGCCATTTTTTCTTCTTCCATCATGTGCTCTGTAGCTTTAAGATATTCCTTGGCATTATGAAAGAACGTAGAAGCCCAAACTGTTTTAATTGCTAATTCTAATTCATTTAATCGCTCTTCATCTGTTCCTGTGTTTTTAAGCATACACGTTTCATATACTCCGGCAAATGGTTGAAAGTGTGAATCTTCTAACAAAGAAGAAGATCTCACAGAAATTGGTTGTCGAATTACATTTATTATTTCTTTTAAATCTTCTTTTAAATCATCTTGAATGGGTTTTTCTAAAAAGGCTTTTAGCATTTCTTTATCACTAATATTCTTTACAATTATAGATCTTAGATTATTAGATGAAATAAAGGCTGAAAAACTGTGAGTTGATATAACAACTGTCCTTGGTATTGATAAATATACATCTGGGTATTTATCAAGAATACCGCTTGCCCTTAATTCCATATCAATAAAAGCTAAACCTCTTCCTTTTCCTCCTAAGGAACCATCTCCTATTCTGCTAAAAAATAGAGTTTCATCATAAACTTCTTTTGAAAATTGAGCTAAAACACCTTTTGTTCTTTCTGCTCTATATTCTTTTATTACTTTAATTAAATTTTTCCTTGATTCTTCTTCTTCACTTTCAATTACTTTAATTGGCTTAATTCTAGAAGCAAGAATATATAAGCTTTGAGCTCTTAGCCATCTTGAAAAATCATCTCTACATGAATGATAAATAAAACTTTCTATTGGTATTAATTCTAATGCTTTTTGTAGTTGTCGCATTGTTTTTGCTTCAGCAATTTTTTCATTTGTTTCTGGATCTTTGAAAACAAAAGGACCAAAGCCATAATTTGCAGTAACATAATCTTCCAGTGCAAATAAGAGATTATCTGCTTTTTTCCATAAGAAGTTTGCACCAACTTTATTTGTAATAATTTCATTTTCTTTATTCATACTTTGAATTAAAAAAGGTAATCTAGGATTATCTTTTCTAACTTCTCTACAAAGTTTTAATCCAGCATATTTATCTTCTTTTTCATCTTTATCATAAGACATGTCTGAAATAATACCCAAAATATTATTTTTATAATTTAAATAAAGGTCTAAAGCTTCTTCATAAGTTTTAGCAAGTAGAATTTTTGGTCTTCCTCTCATTCTAAGAATTTTACCCCAAGAGTTTAAGCCTTCTAATATTGAAGATCTATTTTGTGTAATTAAACTTTTATATAAAATCGGTAAAAAAGAGGAATAAAATCTAACAGAATTTTCAACTAAAATAATGACTTGAATATCAGCTTCATTAGTATCATGATCAATATTCATTCTATCTTCAACTAATTTGATCATTGCTAAAAAAATCATAGGATCGCCTTGATAATAGAAAAAGTCATTAATAGAATCAATTTTTTTATTTTTTATTAGTTTATTTCTCTTATGAACTGGTGATGGAGATAAAACAACAATTGGCATGTAAGGATATACTTCCTTAATTGAATCTGCTAATTCTTCAACATGTTCATTTCCTAAATCAAGCATTGATATTACTAGTTCAAATTTTCTACTAGATATACCTAATAAATCTAAGGCTTCTTGAGGGGTGTTTACATGAGTAATTTTTGGAGGATTTGATAATCCTAATTGAGTATATTCTGTATAAAGAGCTTCTTCAACTCTTCCATCTTCTTCAAGTAAAAAACGATCATAATCACTACAAATTAATAATACATTATAAACATGCTTTAGCATTAAATTGCTAAAGGGTAACCAAGTTGGATCTAATTTATACATTTAGTAATAATAACACAGTAAATTTAGTTTAACAATTAAAAATATAGTGACTTTTTGAAAAAATAGTAAAGTTAAAAAATTTTAGTTCATTAATAAAATAAAACTAAAAAAATAACGAAAAACTAAAAAAAAAAATCAAAATTACTGTAAATTGAAACTTGACGATTAAGTAAAGAGGGTTTAATCTGTTGTCGTAACAAACTAGTTTTTATCTAGAAGGAGATAAAATAAATGTATAATTTAGAAGCTTTTATGGCTCAGTTAGAACAGAAGAATCCTGGACAAAAAGAATTCTTACAAGCCTCTCGTGAAGTACTTGAAAGTATTTTGCCTGTAATCAATGAAAATCCGGTTTATGTAAAAAATAAAATTCTTGAAAGGATTACTATGCCAGAAAGAATTATTGAATTTAGAGTTGAATGGGAAGATGATAATGGAGAAATTCAAGTTAATAAAGGTTGGAGAGTTCAATTTAACAGTGCATTGGGCCCATATAAAGGTGGATTAAGATTTCACCCTTCTGTAACATTAGATACTTTGAAATTTTTAGGATTTGAACAAATCTTTAAAAATAGTTTAACAACACTTCCTATGGGGGGTGGCAAAGGTGGTTCAGACTTTAACCCAAGAGGAAGAAGTGATGCTGAAATTTTACGTTTTTGTAAAAGTTTTATGTCTGAATTATATAATTATATTGGTCCTGATACTGATGTCCCAGCTGGAGATATTGGTGTAGGTGGAAGAGAAATTGGTTATTTATATGGTCAATATAGAAGATTAAAACATGAGAATACTGGTGTTTTAACAGGCAAAGGGCAAGGTTGGGGTGGCTCCTTAATTAGACCTGAAGCTACTGGTTATGGGGCATTGTATTTTGCAAATGAAATGTTAACTCATAGAGGTGATTCTCTTAAAGATAAAAAAATTGCTATAAGTGGTTTTGGTAATGTAGCTTGGGGTGCTGCTGTTAAAGCAACTCAATTAGGTGCAAAAGTTGTTACAATTAGTGGACCTGATGGATATATTTATGATGAAGCCGGAATTAATACTCAAGAAAAATGGAATTACATGCTTTACTTAAGAGCTTCAAATAATGATGTTGTTGCCCCATATGCAAAAAAATTCGGTGCTAAATTTGTAGCAAATAAGAGACCTTGGGAAGTTCCTGTTGATCTAGCTTTCCCTTGTGCAATTCAAAATGAATTAAATGATGAAGATGCTAAACTTTTATATAAAAATGGTTGTCAATATGTAATTGAAACTTCAAATATGGGCTGTACTCCCGAAGCAATTGAATATATTACTGAAAGTAAAATGATTTTTGCTCCAGGAAAAGCTGTTAATGCAGGAGGTGTAGCTGTTTCAGGCCTTGAAATGACTCAAAATGCAATGCATTTATTCTGGACTGCAGATGAAGTTGATGAAAAATTAAAACAAATTATGAAAAATATTCATCAACAATGTGTAAAAGAAGGTACACAAGAGGATGGTAGTGTAAATTATCCATTAGGTGCTAATATTGCTGGTTTTAAAAAAGTCGCTGATGCTATGGTTGCTCAAGGCTATTAAAATATTTTTTTTAGACTAAATAAGTCTTCTGGTTTTGTTGGTTTTTATTTGGCGAGTATATCATATACTCGCCAATATTGTTTAAAACTTAAAATATATTAAGTATAATTTAAAAAAAATGATTTTTATTTTTAGAAATAAAAATTTTTTTATTTTTTTTAGTTAAGCATTTTTTGTGGAATTTCAATAAATTTGTTACAAATTTCTTAAAAAAAGCAATTCTAAAGAAATGTTATTAGCTATAAAAAAAAATCAAAAATTATATAATTATTAAATAAGTATAATATGATTTTATTAAATAATTTTTGTATAGTATTCTTTTATATTTTGATTGTTGCGCTTCTTTTTTTTTCGTGCTAGTGTATGCGTGTTGTGTAGGAGATAAAAGATGTTAGATTATTTATATGAGATGAAAACATCAAGAAGGAATACGACTCTTGATAGTCAACGCTTTAGTGCTGATGAAGCTAATGGTATTTTTTCGCCAATTAAGAAAAGCAAGACAACTATATTAGCAAAAAAAATAATTGTTAATCCAGTTGAAATGGATAGTGTGCATATTGATCTTGCTAATACAAGGAATAAAAAAGGATTATTAAAATTTTTTAAAAAAAATGGAAAAAAATTAAGTTAACCACAACTTATACTTTTAAATAATAGTTTCAAAAAAAGATTAGGATGATTACAACAAATGTTTTCGTCCTAATTTTTTTTCTTATTAATATGAAAAGAATCACAATAACTAGTAAATAAGAGAATAAAATGTTATAAAACACTAGTATATTACTTATCTGTAATTTATTAAATTTTATTAGTTAGAAAAGGCTAATACCACAAAAATTAAATTGAGAATACTTTGCTTGTCGTACTTGAAAACCCCTAAATGGTGTATTATAATTTGTGATGGTTATTAGGCTTTGCTATGTCTAATAAATCGCTATAGACAAATGAATGATTTTTATTTTTAAATCAAATATTATATTTTGGTAATGGAGTGTCAAAATGGACAACAAAAAAATGGTAACTATTGATGGTAACAATGCTGCAGCGCATATTGCATATGCTTTCAGCGAAGTTGCTGCAATTTACCCAATCACACCATCTTCACCAATGGGTGAATATGCTGATGCTTGGGCAAGTACTGGTAAGAAAAACCTTTGGGGTAAATCTGTTGAAATTATTGAAATGCAATCTGAAGCAGGTGCAGCTGGTGCTGTACATGGTGCTTTAGCAGGTGGTGCATTAACAACAACTTTCACAGCTTCTCAAGGTTTATTATTAATGATTCCTAACATGCATAAAATTGCTGGTGAAATGACACCTACAGTTTTCCATGTTTCAGCTCGTTCTTTAGCAGCACAATCTCTTTCTATCTTCGGTGATCACTCTGATGTTATGTCTTGTCGTAATACAGGTTTTGCTATGACTGCTGCAAGTAGTATCCAACAAACAATGGATATGGCTTTAGTAGCACATTTGGCAACTTTGAAGAGTGATGTTCCTTTCTTAAGTTTCTTTGATGGTTTTAGAACTTCTCATGAAATTCAAAAAGTTGAAGAAATTGATTATGAAGATATCAAGAAATTGGTTGATGAATCTTTAATTGAAAAATTCCGTGCTAGAGGTCAACGTCCTGAAGCTCCAATGCTAAAAGTTGCAGCTCAAAACGAAGATGTATATTTCCAAGGTCGTGAAACAGTAAATAAATACTATGATGCTGTTCCTGAAATTGTTGAAGAATACATGGCTCAAGTTTCTGAATTAACAGGTAGACCTTTACATTTGTTCTCATATTCAGGAGCAAAAGATGCAACTGATGTAGTTATTGTTATGGGTTCTGGTGCTGATACATGTGAATGGGCAAGTAATTATATTAATAGTAATGGTGGAAAAACAGGTGTAATAAATGTACATCTTTATAGACCATTTAGTGCTAAACATTTAGTTGCTGCATTACCAAAATCTGTTAAGAGAATTGCTGTATTAGATAGAACAAAAGAACCAGGTTCTTTAGGTGAGCCATTATACTTAGACGTAGTAGCAGCATTAAGTCAAATGGGCTTACTAGAAAACATTAAAGTTATTGGTGGTCGTTATGGTTTAAGTAGTAAAGATTTCCCACCTACACATGCAAAAGCTGTATTTGATCATTTAGCTGGAGAAGCTTTCCATAACTTTACCGTTGGTATTGAAGATGATGTTACTAATCTTTCAATTAAGATTGGCGAACAAATCAACGTTACTCCAAGTGATGTATCTTCTTGTATGTTCTGGGGTCTTGGTTCAGATGGTACAGTTGGTGCTAATAAGAACTCAATTAAAATTATTGGTAATAATACAAAGAAAAATGCTCAAGCATATTTTGCATATGACTCAAAGAAATCTGGTGGTATTACAGTTAGCCATTTAAGATTTGGTGAAAGTAAATTAAATATGCCTTGGTTAATTGATCATGCTGATTTTGTTGCTTGTCATAATCCTGCTTATATTGGTAGATATGATATGTTAAGTCCTTTAAAGAAGGGTGGAGTATTCTTATTAAATAGCCAAATTCCTTCAGATGAAGTATTCGAACATTTATCAAGAGATATGCAAGAACAAATTATTGAAAAGAAAATTCGTTTCTACAATATTAATGCTTTAGAAATTGCCGGAGCTGCTGGTTTAGGTACAAGAATTAATACTGTTATGCAAGCTGCTTTCTTTAAGATTAGTGAAGTATTACCAGAAGAAGAAGCAATTAAACTAATTAAAGAATATATAAAGAAGACTTTCAGCAGAAAGGGTGAAGAAGTTGTTAAAAAGAACTGGGCTGCTGTTGATGGCGCTTCAGATGCATTACATGAAGTTAAAGTTCCTGCAACAATCACAAAGAGCTATGTTCCTGCTGCATTAATTAAAGATGATGCTTCAGATTTTGCTAAAGATATTATTAAACCTATCATGCATCGTGATGGAGATAGCATTCCTGTTTCTAAGATGTCTTATGATGGTAAATTACCTACAGCAACTGCAAAACTTGAAAAACGTGGTGTAGCTCCAGCTGTTCCAATGTGGCTTTCAGATAATTGTATTCAATGTAACCAATGTGTTCAAGCTTGTCCTCACGCAGCAATTCGTGCTAAACAAATTGAACCAGCAAAACTTGAAAATGCTCCAGAAACATTTGTTACTCTTAAATCAAACACTAAGAATGATAAAGACTTAAGATTTAAGATTCAAATTTATACAGAAGATTGTCAAGGTTGTGGTGTTTGTGTTGAAGCTTGTCCTGCAAAAACAAAAGCTCTTGAGCTTTCACCAATTCAAGTTGAAAGAGATAAGGGCGAAATTGCTAATGCAGAATTCTTTGAAGATTTACCTTATGATGTATTAGATGGTGTTAAAGAAACTACTGTTAAAGGCTTACAATTTAAACAACCTTTATTTGAATTCAGTGGTGCTTGTGCTGGTTGTGGTGAAACTCCATATGTTAAACTTGTTTCTCAAATTTGTGGAGAAAGCATGATTGCAGCAAATGCAACAGGTTGTTCTTCAATTTATTCAGGAACATTCCCAACAACTCCTTATACTTCTCGTCAAAAAGATGGTAGAGGTCCAGCATGGGGTAATTCATTATTTGAAGATAATGCTGAATATGGTTTAGGTATGCGTCTTGCTGTAGATAGTAATAGAAATTTATTAAAAATTTATATTGAAAAACTATTAGCTGTTGGAACTACTGATGAATTAACAAAAGCAATTAATGCAAGTTTAGAACTTTGGACTTCAGCAAAAGAAGATGCAATTGATGCTCAAAACGCTGTTCAAGCTGCTTTACCAGCTGCTTTAGCTGCTGCAACTGATGAAAATAGAGTTTACTTAGATAAGATCAATGAATTAAAAGATTATTTCTCAGAAAAAACTGTATTCATTATTGGTGGTGACGGTTGGGCTTATGATATCGGATACGGTGGTGTAGACCATGTTGTAGCTTCTGGTAAAAATGTAAATATTCTTGTATTGGATACAGAAGTTTATTCAAATACTGGTGGACAAGCTTCAAAAGCTACTCCAATTGGTGCTGTAGCAAAATTTGCTAATGCTGGTAAACAATTCGGCAAAAAGAATCTTGGATTCATGTGTATGAGTTATGGTTATGTATATGTAGCTTCTATTGCATTAGGTGCTAATAGAATGCATGCTCAAAAAGCATTACAAGAAGCAGTTGCTTGGAATGGTCCTTCAATTGTTTTCTGTTATTCTTCATGTATTAACCATGGTATGAATATGAGATATAGCCAAGTTGAAGCTAAAAAAGCAGTTGATGCTGGTTATTGGCCATTATATCGCTATAATCCTGCTCTTGAAGAAGGAAAGAGATTCTCATGGGATATTAAGAAGGAACCTACAGTAGCTTATCAAGATTTCTTGAAAGGTGAAGTACGTTATACATCTCTTTATAAAACAAACCCAGAGCATGCTGATGAATTATTCAATAAAGCAGAAGCAGATGCAAAACGTCAAATGAATTTCTACAAAGCTATTGGAGAAATCATGTAATTGATTTATGCATTTCATAAAAAAGAGAGGTCCGTTTGGACCTCTTTTTTATTTATTTTGTATTAGTGAGTTCGTGATGTTGTAAAATAATAGCGGTTTCTTTAGAAACACTTTTTATTCGATTATAATTATAAATGTTAGTTTAAATTGGATAAGGAATAAATTTTGAATTAGAGAACTTATATATTTCATTAATTCCTATTTTTTTTAAGATAATTTCTATTTCATTAAAGTATGTATTAAGAGTTTTAATTGAATGAGAATCGGAATTAACTATAATTTTTGAATTTAATTCTTTAAGTATTTCGATAGTTGGAATATCTGGATATGGAGAAGTTCTATACCCTCTTGCAATTGCTCCAGTATTTATTTCTATAATTTTATTTAAATTATTCAATTCTTTTATCACTTCTTTTACTGTTTTTAAGTACCAGCCTTCATCAATATTAAAAATTTTTTCTTTTTCGTTAAATTTTGTAAATAAATCTAAATGTCCTGTAATATCATAATTACAACTTTTGGCAAAATTTATAATTTCTTCATAATATTTAATTATAAAATTTTTTTCACCATTGCAAACGTCAATTAATTCTTTAAGATATTCTATTTTCCAATCTATTGTATATACTTTATTATCTATGAGTAGATTATGAACAGATCCTATAGTATAATCTGGAGTTCCTTCATGTTTCCAGTTTAATGAATCTAATTCTAATCCTTTATATATTTTAATTTGTGGATATTTATTTTGTAATAAATCTAGTTTGTTAAAATATTCAATTTGATCATTTAGTTTTAATTCTGAACAGCCTATATCATAACCACATTCTGCATGTTCACTAAAACCTATTGATTCAAAATTTAATTCAATTGCTTTTTCAATTACTTCTTGAGGAGAATTCTCTCCATCACTAAAGATTGTATGTGTGTGTAAATTTGATAAAATCAAAACAAACTCCTAATAAATATTATAATTTAAATATACCAATTTTTTAGAAAAAAAAAAGACTCTAATATCAATCTTTTTGTTGTGTAAAATATAATTGTATTTTTTTTAGTTAGTGTTATAATCATTTATAATGTTTAATAAAAGAGGTGAGTTTTGGAATTTGTTTTTAACCGGAGAAAGTTAACATCAAAATCAGATATAAATGTAGTATCAATGTGTTTACTTGGCTTCTATGTATATTTTTTTGCACATTTACCATTCTTTTTTTTCCCGGGTTCTTATGATACTAAAATTTACTTTATTTTATATCTTATTTTTTCTTTAAATTTATTCAGTATAAAAAAACAAACTACTATTAGAGATAATTGTATAAAAAATATTTTTATTTTTAATTTCATTATTAATCCTTTAGCTTTATATTTTCTACCAGATTCAAGTATAATTTTAATTCCTTATTTTTTTTCTGGTATTCCTTTTAATATTTTGTTAAAAAAAACAAAAAATCAAATAAGTTTTGGTTTTATAAATTTGCTATTTAAAATTGGCTTTTTTTATTTATTTAATAAGAATAATAGTTTTCAAACGTATAATAATATATGGCTAATGGTTTATGAGTTGATACTATTTTCGATATACTTTTATTTTCTTTTAATATTTTTACGAGTAACTAATAGAAAAATAAAAGAGAACACAAGTGAGTTAACAAATTTGACTGTTATAGATGATTTAACACAATTATATAACAGACGATATTTATCAAAATTAATGGGACAGAATACAAGAGATTGTGCTATTGGTTTAGTTGATATTGATGAATTTAAAAAAATTAATGATAATCATGGACATCAAATTGGTGATAAAGCATTAATTCGTGTTTCTAATGTATTTAGAAATTATCAATATTCAAGGTTGGCTATTGTTAGATTTGGTGGGGATGAATTTTTATTTTTGCTAGAAAAAGGAACTATTTCTGAATTATCGGCTATTTTAGAAAGAATAAGAAGGATTATAGAGAAAATGGATTTTGGAGTAGATATCCCAGAAGGAATTACAATTAGCTGTGGAATTACTCAATCTAAAGGTGGACAATCTTGGAACAAGATAATTGAAAAAACAGATAAGGCCCTCTATAAAGCAAAGCTTGAGGGCCGGAATAAAGTTTGCTATCTCAAATAGTTTTATTTTTCATTACACCATCTTTCAATAAAGACTTTTGTTGATCTGTTCATCTCTTTCATAAAATTACTTGAAAATTTTCTTAAATAAAATTGGTCCGCAATAGTGCCAGTATTATCAAAAGGTAATGCATTATTTTTTCTTGCTTTATCTTCATGTTTTGAAAATGTTTCTTCTATTTCTGTTTTTGTTTGTTCTTTGTATGTGTCTGTAAAAAAGATATATTTTTCATCCGGTCTTACTAAAGGGGTATTCAATTTCTTTTTTGGTTTTCCAAAAATCAACATGGTTGCAGGAACAGCATGGGCTGGTAAATTTAATAAGCTTTGTAGTTCTTCATAATTTTCGATAATATCTCCGACATAACAAGACCCATAGCCCAATTCATCAATAGCTATTGTAGCTGTTTGTGCTGCAATTATTGTATCTTGTATTGCTAGATGCAAATCACCAAGAGCTACTTTTCTTATAGTGGAATTAGTTTTTTGTTCAGTTTTACTATATTCAAAATACTTAAGCCATCTATGGAAGTCTGCTAAGAAAATCCAAACATGTGGGGCTTTTTTTATCATTTCTTGATTATCACATAAAATAGAAAGTTTATCTTTTATTTCTTGTGACTCAATTTCAATAATTGAATATAGAGTTGTGTTTCCAGCTGTTGGAGCTTGAAGTGTAATTTTTTTTATTAAATTGAGGTCTTCAATTTTTATTTTTTCATTTATGAAAGCTCTATGAGAGCGTCTATTTAAAAGGTTGTTTATCATTTTTTCTCTATCATAAAAACTAAAGAGGCTTTTAAAGCCTCTTTAGGAAAAGTGTTTTATATTCTATTCTTCTACTACAGAGAAGTCTTCTTTGCTTGCACCACATAGAGGACAAACCCAATCGTCTGGAATATCTTCAAATGCTGTTCCTGCTGGAATTCCACCGTCTGGATCGCCTTCTGCTGGGTCATAAATATAACCACATAAATCACATTCATATTTTTTCATATTTTTCTCCTATAAGACAGTAGTCTTTAATTCATATTAACAACTAATATTGTAAACGGCAAGAATTTCCGTCAAAGTTTTGCAAAATTTTTTCTTAAATGATTCTGGCTCAAGTATTTCTACAGATGATCCACATTGAATTATTCTTAATATTAGTTCAATAGAATTTTCAACATCAAAAGAATAAATAAAGGAATCATCATTTTCCTCAATATTTGGAGTAGTGTGTTTTAAGTTATTAAATGCATTTATTGCAGAAATTTCTTTGACTTTTATTTTTAAAGGAATAACATCAATTGGTTCATATGTGTTATCATGTTGTGGCATTTTAAAAGGACGTAAGTTGTCTGGAATAGTATAGGTTTGTTCTAAAATAATTGCTTTTGTTATTGTGCTAATGTCAATAGTAATCATTTCAGTTGTATGTCTTAATCTCCCTGTAACGCTAATAGGATTTCTTCCTGTGGATTCTTCTCTAAATCCTATAAAGTATGGAGCAACTTCTGAAATTCTTTTTTTATCTTCTACTTCGTGTTCAATTTTAACAATTCTTCCTGAAACCCAAGAATCTATTAATACATCAAGAATTGTATTATATTTTGAGTTTCCACTTTTCTTTTGAATTGATTTATCAATTTCTTCTGACAATTGAACAATGTTATCACTTATTTTAGGAGCATAAGATCTCATATTTAAAGCAATTTTTCTAAGACCAGAGGCTAAATGTGGATTTTGGAATTCGGAGTTCTGAGCAATTACTTCAGCAGACATATTAAAAGCGAGACTTTCATATATGCTTAAAGCAATGTTTTCATCTTCATTTTTATCACTATTTATTTTTATGAGATTATTTTCTTCAAAAACATCAATGTATTCATTAAGTTCAGAGACATATCTGCTTATTGTAGATCTATGTACTCCAAGTCTTCGAGCAATTTCAGCTCTTCTTAGTCCTTCAGGATGAGAAAGAAGTAACAATTCTAATTGAGCAACGCGTTCACCTTTCATAAAAAACTCCTAAAATTAATTATGCACCAAAATGCAACAAATATAGAATACCATAAATAATAAAAAATGCAACAAAAAAACAACAAAGATATCTTAAAAAAAACTAAAAAAAGTAAAATAAAATATTTTTTGTGTAAAAAAAATAAAAGTTTTTAGAAATGAAACCAAAATCACAAGTTTTTTATTTGATATTTAAAGAAAAATTTTTATAATTATTTTTCTGTGATATAATTATATGAACCCTAGGAATCATATCAAAAGAGTCTTCTTGCGAAAGAATAAGTATTTACAAGAACACAAAATGTAGCCGATTTATTAGCAATTTTAATACCAATGAGACTTATTTTAGATTCAAAGCAAATGGTTTTTTTCATTTTTGAGAGAAAAAGGTTACACGACTTAATTTATATGATGTCCTCTATTCTACAATTATACATTAAGTATAATTTGATATCATCTTTGATTAGTTGATAATTCGAAATTAAACATGTTGGTATTATACCAATAAGAATATCAGGAGAGTTGTATGAATTTGGGAGCTTTTTCAATTAGTTTAGCAGTGAATGATGTTAATAAATCAAAAAGTTTTTATGAAAAACTTGGATTTACAGAATTTAGAGGTGGAGTATCCCATAAGTGGTTAATTATGAAAAATGGTGATGCCGTAATAGGTTTGTTCGAAAAAATGTTTGATGAAAATATTATTACTTTTAATCCAGGCTGGGATCAAGATAGTAATTCAATTGATTCTTTTACAGATATAAGAGAAATAAAAGATGACCTTGAAAAAAATGGAATTAAAATATTATATGATAATGTAGAAAAAGAAGGCCCTTGTAGTTTTTTGTTAAATGATCCTGATGGTAACATTATATTAATAGATCAACATATTTAAGCTTGTAATTACTTCTATTATGTATTAAATATTAATTGAATAAAATAGGAGGCTTATATGAGTAAAGATAAAATTATTAATTCAATTGAAAATATTGAAATAAAACTTGCTTATGCCGAAGAAATGTTAAATCAATTAAATGAAATAATAATTAATCAACAAAAAGAAATGGGGATTATGAATAATCATATTAATAAACTAGAGAAAAAAGTTGCTCAAATGCTTGAGGAAAGTGAAAGCTCAGAGCTTCCAAACAGAAAACCTCCACATTATTAAATTCGTTTTTCCCAAATAGATTTTGCTTCAAATACTATTTTTTTAGATCCATCTGGATTCTCTCTAACTAATTTATGATAAAAGATTGGATTTTCTTCATTAAGATTGTCCTTTGATTCACTATTCGTAATTAATTTAACGTTGTCTGTTATATAGGTTTGTTTTAGCCAAGAGACATCAATATTTGTTGTTATATATTCATCTCTAAATGAATTTGGAAGAGATTGTAATACCCATCTAATATAAGAGATATTATTAACATGATGATTTAAATCTGTGTCTGAATAATTTATATTAGGTGTTGTTGTTCCGATTATTGGAAATTCTTCATTGAAAAATTCTCTCTTCTTTATATAAAACTTTTCATTACAAGCTTTTTGTGGAACACCTATTTTTTCAAGGATAGCCATTGGTTCTATAGGTTTGTTAGTCTTTAAATCAATAATAGCCCATAATGTTGTTGATTTGAAAATAATTTCATTATCATCATTTCTAGCAACAACTATTCTAGGAACTAAAACTCTTCTAAAAGGTAATTCTGCCCATGTTTCAACATGAATTTTATCACGCCATTTTGGATATTTCTTAATTTCCAGGTTTTCTCTAGAAATTACCCAAGTAAGACCAAGTTTTTTAAGATCTTGAATTGAACACTTTAATAAAGCAGAATGATATCCTCCAATTTCTTGAACTATTTCAAAAAACCAATCTAATTTTGTAATTGAATGAGCGTCACAGTCATCTGAATATATAATGTAATTTTCTTTATAAATATTATCTGATATGGATATATTATTAGTATTATTTATTGTCATTTGAGTATTATCCTTCAAATGTAGATTATTATACTTTATAAGAATTTGTTCAAGTTACTAAATTAGATGAAAATGTTATTAATATATAAAATAAAAGGTATTGTAATAATACAAGCAAGTGTTGATAGTCCTAAAAGGGAAGAAGCATATAAATCATCTTTATTAAATTTTAATGAAAATGTTGTAGTTGTTGCTCCAACTGGACAAGCCATAGCGATTAAAACAATATTTTTTATAATATTTGATGCATTCACTTTTGATAAGATAAATAGAATAATTATAGGAATTATTAAATTATGAATTAATAAAATATAATATCCTCTTGGATTTTGAAACATATGCTTTAGTGGTGTTTTCATGATTGTTGCTCCAACAATTAATAAAGCAAGTGTTGCATTCATTGAACCAATGGAAGTTAATGGAGAAAGAAGAGTATTAGGCACCCTTATGGAGAAGAAATAACAAAATAATCCTAAAAAAATAGCAATCATATTTCTTCCTGTAATAATATTTATTATTTTATCTTTTAGCGGTTGTTTTTGTAGCATGCTAATTCCATAAGACCAGCATATCAAATTAAAGGCCGTAATAAATCCTGTACAATAAAAAACGCCAATTTGACCATACAATGCTGACATTAATGGAAGACCAATAAAACCACAATTGGTATACATAATAGCCATTCTTTCAACTAGATAATCTCGTTTATCTGTCTTTTTAATTACAATTAAGGATATTATAATTGCAATAATTATTGAAAAAAAAGATAAAATAAAAGTAGTTATTAGGCCATTTACTTGTTCTTGATTATAATCTCTTTGATATGACGTAAAAATTAATAAAGGACTTACAATCTCTAATAATAGGTTTGTTAAACTTTTTAATCCATTATCATGAATTATTTCTTTCTTATATGCGTATGCTCCAATTGCAAGGATAACTAACATTTGAAGTATTTGAAAACTTGTTTGGGAAGCTATTGTCATTTATTCTTCTCGCTTATAGAATCTTAAAATACTTCTACCATATTTTCTTTCATCATAAAAAACTAAATCACCAATTTTTTCTGGCCATTGAGATCTTTCTTCGCTTGGATAATGGATTATAAATAGGCCACCTTTTTTTACAATTTCGGAACTTGCAACTGCTTCTGTTAAATTGACCTTTCCTTCCATGGGAAATGGTGGATCAGCATAAACGATATCATATGATCGCTTTGCAGTAGGAATAAATCTATTCACATCTGCCATAAATAATACTATTTTCGATTCTACAATTGATATGTTTTTTAGAATTACTGGCTTCTTCCCTCTATCTTTTTCAACAATGTGAACAGGATTTGCTCCTCGAGAAGCGGCCTCAATACCTACGCAACCACTTCCTGTAAATAAATCTAGAAAGGAGTAATCTTCTAAATTCCCTAGAATAGAGAATAAAGATTCTCTCATTCTATCCATTGCAGGTCTAATAACTCCTGGAGGACAAGTTATTGTTCTTCCTCTATATTTTCCACCGGTAATTCTCATTTTTCCTCTTAACTCTTATTCGAAAGGATTTGCTGTTTTAAGAACCCTATCAATAATTCTATTTTCCAATTTGATAAATCCAGGATCATTTTTTAAGATTTTATCACAATATTCTCTTGCAATTTTTATTAATTCTAAATCATTAACAAGGGATGCAAAATGCAATCTAATGAAACCGGATTGTTTTGTTCCTAATATATCTCCTGGGCCTCTTAATACTAAATCTTTTTCAGCAATAATAAACCCATCGTTTGTTTCATGCATCACTTTTAATCTGTTTTTACCAAGCTCACTAATATTATTGTCAAAAACTAAAAAGCAAAAAGATTGTAAAGAAGATCTTCCAACCCTTCCTCTTAATTGATGTAATGCTGATAGTCCAAAAATATCTGCATGTTCAATTATTATACAGGTAGCATTTGGAACATCAATTCCTACTTCTATAACACTTGTAGATACAATATATGATAATTCACCTTTTTTAAACCTATTTAGTATAGATATTTTTTCTTCATCATCAATTTTACTATGTAAAAGCGCTGAAGGAACTCCAGGATATTCTTTTTTTAGATATTCAAACATATTAGTAACATCTCTTAATTCTTGAGGTCCTGAATCATCAATTCTGGGATATACAAAATAGGCTTGATGTCCTCGTCTAAATTCAACGCCAATTGCTTTATACATTCTATTTCTTGAAGTTTCTCCTACAAGATGTGTAATAATTGGTTTTCTTCCGAGCGGTAAACTATTGATTGTTGAAATATTTAAATCCCCAAATACCGTTAATGCAAGAGTTCTAGGGATTGGGGTTGCACTCATCATTAATATGTTGGGATCAATTCCTTTTGATAATAATTTTTCTCTTTGATTTACACCAAAACGATGTTGTTCATCTATAATAATATATTTTAAATTTTTGAATTCAACATTATCACTAAATAAAGCATGAGTTCCAATTAATAAATTAATTTCTCCATTTTTAATGCCCTCTAATATAGGTTTCCGTTGTTTTTGTTTAACCGAACCGGTTAATAAGGCTATTGTTATTCCTAATGGTTCTAATAGTTCTGCTGCTTTTTGTGCATGTTGATTTGCTAGTAATTCTGTTGGAGCCATGAAAGCAACTTGATGCTTTTTAGAGATCTCATGAAGAGCTGAAGCCCACGCTATTAATGTCTTTCCAGCACCTACATCTCCTTGCAGCATTCTATTCATAGCAAAATTATTGTCTAAATCTAATCTAATTTCTTTTAATACTTTTATTTGATCTTCAGTTAATTTAAATTGTAAATTTTTTATAAAATTTAACTCTAATGGGGAAGGACGGCTTATTACTTTAGTATAGTTTTTAATAATGTTTAAATTCTTTCTTGCAATTAATTGCATATAAAAATGTTCACTTAGTGCTAAAGTTTTTCTTGCTAGCTTTAATTGATTAATATCCTTTGGAAAATGATAAGCTCTAATTGCTCTATCAAAAGGCATTAATGATAACTCATTGATAATATATTGAGGTAACTCATCTTCAAATGAAACATCTTTTGAAAATATTTCAAGAAGATTTTTTTTTATTAGTTTTTGAGTTAATGTACCTTTCAAAGGATATAATGGAATAATTTGACCAAAAGGAGGAGGTGGATTTTCAATATCTTTAATTTCATAGAGTTCAAAACTTGAAGCCTGGAGTTCCCCATTATGGGAAGAAACGGTAGCGTAAATATAATAAACTTTATCAACTTTGATCATTTTTTGTAAAAAATTACGACCAAAACATAGCAAATTTAGTTTTCTTCCACCGAAATAACTTTCAGTGATTATTTTTAAAGTTTTCCCTTTTTGTGAAAAATTTCCAAAGAAAGAATGAGCTTTAATAATTACAAAAGTATTTACTTGAATATTATCGCTAAAATATTTAGGAACATCTTCTAAATTAATTAATTGGGTTCTATCTTCTCTATCTCTAGGGGTAAGTTGAAGCAAATCTGCATATGTTTTTACTCCTAAAGAAGCATAACTTTCTCTAGCAGAATCTCCAACTCCTTTTAACTTGTTAATTTCAGTTGAATAATTCCTAATAAACATATAATAACCTTATAAAGATACTAAATATGAAATAAGGGCAGTTATTGCAGTTCTAGTTAATAAATAAATTAAAATTGTAAATACTGTACTTGTAATTAATAGTGTTCTATCTGATACGATTTTACTAAAGAAAAAGACTTTTTGAATCCAATTCAAGAAATCTCCAATGATATTTTCAATACCTCTTATGAAAGAAATAGTATTAGGACCTTTTTTGAAACATAGGACTAATCGTACAATTAATAATACAGTTAGTATTAGCAGAAACGGTGAAATTAGATAGGACCATAATGTACTAATTATTAAAGCTAATATTAAGAATAATGTTATTTCCCCCGTTGTTCCAAACAAATGAAGACCGCTTTGTACTATTGATAGTAAAGCAAATGCTAGAAGAGGGGTGAAATCAATATTTTTTGTTTTTAAAAAGTTTACATTTCTAAATAAATTTAAATAAGGGTCTACTACTTGTTTTAAGATATTATAAAATCCATTATTAGTCATAGGTGAAAAAGAAGTAAACCACGTGAAAATAATTCTTATCCATATTAATAAATTATAGATTGCAATTATTTTTGCTAAAACTAATGCTGCTTTCATTAATACTGTTGATTCTTGTATATTCATATTTTCCTCTAATTAAACCAAATTTCGGTGATTTCTGGTCTTTCGTTGATTTGTGAAATAAACTCTTCACTATATTGTACATTAAAAACTACATTACATCTAATTTTTATAGGATTATTATCTTCTTCTATTTCAATTTCTTCTTCAGTTGTAATTAATTTATCCTTTTTTAGAATTAAATTAAGATTTAGTGGCCCTGAATTTCCCATAATTATATTCTTTAGTGCATCTAATCCAATATCTTTAGCTACATTATAATTTACAACAATATTGCAAGTTGAAAGAGCTATTGGAGGTAATTCTTTAGGATCCATTATATCTTCAATGTCAAAATCGATTTTCGTATCATCTCTATAGTTTTTTTTGAATTTACCAATAAATCCATAAATTGTATCAACTTCACATTTATGATTAATTTTTTCGTAAGTTTTATTAAATAAGCCACTTTCGATGCTTCCATTTGCATCAGATAATACAAGAAAGGCCATCTTCTTTCCTGCTTGGGATGTAAATTCTTTTTTTTGAGATACTGTAGCTACTAAAGCTGTTCTTTGATTTAAAACAAATTTTTCAGGTTTTGACAAATCAAAAATAACACTATTTTGAATCTCTGTTTTGTAAACATCTAAAGGATGTCCAGAAATATAAAAACCAAGTAATTCTTTTTCTCTTTCTAATTTTTCTAAAATATTCCAATCTGGTAAATTGGGAATTTCAAAATCAGTAAAAGATTCTTGTTCAAATTCTTCAAATAAGCTCATTTGTCCAATAGCTTTATCTTCAATAATTCCTTGAGCAAATTTAATGGCCTCTGGTAAAACTTCTAATAAGGAAGGTCTGTTTATATTCAATAAATCAAAAGCTCCAGCAATTATTAATGATTCTAATAATTTTGAATTTAATACTTTTGGGTTGCTTCTTTGTAGAAAATCCATAAACGAAGTATAAGGTCCATTCTTTTCTCTTTCTTCTATAATTTTTGCAACAGCCACTTCTCCAACATTTTTAATGCCTGCTAAACCATAAACAATTTTATTATCAACAACGCTAAAACTTTTTTCTGAAAAATTAATTGAAGGTGGCATTATTTCTAAACCCATATTTTCAGCAACATTTAAATATTCTTTAAATTTGTCAGGGTTATTCATTTCATTAGTCAAGTTCGCTGCTAAAAATTCAGCTGGGTAATTTGCTTTTAGAAAAGCCGTTTGATATGCTACAACGGAATAGGCAACAGCATGTGATTTATTAAACCCGTATCCAGCAAAAGGTTCTAACATCTCAAAAATTGCTATTGCATGTTCTTTACTGTGCCCTTTTTTTGCTGCACCTTCTATAAAAATCTTCTTTTGGGCTTCAAGTTCATAAACTTTTTTCTTACCCATTATTCTTCTTAAAATATCTGCTTGACCAAGAGAATATCCAGCAATAATTTGAGCAACTTTCATAACTTGTTCTTGATAAACTATTACTCCATAGGTTGTTTTTAGTTCATCTTCTAGTTCTGGGTCAGCGTATCTTATTGGTTCTCTTCCATGTTTTGCTTCAATAAATTGGGGTATATATGCCATTGGTCCTGGTCTATATAGGGCGTTTAAAGCGACTAAATCTTCAATATTACCTGGTTCAGCTTGTTTTAAAATCTTTTGCATTCCTGCTGATTCAAACTGAAAGACGCAAGAAGAATCTCCATTTTGCAGCATTTTAAATGTAGCTTCGTCTGTTTCATCAATTTCTTCTATTTTGAAATCTTTGTTTTTTTTATGTATTAAATCAACACAATGTTTAATTAGAGTAAGTGTTTTTAATCCTAAAAAGTCCATTTTAACTAGACCACATTCTTCTATTAAGTCCATTGTATATTCAGTAGAAACAGCGCCTGTTTTTGGGTCTTTATATAAGGGGACATAATTTGTTAATTCTTCTTTTCCAATAACAACTCCAGCAGCATGGGTAGATATATGTCTGTTTAGCCCTTCTAACCTGTTTGCAACTGAAAACAATGTCTCGTAAACACCACCTTGTTCTTTTATTTCTCTGAGTTCTTTACTCATTTCAAGTGCTTTGCTCACACTCATTTTTCTTTCATCAGGAATTAATTTTGCAATACGGTTTGCTTCAGCAAAAGGAATATCTAAAACTCTTGCGCAGTCTTTTATTACAGCTTTTGTTTTTAATGTACCAAATGTTGCAATTTGAGAAACTTTCTCAACTCCATAATGTTCTGTTACATAATCAATAACTTCGGCTCTTCTTTCTTGGCAAAAATCAATATCGAAGTCAGGCATACTAACTCTGTCAGGATTTAAGAATCTTTCAAAAAGTAAATTGTATTTCATCGGGTCAACATCTGTTATTCCAAGTGAATAAGCAACAATAGATCCAGCTCCAGAACCTCTACCTGGACCAACAGGAATATTGTGTTGTTTAGCCCAATAGATATAATCTCTAACAATTAAAAAATATCCTGGGAATTTCATATCTATAATTGTTTTTAATTCATATTCTAATCTATCTATATATTCTTGAGGAATTTCTTTATACCTATCTTTTAAGCCTTCTCTTGATAGGTGAATAAGGTATTCAGCTTCATCTTTAAAAGGCTCAGGGATGGTTGACTCAGGTAAAATAGGCCCTGGAAAATTAATTGTTAGATTACATCTGTTTGCAATAATATTTGTATTTTCAATAGCTTCTGGGTAGTCCTTAAAAATTTGTTCCATTTGCTGAGGACTTTTAAAATAAAACTCTTTTCCCTTAAAACGCATTCTTTTTTCATCTGATAATTTTGCACCTGTTCCAATACAGAGTAAAACATCTTGAGATAACCAGTCAGAATCTTCAATGTAATGAATATCGTTTGTACAAACTAATGGAATATTTGTTTCTTTAGAAAGTTGAGCAAGAATAGGATTTGTTCTTTTTTGTTCTTCTAATCCATGATCTTGCAATTCAATATAATAGCGATTATCATCAAAAATACTTGCATGCCATAAAGCTCTTTCTTTTGCTTTTTCATAATTATTATTTTGTATTAATTGAAGAATTTCACCCCCTAAACAGGCTGATAAACAAATTAATCCTTCATTATATTTTTTGAGTAATTCATCATCAATTCTTGGCCTTTTATAATATCCTTCTGTATATGATATTGAAACAAGTTTTAAAAGATTCCTATAACCAGTTTCATTCATTGCTAATAATATTAAATGGTATCTTTTTGTATTATCTTCATAGCCTATTGGTTTTTTTAATTTATGCCCTTTAGGGTTTGAATAAACTTCACATCCAATAATTGGATTAATGTCTGCTTTTTTACAGGCAGTATAAAATCTTAAAGCACCAAAGAGATTTCCATGATCAGTAATAGCTAGACTTTTCATATTATATTCTTTAGCTTTTTCAATATATCTATTAATTGGAGCGGCTCCATCTAGAAGTGAAAAATCAGTATGATTATGAAGATGAACAAAATTTGACAATATTTTCTCCTAAGTGTATATTTCTATTTCTATTTAATATCTTTTAGACTGTTTTATCAATGGTCTTTTTTGTTGGGGTTAATTGATATAGAACTGTTTGTAATATTCTTTTAGTTCTTTCTTTTTGTAAAGGTGTTACGCCTTCTAAATTTTCATCAATTTCAGCTACATATCTTTTTGAAATTGAAGTCGTTGTTTTTGGAATAATTGGTATTTGAGCACCATCTAATTCAGATAAAATATTATTTGAATTAAAGATTCCTGCTTTAGGAAATGTGACGCAAAGTTTTAAATTGTTAATTAATGTTTGATTTATATTTGCTCTAAAAGCAAATATAACAGAAGAAGAAGGCTCTTTTACTGGACTCCCAATACTAATAAATCTTTCAAAATCATAAGTTTCTAATGGTATTTTTATTTTTTTAATAATTGTACCTTTTTCAAGTAATAAAGTATTCTTTTTATACATTTTTTCAATTGGGATTATTTTAGTATTTATTTTATTTTTTGAAAGGTCCAACAATTCGACTGTTGCACCCATGCAAGATAATGTAGCGGGTAGAGAATATCGGATTTCAGAAGTTGCTAAAGCTCCTCCAATTGTTATTTGGTTTCTAATAATATGAGTAGCTGTATTAATTAAAGTGTCTAAAAGTAAATCATTAAAGGCTAAGTTCCCTATTTCTAAAAGTTTGTTTGTTGTTACCATTGCTCCAACTTCAACATGTTTAATATTTCTTGTAACGTCAAACAATTCTTTAATTTTTTCTAATGAAATTATTGTTTTTGAGTTATTGCTTGGAAATAAATTTCCTTTTTTCATTAAATGAGTTCCACCTGCAAAAAAAATGTAGTCAGGGGTTTTTAAAACAGCTTGATGTAATTCATTAATACTTTCTGGTATAATTAATTTTTTATTTTTATAATACACGGCGCTTTATCCTATCTTCTAAGGCTTTTATAACTATTTGATATAAATCTTTTGTATTTAAACAAGAGCAAGGATTTAAAGAGAATTCTCTTTCTGCAGTTTCAAAATCAATTTGATTTTTTTCATCTTCATTCAAGGCTTTTGTTAAGAATTTTTTTGAAAAATCATCAGCATTACCATCAAGTCTTTTTGTTTTTGCTTTTAATAGCATTGATTCAATAATTAGTGTTTTTGCTTCATAGCAATTTGGACAAGGTTCTATATTTAAAGCATCATAAGTTCTCTTTATATTTCTATAATGAGCACTTTGCATAAAGTTATCGAAAGTGGTAATAGTTTTACCTTGGAGTTTATAGGCCGGAATTAGACAACTTAAAACTGGTTCTTTATCTAAAATTACTAAACAGTTTCCACAAATGTTTTGATTGTTTAAACAATTTCTCATAGGAACTTCAATATTTAAATCTTCATATAATATTTGCGATAAAGGTTTCATTTCATCTACAAACAATTCAAGTGCTGTTTTATTTAATTTCAATGACAATTTAATCATATGTTTTCTCCTATAGCTGAGAGTATTTTTTCACTTGTTATTGGTAATGAAATATTTTCTACATTTAATGCCATTTCTAAGGCTGTATTGAAAGCTGCACTTACAACGCCTTTCATTCCACTTGTAATACTATCACTTATATTTTCATATTTATGATTTATTTTTATATCAATAAAAAATTCATCATCTTTTGCAAGCTTTGCACCCATTTCAATTAAATAGCTAATGATGACTTGTTTTAAGTTAGACGTATAAGTCTTTTCATCAACTAGAGCTCCAATAGAACAGTTTACCCAAACACTATTTACCACAGGCTCTAAAGAAACAGGATTGATACTTGCTTCAATTATCATTGTAATCCAAGAATTACTTGAGAATAATATTGTTTTATTTCCTTTTTTAGCCCCTCCTAATGTAACACTAATAGGGAGTCCTTCAATAAATCTTTTTTCATTTATTTTATCACAAGCTAATTTTATTTGTGATGCCATTATACCACTATTTACAGATAAAACGTTTGGTCCGCTATCTATTAAATCAGGGCCTTCTTTTGTAAATTTTACATTGTCAAATTTAACATCTAATTCTTCAGAAATTATTTTTTTCCAAATTTTACTTCCTTTGCTATTATTAAAAAAAGAAGTGTTTAATTCAGCTTTCCCATCAAAATTTAAAGAAAGTTTTATCTTGGGTGAGCAATAATTCTCATTCGAAAAAGAGAACCCACTAATGCTTGGTGCTATTGCTAAGCCTATTCCTCTTGCGTATGGTGCAAAGGTTGATAGCTTTTTATCAAAAATTGAATTTACTTTATAAGCGGCATATTTTCTATTAAAAAAACTTCTTTCAACTAATTCTTGAATGGTTTGTTTTTGTTCTTGGATTGATTCAATTTCTATTATTTTTTTATGTATTAAGCTTTCTGATAAGCTTTGAGATAACCAGAAGAAAGGTGAAAGACCTAAACGTTTTCCTAATTTTGTAGAATGCGTTTGGCTAGATGTTATAGCATTTACATATCCTAATCCTCCAAAAAAATGAGAGGGCTCCTTTGCACTTTGAATGAAATTAATATTTATTTTAATAGCTTTTAAATCGTAGAGAGGAATTAATCCTGCTATATATTGCTTGCTAATTTCTTCACTGAATAATAGACTCGCTCCTTGATCTATTGTTAAATCTATTTTTTCTATCTCTGTTTTATTTTCTTCTTTATTATACCAAGTTTCTCTTTCTATAAATATTTCGGGACTATATGAAGCTATATTTTCATGAAGAAATACTACTTTTTTACTTTTTAATGCTGCTAAAGAGGCAATACTTGCTAAAATACCGGGGTGAATTAACATTTCATCTTTTTTTGCATAAGTATTTTTTTTATGAACGATAATTTTTTTCTTATTAAAACTACAAACTCCATTAACAGTATTTATTATAAAAGCTGGCCATTGTGTTGGACAATAAATATTTAAATTATCATTTTCAACTTCAACAATTATTTTGGTAGTTTTTTGTATTTGAGATTTTTTTCTACTAAATTTTAAACTAGATTTATAAGAAAGATATTTTTTTTCATTATTTTCTTCGGTTTCTTGAGTTAAAGAAAGTGAATTTATTTTTTCAAATTCTTGATCAAAATTACCTTGTTCAAATACGATTGTTTTTTCATTTACAGTATTCTTTTTTTCTTCTTCCTCAATATCGGAATATGTTATTTTTGTTTTACTGATTATATCTTCAACTATTTCTAAGTTAGGAGCAAAAACACCAAATAAAGGTTGATTAATATAAGAAACATAAGAGGAGGCAAATAAGGGTATTGTTTCTTTTAATATTTCAACACGATTAGAACCAATAATATCTTTTGGAAGGATAATTAAACAATCATTAGGAATTTTAGGGAATTCAAATTGAGGGTTTTTTGAAATACCTTCTTTAGCTCTTACAACAATTCCATGTATAGCACTTTTGTTATTTAAAGAAAAAATATTGTTTTCCATTATGACCTCACAAGATTAGAATATCATGAAATAGCTTTGATGGAAACTAGGAAAGTTTTTTATCTTATGTGGATAAAATTTGAATTCTAGTGTACCATGTTAGTATGAATAATAATGAAAAATTAATAGAAGAAATAAAAGAAATAAGTGATAAAATAACAGCCTACCAGAAGGCTTATTATCTGGAAGCTAACCCTTCTGTAAGTGATAGGGAGTATGATAGATTATTTGATAGATTATTATTTTTAGAAAAAGAAAATCCTTCATTAAAATTATCTGATTCTCCAACACAAAGGGTTGGCAGTGATTTAGATTCAACTTTTGAAGAGATTGAACATACTATTCCTGTACTTAGTTTAGATAAAGCTTATAGTAGTGAAGAAATAATAGCCTGGATGACAAAATGTCAAACTAAAGAAAGTTTGGAACTTAATTTTGTTTTAGAGCAAAAGATAGATGGTATATCAATCGTATTATATTATGAAAATGGAATCCTTAAAAAAGCTGTTACTAGAGGCAATGGATTAATTGGTAATGATGTTACAAATAATGTTAAAACTATAGATTCTGTACCACTCAGATTGAATGAAGCTATTAATGTTGCTGTTAGAGGTGAAATTTATTTAGGAAAAAAAGAGTTTGAAGTAATTAATAAAACCTTAGAACAACCTTTTGCTAATCCTAGAAACCTTTGTGCTGGTACTATTAGAAGAAAGAAAAGTAGTGAAACAGCTAGAGTTCCTTTAAATATTTTTGTTTATGAAGGTTTTTTTGATGAAGAAAATTATCATTTTAATTCACATGTAGAAATCTTAGCTAAGCTAAAGCAATTAGGGTTTAGAATTAATCAATCTTTATCTGTTTTTTCACAAACAAAAGAAAAAGCGCAAAACCTATTAGATAATTTAAGTATTGATGGTAAATCTTTTGAATTTAATTCTTTATATGAAGAGATAAAAAATCAAACAGAAAATCGTAATAATTTAGATTATGAAATTGATGGACTTGTTATTAAAGTTAATGAGATAAAAGTGAGAGAAACTTTAGGTTATACTGTTCATCATCCTAGATGGGCTATTGCCTATAAATTTGAATCACCTTTTTCTCAAAGTGTGATTACTTCAATTGATGTTCAAGTTGGTAGAACTGGTAGATTAACTCCGGTAGCTCGAATTAATCCTGTTGAAATTGGAGGGTCTACCGTTAGTAATGTTACTTTGCATAATCAACAATATATTGATGAACTGGAACTTTCTTTAGGAGACATTGTTGAAGTCTCAAAAAGAGGAGATGTAATACCAGCTGTTGAAAAAGTAATAGAAAAAAATGAAATTGGAAATACTACTTATAAAATGCCAGAGACATGTCCTATTTGTTCAACGCCAGTTGAAATAAGAGGTTCACACACTTTTTGTCCAAATGTATATTGTCCTAAACAAATTTTAGGAAGATTAGAGTTTTTTGTTGGAAAAGGTCAAATGGATATTGATACTTTAGGCCCAAAAACAATAGAAGTCTTGTTAAAATTAAATTTAGTAAAAGATATTCAAGATATATATAATATTAATTATGAAAAACTTAGTGAAGAAAAAGGTTTTGGTGAAAAAAAAATCAAAGCAATTATTGACGCTGTTGATGAAAGTAAAAAACAACCATTTAGTAGAGTTTTAATTTCTCTTGGAATTTCAGAAGTTGGGAAAAAAATTGTTGAAATGCTAATTAAGAATGGTTTTAATTCAATGGATAAATTATTTGAAATTTCTGATAAAAAAGATTATGAAGCTTTATGTGCTATTCCTTTGATAGCAGAAAAAACAGCCCATAATATTATCGATACTTTAAATGATCCAACAATGAGAGAAAGAATTTTTGCCTTAAAAGAATATTCTTTGAACATGGATGAAGAACTGAGTACTAATAATGAGTTTGAACAAATCTTTGTTAATCAAGTTTGGGCTGTAACTGGATCTTTTGAGAATTATAATCCAAGAGAATTGGCTTTAAAAGAGATTGAAAAAAGAGGGGGAAGAACTGTTTCTTCAATTTCATCCAAAACAACACATTTATTATTAGGAAAAAACGGTGGAAGCAAAAAAGTAAAAGCACAAAACTTAGGAATAAAAATAGTTGAAGAACCTGAATTTAATAACTTAATAAAATTTAATACAAAAAATGATACTAAAAAAGAAATTGTTTTTGAACAGAGAGAATTGTTTTAACCTTATTGCATAAATAATAAATATTAATACAAATTAATGTATATTAATGTAGAAAAATAATTGAAATTTCATTATTTTATAAAAATAATTAAGAGGGAGTAAAATATTATGAATGAATTGGCTAAAGAATTAAACGAGACTTTAAAAGGTAGTATAGTATATGATTTGTTATCTGATTACGGTAAACGGATGTATTTTCCAAAAGGTATTGTAGCTCAAAGTGCACAAGCAAAAGCAAAAGCTACAAGATATAATGCAACAGTAGGTCAAGCATTTAAAAATGGGGCTCCTCTGTATTTAGATGAAATATATGATACTTTTAATAAAGATAAAATTACACCTAGTGAAATTTTTACTTATGCACCAGGAGGTGGATTACCACAATTAAAAGAACTTTGGAGAGAAGATATGCTTGAAAAGAATCCTTCTTTACAAGGTAAATCTTTTTCAATTCCGGTTGTTACAGGTGGGTTAACTCAAGCTTTATCAATAATATTAAGATTGTTTTTAGATGAAGATGATACAGTTATTTTGCCTCATTTATTTTGGGATAATTACGATTTAATAATTAAAGAAAATGCTAATGCATCTTTTGATACTTTCCCATTATATGATGAAACAAACCAAGCCTTTAATATTAAGGGTTTCAAGGAAGCTATTGAAAATTCTACTTCAAAAAAAATAGTTGTAATATTAAACTTTCCTAATAATCCAACAGGTTATACTCCAACTAATGATGAAATGGATAAAATTGCAGAAATTTTAATAGATGCCGCTAAAGCCAATAAAAAAGTATTAGCTATTTGTGATGATGCATATTTTGGATTATTCTATGAAGAAAATACTGCTAGAGAATCTTTATTTGCAAAAATTGCGGATGCTCATGAAAATTTATTCGCTGTTAAGGGCGATGGTGCTACAAAAGAAGCAATGGTTTGGGGTTTTCGTGTTGGTTTTATTACAGTTTCTACAAAAAACTTTTCTCTTGAACAATATGATGCTTTTAATAAGAAAGTATTAGGTAGTATTAGATCTTCAGTTTCTAACTGTAGTAAACCTTCTCAAAGTTTATTAGTTAAAGCTTTATCAGATAAAGAAGCTTATAATAAAGGAAAAGAAGAAGCTAGAAAAGAAATGGAGTTGCGCTATCGTTTAATTAAGGATAAATTAAAAGAGAAAGAATCAATAGATTATCTTAAACCTCTTGCATTCAATAGTGGATATTTTTTATCATTTGAATGTAAAGGTGAAGTTGAAGACTTGAGATTATATCTTTTAGAAAAGTATAATATCGGTGCAATTAATATTATGAATAAAGTGTTTAGAGTAGCTTATTGTTCTGTAGACACAGAAAATTTATCAGATTTGTTTGATATAATTTATAAGGCAGCTGGAGAATTATGGACTTAAAAACTAAAATTTACCTAGTTAACACAGAGAATGAAAAATTCATGGGAATAGGAGTGGTTTGGCTTTTAGAAGAGATTAAAAAACAATCTTCATTAAGAGCTGCGGCTAGTGAACTTGGAATATCTTATTCTAAAGCTTATTCCATGATGTCTATGTTAGAAGATTCTTTGGGTAAGGTATTTATAGTTAGACGGAAAGGTGGATTTTCAAGACAAGGTGCTTATTTGACAGATTTTGGTGAAGAATTTTTGAAGCAATACAAAAGTTTTCATAACGAAATTAAAGAAGTAACAAAACTTCCTTATCAAAAATTTAATGATGATTTAAATTCTTTATTAAAGATGTATGATAAGGAAGGAAATAAAATATAAATTTAATACAGGATTTCTATTCGAAGATAGTATAGATAATCCTGTTTTATTAGGAGGATTCTTAATGAAAAAACAACCAATAGAAGGTTTGAAATATAATTTTGATATTACAAATTTAGGAGAACCAAAATTATCAACACCAATAATCATGAGTGATAATCAAGGCGATGGTCAAGCAGATTATGTAAGTGAAGATGATAGGTTATATTTTAGTGTTGATTCCCAAGTTGAAGCTAATGGTGAACGCACACCTTTAATTAAAGATACTGTTGAAAAAGCAGGACCTAGGAAAAAGATTTATTTTAATCCGGCACATGTTCATGCAGCTATTTGTACTTGTGGTGGTATCTGTCCTGGTTTAAATAATGTGATTAGATCTGTAGTTAGATGTTTTTGGTATCGTTATGGTGTAAGAAGAATAAGTGGTGTTCAATTTGGTTATAGAGGGTTACTTGAAAATTCACCTTGGCCTTTGATTCCATTAGATCCCGATGTTGTTGATGATATTCAAGAAAAAGGTGGTACAATTTTAGGTTCTGCTAGAGGTGGTGGAATGCAAGTTGATGAGATTGTTGATTCTTTAGAGAGATTAAATATCAATATATTAATTGCAGTTGGAGGAGATGGAACTCTTCGTGGCGCATATGATATTGGAGAAGAAATCAAGAAAAGAGGATTAAAAATTTCTGTTATTGGTGTTCCTAAAACTATTGATAATGACTTATCTTTTATTCAAAGTTCTTTTGGTTTTGATACTGCAGTTGGTGCTGCTGTTCCAAGTGTTAGAGGTGCTCATGTTGAGGCTAAAAACTCTATAAATGGAATTGGTTTAGTTAAAGTAATGGGTAGAGAAAGTGGCTTTATTGCCGCACATACTTCTTTAGCTCAAAGTGATGTAAACTTTTGTTTAATTCCAGAAAACCCCTTTGATTTATATGGAAATAATGGATTGTTTAATCATTTGAAAGAAAGAATTATGACAAGAAAGCATGCCGTAATTTTAATCGCAGAAGGTGCAGGACAAGATTTAGTACCATCTACAGGTAAAAAAGATCCTTCAGGAAATGTAAAGTATGCAGATATTGGTATTTTCTTGAAAAATGAAATTAAAAAATATTTTGAGGAAGAAGGTATTGAAGTAAATATAAAATATATTGACCCTTCTTATATTATAAGAAGTGCACCTGCTAATTCTTTTGACTCAATTTATTGTGCTCGTTTAGGTGCTCATGCAGCTCATGCAGCAATGGCAGGAAAGACTCAATGTTTAATTTCGCAAATTAATAATAGATTTGTACATATTCCAATTAAACAAGCAGTTTGTAAAAGAAATCATGTTGATGTTGAAGGAAGTCTTTGGAGAGATGTAATTGAAAATACAAGACAACCTTTCTCAATGAAAAATGACAGAGCAATAGATTAAAGCAATAGTATCGATAAAAAAATAATTAAAAAAGTGTTAATTATTTAAAAAAGGGGTTGAAATATTTTTTTTATTTAGGTATCTTTCGCCTTGTAAGAGAATAAAAAATTCCTCGTTGAATTTTCTCTTCAACCTCCTTTTGTTTTGCCTCGGTAGGCTTTTACCTCCTTTTAGTCTACTGAGGATCTTTTTTGCCCAAATTAAATCAATATTTTATTAAAATACCTAATGAGAGTTGTAAATCACTATAGCTGTCGATTGAAGGTTGCAATTCTTTATAATAAATATATGAAAGAGAAGTCTTATTTTGAATATTAATGTATTTATTAGATACTAAAGTATAATTCAGTGAAGAATTAATTACGTGTTTTATTGAATAAATCCCATTCTTAAAAATAGTTTCTCCATAGTTAGGCTTATCATCATTAGATTTGGATTGATCTTCATTTATATGAGTTGGTGTAAAAATATTTACTTCACCTTTAAGTAAAAGAGAGTAATACAAAGTTGCTTTAAATTTATTTAAGCTATCATAAACTCCTTGGATTTTAAAAGAAACAGAATCACCACCTTCTTTATATCCTATATAGGTTGGTTCAATTACATAACTTTGATTTATAACAAAAGTTCTATCAAAACTAATAAAATCAACTTCATCTCTTCTATAAAGACAAGGTAAAGTAACTAAAGCTTCTGCTGTTAAAGATAATATGTCATCATTAATTGCTTGAACATAATTTAAACCTGATGAAAGGCCCCAAGCAGCCGATTGGCTATTATCCTCATTTGGAGCTCTTGCTTGATCCAAAACGAATTGAGTATACCAATTAACTTTATTAAACAATAAAACCTCGCTCTCAAAAGAAGCAATTGCATTAAACATTCCTCTCATATTTATATTATGATAAATATACGATGGATTAAAATATAAAAATATTGGACTTGTATTTTTATACATTACATTTTCACTTATAGCGAAGCGTAAAAAATCAAAAGGTATAAATTCAAGTCTATGTGTCATATACATCTTTATTGAAGTATCTGGGCGTTCTCCACTAGCTGTTTGAGTATTTAAAAAAGCTATAGTATTATTTAAATTGAAATTTTTAGAGAAAACTTTTAAATTAATGAAGTTGTTATTAATATGATCATCAAATATAAAGTTACCGATAATACTATTTCCCCAATTAATTTTATCCTTAGAATAATTAAAATTCCAATTTTTTCCACCTATAGAGAAAAGAGCTCTTTTTGGAGTATCAAAATCTATATATTTACTTTGTTGTGGGATATTGATACTAAAATTCTTATTATATTGATTAGTCTTGATATTATAGATTATAGAACTATTATTAGGGGCAGTACTTCCAATTCCATAAGGCGCTAGTGTATTAAAAAAAGCAGAATCTTTCAAATAATAACCTGTTTCATTACTAGGTTCATATTTACCCTGAGAATATTGTAAATTACTACTTGTAAAGAAGAAGTCATCTAGAGCAATTTTTAAATTAAGTTTAAGCATTGGAATTCTCTCTTCTTGAGAGAGAACCCAATCTCTATGAGTATTTATATCTTCATTATTATTGTGTGAATAAATTTCAAAACCACCAGAGGCTTCAATATCAAGAGAACTTAAATCATCAATCTTTATATCTAAATTTTCTTTATTTAGTTCTTTAGAAACAAATTGATAATATTTTTGAGCAGTTTTATTTAGATCATTATAATTTATTGAATTTAAATAAACTTTCATTTGTCCTATTGAATAGGGCTTTACCGCTGTAGGAGGTATTTTATTATCTAAAATATATATGTAATCTATATAATCATAAACATTATTATCAATAGATAAAATTTCTTGATCTTTAGAAAAAAGATTAAACGAAACAAATAAAACACAAATAAACAAAAATAATTTTTTCATAATATTCCTTATAAACTATAAGATAAACTTAAAACGAGTTGTAAATCAGAAGTTTTTTGACCAGAAATATTTTGATAATTATTAATATTTATATAATCCATTTGAACAAAACAATTAAGATTTTTATTTACTTGATAATTTACACTACCACCAAGAACAATTGTTTGTGAAACAGCATTTCTACTAGAAAAATCAGAAACAGGTTCTCTGGAGTTGCTATCATTGTTTGATTCGTTATTGCTATTATCAGTTGTTGGAGTAATATAAGAACTTGAATCATTTGTTGAACTAATTTGAT
Organism: Sphaerochaetaceae bacterium; assembly: GCA_963678575.2. Classification (GTDB taxonomy): domain Bacteria; phylum Spirochaetota; class Spirochaetia; order Sphaerochaetales; family Sphaerochaetaceae; genus Pleomorphochaeta. The sequence goes on along the minus strand of CAXXHV010000001.1, from coordinate 33,845 downwards.
TCCAACAAGTATATTTATCAAAAATACCATGAAGCATATAGAAGGCATTAGCATTTACTGTCCATTTACCATAATCTTTTAGTGAAGAATTTAAATTAAAAACAATAGCATCTCCACCATATTTATAACCTAAGAATTCACTATGATACCAAGTCCTAGTACTCGGTGTAAATTCTCTAAAGGCTACAACATAGTTAATTCCATATTCACCTGCTGTTTGTTGTTGATCATGTTCTCCATCACCTCTTAAATATAAATAAGGATCAGTGTGTGCAAATTCGAGAGAAGTTTTTCCTTTGTATTTATTTAATACATCATAATTATATTTAAGACCAAATAAATACCCAAAAGCATTAGGATGGGCATCTGAACTGGAGCCAGGAACAGGTTCTCCTGGTAATGCAAATTCATCAACAACACCTTGAGCATAAATATTAAAGTTTCTAAAAGGTGTAAAATCCATTTCAACAGAAAGAAGAGAATTTGCATTAGCTCTAATATAGTAGTTGTGAAAAATTGCCGTTGGGGATAAATATCTTAAATCTAAAACATTTGTTTCTGATTGATACATAATTGTTTCTGTTAAAGCTATTGTCATTTTATCATTAAATAGTCTGCCTTCACCTCTATGGGCAATAAGAGCTCTTGTTCCCTCAACGGGATCTCCTTGTCCAAGCCCCTTAGTTGGATCTGAATCGCCATCTTCTATATAATTCATAGGATGAGGGAAGAAAGCTAAAAGATAAGTATATTTAAATTGATTTGTAAAAGAAGTGTATCTTAATTGATCAAGATAGGGTAAATTGTCACCAATTATGAAGTTTGAAGATTCTCCATTACCCCATTTTACTCTATCTCTACCAACAGAAAGAGACCAAGTATCTCCTCCAAAAGCCAAAAAAGTTCTATATGGCATATTCATATTTAAATCATCAAGTACATTTGGTGGGAGAGCTACTATATTAGTAGTTAAAGTATTGCTTGCAAAGGCATTTGTTAAAGAATAGTTGTTCTCAATTGAAAAATTACCTAATCCATAAATATTATTTCCCGCCCAGGATTCAAAGCCAATATTTATTAAAGGTTTACTATCTTTAAAAGAATAAATGAAATTTTCACGTCTGATAAAATCTGTAGTATTTTGATGGATATAACCTTCTAGGTTAAAATCTACACCCCATTCTATTTTTCCATATTCATTAGAATTATTATCATTGATTGATAAACTGTTTTTAATATATTTATATAATTTGGCATCTGATGGGTTAAATTTACTTGTATCTAGTAAATCTAACATCATTATTAATTCACTATCTGAATAAGGTGCAGCTGTTGAGGGCATTGCTAGACTTTGAGAAAAATATAAATCCCTAATACCTTCGTAAATATCACTATTGATATTTTGAATTCGTTGGTGATTATCTATTGCAAAAAGATTATTTGTAAATAGTAAACAAATTATTAATATAAGAAATTGAAATTTAATTTTAATTTTCATTATAGACTCCAAAAAGTGTAATCTATATGAGTATATAATATTTAAAATATATAAACAACTTTTATATGTGATGTTTATTGCTTAATTTTGTTTTTTTGTAAGTTATATAATTAGTTAACAAATAATATTTGTTTTAATAATATTCTAAATAAAAAAGAGATTATTACTTTTAATTTGTAATAATCTCAAAGTATTAATTATAATTTTTTTAATTAATCATTATATTAATTTAGAATAAGACAAGAGCAGTTCATCACCTTCACAACCATTAAGAACTTTCTTTGCTAAAATTTTTCCTAATTGAACACCTTCTTGATCGAAAGAATTTAAATTCCAAATAAACCCTTGGAACATTACTTTATTTTCATAATGAGCTAATAGTGCTCCAAGTATTTCTGGAGTAAGTTGTTCTGCGCTTAAAAGAGATGAATATCTATTTCCTTCAAACACTTTATTTGGGTTTTTATCGTCTTTTCCAACGGCAAAGGCTACTATTTGAGCTGTTAGATTTGCATTTAACTTTTCTTGGCTAGTTGAGCCATCAACTATAATATCTTTTTCAAATTGACTTTTTTTAAATCCAATAAATTGTAAAGGCACAATATCAGTTCCTTGGTGAAGTAATTGATAAAAAGAATGTTGTCCATTAGTACCAGGCTCACCAAAAATAACTGGACCTGTTACATAATCTATTGCATTACCAGCTCTATTTACATGTTTCCCGTTACTTTCCATATCTAACTGTTGTAAATGAGCTGGGAATCTAGATAAAGCTTGAGAGTAAGGAAGTACTGCAGTAGAAGGAAGATTTAAAACATTTCTAAGATATACTCCAATAAAAGCATCTAATAATGCGGCATTTTCTAGAATGTTTTCATTTAATGCATTTTTGTCAGCCTCGTGTGCACCTTTCAATAATGAATTAAAAGTATCAAAGCCTAAAGAAATTGATAAAATAACACCACCAACTGCACTTGTTGAGCTATAACGACCACCAATATAGTCATCAATAAAGAAAGCATCTAATACTTCTTTACTACTAGCTAAAGGACTTGTTTTACTTGTAACCGCAATCATATGTTTACTAGGGTCAAATCCTTCAATGTTACAAGATTTTAAAGCATTGAAAACAAGATCTCTATTAGTTAATGTTTCTTGAGTTGTACCACTTTTTGAAACTAATACAAAAAGTGTAGTTTCAAAATCAATGTTTTTTATTACATCACTTACATCATCAGGATCTACATTGCTAATAAATTTTGCATCTATTATTTTTTTGCCTTGAGCTAAACTATAACCTTTTAATGCTAAATATAAAGCTCTAGGACCTAAATCGCTTCCACCAATACCAATTTGAATAACAGTATTAAAAGCTTTATTTGTTGATCCAAGAATTTCACCACTTCTAACTTTCTGAGAGAAATTTTTAATTCTTTCAAGTTGAGATTTATAAAAATCCCCTTTGTTTTCTTCATCAATAATAACATCATTTAATAGTTGACCTCTGCTAAGTTGATGTAAAACAGCTCTATTTTCACCGGTATTTATTCTTTCTCCATTTAAAAGAGTTTTATACTTTTCTATTAATTGTTGTTCGTTGCTTAGTTTTTGAAAAACTTCGATATGTTTTTCACTAACTGGCATAGCAGCATATGAATATTTTAAAGATGAACCACAAGAGGCTTGATACTTTTCAATTCTTTCTTTATTCAATCCAGTTTTTAAGTCAAAAGCTTCTAATTCTAATAATTCCTTATAAGCTGTAAGCTCAGTTAAATTTTTATATTCCATAAATTGTCTCCTAATATCTTTATCATATTTATTGATTGAAAAAAATTCAAGAAAAAAGGCTTTGAACTTAATCAAAGCCTGTAATTTTTTATTCTTGAATATCTGGTATTCTATTTTTGAAGCTTTCTTGAAGATCTTCTTTTGTCATCCCTTCTCTTAAAATAACAAAAATAGTATCATCGCCTGCTAAAGTTCCAAGTATTTCAGGAATAGCAAGAACATCTAATGCTATTGCCACACTATTAGCATGACCACTTCTAGTTTTAATTACACCAAAGTTTCCACTAAATTCAATTGATAATATTCCTCTTCTTACATCTTGTATATAACTTTTTTCTGATTCGCTAATTAGGTCATTTTCAGGAAGTGCATAGTAATAACCAGACCAACCATCTGAAATTTTACCAACTTTTAACATTTTTAAATCTCTTGAAAGAGTTGCTTGAGTAACAGAATAACCTTCTTTTTTTAACATATCTAATAAAGTATCTTGATTGTCTATTCTGTTGTTTTTAATTAAATCTTTTACAAGATTAAGTCTAGTATGGCGTTCACGCATTGTTGACTCCTTTGACAGCCTGCAAATTTACTGTATAAATATACAATAATAATTGCAATAAAACAAGGCATAAGTAAATTAGATAAAATATAAATATATAAAATACATTAATTTATTGTGTGTTCTAAAACAAACTGCTTTATCAAAGTGTAAATAAGTTAATATAATAAGAAAGCAAAGGCTTGAAAAATAAATTACTAATGTGCATTATTTTATTATGGATACAAATTTGATAGGATTAATTATTTCAATAATTTATATAAGTTTAATTTTAATTATTGCAGTGATAATTCGAAAAAAAACAAAAATAAAAGATGAAATAATAAGAAAGATTGTTCACATTTTAGCAACAAATTGGTGGATAATTATGATACTTTATCTTAAAGATCCTTTATTTGCCTTAATAGGTCCTCTTGTTTTTGTATTTTTTAATTCTTTGTTTGTTTTTTATCCAAGTCTTGGAAAAAGTTTTGGATGTACTAAAAAATCAAGAAATTTTGGTTTAGTTTATTATCCTTTTTCTTTTGTTTTGTTAATTATATTTTCATATTTAGGGAATTTAGAAATATATTCTGCTACAATAGGTGTTTTTTGTATGGGATATGGGGATGGCTTTGCTGCAATATTTGGAACTCTTTTTGGGAAGAAAAAAATACCTTTACCAACAGGGGGGAAAACATATTTAGGAAGCCTTGTTATGTTGGTTGTTTGTTTCTTAAGTTGTTACTTTATTTTTAGTTTTATGACTGATTTAAATATAAAAATGATTATACTATCATCGTTATTGGTTAGTGTAGCAGCATCATTAATTGAAGTATTAACTCCATTAGGTTTAGATAATATTAGTGTTCCGTTGTTATGTGCTTTGATTGTTGGAGGGTTAGTTTAGTGGAGAGATTTTTAAGTAGTTCGAATGCAAGTTCTATTGCTTATATTGTAGATAAGTTTTTTTTATCATTGAATAATTATATAATTTGGATAATCGCTATTTTATTAGTATTTTCTATCGTTGCATATCTATTTAAACAATTAACTATTGGTGGTATTTTTGGAGCTTTTTTATTGGGTTTAATAATTATATTAGCCTTTGGGTTTGGTGGCTTAGCTGTTTATTTGTTTTTTATCATTGGTGCAGCCATTTTATCAAAATTAAATAAAGATAATCAAATATATATAGAAGCTAAAGAAATTCATGAAAAGGTTGGAAGCCGAGACTTTTCACAAGTTTTTGCTAATGGTGGATTAGGGTTTTTTATTGCAGCATTATATTTATTAAAACCAAATCCTATATTAATAATTATGTTTGGAGCAACAGTTGCAGAGGCTGTTAGTGATACTTTTGCAGGAGAAGTAGGAATGCTTTCAAATTCAAAGGTTTTTTCAATATTGACAGGAAGAGAAATGAAACCTGGATTATCTGGGGGTGTTTCTTTTCAAGGGACCTTATCTAGTATTATTGGTTCTTTTCTTGTATCTTTGCTTTGGTATTCTGTTTTTTTTATTCCAGAGTTAAAAAACATAGCTTATTTGGCGATTGTAACACTCGCTGGTTTTTCAGGCTGTATTGTAGATAGTATTCTTGGTTTAACAATTCAAGCACATTATTATGATGAAAAAGAAGATAGAATTACTGAAAAAGAATATGTTGATGGTAAAAAATTACCATTAATAAGAGGTTTTAGATTTATAAATAATGACAAAGTTAATTTTATAAGTAATTTATTTAGTGTAGCTTTTGCTGCTTTTTTCTATTTAATTATAAGATAAATAAAGAGTAAAAAAAATATTAAAGATTGACTTGCTTATTGATAAAAATATTTGTATTTTTTTATAGATAGCTTATTGCTATATTATTAACTTTAAATAGTTTAATATGAAGAGAGGAAAATTAAATGGCTAAACAACTACAATTTAGTGAAGAATCACGAAAATCTTTAGTAAATGGTGTTGAGAAGATTTCTCGTGCTGTTATGACAACTTTAGGCCCAAAAGGTCGTCTTGTTTTATTAGATAAAAAGTTTGGTGCACCTACCGTAACTAAAGATGGCGTATCAGTAGCTCGTGAAATTGAATTAGAAGATCCCTTTGAAAACATGGGAGCTCAATTATTAAAAGAAGTTGCTACAAAGACAAATGATGTTGCAGGTGATGGAACAACTACAGCTACAGTATTGGCTTGGTCAATAACAAAAGAAGGAATGAAAAGTGTTGCTTCTGGTGTAAATCCTATGGGAATTAGAAGAGGTATTGATAAAGCTGTTGTAGATGCTGTTTCAGAAATTAAGAAAATGTCTAAATCAATTAAAGATAAAGAAGAAATCGCACAAGTTGCAACAATTAGTGCAAACAACGATAGAACAATTGGTGATGAAATTTCTAATGCAATGGAAAAAGTTGGAAAAGATGGTGTTATTACTGTTGAAGAATCAAAAACTTTTGAAACAACTACAGATTTCGTTGAAGGTATGCAATTTGATAGAGGATACCTAAGTGCATATTTCTGTAATAACAGAGACACAATGACTTCAGTATTAGAAGATCCATTTATTTTGATTTATGATAAGAAAATATCAAACATGAAAGAACTTCTTCCTATCCTTGAAAAAATTGCTCAAACAAATAAACCTTTATTAATAATTGCAGAAGATGTTGAAAGCGAAGCTTTAGCAACCTTAGTTGTTAACTCTGTAAGAGGTATTTTAAATGTAGTTGCTGTTAAAGCTCCTGGTTTTGGAGATAGAAGAAAAGCTATGCTTGAAGATATTGCTATTTTAACTGGTGGTGAAGTAATTAGTGAAGAAATTGGATTAACTTTAGAAAAAGCTGAAATTTCAATGCTTGGAAGAGCAAAGAATGTAAAAGTTGATAAAGAAAATACTACAATCATTAATGGCGCTGGAAAGAAGAGTGATATTGAAGATAGAACCGCTCAAATCAAAGCTCAAATTATTGAATCAACAAGTGATTATGATAAAGAAAAACTTCAAGAAAGACTTGCTAAATTAGCTGGTGGCGTTGCTGTTATTAATGTTGGTGCTGCTACAGAAGTTGAATTAAAAGAGAAAAAACATAGAGTTGAAGATGCTCTAAGTGCTACACGTGCTGCAATTGAAGAAGGTGTTATCCCTGGTGGTGGTGTTGCTCTTGTTCAAGCTGTAACTGCATTAGAAAAGAAAAATCTTGATGATTTAACTGAAGATGAAAAGATTGGATATAAGATTGTAAGAAGAGCTCTTGAAGAACCTATTCGCCAAATTGCTCAAAATGCAGGATTAGACGGTTCAATTATTGCTGATAAATGTAAGAATAATGAAAGTGGTATTGGTTTTGATGCAAATATCATGAAATGGGTAAATATGGTAGATAGTGGTATTATCGATCCAATGAAAGTTACTCGTTGTGCATTGCAAAATGCTGCTTCAATTGCACAATTAATTCTAACAACAGAATGTGCAATTACTGATATTCCACAACCTGAAGCTCCAATGGCTCCTCCAGCAGGTGGCATGGGCGGCATGGGCGGCATGATGTAATATTTTTGAAGAAATATAAGAAATAGGACTTCGTAAAACGAAGTCCTTATATTATATTCCCATAGACAAAACTTAAAACTTGACTATAATTAACTTAACATGTTATTTTATTTTGCATTGGTATTTGAATTTATTGAATAATTTCAAAGCTATATGTATATTTTTGACATAATAGTAGTATTATGTATTAAAGGTGGTTTATTAAATGAATTCATTATTAGCATTAATGGGTACAACAGCTTCTCAATCTGGAGCTTCCCAAGCCGGATCTATGGCTACTTCAATTATTACTTTCGGTTTAATAATTGTTATTATCTATTTCTTAATTATTCGTCCTCAAAGAAAACGTGATAAAGAAGCAAAAGATATGATAGCTTCCGTTGCCAAAGGTGATAAGATTGTTACTATCGGTGGAATACATGGAACAGTTGTTGCAATTAGAGAGCAAACAGCTGTAATAAAAGTTGATGATAATTCAAGAATTGAATTTTCAAAATCAGCGATTAGTAGTGTAGTTTCAAAAAAAGGTGCTTCTAAAGCTTCAACAAAAAATAAAGCAAAAACAAATAATGCTAAAAAAGAAATTGTAGAAAACGTAGAAAGTACTGATGTTGCTGATGTCGAAGAAAACGTTGCAGCAGAAGAAAAAAAAGAAAAATAAAAAATATCACATAAGTTACTATTGGAGAATGTTATGAAAAAACGTGATCGATTGATCATAGTTCTTTTGGTATTACTTTTGTGCGGTTACTTCCTATATCCAACTTTTAAGTGGTATACAATCGTACCTCAGGAAACAAAAGATCTCGCAAGTGGCTCAAATGAGCAAATTAGAGAGTATGCACGTGGACAGGCAACTCGAGAACTTCGTGCAATTAAAGAATTAGTTTCAAGTGATGCTAATGCTGAAATTCCAGCAGAGTATTCTTATCTAAAATCTATTGCAAAAGATAATTATCGTGAAATGAGTAAAAAGGCTCCTTCTTCTTGGACAATTGAAACTCTTTGTGCTGGTTTCTATACTGAAAAAGATATGTTTGATTCAATTGAACAACATTATAGAACTTCTTTATTAGAAGTAAAAAACCTTAGCGATAGTGTTTTACAACTAGGTTTGGATTTACGTGGAGGTATGAGTATTTTATTAGATGCTGATGTTTCTGCATATAATGAAAAAGTTGGAAAAACAGCAAGTTCTTCTGAAGTAAATGCCTTAGTCCTTCAAGATATTGAAATTCTTCATAATCGTATTGACAAATTTGGGGTAAGTGAACCTGAAATAAGATTGCAAGGAAATGATCAAATTTTAGTTGAAATTCCTGGTGCAGCTGACCCTGAAAGAGTAAATTCATTCTTACAAGGTAAAGGTTCATTATTATTCCAAGTAGTTGATCAATCTTTAACTACAGAATTAAATACTTATTTTAATGAAAACCCTGCTGAAGTATATACAGAAAGTGGAGCTATAAAGCAGCCTGATTTCTTACCAGCTGGTAAAATTGCTGCAGGTTTCTATGAAAAAGATTCTTATGGAATTGATGAGCTAAAAAGTTATGTAGTTTTAGATTCTGAAATCGGACTAGATGGTATTCATTTAGAAAGTGCTCAAACAGGTACAAATTCAATAACAGGACAACCTGTTGTTAATTTCCATTTAGATGCAAGTGGTGGAGATGCTTTCTATAAATTTACTTCAACACATGTTGGCGATTCTATGGCTGTTGTTATGGATGGTAAAGTAAAATCTGTTGCTACAATTAATGAACCAATTCGTCAAGATGTTCAAATTTCTGGATTTAGTCAATCTGAAGCATCAGATTTAGCTATTGTTTTAAGAACTGCTGCTCTTCCTATTGATTTAGTTGTATCAAGTCAACAGGCTGTAGGTGCAACTTTGGGTGAAGATGCTGTTTCTGCTGGGTTAAAAGCAATTGCTATTGGTTTAGCATTAGTTGTTGTATTTATGTTCATTTATTATAGCTTAAGTGGTCTTGTTGCAAATTTAGCATTAATTCTTAACTTAGTAATTATGTTGGCTATTTTATCGGCATTTAAGTTTACTTTAACATTAACTTCAATTGCAGGTTTAATTTTAACATTAGGTATGGCTGTTGATGCAAATGTAATTATATTTGAGCGTATCAAAGAAGAATTAAGATTTGGTAAGAGTCCGCAAGTTTCTATAAAAACTGGATTTGGAAAAGCTTTTTGGACAATTATGGATGCTAATATTACAACAATAATAGCAGCTTTAGTATTGTCACAATTAGGTTCAAGTGCTGTTAAAGGTTTTGCTAATACATTAGCTATTGGTATTGTTAGTTCTTTATTTACTGCTTTATTTGTATCTCATTTAATTTTTGATGCTGCAGTCACAGATCGTGAAGGCGCTAAATTACAAATAACCTGGAGGAAAAAATAATGAAAAAGAATCTTCCTGTTATTAAAACACGCTTTATAGCGTTAACATTCTCAATCATATTATTATTAATTGGTATTGGCTCTTTCATTTTTAATGGTGGATTTAATACTGGTATTGACTTTGAAAGTGGTTTAAGCCAAAGAATTCAAATCGCTCCTACTGGTTTATCATTAACTTATAAAGGTGCAGAAGATGTATTAATTTCTGTAAACAATGGTAATCTTAGTGTAGAAGAGAGAGGCGAAAATGGTGTAAAAACTACAGTATTTAAAAGTGCTGAATATCCAACTGCAAAAGATTTAGCTACTGGTTTAGAAAAAATTGAAGGAATTAGCGTTGCTGTTCTAAATAATGATTATAAAACAGAAACTATGTTATCTGGATATGGATTCCCTGCAACTTTATCTGCTGAAGCAACAGAATTAAATTTTGCTGTTACAGGTAGTGTTTCAATTGATGAAATTAGAGCTGCTTTATCTGATTTAGGTAATGTTCAAGTTCAAACAGTTGGTAATGAAGAAAATCAAATTTTCCAAATTAGATTAGGAACAAATGATGGCGATACTCAAGATAGTATGGAAAAATCTATTTCTGAGAACTTAGAAAAAGTTTATAACAAAGGTTTTGTAGTTCTCGAGAGTAATTTCGTAGGTCCAAGATTTAGTAGAACTTTAGTTTATGGTTCATTGCTTGCAGTTGTTGTTGCAATGGTATTAATTCTATTTTATATTTGGGTAAGATTTAGATTTGCTTATGCAGTATCTTCTTTGATTGCATTAACTCATGATGTATTGTTATTGTTAGGCTTTATTGTATTATTTAGATTTGAAGTCTCAAGTACAACAATTGCTGCAGTCTTAACTATCATTGGTTATTCATTAAATGCTACAATCGTTATTTTTGATAGAATACGTGAAAATAGTGGCTTAATGAAAGATAAACCATTTAAAGAAGTTATTGAACATAGTGTTACTCAATCATTAACTCGTACTATAATTTCAAGTTTGACAACAGTTTTAGCTGTTCTACCTCTTGCTTTATTAGCTAGTGGAACAATTAGATTGTTTGCTATTAATCTTATTTTTGGTATCGTAATTGGTACATACTCTTCTAACTTTATTGCTCCTTCTTTCCTATATTGGATAAGTGGTGGACAACATGTAAATGAAAAAAAGAAAGAAAAGTAAAAAATTAGAATAAAAAAATTAGTTAAACCGCAAGAATTATTTCTTGCGGTTTTTGTTTACTTAAAATCTTTATTTTTAGGCGATAAGTGGAATAAAATTTAATTGAGTAGAAAGTTTTTAATTTTTAATATCTGCAAAAATAGTGTGAATATGAAGGATTATTTATATAGGTATATATAATCATTGAATATAGGATTTAAGAAAATCCTCGTTGCAATAATTGAGAAAAATGAAGCTTTAAATATTTATTAGAGAATCTAAACTAAGTCTTTTTGAAATTTAGTTGAATATTTGATGTATACACTAGTCTTTTTATATCAAGAGTACAATTGATGATTAACAAAATGATGGAATTCGAAATTATGTATACGTTTTTTCTCTTTTAAAAGATAAGATTATATTTTATAATAAAGATGGTGGTGACTATGAATGTGATAAAATCTGAAGTACTAGGATATTGTAAAGGTGTTTCTAGAGCGATTTCTATTGTCGAAGAAGCCATTAAGTTGGGAGAAAAACTACATTTAAAAGTTTATACTCTGGGTTATGTTATTCATAATCCTCAAGTGGTTGGTTTATTAAAAGAAAAAGGTGTAACTGTAATTGCAGAGGACCAAGCAACTATGCTTGAGCCAGGAATAGTAGTTTTACGTGCTCATGGAGTTAGTGATGAGGTTAGAAGAGTATTTTTATCAAATAATTTCTATATCTTTGATGCAACTTGTCCTATAGTATTAAAGGAACAGACAATTGTGGAAAAAGCTCCGAAAGATTCTACAATTGTGGTTATAGGAGGACAAAATCATCCAGAAGCTATTGCTCTAAGAAATGTTGAAACACCGAATGAAAAAGTTATTATTAGTGATGTTAGTGATATAAAAAAAATTCCTATTAATCATAATTTATTTGTTGTAATTCAATCTACTTATCCAAGTGGTATGAGTAAAGAAATTGTTAATGGTTTAGAAAGTTATGCTTCTGAAAACAAAATAGAGATAGAATTTGCCAATGAACTTTGTAATAGTAACCAAAGAAGAAGAACGGCAGTAGCAAAATTATCAAAACTTTGTAATTGCATAATTGTAATAGGTGGGAAAAATAGTTCTAATACAACAGGCATATATAATTATTGTAAGAACCAAGGTGTTGAAACATATTTAGTTAGTAATAAAGAGGAAATTCCGTTGCATGTATTTGGTTATAATACTATTGGATTAGCAACAGGTACATCAACTCCTCCATTTGTTATAGATGAAATTGAAGAGTATTTAAAAAGAGGTAAAAATGAAACATAAAATTCCAATCCCAACAATAAAGAGGTTCCCATCTTATATTCGCTTAATAAAGCAGTATAAAGAAAATGGGTTAACAAGTGTTAGTGCTACAACATTGGCAAATGATTTAAGACTCAATCCTATTCAAGTTAGAAAAGATTTGGCTTTTTCTGGAATTGAAGGTAAACCAAAAGTCGGATTTAGTATAAATGAATTATTAGTTGCGTTAATTGAAGCCTTAGGCTGGAACAATTCTTCCGATGCAATATTAATTGGAACTGGTAATTTGGGTTCTGCTTTAGTTGGTTATAAAGGCTTTGAGAATTATGGTTTAAGAATTGTCGCCGCTTTTGATAAAAAAGAAGAGATAGTAGGAAAAACAATAGGCAAGTTAACTGTAAAGCCTCTTACAGAATTAGAGGAATATGTGTTATTAAATGGTGTTAGTATAGCAATATTAACCGTTCCAGCTAACCAAGCACAAACTTGTGCTCAGTTGTTAGTTAAATGTGGAATTCAAGCAATTTGGAGTTTTGCTCCAAAAGATTTAACACTTCCAGAAAATATTGCTGTTCAAAGAACTGACTTAGCTACTCAATTTGCAGTACTTTCTGCAAAATTAAGATCAAATATACTAAAAGATGATGTAAAAGCAGATATGGATTTGTGGTAATTATTAATTATGTGAAAACTGTAACATTAAAAATGGTTTTTACATAATTAATATGAAAATATATCGAATTAATGCTGTAATATTAAAATTTTAAGAATTATTTCTTTATATTGGTTGAATATTTTGACTGATTTGGATTTATAATTTATTCTCACTTGACCCCATTTGCAAAAAGTATTATAAGAATAATGCATGGGGTTATAATAGTTATGGAAAAAATAAAAATTGAACTTTGTATGGGTAGTTCTTGCTTTTCACGAGGAAATTCAAAAACTTTAGAATTATTAGAGTCTTTTATAGAAGAAAATAAAATTCAAGATAGAATTGAAGTGGAAGGTCATTTATGCTTAGGAAGATGTAGCTCTGGACCAATTATTAGGATTAACTCAAAGGATTATGAAAATATTAATCCTGAATGTGTTATCGATTTAATTAGAGAAGAATTAAATAAATACTAAGGAAAGAGTTATGATTCATCCAATATATACAGAATTAACACAATGTAGAGATTGTTATAAATGCGTTAGAGCCTGTCCAACAAAAGCTATACAAGTTAAAGAAGGTAGTGCTGTTGTTATACATGATAGATGTAACTATTGTGGAATCTGTGTAGATATTTGCCCAGCAAATGCAAAAAAAATAAGAAAAGATTTAGCTAGAGTTCAATTATTCATAAAAAGTGGTAAAAAAATTATTTGTTCTCTTGCTCCTTCTCATAGTAGTGAATTTGAAGATAGAGAAGCTGCTTTATTAATAGCATTAGAGCAATTAGGGTTTGCACATGTTAGTGAAACTGCGATTGGCGCTTCTCTTGTAAGTGCAACTATTGATGAATATAGAAATAGAAATATTGATACCCCTTGGATTTCCACAGCATGTCCATCTGTAGTCCAATTAATTAAGAAGTATTATTCAACTCTTGAAAGTCAATTAGCACCAATTCCATCCCCATTACAATTACATTGTGCTTATTTGAGAGAGTTATATGGAGGAAATATAGGAATAGTTTTTATAGGGCCTTGTATTGCAAAAAAATGGGAAGCAGATGAATGGCCAGGATATCCTAATTTTTCTTTAACCTTTGAAGAACTTAGATTATGGTTTGAAGAAGAAAACATCGACTTAGATACAATAAATGATAAATTATTTATAACAAAACAAAAGTATCCAAGTTATGTGCCAGCAAAAGCTGCAGTAACTTCTGCTTATAGTATTGAAGGTGGCATGATTGCTTCCTTTAAAGGTGGACAAGATTTCTTTCAAGATAATTCAGTTGCAATATCTGGTAATCTTGCAATAAAATCAACTCTTGATAATTTAGTTAATTCTACAAATACTAAATTCCTTGAATTATTAAGTTGTGAAGGTGGGTGTATAAACGGCCCTTCAACACAAAAAGATAAAGCACTTTCTCAAAAAAAATCTATAACAACTGGTTATACGCGTGAGAGAATAAAAGAGCAAAATTTATTTGAAGCTCCAATCGAATTTATAGAAAAAGTTATTAATCAAGGTTATAAAATTTTAAAAGTTGAACAAACTACAAAAACACATATTCATTATGATAATACAAATTATAGTGATGGTGAAATAAAAAAAGCTTTAAGAGAGTTAGGTAAAATTCATCCAAAAGATGAAATTAATTGTGGTGGTTGTGGCTATTCAACATGCCGTGATATGGCAATTGCCTATTTAGATGGAATGGCAGAAGTTGAAATGTGTGTTACCAAAATGAGAAAAGAAGCCCAAACAAAAATGGATGTACTTCTTAGAACCATTCCTATGGGTGTTGTAATAGTTGATGAAAATTTAAATATTTTAGATTGTAATGCTAAATTTTTTGAATTATTTGCAAATGTAGATTATGAGATGGATAACGCTTCTCTTGAAGCAATAAAAGGTATATCGATAAGTCAATTTGTTAATTTTGAAGAAAAATTTGAAGAACAGTTTAACAGAGAGATTTCTAAACAAGTAAAAATTAAATTTAGTGATAAATTCTTAAAAGTTACTTTCTTTTCAATTAACAAGCATAATTTAGTAGGGGCCTTGTTTGATGATATTACAAGTCCAACGGTTAGAAGAGAAACTGTTGTAAAAAAAGCAGAAGCTGTTATTCAAAAAAGTTTAGAAACAGTACAACAAATAGCTTCACTATTGGGAGAAAATGCTGCAGATACAGAAATTACTTTAAATTCTTTGATTGAAGCTTTTGATGTTCCTTCTGAAGAGAAGAACAAAAAAAAGAGATAGAAAAAATTATGAATGATATTTTTATTGATATAGATTATTGCCAAATTTACAAATATGGACAAAAGATTGGAGGGGATGTTTTTTTACAAAAAAGGAATCCAGAAAGGAATCAAATAGTTGCCGTATTAAGTGATGGGTTAGGTTCAGGTGTAAAAGCTAATGTACTTGCTTCACTTACTGCAAATATGGCAAAAAAACTAAGTTTTTCTCCAATGGATTTAAAACATTCTGCTAAAATAATTATGGATACACTCCCTGTCTGTAAAGAAAGAAAAATTAGTTATTCTACCTTTTCTATAGCTGATATTAGATATAATGAATTAAATTCGAATATAATTATTAATTTTTTAGAATATGATAATCCTAGAGCACTATATTTTAGAAATTCTAATCACATAGAATGGCAAGGCGATGTAAATGTTTTAGATAGACAAGGTGCTTTTAAAAAAGAAGAAATTATTCACAATGTATTTAATTTAAAAGTAGGAGATCGTTTAATAATTTTTAGTGATGGCGTCACACAAGCAGGTATGGGGATTTCTAAATCTTTAGGATGGCGATTAACGGGAGTAAAAGCCTATATTGAACAAATTTTAGAAAAAAGCCCTGATATCAGTAGCAGAGAAATTACAAAATTAATAGTAAATAAAGCTCTTAATTTAGATGGTTTAGCATCAAAGGATGATATTACATGTTGTTGTATCTATATTAGAAAACCAAGAAGAACTCTGATTGTAACAGGACCGCCATTTTTGAAAGAGTCTGATAATATTTTATGTCAAAAAATTTCATCTTTTACAGGAAAGAAAATAATATCAGGAGGAACAACGGCTTTAATAGTATCTCGAAATTTAAACAAGAGAATAAAAGTTGATTTATCTTCTTGGTCAAAAGATGTCCCTCCATTATCTGTAATGGAAGGCATGGATTTAGTTACTGAGGGAATGTTAACTTTATCAAAAGTTGCATACACCTTAGAAAAGAAAATACCAATTAATGAATTAGCAAATGATGCTGTAAAAAAATATATTGAATTAATATTAGATAGTGATCAAGTACATTTCATCGTTGGAACAAAAATAAATGAAGCACATCAAGATCCAAGTATTCCTGTTGAGATAGGAATAAGAAGAACTTTAATAGAAAGGCTCCGAAGAGCTTTAGAAGATAATTACTTAAAAGAAACTTCAATAGAATACATATAAAAGAGAGGAAAAAATGAACAAAAAAGTATCAATAAAAATTTGTGTAGGAACTTCTTGCTTTGTGCAAGGTGGCTCGGATTTATTACTTTATAACGAGTTTATTGAACCTGAAATAATTGAAGAATGTGAAATAGAAGGAACTTCTTGTTTCAATGCTTGTAGGAATAATGAAAATGAAGGTGCTCCTTTTGTAATGATAAATAATATTATTTATGGAGATATGACTCCTGATAAATTTAAAAAAATTGTAACAGAGGCTTATTATGCTAGAAATAAATAATCAATTTACAAAATTAAAAAGTAAAGTATACTCAATGATATTGAAGAGTTATTTTAATGGTACTCTTGAAGAAGATATTGATAAAATTCCTTTTTGGATTATTCCAAAAGACACTGATCCTAGTAGATGTTGTATTTATAAAGAAAGAGCAATGATACGCTATAGAATTCTTGCCTTTTTAGGGGTAAATATTGAAAAAGATGATGATGAATTAAAACCTTTGAGTCAATTTTATAGAGAAAGTTTAGAAACTGAAATGAAACCTCTTCCTGTATTAACTACAATTAGTACAGCTTGTAGTGCTTGTCCTAAAGATCAATATTTAATTAGTGATGCTTGTCGAGGGTGCTATGCAAGACCCTGTTTAGCAAATTGTCCAGTAAATGCTATTGTCTTTAAAAATGGTAAGGCTTCAATTGATCAAGAAAAATGTATTAGATGTGGGAAATGTCAAGAAGTCTGCCCTTTTAATAGTGTTCTGCATACTCCAGTTCCTTGTGAAGGCTCTTGTCCTGTTGATGCAATAAAAAAGAATGAAAAAGGATTTGTGGAAATAGATTATTCTAAATGCATTAGTTGTGGAAAATGTTCAAGAAGTTGTCCTTTTGGTGCAATTGTTGAAAGAAGTAGTATTTTTCCAGTATTAGAAATGCTTAGTTCAAACGATAATACAACCGCAATAATTGCACCTGCTATTGATGGACAATTCCCTGGCAATTTAGCTCAAATAAAAACAGCTTTGAAATTAGCCGGGTTTGATGATGTTGTTGAGGTTAGTGAAGGTGCTGAAATTACAAGTATTAATGAAGCAAAAGAGTTAAAAGAAAGATTAGAAAGAGGTGATAAGCTAATGAGTACAAGTTGTTGCCCTTCTTATGTTGAATTAATTGAAAAACATTATCCTAATTTAAAAAAAATAAAAAGTGATACATTATCTCCTATGGCATACACTGCGCAATTAGTTAAAGAAAAAAAACCTAATACTAAAGTAATCTTTATAGGGCCTTGTTTAGCAAAACGTGTTGAAGCTACTAAATTATCAACAGTAGATGGTGTTATTACCTTTAGTGAATTAGCTTCAATTTTTGTATCTAAAGATATTGATGTTAAAGAAATGGAAGAAGCGGATTTAGGAAATACAGATAGTTTTATTGATTGTCGTGGGTTTGCATTAAGTGAAGGTGTTAAAGATTGTGTTTTGAGAAGAATGGAAGATCCTTCAATTGTAAAACCTTTTAGTATTAATGGTGTTGATAAAAAAGTAGCAAAAACATTAAAAGTAATTGATAAAATACCTTCAAAAGGGAATTTTATGGAAGTTATGGTTTGTGATGGCGGTTGTATTAATGGCCCAGGAACTATAGTTAAACCAAAAATTGCAATAAAATTACGCAATGGGAATACTAAATCAATAGCAAATGTGATGAAAAAAGAAAGCCTTTATTGACCAAGCTATGATTAACGTTTATTTTATAGCGGTGAGGTATATATGAATACAAAACAAGATTTAGAGGCCTTATTAGAAAGCTATGATGGTAGTATTGAAAGTAGATATTGTTCATTAGCTAATACCGTTGCTTTTTTAAAAGGAATTTTAAAAGAGATTTCATGGATTGGTTTTTATTTAAAGAAAGATTCTTTTTTAATATTGGGACCATTTCAGGGAAAAGTTGCTTGTGAAAAAATACCCTTCACTCGTGGAGTCTGTGGTGATTCATATACAAAAAAAGAGACTATTAATGTTGATAATGTAAATTTATATGAAAATCATATAGCTTGTGATAGTGATAGTTGTAGTGAATTAGTTATTCCAATAAAATCAAAGAGTAGAGTTGTTGGTGTTTTGGATATTGATTCAAAATCATTTAGTAGATTTAAAGATGATGAAATAATATTATTAGAGGAATTGATTGATATTGTAGCAAAAAAATTATTTTAAATAATATATATTGCTTGACATCTCAATTTAAAAAGAGCATATTTTTATTAAAGGCAATGATAAAGACGAGTAGCAAAAAAAAGTGCTTAGAGAGAGAGTATTCTTGGCTGAAAAATACTTAGTAACAATTTTGTGAAAACCCCTTTTTAGCCGCGACCCTAAAGATTTATTTGATTAAGGAAGCCGTATTCTCAACGTTATGAGACAAATTAAGCGTCTTTTCTTTATTATTAAGAAAAGGAAGCAAGGTGGAACCGCGGAAGCTATTATGCCTTCGTCCTTGTATTTGATGATTTGTGTCATCATTTATAAAGATGAGGACATAATAGCTTTTTTGTTTATTAAATTTAGGAGAATAAATTATGGCAGAAAAATTAAGTGCTGAAGAAAAACTAGCTAGAGTTCGCCACTCAATGGCTCATGTAATGGCTGAAGCTGTATTAGAAATGTTTCCAACAGCTCAAATAGCTATTGGACCTTCAATTGAGAATGGTTTTTATTATGATTTTGAATTACCAAGACAGCTTTTAAATGAAGACCTTGAAGAAATCACTGAAAAAATGAAAGAGATAATTAATAGTGATAAAGAATTTATTAGAAGTGAAGTTTCAAGAGAAGAAGCTAGAGAAAAATTTAAGGATCAAAAATATAAACTTGAATTATTAGATGCTATCGATGAAAAAGAAGTAGTATCATTATATAATCAAGGGAATTTCACAGATCTCTGTAGAGGCCCCCATGTTAATTCAACAAAAGAACTTAGATCAGATTCTTTTAAATTAATGAGTATTGCAGGCGCTTATTGGAGAGGAAAAGAGTCTAATCCAATGCTTACTCGTATTTACGGAACTGCTTGGACAAATAAAAAAGATTTAAGATTATATTTAGAGAAATTAGCAGAAATAGAAAAAAGAGATCATAGAAGACTTGGTAAAGAACTTGATTTATTTTCAATTCATGAAGAAGCAGGTCCCGGTTTGGTTTATTGGCATCCAAAAGGTGCAAGAATTAGATTAGCAATTGAAGATTTCTGGAGAGATGAACATTATTCAAATGGTTATGAAATGGTATATACTCCACATATTGGTAAATCTTGGTTGTGGGAAACAAGTGGTCACTTAGACTTTTATAAAGAAAGTATGTATCCTAAAATGGTGATGGATAAAGCAAATTACTATGCAAAACCAATGAACTGTCCGTTCCATATAATGATATATAATAATAAGAAACATTCTTATAGAGAATTACCATATAGATGGGCAGAATTAGGTACTGTTTATAGATATGAAAAAGCAGGTGCTCTTCACGGTTTATTAAGAGTAAGAGGGTTTACACAAGATGATGCACATTTAATTGTAACTCCAGAACAGATGGATAGTGAAATTGAAACTGTATTGAAATTTTCACTTCATATGCTTCATAGCTTTGGTTTTGAAGATATTAAAGCTTATCTTTCAACAAAACCTGAAAAGAGTGTAGGAGAAGTCGAAAGATGGGATGATGCAACATTAGCTCTTAAAAAAGCAATTGAAAAAGAAGGGCTTGAATATGAAGTTGATGAAGGTGGTGGAGCGTTTTATGGTCCTAAAATTGATTTGAAAATAAAAGATGCAGTTGGAAGACAATGGCAATTATCAACTATTCAATTTGATTTTAATTTACCTGATAGATTTAATATGACCTTTGTTGATAAAGATGGTGTAGAAAAGAGACCATATATGATTCATAGAGCATTATTAGGATCAATTGAAAGATTCTTTGGAGTTTTAGTTGAACATTATGCCGGAGCTTTCCCCCCTTGGTTATCTCCAGAGCAAGTTAGAGTTATTCCTATAAATGATTCTTGTTTTGATTATTGTAAAGAATTAGAGATGAAGTTGAGAAAAGAAAAATTTAGAGTATCCGCTGATTTAAGTTCTAATCACTTCAAGGCAAAAATCAAGGAAGCTCAACAAGAAAAAATACCATACATGATTGTTGTTGGTAATAGAGAAGTAGAATCTAAGGAAATGTCAGTTAGATTAAGAACTGGTAAACAACAAAATTGGGGTAATTATGATGCTTTTGTAAGCAAATTACACAATATAATTGATACCAAACAAATTGAATTATAATTGAATAGGGTGACATTTTTGTCACCCTTAGTTTTGTAAAAAAGGAAAAGCAATGAAAATAGAAAGTTTTAAGCAACTTGAAGAATTGGATAAACAAATTACAATGATTAATCATTTGACTCAAGTTTTGGAATATGATTTAGAAGTAAACGCTCCTAAAAAAGCAACTGAAGAAAGATCTACACAAATGGCCTGGACTTCTTTAGAGGCACATAAGCTTGTAAAAAGTGAAGATATGAAAAAAGTATTAAATGAACTTGGGGCTAAAGAAGATAATGAAGAAGGTTTCGGTGAAACCGATTATCAAAAAGCATTAATAAGAAAACGTTTTAATGAATATAATAAAGCGATAAAAATTCCAAACGAGCATATTAAAGAAAAGCAAGAAATTTTAACAAAAGCTTATGATAATTGGGTAATGGCAAGAGAAAAAAATGATTTTAGTATTTTTGAACCTTATTTAGAAGAGGTTATTAATTGTATAAAAAGAGAAGCTTCCTATATTAAGAAAGAAGGTCAAAGTTTATATGATGCCTTATTAAATGAATATGAAGAAGGTGTAACAAGTGATATTCTAGATCCTTTATTTGAAGACTTACAAAAGAAATTAATTCCAATTGTAGAAAAGTATAAAGAATTTAATTTAAGTGATGGTTTTTTATATGAATCATTTGATATAAAAAAACAAGAATCTTTTGCAAAAGAGATTTTAAAAGAGATGGGTTTTGATTTCGATAGAGGAACTTTAGCACTTGCTGTTCATCCCTTTACTACTACATTAGGTGGTGATGATATTAGAATTACAACAAGATATACAGACCCTAATTTGAGTGATCCTTTATGTTCTACAATTCATGAGGGAGGACATGCTTTATATGAAATGAATGCATCTAAGAATGAATTGAAGGGCACTAGTTTAAGCGATGGCGTAAGTATGGGAATCCATGAAAGTCAGAGCAGATTTTGGGAAAATGTTGTTTTGAAAAATCCTTCATTTTGGGATATCTGGTATCCAAAATTACAAGAAATTTTTTCTCAACAACTAAATAGTGTTTCAAAAAAAGATTTTGTTAAAGCAATAAATAGGGTTAATCCTTCATATGTAAGAGTAAATGCTGATGAAGCTACCTATAATTTGCATATTATTTTGAGATATAAATTGGAAAAACAATTAATTGAGGGTTCTTTAAAAGTTAAAGATTTACCTGCAGCCTGGAATAAATTATTTGAAGAACTTTTTTCTATAAAAATTGAAAAAGAGAAAGATGGTTGTTTACAAGATGTTCATTGGGCATCTGGATTGTTTGGTTATTTCCCTACTTATTCATTAGGTAATTTATATTCTGCACAATTTTTAGATAAATTAGAAGAAGATTTTGGTGGTATGGAGTTAGGAGAAATAATTAAACAGAAAGGATTAAAAGAAATAAGTAATTGGTTAGATGAGAACATTCATTCAAAAGGGAGTCTTTATTCTCCAAAAGTTTTAGTAGAACAAATTACAAATAAATCGCTTGACGCAAGCTATTTCACACGATACCTTGAAAAGAAGCTAAATGTTATATTTAATTAATATAGGAGAATATTGTGAATTTACCAAATAAATTAACCCTTGCTCGTTTAATAATGACGCCAATGTTTTTTATAGCTTTTAATTTGCCACTTTGGTTTACCCCTTCCCTTCAAAATTTGTCAACTCTTTTAGTTTTGATTTTGTTTGTTTTAATTGAAGCAACAGATTTATTAGATGGAATAATAGCAAGAAAAAGAGATCTTGTTACTGATTTAGGCAAAGTAATGGATCCTTTTGCAGATACTTTTGCAAGACTAACATATTTTGTTTGTCTAATGAGTGTAAATATTTTCCCAATTATAGCTTTTGTAATAATCCTGTGGAGAGAATTAGCGCAATCCTTTATAAGATCTTTAATGATGAGAGAGGGGAAAGCTCTTCCTGCTAATATTTGGGGTAAAAGTAAAGCTGTTTTATATGCCATATCTGCCGTTTGCGGGGTATTATATTTAATTTTGGTAAGAAGTTTTTCTTCTTTTCCATATTTGGAACAAATTCATTTAGGTTTGAATATTTTATTCTACCTATCTGCTTTTGCCTCTTTAGCTTCATTTTTTACATATATATTACAAATTAAAAAAAGTAAGATTTTAAGTCATTTAAGCAAATAGGATTTATTTATAATTTATATATGGTTGTTTCTTTGTTATTTTTCAAAGGAACAACTTTTTTTGTTTTTTTATTTTAAAAAATAAAAATATTGAGAGTATATTTTCTTTTGAAAATATTGAAAAAATAATAAAAATAAGAAATATATGTCTTATATTTTGTAATTTTCAAAGCTTTTTATATATAATATTAATAAAGGGGAAAAAAAGTAAAAAAAAGTAAAAAAAAGTACTAGACAAAAGATAAAAGTTTTCGTAATATCCCTCTTGTTGTCCGACATAAAACGTTAATATAAAGCGATTTAAACGGCATTTTGTTGAAAATTTCAATAAAAAATAAAATAGCTATTGACTATAATTTTTATACGTGCTATTTTCAACAAGCTTGTTAATAATTTTTGATTATTTCAAGCAGTTTTTTGACATAAATATTAGAGAAGAGAAGAGAAGTATTTTTTACTTTTTGATTACCATTTAGTTGGTCGTTGTAAAAGTAATACAATAGGAAGCATTAGGGCTTTCTGTCAATTCAAAATAAGAACAAGATGAAATAAGCTAATGTTCGTTAAAGCGAGTGACAGGAATTAAATGATTTTGTTAAATTAATGGTCTTTATGACCATATTATATAACGGAGAGTTTGATCCTGGCTCAGAACGAACGCTGGCGGCGCGTTTTAAGCATGCAAGTCGAGCGGTAAGCTAACTTCGGTTAGCCTAGAGCGGCGGACGGGTGAGTAACACGTGGATAATCTACCCCCTTGTTTGGGATAGCCTGTGGAAACATAGGGTAATACCAAATAATACTCTTTTATCATAAGATAAGAGAAGGAAAGGCGCCTCAAAGCGTCGCAAGAGGATGAGTCTGCGTCCCATTAGCTAGACGGTAGGGTAAAAGCCTACCGTGGCAATGATGGGTAGCCGGCCTGAGAGGGTGATCGGCCACATTGGAACTGAGATACGGTCCAGACTCCTACGGGGGGCAGCAGCTAAGAATCTTCCGCAATGGACGAAAGTCTGACGGAGCGACGCCGCGTGAACGATGAAGGCCGTGAGGTTGTAAAGTTCTTTTCGGGAGGAGGAATAATGTTTGTAGGAAATGACAAGCAGATGACGTGAATCCCGGAATAAGCCCCGGCTAACTACGTGCCAGCAGCCGCGGTAACACGTAGGGGGCAAGCGTTGTTCGGAATCATTGGGCGTAAAGGGCGTGCAGGCGGTGTTGCAAGTCTGGCGTGAAAGATCTCGGCTTAACCGAGGGAACGCGCTGGAAACTGTAATACTAGAGTACAGGAGGGGACATTGGAATTCCAGGTGTAGGGGTGAAATCTGTAGATATCTGGAAGAACACCGGTGGCGAAGGCGAATGTCTGGCCATGTACTGACGCTGAGACGCGAAGGTGCGGGGAGCAAACAGGTTTAGATACCCTGGTAGTCCGCACAGTAAACGATGTACACTAGGTGGTGGGTAATTATATTCACTACCGAAGCTAACGCATTAAGTGTACCGCCTGGGGAGTATGCTCGCAAGGGTGAAACTCAAAGGAATTGACGGGGGCCCGCACAAGCGGTGGAGCATGTGGTTTAATTCGATGATACGCGAGAAACCTTACCAGGGCTTGACATATATTGGACGAAGCTAGAGATAGCTTTTCCCTTCGGGGTCGATATACAGGTGCTGCATGGCTGTCGTCAGCTCGTGCTGTGAAGTGTTGGGTTAAGTCCCGCAACGAGCGCAACCCCTACTGCCTGTTACCATCACGTTATGGTGGGGACTCAGGTGGGACTGCCGGTGACAAACCGGAGGAAGGTGGGGACGACGTCAAGTCATCATGGCCCTTATGTCCTGGGCTACACACGTGCTACAATGGCCGGTACAAAGCGCAGCGAAACCGCGAGGTTAAGCGAATCGCAAAAAGCCGGTCTCAGTACGGATTGGAGTCTGCAACTCGACTCCATGAAGTTGGAATCGCTAGTAATCGCGCATCAGCATGGCGCGGTGAATACGTTCCCGGGCCTTGTACACACCGCCCGTCACACCATCCGAGTTGGGGGTACCCGAAGTCGCTAGTCTAACCAGTAATGGGGGACGGTTCCGAAGGTATGCTTGGCGAGGAGGGTGAAGTCGTAACAAGGTAGCCGTACCGGAAGGTGTGGCTGGATCACCTCCTTTCTACTAAGAAAGGTTAGTGTTTGACCTCTCACAGTTGAACACACAACAATAGGATGTAATCCGATAGGTGGAAGACCTATCAACAAAGACCCTAGTGTTTTTTTTCTTCTCTTCTTTTGTATTTATGTCATTCGGGACTGTAGCTCAGGTGGTTAGAGCGCTTGCCTGATAAGCAAGAGGTCACAAGTTCAAGTCTTGTCAGTCCCATATTTTCAGCGGACATTTTGATTCGCTGGTTTTTTTACAGGATATTTTATATTCAATATAGCGTTAGGGATTGTAAAGATAATATGGTCAAGCGAATAAGGGTCCACGGAGGATGCCTAGGAGCCGCCAGGCGAAGAAGGACGTGGTTAGCTGCGAAAAGCTGCGATGAGGGGCCAACACCCAATGATCCGCAGATATCCGAATGGGGTAACCCGACAGTCTGGATGATTGTCACTATTATGTGAATAAAATAGCATAATAGAGGTATACGCTGGGAACTGAACCATCTAAGTACCAGCAGGAGTAGAAATCAAATATGAGATTCCCTTAGTAGCGGCGAGCGAAAGGGGAAGAGCCCAAACCAAGCGCTTTTAAGTGTTTGGGGTTGTAGGGGTGCATCTGGGGTAACCCGGTTAGTAAAAAATGTATTTATTAGACGAAAGAATCTGGGACGATCTGTCAAAGAAGGTGAAAACCCTGTAGTTAAAAATAAATACACTAATTGGATGCATTTCCTGAGTACGGCGGGACACGAGAAATCCTGTCGGAATCTGGGGGGACCACCCTCCAAGGCTAAATACTCGGCGGCTACCGATAGCGCATAGTACCGTGAGGGAAAGGTGAAAAGCACCCCGGGAGGGGAGTGAAAGAGAACCTGAAACCGTGGACTTACAAGCGGTCAAAGCCCGAAAGGGTGATGGCGTGCCTTTTGTAGAATGAGCCTGCGAGTTACCGTATGTAGCAAGGTTAAGGGATAGGAGTCCTGGAGCCGTAGGGAAACCGAGTCTGAATAGGGCGATAAGTTGCATGTGGTAGACCCGAAGCCAAGTGATCTAACCATGGCCAGGCTGAAGCTGGAGTAAAATCCAGTGGAGGGCCGAACGTAAATCCGCTGAAAAGGGTTGCGATGAGCTGTGGTTCGGAGTGAAAGGCTAAACAAACTTGGAGATAGCTGGTACTCCCCGAAATAGCTTTAGGGCTAGCGTTACGTGGACTGCCACGGAGGTAAAGCACTGGATAGATGCGGGCCCTTCACCGGGTACCAAGTTTAACCAAACTCTGAATGCCGTGGTATAATGCGTAGCAGTCAGACGGCGACTGATAAGGGCCGTCGTCAAGAGGGAAACAGCCCAGACCGTCAGCTAAGGTCCCAAAGATATACTAAGTGGGAAAGGAAGTATGATTGCACAGACAGCCAGGAGGTTGGCTTAGAAGCAGCCACTCCTTCAAAGAGTGCGTAATAGCTCACTGGTCGAGTAGTCATGCGCCGACAATCCAACGGGGCTAAGTATATCACCGAAGCTACGGCACAGCGCTAGACGCTGTGGGTAGGGGAGCATTCTGTGTACGGATGAAGTCAAGACGGAAGTTTTGGTGGACGGGACAGAAGAGAGAATGCAGGCATGAGTAACGAAAAGAGGGGTGAGATCCCCCTCCGCCGAAAGCCTAAGGTTTCCAGGGTAAAGTCAATCTACCCAAGGGTTAGTCGGCCCCTAAGGCGAGGACGAAAGTCGTAGTCGATGGGAAGCGGGTCAATATTCCCGCACCTCTCAGTGTTTCGATGGAACGAAGCATAGGGCGAAACGCGGCAGGGCGACGGTTGTCCCTGTCGAAGCAGCGATGCGTTAAGGTTAATAGGAAAATCCGTTAATTAAGAGGAGCTGTGAGCGATTACTTTTACGGAAGTAAGAAGCGCGTGTAGTCGTCGTGCCAAGAAATAGTTTCTAAGGTAAGGCACTGAGGGACCGTACTATAAACCGACACAGGTGGGCGAGCTGAGAATGCGAAGGCGTACGGAAGAACTCACGTTAAGGAACTCGGCAAAATGCATACGTAACTTAGGGATAAGTATGGCTCACGAGAGTGAGTTGCAGAGAAATGGCCCATGCGACTGTTTACCAAAAACACAGGTCCATGCGAACCAGCAATGGGAAGTATATGGACTGACACCTGCCCGGTGCTGGAAGGTCAAGGGGAGTGGTTATTGATTTATCAAGAAGCTACGAACTCAAGCCCCAGTAAACGGCGGCCGTAACTATAACGGTCCTAAGGTAGCGAAATTCCTTGTCGGGTAAGTTCCGACCCGCACGAATGGTGTAACGATATGGGCGCTGTCTCAACGTGAGATCCGGTGAAATTGAAGTTCAGGTGAAGATGCCTGATACTTGTGGTTAGACGGAAAGACCCCGTGAACCTTTACTTCAACTTGACATTGAAAATTGGACAAGGATGTGTAGGATAGGTGGGAGACGTAGATGCGTGGACGTCAGTTTGCGCGGAGTCGTTGGTGAAATACCACCCTTCCTTTTCCAGTTTTCTAACCCTGGCCGTGAAACCGGTTAGGGGAGAGTGTCAGGCGGGAAGTTTGACTGGGGCGGTCGCCTCCTAAAGTGTAACGGAGGCGCGCGATGGTCACCTTAGGATGGTTGGGAATCATCCCTCAAGTGTAAAGGCACAAGGTGGCTTGACTGCAAGGCTTACAAGCCGAGCAGGTACGAAAGTAGGTCTTAGTGATCTGGCGGTAGCGAGTGGAAGCGCCGTCACTTAACGGATAAAAGGTACTCCGGGGATAACAGGCTGATCTTGCCCAAGAGTTCATATCGACGGCAAGGTTTGGCACCTCGATGTCGGCTCATCGCATCCTGGGGCTGGAGCAGGTCCCAAGGGTTTGGCTGTTCGCCAATTAAAGCGGTACGCGAGCTGGGTTCAGAACGTCGTGAGACAGTTCGGTCCCTATCTGCCACAAGCGTTGGATGTTTGAGGGGTTCTGCTTTTAGTACGAGAGGACCGAAGTGGACAAACCTCTGGTGTACCAGTTGTCGTGCCAACGGCAAGTGCTGGGTAGCTACGTTTGGAAGGGATAACCGCTGAAAGCATCTAAGCGGGAAACCCTCCCCAAGATGAGACATCCCATCCTCTTTAAGAGGACTGAAGGAAACAGGAAGAATACCTGTTTGATAGGTCGAGAGTGTAAGCATGGCGACATGTTCAGCTTATCGATACTAATAAGCCGTGAGGCTTGACCATATTATCGTTACGATCCCAAATCGTACTTAAACTCGATAGCTAAAGAGATTTAGCTCTCTAGGTTTAAGTTGGCCCGGTGGCCATAGCAGAGTGGATACACCCGTTCCCATCCCGAACACGGCAGTTAAGCGCTCTCACGCCGATGGTACTACATTTTTGTGGGAGAGTAGGTAGCTGCCGGGCCTTTTTTATTTTTTACACCTTATGGTGTATTTTTTTTTGCTTTATAAAAAAGAAAAAATCCAAAGAAATATTTTAATTCTTTGGATTCTAATTAAGTTTCTATATAATAATTTTATGATTCAAATAAAGTGCTAACATCTTTTAGTAAATCTCTTATTTTTAGATGCTGAGGACAATGTGTTTCACATAAGCCACATTCTACACAAGCACTAGCTTTTTCACTATCAATAAAAATTGAATTATACATTCCTTTTATGCTTTTCCTATTTTCTTCACAATCAAAATTATAATATTTATTGTAATATGCAAAATTATTTGGTATTAAGACACCTTGAGGACAAGGCATACAATATTTACAATTTGTACAGTCTATTCTTTTTGTTTTATTTATTATTTCTAGTACTTTATTAATTGTATTTTTTTCTTTTTCTGTTAAACTATTTTCGCTATATTTAGAAGTAGTATCAATGTTATCAATAACTTGATTTAAATCACTCATTCCACTTAAAATTACTTTAACATTTTTTTGGTTTAGTAACCATTTTAAAGACCAGGAAGCAAATGAAGCTTTTTTATCAGCTTTTTTAAATACTTCTTCAGCTTCAGGAGGAAGGTTGTTTGCTAGGTGTCCACCTTTGAGAGGTTCCATTATTACACAACCAATTCCTTTAGATTCACAGTATTCTAAGCCCTCAATTCCTGCTTGATAATATTTGTCTAAATAATTGTATTGTATTTGTGCTAAATCCCAATCATATCCATCAACAATCTCTTTAAACAAGTCTAAAGATTCATCGTGGAATGAAAATCCTACAGATTTAATTTTACCGTTTTTCTTTGCCTTGTCTAAAAAAGATAAAACATCAAACTCTTTTACTTTTTTCCAATAATCTTTATTTAGTGCATGAACTAAATAAAAATCAAAATAAGTTTGATGAGATCTTTCTAATTGATCATCAAGAAATTTTTCAAGATCATCTTTAGATTTTATCATCCATAAAGATAATTTTGATACAAGATTAACTTTGTTTCTCAAATTTTCTTTATTTAGAATTTCTCCAACAACAACTTCACTCATGCCATCATGGTAAGGGTATGCTGTATCAATATAGTTAACTCCATTATTAATTGCATATCGTAATAAGTCTGTTGTTGCTGCTATATCAATGTTTTTTGTTTCTCCATCAATTGTTGGAAATCTCATGCATCCAAAACCTAATTGTGAAACTTTTACTTTGTTTTTTCCAAGTTCTCTATAAATCATTTTTCCTCTACTTAAAAATTACTTTGATATCTGCCATGTCAACAGATCCTTGTGATCCTGTTGTTTCTCCGTGGATAACATAAATTTTGTCTTTTATTATATTACTAATTTCGAAAATTTGAAAGATATGAAAATCTCCAACTCCGTCAGTTTGAGAAAGGTTCTTTACTTCTTTATTATGATTCGAATTATCAAATATAATTTCATTAGTATTTTCGCTTAATACGAAGTTTGTACTTTCTAATACAGCAGAAGCTTCTTCTTTGGTGTCGTATCCTGCTGTATCATTTAGAGTTGAATCATTTTCTCCTCTAGTCATTATAAAAACAGTTTTATTTGTAAGTTTTATTTCTATCGGGTTTTCGGTAGTTGTATTATATTCATCAACTAGAGACCAAAAATAGATATCAGATGGTGTGAAAAATAAATCACAACTCATAAAGCTAATTGATAATAAAAATAATAATGCCATTAAACCTTTTTTCATTTTAAACTCCTTTCTAATTAGAATTATAAATTACAAATTTGTTATAAATCAAATAAAATTTAAATATTTGTATTAATTTATAGTAAAAAGTCTTTACAATATAGAGAAAAATTAATATCTTTTAATTAAATCGCATGCGATTAATAGGAGACAATATGAAAATATATGACTATGAAGTAGAAAAAATAGATAATACAAGTATAAAATTAGAAGAATATAAAGACAAAGTTCTTTTGATTGTAAATACTGCAAGTAAGTGTGGTTTTACCCCTCAATTTGAAGGATTAGAATTATTATATGAAAAATATAAAAATCAAGGATTTGAAATACTAGGATTTCCTTGTAATCAATTTGCTAATCAAGATCCTTTAAGTGATGAAGAAATTCATTCTTTTTGTTCTTTGAATTATGGTGTAAGTTTTCCAATGTTTAAAAAGATTGAAGTAAATGGTGAAAATTCACATCCACTTTATAAATATTTAAAAGAAGCAAAAAAAGGAACATTTGGATCTAATATTAAATGGAATTTTACAAAATTTTTAATTGATAAGAATGGAAATGTAATAAAAAGATTTGCTCCAAGTAAAAAACCTGAAGATTTAGAAAAATATATTTTAAAATTATTAAAATAAATAATATTTAAAACTTTATTAAAATATAAGAAAAAACTTAAAATATTGCTGTTTTTAGATAAAAAATGGCAATATTTTGGTTAAAATTAATAATTTTAAAAAAAAAGAAAAAAAAATTAAAAATCCTATTGCATAATATTTGATTGTGGTGTAGTTTCTCAACTCGTTGGCAGGCAAAAAAACCAATAAACATTATCTTAAATGATAAAAAATATAGTTAAAAAAAATAAAAAAAGCTATTGACTTGTTGGTTTGAAAACTGTTATGTTAACTGAGTGCTCAAAAAAAATGAGTGCCTGCAAGAAGTTCTAAATTATTGAACTAATTGTAATTGTTATTTGAAATTATGAGCGTTAGGGAAGAGAAATAGAAAGCAAGTTATTGCAATGAAAATTGTGTAAAGAGGGCTTTCTGTCAATTCAAAATAAGAACAAGATGAAATAAGCTAATGTTCGTTAAAGCGAGTGACAGGAATTAAATGATTTTGTTAAATTAATGGTCTTTATGACCATATTATATAACGGAGAGTTTGATCCTGGCTCAGAACGAACGCTGGCGGCGCGTTTTAAGCATGCAAGTCGAGCGGTAAGCTAACTTCGGTTAGCCTAGAGCGGCGGACGGGTGAGTAACACGTGGATAATCTACCCCCTTGTTTGGGATAGCCTGTGGAAACATAGGGTAATACCAAATAATACTCTTTTATCATAAGATAAGAGAAGGAAAGGCGCCTCAAAGCGTCGCAAGAGGATGAGTCTGCGTCCCATTAGCTAGACGGTAGGGTAAAAGCCTACCGTGGCAATGATGGGTAGCCGGCCTGAGAGGGTGATCGGCCACATTGGAACTGAGATACGGTCCAGACTCCTACGGGGGGCAGCAGCTAAGAATCTTCCGCAATGGACGAAAGTCTGACGGAGCGACGCCGCGTGAACGATGAAGGCCGTGAGGTTGTAAAGTTCTTTTCGGGAGGAGGAATAATGTTTGTAGGAAATGACAAGCAGATGACGTGAATCCCGGAATAAGCCCCGGCTAACTACGTGCCAGCAGCCGCGGTAACACGTAGGGGGCAAGCGTTGTTCGGAATCATTGGGCGTAAAGGGCGTGCAGGCGGTGTTGCAAGTCTGGCGTGAAAGATCTCGGCTTAACCGAGGGAACGCGCTGGAAACTGTAATACTAGAGTACAGGAGGGGACATTGGAATTCCAGGTGTAGGGGTGAAATCTGTAGATATCTGGAAGAACACCGGTGGCGAAGGCGAATGTCTGGCCATGTACTGACGCTGAGACGCGAAGGTGCGGGGAGCAAACAGGTTTAGATACCCTGGTAGTCCGCACAGTAAACGATGTACACTAGGTGGTGGGTAATTATATTCACTACCGAAGCTAACGCATTAAGTGTACCGCCTGGGGAGTATGCTCGCAAGGGTGAAACTCAAAGGAATTGACGGGGGCCCGCACAAGCGGTGGAGCATGTGGTTTAATTCGATGATACGCGAGAAACCTTACCAGGGCTTGACATATATTGGACGAAGCTAGAGATAGCTTTTCCCTTCGGGGTCGATATACAGGTGCTGCATGGCTGTCGTCAGCTCGTGCTGTGAAGTGTTGGGTTAAGTCCCGCAACGAGCGCAACCCCTACTGCCTGTTACCATCACGTTATGGTGGGGACTCAGGTGGGACTGCCGGTGACAAACCGGAGGAAGGTGGGGACGACGTCAAGTCATCATGGCCCTTATGTCCTGGGCTACACACGTGCTACAATGGCCGGTACAAAGCGCAGCGAAACCGCGAGGTTAAGCGAATCGCAAAAAGCCGGTCTCAGTACGGATTGGAGTCTGCAACTCGACTCCATGAAGTTGGAATCGCTAGTAATCGCGCATCAGCATGGCGCGGTGAATACGTTCCCGGGCCTTGTACACACCGCCCGTCACACCATCCGAGTTGGGGGTACCCGAAGTCGCTAGTCTAACCAGTAATGGGGGACGGTTCCGAAGGTATGCTTGGCGAGGAGGGTGAAGTCGTAACAAGGTAGCCGTACCGGAAGGTGTGGCTGGATCACCTCCTTTCTACTAAGAAAGGTTAGTGTTTGACCTCTCACAGTTAAACACACAACAATAGGATGTAATCCGATAGGTGGAAGACCTATCAACAAAGACCCTCTTTAAGGTAACTTGCAAGAAAATTCTCTTCCCGCTCTTTTAATTTTAGACAACGGGGGCATAGCTCAGTTGGCTAGAGCATCGGCTTTGCAAGCCGAGGGTCAGGGGTTCGAGTCCCCTTGCCTCCAAAAGAAAAAGATATTTGACATAAATAGCGTTAGGGATTGTAAAGATAATATGGTCAAGCGAATAAGGGTCCACGGAGGATGCCTAGGAGCCGCCAGGCGAAGAAGGACGTGGTTAGCTGCGAAAAGCTGCGATGAGGGGCCAACACCCAATGATCCGCAGATATCCGAATGGGGTAACCGACAGTCTGGATGATTGTCACTATTATGTGAATAAAATAGCATAATAGAGGTATACGCTGGGAACTGAACCATCTAAGTACCAGCAGGAGTAGAAATCAAATATGAGATTCCCTTAGTAGCGGCGAGCGAAAGGGGAAGAGCCCAAACCAAGCGCTTTTAAGTGTTTGGGGTTGTAGGGGTGCATCTGGGTAACCCGGTTAGTAAAAATGTATTTATTAGACGAAAGAATCTGGGACGATCTGTCAAAGAAGGTGAAAACCCTGTAGTTAAAAATAAATACACTAATTGGATGCATTTCCTGAGTACGGCGGGACACGAGAAATCCTGTCGGAATCTGGGGGACCACCCTCCAAGGCTAAATACTCGGCGGCTACCGATAGCGCATAGTACCGTGAGGGAAAGGTGAAAAGCACCCCGGGAGGGGAGTGAAAGAGAACCTGAAACCGTGGACTTACAAGCGGTCAAAGCCCGAAAGGGTGATGGCGTGCCTTTTGTAGAATGAG